>OX638341.1 GCA_951812965.1 uncultured Pseudohongiella sp.
CAAATTCGAGGCTCGATCGTTCGCTATATTCCGTTTGGCTTATGGTCAGAGGATCGAGTTCGGTAAACTGACTAAGGAAGTGGGCCATGCTCTCATAGTTGTAGGTTCCGGATTCGAAAATGTGAGAGTAGCTGGCATGCACGAGCAGCTTCGCGTCGCTGTCTACGTCAAACACTCTGGTGGTGATGTTCTTCGCCTGCCACCAGTCCCGCTCCTCCTGACCGTTCATTGTGCTGTCCTGGTCATCGGGAGTTTGCTGCTCGTCCTCAATCTCGTAGGCAATGATCTGGTAGCCGAGTTCGATTGCCAAGCGAACGACTTCCGCGAACACAACGTCGTTCACGTAGTATCCCGTCTGCGGAATCGGATAACCGCGGGTATTGACTGGATCCCCGTTCCAGCCAGCCTCAATGGCAAAATACCGAAATCCCTGCTCCGCGAGCGGCGCCAGCAGTTCCATCGTCAACAGTCTGTCGGTCGATGCATGGTGTCGCTCGTTCACCATGACGATGCGGTGATCCCGCGCTCTCTCGATCACATATTCCGCCGCCGGAATGCTCGTGACCGGCGACGGGAAATCCTGATCTGGATCCATGTACGATAGAGCAGTCGCATGATTGCCGACGAACGATTCCAACTCTGCACGCATATTTTGATACCAACCGAAATTCGGCTCGGGTCTGCAAGTATCTTCGAGCGCGCGGTATCGACCAAGCGAGAACCACACGCTCGTATCGTAGTTTTCCGTAGCCAATCTTCTCAGCGCACTGGTCTCGCATTGGGAATCAGCTTCAGTCTGTGCGAGTGCGCCGGTCGCCATGGCCAACAATAATGGAATCGCCCAAAGCTTCTTCAGCGACTCTCCGATGCCGCGAGGCGGCCGGCAAGAGCGCTGGCGAATGCCTTCGAGATCGCACCGTCGACGATATGCTTGTTCGTTGACTACTTGCATCGTATTGCTCCTTTAACGTAACGGGCGCTTCAGGGTTCCGGAACGGTCAGGTTTCTCGTCGCCAAGGTACTTCGATCCAATCCCATCACATCGACCACGATATCCTTACCCGCGGGAAGGTAAAGCGTCGTGCTCTCCGCGCTGGTGATTTCAACCCGATCCAGGGGTACTTCGTCGGCGAAACCGGCCCTTATCGCTTCCACAATGCAAACCCGCGCCGCGCACTCCGGCGTGGCAAAGTTTATCGCCTGCCTGCGGCCGCCCATGCTCATCCAGGTCGGTCTGCCATCGACATATCGGGTGGAAATTCCGAAAACAGCGAGATCAACAGAGTCATCGGGTGGGCTCGGCTGACCTTCGGAATCGACAAGTACGACCGCTTCTTCGCCGAGCAGGCCGAGTTCTCTGGCCCTTTTCCGCAACGGATGCTCAAATTTGGGTCGTGAGCGTTCACTGTAAACCGTTTGATCTACGGCCAGCAGATCGAATCCAGTAGATTCGCGGAGGAAACGGGCCATGGTCGGCCACTCTTCGGTCGAGGAATCGCGGATGTGAGAGTAGCCGGCGTGCACGAACAGCTTCGCGTCGGCGTCGATGTCGAACACCCTGTTGACGATGTTCTTCGCCTGCACCCAGTCCCGCCTTCCAAAACTGCTTGTTACGCTGGCTGGTATATTCGTGGAAGTTTCCTGCCCTTGCTCACTCTCGTAGGCAATGATCTGGTAGCCGAGTTCGATTGCCAAGCGAACGACTTCCGCGAACACAACGTCGTTCACGTAGTATCCCGTCTGCGGAATCGGATAACCGCGAGCATTGACGGGATCCCCGCTCCAGACAGCCTCAATGGCAAAATACCGGAATCCCTGCTCCGCGAGCGGCGCCAGCAGTTCCATCGTCAACAGTCTGTCGGTCGACACATGGTGTCGCTCGTTCACCATGACGATGCGGTGATCCCGCGCCCTCTCGATCACATATTCCGCCGCCGGAATGCTCGTGACCGGCGACGCGAAATCCCGGTCTGGATCCATGTACGATAGAGCAGTCGCATGATTGCCGACGAACGATTCCAACTCTGCACGTATACCTTCATACCAACCGGAATTCGACTCGGGTCTGCAAGAATCTTCGAGCGCG
Source organism: uncultured Pseudohongiella sp. (assembly GCA_951812965.1). GTDB lineage: Bacteria > Pseudomonadota > Gammaproteobacteria > Pseudomonadales > Pseudohongiellaceae > UBA9145. The sequence goes on from OX638341.1 coordinate 2,087, forward strand.
CGGTATCGACCAAGCGAGAACCACACGCTCGTACTCCAGTTTTCCCCAGCCAATCTTCTCAGCGCACTGTTCTCGCATTGGGAATCAGCTTCAGTCTGCGCGGGCGCGCCGGTCGCCATGGCCATCAACAATGGAACCGCCCAAAGCTTTTTCAGCAACGCCTTAGCCTCTGACATCTCATAGTCTCCTTCAATTCACCAGTATTTAAACCGCCCCACGCCCGATCAGTAGCTCTTCGATGCCGCGAGGCGGCCGGCAAGAGCGCTGGCGAATGCCTTCGAGATCGCACCGTCGACGATATGCTTGTTCGTTGACTACTTGCATCGTATTGCTCCTTTAACGGGCGCTTCAGGGTTCCGGAACGGTCAGGTTTCTCGTCGCCAAGGTGCTTCGATCCAATCCCATCACATCGACCACGATATCCTTACCCGCGGGAAGGTAAAGCGTCGTGCTCTCCGCGCTGGTGATTTCAACCCGATCCAGGGGTACTTCGTCGGCGAAACCGGCCCTTCTCGCTTCCACAATGCAAACCCGCGCCGCGCACTCCGGCGTGGCAAAGTTTATCGCCTGCCTGCGGCCGCCCATGCTCATCCAGGTCGGTCTACCATCGGCATACCGGGTGGAAATGCCGAAAACAACGAGATCGACAGAGTCATTGGGTGGGCTCGGCTGACCTTCGGAATCGACAAGTACGACCGCTTCTCCGCCGAGCAGGCCGAGTTCCCTGGCCCTTGTCCGCAACGGATGCTCAACTTCGGATCGTGAGCGTTCACTGTAAACCGTTTGATCGACGGCCAGCAGATCGAATCCAGTAGATTCGCGGAGGAAACGGGCCATGGTCGGCCAGACTTCGGTCGAGGATTCGCGGATGTGATCGTAGCCGGCTTGCACGAGCAGCTTCGCGTCGGCGTCGATGTCGAACACCCTGTTGACGATGTTCTTCGCCTGCACCCAGTCCCGCCTTGCAAAACTGCTTGTTACGCTGGCTGGTATATTCGTGGAAGTTTCCTGCCCTTGCTCTCTCTCGTAGGCAATGATCTGGTAGCCGAGTTCGATTGCCAAGCGAACGACTTCCGCGAACACAACGTCGTTCACGTAGTATCCCGTCTGCGGAATCGGATAACCGCGAGAATTGACAGGATCCCCGCTCCAGACAGTCTCAATGGCAAAATACCGGAATCCCTGCTCCGCGAGCGGCGCCAGCAGTTCCATCGTCAACAGTCTGTCGGTCGATGCATGGTGTCGCTCGTTCACCATGACGATGCGGTGATCCCGCGCCCTCTCCACTACATATTCTGCCGCCGCTACGCTCGTGACCGGCGACGGAAAATCCTGGAACGAATTTTGGCGGCTGTAAGGTTCTGGATCTACATACGATAGAGCAGTCGCGTGATTGCCGATGAACGATTCCAACTGTGCGAGGAAGTACCAATAGCCTTCGCCACCAGTATCCCAAACAGATCCGCAAGTGTCTTCGAGTTCGCGGAATCGGTCAAGCGAGAACCATACGCTCGTATCGTAGTTTTCCGTAGCAATTCTATACAGAGCATTTTTCTCGCATTGGGAGTCGGCTTCGATCTGTGCGAGCGCGCCAGTCGCCACGGCCAACAATAATGGAACCGCCCAAAGCTTCATCAGCGACTCTCCGATGCCGCGTGGCGGCCGGCAAGAGCGCTGGCGAATGCCTTCGCGATCGCGCCGTCGACGATATGTTTGTTCGTTGACTACTTGCATCGTATTGCCCCTTTAACGGGCGCTTCAGGGTTCCGGAACAGTCAGATTTCTCGTCGCCAAGGTGCTTCGATCCAATCCCATCACATCGATCACAACGTCCTCGCCCGGGGAAAGGTAAAGCGTCGTGCGCTCGGCGCTGGTGACTTCAACCCGGTCCAGGGGCACTTCATCGGCGAAACCGTCTCTTCGCGCTTCTACTACGCATACCCGCGCCGCACATTCCGGCGTGTCGAAGTCGATCGCCTGCCTGCTGCCGCCCATGCTCATCCAGGTTGGCCTGCCATTGGCGTAGCGGGTGGTAATACCGAAGACCGCGAGATCGACAGCTTCGTGGGGTCGGACCGGCTCACCTTCTGAATCGATCAGTATGATGGCCTCTTCGTCGAGCAGGCCCAACTTTCTGGCCCTTGTCCGCAGCGGATGCTCAAGTTCGGGACTCCCGCGTTCGCTGAATATCGTTTGCTCTATGGTCAGCGGATCGAGTCCGGTAAATTGACGGAGGAAGTAGGCCATGGGCGTTAAGGTGTCGGTCTTCGATTCCCGAAGATGACCATAGCCAACGTGAACGAGTGCCTTTGCGTCGCTGTCGATGTCGAACACCCTGGTAGTGAGGTTTTTCGCCTGCCACCATTCCCGCGGATCCTGAGGGTCCACGCCAATCGCTGGATCCGCAATATTTCTTTGCTCGTCCTCTATTTCGTAAGCAATGATCTGGTAGCCAAGCTCGATCGCCGAGCGAACGACTTCCGCGAACACAACGTCGTTCACATAGTAGCCTGTATCTGGAATCGGATAGCCTCGTGCATTGATGGGATCCCCATTCCAGCCGGCCTCGATTGCAAGATAGCGGAATCCCTGCTCTGCGAGTGGCGCCAGCAATTCCATGGTCAACAGCCTGTCGGACGATGCATGGTGTCGTTCATTCACCATGACGATGCGATGATCCCGTGCCTTCTCTACTGCATAAGCGACCGCCGGAACGCTCGTGGCCGAGGACGGGAAATCCTGGAGCGTATTTTCGCGGAGATCTTGATTCTCATCCGTGTACGAAAATACAGTCGCATGATTACCAACGAACGACTCCAATTGTGCAAGGTAATTCCAATAGGAGTAGGAACTTGATCCAATCCCGCATGCATCTTCGAGCTCACGGAGCCGGCCAAGCGAAACCCACACGCTCGTCTCGAACACATTTTCCGTAGCCAATCTGTAGAGTGCGGCGGGCTCGCATTCGGCTTCGGTTTCGGTTTCGGTCTGTGCGAGCGCACCGGCCGCCATAACCAGTAATAGTGGAACCACCCAAAGCCATTTCAGTGACAACTTAACTTCTGACATCTCCTAGTCTCCTTCAATTCACCAGTATTTGAACCGCCCCACGCCCGATCAGTAGCTCTCCGTTGCAGCGAAGCTGCCGGCAAGAGCGCTGGCGAACGCCTTCGAGATCGCGTCGTTGACGACAGGATCCATCCACAACCATTGTCCGTCCTGATTGCACTCAGGGAACCAACAAGGTCCGTCTACATCGACAATCAAATCCAGACTTCCAGTGAACAGTCCTGGGGTATCGAGAAATTTCCTGACCAAATTGACACGCAGCGCCGCGGCGCCGATCTTGAGGAGTTTCAGCCGGCGTATGACGCCGGCATCAACGAAGAAATTATCTTAACCGTTACTGCTTTCGGGCTGCATGGCGCAGTCCTGCCGCAGAAAGTCGGTCATCGACTGGTACAGTTTGATCTGATGATCGAAGAACAGCGTGTTGCTGAAGTGATCCGCGCCTTCCAGTTCCACGAACTTGAAGTTCTTGCCGTGCTCCTCCAGCCGCCTGCGGTAATTGGTCGCATGCTCCCGCGGCACGCGCTGGTCCACGCTGCCGTGGATCAACAGCATCGGGACGTTGACCTGGTCCGCCACTTCGATCGGCGAAATACTGTCGTCCCACATTCGTAGCTGCTCATCGCGCTGAGCGCCCCGCAGCGCCCAGCGGTAGTAGTTGACCTGCAGGTTGTTGTCGGTTACGGCGGCGGCGGCGATTACGCAACGATAGATTTGCGGAGACCGCGTCGCGGCCATCACCGCGGCGTAGCCGCCGTAAGACCAGCCGAACATGGCCATGCGGTCCTTATCCGCCAGCCCCTCCTCGACCAGGTGCAATGCGCCGTCGTCCTTGTCGTCCTGCATTTTACGGCCGCCCTGGCCGCCTTCCACGAAAGCGGTGGTGTAAAAGTCCATGCCGTAACCATGCGAGCCCCGATATTGCGGCTGCAATACCAGATAGCCGTTATTGGCCAGCATTTGCGCCCATTCGTCGTAAATGACGAACTCTTGCACGAAGGGGCCGCCGTGAGGCATCACCACCAGCGGGAACGGCGGCTGCCCCGACGGTATCGTGAGGAACGCCGGAATCGTTCTGCCGTCGCGCGCCTTATAGGTGATGTAGCGCAGATCGGCGAGATTCTCGCTTTCCAGCAAGGGCTGGGTACTGCCGACCGTCTGCAATTGTCCGTTGTGCAGCAGATAATAGGTGCCGGGATCGCGCGGCCCCATATTGCGGATAACCATGGTATCGCCAGCGCGCGACCGGCTGACGACGTTTAGCAAGTGCGCGTGGGGGATCAGGCCCTCCAACTGCTGGTACATGGCCCCCTCGGTCTCGTCGAAGTATTCGTAATGCACCTTGTCCGTGAAATAGGAAACCGCCGTCGCCTGTCCCGGATAAGTCCAGAAGTTGCTGTGCCGGCGAATACCGAGAACATCGACGTCGTTGCGCCGGTAGATCAGCTCGCCGAACTTTCGGTTGGCCATGTCGTAAGACCACAATCCAAGCTTGTCATGGCCGTTGTGGGCCAGCATCAGCGCATGATCCGGCGCGGCATCGTCCTGTTCGAGCACACCCACGAATGTCGACTCGAAATCGTCCTCGTTGATGCGGTAAAACTCCTGCCAGGACGATTCTTCCGGCCGGCGGAAGTACAGCACGAAGTCGCGCGTGGCGATATCGTATCCGCGCGCCAGCCAGGGATTGCCGGCGGCGTCGAAAGTGATGTTGCCGACGGAAGTCTTGCCCCGGATCAAAAGTCTTTTGGAGCCCCTGTCAAGATCGAATTCCCAGTAGGCGCGAGGCCGAAACGCCGCTGACACCCTGGAGCCGGGACCGTCGCCGCCGCCCTCGGCGAAAGAAATGATCACCTTGTTCGGCTGGTCCGGCAACAGATTCTCGATCGCCGGGCCGACTTCGTCGAATCGGCGAATCTGCTGCCGCTCCACGTCCAGCAACGCGATCCTCGACTCGTAGACGCCTCGATTGAAGCCCTCGATTCTGTCCCGCACCCTTTGACGCAGGGAAAATATCAGCTTCTTGTCGCTAACCCAGAAAAAATTGGTAATTTCCATCGGGTCGGCATTGAGCCGGAACGGCTCCTTGCCGAGGTCGGCGGTTTCATAGATTTCGATGATAGGGTCACCGTCTTTCGACGGAATCTTCATCAATCCCAGATATTTGCCGTCCGGCGACACCTGGACGTTGTTAATTACTTCACGCAGCGCCCAGTAATCCAGCGGATAGGGCTCGGGCGCCTGGGCGTTGGCGCTGGCGCTGGCGCTGGCGCCAATCATCGCCGCCGAAATCAGGAACAGAAACTTTCGGAATAACCGCATTGTCATCACCTGCCTGTCGTTAGTTACACCGTTCGTGCTGCCGACGACCGCCGCCCCCCGGCGCCGGGGGGCGGGCAATCGCTAGCGAATTTCAATTCTACTCAACTGTCGCCGCCGAAGCTAACCTCGAAGTCCAGGAAGATCGACCTGCCACGCAGATCGTAGCCTCTACCTAAAGGAGTATTATTTATCGTCGTACCTACCTCGCTGGCGTCAACCTGCGGCGGCCATTCGTCGAACACGTTACGAATGCCCAGGCCGGCGCTCCAGCGATCGGCGCTGTAATATAGCGACATATTGTTAAGGAAATAAACGCCCCCATCGCCCCAGTCGCGGCAGGAAACATCGCCATAGTCCGGTCCCAGGCAGGTATCCGCGAAAACACCGCTGCTGGAGTAGATGTCGCCGTATTCGTCCACGCCAGGCAAAAACTGGTGGACGTGGCGTCGGAACCGGGTTTCCCAGGTTAGACGCCATCGATCGTACTCGAAGCGCGCCAGCATTTGCGCAGTCCAGTCGGGAAAGCCCCACAGGCCTTGTTCATCGAATTCGTCCAAGCTGCCGTCGTCATTGGTGAACTTGAAGTTACGCTCCAGACCGCGGTTGGCGACGACATCGACGCCGACATTGATCGGGCGTTCGAAAACCGTCCAGGTGTCGTTGAAAGCGACATTGACATCGACGCCTCGGGCCCGCTCCTGATCGCGATTGAGAAAAGCTCTGTCAACCAGAGTTATCCGCGGATCGGTGGGATCCGAAAAATCCCGGCTGATGCGGTCACAAAAGGTGCTCGAGCCGGTCTCGGAGAAATAGCAATCGTTGATGATGAACTGGATGCCGGGTTCGATGATCGTGTTGGTCACTTCGATCTCGTAGTAAGTCGCGCTGACCGACAAGTTGAAAGCGTTGGTAAACGGTTGATCCCAGGCGAAGCCCGCAGTCCAGGATTCCGACTCCTCGGGATTCAGTGTCAGCGAGCCGCCCTCCGAAGCTTCGATGCTGAAGTTATTGAAACCGTTGTTGTTGGCCAGAGTTGGATCGACGCCGTTGGCGCGGCAATTATCCAGCAACTCCTGTTCGCGTTCGTCGGCGTCCGGATCGTAGTTGCCGTCCAGTTCGCCAAGCGCGGCCGCGGGCACATAGCAGGGATCGTTGGCAGTGAAGAACCCGGTAAGGCCAGCCAGGTAAAGCTCGCGCAGGTTGGGCGCGCGGAACGCGGTGCCGTAGGTTCCGCGCAGCAGCAGGGAATTGAAGGGTCGGTAGCCCACCTTGACCGCTTCGGTCAAGTTGTTGCCGTAAATCTCGTCATTGGTGAGACGAGCGGACAGGTTGACGGTCAGTTCCTCGGCCAGCGTCATGCCGCCCAGCAGCGGCAACTCAATCTCGGCGAAAGCTTCCGTGGTGTCTTTCTGGCCGACCGCGCCGCCGTCCACGAAGAAGCCCCACAACAATCCGTCGCGAGCTACGGCATCGGGTATGGAGTCGATAGCGTCGCGCCGCAACTCGACGCCGAAGCCGAGGGCTACATCGCCGGCCGGCAGTTCGAAGACGTTCCCAGTCGCATACATGGATGCGATGGTCTGCTCGTAGACGGTGTCGAAATCACGGCTGTCGATCAGATAGTCGAACTCCTGCTGGGTCGCGAATTCGCCGACGGTGTCGCCGATCGGGTACAAGCTGGGCGCGAACATGTTGACCGGCACGCAGCCGGGAGCGACATCGGCGATCAGTTCTTCTCCCAGATCGTTCTCGCAGGGCGTATTGGTGCTGGAGTAAACGCCCAGCGCCAGATTCAGGCGATCTTCGCGAATGCCTTTCCGATACGACTGACCGGACGACTTGGAGTAACTGACAAAACCGTCGAAACTCCAGTTGGAAACCGAACCAAAGTTGATAGCCGGCAGATCGCCGCGCAGACCGAACACCAGACGCAGTTGATCGGTATCGACGCGCGTGTTGTCGCGATCGCCGCGAACCGCTACCACCGGTATCGTTGGCAGCGGGCCCGAAGCGCCTCCCAGCAAGCCAAAAGCCTCCGGCGTGCAAGACTCCACCGGAAGACCGAAGCAGTTGGCGTCTTCCAGGTAGAAATTCACGAAATCCTCGATATAGTTGGGATTCGAAATCAAGGCGTCCTGCGCAAGACCGCAATCGACGCCATTCGGCTGATTGGGATTGCACAGGTTGAACGGATTGCCGGCCGGCACATCGGGGAAAATCTGCAGCCCTCCCGTCTGATCCGAGAAGAAATTCCGCGTGGTGTAGAGGGCTTCGTAATACGGCGTCAGGTTGGCTTCCCCATCCAGCGTGTATTCACCATAGGACATGAAGGTTGTGGTGTCGAAAGCCGGGAACAAATCCGATGACTGGGTGGACGGTGAAGCATTCAGATTGTAATCGCCGAAATTGATATCCGAGATACCGTCGCCGTTGGCGTCGATGGGGAATGTCCCCCAGGGCGAACTGGACTCGGAGAAGTTATTCCAGATGCCGTTGGAAGTTCCCGGCGTATGATAGATGCTGCCGACGCGCAGATCCGGTATGAACAGCCTGCCGCCGATGCCGGCCAGCGCGCAGCCGCGCAAATCCATGCCCAGCATGGTGCTGTACCAGAGATCTTCGGTGCGTATCTGGCCGTTCTGGTCGATTTCATATTCCACTTCGCACTTGTCGGTCCACGGACGATCCCGCAGCGCGACGCGTTTGGTGTCCGAGTGCTCGATGCCGACGCCGACGAAACCGCGGTCGAAATTGCGCCCCCAGCTCATGGTCAAAGTGTTGTTCTCGCCGTTGCCGTGCTCGGGAATGGTGCTGAATAGGTCTAATTCGAGACCATCGAAATCTTTCCGCAGAATGATGTTGGCAACCCCGGCGATGGCGTCCGATCCGTATACCGAGGACGCGCCGTCCAGCAACAGATCGTACTGCTGCACCAGCGATGCCGGTATGGTGTTCAGATCGGGCACGGAGGGCGCTCCCTCCACGCCTCCCGGCGCCAGGCGGCGACCGTTTACCAGCGCCAGCGTGCGCCCCGCGCCGAGACCGCGCAGGCTGACCGTGGACGCTCCCGGGCCGTTGTCGAGCACGAAGCCGCCGAAAGTCAGATCGATCTGCTGTCCCGTGGCGGCGGTGCTTTCCTGCAAGATGTCCGCGGCGTTGGTCAGGCCGACCTCGCGCGAAAGCTGACCGGAAATGATCTGCAGCGGCGAAACGCTGCTAAAGGTGTCGCGCCTTAGCCGGGAGCCGGTGATCACGATCTGCTCCAATTGTTGCAGTTGTTCTCCTCCCCCGGCGTCGTCCTCCGCGGAAGAAGCGATAGTCTGGCTATCGACCTCCTCGAGATCCGGCGCGGGCGCATCGTCCTGCGCCCAGCCGATCGCCGGGAAGGCCCCGAAAATAACCAGGACCGCCGCGGCCAGCAATGTGGACGCGATGCCATTCTGAAAATGCTTCATTCGAGCAGTTGTTCCAATCATTTGGATTTCTCCTCAATAATATTTATAGTCCGACCGACTTCCAGGAGGACTCTCCTCACCGGGAGAACGCCGCGCAATCTTTCTTGTGTGCAATGCAAAAACTCCGACCGCTTCACTCACGACCATTTGGAAATATATAATATATAATCTATAGTATGTCAAATAATGAATCAAGAAAGAAAATATTGCAATCTCGTAACAAAAGAAACCCGGAGTTGGCTGACATGCGCGGAAACTGTCTTGACGACCGAATGTGCCGCGGCTGTAAACGAATCGCCGGCCCGGCATGTGCCGCGGCGAAATATGCATATTCGCTTTGCCGGCAAGCGAGAAACCGGGCACTGGCGGTGTAGACCGCGCTCACGCACTCATCGCCGGAGTCGATAACTACCTTGTAATGAACGCCTGAATCGAGTTAATACAGGTATTGATGGCGGCGGGGCCGACAATTACCTGATTGAAAGGAAGCGCTGGCGAAATTAAGTTGACAAAAGGAGTAACCGGCATGTTGAAACCGAAACGACCGTTGACGCTCGCGCAGAGCGTCGCGGACCACCTCCGCGAAAAGATTCTCAAACGCGAGATAATGGGGGGTGAACCGCTTCGTCAGGAAGCGATCGCCAACTCTCTCGACACCAGTATCATTCCCGTGCGCGAAGCGCTGCGACAGCTTGAAGCGGAGGGCCTGGTCGAGTTACACACCCACCGGGGCGCCGTGGCGACAAAGCTCAGTCTGGAGCAGGCCCTGGAGTGGATTCACTTGCGGCGTCTGATCGAAACGGACCTGATCGGCAAAGCGATGGACAACATGACCGTGGAACATATCGCCAAAGCCGAGAGAATACTGGGTGAGTTTGACCAGGATCTTGATGTCGGACGCAATATCCATCGCTGGAGCGATTACAACTGGAAGTTCCATTCCGCCCTCTACGATGCGGCCAATCGGCCGGAGACCATGAAAGTTCTGGCTATGCTGCACAACAAGTGCGACCGCTATATCCGCTTGCAGCTCCTGGGCGGCGATCACGTCGACCGTGCGGAAAAGGAGCACGCGGAACTGATCCAGTTGTGCCGGAACGGAGAGAAACGCGCCGCCAAGGCGCTGATGTACCGGCACATCGTCGGAGTCGAGGAAGACCTGGTTGAGCAACTCGGAATCTAGTGTCGTATCGATTACCAGTTTTGAGCGGGCACAGTCTCGATCGGCATGGGCCCTTCCGGAATGCCCAACTTCTCTTTTCGGGCGCGGACCATATCGCGAATTTCCCCCAACAGCTCCGGAACGTCGTAGACGATGCCATCCTTTATGGTATAGCGAATGCCTCCAATGCGCTCAACTTCGCGGGTCTCATCATTCAATCTGATCGTCCCGGAGCCGAACAGGACGTGAAGATTGGCCAACGGATTTTCCTCGACCACGACGAAGTCCGCTTTCTTCCCGACCTGGATTGAGCCGACCTCGTCCTCTACTCCGATCACTTCCGCGCCCACCATAGTCGCCGCATGGATCACCTCCAGCGGCGTAAATCCGGCCTCGCGCAGCAGATGCATCTCCATAATGTAGCCGAACCCATACAAGTTGTAGATGTAGCCGGAATCGGAACCGACCGATACCTTGCCGCCACGGTTCTTGTATTCGTTGACGAACGCCATCCACAGGCGATAGTTCTCCTTCCACTCGATCTCATCTTCCAACGTCCAGTAGAACCAGTAAGATCCGTGAGCGTCGCGATTAGGACGGTAGAATTCCCATAATTCGGGCAACGTGTATTTCTCGTGCCATTTCGCCCGGCTCATGCGCATGAAATCGCGGCTGGTCAAGTATGCGGTGAACGTCGGCGAAAGGGCAAAGTCGCGATCCAGCAGGGTTTGCATGACCTCGGTCCACTTCTCGCTGCCTGGTTTCGCCGCCTGCTTCCACAGCCGTCCGGCTTCGCCGAAGCGGTGCTGCTCGTTCTGGTAAACGTAGTCATTCGGATAGTGCTGCAAGCTTCTGTCCACGAACATCGCCTCGGGCAAGCCATACCAATGCTCCATCGACCGCAGCCCCCATTCCGAGGTGTCCAGCACATTGGCGTGGTTTACCGCTAGCTGGGCGTGGTGCATGGTCGAATTGAGGCCGAGCTGTTTCGCCTCATCAAGCGCGGCGATCATAATCTCTTCAGGCGCGCCAAAGAATTTTACTCCCGTCGCGCCCATGCGTTGGATATCCCGAATTCGCTCCCTGGCCTGCTCCGGCGTATTGATGACGCCTGCTTCCGATGCGTTGAAAGCCGGGTACACCTCGATGCGCGGGCCAGTGATCGCGTTTGCGTCGAGCTGTTCGGCGATATCGACTTCCCAGGGCGTGCCATGTTCTCCGCTAACGGTGCGGCCGCTGGTAACGCCATGGGCCAGCCATAGCTTGAGGATGTAATCGGGCGGCACGTTCTGACCGGACTGCCGCGAATGAATGTGAAGATGCGTGTCGATGAAACCGGGAAGCACATACATGCCGGAAAGATCAAGCTCGCGGCCCCCGTTCAATGGCGGGCGTTCATCCGGATCAATCTCGAGTTGCGGGAAACCGACCACGGCAATTTCGACGATGCGATCGTTCTCAACCACGATATCCACCGGGCCCTGAGCAGGAGCGCCCGTGCCATCGATCATGTAGAGGCCACGCAAAACCAGTCGCTGGAATGGACCTTCGCCTTCGTCACGTTCCGGGATGGTGACCGTATCTTCCTGCCCGAACCCGGCGCTCATCGCGAACAGAGTCAAAGCCAGACCGGCGGCGGCCGCTTGCAATCCAATCCTGATTCTCATTGCACTCACTCCTGTCATGCCGGACGCGCTGGGCGGTCGGCGATCACTGACTCATTACTATCGAGAAAATATATCATATATTTTTTTCAATTCGAACACTGTCAGTGGCCAGCCAGACTGGCGAGCGCCCGGTCTCGCGCCCCAACGCTGGCCAGGTATCGTTGAGGCGGTAGCCGGCCGGCCAGGGATCCCCCGGATCCAGAATCAGTTGCCGCTTGTCGGTAATCCAGGCCCGCCCCGTAATGGAAGGCCGGATAGCGGGTTTGCTTCCCACTCGCAGCTCCTCTTCCACGCAAGCCCTGAATTCCGAGCCGATGATTGAGCGACCCGTCAGGGTCTCGCCAACCTGTATCTCTCCCCGGGCATGGAGTACCGCAAGGCGCGCGGACAACCCGGTGCCGGTCGGCGAGCGGTCAACCTTTCCCGGACGAATGACAACGGCGTTCTTTCCCGTCAGACGGCCGGACTCCCTGGTTACCGGCCGCGTGAACTGGCAAAACGACACTCGATCAATTTCGGGATTGCGGGGATGCCTGAATCCGAACTGTTCGTTGGCGGCGTTGGTGATTGAGATACCGGTCTCGCACAGCTCCCGCGCTTCGGCGGGAACGAGCTCGAACCCGAGACTGTCCGCCTCGACGATGACAAAAGTATCGCCGCCATAGGCAGTGTCGACCCGGATCGTACCTATATCCGGTATTTCCAGTTCGGCATCGAGGCGATCCACGAACGAAGGTATATTGTGGATAGTAACGCTCTCGACTTTCCCGGCGCTGCATTGGGCGCGCACCCGTACCAGACCGCCCGGCGCCTCCAGAACGAATCGCGTCTCGGGCTCCCGCATTGGAATAATCCCGGTTTCCAGCACGACCGTGGCCACGCAAATCGAATTCGAGCCGGACATCGGCGGCGTGTCTTCGGGTTCCATGGTAATGCAACCTATGGCCGCGCCGGGAGTCTTCGCGGGGACCAGCAGATTCGCATGCCGGAATACGCCACCTCTGGGCTCATTCAGTACAAAATTGCGCAGCGAATTATCCCGCTCTATCCAGCGCGCCTGCGCCCAGAGCGAATCTCCCGGCGGCGGGGCGACGCCACCGACAATTACATCGCCGATCTCGCCTTCCGCATGGCAGCCGATAATCTCGATGACCTTGCCTGGTTCAATGCTCATGCCAAATTTCTCTCATCGCAGTTTCCATATACAAATCATATATTGTATATTCTTATCAAGCTACGCAACCCCAATGAGAAATTATTCTGGACATCCCGGTCAAACATACCCTTGACGTGATCGATTCACACACCGGGGGCGAACCGACGCGAGTGGTCGTTGCCGGCGGTCCGAATCTTTGCAAAAGCGCCTTGGCGGCGCAACTCGCGGTGCTTCGCGACCAGCACGACTGGTTGCGGTCGTCGATCGTAAACGAGCCGCGGGGTTCCGATTTTCTGGTAGGAGCGCTACTGTGCCAGCCTGTGAACCCGGCAAGCATGGGCGGCGCGATCTTTTTCAACAACGTCGGTTACCTCGGCATGTGCGGCCACGGGACGATTGGCCTTGCGGTCACGCTGGCGTTCCTTGGCCGGCTCGGCACTGGCGTACATCGTCTCGAAACGCCGCCCGGGGAGATTTCGGTCAGGCTGCATGACAGCAACCGCGTGACCGTAAGCAATCTGCCGAGCTATCGATACCGTCGCGGGCAATCGCTATGCACGCCTGAATTTGGGGAAGTGCGCGGCGACATAGCTTGGGGGGGCAACTGGTTTTTCCTCGTCTCCGACCATGGTCAGCGGCTGGAGTACGACAATGTCGGCAGGCTGACCGATTTCACCCGCGTTATCCGCCGGGAACTGGATCGCCAGGGCATACGCGGACCAGGCGGCGAGCTGATCGACCACGTTGAGTTGTTCGGTCCTGCCTCGAAAAGCTCGGGCGCGGACAGCCGCAACTTCGTGCTGTGCCCAGGCGGTGTTTACGACCGCTCGCCTTGCGGCACCGGCACCAGCGCCAAGGTAGCCTGCCTGATTGAGGATGGCGAGCTCGCGCCGGGGGAAGTGTGGCGGCAGGAAAGCATTACCGGATCGGTTTTCGAGGTCCGCGCAATCCTGCGGGACCGCCAGATCGTTCCGGAGATAACCGGAACCGCCTACGTTACCGGACAAAGCACGCTTTGGCTCGATTCTTCGGACCCCTTCCGTTACGGAATCGGCTCATCCAGCAAGGAATGGATTTCGACGATTGCCGACAACGGGCCGAAGATTCAACATCGGACTTTATCCGCAAATCAAGATTGGAGATAAACATGTTGCAACCGCAATTATCCGCCATCGGTATTCTCGTCTCGGTCCTGTTGCTGTCGTGCGCGCCGTCGGACAGCCAGCAGCCGCGAAGCTCGAACGTCACCGCTCCGGCCGACGCGATGTCGCCGGCGCTGCATGCGCTGTTCGAAGAAGAGTGGCGCAGCCGGCTGGCGCGAGATCCTTTATTCGCCAGCAGCCAGGGAGTCACGGACTACAACGACCGTTTGCCCGATGTCTCGCCAGCCGCGCAGCAGCGGCATCTGGACGAGGACAGAATTTTCCTGGAACGCCTCGCCGGTATGGATCGGGCAGCCTTGTCAGCCAGTGACCGCACGAATTATGAACTGTTTGAATTTGTCGTCGGACATCGAGCGACACTGGCGGAGTACCGCCCCTACCGGATTCCCATCCTCAGCGATGCCGGTTTTCACATGAGCGTCCAGCGCATGTACGAATCAATGCCGTTCCGGACGGTTGACGACTATGAACGGTATCTGTCGCGGTTGCGAGCTATCGATGGCTATTTCGAGCAGAATATCGCCAACATGCGTGACGGGATTGCCACCGGATTCACTCAGCCCAGGGCAATTCTGGAGGGCATCCTGCCTTCGATCTCCGGCTCGATCGTCGAAGACCCGCAAGAAAGTATCTTTTATACGCCGTTTCGCAGCCTGCCGGAGCATTTCGACGATGCTACCGTCGAGCGGCTGCGCGATGCGGGCGGCCGCGCCATCGCCGGGACTGTCATCCCCGCCTACCGGCAGTTCCTGACGTTCTTCACGGATGAGTACATTCCAGGCGCGCGAGAAACACTGGGAGCCTCATCGCTGGAGGACGGCGGCGCTTACTATGAGGATCTGACGCGTTTCTTCACCACGCGGGAGGACTCGACTCCGGATGCCATTCACGATCTGGGGCTGAGTGAAGTCGCGCGAATTCGCGCGGAAATGGAGGACATAATCCGCCAGGTAGAGTTCAATGGCACGTTCGCGGACTTCATCGAGTATTTGCGCGCCGATCCACAATTCTATGTCGACGATCCGCGGCAATTGTTGAAGGAGGCCTCGTACATCGCCAAGAAAATCGACGGCCAGATGCCGGCCTTTTTCCGCACCTTGCCAAGAATGCCCTACGGAGTTCAGCCCGTTCCCGATGACATAGCGCCTAACTACACCACCGGCCGCTACTGGGGCGCGCCCACCGGAGGCCGCCGCGGCGGCTACTATATGGTCAATACCTACGCGCTGGATAAACGCCCGCTCTATACACTGGCGGCACTGACAGCGCACGAAGGCGTGCCGGGCCACCACCACCAAAACGCGCTGCGCGATGAAATCGAAGGCATTCCGGACTTTCGCCGTGCGTTCTATCCGCATGCGTTTGGCGAAGGTTGGGGTCTGTATAGCGAAAAACTCGGGATCGAGATGGATATCTACGAAACCCCCTACGATCATTTCGGGCGTCTGAGCTACGAGATGT
Organism: uncultured Pseudohongiella sp.; assembly: GCA_951812965.1. Lineage (GTDB taxonomy): Bacteria > Pseudomonadota > Gammaproteobacteria > Pseudomonadales > Pseudohongiellaceae > UBA9145. The sequence continues at coordinate 17,542 of OX638341.1, forward strand.
GGCGCGCGGTGCGCCTGGTAGTCGATACCGGAATTCACTACCAGGGATGGAGCCGCGAACAGGCACAGGATTTCCTGGCGGATAACTCCGCATTGTCGTTGCACAACGTCCGCACCGAAATCGACCGCTACATTTCCTGGCCCGGTCAGGCGCTGGCCTACAAAATCGGCGAATTGACGATACTTGAGCTTCGTGACCGCGCTGAGCGGGAACTGGGCGAACGCTTCGACATCAGGGATTTCCACGATGCCGTACTGTTGTCCGGAGGAGTTCCGATGGACATGCTGGAACGCGAGATCGAGCGATACATCGAGCGCGCCGGCGCCGAACAGGAAGCGGTGGATCAACGCCAGGCGACGCGGCCGCGGTAATGGCGCCGGCCACGAGCAATAGCCGCCGGCCGGAAGGCCGCATCGGCGACCTGACTGGCGGAAATCGCAAATGCCTGAAGCGAAAGACAGCAACCTGAGCGGGAGCCAGCAAAAGATTGTGGTCATCGGCGCCGGCATTATCGGCGTCGCTATCGCCCGCCGGCTTGTTCGCGAGCACGAACAGGTCCTGCTGGTAGATCCGCTCGCGCCAGGATTCGGGGCTTCTTTCGGCAATGCCGGTCACATTGCCACCGAGCAAATATTCCCCCTGGCTTCGCCGGAAACAATTCGCAGCGCGCCCGGATTATTGTTCGGAAAGAACGCGCCCTTGCTTATCCGTCGTGAATACGCGCTAAAAATTGCGCCGTGGCTGCTGAAGTTTGTCTGGGCTTCGCGGCCGTCCGCGTTCCGAACCGGCACCCAGGCCTTGATGTCGTTGCAAGAGCGATCCCTGATTTCAATTCAGGCGCTTTGCGCGGATGAGGAATTTTCGGATCTGCTGCATATTCGTGGCCATATGATAGTGACCGAATCGAAACGATCGTCGCGGGCACTGGATGCGAAGCGCCTTTTGCTGGATCGCCATGGCATGGAATCCACCTGGCTGACGCCCGATGAAGTCGTGCAGCGGTCACCGCATTTGACAAGCAGAGTCGCTGGCGCGCTACTGCTGCCCCGTACCGGGCATGTAGTAAATCCGCATCGCCTCTGCACGAGACTGCATGATTGCTATCGGGAAGCCGGGGGCGCGACGCTGCGCTCGCGTATCCTGAACGTCAAGACGCTCGGCGACGGCAGTTTTGAGTTGCAAGGCAGCGCCGGCAGGATTGCAGCGCGCAAGGTAATCCTGGCAGCCGGCGCCTGGTCTGGGCCTTTGGCTCGACAGCTTGGCTGCGCTGTCCCGCTGGAGGCCGAGCGCGGTTACCATATAACCGCGGAAGGCGCGCGAAGTATCGGCGTCATACCCATTGAGTCATACGAGCGCAGGACCATCATGACATCGATGGAATGCGGCTTGAGAATTACCGGATTCGTTGAGTTTGGCGGTCTCGACCTGCCCCCGAATCCCCGCCTCCTCGAACAACTCAAGCGACACCTCCGGGAACTGGCGCCAAAACTCGATCTGGGAACGCTTACGGAGTGGATGGGATTCCGGCCTTCACTGCCGGACCACCTGCCGGTCATTGGCGCGGCGCCGGCCAACCCAAACGCGATTTTTGCATTCGGGCACCAGCATCTTGGCTTGACATTGGCGGGAGTCACGGCGGATGCCGTGGCTGCTCTGGTTGCCGGGACGACTCCGCCGATAGATCTCAGGCCATTCCGGCCGGACCGGTTTTGATGTGGCCGGTGAGGGCGCGGATTTCACCGTCGATTCGCGTTGGAATCGACCTTTCGCCTCCCCATTTCTTCGCATAGGATAAGGCTTCAGCTTGACAACGGGATGTCGAATCGACAGAATTCGCCGCCTTTCCGGCATACCGCGCAAGACTTCTTGGCTATGTAGCTCAGTTGGTTAGAGCACGGCACTCATAATGCCGGGGTCGCTGGTTCAAATCCAGCCATAGCCACCATTTCCCTCGGCGGCCAACGCCTCGTGCACTTCATCGAGATTCAGCACGAGATCGGTATTTTTCCTGATGACCTTGACCATCATGGTGGCGAGGTCGGCCTGGGGCAATTCAAGGAAGTCCAGCACTTTCTCCAGGGCGGCGGAGCGGGATTCACAAAGCTCCTCATAGGTCACATGCAGGCATGGGTGGTCCTTGAACAACTCGAAGGCGGTTTCGTACCTTTGCCGGTCTTCTCGTACATAGGCAATGAAATCGGGGATATCGATCGCAAACGGGCTCAACTTCGGTCTTTGGCTGCTTGAGCGAATTGAGAATACCCCCGATTGTTTCGTCATCTGCAAGGATACGTACTTGTCGAGGATATTCCTCCGTTGCAGATGGATGATCTTGATGTCCGTGTCGGCGGCGAGAAGTTCGCGGAACGGCTTGTACGCCTCGGCCAGCGATTCCTCCAGTTTTAACTTGAAACCGACGCTTTGATGTCCCGCGAGATTGAAGCAGACGTCATAAAGATACGCCTCGGGATGTTCTTGCCGGTACCCCCGCAGCCATTCGTCGATATCGGTTCCCTGCCGGCGCAGTTCATGATACGGGCCCGCCGATTCATGGGGCGCGGCCAGAATTTCGCCATGGCACAGCACTCGCGGATGCGAGTTCAGCAAGGTGCTCAACATCGAACTGCCGCTGCGGGCGGTGCAACTGATCATGAACTTGTCGTTGCGTTTTTGCTTGCGTTCGCCGGCGGGCTGCGGCGGGTGGTCCTGCCGCGGCGCGTTCCTGCGCAGAAAATCCAGAATTTCCTTTACAGCTTTGTCCACGGATAAATGTTCAGTGTCGACCCGTAAATCGGGCTTGAGCGGTTCTTCGTAGGGAGAATCGATGCCCGTGAAATCCGGCAACTCGCCCTTGCGCGCCCGCGCGTAAAGTCCCTTCGGGTCGCGCGACTCGCAGACCTTCAATGGCGCGTCTATGAAAATTTCGAAAAATTCGCCTTCCGGGACGAGCGAGCGCGCCATTTCCCGTTGCGAGCGAAGCGGCGAAATCAGCGCGGCGATGACGATCAGACCGGCGTCGACCATGACCTGGGCCACTTCCGCTACCCGGCGAATATTTTCCACCCGGTCCTCCAGCGTAAAGCCAAGGTCGCGATTGAGGCCGTGGCGCAGATTGTCGCCATCAAGCAGATATGTGTGCTTGCCCGCGGCCTGGATTTCCTGTTCCAGACGGCTGGCGATGGTCGATTTGCCGGCGCCCGACAATCCGGTAAGCCAGATGATCATCGGCCATTGCGCCAGGCTGCGCGACCGCTCCGCCTTGCCGACCCGGGTTTTCTGCCAGGTCACGTTGGCGCCGGGGCGCCCTGATTGATTTTCCGGATTGTCTCCCCGCATTTTCCCTTCGCCTAAAAATCGCCAGCGGATTCTACCCCAAATGATCCGCTCCTGACGCAATCAGGAAGGAAAGGAGAATTGCGGCCCTGAGGGGTCGTCGTCCTTGCGCCGCAGCCAGCGTTGGGTCATGGTCTTGCGCCGGGTGTAGAAGCGAACGGCGTCCGGGCCGTAGGCGTAGTGGTCGCCGAACAGCGAACGCTTCCAGCCGCCGAAGGACTGACTCGCGACGGGCACCGGCAAGGCCACATTGATGCCGACCATGCCGATCCTTACATGGTTCGAAAAGTTCCGCGCCGCTTCGCCGTCACGGGTAAACAGCGCGGCGCCGTTGCCGTATTCGTGGTCGTTGACCAATCCGATGGCCTGATCGAAATTCTCCGCCCGGACAACGCACAACACCGGGCCGAAAATTTCGTCGCGATAGATCGTCATTTCCGGCTGCACCCGGTCGAACAGGCAGGCGCCGAGGAAGAAGCCCCCTTCATTGCCGGGCACTGTCAGATCGCGGCCGTCCACGGCAAGTTCAGCGCCTTGCTCAAGACCCTGGCCGATGTAGCCGTGAATGCGCTCAAGACTCTCCTTCGAAACCAGCGGTCCCATGTCATTGCTGTTGTCGGCCCCGGGGCCGACCTTCAAGTCAGCGATTCGCTTCTGCAGCAGGTCGACAAGCTGATTTCCCGTTTCCTCGCCTACGGTCACCGCGACCGAAATCGCCATGCAGCGCTGGCCGCAGGAACCGTACGCGGCGCCCATGAGCGCGTCCGCGGCGGCTTCGAGATCGGCGTCCGGCAGGACTAAGGCATGATTCTTGGCCCCGCCCAGTGCCTGTACACGCTTGCCCGCGGCGGTGGCGCGGCGGTAGATCGACTCGGCAACCGGAGTGGAGCCGACAAAGCTCACCGCCTGTACGCGTTGGTCATCAAGCAATGCCTCCACGGCCTCGCGGCCGCCGTTAATGACGTTGAAGACGCCGTCGGGCAGCCCGGCTTCCTGCAACAGCTTCGCGATCAGCAAGGAGGCGCCGGGGTCGCGCTCGGAGGGCTTCAACACGAATGCATTGCCGCAGCAGATCGCCAGCGGGTACATCCACATGGGCACCATGACGGGGAAATTGAACGGGGTAATGCCGGCGACCACACCCAGCGGCTGCAATTCCGACCAACTGTCGATGCCCGGGCCCGCTTCCCGCGAGTGTTCGCCCTTGAGCAATTCGGCAATGCCGCAGGCGTATTCGACCACTTCGATGCCGCGCTGCAATTCGCCGCGGGCATCGTTCAGCACCTTGCCATGCTCATTGGTAACGATCCGGCAAATGTCGTCGGCGCGCCGTTCCAGCAATTCGCGGAAGCGGAACATGATGCGAGCGCGCCTCTGCGGTGGAGTCGCGGCCCAGTCCGGCGCCGCCGCGCTAGCCGCGGCTACGGCCTGCTCCACCGTGGCCCGGTCGGCCATGCGCACCCGGCCCGCGGCGACTCCGGTGGCCGGATCGAACACATCCTGCATGCCGCCCGATCCGGCGATTTCCTGGCCGGCTATGTAGTGTTCAACTACGGGTAATGACTCAGTCGATCTCATCAAGGCTTTCCCCGAGCGCGTTGACCAGAGCGGTGATCTGTTCCGGTGTCGAGACAAAAGGCGGCGCCAACTGGATCGTGTCGCCGCCCCAGCGAACGTAGAATCCTTTCTCCATGCACTTGAGTCCAAGCTGGAAAGGCCGACGCATCGGCTCGCCGGGATGGTGGACAATGCTGACGCCCGCCGCCAGGCCGTAATTGCGGATATCGGCAACGAGTGGGTGTCCTTTCAAATCATGAACTTCCTTTTCCAGCACCGGCGCCAGTTTGCGCACACTTGCCGGGAGATCTTCATTGACCAGCAGATCGAGCGCAGCGACTCCGGCCGCGCAGGCGACGGGATGGGCCGAATAGGTATAGCCGTGCGGAAACTCGACCATGTAGTCCGGGCCGCCGTGTTCCATGAAAGTTTCGTAAATATCGCCCCGCACAACCGCGGCGCCCATGGGAATGGCGCCATTGGTGACCTGCTTGGCCAGCGCCATGATGTCGGGCGTGACGCCGAATTCCTCCGCGCCGGTATAGGAACCCATGCGCCCGAGGCCGGTGATGACCTCGTCGAATATGAGCAGAATATCGTGCTCGTCGCAGATTTCCCGCAATCGGTTCAGGTAGCCCTTCGGCGGCGGAATCACCCCGGCCGTTCCGGACATGGGCTCGACGATTACCGCCGCGATATTGCTTGCATCGTGCAATACGATCAGGTCGAGCACTTCTTCGGCAAGATGGGCGCCCGATTCGGGCATGCCCCGGCTGAAGCGGTTCTCCTCGGTCATGGTGTGGGAAATATGGTCCGCGGCCACGGTTGGTCCGAACAACTTTCGATTGAAACCGATGCCGCCCACGGCGACGCCGCCGAAATTTACCCCGTGATATCCCTTGTGACGGCCGATAAAGCGGGTCTTGCCCGAATGACCCTTGAGCGCCCACCAGGCGCGGGCGATCTTCAAGGCGGTATCGACGGTTTCCGAACCGGAATCCGTGAAGAACACATAGTCGAGCCCGTCGGGGGTAAGATCCACCAGCTTGTTCGCCAGTTGGAAGGAAAGCGGGTGTCCATACTGAAACCCGGGCGAATAATCGAGTTCGGCAAGCTGGCGGCTGACTGCGCTGACGATTTCGCGCCGGGCATGCCCCGCGCCGCAAGTCCACAAGCCGGACAGGCCGTCGAAGATCCTCCGCCCGTCCACGTCGAAGTAATAGACCCCCTGGGCCGACTGCAACAGTCGCGGGTTGTCCTTGAATTGCCGGTTGCCGGAAAACGGCATCCAGTGGGCTTCGAGTTCGTCCCGATTCAGCTTCATGTCAGTCGCCTCATTTTACGGTTACGGGCCGGCCCGGCGGTTCGTCCATATCGCGCGGCACGGTCAGCGAATCGAGTTCGGAACGGTATTCCCGCTCCAGCGATTCCGAAGGCCAGAGCAGCGCCACGATCCAACCCACCAGCAAGGCGCACAGGAAGGAAGGCGGCATGGTTTCCAGCGCTACGAAATATTCGCCCACGCCATCGAGTTCCTGCAAGACAAATTTGCTGATTATGGTCATCGAGAATCCCGCCACCATCGAAGCGATGGCCCCGCGTTCGGTGAACTTCGACCAGAAAAGAGACAGGATGATCATCGGACAAAAGGTCGCCGCAATACCCGACCAGCCGAAAATTACGAACCAGAAAATTGTCCGTTCCGGCGAAAGTAACGAGACCGTGACTGCCAGACCGAGAGCCAGCAGCGCCATTACCAGGGTCACCTTGCGGCAAAGTCCGGCGGCATCAGCGTCGGCCAGGCCTGGATTGATTACGCGCGCATAAAGATCATGCGTCAGCGAACCCGCGGCCATGACGAGCAGGGAGGATACCGTGGACATGATCGCGGCCAGCACCGCGGCGACGTAAAGGCCTACGACCCAGGGCGGAAATGTGTATTCGACCATTTCCGGCAAAACGTCCTGGGCGCCATTGCCCAGGACCACGTCCGGTTGCGCTCCGGCCTCGGTAAACAGGTAGCGTCCGAGAATGCCGATGCTGACGGCGCTGAAGCCTGCCAGAAAGGTGAAGAGCAGCGCAACCCATTTGCCGCGATGAATCTGGTCGTCGCTGCGGATAGCGATCAGCCGCACGAAAACCTGTGGAGAACCGAGAAATCCCAGGCCGATGAGCCCCATGCCCAGGATCAGGAAGAAACTCATCAGGGAGGGTCCGCCCGCGCCCCAGAAACTGACCAGGCCCGGGTCGATCGCTTGCAGGCCGGTGTAGATCGCATCGGAACTGCTCAGGGAAAAGTAGGCCACCAGCGGCAACAATACCAGGCAAAGCAACATGACCGAACCCTGAAACATGTCGGTCCAGGCGGCGGCGAGAAACCCGCCGGCGATGCAATAGGCGGCTACTACCACGAATCCGACAATGGCGCCGGTGAAATAGTTCCAATCCAGAAAGGATACAAAAGCCGAGCCGGTGGCGTCGATCTGCGCCGAAATATATATGAGTACGAAGAAACACAGGGAAATCGCTGAAATCACGCGCAAGGTCTGCGTGGATGACTTGAAGCGGCTTACCAGATAGTCGATGACTGTCAAAGATTCGTATTTGTCCGTGAGCTGTTTGAATCGCGGCGCCATGAGGAACCAGGCAACGCTGACGCCGATCACTTCGCCGACGACGATCCAGTACGCCGAAAAGCCCACCATGGCGCCCATGCCGGTGACGCCTAGCAAAAGCCAGGCGGATTCGCCGGTGGCCTGGGCCGAAAAGGCCGCAACCCAGAAACCGAGGCGCTTGCCGCCGACCACGAAGTCGCTCATGTTGCGAATGCGGCGCGAGGCTAGCCAGCCGAGCGTGACGAGCACGCCGAAATACAAGGTGATCATCGCGTATTTTTCGAACATGAGCGCGTCCATTACCGGAGTTGGCCTGATGATAACCCCTGCCCCCGGCCGTCACCAACACAGACCTGCAGGGGGTGTCCCATGATCGCTGCCGGCCGTCACCAATACAGACCTGTAGGGGGTGTCCCATGATCGCTGCCGGCCGTCACCAACACAGACCTGCAGGGGGTCTCCCATGATCGCTGCCGGCCGTCACCAATACAGACCTGTAGGGGGTGTCCCATGATCGCTGCCGGCCGTCACCAATACAGACCTGTAGGGGCGAGGCATGCCTCGCCCGCGAATAACCCCGATACTGTGCAAGATTCGCGGGCGACGCATGCGTCGCCCCTACCGAACCGGCACAGTGAATTGCAAATGAGAATGGTTTGCAATAGTATGCGCGCCATTTCCGAACACGCGCCTTGCGAGTCAACCATTCATGAATCATGGAATTCTCTTCGGCCCGCTGATTCTGACGCTCGCGGCATTTCAGGCCGTGGCAGCGCCTCAGGAAGAGGAACAATCGATTCAGGAAGTCGTCGTTTTCGGCCGGGCGCAACAGCAGATCGGGAGCGCGCGTTCGGCCTCCGAAGGCCAGGTCGGCTACGCCGATATTCGCCTCCCGCCATTGTTGCGCGTGGGTGAAATGGCCGAGGTCGTACCCGGCATGGTGGCGACCCAGCATTCCGGCACGGGCAAGGCGAATCAATACTACCTGCGCGGCCTGAACCTCGACCACGGCAGCGACTTTGCGGCGCATATCGACGGCGTTCCGCTCAACATGCGCACTCACGGACACGGCCAGGGATATCTCGACCTGAATTTTCTCATTCCGGAACTGGTGGAGACGTCGACCTACAGCAAAGGACCCTATTTTTCGAGCGAGGGTGATTTCGCTTCCGCCGGCAGCGTCGAATTTTCCCTGTACGAGCGGCTTCCCGAATCCGTCATGCAATTGACCGCTGGAGAACACGGCTACCGCAACGGCTTGCTTGCCGGCAGCGCCGACATCGGCGCGGGCGTACTCACCGGCGCCGCGGACGTCAATTTCTACGGCGGTCCCTGGGATCATCACGAGGATCTGGAGCAATACAAGTTCTACTTGAGCTACGCCTTCGACCTCGCCGGCGGCAGGGCGCGCGTCGCCGCCCAGGGCTACGACGGTGACTGGCACGCCACCGACCAGATTCCCTTGCGCGCCGTCAACTCGGGCCTGATCAGCCGGCTCGGCTCGATTGACGAGGATATCGGCGGAGGCACGAAACGCTATTCTCTGAGCGGCGACGTGGACTTCGGCAACTGGCGCGCCGGCGCCTACGGAATCGATTACGATTTCTCGCTGTTCCACAATTTCACTTTTCTGCTCGACGACCCGGATGCAGGCGATGAATTCGAGCAAACCGATAATCGCAAAGTCTGGGGAGCGTGGGTCGACGGCAGCGTCTCGGGACAGTTTCTGAACCTGCAAGCCACCTGGCGCTGGGGTGCGGACCTGCGTTTTGACGCCATCGACGAGGTCGGCCTGTACAAGACCGCCGGCAGACAGCGGCTCGCCGCAAACCGGAAAGATGCCGTGGACGAGTTGTCACTGGGCGCTTTCGGGGAAGCCGAGATTTTCCTGACCGAGCGCCTGCGCAGCAATATCGGCCTGCGCGCCGATCATTACGACTTCGACGTTACCGCCCTGCAATCCGAACACAGCGGAACCGGCAACGCCGCCCTGGTCAATCCCAAGTTAAACCTGGCTTATCGGCTGACCGACAATCTCGAAGCCTACGCAAGCTGGGGCCGGGGTTTTCATTCCAACGACGTGCGCGGAGCGACTTTCCGGGAAATACTGGAAGACGGCACGCCCGGTGTCACTCAGGAAGTACTGCCCCGGTCCGAGGGAGCTGAACTTGGTCTGCGTTACGAAGTCGGAGAGGCCTTTAACGCCACCTTCGTTGCTTTCAGTCTCGACATCGATTCCGAACTCTCATTCGTCGGAGACTCCGGCGCAACCGAACCCAAGGGCGCCTCGGAGCGCAGCGGAATCGAATTCAACTCGTTCTGGCAGGCGAACGGTTGGCTCTCCCTCTATGGCACCTACACCTGGACCGATGCCGCGTTCAAACTCGATGAGGGCGGCGGGACTCATGTGCCGGGCGCCAGCGATCAAACTTTCGTATTCGGGGCCAACGCGTTGTGGAACAATGGCTTCAGCGCCTCGATCAAGGCGCGCTATCTCGGCGATGCGCCGCTGATAGAGGACAACTCGGTGCGTTCGGAAGATTCCTGGCTGACACTCGCGGGCGTGGCGTATCGCACCGGCGCTCTGGAATTCAAGCTGGAAGCCTTCAATCCCTTCGATTCGGATGACGCCGACATTTCCTATTTCTATGCCTCACGGCTGCCCGGCGAACCTCCCGGCGGCATTGAGGACATCCATTTCCGCCCATTGGAGCCGCGCAGCATCCGCGCCAGCGTCGCCTTGCGCTTCTGAATTTTGCTCCCGCCGTATTCCGGCGATATAGTTGCTGCATTGCATCCATTTTCTCGGGAGTCGTTCCATGGCGCGCATATCCAGAAGAAAGTTTCTCGGTTCCAGTACAGCCCTCGCGGTCGCGGGCATCGGTCTGCCGACCCGGGAAATTCTCGCCCAGCAGTCCCCGGACGGCACCGCAGCGCCGGATTACATCGTAGTTAACGCCAGGGTATTCACCCAGGACGATTCGCAGCCGCGGGCCGAAGCCTTCGCGGTCAAGGGCGACCGCTTTGTGGCGGTGGGCTCGAACGAGGACATCCGCAATCTGGCCGGGCCGCGCACAGAAATCGTCGATGTCGAAGATATGACCGTGGCGCCGGGTTTCATCGACGCCCATTCGCATCCCTCGGGCGCGGGCGTCAACGAACTCGTGCAGGTAAACGCCGACCGGCGCTCGATTGCCGAAATCCAGCAGGCTCTCGTGGGACGGGCGGCCGTCACTCCGCAAGGCGAATGGGTGCGCGCGTTCAAGTACGACGACACCAAGCTCGCCGAAGGGCGGCCGATCAACCGTTTCGATATCGATGAAGTCGTGCCAGACCATCCGGTGGTGGTCGGCCACCGCGGCGGCCATACCGGTGTCTATAACAGCCTGGCGCTGGCCCTGGCCGGAGTGACGGCGGAAACTCCGGACCCCGACGGCGGCAGGTTTTTCCGCGATGCGGACGGCGTGCTGACCGGCCTGGTGGCGGAACGGGCGCGCTATATCTTCAATGAACTGATCCAGTCCGATTCGACTCGTGAACAGCGCCGCGACGGCGTCAAGCTGATTTCCGAACTGATGACCGCCGCGGGTCTTACGTCGGTGCATCAGACCGGCTCCGGTCGCGACGACCTGATCGCCTATCAGGACGCCCGCGACGAAGGCGGACTGCGCTTCCGCATGTATCTGTTTCCGCGCGGCGAGCTTTACGGAGACCTGGTCAATGCGGGCGTACGCACCGGTTTCGGCGACGAAGTGCTACGCATCGGCGCGGTGAAATACAGCGCCGACGGCTCGGCTTCCGAGCGCACCATGTACATGAGCACGCCTTATGAAGGCCGGCCCGACGATTACGGCATTCTTACCATGTCCCAGGAGGATATTCACGAGGCCGTGGAAGACGCCCACCGCAACGGTTGGCAGATCGGCATTCACGCCAATGGCGATCTGACTATCGCCATGGTGCTCAACGCCTACGAGCGGGTGCAGAACCTGTGGCCGCGCACCGACCCACGCCATCGCATCGAACATTGCTCGCTGGTGAACCCCACCTTGCTCGAGCGCATCCGCGACCTTGGTGTGATCCCCGCGCCCTTTTACACTTATGTCCATTACCACGGCAACAAGTGGGTCGACTATGGCGAGGAGAAAATGCGCAACATGTTCGCGCACAAGTCCTTCCTGGACTACGGCATTCACGTGGCGCCGGCTTCTGATTACACGCCCGGCCCCTACGAGCCGATGATGGCGCTGCAAAGCATGGTCACGCGGACGGATTTCGACGGCCGTGTCTGGGGGCCGAATCAGCGCATAACGATCGACCAGGCGCTTCGCATCTGCACTATGGGCGGCGCTTACGCTTCCTTCGAGGAAAATCTCAAGGGCAGCGTTACCGCGGGTAAACTCGCCGACTTCGTCGTGCTCGCTGAGGACCCCCACGACGTCGACCCGGATCGCCTCAAGGAGATCCAGATCGTCCGCACAGTTGTCGGCGGCGCCGCGATGTATGAGGCTTGATGTTGGGAACAGATGCGCTGCACGGTCTGATGTAGGGGCGACGCATGCGTCGCCGGTGCATGGGGACCGCACAATTTCCAGGCATCCGCGGGCGATGCATGCCTCGCCCCTACAGTGCGAGCGGCACATGCATCGCCCCTGCAACTGAGGCGTGCTAACCTCGGACCTCTCGCACTTTTTCGCAAAACCGGAACAGGAGTTAATGATGAGAAAAACGCTTCGTCCCTTGAGCCTGGCCATTGCCGCCGGCCTGATTTCAGTTTCCGCCTACGGACAGTCACAGTCCGATGTGACCGACCCGGCCGCGAACAACTTGCCCAACCCCGCGCCCATCGTCATCAAGGAATGGGTAACCCTGCCCGACGACCGTGAATGGGGCTCGACGGCGGGTGTGGATATCGGCCCCGACGGCCATGTCTGGGCATATGACCGTTGCGGCGGCTTCGCCCTCGCCGGCGGCTGCGACGACAATCCCGTGGATCCGATACTCAAGATCGACCGCGACACCGGCGAAGTGCTCACCAGTTTCGGCGCCGGCCTGTTCGTGCTGCCCCATGGCATCCATGTCGACGACGAGGGAAACGTGTGGGTAACCGACTCCCAGGGTAACGAGGCAGGCACCAAGGGCCACCAGGTATTCAAGTTCAGCCCCGAAGGCGAAGTGCTGATGACGCTCGGCATCGCCGGCCAGCCCGGTTCCGGCCTGGGCCAGCTCAACGAACCCTGCGACGTGCTCGTCGCGCCCAACGGCGATATCTTTGTTTCCGACGGGCATAGCGGCCAAAACGAAGATCCCCCGCCCGGCTCCACGGCGCGGATCATGAAGTTCGACAGCGAAGGGAATTTCATCATGGAATGGGGCGAGATCGGTTCGAACCAGGGACAGTTCCGCACCCCGCATGGAATAGAGATGGATTCCCAGGGCCGCCTGTTCATCGCCGACCGGGGCAACCATCGCATCGAGATCTACGACCAGGACGGCAACTACCTGGATTCCTACTACCAGTTCAGCCGCATCAGCGGATTGTTCATCGATGACGACGACAATCTGTACGCCATCGATTCCGAGTCCAGCCCGACCCGCCATGCGGACTGGCGCACCGGCGTCCGCATCGGTCACGCCAGCCGTGACGAAGTGACGGCTTTCGTGCCGCCGCATTACGCCATCGACGGCCGCTGGGAAGGCGCCATGGGCGAAGGCGTGGCGGTGGATGGCGACGGCAACATCTACAGCGCCGAGGGCCCGATATCCCGGCCCACCGCCGGTTCCGGCCTGACCAAGTTCGTCGCACGAGGGAATCTGTAAGATTTGGAGCCAACTAGTGGCTTCGACTCGCCGCTGGCTGGCCGAATGTGTCCATTCATACGTGGGGCGAATGCGCTGCACAGTCTGGTATGGGGCGAATTCGCTGTACATTCTGGTATGGGGGCGAATTCGCTGCACATTCTGGTGTAGGGGCGAGGCATGCCTCGCCCGTGCGTGGAGTCTGTGCTTTTTTCAAGCATCCCCGGGCGAGGCATGCCTCGCCCCTACATTGAGTACCAATCAATGCAATACATGGTTACGGCTTATGATGGAACTGACCCCGAAGCGCCTGACCGCCGCAAGGCGGTCAGGCCGGCCCACATCGACGGCGTCAGGGAACTGAAGGCCGCCGGCAATCTCATCGCCGGCGGCGCGATATTGAACGAAAAAGGCGAAATGATCGGCTCGACCTTGTATGTCGAATTCGAAACCCGGGAAGAGTTGAACGAATGGCTTAACCGGGACCCTTACGTCAGCGGCGGCGTCTGGCAGGACATCACCGTGACCCCCATCCGGCTGGCCAACCTGGACTGAGTACGAATCAATTCTGGTAAGCCAGCTTCCTTTCCTCTTTCGTGTCCGTGTGGCCGATCAGGTCATGCAGGATCAGGTACAGGCTTGGCACCAGGAACAGCGTGATGATGGTGGCGAACAGCACGCCGAAGGCGAGCGATATCGCCATGGGCACGATGAAGAAGGTGGTCGGATTCGCTGAGAAGATCAGCGGCACCAGGCCGAAGAAGGTCGTGATCGAGGTGAGGATGATCGGTCGGAAGCGCAATTCTCCGGCCTTGGCGACGGCGTTCACCATGCCCATGCCGTCGGCGCGCAGCCGGTTTACCGTAACCACGAGCACCAGGCTTGCGTTCACAACTACCCCACTGAGCGCGATGATGCCGAGCAGGGAGAAGAACACCAGGTCGGCCCCCATGATGTAATGGCCGCAGATCGCGCCGATGGCGCCGAAGGGAATCACGCTCATGATGACCAGCGGCTGCAGGTAGGATTTCAACGGAATCGCCAGCAGGCTGAAAATGATCAGCAAGGCCAGTGGCACCAGGTTCAGGATCTCGGCGATGGATTCGAGTTGCCGCTCGCCTTCGCCGCCGAGCACCATGGCCACGTCGAGATTTCGCTCCCAATCCCGAGCAAATCTGGCAGTCATCTCGGCGCGGATTTCATCCGGTGTCACCACGGTGCGGTCGACATCGGCGCGCACGGTGATGATGCGCCTGCCGTTCTGACGAAAGATCGATGAATAGCTGTTGCCCAGGGTGAAATCGGCAACACTGAGAAACGGCACTTCGGCGCCGGTTGGAGTGCGGATCATCAGGGATTCAAGATTGCCCAGCGAGCGGCGTTCCTCCAGCGGATAACGCACCATCACACGAATGTCATCGGTGCCGCGCTGGATACGCTGGGATTCGGCGCCATAGAAGGCTTGCCGAACCTGCATGGCGATATCGTTCAAGGTCAGGCCAAGGGTCTTGCCGCGTTCGAGTATGCTGATCTGTACTTCCTGCTTGCCCGCGCGGAAAGAATCGGTAATGTCGAACACGCCGGGATACCTGGCGAGTTCTTCCTTCAACTGATTCGATGCGATCTGCAGGTTTTCCTCGATGCGGCCTTCAAGACGGAAATTGAGCGCGTCTCCCGCCGAGAAAACATCGGACACGAATGTGAGTTCGAGCGCGTCTGGTATGGTGCCGACCTTGTCCCGCCAGCGGTCGCGGATGTTTTCAGAGCTGATCCGGCCCCGCTCGAAGAATGGCGCCAGATAGATGACGACTTCCGCGATATTGCTTGCGCCCACGCTTGGCGCACTGCCGGCGCTGCCCGGCCCGCCCCGCGGCGCCCTGCCGCCGACGATTGTCATGATGTTGTAGACCGCGCTTTCCGTGGCGCGCGGCGCATCGCCCTGCTCCTGCAAGAGGTCGAGTTCGGCCTCCACTTCCCCGGCGAGTTCGATCGCCGCGGCCTCGACCCGGTTGATCGCGTCCTGGGTCACCTGTACGGGTACGCCAGGAGGCATTTCTACGGAGGCGAACAGAACATCGCCTTCGACCGCGGGCATGAACTGGAATATGACTCTGCCGCTGAGCAACAGCGCGGTAGTGATCAGGATGACGCCGGTGGCGAGCGCCCAGGAAACGTAACGGAACTCGAGCACGCGCTTGAGCGCGCGCCGGTAGCCGTGTTCGGCAAAGTATTCCATGCCGTATGCGATCTTGCCCTGGAATGCCTGCCACTTGCGCACAATCGCGCTTTTCTCGAGAAAATAGCCCTCGGTCCGGCGATGGCTGATATGTCCCGGGAGAATCAATTGGGACTCCACCAGGCTGGCGATCAGGCAGAATACGACGACACCGCCGATGGCGTTGAAAAACGACCCCATCTGCCCGCCGAGCAGCAGAATCGGCAGAAACGCGGCTATCGTGGTCAACACGCCGAAAATTACGGGCACGGAAACTTCCAGCGTGCCTTCGATGGCCGCCTCCTCCTTGGAGAAGCCGCGCCGTTCGAAGGCGTGAATCCTTTCCCCCACAACGATGGCGTCGTCGACCACTATTCCGAGCACCAGAATAAATCCCATTACCGTCAGCGAGCTGATGGTCAGGTCTGTGGCGGGAAACATCGCCAGCGCCCCCGAGATGGCGATGGGGATGCCGGCGGCGACCCAGATTGCGACCTTGAAACGCAGAAACAGCGCAAGGATGACGAGCACGAACATCAGGCCGGTATAGGCATTGCGGGCCACGGTCCCGATCCGGTCCTGGGTTGCGACCGCTGCGTCCATCAAT
Organism: uncultured Pseudohongiella sp.; assembly: GCA_951812965.1. GTDB lineage: Bacteria > Pseudomonadota > Gammaproteobacteria > Pseudomonadales > Pseudohongiellaceae > UBA9145. The sequence goes on from OX638341.1 coordinate 33,668, forward strand.
ACTTCAAGGCGCACGCCTTGCGGCAAATCAGCGACGTTCTCGTCCATCCAGCCGCGCACCTGCCGCGCCGACCGCACGATGTCTTCCTCGCCCACTCGCAGCACGTCGATGATCGCCGCGTTGACGCCGTCGATGCGAGCGTCGAGATAACCTTCCTCGAAGTCGTCCTGCACCGTGGCGATATCGCCGAGGCGCAACTGCGTGCCGTCGGGATAAGAGCGGACGACGATGTCGCGATATTCATCGCCGTTGTAAACCTGGCCCTTGGTGCGCAGCAGGATCTCGCCGGAGTCGGCGCGGATCGTGCCACCCGGCAGGTCGAGCGAGGCCTGATCGATGGCGCGGGAAACCTGGTCGAGGGTCAGCCCGTACTGGCGCAAGGTGTATTCAGAGACTTCGATGGAAATTTCGAGCGGCCGCAAATATTCGATATTGACGATTGAAATCTCGTCCAGATCGACGAGATCGTTGCGGACATCCTCGGCGACGTTTTTCAGGAAGTGGTCGTCGGCATCGGATACCAGCGCAATGGTCATCACGTTGCCGCTGCTGCTGAAAGCGCGCACGATAGGTTTTTCGGTTTCCGCCGGAAAAGTTGTGATCGCGTCGACCTTCCCCTTGACGTCGTTCAGGGAACGGTTGAGGTCGGCATCGCTGGTCAACTCCACCGTCGCGTCGCAGCCGCCTTCGCGAGCCGTCGTGGTCAGGCGCTGCATGCCTTCGGTGCCTTCGAGGGCTTCCTCGATGCGAAGGCATACGCCGGTCTCGGATTCCTCGGGCGTGGCGCCGAGGTAGGGAACGCTTACCTGAATTACGCCGATATCGATGTCGGGAAATTCTTCCTGATTCAGATTCAGGTAGGAGATCAGGCCGCCGACGAGGAAAATCCACATCAGCAAGTTGGATGCCACGGGATTCTTGACGAACCAGCTTATGGGGGTGCGCACGAGCTATCTCTCCCGCGATTCTTAGGCTGGCCGGCGGCTCAGATGATTTCCCGCACGGGTTGTACGGCCATACCGTTGACCACGGCCTGGATCGGCGAAATGCATACGATTTCACCCGGCTCGAGCCCGCCGCTGATCAGTACGCGATGTTCCTCGAAGCGGTAGATTTCGACTTCGCGGTAGTACATCTTGTTTTCGGCGTCTACCACGAGCACCTGGTTGTTGTTACGCATCACGGCGCGCGGCAAGGCGATAATTTCTTCGATCTCGCGGCCGCGAATGGTCGCTTCGACAAACAGGCCGATGGGCAGGGAAATGGTTTTAGTGTCCCCTTCCGGGGGCTGCGTCACGCGGACGATGGCTTGCACGGTATTGCTGTCGGAATCGATGGCTGCTTCGGTGCGCACCATGCGCCCGAACCAGGTGTGTCTTTGCCCGCCGTACATGCCTTCCAGCCGCACCACGGGAGCTACCCGGCGTTCGAGTTCACCGCGGAAATCCAACGGCACGTCGAGAAAGCCCAATTGGCGAATGGCCAGCGGCAGGCGCACCTCCACTTCATTGGCGTCGAACATTATGGCGATGTTCTGGGCGCGGTTGGCGTATTGACCGAGTTCGACTTCGCGTGAGCCGACGACGGCGTCGAACGGCGCCCGCACTTCGGTCCGCTCAAGATCGAGCCGAGACTGCCTGAGTTGGGTTTCGATCTCGCTTATGCGCGCAGCGGTGACATTGGCCTGGCGCTCGGCGTTCTGAATTTGCGATTCGCTCACCAGGCGGCGCACGCCAAGCTCGCGCAGGCGTTCGTATTCGGCGCGGGCGTGAGATTCTTCCGCTTTGGCCTGTTCCAGCGAGGCTTCGCTGCGCGCGAGCGCGATTTCGTAGTCGCTGCTTTCGAGCCGTAACAGGGGCTCGCCTTCGGTGACATATCCGCCCGCTTCGAGCTTGGGCGAAATCCAGGCCACTGTGCCGGCAACCGGAGCGGACAAATTGACGGTGCGCGCCGCCTGTACCTTGCCCTGGGATTCGACGAACAACTGTACAGGCTCGGAGTCCACCTCCATTACCCGCACGGCCACCGGGATGATTTCGGGGGAGGACTCATCGAGTTCGGTAGGGTTGAACACCAGCCAGGAGGCCAACAGCACGCAGCCCGCCAATATCCCTACCGGAAGCAATACTCGTATCATTTGGTCACCACCGGTCGTTATTCCCTTCGTCCATAAGAATTTCGTTCGTTACCTGAGGTATACGCACGAAACGCCGATTTCGGTTGTATCGGCCTGGAACAGATAACTATAGGGGCGACTGCGCGAGAGTCCAGTAATGAATTGTTACAAAACGACTCACTTCACCTCGCCGGGCAAGTGAAACCGCATGTGCAGACCGCTTTGTGGCTGTCCGCGGCCATTTTCGAGGGCCGGGCGAAAATGTAAATCGTAAGCGGCCTCACGGACGAGATTTCTGAATTGTTCTGTACCCGAATCCGTTGCTGCAACGACGTTCACCGCGCGCACGTCTCCCTTGGCGGAAAGGCGAAAACGCAGGTCGAACGGTTCAAAAGTTTCCCTGGCCGCATTCAGGGATTCGATCGGCAGCGGCGCCCTAACGGTAGGCACCGACGCATCCCAGGCAAAATAAGGCGCCTGTCGGGCCGGATCATCCGCATGCAACCTCGCAGCGAGTTCTGCTTCCTGATTCTCTATGGCTTCTTCCAGAGTCAGATAGAACCGGTTGACGGGAATCAATTGCGGACGGCCGAAAAACGCCTCGATCCGTACTTCCGGAATGCCGGCCTGGCGCATTAATTCCTGAGCCTGGCGATAGTTTGCGAACGGAGTGCCCCAGTCCTGCAGCAATTGAAAGTCCGCTCGATAAATCAGCGCCATCGCCTGGGCTTCCGGATTACCCGCGTTTTCAAAGATTTCGGCCATTTCGGTAAATTTGCGCGTTGCCTCTTTCATGAAGGTTTTGCGAAGGTCTCGAACGCTGCGCGCGGACCCGGCCTGGGTCCAGTATGAATTAGTCCCGATATTGGGTGCAGTCAGCTTTTTCCCACCACCCTCATTGGCCATTTTCCGCAATTCGTGATAGCTGACTCGCTCGTCGTCGGACGCCAGGATACCGGCCAGCCGGTAACGGTCCATTGCGGTGAGATACAGCCAGGGGGCCATCTTCGGGTCATTTTCGCCGTACTGGTCTGCCGCAGCGTATTCGAGTTGATCGACAAGCTTGCTGGCCTTCAGATAGTCCGGGATACTCTGCGGCGACCCGTCCGGCGTAGCTCCCGTGAGATACGTGAAAATCTGTGCCGCCTTTTCTTGCCGGGAGACGTCCGACAGTCGCTCATCAGCCGCCAAACCAGGTGTTGTCCAGGTCAGGGAACACGCGGCGGACATCACAATCGCGGCCAATGCCGCCGGGAGTGTCTTGTAACCTGAAATGGTCATTTCAATGGCCCTTGAAATCTGCACCGGAATCCAACATTTCCTGCTCACTCCACTTCGGCTGTCTCGACGCTGCCGCGCGGGATCAGTACGCGAATGTGCACATCGTTCACTCGCCGGCGGCGGTTGCCTTCCATGACGGGGCGAAAGCGCAGTTCTTCCGCCGTGCGACGCAGCCGGAACCGGACATCATTATTTTTGGGTGTAAATGCCAGCACGTCAACGTGCGGTACAAAACCGACGCTGTTGATATTTATGTCAAGTTCGGCCTCGTAATAGCTCGGGTCTTCATTCCAGAAAACATTTTCGGAGATGGGGGATTTCAAATTCGGAACCGACTCGCTCCAGGCCGTGAATTGCGCCACATGGACGAAATCTTCATTGCCGGGGCTCCAGCGGGACAGGTCGGCGTCCTGTTGTGCGATCGCTTCCTCCAGAGTCGGATGAAAACGGGTATAGGGGATTTGTTGCGGATGGCTGAAAAACAATGAGATTCGCTCTTCGGCCACTCCCGCCCGACGCAACAACTCCCGGGCATCCCGGTACTTTCCCCAGGCGCTTGCCCAGTTCATCAGCAAGTGAAAATCAGCCTCGTAGATCGTGGCCATGGCCTGCGCTTCGACGTCTCCGGCAGCTTCCATTACGTCGGTTATCTTCTCGATGGTCTCCTGGGCTTCCGGGATAAAGCGCCCGCCTCCCCATCTTCCGGCAGTTTGCGAAGCACTGGCGCCGCCGGTGGCCCTGCCGACGGCCCAGAGCGCATCCGCGCCTTCGCGCCATGCCAACTCCTCTCTGGCGACGGCGCGAACCGCCCGTTCGGAATTCAGCAGCCCTAGCAGGTGATACTTGTTCATGTATACGCGATACAACCAGGGCACAATGGCCGGATCGCCCTCATCGAATACATCGTCAAGCAGAATCTCAAGCTCATCGAACAGTTCGTGAGCCTCGTAGAAGCTTTCAATGCGCTGTTTGTGGGTTCGCCCCGCACCGCCGGTCTTGTGCCAGTAAGCTTGCAGTTCGATTGCTTTCAGCAGCGCAACAGGGTCTCCCTGGGTGGCGGTCACAACACGCAATTGACGAAGAAAATCGCTGACTGCTTCACGGTCCCCCGCTTCCACTCCGATCAGGACCATCTCTTTCAGCAAGGGAATCAATTCCGCGCCTTCCGGGCCGTGATTGATTCGCATCAGTTCCAACTGGTGTTCCTGCAACGCGGCGACCCGTTCGTATTCGGACCGCTCGCGCAGCAACATGACCATGGCCTGAAGCGGTTCGATCAGGGATAGATCGGTGGGGCCCCGAGTGGATTCCAGTTCCGTAAGCAGGTTTTCCTGCTCCAGCATTTGCGCAAGCCATTCCTCGTCCGCGGCGGCAAGGCCGGACGTTGCCCAAAGCGCCGCCCATATGGCAAAAATCGCCGCGCGCAGACTGTTGGAGACTGCAATCGCACTGACACGCATATTGCCGGGAACTGAGTCCATTTGGGATCGCTGCGCGGCGTTCAATCGTCTCTGCGCGGGAGCAGAAAACGCATCTGCACGTCGCGCAGGCGCTGGCCGCGGCCTTCCTCCATGGGCGGACGGAAGCGCAGTTCGCGCGCGGCGTTTCGCGCCAGGCGGCGGGACCGGCGGTCATCGGGTTCGGCGGCGAGTATGTCAACTCCGGAAACGCCGCCGCGGCTGTTGATGCGGAATTCGAGATCGACCTTGTGATAGTCGTTCTCGACCGCCCAGAAAGCGGTGTCGGATACTGGTTCGCGCACGTTGGGCGCGGCTTGGTCCCAGGCGGTGAACGGCGCCACGTAGATCGCATCTTCCTGTTCGGGCCGCCATGACGCCAGTTCGGCATCCTGGTGCGCGATCGCTTCCTCCAGCGTGGGATAGAAGCGGCTAACCGGCAGCAGTTGCGGGCGGCCAAAGAACAAGTCAATGCGCTCGGCGGGAATGCCTGCTTCCAGCAGCATCTCCTGCGCGTCCCGGTAACGGCTGAAGGCCGTGCCCCGATTCATCAGCAATTGGAAGTCCGAACGATAAATTATGGCCATGGCTTGCGCTTCGAGATTCCCCTCCGCCTCGTAGATGTCGGCCATGTCGTCGATCTTGCCGATGCCCTGGCGCAAGTAGAGTTCGCCTACCAGATCGCCTTCTTCGATGACGGGTGTCACCGTGCTCGACCAGAGCGGATTAATGGAAAAACCCCGCGCGGAAGTGCGAAGTCTCGTCGCGCCGTCATGCCTGACGAGTTCGCGGATCGTGGGTCCACTCGCCCCGTCTTCGGAATTCAGCAAGCCGACGAGTTGGTATGCATTCATGGCGCTTGAATAGAGCCAGGGAACCATGGCCGGGTCGTCTTCGCCGTAGAGTTCCTCGGCTGCGTCTTCAAGATCCTCGATCAACTCCCGGGCCTCGAAGAAATTTATCGCCCGCCGGCGGCTGCCTTCGCCGGCGCCTCCTGTCAGGTACCAGTGAGCCAATGTGTTGATCGCCCGCAGCAGGACTTCGGGATCCTCGTCGTTGGCGCTCACATTGCGGATCATTTGCAGGTTGTCCGTGACTTCGTCGAATTCGCCGATGGCGATCCTGGTCAGCACCATGTCTTCCAGCAAGGGAATCAATTGCGGATTTTCCAGGCCGAGATTGGTGCGCATCAAGGCGAGCTGGCGCTCCTGCAATTCGGCGATGCGCTCGTAATCGGATTGCTCTTCCAGCAGCCGGATCATGGCTTGCAAGGGTTCGATTAGGGAAGAATCGAAGGGGCCGTTGAGGGATTCAAGTTCCGCCAGTGCTTCTTCCTGGGACTGCATCTGCTCGACCCAGCCGGAGTCTTCGGCCGCGTTGAGGCCGGCAGCGGAAATTGCCAACCCTGCCACGCAAATCGAAAGCCAAAGCCGCTTTGCCGACGCCTGTATCAGATCAGCGTACTTCATGCGTTCACAATAACTTGATCTCTCGATTCTGTCGATACAAACTGTCCGGTCAGGATGGCGTTCCAGGTTCGTCCATGTATCGATTGCTCGCCCTCACCATAGCCTCGCTGACCCTGTTCGCGGGCAATGCCGCCGCCCAGGCCCGGCTCGGGGTCGACAATGCCGATCTGTACGACATCGCCGGGGAATTCGCCTTCGTCCGCATCCAGTATGACAGCTATTACGACGGCGGCTGGTACGGCGGCCCCTGGCTGACCGATTTTCCCGCCTCGGACGAGAATTTCCTGCGCGGCGTGGCGCGGCTGACCAATGTTCGCGTCATGAGCGAACCCATCGTCCTGCGCTTCGACGATGAGGAAATCTTCGATTACCCGTTTCTATACGCGCTCGAAATGGGCCGCAACGGGGGCCTGTCCCTGTCGCCGCGGGAAATCGAGAACCTGCGCGAGTATCTGCTGCGCGGCGGCTTCCTGCTGATCGACGATTTCTGGGGCGAACGCCAGTGGGATGCTTTCTATCAGGATTTTTCGCTGCTTTTTCCGGATCGGGAACTGGTTGAATTACCACCCAACCATGAGATTTTCCGCACTTTTTTCGACATCGACGGCCCGCAGATGATTCCGGGCCGCGGCGGGCGCCAGGGGTTCGGCCAGGCTGGCATCGATGTGGCCAGCAATCACGCGGTTCTCGACGATCACGGCCGGGTCATGGTGCTGATCAACTGGAATTCGGACATGGGAGATGGCTGGGAGCACACCTACGACCAGTGGTACCCCACGCGCTTCGCCAACGCGGCCTACCAACTGGGCATCAATTACCTGATTTACTCATTGACTCACTGATGCGGGCGAGGCATGCCTCGCCCCTACAGTGTCCATCAGAAATTCAGGGGCGGCCGCCACAGGGCAAATGCCATCCGGGAGGTTCGGGCTACTGTAGGGGCGACGCATGCGTCGCACGCTTGTTGCCGACTGGTTCGAACAGGCTAATCCTCGCCCAAGAGCTCCAGTCGACGGGCGCCGGCGAGGATGCCTTCGAGGCCGTAATTGCCTTCGTGACAGGCATATTCGTAGGGCATGGTGTCAGTGTCGTTGAAGACGATCTGGCCTCCCCATTCCTGCGTGTAGTACACCGGGTCGTTGACGCTGAACTCGAACAGGATCTGGTCGTCGGCGATGCGTGTCAGGCGCTCGACGATCCTGCCCTGCTCCGTGATCGGCGCTGCATTTTGCGGTGCCTGAAGCGGATGCAGATTGACCGTTTCGATTACCAGCGTGTCGCCATCCCAGTTCGCCACCGAATCTCCGAACCAGGGTGCGTGTTCTTCGGGACGGCGGTGTTCGCCGCCGATGGGAATGATGCGAACGTCATGCACCATTTCAACAAGAATCGTCAGATAGTCGTCGGTTTGCACGATCTGGTAGAGATTGTTGTACAACACGTTGTTCATCAGCGGGCCGCCGGTTCCGCCGAATCCGATGATGCAGCGCTCGCCTAGAGAGCGGCCTTCAGGTCCGTGATTGCCGGAAAATTGCGCGCGGTAGTCTCGGCGTAGCTGATTGCCCTGCTCGGAAAAGGGAATGCGTCCGTTCTCGGGGTACGTGATCCAGGAAGTGCGGGCCTGGCCATCGATTACGCCGAAACGCGAGCCGGGATCGACCCAGAAGGCGTTGTAGCCGCGGCCCCTGGCCAGATCGGTGCCGTCGGGCAACTGACCTTGCACCTGGCCGTCATCGGTGGCCTGCCGCACATTCTGATGGTTGTTCGCGGTGACTTCTTCCAATTGTTCACCCGGAATCACCAGGCCGAAATCCTCGTAATTCGCCGCACGCTGCAAGGTCGTCAGCGAAGCGTTTGTCCAGAAACCCTGGAAATCCGGGTGACCGGAGGGCGTACGCGGCGGTTCATACCCGTCCTGGGCCATTGCGGCGGCACTCGACAGCGCGAGCGCGATAAATGAAATTCTGGCAACAGCCTGCATGATCAACTCCCTCGCTTATGGAGAACTCAAACTCGGAGAAACTTTCACGAAAGCTAAATCACGGGTCAGCAATAATCAAGGGTGGACTGCTGAAGACTGATGTCCCATCGTTTTCTCTTCAGTCCGGGCCTTTGCCTCTCAGGCTTCCAGGGTGTTCAGGTCCTGACAATCAAGAAGGGCTCGGTCGCTGGTCACCAGGGTCAGGCCTAGAATCCTGGCAGATGCCGCAATAAACCGATCGGCAGGGTCTTGATGCGGCAAAATTATCCGGCGGCTTGCCATGGCAATTTCGATGGAAACGGGAATCTCATGCACCGAGCTGCCGTCCAGCGCCTGCCGTATCCAGCTAGTGGCATTCGGGCGTAGCGCAAGTCTGCCTTTTTCCGCGAGCAGCATTACCTCCCAGCAACTGATTGCGGAAAGATGCGTATTGGCATCGGGTGAAGCGAGAACCGTAAGCGTTTTTGCGGAAATACGCTCCGGCGAAAGCAAGCCCCAGAGCCAGACATGTGTATCAAGCAACAAATTCACGGCTCAGGCGGATGCTCCAGAGATTCCCGGAGTCAACGCAGCGCTTCCCAGTCTTCTGGTTTGGCGGCCGGCGCCACGATGTCGCCGAGGATTTCACCGGTTTCTTTCATACTGCCGACCCAGTCGGGGTTGCGGGATGTCGGCGGTGGGAAAATTTGCGCCACAGGCTTGCCGAACCGGGTTACGAGCAAAGGGGTCTTCGACTTGCCGACCTTTGCCAACACGGCAATGCACTTGGCCTTGAATTCGGAAATTTTCATCTGTTCCATGCCGCCAAGCTAACATGGTCCAAAAATGTAGTCAATTTTTTGCGCGAACTGTCAAAGCAATTCAGCAATGTCCGGCATCCGCTCCGGATGGGTGTCCCACTAATTTTTCCATACTGTGTGCGGTTTCGCACACGATCTCGTAGGGGCGAGGCATGCCTCGCCCGGGGGCGTTGCACGGAATCTGGGCCATCCACGGGCGAGGCATGCCTCGCCCCTACAGTCTCACATGTATCTGAACCTACACGTAGTGACGGATCCCGGATGGGTGTCCCATCTTTTGCGGATGTGTGAAAATGCGCGGCCTTATGAGCGCGAACCTGTCCGATTTCCAGCGATCGCTGGCGCATGAATGCCTGGGCATGCTGCAAGGGCATGTGGAAATTCCGCGTGTCAACGATCAGCGTTTGCTCGATCATGTCGTGGGCGCGGACGGTAGCGAGGAAGGATTCCTGTCCGGAGGATTTCTTACCGCAGTCGGGCTGATGTCAGCGTTGCATTTGGCCGGCAGGCCGATTTCCTCCTTTGGGCGAATTCTCGATTTCGGCTGCGGATCGGGCCGGGTCACCCACTGGCTGCGGCACCTCGCGGACAACGCCGAACTGACGGGCGCCGACATTAATCCCGAGGCGATCGCCTGGTGCAGGGAAAATCTCGATTTCGGGGCAAACTTTATCCATAACGGCGCAAGTCCGCCGCTGCCCCTGGCTGCCGAAAGCGCCGACCTGATTTACGGTGTTTCGGTTCTGACGCATCTGGACGAGGATCTTCAGTTTCAGTGGCTGCGGGAATTGCACAGGGTTGCCGCGCCCGGCGCAGTCGTCGTGTTAACGGTTCACACGGATTACCGTGCCGTAAGAACGCTTTCACCATCGGATTTTGCAAAATATCGCAGGCGCGGATTCTTCTATCAGCGCGCCGCCAGCGACGACAAGACCGTGGCAGGATTGCCGGACTTTTACCAGGTCGCATTCCATACCGAAAATTACATCGCCAGGAAATGGACGCGGCTGTTTGAACCCCTTTTGTCTGTCTCCCACGGGCCGTTCTGGTCGCAGCAAGCGATCGTGTTGCAGAAAAGGGACAGGACCCGGCCACGGCTATCAAGGCCGCGATGGAAGCATGTGAAACTGCCCCTGGGGGGAATTGACACTCCGGGATTCGGCCTGCAACCGGAAGGCGCAACCCAGCATGTAGCGGGCTGGGCATTGGCTCCGGATTCCAGCGACCCGCTTGACTTGCGTATGTGGGTGGATGGAAATCTGGCCGAGATGGCCTGTATAGAAGTAGAACGGGACGATGTGCAAGCCGCATTTCCGGACATCCCTTATGCCGGAAACGCGGGTTTCATGCTCAATGTCGACCTGCCGGAAAACGACCACGGATTTCACGTGATCTGGTTTACCGCCGGCGATTCTCCGGTGCCGGTAAGCGCGACCTGTGTGGCGCGCTTGTTGGGGTGAGGGATTCCTGCCTCCGACCTAGTGCCGAACCTCAGGCGGGCGAGGCATGCCTCGCCCCTACAAGCGGTCGGCTATTCCCGTCAGCGTGTCTGCCAGCGCCGCCAGCCGGCTGCCCTCGGCGCCGGAAGCCGAGGTCGAGGCTGACTCGTATTCCCCCGCCAGGTCTTCCAGCCGATCGGCCAAGTCATTGTCGCCTGCGCCGCCGCCGATTGCGTCCTGCGCCTCGTCGAGCGCCTCGCTCAGATCATTCTGCTGCCCGTCGGACAGCGTTTCGCTGCGCGCCAACTGGTCGAGATAGGCGCGGGCGACCACGGGTTCCGCCGGCCAGCGGAACATGGTCTGCTGCTGGGCGTTGAAGGTCACCGTGCCATGAGGCAGCGATGCTGCCGCGATCTCGTTCTCGCTCAACAGATCGCTGGGCTGCAATTGCATCACGTCGAGGCCGCGGGCGATTTCGGTGCCGTAGATGTAGCCGTTGTACCAGTAGGTCGACCAATAGCCCCCTGTGATCAATTCTTCCTCGTCGATCGGCCCGCGGTCGAAAAAGGCGATCTCCACTGGATTCTCGGAATCGGTGAAATCGACCACGGAAACGCCGCCCTGGTACCAGGCCTGGACGAAAATGTCGCGGCCGGGCACCGGCACCAGCGAGCCGTTATGGGCTACGCAATTCTCGGTTTCGGTCTGTGGCGCCGCCATCTTGTAGTGGCTGCGAAATTCCATCTGGCTGTCGACGATGTCGTAGATCGCATCGGCGCCCCAGTTCAGCGGGTCCGAAGCGCGGCAACGGGGCCGGCCGCCGCCGCCCCATTCATCGGTGAAGATGACCTTGCTGCCGTCGTTGTTGAAAGTAGCCGAATGCCAGTAGGCGAAGCCGGGGTCGATGACTTCGTCGATCCGTTCCGGATTCGCCGGATCGGATATGTCGAGCAGGATGCCGTTGCCCGAACAGGCTCCTGCCGCCAGCCCGATTTCGGGAAAGGCGGTGATGTCGTGGCACTGGTTGGTGTTGCGCGTATTCTGTGTATCGGGGCCGTGATCTCCTCCTTCCCAGAGCCCTGCGGCGACGCCGGTTTCGGGGTCGGAAAAAATGAACGGACGATTGACGATTGCGGCCTCGCCAGGGGTATCTACCGGAATCTGGATCACGTCGATGCGATACAGTGCCGAATCCGGGTTCTCGAACGGTGATTCGTCGGCACAGCCGGCGAGTTCCTCTTCATCCCGGACAAAACTCGTTCCCGAACCATAGACATAGATATTGCCGTCGTCATCGGGGTCGGTGACCACGGTATGCGTATGCGAGCCGCGGCAGGTCTGCACCGCGCCCACTTGCACCGGCAGGCGGAAATCGCTCACGTCGAAAATGCGGATGCCGCGGAAACGCTCCTCGCTTTCGGGTTCGGCGACGCCTTGCAGGCCGCAGTCGAGCCGGCCCCGGGTCTGTTCTACCGACATGATCAGCAGATCGCCGACGATGGAAACATCGCCCTGCCCGCCGGGGCACACTACCGAGCTGAGCAATTGCGGCATGGTCGGATTACTGATGTCGTAGGCGTTGTAGCCGTGATAATTGCCGGCGACGAGTACGTTGCCGGTGAACACCAGGTCGGTATTGCCGAAATTGAGCAGGGAGGGACGCGGTTCGGAATTCTCATCCTCTTCCTCGTCTTCCGCCAGCGGCGTTTCCTGAACGTCCTGGCCGGCTGCCGGATCGCTTACTTCCTCGGGTTCGGCATCGTCCTGGGCGTCCGGGTCGGGCGCCAGGGTTTCCTCGTCGCGATCCTCGCGGTTGGGCAGGCCACTGGGATTGGCCGGGTCGAAGAAGCCTTCCGGCTTGGGCAGCGACGCGACCAGACGCATGTTCAGCGCGGCTTCGCCGGCGTCACGGAAGCCGGGAGTCAGCGCCACTCTCGGGTCGGGCGAGAAGCCGGACAGCATGGTAATCATGCGCTCGATCTCGCTGGTCTGGTCGGAGGTGACGTCGGTGGTGAAGCGATACAACTCGGAGTCCTGCGCCGAACCCGGCTGGTCGAGCAGGTTCTCCACCATCGCCAGCGCGCCTTCGTGATGGTCGATCATGAAATTCAGAAACAGCGAATCGAATTCGAATCCTTCGGCCGCATCGAGTTGCTCCATTTCCTCCGGTGAAAGCATTCCCGGCATGAGATCGTAATCGGGATCGTGATGCGCGTCCTCGGCAGGCGCATCGAAATCGCGGTCTTCGAGCCAGCCGGCCATCATGGAAATCTCGTCTTCCTGGGACAGCGAAATGCGCTCGGCGAGCGCTTCCACCGCCTCGCGGTTGCTGCGGTCATCCACCAGGGCGCTCATTTCCATGGCCTGACGGTGGTGCGAAATCATGCCTTGCATGAATCGCACGTCAGCCTCGGAAAATCGGAGGCCGGCTAGGTCGGACGCCTCTTCCGCGCTGATCTGGCGGCTGGGCTGGCCGGGCAGGCCGGGCTGAATGATGGGAACCTGGGCTATGGCTGGAATGCTGACGGCCAGAATCAGAGCGGCCAGCAGGAAACGGAATGTCATCGATTTTACTCCAATCTCGATTGTGCTTGAACGAACGCGAAGCATACGGGATTAAGGCGTCCAGCTAAAGCGATCAATCAGTTTTTTCAGTGAATTCGGCGCAGCAGAACCCAGCCGAGAATCGCGCAGAACAGAATCGGCGCGGCGGCGGCGAGCAGGGGCGACAACCCGAACAGCAAGCTTACCGGCTCAGCCACGCGTTGCGCGATGGTGAAGACCAGGCCCACCGAAAGCGCCACGAACACCCGGTACCCCATGGTCGACTCGCGCAGCGGACCGAAGACGAAGAACACCGCTATCAGCACCAGCACCAGCGTGGACAACGGCTGCAGGAGTTTCTTCCAGAAGGCGAGGAAATGCGCGCCGCTGTCGAGTCCTTCCGCGGCCAGAAAGCCGGCCATGCGATACAGCCCCGAGATCGACTGCTGATCCGGTTCGACGAGCAATACGCCGAGCAGGTCCGGCGACAGGTCCACCCGCCATTCCTGTTCGGCCTCGCTTCCGGTGGCCACTCGATCGTTTTCGAGCTCGCTTTCGCGCACATCCCGCAGACGCCAATACGGCTCAGCCGCATCGGTCACGTATACCGCGGTTTCGGCAAAACTCGCCGACAATAATTGCCGGCCACCGTCGGTCCGATATCGGCTCACGCCGATGAGCGAGGCGCCATCGGGGCTGATGGCGTTGATGTGAACGAACTCGTCACCGGTCTTGTACCAGGCGCCCTGTTCGAAATCCGCGGCGCCGCCGGCGCTGCGCAAGGCCGCGCGAGTGCTTTGCGCCTCAAGTTCGAGCGGCGGCGCGACATATTCTCCGAGCAGCAGGCCGAGCAGCATGATCGCCAAAGTCGGCTTGAGTACGGCATAAACGATCCGTCCGACTGAAACGCCTGCGCTTTGCATGACCACGAGCTCGTTGCTCGAGGCAAGGATGCCAAGCCCGATCAGGGCCCCGCCGAGGGCGGCGAAGGGCAACAGTTCATGGATGCTTGCCGGCGCGGTCCAGAGAACGAAGACAAGTGCGTCCAGAGTCGAATATCCCTCGTTGGTGTCCTGCATCTGGTCGATCAGGGAGAATGTCATGTCCAGGCAAAAGATGACGCCGATCGCACCGGCAGTCGCCAGGATCATCGAATTGCGCAGGAGACGGTCGAGGCGCTTCATGTATGCTGTCATGCGCGCCGCCTCCCGGACATGCGGCTCTGGCGTATCGCAATCAGTCCCAGGGCGAGAAAAACTGCGTGAACCAGCCAGAACGCGTATGGAGAACCGCCGTCTTCCACGGCGTCGCGGCAGAATTCGAGCAGGGCGAAATAGACGACGTACAGGAACGCCGCGGGCACGAGCTTGATGTATCGGCCCTGGCGCGGCTGTACCCGGCTCATGGGCACCGCGAGTACACCGAGAACGGGAGCGAGCATGATCAGCGCCAACCGCCATTGCAACTCGCCCGCGTGAACCGCGTCGGACGAGCCGAGCAGATCCACGGTCGCAATCGTCGACTGTTCCAGAGCTTCCTCGAATTCCGCGGGCTGCGGCAAGAGGATCGACTGGGTATCGAAGCGGCCCACACTGAATTCGGCGCTACCCGGCGCGCCGTCGTATTGGGCAACGTTTTCCATACGCATGAAGCGGGCGCCGGTCGCCTCGTCAATTATCGGACGGGCGCTTTCAGCGAAGACGATAACCGGTGCGGCGCCGGACTCCGCGCCTTCTCCGGAAACCGCCACGAAGACGTTTTGCAGTTCGCGCCCTCCGGCATCGGAATTGCGCGTGCGCTCGGTCCAGGTGACACGGCCGCCGTCGCTGAAACTGCGGAACTGCCCCGCCACGATCAGGTCTAGTTCAGTCAACTCTTCCTGGCCCTGGACGATGGCTTCGGCATGACGCATGCCCCAGGGCGCCGCACCGAGACTCAACACGCCCATGAGCGCCATGACCACTGCCGCGATGCCAAGAGTAATCCGCGTCAGGCGAGTCTGGCCGATGCCGGCGCCCATGAGGCTGACCATCTCGTTCTCGGCGTACATGCGGCCATAAGACAAGACTATGCCAAGCAGCAGGGCGAGAGGCAGGATGACAAGGAGAAACTCCGGCAGGCGATAAAGCATGATCAGAAAGAGGGCGTCCGCCGCCTTCTGCCCGCTCGCGGCCTCGCCGAGATATTGCATGAATCGCGAGATTACGGCGACGGCAAGCAATATCAGTGCGACCACGGCGGTCGCCTGCAACACCTGTCTCGCGAGATAACGGAAAACGATCAAGGGACTGCCCCGCCGGCATCTCCTGTACGGTCAGAGTAACGCCTTCAGATGCCGAGCGCCATGTCGGCAAGCCATTGATCCGGCAGGGAGGCGCGGCGCGCGGCGCTGTAGTGCGCGCCTGCGCGGGGGAGTATCTGGGCGGCGAAGAAATTGCAGATGCGAATGCGCGACTGGTGGAAATGGGGATCCTGCTCCATGGCCGCTTCGGCGGCCAGCGCCGCCTTGAGCAGCAGCCAGGCGCCGATCAGCGTGCCGCAGCCCATGAGAAAATTGACCGCGGCGGCGGCCCTGGTTTCATCGCTTTCCTGCAACAGCCATTGGGTCAATTCCTGTGCTTGTGACAGGCTTTCGCCGACGAATCCCGCCGCTTCGGCGAGCCGGTCGGACTGTGCCGCCAGGGCGCAGGTTTCCCTTGCTTCCAGCAACAACCGCGACAGTTCCGCGCCACCGTCGCGTTGCATCTTGCGGCCGATAAAGTCGTTCGCGTGGATGGTGGTCGTGCCCTCGTAAATGGTCGTGATCCTGGCGTCGCGGACGATTTGCGCCGCGCCGGTTTCCTCGACGTATCCCATGCCGCCATGTACCTGCATGCACATGGACGCGACATCCTGGGCGATTTCGGTATTCCAGCCCTTGGCGACCGGAATCAGGAGTTCGAATCTGGCCCTGGCTCTGACGCCTTCGGCACCGGTCATCGAGCGATCGAGGGCGCCGGCGGCCGAATAACTGATTGCGCGGGCGGCCTCGGTCATGGATTTCATGAACATGATCATGCGGCGCACGTCCGGGTGGTGAATGATGGCGCCGTCGCGCCGGCCGGGCGGCCTCCCCTGGACTCTTTCGGCGGCGAACGCGACGGCTTTCTGTGTTGCCAGCTCGCTCAGGCCGACGCCTTCCAGGCCGACATGCAATCTCGCGCTGTTCATCATCGTGAACATGTAGGACAAACCCTTGTTCTCCTCGCCGATCAGCCAACCAATGGCACCCTTCCCCGCCTCGCCGTAGACCATGGCGCAAGTGGCGCTGCCATGGATGCCCATTTTCTTTTCCAGCGCGATGGGTCCGAGATCATTGCGCTCGCCGGGAGCGTCGTTCTCCCCGGGCACATATTTCGGCACCAGAAACAGGGAGATACCTTGTACACCCTCGGGCGCTCCCTCGATTCGGGCGAGTACGAGATGGATGATGTTTTCCGCCATCTCGTGGTCTCCCCACGAGATGAAAATCTTTTGCCCAAAAATTCGATAATGATCGCCTGCGGGAACCGCCCGTGTGCGAACCGCCGCCAGGTCGGAACCCGCCTGGGGTTCGGTGAGATTCATGGTGCCGGTCCATCGACCGCTCACCATGTTTTCCAGGTATCTCTCCTGCAATTCCGCATCGCTGTGGGTTTCGAGCGTTTCGATGGCAGCCATGCTGAGGATGGGACAGATGGAAAAGCTGAGATTGGCGGCCGCCCACATTTCGGAAACCGCGCTGTTGATGGCGTGAGGCAGGCCCATCCCGCCGAAGCGTGTACTTGCGGAACAGGCGTTCCAGCCGCCTTCGGCGAATTGCCGGTAGGCCTCGGCGAAACCTGCGGTTTCGCGAACCTGGCCATCGACGATGCGCGGCGGATCGGCTTCACCGGCGGCGTTCAGCGGCGCAATCACATTTTCGGCCAGTTTCGCGGCCTCTTCCAGAATGGCGGGCACGAGTTCCGGGCTGGCTTCCTCGAAAGGGGCTTTGCCGCAGACTTCCTCCACTCCCGCTAGTTCTCGCAGGAGAAACTGCATCTCCTTCAGTGGCGCCCTGTACGTCATGCCCGTCCCCCGTAGATTGGTCTAGTCTGAGCGGCCACAAGATTGCCGCATACCCGCATCAATATCAATCGACTTCATTGCCCGGCGACAGGGTATGTGCAGATTCAAACAAATGTGAGACCGTAGGGGCGAGGCATGCCTCGCCCGCGAACGGCCCCAAAACCGTGCACCTGACGGGCGAGGCATGCCTCGCCCCTACATGCTTAACCCGCATAGGGTAATGACATCTGCGCCCGAGAATGAGAGCATTCTGCCCGGCTTACGGAACATCGAGAGAGGAAAATGAAGACACGAATCACCGAATTGCTCGGAATCGAGCACCCGATCATCCAGGGCGGCATGCATTTTGTCGGATTTGCAGAGCTCGCCGCGGCGGTATCAGACGCCGGCGGCCTCGGCATCATTACCGCGCTGACCCAGAAAACGCCCGCCGATCTCGCCAACGAAATCGCCCGGGCGCAGGACATGACCGACAAGCCCCTCGGCGTCAATCTGACCTTTCTGCCCACCGTCAAGGCGGTCGACTATCCGGCCATCGTCAAGGTCATCATCGACAGCGGCGTGAAGATCGTGGAAACCGCCGGCAACAACCCGCAGCAGGTCCTTCCTTATCTGCATGACGCGGGCGTCAAGGTGATTCACAAATGCACATCGGTGCGGCACGCGCTCAAGGCCCAGCGCATCGGCTGCGACGCCGCCAGCGTCGACGGCTTCGAATGCGGCGGCCATCCCGGCGAAGACGACATCCCCAACATGATCCTGCTGCCGCGCGCCGCGGACCAACTGGAAATCCCCTTCGTCGCTTCCGGCGGCCAGGCAGACGCACGCTCTCTCGTAGCCTCGCTGGCCATGGGCGCCGACGGCATGAACATGGGCACCCGCTTCATGGCCACGAAGGAAGCGCCGATTCACGAAAACGTCAAACAGGCCATCGTCGAGGCCGACGAGCTACAAACCAGGCTGATCATGCGGCCGCTGCGCAATACCGAACGCGTACTGACCAACGCCGCGGTGGAAAAACTGCTGGAAAAGGAAAAGGAACTCGGCAGCGAAATCAGCTTCGAGGACATCATGGAAGAAGTCGTCGGCGTCTATCCCCGGGTCATGCTCGAAGGCGAAATGGACGCCGGCGCCTGGTCCTGCGGCATGGTGGCCGGACTCATCCACGACATCCCCACGGTGAAGGAACTCATCGACCGCATCATGACCGAAGCCGAACAAATCATCCGCGGGCGGCTGGAAGGCTTCCTGAGTTCCGCGCAAGTGGACGAATCGCTTCTCGGCGGGTTGAGAAGCGAACCGGAACAGGGCAAGAGTTCGTTTTATTTCGAGAATGTCAGGGAAAAAGCCGCTGAACCGTCGTTGCGGGATTGACACATCGAGTCAGGTAATTTTGGAGAATGCCTCTATCGCGGTGTGGCGTCGCGGGATGATCTTTTCTTTTTGGTGGCAATTGTCTGAAAATAGTAGTACTTTGACTTCCACATATTGGAAGTTAGACTCCCGGAATTGTCAGAAATAGTCTATCCACGCGACTTGTCGGCATCGGTTCAACGCCATGCCCGGCACTTCCCCGCCGTAATCGTCACCGGCGCGCGCCAGACCGGCAAGACAACCTTACTGACCCGGCTGTTTTCCGGTCATCACTACGTAAGTCTCGACCTGCCCGCCGAAGCGCAACTTGCCGAGGAGGATCCGCAATCCTTTCTTGACAGGCATCCGGCGCCACTGTTGATCGACGAAGTGCAATACGCTCCCAAGCTGTTCCGCCATCTCAAAGTCGAGATCGACCGCAACCGTGAGGCAGCGGGACGCTATGTGCTCACCGGGTCGCAGAAACTCTCCCTCATGCGAGAAGTGTCTGACTCTCTGGCTGGCCGCTGCGGAGTTTTGGAACTTGAGGCGCTGTCGATCCATGAACTCGGAAGCGCCTTCGCGAAGCGGGAAGCGGAGGAAGGCATTGCGGAGATTCTCGTCCGCGGCTTCATGCCTCAACTCTGGAAGGATCTCGCGTTGCGGCCGGCGGACTTCTTCCGCAGTTATCAGGCGACCTATCTCGAGCGCGATGTGCGCCAGATTCTGAACGTCACTTCCTTGCGCGACTTCGATCGATTCATGCGCGCTTGCGCGATACGGTCGGGCCAATTGCTGAACAAGTCCGAACTCGGCAAGGAAGTCGGCGTCAGTCACAAGACCGTCGATCAATGGCTGCACGTGCTGCAGGCCACGGATCAGATCAGCCTGCTCGAACCTTATTTCCAGAACATCGGCAAGCGACTCGTCAAGTCGCCCAAACTATATTTCAACGACGTTGGCCTGCTCTGTTTCCTGCTCGGTCACAATCGCGCCGTTGTCGCGCAGAGCTATCTCATCGGGGCGATATGGGAGACCTTGGTCTTCGGCGAATTGCGCAAATACATCGGCATAGAGGCGCCTGAAGCATCGTTGTGGTTTTATCGCGACCAGTCCAGGGAAATCGATTTCGTGATCGAGCGCGACGGCGAATTAACGCTCGCCGAAAGCAAATGGAAGGAACTGCCGTCACCGCGCGATGTCAGGCAGGCGCTTGCGGCGCAGTCATTGCTGCGTAACGCGAGATCTCCGGTCATGGTCTTTTGCCGCACGCGGCAAAGCCATCCCATAGGACCGGATTCGCTCGCGGTAAACGCCTTTCGGTTGCGCGAGCACGTGTGAGCGAACCGGCTCGCGGCCGGCTGGAAGGGTTTCTCGCAGCGTGATTGCCGGTTATTCGGTCACATCCTCCAGATGCTGCCAGCGCATGTAGCCGATGAACATTTCATCCCAGCTTTGCGGACCCCAGTCGATTTCCTGGCCCGGATCCGGGTTGTACGGATTCTGGGTTGAATTGTCGAAAGCGCCGATGGCGACAATTTCGGTGCCCGCCGGCACGAACTTGCGCTCGAAATGGTGGCGCATCTGCCAGTTGAACTGGTAATTCGGCACCGAAAGCAATTCCTCGGTAGTGCCGTCCGGGTAGTTGGCGATGAACTTCATGCGCTTGCCGCGATAATGCATATGCGGCATGAGGCTGACTAGATAGGCGTCCTTGGGCACGACCGCCGATTCGCTGACTTCATGATCCTTTGCGTTAGCCGGTATCAGGAAGCGCCGGTTGAGCGCACGGTCTCCACTCATTCTTTCGATTTGCGGAATTTCGCCTTCCGGATAGAGATAGATGCCAAGTTCGCTCTGGTCGAACACTTCGCGGCCCGCGGTCGTGTAATGCAACTGGAAAGCTACTTTCGAGCCGGCCCGCAGCAAGCCGCCGCGATTGGGTTCGAGCGTCGGCGAACGGCCGGGAACGTAGCCGGTCAGCCCGGCCATCGGCAAATCGCTGTCTTCGAGGCCGGCGAATTCATTGTCGCCCTCCTCCGGGCGTACGTTTTCCGCCGCGACTTCGGGCCGTACGACACGAGTAATCACGTGATGCAGGACGGCATAGTCGCCGGGGGAGATTTCCGAGCCCTGGATCCAGACATCTTCTTCGATGGGTATGTCGGCGACGACGTTCAGGTAATCGACCACACCGGTGGGCGGAATGTATTGCGGCGGAATTTGCACGATCACGTCAGGGTCGCGGCCAGGGGAGGCGCGCCACCTGGAATCAGGCCATTGCAGTTCCGCCAGAGGGTCGATGTCGCCGTCTTTCGGCGCTCCCGCGTCGACCCAATGCACCAGGGTCTGCATTTCATCTTCGCTCAGATTGGTCATGTCGACGATCGTTCCGATATGCGGATCGATCTGTCCGGGCGGCATGCGTCTGGTCAGCAGCACTTCGCGAATCATCGGGCTCCAGCCCTGGACTACTTGATGGCTGTTCATGGCGAACGGCGCGATGCTGTTCTCGCGGTGGCATTCGGCGCAATTCTCGATGATGATCGGCGCGACGTCGTTCACATAGGATATGCCGCCGGCCTCGTGCCGGTCGCGCGCCTCGTAGGCGATCTCGCAACCCGTCGCCGGCATGGATTCGACGCTGACCGCAAGGCCGGCGGCTACATCCGCGAGCGCGGTTTCGAATCCGGCGCCCGCCGGGCCGCGATACAGCACGGTGAAGCTGGTTGGGTCGAGCAGCAAGGCTTCGCCCGAATGGATCAGGCCAAGGGCTTCGCCGACTACCTGGGCATCGTCCATAAGCACCGGCAGATCGATGCCGAGTTCAGCCATTTCCGCCTTGACGAGATCGCGGTCGACGCCTTCGGCATTGAGCATCAGGAAGGGAATGTTCTGCCCGGAGAAGCGCTCGCCCAGCGCGGCGTATCCGGGCGCCGCGTCGCGCACCGCGGCGCAGCCGTTGGCCTGGGAAAGCAGGGCCACGGCCTTCATGTCGTCGTACCAGCTTAGCTGGTGAAAGGCGCCATGCTGGTCGAGCAGGGAAAAGTCGCCGAAGCGCTCAGTGGCCGAGGCAATCAATGGTAAGGCGGTAAGCACGGACAAGATCAAGGATGGGACTGCGATGGTTCTGGTCATGAAGAAGCTCCGAAACACCGCCGGCCCGCGGCGACGTCGATAGTGGACAAATCCGTCTTCAACAACGCTCCAGCCGGCCGGAACCACTATCGCGCAAGTCAGGCAATCCCGGCTATTGGTCGAGCCTATGCCTGGACGCGAGAATTGTCAACGATGTCGGGGCGCTGTTGGATTAAATTCCTTGACTTCAAATATGCGCAGTGCTATTCGATTCATGTCGAAAAAAAACAATTTGCGTCTGCAAACGGCGCATCCCAATCCACCACACTCTTGGCCATAACAAAATAGGGAACTCAATAACGGAAGCAAACGACCATTAGCGCATCCAGAAAGGGGGTGTTCAGCATGAAATGCTCTACCAGACCTTCGCGTACCAAACTTCTCACGGCCTGCATTATTGCAGGCCTCTACAGCGCTCCGGCGCTTTCCCAGGACGACGCCCCCGATATCGAAGAAGTTGTAGTTACGGGCTCCTTCATCCGCGGAGCGCCGCTGGATGCTCCCTCCCCGGTGCAGGTTGTCGACCGGGACAGCATCGAAGCCCAGGGCGCCGCCGTTATCTGGGACGTAATCAAGAACCTTGAGGTAAATTCCGGATCCTTCGCCGATAACGGTTCCGGCGAGGTTTACGGCACCGCCGGAACGGCCCAGGTAAATCTGCGCAATCTCGGCGAAAACTCCACTTTGACCCTGATCAACGGCAAACGCATGGTGCCGTCCGGGGCAACGACACGCAGCGGCGGCGAGTTCGTGGACATCAACTCCATCCCGCTGGTCATGACCGAGCGCCTTGAAGTACTGACCGACGGCGGTTCGGCGCTGTATGGCGCGGATGCCGTGGCGGGCGTGGTCAATGTCATCATGCGCACCGAGTTCGAAGGCTTCGAGTTGTATAGCGACATCCAGAAAGTAGAGGATGCCAACGACGCCTACGACGCCACGGTCAGCGCGATCTGGGGCTGGACGAGCGCGGACCAGAACACTCACTTCGTCATTTCCGGCGAGCGCATGGAGAAGGACCCGATTCCTCTTACCGCCGCCGGTTTCTATAATCCTGAGACCATGCTGCTGACAGGACCGGTCAGCACTACAAGCTCCTTTTTCGCTTCCGGATTTTTCGGGGCGCAACTGAATCGGGATTACGTCAACCAGGAAGTGATTGACCTGAATCAGGCGGAGGGAAGACGGTCAACCGTCTATACCGACCCGCTGTGTACCAGTGGACTGACCGACGCCAGCGGCAATCCTTTCTTCGTGGCAGGCCTGGACCCGCGTCAGCGCGGCCGGCCCGGCCGGCGCAGCAGTTCCTGTGTCGTGGACGAAACCCAGTGGCGCATGGTGCAGTACGACCAGACACGCAACAGCGTAGCCGCTTCATTCGACCACACATTTGAAAACGGCACGGAGGTATACAGCTTTCTGCAATGGTCCGAGCAGGACACGATTCGCGCCGGCAGCGGATACCGCCAGTCCTTCGGCAGTTTCCTCATGCCCTCACAAGGCGCCTATCGGGAAGGCTCTCGCGGGCAGGCTTTCGAACTGGGGCATTTTGCGCCGCTGTTCGGCATGGAGCAGCCGGTCATTACCAACAACCCCGTGGACGCGATCAATGGCGGTCCCAACGTGGTATTCCGCTCCGGCGGCCGCTACAACATCCTGCGCACCGGTGGCGATGAAGACACCACGCGCACCGACACCGCCACCCTGCAATTGGGATTGCGCGGGGACTTCGAGTTGGGAGACAGGACGCTTGAATGGGATGTGAGCTATTCCGGGGGTTACTCCAGTGTGGAAACCCAGCGCCGGGATTTCATCCGTGACCGGTTAAACCTTGCCGGCATGGGTCTGGGCGGCCCGAACTGTCAGCCGAACGGAGTGCGTGACTTCGATTTCCGGCATAACCAGGAAATGGGTCCCAATGGCTGGTCACCCTGGTATGACGGCTACTATCGCTACGTGTTCGAGGGCTATTTCGTGCAGTTGCACGAAACCATGTCGCTGGGCCTGACCAGCAACAACCAGGGGCAAGGCGACTGCATGTTCTACAACTCGCTGCTGACGCAGTTTACCGACCCAAGGCTGGGAAATTCGGATGAATTGATGGACTGGCTGACCACCATCCACAGCATGAAGGACAAGCGCAATAACCTGCAGGTTCTGGACGCGCTGGTAACCGGTGACCTGTTCGAAATGCGCGGCGGCACAGCGGCTTTCGCAGCCGGCGCCCAATACCGGCAGCGTTCGGCCGATTCCCAGGCCGCCGCGATCAATATCCCGGGCATACAGGACGCGATTCTCGCCTTCGACGAAAACGGCAGGCCCAGTGAGTACGGCTACGTCAGCAACAACATGGGCGGTTCATCGAATTCGCTTGCTTACGAGCTCAGCCGGAACGTGAGAGCGGTTTACGGCGAACTCTCCCTGCCATTCTGGGAAAACGTGGAGAGCCAGGTCGCGGTGCGCTGGGAAGACTACGGCGGCAATATCGGCGCGGAAGTTTCGCCCAAGGTGGCGCTTAGCTGGCGCCCTGTAGAAACCCTGCTGCTGAGGACTTCATGGTCCCAATCCTTCCGCGCGCCCAATCCAGGAATTATCGGCGCCGGCCTCGACGCATCCTCGGTCTCCTTCCTCGACCCGCTGGACAACCAGATGGTGCGCGCGGGCCTGTTGCCGCCAACCAACGAGAATGCCGCGCTTGAGTCGTCCTATACCCTGGGCGGACCGGCGCCGAACGTCGGCAATGAATACGCCGACACCTACAGCGCAGGCTTCATCTGGACGCCCGATGGCGCCCTGGATGGCGTGAGCGTGCAATTCGATTTCTGGCGCTTCGAGGTCGAAGACAGGGTTCTGCCTGAAAACGCGAGTTCGGCGATCAAGCGGCAGGTCGCTGCGTTCAGCGAAGCAGCCGCGAGCCCGTCGAACTACGTTCTGAATTCCAGTCTCGACACTTCGTCCGGCGAGGAGTTATATGCGCCATGCAATCCCACGGCGCTGGAATCCCAGTTCGGACGGGATTCGGACGAACGCCTCAATTGCGTAGTCGACCCAAGGCTCTACCAGGTTGACGGAGTCGAGGAGTCGATTCCCAGCCCGAATCGCAACCTGATCCAGTTGAAGCTGGGCGCCATCAACGCCGGTGAGATTACCGCCGACGGCGTGGACGTCACCCTGGGTTATCGCTGGGA
This sequence comes from uncultured Pseudohongiella sp., assembly GCA_951812965.1. Classification (GTDB taxonomy): domain Bacteria; phylum Pseudomonadota; class Gammaproteobacteria; order Pseudomonadales; family Pseudohongiellaceae; genus UBA9145. The sequence continues at coordinate 58,520 of OX638341.1, forward strand.
TACCGATATCGGCACTTTCAACAGCAGACTGAACTACACATTCGTACGCCAGTACTTGCTGAACAACGTTCCGGGGCTGGATAACGGCCTGCTTGACATCGGCGTATACGACGCCGCGGGTACGACCGGTGACGGCAACCTGGTCCGCTCCCTGCCGGACCACAAGGGCAGCATGACCTTCAACTGGCGCAATGGCGCGCACGGCGTGAACCTGATCAACCGCTTCGTGGGCTCCTACTGGGATCTGACCTATGATCTGCGAATCGACGAGGTGAACCCGTTCGTGTCCGCGCTGATGAGCCGGGATATCGCCAGCTACTACGATCGCTGGGACGCCCAGTACAACTATACCCATTCCTGGGATAACGCGGACTGGGGCGTAACGCGCTTCACCTTCGGTATTCTGGATCTGCTGGACGCCGATGTTCCGGTGCGCGAGACCGGTAGCCTGGACTACGACGCCCAGGTCCATGACGGCCGCGGCCGCAGATTGTATGCACGGGTCAACTGGAGCTTCTGATTTGAAGTTATCGCAGACTCTTGCAAGTGCATTGACCCTGCTGCTTGCCGCGGGACCGGCAAGTTCCGCCGATGATTGGGAGATGCCGCGCACGCCGGACGGCAGGCCCGATCTGCAAGGCATCTGGACCAACGCGACCCAGACCCCGCTGCAGCGGCCGGACGAGTTCGGCGCGACCGGCTTCCTGACGCTGGAGCAGAAGGAAGCGCAGGAAGCCCGCTGGCGCCAGGTCATCGTCGACCGCGCCCAGCCCAGCGATCCTGATCGAGATGCGCCGCCGGTCGCCGACAGCCCGGGGGGTTACAACAACTTCTGGGTCGACCGCGGCACCGACGTGATCGAGATCAACGGCGAATATCGGACGTCGATCATCATCGATCCCGAAGACGGTCAGATACCCTATCGGGAAGATGGCCGGGCCAGCAGCATGCTCGCCCGGCTTCGCGGCATGCCTGGAGTGCGCCCATTCGACGGGCCGGAATTGCGGCCGCTGGGCGAGCGCTGTCTGCTGGCCTTCGGTTCGAGTTCAGGGCCGCCGATGATGCCCGTCTTGTACAACAACAACTATCAGATCGTGCAGACGGAAGACTACGTCATGATCATGGTGGAAATGGTGCACGATGCCCGCATCGTCCGCATGGACGATGAGCATGACGCCGAATTCGCCAGGTGGATGGGGGATTCGGTGGGGCGCTGGGAAGGCGATACGCTGGTGGTCGAGACGGTTGGCATGCATCCGATGCAGTCGCGCTGGGGCTTTACGGGCGACGTAACGGTAACGGAGCGCTTCGATCTGATCGGGCAGGACAAGATTCGCTACAACTTCACCGTGGATGACCCGAATGTCTACACGCGTCCCTGGACGGGCGAGGTGGCGATGAATCGGCGGCCACAGGGCGATCGCATATTCGAGTATGCCTGTCACGAAGGCAATTACGCTTTTCCGGGCATTCTCGGGGGCGCCAGAAGGCTCGAATTGCAGGGCAGTGAAGCCGACGACTGAAAATCAGACTGCCACTCATCGGAATGTGCAGGTTCAAATATATGTGAGACCATAGGGGCGAGGCATGCCTCGCCCCTACCGGTCCCGCACACGGAATTGACAGTATCTCCGGTAGTGTTACGAAACGCGCTGGCCATGGGAACGTTGTAAACGGCGCAAAGCAAATAGGGTACAGTTCATGAATCAACGGTTGAGAACAGCAGCCGTGAGCGGAATGCTGGCTGCTCTGACAATTGGATTCCCGACCCTGGCTACGGCCCAGGAAAGGCAGCCGATCGACGTCCATGCGCTTGGCCCCCAGGTCGGCGATACCGTGCCCGACTTCCGCCTGCCGGACCAGAACGGTCAGATCCGGAACCTCGCATCCATCCTTGGACCCAACGGGGCGATTCTGCTGTTTCACCGCTCGGCTGACTGGTGACCCTACTGCAAAGCGCAGCTCGTGGAGCTGCAGGAACAGTTGGAAGAGCTACAGGCTCGAGGGCTCGGCGTGGCGGCGATCAGCTACGATAACGAAGCGGTGCTATCCGAGTTCGCCGAATTGCGCGGAATCACGTTTCCGCTGCTTGCCGATGACGATTCGAGCGTTATCACCGAATTCGGCATTCTCAATACACTTGCCTACGAGGCGCTCGAAGTAATCGGGCCCAGTCAGAGCGACCGTAGCGCGGCGGTTCTCGACCCGGCTTTCGAGCAGGATCTGCGGACCTACGTCACCGTCACCAGGGGAGTCGATTTCCACGTGGGGACGGCCCACCCCGGCACCTTCATGCTCGACGCGAGCGGCCGCGTCACCTCGCGCTACTTCGAGGAGTTCTACCGCGAGCGGAACAGCATCGCCAACATCCTGCTGAAGCGTGGCGAGGGATTGACTCCGATAGCGGCCGTGGAAGGATCGACCGCGCACCTGAACTTTACCGCTTACCCGAGCAATCCCTACGTTCAGCCTGGCAGCCGGATCACCCTGGCGCTGGACGTGGAGCCCGGCGAAAACATGCACGTCTATGCGCCGGGCGCCGAGGAGAGAGGCTATCGGGTCATCTCCCTCAACTTGCGGCCCGTGCCCGACGTCCGCTTCGAGCCGGTGGAGTATCCCGCGTCGGAAATCTACCACTTCGAGCCCCTCGACGAACTCGTTCCCGTCTACATGCGCAAGTTCACCGTATTTCAGGACGTGGTCGTGGCGGCGACCGACGAAGCCGAGCAAGCGCTGGCCAAGTTGGATGCGCTGACGCTGGCCGGCACCTTCGACTACCAGGCCTGCGACGACGCGTTCTGTTATAACCCGGTTTCGATACCGATCTCGTTTACCCTCGACCTGCGCCTGCTCGACCGGTCGGGTCCCATGGAATCCTCCCCGTTGCGCGAACGTCTTCGCCGGGCGCGCGCGAACGCGGATCCGAACTGAAAGGACGAACCAAACCATGAGCAAGTCGCTGTTTGTTGCGCTCCTGATGGGAATCCTGGTGATGCTGCGACCCGACGCAAGCGAAGCCCAGGCCCGCATACCGGGCTGGAACAGGGTTGCGCCGCCGGGAGGACATCAGAACGATCCCCAGTTGGTAAGAGCGACCGGCGGGCCGGTAGTACCGATATTCGAAGGATGGTTTCCAAATCCGGACGGCAGCTTTCAACTATGCTTCGGCTACTTCAATACGAACACCGAAACGGTGATCGATATACCCATTGGCCCGAACAATTACATCGAACCGGCGGAATATAACGGTTTGCAACCGACTCATTTCATGCCGCAACCCGATGGGGGACGCCGCCACTATTGCGTGCTGAGCGTCACCGTCCCGGAAGATTGGGGCGACCGGGACGTACGCTGGACCCTGGTTGACGAATTGACCGGGCAAGAATTCAGCTCACCGGGCAGATTGGTCCATAGCACTTATCGGCACGATGAGCCTCTGCAGCCATCTCGCAAAAATAGTCCTCCAAAAGTTCGTCTTCAAGCGGAAGGCCCTGTCTCCGAAGGCCGATCCGGATTCGGCCGAGGCATGGTATCGGAGACGCTGGAAACCCGCGTTGGGGAGCCGCTTCAGTTGACCGCCAGAGTGCGCCGCGACAATCCCTATCGTGAATACGATGAGCGGGACATCCGGGTCAGATGGTTCAAGTATCAAGGCCCTGGCAGCGTCAGGTTTATTCCTGACTGGAGTTCCTGGAAGGAAGAAGAGGTGGGCTGGATTGAGGCGTCGAGCTGGCTGGAATCCGATTTTGCCTATGGCGAGGAAACAACCGAGGCCGTATTCGGTATGCCAGGCGAATACATCGTCCAGGTGCAGGCATATAATGACGTCGGGCGGTCTCAATTCGAAACCCAGGACTTCGAGTTCTGGTGCTGCTGGACCAACGCTTTTGTCAGGGTTAACGTGAGCAGGAACGAATAACGGCAAGAGTAAAGCGATATCCGATCACAGAGGGTCACAACGATGAATGCCTTGAGCGCAAGAATCACGAAGGAATCACGGAAAAGCAGTCTTGAGGGATCGATGAAAAAGCTGATCGGAGCGGCTGTTCTCTTCAGCGTTTCGCAATACGGTCTGCAGGCGGCGGAGCCGGACCAGCCGCCGACTTTTTCGAACGAAGTATCGCGGATATTGCAAGAGAAGTGCCAGCGATGCCACCAGCCGGGCGGCATAGGTCCGATGCCGCTTGAGACATACGAGCAGGTGCGTGTGTGGGCGCCCCTGATCAGGGAAAACGTCCGCCGCCGCACCATGCCTCCATGGCATCTCGATCACACCATAGGCATTCAGGAATACAAGAACGACTTCTCTCTCAGCGATGAACAGATAGAAACACTGGTGGCCTGGGTCGATAGCGGTACGCCGGAAGGAGACCGGGCGGACCTGCCGCCTCCGGTGGATTGGCCTAACTGGCTGGAATGGGAGCTTGAACCGGAGTTGGGAACGCCGGACATGGTGTTTGGATCGGGCCCCATAACAGTGCGCGCCGAGGGAGGCGACTTTTGGCCGTCGATTGACGTTGAATGGCCGGCATTGGAGAAACCGCGCTATTTGAAAGCCGCTGAAATACGCAACACCATCCAGGGTCGTGCAGCCTTGCACCACAATAATGTGCGACTGAATCTGGAAGAGGGCCCATCGGGCCGCGTGGTGGGGGCCGGCGCAGGCAAGCGTTGGGATTATTTCGGAGAGGACACCGGTATCCTTTTCGAGACCGGTCCCGGTGTAGTCAATTTTGGCGCTCATTATTTCCCGATCGGCTTTGAATTCGAAGACAACATCGAAGTGGCGTTCTGGTTTCACCCGGAAGACGATCCGCCGGAAACTGTCGCCAGCGTCGAAATACATCATTTGATAGATCAATTCGACCCTGGTCAGCCGCGGGCCAGAGACATTCTCATTCCACCTCATGGTACGCAGACCATGTACCGCACCTGGGTGTTGGACGAGCCGGTCATGCTTAACAGTTTTCGCGGGCACATGCATTTGCATGGCATTGCCATGTCGATCGAAGTAGTTTGGCCCGGGCGCGTGAGGGACTACTATGGGCCAGGCGCGAACCGCCGTGACGTCATCGCGTCGATCAACAACTACAATCACAACTGGCAAACGAGCTTTGTGTTCGATGACGACGCCCGGCCCATTCTCCCGGCCGGCACCGCAATCGTCATGCGAACGCATTTTGACAATACCGCGAACAATCCCCTGTCGATCGACCCGGACCAGTGGGTGGTGTTCGGCGGCAGAAGCGTGGACGCCATGTCGCACTTTCACGTCAGCGTAACCTACCTCGAAGAGGAGGAGTATGACTCGCTGTTGTTGACACGGCTGGATCAGTTGGCGGAACGAAAGCGCAAGGACGGCGAATACGGCACTGCCCTGCTGGCGATTCATCCCGATGAGAGATCGCGGCTTGAATCGGGGGGCGATGGCGTAGCCGTGTCGAACCGTTCAACCGGCGCGGGGCAGTACTCGCAGCAATAGCCAATTGCCGGCATAACTATTCCGGCTCGGCGGGCGACAGGCGCAGCAGTGCGGCTTCGTCCGCTTCCGTCAGCAGATAGATCAGCCCGTCCGGCCCCTGCCTGACGTCGCGGATGCGCTCGCCGAGTTCTTCCAGGATCCATTCCCGCGCGGTTTCCTCATCATTCTCGTTGAGTACGATCCGCTCAAGATGACCCGTGCCGCGAACGCGCCCAACCCGCATCGCGCCGACGAAGATATGCCCCTGCCAGGCCGGAAACCGGTCGCCCGTGTAGAACAGCAGACCGGAAGGCGCGATGGAAGGCACCCAGAACGTTTCCGGCATCAACAATCCTTCCCGCCAGGGTTGCTGATGAATGCGCGGCCCATTGTAAAGACGCGCGAACGAGACTTCGGGCCAGCCGTAATTGCCGCCGCGGCGAATGATGTTCAACTCGTCTCCGCCTTGCATGGCGTGCTCGTGAGCCCATAACTCGCCCGTTGCCGGATTTATGGCGAGCCCCTGTTGGTTGCGATGTCCCATCGACCAGATTTCCGGGTGAAATCCTTCGGTTCCGACGAAGGGATTTTCCGCATGGGGACTGCCGTCGTCGTTGAGTCGCAGTACCTTGCCGGAATGCCAGTCGCCGGCCTGGGCGCGCTCGGCGGAAACGCCCGGAGTGAAGGCGCCGCCCACCGTCATGTAAAGCGAGCCGTCCGGGGCGAACAGGATACGCGAGCCGCCGCTGGTGTCCGGCGCCGCGACGAAGATATCGCGCATGTCGCGAAAGGCGCCGCCGTCGAAGCGGCCGCGGGCAAGCGCAACCGTCATGCGCTCTTCCGTCGGCTTGTTATAGGTGAGATAGACCAATTGATTGTCGGCATAGCCCGGATGCAGGGCGATATCCATCAACCCCCACAGGCCGCGAACGAAGACTTCGGGCGTGCCGGATACTGGTTCCGCCTCGAGCAGGCCGTCGCGCAACAGCCGGACCCAGCCGCCGCGTTCGGTGATCAGCATGTCTCCGCCGGGAAGAAAAACCATGCCCCAGGGGTGCGACAGGCCAGTGGCGATGGCTTCGACGAGTACCGGAGACTCGCTGGTCTCGAAGATCATCGGCAGATCCACCAGTCCAGGCGGCGAGTAGCGCGGCGTGCTGTCCTGGGAAAATCCCGGCGCGGCGAACAGGCTCAAGCAGAAACCGAGAAGAAAAATCTGGAGTTCCATCCTCCAGGGCCAGCGGGCATGCGAACGAACTTCAAAGAAGCGGCACATGATCACATCTGCTCAATTGTTGACCGAACCAGCCGATTGTCACCACATTCCGCCTGCAAAGTCCATATACAGTACGGGTTCGGTAGGGGCGACGCATGCGTCGCCCGTCAGTTGCACGGTTTCGGGGCCATTCGCGGGCGAGGCATGCCTCGCCCCTACGGTCTCACATGTATTTGAACCTGCACATATACCCATGGCTTCGCTGCCGGGCGTGCTCCTTCTGCTATCATCCACCGCCTGATGCACAGCAGAGCGGGAATATGAACACAACGGCGCCTGTCGCAAACCCGGTTGACGTTCTGATCGTCGGCGCCGGAATTTCCGGTATCAGCGCCGCATGTCATCTGGAGCGTGAGTGTCCCGGGAAGAGTTACGCCATTCTCGAAGCGCGGGACGAAATCGGCGGCACCTGGGATCTGTTTCGCTTTCCGGGCATTCGCTCGGATAGCGACATGTACACCTTCGGCTTCAGCTTCAAGCCCTGGACCAATCCGAAAGTCATTTCCGACGCTGATGCCATTCGTGATTACTTGCAGGAAAGCGTCGACGAATTCGGGGTGCGTGATCACATCCGGTTTGGCCACAAGGTGACTTCCGCAGCCTGGGACAGCGGCTCTGCCGGCTGGACCGCTCAAGTGGTCGATGGCCAGGGACGGGAATTCGAGATCAGGGCGCGATTCCTGTTCATGTGCTGCGGGTATTACAACTATGAGGCCGGCTATACGCCCGACCTGCCCGGCCTTGAGGATTTCGGCGGCCCTGTCGTGCATCCGCAACATTGGCCGGAAGAACTCGACTATTCGGGCAAGCGCATGGCGGTGATCGGCAGCGGCGCGACGGCGGTAACGCTCATTCCAGCCCTGGCGCAAAAGGCCGCGAAAGTGACCATGATCCAGCGCTCGCCGAGCTACATCGTTTCCCGCCCGGGCAAGGACCGTATCGCAGCCCTGCTCAACGCCTTGCTGCCGGCGCGCTGGGCCGGCGCGATCAACCGCTGGCGCTTCGTGCGGCTGCAAGACACGGTCTACCGGCGGTCGCGCGAGCAGCCCGGGAAGATCAGGGACTACCTGCTCAAGCGCGTACGCAAGGTGCTCGGCGAAGACTACGATGTGGAAAAACATTTCACGCCGAGCTACGAACCCTGGACCCAACGCCTGTGCCTGGTGCCCGACAATGACTTGTTCCTGGCGATCAGGGAAGGAAAGGCCGATGTCGTCACCGGCAAGATCGGCCGAATCAGCGAAAACGGCATAATGATGGAGGACGGCGAACTGGTAGAAGCCGATATCCTGGTCACGGCCACGGGCCTGAACCTGCAAGTGCTCGGCGGCGTCCGCCTGTTCCGTGACGGCGAGGAGTTTGACCCGGCAAACTCGTTCAACTACCACGGCATGATGTTTTCGGGCCTGCCGAACCTGGTCTACACCTTCGGCTACGTCAATGCTTCCTGGACCTTGCGCGCCGATCTGAACTCACGCTATTTCTGCAAGTTGCTCAAGGCCATGGACGCGAAGGGCGCACGCCGATGCGAGCCTGTGCTGGGCGAGGATGAAATGGGCCTGCCGGAACTCGACTGGATCGACGACTTCAATCCCGGCTACATGCAGCGCGCCATGCACCTGTTCCCCAAACAGAAAGACCGCGCTCCCTGGCGCAACACCCAGGACTACCTGCTGGACCGCAGACTCCTTGAGCAAAGCCCGATCGAAGACGGCGCCTTGCAACTGAGTTAAGGGATATGGATTTGTGCAGGTTTAAATTCATGTGAGACCGTAGGGGCGAGGCATGCCTCGCCCGCGAACGGCCCCGAAACCGTGCAACTGACGGGCGAGGCATGCCTCGCCCATACATTACGAGGAAATGCAATGCGACGATTTTTGGCCCTGATTGTTGTTGCAGCCGTACTTGCGGCATCGGCTGACGCAAGCGCCCAGGGCAGGCCGCAGCCGCGCAGCCTGGATCCGGATGCCGGCATTTCCGTGATCCTGCTAGGCACTGGCATACCGATTCCCAATCCGCGGCGGGCTACGGCATGCACCGCGGTCATCGCGGGAGACCGAGTATTCCTCGTCGATACCGGCCGCAATTGCATCGTTCCGCTCGACCAGGCCGGCATTCGCGATCTGAACGGCATCTTCTACACCCATTACCATTCGGACCATTTCATCGGACTCGGGGAAATCCTGCTCAATTTCGGCGTTGACGGCGTCGACCATTCGATTCCGGTGCATGGCCCGCCGGGGGCGGTGGAAGTGGTTGAAGGAATCGTCGCAACTTACCGGCTCGATCTGGAATATCGCATTGGCCACCATGGCGAGAAATTCAGCGAAGCCGTCATGAATCCGGAAGTTTCCGAACACGAACCGGGGGTCGTGTTCGACGAGGGCGGCCTGACGGTGACGATGTTCCCGGTCTGCCACGAGCCCATCGAGCCGGCCGTGGGTTACCGCTTCGAATATCGGGATCAGGTGGTGGTCGTATCCGGCGACACGCGTGTCTGTCCCGACTACGCCGCAGGGGCCGAAGGCGCCGACCTGCTCGTCAGCGAGGTCGAGAACGCGGCCATGTTCAATGCCGCCATTGCCTTGTCGAGAGCAAGTGGCAATACGCGGCAACTGGAAATGATCGAGGAAGGCATGGAATATCACGCCGAGTCGCTCGCTCTCGCGCGGATGGCCCAGGAAGCGGGCGTCAAAAAACTCGCTCTGACCCACCTGTTCCCGTCGATTCCGCCGACCGACGCCGCCGAGGCGCAGTTCATCCAGGGCATGAGCGACTACTACGATGGCCCGATCATCGTCGGCCGCGACGGCATGGATGTCGCGCCCTGAGTGGAGCCCTGAAGATCAGCCGCGGGGGTCGGGCTTCAGCTCACGCTTGAAGCGCTTGAAGTTTCGCACGTAGGTGTCGGCGCTATCGAGCAGCATTGCTTTTTCCTTTTCGGTCAATTGACGCACTACCCTTGCCGGGGATCCGAGCACCAGCGATCCATCGGGAATCTGCTTGCCTTCGGTAATCAGGCTGTTGGCGCCGATCAGGCAGTCGCGACCGATGTTCGCGCCGTTGAGTACTACGGAATTGATGCCGATGAGGGAATTGTCGCCGATGGCGCAGCCATGCAACATCACCTTGTGACCGATAGTGACATTGCGGCCGATGGTTAGCGGAATCCCCGGGTCGGTATGCAGTACCGACAGATCCTGCACATTGGAATTCTCGCCCACGGTGATCAGGTCGTTATCGCCGCGCAACACGGCGTGATACCAGACGCTGGCGTTGTTCTCTAGCCGCACCCGGCCGACCACTACGGCGTTTTCAGCGACGAACCAGTCGTCTCCCGCGAGTTCGACTTCGGCATCGCCGAGTTTGTAGAGCATGAGCCTATCTCTCTAATCGCCGGCCGCGCTAGACCCAGATGCCGAGCACCGCCATGCTGCCCAGGCCGATCAGGACGAGCAGGAACTTGAGTGGGCGGTCGGTGTCGCGAACGGGCATGTCGACATCGTCGCTTCCCACCAAGGCGCTGCTGACGAAGCGCGCCATGCGATCGTCGATTCGACCCATTTCTCCGCCGATCACGTCCATGATAGCTACGTAGATGAAGGTTCCCGCGGCAAGCGCATTGAAAACACCTTCAATGAGTTCAGCATTCTCCCCCTGCATCAAGCTGGAAACCGTCGTGCCGAAAAAGATTCCGAGCGGCGTCATCAGCACGAAAACGGTCAAAACCGTGCGCAGATTCGAAGTATTCAGCCCGGCGGCATGGGCGCTGACCATCAGCGCGAAGGACGCCGAGCCCTTGTGCAGCAGAATCCCGGTCATCACCAGCAGCGAGGCGGCGACTTCCGGCTCGAGGCCGAGGGCGATTCCGGTAATGACGGAATGAATCGACAGCGCGGCGAGCATGACCATCGGATACACAGGCCGGCGCTGCTCGCCGGACTCTTCCCCGCTCACGGTCCCCATCGACTCGAAATAGACCCGGTCAATCCATAGCAGGATCGCGATTCCCGCGGCCGCCAACAGCGGACCCAGCGGATAGTCGGTGAAGCCGGCCAGCATTTCCTCGGCTTCGGGCAACAGATGAGTGAATCCAACGCCCAGGAAGATTCCTCCAGCCAGGGCGTTGCCGAGAGAAAAGAACCGCCGGCTCGCCTGCAGGCGCGCGGCCAGCAGGGGAATAATTCCGCCGAGAACGCCCACTGCCAGGATGGACAGCGCCGCTATGATCTTGAGTGCAATCAATGACGACATGATGTTGCAAACATACTGCATTTTTGTTTCGTATCCCACACAAAAAAGTCCCGCCATCAGGCGGGACTTTTACTGCTTGCTCCGGACCGTCCCTGGATTTTCCGCTCGATCAATATTCGAAACGCACTCCGGCCAGTATGCCGCGGCCCGGTTCGGGCGCGTAGTTCTTCAGGAAAGAGACGTGATTCCGGATTTCCTCGTCGAGCAGGTTTTCGCCGCGCAGGAACACCTCCAGGCTGCTGCTCTCGCCAACGTCCCAATGATAGTCGGCAGAGAACGAGAGCAAGGTATAGCCGCCGGTGGGCAGTTCGAGTTCTGCCACGTTTTCCTGCTCGCTGACACGAGTGACATGCAGATGCATGCTCCAGTCACCGCCGAACCAGCGCAATTCGGCGCCGATCTTGGATGCCGGAATACGCGGTACATAGCCGCCGGAATCGAATTCGGCATTCACCAGGTCGCCGAACAGACCGAGCGCCAGCGACGAGTTGTCGCCTTCCACCAGGTTGAAGGAAACCTCGGCTTCGATGCCGGCGAAGCTGGCGTCCCGCGCCAGGTAGGAAGCCAGTTGCTGCTCTTCGAATTCCTCACCTGTCAGATCGAGAAAAATGTAATTGTCGATCTGGTTGTAGTAGGCGCTGAACTCGCCGGTAAAGCCGCCGCCGAACTGGCGATAACCGAACTCGATGTTATTGGAAGTTTCCTCTTCGAGCAGCGGATTGCCGATTTCGAGCAGGTTCGTGGAAGCGTGCAGCACGAGATCCTCGGGATCGTCGAAAGTCGCACAGGTGGCGGCGGAAACGTTGGAATACAACTCTTCCACCGTCGGCGCCCGCTGGGAGCGGGAGGCGCTGAACAGGAAATTGGCGTCGGCGCCCACATCGTAGAGCAGGCTGCCGCTGAGGCTCGTGGTGTTGCCGCTGTACTCGCAGCGTCCGTTCGGGTCGACGCCGCTGTCTTCGAATCGAATGCCGAGCTCGCCGGTCCAGTTGCCGCCATCGTATCGTTCGACGCCGAAAAACCCCAGCGAGTTCAGATCGGACTGCGGAATGAAGGCCTCCTCGCCGATTGCGCTGAACTCGGTACTGGAGAATTGCATGCCCCAGACCCCGGTCCAGTCGCCGACAGGAACATGGGTCATGGTGACGCGGCCCTCGCTACCTTCGTTGAAATAACCGGTGCCGGTTTCGCGGCCGCCGTCGGCGAATACCTCAACCTCGTCGTGCAGATAATCGGTTATACCTACGTTGGCGCGAATATTTTGGATAAAACCGTCGTCGAGCCGCAATTCACCCTTGAAGTCGTAGCGCGTCTTCTCCATGAGGACTCGAACGAATTCGACTTCTTCCGCGTGATCGTCTTCGTCTTCGTGCTCATCTTCGTCGTGGTGTTCTTCCTCGTCGTGCTCGTCTTCGTGTTCTTCCTCACCATGCGCGTGGGCATGGACGCCAAGCGGCAGGCCGTAATCCTTCTCGACATCGCTGATGGAAACGCCGAAAAATCCATTGTCGCCAACGAATGAGAAGCCGAAGTTGCCGCCATTGGATTCGGCGTCGGAATTTCCGATGTAGCCATTGGTGTTTTCGACTCCCTCTTCTTCGTCATGGTGCTCGTCTTCGTCGTCGTGATGCTCGTCTTCGTCGTCGTGATGTCCTTCTTCAAGGTGTTCGTGAATCAGTTCTTCGAGCTCCTCAACGGCTTCCTCGTCGATGGCGTAGCCGCTGATTTCGACGTTGTCGTTGCGGCTCGTGAAGGCATCGAGATGAAAAGCGACATTGCCCGCGGCGCCGTCGATCCGGATCAGCGTATCGTTCTGGGAACTGACGGTATTGTGGCTTTGCTGAACGACAAAGCTCGCTTCTTCCGGCAGGCTTTCGGGAATCCGGTTGTCGATGACATTCACCACGCCGCCGATCGCGCCGCTACCATACAGCAGCGCCGACGGGCCGCGGATGACTTCAACCCGCTCGGCGAGCGGTGTATTTACACCGTGGGCATGGTCGGGGCTGACGCTTGAGGCATCGGTGATGCCGACGCCGTTTTGCAGGACTCTGACGCGGTTGCCGGATTGACCGCGGATTACCACCTGTCCGACTCCGGTGCCGAAGGAGGAATTGGCGACGCCGATTTCGTTCTTGAGCGTATCACCGAGGCTGTTGCCAATCTTCTCCCGCAGCGCCTCGCCGGACAGGATGCCGACCGGCAGCGCGGTTTCCGCCTCTGATTGCTGGAACGGCGCGGTGACCACGATCTCCTCGATCTGGTCCTCGCTATGGGTTGCTTCTTGCGCGAGCGCGGCGCCGGCATAGCCGACCGTCAGCGCCAGGCTTACTGCGGCCGATAATTTCTTGCGTTGAATTTTCATTTCATTCCCCAGGGATACGTAACCGATAAACCGAAAATTGCCGCTTCGAACCGCCTGCCGGCGCCTGCATTACAATTGGCGCGCGGCGATCAGCCGAAGCAAAAATCCGAAAACTGTTTATCAGGCCTGGGGAGGGGCTCTCGAGCGAACGTCGTACAGCGGCAGGAATGGCGCTTCCACTGCGGAGTCGCGCCATTCATGCCGTACCGGGGAAACAGGATTGTAGACGTGGCCGGCCGCGATGACATCGGTGCTTGAGCCGATCTTGAGGCAGATGTCGCAGTCGTAACGAACCTGCAGGTCGTTTTCGTGGCTGTGCGAGAGCGTCGCAGCCTGCATGAACAACAGCAACAGACAAACGAGGGCGGTAAACGGCAATGACCGGAACCGGTCTCTGGCCGCAACGCTGAATTCGTTCTGCATATGATTCATGCTGATCGTCCTTCGCGAACAGGCTCGCCAAGTCAACAGCCAATTATCAGACCAAGGCCCAATCAGGTCAAGCAGCACCTCGGGGGTGACAACATGAAAACGGGTTCGGGAGACTTGAGATGAAATTCGAAAGGAGAACTTCGAGGCGAAGTGTCGGAAATCGTCGGGACTGCGCGAAATTCCCTGCGGACGATTCTCGCCTAAGCGCCCGACCGGCTACAGGTTCGGCGCGGCGACGGTCTCTATCGGCATGGGGCCTTCTGGAATGCCAAGCTCCACTTTTCGCGCACGGACCATGCCGCGAATTTCGGCGAGCAGCTCCGGGACGTCGTAAACGATGCCGTCCTTGATGGTATAGCGGATGCCGCCCACCCGTTCGACTTCACGGGTTTCGTCGTTCAGCCTGATCGCACCGGTGCCGTGCAGAATGTGCAGATTGGCCAACGGATTCTCCCCGACCACGACAAAATCCGCTTTCTTGCCGACCCTGATCGTGCCGACCTCGTCCTCTATGCCGATCACCTGCGCCCCCACCATGGTCGCCGCGTGGATGACCTCAAGTGGCGTGAATCCGGCTTCGCGCAGCAAATGCATCTCGGTGATATAGCCGAAACCGTACAGATTGTAGATGTAACCGGAATCGGAACCGACCGATACCTTGCCGCCGCGGTTCTTGTATTCGTTGATGAAGGCCATCCAGATGCGATAGTTCTCCTGCCAGGCGATCTCGTCCTCGAGCGTCCAGTCAAACCAGTAGGACCCGTGCGCGTCGCGATTCGGGCGATAGAACTCCCACAACTCGGGCATGGTGTATGTTTCGTGCCAGATCGCCCGGCTCGTGCGCATGAAGTCTCGGCTCGTCAGATACGCGGTGAAAGTCGGCGACAGCGCGAAGTCGCGGTCGAGCAGGGTCTGCATGACCTCGTTCCATCTGTCGCTGCCCGGTGGCGCCGCCTGCTCCCAAAGGCGCCCGGCCGCGCCGAAGCGATGCTGCTCGTCCTGGTAAACGTAGTCGTTCGGGTAGTGCTGTATCGTGCGATCCTCGAACAGCGCCTCAGGCAATCCGTACCAATGCTCCATCGAGCGCAGTCCCCAGGCCGAAGTGTCAAGCACGTTGGCGTGTTTCACCGCGAGCTGAGCGTGATGCATGGTCGAATTGAGGCCGATCTCCCTTGCCTCGTCGAGCGCGGCGATCATGATTTCCTCGGGCGCTCCGAAGAACTTGACTCCCGTAGCGCCCATCTGCCGTATTTCGCGAATCCTTTCCCTGGCCTGTTCCGGAGTATTGATGGGTCCCGCTTCGCGAGCATTGAAGGAAGGATAAACCTCGATGCGCGGGCCGGTGATCTCATTATTCGCGAGCCGCTCGGCGACATCGACTTCCCAGGGCGTGCCATGGCTGCCGCTTACGGTGCGGCCGCTGGTGACGCCATGGGCCAACCAGAGCTTGAGGATGTAGTCCGGCGGCACATCCTGGCCGGTCTGGTCCGAGTGGATGTGCATGTGGGTGTCGATGAAGCCGGGCAGAACGTACATGCCCGAAACATCGATCTCGCGGCCTTCGTTCAATGGCGGGCGGTCGTCGGGATCGATCTCGAGTCGGGGAAAGCCGACCACATCTATCTCGGCGATGCGATCGTTTTCGATCACGATATCGACCGGCCCCTGGGTGGGCGCGCCGGTGCCGTCGATCATGTAGGCGCCGCGCAGAATCAGGCGCTCGAACGGACCTTCGCCTTCATTGCGTTCCGGGATAGCGACCGCCGCCGGCTGAGCGAGTCCGGCGCTTGCGGCGAACAGGGCCAGGGCCACGCCGGCGAACATGGTTTGCATTCCGATCGAAATTCTCATTGATCCCCTCCGTCATGCCGGTGGGCTTGAGGCGTCCGGCGATCATTGACCTTCCATTATCGAGACAATTAATCATACCTTGGATGTCCCACCCTGTGCGCGTGGGTGTGCAGGTTCAAATACATGTGAGGCCGTAGGGGCGAGGCATGCCTCGCCCGCGAACGGCCCCGAAACCGTGCAACTGACGGGCGAGGCATGCCTCGCCCCTACATGCTGAAGGTGGACGCGCACAATGGGTGTCCCATCCCGTTTGCTGTTATATATTCTCCCGTGCGGCGCAAACACAGCGAAGAAGCATCATGGACATCCCCGCCAGCCACAGCCTCGAGATAGTCGATTCGCATACCGGCGGCGAACCGACGCGAGTGATCATCGCCGGCGGCCCGGAGCTGGGCGGCGGTACGATGGCTGAGCGGCTCGCGCAACTCCGCAACCGGTACGACTGGCTGCGGTCCTCGTGCGTGAACGAACCGCGGGGTTCCGATGTGCTCGTGGGCGCCCTGCTCTGCCCGCCGGTGAACCCCGCCAACATCGGTGGCGCAATCTTTTTCAACAATGTCGGCTACATCGGCATGTGCGGTCACGGAACGATCGGACTTGCGGTGACGCTCTCCTTCCTTGGCCGGCTGGAGCCGGGAGAACATCGTCTGGAAACGCCTCCCGGCGAGGTATCGGTAACCTTGCATGACGGCAACCGGGTAACTGTCGGAAATGTTCCCAGCTACCGCTACCGCCGCTCACAATCGCTGCAAACGCCGGAATTCGGGGAGATATGCGGCGACATCGCCTGGGGCGGCAACTGGTTTTTCCTGGTCTCCGATCATGGACAGCGGCTCGAATACGACAATGCCGGCCATCTGACCGAATTCACCCGCGTCATCCGCCGGGAACTCGACAGCCAGGCCATTCGAGGACCGGCCGGGGAACTGATCGATCACGTCGAATTGTTCGGCCCCGCCTCGGAAGGCTCCGGCGCCGACAGCCGCAATTTCGTGTTATGCCCCGGCGGCGTCTACGACCGCTCGCCCTGCGGCACCGGCACGAGCGCCAAACTGGCCTGTCTGATCGAGGACGGCGAATTCGCGCCAGGGGAAGTCTGGCGGCAGGAGAGCATTACCGGGTCGGTCTTCGAGGCTCGTGCTACCCTGCAAGGGGAACAAATCATTCCGCAGATTAGCGGCAGCGCTTATATCACCGGGCAAAGCACGCTTTGGCTCGATGCAGCGGACCCATTCCGCTTCGGGATAGGCTCATCGAAATGAAACGGCAGTTACTGATCGTTCTCCTGCCCGCATTGCTGCTCGCGTGCGCTCCGCCGGACCGCTCGGAACAAGGGAGCTTGCCCGATCATTTCGACGAGGCGACGGTAAGCCGGCTGCGCGAGACCGAACGCGATTTTCGCATTCGGACACCAGCATCTTGGCCTGACATTGTCCGCAATCACCGCGGACATCGTGGCCGATCTTGCTGCCGGACGAGCACCGCCGGTTGATCTGCGGCCGTTTCGGCCGGATCGCTTTTGAAACTGGCGCGCTATCAGGCGTGAGCGCCTGAGTACGAATTGACCAGCGCCACGCCGCAGACAATCAGAACGAGCCCGAGAATTTCCTGCCATTGCAAGGTCTGGTCGTACAGCATCAGGCTCAGCAACGCCACCAGAAATACGCCGAGTCCCGCCCAACTCGCATACACGATGGCTATGGGAATTTCCCGAATTGCAAAGGTCAGAAAGTAAAACGACAGCATGTAGGCCGCCGTCAATCCTGCGCTCGGCAGCAGCCGCGTGAAATTCTGTGAAACCGGCAACAGCATGGTGCCGGTTACTTCGAAAACAATCGCTCCTGCGAGATACAAGTAAGCCATTACGAAATTCTCCTTCTGGTTTTGCAGCGCGGCAGCCGGGTGGGATGCCGGATGGGTGTCCCATCCGGGAGGCCTGGTAACAGGGCGTCCGCGTCATCGGGCATGGGCACATGGTGTACGTTCAGAGTCATGGCCACGAGGCTGTAGTAGCCGGCCACCGCGGTCAATTCGACCAGGGCCCCGGCGCCGATGCGCTTATGCAATGCATGATAGGTCTTGTCGACGACCTGGCCGAACTCGAGCAGTTGGCGCATGAACTCGTAGACCAGCGCCTGCAGGTCATCATCGAACTCCGGCGATTCGCCGCGGCGGATCGCTTCGATGATTTCCGGTTCGAGGCCTTCGTCGGCGGCGATACGGGAATGGATTGCCCATTCAACTGGAGAATTCCAGTATCGCGCCACGGAAATGATGGCGAGTTCTCTGACCAGTTGGGGCAATTCTCCCTCGAAGCGCACTTGTGCTCCAAAAGCGCTCCAGCGTTCGGCAAGTTCAGGCACATACAAGGCGACATGCAAGGGGCCGGCAAGCCTGCCGCGCTTGCCGCCGACAATCTGGTCGTATACCTCTTGCTGCGCCACGCTCAAGTCGCCGGGATCCACCATGGGAATGCGGCTGGAGTGGGTTTTGTCTGTCATATTTCCTCCAATTTTACGGGCTTGCCGGATGGCGGCGGAAGAAATCGAGCAGGACTTCATTGAAGGCCTCATATTGTTCCCAGTAGACCGAATGTCCCGCCTCGGCGAACAGCACGACTTCAGGATCGGTCCAGTAAGCGGCATAGACGCGCAGGCGCGACGGCGGCATGTACAGATCGGCGTCGCCGGTGAAAAGTAGCGCCGGGGCGTCAATTTGTGCGATCGCCTCCGGAGTGACTTCATTCGCGGAAGGTACGGACACCCGTTCCTCCTGCGTTCTGGATCTGGCCTCGAGTTCCCGCCAGCGCTGCACGCCTTCGGGGCAGGCGGCGCGGTAGGATGGTCCGAGTTCGCTGATCCAGCGCGGCAGATTTCTCATTTCCGGCGGCAGCAGGACGGATTCGCTCGCCGACCAGGCCGGGTCCCCGGGATTACCGATCGTGCAGCCCATGGAGAGGCTCAGCAGGCGTTCGGGAAAGGAAATGGCGAAGTCAGGCAGGATATCGGCGCCGGCTGCGAGTCCCACCAGATGCAACCGGTGGATGCCGAGATGTTCAACAAGCTGATACAAGTCGCCGGCGCCCGTTCCCGGGTCATTTCCGGTTCCCGCGTCCGAGCCGTAGTGGCCGCGCCGGGAATATCCGATAACCCGATATCCCGCGGCGGCCAGCGCCGGTTGCTGGTAACCCCAGTTCAGCGCGCTGCCGCTATATGGATGGACCAGCGCTACCGCCTCTCCATCGCCGCCGGTATCCCAATACCAGAGCCGGGCGCCGCCGCCGACGTCGAGCCGCCCCTCGGTAACAGGCGCCTGCGCCGGAGCGCCGTTCCAGTCAGTCTGCGCCTCCAGTAAACGCCTTGCATACGAATTCTTCATGAAACCGCCTTGCATTCAATTTCAACGATACTACAATGCGCGTGCAATTCGCGGCAGCCGTCTGGAGGAGATTATGCGCAAAATACGCATCGGCATGATGGGACTGGGTCACGTCGGCCGGCAGATTTTCAATCTGGCGCTCCGGGATGAGAACTTCGAGGTCGTCGCCATTTCGGATATCGGACGGCCCGATATTCTGCGGCACCTGCTCGACAAGGAAATGGGCCGCAGCGGTGAGGTGAGCCTCGAAGACAATTGCCTTGTCGGTGCGAACTCGCGCACGCGGCTGTTGCCTGCCGAAAAACCCGGCGAGATTCCCTGGGACGTGTTCGAGGTCGATTTCGTCGTCGACGCGACGGGACGCTTCCGCTCCCGCGCCGATCTCGCGCCTCATCTGGACAGCGGTGCGGCAAGAGTCGTCACGTCGATGTTGCCCGTCGACGAGATCGATCGCGTTGTCCTGTTCGGAGTCAATCACGATCGAATCGAACGCGAAGATCGCATCGTCTCGGCGGGCTCGGCTTCGACGACGGCGACCGCGCTCGCCCTGAAGATTCTGTCGGAACGCCATGCAATCGAACACGCCTCGCTGACTTCGGTACACGCCTACACCAGCGATCAAAGCTTGCAGGACTACGCGGGAGCGGATTTTCGTCGTAGCCGCTCGGGCGCAAGCAACATCATTCCGAACGATACGCCGGCACTGCGCTGGATCCAGGAACTGATGCCGGATATGCAGGGCCGAATGACCGCTTATGCCTTGAACGTTCCCGTTCAGACCGGGTCCATGCTCGATTTGACCGTCTCGCTGAAAGACGGGGAGGCTGACATCGAAAGCGTGCGCAAATTGTTTGTCGATGCCGCCCAGGCGATGCCCGATCTGGTAGAAACCACCGCCGATCCGATCGTATCGTCCGACGTGCGCGGCTGCGACAAATCATTGCTCGTCGACCTGAGAGGCTGCATGCCGGCCGGTTCGCGCATGTTGAAGATTCTGGCCTGGCACGAATCCCTCGGCCACGCCCGCAGAATACTGGACGTAATTCGGGCGTATACGAAACTGGATGGGAAAATCAATCGGGAGGCCGCGTAATGAGAATTGCAATCAACGGATTCGGCCGCATCGGCCGGGCGGTATTCAGAATCGCCGAGTCGCTGCCGGAGATCGAAATCGTCGCCATCAACGACCTGTTCGACAATGACGCCCTGCGTTACCTGCTGAACTACGACACCGTCATGGGCCGCTTTCCCGGCCAGGTCAGCATCGAAAACTCGGAAATGGTCACCTCCCGCACCCGGGCCAGGATGTTGCAGGAGAGAGATCCGGCACAGCTACCCTGGAAAGAACTCGAAGTGGATGCGGTGGTCGAGTCGACCGGCGTATTCCGCAGCAAGGCCCAGGTCTCGATGCACCTCGAAGCCGGCGCAAAGCGCGCGCTGCTGACGGTGCCGGCGAAAGATCAAATCGATTACACCGTCGTCATGGGCGTAAACGAGGAAGGCATGAAGCCCGAACATCGCATCGTTTCGAACGCCAGTTGCACGACCAATTGTCTGGCGCCGGTCGCCAAGGTATTGCACGACGCTTTCGGCATTCGCGAAGGCATCATCAATACCGTCCACGCCTATACCAACGATCAGAGTCTGGCCGACGTGCCCCATTCCGACTGGCGCCGTTCACGCGCCGCGGCGGAAAACATCATTCCAACCTCCACCGGCGCCGCCAAGGCCGTGGGTGAAGTATTGCCCGAGCTGAAAGGACGTCTCGACGGCATCGCTTCGCGCGTTCCCGTGCCCGATGGTTCGGTGGTCGACCTGTTTGTGGAACTCGAAAAGGATGTCACCGTGGAGCAGGTCAACGAGACCCTGCGTTCGGCAGCCGGCGCCGAGCGCATGCGGGACGTGCTCGAATACACCGAAGAGCCCGTGGTGTCATCCGACATCATCGGCAATCCGCATTCCTCGATCTTCGACGCCAGTTTCACCCAGGTCGGCGGAGGACGCTACCTCAAGGCCCTGAGCTGGTACGACAACGAATGGGGCTATTCGAAGCGGGTCTGTGACGTGCTCGGAATGATGGCGGGCCAGGCATGACTTCCCTTAATTGACCAGTTGTTCGAACTCTTCCCAGGCCACCGGCATGCCATGGATCGGCACGATGGTTTTTACGCTCAGCCCAAGCCGCTGCACGTGACTGTATAAACGCAGGTTTGCCCCGCTGGGTTCACTAGCCGGTGGATTCGGGTCGAAAGCGACTGGACCATCGAGCAGATCCGCTTCGATAAGCAGTTCTTCTTCCGGCAGATACGCCACCAGCATGCCTTCGACATGGGCTAGCGGGTGGACGTAGGAAATGTGAAGACTGCGGTCGCCGTTCATCAGCACATAGTTCTCGCGCACTTCTTCGTATTGATATCCTTCCGCGAGTTCCGTCGGCGGCCACAGGCTTACCATATCGGGCTCGAGAGTTCGCGGCGCGTAATTGGTCACGTCATTGGTGTAAAACTCATGGTTTTTCCAGTGCGTGATGATGGTGGCGCCAATGTGCATGTACGTTCGAAGCCCGCCGATATGATCGTGATGTTGATGGGTGTTGACCAGGAATCGAATCGGTTTATCGGGAATCCTGTTCACGATCTCATCGATGACCGCGAGACTGCGTTGTTCATCCAGGGGAGCTTCGACAACGGCTATGTAATCATCGAATTCCACAACCACACTGTTGTGAGTACCGCCGCCGTACAGAAACACCCCCGCGGCGAGTTCGGTAACTTCCACTCGCTCGGAAAAATCCGCCTGCATTACTTCCGGAGGGACGGGTAACTCTCCGGGACAGACGTTGGCTTGAATATCCGGCTGATTACCGCCGAAAGCGTTGTGCCCGGCGCTGACGCTCTGGGCCTGATAGTTGTCGTCCCAGCCTGTGTGATGATGCCAGACCGTGGGAAATCGAATGCCATTACCGATGTCAATATAGTCGTCGTTAGCGAATTCGTGTTCGTAGTTGGTATCGCCCAATACCGGATCGGGCACCCAGGTATGGATGCGTTGCAACAGGTTTTGGGAATTGATCGTGGCATCGACCCGATATTTCCCCATGACATTGATCGAGATGATGCTCACTTTTTCCGGATTTACCGTGGCGCCGTCCCTGCCCATTTCTCCCAACTCCCAACGCCATGTCGCCCTGGGATCGGCGCCTGGTAAACGCGCCGCCTTGAGAAATCCGTGCGGGGTCAGCCACATGTCGAGCTGCCAGCGCTCCGCATCCGAGGGTCGAGCCGCGACTTCAGCGCCATCCGCGCCATCCTTGTACCAGGCATGGTTGCCATTGAGCATGAACTCCTGGCGCCGGTTCTGCTGAACCGGCATTCCGCCCCTCCATCCCAGTCCATACTTCCAGGCGGCGGGATTGTTACCGGGTTCCCGGTCGAATCTTTCCAGCATCCTGACGTTTTGCCAATCGATGATGCGAGTATAGTTTTGCAGTGCTTCTCCCCGCGGCCAATCCACTTCGTAGCCGTGGAGATGTTGCTGACCCACGATGCCCGTATAGGCCGTGCCGGAAACGGAGACGCAGTGGAGCTGTTGTTCGCCGATAGCTGCGGAGGCGGCCGCCAGGATGGGATAAGGATCGACATATCCCGGCTCGATATCCTGGGCAGCGGCAAAGCTGCCGCAAAGGGAAATTGCAGAGAATAGTAGTGGACGATTCTTCACAGGAGCGACCTCCAACTAGTCATGTCGGTGTCGCTTGAGCGTATCTGATTGCTATTCGCAAATCACATATTGTGAAAGAATTTCGGCAGCCTGAGTCAGGATTCCTCGCCGGATTCCTGAAACTCTACATGGATTTCAAGCTCGATTTCGTCGCCGACGCCAAAGCTGACGAAGCGGTCGATACCGAAGGTTGAACGCAGGAAGTTGGCGCTGGCGGAAAATCCTATCGTATAAACGGGAGGAGGCGGAAAAGAAACGCGGCCACCGCCATTGAAACTCACCTCCAATGCAACCGGCGCCGTTACTCCCCGCAGAGTCAGCTCGCCGTCGAAAATGTAAGTGTCTTCGTCGATAGTCTCGCTAAGCGAGGTTGTGCGGTAGATGACCTGGGGAAATTGCGCGGCATTGAAATAGTTCTCTCCAAGCAATTCCTCTTCGAATTCCGGCAGATTCATGTCCAGCCCGGTGGTTTCAATGATGACTTCGACACTGGAATTCTCGATATTCTCGGGATCGAAATCGAGTGTTGCATCAAAATCATTGAACCGACCGGTGAGCGTGGAAAATCCCAGATGGTTCAGCTTCCACAACAACGTGGCGTGATTGGGATCCAGGGTGTATTGGCCCGAGCGGATTTCAGCAATTTCGGTTTCGAAATCCGGTGTCATAAGCCGGTCGCAGGCAGTGAGAAGAACTGCGCCGGCGATTGCCATCAGGCAGCGGCCGAGAACTTGGGGCAAAAAGGAAATCATAATCAACCTGTCTGTATTCGTTGGGAAGGGTCTCGGAAGGTCTGGCTCACTGGCGAATCGCCAACACATCGACTTCGATGCCGATGTCGTTGGGAATTTCCGCGGTGCTCGCCCAGTAACCCTGACCGACGCCGTATTCGAGCCGCCTGATTGTCACATTGCTTTTCAGGCGAAAGCCGATTACGCCATCGTTGTTCTCGACGCTGAGGGTGAACGGAAAGCTCATGGGCCGGGTCACGTTGCGAATCGTCAAGCTGCCGTTGGAAGTGAAGGAATCCATCGACCGCAATCGGCATTCCACGGCTTCAAAGCTGGCGGTGGGAAACTGGTCGACGTCGAACAGTTCCACATCGAGCAGGTAGTCCACTGCTTCAGGAGAATCGAGCCAGATTTCGCCGATGGGAATCGTCACGGTGAAATTGCACGATCCGGGATTCATCGGATCGATATCGAACACGGCATCGACATTTCTGAACTCGCCCTGGTAGGGGTCGCCGGTATAGGAATAGTGAAAGACGACCTTGGATTGCTCCTTGTCGATCACCCAGGTCTGGGCGAAGGCGGGCAGGCCGATCAGCAACAACAGCGGCGCCAGCGCCGCACAGTACAATTTTCGCATTTCATCTCCTCCATCGGTCAAGAAAGCTCCGATGAAATCGGAGCTTTCGCGCGGCACATGGATGTGCTGCCGGATTCGATGGCGAAAGCCATTGAATCCGCGAGCAAAACAAAACCACGCTTTTGTTTTGCGGCTATGAGAAATTCCATGGATGGAATTTCTCACAAAATAGTTTATGGCAGCGCGTAGGCCACGATTTCGGCAGGCGTGCCGCCGCCGCTGACGACCATGGCAATGTATTGCTTGCCGTCGTGTTCATAAGTCATCGGCACCCCGGTCTGGGTCGCCGGCAGTTCCATTTCGAACAGAATTTCGCCGGTTGCCTTGTCGTGGGCGCGGAACTTGTTGCCGCCGCTGACGCCTTCGCCGGCAAACAGCAATGTTTTGGTCACCAGCAGCCCCGACTTGGTCTCGACGCCGGTGCGCGGCACGTCAACGCCCTCCAGCGCCGGGTTGTTGGCGATGTTATCCGGCGTATCGGCATTGGCAATCTGCCAGAGCATTTCGCCGGCATTCATGTCGAGCGCCGTAATCCGGCCATAAGGCGGCTGCACGATGGGCAGACCCTGGACACGCGGTACGCGAACGCCGAAGGCCATGCTGAAATCGACATCGGAATTCGGGTCCTTTTCCACCGACAACACCGAAAGCACGGTGCGGGAAGGCACGTACAAATAGCCGGTTTCCGGGTCCAGTACGCTCGCTTCCCAGTTGGGTCCGCCGGTTGCCGAAGGCAGGCTCAGCGTGCCAACGGTGCCATCGGCCGCTTCGGCCTCGGACGGAGGCGAATACAGGTTCGGGCTGAGGCGGAATCTCTCGATCGCGGCCAGCGCCTCGGCGCGAAGCTCCGGCGTGAAGTCGATCAGGTCGTCTTCGGTGAAGCCCTGCCGGTCAACCGCCGGGGGACGGGTCGGGAAAGGCTGCGTCGGCGAGTACCACTCACGGGGCACATCGCCGGCAGGGACGGGCAACTCTTCGATGGGCCAGATCGGCTCTCCGGTCTCGCGGTCGAAGGTGTAGACGAACGACTGTTTGGTCACCTGGGCGAGAATCTTGCGGCCGTTGGGCAGGTCGGCCAATACCGCCGCGGAGGGATTGTCCCAGTCCCAGATGTCGTGGTGGATCAACTGATAATGCCATTGGCGCTCGCCGGTCTGGATATCGAGCGCGACCACGCTGTTGGTGAACAGGTTGTCGCCCGGCCGGTCTCCGCCGAAGCGGTCGCCGGTCGCGGATTCGGTGGGCAGATAGACGTGTCCCAGTTCCGGGTCTCCGGACATGGTCGCCCAGACTCCGCCATTGCCGGAAATTCGGGCGCCATCGTCGAACCAGGTTTCGATGCCGATTTCACCGGGCTCGGGAATGACGTGAAAAGTCCAGAGCAATTCGCCGGTCTGCGCGTGAAAGCCCCGCACGTCGCCCTTGACGTTGTATTTCGAAGGTGGCCGCATGGAAACGCGATGCGCCGGACCGACCACGATCACATCGTTCATGACGAAAGGCGGCATGGAGGAACCGATGTCGATGTCCTCGCGGCCCTCGCCGAGACGCAGGCCCTCGTGCATGTCGACCCAGCCGTTGTCGCCGAAATTCGGGTCGGGCAAGCCGGTTTCGGCATCGAGGGAAACAAGGAAAAAGCCCGGCGTGACGGTAAGGATGCGCCGCTCGTCTCCGAAACGGTAGTAAGAAACCCCGCGTCCCGAACCCTTGCGCGGGGCGGCGTCGAATCTTTCGCCTTCCCGGGGGCGCCACAGCCAAAGCAGTTGCCCATTGGTGGCGTCGAGGGCGGCGACATTGCGCGTCGAACCCATGGAAGTGTACATGATGCCGTCGACTTCGAGCGGCGTGAAAGTGGCGTTGAATTCGGGCTGGGGGCCGAGGTTCGCGGTCGAATAGCGCCAGGCGATTTGCAGCGAGCCGACGTTGTCCGCATTGATCTGGTCGAGCGGCGAATAGCGCTGGGCCAGCTTGTTGCCGTGGTGATCCGGCCAGTCGCCCGCGTAGACATCCGTACCCGACTGGCTCATGGCCGCGGGAACGGCGGCGAGAACGCAGGCGCCCGCGGCGAAAGACGAAATCAAACGCTTTGCTCTTCTCATACAGGGTTCTCCGAATTTCTGTCGAAGTACGGGCGGGGCCGAAACAGCAGGGAAGAATAAGCAATCTGCCATTTACAAGCAAGAATCGGGAAGGCTTCAACACGATTTGAAACAATTGCGGCCAAAGCCGCCGCCGAACTTTATTGCGCGACGTAGTTGAAGTCCGCGGGGCCGGCGCGCCGCACCAGAATAATGACCTCTCCGGTGTCGGGCACGTCCCAGGAATGGTTCATGCCGCCTGGAATCACGAGGTAGGCGCCCGCGTGCAATTCATGCGTCTCATCGCCGAGTTCGATCACGACCGACCCACTCACGACCACCACGAATTCGTCATGCGTATGCCAGTGCAGATCAAAATGGGTTCCGGCGGGAAACATGGCGTAGTAGGTGACGCCGCCGGTGACTGGATCCACACCCTGGCGGGCGGTGCGTAGGCCAAGCGGGGAGCCGTTGCCGCCTGCGGGCGGCCCCCATTGAAGTTCTTCCAGGTTTACCGCATACGGCTCGGTCTGCCGCTCGGCGGCAGCGATTCCCTGTCCACCGGCAAGCGATGCAAGAACGCAGATCAGCGAATAAATCGGTACACGAATCATTGGATGGGATTGTCCTCTATGAACTGGATGACGACTTCCGCCAATTCCTCGCCTTTTGTTTCCTGCAGGAAATGGCCGGCGCCTTCGATGGTGGTGTGATTTTGCCCCCGGGCGCCTGGAATTCGCTCCTGGAATACGCGATGGCCGCCCGCCGTTACCGGATCGCCGTCACTGAACGCGGTCAGAAACGGCTTTTGCCAATTACTGAAAACCTCCCAGGCGGCGCGGTTTTCCGCTGCGCCCGGCTGCTCCGCCTGAATCGGCACCAGCAACGGCATGACTAGCGGCCCGGCCTTGTAACGCGGATCGGGAAACGGGGCGTCATAGGCCGCGACTATATCGACCCCCTGGTTTCTTCCGACGATATTCCCGACCGGCATATCGCCCGCCTCGTTCATCCGATTGACGTTGGCGAGCCAATTGCTGAATCCGGGCCCGGGGCCGCCCGCGCCGGTCGGTAGTGCTCCATTGGCAATCAGGATGCGGGCGAACCGGCCCGGATTCTCGGCAGCGACCCGAAGACCGATCAGACTGCCCCAGTCCTGCCCGACCAGCGTGATATTTCGCAGGTCGAGTTCCTCGATCAGACTCTTGATCGCCGCCACATGAAAAGCGTAAGTGTGCGTATCCGTGGAAGCCGGCTTGTCGGAGCGGCCGAATCCGATCAGGTCGGGTGCGATTACGCGGTTACCGGCTTCAGTTACCGGCGGGATCATCTTGCGATACAGGAAACTCCAGGTCGGCTCGCCATGCAACATCAGTACCGGATCGGCGGCGGCGTCTCCTTCGTCTACGTAGTGCACCCGATAACCATCGATCATCACGTAGTTGGGCGCAAAGTCGTATCCAGGCAGATTCTCGAAACGTTCGTCGGGCGTACGGTAGATTCCCGGGCTGATTTCATCTCCAAACACGGTTGCTGACTCCAGCAAAAGCAGAAAAACCGGCGGCAGCAATTGAATACTGCGAATAATCCACTTCATCATGTATCCTCGTGGTTGACTTCGCCAGTGTATGCAGGTCGCGTATCTACCGCGACCAGGCGCTGGGTTGCATTGGAGTATAACGCAGGCCATCGACAACAAGAGTCAAAGACATGAATCAGCATTCCCGCCGCAGATTTCTGCAATACACGGCCGTCGCCGGTTCGACACTGACTTTGCCGGGCCGCCTTGCCGCGCAGGTTTCGATTCCCGATACCGTTGACCCGGGAATCGGCCCCTACCCGGACTCCTGGCTGCCCGAAGGCGTTCGGTCGCGATTTGTCGATGGCGTCAACGGCCTGCGCATGCACGTGCTGGAGGCAGGATACGAGACTCCGGACCGGCCTGCGCTGGTCTTGCTGCACGGCTTTCCGGAACTCGCCTACAGTTGGCGCAATGTAATGACACCGCTGGCCGACGCGGGCTATCACGTGATTGTGCCCGACCTGCGGGGTTACGGCCGCACCACCGGCTGGAGCAGCGACTACGATACCGACCTCACACCCTTTCGCATGCTCAACAAGGTGCGGGACGTGATCGGGCTGATCTACGCCTTTGGTCACGACCATGTGGCCTGCGTCATCGGGCATGACTTCGGCTCACCACTGGCGGGCTGGTGCGCCTTGACCCGGCCCGACATATTCCGCGCCGTGGTAATGATGAGCGCGCCTTTCGGCGGCGTCCCCACCATACCCTTCGATACGATCGACAACCCGCCGCCGGCCCCTCCGGAAGGCCCGGGCATCCACGAAAACCTGGCGAATCTGCCCCGGCCCCGCAAGCACTACCAGCGCTATTTCACCACCCGGGAAGCGAACGATAACATGTGGCATGCGGAACAGGGCCTGAGCGACTTCATCCGCGCCTACTACCACCACAAGAGCGCGGACTGGGAACAGAACCAGCCATATCGACTTGCGGCCAGGACAGCCGAAGAGTGGGCGAAGATGCCGACTTATTACATTATGGATCTCGCCGAGGGCATGGCGGAAACCGTGGCGCATCATATGCCCGCGCCGGAGCAGGTCGCGGCCAACGACTGGCTGACGGGGGCGGAACTGGCGGTATACGCCGAAGAATTCGGCCGCACGGGATTCCAGGGCGGTCTCAACAGTTACCGCATGGGCGCGACCGGCATCGGCGCCGCGGAAACCCAACTCTATGCCGGCAAGACCATAGACCAGCCAAGCATGTTCATCAGCGGCGCCAGCGACTGGGGCACCTACCAAAGCCCGGGCAATTTCGAAAGGATGCAGGAAACGGTTTGTACGGACATGCGAGCCGTGCATCTGGTCGAAGGCGCCGGCCACTGGGTGCAACAGGAGCAAGCGGAGGAAACCAGCCGCCTGCTGCTCGAGTTTCTGGAACGGCTTTGAAAGCTGAAGGGAAAATCAAGGTGCTGTGTTGTCGCGCAGCCAGGCTTCGAGGACTTCTTTCCGGAACGAACCGCTTTCCAGCGAATCGAGAATAAGGCGCAGCGCGTAATTCGCGGTTGCCGTAATCGTAATCCCGTCAACGCGCAAGAACACATAGACCGCTGCGAAACCGACGCGCTTGTTGCCATCGACAAAGCCGTGGTTCATGGTGAGGCTCTCCCAGAGCGCGGCTGCTTCTTCGATGAGATCGCCGTAGTATCCGGATTGCGGTCTGGCCAGAGCCGCCTCGATCAACCCGGCGTCCCTGATGCCGGCTGCGCCGCCGAAACGCGCCAGTTGCGCCTGATGCAAGGCCAGCACGTCTTTCATGTCGAGAAAATAGCGTTCAGCCATGTGCGGCGCTACTTTGCCAGTTCTTCATACAGGGAACCGAAGCGTTCGATACTTTCCTCGTGGTATTGCCGGATCAATTCCTTTTTTGATGCAATCGCGAATCGCCGGTCATATTCCGCCTTCGACATGACAACCGCGACATCGCGACCGTTCTTCTGAATCAAGACCGGCTGGCCGGCTGCTTCTTCAAGCAATTCGCCAAAGCGGTTCTTGGCGTCTGTAGCCTGTGTGACTTTCATCTGCTGCATCCCCGACAACTGTAAGCGAATTAAATTTAGCTAAAATAGCCAATTTATGCAATCGCGTGCGCGTCCGCCTTCAACATGTAGGGGCGAGGCATGCCTCGCCCGCGGGTATTGCACGGTTTCGGGGCCGTTCCCGGACGAGGCATGCCTCGCCCCTACGGTCTCACGTGTATTTGAACCTGGACACATCGAGTGCGGGTTCGTACGGCGCTCAGGGCTCCGCCCACTGCCTTAGCAAGTTGTGGTAGACGCCGGCCAGGTCGACGAGCGCTTCCTGTTCCGGGGAGTCCGTGGCGATTTTCTGTATCGCCTTGTCCAGTTCGTACAGGATCGATCTGTGCCGGTCGCCGCGGACCATGCTCTGGACCCAGAAAAACGCCGCCAGTCGCCGGCCCGATGTGACCGGCCTTACCGCATGCACGCTGGAACCAGGATACAAGACCATGTCTCCGGCCGACAGCTTCACTTCGACCGGGCCATAAGTATCTTCTATAACCAGCTCTCCTCCCTTGTAGCTGTCCGGGCCGGACAGAAACAAGGTTGCTGAAATGTCGGTGCGAACCCGATGCGGCGTCCCGAAAACCGGTCGGATTGCGCCGTCCACGTGGCGGCCATAGCGATTGTCTTCCTCGTAGCAATTGAACAGCGGGGGCGCCATCCTGGCGGGTAGGGCCGCGGCGGCAAATTGCTCATTGCCATCGAGAATTCTGACGATCTTCTCGCCGAGCTCTCTCGCCAGCGGATGATCGTCGGGAAGCTGGCGATTGCGCTTGACCGCCTGCGACAGATAGCCGGCGCTGCCTCGTCCGTCTGACCAATCCGCCCGTTCGAGAGCGACGCAGAATGTTTCCACTGTTGCCGGATCAAGAACCTGTTTGAGCTGAATCAGCATCGGGTTTGCGGATTGTCTGCTTCGGTCAGTAGTCGAGATTGATCGCGAAAACCGCGGTTAGTCCTGGGCCCGGTATGACATGCCAGGGATGCAATTGGTCGAAATACACTTCATCGGTGAGATTCGTCAAGTTCAACTTGAATCGGAGACTGTCGGTGTACGCATATTCCGCCATTGCATCAAAAGCCCAGTAATCGTCGACCCGCTTGCTGTTGCCGACCACACGCTCATCGACGTAGCGGGCGCCGGCGCCCAGATCGAAGCGGATGCTCGCAATCCAGTTCATCCAGATCGAGAAGGTATCGGGGGCAACATTATCGATTCTGCCGCTTGTCCCGGTCAGCCGGTTCAGTTGTTCGTCATTCAGCCGGGTGTAACCGGCCATCAATTCCAGACTTTCGCTGATATTTCCCGTCAGATTGAAGGAAATTCCCTGTATCCGCTGTTCGCCTGCCAGCGTATTGAATCCGGGATTGAGAGGATCGGGCACACGGGCATTGGTCTTGTCGATGCGGAATATCGCGGTGTCCGCCGCCATCCGTCCGTCGAGCAGAGTCCATTTCAGGCCCAGTTCGAGGCTTTCGTTTTCTTCGGGCTCCAGGCTCACATTGCTCGTGGTCAACCCCCGGCCGCTGCTGACGAAGGAAACCGACTCCGCCGAGGGATTGAACGAGGTGCCCCAGCCCAGATATGCCGTGCCCGCCGCTGCCGGCTTGTAGATCAGCGCCGCGCGATAGCTGGTTTCGATATCCCTGGCGGGAAAACCGGCGTTACCGGTTTCCGCGCCGTTCACATCGAATCGTCGTTCGAAATAATCGGTGTCAAATTGATCCCGGCGGATACCCGCGCTGAGACTCCATCGCTCATTGAACTGAAAAGTATCCAGTACATAAACGGCCAGCGTGTCGCTTGTCGTTTCCGCTTGCAGCCTGCGGGCGGTGGGTCCGTCGAAGAATCCGCCGGGATCGCCCAGGCGCGTGGTCGGAACCGGCAGCCCATAATCGAAGAACGGCGTTTGCGCTGCGAAGCCGAAAGCGGGGTTGGAGGTCTCGCTGGACATTTCCAAGCCGGCGACGAGCGAATGGTTCATCGCGCCGGTGCTGAAGTCCGCCTGCAGGTTGAGTTGGCCCTGCAACATCTCTTCCCTGCTTTCTCCGCTGAAAATCATCCGGTGCACGATGACTCCGTTCGGATCGTCGCCAAGCGATACGAACGTGTCCACCTGGGGCTCGGTAATTCTGCTCTTTCTTTCGTAACCGGCGTAGCGCACCTGCGCGTCGAGGGAGACGGCGGGATTGATCCGGCGATCGATAACCGCCGAGGCCACGTCCGCCTGTGTGTCCAGAAAGTCCGATGCGAACCCGTAGAAATTCTCCCTGTCCACTTTCGGGGGCCGGCTCTCGATCCAGGGAAATCCATAATCGGGAGTGCTCTCGCTGTCCAGATGCAAGTAACTGAGCGTCAGACTCGTGGCGTTTCCAAGCTCGAGACTGAGACTCGGCGCAAGTCCGAACCGTTGCGCTTCGGCGACATCCCTGCCCGGCGCGTCTGCCTGATGGGCAAGAACATTGACGCGAAATGCCGAATTTTCCGCCGCATCGAGCGGTTGATTCAGATCCGCCGTGATTCGGCGAATACCGGCATTGCCCATGTTGACATGCAAACTCCGCAGTTCCTCCTGCAGCGGCTTCTTTGTGCTCTGATTGATCACGCCTCCGGTCGAGCCGCGGCCGAAAACTACGGAAGACGGCCCCAGCAACACCTGTACCGCTTCCATGTTGAACGGGTCCCGCGAATAATTGCCCGTATCGCGCATACCGTCGAGAAACAAGTCATTGCGGGAGGAAAATCCCCGCACCGATGGATTGTTTCCCTGCCAACTGAATTCACCGGCGCCGAGCGTGATGCCCGGCACGTTGCGCAAGGCCTCGTCCAGGCTCATGACGTTTCGATCCTGCATCATCTGGGACGAAAGCGTGGTGACGGATTGGGGAGTGTCGAGCAGGGATTCCGTGAGCTTGCCGATGCTGTTTTCGTCCTGGAGATAGCTGTCGCGCCGCTGAACGCCTTCCACCAGAATTTCCTCCACCTGGGGTTCCTGTCCGAAAGCCGCGCCGGCCAGCATGGTTCCGGCGCCGGTTCCGACCAGGGTGTTGGAAATCAGTCTGCGTATCCGCATGCTCAAACAATATCAATAATCGAATCGCAATTCCTGGCGCAATTTCTGGGACACCCATCGCAATTGCCGGAAGGACCTGGATTGATCGTAATGGTTGCGCAGTCCGGCTCACAGTAGTTTAAGATATGCTCAAGCGGATTATCTGGTAGCCACCATGACTTTTTTCCCTGAACCACTCGAAAATTTACCGGCTCCGAGGCGGCTGATCCAGCCTGCCGTCGTGCTTTTCGGCGCGTTGCTGATCAGTCCGACAATGGCCCAGGACTCCACGCGGCCAGACCTTGAAGGAATCTGGTCCAATGCCTCGCTGACCAACCTGAACCGCCCGGAGGGCGCCGAATCGCTCGTGGTGCCGCCGGAAGAAGCGCGCATTATTGCGGCGCGGACGCCCATCGGGGGAATCGAGGGCGGATTCGACGAAGGCGACGGCGTCAACAATCTGCCGGAAGAAGGCGGCGCGGATTTCGGCGTGCGGGCCTATAACAACTTCTGGGTGGATACGGGCTCCAATCTCGCGCTGATCAAAGGCGAATATCGAACTTCCTATGTCGTCGACCCGCCAAGCGGCCGGGTTCCGCGCCGGGAAGACCCGCAATATGATTTCGAAAGGCGCAATTTCGGCTCGCGCTACGCCACCGGCATCGGCGACACCCGGGGCCCGGAAGCCATTCCCAACGCGGAGCGTTGCCTGATCGGATTCGGCAACAAGGCCGGCCCCGGCATGATGGGCGCGCTATACAATAACACCTACCAGTTCGTACAGACCGACGATTACGTCATGATTCTCGTGGAGATGGTGCATGACGCCCGCATCATTCCGATTTACGATTCGGCGGAAGAAGCCCGGGCCAGCCGCCGGCCGCTCGTGCTTGAACAATGGTTCGGGGATTCAGTCGGCTGGTACGAAGACGGCGAACTCGTGGTCGAAACCGTCAACATCCATCCCTTGCAGTTGAGCCAGAGTTCGGTGCCGATTACAAAACAAGGCCGCATCATCGAACGCTTCAGCCGCCACTCGGACAACGAAATTTTCTATCAGTTCACCGTCGAGGACGAAAATATCTATTTGCAACCCTGGACGGCGGAACTGAGCTTCTACGCCACCGAGGACCAGGTATACGAATACGCCTGTCACGAAGGCAATTATTCGATGCCGGGCACCCTTGCCGGCGCCCGCCTCCTTGAACTCGAGGAAGAATTCGGAATCAGCCGGTAAGCACAGGGGCAAGCTCATGATCAGGTTGAAAACACTGTTTTGCACCCTCGCATGCACCGCATTGCTGGGCGCCTGTTCCGACAACACGCCGACCGCCCCGGAAACAGGGCTGGTCGCTGAAGCGCCCGCACTGTCCCCGGCGCAGGCGGCCGAGGCCGAACCGGCACGGACTGCCGGATTCAGTTCCGAGCGCAACGCCTATTTCGGCGATTTGCATGTGCACACCATGTATTCTTTCGATGCCTTCATTTTCGGCACGACTTCGTCGCCGGATGACGCCTACGAGTTTGCCAGGGGCGGCTCCATTACCCACCCCGCGGGTTTCGAAATGCAGTTGCAAGTTCCCCTGGACTTCTACGGGGTAACGGACCACGCATTTTATATAGGCGTACTCCGCGAGATGGCCAACCCGGACTCGGAAATCTCCACGCATCCGATAGCCGCCGACATGTCCGATCTTGGCGGCGCTGTGGAGAGGGGAGCCAAGTTCCGGGAGATTCTGGCATTCCTTGGCAGCGAAGAGGGCCCGGAAATCAATGACCCGGCCATTCGAAAATCGGCGTGGGACGACATCGTCGCAGCCGCCAATCGGCACAACGACCCAGGCAACTTCACCGCGTTCATCGGTTACGAGTACACCGCAAGTGCGTCGGACCGGGGCAATTTGCATCGCAATGTGATCTTTCGCGGCGATGTGGGGCCGGAATTGCCGTTTTCGCGACTGGATTCGAGCAATCCGGAAGACCTGTGGAACTGGATGGACAATAACCGCGCCCAAGGCATCGAAAGCCTGGCCATTCCTCACAATTCCAACGGCTCCAACGGCCGCATGTTCATGCTGACGGACAATTCGGGCCGCCCCCTGGACGATGCCTACGCCAACCGGCGCATGCGCAACGAGCCGCTGGTGGAGATCAGCCAGGTCAAGGGCACGTCCGACACCCACCCGGCATTGTCGCCCAACGACGAATGGGCCGATTTCGAGATCATGCCGCTTCGCATAGCCACCAATCTATACAGCGAGCCAAACGGAAGCTATGTGCGGCAGGCTTTTCTCAACGGCCTGAAAATGCAGGCCGAAGAAGGATTCAATCCGTACAAGTTCGGCGTAATCGGTTCCAGCGATACGCATAACGCGACTTATGCCGGAGAAGAACACGACTACTGGAGCAAAGTGGGGCTCCGAGACGCTGACGGCACCTTGCGAGGGTCGGTGCCTTTGCCGGAGCCCACCGCTGAAGGAGAAATCTACACGGACACTTACTTCGACACCTGGAGCGCCGCGGGACTGGCCGGAGTTTGGGCCGAAGAGAACACGAGGGCCAGTATTTACGACGCCTTCCGCCGAAAAGAGACTTTCGGCACATCGGGAACACGGATGAAAGTACGTTTTTTCGGGGGATATGACCTGCCGGGGGCGGACGATCCCGATATGCTTACGCAAGCCTATGCCGCGGGCGTGCCCATGGGAGGCGACCTGCTGGCCGAATCGGATGAATCGCCCAGCTTCATTGCCTGGATTGCCAAGGATCCGAACAGCGCGCCACTGGACAGGCTACAGATCGTCAAGGGCTGGTTCGAAGACGGCGAAACACGGGAAGAAGTGTACGACATCGCCTGTTCGGAAGGGACTGTCGATACCGATACCCACCGGTGCCCGGACAACGGCGCTCGCGTCGATATCAGCGACTGCAGTATTACCGAAGGCGTCGGCGCCGCGGAGTTGCGCGCCGGCTGGCGGGACCCGGATTTCGATCCGGAGCAGCATGCCTTCTATTATGTGCGCGGACTGGAAAACCCCACCTGCCGCTGGTCGACCTGGGATGCGATTCGGGCAGGCGTGGATCCGCACCCTGATTTGCAGCCGACCATACAGGAGCGTATCTGGTCATCACCGATATGGCTGACCCCGGCACAGCCATAATTGCCTGGCCATGACGGAGCGTGGCTTTCTCAGGCAGCCGCTGCTGTGGTTTCTTGTTATCGGGCTGGCGCTCTTTGTTGCCGATAGCCGGATTCCAGACACTCGCAGCGAAATCGTCATCACTTCCGCGCTTCGTGACCGTCTGGCCACTTTGTGGACGACCCAGACCGGACTAATCGCCACCGAGGCGGAGCTGAACGCCCTGGTGGACAACTGGCTGAAGGAGGAAGTCCTGTACCGGGAAGCACTGCGCCTGGGACTCGATCAGGAAGATTCCATCGTCCGCCGCCGCCTGGTGCAGAAACTGGGCTTTATCGCCGAATCAGAGGCGATTCCCGCGCGGGAACAAGGTGAACTGGAAGCTTTCTATCGGGAATATGTCGACGACTACACGCTACCAGTCAGGTACTCCTTTCGGCATCTCTATTTTCAACAACGCGCAGCAGCGGAGAATGCTCTCGCGCGAATAGGCGAAGGCGCCGCGCCGCAGGAAGTCGGCGAGTCCACAATGTTGAATCCCGCGTACGCTTACCGCAGCGCGCTGGATCTCAACGCGACTTTCGGGGCCGGCTTTGCGGGCCAACTGGGAAATCTGGCCACGGGTAGCTGGCAGGGCCCGGTGCAAAGCGGTTTTGGTTTCCATCTCGTATGGATCAATGCGATTCATCCCCGACAGGTAACCCCGCTGGAGGAGATTCGGCAACAGGTGTTGCAGGATTTGCAACGTGAACGGCAACTGCGGGCGCGAGATGCCTATGTCGAAAACCTGCTGGAGGAATACAGCATCGTCGTGGAGTCGCAATGAAACGATCCTTCCCGGCTCTGTTGTTGCTGATGACCGCTTCCGCCGTTCAGGCCCACGAAGTGAGGCCGGCCTACCTCAAACTGATCGAGCTGGAATCCTCCGAAGGCGGGGAGCTGTTCGAGGCTTCGCTGCGGCAGCCGCAAATCGACGGGCGCTACCTTGGGCTGCAACTGGAAACGAACTGTGAGTCGACGCCGGTCTCCGCCAGCTTGAACGGCGGCGCTTTGATTGAAGTGTTTTCAGTGGATTGCAGCGAATCGGCGCTGGAAACCATCGAAATTTCCGGGCTGGAAAGAACGGTGATCGATACCCTGGTAAGCATTCAACGCCTGGGCGGCGAAACCAGGGAGCTGTTGATCAACGGCGATGAACCTCGTATACAGTTATCCGCTGCCCCTGCCGGATTGCCGGTTTACCTGTCCATCGGGATCGAGCATCTCGTTTTCGGCTTCGATCACGTGCTGTTTGTAATCATGCTGCTGTACATCGTGCGAAATCCATTGGACATTCTGAAGGTGGTGACCAGTTTCACGGCCGCTCACTCACTGACGCTGGCCCTGTCCGCCTTCGGTCTGCTTACTCTGCCTTCAGCGCCCGTGGAAGCGGTAATTGCCGGGAGTATCGTGTTGCTGGCTTACGAAAACCTCTCCGACAACCCTTCGCTCACAAGTCAATATCCAGTCATCATCGCCTTCATTTTCGGCCTGCTGCACGGGTTGGGTTTCGCCGGTGCGCTGGCCGAAATCGGCTTGCCGGAAAACAGCCGGCTTATGGCGCTTTTTCTGTTCAACGTCGGCATCGAACTCGGCCAACTGGCCATCATCGCCCTGGTTCTGGCGCTACTGGCCGCTACGCGAATACAAAATCTTCGACTGCTTCACCAGTTTCCTCTGTACATGACCGGCGGCATCGCCAGCTACTGGTTCATGGAGCGAAGCCTGCAGATACTCATCTAGCCTGAATTGCTCAATGAAGCGATCTGGCGCCTGGCCGATGTCGAATGTCTACGCCGCCATGGGAACAGCACGGGATCAAACTAGGGATTCTGTTGTACATAGGCGCCCGTATCCGGCAGGTTTTCATTTTCCGTGCTGCCGTATGACGCTTCGATGATTTCCGACGGCGGTAGTGCGCCGGCTCCAAACGAAAATTTGAAGTTGCCCTGGAGAAAACGCTGCTGCTCGTCTACCACGGACCATTCGGCTACAAAATAATTCGCGTCAGGCAACTCAAGGGGAATCGGTAACACGAAATTATGGTCAACTCGCCCGGGATCGTAGGCAAATCCGAGGTTTATCCACTGTCCGTCGTCCGTGTAGAGCGCCAGTTTCAATAGCCTCACATCTACCCGAAAACTCATGGTTATCATCCGGGGGGCATCCCGCAGCACTGAATCGTCCTGCGGAAAAGTCACCGAAGGTGAGAGTACACCGTGAGAATGTTGGGCCGCTAGCTGTGTCGAGTAAAAACAGGCATTCAACAACAGCAGCAATCCCACTATCGACTTTCCAGGTTGCATAATTCCCGCGCATGACATCAAGTTGTTTCCGGGTGATCGATTGGCCTCGGCCCCACCCTTCCTACAAGGCGCATTTTAAGTCCGTCATCTGCCCACCTGCAATCCTGTGTGCTGGTTCAGTATGTAGGGGCGAGGCAAGCCTCGTCCGTCAGTTGCACGGTTTCGGGGCCGTTCGCGGGCGAGGCATGCCTCGCCCCTACGGTTTCAGCTCGTGTCACAGATGGGAAAGCTTACGAGCCGATTAAAGCCAAATTTACACCCCAAAACAGATTTGCTACGCTGCTTCGCTCTAAGTTTCGATGCTGGAGACAGCCCGGCTGGCACAGGATCGTTGGTAACCGCGCTGCCGATGGGGAGGGTTATGGCCAGTAACAGCAAAGACGATCCCGCAATCCCTTCGCGTCGAAATTTGCTCAAAAGTGCCGGATTGCTGGGCACGGCAATCGCAGGCGCTGGTTCGGCAACTCATGTGATCGCTGCAGAAAGCAGCTCGGGAAATCAGTCTTCACCAGTCAGGGAAGCGCTGGAAACTCTCAGTTCCGCCGAGGCCGATACGCTTGAGGCGATGGTAGATCGGATTCTGCCATCGGATGACGCGGGACCCGGAGCCAGGGAAGCGCGCGCCGCCCACTATATCGATCGATCTCTGGCTTCCGACCACGCCTCGTCACGCTCACTTTATGCCGTTGGCCTGACCCTGCTCAATGAACATGCGTTGCAGACTCACGGCCTTGATTTTCACAGGCTCAATGCCGAGCAACAGGATGCCATCCTTACCGCCGTGCAAAATGATGAAATTCCCGGCTTCAACCCCAGTGGCGCGGGGTTCTTTTCCATGGTGAAAAGTCACACCATACAAGGAACCTTCAGTGACCCCTACTACGGGGGCAATCGCAATTTCGTCGGCTGGGACATGTTGGGTTATCCGGGCGTACGCCTGGCCGTGTCTGAAAGTGAGGTGGCCCAGGGTGAAAATCTGGCGCCCAATCACCAGTCAGCCTACGACTCACAGAGTTTTACCAAAACGCAGGCGGGCAGGTCCGGAGGTGCAGGTCGTGGCAACTGATTTGCCGGGGACCGATGTGGTTGTGGTGGGGCTCGGCGCTGCCGGCGGGGTGGCGGTATTGCCTCTGACGCAGGCGGGACTGAAAGTAATCGGGCTGGAAGCCGGAGGCTGGCTTGGTTCACGGGATTTTGCCCCGGATGAGTTGCGTAACAATCTCCGCAACTGGCCGCAGGCGGTTCAGAAAGCTGCCAGGGAAGCGCCTACGGTGCGCACTCACGACAACACAACCGCCAGGCAGGGTGGTCATCCGATGATGAACGCCGTCGGCGGAACCACCATGCATTACTGGGCGCAAAGCTGGCGCCTGAATCCCTGGGACTTCAAGGTTGTGAGTGAGACCACGCGCCGCTATGGCGCGGCAAGAATTCCCGCCAATTCCACCGTGGAAGACTGGCCGTTCGGGCTGGAGGAGTTGGAAAATTTCTACGACAAGGTCGAATATGCCGTCGGCGTATCGGGCAAGGCAGGCAATATCAATGGCGCGCTGAATGCGACAGGCAACATATTCGAAGGTGCGCGCGCACGCGAATACCCCATGCCTCCACTGCGTGGCTCCATGTTCACCGAGTTAATGTCCGACGCAGCGAGACGGTTGGGCATGAATCCCTTTCAGGGGCCCGCCGCTATCACCACCGAGGCTTACGAAGGTCGGTCCGCCTGCCTGTATCACGGCTTTTGCAACAAGGGCGGTTGCCATGTCCGCGCCAAGAGTTCCACGGCGTTTACCACCATTCCCAAAGCCATGGAAACCGGCAACCTCGAAATCGTAACCCATGCCCAGGTTACGAAAATAGTCAGTAACAGCGGTGGGAAAGTCACCGGCGTAGAATATGTTCGCGGCAATGAAGTTTATTTCCAGCCTGCTGATGTTGTGCTGCTGTCCAGCTATGCCTACGAAAATACGCGACTGCTATTGCTGTCGAAATCCAGCGCGTTCCCCGCCGGTCTTGCCAATCACAGCGGGCAGGTAGGCAGGCATTATTTCAGCCATCATCAGGGCGCCGGAGTGCAAGCGCTGTTCCCCGGAAATCTGAATAACTGGTATGGATTACCTGCCCAGGGAGTGGCGGTAGACGAATGGGCGGACGACAATTTCGATCACTCGGAACTGGATTTTATCGGTGGTGGAAATCTTTGGGTACACACGGATAGAAGGCCCATTGCCGCTGCGAGTATGAGTACCTTTGGTCGCGCCCCGAACTGGGGTTCGCAATGGAAGGCCTTCATTATGGAAAATGCCGACCGCAGCAACAGTGCCTACATCCAGAAGACTACCTTGCCCTATTCACACAACTATCTTGATCTGGACCCGGTGGTGAAGGATCCTCTGGGATTGCCGGTTACAAGAATTACAGCCAGGCACGGTGAAAACGAACTACGGATTGCCGCCTTCACCCAGGAAAAAATGGAGCAATGGTATCGGGAAGCAGGCGCGATTGAAGTCAATCGCAGCAATATCTCCAATACCATGGGCGCTTCCACTCACGCTTACGGTGGTACGCGCATGGGCGATAACCCGCAGACCAATGTGGTGGACCGCTGGGGATTTGCTCACGAGGCGCCAAATCTGGGAATACTCGGAGCGTCGGTGATGGGAACCAGCGGAGCGAGAAACCCGACCTTGACCGTGCAGGCGCTGTCCTGGCGCAGCGCCGAACATCTGATTAACAACTGGCGCTCCATCACTTCA
This sequence comes from uncultured Pseudohongiella sp., assembly GCA_951812965.1. Taxonomy (GTDB): domain Bacteria; phylum Pseudomonadota; class Gammaproteobacteria; order Pseudomonadales; family Pseudohongiellaceae; genus UBA9145. The sequence goes on from OX638341.1 coordinate 99,608, forward strand.
TAGATACCGTCTTTCAGAGACTATATACCCTCCATCGAAGCCCCAAGGCGCCTGACAAAATGGCAGGACTGCCATTTTGGACGGTGCGAAGCGCCGCCCGAAGGGCGAGGGGCATGGATGCCCCGAGTCACCATGACCGGCGCCAAAGGCGCCGCGTCATATGGCGCCACACAAAAGAGCCCCTGCGGCAAATGCCGCAGGGGCTCTTTTGTGTGGCGCCTGACGATGACCTACTTTCACATGGGGAGACCCCACACTATCATCGGCGCTGAGCGGTTTCACTACTGAGTTCGGGATGGGATCAGGTGGTTCACACTCGCTAAGGTCGTCAGGCATAAACTTTCGCCACGGCGCGTTCTCAGCAAGGCGGCGCGGCGCAATTCGGTGGAGACATGGAGCATGCTGTAACCGGCAAGTCGCAAAGCGCCTTGTCCGTATGAAACATTACGATCGCAGCTTGTTCCGCAACCAGGGTTAAACCCCTGGTTATGCGATCAAGCCTCACGTGCAATTAGTACCGGTTAGCTCAACGCTTCACAGCGCTTACACACCCGGCCTATCAACGTCGTCGTCTTCAACGGCACTTCAGGAGGGACCAAACCGAAGTCTGGACCCTCAGGGAGATCTAGTCTTGAAGGAGGCTTCCCGCTTAGATGCCTTCAGCGGTTATCCCGTCCGAACATAGCTACCGGGCAATGCCTCTGGCGAGACAACCCGAACACCAGCGGTTCGTTCACCCCGGTCCTCTCGTACTAGGGGCAACTCTTCTCAAATCTCCTGCGCCCACGGCAGATAGGGACCGAACTGTCTCACGACGTTCTAAACCCAGCTCGCGTACCACTTTAAATGGCGAACAGCCATACCCTTGGGACCCGCTTCAGCCCCAGGATGTGATGAGCCGACATCGAGGTGCCAAACACCGCCGTCGATGTGAACTCTTGGGCGGTATCAGCCTGTTATCCCCGGAGTACCTTTTATCCGTTGAGCGATGGCCCTTCCATACAGAACCACCGGATCACTATGACCAGCTTTCGCTCCTGCTCGAATCGTCACTCTCGCAGTCAAGCACCCTTACGCCATTGCACAATACAGACGATTTCCAACCGCCCTTAGGGTACCTTCGTGCTCCTCCGTTACTCTTTAGGAGGAGACCGCCCCAGTCAAACTACCCACCACACACTGTCCCCGATCCCGTCAAGGGACCTGGGTTAGAACCCCAACAGCACCAGGGTGGTATTTCAAGGACGACTCCGGCAACGCTGGCGCGATGCTTTCAAAGTCTCCCACCTATCCTACACAAGTACAGTCAAAGTCCAGTGTGAAGCTATAGTAAAGGTTCACGGGGTCTTTCCGTCTAGCCGCGGGTACACTGCATCTTAACAGCAACTTCAATTTCACTGAGCCTTGGGTGGAGACAGTGTGGCCATCATTACGCCATTCGTGCAGGTCGGAACTTACCCGACAAGGAATTTCGCTACCTTAGGACCGTTATAGTTACGGCCGCCGTTTACCGGGGCTTCGATCAAGAGCTTCGCTTGCGCTAACCCCATCAATTAACCTTCCGGCACCGGGCAGGCGTCACACCCTATACTTCCTCTCTCGAGTTTGCAGAGTGCTGTGTTTTTAATAAACAGTTGCAGCCACCTGGTCACTGCGACTTCCCTCAGCTCACGGAGCAAGTCCGGTCACCAAAGGAAGCGTACCTTCTCCCGAAGTTACGGTACCATTTTGCCTAGTTCCTTCACCCAAGTTATCTCAACGCCTTGGTATCCTCTACCTGATCACCTGTGTCGGTTTAAGTACGGTCCAACTTTGCCTGGTGCTTAGAAGATTTTCCTGGAAGCATGGCCTCAACCACTTCTCTTTCCGGTTGCCCGGGAAGATCGTCATCACGCCTCAGATTAACGGAAGCCCGGATTTCCCTAAGCTTCCTACCTACACGCTTGAACACGGATAACCAACACCGTGCCGGTCCAGCCTTCTCCGTCCCTCCATCGCAGCAAAGTCGGGTACCGGAATTTTAACCGGTTTCCCATCGACTACGGCTTTCGCCCTCGCCTTAGGGGCCGACTCACCCTGCCCCGATTAACGTTGGGCAGGAAACCTCGATCTTTCGGCGGGGAGGCTTTTCACCCCCCTAATCGTTACTCATGTCAGCATTCGCACTTCTGATACGTCCACCGGGCCTCTCGACCCGGCTTCACCCGCTTACAGAACGCTCCTCTACCATACCGCACGCGAACGTGCGATATCCGCAGCTTCGGTTATCAGTTTAGCCCCGTTACATCTTCCGCGCAGGCCGACTCGACTAGTGAGCTATTACGCTTTCTTTAAAGGATGGCTGCTTCTAAGCCAACCTCCTAGCTGTTTGTGCCTTCCCACATCGTTTCCCACTTAACTGATATTAGGGACCTTAGCTGGCGGTCTGGGTTGTTTCCCTTTCGACGACGGACGTTAGCACCCGCCGTCTGTCTCCCATACTCGAACTTGCCGGTATTCAGAGTTTGCATCGGTTTGGTAAGTCGGGATGACCCCCTAGCCGAAACAGTGCTTTACCCCCGGCAGTCATGTATGAGGCGCTACCTAAATAGCTTTCGAGGAGAACCAGCTATCTCCGGACTTGATTAGCCTTTCACTCCTAGCCACAGCTCATCCCCCCATTTTTCAACATAGGTGGGTGCGGCCCTCCAGTTGATGTTACTCAACCTTCAGCCTGGCCATGGCTAGATCGTCCGGTTTCGGGTCTATCACCAGCAACTGAGCGCCCTGTTCAGACTCGGTTTCCCTACGGCTCCCCTATACGGTTAACCTTGCTACCAGCAATAACTCGCTGACCCATTATACAAAAGGTACGCCGTCACCCGGCTTCCGCCAGGCTCCGACCGCTTGTACGTATGCGGTTTCAGATTCTATTTCACTCCCCTCACCGGGGTTCTTTTCACCTTTCCCTCACGGTACTAGTTCACTATCGGTCAGCCAGGAGTATTTAGCCTTGGAGGATGGTCCCCCCATGTTCAGTCAGGATTTCACGTGTCCCGACCTACTCGATATCATGATGCTGAATTTTTCGCGTACGGGACTGTCACCCTCTATCGTCAGCCTTCCCAGACTGTTCCGCTAAATTCTGCACCACTTCAGGGCTACTCCCCTTTCGCTCGCCACTACTCGGGGAATCTCGGTTGATTTCTTTTCCTGCGGCTACTTAGATGTTTCAGTTCACCGCGTTCGCCTTGCACATCTATGAATTCAATGTGCAATGACCCCGAAGGGCCGGGTTTCCCCATTCGGAAATCTCCGGATCAAAGCCTGTTTGACGGCTCCCCGAAGCTTATCGCAGTCTACAACGTCCTTCATCGCCTCTGGCTGCCAAGGCATCCACCACACACGCTTCGTCGCTTGACCGCATAACCAGAAACTCAATCCCGGCGTTGCGGAAAACTGCTTGCGACTCATAACGATTTCATACGGATTTTTGCGCTTGTACAACTTGTTAAGTTACAGCATACATTTCGTCGGCAATGATTCCGTCCGACCGTTACCGGCCGTACGTCCTCTTTACCGACGCCATGTCTTTCACCGAATTGTTACAGAACAGTGCCTCACGACGAGGCCAACATTGCCGGCATCAAGCCGGCGGACAGTTGGTGGAGCCATGCGGGATCGAACCGCAGACCTTCTGGATGCAAACCAGACGCTCTCCCAGCTGAGCTATGGCCCCGTCGAGATCTGTCCCTGTCAAGGGATCAGGCAATAGAGGTGAGCACTTACCGACGAATACGGACTGCTCGTTAAGGAGGTGATCCAGCCGCAGGTTCCCCTACGGCTACCTTGTTACGACTTCACCCCAGTCATGAATCACAAAGTGGTGAGCGTCCTCCGAAGTAAACTCCAGTTAGACTACCCACTTCTTTTGCAACCCACTCCCATGGTGTGACGGGCGGTGTGTACAAGGCCCGGGAACGTATTCACCGTAGCATGCTGATCTACGATTACTAGCGATTCCGACTTCACGCAGTCGAGTTGCAGACTGCGATCCGGACTACGAGACGTTTTAAGGATTAGCTTACCTTCGCAGGCTTGCAGCCCTTTGTACGCCCCATTGTAGCACGTGTGTAGCCCTGGCCGTAAGGGCCATGATGACTTGACGTCGTCCCCACCTTCCTCCGGCTTGTCACCGGCAGTCTCCCTAGAGTGCCCAACCGAATTGCTGGCAAATAAGGACAAGGGTTGCGCTCGTTACGGGACTTAACCCAACATCTCACGACACGAGCTGACGACAGCCATGCAGCACCTGTCACCCGGTTCCCGAAGGCACCCCGCCATCTCTGGCAGGTTCCGGGGATGTCAAGGCCAGGTAAGGTTTTTCGCGTTGCGTCGAATTAAACCACATGCTCCACCGCTTGTGCGGGCCCCCGTCAATTCATTTGAGTTTTAATCTTGCGACCGTACTCCCCAGGCGGTCAACTTATCGCGTTAGCTGCTCCACTAAGAATAACAAGATCCCCAACGGCTAGTTGACATCGTTTACCGCGTGGACTACCAGGGTATCTAATCCTGTTCGCTCCCCACGCCTTCGCACCTCAGCGTCAGTATTAGTCCAGGGGGCCGCCTTCGCCACTGGTATTCCTCCACATCTCTACGCATTTCACCGCTACACGTGGAATTCTACCCCCCTCTACCATACTCTAGTCCGGCAGTATCGAATGCAGTTCCAAGGTTAAGCCCTGGGCTTTCACATCCGACTTACCGAACCGCCTACGCGCGCTTTACGCCCAGTAATTCCGATTAACGCTCGCACCCTCCGTATTACCGCGGCTGCTGGCACGGAGTTAGCCGGTGCTGCTTCTGTAGCTAACGTCAAAAACCCGGGATATTCACCCGGGTCCCTTCCTCACTACTGAAAGTGCTTTACAACCCGAAGGCCTTCTTCACACACGCGGCATGGCTGGATCAGGGTTTCCCCCATTGTCCAATATTCCCGACTGCTGCCTCCCGTAGAAGTCTGGACCGTGTCTCAGTTCCAGTGTGGCTGATCATCCTCTCAGACCAGCTATGGATCGTCGCCTTGGTAGGCCATTACCCTACCAACAAGCTAATCCAACGCAGGCTCCTCCGATAGCGACCGGTCCGAAGATCCCGGCCTTTCCCCCGTAGGGTGTATGCGGTATTAATCCGGGTTTCCCCGGGCTATCCCCCGCTATCGGGCAGATTCCTACGCGTTACTCACCCGTTCGCCGCTCGACGCCCAAAGGTAAACCTTTGTCGTTTCCGCTCGACTTGCATGTCTGAAGCCTGCCGCCAGCGTTCAATCTGAGCCATGATCAAACTCTTCAGTTTATAACTTGCAGAAACGTTCAAAGAACGTCTCAAATACCTGTGAACAGGTATCAGACAACTGAATGATTTTCATTTGCTCCGGCCTCTCGCTCCTGGAAGGAACGAAAGATCACGCCGACTCGAATAAATTTAACGCAGTTGCCTACCTTGCGGACAATTCCGCTGACGCGGAACGATCCGGTTTCAGTGACCGGATCCGCACGGCAAGCACCCACCTCTATTGCTTGACCCACTTTTTACAGAACAATTTTCAAACCCGTGCCCGGCGCACATGTCCGGGCAAGGCGACGCATTATACGCGCATCGCCGCTCATGGCAAGCCCTTCCGGCGGAAATATTATTGCCGGATAAACTTGCGAATTATCATGCCGTCACCGCCCTCTCCACCGGTCACTTCACCGGTGTAAACATTGCCGTCGGCATCGACCACGATACCCTCCGGTTCGGAGCCTTCGATGAAGCCCATGACCTCGCCGGTCTCGGCGCTGCCGTAGGTGACGCCTCTCAGGCTCTGGTAGTCGGCCACGTAAAGAATGTCGTTCTGATCGATGAACATTCCGCTCGGCCAACCGAACTGGTCCCACTCGGTGATGTAGTTGCCTTCCTGGTCGAAAATCTGGATTCGCTCGTTGCCGCGGTCGCCGACGAGCAGGCGTCCGCGCTGGTCGATTGCCAGCGTATGGGGCAGGTTGAACTCGCCCTGGCCCGAGCCCCGCTTGCCCCATTCCATGAGGTAGCGGCCCTGTTTGTCGTATTTCACGATGCGATTGTTCCAATGGCCGTCGGCCACGAAAAAGTCGCCGTTTTCGGCCTGTACCACATCCGCGGGCCCGTCAAAAGTATTTGGGCCCGTGCCGGTGAATCCGGCGGCTCCGAGGCGCTTGAGCAAGTTGCCATGGGTGTCGAACAGGGAAATTGTGTTGCCCAGTTGGCGCTGAAAATCCGTTGCCCAGATATTTCCGTCGGGAGTCGCGCGGAAACCGTGCGGCAGTTCGACCCATTCGCTACCCCAGGTATCCACCAGGTTGCCTTCCGGATCGAATTTCAGCACCGGCGGCTCGGAACGGTGAAAGGCGTAGATATAGCCTTCACTGTCGATGGTGACGTTGGGCACCTGCCCCCATTCGATATCTTCCGGCAGCGGCTTCGGCCAGTCTGGATCCATGACGTATTCGGCGGCGCCGGCGAATGGCGCCAGTGACATCAGGAACAACAGCGCCGCCAGCCGACGGTTGCACAAGGAATGAATCGTCATTCGTAATCCTCATTTTTTTCGGGCGAAAGATGATTAGTGTACACCGACTAATGGGGTCCTCCAAAGGATCAATAGCGGAGTTTGCAGGCGACGGGAATCCGGAGGCTTGACGTATAAGCAGATGAACGCAATCCATAAGGAACCAATCATGAAGTATTTTCGAACAATCTCCGTCGCGCTGGCCGGAACCCTGGTTTTTTCGGCGGCCGCGCTGGCCCAGGACGACGACGGCAGCCGGCTTTCCCGTTTCGATACCGATGGCGATGATGCCCTGAGCCTGGATGAGTTTCTGGCGTCCAGTATCGCTGCCAACGTGGACGCGGATGAAGACGGAACGATTACGCTGGAAGAATATACGGCCAGCATTCAGCGAGATCTCCGTGAACGGACCCGGGGAGACCGGCAGCGTTCGAATGGCGATGGGCAGGGAGCGGGCCGGAACAGCGAGCAGGCGCAACAGCGGAGACAACAGCGTTTGAGCGAAAGATTTCAGGGATTTGACGCCGATGAGGATGGCGTTGTAACGGCAGCCGAATTCCGCCTCGACAGATTCAACAGACTGGACCGGGACGGAGACGGACAGCTCGAGGCCAGCGAACTTGCCGCGCAACGCAACCGCGGCGGGCCGGGAGCGGGCCGCCGGAATTCCGGGCAGCAGAACTGAGGCTCCGGGACGGTTATGATTGAGCGTGATGACCGATGAAGAACTTATGACTGCGATCTGTGCCGGCGACAACTCCGCGTACGAAGCGATTGTCCGGCGTCATTTGAAGCCGGTGAGCCATTACGCCTGGCGCATGCTTGGCAACCAGCGCGACGTGGAGGACATTGCCCAGGACACTTTTCTCAGGGTCTGGATCAAGGCGGCAAGCTGGCAGCCGGCCAAGGCAAGGTTGTCGACCTGGATCCATCGTATTGCACACAATCTTTGCGTCGATCATCTGCGCAAACGTCGGGAAGAGTCAGCGGAGGAGGAAGCGGTGCAGGACGCCGGACCGCTGGACGAAGTGGCCGTCGACAGCGAAGTGGCGCGCTTGCGCGAGGCGCTGGGGCTGTTGCCGCAATCCCAGCGCAGCGCCATATCTTTATGCCACTATCAGGGATTTTCCAACAAGGAAGCCGCCGCAATCATGGACGTATCCGTACAGGCGCTGGAATCGCTGCTGGCAAGGGCGAAGCGGTCGCTGCGCAAGACTTTGCAGACCCAAGAGGCATAGACACGGAGCAGGCAAAACCCATGAATCTCGAAGAATTCACACATTTGCTCGATGTCCGCGGCTGCGACCGCGGCGCCACCTGGCCTGCGCGGGAACGCGAGCAGGTCGAGGCCCTGCTGCGCGATAGCGCCGAGGCGCGCGAATTGCTGCAAACGCAGCAAAGAATGGAAAACCTGCTCAATCAAATCGCGGCGCCGGAAATTCCCGGTCTGGAAGCAAGAGTGCTGCGTCAGCCGTTGCCGGCCCAGACCAGGGCGCTGGTGGATCGAATCATCGACTGGCTGACTCCCGGCAATTCCCCGCTCGCATGGTGGCGGCCCACTTTTGCAGCCTGCCTGCCGCTGGTGTTCGGCATCGCCCTTTCCGGCTGGTTCAGTTTCGGCGTAGACACTCAGGATCCCGGTTATGCCTATTGGGATCAGGAGTTGTATTTGCTGTCACTTTACGAATATGCCGAAGTTAATTCCGAAATTGGCGCGGAGACAGCCAATGAATAAACGCAACCTGCTCCTCATCCTGCTGCTCGCCTCGCTGGCGCTGAACCTGCTGCTGATCGGCGGCATCGGCTGGCGCATGGCGAACGCGCGCGACTACGTCCAGCCGCTGGTCCCCCCTTCAACCGGCTGGATTCTGCGGGATCTTTCCGAGGAGCGGCGCGCCGAACTCCAGCCCGCGGCGCGTGAAGGTTTCGAATCGGTACGCCCGGCTCGAATGGAGATGTTCCGCGCCCAGCGACGTGTGAACGAACTCATCGGCAGCGATTCTTTCGATCAGGAAGCGCTCGAAGACGCGTTCGCGCAATTGCGCGAACTCAGCATGGACTACCAGGCGCTGTCCCACGAACGGACTACTGAAATACTTGAACTGCTGACCCCGGAAGAACGACAGGCCGCGACCGAATTCGTCAGGCGCGGCGGCCGGGACCGCGCCGGCCGCGACGGCCCGCGAGGCCGCGACCTGCCACCGAGAAATTTCGAACCCGACAACGATCAGCGACGCCAATAGCCGCTTTCGCGCAAGTCGCACTCCCGGTATGCTTCGCTCTCTTGCGTTTGTATATCGAGGTTGATATGAAATACCGCCTGCCGGGAGCGCTCGGCCTCTCCCTGATCCTTGCCGCCTGCGGCGATTCCGCCACCGACAGCGCTCCAGTGATCGAAAGCGTTCCTGTGCCGGAGTCGGTCAGCGCCCGCGACGCGGTCGCCGGGGTTCTGCACGAACACACTGCGGTGCTGGCTTCCGATGAGTTCGAAGGCCGCGCTCCCGCGACTCGCGGCGGACAGCTCACCATCGACTATCTGACGGAGCAATTCAGCGCTCTCAGCGCCGGGCCGGGCAATGGCGATTCCTATACGCAACAGGTTGACGTGGCCGAGATCACAGCCACGTCGGACCCTGTGCTGCAGTTCAACGGCAGCTTCGACGCCAGCCCCGCGTACAAGACGGAAATGGTGATCGGCAGCCGCCGCCATGTCTCGCCCATCGTGGTGGAAGACAGCGAAGTGGTTTTCGTCGGCTACGGAATCGTCGCCCCGGAACGCGGCTGGAACGACTACGCGAACGTCGATGCCGAAGGCAAGACCGTAATCGTACTCGTGAACGACCCGGGCTACGCCACCCAGGACCCGAACTTGTTTAACGGCAACGCAATGACCTATTACGGACGCTGGGTCTACAAATTCGAGGAAGCCGCGCGCCAGGGCGCCGCCGGTATTCTGATCGTGCATGAGACCAGCCCCGCCGGCTACGGCTGGGACGTGGTCGACAATAGCTGGTCCGGCCCGCAGATCACCCTGGCGGCCGAAAACGGCAATGCCCATCTTGCCCCGATCGAAGGCTGGCTCACCCTGGAGACCACGGAAGCATTATTCGCCGCAGCGGGAATGGACTACCAGGAGCTGAAAGCGCAAGCGGCCGAGCCCGGGTTCAGCGCCGTTCCGCTTGGAGACATTCGCGCTTCCATGTCGGTCGAAACCGCGGTGCGAGGTTCGAGTTCGCAAAATGTCATCGCCGCGATTCCCGGCTCGACGCGCCCGGAAGAAACTATCGTGTACACCGCCCACTGGGATCATCTCGGCATCGTGGCCGACATGGAAGGCGACAACATCTGGAACGGCGCCGTCGATAACGCCACCGGCACGGCGGCGCTGCTCGCGCTTGCCGAGCTGCATCTGGAACAGCCCGCGCCGCCCGAACGCACAGTGGTCTTTCTCGCTGTCACCGCAGAAGAGTCCGGACTGCTCGGCTCCCAATGGTACGTGGAGAATCCGGTCTATCCGATCGAAACCACCGTGGCGAACATCAACATGGACGCCATGAACACCTGGGGCCGGGTGCGCGACATCGTCGTCATCGGCCATGGCAGCAGCGAACTTGAAGACTATCTCGCCGACTCCGTCGTTTCACAGGATCGTGTAATCGTCCCGGAACCGACGCCGGAACGAGGCTTCTACTACCGCTCGGATCATTTCAATTTCGCCCGGGCCGGAGTGCCCTCGTTGTACGCTGAAGGCGGCACAGACAGCCGGGCGAACGGCAATGACTGGGGCGTGGAGCAAAGCGAGGACTACGTCGCCAACCGCTATCACGCTCCCGGCGACGAATACGATCCGAACTGGGATCTGACAGGGGCCGCGGAAGACGTTTTGCTGTATTTCGAGATCGGCAACCGGCTGGCGAACGAATCGAACTGGCCCGAATGGTATGAAGGCAACGAGTTCAAGGAGACTCGCGACGCGAGCGCGGAGGCGCGCGACTGAACCGGATTTAATTGGACGCTCAGGCGAGCAATCCGGCAATGGCTCCGGTCATGCAGGTCGCCAGGGTGCCGGATACCAGCGTCTTCATGGCGAGTTCGACCACTTCCCCGGACCGTTCGGGGCACATGCCGCTCAGCCCCGCGATCATGATGCCGAGGCTGCCGAAATTGGCGAAGCCGCAAAGCGCGTAAGTGAGAATAACGGTTGAGCGCTCGCTTAGTGCGCCCGCCGGCAGTTCCGCGAGCGCGAGGTAGGCGAGCAGTTCATTCAGGACGGTCTTCGTCCCCATGAGGCTGCCCGCCAGGGGCGCTTCACTCCAGGGTATCCCCATCAGCCACACCAGCGGCGCAAACAGCCAGCCGAAGACGCCTTGCAGGTTGATGTCCTGCCCACCGACCTGGGGCAGCAGTGTCAGCAGGCTGTTGATAAGCGCCACAAGCGCAACGAGCACGATCAGCATCGCGGCCACGTTGAGCATCAGCCGCAGGCCGTCGCCGGTGCCACGGGTGATGGCGTCCATGACGCTCCGGTAGTCGCTGCGCAGTTCGACTTCGTCGGAATCGCTCACGCCGGTTTCCGGCACCATGATCGCCGCCAGCATGATGGCGGCGGGAGCACTGATCACCGAGGCGGTGAGCACATGGCCGAGCGCATTGTCGAGTACGTCCTGCAACACCACCGAGTACAACACGAGCACGCTGCCGGCAACGGTCGCCATGCCGCAGGTCATAACGATGAACAACTCGCTACGGGTGAGCGTGCGCAGGCAGGGACGAATGAGCGCCGGCGATTCCACCATGCCCATGAACACGTTGGCGGCGGCCGACAGCCCCACCGCGCCGCCAACGCCGAGACCGCGGCGCAGAACAAACGAGAATGCGCGCACCAGCGCCGGCAGAATACGCAGGTGCCACAGCACCGCGGAAAAAGCGGTGACAAACAGAATCAGCGGCAGGATGCGGAAAGCCAGGATGACCGTGGCGTTGCCGTCACTCAATTCGAAGGGATAGGCGACATTGGCGGGGTCGCCGCCCAGATAGCCGAAAACGAAGGAAGTGCCAGTTTCGACCGCCGCGGTAATCGCCTGCACCAATTGATTGATGCCGCGCAGCGCCCCCTGCACGGCCTCCAGCCTAAAAACGAGCAGGGCAAACAGGAATTGCAGTGCCAGACCACCTGCGACCAGCCGCCAGCCCGGCAGCCGCCGTTGCTCGCTCAAGGCGATGGCGATGCCGATGAAAGCGAAGATTCCCAGCGTTGCCTGGAAGTAAGCCAAAACCGCGGCGGTCCGAAAGAAAAAAGAGGCAGCGGGCGCCGGTGATTCACCGGCGCCCACTGATGATCAAGGCCGCAGCCTGGGCACGAATTTGGTCATGCCCTGGATCGGGCCGACTTCGCCGGCGTAGACGTTGCCGGCGCTGTCGACGGTGACGCCTTCACCCATGGAACCGATTCCGCCCATGCCCGAAGAGCGTTCGGATATATGCTCGGGCACGAAATACAGTACCTGGCCATTGCGCGCATTGCCTACCCGCAGACCCTTGCGCCAGCCGCCCGGATTGTAGTTCGGGTCGGACTCGGAATCGATTGCGTACAGCATGTCGTTGCTGCGATCGATGAACAGTCCACTGATGCGGCTGAACTGGTACCAGGTATCCAGATGCTCGCCTTCCTGGGTGAAGATCTGGATGCGGTTGTTGCCGCGGTCCGCCACGAACAGGCGGCCCTGGGAGTCCATCGCCAGCGAATGCGGCGCGCGGAATTCGCCGTCTTCGAAGCCCCATTGGCCAAAGCTGCTGATGTAGGACCCATCCGGGGCAAAGATCGAGATACGGCTCTTGGCATTGGGGCCAGGCTCGTTCTGGAACTGGGCACTATGGGTTTCGGCCACGAAAATATTTCCGTTCGGGGCTACCAGCACGTCATTGGGCTCGGTGAAATGCGTCGGCGGATCGCCCATTTCGCCAGGCGTGCCGAGGGTCATCAGCAACTCGCCTTCCGGGCTGAACTTGAGCACCGCACTGCCGCGATTGGCGGCGTCGGGATTTTCGGCCAGTTCGTTATCGTTCGCCAGCCGCGCGTCGGCAATCCAGACATTGCCTTCGCTGTCCACGTCGATGCCATGGGGCCAGATGATCTGGCCACCGCCAAAGGCCTGCACCACGCGGCCGTCCGGGTCGAGTTTGACGATGGGATCGACGTCGGATGTCGCGCAGGAATTGGTGCCGCAGCGGTCGCCGGCCCAGACGTGGATGCCATCGATGTCGATATTGACGGCGCTCACCGAACCCCAGCTACGGCCATCCGGCAAAGTGCCGAAATTTCGCTGGGTTTCGTAAGGATTGGGTAGATTGTTCACCGGCTGCTGGCCGGCATGGGCCGCCGGATACACGGCGCCCGGCCGCGGTGGTTGGGCCAGGGCCGGCGCGGACAACAGGGATGCGATCACTGCAGTCGCCACCGTCTTGTACACGATACCGGCGACTGGGCCGGTCGGTTGGGTCTTGGTCATTGTTCACCTCGAAGAATCTGGATTTCGCTGACTATGGAATGCGTCGAGCGCGTCAAAAATGGACCGTGGCTTGAGCGATGTCAAGGAATTCCGGGGGAGCGCATTGCGCTTTACGCGACTCAAACCCCCGGTTAAGCTGCCCTTCACTCGCGCGACCGGAGAAGCGGGGCATGGACCGAGTCCTTCCATATGTGATTTTCGCCGTTGTGTTAGCGATGGCGGCGCTGTTGCTGCTAATCGGCATCACCGAGGCGCCGGTGAACGCCGCGGGAGTAGCCCACGACACAATACCCGCCATGCAGGCCGGCGGCGACGGCGCCGCGCGGCTCAAGGCCATCGGCGGCTACGCATTCGCCTTCAACTGCATGTTACTGCTGTTTGCGATACTGCTGTGCGTGCTCAGCGTCAGCCCCGGCAAGCGCACGCCGGCTTTTTTCGGCTGGATGACGATCACTTTCGCGGTCAACATACTGGTCTGGCAACAAATGTACTTCCAGCACCAGGCCTTTCTCGAAACCGGCGATACCGGCTGGTTCCTGGGTTTTCCCACTGCTACTGCCTGGCAGGTCTACGGTGTGTGGTTCGCGGGCGTTGTGATGATCGCGATCTACAGTGCCGGATTTCGCCGTTATATCTTGAGCGAAGAAGACGAGCGCCGCTTCGAGGAACTGTTGCGGGAATCCCGAGATTCACAGGAATAGGATGGCATGGAAGCATATCGGCACGAGATCATTCTCGGCACAATCATCCTGTATATGTCGCTATGTGTGCTGATCGGCCTGTGGAGCATGGGCCGCACGCGCAACGCGAGCGATTTCTTCATTGCCGGGCGCACTCTCGGTCCCATTGTCGTTTCGCTGGCGCTTTTCGCCAGCACCCTGAGCGGATTCGGTTTTGTCGGCGGGCCTGGCCTGGTCTATTCGATCGGCGTCAGTTCGTTCTGGATGGTCGTGATCTCGGCCACCGCCTTCGGTCTTGGATTCTTCCTCGTCTCCAAACGTATCCGCATGATTGCCGAACTGCGCGGTTGCATGACGATTCCCGATGTTATCGCCGCCCGCTATGGCAGCGAACTGGCGCGTCTGCTCGTGGCGGTCACGATCGTACTTGGGGTACTTGGCTATCTCGCTACCCAGATCCTGGCGATGTCCGTGGTCATGCAGGCGATACTCGCCGATACTGAAATGTTCGCCGACATCAGCCTGCTCAGTTGCGTAGTGCTTTCGTCTACCGTACTGGTGTTCTACTGCGTTACCGGCGGAGTCATCGCTTCGGTATATACCGACGTACTGCAAGGGCTGGTAATGATGGTAGCCGGCTTCCTGATCCTGATTACCGCCATGCAGACATTCGACGGCGGCCTGCGTGAAGCGAGTGAAATCGTTCTCGCCGATGATGGCGAATCGATGATGCCATTCGGCGCCGCCGGAATTATCACTTCACTAGGGTGGTTCTTCATTTTCGGCATCGGCCTGGCCGGCCAGCCTCACATCGTTACCAAGATGATGATGAACAAGAACCTTGCCGACAACCGCAGCATCCTGCCGTTGTCGCTGCTTGGCTACGTCGTTGCCGCTTTATTGTGGATCTCGATCGGTCTGGTCATGCGTGCGGTTGTAGTCAGCGGCGGCGCCGAGCCATTGACGCTGCCCGACGATGCAGCCGCCACGTTTCTGGCGTTATTCGCGAGTCCTTTGCTTGCCGGTATCGTATTTGCAGCCCTGTTCGCGGCGATCATGTCCACTTCCGACGCCTTTCTCAATATAGGAACCGCGGCGATCATCCACGACATCCCTCGCGCGGTGCGTGGCCGCCCGGTGGAAAACGAACTGCTCTGGGCGCGCGTGGTAACGGTAATCCTGGCCGTGGTCGCCGCCGGCTTCGCGTTGTTTTCCTATTATCGCGACGCCACACTGGTTGCACTGCTCGGCGCCTTCGGCTGGAGCACTTTCGCCGCATCGCTTTTTCCGGTGCTCGCCATCGGTCTGAACTGGAAACGCGCCACGACAGCGGGCGCTGTCGCCGCTGTCAGCAGCGCCCTGGCAATCAACTTCATCGTCCAGCTCGCCGGCATAACGCTGCCATGGGGTATCACCGGCGGCCTGGCAGCCTTCGTCACCTCGCTGGTACTGTTCTTCGGCGTTTCATACGCAACTCCGCTGCCCAGGCTGGCGCGGGATATCGATCGGGTGATGGAGATTTGAGAGGAAGCTCACCGAAAAACTATTTTCGCCGAAAATTTCCGGTTCCTGTATTCCCGTTCCTATAATTACCTTCAGCGGAAGCCCCCACGCATTTTGGGGGCGGGCGGGAGTACCGCGAGGAGGGAGAAATGGAAGCAAATCTGGAAACTACGATCTCAATGGCGAAGACTAATTTGCCCAGTTTGTTGCTGATCGGCGTCATAGGGATTACGGGTACCATGTTCGCCAGCATGAACCGGCAGTTCGAGCGTGTCGACCAGCAGTTCGAGCGAATCGACCAACAGTTCGCGGAGGCGAGAGCGGAAAGGTCTTTGATTCGAGCCGATATCGCTGACCTGCGGGAACGTATGGCGCGGGTCGAAACCCGGGTCGGCAATCTTGAAAGCAGAATGGATCAGATCGAGGGCGGCCAGGAATGAAGACCTGGCGCGCGGAATTCCTCAGGCTACCGTTCCTGCATGCGCGCGATGTATTCCGCACCAGTCAGACGCGGAGCATCGTCCGCGAATTCGTACCACGTTGGTTTCTTCTCGACATAGACATGTTGCTCGATCGGTTCGAGCGTTTCTATCTGATCAAGGCTGCCCGCGCTCACAAATATCAAATCGGGGTCGCTCCGCCGACGCCAGAACAGTGCTGCGCCACAAGATTTACATGACCCGCGTTTACCCCGTGCGGAGCTCGTGTACCAGTTCACGGCGGCGGGGTCGGAAACGGCGATCCCTGCCGCGAATCCCACTGTCATGAAAGGGCCGCCAGTCCAGCGCAAACAGTCCGGGCAATGGCAAAGCAGTACCCGGCTTGGCTTACCGATACCTTCATACTTAACAGCCCCGCAAAGACACTGCCCGGTTTTGCCCTGTTGGCTCATGATCGTTCTCTAGTTGATCTTCACCAAACCAATCTGGTTCGAACTGCTCTGGTGAATCAGCAGGTTCTTGTCTTCGGTCACCCAGACGTGGCGCACGATGCCCACACCGGAGGGTATCGCCCAGCTCTGGAAAGATTCGGTGCGCGGGTTAAAGCGCACGAGGGCGTCCGGGCGTTTGCCCGATTCGTTGTACCAGACGACGTCGTCGATCACGGCCAAAGCGTAGGGATGCGAGTCCGGCCCGCTGGGCGAATCCCATTGTGTGATTTCACCGGTGGCCGGGTCGAGTCGGCCGATCTTGCCCATGGTGGAATTGACGAACCAGACTTTGTCGTTGCTGTCGAGCCCGAGGCGGCGGATGCGAGTGCGGTCGTCGGGGACATCGTAGAACCGCACTTCCATGCTGTCGGGGTCGAGGGCGCCGATCTTGTTGGTGCCGTTAAAGGCAACCCAGACGGTGCCTTTGGAATCGACCTGGATGCCGTAAGGCCGCGGCTCGGTGGGGATTTCAGTGATCTCGCCGGTTGCGGGATCAAGACGGCCGAGTACGGCAGCGCCCTGGGCGGTGAAATACAAGTTGCCATTGGGATGCCAGACCGCCGAGTGCGGGTCGCGCGCTTCGGTCTTGTATTCGGTCACCAGCCCGGTTTTCGGGTCGAGCATGCCGATGCTGGCATTGCTGTTGCCGGTGTACCAAATGTTGCCGTCGGCGTCCGGCACAATGGTATGCGGCCGTGCTGTCGGCGGCAGGCGAAATTCTTCCATCTCGCCGGTTTCCGGATCGAGCCTTCCCGCAAGTGAAGCCCACATCCCGGTCCACCAGATCGAACCGTCAGGCGCTTCCGCCGGATCGCGGGAACGCTGACCCAGCGTTGGTACAGTCCATTCGATGATTTCGATCTCGGTATCGCCGGAGATCAGGTTGGGGCGGCGCGATAAGTCTTCGGGAAAATGCTCTGCCAGGTATTCGGCCATGGTGTTCGCCTGGGAGTCAGGCAGGTCGATCATCGTCGCCATGACCCGGCGCCATTCCGCCGGCGTACTGTATCCGGCCGCGCGGGTGATGGACGCAGTGGTATGACAAGAAGAACAGTGATTTTGCACCAGATTCTTGCCTGGGCCTTCCGGCAACGGAGTCGGCGCGGGCCGCTGACCTAGCGCCGGCTGCAGGAATGCGAGCAGAACGGGAACGATGGCAAGCATCAGGACTTTCTTCATTGGGAAGTCTCCGCCTCGGCTGTTGGTTCAGCCGGATAGCTTATCTCAAAAAAATGTGCAGTTGCAGTTTTTTGCCCCGGTGTGCAGGTTCAAATCCGTAGGGGCGAGGCATGCCTCGCCCGCGAACGGCCCCGAAACCGTGCAACTGACGGGCGAGGCATGCCTCGCCCCTACATGCCGAAGGCGGGCGCACGGTTCCCCTCGCAGCCCGGATTGTCTACCATCTGCCCCGGCGAAAAGCAGCGGAGCGCAAATGGGCAGGCAAAAGTCAGAACAGCTATACAAGGAGGCGCAGCAGCACATACCCGGCGGAGTGAATTCGCCGGTGCGAGCGTTTCGCGGTGTTGGCGGCGAGCCGTTGTTTCTTGAATCCGGCGAGGGCGCCTGGCTCACCGATGTCGATGGCAATCACTACATCGATTATGTCAGCGCCTGGGGTCCGCTGATTCTCGGCCATCGCCACCCCGCCGTGATCGAAGCCTTGCAGCGGCAACTGGAAAAAGGCCTGGGTTACGGCGCTTCGACCGAGGCCGAAGTGCGGCTCGCCGAAGAGGTCTGCCGACTCATGCCTTCCATCGAACAATTGCGCCTGGTCACTTCCGGCACCGAAGCGACCATGAGCGCGATCAGGCTGGCGCGCGGGTTCACCGGCCGCGACGCCGTGGTGAAATTCGAAGGCTGTTATCACGGCCATGTCGACGGCCTTCTCGTCAAGGCCGGCTCCGGGGCGCTCACGCTGGGCGCCCCCGACTCACCCGGAGTGCCCGAAGGCTACTCCGGATTGACCCATGTCCTGCCTTACAACGACGTCGCAGCGCTGGAGGAGTACTTCGCCGCCAACGGCGAAAACACTGCCTGCGTCATCATCGAGCCGGTCGCCGGAAACATGAATTGTGTCCCTGCTCGAACAGGGGATCTTTCCCGGCTTCGCACGCTTTGCGACGAATATGGCGCTTTGCTGATTTTCGACGAAGTGATGTCCGGTTTTCGCGTTGCGCTCGGCGGCGCGCAGTCGGTTTACGGGATCGAGCCCGACCTGACCACGCTCGGCAAAGTCATCGGCGGCGGATTGCCCGTCGGCGCTTTCGGCGGACGCCGGGAGATCATGTCGCGCATCGCTCCGGAAGGGCCGGTGTATCAGGCCGGCACGCTCGCGGGCAATCCACTGGCTGTCGCAGCCGGGCTTGCTACGCTCGAAGCGATTCAGGCGCCGGGCTTTTACGAAGCGCTGGAAAACAGGGCGCGGGCCATGCTTGCCGGGCTCCGTAGCCGCGCCGTATCCGCGTCCGTGCCTTTCACCGCGAACCAGGCGGGCGCCATGTTCGGGCTCTTTTTCAGCGAGGAAGAGGGCATCGAATCCTTCGAGCAGGTCATGGCCTGCAACGTCGAACATTTCCGTTCCTTCTTCCATGGCATGCTCGACAACGGCGTCTATCTCGCTCCTTCAGCCTTTGAAGCCGGGTTCATTTCCGCGGCCCATGGCGAACGAGAGATCGAATTGACCTTGGCCGCCGCCGAAAACGCTTTTGCGGCGATTCAGTCATGACTCGATCCATGCAGATCGACGTATATGGCATAGGCAACGCACTCGTTGACATCGAATACGAAGTCGAAGAGGACTTTTTCCCGGCGCATGGAGTGCGGCGCGGCGTGATGACGCTGGTCAGCCACGCGCGCCAGGAAGAGGTGATCGCGGCGCTGCGCAAACGAGGCGACATGCGCAAAATGATGGGCGGCGGCTCAGTAGCCAATTCGCTCTACGCGATCAGCAATTTCGGCGGCCGGACCTTTTTTTCCTGCAAGAACGCCGACGATGAAGCCGGCAATTTCTACCTGCGCGAACTCGGCGAACACAACATCCGGACTTGCGGTGACTTTCACGAAGTCGAAACCGGCCGCTGCCTGATCATGATCAGCCCCGACGCCGAACGCACCATGTACACCTTCCTCGGCGCATCCGAATTCCTGTCGCCGGCCGACCTCGATTTCGAGGCCGTCCGACGCTCGCAATATGTCTATATCGAAGGCTATCTGGTTAGCTCCGACAGCGGGCGCGCCGCGGCAATCGAATTGCGGGAATTCGCCGAAGCCAACGGCGTCAAGACCGCCCTTTCCTTTTCCGACCCGTCACTGCTCGAGATCTTCCCCGAACAGATGAAGCAAATGCTCGGCGGCGGCCTCGACCTTTTGTTCTGCAACGAGGAGGAAGCCTGTCTCTGGACGGGCGAGAAAAATCTCAGCGACGCTTGCGTCGCGTTACGCCCCATCGCGAAAAAGTTTGTGGTCACCAGGGGCGCAAACGGCTCGGTGCTTTTCGACGGCAACTATTTCGTGGAGATAGACGCCCACAAAGTCAAAGCGGTGGACACTACCGGCGCCGGTGACGCATTCGCCGGCGGATTCCTCTACGGACTGACCAGCGGCCGGACCTTCGTCGAATCCGGCCGACTCGCAAGCCGCGCCGCCGCCGAAGTAGTCAGCCGTTTCGGCCCAAGACTCGAAGCTACTGACTATCGGTTGATCGTCGCCGACCAGGGACGCTGAACCAGATAAGTCATTTTGGGGATTACATACCTAAGTATCCAAAAAGTTGTTGACCTTACCTCCTGCCCGCCTTCAGCATGTAGGGGCGAGGCATGCCTCGCCCGTCAGCTGCACGGTTTCGGGGCCGTTCGAGGGCGAGGCATGCCTCGCCCCTTGTTTGTTTAAATAGTGCTGCCGACGGCCCACTGGTGGGCCGTCGGCAGGCGGTGGCGAACCCGTATCGCCCCTCGCATGAAATGCGAATCGTAGAGTGGGACCACCGCCTTTCCAATCAAACCTGAATAGATACGCGGATCAAGACCGCAAACAAGGATAGGAGACTGGAAAGCATGAAGAAGCATAGCGCAAGATGTGTACATCCAAAAGACGACCCCGGCCCTTGCACGGTCGGCATCGACGTTTCCAAGCGTCATCTTGACGTGCGTGAACTCCCCAGCGGACGCGAGGCTCGGTTCCCGAATACCAGGGAAGGCGTTCGCGCGTTTCGCACCTGGGCCTGCCCCCGCGTCGAGCGAGTGGTATACGAGTCCACCGGCTCCTACCACGTACTGTTGGAGGATATGTTGGTCGATCGGCTGCCGTTGTCGCGGATCAACCCCCAGCGAGGCAAGTGCTTTGCCGAAGCGCTAGGTTCGGTTGCGAAGACGGACCGGGCGGACGCGCTGGCGCTGGCGAAGATGGGCCGGGCGCTGGCGGACGACCTGAAAGGGACGCCGGCGCGTACCCGACAGGAGAAAGATCTGGACGAGTTGCGTAGCGCGCGCGAGGCGGTAACGAAGTCGCTTACCGTGCTGAAAGGCAGGCGGGAGCACACCCGGAACCGTCTGGTTCGTCGCGAGATCGAGAAGGACATTACCCGCGCCATGCAGCAGACCGAACGCTTGGACAAAGAACTGGAGCGGCTGGTGACGGCCGACGCCGAGTTGACCCGAAACATGGCGCTGCTGGAATCAATCCCGGGCATTGGCCGCCCTACCGCTATCGGGCTGCTGGTACAGGTGCCCGAACTGGGTAGACTCAGCACCCGCGAGGCGGGAAGCCTGTTGGGCTTGGCGCCCGTGGCCGACGACTCCGGCAATAGGCACGGAAAACGGTCCATCCGCGGCGGCCGCAAACGCGCACGCACGCTGCTGTACATGCCAACGCTGGCTGCAATCCGCTGGAATCCCGTCATGCGGGAGCGACACCTGCGATTCAAACAACAGGGCAAACCCGGCAAAGTCGCGGTCACCGCAGCCATGCGAAAGATGGTGCTGATCGCGAATGCCATCGTACGGGAAGGAAAACCCTGGCAGGCAGCTCACATGCCCAAACCGGCCCATGTCGCGGGATGATGCAAACGCCTGACCAATGCAAACAGCCCGCGATCACATCCCCTAATCAACTAGCTGTCGGAGCCTGTTGCTATCCGTACACCAGAACACTTGCAAACATAGATACTACGGTCTCACAACAAATTTCTCAGACCGTTCAACATCATCGAGAAGGGTTGATTTTCAGTGGCTTGGATACTTAGGTATGTAATCCCTTTTTTTGCGTCCCTACCGATACCCCTGCGGGGTGTATTCCACGGCGCCTTCGAAATGCATTTCCTCTATTATGGAATGGCCGACGAAAATTGCGTCGTGTTCGGTTCGCTGGCGGTTCCAGGTCCACATGAAATCGTCGCCATCTTCCTGGCTCGGCACTTCTCCTGATAACGCGAGTTTGACGACCTTGGCCAGTTCGGCCGGGCGGTCGCGTTGCGGGTAGTGGCTTGCCGTAGGCAAAACCCAGAAGGAGCTTTCGACGTCGCGGTCGTTGAGATAGGTGGCCCAGACGTGATTCGCGATGCGCAGGGGATTGACCGGGTCCAGCGCGCCCCACACATAGGCGACCGGAATCGGACTTCGCGGCAGGTTGTCGAGCCAGCGGTATTCGTTCGCGACGCGCTCAAGCAGGTACTTGCCCACATGCAGCCTGGCGCCAATGCCATCGTTGAAAGCCTGCATGTCGGCATAGGCGACGCTCACCGGATCGCCCGCGGTCAGGCGCGGCCTGGCTTTCGCCTCCGCGGTGGCTGCCGGGCCGCGCACCGGGTCGAGCAGCACAGTCTGGCCGGGAACGAGATTGGCCAGCGGCAGGAACATGCCGCTGTTGGATAGAAAGTGGTAGTTGATCGTATAGGGCCGGTCTTCGTCGAGATAATGGCCGAGGAAGGCGAGCCCTACGCTGACGCCGCGGTCGTGAGTGAACATCGCGAAGTCGTCGAACTCGACGATTTCGCGCACGAAATGGTCGAGCAATCTGGCATCGTCTTCGAGCAGGTACGAATAGTCGGTCAGGGGCTTGTCGGAAAAGCCGAAGCCGGGAAAGTCGAGAGTGGCGATGTAATAGTCGTCTTCCAGGTGCGGGATCATGTCTTCGTAGTCGTAGCTGGACCGCGGATAGCCGTGCACCAGCAGAAGTTTCGGGTTCGAAGGATCGCCGAACGTCTGGTAATGCACATTGACGGTAGCGCCATCGTTGTTTTCGGTGGTCGATTGCCATGCGAAGTAGGAACCGGCTTCGTACCAGTCCCTGGCAAGCTCGGAATAGAAGACGAAATCTTCATCCTGGGCGATGACATTGCTGCTCACGGCGAACAGCAATATCAGACAGAAAATTGAACCTGAATTTGATAACGGTTTCATTGCAGGACTCCACTCAGCCGTCAGCGGCATCGCCAATACTAACGCGATTTCTGATTTCGAAAACGAACCGGCCAATACCCGTGTTGGACAGTTCAATTTGCGCTTCCATCGCAAACGCAAAAATTAATGCGAATACGAATAATTCTTAATTGCAAAAAGTCGAAGCGATGTGCTAGGCTGCGGCCTCAAGCATTTCCTGATTCCAGCAATCGCGATTGCGCGGCAAATGACCGATTCGAGGCAATTGAATGAAAACCGAAGAGCAGTACAAGCGCAGATCGTTCCTGCAGATGGTAACCGGGGCGGTAGCAGTTTCCAGCGCATCCTTCCTCGGGCTCGTTTCTTCCTCTCACGCCAATTGGCAGCAGGAAGGAACCGACAGTTCCGATCAGTCCGGCGGCGAGGGAACCGATAGCTCAGACCAGTCCGGCGGCGAAGGGACAGACAGCGCTGACCAGTCCGGCAGCGAAGATACCGAAGGCGGCCAGTCCGGTGAGGATACCGAAAGCGGCGACCAATCCGGCGGCGAAGGTACTGACGACAGCGACCAATCCGGTGGCGAAGAAACCGATAGCTCAGACCAATCCGGCGGGGAAAGCACAGACAGTTCTGATCAGTCCGGCGGCGAAGGGACCGACAATAGCGGCCGCAACGGCAGAGGCCTCGACTACCGATAAAAGCCCATGGCTGACGAGTTCGGGATCAGAGACCCGCTATCCTGGCTGCTCGGATCGATTTCGGATTCGGAATTCTTCGACCGCTATCATGAAAAGCGCGCCCTGCATTGCAGGCACGCCGACACCTCCCGTTTCGCCGGTTTACTGAATATCAGCCGAATCGACAAAATCCTTTCCCACTCCGACCTGAAGCCGGCGTCGCTGACCATGGCGCGGAGCAAGCCGCCGCTACAGCGTGCCGATTACACGTTCAAGAACGGCAATATCGACCGGGGCGCAGTCATAAGACACTACCAGCGCGGCGCGACGATCATCTTGAATCAGTTGCAACTCGCCGACGAGCGGCTGGCGAGATTCTGCCGCGCGCTCGAGAGCGTATTCAGTTGCCAGGTGCAGACGAACGTGTACCTGACGCCTCCCGACAACCAGGGATTCAAGACGCATTACGACGACCACGATGTTTTCGTCATCCAGGTGTCCGGCGAAAAACGCTGGCGCCTGTACGAGAAACCGGTCGACAACCCCTATAGCGGCGAGGGGTTCAAATCGGACGTACACAGCCCGGGCGAGCTGGAAAAGGAGTTTGCGTTACGAGCGGGAGACTGCCTGTACATCCCGCGCGGGCTCATGCACGACGCCGCCGGCCATGGCGATGAACCGTCCTTGCATATCACTACCGGGCTGATAGTCAAGAAATGGGCCGATCTGATGCTTGAGGCGGTTTCCGAGGTCGCGCTGCGGAACCCGAAGTTTCGCCGTTCGTTGCCTCCGGGTTTCGCGCGGCCGGATTTCGATACCGATTCGCTGGAGGAGAGATTCCGGGAACTGGCGCGGGATTTCGCCGAACAAGCCGATTTCGAGGAGGTGCTGGCTTATTTCAGGGAGAGTTTCCTGCGACTGCGCCGCCCCGAACTTGGCGGAGCGCTGATAGACGCCTCCTCGCCCATATCGAAGAACGACGTTTTTGTACGCCGCCCTTTCCTGCAGGCGAAGTTGCGGCATAACGATTCCGAAGCGGTAATCATCGGCCCCGGCGGCGATATCCATTTCGAGGCGGCAGCGCTGGCGGGGCTGGAAAAATTCCTTTCCGGAGCATCGTTTTCCATGGCCGACTTCACCGGAACGGAGGAAGAAAAGCAGGCTGAATCGATTCGCAAGCTCTCCGCATTCGGCCTGATCGAACGCGCATAATGACCGACGCAGGCAAGGCCGCAAAAAGACCCGCAACGGGCAAACAGGCGCGGGACCGGCTCTGGTTCTCCGTTCATTCCTGGATCGGCCTCAAACTTTCCCTGCTTATGACACTCATACTTGCAACGGGAACGATCGCGGTTTTCAGTTACGAAATCGACTGGCTGCTCACCCCGGAGATGCGGGCCGCGGAACGCATCGCACCCGAACAGGTCGCGTGGGGAGCGGCGTTCGACACCATGCGGGGGGAGTATCCTGACCACCGCGTCCTGAATATCACCCGTTTTCAGGACAACTGGTTTTCATTGCAATTTCTTGCCCGCGGTCCGGGTGGAGAGACCGTGCGTGTATGGCTGAATCCGTCCGATGGAGGATTGCTCGGCGAAACTTCGTTTTTCAATGTGCAAAGATTCTTCAGGGAGATCCACCGGCACCTGATGCTGCCACTGAGCATCGGCATTCCCATAGTGACTTTCCTCGCCTTTCCCTTGCTGATCTCCCTGATCGCGGGATTTGTCGTCTACAAGAAATTCTGGCGGGGCTTGTTCAGGTGGCCGCGATTCCAGCGCAATGCGCGGATCTGGAACGGCGACCTGCATCGGTTGATGGGACTTTGGGGAAGCTGGTTCATTGCCCTCATCACCATTACGAGCCTTTGGTACTTCGTGGAGGAACTCGGGGGCCGCGCGCCGCCTTTTCCGCCGCCGGAGCCGGTAATGACCGGCAGGAATTCAGCCTTGCCCGAAGGCTTCAGCGGCGCCGATCTTGAAATTGCGCTGCAGGGAGCCCGGGCACGACTTCCCGGGCTGCGGGTCAGCCGGATATTGCTGCCGGGCAACGCCGCAGCGCCCTTGACGATTCAGGGGGAATTATCCGCCGCGCTGGTGCGGCCGCGAGCCAATACGGCTTTCGTCGATCCTGCCTCGCTCGCGATCATTGGCGGTTACCGGGGTGAAGAGCTCGACATGCATACCCGTATTTCGGAAGCCTCGGACCCGCTGCATTTCGGCTATTTCGGCGGTATCGCCAGCAAAATGATCTGGTTTGGGTTCGGATTGATGATGACTGCCATGTCGGTAACCGGCCTGGTCGTCAATGCGGCGCGGCTGCGGCGGTCGCTGCTGGAGTCGGCAACTTTCAGCCCCGGCGCGTTCCGGGCCGCCGGGCTGTCCTAGTTGCGCAGGCCATCGACGAAGCGCTTTACGCCGTCGAACCAGCTTTGCCGCTTCGGAGACTGGCGGCTGCCCTGCTCTTCCTGGATCTGGCGAAATTCCCGCAGCAGTTCACGCTGGCGCGAAGTCAGCTTGACCGGAGTTTCGACCACCAGACGATAAAGCAGGTCGCCGGGAGGGCCGCCGCGGACGGGGGTAATGCCCTTGCCGCGCAGGCGGAACAATTTGCCGGTCTGGGTTTCGGCGGGAATCTTGAGCTTGACCCTACCGCTCAAGGTGGGCACTTCGAGATCGTTGCCAAGGGCGGCGTCGCAGAAACTGATGGGAATATCGCAATGCAGGTCGGCGCCGTCGCGGTCGAATACCGGGTGTGGGCGGACTTCGATGCGAACGTAGAGATCGCCCGGCGGGCCGCCGCGAGCGCCGACCTGGCCTTCGCCGGTGAGGCGGATGCGGTCGCCGGTGTCGACGCCGGCAGGCACCTTCACCGACAAGGTGCGCGATTCCTCGACGGTGCCGGAGCCATGACAGGATGAACAGGGATCCTTGATCTGCTTGCCTTCGCCGCGGCAGCGCGGGCAGGTTTGCTGCACCGAGAAGAATCCCTGCTGCATGCGTACCTGGCCGATGCCGCCGCAGGCGCTGCATTCCACGGGCTCGGTGCCCTTGCGGGCGCCGCTGCCGCCGCAGGCGGTGCAACGCACCTTGGCCGGAACCCGGATATTGCGCGATACGCCCTGAACGGCTTCTTCGAGGTTCAGCTCAAGATGATATTGCAGGTCGCTGCCCTGGCGGCGTCCGCCGCCGCGGCCGCCATGGCGTGCGCCGAAGATGTCGCCGAAGATATCTCCAAAGATGTCGGCGAAGTCCGCCGCTCCAGCGCCAGTCTGGCCTTCCACTCCGGCGTGCCCGAACTGATTGTAGCGGGCGCGCTTCTGATCATCGGACAGCACTTCAAAAGCCTCGCTCGCTTCCTTGAACTTGGCTTCCGACTCCTTGTCACCCGGATTGCGGTCCGGGTGGTGCTTCATGGCGGTGCGCCGATAGGCTTTCTTCAGGTCGGCCTGACTGGCGTCCCGGCCTATTCCGAGGACTTCGTAGTAGTCTCTCTTTGCCATGATGCCGCCGACCCCTCAAGCCGAACGGCTTACTTCTCTTCTTCCTTGACTTCTTCGAACTCCGCGTCAACTGCCTCGTCCTCCGCTTTCGCGGCGGGTTCCTCCTCACCAGCGGCGGCGTCCGCCTCGGCGGATTGTTCGGCGTACATTTTCTGCACCACGGGCGTGGACGCCTCGGTCAGCGCCTTTGTTCCTTCCTCGATGGCTTCAAGATCGTCGCCCTTGATCGCTTCTTCCAGTGTCCCGATTGCGCTTTCGATCGCCGCCTTTTCTTCGTCGGTAGCCTTGTCGCCGGCTTCTTCGACTGTCTTTCGCGTAGCGTGAATCAGGCCGTCGGCGGTGTTGCGCGCGGTGATCAGTTGCTCGAACTTCTTGTCCTCGGCGGAATGCGCTTCCGCATCGCGGACCATCTTTTCGATTTCCTCATCTGAAAGTCCACTGGAAGCCTTGATCTCGATCGATTGTTCCTTGCCCGTGGCCTTGTCTTTGGCGGAAACGTTGAGAATGCCGTTGGCGTCCAGGTCGAAAGATACCTCGATCTGGGGCATGCCGCGCGGCGCCGGCGGGATGTCGGTCAGGTCGAAGCGGCCGAGTGACTTGTTTTGGGTCGCCTGCTTGCGTTCGCCCTGCACCACGTGAATCGTCACCGCGGTCTGGTTGTCGTCGGCGGTGGAGAAAGTCTGGGTCTTCTTGGTCGGAATCGTGGTGTTCTTGTCGATCAGCGTACTGGCCACGCCGCCAAGGGTTTCAATGCCGAGCGAAAGCGGCGTCACGTCGAGCAACAGCACGTCGGTAACGTCACCGGCAAGTACCGCGGCCTGAATTGCGGCGCCGACGGCGACCGCCTCGTCGGGATTGACGTCCTTGCGCGATTCCTTGCCGAAATAATCGGCGACTTTCTGCTGTACCAGCGGCATTCGGGTCTGACCGCCCACGAGTACGACATCGTCGATGGCGGAAGCGTCCATGCCGGCGTCCTTCAGCGCGGTCTTCACCGGACCCAGGGTGCGGTCGACGAGATCTTCCACCAGCGATTCGAACTTGGCGCGGGTAAGTTTCTGCACGAGATGCTTGGGTCCGCTGGCGTCGGCGGTGATGTACGGCAGATTGATTTCGGTCTGTTGTGAGGAAGACAACTCGATCTTGGCCTTCTCGGCCGATTCCTTCAGCCGCTGCAAGGCCAGCGGATCGTTATGCAGGTCCATGCCGTGCTCTTTCTTGAACTCGTCCGCCAGGTAGTCGATCAGGCGCAGGTCGAAATCTTCGCCGCCGAGAAAGGTGTCGCCGTTGGTGGACAGCACTTCGAAGGTGTGTTCGCCGTCGGTTTCGGCGATCTCGATGATCGAAATGTCGAAAGTGCCACCGCCCAGGTCGTAGACCGCGATGGTCGAATCGCCGGCGCGCTTGTCCATGCCATAGGCGAGCGCCGCCGCGGTCGGCTCGTTGATGATGCGCTTGACGTCGAGTCCGGCGATGCGTCCGGCGTCCTTGGTCGCCTGACGCTGGGAATCGTTGAAGTAGGCAGGCACGGTGACGACCGCTTCCTTCACCTCTTCCCCAAGATAGTCCTCGGCCGTCTTCTTCATCTTCATCAGGGTCTGGGCCGATATCTGCGGTGGAGACATCTGTTTGTCGTTTACCTCGACCCAGGCGTCGCCATTACCCGCCTTGACGATCTTGTAGGGCACCATCTTGATGTCCTTTTGCACCACATCGTCCTGAAACTGGCGTCCGATCAGGCGCTTGATCGCGAACAGGGTATGGTCGGGATTGGTGATGGCCTGACGCTTGGCGGGCTGACCCACGAGGGTTTCGCCGTCCTTGCTGTAGGCAACGATGGACGGTGTGGTGCGATCGCCTTCCGAGTTTTCGATTACCCGGGGTTCGCCCCCTTCCATTATCGCCACGCAGGAATTGGTCGTTCCCAGGTCGATGCCGATGATCTTGCCCATGCTAGGTCTCCGTTAACTATGCCGGCCCGCTTCGTTTTCACGGGCTGACACTAAGAATATTTGTTGCTTTCCATTTCGATTCAAGGACGCGGGATAATCCTTCCCGCGCCCGATATGCGTGCTTCCGGTCAAGCCGGGTCGGTGGAAACAACCACCATGGCCGGTCTTAGCACCCGTCCATGCAGGGTATAGCCTTTCTGCATGACCGCGATGACCGTGTTCGGCTCCACTTCGCCGTTTTCCTGAATTGACATCGCCTGATGCAACGCAGGATCGAACGGTTCGCCCATCGGGTCGACCGCTTCGATATTGAATTTCGCAAAACAGTCCGCGAAGCTCTTTAGAGTCAGATTCACACCTTCGTAAATCGCCTTGACCACATCGTCCTCGTGATCGCTCGCCGCGCTCAATGCGCGTTCGAGATTGTCCATCACTATGAGCAATTCGCTGGAGAATCTTTCCTGGCCGAATTTGTGCGCTCGCTGGACGTCCTGTTCGGTGCGGCGGCGCAGATTCTGCATCTCCGCCTGCACACGCAAGAATCTGTCCTCGAACCGGCTGCATTCCTCTTCGGCATCGGACAACCGGGCCAGCGCCTCTTCCAGGGTCAGGTCGGCATTCGCCTCCGCCGTGCTTTCTTCGTCGCCGATTCCCACGGTCTCGGGCAGCTCTTCAGTCATCTCCCACTCCTCGACCGTCTCCTGCTCCGCGGTATCCCGTGCGTCCGCGGGTTCTTTTCCAATGCTGGATTTTCCGGTTTTACTCATGCCTCGAAGTCCTGACCCGACCTATTCCGACCTGCGTTGAAACAAACGAAGCCATTGACCCGATTCTCAGATCACGAAAACCTATATGGGGACAGGGAATGATGTTTCAAGGAAATTGACCCGCCGGCGTTCCGTTACGAATTCGTACTCTTTGTCCGGCTGATCAAATATACTTTTCGCGCCATGCTGCAACACCTCTCCATACAGAACTACGCCACCGTGCAAAGCCTGCGGGTCGACTTCCGCGCGGGCATGTCGGCGCTCACCGGCGAGACCGGCGCGGGCAAGTCGATCATCGTCGGCGCGCTCGGGCTGGCGCTGGGAGACCGGGCCGACAGGACCGTCGTCAGATCCGGCGCAAGGAAGACTGAAATCGCCGCCGAATTCGATGTTTCAAACAACGACGCCGCGAGCGTCTGGATGGAAGATAACCAGTTGCAGGGAGACGGAGCGGATTGCTGCCTTATCCGCCGCGTAATCGGCGGCGACGGCCGCTCCAGAGCCTTCGTAAACGACTCCTCCGTAACCTTGTCGAACCTGCAACAACTCGGCGTGCTGCTGGTGGATATCGTAAGCCAGCAGGAACACCAGTCGCTGCTGCAACGCCATACCCAATTGTCATTGCTCGATGATTATTGTGTCGAGCGAACGCTGCTTGAGGAGATGCGTTCGCTGCACGGCCAATGGCTTGCCAATCAGCACGAGATAGCGCGGCTGCGCGGCGATGAGGACGAGGGCGGCGTCCAGCTCCTGACTTACCAATTGGACGAACTGCTGGAGCTTGCGGTCGAAGACGGGGAAACGCAGACACTGGAACAGGAACACCGCCGGCTGAGCGGCGCCGAACAGGCACTGGCGGCCCTGGCAGGATCGGTTCAGGACATTTCCGACAACGAGCAATTCAACGCCTTGAGCGCTCTGCGGCGCGCCTTGCATCTGCTCGGCGATCTGCAAGGCGACAGCGGCCGCATCGCCAATGCCATGGAGCTGCTCGAATCGGCGTGCATTCAGATCGACGAGGCGGCCGCGGACCTGCGTGGCGCGGCGGACGAGTTTCCCATCGACCCCAAGCGCTTGTCCCAGGTCGATGAACGCCTCGGAAAATTGCATGAAATGGCGCGCAAGCACAAAGTCAGGCCCGCCGAACTGGCGCGGTTGACGCGTTCACTGCAAGAGCGATTGCAGGACATTCACGGTCGTGAGGAAGAACTGGAGCGCCTTGAGGGGGAAGACTCGAATTTGCGCGGGAGATACGCCAAGGTCGCGGGGCGGGTCGGAAAGCAGCGCCGCGCAGGAGCGAGTCGGCTGTCGCGAGAGATCAAGCAACACATAGCCCGCCTCGACATGGGCAATGCGGGAATGGAGATCCGCTTCGAATCCCTGGCGCCTGACGCCGTCCACTCCGGCGGACTGGAGCGAGTCGAATTTTTCGTCAACACCAATCCGGGCCAGGATCCAGGCCCGTTGTCCAAGATCGCATCAGGCGGCGAACTTTCCCGAATCAGCCTTGCGATCCGGGTGGTTACCGCCCGGACATCCCAGACGCCTTGCCTGGTATTCGATGAAGTCGATGTGGGCATCGGCGGCGGTGTGGCTGCCCGGGTCGGCGCCTTGCTGCATACCCTGGGCGAGTCCGCCCAGATTCTCTGCGTAACCCATCAGCCGCAGGTCGCCAGCAAGGCGCACCGACAATATTCGGTCAGCAAGACCAGCGACGGCGCGAGCGCCCAAACCTCAATCAGGGAACTGAAGGAAGAGGAAAGAGCGCAGGAAGTGGCGCGCATGCTGGCCGGAGCGAAATTCAGCGATGCCTCGCTGGCTCACGCCCGGCAGATGCTCGCGGCCAATCAGGATTCCTGCTGACAACTCGGACAAATGCCGTACAGATACATGCTGTGGTCGGTGATCTTGAAGCCGAGACTTTCCGCGACCCTGACCTGCCGGTCTTCGATGATATCGTCATAGAACTCCTCGACCTTGCCACAGGAAGTGCAAACGATATGATCGTGGTGATCTCCGGGCATCAGTTCGAAAATCGAGTGGCCCCCCTCGAAGTGGTGACGCATGACCAGGCCGGCGGCCTCGAACTGGGTAAGCACGCGATACACGGTCGCCAGACCGACTTCCTGATCGGATTCCACCAACGCCTTGTATACGTCTTCGGCGCTCATGTGCTTGTTTTCCGACGTTTCCAGAATCTGCAGGATTTTCACCCTGGGCAGGGTTACCTTGAGCCCGGCCTTGCGCAATTCCTGATTTTCGGTGCCCATGTATGCCTCGCGATTCGCGGGAATGGATTGTTGTTCTATCTTTCCTGCGTGAGTTCATGCCCGGTGCGGGGCAATCGCCGACTGTTTCGGCGAGAACGCATGAGGTATTATGCCCACCTGCTGTCGCTTATGAAAGCCGCAGCTTGCGGCCCCTCAAGACATGGAATTTCCGCATGATCAAATCGGCCAGAATTCTTCCCATTCTGCTGTTGACCGCCCTGGCGGGCTGTGCCAACAATCTGGGTTCGCTGGATTTCCCCGGCGTATACAAGATCTCAATAACCCAGGGCAATGTACTCCTGCAGAACATGGTCGATCAGTTGCGGCCCGGAATGACCAAGAACCAGGTCATCTTCGTCTTGGGCACGCCACTCGTGCGCGACCCTTTCCACCAGGACCGCTGGGACTATGTCTACAACTTCCAGCCCGGCGGCGGCGCGCGCACCCAGGAGCGCATCACCGTTCTCTTCGTCGACGATGAACTCGCGACCGTAACCGGCGACTTCGTGCCGAATCCTCCCGAAGACCTGAACTGAACCCGCCTTCGCCGCTTCTCACGCGGAAAACAACACAAAGTTGTTTACACACTTTCGGCATATTGGTATAAAGACTGGACTATCCATCCATTGTCCCAATCGTAGCGCACAAAATCCCGGCGTTTTCTGTAAAGTATGGACGACCTGAAATTGGAAAACCCGAAGGATAATGCCAAATGACTGACAAGAGACTTTACAACACCGTCGCCCGGTCAATACTGGAATTGATTGAAAAAGGCGTCTATCCGACCGGTAGCCGCTTGCCCGCGGAGAGAAACCTGGCCGAGCAATTCAAGGTAAGCCGTGTGACGATTCGACAAGCCCTGGTGGCCCTGCAAGCTCGCGGCAAGGTCGATATAAGAACCGGTTCGGGGGTCTATGTGCTCGAAGACGTCGACCCCGGTCACGAAAGTCTTCCGAAGGTAAACGCCTTCGAGGTTACCGAAGCCAGATCGCTGTTCGAGTCGGAGGTGGCCGCGCTGGCCGCGCTGAATATCAGCGATGAGGAACTGGAAAAACTTGCCGGCTGCATAGAAAAAATGGCCTCTGACGACCCGCGGGACGAGGAAGCGGCGGAAAAGGCGGACCGGGACTTTCATCTCACGATCGCCGCGGCTTCGGGAAACTCGGCCGCGCGACATATTGTCGAACTCCTCTGGAAAATGCGCGACGAACTTCCGCAAGTAAAGGAAGTGTATGAATCCGTTTGTCTCGAAGACACATCGCAGCGCGGCGACGAGCACATGGAAATCTACGATGCGCTGCGTGAGCGAGACCCCGCCGCCGCTCGCATGGCCATGCGCAAGCATTTCGCGCGCCTGCTGGGGTCCATGCTCGATATCACTGAAGAACAGGCTCTGGAAAGAATACGCAAGCAGGCATCGGAAAGCCGCCATCGTTTTCTCAAAGTCGCGAATATCTGAAATTTCCACAAATAAAATTGCAGGAGTGAGACTCGAATGTTTCGCGGATACTTGAGATGGATTGTCGTCGGGCTGGTCGCCCTCGCCACCGTGATCAACTATATCGACCGCAACGCGCTGGCGGTCATGTGGCCGACCATTTCCGAAGAACTGGGGATGGATTCGAACGACTATGCGCTGGTCATTTCGTTCTTCATGGTCGGATACGCCATCGGCCATTCCCTGTTCGGCAAGATCTTCGACATGATCGGAACGCGGCTGGGGTTTGTCCTGGCGATCGTGGTCTGGTCCATCTCTATCATGATGCACGCCGCCACCCGCGGCGTTCTTTCGCTCGGGCTCGTACGGGCGACTCTCGGCATCAGTGAAGCCGGCAACTGGCCCGGCGCAACGAAGAGCAACGCCGAGTGGTTCCCCATCAAGGAGCGTGCGCTTGCGCAGGGAATTTTCAATTCGGGGGCTTCGGTGGGCGCAATCGTTTCCGCGCCGGTAATCGCACTGCTGTATATTCAATTCGGCTGGCAGGGAACCTTTATCGCGGTGGGCTTGCTGGGATTCCTGTGGCTTATTCCCTGGCTGTTCGTGTACAAGGCGCCGCCGGATCGCCACCCATGGCTTTCCGAGGCGGAAAGGGAATACATTCTCTCGGGCCAGAAAACGGAAAAACTGTCCGAGGAAGATTATGAACAAGCCGCTCCGGGCTGGGGCGAAATGCTTCAGTACCGGCAAAGCTGGGCCGTTATTTCATCGCGATTTTTTCTCGATCCGGTCTGGTGGCTTTTCGTCAGTTGGTTGCCAATTTATTTGGCCGACCGTTTCGGATTCGACATCGTGCAAATCGGATTGTTCGCCTGGGTGCCCTATGTAGGCGCGGCTCTCGGCGCGATTCTTGGCGGTTGGCTGGCAGGCAAGCTGATCAAGACCGGCTGGTCCGTCAATGCCGCCCGCAAGCTGACGATTACGCTGGGCGGCGCGATCATGATGCCAATGTTGATCGCTACGGCTTTCGCTTCCACCCCGCTGACGGCGGTGTTGCTGATCGCCGTAATCCTGTTCGGATTTCAATTCGCCATCGGCAACATTCAAACGCTGCCCAGCGACTTTTTCGCCGGCAAATCGGTCGGCTCGCTGGCGGGCGTAGGCGGGACGGCCGCGGTAGTCGGCGTATTGATCACGACCTGGATGGTGCCTGCCATCACCCAGGAATCCTATGTGCCGTTTTTCCTGCTGGGCGCCTTGCTGGTTCCGCTCGCGGTGGCTTCGGTCTGGATTTTCGGCGGCCGGATAGAACCCGTGACCTCGGCGCCCGGCGCAGCGGCTCCGGAGGCGGAAGCGGCCGGCTGAATCACCAATCATCAAAAACTTGCTGGAAACAGGAATGAATATTGAAAACAAGGTAGCGATCGTAACCGGCGGCTCGCGCGACATCGGCAGGGCGATTTCGGAAACACTGGCCGCGAATGGCGCAAGGGTCGCCTTCACCTGGCTGAACAGCGCCGAGGATGGGGAGGCGACGTTAGCGGCAATCCAATCCGCCGGCGGCACGGCGATCAGCGTTCGCGGCGACATGACGAATAACGCGGACGTGGAAAATCTCATCGAGCGGACGCGAAGCGAATTCGGCGATTCCATCGATATTCTCGTCAATGTCGCGGGCGGACTGGTCGCGCGCAAGACACTCGCGGAGATGAGCGAATCGTTTTTCGAACGCGTGATGAAACTGAACCTGACCAGCGCCTTCCTGACAGCCAAACATGCGGTTCCCCATATGGGCGCGGGAAGCTCGATCGTGAATTTCTCGTCCCAAGCCGGCCGCGACGGCGGCGGCCCCGGCGCAATTGCCTACGCCTCTTCAAAAGGCGCGCTGATGACTTTCACCAGAGGGCTGGCCAAGGAACTGGGGCCCGCCGGCATCCGGGTAAATTGCGTTTGTCCCGGCATGATAGACACGACGTTTCACGACACCTTCACCAAGGATCAGGTGCGGGCGAACGTCGCCGGGGCAACGCCGCTGCGCCGCGAAGGACAGGCGCAGGAAGTGGCGGATCTGGCCGCGTATCTCGCCTCGCCAGAGTCGAGCTTCATTACCGGCGCAAGTCTGGATATCAACGGCGGACTCTACTTTTCCTGACGCGCCCGTCTGAACAGGAGATCTGATCTTGGCATTCATCTGCTTCGGTGAAATCATGCTGCGCCTGAAATCGCCGTCCCATGAACGATTGTTCCAGTCGCCCGAGCTGGAAGCCACGTTCGGAGGCGGCGAGGCCAATGTCGCCGTCTCGCTGGCCAATTTCGGCCACGACGCCGCGTTCGTCAGCGCACTGCCGGATAACGCGATCGGCGATGCGGCGATTCGCGAGTTGCGCAAGTACGGAGTGGATACCGGAAACATCAAGCGCACCGGCGACCGTGTCGGCATCTATTTTCTGGAGACCGGCGCCAACCAGCGGTCTTCGAAAGTCGTATACGATCGCGCCGGATCCTCGATCAGCACCGCGCAGCCCGGCGATTTCGACTGGAAAGAAATCTTCGCCGGAGCGAATTGGCTGCATATTACCGGCATCACACCGGCGCTAAGCGCTTCCTCGGCCCGGCTTAGCCTGGAAGCCGTGACCGCGGCAAGCGAAGCCGGAATTACCGTGTCCTGTGATTTCAATTTCCGCGGCAAGTTGTGGAAGTACGGCAAGACCGCACCGGAAGTCATGAACGAACTCGTCCGGTTCGTCGACGTCGGCATCGCCAACGAAGAAGACTGCCAGAAGTCACTCGGAGTCGAGGTCGATATCGATGTCGAAAGCGGTGAACTGGACACCGCCAAATACGAATTGCTCAGCGCGGAGATGTTGAAGCGGTTTCCGCGCATGTCGGTAATGGCGATTACCATGCGGGAATCGCTGAGCGCCGACCGGAATCAATGGTCCGCCTGTTTGCGCGACGCCGGCGGTTTCCACGTATCGCGGCGTTACGAAATTACCGACATCGTCGACCGGGTGGGCGGCGGAGACAGTTTTGCCGCTGGCCTGATCCATGGGCTGAACGCATTCGATAACCGCGGGCAGGCGCTGGAATTCGCCGTTGCCGCGAGTTGTCTGAAGCATTCGATTCCTGGAGATTTCAATCGCGTCGACACCGCTGAAGTGTTGCAACTGATGCGCGGCAAGGGTTCGGGACGAGTACAGCGCTAGTCTTGCAGACCTTGCGAAAACTCCTTCAGCGCCGCCAGGCCGGCAATATCCTGCGCCACCAGATCCAGATGCTCGCGGGGAATTTCCGGCAGGGCCTCGCCCAGGGATTGCAGGTGAATTTCCTGCTGGGCGCGACGCTCTTCCAGAAACTCGCCCGCCCCCGCGGGCAGACGCTTGTTCACCACCAGGCAGTCGATGGCCAGTCCCGCCTTGCGTAGTTGGTCACGCAATTCAATGGTTTCCAGAACCGGCAATCGCTCCGCCACCAGCACAATTACGAACGAGGTCAGTTCCGGGTCCGCCAGCGCGTCGCGCAAATGCACGAACTTGAGCCGGCGGCGGTTGAGGACGCTTCGAATCCTGCTTTCCTTCTCGGCGGCCGGATTCTTTTCGCCGACGATGTCCTCCGCCAATGCCGAGTCCGAGCCGAGGCCGCGCACGAACTCGGCAAAGCGGTCGGCGCGCTCGCGGCGCTGAATCAGGCCTTCGGTCCATGCCGTCATCATCTCGGGCAGCGCCATGAGCCGGGCGGTATGCCCGGAAGGCGCAGTGTCGAAAATCACGTGTTCGTAATCCTTCCTGCCCTGCTCGACAATCTCCGCCATCTTTTCCAGGATCGCGGCTTCCTGCATGCCCGGAGCGTCTTTCGACAGCGCGATATGCTTGTCGATCTCCCCATGCATCTGCACCGGCATCAGGCTATGCAGGGCGCC
This sequence comes from uncultured Pseudohongiella sp., assembly GCA_951812965.1. Lineage (GTDB taxonomy): Bacteria > Pseudomonadota > Gammaproteobacteria > Pseudomonadales > Pseudohongiellaceae > UBA9145. Next base: position 136,701 of record OX638341.1, read on the forward strand.
TGATACTTCGCTCATGTGCTCATGCACAGTCGCTTCCGGATCGAGTTCGAGCCCGTCCAGATCCGGCGCGAGCCGCACCGGTCGCGGACCGATCTCACGATTGAACAGATGACCGAGGTTATGGGCGGGGTCGGTGGACACGAGCAGCACCCGCCGGTCTTCGTTGGCGAGGGCAAGCGCCGTCGCCGCGGATACGGTGGTCTTGCCGACGCCGCCCTTGCCGCCGAAGAAAAGAATCTGCCTGGAACGCGCGAGATCTAGCAGCAATTCACATGATCCAATGGCGAGCGTTCCATGCCCATGCGCTGATGCCACTCATGGAAACGCTCGTAGACAACAGGCAACAATTCCATGGTGTAGAACGCGGCAGGATTCGGCACGCCCATGCTTTCGGCGAAAACAATCAGCATGAACAGGTCTTCTTCGTCACGCCCCGCCCGCGCCATGGCCCGCCGGTGCGGCGTTACATAGTACTCGTACAGACCCTGCTCGATGCGTTTCAGCAGCCCTGGTTTGCTGCGATCCTGTTTCATGAACCCGGCTTCCTGGGGAATGGAACCCTTTCTTTCATTATGCGCGAGGCGCCTTGTTTTTGGAACCGGGTGTGCGTGTTCGGTAGGGGCTACGCATGCCTCGCCCGCGGGTGGCCCCGATACCGTGCAACGCACACGGGCGAGGCATGCCTCGCCCCTACAAGAACCTACACACCGGGCCTGGTGGCGCGTAGCCGGCGGGCTTCCATGGGAGTGATGCGCAAGGGTCGGTAGATTTCGATGCGATCGCGGGGCTTGAGTACGTAGTCACCCGGCGCCGGAGCTCGCTTGCCGTCGAGTTTGCGCGAAAAGATGCCCATGACCGCTGCATCGAGATCGATTTCGGGAAATTCTTCGACGATACCGGATAACTCCGCCGCTTCCCGGGCGGTCGTGCCGCGCGGCACTTGCAGGGTGATGATGCGCTGGCTATCGGGCGTAGCCCAGGCGACTTCCACGTCGATTGCGCCCACGGACTTGCTCATTTTCCGTAGACTGCCGCCGCCCGCTTCACCATGGCGTCGACCATGACGCTCGCGGTATCCCGGAACAGCGTGCCAACCGCAAGATTTACCAGCACTGAGCGGAACTCGAATTCCATTTGCAAACTGACCTTGCACGAACCTTCGCCGAGGCTGTCGAATCGCCATTGCGCCTGGAAATGCGAGAAATCGCCTTCCACCAGCTCCATGTCTATCGCCTCCGGCGGCCGCAGGCGGTTGCGGGTGACGAATTGCTGCCGGATACCCGCCCGTCCCAGGCTCAATTTGCCGACGAGCTCATCGTCGCTCCGGGAAAGCACGCTGGCGGACTTGCAATGCGGCAGAAACAGGGGATATTGCTCGATGTCGTTCACCAGCTCGAACATCTGCCGGGCGGAATGCGGCAGCAAAGCGCTGCGGACCACGGACACCATCAGAGATAGATCTGGTTGACGGTGCTCAGAAATACCACCAGCAGCACGACAGGAATGACGGTGCCGAGCGAGAGATCGATGTAGCGGTGCAGCCGGGAGCCGCGATAATTCGGATCGCCGACCTCGAGTTCGTCGGCCAGCCCGCTCAATTTCCATCGCCAGGCGCAGAAGATGCACACGGTAAAGCCCACCAGCGGCAGAATGGTCTCGTAGAACACGTCCGACACCAGATCGAAGAAAGACTTCGATACGCCGCCGTAACTCGTGAAATTGGTGAAGAAATCGGAGATTCCCAGAGACATCGTAGCGGGAATGGTAACGATCGCCATCAGCACGGCCTGGACCACGATCGCCTTGCGCCGTGAGATCCGGAACTCGTCGATCCAGCAACTGATGGGAATCTCGATGATGGAAACCAGCGAAGTCAGCGCGGCGAAGAACACCAGCGTAAAGAATACGATGGCGGCGATGCTCGCGCCGATATAGCCCACGGCGGCTTCCATGGAAAGAAATATCTTCGGCAGGAAGCTGAAGATCAGCCCGACGCTGCTCGTGGAAAGGTCGTCGGTATTGGTATTCGGGTCGAATGCGAAAATCGCCGGCAGAATCAGCAGGCCGGCGAAGAAAGCGATGCTCGTGTCCGCGATCGCCACCATGCGCGTCGAGCCGGCGATGCTGTCCTCGCGGCTGAAATACGAGCCGTAGGTAATCAGGATTCCCATGCCGAGCGACAGCGAGAAAAATGCCTGGGCCAGCGCGCCGTTGACCACCGCCAGGTTCATGCGCGAGAAATCGGGCACAAGATAGTAGGCGATGCCGACGCTGGCGTTATCCAGCGTCAGTACGAAGATCGTCAGCGCCACCAGCATCACCGCGAGTGTCGGCATCAGCACCCGCGCCAGCCGCTCGATGCCGCCCTTGACACCGCCGAGCAGAATGACGAACACCAGTATGAGCAGGAAAATCAGGTAGCCGAATGTCGTGGGCCGCGCGGCAATTTCGCCGAAGCTGGCGTCGTCGGCCAGCATGTTCAGACCGCCGAACATGAGTTCCCTCAGATAGACCAGCAACCAGACGGTAATGACAGAGTAAAACACCGCAATCATGAACGGCGTCAGGATCGCCAGCATGCCCACCGCGTGCCAGAGCCTGCTGCCGCCGGACAGCTTGAGAAATGCGCCCACGGGGTTGCGATGGGTATTTCGGCCCATGGCGACCTCGGCCATCATCACCGGATAGCAGATCACCGCGATGAAAAACAGGTAGACGAGCAGAAACGCGGCGCCGCCGTTCTTCGAGGCCATCACCGGAAACGCCACCAGGTTGCCGAGCCCGACCGCGGATCCGGCCGCGGCAAGGATGAATCCCATTCTGGAAGAGAACTTCCCTCGTTCGTGCGCCATTCGCCTGCCCCCTGTTATAGTTGCGCTTTCCTGGACGGCCGTCATGAAAAAGAAAGCACCTGATACCACAATCGTGGTCAACAGAAAAGCAACGCACGACTATTATATCGAAGACAGCTTCGAGGCCGGCCTGTGCCTGCAAGGCTGGGAAGTAAAGAGCCTGCGTGCGAAGAAGGCGCAACTGGTCGACAGCTACGTGCTGATCAAGGATGGCGAGGCCTTTCTCCTGGGCTGTTACATCACACCCCTGCAAACCGCCAGCAGCCATGTCGTGGCCGATCCCGACCGCACGCGCAAGTTGCTGCTCAACAAGCAGGAATTGTCAAAACTGTTCGGCGCCACACAGCAAAAAGGCTATACCTGCGTTTGCACTCACCTCTACTGGCGCGACCACCTGGTCAAGTGCCGCATTGCCCTTGCCAAGGGCAAAAAGGATCACGACAAGCGCGCCAGCATCAAGGACCGAGAGTGGAATATCGACAAGCAGCGCATTGTGCGCCAGGCAAACCGCTGAGCAACCAATATTGGTCTTACCAATAAAGTGAAATTAATGCTACCTTTTGGTTTGCATCGGTGGTACACTCCCGCCTGTCGTACTGGGCCTTCGCAAAATCAATTTTCGGGAGAGAATTCAAATGAGTGCCAAACGTAATACCACCTCCAGTGGTGGAAATTCCAGGTTCAAGCGCAATCCGCTATGTGCCGCGTTGACTTTAGGCGTATCCGCGCTGGCCACAATGCCTGCGAGTTATGCCCAGGATGCGGAAGTTGAACAAATCATCGTCACCGGTATCCGCTCGTCTCTTGCCAGCGCTCTTGAGCAAAAGCGAGCCGCGGATAACCTGGTCGAAGTGATTCAGGCGGAAGACATCGGCAAGCTGCCTGACCAGAATCTTGCGGAGGTACTCGAAAACGTTACGGGTATCCAGATTACGCGAACGGCCGGTGTCGGTACCGGCGTTCAGATTCGCGGCACCAACGCCAACCGGACCGAAATCAACGGCGTGTCAACAGTTGACTCCGGCGCCGGACGCACCGGCATCGATTTCGAAGACGTTTCCGCGGCTATCATCTCCGCGGTCGAAGTGACCAAGGCGCCTGAAGCAAAAACCATCGAAGGCTCCGTGGGTGGCACGATCAACCTCAGAACCATTCGCCCTCTCCAGATTAACGAACGTATCGCGGCTATTCGGGCGCAAGGGGAAAACAGCAGCCTTACCACCGACGGTACTTTCACACCCAGGATATCAGGCACCTGGGGCGACAACTGGACTACCGACGCCGGCGATTTCGGCATTGTAGTCAGCGGAAGTTTTACCGAGCAGGACGTAACCGCCTTCCGCCCCCGCACCGACCGCGACAACAACGTGGCCGCGGGCGGCAGCGCCGCAAGCGCTCAATCCTTCAACTTTCTGCCCATCCAGTTTCTCAACCAGGATTACGACAATTTCGAGTATGAAACCACGAACTTTGCCGGCACGATGGAGTGGGCGCCGAGCGAAGAACTGACCTTGTACTTCGATGCGGTCATTAACGATCAGGAGCGCCGGCAGGAGAGTTCGCGGGTGCAGGGGTCGGGCGTGAGCAGCCTCAGGAACGCCTCGATTCCCGATGCGTTCGAAACGATCAATTTCGGTTCGGTCGACGGTCGCAACGGCACTCAGAATCTCGGCTCTATCGAAGCGGCGCTTCGGGGTGTGATCGGCGTCGACTTGTCGGTTGACGACGACGATCCGAATCTGCGGTTCTCGTCGGACACGAATTCGCGCCTGACGGAAAGCCAGATATACAGATGGGGCGCCGACTGGCAAAGAGGCAGGTGGTCAGGACGAGCGGAAATATCGACCTCCAGGTCCGACTCCACCACTCCGAGTTTCAATACCACGCTCAACTTCATCAATCCGAACGTGCCCCTGGACCCAGGTGGCGCCAACGATAACAGCACACCTTTCCGCTACGATCTGACGGATGGCACGCTGTCATGGGGCGTCGCGTTCGGTGAACCGGGCGCGCCGACGGTTGCGCAATTGCTCGATCCCGCGAACGTTGTATTGCGCGATACCAACATCAGCCAGGACATAGCCGAAAGCGGCGAAGACGCTTTGGTGTTCGACTTCACTTACGACCTGGACTGGTCGGGTTTTACCACGGTCGATTTTGGCTATCGCAACAGCACTGCGTCGAATTTCAACAACGACATCCGCACCAACCGCGGGTTAAGGAGAATGTCTGATTCTCCCAGAGGAAACTTGTTCTCGGAACTTCTCGTGCCGGGCCCTGACAACTTCAATGCGGCCGATGACAGAGCGCTGTACATCGGCAATTTTCTACTCATCAACCCGGAACTCGTGGCTTCGGACCCGGACGGCGTGCTGGCCACGCTGAATGGCGCAATTAACGCCCACGGTGGTTCCAATTCGATTAACGAGCCCACGTCGAGCGTCGCCGCATTTTTCGATATCGAAGAAGTAACCGACGCGCTGTACGCGCAAGCGAATTTCGAGAGCGGCATTTTTCGCGGAAATTTCGGAGTGCGCTATCTGGAAACCGAGGTCGACTCGACCGGCAATTCGGTAACCAACGGCGTGGCTACTCCGACGACTTCTAGCGGCAGCTACAACTTCCTGTTGCCGCGATTCAATCTGGTTGCAAACGCAAGCGAGGACGTATTGCTTCGCGCAGGTTGGGGCAAGGATATCAGACGCCCGAGTTTCAGCAGTCTGTCGACTTCCACTACATTCAGCACCAGCCCCAATCCTCCGGTTTCGATCGGCAACCCGGGTCTGGAGCCTGAAGAGGTAGTTTCGTTCGATCTCTCCGCCGAATGGTATTTCGCGCCTTCTAGCGTGGTGAGCATCGGCTATTTCCACAAGGAGCGCACCGGCCTGTTCGTTCGCACCCAGGACGATCCGTTCGAGGATCCGGTCACCGGATTCCGCGACGTTACCGCCCCCTGTGAGCAAGGCGGCATTTACAACCCCATCGCGGACGTCAATGTTTTCGGCGACGCCGGTGGCGTAGGGGTCTGCGTTCCGGCGGCGACGACAGTCAATGGCGCCGGGGAAACCACCCAGGAAGGATTTGAGCTTGCCTTGCAGTACGATCTTGCACAGTTCGAGGACGAACTGGGTTGGGCTTCCGGATTCGGTTTTATCGCTAACCTGACCGAGCAGGAATTCACCGGCGGCGATACCTTCCTCAATCCGACCAGCCGCGCCCGGGCAGCATTTGCCTTGATGTCAGCGGGCGCTACCGACGTTTCGCTACGGGGGCAACTGGTCGACCTTTCCGGGACCTCCTACAACATCACGACGTATTACGAGAAATTCGGCATCTCAGCCAGGATGCGTTATACGTGGCGTGAGGCGTACCGTTCGACCGATTTCGGCAGCACTTCCAGCTTCCCCTGGGGCTTTCCGGTCGTACAGGAGGATAGAGGGCAGCTCAATGCCAGCGTAAGTTATGCCGTGAACGACAATCTGAGCGTCGGTGTCGAAGCCGTCAACCTCACTGAGTCGGATGTCAGGCAATCCTGTGTCAACGGAGGCGCACTCGTGTGCTTCCAGGGGCTGACGGACCGCCGCATAACCATCGGCGCCACTTACCGCTTGTAAAGCGAAGAGAATCGCCGCTAAGAATGGGGCGCCAATGTTTAACATTGGCGCCCTTTTTTTAATCGACAATACAGAACCGGCGAGTTATTGAATCAACGAGACGAACATGCGTGAGTCATGGAGATGGTTTGGGCCGGGCGATCCCGTCACCGTGGATCATATAAGGCAAACCGGCGCGACCGACATCGTCAGTGCACTGCACTCCATTCCCACCGGCGAAGTCTGGTCCGTCGACGCAATACGCGAACATCAGGCGCTGATAGAACACACTGAACCCGGCCTTGCGTCACTGAAGTGGAGCGTGGTGGAAAGCATTCCCATACATGAGGACATCAAGCTGGCGCGGCCGGGCCATCAGGAATACACGAACCGCTGGATCGCATCGATGGAAAATCTGGCGCGCTGCGGAATCAGAACCATCTGCTATAACTTCATGTCGGTCATCGACTGGACCCGCACAGACCTTGACTTCAAGCTTCCCAGCGGCGCCTACGCATTACGCTTCGACCAGAAAAAATTTGCCGCTTTCGATCTTTTCGTTCTTCAGCGAAACGATGCCGGCGCCGAGTACACCAAGGCGGAAATCGCCGAGGCAAGGCAAATCCACGAAGCCATGTCCGCAGCAGAGCGGGAAGAGCTGACCAGAAACATCATCGCCGGTCTTCCGGGCAAAATGACGGAAAGCTATGGTCTGGACGATTTTCGCGGCATGTTATCCAGATACAGGGATGTGGACCACGATACACTGCGCGCGAATCTGTTTGCTTTCCTGTCCCCGGTTCTGCCCAGAGCGGAATCTCTGGGAGTCAAGCTGGCCATCCATCCCGACGATCCTCCACGCGATTTGCTGGGGCTGCCGCGAGTTATCTGCACCGCGGAAGATTTGGATCTCCTGTTCAATGAACTGCCAAGTCCGTCCAACGGCATGACGCTCTGCGTGGGCACCTACGGCAGCCGCCCAGACAACGATTTGCCTGCCATGGCCAGGAAGTTCGGCTCACGCATACATTTTTCCCACCTGCGCGGCGTCAGCCTGGACTCCGGAGAGCAGCGGTCTTTCCATGAGGCCGGACACCTGGATAGCGATGTGGACATGGTTCAGGTGATCAGGGAATTGTTGAACGAGGAGGAGCGGCGCGCACGGGCGGAATCCGCTGGCGACGACATCTATATCCGCCCCGACCATGGCCATCGCATGATGGACGACATCGACAAGACCGTGAATCCCGGCTATTCAAGTATCGGCCGCCTGAAGGGCCTCGCTGAAATTCGGGGCGTAATCCGGACGCTTTCCGCCCGGGAAATGGAGACGCAATCTTAAGCATGACTCCAATGCAGGGCAGAGCGGCTAACGACTCCTTCTCGCAAAAGTTCGCCAGGGCGCTTTCGCTATTTCTTCCGGGAATTTTTTTGCTGGGTTTCAATATCGGTACCGGTAGCGTTACCGCTATGGCCAAGGCGGGGGCAGAGTATGGCATGAGCCTGTTGTGGACGATCGCCGCGTCGTGCCTCTGCACTTTTTTCATGATAAATCTCTATGGCCGCTATACGTTGGTTACCGGCGAGACTGCACTGGAGGCTTTTCGAAAACACATCCATCCGCTGGTCGGTATTTTCTTTATTGTGGCTCTGACTGCCGGAGTCTGCGGAAGTGTCATGGGAGTGATGGGAATCGTCGCGGAAATCAGTCATGAGTGGTCAAAGTCCATGGTTGCGGGAGGCGTCCCGCCGATCTATTTCGCGGCCATTTTTGTCGCCCTGGTTTATTTCATATTCTGGAACGGTAAAACACAGTTTTTCGAACGAAGTCTGGCTGTGATCGTTGCCGTCATGTCAGCCTGTTTTCTGATCAATTTCTTTATCATGATGCCCCCGCCCGTCGATATTGTCAGAGGGTTGATTCCGAGCATCCCCCAGGCCTCAGTCGATATCGGGCAAGGTCCTCTTCTGGTAATGGCATCGATGGTGGGGACCACCGTGTTTTCCGGCCTGTTTATCATTCGAACCACGCTGGTCAAGGAGGCAGGCTGGTCGCTGGATGATTATAAAAAGCAACGAAATGACGCCATTGTTTCCGTAGCCCTGATGTTTGTAATCAGTGCGGCGGTCATGGCCGCGGCCGCCGGCGCCTTGTACGCGGAGGGCATGGTCTTGTCGCAGGCGCCCCAAATGATCGTACTGCTGGAGCCGCTCACGGGTTCCATGGCTGTTTCGATATTTGCGCTGGGTCTCGTCGCGGCGGGAGTATCTTCTCAATTTCCCAACGTGCTTATGCTGCCCTGGTTGTTATGTGATTATTCCGGCACGGAACGCGATATGACGCTGGGCAAGTATCGAGCGATGGTGTTCCTGATTTCCATGCTCGGTCTGGTAGTGCCGATTTTCGGAGCCAGGCCAGTGTTCGTGATGATCGTTTCGCAAGCCTTCAATGCTATCGTCCTCCCCATTACGGTCGCCTGCATTTTTTATCTCTGCAACCGAAAAGATTTAATGGGAATGCACAAGAATATCTGGATCGGCAATGGCATTCTTGGGGCGATTTTACTGTTCTCGATCTTCACGGCTTTTGTCGGAATCAAGGGTGTTTGGCAATTACTATGAAGAGCAGGGCAAACAATCAGCGCTACATCAGATTCGAGGTCGTGAAATGGAGAATAAAGTGGCTATAGCAAACGCTGCAGATGTACGTACGTCATTGTCCGTACCGGACGAAGAAGTATCCAGGCGCCTGGTCGCGGCGCGGTTGAGCGCCAGACCGATGGCGGATTTTCCCGGCCGCCTGCCGACGACTCTGGAGCAGGCATACGCCGTTCAGTCGGCTTCAGCAAACCGTTGGCCCGACAAAGTCGCAGCATGGAAAATCGGGAAGTTGTCGGCGCCCGACCGGGAGCGCTTCAAGGCCGAAAGACTTGCCGGCCCGATATTCAAGTCGACCATCCGCACCGCCAGTCCCGGTGCATGCGAGGCGATGGCGATCTATGAGGGTGGATTCGCCGCTATTGAAGCTGAATATGCTCTGGAACTGGGTTGTGCCGTGCTGCCTTCGGATAAAAACTACTCGGACGAAGAATTGGCCGACCTCGTCCGTGCAGTGTATGGCGTGGCGGAAATCGCCAGCAGTCCGATGGCTCTTGTAAATGAACTTGGCGCAATGTCGGTGATATCCGATTTCGGCGCAAACGCCGGCCTCGTTGTCGGCCCGAAGATTTCCGGGTGGCGCTCGTTGGGGCCGGAATCCCTGTTCGCCAGCGTAGCCGTGGACGATTTCACGGTTGGCGAGGCCAACCCCGAACCCATCGAACGAAATGCGCTGCAGGCATTGAGGTTTCTGATTGGCCTCAGCGCCAGCCGGGGCATTGCGCTGGCCGAAGGCGCCCTGGTCTCGACAGGCGCGCTCACCGGGGTTCACGAAGTGCAGGCGCGTTCAACGGCGCACGTTGGTTTCGGATCGTTTGGCTCGTTCGAAGTGAAGTTTCAACCGGCGGCGCCGAAGCAATAGCTCGCAAACATCAATGAGTGCTAGTGGAAAATCGACAAGCTGTGCATCGAGCACCCGGAAAAACACTGGGAATCTATAATTGGTCCTACCAATAATTCGGCATTAGTAATACCTTCTGGTTTGCATTGTCGTTAAGATGTGGATTACAATATTGGCCGTACGCACTGCAATCTGCCAAACTGGGGAGAGAAACCTAATGAAATTCAAACTTACTTTGGTTGCGTCGGCTGTGGGCGCGGCTGTGCAGGCGCTTGCACCGCAGGCTTTTGCGCAAGATATTGAAGAGATCGTCACCATCGGCATTCGCGGCTCCCTGCAGGCGGCTGCAGACTTAAAACGTAATGATGCCCGGATCATTGACGCAATCGCTGCAGAAGATATCGGCAAATTACCAGACAACAACATTGCTGAAGCACTTCAGCGTGTTACTGGCGTTTCGATTAACCGTGAATATGGTGTGGGAAATGAAGTATCTATTCGCGGTCTTAATAATAACCGTGTTGAGATTAACGGTCGTTCCACGCTTGGCGATAGCCGTAACGGCATAAGCCTGGACGATATGCCTTCTGCTTTCCTCTCGGCGGTTGAAGTCGTCAAGTCTCCAACACCAGAAATGATTGAAGGCGCTTTGGGTGGCACTGTCAACATGAAAACCCTTAGACCCATCGATTTAGGCGAGCAAATTGTTTCGGTCAGTCTGGACATGGAATATGCGGACAAGACAGAGAATTCTGCGCCCATTTTAAACGCAACATATGGCAACAACTGGGAGCTCGATAATGGCGGCGCTTTCGGCGTTATGGCATCTCTTTCCTATCAGGACAGAAGTTTACGACAAGACACATTCCAGCAGGACTTGAGAGTTCAGGATGGCTTCGACATCAACAATGATGGAGTAATCAATCTTACTGATGAAGCTCAAAATACGCCAAGCGGTAATTACGTTATTTCGCGGGAGCACAAATATGAGCCCTGGGTTGAACACAGAGAGCGTACGGCTGCGAACCTTAGTTTTCAGTGGGCGCCAAATGAAAGAGGCAATCTGTATACCGATTTGAACTTTACAGATCGTTCCGGTGGTGAAGAGGCTTACTCGGTACTGATGGCCGGTGGTTCTGCTACCAACGCTCTTGGTACTGCTTTTGAAGATGCTAATGGCCAACTCAGCGATTATGTTTTAGAAGGTGCTTTTATCCTTCCGAAAACATGGAGTGAATTTCGGGAAACCAAGTCATACTCACACGCCTTTGGCGGAGAATTTGATCTAACGGAAAAAATGCAAGTTAGTTTTGAATTTGCAACAGCTGAGTCTGATCAAACTGAGCCTAAGTCAGAATTTAACTGGCGCGCACACGATCAGGCAGCAGAAGCTCTTAACCCGGCAGGTCAAAACCGACATTTCGTCGACGCCGTTATCGACGTAAGTAACCACAATTCGGTGCCTGGTGTGGATTACTTGAACGATGCGAATCCCTTTTTGGAGATGGACAGACTTGCACTTCGTGAGTTCAGGCATTTGACCGATGATGTTTTCAATGCTGAAGATGCTTACCGTGTTGATTTTGAGTACAACAACCCAGTTGATCTGGAGTGGTTTACTGCATTTAAAGCGGGTTTTCGCGCAACAGATAGAGATTACGAAAGATCTTCCAAAGAGTTTCGCTCGGCCAATTTGCACCAAGATCTGACTACAGCGGACGGCAGCGAATACGTCGTATGGACTATGACAGAATTTGATGCACTCTTTCCCGGTACGCTCGTGAACCCATACCAGCCTGGCGACCTGTTCGATCAGGCAGGTTATTCTTCCGCAAACCAGACAGCACCATTTGTTCTTTACGATGCGGCCCGATTGAGTGGTGATCTAGAAGGAACTTTTGACATTGTCAAGCAATTACTAGCAGGTACGAATAGGGAAGTTTCTGGTAGTTTAGCCAGTAATTTGACGGCTCGGGACTCGGCATATACCAAGATCGGCGAAGAAACTGCAGCCGCCTATTTGCAAGCTGACTTGGATTTTGATCGCGTTAGAATTGTATTAGGTGGTCGCTATGTCGAAACCGACGTCACTTCATCTGCTTTTCAGGACGGTGTTTTGGTGACCGACACTGAAACTTATGCTGATTTCCTGCCTAGTATCAATGCGTCGGTAGATTTGACAGATAACACTATCCTGCGCGCGACTGGCGCCAAGGTGATGCGTCGCGCCAACTTCGGAGATTTGAGCCCTGCGTACAACTTTAACTCTGATGTTATTTTGGCAACTCGCGGTAATCCAGGGTTGGAGCCTTTCCGTGCGGCGCAATTTGATTTCGGGGTGGAGCACTATTGGGACGGCAACATGGTATCGGCTACTGTGTTCTATAAGGATGTAGCTTCATTCTTGAAGGAATCCATTTACTGTGCCTATTTCCCTGGTGGTGTTTCAGGTCAAAACCACAATGCAGGCGCATTTGATCAGATCTGTATCCTACCCGCGGGTGTTCGAGCTGATTCAGACATATATACCGACACTGAAGACGAAGCTGAGTTTCTCGCCTTTGTGGCAGACGGGCGTAATGGCGTGAAGACGACTACGTCCACTAATGGCTCTAATGGTACGATTCAGGGCGTTGAATTAGGCGCTGTTTACAACTTTGATTACCTGCCCGGCGCTTGGTCCGGTTTAGGAATCAACGCTAATTTTACTCTCTCGCAAAGCGAAGACCCGAATGGTGTAGCTCTCGAAGATATCTCTGAGACATCCTATAACCTTCAACTGTTCTGGGAATACGAAAATTGGGGTGCTCGTTTAGCCTGGACATCTCGTGAAATGTTCCTGGATGACACAGCACAAAAGCGTACTGAGCATATTGGTGCGCTAGTGGCCAGTAATACTATTGATCTGGATAATGATCCCACGCAGGGTAATAGCTTCCGTGATGGGATCGATCAACTGGACGTTTCTGGCAGCTGGCAGGTAAATGATTCGCTGACTATTGTTGCTAGCATTACGAACCTGACTGGTGAGCATTTGATAAATTCAACTATCAATGGTATTGCCTGGCAGGTTCGAGAAAGTGATCGCAGGTTTAGCTTAGGAGCACGTTACTCTTTTTAAGTGAAGTAAATTGTGGAACTGTTATGAACCTTGTTCCTGGCACGACCACAAGCGCGATAAAGGCAGCGCTCTGAACTAGAGCGCTGCCTTTTTTTGGATAGTCGCTGCCTGTTCGATACCTTAGTATCCGGATCTGCACAACGAATCATGTTTTTGATCGGAGAAACCGATAAACGTGAAAATCACGCAGATTAAGGTCATCGTCTGCTGCCCCGGCCGGAATTTCGTGACGATAAAAATTATTACCGATAGCGGCCTGTTCGGGCTCGGGGACGCCACACTCAACGGTAGGGAAATGGCTGTGGCCGCCTATCTAGAGGAGCATGCGGCGCCCTGTCTCGTAGGGCGCGATCCCCAGGAAATCGAGGATATATGGCAGTACCTGTACAGGGGTGTCTACTGGCGAACAGGTGCGGTCACGATGACGGCAATAGGCGGTATCGACATGGCGCTCTGGGATATCAAGGGCAAGGCAGCGGGCATGCCGCTGTACCAGCTATTGGGCGGGAGGAGTCGGACTGGAGTCACTCTGTACGCACATGCCAGCGGTAAGAATACCGAGGAAACACTGGGTGAGGCCAAGAAACTGGTTGAAGCGGGATTCAAGGCGATCCGTATTCAGTCCGCGATTCCCGGCCTGGAAGCCACCTATGGCGTGATAGGCGACATGAAGGATTATTATGAGATGCAGGGAAACCGGCCTCTTCCTCCCGAGGAAGAGTGGTCAACCCAAAAGTATTTCGGCATGGTGGAAGAATTGTTTCGCGAAGCGCGACACCATCTAGGAAGTGATGTGCATCTGCTTCATGATGTTCATAATCGGCTGACACCCATCGAATCGGCCAGGTTGGGCAAGCTGCTGGAGAAATACAATCTTCTGTTTCTGGAAGATGCGTCCATCGCAGAAAATCAGGAAAGCTATAAGGTAATTCGCCAACACACGACCACTCCGCTTGCTATCGGTGAGACCTATAACACGATTTGGGACTGCAAAGAGCTGGTTCAGAACCAACTGATCGATTACATCAGAATGGCAGCTACCCATGCCGGCGGTATTACTGCAATGCGGCGCATTGCTGACTTCGCAGGAATCTACAGCGTCAAAATCGCCCCTCATGGTGCACCGGATCTGTCACCAATCTGCGTCGCGGCACATCTTCACTTGAACACCTGGGCGCCCAATTTTGGCATTCAGGAGTTTGTTGGCCTCGGTAGTGAGCAATGCCGGCAAATTTTCAAACAGGATTTCCAAATCAAAAATGGCATGGCCCATGTCAGCGAGGCGCCGGGCCTTGGCATAGACTTTGATGAGGAGGCCGCAAAAGAATATCCCTACAAACGATCTTATCTTCCGGTTAGCAGGCTGGAAGATGGTACGCTGTGGCATTGGTAGGCGGCGACTGGATTACGAGAACGATTTGAATAGTAAAAGACTGAAAGTGCTGGTTCACGGAACTGGATTTGCCGGGCAGGGCCACACCAGAGGATTCAGATTAGCGGGCGCGGAAGTGATCGGCATGGTGGGAAGAACAGAACCCATCGTAATGGAAGTGGCCGAAAAAATGGGCATTCCCTACTGCGGTATTGATTGGAATCAGGCACTAAGGGATTGTCAGCCGGATATTGTGTCCATTGCTACTCCGGGTGGCGCGCATGCAAAGCCCATCAAGCAGGCCATTGCGCAGGGCTGTCATGTGTTTTGCGACAAACCATTGACCGACAGTGGCGAGACCGCGAAGGAGCTTTATGAGATTGCGATAGCGAAAGGCGTCAAGACAGCTTTCTCCGCCAGCTTCAGATATGAGCCACATGTCATGCACGCCAAAAAGCTTGTCGCCGAAGGTGCAATTGGTGAACCGCTGGAAGTCGAGTGCATTTCGCATTTCAATCTTGAGCGGGATATTCCTTTTGGCTGGTCTCACTGCAAGGAAGAGGGCGGCGGCCGACTGAACAACAATTTCACGCACAAGCTATCGATTGTGACCTCGGTGGTGGGCGAGAAGATCCTCTCGATCATGGCTGAGGTGCGTAATGATCTGGGCAAGGCCCCCATTGTCGAGGGTATGCACAACTTCAAGACCAGACGCGAGCATATCCCCAAAGATCTGGATGATCCCTTCCTGAAATGGCGTGAGTCCAATGTGGAGTGGACATACACCGTTCTGGCGCGAATGGAAAGCGAATACGCCAGCAAACCCGTTTCAGTGTTGTTCAAACATGGTGGGCTCAATCCCCGCTTCAACGAAGACCACATTGTTTTCTATGGCAGTAAAGGGGCCATCTATATCAAGGGCCACTATGGTACCGGACCACTCTTCCTCTATGGAAAGAACAAGGAATGGCTCGAAATCGCGCTTCCGGAGGAAATTGCCGCAAGTGTGCCCGCCATCGAGGATAGCACCGAGCGAAACTGGAGCTACCTGATCCGGAAACTGGTTCGGGACGTACACGGCGAGACTGTGGCATCCTACCAGACATTCAAGGAAGGAAGTCTGTATCAGCAGCTAATCGACATCATTCGGCAGAACGGAAACTGGGTCGATGTTCGTCACCTGCAGTAGATACCAGTCCAGTCGAAACGATAATGCTCACGAGAATGGAGCTTGAATTACGCTGCCAAAGCTCATGATTTATGAGTATGTAGTAATCGCCGGCTATTTCCTGCTTGTCCTGGGAATCGGACTTTCGTTCAGGAAAATGGGCAAAAGGTCCACTAGCGATTACTTTCGTGGTGGCGGTCGCATGCTCTGGTGGATGGTCGGGTCAACGGCCTTCATGATGCAGTTTTCCGCCTGGACCTTTACGGGGGCGGCGGGCAAGGCCTTCTCAGATGGGTTTGCAGTCTGCCTCGTATTTCTTGCCAATACGTTTTCCTACTTTTGCGGTTGGGCATACTTTGCGCAGCGCTTTCGCCAGTTGCGCGTGGACACGCCTACCGAAGCGATCAGGCGTCGATTCGGTCATCAGAATGAGCTTTTTTTCTCCTGGGCGCTGATCGTCTTCAGCCTGATCAACGCCGGAATATGGCTCAATGCGCTGGGCGTCTTTGCCAGCGCTGCATTCGGTGCCGATATCAGCATGACCATCCTTGTCACAGGGCTGACCGTGGTCTTTGTATCTGTACTTGCTGGAGCCTGGGGTGTCGTGGCATCCGATCTTGTGCAAACTCTGGTGGTGGCCGTGCTCTCCGTGGCTTGTGCGATAGTGGCGCTCGTCGAGGTCGGAGGCCCGGTCGAGCTGGTTGCCAATTTCCCCTCCGGCTTCTTGATGGGGCCGGATATGAACTACGGTCTGCTGCTGGTCGGAACCTTTGTGTTCTTTCTTGCCAAACAGCTCATTACCATTATGAACCTCCATGACTCCTTCCGCTTCTTGACGGCCAGGGATTCCGCCAATGCGCGCAAGGCAGCCTTGCTGGCGATGTGTTTGATGGGCGTGGGCAGCATCATCTGGTTCATACCCCCCTGGGCTTCGGCCATTCTTTACCCTGAAGCAGCCTCCGCTTACCCCGAACTGGGAAACAAGGCGGGCGATGCCATTTACCTTGTCTTCGCCCGCAACGCGATGCCGATCGGCACGGTCGGTATGTTGTTTGCCGGGCTGTTTGCGGCGTCCATGTCATCCATGGATTCTGCGCTGAACAAGAATGCTGGGATCTTTGTACGAAGTGTGTACCAGCCGTTTCTGGCTAAAAGGGGAAAACAGACGAATGACAGGAAGCTGTTAAGACTGAGCATGATGCTCAGCCTGTTCAGCGGCGTTCTGGTTATTTTCATAGCCTCATTCTTCACATCACTGCAAGAACTTAGCCTGTTTGATCTGATGATGTCAGTATCCACGATGATTCAGGTGCCGATTCTAATTCCTTTGATCGTTGGTCTCTTCGTAAGAAAAACCCCGCCCTGGGCACCATGGACGACAGTTTTGCTGGGTTTGTTCGTATCCTGGTTCATGACCGATGTGCTTACACCGCAAGTGTTTGCAGGCTGGATCGGCCTGCCGGAACTGACCTCGAGGGAAGCAGTCGATATGAATCTTATGCTCACACTGGCGGCGCACATCTTTATTACTGCCGGTTTTTTCTGCCTTACAGCATATTTTTACAGAGAAGAAACCGATAGTGAGAAAACTCGGCTGGAGAGCTTCTTCAAGGATCTGGAAACCCCAGTGATCGCCGATGATGCCCAAGATGAATACGATTGCCGGCAAAGGAACAAGCTGGGTTCCATGGTCATGATCATGGGCACAGGAATTTTGTTGATGGCGCTAATTCCCAACCCTCTCTCGGGGCGGATGATTTTTGTGTATTGCGCGCTGGTAATATTGAGCTTGGGCTATTTGTTAAAGGGAAGTATGCGACTGGAAGCCCGTGGCGACAATTCGCTATTGGAATGATTACAAGAGGCTACTGTATGTTGAATATCAATAAAGTAACGTTACTGATGATCGCCGTTATTACCTGCCTGGTGAGCCCAAGCTGCGCGAAACGTGATGCGCAGGCTCGGAGCACCGGTGAGAACGATCCGCCAGCGCAAGGCAACAGTGTTGAACTTGATTCATCAACACCGAGAATTGTGGAGGACGACGTGGAACGTTTTCCGGCGAGCGAGTTCGATCTGAGTAACTGGTCAATAACCCTGCCTTTAGATCTCGATGGCGATGAAGTGGCCGATACGATCCGCGTCGCGGAAATCCAGACCTACTCCCATCCCGAGTTTTTCTATCTCGATGAGAATGATCGCATGGTGTTTACCAGCCCAAACAAGGCGATTACGTCTCCCAACTCCACCAATACACGTAGTGAACTGCGATATGAGAGCCGGGGATCGGACAGTTCGATATCCACTTCATCGCCTAAAAATAACTTTGCGTTGGCGTCTCATGAAGATGCAGATCAATTTGCGTCCATAGGAAGCAGGATGGAGGCGACGCTGCAAGTTGATCAGGTATCCCTGCATGCAGGTCACCCCGAAAAACCTCCCGCCTACTCGGTGGTGATAGGGCAGATTCACGCGCTTCGCCGGGATGAAAAAATGGACGGCTTCGGTTATGGCAACGAGCCGCTCAAGATTTCCTACAAGAAGTGGCCTGACCACGAAACCGGCTCCGTTTTTTGGGCTTATGAAAGAAACCTGCCTACGGATGACCCGAATCGGACAGACATTGCCTACGTTGTGTGGGGAAACAACTGGGATGACCCAACCGATCCCGGCGAACGCGGAATCGCATTGGGTGAGGTGTTCCGCTACACGGTCAATGTGCACGAAGACACGCTGCATCTGATCTTCGAGAGTGAAACCAAAGGTACGGTTCGACATCAGATCAATCTCGCTGACAATGTCGATGCACATGGAAGCGTCGACACCGCCGACCATCCTCATGGCTATGCTCAAGAATCCCTTTACTTCAAAGCGGGCGCCTACAATCAATGCAGTACATCAGAGGCCGATAGCTGGCGATATCCCACATGCCCAGGCACGGGCGACTGGGAATCGGATCAAGCCAATGGAGATTTCGTCCGGGCAAGATTCCATGGTTTAGTCGTGAGCGAATCCACGCCCATGTAGACCAACAGATAGTTGGCGAACAGGAATCTACGAATTTTGAGACACTCTCTCTGGATCGCTCCGTCTGGCGTCCACGAATTTTCGCTAGAATTACCATTCTTGTTCGACGCGTGGAGAACAACCATGAAAAACGTTTCACCGATCGTAATTCTGGTCACTCAGCTACTTGCGCTGGCGCCTGTTGCGACAGCCGCTACGCTTGACGAAAAGATCGACGAGACGCTCGCCTTCGCGCAAGTGCAGTTGGAACAACACGCCCAACGAAGCGGCCCCATGCGGTTCACCTGTTATACGGAACCGTCGGGCAAGTGGGAAGACAGAGGCTTGGAAGGGTGGTGCTGCGGCTTTTCGGCGGGCCTGATGTGGATGATGTACAGCTACACCGGGGACGAGAAGTGGGCAAACTACGGGCGGGATTGGAACGACTCGATTCGGCCGAGAGCGACGGCAACGGACAACGACATCGGATTCCAGGTGTACAACGCTTTCGGGTACGCGCTTCGGTACGCTTCGACCGCGCTGTCGGAAGAAGAGATTCGAGACTACGAAGGTGTCATCCGTTGGGCCAGCGAGACGTTTACGGCGCAGCGGTACAATGCTCACGTTGGCGGATTTCGCGCGTGGCCGGCGTTGTTTTTCAAGCCCTACGAGGGCGAGTTTGAGATCAACAGCGACATGGTGATGAACATGGAGCTGCCGATTTACGTTGCGACGACGACCGGGGACATGAATCTCGTTGACAAAGTCACGCGCCATGCGGAGACGACATGGCGGCACAACGTGTACAAGCCAGGCGACGCTCAATGGGAACGGCCCTCCAGCGAGGAATATGTTCCGCGCAAACATGGAAGTCACTGGCATGTAGTCGGTTTTGATCCTGAAACAGGATCGGTGATCAACAAGCGGACCGAGCAGGGGGACAGGACGGAGAGCACGTGGTCGCGAGGTCAGGCCTGGTTAATCTACGGTTACACCATGCTATATCGATACACCGGCTATGAGACCATGTTGCAGCGGGCCGAGTTCAGTTTCGACTACTTCATCTCCGCCCTGACAGCGCAATCCGAAGACCATATCCCTTACTCGGATTTCGACGCTCCGGTCAATGAGTCGCATCCGCTGGACACAGCGGCCGCGGCGATCGTCGCGTCGGCGGCGATTGAGCTGTATCAGTTCACGAAGGAAGAGAAATACCTGAACGCCACGGAGAACATGCTCAACGATTTGACTTCGCCGCCGTACCTGGCCACCAATACGTCGTTCGAATCGGTGTTGACGCGAGGGTCCCACAGTTACGACAGGCACTCAGAGGCTGGAACCATTTTCGGCGACTTCTACCTCGTTGAAGCGATGTTGCGGTACAAAGCGCTCAAGGCTGGAGAATAAGCCGGTTCGCGGCGCGAAGCGTTTTCGCATCGGTCTTCTGTTCAATCTTCGTTCTTCCGAATATGGGCAACGGTCCAGCCCGTGTCATCGAACAATACAGTGGCTCCCATTTCCGGCGGGGACACCAGATGGCGGAAATTGGCGAACAATTCCCTCCCTACGCCTCGGGTCGCACATTCCTCGGCAACGGCCCCGGTTCGCGCACTGATCGCTTTCGCGTTCACGAGGCAGTCAAGCGTCCCCGCATTGGCGTCCAGTCGAATCATATCGCCGTCCTTCAGTTTACCGAT
This sequence comes from uncultured Pseudohongiella sp., assembly GCA_951812965.1. Lineage (GTDB taxonomy): Bacteria > Pseudomonadota > Gammaproteobacteria > Pseudomonadales > Pseudohongiellaceae > UBA9145. Next base: position 157,009 of record OX638341.1, read on the forward strand.
CAGACCTCCAGCGGCTGCTTCGGGCGAAAGGTGGATCGCCGCCGGCACCTTGCCCGAGGCGCCGGACATTCTGCCGTCGGTAACCAACGCCACCTTGAAGCCGCGGTCCTGCAAGGATCCGAGCAAGGGCGTCAAGCCGTGCAGCTCTGGCATGCCATTGGCGCGCGGGCCCTGAAATCTGACTACCACCACGCAATCACGCTCAATCTCGCCGGACTCGAATTTCAGTTTCAATGCTTGCTGGCTGTCGACCACAACTGCCGGCGCCTGGATAATCCGGTGTTCTTCAGCCACTGCCGAAACCTTGATCATGCTCCTGCCCAGATTGCCCCTCAGCAGGCGCAGACCCCCTTGTTCCGCGAACGGTTCGCCGGCCGGTCGCAATACCGAAGGGTCCAGGCTCGCGACGGCGGCCTTTCGCCAAATCAGCCTACCGCCTTCAAGCACTGGTTCAACGGAAAATTCCGCCAAATTCTCACCCCAGACCGTGCGCGCCTTGCCATGCAGCAGGCCTGCGGTCAGCAGTTCCCTGAATAGGAAACCGGCGCCGCCGGCAGCGTGGAAACGATTGATGTCAGCTTCGCCATTTGGATAGATCCGGCACAGTAACGGCACGACTTTCGAAAGCGCGTCGAAGTCGTCCCAATTGATGCGGATGCCGGCTGCCCGCGCCATGGCGACCAGATGAATGCCATGATTGGTCGAACCGCCGGAAGCGAGCAATACGACCATGGCGTTGACGATCGAACGCTCGTCGATGACTTCTCCCACTGGGCGGGGATCGCCTGCCTGTGCGGTGATACGGGTGAGTTGGCGGCAGGCCTCCTCCGTCAGGGCATCGCGCAATGGCGTGTTCGGGTTGACGAAAGACCCCCCTGGCAGTTGCAGGCCCATGACTTCCATCAGCAATTGATTGCTGTTGGCAGTACCATAGAAGGTGCAGGTGCCGGGGCTGTGGTAGGAGGCGGCCTCAGCATCGAGCAGTTCGTCCCGGCCGATCTTTCCTTCGGCGAACTGCTGGCGCACACTGGCCTTTTCCTTGTTGGGCATGCCTGAAGGCATGGGGCCCGCGGGCGCGAACATCGCCGGAAGATGACCGAAACGCAAGGCGCCGATGAACAGGCCGGGAACGATCTTGTCGCAGATTCCCAGCATCATAACGCCATCGAACATCTGGTGGGATAGCGCAATGGCGGTTGCCTGGGCGATGTTGTCGCGGCTGAACAGGCTCAATTCCATTCCCGCCTGGCCCTGTGTAATGCCGTCGCACATGGCCGGAACGCCGCCGGCAACCTGGGCGGTGGAGCCAAGCTCGCGGATGTGGCGCTTGATCCGGGCTGGAAAATCAGCGTAGGGCTGATGCGCCGAAAGCATGTCATTATAGGCGGTGACAATGCCGATGTTGGCGGAATTTGCGAGCCGGATGCGGTTCTTGTCCGCCAGTTCGCAGGCGGCGAAACCGTGGGCGAGATTACCGCAACTCAGACGCGTTCGCTCCGGCTGATTCAGGCCGGCATCCCTGATCTGCCCCAGGTAGCGGCTCCGGTCCTCACGACTGCGATCCACGATTCGGCGGGTAATTTCGCGCACAACGGGATTCATGTACGAGCCCCCTGGCCCATCGAGTCAGTTCCCGAGCCGTTGCAACACATCGCTCAGGATTGCTTCCGGCGCGGCGCCGGCATCATACAGCCAGCCGTAATCCGGCGCCTCGTATTCATCGAATTGCGATTCGAGAAGTGCGGCGTCAAAGAAATGTCCCTTGCGCGACCTCAATCTTGCGCCGATCAGTGACCGCGAGCCATGCAGAACGATCCACGTAATCGGGGCTGAGCATTTTCTGGACAATTCCAAGCGGTGGATTTCCTTCAAAGCCGAACAGGCAAGTATCGCGCCACCTCCCTCGTTCCACGCGGCAAGTTTACTCGCAAGAATCTCAAGCCATGGCTGCCGATCATAGTCGCATAGTGGAATTCCGCTACGCATTTTCCGTACATTGGAACGGGGATGAAAGTCGTCCGCGTCGAAAAAAGGGACATTCAATGCTTCAGACAACAATCGGCCTATCGTCGTTTTTCCGGTGCCGGCGACACCACAAACAATGATAATCACGTTTACTCGATACTTCCTGGCGTTGGTGGCCGAACGGTCAAGGGTAGTTTCACTGAATCGACCGCTAGTTGATCCTCGTATAGTGGAACGGCCCGGTCCAGTCGAACGTCCGGCTGTCTATTTCCAGCCGGTGCGCGGCAGCGGTGGATGAGTCCGTATTCGACAGAATGAAGATAACGGTTTGTCCACTCGAGTCCTCCATCGTAACCGCGGTGTAGTCCCGGTCGTCGTGAATGACTTTCAGTTCGGCGACATTGCTGTTTGCATTGCGCGCGATTTCGGAAACCGGGCTGTAATTGCCGTGCGGCTCCAGAATCGAGACGAAAATCGTATTGCCAGCGCCCTTCCTGCGAATCATCAAGGCTGCATCCCTGCGCAGATTGTAATCGGGGTCGTTCGCGCCGATTCTCGTAAAGAGCAATTCATCGCTTGATTCGGTAGCGGAAGTCAGCGTGTAGAAACCTCGCTTGCCCAGCCAGGAGAACTTCGCGTTGCCGGAGACTGGCGTCCCTGCCGCTTCCAGATACAGATGCTGATACCCGTTCTCTTCCCCCAGGGCCGCCAGTTCGGCTTGCGCCTCGAATGCAAAATTGGCCGTAATCGCCTGGCCCATGAAATAGAAAGGTAGGTCGTATTGATTTTCTCCGCCTGAGTTCACTTTCAAAATGTCCAGCACATAGGGTTTTTCGAAACTCTCTCCCTTGATCATGGCCATGGTCCGGAGCATTTCCGTACCGGGATAGGCATTGGTTTCCCTGGCGCTTACGACCTGCACATCGTCGGCCGCCGCATCGAAAAAATGCAACTCCGAGTGATGTCTGCTGCCGATTTCGTACCGGCCTTCAAAATGCGAAATTTCATTTTGGGTAAGCGTGTTGTGCGCGATTGTCTGTTTTGCCCAGGTGGTGTTTTCCTCCAGGTAATTGCCGCCGCCTTTCTGCTCGATGTTGACGAATCGCGCCATACCATAGTCCTGGAAGACTTCTTCACCCTGCTCGAACAGGGAAAACGACAACTTGTCGTAGTGTCCGTGGCTCAATCCCTGGGCGGAATACTTGAATACCAGCGTGAGCGCTTCATCGCCTTGGCGCAGGATGGCCACGCCACCCTGATTGCCGTCGGCGCCATCGGAGAGATTCAGAGAGCGCTTCGTGAAAGGCCGCGAGGCGCCATCGCGAATTCCCTTCGCAACGGAAAAGCCCGCGTCATTCAGGAGTACCTGGCCCTGCTGTTCTGCGATGTTCAGGAGTTGCGGGTCGCCTCCGCCGAAATGGTAGGCGACATTCACGGCCGAAACCAATTCCCGGGAATGGTAGGACATGCCTTTCTGGCCGTCGTTAAGCGGAAAAAACTCTCCGTCCGCGTCGGACAGATTCAACAGCACGTCAACGGACCGGAGCAGTACCCTATTCTTGTGTTGGAAGATACCCAGTTCCGGTTTCACGTTCTGCAGACCGACCGCAAAAATCAGGAACGGGTACATGGCATATCGCTGGTAGTACGGACCTTCGGTGTAATAGCCTTCCGGCGAAAACGGCTCGTCGATATTAGCCAGAAATCCAGCCTGCTGCCCTTCCTCCCTGATAAATCCGCCGTCATCGTCCCTGGCGCCCGCGACAAGACTGTCATCCTCGATGCCGTACAACGCTCGCTGGACCAGATCGTCGTCTCCCATGACCAGGCCGATCATACCCACGGCCGCCGCGCCCCAGGTGCTGTGGTTATGCACCCGATTGAAGAACTGCGGGTTTTCTACGGAAATGAAATCGGCGAAAGGACGAAACAGGTTGTCCTCGAGTTGTGCACGTTCCTCGGGGGACAGCCAGTCATGGATCGCATCGTAGGCCTGACTCATGTACACCAGCCAGTTTGCTTCGTTCAGGCACTGCCAGAAAAGTTTTCCTCTCGCGTATGACCGTTCCTGCGGATGCAAGGGAAGATCCGGATACATTTCCTCGTATTGAAACAGCATGTCGCGAACGTAAACCGCATACTTCTCGTCCTCCAGAATCTGGAAGAGCATTCCCGCTTTTTCGGCAATCAGAAAATTCTGTTTATGCCGTTCATGGGTATAGCCGCCTGAAAAATCCTTCGGGATCGGGGTATCTATTCCCATGGCGAATTCGGCATCCACTTCTGCCTGGACCGATCGCAGCGTGGCGTCAAAAAGGGGAATCTTGCCCAATTCCTCCCTGATCTGTTCGACGCCTGCCCTGGTCATGATCAAGTTGGGATGTTCCGCCGAATGCGACGCCGCTGATACAGTGAGCGCCGACACAATTAATACTGCGGACGAGAACTTACGGATTTTCATAGGGTCGCTCACTGAAACTGTGCGCCGAGCGCAAGAATTCCATTGTAGGAGATAATCACGGAGAACAGGAATGCCAGTCCCAGTATCGCATTGAGGAAATAACCGGCCACGTGATTCTTCATCAATTCCCGGTTATTGACCATCAGTATAATCCCTACGATCACCAGAGGAAGAATAAATACATTGAAAACCTGCGTTAAGAGTTGCCCTCTGATCGGGTTGAATCCCAGAACGGGAATAGTAAGCGCGAGTATCGAGGCAATGCCGGTGACTATGCGAAACATCCGGGATTGCGTGTCCAGTTTTCCGGACCGGTAGTCCTCAATCAGCAATGGCGCGATCAACAGGCAGGGAAACACCGAGGACAGGCCCGCGGCGAGTGTGCCGAAGAAGAAAACGGTTAGCGACAGCCTGCCGGCAATCGGTTCCAGCGCGCCCGCCATGTCCAGTACATCGGTGACGCTCTCGCCGTTGTTGTAGAGTGCGCCATGGGCCACGGCCATTACCGACCCGCTGATGATGAATACCAGCACTGCTGCCACGATTGCGTCTTTCTTTTGTTGAGCAAGATTTTCCCCGGTCCAGCCCTTGCCCTGGATAAACAGCGGCCGGGAAAGAAAAGTCGCCGACGCCATCGTGGTTCCCACGAACGCGGCGACCAGCGTCCGCCCTCCCTCTACTTGAGGAATGGTGGGTATCAGCCCCCTGGCTACTTCACCGGGCAATGGGTATACGAACACAAGCGACACCACGAACGAAAGGCCCATGCAGGATACGAAGAGAACCAGTATTTTTTCGAACAGTGTGTAATTTCCCACCAGCAATATTGCGTACATGGCACCGATAATGACGGCGGCGATCGCGATAACCGCAAAGTACTCGTGAGATGCGATCGCCGGCAGGTACAGAGCGGCAATCTCGAAGATGATATTCGACGAAATGCCGAGAATGCCTATTAGAGAGTTCCATTGGCCAAAGGTAACGCCGATGATGATGAGGATGGCGATCGGCTTGCCGAATTTCAGGTGTTTTCTGAAACTGTAGAGGGCGGTTTCTCCGGTAACCAGAGAGAAATTGCCGTAAGCATAGATGAGAGCCCCGGAAAAAAGGCAGCTAAGCAGCAAAACCCACAACAACTGCATCCCGAACGTACTTCCCGCAACGATCATGGAAGTCACGCTGCCGGTGCCTACGGTGTACCCGATTGCGAAAAATCCGGGGCCAAAACTCAAAATGGCGCGGACCAGTCTATTCATTGCAACTCAATCCATGCTTTATTTCAGTGGGCCATTTAAACCAATATTCAGACACATGTCACCCTCTATGATATTCCACTACATTATAATTGGCATGACCGCTTGGTATATGCCGACAAATAATGCATCATAGGAAATATCAACCAACCCTGACTCGGATGAATCATGAAAATCAACGCAATATCGCGCCTGATCCCATTTGCCGTGATTGCAGCGCTGGTTTCCTGCGCGCCGAACGACGGTGCCCGACTCGTAAGAACCATGGAAGAATTCGATCAAGCCGTAGCCGCGCTGCAACCCGGTGACCAGATCGTTCTCGCGAATGGGGTCTGGACCGACGTGGAATTCAGGCTCAAGGGGGAAGGTTTGCCGGACCAGCCGATCGAACTCAAGGCGGAAGAACCGGGCAAGGTGATCATTTCAGGTCAATCGAATCTCGGCATTTCCGGTGAGCACATCGTCGTTTCCGGTCTGGTGTTCAAGGATGGTTTCACACCAACCAGCGAAGTCATCTCATTTCGGACGTCGGCGGACGAATTGGCCAACCATACCAGGGTGACCAATACCGTAATCGATAATTTCAGCAACCCGGAACGACATGTATCCGATATATGGGTTTCCATATACGGCAAGAATAATCGATTCGACCACAATTCATTGCTGAACAAGGGCAACAGCGGAGTGACCCTGGCGGTAAGGTTGAACACGGAAGACAGCCTCGATAACGACCATGTAATCGAATACAACTACTTCGGCCCGCGGCAGATCCTGGGTTCAAACGGCGGCGAGACTTTGAGAATCGGTACCAGTCATTATTCCCGGGAATTTTCCAATACCCTGGTTCAATATAACTACTTCGACCGCACCAACGGCGAGCACGAGATTGTTTCGAACAAAGCCTGCGGTAATGTTTACCGGGGCAATGTGTTTTTCGAAAGCCAAGGCACCTTGACCATGCGTCACGGACATACCACGCTGGTTGAAAACAACTATTTTCTGGGTAATCGAAAGCCCAATACGGGCGGCATCCGAGTCATCAACGAATACCAGACGGTGCGGTACAACTACCTGTACGGACTTACGGGCCACCGCTTCCGCGGCGCGCTCGTCATAATGAACGGCGTTCCCGACTCACCGCCAAACCGGTACAACCAGGTCGTCGATTCGGTAATGGACGGCAACATCGTCGTCGACAGCGACTACATTCAGTTGTGCGCTGGAAGCGACGAGGAGCGCTCGGCAGTCCCCATTGGCTCATCGATGCGAGACAACATCATTATGAGCAGAACCAATCTAGACCCATTCACCGTCTACGACGATATCTCCGGCATCAGTTTCGAGGGAAACGTGCTGAACGAGGAAGCCAGTGTCCCGATAAGCACCGGATTCAGCAAGGAACTTTATTCCGTGCTGGAAAACGATAACGGCTTGCGTGTTCCGGCCCAATCGCTGATTGATCGGATTTCGTTCGGCGAAGTCAGATTGCCCGTTACCAGGAAAGAGACGGGAGCGAGTTTCTATCCAAAGTCCGACGATGCGACCGAGTTTGAAAGTGGCGACACAATCGGCGTAGAGCCTGGCGTGGACACGGTCGTGCAAGCGTTGCGCAGCAGCGGTCCGGGCGACACTCTGGTGCTCAAGAACGGGGGTGAATACCTGATGACCAGATACGCCTATATCGATCATCCGGTCACGATCAAGACGGGCGACGGTGAAAGAGCCGTTGTCCGATCCGAGAAATCGAGCTTTTTCATCATCGAAAACGGCGGCGCTCTGGAACTCGAAAATCTGTGGATGGACGGGGCGGCGTCACCCGACCTGGCGGGCAATAACGTAGTCAGTACCAGCCGGTATTCGATGAACCGTAACTATTCCCTGTCCGTTCGAAACAGCAGGATTACCAACCTTGATGTGAACCGCAACTTTGATTTTCTCAAGGTCTACATGAGCACTTTCGCAGATTCTATCGAGATCCTCGATACGGAGATGAGCAACATTACCGGGTCGGTCCTGTCCCTGGACAAGGAAACAGACGATCTGGGCATTTACAACGTCGAAAATGTCAGTATACAAGGCAGCAGATTTACGGATATTCAAGGCGCGGTAGCAAGTATCTACCGCGGCGGCACAGACGAAAGCACGTTCGGGCCGATAGTCGTCATCAAAGGAAACGAGTTCACCAATACCGGACTCGGCGCGCAGAACAAGTCTGGAGCTTCACTCAAGTTTCACGGCGTTCAAAATCTGCGTATCTCGGACTCGAACTGGAGTAACAGCGCCCCACTTGAGTTATTCCTGACCAATGGCGAGCCGATCACGTTGATCGAAAATCTCGTGATGACGAATACCGGCAAGATACGCGCGAATAACGACGAATTCACTATTGGAAATGTCGTGTACCAGTAGCGGGGCGCCGGCCGGTGCTCCGAAGACTATACGGAGCGCCGGTACTGTGCTTCCGATTGACACTGATCTGGAATAGTGGCAATGTCGGATTGGAGTTACCGATTTGTAATACCAAACACTCCCGGGAGGCCCAACATGCGCACTACTAATGATTTTACCCTGCGGCGTTCGTCACTGTTACTTGCGCTATGCGCGCCAACCCTGTTGCCAGCGACCGCGGCTCTCGCCCAGCAGGCCGAAAGCGCCGAACTCATTGAGGAGATCGTCGTTACCGGCGTGCGGCGCGATATCCAGAATTCCATCCAGCTCAAGCGCAACTCGACCGAGATCGTCGATGGACTGAACGCCGATGAAATCGGCGCGCTGCCGGCACTGTCGATCGGCGAGGCGCTGGAGATCATTACGGGCGCCGCGACCCACCGTGAGAACGGAGGCGCCTCCGAGGTCGCCGTCCGGGGCCTGGGACCCTACCTGGGCAATACGGTCGTGAACTTTCGCGAGTCGACCAACGGCAGCGGCAACCGCGCGGTGAACTTCAGTATCTTTCCTTCGGAGTTGTTCAATTCCGTCGCTATTCATAAAACCCAGTCCGCGAGCTATATCGAAGGCTCTGTCAGTGGCCAGGTACAGCTAAGCACCAGGCGGCCGATCGATTACGGCGAACAGCGCGTGCAATTCAGCCTCAAGGGTTCGCAACATCCCGACGACAAGAACATCATCGGCCAGGATAACGGTTACCGCGGCACCGCCAGCTACATCAATTCATGGGAAGTCGAGGGCCTGGGCAGGATCGGCATTTCCGTCGGCGGGCAAAAGCGCGACGATTCGAATCCCGAGGCGGAAGCGACGCACACCACCGGCGGCGGGCGGTTCGAGGCCTGTGTGCTGGAATCGTTCGACGCCTTTGCACAGCCGCTGGATACATCCGGCCGCTGCGATGAAAACGGCAGCAATCCCGATCTGAGCAACGACCAGCTTCAGGACCTGATCGATTCCGACCCCGCTTATAACAGCGTCGAAGACATTCCGTTCGCCTATATTCCCCGTGACCGCACTTTCCGGCGCAACACGACGGACGATGACCGTCAGGCCCTGTTCGGAGCGTTCCAGTGGCAGCCGAACGATGATTGGGATGTCTTCGTGGATTTTCAGCAGTCCGAACGGGACCAGAAGGAACTGCGCCAGGATCTTCAGTTCGGATCGACCCAGAATAATTTGACAAACCTCGTTTCCAACCCGCATACGGGGCTCTTGCAACGATTCACCACCGATACCGATATCCGATCCAATACCACGGACTTCACACGCTTCGAAGAGTACCAGGGCGCCGGACTTAACATTGCCTGGCAAGCCACGGACAGCCTGGAAATCGCATTCGACGCGGCATTCGCGGATACCATGCGCACCGAGACGGACGTCGAGGTTCGCATGGCCGCGAACGAGGTTTTGATCACCGACCCCGACAATACTTCGAGCAGGGAAGAGTTCCTGGTCAGTTTCGATGTGAATGCGCCCGGCACGGATGGACTTACGCTGCCCACGATTCTCTGCACGGATGGCAGCAGTTCTTGCGATCCGGATTCGCTGCTGGATTTCGACATCACCGATCCTCGCTATTTCACCGCCCGCGACCGTGCGCGAATTCGCGCCAGGCAGCAGATTCGCGAGCATACGATCGACGCTTACAGACTGGACCTGAACTGGGACACCGACTCCCTGGGCTTCGTCAACAACGTGCAGGCGGGCGTCCGCTCTTCCACGCTTACGTATCGCACGTTTGGCGGCAATCGCAACGACGACGGTTTCAGCCTGTTCGAGGACGAGGACTTTGACGGAGTTCCCGGCGGGACCTCCAGCACTCCTGAATCCCGTGCAGCCGTCTTCAATGCAGCCAATAACTGCGGTCAGTCCAGCTTCCCGGAGCCCGGCTTCCTGTCGGAATCCAGGGGCGGCAAAGACCTGGTCACGGTCGCGAGCGGTATCGGCACCGGCACCGGATGGGCGACTTTCGATCACGGCTGTCTGCTCGATGAACTGACCGCGAATTACGGCGGCAGATCCGCGATCGGCTTCCAGAACGGAATCCAGACCAACAGTATCGACCTGACCGAAGATACGACGGCTCTCTACGTGCAGGCCAATTACGAGTCGGAAATGTCCGGCAGGCCTGTCCGCGGCAATTTCGGCCTGCGAATCGTCGACACGGAAGTTGCATCGATCGGATACCGAACCCCGCTGACCGTCGTACAGCAGGACGGCCTGTTTTTCGTCGAGCAGCAATCGGGCTCGGACTACGAGACAGTACTGCAGACCAACAGCTATACGGAAGTCTTGCCCAGCATGACTTTCATCATGGATCTCAATCCCGATTGGGTATTCCGGGCCGGTGTATTCAAGGGCATATCGCGTCCTGATCCGCACTCCTACGGAAACAGCCGCGCAATCAGCACCAATGACTCCGACGACCCGGACTCCGGTTACGCCAGCCTGGCGGAAGCGGTGCAAGGCATCGGCGCACCGGGCAACCCGAAACTGGAGCCGCTGCCTTCCTGGAATCTGGACGTCGGACTGGAGTGGTACGCCAACGAAGATACGATGCTGGCGGGCGGCGTCTACTGGAAGCGGTTTCAGGGCGCATTCGTAAATGCCTACCAGCAGGAAGACTTCCTGATCGATGGAAATACGGTCAGCGGCACCGTCAGGACCACCCAGGTTTCCGATGAAACGAGCGACCTCACTGGCCTTGAATTCACCGCCACGCACTCCTTTGACTATCTCGAAGGATTTCTCGGCGGCTTCGGCGCGAAGTTCAGCTATAACTATGCGGATTCGGATTTTGAATTCGAAGACGGTCACGGCGGAGACGGAGTCGCCTTCGACTCCAACGGCAATCCGACTCCACTCCTGGGCCTGTTGCCGCCGGCCGGGCTATGGGGGCTGTCTCGCCATACCAGCGCAACACAGGTTTACTGGCAAAACGATCGCTTTAACGCGCAGGCGATCTACAAGGCGCGTTCCCAGTATTTCCAGGGTTACGGTCGCGACACCGGCGCACGAATTCGATATGTGGACGACTACAATACGCTCGACCTGCGCTTGAGATACGATATCACCGACGAGATTCAGCTCTCGCTGGAAGGTATCAACTTGCTGAGCGAGCCGCGTGTCGATTTTCGCGGCCTGGATGGCGAGGTCGTTCAAACCCTCGAGTATGGTCCCCGTGTATTCGCCGGCGTCACAGCAAGGTTTTAAGTTGGGAAATCGATGATTCGCATTACGCTGACCGTACTGACTTTCGTACTGAGCCAGACCGGGTTTGCCGAGACACTGCTCGTCAGCACGCAGGAAGAGTACGAAAATGCCGTCGAGGCTTTGGAGCCCGGCGACACGATCGTACTCGCTAACGGCGAATGGCGGGATTTCGAGATTCTCTTCACGGGAACAGGAGAACCCGACAATCCCATCACGCTCACGGCCGAGACCAAGGGCGAAGTCTTCATTACGGGGCAGTCGAACCTGCGGATTGCCGGGGAGTACCTCGTCGTCTCCGGACTGGTGTTTCGCGACGGCTACACACCCACCAACACGGTGATCTCGTTCCGGCGCACCCGGGGCGACCTGGCGTATCACTCGCGCGTGACCGAGACTGTCATCGACCACTTCAACAACCCGGAACGTCAGGAAACCGATTTCTGGGTCATGATGTACGGCAAAAACAACCGCTTCGACCACAACCACCTGGTGGGCAAGAGCAACGCCGGAGTAACGATGGCGGTGCGACTGGACAGCGAGGAAAGTCAGCAAAACCGTCACCGCATCGACCATAATTACTTCGGGCCCCGACCGGTTCTCGGCTCCAACGGCGGCGAGACCTTGAGGATTGGCACCAGCCAGTATTCCCTGACCGACTCATTGACCGTGGTCGAGAACAACTTTTTCGACCGGTGCAACGGGGAACTCGAAATAATTTCGATCAAGTCCGGGAGCAATACGTTGCGGGGCAACCTTTTCGTTGAATCGCGCGGCACCCTCACATTCCGGCACGGCAACGGCAATCTGGTGGAGAACAACGTATTCCTGGGCAACGGCGTGGATCACACCGGCGGCATTCGCGTCATCAACTTCGACCAGATCGTGCGCAACAACTACCTCCACGGGCTGACGGGCCACCGTTTCGGCGGCGCCTTCGTGGTCATGAACGGCGTGCCGGACTCGCCGATCAACCGTTACTTCCAGGTCGACAACGCATTGATCGAGAACAACACGATCATCGACAGCGACCACATAGAACTTGCGGCGGGCAGCGACGAGGAACGTTCGGCGACGCCGGTCAACAGCGTGTTCAGATCGAACCTGATCCATAACGAAGACCGGCGCAACATCGTAACGGTGCATGACGACATCAGCGGCATCGAATTCCGCGCGAACGCGCTCAACGGAGTCGAAGATTCACCGCTCGCTGACGGCTTCGATAATTCCGGATTTGAACTTCGCAGGGCAGCCAACGGTCTGCTGTATCCCGTGGACGAGGCGCTTGCCGATGCGGGTGTGTCCCGGGACCTTCAAGTTCTTGACCGGTCGAATACCGGCGTATCCTGGTATCCCAAGCCCGGTCCGGACAACCGCTTCGATACCGGCGATACCATCGAGATCGAACCCGGTCTGGATACGCTTACTGATGCGGCTGCCGGCGCGGATGCCGGCGATGTAATCACCATGGCGCCGGGCGAGTATCTGGTAACGAAGACTATCGTCGTGGACTGCCCGCTAACGTTTCAGGCCGCCGCGGGGACGGCTACCGTCGAGTTTGAGCGCACCGCATTGTTCGAACTTGTCGACGACGGCAGCCTGAAACTGGATGGCGTAACAATTTCCGGAAGGGCGGCGCCCGATGTTGCCGGGAATTCCGCCATTCGAACCAGCAGGTATTCGATGCTGAACAATTTCATTCTGATTGTCAGGAACGCGACCGTTGAGGATCTCAACACGAATCATTCCTTCAATTTCTTTACCTCTTCGAAACACACCTTTGCTGACCGGATCGAAATTGCCGACTCGAGTTTCAGCGATATCACAGGGCACATTCTCCCGTTGAACAGGGAAATCGACGACCTTGGTCTCTACAATGGCGAATACATTTCGATCACCGGGTCGAGTTTCCGTAACATCGAAGGCGCCGTGGCCGACATCTACCGGGGCGGGACCGACGAAAGCACTTTCGGCCCGCACTTCGAATTACGGTCTTCGTCACTGGAGTCGGTGGGCATTGGGTCGCGTAACAAGTCGGAAGCATCGGTCCGGCTACACGGGGTGCAGGATACGAATATTGTCGATAACGAGTTTGCAGACAGTCAGCCGGTGCGCGTGACTCATATTGTCGGCGAGCCGGTTACCATGATGTCGCGAAACCGGTTTATCGAAACGCCGGAACCGCATATGATCGAATTTGTAGCGCAATAGTCCGACAGACACTCTCCTTTTCTCGTAAGCGAACGGCTGAATCATCCGCCGCAGGCCTGTAGCAAGATGAAAGATAGAATTGCCAGTTTGCTACAACAGACGCCGCTGATCGCCCTCGTCCAGGCGGACGACACGGACACGGCTGTCTGCACTTCACGAGCCCTCGCGGCCGGCGGCATATCCATCATCGAAGTGCTGTTCCGCACCGATGCCGCGCTCGATTGCCTCAGTGCAGTCGCACGGGAAGTTCCCGAGGCGATCGCTGGCGCGGGCACGGTATTATCGGCCGCGCAGGCCGAAGTGGCGCTTGATGCGGGAGCGAAATTCATTGTTTCGCCAGGGCTCGACGAAGGCGTGGTCGGCGTGGCCCGGTCTGAGGGAGTGCCGGTCTATCCCGGCGTCTGTACGGCGACCGAATTGCAACGCGCACACAATCTCGGTCTGGATACCGTCAAGTTCTTTCCGGCTTCGGTGGCCGGAGGCGTACCCGCGCTCAAGGCTTTGTCGAGCGTATTCCGATCGATGCGCTTCATCCCCACCGGAGGCGTTTCTCCCGGCAATCTTGCCGATTTCCTTGCAATCCCAGCCGTCCTCGCCTGCGGCGGAAGCTGGCTGACGCCCGCAAGCCTGATCCGGGATCGCGATTTCGAAGGCATCGGCAGGCTGGCCAGAGAAGCTGTGTCCATTGCGGAAAAAGCGCGACAAAACAAGAAGTAAACCAAGGTCACACAGTCACTCCGGCGCGGCGTCGGTCCCCGGAACGGTCGGCGGCATCGCGGCAAAGGCCGCGCCGGCGAAGGGCAGCGAGACCGACGCGATCTCCCGGTCGCACAGCATCCTTACCTCGCCGCCCATGAAATCGTCTGCCAACTCGAACAGGTCGGCCAGGAACCGCACCGCAGTGGATTCGCCCGCAACCCGGATCGGCGTTGTTGCCGAGACAGTCTCTTCCCGCCCTGGCATCGCCAGCACCGCCTCGCAAGAGGCGTCGGATTCGGCGTCGTTGGCAAGAACCAGCGCCAGCCGCCCCAATCGGGGCGCGACCGGAAACCGGGCTTCCCGCGCGAATTGCGCGGGCGCAATTACCGCCATGCCGGCCAGGCCTTGCGGTATATATAAAGTCAGCAGATTGCGCGCGTCGGCCGGGGCGTCGCAATCCAGCGCAGCATGGCCGAACGCCAGCGTATGCCTGCCGAAACTTGACAGCGAGATCCGGCCGCCATCCGCCGCCAGTTCCAGCGTCGCCCCGCCTGAATCCTCCCGGGTCACGCCTTCGGCGTTTTCGAACCGGGCCATGTTCATACCCGCGCCGCGCAGACGCAAGGCGCATCGATTGACTTCGTTGGAGAGATTCGTCACCAACAGGCGGGATTGGAAGCCGCCGCCGTCCAGCATAAGGGGCAGCAGCGCCCGATACGGCTGCGACTCGTCGCGGTCTTCCGGGCCGATGGACTCCAGCGCGGTGAATACTCCACCGTTCAGCAGCATGCCCAGGGGGCCGACAGCCCGGCTGCAGGTTAGCGAGGCCGCTCCGCCGGACCTGTCGTCCTGCGTCGAAATCAACTCGTCCAGAAACCGGAACACAGTTGATTGCGCGGGAACCGTGAGGTCACTCCCGCCGACGCTGGTTCCGTCGGCAGTCTCCAATTCCACGGCGCAAGCGGCGTCCAGCGCGTTGCCGTTGGCCAGGACCAGCCCCAACCTGCCCGACCGGGGCAATACCGGAAAATGAAAGGTCTGTCGTTCGCGCACGCGTTCCAGGGTCGTCATGGCCACCGGCGTGCCGCCGCCCTCCAGGACGAGCAGCATTCGCGCCACCGCTGGATGCACGCAGGTGAGTTTCGCGGAACCAAAGCTCAGACCCGAATTGCCGGCGGTCGTGAGTGCAACGCCGGCGCCGACCGCATCAATGTCGATCTCGATTCCGGTGTCCAATGCCGTCAGCGCGGCGTGTTCCTCGAAAAGGGCGGCGTCCAGCCCCTCGCCCTGCAATTCCAGCGCGCAGCGATTGCCCGGCGCCGAGACATTGTTCAGGAAAAGGCGGCTATGGAAGCCGTCCCCGTCGGCAACCAGGGGAAACCGGTGTTCCCGGGCCGCGGCGGCGTCGAGCGGCACGGGAGCGGCGTCCTCGCCTCCAGGAACCGGATCAGGGTCGGGTTCGGGTTCCGGGTCCGGTTGTGGAGGAGGCGTCAGAAGCGTAAACGTTACTGTCGCGATCGGCTCGTTGGTGAATTTGCCCGTCCCCCTGATGCTGGTGATCACGCCTTGAGGCGAGGTTGATGGATTGCTCAGCGAGAACTGCGTGCCGTTCTCGGTCCCGGCGTCGTACGGATACAGGTTTACCGTCTTTGCAGCCAACCAGTTGTCGCCTTCACGCAAAGACAGGCCGGATACGCCGACAAACCAGTCCGGGCTGGGGGCCACCATGGTTACCAGAGTGACGAGGGGATGCGCGGGGGTGGTCGTGAATTCGATCGTGGCGGAGCCGGTCCCGCCGGAAGAGATGGTTTTCTGCAGGGTGGCATGGGCATTCGGGCCGGCGGAAGCGATCTCCCGCCTGAGAGCGCTCGTCCCTCCAGTCTCCGCCATGCTCTCGATCCCGGCGCTGGCGGTTCCCCCACTGTTCCAGAATGTGACCTGATCGTTGTGGACCGCGCCGATCAAAGGCGAAAAATGCGCACCGGAGGGCAGGCCGCCCGGAGACACGGCGGTGGTCCATTTGCCCTCGAAGGTCACTTGATAGGTGACCGATTGTGCGTTGGCGAGGGTAGCCTGTAACAGGATGAGCAGGAGAGCGAAAATGGCGGACAATTTGTTGGTCATAAGTGAATTTGGAACGAAAACAAACCTCATTTGGCCCGGCTTGGTAACATACCACGCAACGCGATCGCAAACCGGTGTGCGGAACTGGTAGGGGCGAGGCATGCCTTGTCTGTTACTAGTCTGTTAGATTGAATCCCACATCTGGGCCCACGGGAGGGTCCAGCCTTCGGCGCCCGATGCATCGGGCGCCGAAGGTGGCGGTGGACGGGCCGTAGGCATGCTGGTCTTAGAGACCGTGGGCGAGCGTGGCCGCCACCGTCTTTCCCGACATCCTGAACGGTTGCGTGGGCTACGAGCCCGAATGACAAGGTGAGGAGGACGGAAAAGATGTCTGAGTATAACCCGGATTTTGTTGGTGTCGATGTATCGAAAGACTTTCTGGACGCGCATCGGCTGCGTGACGGCGTAGCAAAGCGCTATGCCAATGATCCCGGCGGGATCCGCGCACTATTGCGCTGGGCCGGACCGGAGGTGCGCGGCGTGGTGTACGAGCCGAGCGGCCCCTACCACCGCGATCTCGAGCAGGCGCTGCTGAACGCGAGCATGACAGCGCTGAAAGCGAACCCGCGGCGGGCGCGGGAGTTCGCGCGTGCGGCCGGGCGACTGGCCAAGACCGATCGCGCCGATGCCGAATGTCTGGCGCGCATGGGCGTTGCGCTGCCCCTGCGCCCGGTCAAACCGCGCTCGAAGCAGCAGCGGGAACTGGCCGAACTTACCCTGCTGCGCGATAGCCTGGTCCGGCAACATGTGGCCGAGAACAATCGCAGCGGGCAACTCCAGTTCGCCTATGCCAAACGCTTCCAGCAACAGTGCATCCGCCAACTGGCGAGAAAAATCGCCCAGTTGGACAAGCGCATCGCAGAACTGGTCCAGGCCGATCCCGACTTGGCGCATAGCTTGGCCTTGCTGACCTCCATCCCTGGCATCGGCCACCAGACCGCCGTCATCCTGTTGACCGACATGCCCGAACTCGGACAGCTCGATCCCAAGGCCGTCGGCAGCCTCGCCGGCCTGGCTCCGGTGGCGCGCGACTCCGGCTTGCGCAGTGGGAAGCGGCATATCCAGGGCGGACGACCACGTGTACGCCGAAGCTTGTACATGGCTGCGCTCGCCGCAATTCGTTGCGCGCCACCGCTGAAAATCAAGTACCAGCGAATGAAAAACGCCGGCAAACCCCCAAAAGTCGCCATCGTCGCCATCATGCGCAATCTCGCCGTACTCGCGAACCACTTGCTCGCCGAAAATCAGCCATGGTCTCCCGAACCACCACGAAGAGCGGCTTGCGCCTCTTGATTACAACGACTTCAACCCGGAGGATACAATCTGAATCAATACTTCACGCAACACGGTTGCTCGCCCGCAGGCGTTGCGAAGTTCCGTGGGCGAGGCATGCCTCGCCCCTACCGTCGTCTCACATGTATCTGAACCTTGACACCGGCGCCGACGATTTTTTCAGTGTGGCAATTCCGCGGGCATGGGGAAATTTACCTGCGAAGCAGAGAAAATTCCGGCCTGCTGTGTTATCCTGATTGGTCTTCTCGGGGGCGATTCGGATTCGACGCCGGTATCAACACCTGGGGTGCATGCCGAGAGGGTAGTGACTCTCGTTAATCAATTGCTGCAACTGCATAGTTGCCGAAGACAGAAGCTACGCCCTAGCCGCCTGACCGCGGTTAGCGATTGCCGAAGGGATGCCCGTAAACCTCCGATTGCAATCGTCATATAGAACGGGATCGCGGTGAGACGCGCCTGGCGTCGATCCGTCAAACCTTTCCAGGCTCGCCCTGTTCGCCCTGCCCGTCGGGTAGATATGGGCTAACTCAATAGACGACGCTAAGCATGTAGATCTTCAGGCCGCGAACTGACGGACGGGAGTTCAACTCTCCCCGCCTCCACCAATCCACCACGAGCTTTGCCGGGATTCTTCCGGCAAAGCTCACAATCCAAGCCGCAAATTCGACTCGACTGTTTTGATCAGGGCTGCGGGTACCTCGTGTTCCGTGGCCAGCTTCCGCCATTGCGATACCTGGGAAACGGTTTCGTCGAGGATCCGATCGATTCTAGAGCGCGTGAACAGTGGGCTGAGTTTGTTCATGCCGTGGAAATCATCTCGCGTGAAGTCCTCCCGTTTGCCGTTCATCGTCATCCAGTGGCTGTTGGTCCATCGGCTTCCAGGCTTGAAGCTGTAGGCCAGATCGTAGGCCGGAGCAAGTTCCCAGCCGCCGCCTTTCAACATGAATGAGAAATTTCTGGAATGGTCGTCATGATTTCTCGCGACGATGTTGAAAGCCATGCGGCGGAACAATTGTTCCGCCGCCGGGGCGGCGAGCCCGAGCCGTCTGGCGACGCCGAACAATTCCGCGTAGGAATAGAATCCCGGCATTCTGTAATCGACATGGGCCAGACCGTTAAGCGTCTGCACATGGATTTTCCGATTGCCGCTTCGATCGAAGCGTTTGGTGATGAAATGCCGGCGCTCTCCTTCCACCAACAATTCGCAGGGCATCATCGTCACACCGCAAGCCGTGGCCATCAAGTGGTACACGAATTCCATCGCGCTGTATCCCAGCGGGTCGCCGAAGGACTCGCCGCCCTTGCGGTGTTCGCTGACGCCGTCGAATTTCAATAGATAATGGGTGAACCCTTCCGGCGCGTCGACCTGTCCCGACCTGACTTCGGTGAAGTCTTCGTTGAACGCCACGACCGCTTTGGGACGCGCTCCGCCGGCGCTTGTTCCGATGGACAGCAGCGCCACCATGGCGTCGCGGTCCTCTTTCCCGTCGCCGCTCATTTCGACGGCGAAATCGGCCCGGTTGTCGAGTACTTCCTGTGCGATTTCGACCAGCCGGTCCAATTGCAAATCCTGCGAGGCGTTCAATCCCTTCAATCTCGCGGCGGGCGCGAATTCGAGTGCGCCGATCCCTCGTTTCCCGATGTACTGGAGTTTTTCGAGCGGACTCAACTCGTCCGCCGCGCGGCCCTGGCGGGCGGCCCACTCTTTGAATACCGCGTTGCCGAAATCGTCCGGGAGAGAGTCCGCGAGCATTCCCGGCAGCCCGTCGAAAGTTTCCCGCCCCAATCCCGGAAACGAATAAATACGATTTGCCAGTGGCATACCGATCGGCGAAAGCTCGATGCCGCCTTCGATAAACGATCGCACGTATTCGAATGCACCGATGCCGGTGTCGGCATTGAAGCTGACCGCCCCTACCCGGTCTTCGCGGTAAATGACTTCAACGACCTGATCTACCATTCCGGAGGCCCTTCAGTCCTGGTCTTGCGTTGGCCCGAGGCCCTTTGCCGCGCTTTCCCCTTGAGCCGCGCAAGTTGAACCGGTGAAACCTCCTGCGTCGGCAGAAACAATTCCAAATGCCCGTCCAGATCGAGGGCGGACATGATTGCTATCAGGATTTTCAGCCGCACGTTTCCTTTCTCGGCATTGAGCACCGCCAATCTGGATACGCCCGCGCGTTCGGCTACTTCCGACTGCGTCATGTCCTGATTCAGCCGGGCCCGCTTCAGTCGTTCTCCGAATTCTTCCGCAATTGCGGTAGATGCATTTTCGTGAGTAGCCATAATATTCTTTATTTCGTATCTAACTCTTTATTTCATGAGTTAGATACGAATAATAGCACTTTATAGGAAGCAAGCAAGTCACTATGATCTGCTTAATTGCAAACACTCATAGTGTGCGTTATTTGATATTTATCTAGCATTTTTACAAGATAAGTTTGATTATCCATACTTTATATATGATGCTGCCATATGCGCTTGCAACAGCTTCATTCGTCAATTGGATTCGCCGCGGGCGCGGTCAATCGGCAATAGGATGCGGCAGCTTGAAAAACACGGTTTCCCGGTCGCCCTGCATGTGTACGTTGAACTCGTAGCTGACGGCATCCACCGATTCCACGTGCCGGGCGAGCAAGGATTCGCGGCGGTGTTCGGGCAGGCGGATGAAAACAGGATCGTTCGCATTGGCGGCCTCGTCCGCGAAGTAGATTCGCGTGAAGGTGTGCAGCAGCATGCCGCGCATGAAGACGATCATGCAGATATACGGGGCCTCGCCCTTGCCAAGAGGGCCGGGCTTGACCGTCGTGAACCGGTAAGAGTTGTCGACGGCATCGCCGGTTCCGGCGCGGGCGAAACCGGTGAATCCCGGCGCATCGAGTCGGCCGTTGCCGTCGGCCTGGATGATCTCGAGCATGGCGTCGTTCACGGGCTCGCCCGCCCCATCGAAGACCTTGCCATGGATCGTGATCGGTTCGCCTTCTCCGCGGATTTCGTTCGTAATCAACGGACCCAAGCCGGATTCGTGTTTTTCCGGTGTCAACCCCAGTGTGAAATAGGGTCCGACGGTCTGCGACGGCGTCAGCGGCAGGCCGGTCTCATCGTTCATTTTCCGCTCCCGTGATTGTCTCGCGGAGTGGCGCCGGATCCGGCCACGACGATGTCGAAGTGGTAGCCGAGCGCGAATTCAGGCTGTGTCAGTCCGAGGTCGAACCGGGCGATGAGACGGCTGCGGGCTGCATCAGGAACCGACTCGAAGATCGGATCGAAATCGAGTAGCGGGTCGCCGGGGAAATACATTTGGGTGACGAGCCTGCTGACCAGGGAGTCGCCGATCACGGAAAAATGTATATGCCGCGGACGCCAGGCGTTGTGGTGGTTTTTCCAGGGATAAGCGCCGGGTTGAATCGTGCAGAAACGATAACAGCCTTCGCGGTCGGTTACGCATCTTCCCGCACCGAGAAAATTCGGGTCAACAGGCGCATCGTGTTCATCCGCCTTGTGCAGATAGCGTCCGGCGGCGTTCGCTTGCCAGATTTCGACGAGCACGCCTGGAGCCGGATTACCGCATTCGTCGAGCACCCGACCCGACACCACGAGTCGCTCTCCGAGCGGCTCGCCTCCCCGCCGCGCATTGCGCGTCAGGTCATGGTCGAGTTCGCCGGGCCTGAAACGGCCCGCGAGCAAAACCCCGGACTCCACGCCCATGCTCGATGGGTGCTTTGCATCGAGTCTGTCCAGGTCGATCGGATCCCTGCCCGGCCCACGCAAAATCGACGACTTGTAATCGGGATACGTGTATGGAGGATGTGCCGACCGTCTTTTTCCCGACATCCCGAATTCTCTCGGCGTGTGTAAACTGGCAGGATACTGGTTTCATTGCCGCAAGCAAGAATCGGAGAGCCAAAATGCGGACTCAGGTAGGAATCATTGGCGCCGGTCCCGCCGGGCTGCTGCTTTCCCACATCCTGCATCTGCGCGGAATCGATTCGGTCGTGCTGGAAAAGCATGACCGGGCCTATATCGAGAACCGTGTCCGCGCCGGCGTGCTCGAACAAGGCACGGTCAATCTGCTGACCGGAGATGCCGCTCATATCGTGCCGCCAACCGGCGTCAAGGGCATGAATCTGGCGATTTCCGATGTCGAAAAGCTGAGCCGGTCGCTGGTGGAATGGTACGAAAACGGCTCGGAAGACTTATTGCTCGCTTATCCGGAAAATTGTTTGCGTGCGGTCTGGCGGCGCGTGCATTTTTCCTGGCACATGACTTCGCTGCTGCACAGGTTTCCGGGCCACAGCGAGTTCGAACGCCGGCTGCAACTCGCCGAACTTGAATACCTGAGCCAATCGCAATCGGCATCGGCGGCATTGGCGGAAAATTATGTAGGATTCGTGTCTTGACGGTTACGGTATACCCTCGCCAAACCGACTCGGCGGGGGGTAGGGAGAGAACTTGATGCTTCAACGAAATGCGCCAATTCGGAAGATCGCTTGCGGCTTGTTATTGATTCTCGCGCAGTCCGCCGCAGCCGCGGATGAGCAAAGACCGAATATCCTGCTGATCATCGCGGACGATATGGGTTACGCCGACCTCGGCGTATTCGGCAGCGATATTCGCACCCCGAGCATCGACAGGCTCGCCACTGAGGGCATACGATTCACGCATTTCCATACCGCGCCCCAATGCGCCCCAACCCGGGCGATGCTTTATTCCGGCAACAATAATCACGTTGCCGGAATGGGTCGGCAGTACATCGTGCCTTTACTGTCGTTCGAGATGGAAATACCGGGCTATGAAGCCCACCTTTCCGATCGGGTGGCGCCGGTTTCTCGAGTGTTGCAGGACGCGGGTTATTACACTTATTTCGCCGGAAAATGGCATCTCGGCGACGCGGTCGAACAACGGCCCCATGCAAAGGGCTTCGATCAGACATTCGCCGTTATGCATGGCACGGCGAATCATTTCAACGGAATTGGCTATGTCGAGGGCGGCACCGTGTATACGCGAAACGGAGAACTCGCCGCCTGGCCCGACGGCGCCTATTCCTCTGAACTTTTTACGGACGAATTGATCGGATTCATCGAAGCCGGCCGCGAAGACGGCGAACCGTTCTTCGCCGTCGCCTCCTACACGGCGCCTCACGCGCCCTTGCAGGTTCCCGATGATTATCTCGAACGTTACGCAGGCCGGTTCGACGACGGGTACGACGCGCTGCGGGAACGGCGCTTCCGGGAATTGCAGGGCGCCGACATCGTTTCACGGGAAGCGGCGCTGCCGCCGCGCAATCCGGAGATCACGCCCTGGGAGGAGTTAAGTGAATCGGACAAGCGCCTCGAAGCGCGCAAGATGGAACTCTATGCCGCGCTGGTCGAAAACCTCGATTTTCACGTTGGCAGGCTGCTGCAATATCTGAAGGACGAGGAACTATACCAAGACACGCTGATCGTCTTCATGTCCGACAACGGGGCAGCCAATGAGGACTTCTACGCCGGCGGCCCGCGCGCGCCCTTCGTCAGGGCGAACTACGATAACGATTATGAAAACATGGGCAAGGAGTCGTCCTGGGTGTCGCTGGGGCCGGCCTGGGCGGAAGCGAATTCCGCGCCTTTTCGCGGCGTCAAGACATACGCCCTGCAAGGCGGAATCGTTTCGCCCCTGATCGTGGCCGGGGCCGGAGTGAATCGGGCCGATGTGATAGATCGCAGCTATGTGACCGTCATGGACATCGCGCCGACCCTGATCGAAGCCGCGAACGGAGTCTACCCGGAAGGCGGCTCGATACGACCCATGCTCGGGGAGAGCATGCGGCCGCTGCTGGCCGGCGCCGGTGACCGGGTACACGACGAGGACTACGTGACGGCGTTCTTCCATGTCGGACAAGCGTATCTGCGCCAGGGCAGATGGAAAATCGTCCATTCAAGCAGTCAGTTCGACGAATCGGCATTCGAACTTTACAATGTGATCGCCGACCCCGGAGAAACGAGAAATCTCAATGAAGATATGCCCGACCTGTACGGGCGAATGATCCAACTCTGGCGGGAAGAACGCGTGGAACTGGGAATCCTGCTGCCGAGCGATCTGTAAGTCAGTTGAGTTCGTTGGTGTAATCGAGCTGAAACCGCACTTCTGTTACGCCGGGCACGGCGCGCACCACGGTGCCGAGGGATTGCTGGATCGTTCCGATGTTGCCGGGCGTTCGATTGCCGCCGCAGTTTTCGCAGGCAAGCGAGCCGGAAATAATCACCACGCCATCGTCGACCTCCACCGACAATTCCGGCGGCAGATCGGAGGCCGACTCCAGCGCGGCCTGCACGCGGCCGGCGAGTGCCTGATCGTCGCCGGGCGCCAATTCGGCGCCGGTTTGTTGCGGGCCGCAGCCTGCAAACAGTAGCAGGCCGCATGCGAAAAGCGCCGACAGTCTTCCGAATCTTCTCATATCACGATCTCCACGGTTTTCGCCGTTGGTGGCGAGCGGGCGAGGCATGCCTCGCCCCTTGTTTGTTTAAATAGTGCTGCCGACGGCCCACTGGTGGGCCGTCGGCAGGCGGTGGCGAACCCGTATCGCCCCTCGCATGAAATGCGAATCGTAGAGTGGGACCACCGCCTTTCCAATCAAACCTGAATAGATACGCGGATCAAGACCGCAAACAAGGATAGGAGACTGGAAAGCATGAAGAAGCATAGCGCAAGATGTGTACATCCAAAAGACGACCCCGGCCCTTGCACGGTCGGCATCGACGTTTCCAAGCGTCATCTTGACGTGCGTGAACTCCCCAGCGGACGCGAGGCCCGGTTCCCGAATACCAGGGAAGGCGTTCGCGCGTTTCGCACCTGGGCCTGCCCCCGCGTCGAGCGAGTGGTATACGAGTCCACCGGCTCCTACCACGTACTGTTGGAGGATATGTTGGTCGATCGGCTGCCGTTGTCGCGGATCAACCCCCAGCGAGGCAAGCGCTTTGCCGAAGCGCTGGGTTCGGTTGCGAAGACGGACCGGGCGGACGCGCTGGCGCTGGCGAAGATGGGCCGGGCGCTGGCGGACGACCTGAAAGGGACGCCGGCGCGTACCCGACAGGAGAAAGATCTGGACGAGTTGCGTAGCGCGCGCGAGGCGGTAACGAAGTCGCTCACCGTGCTGAAAGGCAGGCGGGAGCACACCCGGAACCGTCTGGTTCGTCGCGAGATCGAGAAGGACATTACCCGCGCCATGCAGCAGACCGAACGCTTGGACAAAGAACTGGAGCGGCTGGTGACGGCCGACGCCGAGTTGACCCGAAACATGGCGCTGCTGGAATCAATCCCGGGCATTGGCCGCCCTACCGCTATCGGGCTGCTGGTACAGGTGCCCGAATTGGGTAGACTCAGCACCCGCGAGGCGGGAAGCCTGTTGGGCTTGGCGCCCGTGGCCGACGACTCCGGCAATAGGCACGGGAAACGGTCCATCCGCGGCGGCCGCAAACGCGCACGCACGCTGCTGTACATGCCAACGCTGGCTGCAATCCGCTGGAATCCCGTCATGCGGGAGCGACACCTGCGATTCAAACAACAGGGCAAACCCGGCAAAGTCGCGGTCACCGCGGCCATGCGAAAGATGGTGCTGATCGCGAATGCCATCGTACGGGAAGGAAAACCCTGGCAGGCAGATCACATGCCCAAACCGGCCCATGTCGCGGGATGACGCAAACGCCTGACCAATGCAAACAGCCCGCGATCACATCCCCTAATCAACTAGCTGTCGGAGCCTGTTGCTATCCGTACAACAGAACACTTGCAAACATAGATACTACGGGGTCTGTTTGGTGATTTCAGATTGTGGCGCGGACACAACCTCGCCGCCTGCCGTTTGAAACGCAATCAATAATTGTTCGACATGCTGCCGCAATTCGGCATCGCCGAGCCATTCCTTATCGGCCAGTTCGAGCCTGCGCTTGCCATGCAAGGCTTCGCCCAGGCGGCGGAAAAACGTATCGGGAGACTCCCGCGCCAGCTCGGATTCGGGTTCGCCCGCCCACCACTCGACATTATCCGTCGACGCCTTGGCAATATCGGATTCCACCCGCTCCAATTCATGGCAATGCTCGTACTTGTAGGGGCGAGGCATGCCTCGCCCGTGAGATTCCGCTCGAGTCAGATCACGGAAATGCATGTACAGTTGCTGGCAGGACAGATGCACGCTTCCGTCTCCCGCATGGGTAAGAAAGAGGAAATCCCTGCGTTTCATTTCGGTTCTCGTCTCATGACTCTATCACGCACCGACCGGACAACGCACATTTTGATAGGCCGTACATGCCATCCCTGGCGGGGCTGTATCGATTTCGATTAACCCCAGCCTTGCCATCCTTGGCAAGTCGTTCGTCCAGCCACCGAGCACAGCTCGGTGTCGCTCGGCCTGCGCATGAAGCTGCGCTTCATAAACGCTTGGCGTCGCCCCTCAAGAAGCTGCGCTTCTTGTCGGCTGCGCCGACCGGGCCTCACCCAGCCGCCAACCCAATAACCGCGCGTTCCACGGCGGTGCTCGTCATGGGCAACTTGTGGCGGTTCTTTGCCAGTGGCTGGGCGTCTTCGACAGACATCTCGCCGGCCTCCCGCGCGACTTCGGCGGTGATCTGCCTGCCCGTCAGGAATTCCTCGACCGCTCGCAACCGCCAGGGTATAGGCGCCACGCCAGAAAGCACGACTCTGGCGTCCGTCACAGCGGCGCCGTCGCGTTGAATGACCGTGGCTACACCGATTTCGGCGTGAGTCCACGCCGCCCGGTCCATGACCTTGTGATAGCTGCTCACGGTATTCAGGGCCGGCGACGGCACCAGGATTCTGGCAAGCATCTCCGACTCGCCGAGGACATTCTCATTTACAGGATCGACTCTCGGCAGCACAAAGAACTCCGCCGCCGGAACTTCGCGTTCGCCGTCCGGGCCGGCTAGCTGGAAGACCGCTTCGAACGCCACCAGCACCGGAGCGATGTCGGAAGGATGCACGATGAAGCTCGGGCCGCCGCCGAAAATGGCGTGCTGGCCGTTTTCGCCGTTCACCGAAAAGCACTCTTCGCCGCCCGACTTGAAGCAATGAAAGCCGTTGCGGTAATACCAGCACCAGGGGCGTTGAGTCATGTTTCCGGCAATCGTCGCCACGTTGCGAATCTGCGGAGTACCCACGCTTTCTGCGGACTGGGCCAGCGCCGGCAAGCGGGCTCGCACCGCCGCGTCGTCCATCACCTGGGTCAATGTGGCCAGACCGCCGATGGAAATTCCGCCGGCGGACTCTTCGATCTCGCGCGCTTCATCCACGCTGCGCAGATTGATAATGACGTTCGCCGGGTCGGTGCCGTCCTTGACTTGCTGCAACAGGTCCGTGCCGCCGCCGGAAAACGCCGGAATCCGGCCTTCGGCGCGCGCCCTGGCCGCGGCCTGGACCGCATCCGCGATACTGCTGGCGTCGTGGTTGCTGAGCGCTCTCATGCCGAAACCTCCTCAAGTAGCTTGTCCCGCGTGATCGGCAGCGACCGCATGCGCTTGCCCGCGGCGTTCGCCACTGCATTGGCGACCGCCGCCGGCGCGAGAATGATGCCGGACTCGCCGGCGGTCTTGGCGCCGAACGGACCGTATCCGTCGTCGACTTCGATGAAGGTCACGTCGATGTCGGGAATATCCTGATGCGTCAGATGCCGCCCGCGGTAATAGCCCGGACTGAGCGGCTGGCCGTTGCGCGAGTCGTAGAGCAAGTCCTCGTGCAAGGCCTGGCCAATGCCCTGGATTGCCGCGCCGCGAATCTGGTCCCTGGCCGTGGTCGGATTGATGATGCGGCCTGATTCATGCACCGCGGTGTATTTCAGCACT
Source organism: uncultured Pseudohongiella sp. (assembly GCA_951812965.1). Lineage (GTDB taxonomy): Bacteria > Pseudomonadota > Gammaproteobacteria > Pseudomonadales > Pseudohongiellaceae > UBA9145. The sequence goes on from OX638341.1 coordinate 184,503, forward strand.
CGCGTCGTGCCCGTGCCGGTATCGACCTCCACTTCGACGAAGTGGGCGGCGAAGCACTGGCGGATCAGGCCGTCGGTGCTCGGTACCGGCGTCGCGGTGCCGATCAGCACATCCGCCCCACCCGGCATGCCGCGGTCGGCAATCTGCTGCTTCAGATTCTCGGCGGCCTGGACCACCGCGTAACCGGTCATGATGGTCGTTCGGCTGCCGGATTCGCCTACCGAATACGGCGTGCGATCGGTATCGCCCCAGACTACTTCGACCTGGGACAGCGGCACGCCCAAAGCCTCGGCGGCGATCATGCCCAGGGTGGTCTTGGCGCCGGGGCCGATGTCGGTAACGCCGACATACAAGGTGTAGCGACGCTGCGAGTCGACCCGCACCACCGCGCTGCTGGTGCCGAGACCGGCGCGGAACATCATGAAGGAGAAACCGGCGCCGCGCTTGAGCGGGCCTTCGTCCGAGCCGGGCTGAACCCGCCGCCGCGCCTGCCAGTCGAATTGTTCGGCGCCGGTGGTAATGACCTCTTCCAGTGAATAGTTCGTGAAGGGCGCCTCTTCCGTGGGCCGCCGCATGTTCCGCAGGGCGAATTCGACCGGATCGATTCCCATCTCATAGGCGATGTCGTCCATGATCGACTCGACGCCATAGACGCCATGCGGGTCTGACGGAGCGCGGAAGTTGCCCGAAGTCGTGCGGTTGGTATAGACCGGATAGATCTCCCGCAGCCGATTGGGGCAAGCATAGTAATCCATGCCGGAGATGCCGCCGGAGTTCTTGCGGTACGGCCCCATGCCGCTATAACCGCGCATCTGCATTGCGGTCACCGTGCCGTCGTTTCTTACGCCCACCCGGTATTCCTGCACCGTGGGCCAGCGTCCGTGCACGCCGAGCCAGTCTTCGCGGCGGGAGTATTCGAGCATCACCGGACGGTCTAAGCGGCGCGACAGTTCGGCCGCGATCAGGTCCGCGTCCTGGTTCTGGTTCTTGTTGCCGAAGCCGCCGCCCATGTATTGGGAGACGATCCGCACCTGGTGGTCCTGGAGGCCGAGGTCGCGGGCGGTATCGTGGCGACAATTGGAAATGCCCTGAGACGGCGTATACAAGGTCAACTTGTCGCCTTCCCAGGTTGCCAGTGCGCAACGCGGCTCCATCTGGGCGTTATGCACGAACCCGGTCTCGTAACGCTGTTCGAAGACTCGATCCGCCTCGGCGAATCCCGCTTCCACGTCGCCGATGCGCGATGTCATGGGCGCGAATTCATTGCGTGTATCCGGGCACATGTTGCCTTCGGGCCAGATACGCGGCGCGTCGTCGGCCAGGGCTTCCTCCGGTTCGAGCACGAACGGCAGTTCCTCGTATTCGACTTCTATCAATTCCAGCGCTTGCTCGGCGATATTGCGGTCGGTGGCGGCGACCGCGGCGACCGAATCGCCCACGCAACGCACCGGGTTGTTGAAGATGTAACGCCGGTGGATCGTCGCGTCCTTGATCGGATCGTTGTATTGCCGCCCGCCGGATACGCATCCCGCTCCCCAGACGATGGGACTGGTCTCGTTGGTAATCACATCGAGCACGCCCGGCAGCGCCAGGGCGGCGGAAACATCGATGGAGAGGATGCGCGCATGAGGGTGCGGGCTGCGCAGCACTCGCGCATAGACCATGCCGGGCAGTTTGAAGTCCCTGGTGTATTGCGCCGCGCCGGTGACGCGTTCTACCGCGTCGATGCGTGGCGTGTCGTTGCCGATGGTCTGCAACGGTTCGAGGCCGATTCGGGTTGGCTGTGTCATGCCACACCTCCTTCACCGGCCGCGACCACCGCTTCCACTATGGCGTTGTAATTGGAACAGCGGCACAGATTGCCGACCAGCGCCGCCCGGGCCTCGACCGCGGTCGGACTCGGATTGGCCTCAAGCAATGCAGTGGCGGACATCAATTGGCCGGGCGTGCAGAATCCGCATTGCGGCGCGTTGTTGTCGACGAAAGACTGCTGCAACGGGGACAGGGTGCCGTTTTGCGCCAGGCCCTCCACGGTGCGAATTTCGGCCCCGTCCGCCCAGGCCGCAAGCTGGCTGCAGGAATACACCGGCGCGCCGTTCATCAATACGGTACAGGCGCCGCATTCGCTGCGGTCGCAACCGATCTTGGTGCCGGTCAGGCCGATGCCGTCGCGCAACATCTCCGCCAGGGTCCAGCGGTCTTCGACTTCGATTTCATGCCGCACGCCATTGACGCTGACCGAAATCGCGGTCCGCGGCGCGGCCGCGTCGGTGGATTGCGCCATGGCAGGCGTAGCAAAGGAAGCAACGGTGGAAGCCGCAACAGTCGCGCCGGTAGTTTCGAGAAACTCGCGGCGCGACGGCGACTCAGGCGCATCAGGCTCGACCGCCTGCCCGTCTGCCGCCGGATCGAACGAATCGGAATTCATAAGTCTGCTCCTCTGATTCGGGAACATCATGCGGGGAATGCTGAATATATGCGGAAGTTCGGGCGCTGTGCAAGATTGGTGGAACTGCGATGTCGAGCGCTTGACGAACAATAGTCTGAAAATTCGACATTTTTCGGGTTGTATATTCGACAAATAGCGGGTTGAATTCTCGCCAAATCACCGGTTATATTTTCGACAAATCATCGGTTTATTGGCTGACGAACAGTCAATCTCGTAGTCTGTCGGCCTGAATCGGTTAATCAACGCAGAGTTATCTTGACCATGGAGTATCTTCCCTGAATCGTCGACGCGGAACTGTCCTTGCTGCTCGAAGCAACCGGAGCGGCGCCCATTGAAGGCCCGAACGCTTGCGGGAAGACCGAAACTGCATTGCGCGCGGCGGCAAGCGAGGTGCGACTCGACCGCGACGAGAACACGAAACAGATGGTCGATTTGGATGCCGGAATGGTGCTGGCCGGCGAGACGCCACGCTTGATCGACGAATGGCAACTTGCACCGAGGATCTGGAATCATGTGCGGCATGAAGTCGACAGGAGGCGCGCTCCGGGCCAGTTCATTCTCACAGATTCCGCCAAACCCGCAGACGACCATACCAGACACTCTGGAGCGGGCCGCTTTTCCCGGCTGAGGATCCGGCCCTGCGCTCTGAGTGAGTCGGGGCAGTCATCGAGCCGGATTTCACTTGCCAAGCTGCTGCGGAGCGAGCCTCAAAGCGCTGTGCGACAGGAAATGACGATTTCCTCGCTCGCCGAAATCGTCTGCGCCGGTGGCTGGCCCGCAAACGTCGGCAAGCCCCTGGCCGCGGCAATTCGCGCCAATCGCGGCTATGTCAGGGAAATCTGCCACGTCGACATCTCGCAAGGGAGCGGCAAATCACATGATCCGACCAGGGTGGAGCGATTGCTGCGGTCACTGGCGAGAAATGTGGCAACTCCTGTGGCCACAAGCAGACTGGCTGCCGATGTCGGCGGAGCGAACGGTCAGAAGTTGAATCCGGAAACAGCCGCGGAGTATCTCAAGGCGCTCACCCGGCTGATGGTTGTGGAAAACCAGCCGGCCTGGTCTCCGAATCTGCGCTCACGCACCCGGCTTCGCGCGGCAGCGGTACGTCACTTCGTGGACCCTTCCCTTGCCACGGCAGCCCTGGGCATCGCGCCGGATCGCCTGCTGGCCGATCTTGAGTACTTCGGTTTCCTGTTCGAGTCGCTGGTAATCCGCGACCTGCGGATTTATGCACAAGCCGCGGATGCATGGGTTTACCACTACCGGGAAAAAGACGGGCTTGAGGTCGACGCCATCGTCGAAACGGCGGACGGGCGCTGGGCTGCATTCGAGATCAAAATGGGGAAACGCGGGATAGAAGAAGGACAAAGAAACTTGCTCCGGCTCGCGGACCGACTGGCCGGAACCGACCACGGCGAACCCGCCGCTCTCGCGGTAATCGTTCCCAACGGTTACGGGCACTTTCGGCCCGGCGAAGTGGGTATTGTCCCGCTCAACGCGCTGGGTCCGTGAGCAAAACACGATAGCGAGATGGGCCTCGCCCGCTTTCGCGGCCATCCGCGACCGCATTGTCCGGCGAGTTTGATGTGCTAGACTCGCGGCTGTCATCAAGCATGCCAATGAAACAAGGAAGACTTATGGCAAAGCCACCCAAAAGCATGGGCGAGAACACTCCGGTTACGCCTTCTATCCACCTGCTCAAACGAAAGATCGGTCCCTCACCCGCTCCAAGAATGCTAACCGAGTACGAAAACGAATTATTGAGGCGAAGCGCTCACGAGATTTCGGCGGTTACAATCAAGATCCTGAGACAAAAGGATGAGTGAGAATTACCTTGATCTTTTTCGCACTGCCTTTGCGCAGGGCGAGCGAACGCCTTACCCATATCAGGAGCGGTTAGCCAGCAATTCCGCTTGGCCCGAACTATTGGATATTCCCACTGGCATGGGAAAAACGGCGGCTGTCACCATGGCTTGGCTCTTCAAGCGCGGTTGGCGCGAGGGCGGGCGAAACGCTGGCATTGATGAATCCACTCCCCGACGGTTGGTTTGGTGTCTACCGATGCGGGTATTGGTAGAACAGACTCAGAATAACATTCGCGATTGGCTACAAAACCTGAACATTCTGGGAGACGCTGGCGAGGGCAAGGTTTCGGTTCATCTTCTGATGGGTGGCGAGTCAGACCTGAAGACTTGGGCTGAGCACCCGGAAGAGGACATGGTTCTGATTGGCACGCAGGACATGTTGCTTTCTCGCGCCTTGATGCGCGGGTACGGCATGAGCCGTTTTCAATGGCCGATTCACTTCGCGCTGCTGCATAACGACTGCCTGTGGGCGTTCGATGAAGTGCAACTCATGGGCGCGGGCTTGGCGACCTCGGCTCAGTTAGAGGCCTTCCGCCGCGAGTTCCAGCTCGCGAAATCCAGCCGTTCCATTTGGCTCTCAGCCACACTTAGACGTGACTGGTTATGCACGGTTGATCTAGCCGAACAAATACCTGATTTCAATGCGTTGGGATTGACTGACGCTGACCGTAAGCAAGCCGCCGAACGGCTTGACGCGCGAAAAGCCCTGCGCGGCCCCGTCTTGTCCCTCACCCCGGAAGCCACGAAAAAAGACGGATTGAAAGCCTACATTGATAAACTAAGCCAAATCATATTGGAAAAGCACAATCCAGATAATCAAACGCTGGTCATACTCAACCGGGTAGACCACGCCCAGCAGCTATTTCAACGAATCCAACAAGCACGGACAGAGCATGATGATTTGCTCATTCACGCGCGTTTTCGCCCAACCGAGCGCCGCCGGCAAAATAAGAAGCTGAGCGCATCCGCCACAGATCGCATTGTTGTCGCCACACAGGCCGTTGAAGCCGGGGTCGATATATCTTCAAAGACCTTGTTCACCGAATTGGCGCCGTGGTCGTCGCTGGTGCAACGATTCGGACGCTGCAACCGTTACGGAGAACACAAGCCAGATGAGCCCGCACAAGCGTTCTGGATTGACATTGAAGACTACGCAGACACTTTGCCTTATGAGAGCGAAGGGCTTCAACATGCGCGAAGTAAGCTGGTAGAACTGGATGATGTTGGCCCCGGAAGCCTGCCGCCAACAGACGAAGAGCGCCCGCTGTCAGCCGTATTGCGGCGCAAGGATCTACTGGATTTGTTCAACACCGACCCGGACCTGTCCGGTTTTGATGTGGATGTGTCCGACTACATCAGGGACAAGGGCACACCCGGCTTGCAAGTGTTCTGGCGGGATTTTGAAAAAGATCCAAACAAACCGGAAGCGCAGCCGGCGCCGCATCGCGACGAACTTTGTCCTGTCAGTCTGGGACAGACACGGAACATTAACAAGCGTAAGAGCGGAGCCTGGTACTGGAACAGTCTGGCCCGGCAGTGGGAATCCTTAAGCAGTGCGCCCCGTCCTGGTACGACCCTACTATTGGCTGCCACAGACGGTGGCTATGACGAGACACTGGGATTCATCAACGACGAGAAAAAATCGGCTTCAATCGTTAAACACGAGCAAGACGATCAACACCAAAGCTTCGGAGATGACGGACGATCTAGCACCGAAACTCCCGTGTTACTCGCGAATCACCTCGGTAATGTCGCTGGCGTGGCCAAGTCACTCTGCGACTTGGTAAGAGAGAACGCCAACACCCATGAAGTCGTCCGTGCAGCGCGTTGGCATGATGTCGGCAAGGCGCATGAAGTGTTTCAGGAATCCATGCACCGCTGCCCGGACACGCTCGAAGGAATCCTCGCCAAGTCAAATTGCCCTGGCCGAATGAGACATTCCCGGCCCTATTTCCGCCATGAACTGGCGTCTGCGCTGGCTTGGCTGGCGCAATATGACGACCCGAACAACCCGGACAGCAAAATTGATCTGGTCGCTTATTTGGTAGCTGCTCACCACGGCAAGGTGCGAATGAGCCTGCGAGCGATGCCGAACGAAAAACAACCCGACCAAAACAATGAGCGTTTCGCGCGCGGCATTTGGGAAGGTGACCGGCTTCAGGCGCTCTCATTTGATGGAGAACAAAGCAGTGAAGTTGAATTGAAACTTGCCTTGATGGAAGTGGGCGAGGGAGAGCAGGGCCGCTCCTGGGCTGCCCGAACCCTTGCACTTTTGGAAGAACACGGGCCGTTCCGTCTTGCATGGTTGGAAACTCTGGTGCGCCTTGCCGATTGGCGCGCGTCGGCAGAGGAGCAAAAACAAGGAGGCATGGGCCATGGCTGAATGCCATGAAATCGTGCTGACTGGTTGCACACCCACGCCGCTTGCCAGTTATCTAAAGGGACTGGGGGTTTTGCGCATACTGAGCAACTGCGACCCGGCAATCAAAGCCGCTTGGATTGGCGAGAACCTGTGCCTGAATTCCAAGAAGCCCGCCGAAGTTCTGGTTGGTTACCTGCTTGACGACTACGCGCCTACTCCCGTTCTGGCACCATGGAACGGCGGGAGTGGCTTTTATCAGAACGACAATCAGACATCATTGCGGAAAATCAAGAAGAGCAGTATCTCGCGTCTGGCTGCTTTCCGCTTATCTCTGGATGTGGCAGAGCGCGCTCTTGAGCTTGAAGGCTTGCAACGCGAGGCAAGCCCCAAGAGTGAAGCCAAAACCAAACTGCTGAATCGTCTACGCGGCCTGTTGCCTGACGATGCTCTGGAGTGGCTCGACGCATCCATTCTGCTGGCTGGGGAAAAGGAAAAGTTTCCACCGCTGCTCGGTACGGGTGGCAATGATGGGAGGCTCGATTTCACCAACAACTTCATGCAACGCCTTCTCGACCTCATTGATGCGGAAAGCGGAAAGGCAAACCCCAAGTCCGCCGACTTGCTCGCTCTTGCCCTGTTTGCTAAACCAGCACCCGGATTGGCCAAACAAGCGATCGGTCAATTTGCTCCCGGACAGGTCGGCGGCCCTAACGCTACAACGGGATATGAAACAAAAGGCGCTATCAACTCGTGGGATTTCGTGCTGATGATAGAGGGGGCCCTGCCTTTTGCGGCCGCGGCAGTTCGTCGTAATGAGCAATCTGGCGCGGGCATCCTGAGCTACCCCTTTACGGTGCGCACTGTGTCTGCGGGTAGTGGCAACTTGGGCGTAGATGATGCGGCTTCATCAAGAGGTGAATTGTGGATGCCACTGTGGAGCAATCCGGCCAACTACGCGGAGATTCGCGCCCTGCTGTCTGAAGGACGTGTCGCGCTTGGCGCCCGCCCTGTCAAAGACGCGCTGGATTTCGTGCGGGCTGTACACCGGTTAGGTGGATATCGCGGCGTAGATCGCTTCCAGAGATATGGCTTGCTAATGCGTTCCGGGAAAGCCTATCTCGCCACGCCGCTCGAGCGTGTGCAAGTTACGACCAATCCCCAAAGCGGATGGATTGATGAACTTGAGCGTAATGGCTGGCTAACGAGATTTCGAAGGTTTTCGCAAGGCGAAAATACTGCGGGCCGCTTCGTCGAATTGCGACACCGCCTTGAGAACACGATGTTCGTGATGGCGCAGCGTAAACCGCGTCCGGGTCATACTCAATCTCTACTGATCTTGCTGGGCGAAATCCAGGGCGCTTTGTCGCGTAGCGTCAAAGCACAAGACAATGTTCCTCCCGTACCACAACTTTCGGCGAAGTGGATACAGGAAGCGAATGACAAAAGCCCCGAATTTCGAATTGCTCGTTCGCTTGCGGGTTTGCGTGGCATCGGAGAACAGGCGCTGCCATTACGCTCGCAATTGTTCCCGATTCATCATGCAAACGGTAACGAATGGTTAGTAAAAGCACGCAAAAGCGAGAATCACAAGAAAAACCCTGCTTGCCTTATTCGCGCCCAGACCCCCGTCCAGCGAGATCTCGTTTCAACCTTGATTGAATTGCTGCGTCTGAGACTATCTCTACCTGCCCGATTGGACTTCGAGGATAAGCCATTAAATAGCGGGGCTGGAATCGATCTAGTCGACTTGATGGATTTTCTCAATAGTGACCGGATGGACGCGAAAATCTCCGCGATACTTCCGGGGCTTGCACTATGTGATATCCCGGTAGACACCAATCACAAGTCAGGTCACGGCGCAATTTCTGCCGCTTTTGCCTTGTGCAAATTGGCACTCACACCGGACGCCACATTGCGAAGCCTGCGCATATTGCAGGAACACAAGCATCTACCAGTTGAACCTCAAATTCTTATTAAATTGGCCAGCAAAGATTCTGCTCAAGCGGAACAGGCCATAAAGATCGCTTGGCGACGCTTACACAGTTCTGGACTTGAACCGGTGATGCCGTTCAACCAATTACCCGATTCGGCAGGTACTGATCCGCGCAGACTTGCGGCGGCGCTACTCATCCCGCTCAAATTTGGCGCTACTCACGCATTGGCTGAAGCAGTGGTCAATGACCAAGAAAACGCTCAACCAGAATGACTCTGACTACTTGCCTTACCCTGAATCCACATTGCAACCAATAGAGGAGATCGCAATGTCCCTGAATCTGAATGCTCTTGAAGATGCCCCGCGATTGTTGCTCAAAGCCAAGCTTGAGCCAGTACAAGGCACACGTTTTCAACCCACTGGCTTTCCCGAAATTGGCGCCGCGCAATATGAAGGACCGAACGGTGAATCAATGTTGCTGGTGGAGTCTGCGCAGAGCATGGCCAATCGCTTGGAGGCCGTTTGCTGGGACAAGAGAGCTGACGACTGGGTGCCGGAGTTGCGAGGTTTGTCTGTCGTCAAGGTGCTGGACGAAAACTCCAAACCGCTCACTAACTCGCTTATTGAAGCACACCGCATAAACTCGCCCTACATTCTCGAAGGCAAGGATAAAAAAGTTCTTGCTGTGCTCAAAGATGAACTTGCTGACATGGAGGAAGGAATGGTCGACCTTGGCAAGTTTGCAAGAGTGCTACTAGAGCTGGATGTCAATGCTCTGATTCATGGAGCCTTTCTGGCGAAGAAGGACTTGGCTGGCGGTCGTTTGCGCTTGCCTCGTGCTTTGTCTGGATTCGTTGAAGCCAAGGAAGTCAAGGTGGCTGCGAGCGGGGGTGTGAAGAATGATGCGGTCAATCCTAAGGGCGATACTGGTAAAGGATTCGGCAATGTGCCCTTCTCCCGTGACGAATTCGTCTCGCCCGAAATCACAGCCTACTTCAATCTTGATATAGCGCAAATTCGTGGCTATTGCTTCTCCAAGGAAGTTGAAACGCTATTGGTCGCGTTGGCCTTATTCAAGGTGCGGAAGTTTCTTGAAGCGGGTCTGCGTTTTCGCACCGCCTGCGATTTGGATTGCCATAGCGTTGAAGTACAGCGACCTAACGAATTCGAGTTGCCTTCGCTGAGCGATCTGAATAAAGCCCTGCCGGACCTTGTTTCCGGTGCGGGCGTTGACTTTCAAACCACTACTGTCACTTATCAAAAATAGTTGCCATGATCGCTCTTGAATTTCGTTTTCTGGCCGGGCGTTATCACGGCAACCCTTGGGGGCGGCACGTCAACGAGGGCGATGTGGATTGGCCGCCGGAACCATGGCGTTTGTTGCGCGCACTGATTGCGACCTGGCACCACAAGGTCAAGATAACAGGTAAACACGACGAAGCCACTTTGGGCGCTCTGATCGAGACGCTTGCCGAGGTAACGCCCGTGTTTCATTTACCCGCCGCCAGCCATAGCCATACCCGACATTACATGCCTGGGAAAGCTAAAACTTCGCTGGTGCATGATGCCTTTGCCGCAGTACTTCCTGACGCTCCTTTGTATATAGGTTGGCCGGAAACTGATTTGCCGCATGACCAAGCGCTACTGCTCGATGACTTGCTGGGTGTGATGGGTTTTTTCGGTCGGGCGGAATCCTGGGTTGAGGCCCGCCGGGTTGAAGATCTGCCGGAACCCAATTGCAAGCCCGGTGACGACCCGATTGACCGAGCGACAGGCGAACTACATGGCGAGGTGGTCAGCGTTCATGCTCCTGTTACCGCCAGCAAATACGCCCAACGACGCGCGGAGTTCTCTGTTGACAAGAAGCAAGCAAGAAAGTTGGCAAAGACGCTACCGGACGGGCTACTTGCAGCCTTGTCTCTGGATACGGCAGACCTGCAAAAGCAGGGTTGGAGTGCGCCACCAGCCGCGCAACAAGTAAATTACATCCGCCCACTGGATGCTTTGAGGCCTAAAAGGAAACCTGCGGTTCTTTCTCAATCGCCACCAAGGATTACCACCGCCCGCTTCCTGCTGCTCGGCAAGCCGCTGCCGCGGGTAGAAGACAGTCTGCGCATTGGCGAACTGATGCGCCTGAATGTGATGAGTGCTTTCGGCAAGGATGATGCGGGCAAGCACCGAGCGCCTCCGCTGTTTTCCGGCCACGATTTGCCCGAAGACAACCTTCATCAGCACGCATTCTACTTGCCGTTTGACAGCAATGGGAATGGCCGAATGGACAGGATAGTGCTACATGTACCTGCCGGTTTTGGCGAGGAAGCTCGACGTATCATTGGGGAATTGTCACGGCGCAAGAGAAAGTTGTGGGATCCCAACGGTTCCGAATGGCGATTATTGTTGGAAGGAATGGGCAGCCATGAGGTTTGCGGTGAACTGACTGCAGCCAGCCGGCACTGGGTTTCGATAACGCCTTACCTGCACCCGTGGCACATCAAAAAGAATCTCAATGTCGCCGATCAGATCAGGCGCGAGTGTGAGAAACGGGGTCTCCCTGAAATCACCAACTTGAAGTCCGTGCAAACCATCAATGTAGGGAGCCGGAATCGTCGCCCGATTGACTTTCGTCGATTCCGATCGTCCAAGCGCAACCAGAGCCAGCCGGACCGCCAAGGGAGCTTTTGGGAAATTACCTTTGCTGCTCCTGTCAGTGGACCGTTGGCGCTTGGGTTTGCTTGCCATTTCGGTTTGGGGTTGTTCCGACCAGATCGCCACTGAGTTGGGGGCTATTTGGCCCGGCATCGCATCGACACAGGTCAATTGTAAGGATCTATAGCTTCAATCAGTATCTGACCGTCAGACTTGTCTGCAACCATATAGTCACCCTCGCTTTCAATTACGAAAAGAACTTGGCCGATACAGCTTAGTAGTGCCTCTGCATACTATGGAGATGTTCGTCCGTGTCCACCGAAACAATCCGCCCCATCCCGGAGCACCTGATCAGCGAACCCGACGAACCCGACAACCCCCCGCTGCAACTCTCCCTCCCACTCGACGTCAGCAAACATCCCGAAAGTCCGCTCATCCCGGCGCGCATTCTGAACGAATTCGTCTACTGCCCGCGGCTGGCTTATCTTGAATGGGTGCAGAAAGAATGGGCGGATTCGTCCGATACGGTCGAAGGGCGTCACGTTCACCGCCGGGTGGACAAGAAGTCCGAGCCTCTGCCGGACCCTGAAGCTGACACGGAACCCGAGGATCTGAAACCCGCCCGTTCCGTCGAACTTTCCTCCGCCAAGCTCGACCTGGTCGCGAAAATCGATCTGGTCGAACCCACCTCCGGCGGCGAGGTCGTACCGGTGGAATACAAGCGCGGAAAACGGCCTCACGTGAAGCAGAAAGCCTACGACCCGGAACGCGTGCAACTGTGCGCCCAGGGCCTGTTACTGGAGGAGCATGGCTATCGCTGTTCCGAAGGCATCCTGTATTTCGCCGGCTCGAAAGAACGAGTTCGCGTGGACTTCGACGAATCCTTGCGCCTGTTGACGGAACAATCGATAGGCGCTTTGCGCTCGGTAGTAGAGAGCGGGCAGATTCCTCCTCCACTGCAAAACAATCCCAAGTGCAATCGATGCTCGCTGGTGGGAATCTGCATGCCGGACGAGGTTAACCTCTTGCGGGCAGCCGGCAACGATGTGCGCCCTATCGCCGTGCGGCGCACTCACGCATTGCCGGTCTACGTCCAGGCCAATCGGGCGAAAGTGGCCAAGCAAGGCAACCGGCTGGCGATCTCGCTGGATGACCAGGAACCGGTCCACGCGCGGCTTGCGGAAGTCTCCCAGTTGGTCCTTATGGGCAATGTGTATGTCACCACGCCAACTTTGCACGAATTGATGCGGCGCGAGATTCCCGTCACCTGGCAATCTTACGGGGGCTGGTTTCTGGGCCATTCCATGGGTGCCGGACATTCGAACGTCGAACTCAGAACGGCGCAATACCGGGCCTCTTTCGACGAATCCGCCTGCCTGCGGCTGGCAAAAGGTTGGGTTCAGGCGAAAATCAGGAACAGCCGCGTGCTGCTGCGGAGAAACTGGGCTGACAAGGACGCGGCGGCGCCCGTGCTGCATGCTATGAAGCTGCTTTCGAACGAGGTCGGTTCGGCCAAGGGAATCGAATCCTTGCTCGGGCTTGAGGGCGCGGCGGCCGCGCACTACTTCCAGGCTTTCTCCAACATGTTGAAGACGTCCGGCGATTCGGAATTGCGTTTCAGCATGGAAGGCCGCAACCGGCGGCCGCCGACCGATCCGGTCAACGCCTTGCTCTCTTTCGGCTACGCCATGCTGACCCGCTCGTTCGTGGTCGCTCTTTCCGCGGTCGGTTTCGATCCGTTTCGCGGATTTTTCCACCAGCCGCGTTACGGCAGGCCGGCATTGGCGCTGGACATGATGGAGCCGTTCCGGTCGCTGATCGTCGATTCATGCGTCATCACCGCGATCAACAACGGCGAAATCGAAAAGTCGGACTTCATCGAAACCCCGATCGGAGTGAACCTGACGGACAAGGGGCGCAAGCGATTCATCGCGATATTCGAGCGGCGTCTGGACCAGGAAGTTACCCATCCCCTATTCGGGTACACGGTTGAGTACCGACGCCTGTTCGAGATGCAGGCCAGGTTATTGGCGCGGTTCCTGTTGGGCGAAATACCCGAGTACCCCAATTTCCTCACGCGTTGACCACCGCTCCCATTGAAACCCGGTCCAGACGAGAGGCATCGGAATTGAAAGATTACGAAAAAATCTATTTCGTCGTTTACGACATCGCCAATAGCAAGCGCTGGCGGAAGATTTACAAAATGATGCAGGGATACGGCGAGTGGGTTCAGTTGTCGGTGTTTCAGTGTCAGTTATCGTCCACGCGTTACGCGCAGTTGCTCGCCGACTGCGACGAATTGATTCATCATGGCCAAGACCATATAGTGATCATCGATGTCGGTACTGCGGAATGGCTTGAGCCTCGAATCGTGTCGCTGGGGAAGAGTAAAGTGTCCCCGGTCCAGCGGGAAGTTGTCATCGTTTGAACTGCCGCTTGCTGACGAGAGGCTCAGTGGCGTAAGAATCCCCAGGAACCGCTCGCTTTGCAAAATGTTCCGTAAAAATATGGAGTTACATTGGTGGCCGGCCGCGATTTGGCGCAAAGGTCGGCCATTTGGCGTTCATCGTCCGAGGTTCTCGCAAACACCCGTGAGAGCCATTGGCGTAGCTTGCGTTGCGAGCGCGCCGTATCCGCCGCCCAAGAGCGGCGGCCTCATTGAAGCAAGTGTTGTGGACCCTGTGCCCCCGGCGTAATAAGTATCCGCCGCCCAAGAGCGGCGGCCTCATTGAAGCTGCGAAGTCTATCGTTTGTTCCTCTGTCTGTCTTGCTGTATCCGCCGCCCAAGAGCGGCGGCCTCATTGAAGCTGGTGTTGTGACATGATTAGCACCGTCCCAAAAATCCCGTATCCGCCGCCCAAGAGCGGCGGCCTCATTGAAGCATGGATACGGGAAGGAAACGGAACGCGGCATACAAGGTATCCGCCGCCCAAGAGCGGCGGCCTCATTGAAGCCCGGATTCGCCGGCGATAGCGATGAATTCTCCAGGAGTATCCGCCGCCCAAGAGCGGCGGCCTCATTGAAGCGGATTGGTACTCCAACGACTTGTATACTCGCCTTCTTCGTATCCGCCGCCCAAGAGCGGCGGCCTCATTGAAGCCGGCTCTACCGGACCCGCAAAGACCCGCGAGTGGATTGTATCCGCCGCCCAAGAGCGGCGGCCTCATTGAAGCGCCATACTTAGCCATGGCTGCACCAACTGTAGCATGGTATCCGCCGCCCAAGAGCGGCGGCCTCATTGAAGCTAGCCAATTGGGTTTTTTGCGCTCATTTTCCGTAAGTATCCGCCGCCCAAGAGCGGCGGCCTCATTGAAGCTCTGAATCGGACCGAGTGGGGCGGGGCCGGATTGCAGTATCCGCCGCCCAAGAGCGGCGGCCTCATTGAAGCATCGAGGGCTACTCGATCAGTTTCCCCGTCGCCGTCGTATCCGCCGCCCAAGAGCGGCGGCCTCATTGAAGCGCCCCGGTCAAATTCGCCTCGGTCAAATTCGCCCCGGTATCCGCCGCCCAAGAGCGGCGGCCTCATTGAAGCCCGCCAAATGTAGCGTGCTGTAGTCGACGGGATGCGTGTATCCGCCGCCCAAGAGCGGCGGCCTCATTGAAGCGCCGGGAGCGCGCGGAACTTTCCCTTCTCTGACTCAATGTATCCGCCGCCCAAGAGCGGCGGCCTCATTGAAGCACCCCAAGTGGCCTCCGACTCTGTATGAATTCAAAAGTATCCGCCGCCCAAGAGCGGCGGCCTCATTGAAGCGTCATTCATGCCAGCAACATCTAAATGCGAGTAATCGTATCCGCCGCCCAAGAGCGGCGGCCTCATTGAAGCTTCACCTGGATGGCTGGACCGAAAAACTGTGCTGTCGTATCCGCCGCCCAAGAGCGGCGGCCTCATTGAAGCTTCGATGAATTTGTTGATTTCCGGGCAATCTGCCGGTATCCGCCGCCCAAGAGCGGCGGCCTCATTGAAGCACCATTGCATCCTGGTTCACCGCAACCCGGTTGTGCGGTATCCGCCGCCCAAGAGCGGCGGCCTCATTGAAGCCTGACCGATGATTTCGGCGACGGCGCTTATCCGGAGTATCCGCCGCCCAAGAGCGGCGGCCTCATTGAAGCTTCGTCTGCGGCGTGCGATTGCGCCGTGTGGGCGGCACGTATCCGCCGCCCAAGAGCGGCGGCCTCATTGAAGCCGGCCCATGTACCAAGCCGGAAACCTGGTGGAGGTAGTATCCGCCGCCCAAGAGCGGCGGCCTCATTGAAGCCAGCCCCTTCGCTTTCCAGGAAACCGGGAGCCATTGTATCCGCCGCCCAAGAGCGGCGGCCTCATTGAAGCATGCGCTGTACTTCCTTGAATTCGTCGCGCAAACCGTATCCGCCGCCCAAGAGCGGCGGCCTCATTGAAGCCAGCCCCTTCGCTTTCCAGGAAACCGGGAGCCATTGTATCCGCCGCCCAAGAGCGGCGGCCTCATTGAAGCATGCGCTGTACTTCCTTGAATTCGTCGCGCAAACCGTATCCGCCGCCCAAGAGCGGCGGCCTCATTGAAGCGCGATACACAAACAAGACGGCAACATGATTGCTGGACGTATCCGCCGCCCAAGAGCGGCGGCCTCATTGAAGCACGATGTTCGAATTGTCGGTGGCATTCGCAATTATGGTATCCGCCGCCCACGAGCGGCGGCCTCATTGAAGGTGGGTGCATTATCGCCGAGCCGCGGCTGCGCCGGCAGTATCCGCCGCCTGCGGGCGGCGGCCTCATTGAAGCTTGCCCGCGCGCTTCGTTCAGCGCCTGTTCGGCCTGTATCCGCCGCCTGCGGGCGGCGGCCTCATTGAAGCCACAAGATGAGCCTGTCAATGGCAAATGAAAACTGCACACTTTATGGCTGGACATAAGAGCAAAGTTGCCCTTCGGTCGTTGACAGGCTGGTTTTCGCATGCTGCGCTCCGGTCGCTACGCTCCCTGCACGCCGAGAGAACCATGTCGGCTCCAGTTTCTTCGAATATGACCGCAAGCAACGCGGAAGGATCAGGCAGGGTGCGGGCCACATCCAGTCATGCAAGCGATTGAGCCCGGCATTCAGCGATGAACTCGTCAACCATGCTCCCCCGCCTCTTGCGTTTACGCTTCGCTATTTCACAAACTTGAGACAACCCTTCACTGATAGTCTGCAATCGTACGCGGCTGGCTTCGTCCATCTGTACTCTCCTGGACAGGTGAGCTGGCGCTGCTTTGTCAGGCTTGTCCGTTTGCGGTGGCATCTCTGGCCTCCATAGCCGAATAGCAAGAATTGCTCATACCACGAATGCGTTATACGGTAGTCTACTTTCCTCGCAAGAGCGAATCGAAACCTGGAGGCATGCAAGCATGAAAAAGTTGGCCTTGTTGATCGTTGCATTTATCTGTTCCGTCGCTTTGGCACAGGATTCGGGAGCCCCTCCCGCGCTATACAAATCCAGCGCCGAGCTTGAGGCGGAACTCGAAGAGGCAGTTGCGGCCGCTGCCTCGGCCGCAGGCTGGTCGATCACGATTTCTCCGGGCATCACCATTCGCCGGCGCACCGGCGCTGTCGGCAACTACGCCATCATTCATCCATACAGCATGGAGATCTACCGGATTCTCGAAGGCGGAGGCACCCTCGTAACCGGCGGAATCCTGAATGAGCCGCTTGAGCCGCAAACGAGCGACGATCTGATTCGCACCGGACATGGCATCAGCGGCGGTCTTGCGAGAGAGGTCAGCGCCGGCGACGTTCTGGTGCTGCAGCCGGGCACTCCTCACTGGTTCAGCGATGTCGGTGCGGAAGGCATCACTTACATGGAAAGCCGGGTGCGCGTGAGTACGCATCCGATTCAATATCAATGATTCACGCGACTTTATTGAGTCCGTATACTGTCCCCTTATCGCTCAGGAGCATTCCACATCCCGAGAGGCATATCGCCATGTCAAAATCCGGACCTCGCTTGATCCGAAACTTTTTCGCCGCCTGTGCTGCCGCTGCCTTGCTGCCGGCTCTAGCAATGTTCCATCCGGCGCTCGCTGCCGACAATCCCTACCAGGTTATCTACTACTGGGGCGAGTTGCCCGGCGGCCGCGACATGGGAGTGGTAACCGGTGTGCATCCCGACCCCGACGGCGAACACATCTGGATCCTGGAGCGATGCGGAACGAATCAATGCGCCGGCTCAGACCTTCATCCCATCCACAAGCTGGACAGGGAAGGCAATACCGTTGCGAGCATCGGCGCGGGTGTCTTTGCCTGGCCCCATGGCTTCGACATGGACGCCGAGGGCAATTTCTGGGTCACCGAAGGCGCGCCCGACGGCGATGCCCGGGGCGCCCCCGGCATGGAACGGGGTATGGGCCACCAGGTCATCAAGATCAGCCAGGAAGGCGAGGTCCTGATACGCCTGGGCGAAGCCGGAACGCCTGGGAACGATGAGACGCGATTCAACGGACCGGCGGCGGTGCTGGTCGCGCCCAACGGCGACCTCTGGATAGCCGACGGCCATCGCGGCGGCAACAATCGGGTAATGAAGTTTTCCGCCGACGGCGAACTGCTGCTGCAACTCGGCGGCGGCGTCGAGGACACGAGCCGGGAGACCGGCGGGTTCAACGACCCGCATGACCTGAAAATGGACTCCCAGGGGAGGATATTCGTAGCCGACCGCGGCAATAACCGCATCCAGATTCTTTCCCCGGAAGGCGAAGTGCTGGATATCTGGACACAATTCGGACGCCCGAGCGGTATCTGGATCGACGAGAACGACCGGATCTTCGTCGCCGACGGCATGTCCGGCGAACAATGGAACCGGGGTTGGGAGCGCGGTATCCGCATCGGCGATGCGAGAACGGGATACGTAACCGAATTCATCCCCGATTATGAGGTGCCAAACGGCAGCGGCATCGAATTCCTGGCCAGCGACGCCGAAGGAAACATCTACGCCGGCCAGGTGGGCCGTCAGCGTTTCGAGAAATACGTGCGAGCGAGGCCCTAAACCGAAACAGGGAGCAACGAAACCGGGAGAAACGAATCATGACTGACAACAGAAGTTACCTGCTACCTGCATTGGCGCTGAGCCTTGTCGCGGCGGGGACGCTGAATCCCGCCCTGGCGGACACCGTTACCGGACCCGAAGGCGAAATCGAGATTACCGCGATCACGCATAACGGGGCGCAACTCGTTCACGGCGACAGGGTGGTTACTATTGACCCCTGGGGATTGATGGGGCTCGAAGGACTGCAAACCGCTGACCTGGTCCTGGTTACGGACAACCCGGGTCATCATCTCGACCCCGAGGCAATTGCCGCCCTGAGCGACGATGACACGGTAGTGGTTATGCCCGCCAACAGCAGCCAACGCCTGCCGCATGGCATGGTGCTCGAAAACGGCGAGGAGACTACGATTGCCGGTGTAAGAATCGAGGCGGTCGCCGCCTACGACATCATTCCCGGCGCTCCGGAGCATCCAAAGGGCGACGCCAACGGTTATGTCGTGACCCTCGGCGGTTTGCGCTTTTTCTTCGCCGGCGTGACCGAATGCGTGGACGAGGTGAAGGCTCTGCGCGACATCGACGTGGCCTTCATGCCGATGAACATTCCCGTCGGTCGCATGACTCCCGCGGCCGCGGCGGAATGCACACGGCTGCTGGATCCGGATGTCGTTTATCTCTACCACTACGACCAGGGCTATGCCCGGCGCGCGGCGAATCCGGACGCCGATGCGGGCGGACTTGTTGACGGCATGACCATTGAAGAAACGCTGGCGGCATTCGAACGGGAATTGGCAAGCAGCGGCATTGCAGTGCGCCGCGGCGAGTTCTATCCGCCGCTGCCCTGAGGTTCCCGGACTTTAGAGGGAAGTATGGAGCCGACACTGGCAAACTGCCAAGTTTTGGCCTAAAAAAACTGGCGCTCTCAGCGAAGTTCCACCGGTTGGCCGTGGGGTGTAGTCTGGTAGGCGGTTCGCCAGTCGGCGATGCGCGCGCTGATCTCGTCGCGGCAGGCGAATTTCGATCGCAGCAGCCATTTTTCCAGAGCGGTGAGGCAATAGAGGTAGTAGGTGTCGCCGAGGTCCGGGTCGCCCCGCTCCTTCGCCAGCCGGATTTCCTGACCGAGCGTGGCCGACCATTCCGCAGGAGGCAGTTTTCCTGCGTCCTGCAAGGCGCAGATCAGCGCAAATACCTGGCTCTCCCACGGCGCACGGAACGCCGGGCCTTCCATTTCCCGAAAGCCGGAATCTGAATTCGGACTATGCGCCATTGTCGTCCGCCAAAGCCAGATAGGGTTCCCACAGGTCGATCAACACTTCGAATGACTCGGCATCGCCTCCCCAAAGTTCGCGCGAGGAGAACTCGACGCTGTAGAGGTGATGCGCTTGCGGGTCGCCGGAGCTGTTGGTGTCGGGAAAGACGTGGGCGCCATGTTTACCGCGCACGAGGCCCCGGCAACCTTGCACATAGTCGGGCGCTCGAGTGTGCCCCGAGGTATGCCTGCGTCTGACGAAGACTTCGCTGCCGACCGCGAATCGCGGTGGAGCCTCAATCTCGCGGGCCGCCGGGCCGCCGCTGGTGAGAATCTTGCGCGCGGCCTCCGCATCGGGAATTCGCAAATCCTTGCCGCATTTTGCTTCCGCCGTCCCGGACCGCAATTCTTCTTCGCTGATGAGGCCCGCCTCAATCAACAGCCTTTCCATACCGGCAAGCCAGTTCTCGTAATAGGATTGTTCCAGGTAGGCAACCGGATGCTGGCGCTCGCGAGCATGGCGCGACTGGTCGATGTTCCACTGCCCCAACATGCCCGTTGCCAGGGTCATGGCGAACACTCGCCTTTCCCAATCGTCATGAAAAACCGGCTCTTGCTCGGGCTCCGGGTCGACCGGACCGAAACCCTGGCGGCCGCCGAGATCGTGCCCTCCCCTCATGGCGCAACCTGCTCCGGCGGCAGCGCCGGTTCGACGCCGATCATCGAATTCCGCGTAACGAGCTTGCGCAATTGCTCGACGCTCCAGCCTTCGGTTCCCGCGGGACGCATCGGCACAACCAGATAGCGCATTTCGGAAGTCGAATCCCAGACGCGGACTGTGACGTTTTCGGGCAATTCGGTGCCGAACTCGTCGAGTACGGAGCGAGGTTCACTGACCGCGCGCGATCGATAAGGAGCGGATTTGTACCAGACCGGCGGCAGGCCGAGCACGGTCCAGGGATAGCAGGAACACAAGGTGCAAACGACGAGATTATGAACTTCGGGCGTATTCTCAATCGCCTTCAGATGCTCGCCCTGGCGACCGAAATAGCCCATTTCCGCGGCGGTATCTGACGCGTCGGCGAGCAGACGCCGGCGAAATTCGGGATCGGTCCAGGCCAGAGCCACAAGATGCGCGCCGTTTTGCGGACCCACCTTGTCCTGGTAAGTCTCGACGATGGCATCCAGGGCTTCAGGCTTGACCAGGCCCTTTTCGACCAGCAGGCTTTCCAGCGCCTTTGCGCGCAACGCGGTTTCGGAAGGTAAATGGCTGTGATCGCTGGTCATCGATTTCTCCCCTGCCGGGCACTCGGCCTTGCTGTTATCATCCCCGCATGAACCGCGCCATTATACTTGCCTTTTCCTTGCTGCCTGCTATGGCGGGCTGCACCAGCGAACAACTGTACAACGCGATTCGCGACAATCGTTTCCAGGACTGCGAAAACCTGCCGATCCCGCAACAGGATCATTGCCGCTCGTTATACGGGACTACTTACGAGGAATATGCCCGCGACCTTGAGGAGTTGCAGGCGGAACAGCAGCGATAGAACGTCAGGCCGGGCGCACAGAGAAGCGGTAGCCGGCGCTGCGGACGGTCTGGATCAGCTTGGAATAATTGATCGATGCGCCTTCCACCGAGGACAGCGCCTTGCGCAGGCGGCGGATGTGCACGTCGATGGTGCGCTCTTCCAGGTACACATTGGCGCCCCAGACCGAAGTCTGGATGTGGTCGCGGCTGAACACTTTTTCCTGGTTCAACATGAAAAACTTGAGCAGGCGAAACTCGGTGGGGCCTATTTCCACCAGCTTGTCCTCGATGGTGACGCGATGACTGGTGGGGTCCAGCTTTAGATCGAAGACCTGCAGGCTCTTGTCACGTTCCTTGCCGTTGACGCGGCGCAGCACGGTCTTGATGCGCGCGACGAGTTCCCGCGGCGAGAAGGGCTTGGTTACGTAATCGTCGACACCTTCGTTCAGTCCCTGGACCTTGTTGTCTTCGCTGGCCTTGGCGGTCAGCATGATGATGGGGATATTGCTCGTTAGCTCGTCCCGGCGCAGGCGGCGGGCGAGTTCGATGCCGCTGCCGCCGGGTAGCATCCAGTCGAGCAGCACCAGGTCGGGTTTCCGGTCAATGATCGATACGTGGGCGTCGTGGGCGTTCGCGGCCTTGACGGTTTCGAAGCCTGCCAGATCCAGTGTAATGCCGACAACGTCCCGTATGGCGGCTTCGTCATCAACGATCAGGATGGTTGAATCTGCCATGGTTGTTGTAGTCCCCGCGACTAAAACGTGTAATCCACCTGGAAACTGAACTGCCGGCCGTGGTTGTACGCTGTCGAGATCAGGCCGCCCTGGGTGATTTCGGAACGCTCGTCTAGTAGATTACGGCCCTTGAACTGTACTTTCCAGTTATCGTTCAACTCGCGGATGAAGTTGAGGTTCAACTCACCGAACGGCTGCTCGTAGAGGTCGGGCGCGCCCTCGATTCCCACCTCGGTGATGCGTTCGCCGAAATAGTGGTAGAGCAAGGTTGCGGTAGTGCCGGTAAACGGCTCATAGCCCGCCTGGAAGTTGAACAGCCAGTCGGACTGGCCTTGCAGCGGGCGCGACAGATTGGTCACGATGCCGGCGTTTTCTTCGCTGATCTCCACCGAAGAATTGATGTACGAAAGATTGGCCTGGACGTAAAAATCCTCACCTATTCCGCCGAGGAATTCGAGATCCTTGTAAATCTCCCATTCGATGCCCTGGTTTTCTCCCGCGGCGGCGTTGGTAAAGGTCTGAAGGCCCGTGGCGCCGCCCTGAATGATGGATTCGATGGGATTTTCGAATTCCTTGTAGAAAACGCCGATTGAGATGTAGTCGCTGAAGCCGAAATACCATTCCCAGCGGAAATCGTAATTTGTGATCGAGGTGATAAGCAGATCCGGATTGCCTACCACTTCCCGTCCTGTAATCGGATCGGTAAAGGCCGCCGGCGAAAGTTCGCGGAAATCCGGTCTCGATAAGGTTTCGCTATACGCCAGACGAAACTGGTGATCGTTCTGGATAAAAGTCGCGCTTAGCGCGGGAAGATAGTCCTCGCTGTCCTGGCTCGTGTTCACCTCTGCATCGCGGAACAGATCGAAGGTGTCCACCGTCTGCCGGAATTCCTCAAAGCGCAGGCCGCCGTTCAGACGCAGCCGATCATTGAAGTTGACCTCGCCATTGACGTACCAGGATTCGGACTCGTTTGTGGCCAGATAATTGTCGGTAGCCCTGGTGAATTCGCGCAATTCAAAGGCATCGGGCGCGATGTTATCGGGTATGAATATTTCTTCCATGGAAAGCGCAAGCAGTTCCGGGTCGCGGGTGCGGCGGCCCTGATCGAAAAAGGAGTAGCGGCGGATTTCCGAATCACGCTCCTTTTCATTCGTCACATAACCGGCCTGGGCCGTGAAGGTGGAATCGCCTGGCCCGTAAAACACCATGGTGGCGTCCAGGCCGAAATCCCTGGCGTCATCGTCAAGCGCGCTGAATCGGCGCACATTGCCGTCGGCGCGGGTCGAGAACTGGAACCGGCCATCGGATTCCAGGTCGTAGCGGTAACGGCGATGGTCTGGAGAGTCGCGTTCGGCCTTGACGTCGCTATAGCGCCAGTTGATGACGAGTTCATTGAATGCGGGGAAGTAGTGGTCGCCCTGCAACTGATTGGAAAACAATTCCCGCTCGATCCATTCGAGTTCGGTGCGGCGGATGTAGGCTTCCTGCGCTATATCTCCTTCCACGAAGCCAACGCTGTCGTCGGTCTTGCGCAATACCACGGAGGTCAGGCGCACGTTGTGGTTGGCGTTGAAATCGATTCCCGTGGTCAGTATGCCGCTGATGTCGATGCTGTGCTCGGTCCCGTTCCAGACCAGGTCGTCGTCGAGAGTCAGACCCTCATTGTTTACCTTGTAGGTCTTGCGCTCGATTTCGTTTCGATCCCAGGAACTGGAGTAGTCGATCGCCGCCAGGTAATTCAGGGTCGCGCCGCTGTTACCTAGATCATGAAAATTACCCAGCGATGTCGAAACATCGAAATTGGCCGGCAAATCCTCGAAATTCGGATTGTATTCATTGCGCAGGGATTGACCGATGGTCTGCAATTCTTCCGGTGTATACCCCCCGCTACCGCCGAACCGGCTCTTGCGCTTGAGTTCCTGGTCGCCCTCGGTGGCCAGGCGCAGTGTATCGGGAATGCCGCGATAGCCGTCGTCATAACCGAGCCAGGACATATTGCCGCCGGGGACCGTCATGCCTTCTTCGAAATTTACGTCGGTCGTCATACCGACCGTCGAGGACAGGTTCCAGAAGAACTCCTCGGTGGACTTCTTGGTGCGCAGTTGCAGCACCCCACCGCCGAATTCGCTCGGGAACCGGGCCGAGTAGGTTTTTTGCACCAATACGCTTTCCAGTACCGCGGTCGGAAACAGATCCATCGGCACCACGCGGTTGATCGGCTCCGGACTCGGCAGGATCGCGCCGTTAAGCAAAGTCGTCGAATAACGTTCGCCAAGACCGCGAACGTATACGAACTTGCCGCCTACCGTACTCAGCCCCGCCACGCGCTTGAGGCTTTCGGCAATATTGGAATCGCCCGAGCGAGTGAATTGCTCTTCGCCGACGACATTGGACACAGAAGCGGTTTCCCTCTTCTCGTCGGGAACGAATTGACCGATTACCGAGATCTCTTCAATTCCAGGTTCCTGGGCAAAGGCAGTCCCGCCGATACCGCTGAGCGCGGTAGCGACGGCCAAAGGCAGGATGCGGTTTTGCAGCACTGGTCTGTTCATTATTCCGTCCGGGCACCGGTGTTTCAGGCACCAGTTTATGGCAGCTTTATGACAATAGTGTTACTGGGAAGAAGGATTTTCTGGGCGATCGGAGAGGCGAAAAACAACGAAAGGAGGGGATGCAATTGCACCCCCTCTTCCATCGTACGGGGCTTACCTGTCTTTCGCGGAACCGGAATCAATCCGAGAAGGACCAGCCTGCGGTCCAGTCTGATGTTTCGTCCTTGATCGCGCCGATGTAGTCGACCTGTTCGAAAAACGGATCGTCAGGAATCGACGGCGTTACCGCGTTCAGCATGTGGCCGTTTACAAGCCCGCTGTCACCGCCGAGGTCGACACCGCCGACGGCGCTGCCGGATTGGGCGCCAAACCAGTCAGCGACGGTGAATGGGTCGCCATCAGATTCACTGAAGCCACAACCGGTGGCAACGCGTGAATTGCCCATGGTCAGGCTTCCATTCAGACCGGCGATGCTGCCGCCGGCAGAGGTGAAAGTAGCGGCGTCATCGATGTCGACACAGTAACCGGTACCAAAGTTGCCGATTACCGCGTTGGAAATCTGCGCGGAAGTGCCCTCCCGCAGCCGAAATCCATTTTCATTGCTGTCGGATGGTCCCGCGCAGGTCAGGTTGGAGATGATTGCGTTCGCCCGCGGCGTTGCATCGTTGTCGTCGCTGTTGCTGTCGGCTTCGATGCAATGCTCGCTGGCGCTTCCCTGCTTGATAGCGACGAATTGCATCTTGCCGTTCCAGCCCTGGGTCCAGTCAAGGGCGTCGTCCTCATTGCCGGAGAGCAGGACATGCCTGGCGTTGGTTGTGCCGCCGAAGAACTCGATGCCGTCGTCGGAGTTGTTATGCACCTGGATATAGTCAACCAGGGTGCCGGAGCCGGTGCCCTGGAAGGCGATGCCATTCAGTTCGTCTTCCTCGGTGAAGTTCTGCCCGGCGTAGCGCACCTGCGTGAATGTGATTACGCCGCTGCTGTCATCGGGATTGTCACCGCCATAGGTTCCGCTGTTGCCCTCGCCTTCGGCGGTACCACCGCCGACGTTTAACGGCGCGCTTCCGTTAAGGACAAGTCCGCCCCACTGCCCGGTGGTTGTCTCGTTGGCGTCAGCTTCGTCCACATAGGTAAAGACGACGGGCTTTTCGCGGCTTCCGTTGGCGTGGAGTTGCCCTCCGCGGTCGATTACCAGATAACCCAATCCGCCGCCAGCGGTCGGTGCGTAAACAGTCGTGCCGGCATCGATGGTCAACCTGACCTTGTCCTCGTTTGCGGTCACATCGTTCTCGCCGATGATCACCTGGTCCGCGAGGAAATACGCGAAATTCGAAGTCAGATGCGTGTCGCCGGTGATCCTTCCCGAAAGGACGCAAACGCTCTTGCCGTCCAGTGTGTCGCCGGAAGTATCCGCCGTGGTATTCGCCGGGCAGCTATCGTCGGCAGACTCGGCTATTCTCAACTGCGCTGGTGTCGATGTTTCTGGCGTCAGGCCGAGAGTATTGAAGGTCACTTTAGAAAAGTCACCGTCTACGGCATAGCCCACATAGGACTCGATCGTCATGCCGGCCATGTTGGCGTCGTCACCGACCATTCCATCGATGAGAGTGATCATCTCAAATTCTTGCAGAGTCTTGGTCGTATAGGGCTCCAGGGTGGATATCTGAACATCCCAAGGCACCCAGACTCCGCCCGAAATCCGCTGGAACCATCCTTCTCCTCCATCCGCGCCCAGTCCTGGAATCCGCAGCACGGCGAAAATCGCCGCGTCCTGACCAACGTCCGCCGGATCGGGTTCGATGGTAAAGACCAGGTCGGCGGGTTCGGACGCGGGTACTTCGGCAAGATAGCTCACGCCGCCGTTGATGGTGGCGCCGGCAGCGAACCTGGCATCGGACGTTGCCGGAAGAGTGCCGAGTTGCGTCAGTTCACCATGGCCATCCGCCTGTGCGGCCAGACTGGCCACGCCAAACGCAACGCCGGTGGCGAGCGCTGTCAAATTGCTTTGCTTGAATTTCATTCTGGCTCCTTGTTGAAGTCATGCCGGATGCAAAATTACAGTCGCAATATTAGGAGCCGGTTGTTTCAGGTTCGCGACAATTTTTTTGCAGTTAGACGACAATTCCGTTGCAGAAATATGACAGGCTTCGACGGCGGCAAAAGTTGCTATTATTTCCGCCTTCGAACCCGGCGCCCGGCGACATGAACAAGCCTGTCCAGAACTACAATCTGAAACTCGAAGCCCAGCACGTGGGCTTTTTCGAAACGCCGGTCGTGGTCAGCAAATTGAAGAACGGCGAAGCGCTAATGGACGACCTTGAACAGGCGATTCGCCGCAACAAGGCGCAACAATCGGGGCTTTCGCGTTCGAACATCGGCTCCTGGCATTCCGACACGGACATGCTCAAATGGGGTGGCGCCGCGGCAGGCGAACTCGCCGACACCGCGGTCAAGATCTGCAAGCGCCTGACTGTATTCCAGGAAGCCAGACCCGAGAGTTTTCACTGGGTCACGCGGATGTGGGCAAACATCACCCCCCAGGGTGGCCTGAACCATCTGCACTCGCACCCGGGCAACCTCTGGGCCGCGGTGATGTACCTCGACATGGGCGAGGAAAACGAGGCGGGAGATTCCGGCGGTGCATTCTATATGGAAGACCCCCGCTTCCCGACTGTCGCCATGCACAACACAGCGGTGCGCATGCTTGGCGCAGACGGTAACCCGCAGCAGTACGAAATCGAGTTCAAGCTCAACCGTGGCGACCTGATCGTGTTTCCCTCCTGGCTACGGCATGGCGTGCGCCCATACACGGGAAAGCGCGAGCGCATTTCCATCGCGATGAACATAGACGCCCGCCGCAATCGCTGAGACTCTGCGAAAATCAGCGATTTCCCGCTACCGCGCCAGACCGCTGCGGAAACGCAGGCGGTTGATGGGATCGAGCAGCCTCGGCAGCCCCCGCGTGAATCGCAGGGGGCGGTCGAGAACGGCGAAACTGAGACAGCCGTTCTCGCTCGCCGGCTGATGTTCGTGGCTGGCGTCCCTGGAAAGAAAATCGCCATTGCCGTAACTGCCGAGTTCATCGTGGAACTTGCCTTGCAGCACCAGAGTGTATTCGCGGCCATAGTGGGAATGAACCGGCGTGGATGCGCCCGCAGCCATGTAAATGAACTCGCAGCGGGATTCGTGATCGATCGGCGCGATGGCCTGATGGATGCCTTCGGTGAGGCGGGTCCAGCGCAGCCCGTCGGCGGCCTGCCGCAAGGCGCGAGGCAGCAGTAGACCCTTGACAAACTTGTCTTGGGAAGCCGCAGCAAATGTTTCGGCAGGTTCGGCGCTCTGTCGCGGCAGGCTTGTAATCCGCTTGATCATACAGCCGAAATCGAGATCGGGCGCCTGGACCGTCTCCTGCCCGGCATTCCAATCACGCATTTCCCGGGATTCGAATTCCGCGACTCGAACTCGGCAATGACCGCACATCTCCACATGGGCGGAAACAATCACGCTCATGCCGAGCGGCAGCTCGCGGCGCGCAAAGCGAACCAGCAAGGCGTCCGAAGGATGATGAAGAACCGAATCCTTCATTCCCCTGCTCCCGCCAGATATCTGAGTTTGTCCAGACCGAGGCGCAACCGGGATTTCAAAGTGCCGAGCGGTATGCCAAGGCGGCTGGCGGCTTCTTCGTGGGTGAAGTCGAGCATGTAGACCTGTTTGATCACGGCCTGCTGCGCTACAGGCAATTTCCCGAGAAACTCTTCAACGCGGGAAAGCAAGGCGCTTAGTTCCGCGGTATTGTCCAGATCCAGCGCGGGTTCGGTTTCCTCGCCGAGCGGCCATATGTCATCGGCGCTGACGCAGATCGGCTGGCGTTTTGCCTTGCGCAGCAGGTCGAAACAGCGGTTTCGCGCCAAGGTGAAAATCCAGTTGTCGGCGCTGCCCCTTTCTAGATCGAACAGGGAGGCTTTTCGCCATACCGTAAGCATGGTTTCCTGGACGAGGTCCCGTGATAATTGCTCGCTGCGGGTGAGTTTCATGCCCGTCTGGTAGATCCGCGTGGCGTAGCGCTCAAACAGTCGTGCGAATGCCGCAGTGTCGCCGGAATGACTGACGGCGCCGAGCAACTCCTCATTGCTCGCCGATTTCAGGTGGCTTGAAGATGATGCCATGTCCCTGTTTCCGGGCCTTGTGGCCTTGACGGCGGCCCGGCTTCCCAGGAGCGCGCTTCGCGGAAATATGCGCTCCCGGGCAGGCAGCAGTCCCGGCGGATTGATTTTCAGTAACAGTTCCATGATAACGGATTTACGCAAATTTCACGGCTGTGGATCACTTCCGGCGCTTTCCTGCTCTGGCGCGCCGAGGCCGTGATTGATCCACAGCGGCCCCGGCAGTCGTATTTTCTGGCGAGAGTCGCTACAAAGCCGAGCAATGCCAACGATTGTTTCTCAAGAACGAGCGGAAATTCACCGGGGTCGTCTCAATGACCAAAGCTGATGCAAAACCCGCGCGTATCGCCATCGTCGGCGCCGGCGTGGCGGGGCTGACGGCGGCGCGGTTGTTGCGGCGCAGGTTTGAAATCAGCGTTTTCGAGGCGAACGATTATGCCGGCGGGCATTCGCATACCGTTGCGGTCGAGGTCGAAGGCCAGCAATTCCAGGTCGATACCGGCTTTATCGTGTGCAATGATCGCAACTATCCTTCGTTCATGGAGTTGCTGCGGGAGTTGCGGGTTGAACTCGTTCCCACCGAAATGAGCTTCAGCGTCTCGAATCCGGTTCTTGGCCTGGAATACAACGGCCACAATCTCAATACGCTTTTCGCCCAACGGAGCAACTTGCGGCGCGGCTCGTTCCAGCGGATGCTGCTCGATATCCTGCGCTTCAACCGCGCTGCCCGGCATTACTCCGGTGATGACAGCGTCGCGGAATTCATCGGCAGGCGCCGGTTCGGCGCGCTGTTCGCCGACAATTACCTGCTGCCGATGGTGGCGGCGATCTGGTCTTGCGAGCCGAGGCAGGCCAAAGCCTTTCCCATGCGCATGTTGGCGCGGTTCTTCGCCAATCACGGCCTGCTGAACCTGTTCAACCGGCCGCGCTGGTTCACCATTGCCGGCGGCTCGCGCAGTTATGTGCGCGCGCTGACTGCGGATTTTGCCGACTGCATCCACCTGTCCACGCCGGTGCGAGGCCTGTGCCGCACCGGAACCGGCGTCAGGCTGCGATTCGATGACGACAGCGCGGAATTCGACCAGGTCGTGCTCGCCTGCCACAGCGACCAGGCGCTGGCCCTGCTGGAATCGCCAACCGCCGAGGAAACCGAAATTCTCGGCGCGATTCCCTATCGGCCCAGTTCGGTGCTGCTGCATCACGACGCCAGCCTGATGCCCAGCGAGCGGCGCGCCTGGGCGAGCTGGAATTTCCGCACCGAAGACGCCACCAGCGGGCAGCCGCCAGTCGTCACCTATTGCATGAATATTCTGCAGCAGCTGCAGTCCCCGCAGCCGCTGTTCGTTTCGCTCAATGCCGAAAATCTTATCGACCCCGCCAAAGTCATTGCCGAGTTCAGTTACAGCCACCCGCAATACTCCAGGCACAGCCTGGGCGCCCAGGCCCGCCGCGGCGAAATCTGCGGCGTCGGCGGCATTCACTACTGCGGCGCGTGGTGGTATGACGGTTTCCATGAAGACGCCGTCCGCAGCGCCCTCGACGTCTGCCGGCGGCTGGAGCTTGCCTCATGAAGCACATCGCATCGCCGATGACCGAATCCGCGCTGTTCCAGGGCATCGTGCGCCACCGGCGCTTCCAGCCCGTACGCCACGAGTTTCGCTATCCGCTGTTCATGTGGCTGCTCAAGCTCGATGAAATTCCCGCACTGTTTGAGCGTTTCTGGCAATTTGGCGGCAGCCCCCGGCATTGGGCGCGGTTCCGGCGCGGGGACTATCTCGACCAGCCCGAACGCAGCTTGCAGGACGTGGTAATCGAGCGCCTGGCGAGCAAGCTCGAAGTCGATGTCGGGGAAGTCGCCGGGGAGGTCTGGCTGCTCGGGCAATTGCGCTATCTCGGCTGCTATTTCAGCCCGCTCAATCTGTATTTCGTGAAGCGTGAAGGCAGCTTCCGCCATGTCCTTGCCGAAGTCAGCAACACGCCCTGGAACGAGCGGTATTGCTATGCGCTTGACCTGCAAAATTTGCACCCCCAGGACAAGGCATTCCACGTCTCGCCGTTCAATCCCATGGGGCAGCGCTATCATTGGCGCATCATGCCGCCGGAAGGCGACCGGCTTGCGGTGCATTTGCAAGTGCGGGCGGGGGATGAAATCGGCGGCCGCACCATGGACGCCAGCCTGCATCTGCGTCGCGTTGCGCTCGAACAAGCGAGTCTGAACCGCACGCTACTGCGCAGGCCTTGCCAGACCGCCGCCCTGCTCGCCGCCATCCATTGGCAGGCGCTGCGGTTGTATTTCAAACGCAGCCCCATCCACCCCCATCCCGGCCGAACCGGCGTGGCGGGGGGCTACAGGAGTCAAGGTTCATGAACAGGAAATCCGTGCTCGCCGCCGACGCGGCGCCCATTCCAGCGAGCACCTCCCGCCACCAGGTCTTGCTGCGGGACATGTTGCTGCGCATTTTGCGCCGCGCCCGTGCAGGCAGATTCGTGGTGCGCGAACAGGGCATGGTCGTCGCCACAATCGGAGAGTCTGGCGACGCATTGCAGGCGGAAGTCAATGTGCTCGACACCCGGCTTTACGCCAGGGTGCTGCTTGGCGGCGATATCGCCGCGGCGGAAGCTTACCTGGACGGTTGGTGGACGAGCCCCGATCTGGTCGCCGTGACCCGCTTTTTCGCGCGCAACCTCCACATGACCGACAACTGGGGCAGGCAATTCGGCTGGCTGTTCAAGCCGGTGAGCCTGCTGCGGCTCAGCGCCCGGCGCAACAGCCGCAAACAGGCCCGGCGCAATATCAGCCGCCATTACGATCTCGAGGTTGATTTCTATCGCGGATTCCTCGACCGGCGCATGCAATACTCGAGTGCGATATTCTCAAGTCCCGGAGAAGCCCTGGCCGAGGCGCAGTTGCACAAATTGAACCGCATCTGCGAACTGCTGGAACTGCGGCGGGACGATCATCTGCTCGAGGTGGGCTGTGGCTGGGGTGGGCTGGCGATTCACGCGGCCCGACACTGGGGCTGCAGAGTCACCGCCGCAACCATTTCGTCCACGCAATTTGAGCACGTTCGCGAGCGCATAGACCGGGAAGGGCTTGCGAGCCGCGTCAAGGTCGTCAACCGGGATTACCGGCAACTCGAGGGCAGCTACGACAAGCTCGTTTCGGTGGAAATGATCGAAGCCGTCGGCCGCGATTATCTCGGCGCCTATTTCCGTAAGCTGAACGAACTGCTCGCCCCCGGCGGGCGCCTGCTGTTACAGTCGATCACCATTGCCGACCAGCGCTATGGGGATTACAGCAGGAGCGAGGACTTCATTCGCAAGCACATCTTCCCTGGCGGATTCTTGCCCTCGCTGAGCGTGATTTGCGATCTTATGGCGCGCAAGAGCGACCTGGTCATGCGCGACATGCTCGACATCGGCCTCGACTACGCCGACACGCTCTCGCGCTGGCGCGAATCCTTCCTCGAAAATCTGGAAGCCTTGCGAGAGAACGGCTATCCCGCCGAGTTCCTGCGGCTCTGGGACTATTACTTCGCCTATTGCGAAGGCGGTTTTCGCGAACGCCGGATCAGCGCGGTGCAAATGCTCGCCAGCAAAGCGCCGCACTAGCGTTTACACGCCCTGTACTTTTTCGCTACATTCGTGCGATAAATTCGTGAACGGCTTTTTCCGATGCAACAGGAGCGCAAGCCATGAGAAAACTTCACTTGCCGGGTTTTCTATTCTTCGCATTGCTGGCGGCCCAGGCCGCCGCGCAACAGCCCTCCGATTACCAGGCTCCGCGCACGGAATGGGGCCAGCCGGACTTGCAAGGCGTCTGGAACTTCGTTTCCGAGACTCCCTTGCAGCGTCCTGAAAACTATGGCGCACGCGAATTTCTCACTGAAGAGGAAATTCTGCAGGCCCGCGTCCGGCGTGCGGAATCTCGTGCGGCAGCGGATGCCGCCGAGGCGGAGCCGGTCGTAAACCCGCAAGCGCCGCCGGCAGGCGCTTCCAGCACCGGCGGCTACAACAACTTCTGGTACGAACGCGCCGGCATCGGCGAGAACACGCGCACATCGCTCATCGTTTACCCGCCGGACGGGCGGATTCCGGCGCGCGTTGAAGGCGCCGAAGTGCATACCGCCACGCTGGGCCCGGATGTGGAAGGAGAACGGCCGGTGCGCGCCATCTTCGGCGGAATCGGCAAGGACGGACCGGAAGACCGGGGCTTGTCCGAGCGCTGCCTGATCGGTTTTAACGCCGGTCCGCCGCTGACTGGTGGCGGTTACAACGCCAATATCCAGATTTTCCAGAACAGGGATCACGCCGTGATCCTGACCGAAATGGTCCATGACGCCCGCATCGTCCCTCTCACCGACAAGGAGCGTATCGATGACAACATCCGTCTGTGGACAGGTGATTCCCGAGGATATTTCGATGGAGACACCCTTGTGGTGGTGACCGGAAATTTCACCGATCTGGCGCCCAGTTTCAGTCGCTTCGGAAATGCGGAAAACAAGACTCTAACCGAAAAGTTCACTCGTACCAGCTATGAAACGATTCAGTACGAATGGACGCTGGAAGACCCTTCCACATTCACCGACCACATAACCGCGACGATGCCCATGACCAAGGTTGCCGGCCAGCTTTATGAATACGGTTGCCACGAAGGCAATTACGGCATGACCAACCTGCTGCGCGGCGAACGTATGGCGGAGCTACGCGCAACTGCCGGGAACGACGCCGACGGAGGCCAGTAGCAGCGTCCGGATCGTTTACACCCGCAGATAGGGCTTCAGCGCCTCGAAGCGAAAGTCGATCTCGGCAATCTCCAGCGGGCTGAAACTGTAGTCGCCGCGGCGCGAAACCGTGGTCTTGAATACGCCGCGTTTCTGCATGACATAGAGCCGTACGCCGGGAATGATCTGGTCGAGATTCTGGATCAGCAACAGGCGGCTGTAACAGTCGCGCATCGCTTCCTGGTCGCCCTGCTCGTACAAATCCCACAGTGCCGCATATACGTCGGCGTACATGGCGCCCCCGGTCATTACTCCATCGGTGCCGATGCGCATCTCGTACAGCCAGCCGCGGCCGAGCGTAGCGCCGAAAATGCTGCGTATCGGCTCCGGCTGATATTGCTGCAAGGCGAGCATGCGATCATGGACGCGGCCGTATTCTTCCTTGACGTAGCCGCACTGGGGAAATTCTTCGGCGAGTTGCACGAGGAAATCAATGGTCAGTTCGATATCCGGTCCGCCACTGGTCTGCACGAAAATCGGCCGCGCGGTGACCTCGCAAAGCGCGGCATAGTAGTCCCTTATTTCGGCTAGCGAGTTCGCGGTAGTAGGAGGAATCGCGATCATGCCGTCGGGCTCGAGCGCTTCCGCGGCCCGGGCGTATTCGAGCATGCCCGCGGTATCGTCTGCCTGTACGCCGAGCACGAGCACCATATCTCGGCCGCGATTGGTCTCGGCCAGCACTTCGAAACCGCGCAGCCGCTCTTCGGTGCTCAAATAGCGCTGTTCTGAAGAGTTCTGCGGCCAGACCAGGCCGTCGATGCCACAACGGTCGCAAAATTCGACCTCTTTCGCCAGATCCTCATAATCGACTTCGCCGTCGGCAGTATAGGGCGTGCTGAGGATCATCAAGGCGCCGCGCATGCGGTTTTCCGCGGCCAGTGAAAGCGTCGGAACGGACAAGGTCGAAGCGGCGGCCATGGCGGCCAGAGTCTGGCGCCGGGTGAACTTTGCGGCGAGCGGCATTGCGAGTTCCTCATCTGATGGCCGGGAAGGCCCTGGGACAAGACTTGTGAGAGTACGGGCAAGCGGA
This sequence comes from uncultured Pseudohongiella sp., assembly GCA_951812965.1. Taxonomy (GTDB): domain Bacteria; phylum Pseudomonadota; class Gammaproteobacteria; order Pseudomonadales; family Pseudohongiellaceae; genus UBA9145. Next base: position 218,786 of record OX638341.1, read on the forward strand.
GACGCTTGCAAGACGGTGGCCAAGCGAATAATGTTTCATCCCCATGAACAAACCAGTAAATCCAGACCAGGATGGCATCGTCGCGTTGCTGCAAGGCGCAAGATCGTTCCGCGAACGAGAGTACGGCGATCCAGAATCACTGATGCCAGGCTTGTCGGCCGGCCAGCAACCGAAGGCGATGATGATCGCCTGCGCCGATTCCCGCGTCGACCCGGCGCTGATCTTCGGCGCCCGGCCGGGAGACTTGCTGGTGGTGCGCGTGGTGGCGAACCTCGTGCCTCCGCCGTACGACGAAAGCATGGAAAGCGGAGTACTGTCAGCGGTAGAGTTGGGCCTGATGACACTGGGAATCCCGCACCTCATCGTCTGCGGCCATTCCAATTGCGCCGGAGTTCGAACCGCGCTCGACGATGCCTTGTGCGGAGTCGATCCGGACACTATGCCCGCGATCGTCGAGGCCTTTTTCAATTCCGATTCAGACGAAGCTTACGCTTTGCAGGACTGGACTTCCTTTGCCCAGGCCGCATGTCACGAAGTCATCGCCGAGCACGGCGAGCTATCGGCCGAAGAATTGGCCCGCCACGCCGAGCAGCGTTCGATACTCAAATCCCTCGAAAACCTGCGCGCGAACCGCTGGCTGCAAGACCTCGAAGCCAGTGGTGAACTGACCCTTCACGGCTGGTGGTTCGACATCGCCACCGGCGACCTCTGGATAGCCGACCCGGCAACCGGAGAATTCGACAGTATCTGACTGAATGCGGCGACGATTGTCCTCAAGGAATTCTTTTCTGTCACCTTCAAAAATAAAGCTAATCCAAATACAAATATCCAAGTATTTATTTACACATTGGGCAAACAGAATCGTTCATTTAGTACACACAATAATCCGGGAAATGTTTTCCTTTGTTCCAATAGTTCCAAACTGTAAATGCGGTCAATACGCAACCAGGCTACGTTGTTACTGTCGTTGCGAATCAGGAGCCACTCATCGAAGCTTCGAATAAGCGCTATATTTATATATTGCGATTCATTGGATAATTCTATTCCTGCCCTATAAAGACTGGGGTGAGTAGAAAGTTCTCTAGCAGAGACTTGGCCAAAGAAAAATATTGCAAAAATTGTCAATGGAGCCAATAAAATACAACCTTTAAGTACCACTGAATGCTGGGCACTACTTTTTGGGTTACCAAACACCCAAACTGAGAAAAGCATCCAACAAACCATTAATCCAATATAAAATGAATTCGCGGCAGAATTTCCAAAAATCAACCAGATGGAAATTGAAACTATTCCGGTTATTCCAATTAAATTCCATGGAGAATTTATAAATTTCTTTATCTTGGAAGGATTAACAGAGGAATTGACAACTTCATCTTTATTTTTGCTCAGCTTTATACGTCTGCCTAACATTTCGAATACAAGCAGTATAATAGTAGCTACAATTACAGATGGCAGCCAAACCAACCAACTTTGCACATGATCCGACAATGAAGTTGGGGCATGTGCGAATGAAATTCCTAGTTCGTAATAGAAACCCCAATCATGAATGAAGGAAAAAATGATGCTGACAGCGGCGACAATTCCACTGAGTGGCCATATTTTTTCGATAAAAAATGAAATTTTAGCAATCTCATTCGTTTGCGTATTGCTGGAAGAGTCAGTCATCTGGTTTTCCCTATATCATGGACTACTTGCTATTCAACAGGTTCGGATAACAGCAAGGAATTAGATTGCGGGTCGCCGGTAAACATCGCGGCGATGTGCAACGCGAATGACCAGAACAATGAGTTCGTCGTCCCGAATCTCGTAAAGGACACGATGGTCTCCCATGCGAAGCCGGCGCAACCCTTTCAGATCGCCCTTCAAGGCAGTGCCCAGATGAGGATTCTGCCCCAGTCGATCAATAGCGGCTACAATTCGCACCCGATCCTTGCTGGCGATGCGCTTCAGTTCTTTGGTCGCGCTCTGTTTAATCCGAATTGAGTAGGTCATGCCGGACTTTTTCCCATTCCAGAACCGGGTCGCTTGGGTCCTGGAGCCGATCGATGGCTACGGAAAGATCATCGAAATCTTCGAGATAGTGCTCCACGGCCATGCGAATCACGTCGGCGCGGCTGCGCCGGAGCTGTTGCGCAGCCGTATCCAGAGCAGCAATCACCGGGTCCGGCAATCGTGCTGTCACTTGCTGAGGCATGATTGACAATAATCTCAATTAATGTAAACAACTTCATAGTAATGCAGGTATATGTAGCAATCAACCGCGGGGAACACATGCGCTCGTGGGATTCCGGCAACGACACACCGGCGCTGTCCTCCTTTTGCGGTTCGGAGATTTGACGCTAGAATCGGGGCTCCTTATTGGCTGATGAAGGCAGACCCGATCATGACACGGCATCTGTTTGCTCGATTTCCGGCACGAATTCTGCTCTGCTCCCTGGCGACGTGCTGGCCCTTGACCGCTCTCGCCCAAACCGGCGCTACCGAAAACGAGTGGCCGGCCTATGGCGCGGACAAGGGCATGACCAAGTATTCTCCGCTGGATCAGATCAACGCGGACAACGTCAACGAACTGGAAATCGTCTGGCGGCGGCCGGGGCTTGACGCCTCTTATCTTGCAGTCAATCCGAATCAGCGCACCTCCGCCAATCACGTAGCCACACCCATCGTGCGCGATGGCGTCGGCTATGCCCCCAATGGCGTCGGGCTTGTGGAAGCATTCGATCCGGGCAGCGGCGAGACGATATGGGTGCAGGAAGTACCGGCTGATGGCGACGGACTCCCGGGCGCGGTAACTCGCGGCCTGGCGTATTGGGCCGATGGGGACGACGCCCGCATCCTGGTGCAACGCAACGTCTGGCTCTATGCGCTGGACGCCGAAACCGGCTCGCCTGTTGCCGATTTTGGCGTTAACGGCCGCGTGAACCTGCAACGCATGCCGGCGGATTTCGAACGTTATCGCTGGGGCGGTGTGCCGGTCGTCGTGCGTGATACCGTCATTGTCGGCCAGAGCATGAGTGACACTTTCTCCGGCAGAGAGGCGCCGCCCAGCGAAGTACAGGCATTCGACGTGCGCACGGGCGCCCTGAAATGGACCTGGAGCGCCATACCCGACGATGGCGATTTCGGAGTGGAAACCTGGCAGGACCGGTCCTGGTCCTATACCGGGCACGCTCCGGTCTGGTCGCTGATGTCCGCCGATGAAGAACTCGGGATGGTCTATATGCCGCTGAGTTCTTCCACCAATGACATGTATGGCGGCCATCGCATCGGCGACAACCTGTTCACCCAGAGCCTGGTGGCCCTCGATGCGGATTCAGGAGAGATGGTCTGGTACTACCAGACCGTACGCCATGGATTGTGGGATTACGATATACCGGCGGCGCCCGTGCTCATGGATATCGTCGTCGAAGGAGAGGAAATTCCGGCGATTGCACAAATCACCAAGCAGGCTTTCACCTTCGTGTTCGACCGCCGCACCGGCGAGCCGGTCTGGGATATCGAGGATCGCCCGGTCCCGCAATCGAACGTGCCGGGTGAAGTGACCGCCCCGACCCAGCCTTTCCCCACCAGGCCGGCGCCGTTCGACCGGCAGGATGCGACCGTGGAGAACCTGATCGACTTTACGCCGGAACTGCGCGCCGAAGCGCTGGAGATTTTCAGTAACTACGTTACCGGCCCGATGTTCACGCCGCCATCGGTTTCCGAACCAGGCGGCGCCCAGGGTACGATCCAGTTGCCCGGCTCCCAGGGCGGGGCCGATGTGCAAGGCGCGGCATTTGATCCGGAAACCGGTTACTTCTATATACCGTCGATTACTTCGCCCTTCGTCGCCGACCTCTACGCGGGGGATCCCGAGGACACCGACCTGGCCTATGTGAAAGGTTCCCGGCGCTGGATCGCCGGCCCGAGAGGCCTGCCCCTGTTCAAGCCGCCTTACGGCCGCATCACCGCCATCGACATGAATACCGGCGAGCATGTGTGGATGAGCCCGAACGGCGACGGACCGCGTGACCATCCGGCAATCGCGCATCTGAATCTCGGCCAGTTGGGCTGGCCCGGAAGGCCATCGCCGCTCTTGACCAAATCCCTGCTTTTCATCGGCGAAGGCCAGACCAATCTGCGCCGCGACGGCCGGATGCCGGCGGACATGCCGGTGGAGATCGCCACCAACAGCGGCGGCCCTTTCTTTCGGGCATATGACAAGATGACCGGAGAGATCAAGTGGGTGACCGAACTGGAAGCCGGGGCTACCGGTGCGCCCATAACCTACATGCACGATGGCCGGCAGTTCATCGTGGTCGCTATCGGCGACCGCATGTACCGGCCGGAGTTGATAGCCTTCGCGCTACCTGAGTATCTACCGGCAAACCGACCTTGAATACTACAGGTAAGATTTTCGGTTTAGTCGTGCTAGCTCTTCTGCTCACCGAAAAGACCCTCAATCCAGAAGTACTGTCCCAAGGATATTGGAATAGTCTACATGCCTAGCCCTAATACGAAAAACGATACGTTACACCTTATTTTGGGTGTTATCACTTTTGTCATACTAGTAATTGGCGCATGGTTTCTCGCCTTTGAGCTCATTCCGATTCTTGCAACCGGTAATCCAAGCATTCTAGCTGCTATCATTACAGGCACTCTTGTGGCCGTCGGCGCAATCTATGTGAAACATATTGAACACAAACACTCCGTTGAACCACAGTTCAGAGATGCCAAAGTGCAGATGTACAACGACTTCATAGAACTTTTTGATAGTTTCTCGGAAGGCGCCGGCCCAGAAGATGCGGTAAGTGAACTTAAGAAGTGGAGGCGCCAATTATTGTTTTGGGGTGGCCCCAAAGTTATAAAGACTTCTTTCCAGTTGAAAAACACCGCAGAAAACTTAGATACTGTTGAAGGCATGGGAAACTCGGTAGAAATAATTGGAGACTTGATCCTTGCAATGCGGCAAGACCTTGGGCTATCGAACCGAGGTATTGTGGAAGGGGTATCCAGTGGAATAAGTCAGGCAACGGTTGTGGGGGCAAGATACAAGCTGCGCCATGCTGACATATTCCTACAATGCCTGCGAGAAAATCCATCCATGTTATCGAAAGAGTTCTCCGCGATAGAAGCAGTTATTGAAAAAGAGCGCGGCATTAACAATCCCAACAATTAATAGCTCTCTATGGTTTATAGGCTTTCCAACTCTTCTCCACTTAAGCCTGAAAGCTGATCTATCATGGGTAAAAGTACCGGAGAAGCCGCGCTGGTAAATACACGAATTCGAGTTTGTACGTCTAGTTTGTTTTCGTTGTATTCATTTTCTTTTCTACTTTTTTTATCATCATCGTGTAAAATCGCCAAACCGAGAAGCACATTCCCATATTTAAACTTCGCCTCCAATAAATGGGGATTTACCTTGCTGTACTTCATTTCAGTTAATAAAAACGTATTACTCAGATTTATATAAAACGTGTTTACAATTTCCTGCTTTCCATTTACATCTTGAGAATCAGATATAACGTGACAAGCAGTTGTAGAGTCAAAATTGTGTGATTTCCAATTGTCGTCACCACTTCTTACAGGAACTACCTTTGGAAGATCAATTCCAATTCCTTCATTACCAGCCCCTTTTCCTGGCTTGACTTTCTTTCTTCCTTTTCCTCCAGTTCTCTCGCTTTTACTTTCGACTACTAACTGAATTATATTAGTGAATGGCTCCACCAGAGTTGGATCATCCACTCTAGACTCAACAAAAATTTTGTCTCCAACCTTCGCCTCATGAGGCAATGACATGCTCAGAGATGCATCACCATCGTCTAGTGAGAAATTCGCATTCGGTGTACTAAACTGTTCTTCATCGATTATTTCTAATTCATATGTGCCATTATCCGTAGCGCGGTCGAAATATGAATTTTCAACATCAGTTTCAAACTTAATCCTACATCGGCGGCCAATTTCACACTTTTTCTTGAATACTTGACCATCTCCAACTCCTTTTACTCTAAAATATGTTGGATGGCGTCTCCCGATGTATTTCCCATTTTGCTTGTTCCGCGTGGAGCCGCCACTATCGCCATGTCCAACTCCACTGTTTCCAGTATTCCCTTCGGCAAATGGCTTGGATAGCCTGCGACCATCTAGAAACATAGTTTTTAGAGAGGGTGATGCTCGCATAACCTTGCTTAGAACTTCCTCAAGAGGCTTTTCTTCTTTCAATGTATTTTGAATATCCCTTTCCCGACGTTCCTGCTGCAAGCGTGCCAGAGATTTTTCGTTTTTCAGCCAGTCCATTATTTCTTCCTCAACATCCTGTCGAAGAACGTGGTCACTTAATCTGTCACGACTTGTCATGAACAGATCTTCTCGATGCCTGATCGACAACTCGGAACAATCTACCAATACCAAAAGAGAGTCCTTAAGCCGCTGCAAACCAACTTTTCTAGGCCTTGAAAAAATTGACTTGGGAAGGTAGCCGTGAGCCTGACCGTTAATTTGAAAAATTACACCCTCGTCAGACAAGTATGTTTTAGCCTTACCCTCTTTAAAGGCATATATTTTGGCTGTCATATTGGTGTTAGCTACCTTGATAGGTGCTGTTTTGGGGAATCCAGGCTCCAAATTGTCACCTTTACCGTCCTCAAGACGAACTACCAATCCAGCTAACGTAGTTTCAAAACTTGTTTCTTTCCTACCTTCATAACCTCGACATTCATGTAACTTTATTGGTAATGCAATTTGAGGCATTAGCCGTTCAAGTGCATATAGAAGGCCATCTGGCATCAATATATTGCTTTGACCAGCGTTAGTGGCATACTCAAATAGTTTTATTGCAGTACCATGCTCAACTTCGCAATGATATGCGTCATCGTGCTTGGGTATGATAGGTAATGTCGGTGAAGCGAAACTGAGAACTCCTCCATTGCGAGGAGAATCTTCTGCACCTACGGGGGCAAGATATGTAAATTCCGAGTGAACAACAGTTCCACTTTCGTTAGAAGGTTCCTCCCTCCGAACTACTGTGACGGCCCACTTATCAACAGTTTCGTCCTCCCCTCGTTCCTTGTCCGCGAGTGCTTTACTACGACGGCTGATAACAACTTGAATCCCGTTCTCGCCACAAAAACGAAGTGCACCAGAGCCTCCCATGTTGAACTTTCCCTGAACAAATCGAACACTTTGTTTATTTTTCGCGTTTAAGGAGAGAATTGTCTTCGGTAACCGTTTGGCGCTTTGGCCTTCCCCACGGTCCGCAATAGTAAGGCACATTTTTCGTGTTTTTCTACCTTGTGTCGGCCGACCACCGGTTGCGGAAATTGTAATCTCTTGCGATTCTATTGAGCGCATAGTTTGTGGCCAGTTTATAATGACACCGGCCTCATCATTCTCGGCTTTACGGCCTTCGAAGAACATTGCAACAGCATCTCTTATACTTTGGGGAGCCTTACTAGATTCCGGATTAATGTCTTGCTTCAAACATCCCAACATAAGCCGAGAATCAACACTATTGACTATTTTCTCGACCAATGATGCTTCACCAAAATTTTGTTGATTACCAGCTTGAGACCAATTGCCTTCCTTATCGCCATATAGTCTCCAACACGCATTGTTATCCCAGTACCCTGAGGATCTAAGGATATTGATAACTTCATCTTCCGAGTCAGCAATAAGTAAAGCCAGAGCAAACTCTTTAAGTTCCTGATTGGTTTTTGGTCGCCCGATGAGATTATGCATATTGTTGCAAGTTTGTCCAAAGCTCATTGATTTCACCTCTTAACCCGGTATTCTTCTGAATGATGTAGCCATCCCGGCCTTTTTTAACAATTGTTCCGACTGTTCGTAACCAAGCTATGATGACGTAGATCTGGTATCCAGGGATCTCTTCGCCAGAAGCTGCTAGTATTGGAAACAGATTTTCAATCTCAAACAATGACTGAGCACCAACATTTTTTTCGAGATGTTCAGCGAAAATATAAATCGCTTCTTTCGGCACGCGGTGCATATACTCAGCTTTCTTCTTTCTCGACCATCCGACCTTTATTAGTCGACTTTCGTCCTTTAAAAATTTGGGATAATTTGTAGCACTCTGTTCATTTTCTTGCTTGCGGCCACGTCTTGCTTCTATTTTTAATTTAGTATCAGGGAGAGGTGAACCAGATTTCTTTTCTATTGCAACCTCTGACGCTCGTTTGGACACTTTCATGTCTTGGCCAATTGAAGCACGCTTAGATTGTGGCAGATTGAGCGCTTGACGAACTTTTTCCAAATGGGCAAGCGCCTCGACTAATCGCCCAATATCATCGTAACTTTTTTGACGTAGCGCAGATTGCACGAGGTCACCGAGTGATGACTCCGCGCTATCCAAGACACTTTCAATTTTTCGCTGTATTGTAGGCATGCGAATATAATATAGGCACAATACAATGAATGTCAAGCACTTTTTTGAAGCGACAGCCCCATTGCCTGTATTTAGTGTTTAGAGCAGCCTCTGTACATGTCGCTGAGTCGCAGGTGTCAATGGCAACTGAAAACTGCTCATTTTGGGCAATTGAAAACTGCACACTTTATGGCAGGGCATAAGATCGCAGTTGTCCGTCTGTCGTTGACTGACTGGTTTTCGCATGCTGCGCGCAGGGAGCGTAGCGACCGGAGCGCAGCATGCGCGGCAATCACGTTTCCGCCTCGGCGCGTTGCTCTTCCGGCCGGCGCCGCAGCAGCTGCTGGTGTTCGCGCAAGCGGTAGCTGTTACCGCGGATATTGACGATATGGCAATGATGCAGCAGGCGATCGATCAGCGCCGCGGCCATCACTTCATCTCCCAGTACGGCGCCCCATTCCTCGAAGCCCTTGTTGGAGGTCAGTATTGTCGATGCCTGTTCGTGTCGCGCATTGATCAACTGGAAGAACAGCACGGCTCCGTCACGGCTCACCGGCAGGTATCCGATCTCATCGACGACCAGGACGGCAGGATGCGTGAGCACCTTGAGTCGACGCGCCAGATTACCGGAAGTCTTCGCTGCCTCGAGCGAGCTGACCAGGTCGTTGAGCGTGCCGTAATACACGCGCCGTCCGGACTCGGCGACCGTGATCGCCAGACTGATTGCCAAGTGCGTCTTGCCGACGCCTGGCGGACCCAGCAGTATCACGTTCTCGGCGCGGTTCACAAAGCCGAGTTCGTGCAGACTCTCGATTTGTTCGCGCTGGATGCTCGGCTGGAATGCGAAGTCGAACTCGGCCAGGGTCTTCACTGCCGGCAGCCGTGAGGAGCGCATCGCGGTCACCAGCCGCCGGTTGTTGCGCAACGCGATCTGCGACGAAAGCAACTGTTCGATGGCTTCGCTGGCGGTGACCGAACCACTATCGGCCTGGGCCAGAATGCCATCGGCTGCCTCCAGGGCGCCGGGCATCTTCAGATCGGCCAGCATCTCCCGGACACGATCCCGCCTGCTGACCGAAGGCTTCATCGCGTTGCCTCCGCATAATCGCCGAGCGGGCGCTTGACCACATCGATCCGCAAGGGCGACAACCGCCGCTGCGGCGCGGTAATCTGTTGCGCCCCCAAGCGTCGGTACGGGCGCGCCGCCAGCGGATGGAGTATGCCGCGCTCGTCTCGCTCGAACCGGTCGATGGGTCGCTCACCCGTGGCGCCATGGATCCGGACATTGGCCGTGCCTTCCAGCCAACGCGCGGCCTGTTCGTTGAGATCGGCATCGTTGACGAAGGCGCGTCCGTAGAAGAAGTTCTCGCGCAAGTAACGTATCGGGCGCTCTACCTTGCCTTTGGTCTGCGCGCGGTAGGCTCTGCAGGACCGCGCCACAAAGCCCCAATGCGCCGAAAAGCGGAGGAACTCCGCGTTCAGTATCAGCTTGCCGTCGCTCGTCCGATCATCCGAAAACACCACCGCGCGCATCTGATCGAAAAGCAACTCCGCCGGCACACCGCCAAAACGGTCGAACGCGCTTTCCAATCCTTCCAGTAGCACCGCCATGGTCTGGCGCCGGTAAAACCGCAACCACAACAGCCGCGAATGACCCAGCACCACCAGTAACGCATGGCGGCGGCCCCAGGGCAGTGTGAACGTCGCGAAATCCACCTGCGCCTGACGTCCCGGCGGCGTCTCGAAACGCTCCACAGACTCTTTCGCTTCCGTCGGGCGAATCTCGCGAACATAGTCCCGCACCCGGCTGTAGCCGCCTGTATAACCTGCCGCCCGAACCTCCTCGAACAAGCGCTGCACCGACAACTTCGGAAAATCCTTCAGTCGCGCCTCTATGATCCCCTTGTAAGCATCCAGCTTGTGAGGCCGGCGCTGTCGCGGTCCGTAGCGAGTGTCTCCACTCGACAGATCACGGTCCAGCTCGCCCTCGGCAATCCAGGTGTGGATTGTCCGGCGGCTCACGCCAAAAAGCTTCGATAGCTCCGTCTTCGAAATCCCTTGATCCAGGTAGTGCTTCAGCAACATCCGCGTCTCCCATCTGTGCATCCGAAATGCCCTCCATTCCTGTTGACTTCAACAACAGGTGGAGCGCATCGCATCTCGATCGATCTGGCAAATGTGTGCAGTTTTCAGTTGCCAGGAATGGGAAATTTACAGTTGCCCGTAACAGCAGGTGAGGTAACCAAATTTACGACTTACGATTCCAACTGACAAGGCGAAACCTCCAGGATGATGGTCTGGCGGTAAACTCGTCCTGCCAATCTGATTTTACGGAAATTGGGATACAGTTTGATGGACTGGAATTCGATCTAAATTGGTTTGTGAAGGAGAACCACTTCCTGGCTTGAGCCTATACTACCCTTCCTAGTTGCATGCCACTTTCTACTCGGCACATGTCTCCAGATTCGGCCGTCAGCGGAATCGAGATACTGATTCAAGAAACACTCCTGGAATCCGCATTTCTCAATAATCGAAAGATATTGTGGTAATTGTTCCTGAGGTTGCGAGAATGCCAAAACCTGGACCAACGTGGTTTCGTTGGATGAATATCGTCTTGCCGCTGAAAAGGCTGCTTCAATGCCCTTGAAATAACGATTCAAATTCTGGCGTTTAGCATTCATAAGGTAGTACGACTCACCAGAACCATCGAGTTGGTTCGAAACCCAGAATGGTGCGGGAGTTTCACGCCCACCATGCACTTGCCAACGATGGTAAAGAATATGTACGCCAGGATAAGGAGGGGACGTTAAAATCAAGCGAGGATTCGGGCGGTTACATGACTTCAAAAAATCAGCAAGATATTCAGCTCGATTGTTTAAACAGACAGTACGCCGAATATTGTCTCCACTAACTACTCGGTCAGCCCGCCGAGTTCTTGTGAAAAACTCGCGTGCGCCAGCCGTCATTTTTACAGCGTACGCACCGATTTGAGCCTTGAATTTCTCTATTGAAGGGATCTCTCGACGACCGTCAAGTGCCCATTGTGCAGATCTTAGGAGAACGCAACGAACTAAGTCTTGTGCTTTCTGGCTTCGAATTTCTGAGGCCTTCGAGAGGGCTATTGCAAGAAATTCTCTAATTGGCCATGTTTGAGGTGTATCAAGATTTCTTAAGTAACCTGCCTCATCCCACCAGCTTGTATGGCTAAGCCTTTCGTTGTCGACTATATGTTCGCCCAAGTCTGCAAACCATTGCTCCACGAAGAAAAGTTCTTCATAAGAGTATACCCGTGTTTTGACTCGGCTGACGAAACTCGCAAGTGAACTGATGTCTGTTCCAACCGAGAGTCGGCTATTGGCCCGACATTCTACAAGCGTGGTTCCTCCACCGACGAATGGATCAACTACCAAGTCACCAGGGTCTGTAAGGGCATCTACCGCCGCTTCACAAAACAATGGTGAAAAACGGGCTGGGTACTTGTAAAAATCATGAGTAAGGCCTGTAACCCGTTCTTTGGAATGTACTGCACTAATGAGGGAATCCGCGTCACGCCAGTTAAGGTTTAGACGCGTTAGATTTCGCCTCACTGAAACACCCCGTCAAAAATTGAAAAAAGTACTCATCTAGCTGATTTTTCTTATAATTTAAGTCATGCATTTGATTCTGCATAAAAGGCTGTAGGGAACAGCAATGCCCATTTGCCTTGGCAGAAGTCAGTCTTCCTCGTGACGTCGAACGAGTCGGAAACATTACTCAAATTCGATTTTTATATCGGCACAAATTTGAGGCGCTAGAGCTAATCCACGCCAGATGTATTACTTATAGAATGGGGCTGGGAGAACACACAAGTGCTCCCCCAACGTAACTCGTTGATCTTATTGAAGTAAAACGACTCGGTTTGAGGTCATTCCGGCTGCTTGACCGTGCGCAGGTATGGCTTGACCGTGGTCCAGCCGTCGGGAAACATCTTCTCGGCTTCCTCGTTGGAAACCGCGGGGACGATGATCACGTCTTCTCCGTTCTGCCAGTTCACCGGCGTCGCCACCTTGTGTTTCGCGGTCAATTGCATGGAGTCGAGCACCCGCAGGATCTCGTCGAAATTGCGGCCGGTGGTCATCGGGTACGTGAGCATCAACTTGATGGTCTTGTCCGGAGCGATGATGAACACCGAACGCACGGTAGCGTTGTTCATCGGCGTGCGGCCCTCGGAAGTACCGGGCTCGTCCGCCGGCAGCATGTTGTATAACTTCGCCACGCTCAGGTCGTGATCGCCGATCATGGGATAGTTGACCTTGTGGCCCTGCACATCTTCGATATCGCCGGCCCAGGCTTCGTGACTGGAAACCGGATCCACGCTCAGGCCGATGATCTTGCAATTGCGTTTGGCGAACTCTTCTTCCAGTCCGGCCATGTATCCAAGCTCCGTGGTGCACACCGGCGTGAAGTCCTTGGGGTGGGAAAACAGCACTCCCCACTGGTCCCCGAGCCACTCGTGGAAATCGATCTCGCCATGGGTGGTGCTGGCGGTAAAGTTCGGTGCTATGTCGTTGATTCTCAGCGCCATCGGAATATCCTCGAATTCTGTTGATCAGAGCGGGCGCGCCAGTTCCGGCAAGCTCCGCCATGGGGCCAAGCAGTCTACTGAACCCGGCCCAGAGCTTCAAGGTTCGGATGGAGCGCGCATTACCCGTCGTCTAACACCGGATTTTCGGATATCTCCTTCAATTGTCTGCGAATCAGAAAGCCGTTTGCATTGAGAATAGCGGGCACATCGCGGGTTTGGCGGATGAGAGCCACAATGGCGATACGATCAGTTCTGATGGGAACATAGACCAGGTAATGTTCCCGGACGGGACAAAGACCATTGCCGCGCTTCCCGAAAATCGCGTTCCGCTGTTTCTGTGAGGCTGTATCGTCTTTGCTTCCCTGCCCGTCTCGGATTCGTTTGCCTCGACGCCAAACTTAACGAGGCCGCTCTGCGCGAAGGATTCCGCTTGCTTTTCGACCCCCGGCATGCAGCGCCTGATGCGGACGCATCGATCGTATCTTCGCCACCGCCGTCCCAGATGAAACTCCGGGCGCCGGTAATGAGTTCATCGCGAGTCTTCAGTTCAGCAGAATTGCGCCCAGTTCGGCGCCGGTGAAGACGTAGACCGCGGTGAGGGGGAAGGAGCCGATCTGGACGGCTGCGGCCATTTTCAGGGGTGGCATTTTTGCCAGACCGGCGACGTAACAGATCAGGTCCGTGGGGACGAGTGGGAATGCGGCCCAACCCAGGGTCACCCACCAGGCGCCGATGCCTTGCATGCGTTCGCGGATGTAAGCGATCTGTTTCGGATAGCGGGCCTTGAGCCGCTCGTCGTAGCCGCCGATGCCCGGGAAGCTGTAGATCAACAGCGAGCCGCTCAACACTCCCGCCATGGATGCGGCGAGCACCGCCAGCGGCCAATCGGGAAATGCCAGCGCCCCGGCGAAAATGAACGGAGTGCTCGGGATAAGCAAAAGCGAGCGTGTCAGGCAAATCAGCGCGTAAGCGACAAAAGCCTCCGTACCGAAACGCGCCACAAACCCTGCCAGCGCTTCTCGCTCAAGCAACTCCGGATTGATGAAGAATGTCGCCGCGGCGGCGATGACGAGTCCGAACCATATGAGATTGAGATGTTTGGTCATGGCGTCTGTACGCCCCTCCGATCAGTAGGGGCGAGGCATGCCTCGCCCGGAATTCAAGTATACAGATGGCAGGCGACCAGCCGGTCGTCATCACGAAGGGGGATCAACTCGGGCGTGACCCCGCGGCAAACATCCATGACCTTGGGGCAGCGGCCGGCGAAGCGGCAGCCGGGGGGGATGTTTACGGGTGACGGAATTTCGCCCTGGATCGTGGCTGAAGCGCGTTTGCGCTCGATTTCCGGGTCGGGCTCGGGGTTGGAGCCGACCAGCAATTCGGTATAGGGGTGCTTTGGTTCGAAATAGACTTCGTCGGCGGCGCCGACTTCCACCAAAGATCCCAGATACATGACCGCCATGCGGTCGCTGACGTGCCTGACCATGGACAGATCGTGGGCGATGAACAGCAATGTCAGGCCGAGCGATTCCTTCAACTCGGCAAGCAGATTAATGACCTGGGCCTGCACCGAGACGTCAAGCGCCGAAACCGGCTCGTCGCAAACGACGAATTCGGGTTCGAGAATCATCGCCCGGGCGATGCCGATGCGCTGGCGCTGGCCGCCGGAGAATTCGTGCGGGTACCGCGAGGCGTGATCTCCGCTGAGACCCACCTGGTCCAGCCAGGAAGAGACGCGCCCATTGACCTCTTTCTTCGACAGATCGGTATGCAGGCGCAGCCCTTCGCCGATGATTTCACCGACGGTCATGCGCGGGTTCAGGGACGAATACGGATCCTGGAAGATCATCTGCATTTTTCTGGACAGGCGCCGGAAATCCGCGGGCGTGTAACGATCCGGCAAGGTTTCCCCACGATAGCGCACGGTACCCGCGGTTTTCCGGTATAGACCGAGCAGGGTCTTGCCGAAGGTGGATTTGCCCGAACCGCTTTCTCCCACGAGGCCGACGATCTCCCGCGGCGCCACCGCCAGGCTGACGTCTTCCACGGCGTGCACCCGCTGGTCCCGGCCGATTTCGAAATAGCGCGTCAATCCGATGGTTTCGACCAGGGCGCTCACTCAGGCTCCCTCCCCCGCCGCCGCGCGAAAATGCAATTCTCGCGGGCGCTGCCGGGACATCTCATGATGCAGCCAGCAGCGGCTGTAGTGACCGACGCCTGACGTGAACTCGGGCGGATGCTCACGCTCGCACAGATTCATCGCATGAGGACAACGCGGTGCGTAGCCGCAGCCGGGCGGCGGCGAAAACAGGTCCGGAGGCCTGCCTTCGATCGGCTTCAGTTCCGCCTGGCGCGAGCGGTCGTTGACCGGCATCGCCGAACGCAGGCCACAGGTGTACGGATGTGCCGAACGATAGAAAATATCGTCGACCGAACCGTGCTCGACGATCTTGCCCGCATACATCACGGCGACTTCATCGGCCATGCGCGCGACCACGCCGAGATCGTGGGTGATCAGGATAATGGCCATGCCGGTCTCGCGTTGCAGGTCGAGCATCAGGTCGAGGATCTGGGACTGAATCGTCACGTCCAGCGCCGTGGTCGGCTCATCGGCGATCAGCAGCGCCGGCTTGCACGAGATCGCCATGGCGATCATGGCGCGCTGCAACATGCCGCCGGAGAATTCGAACGGGTACTGTCCCGCGCGTTTGCGCGCTTCCGGTATGCGGCAGGAATCGAGCAGGCGGATCGCTTCCTCCCGCGCCCGTCCGGCGCCATAGCAGCGATGTACCTGCAAGGGTTCGGCAATCTGGGCGCCGATGGTCATGGTGGGATTGAGCGAAGTCATCGGGTCCTGAAAAATCATGCCGATCTCCGAGCCGCGAACGTCACGCCCGTCGATCAGATTACTGCCGAGAATTTCCCGGCCACGCAAGCGCGCGGAACCGGCGCTGATGCGCCCCGGCGGAATGGGTATCAGGCCCATGATGCTTTGCACACTCACCGATTTACCGCAGCCCGACTCTCCGACTATTGCCAGTGTGCAATTCGAGTCGACCGAAAAATTGACCCCGCGCACGGCCTGCACTATGCCGCCATGGGTGGAAAATTCCACGTGCAGGTCTTCCACCTGCAATAGCGGCGCGGCCGTCATCCGGAGTTCCTCATGCGCGCGTCGAGCGCGTCGCGCAATCCGTCGCCGAGCAGATTGAAGGCGAGTACGGTCATGCTGATTAACAAGGCCGGAAAGATCAGTTCATGGGGCGTGGTCAGCATGGTGGCGATGCCCTCGTTGGACATCGAGCCCCAGGACGGCGTCGGCGGCGCCACGCCCATGCCGATGAAGGAAAGAAAGGCCTCGACGAATATCGCCTTGGGTATTTCGAAAGTCAGCGTGACAAGCACGACCCCGAAGGTATTCGGCAACATGTGCCGCAGCACCAGGTAATTGGTGCGCGCTCCCAGCAATTGAGAGGCCTGCACGTAGGCCTGCTCACGCAATTGCAATATCTGGCCGCGCACCAGCCGGGCCGTGGCCGGCCAAAGCAGCACCACCATCGCCACGAGCATCGGCATGACGCCGCTTTCGCCGGGACCGATACCGAAAGCGATCTTGAACAGGATCATGAACAGCAGGAATGGCAGCGCCACGACGAAATCGGCGAAACGCATCATGAATTGATCTACCCTGCCGCCGATGAAACCGGCCGTAGCGCCGAACACAACGCCAAAGAGCACGAACAGCGCCGGCGCCACGATGCCGATGAACAACGAGACGCGGGCGCCGGCCATGAGCCTGGCAAGCATGTCGCGGCCGAGATAGTCGGTGCCGAGGGGATGCAATTGCAGTTCGATCGAATCACCGACCTCCAGTTGGTCCTGATCGGCAATCAGTCCGCGGTCGACAGCTTCCGCCAGAGTGGTTACCCGTTGCACATCGACGGTCAGCGACTGGTAGTTGCCGCCAATCACGCCGTCTTCGCCCAGGGCCACTACCGAGTAGTAATAGCGGCCGGGACGCAGGTCGAGCCGGTCCTCGTGATGCGTGATGGCATTGTCGAAGAATTCGGCCAGCGGCATGCCATAGGCCAGTTCAGGGCCGACCGGGAAGATGTTGCGATATATGCGATGGCCAAAGGCCCCGGGCAAGGCGTCCCATTTGAGCCGCACCGATTGCGATGTGGCATCGCCAACCACATGTAGCGGTCCTGTTTCGCCTGCGCCGTCCCAGGATTGATAGTCGGGCACGATCAGCGCGGCGCGGTCCACGCCGGGGCGCTGGCTGATCTGGTCGAGATCCTGTACCGCCGGATCGACCCGCCAGAGCCAGGGCCCGGCAATGGTAAAGAACAGCAGTCCGAGCACAAGGTAGAGCGATGCCAGCGCGCGTCGGTTGGCCTTCAGCCGCCGCCATGCGTCTTGCAGATAAGAAAGCGAAGGCCGGCTGATGCCATGGACGTCGCGTTGCTCACCAAGTGGAAGGAAATCCGCCGCGCTATACATTATTGCAGCCTCACGCGCGGATCGATGAAGCCGTACAGCAGGTCGACCACGATCACCATCAACACGAGAAAAGCGCCATAGAACACCGTGGTTCCCATGATTACCGTGTAGTCGAGTTGCTGCACCGCTTCGACGAAAAAGCGACCGAGCCCGGGAATGGCGAAGACGAGTTCCACCACGAATCCGCCGGTGGTGATTACCGCGATCTGGGGCCCGAGCACGGTCACCACGGGCAGGATCGCATTGCGCAATTGATGGCGCGAAAAGATCAGCGCCGGCGGCACGCCCTTGGATCTGGCCGTGCGCACGAAATCCGAATCGATGATTTCCAGCATGGAAGATCGCATCAGCCGCGTCAGATAGGCCATTGTGCTCAAGCCGAGCACCAGCGCCGGCGTGAGCATGTGAAAGACGCTGCCCCAGCCCGCAACCGGCAGCAAGCTGCGGCCGGCCAGGTTATTCAAGGTCACCAGGCCCAGTTGACTCAGCGCCGCCACCACGAAACTCGGCACCGAAATGCCGAGAATCACGAGAAACATGATGATGTAGTCCGGCATACGGTTGCGGTACAGGGCCGTGAGCGCTCCCCAGAGCACGCCGCCCGCGGCGGCGAACAACACCGCCAGAATTCCCAGCGTGGCGGAAACCGGAAAATGCTCGCGAATGATATCGTTGACCTGGCGATTCTCCTGCGTGAAGGAAATGCCGAAGTCGCCCCTGGCGAGATTGCCCAGGTAAATCAGATACTGGTTGAAAAGCGGTTGATCGAGACCATAGCGCGCTTCGAGATTGGCCCGTATCGCCGGCGTCATCGCGCGGTCGTTGAGCAAGGGGTCGCCGGGCACATTGTGCATGGCGAAAAAAGTCGCGGTGGCGATGAACCAGACCGTCACCACGCCCTGGATCAGGCGCTTGCAGACGTACCAGGCCATTCCCTGCCGCATGAGAGTCAGTCTGTCGCCTGCTCGTCTATCCAGGCATAGGTGTAATCCACCTCGGGCCCGACGGCCCTGCGCTTGAATCCTTTCAGACGCGGATCGACCACATAGGACCAGCCGCGTTCGTACATCGGCACGATAACCACGTCGTCATGCACCAGATCCTGAATCTTTCCGAATGCCTCCATGCGCGCGACCGGATCGAGTTCCGACTGGGCGATGCGCACCAGGGCGTCCATCTCCGGGCTGGAATAGCGCCCCCGGTTATTCAGATTCCAGGACGAAAACAGATCGCCGAAGGTCAGCGCGTCATCGTAGTCGGGTCCCCAGCCGCTGACCACGATATCGAAATCGCCGGCGTCCATCTTCGCCAGCCGCTGCTTGAAAATCTGTTTGTCGATGCGAAGTTCCAGGCCGAGATTGCGCGCGTATACTGCCTGATAGTACTCCGAGGAAACTGCCCCGATGGGGCTGTCGTCCGCGAGCAGATGAATCGGTGGAAATTCTTCCAGACCGAGTTCCTGCCGCGCCGCCTCAAGATGCTCGCGCGCCTTTGCGACATTGTATTCATGAGGCATTGGCGGGTGTTCCTGGCGGAAATAGCTGTCAACGCCGCGAATCCAGAATGGAAACAGGCTTACGGCCGGCATGTAACTCGGCTCTTTCAGCGCCTTGTAGACGAACTCCACCGGATCCTGCGCCAACAGTAGGGCCTTGCGGAAATTCCTGTTGGCGGTGAGGCGGCCCTCGCGGAAATTCAATTGCAGGAAGAACACCGTACCGTCCATCGAGCGGTCGATTTGCCAGCGCCGCTCCATTGCCTCGCCGAGCATTTGCGGCACGAGTTGGGTGTCGGCGATCTGGCCGTCCTTGAAAAGATTCAGGCGGGAGTTTACGTCCTGGGTGATATAGCCGACGTTGATCGTGTCGATGAATCCCTTGTGATCTCCCCAATAGTCGGGATTGCGCTCCCAGCGCATGGACGCGCTATGCACCCATTCGGTCATCCGGTACGGGCCGTTATAGAGCAACATGTCGGCATCGGCCCCGAAACGGCCGTCGGTCGACTCGAAAAAGGCCTCGTTGATGGGATAGAACGTAACGAAGGCTACCAGCTTGTCGAAATACGGAGTCGGCTGTTCGAACTCGACTTCGAGGATATGGTCGCTCACGGCGCGCACGCCCAGAGCTTCCCTTGGCAGGTCTCCACGATTGATCGCCTCGGCGTTTTTCACCGGGTACATGATGAAGGCATAGGCCGAAGCCGTCGCCGGATCCTGCACCCGGCGCCAGGCGAAAACGAAGTCGTGGGCGGTAACCGGCTCGCCATTGCTCCAGCGCGCGTCCTCGCGCAGCCAGAACGTGGCGCCGTCTTCGCGAATCTCGTAACGCTCGGCGACGCCCGGGATCAGCGCCATGTTGTCATCGTAGGTCAGCAGTCCCTCCATGTTGTGGAACAACACGGTAAAACTGCTCGAATCGGTAGCGCGGCTGTAGTCGAGTTGCGGCGGTTCGGTGCGCAAGGCGATCGTAATCGCCTTGCCATCCGCGTCGATGGCCCCGCCGGTCACCGTGCTGCCGGTACTGTTCGCCGCAATGCCGAGCAACCATACCGCGGCCACGAGGCCGGACACGACATACAAGGCATAGAGCCCGAGTTGCCGCAGTTCCGAAAAGTTGGCTCGTGACGCTCGATCGTTCATCGCGTATTTACATCAGTGCACCGACCAGGCCCACCAGGCCCGCAATCAGCAGATACACAATCGCCAGAAATCCGATGCCGAAGCCCGTGCTGCGGGCTTTGGGATCCTTTGAATAACCGGAAAAATACACCAGCCGGCCAAGAATGAACACAACCCCCGCCAGCGCCGCCCAAAGCGAATTGCTGAAATAACCCGCGATCAGGATTGCGGGGATGAATACCAGGAGTTGCTCCTGGGTGTTCTGCTGAATCCTGAAATAGCGCTCGAATTGCTCGTTGCCGGTGGTCGCCGGCGCAGGCACGTTGTATTTCACCCGAGCGCGGCCCACGACAAGGCTGAAGCCGATAAATTCGATCAACGCCAGAATGATGACTATAGCTACCAGTTCCATATTCCTTCCTCCAGTTTTACATATTCAACTATTGGCCGTTCCCGGCCATGAAACGCTCAAGATACTGACGCGAGTCAGTGAAGTCGAATTCTCCGAAATCGTATTCCGGGTGCATTTCGCGCAAGCGCACGGCAAGCAGGCCGTGGGCAGAAACAATCAGCGAATCGACAATCAGGTTATCGGTATCGCAATCCCGGGCCAGACGTAGCAAGCGCTCGAAGCCGACGATGAAATTGTCAGTGTGGCCGCGACGAATTTCGGTGCCGAAGAAGAGATCTTCCGAATCGACCGCGTCATCGTTGACCGTCATGCTGAGGAACATGCGCGACCAGACTTCGAAATCACCGTGGGCAAACTCGCGCCAAATTTCGCGCAAGTGATCGTTATCGTAGTTTCCGTCGCCCACCGGGCCCTGGCTGGAAATAAACAGCAAGCCGACAGTCGCCCCTAGCTGGCGGCGCGTACTTTCGGCGATTTTGAAGAAAGTTTCCTGGCGCGCGTTGAGTTCGGTCGCTGCGATCGCCTGGGTCTGCTTTTCGCTGTTCAGATTGCTGCGGCGCAATTCCTCGTTATTGTCTGCCAGCACCGATTGCTGGATGAACAGGCCGATGACCAGCCAGAGAAAGGCGAGGAAAGCGAACGCACCTTCCAGGAAATTGCCCATCTCGGCAATGGGCAGGTCCATGAATCGGCTCCAGCCCACGTTCATCTGTATGTATGAGCCGAGGAACAGGAACCAGAGCAGCGAAACGACCAGTCCGAACAGAATGCGCCAGTCTCGCGGCAGTATTCTCCAGTGCATTGAAGTCCCTAGAATTCGTAGTTCATTCGGGCGTACCAGGAGCCGCCTTCATAGTTCGCGGCGGTGCGTCGACCATAGGGCAGCCCGACATCGAGCCGATTTGCCCAAGGCGGCCCGATCCGGTCCGCATATTCGTCGAACAGGTTCGCCGCACCGACAGTCAGTGTCAAGTCATCGTCAAGCTCGTATGCGAATTCCGCATCTAGGAACAGCGTCGCGCCGATTCTCCGGGTCGGCGGGCCGCCGTCGACGCCGCCGATGCGGCCGCGCTCGTCATAATGCCTGCCGAGGTAGTTGAGGCGCAAGAGGAAGTTCCAGCCCGTACCGTTGGAAGTGGCGGCACTCACGGTGAAGCGGTCGCGGGGATAGCTTTCCTCGATGTCTTCGACGCTGGCCTCGGAAACAGGCAGTACGCCGTTGACCGCGCGCTGGCTGATCACATCCACCGAGTTGCGGTTGTAGGCAGCGCTGAAGTCCGAGATGACGCCGGAGCCGCCCCAGGCAAGGGAGGCGGTCAGCACAAGGTCCACTCCAGTCACTTCCAGACCCAGCGCATTGGTAAAGAACTGCACATTGGAGCCGACTCCGGTGACCGGATCGATCGCAGGCAGGTTCTGGGTCTTGAAGATCCGGTCTTCGATATCGATGCGGTAGAAATCCGCGGTCAGCGCGGCGCTGGCGCCGAGGCCGGAGACAAATCCCAGGCTGAAATTGGTCGAGCGCTCCTCGGTCAATGGCGAACCGCCAGCCGCCAGTGCGAGCGGATGCATCGGCGGGACGGTGCCCGATTCCACCTGCAGGCCGAGATCGTTGTCGAAAGTCGTCGTGACTTTGCGGATATTGGCCTGGCCCGGCGTCGGTGCGTGGAAGCCGGTGGAGACGGCGCCGCGCAAGGCGAAGTCCCGGTTCACGTCGTAACGTGCTGCGATCTTGCCGTTAAGCGTATCTCCAAAATCGGAAAAATCCTCGTAGCGCACGGCGTATTGCATGACGAAATTTGCCGTCGCCTGCTGTTCGATTTCTCCATACAACGCGAAATTGTCGCGGGCAAACTCGCCTGCATCCGCAGAGTCCAGGCCCCTGAAGCCACTGCTGCCCGAGCCGAAATGCGAAGACGGCTCGCCGGGAATCGTGGTAAAGATCTCCTCGCGCCATTCGGCGCCGAACGCCAGGTGCAGGGAATCGGACAGATCCCTGGTGAAGTCCGCGTTCAAGCCGAATTCTTCCTGCTGCCAGCCGCCGACATTGAAATCCCTTTGCGCCGGTTCGCCGTCAGGCCCGAGACCCAGGCTCTGGTTGATCGTGTTGTTGAGCAGGAAATCGATCTCGTTGTAACCGTAGCCCGCGCTGAAGTCATAGTCTATGCCGTTTTCCCAGCTTCCCCGGATGCCGCCGGTGAAACTCGAATCGATCTGGAAGCCGTCGAATATCGGCGTGAATCCTGCGGGTAGCCCGTCAAAGCCGTGTTCTTCGCGCAATGTTCGCAAGGTGATATGGCCCGGGTCGCGGAAGAAAAAGCGGTAACGGATTTGTGTATCGGCATAATTGGCCTGGGCGTACACGGTCTCGTCATTGCCGAGGTCGATGCCGGCATTGAGGAATGTGCGCAGGTTCTTGCCTTCGGCCCGGCCCCAGCTTTGCACCAGGGGCGCGTCACCAAAGGGGCTGTCCTGTCCCAATCCGGTCACGCCGGCGTCGATCATGGCCTGGGCGTTGGTGCGCTGGACACCGCGCGAGAGCGCGTCATTGCCGGCGTATTCAAGACTGACGTTGAAAAAACCACTGTCGGACAGGGGCAGGCCGAAATTACCGGCGACCGACCAGGATTCCTCGCCTTCGTAAAAGCGGCCGTAGCGTACCCGGACTTCTCCGCCTTCATCCTCGCTTCTGGTGATGAAGTTCATGACTCCGGCGATGGCGTCGGAGCCGTACTGGGCCGAAGCGCCGTCGCGCAGAACTTCGACCCGTTCGAGTGCAATTTCCGGGATCACGCCGATATTCGGACCATGCGCGCCCTTGCCCGCCGCGGGCGCGAACTCGGCGACGATGGCGGAGCGATGTCTGCGCTTGCCATTGATCATGACCAGTGTTTGATCGGGCGCCAGTCCGCGCAAGGAGGTAGGACGGACCAGGGTGTCGCCGTCGCCCGATGCGGTAGTTGCGTTGTAGGAAGGTACGTTGAAACGCAGATTGTCGGTGATGTCGCCGGTATTGCCGGCGCGGGAGAAATTTTCGCCGGAAATCACGTCGACCGGGGCGATCGATTGTTCCGCCGAGCGCCCCGGGCGCCGGGTACCGATAATCAGAATTTCCTCAATTTGTTCGCCGACCCCGGTCTGCGATTGCGCCTGGGCAACAGGGGCCGCGATTGGGATAAGCGCAAGAACCGCGGCCGGCACACACGGATTGCCGAGCCACGGCATGGCTTGAAACTTCCGGGTCGTCATTCCTGCGCGAACGTCTCGATAATGGCGTCGCGGATGACGGGCATGTCTCCCCACAAGATGAAATGATCGCCGCCCGGGCGCGGCAGCATGCGGGAATTCACAAGTTGCTCGTGCAGGAATTCGGCGTTTCGCGGATACACGAGAGTGTCCTCGTCGCCTTGCACGATCAATGCCGGCATGGTCAGGGTTTCCCAACCCGGCAGCATCTCCTCCAGTTGCGACCGCACCGCCATGATCTCGTCATTGGCGCCCATGAGCCGCTCGCCGAGAATGAATTCCGGCCACCAGAAGCTTATGAAGTTGTACCAGCGCGGCCCGCTCAGTTCCGGGTCGGCGGTAGTCGCAACGAATACGAGTCCTCCGACAAGTTCCGTGTAATCCATTGCCGCGCGGGCGATCACCGGGCCGCCGTAGGAATGCCCCATGAGAATCGCGCCACGGCCGGAGCGGTCCATTTCCAGAATCGGCAGCAAGGCCCGCGCCTGGGCTTCGAGGGACGGTTCCTTGCTGTCGGCGCCCGCGGTCCAGCCGACTCTGGTGACCGAGATCATGTGGAATCGTTCCCGCAACAGCGGGTCGGTGAGATAGGTGCGGAAGGCACGCAGGGAGCCCGGCGTGCCATGTACGAAGACCAGCAGTTGCCGGATCTCCGCGGCGGGAGGGGCCACTTCGACATACTCGATGTCGCCGAGCCGCAAGGTTTCGCCGGCGCCGGCAATCGGTCCCGAGCCTCCCCCGGGCGGCCCCGGCGGACCGTCAATCAGCGCGCAGGCGGCCACCAATGCGACCGGTAACAAAACGACGAGCCAGCGAATGGCGCGGCGCCTGCCGGATTTCTTATGCCCCATCAAATCGTCCCGGCATTAATTGGCCCCACAATGTAGCATTTTGCGACGATCGCCGGTAAGCCCCGATGGCGGAGTTTCGCGGGCGACGCATGCGTCGCCCCTACATGACAATCGAACACACAGGGGAGGACCCGTATCGTCTGACCAAGTGCGTGACAATCGAACACACAGGGACGGACCCGTATCGCCTGACAAAGTGCGTGACAATCGAACACATAGGGACGGACCCGTATCGCCTGACGAAGTGCGTAGGGGCGAGGCATGCCTCGCCCGCGTTCGGCGAATCAGGATCGCTTGGCGAGTGGAATTGATGAAGGACTCCAATTCGCATATATTGCCGTTCGTTCCCCACCGCCCTCCACACGCTCCTCTGGACGGTAAATGGCCTTCAACTTTCAATTGCTGCCGGGCTTTCCGTCCCGGCCCCAATTGCGGTCGGCGTTCAGGTTCCGCATATCGCCGATACTGCGCAACCTGTTGAGCGCCCTCACCGACAGCATCCGCGACCTGACGCCCATAATCACGGTAATCGCTTTCTTCCAGATCGTGGTGCTCGGTCAGGCGCCCGACGATTTGATGACGATCATCGCCGGAATGCTATGCGTAGCGGCAGGCTTGACCCTGTTCGTAGCCGGGCTCGAAATGGCGTTGTTTCCCCTCGGTGAAAGCATGGCGAACGGGTTCGTGCACAAGGGCAGCCCCACCGCCCTGCTGGCGTTCGCGTTCGCCCTCGGTTTCGGCACCACGGTCGCCGAACCCGCGTTAATAGCGGTCTGCGCCGAGGCGGCACGGGCGGCGGCCGAAGCAGGCGTCATCGCCGAAGATCCTGCCGCGATCGCCCGATACGCACTGGAACTGCGCTATGTCGTCGCCTTTTCCGTCGGCCTCGCCATCGTCATAGGCGTGGTCCGCATCCTCAAGGGCTGGCCGATCCATTGGCTTATCATCGGCGGTTACGTTCTCGTCGTCGTCATGACCGCTTTCGCTCCGCGGGAGATCATCAGCATCGCCTACGACTCCGGCGCCGTCACCACCTCCACGATCACCGTGCCCATGGTCACCGCGCTCGGCGTCGGTCTCGCCAGTTCGATCCGCGGCCGCAATCCGATGCTCGATGGATTCGGACTGATCGCTTTCGCTTCCCTGACGCCGATGATCTTCGTCATGGGCTATGGCGTGGTCACGAACTGATGGACTGGGCCGGACTCACTTTCTCGACCTTGTTCGGCACCTTGCGCGATGTATTGCCCATCGTGCTCGTCGTGGTCGTGTTCCAGTTCCTCGTGCTGCGCCGGAGCCTGGCCAATCCGGCCCGTGTGCTGACTGGATTCGTATTCGTGGTGCTCGGCATCGTACTGTTTCTGATCGGCCTGGAAACGGCGATCTTTCCCCTCGGCCGCGGCATGGCCGAGCAACTTATCGCCCAGGCCACCGCCGGCGCCGATGGTCAGGGCTGGCTCAGTTACGGATGGATTTATCTGTTCGCCTTTGCCATTGGCTTCAGCACCACCATGGCCGAACCCTCGCTGATCGCGGTGGCGGGCAAGGCCGGCGAAATTTCCGGCGGCTCGGTAGGCGTCCTGGGCCTGCGCATCGCGGTGGCCCTGGGCGTCGCGACCGGAATTACCCTGGGCGTGTACCGGATCATATACGGGCTGCCGATGCACTGGTTCATCATTGCAGGCTACATTGTAGTGGTGATACAGACCGCCATGGCGCCGCGAAAGATGGTCCCGCTGGCATATGATTCCGGCGGCGTGACCACATCCACGGTTACAGTGCCCCTGGTGGCCGCGCTCGGCCTTGGATTGGCCGGGGCGGTGCCGGGGCGCAATCCGCTGATCGACGGTTTCGGGCTGATCGCCTTCGCGGCCCCGTTCGCCATCATCAGCGTGCTGGCCTATTCCCAGCTTTCGGTATACATGGCCCGTAAGGGCTGAACTGGCCCGAAAGGGCTGGACAAGAGGTTACTGCAAATGAATTTCAAACTGATCGTGGCCTTCGTCGATGATCGTCTGACCGACAAGGTCGTCAAGGCGGCACGCGACCACGGAGCAACCGGAACTACCATTATTCCCACCGCGCGGGGCGAAGGTCTGGACGCGCCGAAAGGCATTTTCGGACTATCGCTGGATTCGCGCCGGGACGTGCTGTTGTTCACCGTGGAACAGCATATGAGCCGCCATATACTCGAAGAGATCTGCAAGGCAGGTGAATTTGAGGAAAAGTCGGGCGCCGGGATTGCCATTCAACTCGACGTCGAAGATGTAGTGGGCGTGTCCGCGCAAGTCGACAGGCTCGCGCAGGAATTGGGCAAGAGAATATGACTGGAGGCAAGCAAATGAACGACAACACCGTAGTGACCGTCCGTGAAGTCATGAACCAGCGCTACATCCGCGTAAACGGAATCGACACCGTGGCGGAAGCGTTCCGGCACATGCGCGAAGCCGACGCGCAATGCATGCTCGTCGAGCGCCGCGACGAAAACGATGAATACGGACTCGTGCTGCATAACGATATTGCGCGCAAGGTGATCGGACCGGACCGTTCGCCGGAACGCATGCGCGTCTACGAAATCATGAGCAAGCCGGTTTTGTCCGTGCATCCGGGCATGAATATACGTTACGCTTCGCGTTTGTTCGAACGATTCCACATCCGGGTGGCGCCGGTTGTCGAAGCAAGCGAAGTGATCGGTATCGTTACCGACCTTGATATAGTAATGCAGGGTATGGTTCCGGTCGGCGCAGCCGATCAAGAGCGAAGCTCTTGAAGGGCCAAACGACTTGCCATGGATGGCAAGGCTGGGGATTAGCGAAGTCGACAAAGTCGCGCCATGGATGGCATGCACAATGATTCGGGACGCGAACATGGACTCAAATACACAAAACAAGAACAATGAATTCAATTTCGAGGAAAAGTTGCAGGATCTCGAGCAACTCGTGACCCGCATGGAAGACGGAAATCTCGGCCTGGAAGACTCGCTGAAAGCGTTCGAGGACGGGGTGAAGCTGGTCAAGGAATGTCAGCAGGCGCTGGAGGCGGCGGAACAAAAAGTCAAGGTGCTCACATCCGCGGATGGCGATACCGAGGATCTGAAGCTCGATCCGCCGGCGGACTAGCGCTCTCCTCTCCAGTCATGACCGATACTTTCGAACAATTTCAGGCGGCCTGCCGTCGGCGGGTCGACGAATCGATGAAGCGCTGCCTCGACGCGGCCGATTTTCCGTGCCCCGGCCTGGAGGAAGCGATCCGCCACGTGCTGCTCGCGGGCGGCAAACGCGTGCGGCCATTGCTCGTATACGCTGGCTGCCACGCGCTGGGCGGCGACTTCGAGGACGCCGACGCGGCGGCGTGCGCAGTCGAATTCATTCATGTCTATTCGTTGGTTCATGACGATCTGCCGGCCCTGGACGATGACGACCTGCGCCGCGGTCGCCCCAGCCTGCACAAGGCTTTCGACGAGGCCACCGCGATTCTGGCCGGAGACGCATTGCAGACCATGGCCTTCGAAATCCTCAGTCGGCCTCATGCCGGCAAGGGCGACCGCCTGCGGATGACGCACGAGCTCACTCGGGCGGCCGGACCGGCGGGCATGGTGGGAGGACAAGTCAGAGACCTGGCGGCGGACGGGCGCCGGATCTCTCTGGAAGAACTGGAAACCACCCATCTGCTCAAGACCGGCGCGCTCATCCAGGCCAGCGTATTGCTCGGCGCGTTGAGCACGGACCGTGCGACTCCCGCACAACTTGAAAGGCTGCGGGAATACGCGCGCAATATCGGGCTCGCGTTCCAGATTCAGGACGACATTCTCGACGAAGTTTCCGACACCGGTACTCTGGGCAAACCCCAGGGCTCCGACCGTGACGGCGACAAAGCGACTTATGTCGCCCTGCTCGGGCTGGATTCAGCCCGTGCCCGGGCCGCACAACTGGCAACGAGCGCTGCCGGGGCGCTCGGCGAATTCGGTGCGAATGCCGATCCATTGCGTCATCTGGCTGAATATATCGTTGAGAGAGTGAACTGACTGTCAAGCACAGCCCGCGCTCATCAGTGTAGGTTCAAATATATGTGAGACCGTAGTGGCGAGGCATGCCTCGCCCGCGAACGGCCCCGAAAACGTGCAACTGACGGGCGAGGCATGCCTCGCCCCTACATGCTGAAGGCGGGCGCGCTATGTATGTATTCAACATGGGCGATAATGTATTCTCATAAAAAATAAAGTGGAGCCATTGCCAGCATGCTCAAGGAAATACCCACTACAAGACCGGAAACGCCCCTGCTTGACGAACTAGATTCTCCGGCAGATCTGCGTGAACTCGAGCTGGAGCAATTGCCGGCTCTGGCGGAAGAACTACGTGCCTACCTGCTGTATTGCGTGAGCAAGACCGGCGGTCATCTCGGCGCGGGCTTGGGCGTGGTGGAATTGACCATTGCCCTGCATTACGTGTTCGACACTCCCGCCGACCGGCTTGTCTGGGACGTCGGCCACCAGGCATATCCGCACAAGATTCTCACCGGCCGCCGCGACCGCATGGATACCATGCGCCAGGCCGGCGGTCTGGCAGCATTTCCGACGCGCTCCGAAAGCGAGTACGACACTTTCGGCGTCGGTCATTCCAGCACTGCCATCAGCGCCGCGATCGGCATGATGATCGGCCGCCGCATGAACGGCGAGGATCACGATATCGTCGCTGTTGTCGGCGATGGCGCGATGACCGCCGGGATGGCTTTCGAGGGCATGAACCACGCCGCCCATCTGGATGAAGACATTATTATCATCCTGAACGACAACAATATGTCCATTTCCGACAATGTGGGCGGATTGTCCAATTATTTCGCGCGTCTTTGGGCCAGCACGCCTTACAATTTCATTCGCGCCGGCAGCAGGAAAGTGCTCGCCAGGGCGCCGCGCGCACTGCGCGCCGCCGAGAATACCGAAAAGTACATGAAGGGAATGGTGTCTCCGGGCAACATGTTCGAGCAACTCGGGTTCAACTATATCGGCATGATCGACGGACACAATCTCAACCACTTGCTCGAAGTGCTGAAAAACACCAAGAGCCTGTCCGGACCCAGGTTGCTGCATGTAGTCACGCGCAAAGGCAAGGGCTACACCGAATCCGAAAACGATCCCTTCGGCATGCACGCCATGGGCAAGGCGGCGCCGATAAAAGACGTTCGTCAAGCCAGCCAGGGCAAGAACAAGAGTTCGCCGACGTATTCCCAAGTGTTTGGGAAATGGCTGTGCGATGCGGCCCGACGCGATGAAAAGCTGGTCGCCATCACTCCGGCCATGGGCGAAGGCTCCGGCATGGTGGAGTTTTCCAGGGAATTTCCGGACCGTTTCCACGATGTCGCCATCGCCGAACAGCACTCGCTTACCTTCGGCGCGGGGCTGGCCTGCGAAGGGCTCAAGCCGGTGGTCGCCATTTATTCCACGTTTCTGCAACGGGCCTATGACCAGTTTATCCACGACATTACCCTGCAGAATCTCGATGTGCTGTTCGCGATTGACCGGGCCGGCCTGGTCGGAGAAGACGGTCCTACGCATGCCGGCAGCTTTGACCTTACTTATCTGCGATGCGTCCCCAATATTATTGTGATGGCGCCGAGCAACGAAGAGGAAACCCGGCTGCTGCTTTGCACCGGCTACGATCACGAGGGCCCGGCCGCGGTGCGTTATCCCCGGGGCAAGGGGCCGGGCGTCGCAACCGGCGGCGAATGGCATACCGTTCCTGTCGGAGAAGCGGTACTCCGGCGCAGTGGCCATGATGTGGCGATTCTCGCATTCGGCAGCATGGTCGAACCCGCGCTCGTGGCTGCCGAAGAGTTCAATGCCACCCTGTACGACATGCGCTTCGTCAAACCCATCGACGAGCATGCCATCCGCACGGCCGCCGGCTCGCATGAACTGGTTGTGACCGTAGAAGAAAACGTCGTCATGGGAGGCGCCGGTTCGGCGGTGAACGAGGTGCTGCTGCGCGACGGCTATCGCATGCCGGTACTCAATCTCGGCCTGCCCGACAAATTCATCGAGCACGGCAAGCCGCCGGAAATGCTGCGGAACGCCGGACTCGACGCCGCCGGCATCGCCCGCGCGATCCATGAGAAACTGGCCGCGGACAACATTCGTTGCAGTGCAATATGACTGGCGCAACCGATCGCACCACACGCCACAAGCGCGCGATGCAGCGCAAGAAGGCACACGTCGACGAGCGCATAGCCGCCGCCACCGAGGACCGGGGCTTGCTGCTCGTGCTCACCGGCAACGGCAAGGGCAAAAGCTCCTCGGCTTTCGGCATGCTCGCTCGCAGCGTCGGCCACGGCCTGCGCTGCGCCGTTGTGCAATTCATCAAGGGCACCTGGGAATGCGGCGAACAATTGCTGTTCGAGGGAAATCCCCTGGTCGAGTTTCATGTCATGGGCACGGGCTTCACCTGGGAGACCCAGGACCGGCAAACCGACATTGCCGCCGCCGAGGCGGCCTGGAACAAGGCCGAGGCGATTCTCTCCGACGAGGCAACCGACCTCGTCATTCTCGATGAACTGACCTATATGCTCACTTACGGCTATCTTGACAAGCCCCAGGTGCTCCAGGCCCTGCGCGAGCGGCCGCCGCGCCAGCATGTCGTTATTACCGGACGCAATGCGGGCCGCGAACTGCTCGAGATGGCCGATACCGTGAGCGAGGTGAAGGACGTGCGCCACGCCTTCAATCACGGCGTCATGGCGCAGAAAGGCCTCGACTACTGAACCGGCTTTCCGGCGTTGTGGAACAACAGGCTGGCGCGGCGGTTCTTTCCGCTCACATGGAGCAGCACGCGGCTAAGGCAAGCAAAAGGAATATGCAGCGGATTGCTCTGGTTGAGCGGCATACCGAGCACGGTAGGCAATATCACCCGCATCACGCCGCCATGAGTCACCAACAGCACATGGCTGCCGCCGGGCAGGCCGCTCAGTCGGTTCCAGGCGCCCAGCACACGGTCCCTGAACTCGGTGAAGGTCTCGCCGTTGGGCGGCGCAAGCGCGGTAATATCTTCGCGGAATTTGCGGAACTGCCGCGCTGAGCGGACGCGCCATTCAGCTATGGGCATCCCGTCCCAATCGCCGTAATCGATTTCCTGCCAGTCATCCTCGATCTGCAATTCCAGCGCCCGGCTATGCGCCAGGTCATGGGCGAATTCCCGGCAGCGTTGCAAGGGCGAAGTGATGATATGCGTCCAGTTCGCCTCCGCCCGCTCGGCGGCGGCTTCCATCTGGCGCCGGCCGAGGTCAGTCAGTTCGGGATCCACTCGCCCACGCAGGATATCCCCGCCCCCGGGCTCGCCGTGGCGCAACAGATCAATGGTGATCAGCTTGCCCATTATTCCGCATTGAACTCCTGGCGCCCCGGAGTATGAAAGGCGATCGACGGTAATTCTAGCCTGTACTCGCAAATAGTCGAAACTGGAAATCGACAATGTAGTGTGTAGAATCAGAAAGCAGGCGGGTACATGAAGTCCTGGCGGATCACTCATCCGAAGAACAAGGGCTGGTTAAGAAAAATGAAACTATTTCGCCTGATCTTTCTTATTCTGCTTCTACCCGCGGCGCTTTGCGCCTCAGCTCAGCCGCTGGACGAAACAGCAAGCAGAAATCACATATTTCCGTTGTTTATGGACGGGGGCGGATATCGGACGCATCTGTTTGTCACGGATGTATCGAATTTGCCCAACCAGTGTACTCTCGTGCTGCAAGGAGCCGGACTTCAGATCGGCAGGCTGCAGTCCCACGCTGCCGTAACCGCGGCAGGACCGGGCGCCATCATTGATCTTCCCCGTGGGGGCGGGAGTCTCGCGCTTGTCAGTTCCGGAACGCAATCGCTTGCGAGCGGCTATGCCAGTCTTGACTGCCTTGAGCCCATTGTTGCCCGGTTGCTTATGACATCGGGACCATCGGACTCCCCGGTTGCCATGACCGCACTGGAAAGCGCGTCGACAGCGTTTTCGTTCCAGTTTCCGGCAATTCCCCGGTTCGCCTCGCAATCGTTGATCGTCTCCAACAACGGCAACGCCGGCGCGGTCTGCACGGTTGAACTGGAAGACGGCGCCTCCGCCAGCGTGGGCAGGGGAAATTTCTCCGTACCGGAGAAATCCATGGCCATGGAGAATCTCGCCGACCTGGTCAGCATACCCGACCTGTTTGAAAGCGGGACGGTAACCGTCTCATGCGACCGGGAAGTGGCGGCGTTCGGGTTGTTTACCAGCGGTGACGCGCTTGCCTCGTTGCCGGCGACCGTCCTGGACGGCGAAAGTGACTTGCAATCCGTTTATGTGTTCCCGCTGGTGGCGGACGGCGGGGGATTCCGCTCGCGATTGCTGATTGCCAACTTTTCCACTGCCGGCAATCGATGCGTTCTGGACTTGCAAGGATCAGGCCTCGATATGAGCCGATTTGAAACTCGCACTGGAGTATCGGCTGGAAGCGTGAACGCGACATTGGAGTTTTCCGGATCCCGCGAATTCCTGGAACTGACCGGCAAGGACGAGGGCCAGCTTGCCTTCGGCTACGCCACGCTCGGTTGCGACCAGCCCGTGGCGGCGCTCAATCTGCTAGCCGCGGGTACGGCGGACAATGTGACCGGCATGGCCGCACGGACGGGTGCGCGGCCAGCGGACAGATTCCAGTTCATGGCCTTGCCCGCCGAGACCGGGCTCGCCATGGTCCTGGCGAACGTTTCCGCTTCCGGCGCTTCCTGCGTGTTTGAGCTGGAAAGCCACGACGGGGTGGCCTCGGTTCGGACCTCGAAGGAGATTGGAGCCCGTTCGACATCGGTTTGGTTTCTTCGCGATCTGTTCGTTATCCCGGATGGATTTCCCGGAGGAGTGGCAAGGGTATCCTGTGACGCCGAAGTGGCAGCGGAATCGGTTCCCCTTGCGGGAGGCGTCTTTACTTCCTTGCCCGCGGTGTTGCTGTCTTCATCGGCGCCTCCCGACAACACACCGGCTGTCGCCCCCGGATGTTCCGACGGGACCTTCATCGATGCCAGTGATTACAGCGATGAACTCGCCTCCGACTGCAGGGCGCTGGTCGCTTTCGCCAACGCGTTGATCGGGTCAGGCCTGGTCGGTGAAGACAGTCCGATCCGTCAATGGGGATCCGGAGACCAGACGAAGATCACCACCTGGGAAGGGATATCGATTTCCAGCGGCCGGGTTGTCGAGGTCTTCTTGCGGGACCGCGGTCTCGCAGGCGAGATCCCCGCTGAAATCGCCCTGCTGTCCGAATTGCGGGAATTGCATTTGAGCTACAACGATCTGAGCGGCGCCATTCCGCGCGAGTTGGGCAATCTTGCCAATCTGGAATCATTGGAGTTGGCGGGCAACAGACTGAGCGGAACCATTCCCTCCGAACTCGGCCTGTTGAAGAATTTAACTTCCCTGTGGCTTCAGAATAACGAGTTGCGCGGAAAGATCCCCTCCGAACTAGGAAATCTGACCGGAATTAGGCTTGTGTACCTCAATGGCAACGAGTTGAGCGGTGAAATTCCTCCCGAGCTGTTAAGAGCAAATAGAAATGTCCGGTTCTGTAGCAAATGATCTGTCCGGTTTGTTTTTGGCGTCTGGGGGGCCTTGGAGGGCGTAGCCCGGAAAGGCCCCCCAGACGCCGGCCGCCGCCGCGTTCCTACGCGGCGGTCCGTAAATTCTCCGTCAATAGTTTCCCCTGGGAGTCGTATCGCGCCAGTTCGCGCGGGCCGTGGCGGATCGCAACGCACCCATCCAGATACTGCAAGACCTTGACTGTCGCCTTCACATAGTGACAACGGTACCGATCCGGCGGAATCTGCAGCACCTTTCGACGAAAGCGTACGCAGTTGTCGTGCCCGACGACCCGCTCATGGTGCTCGCACAGGATCTCGTCCAGCCGATCGGCGTCGCCGCAGGCCACGAAGGCGGACCCTTCCTCCCGCGGCGGCCGCGCGAACTCCGCGTTGAAGGCCGGCAGGTACGTCTCCCGCAAGTACCGATTCGCCGCTTCCATCTCCGCAACCCCCGCCAGCGCCAACTCCTTCACCAGTCGGTCCTGGTGCGTCTTGAACGCTCGCTCCGAACGGCCCCGCGCCTCCGGCGAGTACGCCGGAATCATCTCGATGCCCAGCTGCCTCATCGCCCGTCCAAACTGCGTCGGATTGCCCTTGTCCACTTTGCCGCCCGCCGTCGGCGTGTGCCAGTAGTGACTGCCGCGGTCGGTATACAGCGAACAGAACAGACCGCGCGCATCAATCACCTCGCGGATGCCGCGAAAGCTGCTCCACGTACCTTCCTCCTCGCAAAAGAACATCGAGTAATGCGCGTTCGTGGCGTCGTCCATGGTCACGATCAGATCCCACATCCGACCCGGCGCCCATTCATGGCGACTGCCATCCTGGTGCAACAGCATGCCCGGCCACGGCGCCGGCTCCCGCCGCTTGCGATGCGCTCCGCGGCGTGACGCCCGCGCCACCAGGCCCGCTGCCTGCAAGGCGTTCTTCACCCAGGTGTAGCTGCGCTTCCCGCCATCGCGCCGGTACCAGGCATGAAAATGACGCACGTTCCAACCCCGGTGACGGTTCCGGTAGCGATCCACCAACGCCATCACTTCGTCGACCGGCGCGCGACGGTTCGATGCTTGCGACAAGCGCTTGTCGATCAATCCGTCCAGGCCCGCTTCCTCATACCGATCTATCCAGCGCCGAAACGTGCGCTCACACACCCCAAGCAGCCGCGCAGCTTCTTCCTGCGTCAGCCGACTCTCCGTCCACGCACCAAAGGCTTCCTCAAAACGTTCCATTCGCGTCTCCTGCAACCAAGCTGTTCGTCTCATCAGATGCTTCCTCCCGCATCCGATGAGAACCGGACAGACCTTGTGCTACAAGACCGGACAGATTATGTGCTCTCTACATGAAATTCCTCCCGAGCTAGGCAAACTGACCAACTTGTGGTACCTGTGGATGCATGGCAATGAGTTTGTCGGCGCGATTCCAGAAGCGCTATTGTACATCTGCAACGATGCCGACAACGAGTGCAGATTCGACGCTCGTCAATTGCATGCATCGATCGATTCGGATGCCGACGGCGTGGTGGATACCGCCCCCGACATCGCACCGGTTTTTTCCCCCGAAAGCATTCCGGCGGAACAGACATACACCGTCGGCGAGTCCATCGCAGCATTGCAATTGCCCGAGGCCGACGGTGGCAACCCTCCCCTGACCTATGAAATCAAGTACTTGACGCCCCCGGGGCTGAGTTTCGATAGCGGTGCGCGATTGCTCTCCGGCGCGCCTGTCCGGGCTGGATTCTATGAAGTTACCTACGTTGTCCGGGACAGCGACGGAGAATCCGCCGAACTCAAGTTTACGATCAGGGTGAAGGAAGCCAATCCATTGGGCTTGCTGATCGACGCCGGCGGATGTACCGACGGTACCTTCATTGAACCCGGTGATTCCAACGACGGTCTCGCCGCCGACTGCGGAGCGCTGGTCGCATTCGCCAACGCGCTTATCGGGACAGGCCTAGTCGGTGAAGACAGTCCGATCCGCATATGGGGATCCGGAGACCAGACGAAGATTACCACTTGGGAAGGGATATCGATTTCCAACGGCCGGGTTGTCGAGGTCTTCTTGCGGGACCGCGGTCTCGCAGGCGAGATTCCCGCTGAAATCGCCCTGCTGTCCGAATTGCGGGAATTGCATTTGAGCTACAACGATCTAAGCGGCGCCATTCCGCGCGAGTTGGGCAATCTCGCCAATCTGGAAACATTGGGGCTGGCGGGCAACAGGCTGAGCGGAAACATTCCCACCGAACTTGGCCTGTTGACGAATTTATTTGCCCTGTGGCTTCAGAATAATGAGTTGAGCGGAGAGATTCCCGCGGAATTCGGGAATCTGACCGGAATCGGATTTGTGTACCTCTTTGGAAACAAGTTGAGCGGCGAAATTCCTCGCGAGATGGGCAAGCTGACTAACTTGTTACACCTGTGGATGAATGACAACGATTTTGTCGGCGCGATTCCCGAAGCACTGCTGAACATCTGCGACGACGCCGGCAACGAGTGCAGATTCGACGTTCGACTATTGCAATCGTCGATCGATTCCGACGCCGACGGCGTGGTGAATTTCCACGATGCCTTCCCGAACGACCCGAGCCGGTCCAGGGATACCGATGGCGACGGCATAAGCGACGACAACGATCCCTCGCCAAACGAGTCGGCAATTGGCGAATTGCGCATATTCAAGGACACTCTGGTGACGATGCCCGTTGAAGAGCATTTGACGAGGGAATCATTGGAACTTGAGGCATATTCCGAACGGTTTTACTCACACTTCGAGGACGCATTCGATTTCCTGATGCTGATTTCGAATGTGGAAGATATTCGTGACAACAAGGTGACGAGCTACGCCGGCGTTGCATATCCCGTGAGCAACGATATTTCAGGCATCGGTCTGGACAATTTTTATCACAACTCCTTCGGCTCGGCGGGAAAACTCAAGAGACTTCTTCATTTCCCGGATTTGTATGGTATCGAGCAAGGTCCCGGTCTGCATGAGGTGATGCACGCCTGGGCAAACTACGTAGTAACAACATCAATCGGCGGGCGTAACAGTCATTGGCGCTTCAGCTCCGTTAATGGACAATTGGGCGGCTTCGACCCGGCCGATTTGACGCATCTTGGCGATAACCGTTATTCCGCCGGTTCGTTCGGCCTCATCGCCAACGGAGGCAACGGCCTGCCTTACAGTGACCTGGAGCTATATCTGGCGGGCTTTATTCCGGCGGGGGAGGTCGCTGAAATTCAGTATTTCGAAGACGGAGAGTGGTCCACGGGAGCAGACGGCCACATCGCCGTTGACGATAACGGGAACCGGATATTCACCGGAACCCTGCAAACGGTCACGATAGAAAACCTGATCGAACGGCACGGCGAGCGCGTTCCTTCCTGGACGGAATCACAAAAGGAGTTCCGGACGGCGACGGTGCTCGTTTACAACCGGGACGATCCGCCTACCTATGAGCAGATGCAGGCGGTCAGTGAACAGGTCGAATTTTTCAGCAATCCTGGGCCGGACTCTTCTCATCTGTACAACTTCCATGAGGCTACGCAAGGCAAGGGTTCGATGCTCATGGACGGACTTTCGAACTTCATTCTGCGCAGGCCGGGATTTTCGACGTCCGCGTCCCGCGCGCTCCCGCCGTCATATGGCCATCCCCCACATCCCGAGCACAGTCACCCGCCGTGATGACCTCAAGCGCTAGCGGGACTTGCTCATATGGCCGAGTTTGTCGATCTTGACGGCCAGATAGGTTTCGTTGTGCGGGTTGGCGCCGGTGTGGATGGGGATGATCTCGCTGACCTCGATACCCATGTCCTGCAAGGCATTCACCTTCGCCGGATTATTGGTCAACAGTTTCACATTGCGGATATCGAAGAAGTCGAGCATGGGCTTGCAGATCTGGTATTCGCGGCTGTCGGGCTCGAAACCGAGCTGGACATTGGCCTCGACGGTGTCGGCGCCGGAATCCTGCAAGGCATACGCTTTCAGCTTGTTGAGCAGGCCGATGCCGCGGCCTTCCTGGCGCAGGTAGAGAATCAGGCCGCGCCCGGCCTCGGAGATTTGCTGCATGGCGAATTCGAGTTGCGGACCGCAATCGCAGCGCAGGCTGAACATGCTGTCGCCGGTGAGACATTCGGAATGAATCCGGCACAGCAGGGGCTCGTCGAGGTTCAGATTTCCCAGGGCCAGCGCCACGTGTTCCTTTTCCGCTTGCAGGTCCTTGAATCCGTAAATCCTGAAATCGCCCCAACGGGTCGGCAGTTTTGCTTGCGCGACAAATTCTATAGTCAATTCGAAAACTCCCGGTTTTTCCCCGGCCGGCTATAAGGCGAGCAATCGTATGCTTTGTATGCAAAGGGCGGCCATTATACCCGCAACGACATCGTCGAGCATGATGCCAAGACCGCCTCCGATATTACGGTCGAGCCATTTGATCGGCCAGGGTTTGAAGATGTCCAGCAGGCGGAACAGCAGCAATCCCGCCGGCACCCAATACCAACCGGCGGGAATAAGCGCCAGGGTAATCCAGCAACCGGCGAATTCATCCCAGACGATGCCGGGACGGTCGCCGCCGCTCAGCCGCGCCGCGCTGCGGCCGCAGATCCAGATGCCGGCCGCTGACGCGGCGCAGATCAGCAGTATCGCAAGCGGCAGCGGCGGAGCCGGGAGAGCCAGCCAGATCGCGGCGGCCGCCAGGGTGCCCGCGGTGCCGGGCGCCCAGGGCGACAGCCCGCTGCCGAAGCCGAAAGCCAGCAGATCCACCGGCCGCGCCAGCAATTCCCTGAATGAAGGATTCGGATCGACTTCACTCATGCGCCGCACCGCCGAAATGATCAAAGGCATAAAGATACACAGTTAACTCCAAGATTTGATGCAATACGGTCAACGACCACTCGCGGGGCAGATTATCCAACAAGTGTTTGTGTAACCGCGACGGTGCCCTCGACTTTGAAAACGCAAGCCATTGTATCCGGCTTCATGCGGTCGTAGCCCGAAACCTCCAATCGTCTAACCACCCGAAAGGGTTGGTTCGGCTTGTCTAAACAGTGTCGAACCGTGCCGCTTACTACCCTTTTGTGCGGTTTGTTCCGCTGCGGCTGCCTCGGATAATCGAGCAATACTTTGGGCCAGGATTCGCATACCGCGACGAGGAGCAAACCAATGATCGATAGCCGAATCAAGATTATCAGCGTTGCTGTTCTATGGGTAATTGCCTTTGGCACAGTGGCGCAGGATGAACCGCAAGATCAAGAGGAATTGGAAGAAATCCTGGTAACGGCGCGTAGGGTTGAAGAAAGAATCCAGGAAGCGCCTATCACCGTGAACGCGTTTACCGCAGCGCAGATCGAGGATGCCGGCATCATCCAGACTGCGGATTTCATTCAACTCACGCCGAATGTGACGCTGGCGGAATCCCAGACCATGGGAACCTCTTTTCTCACGGTGCGAGGACTGAGCCGTGTTCGCAACGGCGAACTCCCAGTGGCGGTGGTTGTGGACGATGTGCTGATCGTTAATGCCAGACAATTCATCAGCCAGGTTTTCGATGTGCGCCAAATTGAGGTGGTGAAGGGTCCCCAAGGCGCACTCTACGGGCGAAACGCGACTAACGGCGCGATCATCATCACCACCAATCCACCGGCAACCGAGCCTGAAGGCTATGTCAAGATGAGCTATGGCACAGCGGACGAGGTGGGCGTCGAGGCGTCCTACAGCGCGCCGCTTTCGGAGAATCTGGCATTTCGGTTGTCAGGGCGGGTGCTTGATCGTGACGGCTATTTCGAAAACGTGACCCTGCAAGACGAAGTGGACCCTTTCAGCGACAGGACGCTCCGGGGCCGCTTGAGTTGGACACCGAGTTCGGAGTTGTTTGTCGACCTGAAGGCCCAGTTCTCGAAGCATAAAGGTAAAGGCATAGGGTTTCATTGGCCGGGAGCAGCCAACTTCGAAGTATTCGGTGTTTTCCTGGGGACCGGGGCGGAACTCGGGGTTACGCCGGAGCAGGTAAATCTGGAAGGCGCCAACCTCGTGAACCTACCGTACGTAGCCAACAATCCTGACCGCGGTTTTCGCGACACCTCAAACGTGTCGCTCAAGATTGATCGGGAGTTTGGCTCCTCCACGTTTAAATCCGTCACTACTGTCGACAGGCTGGAAGCTTCGGCTGTCGCCGACCGCGCGCCCTATCTCTCCTACTTTGACGGCACCCAGCATACATACGTCGATGTAGATGGATGGAGTCAGGAATTCAGGGTCGAGACCGAATTAAGCGACCGGTTGCGTGCGCAGGCGGGCGCCTATTTTCTGTCATGGGAACGGCTTCGCACTACCGCCTCGGGGGTCGACACGGGGCTGGGAATCAAGCGCCCGACGACCGTGCCGGAATTCGAGAGCAGCACGAATCCAACCGGGACGGCGCCTGGCAACTTCCTCTCGTTTCTTGAGGACAGTTCCGCCTGGGCGGTGTTCGCCAGCTTGGACTACGACCTCACCGATGCCCTCACCCTGTCGTTAGCCGCGCGTCAAGACGAAGAAACACGCGAGCAGAATGTCAATCAATACAATACGGCCGGACGCGTCTACAATCTGCAATTCAACGGCGTTAACCAGCCTTATACCGCCGCAGCCTGTTCCGATTCTCCAGACGATGTCCACAATGCCAATTGCGGGGCCTATGCAACTTTCGATGAACTGCTGAGTCACACTCGTCCATTGAGCGATACGAACGAAAAGACTTTCAGCAAGTTTCAGCCGAAGATCACGCTGGGATATCAACTCTCGGACGAAATCAATTTTTACGGAAGCTGGGGCATAGGTTACCGCGCGGGGCAATATAACTACCCCGGTATCAGCGCTTTCAGTCTCTCGAAGGATGTCATCGACCAAGAGGAGAACAGCGCATTCGAATTAGGGGTAAAGACGCAGTTTGGCGGACTCACGCTGAATGCGGCCTGGTTTGATTCTTCAGTGGACAACACGCAGTACTTCCCTTTTGATGGGCAAGCGTTCGTACAGGTCTTCGAAGATATCGACAAGGCCGAACTTAGCGGATTCGAAATTGAGGCGATATGGCGAGCCAGCGGAAATCTGGATATCTATGCCGCATACGGCAGTACCGACAGCGAAATCACCGCCTACGCGGAACGACCGCAAACCGTAGGAAACGACCTACCTTACGTCGCGGATGGGACATTCAATTCGGGCGCGCAATTTCGTGTCGACGCCGGCAACGGACTGACGTTTTTCGCCCGCGCGGATTATGAATGGCGAGGTGAACAGTATTGGACCCCGGAGAATACGCATCCGCGGGATTCGCTGAGCCTGATCAATCTGCGTTTCGGGCTCGAAGGCTCCGACTGGACCTTGTCGGCGTACGTCAACAACGCGACCGACGAGATTTATAACTCGGAAATCGTAACGCCGCTGTTCGTGCATCCTGCTGTGCCGCGCATCTGGCGCATCGACTATCGCTTCAACTTCTAGGGGTCCAGTATGACAACTTTTCGAGCGGCCAGCGATGTTGGAGGCACGTTCACGGACCTCGTGTTTTATTCCGTTGACGAAGAAACGGAGGCATGCGGCCCCGTGTGTGCTGCGAAAACCGATACGACACCGCCAAACTTTGAAAAGGGAGTCATCGCTTCCTTGAAGAAAGCTTCGCTTTCACCTGCGAATCTGTCGTTTTTTGCCCATGGAACCACCGTGGTCATCAACGCGCTGACCGAAAAAAAAGGCGTGAAGACCGCCTTGCTTACAACAAAGGGCTTCCGCGACGTGCTGGAGATTGCCAGGGGAAACCGACCTGACCTGTTCAATTTTAATTTTCGTAAACCGAAGCCCTTCGTCGAAAGGTACTTGCGGGCCGAACTTGACGAACGGATCGATTACAAGGGCAAGCTGCTGCGGGAAGTAGATCTCGAACCGTTGCCGGAACTGGTGGAGCACTTTCGTTCGCATCAGGTGGAGGCCATCGCCGTATGCTTTCTCCATTCCTACGCCAATACGCAAAACGAGCGGCTGGCGGTCGAACGCATAAACCAACTCTGGCCCGAAGTCTCGGTGCTGGCCTCCCACGAAATCAGCCGCGAATGGCGGGAGTACGAGCGAACCAATACCACGGTGCTCGCGGCCTACGTTCATCCGATCGCCAACCGCTATATCGACTCCCTGGAAAAGCAGCTTCGCGTGGACGGGTTCCGGGGCAAGGCGTTCATAATGCAGTCGAATGGCGGCATCGCCACTGTGCAGGCCGCCAAAGCCAACCCCATCGCAATGGTGGAGTCGGGTCCGGCCAGCGGAATTTTCGCCGCGGCCTATCTCGGCAGAGTCATCGGTGAAAAGAATCTGATCGTGCTCGACATCGGCGGGACCACCGCCAAATGCGCACTGATCGAAAACGGCGAAGTCAAAGTCGGCACCGATTACCACATCGGCAAAACCCGCAAGAATCCTGGCTATCCCATCCAGACCCCAGTGTCCGAGATCGTCGAGATCGGCAATGGCGGCGGCTCCATCGCGTGGGTGGACGAAGGCGGCAAGTTGCACGTGGGGCCTCAGTCCGCCGGCGCGGATCCGGGGCCGGCAGCTTATGGCAAGGGAGGAGAAAACCCTACAACCACCGATGCCAATCTGGTGCTTGGGCGTATTGACCCGAACAGTTTCGTCGGAGGGGAAATCGAGCCGGATTGGACCACCGTCGACCGGGCGTTTGAGCCGCTGCAGGATCGCCTGGGCATTGATCGGGAAGCGTTGGCCCGGGGTGTTATTCGAATCGCCAACGCCAATATGACCAATGCCCTGCGTCTCGTTTCCACCAATAAGGGATACGACCCCCGCGACTTCGCCCTGATCGCCTTTGGCGGCGGCGGCGCCATGCACGCGTTGGCGTTGGCCGAAGAATTGAAAGTGCCGCGGGTCATCGTTCCGGTCAACTCGGCCGTGTTCTCCGCCTGGGGAATGCTGCTTACCGATCTGCGGCGTGATTACTTGCAGACCCGACCGATTCCAATGGAAACGGCAAACGCGAACGCCGTGGCGGATACTTTCGCCGCAATGATCGCTCAAGCGAAGAAAGACTATGCCGACGAGGGCATTTCCGCACCGCGGATTACCTTCGAGTACCACGCGGATATGCGCTATGAAGGCCAGGAGCACACGGTAAAGGTGGCCTTGCCCATTCAGCATCCGAAAGAGCCTTTCGATGTCGATGAATCGATTGCGAGATTTCACGACGCACACGAACAACGCTACACCTATCGGCTTGATACCGGTGTTCAACTTGTGAACTTCCACCTGGTTTCGGTCGTCCCCGTTCCAAAACCGGAGCTTTTACCCAAACCCGTAACCGGCCGAACTCTGGCGCAAGCTTCGCTGCAGCGGCGCAAGGTTGATTTCGACAAGCACGGCATACATGACGCCGCCATCTACGACGGGCTCGCTCTGGAACCCGGCATGACCTTCACAGGTCCGGCCGTCGTACAGGAACCCGCGGTAACGCTTGTGGTCGCGCCGGGGCACGAAGTTTCCGTGGACGACTACGGCAACTATCACGTGACAACGAATCTTGAGGATTGACCGATGACAACAGACGTATTTACAACGGAAATCATCAAGGACGCATTGGTTGCGGTCGGCGAGGAAATGTTCAATGCCGTAATCCGCACCTCGATGAGCCCCATAATTTATGAGACCACCGACTTTGCCGTCGGCGTAACAGATGCGACAGGAAACCTGCTTGGCCAGGGCAATGGCGTCACCGCGTTTCTGGCCACGCTCGACACCGCTGTGCAAAGTGTGCTGGAACACTATCCCGCCGCGGGAGACATTCTGCCGGGCGACGTGATTATCACCAATTCGCCCTATTCCGGCGGCGGCACCCATCTATCGGACGTGGTTATCGTCCTGCCG
This sequence comes from uncultured Pseudohongiella sp., assembly GCA_951812965.1. Classification (GTDB taxonomy): domain Bacteria; phylum Pseudomonadota; class Gammaproteobacteria; order Pseudomonadales; family Pseudohongiellaceae; genus UBA9145. The sequence goes on from OX638341.1 coordinate 262,818, forward strand.
GTATTTCATGACGGCGAGTTGATCGCGTTCACGGTCAACAAGGCTCATTGGACCGAAGTTGGCGGCGCGCAGCCGGGCAGCGTTTCCACGGAAGCAACGGAAATATTCCAGGAGGGATTACATTTCAGATTCCTCAAGCTGTACGAGGAAGGACGGCTGAATCGATCTCTGGTGCAATTGATCCGGGACAACGTGCGACTGCCGGATTCGACCATTGGCGACATGCACGCCGGCGTTGCCGCCGCGAGGGTCGGCGGCAGGCGCATTCTCGAATTGGTGGACAAATACGGACGCGACGACCTGCTGTCGGCGATGGATTCGCTGCTCGCCTATGGCGAACGCATGACGCTCGCTGAACTGTCCAAGCTCCCGCACGGCGTTTACGAGGCCACAGACGTGGTCGAAGACGACGGGCTCGGCAACGGACCATTCACGATCCGGGTAAAAGTCTCGGTCACCGGCCAAAAGTTGATCGCCGATTTTTCCGGCACCTCGTCCCAGGCGCCCGGCCCCGTAAATTGCTCATACACAGGGCTCGTAACCGGCGCCAGATGCCTGTTCAAGGCGGTTACAAATCCGGATATTCCGGCGAACGGCGGCAGTTTCCGCCCACTCGAAGTCGTTTGCCCGGAAGGCACCATAGTCTCGGCATGCTCCCCCGCGCCCGTTTCCCTTTACTACGAGTCATTGATAGCCGCCATCGACGTCATGTGGAAAGCGCTCGCACCAGTGCTCCCGCACAGTCTTACCGCGGGGCACCAGCGTAGCGTCGGCGCCACATTCATTTCCGGCGCGCATCCGGAAACCGGCGACCTCTTCGTCATGGGAGAACCTTTGGTCGGAGGCTGGGGGGCGTCGCTGGGACTCGACGGAGACAACGGGCAGTTCTGCTGCGGCAACGGAGAAACCTACAATATCCCGGTAGAACTGTTCGAAAGCCGTTATGGACTGCGAGTCGAACAATACGCCTTCAACATGGAAGGCGGCGGAGCGGGGCAGTTTCGGGGCGGCAGAGGCGTAGTTACCGATTACCGCGTCGTCTCCGACGAGGCGTTTCTCACCTACGCGGCCAGCCGAACCGAAAGCAGACCCTGGAGTCTTGCCGGAGGTTCCGAGGGTAGTACGAACTACGCGCAGATCTTGCGGGCCGGCGGTCAGGTCGAGCGTTTCGGGATGTGCACCACGGTACGCGCGGCGAAAGACGAGATAATTCGCCTGACCACGGCCAACGGCGGTGGTTACGGCGTTGCCAGCGCAAGAGAACCAGACGCCATTGAACAGGATCTGCTCAACGGCTATATCACGCCCGAACAAGCCAGGAGCGAGTATGGCCTTGAGCGCTGACCGCCGCCGCTCATGAAACCATCGTGAACGACGCATTCCGCGACAACAGTGATCTGGATCCGTTCACGGTCGAGATCATTCAACTCTCGCTCACCGCCATCACCGATGAGATGTTTTCGTCAATGGCCCGCGCCGCGATGAGTTCCGTGATTTATGAAGTGCTGGATTTCGGTGTCGCCATCACCGACGCGAGGGGCGAACTTGCCAGCGCGGGCGCTGGAATTCCCAGTTTTGTCGGCATGTTGGACCCCGCCGTGAAGGCCGTCATCGCGAAGTACGCCGGGGCCATTCGCGACGGCGACGTATTCATCTCAAACGATCCGTACACCGGAGGCGTGAGCCACATCAACGATGTCTCGCTGACTATGCCGGTTTTCCACGAAGACAGGCTTGTCGCCTGGACCGCCAGCAAGGGACATTGGCTCGACCTGGGTGGAATGTCGCCCGGCTCCCTGTCACCGGCGGCGACGGAACTTTTTCAGGAAGGCTTGATCCTGCCCGATGTGCGCCTGTTCAAGGCGGGTGCGGCGGTGGAACCCGTATTCGACATCATCCGCGCGAACAGCCGATTGCCCGACCAATGCATCGGCGATCTTTGGGCGGGTATCAGCGCTCTTCGAACCGGTGAGCGACGCTTGCGCGAACTTTGCCGCAAATACGGCGCGAGTTCAGTGGAACTGGCGATTCGCGCTTATCTCGAATACGGCGAGCGTTTATCGCGACTAGGCATGAAAACGCTCCCGAAAGGACGCTTTGAAGCGGTGGATCACTTGGATGACGGACGACTCATCCGCGTCGAGGTCACCATTACGGAAGACACTTTTGTCGTTGATTTGCGCGACAACCCCATGCAAGACAAAGGTCCGGTCAATTCCACCGTAAACAGCACCCGGGTCAGCGCCCAAGCCGTTTTCAAAGGAGTCGCGGCCCCCGCGCACTGGGCAAACGCGGGCAGCTTCAGGCCGCTCAAATTGCTGACAACCCCCGGTACGCTGTTCCACGCCCAGGCACCGGCGCCGGTGGGGTTGTATTACGAAAACAAAATCCGTTCCGCGGACCTGATCTGCAAGGCCCTGGCGCCGCACATGCCTGAGCTTATGCCAGCGGGACATTTTTGTTCGATCTGCGCGACGCTGATTCGAAGCGAGGACGTGAACGGCGCCGACCGCACTTTCATCGAGCCCGAAGTAGGCGGTTGGGGCGCGAGCGCATTGAAGGACGGAGAAAACGCGCAATTTTCCGCATCCCATGGCGACACTTTCAACTGCCCTGTGGAAATCAACGAGGCCCGCAACGGAATCGAAGTGGAACGCCTGGAATTGAACGCCGAAAGCGGCGGCGCGGGCCGCTACCGCGGAGGGAAAGGAATCGATTTGCGTTATCGCATTCTCGGCAAGAGGGCTTGGCTGACCGCCGAATTTTCCCGCAGGGTCACGCCCCCTTGGGGGATCGCCGGCGGGCGTGACGGTTCCCGCAATCGGCTCGAACTGTTAAGACGCGACGGGGAAATGCTTGAGTTGGCAAGCGCGGCCAACCTGGAACTCGGTCAAGGCGATATCGTCCGGATAGTCACGGCCAACGGCGGCGGCTTCGGCGACCCGCAGCTCCGTCCAGACGCGGAAATAATTTCGGACCTCAGGGACGGCTACATCGGGTCGGAAGAGGCAGTGAACGACTACGGACTGGAAATCCGCGCCACCGATACCCGCCGCCAGTGACCTGGCTCCATCGATAACGCAACAAGTTTCCACACATGCCTTCCACACAACATTCAGCCCGGCAACCGCCATCGGCCAAAGGTTCGCACGAATACCCAAGTCAAACCTACGCCTGGTATGTGGTCGCGGTCCTCATGTTCGCGTACATCGTCGCCTATGTGGACCGTTCGATCCTCACCCTGCTGGTCGACCCGATAAAACAGGACATCGGGGTTTCCGATACACAAGTCAGTCTTTTACACGGCTTTGCATTCGTGATCTTCTATACGTTGATGGGTTTTCCCATCGGTCGGCTGGTGGACCGGCGCCATCGCGTCGGCATCATTGCCGCAGGCGTTGCTCTCTGGTCGTTGATGACCGCGGCGTGCGGCGGCGCCAAGACGTTCACGCATCTATTTCTGGCGCGGATTGGCGTGGGGTTCGGGGAAGCGGCCCTCAATCCGGCCGCTTATTCGCTTATCGCCGATTACTTCAGACCCGGGCTTATCTCCAGAGCCAGCAGCACTTATGTCATGGGCACTTATCTTGGCTTTGGAATCGCCTATATAGTCGGCGGAGCGCTCGTAGCCGCAGTCGCCGACACGCCCGATCTGATCTTGCCGATCATCGGCGCGGTCAGGCCGTGGCAAATGATTTTCTTCTATGTCGCGGCGCCGGGCGCGCTGGTATTGATTCTGCTGTTTACGATCAGGGAACCAGCGCGCAAGGAACTGCTGCGCTCCACTTCAGGGGAAATTAGGGGTGGCGTTACGCTCGCCGAGTTTGGCGGGTTTCTCAGGTTGAACGCCGGCACCTTCACCGCCCATGCCGTTGGTTTTGGCTGCCTCGGCTTGCTGGTCAACGGCATGGCGCTGTGGACTCCCACCTTCCTGGCGAGAACCTATGGTTGGCAGATCTCTGAGGCGGGCGTCGCCTACGGGATATTGTTGCTCGTTTTCGGCGGCTCGGGCGTGTATCTGGGCGGCTGGCTGGCGGACCGATTCGACCGCGACGGCCGTATCGGCGGCCCGTTTATCACCGCCTCGCTTTGCGCCCTGGGCGTAATTGCGCCCGCGGCCATTTATCCGTTGATGCCAACCGCCGAACTGTCGCTGCTCCTCATGGCGCCCATGATACTGTGCTCAAGCGCCCCTTGGGGCGTCGCGGTTTCGGCGCTGCAGCAAATCGCCCCCAACTAAATGCGCGGTCAGGTGGGGGCCTTTTACCTCTTCACGGTAAACCTGATTGGAATCGGCCTTGGACCAACGCTGGTCGCGCTCTTGACTGACTACTGGTTTCGAGACCCGGCGGCGCTCCGCTATTCGATGGTCGCGGTTTCGGGAACAGCCGCGGTCCTGGCGGCGGCGTCTCTCGGTTGGGGACTGACACACTTCAAGGCCAGCCTGGATCGAGCCCGGGGTTGGCAACAATAGTTTTCGGCGCGGAGGCGAAAACATGCCGGCTGAATTGATTGAAAACGCAGTGGCAGCCTATTTCATTCTGGCGATCGGCTACAACCTGGCGAGCCTGATATTGTCGGACAGTGGGAATCCGCCACTTACGCCGACCGAGCCGGTCCAGGCAATCCTGATGATGACGGTGCTATATTCGGTTTATGTGGGGGAGGATTTTTTCCATTCGAACGCTCGATCCGCGCTGTTGGCGACTTACATTTTCCTGATCGCGCGTTTTGGAATCTATAGCCATGTGGCTGGATACTGTACGTCGCGTTATGCTTCCCGAACCGCCTGGGCGACCGCAATTGGAATAAACGTATACGGTGTTTGTGCGCTCGGCCTTGCGCTGTTGTCATGAGGATGGTTGATGAACGCGAGACTCGACAACTTCGAATCCTTGCTCTTGCAGGGAAAGTTCGAGCCCCAGTCCAGTCTGGTGTTTCATGTTCGCCGATCCGCGCTTTTGCAGCGACTGGACGCTTCTCTCGCCGGCGTGCTCACTTTGGTGGTTACTCCGGCCGGATACGGAAAGTCCACGTTGCTCTCGCAATGGTCGGATTCGCTGATCGAAACCGGCAAACGAGTCGCATGGCTCGCAACGGACGAGACAGACCGGGAACCAGACCAGTTTCTATCTCATCTAATTCTGTCGTTGAGTTTCTCCGGCGTGAAAATGGACTCGCTGGAAAAACTCGCCCACCAAGGTCTGGTTGACATATCCAATGACGCGGCGGTCAGAGCCATCGCCGCCGTTCTTAACAAACTCCCCGGGCAATTGGTCATCATTCTCGATGATTATCACCGCGCCGGAAGCACTTCGACGGATCGAGTCATCGAAAGTCTTTTGGATATGCTGCCCGACAGTTCCCACATCGCCGTGGCTTCCCGCAACAAACCGGGATTCCGGTACTCAGCCTTGAAAGTCAATGGCCTGGTGCAACAATTTTCCGCCGACGATCTGCGATTCAGCCCGGAAGAAGCCCGCGAAATTCTCTCAACCGCATGTAACGAAGAGGATATCGTCGCACTTATGCAACGTACGGAAGGCTGGGCGATGGCTTTGCAGATGGCCCGCTCTCTGCTGCGCGACGAAGCCCCGCCGGGAGATGTAGTGCGCGGATTGTCTGGCTCAAGCGGGGACATCGCGGACTATTTCGCGCAACAGGTTTATCAGGATCTTCCCGACGAAATTTGCGTCGTGCTGAGGCGCACGTCCATCGTGGAGCGGTTTAACGACGATCTGGCCAACTGCCTTTCCGAACGGATCGATTGCAAGAACATTCTCGAGCGGCTGAAGCAACAGCATTCCCTCATCGTCTCGACGGGACGGGAACGGGTTTGGTACCGCTATCATCATTTGTTCGCAGAGTTTCTGAATAACGAACTTGAGCGGACCGAACCCGACACGCTTTTTTCACTGCACTTGCGGGCCGCGAAGTGGTACGAGAGTCATGAACTACCAGTTCAGGCCGTCTCGCACGCCTGTCTTGCCGGCCACATGGAATACGCCTCGCGCATTATCGAAGACGCTGGAGGCTGGGAATTGATAATGTTCGGCGGCATTTCCCGATTCCGCCAATTGATGGCTAACTTTCCCCTGTCGGAACTGGGCCGATTCCCGCGTTTGCAAGTTTCCCGCGTCTATCAATTGATCAAGGAAGGGGAAATCGCCCAAGCCCACCAACTCTTTCAAAGCTTGAAAGACGCCAACGGCCACCTGTTGTCGGATCAGTCCAACGAAACCGCTGCTTTCAGGCGCGACGCGATATTGATGGGAAGTCTGCTTGAAGCTTACGAGGATCGGATTTGGGACAGTAAAAGCATCAAGCGTATTCTCGAAACGGAGCACACGCTGATACGGTCCGATTCCAGCGGCCGGTCGCTGATTTACGCTATCACTGCTGTCGGCGCCCTAGCGATCGGATCTTTCGAGGAAGCGCTGGAATATGCGAAGAAATCGCAGCGTTACATGCGGGAGGTAAACTGTGTCCTGGGCTTGAACTACGCGCTGCTCCATGAAGGTCAGGCGAGTCTTTTCCTGGGGCGCCTCACGGAAGCGATTGCCACATTGGATGAGGCGCACGAAATGGCGGAAGATAATTTCGGCGCCGACAGCGGGCTGAAAGCGGTCGCCGACATCATACGGGCCGCCGCTCACTATCTTCGCGACGAGCATGACTCCGACAGTCTGAACGCCGCGCTTGAGTATGCCGAAAATTACGACGGCTGGTTTGATGTCTACGCCGCCGGCTATGGCACATCCGCCCTTCTGACCTATTCCCGGAAGGGTCTGCAAGCAGCGATCTCCATATTGGCGAGGGGACGGCAGACAGCGGAGAAGCGAGGTCTTCCTCGGCTTGCCGAATTACTCGACGCTTACGAATACCTGCTGCTTGTGCGTGAAGGCGATGTGAACGGCGCCCGGCGATTATTTCATCACAAGGATCTGAAAATCCGCTCCAAACCCGGTATTCAGTCCCTGCCCGACTGGCGGCGAGATCATCTGATCGGAGTTGCCGACGGCTTGCTGGCGCTCGCTGCCGGTAATCACGACGCCGGGTTCAAAGCGGCCGAATTCATCACCGAACTGGCGTCCGCTTCGGGCAACCGGTGGATCATGCTGGATGCCGAAATATTGAGGGCTCTCGTGGTTGAAGCCAGCGGAAAGGGCAACGAGGCACTGGCTCGATTCGCCAAATCAATCGATCTCGCCGTCGCTCAAGGTGCTTACAGACCGCTTCTTGATTTCGGCAAGCCGTTGGAAAGATTGCTGGCCCGCCTTTACCGCCAACGGCGGGAACTACAACTCGGAAGCATGACTCATCGTTTTATCGCGGCCTGCCTGGAGCGATTCAAAGGCGGAGGTGTCGAGTCCGGGGGCAACGAGAACCTGCCTCTGTTGAGTCCGCGCGAACGCGAAGTGCTGGAACATCTCGCCAGCGGGCTTTCCAACAAAGGAATCGCCCGGGCGCTTGACATGACCGAGAACACGGTCAAGTTCCATTTGAAGAATATCTTCACGAAACTGGAAGTCAACAAGCGCATGTTGGCAGTCGCCGCCGGGCGTAATCTGAGACTCATACCCTGATCGATAGCGAGCTTACTTACGTGCCCGCGCGAACTTCCGGGGATTCAGACCGGGACCGTTGGAAATCCGTAATTCCCACCCCATCAGGTGGGCAACCGCTCACGGGAAACCGGTTCGTCTACCCTTTGGTGTCGTAGACGCTTCCAGGAGCATGGGGCGTAATTGTCTGCGAGACTTGAGCTTGTCGGCTTTTGGGCGGGTCTGATTTCCTGGTTCAACTTCGAAGGAGCAATTGGCTGATGTCTATCAACACGAATATCAAGGTGATGTACCTGAACCCGGTCGGAACCGCCGACTACGATCAGGTGTTTGCAGATATGGCCCGCGAATACAAATACCCCGACACCGCTGTGCATGTGACTTCGCTGTCCAGTGACTCGGTTTCTCCCACATTGACGAATCTCGAATACCGAGCCTACGAGTCGTGCATTTTCAACGAGACGGTGAAAGCCGCTCGATATTGCGCCACTCACGAATACGATGCTCTGATCATCGGCTGTTTCTACGATCCCGCGTTGCTGGCCGCCCGAGAGGTCGCCGGCGACACTGTTGTCGTTGGTCCGTGCCATTCATCCATCACCGCCGCGCTGCTGCTGGCCAACAACTTCTCAATCATTATCGGCCAATGGAAATGGGAAGATCAGATGAAAGCGGCAGTCCACGATTACGGCGGAAGGGACAAGCTGGTTTCGTTCGAGGCAGTGGATCTGCGCGTCGAACAATTTCATCAAGACCCTGAACGATCAAGGGAAAAACTCGAACGAGCGGCGATCCGGGCGGTTGGCGAACTTCGCGCCGAAGCGATAATTCTCGGTTGTACGCTCGAAGTTGGTTTCTATCGTCAACTGCAGACTCGCCTGGCAGATCGGTTTGGCGCTTTCGTGCCGGTGATCGATCCTTCCATCGCCGCGCTCAAGGCGGCTGAAAACGCCGCTTTGGCCAAGCGCCTCGGCTGGTCGAACAGCCGTGTCTGGGGGATGCAACCACCGCCGGAGAACGAATTGACCAAGTTTGGTCTGTTCCAGACCGATATCGAGTTCGGCAACACATTGGTCGTGTAAGTACGAACCCCGCAAAGCGCGTTCGCGCAACCCGGAAGGCTTTATCCAACAAAAAAATGAATCCAGGCTCGGACTACCCCACGACCCAGGTGCCTTCCTCGGCTACCTATTCAGGCCGGCACATCGCCTTGGTCATAGTTGGGGGGACCATCGCGATTCCGGCGTTTCTAATGGCCGCCACACTCGGCGCCTCGCTGGGACTGCGCGATGCAATCATCGCATTCTCCTGCGGTTGTGCGGTGCTCGGCGGGCTTGCAGCCATGACCGGTCTGTGTGGCCAGAAATCGGGTCTGTCGGCCTATGTCTTGAGCGAATTCGCTTTCGGGCGCTGGGGCGGCAAGCTTGCGAATCTGGCCGTGGCCTGTTCGCTGCTCGGCTGGTACGGCGTCACCGGAACCATGTTCGGCCGGGCTGGCGCGCAATTGGGCGAGACGGTTTTTGGAATCTCCTGGCCGCTGGAAGTTTATGTAATCGTCGGCAGTTCCCTCATGGTCGGCGTTACTCTCTCCGGCTTCAAGGGCATTGACAAGCTGGCGCTTGCCCTCGTGCCGGTGATGGTTGTGTTTCTCGCTGTGGCGGCCGGCATATCCTATACCGGCATCGACGATTGGACGACCCCCGCCGGCGGTGAGCCCATGAGTATCTTCACGGCCGTATCCGCCGTGATAGGAAGTTACATAGCCGGAGTGACGATTCAGCCCGATTACAGCCGTTTCGCGCGCTCGCGCAAGGCGGCGACATGGTCGGCATTCCTCGCGCTTGGAGTCTCGTTTCCCCTTACCTTGTCCCTGGCTGCGATACCGGCTGTGGCCACGGGTGAGCCCGATATTCTCAACGTGATGATCCTGATCGGAATTGGAATTCCCGCATTTGCCCTGCTCGTGTTGGCTGCATGGTCGTCTAATGTACTGTCTCTCTATTCCGGCTCCCTGGCCATGGCGACGATATTTCGGGGTTTGCGACTCTCAGGGATCATCGCGGCGTTCGGTATCGTCGGTACAGCCTTGGCTTTGACCAGAGTTGACGAATATCTGGTCGCCTATCTGCTTCTGCTCGGAATCACCATACCTCCGATTTCCGCTATCTATGCTGTCGAAGCCTTGTTGTTCCGCACACAGTTCGATGAAGGCGCCCGGCGAGAACAGCCGCTCATCGTGATTCGAGCGATGCTAGCCTGGGTACTTGCGATCGGGGCGGGCTATCTGTCACAAGAGGGAATCCTTACCTTGACCAGGGTCGCTGCGTTGGATTCCATCCTGGTGGCGGCGCTGCTCACCGTAGTGCTCAGGCCTCTTGACCGATTTCACCCGAGAGCATGGGCTCCCTATCTCCAAAGTGATCGAACAAGGTAAGCGCCAACTTCTTGCCGCCGCAACGCACTCCCTCGCCCGCCGTTACTTCGCCGATGCAGGTCAGCGGCAGATTCATGTCTGCGGCGATCGCCATAAGTTCCTTTTCGTTCGCTTGGTCGGCGGTGAAACACAATTCGTAATCGTCGCCTCCCGCCAGCGCCGCGCGCAGGCGCGAATCCGCGCTCGCGCAACAATGGGCCGAAGGAGAAAACGGCAGTCGATCCGGGGATAGCTCAATGCACACGCCGCCGGCAGCGGCGAGGTGGCCGGCATCTCCGAGCAGACCGTCGGACACGTCGATGGCGCAGGCGATCAGGGGCGCCGCCGCCAGGGCGAACTCGACGCGCGGCCGGGGTCGGAAATACGCGGTATGAAAATGTGTCCGGCATTCCGCGGGCAGTTCGCACAAAGGCGCGTTAAAGCCGATTCCCGGTGTTGCAATGCCCTGGGCGGCAAGACCCAGGGCGCCGTCGCCGAGCCATCCGGTGACATAAACTTTCTGACCCGGCCTGGCGCCCGCGCGGCGAAGTTCGTTGCCGGCAATACATAAACCATGAACCTGAATCGCAATCTGCATGGGCCCCCGGCTGATGTCGCCGCCCACCAGCGAACAGCGAAACTCTATAGCCAGTTCGGCAAGGCCGCCGCTGAAAGCCTCCAGCCAATTCGGATTCGCTTGCGGCAGCGTCAATGCCATGGTGAAACACAAAGGCTCCGCCGCCATCGCCGCCAGATCGCTGAGATTGACCGCGAGCGCGCGCCAGGCGATTGATTCCGCGGCGGCGTCTTCAGGAAAATGCACTCCTGCCGCCAGCACATCGGCAGACAAGACAAGTCGTTTACCTGCGGGAATTTCCAGCACGGCGGCATCGTCGCCGGGGCCGAGTATGATTTCCGGCCGCTGGAACGCCAGTGCCGGCACATTGAAATACCGGCTGATGATGTCGCGTTCGGTCAGACTCATTTTCGGTCGGTGGCGGCTTCTTCGGCACGCAATCTGGGCGCCAGCTTGTCGAGGACTGCATTGACGTACTTGTGGCCGTCGGTGGCGCCGAAAACTCTGGCCAGTTCGATGGATTCGTTGATGACCACACGATATGGGATATCGGGCTGACTTGCGAGTTCGAACGCACCCAGCCAGATTGCGGCCTGCTCCACCGGATCGAGCCTTCTGCCGTCCATCACTGGCTCGAGCTGCTGCTGGATTTCGGCCCTGCCGTCGGGGATCGCTGGAAACAGTCGATCGAAGTAATCCCAGTCGATCCGGCCGTGGGCGTCTTCGCGCATTTGCCGCGCGATTTCATGGGGATCGTTTTCGGAAAGAATCCATTGATAGAGCGCTTGCAAGACCAACCGGCGCGCCCGCCGCCGCGGCGACAGCCGATTACCGCTCCCGGCGTTCACGGGGACTTCAGGCGCTCGATCAGGTTGACCATTTCCATGGCCGCGAGCGCAGCTTCCGCCCCCTTGTTGTCGCTGTCGCACGAGCGGGCTTCGGCCTGCTCTACTGTCTCCACCGTGAGTACGCCCAGGGTCACGGGCTTGGAGGATTCCAGCATGACGCGGTTCAAACCGCGCACGCATTCCCCGGCGACATAATCGAAATGCGCCGTTTCTCCCCGAATTACCGTGCCGAGGGCGATCACCGCGTCGATATCCTCTCGCCTGGCCAGTGTCTGCACCGCGAGCGGCAACTCCCAGGCGCCCGGCGTCTGCACGATGCTGATGCGGTCACGTTCCACGCCTTGCGCTTTCAGGGCGCCCAGCGCCCCTTCCAGCAGCCGTTCGACAATGAACCCGTTGAAGCGGCTCATGGCGATGGCGTAACGCGAATTGCCCGGCAGCAAGTCTCCCTTGACGATGGAACTCGCGTTCATTTGGCGTTACCCCCGTTGCGCGGTTTCTTGAAACGCACGAATTCCTCGACTTCCAGATCGAAACCGGATATGGCGTTGAAACGCGCCGGAAAACTGAGCAGCCGCATCTTGCCGACCCCGATGTCCCGCAGGATCTGCGATCCCGTACCGATGGTGAGATCGCTGCGCGATTCCGCGCCAACATCGCTGCGGCGGCGATTGGCGAGCACCGCGGCCATAGCCTGGTCGATACCCTGGCCGTAATCGTCTCCGGAAAGCAGGACCGCGACACCCTTGCCTTCCTGGCTGATCCTCTCGAGCGCGCTGCCGAAGGACCAGCTTGTGCGTTCCCCGCTGAGCACTTCGCAGACATCGCGCAAGGTATTGGGAATATGCACGCGCACCAGGGTCGGCTCATCCGGAGAGATCTTGCCAACAGTGAAGGCCAGATGCGTACTGCCGCTGATCGAATCGAGATAGGTATGCACGTCGAATTCGCCGTGGCGGGTCTTGAGGCGGTTGCTCGCCGTGCGATCCACGGTATGTTCGTTTGCCAGCCGGTAGTGAATGAGGTCGGCGATGGTACCGATTTTGAGCCTGTGCGCGCGGGCAAATTCCTCGAGGTCGCCGCGGCGCGCCATGCTGCCGTCCTCGTTCATGACTTCGACGATGACCGCCGCCGGCGCATATCCCGCCAACCGCGCCAGATCGCAACCCGCTTCGGTATGCCCCGCCCGCCGCAGCACGCCGCCGGGCTGGGAGATGATAGGAAAGACATGACCCGGCTGGATGATGTCCTCCGGACGCGAATCGGCGGCTACCGCGACCTGAATCGTGCGCGCCCGGTCGGCCGCGGAAATGCCCGTGGAAACGCCGCTCGCGGCTTCAATTGAAACAGTGAAACTGGTTTTGTGCCGTGTGCGATTGTCGTTGACCATCAGCGGCAACTGGAGGAACTCGCAACGTTCCCTGGTCAAGGTCAGGCAAATCAGGCCGCGGGCGTTCTTGGCCATGAAATTGATGTCTTCCGGACGCACGCATTCCGCCGCGAGCACGAGGTCGCCCTCGTTCTCGCGCTCCTCGTCATCCATGATGACGACCATTTTGCCCTGGCGGATATCGTCGATCAGCTCCGCCGTAGTATTCATTTTCATATTGTTCGCGCCAGTCACTGTTCCGCGCCGCCTTGCTGCAACCGCTCAAGGTAGCGCGCCAGCAGGTCCACTTCCAGATTGACCTGCTGCCCCACCCGATACTGGCCGATTATCGTCTCCGCCCGGGTATGGGGAATGATGTTTACACTGAAATCCGTTCCGTTTACCTGGTTCACGGTCAGGCTCGCTCCGTCGATACAAATGCAGCCCTTGCGGGCGATGTATCTGGCCAGTTCCGCCGGCGCCCGCAGGTTCAGCCGCAGGCTGTCTCCTTCGCTTGCCCGCTCCAACAAGGCGCCGATGCCGTCGACATGACCGCTGACCAGATGCCCGCCAAGCCGGTCGCCGAGACTCATGGCTTTTTCCAGATTGACCCGCCGCCCGGGCTCCAGCGAGCCCAGCGTCGTGCAACGCAAGGTCTCGGCGGAAACGTCGGCACTGAAGCTGTCCGCCTCCTTCTCCACCACGGTCAGACAGCAACCGTTCACGGCGATGCTGTCACCGATGCTCACGTCGCCCAGGTCAAGCGCTTCCGCGGCGATCCGAAGGCGGCGGTCACTGCCTCGCGCGCTGCTTTCGAGCAGGGTTCCCATGGCCGCGACGATTCCGGTAAACATGCCGCTGTCCTCATCCCGCCTTCGGCCGGGCGATAATCCTGAGTCCGCTACCGATGACGCTGACATCGACGAACTCGAGCGCGTCGCCTTGCGTCAGGGAATCGGGACCGGCGAATTCGAGCAGGGGTCTTGCGTCGCTGCCCAGCAATCGGGCGCCCACGTAGATGACCAGTTCGTCCACTAGGCCGGCGGCGACCAATGCCCCGCCCAGTACCGGCCCGGCCTCGACCAGGATTTCGTTGCATTGAAATTTCGTGGCGAGGCAGTTTAGCACGAATTCCAGGTCTACCCGCGCCTGCCGCGCCGGCGAAACGATGACCTCGACGTTGTCCGGGAAGCCAGCCGCGGAGGCCCGATCCCGCAAGCTGAAGATCTTCACGGCGCCGTCCAGTGACAGGGTTTTGGCGTCTGCCGGTGTTTGCAGCTTGCTGTCGAGAATCACCCGCAGAGGCTGACCCGCCACCGACTTCCGTTTTTCCGCCAGTTCCCGCTCGCCGCCGGCCAGCGCTTCAGTGCGGGCGTTCAGGGACGGATCGTCGGCGAGGATTGTGTTTATTCCGGTGACGATGGCGCAACTGCCCGCGCGCAGCAGTTGCGCGTCGGCTCGAGCTTGCGGGTCGGTGATCCACTTGCTGCGTCCGTCGGCAAGCGCCGTCCTGCCGTCGAGACTCATGGCGAGTTTGCATCGCACGAATGGCCTTTGCTGGCACATGCGCCTGACGAATCCCTTGTTGAGCTCAATCGCGGCGCCGGCAAATTCCTCGAGCCTGAATACTTCGATGCCGGCGGCTTCCAGTTGCTCGACGCCGGAGACTTGAGGATTGGGATCGAGCCCGGCAATTACTACATGTTTTACCCCAGCATCGATCAGCGCCCTGACGCAGGCTCCGGTGCGGCCTTCGTGCGAACAGGGTTCGAGAGTTACGAAAACCGTCGCCCCGGCGCCGCCTTCAGGGTCGGCGGCCAATGCAACGATTTCGGCATGTTCGCGGCCGGCGCCGGCATGAAACCCTTCACCCGTGCGGCGTCCGTCCCGGACGATCACACAGCCCACGCGGGGATTGGGCGCGCACGATAACACCGAGCGCGCGAGTTCAAAGGCCCGCCGCATGTGTTCCGGCCATTCCGCCAGTACTCCGGTGCAATCCGCTTGGGTGATGATCCGCATTTGCCGCTGTCTCCAGGTTGGAGTCGGGATTTCCGGACCTAGCTGCCTTTCGAGAGGCGTTCGATTTCCTGGCGGAACTCGTCCAGATCCTTGAAACTGCGATACACCGAGGCGAAACGCACGAATGCCACTTCATCGAGTTCGCGCAATTCCCGCATCACTTCCTCGCCGAGGATGCGCGAAGGAATTTCGCGCTCGCCGCCGGCGCGCAATTTCGCCTTGATCCGATTGACGGCCGCATCCACGCTCTCGATGCTCACCGGGCGTTTTTCCAGCGCCTTCTGCAGACCCGAATGCAGCTTTTCATCGTTGAAAGGCTCGCGCGAACCGTCGCTCTTGATAATGCGCGGCATGACAAGTTCGGCGGATTCATAAGTCGTGAATCGTTCCTCGCAGGTAATGCATTCACGGCGGCGGCGCACGTGATCGCCGTCGGACACGAGCCGCGAATCGATTACCTTGGTGTCAACCGCACCACAAAAAGGACAATGCATTTTTCTCTTTTTCCGTTCAGGGATTCCGTTCAGTCGAGCTTCCGGTACACCGGAAAATCCCGGCACAAAGCCAGGACTTTATCCCGCACTTCTTCGATCAGGGCCTCGTTGTCGAGGTCTTCGAGAATATCGCACATCCAGCCGGCCAGCGCCTCCACATGCGATTCCCGGAAGCCACGAGTCGTCACCGCCGGGGTGCCGATCCGCAGGCCGCTGGTGACGAAAGGCGGGTTCGGATCGTTCGGCACAGCGTTCTTGTTCACCGTGATATTCGCGCGTCCGAGAGCGGCGTCCGCGTCCTTGCCGGTAATCTGCTGGCGGATAAGGCTGAGCAGGAACAAGTGATCGTCGGTGCCGTCGGATACGACATCGAAGCCTCGTTCGATGAAAGTTCTTGCCATGGCGCGGGCGTTGTCGAGCACCTGCCGCTGGTACGCCTTGAACTCCTCGCTCATGGCTTCTCTGAAGCAAACCGCCTTGGCGGCGATGACGTGCATCAGTGGGCCGCCCTGTCCCACGGGGAACACGTTGAAATTCAGCTTTTTTTCCAGCTCCGGATTAGACTTCGCCAGGATCAGGCCGCCGCGCGGACCGCGCAAGGTCTTGTGGGTCGTAGTGGTGGTCACGTCGGCGTACGGCACCGGGCTCGGATAGAGACCGGTGGCGACGAGCCCCGCGACATGCGCCATGTCTACGACGAAATACGCGCCCGTATCATCCGCGATATCGCGAAAGCGCTGCCAGTCGATGATGCGGGAATAGGCCGAAAACCCCGCCACGATCACTTTCGGCCTGTGCTCCCGCGCAAGCGCCGCGACCTGATCGTAGTCAATCTCGCCGGTTTGCTCGTTCAGACCGTATTGCACGGCGTTGTAGATGCGTCCGGAAAAACTCACCGATGCGCCATGCGTAAGGTGGCCGCCGTGAGCCAGGCTCATGCCGAGCAATGTGTCCCCGGGGTTCAACAGGGCGGAAAAAGCCGCGACATTGGCCTGTGAACCCGAGTGCGGCTGAACGTTCGCGAAATCTGCGTCGAACAGCTCGCGGGCGCGGTCGATCGCGAGCTGTTCGATCACGTCGACATGCTCGCAGCCCCCGTAATAACGCCTGCCAGGATAGCCCTCGGCGTATTTGTTGGTCAGCACCGAACCCTGGGCTTCGAGTACCCGGGGACTGGTATGGTTTTCCGAGGCAATCAGCTCGATATGGGTTTCCTGCCGGTTTTCTTCGCCGCGGATGGCCTCGGCCACTGCGGGATCGCAATTTGCCAGCGTTTCGGCCGAGTTGAACATCTGCTGCTCCTTGAGCGTCGGGCGGGGACGCGAATTATACCCGATGCGACAATTCCGGGACGCGTCCTAAAGCCCCAGTTCCTTGCGCATCTTGCGCAGGCGTTTGCGCAATTCGGCGTTGCCGAGTTCAGTCCGGGTCTGCTCCGGCAATGGCGTGGGACGCTCGATCTTCAATTCGGCGCCTTCGACTACCTGCCTGCAGAGATCGAGATAGTGATATTCGAATTGCGGGAAACTCACCGATTCGGGTTCGCTCGCCAGCAAGGACCAGCCGGCGGCGCTGCCGGCCAGAAAAACCGCCTCGTGGGACCAATCGTATGCGGCCTTGGGCGC
The DNA here is from genome assembly GCA_951812965.1 of uncultured Pseudohongiella sp. Taxonomy (GTDB): domain Bacteria; phylum Pseudomonadota; class Gammaproteobacteria; order Pseudomonadales; family Pseudohongiellaceae; genus UBA9145. Next base: position 279,731 of record OX638341.1, read on the forward strand.
CGGCGCCAGGCAGGCCTCTTCGTAGGCACGGCGGACCGGCGGCAGGCCGAACAGGGCGATGTCCTTGCGGCAGGCGTTGACCATGTCCGCGAGGGTCGGCATGAACTGACTGGATGCGGTCAATTCCGCGGTGGCGCGATTGATCTGGGCGGGACTGAAGCGGCGCAAGTGACCCAGCCAGTACTTCTTCGCCCTGTTCAGCGAAGCCTTGTCCGGAAATGCCTTGCGATACTGGTTGTGATAAGCCAGTTCGTATTCGGCGAACATCTGGTTGACCGCATCGACCTGATCCCGCTCGCTCGACGCGGCGCGACGCGGCGCTTCTCCCTTATTCCGCCCAGCTTCGGTCTGTGATGCGCTGGTACCACGAGCGATCTTCCGCTCCGATTGCTCCAGCAGGGACTTGATCTCCCGCATCGACTTCCTCGTTTGCCTGCCGTTTCAGGCGTTGCGCCCACAACTGCTTGATGCGTTGCAGGAATATTGTATTCCAGGATGCCCTGGCTTCTCCGGTTTCGCGCCAATAGAGCACGAATTCCTGAACCTGGCCCCTGGCCCAATCCTCGTCGATCTGGGCCAGTTGCAATATCTCCAGGCAGGCCGCGTCCGGCTGCCAGTCCGGCGCTATCGGCTGCGGCTCAAGTCCGTACAGTTCCGCGGCCTGTAAACGATGCCATTGCCGTTGCACATGAGCGATAAACTTCGAATTCCAGGCATCCTGCGCCACGCCCCGTTCCATCCAGTACAACACGAATTCGGGAATCGCGTCTTCGATAAAATTGCGATTGACGCCGTCGCGAACGAGTATTTCCAGCGCGACTTCGTCTGGTTGCCACCCCCAGCTCATGGTTCCGAAGCGTTCGCGCGCTCCGGATGCGGTCTGCTCCTCTCGCCATTGTTTCAGCACATACTTGCAGAATTCATTGCCCCAGGAATGGAGCGCAATGCCGCGTTCGCGCCAGTAGAGCACGAATCGCGCAACCTGCGCGTGGATAAAGTCGTCCGGAATGTCGTGATGTCGGCATTGTTTGACCCATTCCTCATCGGGCTGCCAGTCTGGCGGAATCGGCCCGGTGACGCCAGGTCTCCGGCGTACCCTGCTGCGCTGCCGCGGGGCGCCGTCCATGCGTTGCAAGGCGTACCAGGCCGCGCCGTCCTCCCGCGGATGGGGTTCGTACGCAAGCATGTCGAGTTGCATCAGCCGCAGGCGGATTCGATCGAGATCGGTCGCTTTCCAGAAAGGAAAGAAACGTCCCATGTCGGCATCACTCAGCAGCACGAAATCCAGGCCTGGATGCGACTCGAGTTTTTCGGTAGCGCGAAAAGTCAGGATTTCGGCTAAAACATGCACCATGACCGCTTCCTCCAGTCCGATGGTCGCCGCCAACGCGGGAGAAACCGCGATCGGACGGTCGGAATAGAGGGATCCCAGCATCGATGCTTAATCAAAGGGCAAGGCGGACGAAGGCTCAGAACCGCAACCTTAACACATACATCTTCGGACAGTCGGGATTCCGTAGGGGCGAGGCATGCCTCGCCCGTGGATGGCCCCTACACCGTGCAACACTTGCGGGCGAGGCATGCCTCGCCCCTACATGGTGAACTTGCACAACCGGTTGTCCGCGCCGTCGGTAAAACTTTAGTATCCATGTCGATGATTCACATCCGGCAAACGAGGGACAGGCCTGCATGAGCAAAACACCCAGCGCGTCGTCCGAGATTCCGGAGGAGTCGATTCTTGAATTCGTGGCGGAACAGCGTCTGCCGGATAGTTATCGCGAGCAAGCGAGAAACTGGCTGTTGCCGTTGGCATGGATCCTGCGGAATCTTGTCGCAGGTTCGTCCACGCCTTTGCGTATCGGCGTCAGTGGCGCCCAGGGCAGCGGCAAGTCCACGCTGGCCGCCTTGCTGCCGCGCTTGATGGCAACCTGGGACTTACGCACGGTTTCGCTGTCGATCGACGATTTCTACCTGAGCCGCTCCCAGCGGCTGAAACTTGCTGAAACCGTGCATCCAATGCTGGCTACTCGCGGAGTTCCCGGCACTCACGAGATTGAGCTGATGGTTTCAGTGCTTGACGACCTGGTGCGTGCCGGTAACGGCGATTCGGTATCTTTACCGAAGTTCGACAAGTCTATCGACGACCGTGTCGACCCCGATGCCTGGGCCGGCGGCAAGCCTGATCTGATTCTGCTGGAAGGCTGGTTTGTCGGGCTTGCCCCGCAAGGGGCGGAAGAACTTCATCAGCCGGTAAATTCCCTGGAAACTGAAGAGGACCAGCAAGGCGTCTGGCGCAGCTACGTCAACGACCGTCTTGCCGAATACCACGAGCGCGTATTCGCTTCCCTGGACCGCCTGATCTTCCTGTGCGCGCCGGATTTTGAAAGTGTTTATCGCTGGCGCGGCCTGCAAGAGAAAAAACTGCGTGAAAGCGTGAAAACGGACGGCGCGGCGATCATGAACGAGGGGCAACTTCGCCGTTTCATCGAGCATTACGAACGCCTTACCCGCCATGCGCTTGCCACACTGCCGGAGCAGGCCGACTGGATGTTCGTGCTTGACGAATCCCAGCAGATCGTCGCCAGGGTTGACCGTATACCCGATCAGGCGCTTTCGGCGAGCCGGCCTCGCAATTGAATCATTTGGAATCGTACATGCCATCCCTGGCAAGTCGTTCAGCCCTCAAGAAGCTGTGCTTCTTGTCGGCTTTGCCGACCGGGCTTCACCCAAACTCTCAATACGAGGACTGAAAGCAATACCGCCAGGCCGTGCCGCCACCAAGCCCAGGTTTCGCCATGCGCCATGGCGGATAGTTGCAGCGGCCAGCCGAACCATTCGTACAATTCGTTCAACAACAGCCCACAGGCAATAGCGGAACCGATAACGCCGATCAGATAGGCGATCAGTGAACGGTAGCCCAGGTGAACCTTGATTACTCCCATGGTGGCGATATTGGTCGCCGGGCCGGTGAGCATGAACACCAGGGCGGCGCCGGGAGAAATGCCGGCAAACAGGAATCCGGCGGCAACGGGAGTCGAGGCGGTTGCACAGATGTACATGGGCAGGCCGACGACGACCATGACGATCATCGCCAGCAGGCCGTCGCCCCATTGCAGGAAGAAGGATTGCGGCACGAGCACGGATATGAGCGCGGCCGCGCCCAGACCGATTACCAGCCATTTGGCGGTATCTGCGATCATGCTGCCAAAGCCGTAAGTGACGGCATTGACGAATCTCTCGCCAAGCGGCGGCATCTCCTGCTCTTCCTGTTGCGAAGAAGAACAGCAATGCCCCGTTTCCGTTTCCACTTCCGCGGATTCGTCTTCGCGGTCCATGGTATTGACCAGCAGGCCGGCGGCTATGGCGCTAAGAATTGCGCCGATCGGCCGGCAAAGGGCGAAAATCGGACCGAGCACGGCATAGGAGAAGGAGATCGAATCGACTCCGGTCTCCGGGGTCGCCACGAGAAAGGACGACGTTGCTCCCTTGGAAGCGCCGGCCTTGCGGATGCCGAGCGCGGCGGGAATCACGCCGCAGGAACAAAGCGGCAGCGGCGCGCCGATAAAGGCCGCTTTCACGACCGAGCCGGCGCCGGGCTGAGCCAGTTGACCCTTGACCCAGCGGTCGGGAATTACCTGCTTGATGATGCCCGCAAGCAGATAGCCCGCCAGCAGCCAGGGGGCGCTTTCGACCACCAGGTCCCAGAAAGATGCCAGAAATATCATGACGAAATACTCGATTCGGGTTTCGGCTGTGCTACTTGCCCATGCTCCAGGGCTTCCATGATTGAACAATGGGTAGCGCTTTCAGGGCCGCCGCAGCAACTGTCGAGAAGAATTCCCAATGTGTTCTTCATCGACTCGAGTTCACGCAACCGGTCGTTGACTTCGTTCAACTTGCGGCGGGTAATCTCGGCGACCTGTTCGCAGCTATGGCTGTCCTTGTCGACACGTATGGACAGCAGCATGGCGATGTCTTCCAGGGAGAAGCCGACGTTGCGCGCGGTGCGGACGAATTCGACCCTCCGCAGATCGGACTCGTCGTATTCCCTGTAGCCGCCTTCGCTGCGGCTGTTGTGGCTGACCAGACCCTGCTTTTCGTAGAAGCGCAAGGTATGCGGTGAAAGCCCGGTACGCTTCGACAACTCACTGATTCTCATTTTTGACCGACCCCGGTTCATTTTCCAGTGATGGATACAGGGGCGAGGCGTGCCTCACCTTTTCCGACCGTGTAGGGGCGAGGCATGCCTCGCCCGATACAAAGCATAACCTTTGATCTACCTCTAAAGTCAAGCCCTAATTCGCGGAATCGGGCTCGTTGTAGATGGTGGCGCGCAATTCGGGCCAGGCAAACGCGTCGAGCGGATTTCGCGCGTCGGGATTTCCTGCCCGCAAGTCCGGCAATACATAGCTGTTCGCGGGTTTGGGCTCCCCCAGCAGTTGGTCTTGCAGATCGATTGTGGTCTTCATCGGCGCATATTGGCAACATTTATCAGTATGGGAAAGCAATGTAACAGTTACCGGATCAGTCCGCCGAAGGATTTCTGCATCGAAGCAGACCGGTTCGAACCGGTTTTTCTTGACCCCGTGAGCCAGCTTTGGAAATAATTCGCTCGCTGGCAAAAGTTGAGAGGAGAAAAATGGGTAAGCGGTCATTTCCGATAGTTGTGTCCGGCGGTGTGCTGTTGCTGGCCGGATTCCTGGTCTCGCCCGTAAACGGAGCGGAAGAAGTTTCCTGGAGTTACGAAGGCGCCACCGGCCCCGTGCAATGGGGCGGTCTGGACGCTTCGTTCGCGGCCTGCACCGAGGGGGCTCAGCAGTCGCCGATCAATCTGGCGGACGCGATTCCGGCGCAAGGCGGAACGCTCGAGATCGACTGGCAATCCACCGGCGCCGAGGTCGTCGACAATGGTCATACCATCCAGGTGAACGTGGCTTCGGGCAGTTCGATGCGCCTGGAAGGCCGGAATTTCTCGTTGTTGCAATTTCATTTTCATCTTCCAAGCGAGCACACGGTGGACGGCCGAAGCATTCCCATGGAGGTCCATTTCGTGCACCAGGCCGCGGCAGGCGATCTCGCCGTCATCGGCGTCTTCATGGAAACCGGCGCCGGCCACGCCGCCATCGACGAAATCTGGAATGCGATTCCCGACGCCGTCGGGGAGCCGGCAAGTCTTGCGGACTTCGATCCCAATGCCCTGCTGCCGGACGGTCTCGCCCATTCGCGCTATGCCGGCTCGCTGACCACGCCGCCCTGTTCGGAAGTGGTCAGTTGGGTGGTGCTGGATGAGACGATTGCCGTTTCCCAGGCCCAGGTCGACGCCTTCGCGGATTTGTATCCGATGAATGCGCGGCCGGTGCAGGAATTGAATCGGCGTTTCGTCCTGTCACGAGCGGACAGCCGGTAAATCAGCTTCCCAACACTGACCGGATCCAGCGGCCGATCCGCTCAATCTCCGGCATGCAGACCTCGTGGGCCATGGGATAGGTGTGATACTCGGGCGTCAGCCCATTCTCTTCCAGACTCTCCTTTGCGGCCCGGCCGAGAAGTTCAGGCACCATCGGATCCATCAGGCCATGGCAGACCAGCGCCGGAAGACCTTGCTGGACCGGTTGCATGGCTATGCTGTCGGCGGTGGGAAAGTAAGTGGACAGGGCGATGATGCCGCCGAGGCGCCGGTCGAAGGACAGGCCCGCCTCGAAGCAGACCGCCCCGCCCTGGGAAAAACCCGCGAGTATGACGCGCTCGGAGGCAATGCTGCGGTCCAGCTCACGTCGAATCAGCGCCTGCGTATTCGCCGCCGATTCGCGCAGTCCCGCTTCATCGATGCTGCGTACGTTGTCCAGCCGCAGGATGTCGTACCAAGCGGGCATGACATAGCCGTTGTTGATCGTCACCGGAATCGAAGGCGCCGTGGGAAACACGAAGCGGACCGCGTATTCCTGCGGCAGATTCAATTGCGGCACCACGGGAACGAAGTCGTTGCCGTCGGCGCCAAGGCCGTGAAGCCAGATGACGGAGGCGTTGACTTCGGCGGCTTCGGTGGAGAGCACCTCGACTACGGGTAGATCGCTCATTTGAGTACCTTCATTTCGTTTGGAAACTTCGGAATGCCGCCGAGCGGGCGACGCATGCGTCGCCCCTACGAGAAAGGGTCGAAGAATATAGATGTGGCCGCGGTGCGTCCAGCGATTGCCCCTGTGCGACGCCGCAATTCACATTTGCGGCGAACGCGAGCCCTGACTTACACTCGCCGCATGAAACACATCGCGGTAATGTTGCTTCTGATCGCATTCTCCGGCGGCGTCCGGGCGCAGGACGTATCCACGGAGGCGCTGCTCGGCACCTTCGAGGGACCATTGGTCATCGGCCGCGACAGCATGACGCTGGCCTTCACCTTCAGCATGAACGGCGACGAATTGCGGGCGCAATTGTTCAGCGGCGGCTTGGGAATCTACGGCATGCCCGCGGACAGCGTCAGCATTGCCGGGAATGCCTTGCGGATCGCGATTTCGCGGCTTGACCTCGAATTTACCGGCCGCCTGCGCCTCGACGAAAGCGGCGAAAAGATCCATCGCATCGACGGCGATTGGTTCCAATACAGCGAAATGGTGCCGGTTATCCTGCTGCCGGTAGGTGCCCCGAGTTTCTGAATGCCGGCCGGCGCCAATCAAAACCCCGAGCAAATTGCCCGCGACCGAATCGACGACCGGCTGCGAGCGGCGGGCTGGCAAGTTCAGGACAAAAATGCACTGGATTTCAATGCCGGCCTCGGCATCGCCGTGCGCGAATATGTTACGGATTCCGGACCTGCCGATTATGTCTTGTTTGCCGAAAGGCGCGCCGTGGGCGTAATCGAAGCCAAACCGCAAAACTGGGGAGAAAATCTAACGGTCGTGGAGGAGCAGACCGAAGGTTACGCCAAGTCCAAACTGAAATGGGTCTCGGACTCAGAGCCATTGCCATTTCTGTATGAGAGCAACGGAGTCATTACCCGGTTCACCAATGGGCGCGACCCGCTTCCGCGTTCACGCGAGGTCTTCTCGTTCCATCGTCCTGAAACGGTGCTGGCATGGATGCAAGCGCCAATCACTCTCAGGTCGGGCATAGCTTCGCTGCCGCCGCTCGATCCCTCGGGCCTCCGCAACTGCCAGAAAAAAGCCATTTCGAAACTCGAAGAATCCCTGAAGCAGAACAAGCCTCGCGCACTTATCCAGATGGCGACGGGCTCGGGCAAGACCTTCACCGCGATTACGCAGGTATACCGCCTGCTAAAGCATGCAGACGCCAGGCGAGTCCTTTTTCTCGTAGATACGCGAAATCTAGGGGAGCAAGCCGAACAGGAGTTCATGGCCTTCATTCCCAATGACGACAACCGAAAGTTCACTGAGTTATACAACGTACAGCGCCTGACTTCGTCTTCCATCGCAGGCGACACCCAGGTCGTAATCTCGACGATCCAGCGCATGTACGCGACACTCAAGGGCGAAGAACTGCCCGCCGATGCGGAAGACGAACACCCGGCGGAACGGAAATGGCGCCGGAAAGAACCGCTTCCCGTTGTCTACAACTCAGCGCTTCCGCCCGAATTTTTCGACGTAGTCATCATCGACGAATGCCACCGCTCGATCTACAAACTTTGGCGTCAGGTAGTTGAGTATTTCGACGCCTTTCTGATCGGCCTTACTGCGACGCCAGATAACCGCACTTACGGCTTCTTCCGGAAAAACGTAGTCAGCGAATATACACACGAAGAAGCCGTGGCGGATAAAGTCAATGTAGGCAACGAGGTCTACCTGATTGAGACCCGGATATCGCGGAGCGGCGAAACGCTGAAGCCTGAACAACTCGTCGAAAAGCGTGAACGGCAGTCCCGTGCCCGCCGCTGGGAAGTGCAGGAGGACCCAGAGGCGTACACCACCGCCGATCTCGACCGCTCGGTGGTCAATCCCGACCAGATTCGCACCGTCATCCGCGCATTCCGCGACAACTGGCCGCGTATATTCCCCGGCCGCGGAGAACTTCCCAAGACGCTGATTTTCGCCAAAACCGACAGTCATGCCGACGACATCATCCAGACCGTCCGGGAAGAGTTCGGTGAAACCAATGATTTCTGCCGCAAGATCACCAACGCGGCAAAGAACCCTAAATCCTCGCTTACGGCTTTCCGCAATGAATACGACCCGCGAATTGCGGTCACCGTGGACATGATCGCCACGGGGACCGATGTGAGGCCGCTGGAATGTCTTCTGTTCATGCGCGACGTGAGGTCCCGGAACTACTTTGAACAGATGAAGGGCCGGGGAACCCGTGTCCTCGAACCTGACGACCTCAGAAAAGTTACGCCTTCGGCTCCGGCCAAGACCCACTACGTCATCGTCGATGCTGTCGGCGTAACAAAGTCGCTCAAAACCGCGAGCCAGCCACTCGATTCCAAGCCTTCCATCCCTTTCAAGGATCTCGCCATGAATTTGATGATGGGCGACCGTTCCGAGGAAACCGTAAGCTCGCTGGCCGCGCGCCTTGCGCGAATCGACCTTACGCTCGGCGAACAGGATCAAGCGAAGATCGCGAATGAAGCAGGTAAGCCGCTAGGCGTGATAGTCCGCGAACTGTTCGACGCGATCGACCCTGACAAAGTTGAAGCCGACGCGATAGCTGCCGGTCACAACGAACCCGACGACTCCGCATTGCGCACTGCCCAAGAGAATCGCGTCATGCAGGCAGCGAATGTGTTTACCGGGCCGCTTGTAAATCTCATCGACACGATTCGTCGGGTCAGTGAGCAGACCATCGACCACGAAAATCCCGACACACTGGAGCGAACCGAATGGGCCGGCAATGTCGCCGAAAATGCGAAAAAGATCGCCAGGGAGTTCGAGGAATACCTCAAGGAGAACCGCGACGAGATCGAAGCGCTCACCATATTCTTCAATCAGCCGGCGCGCCGTTCCAGCGTCACGTTTTCCATGATCAAGGACACGCTCGCCAGACTAAAAGAAGATCGCCCACTGCTCGCGCCTCATTACGTATGGCGCGCCTATGCCCATCTCGATGACTACGAAGGTGAAAGTCCAACTGGCGAACTCACCGCGCTCGTTGCTCTAATCCGCCGTGTCTGCGGCCTGGACGAAACGCTGACCCGCCATTCCGACCGGGTGCGCCGTAATTTCCAGAACTGGATACTGAAGCATCATGCCGGTGCGGGAGATAAGTTTACCGAGGAGCAGATGAATTGGCTGCGAATGATCCGCGACCATCTTGCGACATCCATAGCCATCGAGCGCGACGACCTGGAATTGGCCCCCTTCGACACCCACGGCGGACTGGGCAAGATGCACGTCTTGTTTGGGGAAGGGATGGATCAGGTGATTGCCGAGATGAACGAGGCGTTGGCGGCATGAGAGAGTTGCCAAAAGCTTGGGCAATTGCGCCCCTTGGCAATCTGATCGCGCCCGACGGCATCTTTACTGATGGCGACTGGGTCGAGAGCAAGGATCAAGACCCAAATGGTGAAGTTCGTCTGATACAGTTGGCAGACATTGCTGATGGAAGATTCATAAACAAATCTTCGCGCTTCTTGACGCACAAAAATGCCGCCAAGCTGAAATGTACCTTTCTTCAGAAAGGTGACTTGATGGTCGCTCGCATGCCAGACCCTTTGGGGCGCTGTTGCATCTTCCCGCTCGACGGAGACCGACGTTATGTGACGGTAGTCGATGTTTGCGCGATCAGGCTTGGTTCTTCGGAGATAGATCCTAGGTACCTCATGCGAGCGCTCAACTCGCCTGTAGTTCGCACTCAAGTCACCGCCCTACAATCTGGCTCAACTCGGAAGCGAATTTCCCGGAAGAACCTTGCCACCGTATCGGTCCCAATCCCACCTCAAAGCGAACAACGTCGCATTGTCGAACGGGTCGAGGCGCTGTTCGACGAGATCGACAAGGGTGTCGAAAGCCTGCAAACCGCCAAGTCTACCCTCGACCTCTACCGCAAATCCCTGCTCAAATCCGCCTTCGAAGGCCGCCTCACCGCCGATTGGCGGGCACGCAACCCCGACAAACTCGAAGACCCCGAAACCCTCCTCGCCCGCATCCACAAGGAACGCGAAACACGGTACCAACAACAGCTTGAGGAATGGAAAAAATCTTCAGCCCACTGGTCAAATCGAGCAGTGCGAGACTCCAAGCCGAAAAAGCCCTTGAAACCCAAACGCCTCACCCCTCTCTCGGCTGGCGAACTTGCACGATTATCTCCCTTGCCTGCCGTATGGCGTTGGATACGAATAGGCGACATCGGCCTCATTGGCACAGGCGTTACGCCGCTCAAATCGGAATCAAGCTTCTACGAGGATGGCGATATTCCTTGGATTACCAGCGGGGCCTTGAACGCACCGTTTGTTCAAGATTCCACAGAATACATAACGACGCATGCGTTGAATCAAACAAACCTGCGTATTTATCCTCCGCGCACGTTGCTTGTTGCGCTATATGGCGAAGGCAAGACTCGTGGAAAGTGCTCCGAGCTAATGATTCCTGCCACAACGAACCAAGCGATTGCGGCGATAGTCCAAGAGGATACAGCTTCGAGTTTAAGGAGATTTCTAAAGTGGTGTCTAAAGAAGAATTATGGCGAAATCCGAGCTGGCGCATCAGGAGGTGTCCAGCCAAATCTCAACCTAGGGATTATCGAAACCACGCCAATTCCACTGTGCTCCGTTCTGGAAGCTAAGGAGATAGTGAGGCGGATTGAGGAAAAGATGTCGCTAATAAATTCGGTAGAGATGGAAGTCGAAGCCAATCTCAACCACGCCAAAGCGCTCCGCCAATCCATTCTCAAACAGGCATTTTCGGGCAAACTCGTCCCTCAAGACCCCAACGACGAACCGGCAACAGTCCTTCTGAATCGCATCAAGGCGGAGAGTGTACCGAAAAAGAAAAAGTGGGCGACACCCGAACGCAAGGCGGCTCATCAATGAACGACAAGTACGACACTACGGGCAACGTCGAAGCGCAATTCGAACCCGGTTCGGACGACCGTGTGCTGGCGAACAAACTTGGCGTCTCCAACGCGGAAGAAATGGATGAAATCGAAATGGATTTGTTGAAACGGCTATACGATGTGGTCCTTGGCTCGGTCGGAGCGACTCATCGCCTTACGACTGCCGATTTTCGTAAATGGCATCGCAGTTGGCTTGGTAATGTATTCGCTTGGGCCGGCCAATATCGCACGCTCAACATGAGCAAGGGAGACTTCATATTCGCCGCCAGCGGCCAAGTGCCAAAGCTGATGGACAACTTGGACAAGGAAGTTCTTTCGGTTCACACTCCCTGCGCGGGCATGTCTGAAGATCAACTCACCGAAGCTATTGCTGTCGTTCACGTCGAGTTGATATTGATCCACCCGTTTCGGGAGGGAAATGGACGTTTGTCGCGCCTGGTCGCAAATGTAATGGCGCTTCAGGCAGGTTGGCGTCAACTGGACTACACGTCTTGGGATGAGAACAAGGCGGACTACTTTGCCGCCATTCGGGCGGGGCTGAGCGACTATGGACCAATGCGGAGACTGGTCAGGCGAGCGGTACGCGAGGCGGAAGGGAAGCGAGATGAATGAGTCTTTCTTCAATCTCCCGTATCGGCTTTCCAGTCTCGATCGCTGTCGAACTGGCTACGCAGCGAATCGTCTGTCGCCTCGCCTCCTCAGGGTCGCGCAGATGAGGATTTGTCTCTATGAGCGGTTTGCCTTTCATGCCCCTATTGTAACTGGGCGGTTTGCGGGACCGCAATTCATTTGACAATCAACAAACACGGGAGATCACGAAATTGAATACGGCGCCCATCGTCTCCAGGGTCTGGAACTTTTGCACTACGTTGCGCGACGACGGTGTCGGTTACGGCGATTATCTTGAGCAACTCACCTACCTGATCTTCCTCAAGATGGCGGACGAGTACGCCAGGCCGCCGTACAACCGCGATGTCGGCGTTCCCGAGGGCTGTGACTGGAAAAGCCTTACCACCCGCCGGGGCTCGGAACTTGAGGGGCACTACGTCATGCTGCTGCTCAAACTCGGTGAGCAAAAGGGAATGCTCGGCCAGATTTTCACCAAGTCGCAGAACAAGATCACCGACCCAGCCAAACTCTACCGGCTGATCGACATGGTGGACGGCACGAATTGGGTCATGCTCGGCGCCGATGTGAAGGGCGACATTTACGAGGATTTGCTGGAGCGAAACGCCGCCGACACCAAATCGGGCGCAGGTCAGTATTTCACGCCACGCGCCCTGATTCGCGCCATGGTGGAATGCGTCCGCCCTGAACCCGGCAAGACGATCGCTGACCCGGCCTGCGGCACGGGCGGATTCTTTCTCGCTGCCCACGAATTTCTGGCCAACCCGGAAAACTGCGCCCTCGACAGGGACGAGAAGCAGTATCTCAAACACGAAACTTTTTACGGCAACGAGATCGTGGCGAATACGCGCCGGCTCTGCCTGATGAACCTGTTTCTGCACGGTATCGGAGACATAACCGGTGATTCGGTAGTGTCACCGGCCGACTCACTGATTTCGCCTCCATCCCTGACTTTCGATTACGTCCTCGCCAATCCGCCGTTCGGCAAGAAAAGTTCAATGAGTTTCACCAACGAGGAAGGCGAACAGGAAACCGAAAACCTGACCTACAACCGCCAGGATTTCTGGGCAATGACATCGAACAAGCAACTTAATTTCGTTCAGCACATCCGCACGATGTTGAGAACAACCGGCCGTGCCGCGGTTGTAGTGCCGGACAACGTGTTGTTCGAGGGCGGCGCGGGGGAAACGATAAGGCGCAAGCTGCTACATAACACCGACCTGCACACGATACTGCGGCTGCCGACCGGCATCTTCTACGCCCAAGGCGTCAAGGCGAATGTGATCTTCTTCGACAACCGTCCCGCCAGCCCCGATCCGCAAACTTCGAATGTCTGGTACTACGACTACCGCACCAACGTCCACCACACGCTTAAGCAGAAACCGATGACGTATGACCACTTGTGCGATTTCGTGGACTGCTACAACCCGATGAACCGTCATACCCGCGAGGAAACCTGGAGCGAAGACACACCGGATGGCCGCTGGCGTGTCTACTCGCGCGAAGAACTGCTCCAACGCGACAAAGCCAGCCTAGACGTGTTCTGGCTCAAGGATGCCTCAATGACCGACCTGGAGAATCTACCTGAACCCGATGTACTTGCCGAAGAGATCATGGAAAACCTCCGCTCGGCGCTGAACAGCTTCGATTCGGTGAAAGGAAACTTGTGAATTGAATTCTGCCGTCTGCATAGCATTACTATCAATGTCAAGTTGACTGCGCCGGGGGCACTGTCGCCGGTTCTGCAACAGTTCACTTGTTCCGAATATAATCGCGAGAGTGCAGAATCATCGTGTTTGTCCAAGTCAACTCGAACCCTCTTCCGTTGACAACGTTTCATCCCAAACACGCTGTAACGTTTTCTTGTGGTAGCACTTAAACCAGTCCGGGATAAGTGGCCCTTGCCTACGCGCTGACTGATACTCTGAGACAGCGGCCATTAGCGCAGGAACTGACAAATCGTCGACTTGTTTCAAGATTGCTGAGAGGCTTCCCATTGACTCCTGTGCAGCCACGCTTAACTTACTGTATTTCACGCCCAGATTAAGTGTGTCCAGCAGCAAAATTGCACAGATCGCCAGTCCGTACGCACGCCGGAAAACCTCTGGTGTTAGATCGGCGCCTGCTTCACCCTCCAGAGCCCCAAACGCAATTGCCAATACCGACGTCAATGCAAGGATAGTCAATACGATGAAGACCATCTTCGATGCCTTTTTTGCGAGTTGCTCTGTCCACCAGGCTGACTCGCGTTCCATTCTAATTAGAAGAGAAGGTGACGGGTCTCCTGCTGCTTCATAGTAGTTGCTGTCGCTCAAGGAACTGTCATGATTGCGCAACCTGTGTAAGTACTTCGACTTCAAGTTGGCCAACTTTGCGGCATCAATTTCGAGCCCGATACCCCTGTTGAATTCGATAGTCCGAAGGGTCCATTCCGCATCTTCCCTATAACCTTCTGACAACCAAATCAATAACCTTCCGAAGATCGCGAACACAACCGCGGCCAGCGGTCCACCCCACTCTTGCCACCCGAACAGCAACGCGGTCGGAACAGCCCCGATAGCGAAATATCCTAGTAGGATGCCCAATCCCCACCATAGCTTCGCCCTTGAAAACAACCAACTCCGAAGCTGTTGAAGATGTTCTAAGCCTGAGTCACGAAAAGTCATGAAAGTTCAATTCCGAATTTGGTGTGTAGAGGGGTAGTCGCCAATTAGCCCGTATTGACCCTGCGCCCGCCCATGATCAATTTTCTTACAGACTTGGCTATCCAATGTGCTTATCTGTAATAGCCCGGAAACTTGCCATCGAACAACAGATTCCACCACTCGAATGCTTCTCTGATGTTCCCATCCTTTTCTGCCTTTCTTGCCTTAGCCGCTCGTGATGCAGCAGTTGCAAGCTTAGATTTCGCGTCGACCAACTGCGCCTCTGTTTTGGATGGTGACACGTAACCCGATACACCCATAGGATCTTGTATTTTTGCCAATCCGATTTTTTGAAGCTCGCGAAAAAAGCGATCCACATCAATCGCGTACAAGATTGAAGATTCTCCAGAGGCATACTTGGCCACGCGGAGTTCCAGATAAAACGAAGAGACGGGCACGTTGCGGAAGTACTTCCAAGCTTTGATAAATCTTACTAACGGTTTCACCTTGTTCGACAGCGATTGGTCAATCTCTCGAACATAACTGTTGTGCGCGTCCGGACTCGATTTCATCCAACCCCCATCGCAGTCAGGAATTTCGTACACGGGATTGTCACCGCTCGTTGCTACACAATCCGCCGGAGTCACTTCCGTCGTCTCTTTCCGATCGGCACCGAACGGCACAACCACCGCGGGACAGGCTGACCGCACACCTGTAGAGGGAAATCTTGCAGCCAATGCGTCTCGCATTTTCGTCAACGATGTGGTCGAGTTTTGATTCAATTCTGTTCTTGGAATGCTTGCCATGTAATCAACGTCACTGTATCCAGAGATTGACGTGCCGTTTCCAAAGGATCCCGTGCGCCAGAAACGTTTTAGTCCATAGTGGTTGCGAATACACTGCTCGATTGATTGGCGGTGCTTCTTTGCAGCAGTTGTTTCACCGCTTAACGGCGTGAGATTGGTAAGAAAATCTCGGAATCCTTCATCAACAGTTCTAGGCATTACGTTACTCTCCTGAAATTAGATATTTTGCGACTAATGTTCACTTAACTCCCCATTTATCGCCACCACATTGCCGAGCGAATCTGACAATCAACCAGACTGGCCGAGGCCCAGACCGGCAAGTCCAGGGGAAAAATTCAAGTAGACTTTTTACTCAGTAATACTCGGGGCGCCACAACAACGTATACAGTCGGAAAGCATTTTACTCCTTGTAAATCCGGCCGTCCTTCATTACGAAATGGACTTGCTCCATCAGCGAAATATCGCTGGTCGGATCTCCGGGCACGGCGATGATGTCCGCGAGTTTGCCGGCTTCGATCGAGCCCAGTTCGGCGGCGCGGTCGAGCAGCATCGCCCCCGGCATCATCGCCGAAGTCAGCGCTTCGATTTCGGGCATGCCCGCCTCCACCATGTAGCCGAACTCCTTCGCGTTGTCGCCATGTGGCGAAACGCCCGAATCGGTGCCGAACACGATCAGCACGCCTTCCTCGTAGGCCCTGGCGAAAGTGTCCTGGATTACCGGGCCGATTTCGCGCGCTTTCTGCCTGACGGTTTCGCTGAAATAGCCGTCGATTTCGGCCATCTCGGCGACGAATTTGCCGGCGATGATCGTCGGCACGAAGGCGGTACCCATCTCCTTCATCAGGCCCATGGTTTCGAGATCCATGTAAGTGCCGTGTTCGATGGAGTCGACGCCGGCGGCGACCGCCCGCTTCATGCCCTCGGTTCCATGGGCGTGGGCCGCCACCTTGAAACCGTAGTCCTGCGCCGTGCGGATAATCGCGTTGAGTTCCTCGTCGGTAAACTGGGCGTTTTGCCCGCTGGTGGCTTCGCTCAACACGCCGCCGGTCGCCGTGATCTTGATGAGGTCGGCGCGCTCCTTGTAGCGCTGCCTTACGCCCTGGGCGGCATCCGCGGGCCCGTTGACGACGCCCTCCTTCGGCCCCGGGTCGCCGGTCAACGCGTCGTTGACGCCGTTGCTGGGGTCGGCGTGGCCACCGGTGGTGGCGAGTGATTTGCCGGCGGTAAGGATTCGCGGGCCGACGATATGTCCCCTGTTGATGGCGTCGCGCACATTGATGGAAACGTTATTCGCGCTGCCGAGGTCTCTTACCGTTGTGAAACCGGCCATCAGGGTCCTCTCGGCATAGCGAACCGCGCCAAGCGCGTAATCCGCCGGGTCGAGACGGAACCGGTCGATGAACGCGTTCGGACTTTGCTGCGAGACGATGTGCACGTGCGCATCGATCAGGCCGGGCATGCAGGTCGACTCACTCAAGTCGACCGTGGTGGCGTCGTGCCGCCCGTCGTGGACCGCGGCAATCCGATTGTCGCGGACTTCGATGGTGACGTTTTCATGCACCGCGAGTTCGACGCCGTCGATCATCCGTGCACAATGGATAAACGATTGCGCCGAAGCAACCTGGGCGCAGAGCAAGAGCACCGCGGGAAGCAATAGCCTGGTCATAGTGATATTCCTGTTGCTGGCAGTGGGCGTGTACGAACAGCCCCCACCAAATCCGCTAAGCGCATTTGACTCCCCCGGAGGGGGAGTAGTTCGGGATTCAATCCGCATCCACCGCCATCCGCACCATGGCGACGCGCTTCGGCACCTGGCCTACCGGAATCACCGCGACGACTTCCATGGATTCCACGTCAACCGCATAGGTGACATGGTCACCGGCGGCGCCCATGTAGGCAGTCTTGCCGTCCGGCGTGAAAGTGACCCATTCCGGATGCTGGCCGACGAACACCTGGCCGATCTCTTCCAGGTCGGGCAGCGAATGAATGTAAACGTGACTGTAGACCTTGCTTGTGGACCATAGCGTACTGCCGTCGGGCGAGACGCCGAGGCCGTGGGCGGGCGCGCCTTGCAAACCGTCATAATGCGCTTCCTGCCCGACAACGGGCGGATGTTCGACCCGCGCCACTTCCTGGCGGGCGGCAAAATCGACCACGGCGAATCCGTGAAATCCCGATAACTGCACAAAGATGTTCTTCGTCGATCCGTCCGGGTTGGCATTGAAGGCCATGGGGCGAATGCCGGAACTCATTTCCAGCGTCCAGGCGAGTTCGTCGGTTTCGGTATCGATCACATTGATCATGCTGCGCTGGATCGAGCCGGCCACGGCATGCTTGCTGTCCGGCGTTACATAGATGTTGTGAATCGCGCCCTCCACCGGCAGGGTCTTTACGAGCTTCATGCTCGCCACGTCGATGATGTCCACCGAACCGGGCATTTCCATGATGCCGACGTAGACCTTGCTGCCATCGCCCATGACCGCCACGTTATTGGGCCTGCCGCTGAGATGGATGCGGCGCTTGACGCGCAAGGTGCGCGCATCGACCACGTCGAGCGCATGCATGGCCTCGTTGGTAATGTAAAGCTGGCTGCCGTCGGGAGCGCCGACGATGCCATGGGGAATCTCGATGTCGGTGATCCTGCCGATGATCTCGTTGGTCTCGGGATCGATCACATGGGAGTCATCGCCGGCGGCATTGGTCTGGATGATGCGCACCGCAAGCTCGGCGGGCTCCCGCCGCTCGGTCGCGCCCGCGACCCAGTCGGCCATGATGCGCCATTCGGGATCGTCCTGGCTCCAGAAATGCGTGCCGCCGCCATGGAAAGGGTCGCCCCCGGCGTCCCGCGCCAGGGTATGGGTCAGCAGCCGGCTCAACAGCGGATCCTCACCGGGAAGGACCATCGTCAGCGCTGATTCATAATTCATGCGTGACTGTTCTTCGGTCCAAAAAAACTCGCCTTCCTCCAGTGTCTGAAGGCGGAAATTGCTGGACCGGTAATGGCACTGAATACAGCGCACATTGCCTTCCCGTTTCGCCAGGAAGATCGGCTGTACCTCGTTCTTGAAATAGTCGAAATCGGGAACGATTTCGCCGGACTGGGCAAAACAGCCGGCGCCGGCCATCAGGGCCGCGCCAAATGCGAAAACTCTGGTCAACATGGTTATCCTCCGGGATTCGCGCTTGTATCGTTGTCAGTTGTCGAACACTACCGGGGCTGCAACGCCTTCACGCGGCAGCCGCGAGCCGAATACTCTTATTCGCAGCGACTGATCCGCGACCGCCTGCCGCAGCCGCGGCGTCATGAATTCACTGCCCGCGGCGACTTCGGCATCCGGCCCCAGCAGATTCAGGGCCGCCGGCGCGGGACCTTCATCGAACACCAGCACAACAGCGCTGATTTCGTCGACGTCAGCGCCGCTCAGCCGCAATTCGTATTCGAGCCGGTTCTGCACCGGATCGACCCGAATTTCACCCTGCAAGCTAAAGCCTTCTCCTTCGACTTGCAATATGCCTGTTCGCATCGGGGGTGGAACGCCGTCCACCAGATCGGGCGTCACAGCCGGTGGCCGGCGCTGGGGATATCCCGATTCGATAGCGTGACCGATGGCGAGCAGGCGTTCATCTTCGAGGAATCCGGCGAGCAGTTCCATTCCGACCGGCAGACCCGAATCGCTGAATCCCGCTGGAAGCGAGAGCGCCGGCAGACCCGAATTGGCGGCGATGCTGCAATTATTGCCGGGCTGGGATTCGCCGATGAACACCGGAATCTGTCCGATGGTGGGATAGACAATGGCGTCGAGTTCGTTTTCCTCGAACACCTGCTCCACAGCCGTTCGCAATTCGGCCCGCGCTGCCAGCGCTTGCTGGTAAGCCTCTTCGTCGCGCTCGGCATCGCGGGAGCGATTCAATTGACCGTCAACTGCCTGGTGGTAGAGACCAAGATCGACGATGTCCTCCAGTCCCGCAATCCGTTCGCTGCCGAATTGCTCAAGATATTGATCGAGATCGTTGCGGAATTCGTGCCCGATCACACCTGAACGGCTGATCAGATCGGTGACATCGGGTATCTCCGCTGAAACGACGGTCACGCCCCGCTGTTCCAGCCATTCGAGCGCTTCTTCGATGACGCCGCGGGTGGCGCCGTCGGCGCGTTCGAGATAGCTGTCCAGTTTGCCGAAACGCAAGCCTTCCAGGCTGACTTCGCCCAGCCTTTCGCGAAAGCGCGTCGGCGGCAGGTCGCGCACGACTTCGGTGGCGGGATCGTTGACGTCATAGCCCGAAACGATGTCGAGCACGATGGCCAGATCGTCGGTATTGCGGGCCAGCGGACCAGCAGTGTCCTGGGTATGGGACAGCGGCATGACGCCATGGATGCTCGACAGCCCCTTGCTCGGACGCAGGCCCACCAGGTTATTGAATGCCGAGGGAATACGGATCGAACCGCAAGTGTCCGAACCCATGCCGACGGCGCCGAGGCTCGCCGCCACCGCCGCGCCGGTGCCGCCGCTGGAACCGCCGGGAACGCGCCGGTAATCGTAGGGATTGCGCGTCTGGCCGGTCAGCGAGCTGACACTGGTGATGCCATAGGCGTATTCGTGCAGATTGGTTTTCGCCAGCACGACGGCGCCGGCGGCAATCAACATCTCGACCTGGGTCGAGGCGGCATTGGGGACGAAATCCGCCAACGCCACCGAACTGCCGGTGGTAGGCATGTCGGTGGTGTTGTAATTGTCCTTGATCAGTACCGGAATGCCATGCAGAGGTCCGCGCGGGCCACTTGCCGCGCGTTCGCGGTCAAGTTCGGCGGCGATACCGCGCGCGGCGGGATTGACCCGGACAATGCTGTTCAGGCGCGGACCGGCGCGGTCATAGGCTTCGATCCGCGCCAGGTACCCCTCGACCAGTTGCACCGAACTGATCTCGCCGTCGCGCAGCAAATCCTGCAGTTCGGCGATGGATGCTTCATGCACGGATTGCGCGTCTGCCCGGGGCCCGCAGGCTTGCAGGCAGCCGCATAGCAACGCGAAGTGGAACGCCCTGGTCTTCACAAGGGCCACCGCCAAAGACTATTGCGGCATGCGCGCGGCCCGAATTTCGATTTCCAGCAGCCAGCCATCCACTACCAGGTCGGCTATTTCCAGAAACGACCGCACGGGCTTATTGGGATTTTCCTCGGTGCCGAAGAATTCGCTATACCCGTCGTTGAATGCCGCGAAATCCAGATTGCCGTCTTCATCGGCCACGGCGAACACCCGCACTTGCACGACATCGCTCATCGACCAGCCCAGCCCTTCCAGTGTGTCCTTGAAGCGGCTGAAGGTATCGACAGCCTGCTGGCGAATGTCGCCCCAGGTGCCGTCCTCCTGCTGCCGCGCGCCGGAGCCGCTCAGGTACAGGGTTTCGGCGCCCGGCGGAATGGTAATGGCGGTATAGAACAGATTGCCTTCGTTGTGACGGGTGATTTCCTGCGCCGAAGCCACGGGCGCAAGCACGGGCGCAAAAAAGTACGTGAACGCCAGAGCCAGTGCGACGAAAGCGGTTTTGGATACTTGCATGGGTTTTTCCTCAATCATTGATGTGTAGGTGCGGCGACTTCCGCTCCCCCGGCCTCTTCACCGAGGAAACGAGCGGTAATCATGCCACTGGTTATGGCGCCATTGACGTTAAGCGCCGTGCGCGCCATATCGATCAACGGTTCGATGGAAATCAGCAAGGCCGCCACGGTGACCGGGAAGCCCATGGACGGCAGCACGACCAGCGCCGCGGCCGTGGCGCCGCCGCCGACTCCGGCGATGCCGAAGGAGCCGATGGCGATGATCAACAACAGGCTGGCGATGAAGCCGATATCAATGTCCACGCCCATAGTGGGCGCGACCATCACGGCCAGCATCGCCGGATAGATTCCGGCGCAGCCGTTCTGTCCGATCGTGGCGCCGAACGAGGCGGCGATATTGGCTATCGGCGGCGGAACGTTCAACTCCTCTACCTGGGCGCGAATCGTGAGTGGAATCGTTGCGGCGGAACTGCGAGTGACGAAAGCGAAGGTAAGCACGGACCAGACTTTCTGGAAGTATTCGCGGACATTGGCGCCGATCAGCCCGATCAATACGGCATGGACCACGAACATGATGGCAATGGCAATATAGGAAGCCACCACGAATCCGATCAGTGTAACGATGGCATTGCCGTCGGAAGTGGCGATGACGCGGGTCATCAGCGCCAGTACGCCATAAGGAGTCAGCGCCATGACGATGTGCACCAGCTTCATGATGACGGCCTGGGCGGAGTCCAGGAATCCACGGATGCGCGGTCCCTGCTCCGGGTTTTCCTCGCAGACCAGCAATGCGGCAATGCCGGTCAGCAGGCCGAAAATTACCACCGCGATAATGGAAGTGCTGCGTTCACCGGTGAGATCTAAAAAAATGTTGCTGGAAATAAAGCTGACCAGTAATTGCGGAAAAGTAAGATCGGCTATAGTGCCCTGGCGCGCTTCAAGCGCCTCGGCACGCGCTAGTTCCATCGGCCCGGCGGCCAGTTCTCCGGCATTGAGGCCGAAAATCGAGGCCATGGCGATACCGACCAGGGCGGCGATTACGGTCGTTCCCACGAGCAGGCCGACGACCGAGCTGCCGATCCTGCCGAGCGTGCGGATCTCCTGCACCTTGAGTACCGCCGCGATCATCATGACCAGCACCAGCGGCATGATGATCAGCCGCAACAGGTTCACGTAACCGTTGGCGATGATATTGGTCCATTCGATCGTCTGGGCGGTGACTTCCGTGCCCGTGCCGAAGACGAACTGCAGATAGAATCCGTAGACCGTGCCGATCAGTAATCCGATCAGCACCCTGCGCGAGAGCGCCAAGTCGCGGCGCCATAATTGATAAAGAAACCCCAGCAGGGCGGCGAACAGGACGAGATTGAAAATTGCCATGGAGGACATGCGAACTTCTCCCGCCGGCTTGCGGCATCGATTAATCTGACATGCTGTTTATGTAGGCGACTACGTTGTTGATATCGTTCTCGTCGCTTAACCCGGTGGTCATCACGCGCATCTGCGCGCCATAGACATCCTGCGGGTGTACGCCGCGGTATCCCGCCAGGAAATTCCTGAGCTGGGTGACCATGTACCAGTCGTTCTGGCCCGCCAGGGCCGGGGCTCCCAGTGCCTCGTTGCCTTCGGCATTCGCGCCGTGGCAGGTTGCGCAGGGCTGGTACAGCACCCTGCCGGCATCGATGTCACCGCTGATCGAATGTTCCGCGGGAACGTATTTCCAGCCGCCTATCCACTCGATAATATCCTGTATGGACTCATCCGTCAGCCTGGCGGCCATGGGCTGCATGGCGAGACCTTCGATATCGTCCGGATGGGCGCCGCGAATCCCGTCTCGATAGTTCTCGAGTTGCCGCTTCAGGTACCAGGGCTCCATGCCCGCGAGCCGCGGCGCCTGCACGCCCTCGTTGCCGCGTCCGTCCGTGCCATGACAGGTGGTGCAATAGCGATCGTCAAAGGGCTCCCGTTCGGCGGCCACTGTGCTGCCGGCTGCGATGCCAGTCAGGCAGGCAATCAGAATCCAGATCCTTTTCATTGTCGTATCGCCCCAGACGCCACGCGGAATCAGGCCGGCATGTTACGCAGGCGCCGGTCCAGATCGTTCATCGCCCAGCGGGCGGACTGCAGGGTACTTTCCATCCAGGCAGCATGCTTGCTGATCTGGTCGCCGATCATATAATGTCGGCCGTTGAGGGGAGCCTGCAACCTGCGGAACATCGTTTCGTTTTCCGCACTCCATGCGCCATCGAGAATCCGGGTCCAGTAACCGGCGCAGCCCAGCATGTGATTCATGCGATGCCAGGCTACCGTTACCGGTTTTTCGACCAGGCCGCGATAGCCGGGATGCACTTTCTCGCCGTCCGCCAGATGCGCTTCGATGCGCTGCTCCTGCGTCATTCGCGTGTGATACATGCCGCCGGAGAAATCGTAGCCGGCCAGGATCACCCCTTTCTGCTTGTGAATGCCGGCAACCGGATACCAGATCTGGCGGCTGGGGTTATTCATCCAGGTTATGCCGCCGTAGATGTCCTGTTTCTCCCAGAAACGCTCCTTTGCCTGAAAAGCGGCCTTGTAGGCCTCGCCACGGCGAATGTATTTCAGTGCGCGCACATAGTCTTCGGGAAAGTTGTGCTCAAAGCCGGTGACAAGATGGCTCGGTATGCAATTGAAACAATAGTCCGCGCTGATCTGGCGGCGCGCGCCGTCCTGGTCGTAAGTCACTTCGACGCCGTCGTCGCGAACCTGGATTGAGGCGACCATCGCGCGGTAGCTGACCCGGTCGCCGACCTTGCGCAGGAAACCGTCGGTGATACGGTCCATGCCGCCGCGCGCGTGTAACAGGACAGGCCCCGTTTCGCCCTCGTTTGCCCGCATCAGGTTCGCGCCGAAGCGGGTTTTCAGCAAGTCGCGAAATGCTATGAGGTCTTTTTGAACGCCGTGCTCAATGAATCCACCGGATGCGTAGCCGGCGTTCAAACTGCCCCGGTAGACATCGTCCTCGCCCAGATCGCCGAATCTGCGAATCATGCCGAGCAGGGTTTCCGCTTCCTGGTCGGTGAACGGCGCTTCCATTTCGGTCTCGTTCATGGCCTTTGCCATCAGTTCGGCCATGAATCCACGCATGTGTGTGGTGTATTCGACGTTTCGCACCGGCTTGCCGCCGAGCATGGCGTCGTCCTGCACCCAGCAGGTCTTGTTCTCGTTGATGAAGACTTCGAGTTCTACCTCAAGTTCCTTGCAGTAATCGAGCACGGTGCGATGCGTGCTGGGAATGCGCGCGGCGCCGGCGTTGAAATACAGGTGCGGTTCGTCGTCGAATTCACAATACTGGCGATTGCCGATTTCGTCGATCAGCGTGCCGTGGCGCACGGTGAAAATGCGGCCTCCGCAGCGGTGGGACGCTTCGAGGATTGTGCAGTCCCAGCCGGCCTTGCCGAGTTCGTAAGCGACTGTCAGGCCCGAAAGTCCGCCGCCGAGGATTACCGCGCTGCGGCCGTAACCCGCGGTCAAGTCCAGCGTCGATGCGCCGGCGCTTGCCGGCAGCAGTCCGAGCGCAGTACCCGCCTGGATGGCCGCCCCGGCGCCCCCGGCTGCCGCGAGCAGATTCAGAAATTCACGTCTGTTGACAGGTCTGGGCACATCAGCCCTCCAGTTTTATAAACAATTCCATCCATGGAATTGTTTACTGCCGCAAAACAAAAGCGTAGTTTTGTTTTGCTCCCGAATTCAATGGCTTCACCCATCAAATTCGGCGGCACATCCATGTGCTGCGAGGAACCTCCGAAAATCTGGATCTTCATCTAAATGTTGCAGGAAGCACTGGCAACGACATTTTCGAACTTGCCGTGTGATAATCGATCCCCCATCCAGACAATTCTAGCAGAGGATGCCCATGACGAAAAACACCGAATTCCCGCAGCCGATTCGCGAATTGCCGCCGCTTGAAGGGCACGATGGCGCCCTGAAACTCGACACCGAAGGGTGCGATGTCGTTTTCGCCACTTATCAGGCGGGAACCGTGCTTGAGCCCCATGACCACGCTACCGACAACGTAGGCGTCGTGACCAAAGGCGCGATCCTCCTCACCATGGGAGGCAAGTCGGAGCGCCTCGGGCCGGGCGACTGGTATCATGTGCCGGCCGGGACGATACATGCGGCGGAATTCCTGGAAGACACATCCGAAGTCGAATTCTGGTTTCACAAATGATGAACAGGCTAATTGCACTGCTGCTGATTCTCCTTCCCGCGGCATCTGCGGGCGCCGAGCCGCAAGGAATGGATCAACTTGCGGCAAAACTTGCCATCCAGGAGTTGATCGCGGAATACGCGTTTCGGTGGGACAGCAAACGTTCGGCGGAATTTGCCGGCCTGTTCACCGAAGACGCCAGCATGGAACGCAGGCTGGACGGCGAGACGGTGGCTGGTTCCAGGCTGGAGGGAAAGCAGGCTATCCTGGACTATGCGGTGGATTCTCATAACGGCCGCCTGGCGGATCGGCAGTCTCGCCATCACATGTCCGGAATTCGCTTTCTTGAACTCGGCGAAGATACGGCGCTGACGGAGAACCTGGTGCTGATCACTCACCAGACCGCCGGCGATTCGGCCCCCGTAAACCGCAGTTCCGGAATTTACCGGATCAACTGGCGGCTGACGCCGGAAGGCTGGAAAATGAGTCGGCGCATGCTGCTGACCGACAGCTTCGGCAATTGATTTGCCGTGAACGAGGTTAGTGGCGAATAGTTGCCGTTGCGCCATCACGCGGGCGAGGCATGCCTCGCCCCTACAACGAGATCAGGTGAAATGAAGAAATCCCGGAAACTTCCGCAACATCTGTAGGGGCGAGGCATGCCTCGCCCCTACAACGAGATCAGGTGAAATGAAGAAATCCTGGAAACTTCCGCAACATCTGTAGGGGCGAGGCATGCCTCGCCCCTACAACGAGATCAGGTGAAATGAAGAAATCCCGGAAACTTCCGCAACATCTGTAGGGGCGAGGCATGCCTCGCCCCTACAATAAGATTAGGTGAAATGAAGAAATCCCGGAAACTTCCGCAACATCTGTAGGGGCGAGGCATGCCTCGCCCCTACAACGAGATCAGGTGAAATGAAGAAATCCCGGAAACTTCCGCAACATCTGTAGGGGCGAGGCATGCCTCGCCCGTGAACGGGTCGATTGCGCTCCCTTACAGATTCCGATACAAGCACCGAAGGAATATTACTCATGATGCACATTCAACGATCTACCCTCCTTTTTCTGCTGCTGAATTGTGGCGCTCAAGCGCTCGCGCAGGAACCGGTGGAGCCCGCGATCAATGCCGAAGAACAGGAAATGGTCTCCTGGCTCGATGAGCGGGAAGAGGAAATGCTGGGCCTGCTGGAGCGAATCATTAATATGAACTCCGGCAGCCTGAACAGCGACGGCGTCGACGCCGTGACCGCGATCTTCGATGAAGAACTGCGCGAACTTGGCTTCAGCACGAGCCGATTGCCGGGAGAATTGATCGAAATGCCTAGTTGTCCGGGCAGCGATTATTCCGTCGATCTGACCGATCACCTGCTCGCGCGGCGCCCCGGAAACGGCAACCGATTGCTGCTGATGGGGCATATCGACACCGTGTTTCCGCCCGATAGCCCTTTCCAGACATTTCGCCGCGAGGGCGACATGATCTACGGCCCTGGCGTGGCGGACATGAAGGGCGGACTGGTGGTCATGCTTTACGCTCTCAAGGCGCTTGCCGCCGCGGACGCCCTAGATGAGGCCGCATTCACCGTATTGCTCAACAGCGACGAGGAAATGGGATCGCTTTCTTCCCGTAAATATATCGAGGAAGAAGCCCTGGAACACGACTGGGGACTGGTTTACGAGTCTTCGGGCATAGACACCATGACGCGGCAGCGCAAGGGCATCGGCCAGGCCCGGCTCGTGGTCACCGGCCGCGCCGCACATGCCGGCGGCGCTCACGAACAAGGGCTTTCGGCAATCAAGGAACTGGCATACAAGATCGTCCAGATCGAGAACATGACTGATTACGAATCCGGCGTGACGGTGAACGTAGGCGTCGTCAACGGCGGTGAGGCGCGCAATACCATTTCTCCTTGCGCCGAAGCGCTGATGGATCTGCGTTATCCGCAACCCGAACAGGGCGTCGCGGCGGTGGAGCGCTGGCAGGAAATTTTCAATCGGGTGTACAGCTATGCGGTAGACGGCGGCGAAATCACCACCGAAAGTTATATCAACCTGCATCGGCCGCCAAAGATTCCAACGCCGGAATCCGACTGGCTGCTTGAAAAGACGATCGCCATCGGCCGCCTGCTCGGCCAGGATATCGGCATCACCGACTCCGGCGGCGGCACCGACGGTTCGCTGAGCCAGGCCATGGGCCTGCCGACGCTGGATTCGCTCGGCATCGCCGGCACCGGCGCCCATTCCAACCGTGAAGAGGCAAGGGCCAGCTCGCTGGCCGAACGCGCGGCTCTCAGCGCGGTCTTGATTCGTAGACTTGCCCGGGAATAAATGCTTTCATCCGCCGAGGTTGCGCCTGGCGCATCCGCTCAATAGAGCCGCCGTGCCGGTTTTGACCAGAATCCGTAGGGGCGACACATGCGTCGCCCGGATAACCCCGGTGTAGAGAGCAAGCAGAATGAGCAATAGCATCGCGGACAGCACCCATGTCGGGTCAGCGTTGACTGACGCGCAGCAGGCGATCGTCGACGCTTACCGGAAGCCGGGATACCGCTACCTGGTGCTGGGGCTGCTCACGGTGGTTTACGTTTTCAACTTCATCGACCGCCAGGTAATCAACGTCCTGGCGGCATACATCATCGAAGACCTGCAACTCAGCGACGGCCAGTTCGGCATGCTGTCGGGCCTCGCATTCGCCTTTATCTACACCACGCTTGGCATTCCCATCGCGCGCTGGGCCGACCTCGGCAATCGACGCAACATCATCGCTCTCGCGGTTACCGTATGGAGCGCGATGACTGTGCTATGCGGGGCGGCACAGAGTTTCATCCAGTTGTTCATGGCGCGATTCGGCGTCGGAGTCGGCGAAGCCGGCGGCTCGCCGCCTGCCCACTCGATCGTTTCCGACATCTTCCCCGTCGAGCAGCGCGCCACCGCGCTTTCAATATACTCGCTAGGCGTATACGGCGGCATTCTCGTCAGCACCGTCGGCGGCGCCTATCTGGTGCAAATGTTCGACTGGCGCACAGCCTTTGTGGTCGTTGGCCTGCCCGGCCTGCTGCTGGCCGTGCTCGTGCGCCTGATCATAAAGGAACCGCCGCGGGGCATGGCGGAATCACGCCGCGATGCGGCGCCACCAGGGTTCCTGCAGGTGCTGGGCTTTCTCTGGCAGCGCAAGTCATTCCGTCACCTGTCTTTCGCCTGTGCATTGCACGCATTCGTCACTTACGGCATGGGTAATTTCATGCCGCTGTTTCTCGGCCGGGTGCATGGCATGCCGATCATCGACATCGGCTGGTATTACGGCCTGATTGCCGGCATCGGCGGCCTCGCGGGCACATATTTCGGCGGCTGGATGTCCGACCGCATGACCAAGCGGACCGGCGACAAGACCTGGTACGTCTGGATTCCCTTTATCTCCACCGTGATTGCGATTCCATTCGCGCTGAACTCCTTGCTCCTCATGCCGAACGGCTATATCGCCGTCTATTCATATCTGCTGCCGGTATTCTTCGGCGGCTGGTACCTCGCGCCCTGTCTGGCTTCGACACAATTCCTCGTCGGCCTGCGCATGCGCGCCATGGGCACGGCGGTGCTGCTGTTCATGCTCAACCTGATCGGCCTCGGGCTCGGCCCGATGATCACGGGATTCGTCAGCGACGCTCTTGAGCCTTCGTTCGGCGTCGACGCCTTGCGCTACGCCATGGCGATCACAGTCATGGTCAACGTCTGGTGCGCCGCGCATTACTACTGGGCGACCCGCACCATCAGCGAGGATTTCCAGAACGCTCCAGCCTGAGTAGGGGCGAGGCATGCCTCGCCCGCGGGATCATCGAAACTCGGGCACGGGCGACGCATGCGTCACCCCTACGGTTGTTTATTTACGTCGAGGGATTCAGCGGCTTCCAAGGCTTGCGAGACGTTGGTTACGGCATGGATCTTTAATCCCGCGATGGGTTTGCGCGGTGCGTTGGCGCCGGGTGCGATGGCGTGGCGGAATCCGTGCTTGGCTGCTTCCCGCAGGCGTTCCTGGCCGCCGGGGACCGGGCGGATTTCCCCGGCAAGCCCCACTTCGCCGAACACGACCAGATCCTGCGGCAGGGGGCGGTCGCGGAAGCTGGAAACCACCGCGAGCAGCAGCGCCAGGTCGGCGCTGGTCTCCGATACCTTGACCCCGCCCACGACATTTACGAATACGTCCTGATCGGCCATGAACAGCCCGCCGTGGCGATGCAGCACCGCGAGCAGCATCGCCAACCGATTGTGCTCCAGCCCCACGGCCACGCGGCGCGGATTGCCGAGTTGGCTGGCGTCGACCAGGGCCTGAATCTCGACCAGCAGCGGGCGCGTGCCTTCCCACAAGGCGACCACGAGCGAACCCGGCGCCTCTTCTTCCGCCCGTGCGAGAAAGATCGCGGAAGGATTGCGAACTTCCTTCAGACCCGTTTCGGTCATGGCGAAGACGCCGAGTTCGTTAACCGCGCCGAAGCGATTCTTGTGCGCGCGCAGGATGCGGTAGCGCGACTCGTTGCCGCCTTCGAGCATGACGAAACAGTCGATCATGTGCTCAAGTACCTTGGGTCCGGCCAGATTGCCTTCCTTGGTCACATGGCCCACCAGGAACAGCACGGTGTTTGCCTGCTTGGCGAACTGGATCAGGTACGCCGCGCATTCGCGCACCTGGTTAACGCTGCCCGGCGCCGAGGGCAATTCCGTGCTGTGCATTACCTGGATCGAGTCGACCACAAGCAGCTCAGGCGTGTGCTGATTGGCTGCCTTCAGAATCTGTTCGACGCCGGTTTCGGCAAGCAACTTGAGATTGTCCTGGGGCAGTTTCAGCCGGCGCGCGCGCATGCCCACCTGTTGCGGTGATTCCTCTCCGGTGACATAAAGCGCCTGCCTGCCCTGCCCGGCCAGCAGACACATGACCTGGAGCAGCAATGTACTTTTCCCTGCACCGGGATTGCCACCGATAAGCACTACCGAGCCCGGCACGAGGCCGCCGCCGAGAACCCGGTCGAGTTCGGCGATGCCGCTTGCAAAGCGAGGCAATTCGGCGAGATCGATATCGGCGAGTTGCGTCACTTCGCCGTGTGTGCCGGCGTAACTCTGCCTGCGCGCTCCACGACCGCTCTCGGCTGGGCCGGGATTGAATTGCACCAGGGTGTTCCAGGCGTTGCAGGCGCTGCATTGACCCTGCCATTTGGTGAAGTCGGCGCCGCAGTCACTGCATACGAAGGCGATTTTCGCTTTGGCCACGGGCGGCGCCTTCAGAGACAGGTCTTTGGGACTCGCGATGTAACACGAGTAAAAAGTTCATATGCGATCGTGCCCGCTCGAGCGGCGACTTCATCGGCATCGAGTCCCCCGCCCCAGAGAATGACTTCGCTGCCCGGTCCCACGTCTTCGAGTTCATCGAGGTCCACGGTGATCATGTCCATCGACACACGGCCGACCAGCTTGCATCGCTCCCAACCGCCCCCGGACGCCACGAGCACCGGCGTACCGTTAACGGCCGAACGCGGATAACCGTCCGCATAGCCGATGGAAACTACACCCATGCGCGTATCCCGCGGAAAGCGCCATGCTGCGCCATAGCCGACGGCCTCGCCGGCCCGCACTTCGCGCACGGCAAGCAACCGCGCGTGTAAGGTCATGACCGGCCGCAGTCCGAGTTCCGCGGCGCTGCGGCCTCCCAGCGGAGAACTGCCGTAAAGCATGATGCCCGGGCGTACGAAATCGTAATGGGCGTCGGGCAGACACAGAATGCCCGAGGATGCCGACATGCTGCTCGGCGGCGCCGCGCCAAGCTCGGAGGCAAGATCTCGATGCAGGTTTTCAAATGCCAGCAGTTGCTCCTGGGTGAATGCCGCGGAACCCGCGTCATCGAGTTCGTCGGCCCAGGCCAGATGCGACATCAGCCGGACGTCCAGATCATCGCGTTTGCCGAGTTCAGCGCCCGCGGCCAGGCAGGCTTCCGCGGCCAGGCCAAGCCGGTTCATGCCGGTATTCAGCTTCAGCCAGACCGTCAGGCGCCCGCCCTGCTCCACACGGAAATCCCGTAACAGGCGCAACTGGTTTTCTTCGTGTAAAACAGGCTGAAAATCCAGCCTCGCGCAGTCCCGCAGTTCTTCGCCGTCGCGAAATCCGTTCAGGCATTGAATGGGCAATTCCGGCTGTGAACTTCGCAATTGCCGCGCCTCGTCCATGGTCGCCACGGCGAATCCGCAAATGCCGGCCTCGGCTTCGCGAAATACCTCGGCGCACTCGGCCATGCCGTGACCGTAGGCATCAGCTTTGACCACGGCGACGATGCCGGCTTCCGGGCAAAGTTCGCGCACGCGGCCGAGGTTGTGCCGCAGGGCTGCGAGGTCGATGGTGGCCCAGGCTCTTTGGGGGGAATTCATGCTTGAGGAATCAGGCTTGCGGGCCCGCGTAGCGAGAGAAATCGTCCTGCTTCGCGAGATTTTCGAACTTGGTGAGATTGTTGAGGAAGCTGAGTCTCACTGTTCCAATCTCGCCGTTTCGGTGCTTGCCTATGTTGACTTCGGCCACGCCTTTGTCCTCTTCCTTGGTTTCTTCCTTTTTGTAGACTTCTTCGCGATAAAGAAAAATGATCAGATCCGCGTCCTGTTCGATGGCGCCGGATTCGCGCAGGTCCGACATGATCGGCCGCTTGTTCGGCCGTTGTTCAAGGCCGCGATTCAACTGTGAAAGCGCCATCACGGGACATTCGAATTCCCGCGCCATTAATTTCATGGATCTGGAAATCTCAGAAATCTCTCCTACCCGGTTTTCCGATGTACCTTTCAGGTGCATGAGTTGCAAGTAGTCCACCACGATCAACCCGAGGCGGTCGCCGTGCTTCTGGCTGATACGACGCGCCCTGGCGCGCATATCGGTCGGTGATAGTCCGGAACCATCATCTATATACAAGGGTTTGTCTTTCAGGCGCTGCATGGTGGTGTCGAGTTTCGAAAGTTCTTCGGCAGACAGTTTGCCGACCCGAATTTTCGAATGATCGATGCGGCCCACTGAAGACAACATACGAAAAACCAGGCTTTGCGCAGGCATTTCCAGGCTGAAGACGAGGACGGGCAATTCCTGATGCAGAATCGCGTGTTCCACCGCGTTCATCGCGAACGCGGTCTTGCCCATGGACGGCCGGCCTGCGACCACGATGAGATCGGATTTCTGCCAGCCGGAAGTTATCTTGTCTAGATCGATAAAACCGCTGGACATGCCGGTAAGGTCGGATCCCGATTCCTTCAACTGCTCGATTCGATCCATGGCTTCGCTGAGCAAGGGATTGAGCGCCTCGGGCCCCTTGTCCTTGGGTCGGGCGTTGGCGATGCCGAAGATCCGCTGCTCGGCCTGATCGAGAATATCCGCCACCGGAGCGCCTTCGGTGTTGTAGCAGTTGTCGATGATCTTGTTGCCCGCGCCGATCAGTTTGCGCAGAATCGCGCGATCGTGAACGATTTCGGCGTAATGGCGCAGGTTGGCCGTGCCGCGGGCATTCGCGGCCAGGTCGCCGAGATAGTCCACACCCCCCGCGGACTCCAGTTTGCCGTGGGCGATCAGCACGTCGGCCAGGGTCAGCGTGTCGATGGGTTTGCTTTCCCTGTCCTGCTCCAGCATCGCCTCGAAGATTTGCCGATGCTCGGGAAAATAGAAGTCTTCGGCTTCGAGCAGATCGGACACGTCGAACCAGGCGTCGCTGTCGAGCATGAGACCCCCGAGCACTGCCTGCTCCGCGTCTCTGGAATGCGGGGGAACGCTCAGTTGCCGCGGTTCGGATTCGTCTGCTGGACCTGGAAAGGATTGCGCTGCTGTGGCCATGACCCGAACTTTCGGCGGTGTTGCGGCTGTGGTTACAAGAACTCGCGCAGACGCCGAGATTACCTTTATATATCAATATGTTACAGCGCAATGAAAAAACGCTGCCGCAAAGGCAGTGTACTACAACGACCAGCAATATGCCCGGCCCCCGATGCAATTCGTCTACACCATCCTCAGATCCCTATGTTACCCCCGCTTTCAAAATCAAGTAATCGGTAAGGTCCTTCCATGCAATCTTGGGAAGATAGAGAGGATGCCGGGGGTAGCCATCCCCGGTAAGGCCAAAAGTTTGCCAGTGTCGGGCAAACTCGCTCCTGCCGGTGAGTACGTTTTCCGCTTTCGCCGCCAACGCCCGAACCTTCTTGCGCCCTTTGGGAACGCCCCAGGCCGCGATGATCTTTCCCTCCGCCTGAAGCGTCAGAGTGGCCAGCTCGGCGACGAGGTTAACGTTCTCCTCAAAGCTTCGCTCAGCTTCGGAGAAAAATATCTTCTCCGGTTTCGTGGCCCGTTGGGACAATAAATTTACTTTGAAGAGATACGTCCCGCCCAGGTCTTTGGCGAAGGCGATTTCGCGCCGGAGCGTGCGGTCATCGACGGTTTCGTCAGCGATCGAGGGGTTGTAGCCGCAGAACAGAATCGGCCTGACCGCGTGGCAATTGCCGCAATCATCCGCGATTTCGCGAGTAAGGGAATATCGATTGCGTCTGGTCGAATCCAGTTTCGCGCCGACCGGAGCACGGCGCAGCAGTTCGGAAAGTGGATCAATATCGCTCATTTTTCCTTCGCCTCGCTTCCAAAGGTCAAACAAGAATCAAACCTTGTTCGAAAGGATGCCCAACCGGAGTCACAGGATGGTTATTAAACGAATTTAGCCGAAAACTTGCCATTTTCGAGTAAGCGGTTCTATATAAATGGGCACGGAACGCAAGCCTTTGCCCAGGAGACCTCAAGGATGCAGATGCAAATGCCCGAACTACCTCACCGGATCATAATTACGATTCTGCTCGCTCACACCGGCTTCTTCGTCCTGACCGCCTCTGGCGGGTGGGTGATGTACCAAGCCGCGATATCGCATATGAATGCGACCGCGGAGTCTATCGCGACACGGGTCGTGGAGAGGCTCGAACCGAAAATCGACGCGAACGGTCAACGAATCGAAGAGCTTGGGGAACGAATCGACCGGAACGGGGAACGAATCGACCGGAACGGGGAACTCATCGCGCAATTGCGCGAACGCATGACCGCAGTGGAAGTGCGCATCGGTGGACTTGAAGAGGTAGTGCGCTTCTTTCACCCGCCGGGAGACGAAGGGCAGCAGGGCGACCCCTGAAGATAATCGGCGATTCGTGGAATGGATACAGTCTGGAAGCTGTCTGAAATCCGGCCGGCTTATTCCTTCGCCGGCTCTTCTTCGCTTGCGGCTGCTTCCGCCTTGGCTTCGGCTTCGGGCTCAGGCTCGGGTTCCGCTACGGGTTCAGCTTTGGCTTCTCCCTCGCCCGTGGCTGCTTCCGTTTCCGCTTCAGACTCACCCTCTTCGTCCAGGAATTGCTCCGGCGCGCCGCGGTTGATGACCGATACCGCGAATGTCGCGGTTACTTCGAAGCCGAGGTCGGCGATGACTTCGTAATCGCCGCATTGGCGAATAGAGCCGCCGGGAAGGATCACTTCGGATTTTGCGAGGTCGCTGCCGGCCTTCTCGTTGGCTGCTTCGGCGACGTCACGGCCGGTGACCGAACCGAACAGGCGGCCTTCCTCACTGGCGTTGACCTCGATGGCTATAGTCAGACCCACCAGTTTTTCCGCACGGCTTTGCGCCTGGGCGATCTTCTCGTTGTGAGCGGCAAGCAATTCCGTGCGCCGCTGCTCGAATTCTTCCAGATTCGCCCTGGTCGCCGGGACGGCCTTGCCCGTGGGGAACAGGAAGTTTCGGGCGTAGCCGGATTTGACCTTGACGGCTTCGCCGATGTCGCCGAGCTTGGCGATCTTTTCCAGCAGAATAATATTCATCGCAATTTCCTCAATTCGATCCGCTACGCTCAACTGCTTTTCGGCAAGCGTCCGCGAAAGTCATACCAGCTATCGACGATCGCTACCAGGATGAGCAGATACATCATGGTCGGAAAGATCAACAATATGTACATTGCTACCAGCCACATGACCGATGCGTTTTTCCGCGCCACCAATCCGTGGGCCAGGGCCAGACCGGCGAAAGCGAAGGGCGCGGCGAGAAAAAAAATCCATGCCTCCGGCAATCCTTGCACCACGTTGACCAGCAAGATCATGCCGACCAGGGCAAGCGTTGCAGCCTGACTGATCCGCAAGGCATGGAATTCTTCCCCGAATCCGCCCGGGTTGTACAACATCGCCTGCATCGATCGTCCCAGCATCAGCAATGCTATCGACAAGACCATGTAGAACGCGGCCAGAAACGATGTCATCACCGGCCGTAGCTGATCGAGTTGCACGCCTTCCAGATTGTTCGCCCGGACGTACAGCTCCAATTGCTCGAACACCAGATCAAGCGCGGCCGGCTGCGCGTACAGGTATAACTCGAACATGGCGCCTACGCCAATTGCCGCCAGCAACGCATTCTGCCAGGACCCCGTGGACCGTAACACGCCCGCGAGCATGAAAACGCCAATCAGCACCAGCAGCGGGAACACGTTTCCCCAAAGCAGCAACCAAACACTCGCGGGCGCCAGCGCCCAAAGCAACATGACGGATCCCGCCGCCATGCCCTTGCGCATTCCGACCATTGCCACCAGTGCCGGCGTCAGCAGATTCACCAGCGGCGGCAGGCCGAGAAGGACAATCGCCAACACTGCCTGTCTGCGTCCTGCCATCACGAATTCGGCAAGGCCGCGCAACATCGTATCTACACCTGGTGACTGTCCGTGTAGGGTATCAGCGCCAGATACCGCGCACGCTTTACCGCCGTCGCCAACTGGCGCTGATACCGCGCCTTGGTGCCGGTTATGCGGCTGGGGATAATCTTCCCGGTTTCGGAGACATACGCCTTCAAGGTTTCCAGATCCTTGTAATCTATCTCCTTTGTGCCTTCGGCGGTGAATTTGCAAAATTTGCGCCGCCGGAAATATCGACTCATTCTGCGGTCTCCTCAGCGGATTCTTCCGCGGCTTTCTTCGTGGGTTTCTTCGTTGTTTTCCTTGCAGGCTTCTTCGCGGGTTTCTCTTCCGTTTCCGCGGGGGTCTCCGTCTCGACCGCCTCCGCCCCCGCCGCCGGCTCTTCCTGTTCGGCTGCTTGCGCCTTATCCGGCGCTTCGGCTGCCGACTCCTCTTCCGAGGCCGAGTCTTCAGCGGCTTCCGGCGTTTCCGGTTTGGATTCGGCTTTCGCCGACTCCTGCTCGGCGATTTCCTGGTCCCGCAACTTGCGCCGCTGCTCGGCCCTCACCTTGCGTTCGCGCGACTCGCGTTCTCCCTTCAGGATGAGCGACTCCTCGGAAACAGCTTCCTGTCTCTTGATGAACAGGTCGCGAATGACCGCGTCGTTGTAACGGAACAGAGTACCCAGTTCCGTCAGCGCTTCGCGGCCGCATTCAATGTTCAGCAGGATGTAATGCGCCTTGTGGATCTTGTTGATCGGATAGGCAAGCTGGCGCCGGCCCCAGTCCTCGGTGCGGTGGACCTTGCCGCCGCTGTCTGTAACGATCTGGGTATAGCGCTCGACCATGCCGGGCACTTGCGCGGACTGGTCGGGGTGCACCAGGAATACGACTTCGTAGTGTCTCATTAAGACTCCTCTCGGATTCAGCCTTCCATCCAGCGGGTACCGCGGCGGTAAGACAAGGAGTTGGTTTGCGGCGCGAAGCCCTGCTCCGCGCAAAGTCCGCGCATTCTAGTGAAAGCGTCCGCGGGATGCAATAGCCTCAAGCCTGGGCGCGACGCTGCCGCACCACTTCGAACAGGCAGATTCCGGCGGCGACGGAAACGTTCAGGCTGCTCAATGAGCCGCCGGTCGGGATGGCGATCAGGTAATCGCATTTTTCGCGCACCAGGCGGCGGATGCCCTTGCCCTCCGAGCCGAGCACCAGGGCGACGGGGCCGGCCAGATCCTGGTCGAAAATGGCAGTCGGCGCGTCTTCGGCGGCGCCGGCGACCCAGATTCCCGCTTGTTTGAGCCGATCGAGAAAGCGCGCCAGATTGGTTACCGTGACCACGGGAACGGTTTCGGCGGCGCCGCTCGCTATCTTGCGCACGGTGGCGTTGACCTTCACGGACTTGTCGGCGGGAATGACCACGGCGTCGACTCCGGCGGCAGCGGCGCTGCGCAGGCAGGCGCCGAGATTGTGCGGATCGGTAATGGAGTCGAGTATCAGCAGAAATGCCTCGGTGCCTTTCTCCGCCAGCAGCCCGAGCAGGCCGCGTTCGTCCAGGGATGGCGCGGGGGCTGCGTCGCTGATGACGGCGATGACTCCCTGATGCTTCCCGGACGCGAGCCCGTCGAGTTCGCGCCGTTCGAGTTCACGGCAGGAAACGTTGTTTTGCGCTGCCTTTTCGCGCAGGGAATTTATTCGCCGGTCGGTCCTGCCGCGCTGCAGCAACAATTCCTTTACCGTGGACGGATTACGATCAAGAATTTCGCCCGCCGCATGCAGGCCGTACACCTGGAGAAAATCGTTCATCTTCGTTTGCGGCCTTTCGGGCCGCGGCGGTCCTGGCTGCCTGAAGCCCGCTTTCCGGCGCGGCCGGGGAAATTGTTGCGCCGGGCTTTTCGCTTGTCCGGATGATTGCCGGGGCGCTTGTGTCTTGCGTCTGAACTGCCGTTATCGGCCTCTTCGTTTGCCTGCGCCAAGCGCAACTCGATCTTCTGTTCTTCCGGTAAAACACTGATCACCTGGACTTTGACCAAATCGCCCAGCCGATAAATTTCTCCCTTGCGTTCACCTTCGAGAAAATGCTGCACGGGATCGTGACGGTAGTAGTCATCGCCCAGAGTGCTGATGTGTACGAGCCCATCGATGTAGAAATCCTTCAATTGCACGAATAGGCCGAATCCGGTCACGGCGCTGACGATGCCGTCGAACTCGTCGCCGAGATGATCCCGCATATATTCGCACTTGAGCCAGTTTACCGATTGGTAGCCGGCGGCGTCGGCCCGGCGCTCGGCGGTGGAACAAAGCTCGCCGAGTTCCTCCATGGCGAAGCTGTTATAGGGGTAGATTTTTCCTCTGGAGAGTTTTCGCGCGCCGGCGGCGGCGCGAGCGGCGGCGAGCGCCCGATTGCGAATCAGGAAGCGAATTGCGCGATGTACGAGCAAGTCCGGGTAGCGCCGGATCGGCGATGTAAAATGTGCGTACCCGGGGAAATTCAGGCCGAAATGGCCGATGTTCTCCGGCTGGTAGACGGCCTGGGAAAGCGAACGGATCAACAGGGTTTGCAGCAGTGCGCGGTCGGGTCGGCCGGCGAGTTGGCTCAGCAAACGCTGGTAATCCGCGGGCCGCGGTTCGCCGCCTCCCTTGAGCGTCAGGCCGAGGCCGCGCAGGTATTCGCGCAGATCGGCGAGTTTTTCCTCGTCGGGCCCCTGGTGGACGCGATACAGGGCAGGCATGCCGGATTCCAGCAACAGGCGCGCCGCCGCAACGTTCGCGCAAAGCATGCATTCCTCGATCATGCGGTGCGCATCGTTGCGCTCAACGGGGACGATTTCGCGAACGGCCCCGCCGGCATCGAGCACGATGCGCGTTTCGACGGTTTCGAACTCTATGGAGCCGGAAGCGCCGCGGTGTTTCTTCAGGACCTTGAACAACTCGTGTAATTCTTCGAGATGCCCGCGCAAGTGCTCAAAGCGCCGCAATACCTTGCGTTTCAGCCGATCGTCCGCGTCCGGCTGCGTCATCGCCGCGACCTGGTTGTAGGTAAGCCGGGCGTGGGAGTGAATCACCGCCTCATGGAAACTGAAATCGATCAGCTCGCCATCGGCGGCGATGCGCATTTCGCAGGCGAGCGCGAGACGGTCGACACGGGGCTTGAGCGAACACAACTCGTTCGAGAGTTCTTCCGGCAACATTGGAATGACAAAATCCGGGAAATACACCGAAGTGCCCCGTTCGCGCGCTTCCAGATCCAGCGCGCCGTCCGCGGCCACATAGTGGGAAACGTCGGCGATCGCCACGATCAGAGTCCAATCGCCCGAATCCTCGCGGCGGGCATAGACCGCGTCATCGAAGTCCTTCGCGTCTTCGCCGTCGATGGTTACCAGGGGCAGTTCACGCAAATCGAGGCGGTAGGCGATCTCGGCGGGTTTGACCTTGCCTCCGAGCCGCCGCGCCTCAAGCCGGGCCGCTTCCGGCCAGTCAAGGGGCAGACCATGACCGAGAATGGCGGCCCTGAGGTCGGGGCGGATATTTTCGAGCGCTGACGTGGTTTCGTCCATGGTGTTCCGGGATGTGTTCCTGCGGGTAGCCTAGGCGGCGCGCGGGATTGGGGGGAGAATTTCGGGGTGCGCGCGGATTATACATGCAGGCCGACATGGGTGTCCCGTGTTGCAGTCTTGCATGTCAGGGCCATCTTATAGTCACATAGGTAGTTGGGGTTCTCAGTTGTTTGGTTTGATTGCGGTCGGGCTGGGGGGGTGTTGTTTTGACGGTTTTGCTCGTTCTGTGGACGGGAGCGGTTGGGCGGGAATCGATATTGGCACTTGCCAGCTTGTTCGGTACGGTTTGGGCCGGTGCGTTTTGGGGCTGGGTCAGGCGGCGTTGACGACTTCGCGCAGGGCGTCGCCCTGGCGGGCGGCGTAATGTCGCTGGGCCTGTGGTTGGTGCTTGAAGCGGCCGCGCAGGCGGATGATGGAGATGGCGACGTTGGACAGGCAGGCCAGATTGCGGGGCAGTTTGCCGTTGCGGACCCGAGACCGATCCTCGTCCCAGGACCAATCGCGAACATAGTGAAGTCGATTTTCGATTTCCCAGTGTCCGCGGTTCAGGGCGAGTATTTCCGCGGGGCCGGCGCGGTCGGCGCCGAGCGAAGTGAGACCGTACACGGTTTCGACGGTGGTGGTGTTTTTCTTCAGGACGGTGCGCCGCCGGCGGATGCGGAAAGCCTGGCGGCGTCCCGGCAGGGCGGCCAGATCGTCCGGGCATTCCTCCAGCGACAGCAGCGCGCAAGCGCGTTCCTCCAGGCGTCCGTGGCCCTTGTCGAGCGTTTCGGCGGCGGGCGCGGCGTCGAAGGCGGCATTGAAGGCCGCGAGGTCTTCGCGCAGGGTTTTGCGGTTGCCCTTGACGGGCATCACATAGTCCGCGCCTTCGTCGAGGATCAAGCGCGCGGTTTTCGGGCAACTGTGCAAGGCGTCCAGCGTCAACACGCGACCGCCGACGTCCAGTTCCCGGATCAGGCGCCGGGCGCCGCGGATCTCCCCGCCCGCGCTGTCCGAGGCGGTCTGGCCGGCGACGATGCCGGCGCCGTGCGTGACCGCGGCCAGCAACATGCGCCCGTCGTCCGGCCCGGCCGGCCGATGGAGCGGGGCAGCCTTGCCGTCAATGGCCAAAGCGCCCTCCGGGGGCCGCCGGGCGGCCGAGAACCGCCGTACCGCCCGGTCCAGCGCGTCCGGATCGATACCCGACAGCAGGCGGTGCATGCTCGCCCGCGAAGGCGGTGTCAGCCGACCGGTGGTCGGACTGCGAAAAGCCCGCACCGCCGCCAGTTGCCGCTGGTCCAGCCGCGCCCCGAACTCGGCGATGGCGGTCGGCCCCTGGGCGCCGGCCAGCTTCGCCGCCACGGCAATGGCCAGCACGCTCGCCAGCGAGTGCCGCACCCCGCGCGCGCAACGAAACTCCGGCACCTGCCGCAGGTGATCGAACAGGCTGCGCAGTCGGCCGGGTTCCGGCAACTCCGGCTCCTCTTGTCCGCAACCCCAATGCGCAGGTTCGGCCAGCCCGGCCAAGTCAGTGCCCGCGCTCGGCGCCAAAGGCCGCAGCCACACCGTCTTCGGCTCTCCGTGCGCCACCCAGCCGCCGCCGGACCGGGCGTAACCACGCGTCACGCCGACTTGCTCCCACCCGGCGGCGCGGTAACACACACCCCGGAATCGGGACGGGTCGACGAAAGTCTCCGCCAGCAGCACCGGATGGCCGAACCGCGCCTCCATGTCCGCGGAAAGACGGCGCGCCGAAAGCGCCAGCACGCGGGAGGCCAGGTTCGGCGCCCGACCGCGGGGCAGCACCAGAAAACGGCAGTTGTTCGCAATCAACCGCAAACGCCTGAACTGCTGCTCCGGCGCCCAGCCGATCCAGGCGTCCCGCGCCTTGACCTTGAACGCCCCGGCGCACCAGCCGAGCAGCGCCAGCCATTCACCGTCCGGACCCGTCGCCACATGCCGGATCCCGTGACCGAACATGCCTCGGAAACCCAGATAGTGCTCCGCGTCCATCACACGATCCCACCGGGCCCGCTCGGCCGCGTCGGAAACAGGCCGCACCTCGACCGCGGACAGGGAAAAACCCAATTCCACAGCAGCGTCGTTGTGCTCATGTGCGCGATCAGACATGGAACCAGCGTAACCCTTCCAGCGCCAAATGTCCAGACCGGAAATTTCCGGCAATGCTTCAGTTGGTTAACGACGACTTTAAGATGGCCCTGGTCTTGCATGTACAGAACCCGCGAGATGGATTGACAGCAAGTAGCGTGCTGGGTAGAGTTCCCTGCCCGCGCCGGGGTTCTCCGGCGCCGCGATCAGCTCGCCCCGCATGCCCAGGTGGTGAAATTGGTAGACACGCTAGCTTCAGGTGCTAGTGATCGAAAGGTCGTGGAGGTTCGAGTCCTCTCCTGGGCACCAAACCCGCTTGCGCTCACTCCGTTACAGGCTGAGCTGCGTTATCACCTGAAATACGCAATCGATTCTGGTCGCTCAGTCCTGTTCCACCTGGACCTGGAATCGCACTTCGCCGGT
This sequence comes from uncultured Pseudohongiella sp., assembly GCA_951812965.1. Lineage (GTDB taxonomy): Bacteria > Pseudomonadota > Gammaproteobacteria > Pseudomonadales > Pseudohongiellaceae > UBA9145. The sequence continues at coordinate 321,296 of OX638341.1, forward strand.
GTACTCGGTGGGGTCTTCGCCGACTATGGCGGTCCACTGGACGGCATAGTCGCCGTCGGCTAGAGGCTCCATGATCTCGATCATGAGGTCGTCCGCTGCCATGGTATGCAGGCCGCGCAATTCGACTTCTCCTTCCGGACCGATCAGGCTCAACCCGCTGCGTTCGACATCAGGCAGCGCATCGTAGTACAGGCGCAAGGTGCGGGGCATGTGCGTCTGGATTGAATCGGCGGCCGGCTCGGAGTTGACGATCGGCGTGTATTGGGGCTCTTCCGTACAAGCGGCGAGCAACAGGGGAACGACTGCCAAAAGGATTCGGTGCATGCCTGGAACTCTGGTTATTGCGCGGTGTCAGGGTCGTTCGCGGGCGAGGCATGCCTCGCCCCTACAGGTGGATTCTACCCTGCTTCATCTGTAGGGGCGAGGCATGCGTCTCCCGCGGGTTTTGCGCAGTGTCGGGGCCGTTCGCGGGCGAGGCATGCCTCACCCCTACAGGGCTTCAGAACAGTTTGTTGTGCATCTCGCGGGCGCGCTCCATTTCTTCTGCGAATGCCGCCAGCATTTCGCGAATTTGATCTTCGCGCTCGCGTTTCTCAAGCAACAATTGAAGCTGGTCCCTGGCCTTCCTTCTAGTCTTCGTGACAGCTTCCTGCACTTCGGCTTCAGTATTCTGTGCTAATTGAGCCATTCCTGATAACCTCATCGGCCATTCGGCGCTGGTATGATCCGGTGCCGGGCGACCGCCGTATCGCGAATCCCGCTATCGTTCCGTTTTATGATTCGACGGTCGATGGGCTCAACATATAGTGTTAAATCGGCAAAGTCAAACCATATATATTGTAAAAATGGCATAATCGAACATGGAACAACAAGGGCAATTACGCATCGGCATTGATATCGGCGGCACCAAGATTGAAGGCATCGTGCTGACCGAAACCGGCGAAGTGATCGATCTGGCCCGGCGGCCAACGCCGGCGGAATTTTATGAAGAGGCGCTGATCGAGGTCACTGGACTCATTACCAGGCTGCAAAAAGGACGGCGGCTGAAAGTCGGAATCGGAACTCCCGGAGCGCTGGCGGCGCCATCGGAAACGATCAAGAACTCCAATTCAACTTGCTTCAACGGCAAGCCTCTGAAGCGCGACATCGAGCAGCAACTCGGATACGAAGTACGCATGGAGAACGACGCCAATTGCTTTGCCTTGTCGGAAGCGCACTACGGCGCCGGGCGCGACTGCCGTTCGGTGTTCGGCGTAATCATCGGCACCGGAACGGGAGGCGGAATAGTCGTGGACGGCAAGTTGCATACCGGCCCCAATCGCATAGCCGGGGAGTGGGGTCACAACTGCATTCCCGCCAGCGTACGCGATTCGATAAACGCGGACCGCAAATGCTATTGCGGCCGCTGGAACTGCATCGAGACCGTGCTGAACGGCGCCGGGCTCAGACGCACTTTCACCGAGGCCGGCGGCGCCGAAATCGACGCTGCCGAGATCGCTCGCCTGGCGGCGGAGGGAGACCAGCCGGCCCTGGCCTGCCTGAAGCTGTATTGCCGGCAATTGGCGCAATGCGTCGCCACCGTCATCAACGTGCTCGATCCGGAAATGGTGGTGCTCGGCGGCGGACTTTCCAACATTCAGCAGATATACAAGCTGGTCCCGAAAATACTGCCGGAATACGTTTTCACCGACAATCTGCTCACGCGCATTTCCCCGCCGCGATTTGGCGACGCCAGCGGCGCCCGGGGCGCAGCCTGTCTGTGGAGCCTGGAAGAGTGAGGACCGGTCGGCGTAGCCGACAAGAAGCGTAGCTTATTGAGGTCCGAACGACTCACCAGGGATGGCGAGGCTAGGGGTTGGCGAAATCACAATAGCCGCGCCATGGACGGCATGCACGAACAAGGGGAACGCTGGTATCCGGCGGGCGATCAGTCGAAAGGGTGCCGCAAAATAATCGTATCATCCCGGTCGGCGCCGGTGGAAACGATGTCCACCGGCACGTCGACGGCATCCTCTATGAATCGGATATAGGAGCGGGCGTTCGCGGGCAGGTCTTCGAGCGAGCGGGCGCCGCAGGTCGATTCGGTCCAGCCCGGCAGTTCCTCGTAGACCGGCTGCAGCCGGTCGTAATTTTCGACCGCCATTGAACTTCCGAGCGCTTTCCCGTCGTCAGCGCGATAGCCGACGCAGACTTTCAGGGTTTCCAATCCGTCGAGCACATCGAGCTTGGTCAGGCACAGACCGCTGATGCTGCTTACCCGGGCCGCCAGTCTTAACGCGGCCGCATCGAACCAGCCGCAACGCCGGCTGCGCCCGGTGGTGGCGCCGAACTCCCGGCCTACCTTTGCCAGACGCTCGCCGGTGGCGTCGAACAGTTCGGTGGGAAAGGGGCCTTCTCCGACCCGGGTGGTATAGGCCTTGGTGACGCCGAGCACACGGTCGAGATACAGCGGTCCGAACCCGCTGCCGGTAGCCGCGCCGCCACTGGTGGTATTGGAGGAGGTGACGAACGGAAAAGTGCCATGGTCGATATCGAGCAGTGAGCCCTGGGCACCTTCGAACAGGATTTTGCGGCCGGCCTTGCGATGCCCGTGCAGGTCCCCGACGGTATCGGTAATCATGGGCTGCAATTCTTGCGCCTGCTCGAGCAGTTGGTCCCGCGTTTCGGCAAAATCGACGGTTTCGACCTGGTAATAATCACGCAGGAGGAAATTGTGGTAGTCGAGCAGGACTTCGAGTTGCGCGGTGAATTGCGCCTCGTCGCGGCTCGTGCCCAGCCGGATCGCGCGGCGGCCGACCTTGTCTTCGTATGCGGGACCGATTCCGCGGCCGGTGGTGCCGATCTTTTCGCCGCCGCGGCGGGTGAGTTCCCGCGCCTGATCGAGCGCGATATGCGAGGGCAGAATCAGCGGGCAAGCGCCGCTAATGCCGAGCCGGCCGCGAAATTCGATGCCGCGCGCTTCCAGTTCGTTAATTTCCTTGAGCAGCGCCGCCATGCTCAGCACCACGCCATTGCCGATGATGCAATCCACGCCTTCGTGCAATATGCCTGACGGCAAAAGATGCAGTATGGTTTTCTCGCCATCGATAACGAGAGTGTGGCCGGCGTTATGGCCGCCCTGGAAACGGGCGACCACGTCCACCCTGTCCGTCAACAGGTCGACGACCTTACCCTTGCCTTCGTCGCCCCATTGGGCGCCGAGCACTACCAGCGATTGCACCATGGTCTTTCCGCCATTTCAGAATTTCTCGACCAGCCATTTACCGCCGCGTCGCAGCAGGAGTCGGTCGCAATGGAGTTCCCGCGCCGCCGCGGCATCGCAGGCGCCGCTGACGTCGGTAACCACGATTTCACCGGATGCGCGCAATTTTTCGACTGTTTCCCGCAATTCGTCACAGTCGCCGTCCGGAGCGAGAATTCCCGGCTGTCGGCGGAATTCTCTCCCGGTCAGGCGCGCCAGTGTTTTCAGGTCACTGTCGAAACCGGTTGCCGGCCGCGCCCGGCCAAATACCGCTCCGATGTTGTCGTAACGGCCGCCCTTGGCGACCGCGCGGCCGTAACCCGGCGTATAGGCGGCGAATACGATGCCGGTGTGATATTGATAGCCGCGCAATTCGCAAAGATCGTAGCTCAAGGGTACGGCTGGAACGCGCTTGCGGACTCCGGCGTCGATCGCCAGCAATTCCCCCAGTTCGGCTTTCACCGCTGCCGGCGCCCCGGCGAATTCTTCCTGCGCCAGTTCGAGCGCTTCGTCGCCGCTGAGCCGCACCAGCCCGGCCAGCATTTCGCGCAAGCCGGCGTCGTCGACGCTTTCGGCGAGCAATTGATCGACTTCTCCATAGGCCTTTCGCTGCACCGCATCGAACAGGGTCTCCTCGGATTCCGGATTCATTCCCGCCGATTCCAGTAACGATCGGAAGATGCCGACGTGGCCGAGCACCAGATGGATATTTTCCACGCCCGCCTGTTGCAGCATGGCGTACATCAGGCAAATGACTTCGATATCACATTCGACGCCCGCGTGTCCGTAGAACTCGGCGCCGACCCGAATCGGCGCGCGGGATGTCTGGATGCCGCGGGGCAATGTGTGGAGCACGCTATCGGCATAACACAGCCGTACCGGACCGTCGCGATTCAGGCGGTGGGCGTCGATGCGGGCGGCCTGGGGCGTGATGTCGGCGCGAATGCCCATGAGTTGCCCGCTCAACTGATCGATCAGTTTGAAGGTATGCAGGTCGAGATCATGAGAGGAGCCCACCAGCAGCGAATCGAGAAATTCAATCAGCGGCGTAATGACGAGTTCGTAGCCCCAGCCGCGATAAAGATCGAGAATCTCTCGCCGCAGGTTTTCCAGCTTGCGGGCTTCTTCCGGCAGAATCTCTTCGACACCGTCGGGAAGCAGCCATGTATTGGCGGAACTCATGCCATCCACTCTTCAGTTGACCAGATACAGCAACACGGCGCCGGAAAACATGAATGCCAGGCCCGCCAAGCGAATCTGGCGTTCCGGCGCTTCACTCAGGGTCAGCACCATTCGCTTCCACACACCCGGAGCGAGCGAGGGCAGCAAGCCCTCGATGACCAGCAGCAAACACAATGCCACAGCTAAATCATGCCACATGGGAGGATTCGGTTTTTTAAATGAAATCCGGCCGCCGATCGGCCGGCGGCCGGAAAGGACGAGTCATGCCTCGCCCGTGTATGGATTCATCGCGTTCCCGTAAACCATTCGATACGGGCTCCCAATTATTATTGTTCCGGCAGACCGTTGTCGAGATCCTTCAGGTACCTGAAATATTCGCTGTCCGGATCCAGCAACAACACATCCCCCTTGTTCTTGAACGTTTCGCGATAGGCGGTCAAGCTGCGGGTGAAGGCGTAGAATTCCGGATCCTTGTTGTAAGCGTCGGCGTAGACCGCGGTTGCGCGGGCGTCGCCTTCGCCGCGAATCTGCTCGGCGTCGCGATAGGCTTCGGCTTCGAAGATGATTGCCTGCCGGTCGGCGTCGGCGCGGATACCGATGGCGAGCTCGTCGCCGCGGGAACGCAGTTCCTGGGCTTCCCGGTTGCGCTCGGTAATCATGCGTTCGTACACGGAGTTTCGCACGTCCGCGGGCAAGTCGATGCGTTTTACGCGCACATCGATGACTTCGATGCCAATATCGACCGCGGAATCCATGTTCAGGTTCGCGGTCAGATCGAGCATGAGCTGGTCGCGTTCGCCGGCGACGACTTCCTGCAAAGTGCGCTCGCCGATCTGGTCGCGCAAGCCGTCGTTGACACGTTGCGCGAGCAGCGAACCGGCCCTGGACACTTCGCCCTGGGTGGAAACGTAAAACTGGCCCACGTCAATGATTCGCCACTTGGCGTAGGAATCAACAACCAGGGCTTTCTGCTCCAGCGTAAAAAAGTCCGCGGGCACCGAATCTTCAATCTGGATGCGCGCGTCGAACTTGCGCACCTGATTCACCCAGGGAATCTTTACATGCAGTCCCGGAGCTATATCAGCATTTACGAGTTCGCCGAAGCGCAACATGACGGCGCGCTCGGTTTCGCGCACCACGAACAGGCTGTTGGCGGCCAGTATCAGCAACAGTATCGCCAGCCCTATACCGTAATATCTTTTCATGGTCTCGTTACTCCACTTCTGGCGTCGGACAGGCGCGACGCGTCAACCGCCCCGCCACTGGAAACGTTAGGCAAATACGGCGCCAACTCGTCGGCGAAGTCGCGCCACTCCGTTGCCGAGCGCGGTCTGGCCGCACCCGTGATGGACGTGTTCTGTTCGAGAATCTTGTCGAGCGGCACGTAGAGCATGTTGTTGCCGCCCTCGACATCGATCATGATCTTGGACGACGCGGTCATCACGTCCTGGATCGAATCGATGTACATGCGCTGCCGCGTCACCTGGGGCGCCTTCTGGTACTCAAGCAGCAACTGGTCGAATCGCGAGGCGTCGCCTTCCGCCCGGGCGATCACATCTTCCTTGTAGGCGTTGGCCTGTTCGATCTGCCGCTGGGCCTCTCCGCGGGCCTCGGGGATGACGCGGTTGGCGTATTGCTGGGCCTGATTCTGGGATCTCTGTTCGTCTTCCCGGGCCTCGATCACATCCTCGAAGGCAGGTCGCACGGCTTCCGGCGGATTGACGGCTGCGACGTTGACCTGACTGACGAAAATGCCGGTGTTGTACAGATTCATGTAATTCTGCAGTCGTTCGTGCACATCGGCTGCCACGATAGGACGACCCTCGGTCAGGATCTGGTCCATGAAATTGCCGCCGACCACGTGCCGGATCGCGGATTCCGCGGCATTGTCTAGACTGCGTTCGGGATCCTGCACGGCAATCACGTACTTGACCGGATCGACGATGCGGTATTGCACCGTTACCACGATGTCGATGATGTTTTCATCGGTGGTCAACATCGACCGGTTCTGATACTCCTTGGAGTTAAGTTCCGAGACGTTGACCTTGTTGACCTCGTCGATAAGCGGCGGGTTCCAGTGCAACCCGGGGGTTACGGTATTGTCGAGCACGCGCCCGAACCGCAGCACAACAGCGCGCTCGGCTTCGTCGACCATGTAAAAGCCCAGGAATCCCCAGACCACGAGGGCGACGACGATGAATCCCGCCAACAGGCCGCCTGACATGCTCTTGCCGGGAGCCTGCTTGCCGCCGCCCGAGCCGCCCTTGGCGCCGCCGCCGAGGATGCCGAAACGGCTCAGCAGATTTCTGAGTACTTCGTCGATATCGGGCGGGCCCTGGTTGTTGCCACCACCGCCGCCGCGGCGGCCGCCGTTGCCCCAGGGATCGGGATCGTTGCCATTGTTGCCGGGTTCATTCCAGGCCATCAGGGTCTCCATCGCCAGACTTTCGTCAACACGAATGATTAAGAATTCTCTGAACAATTCCCTCCATGGAATTGTTCAGTGCCGCAAAACAAAAACGTGGTTTTGTTTTGCTCCCGGATTCAATGGCTTGCGCCATCGAATCCGGCGGCACATCCCTGTGCCGCGCGGAAGTGCTGATAACTCAGCGCTTCCCTAAAAGCGGAATTTTACCGAATTTTGGCGTCCAGACACAGTGCCTTCGGGCCGATATTCGGAATGTTCTATCCGGCAACCTTCGAGCGCGGCAATGCGCCGTGCCTCGTCCGGCGCCAGTCGCGCCAGCAAATGAAAGTTGCCCGACTCGTCCACGTGTTCCGAATCGATACAGCCGCGCGCCAGCAAGCGGGAGCGCAATCCCGCCTGGGCCGGCGGCAGAAACAGCGCTTGTTGCCGCATGTCCTTGCCGAGCAGTTCTCCGAGCGCACGACGTAATTCTTCTTCGCCGGCGCCGGTAAGCGCCGACATCCAGACGCGTACCGGCCGCCCTTCGCGATCCCTGTCGATACGTGGCTCGACTTCGGCGCACAGATCGATCTTGTTGCAGACCTGCAGGCGCGGGATGTCGGCCGCGCCGATTTCCGCGAGAACTTCATGCACCTGCCCGATATGCTCCTCGCGTCTTGCCCCCGCCGCGTCGATAACGTGCACCAGCAACTGAGCTTCCACCGTTTCTTCCAGTGTCGCCTTGAAGGCTTCCACCAGTTGATGAGGCAGATGGCTGATGAAACCCACCGTATCAGCGAGAATCGCCGCGCCGTAAGCGGGCAGCGTCACGCGCCGCAGGCGCGGGTCCAGTGTCGCGAACAACTGGTCGGCGGCATAGCCCCCGGCGCCCGTCAGCAGGTTGAACAGCGAAGTCTTGCCGGCATTGGTGTAGCCGACCAGTGAAATCGTCGCCAGGTCCGCCCGCCTGCGCGCACCCCGGCCGAGTTCGCGCCGCCCGTGAACCCGCGCGAGACTCTTGCGAATGGACTTGATGCGCTGCCCGATCATGCGCTGGTCAAGTTCGATCTGCTTCTCGCCGGCGCCGCGCAGACCGATGCCGCCCTTTTGCCGGTCCAGATGAGACCAGCCGCGTTTCAGGCGAGAGCTCAAATGCCGCAACTGGGCGAGTTCGACTTGCAGCTTGCCTTCATGGGACTGGGCGCGCTGGGCGAAAATGTCCAGTATCAACCCGGTTCGATCGAGTACGCGGCAACGCAGCCGCCGTTCGAGATTTCGCTCCTGACTCGGCGACAGCGAATGATTGAACAGCACCAGTCCGGCATCGTGGGATTGCCGGATTTCCGCCAGTTCTTCCAGCTTGCCGGCGCCCAGAAACGTCGCGGACTCCGGCTTGTCGCGAGACCCCGTGACGACCGCCACGGGATCAGCTCCCGCGGAAATCGCCAGTTCCTCGAATTCGGCCAGATCTTCCTGGTCGGAGTTAGCGGCTATGTCGATGTGTACGAGTACACAGGTTTCACCGGAATCGGGCCTTTCAAAAAACAACGAAATACCTCAAGCCCGAACCGGAAAAGGTTCGAAGAGGGATTCGGTGCCGGTCAACCCTGCCTTAATGGTCAGCCTCGTCATCCTGATCTTCGGAAGGGTGGTTGACTTGTATCTTTACCATCCGTCCCGGCACCACGGTGGAAATCGCGTGCTTGTAGACCATCTGACTGACGGCATTCTTGAGCAGTATTACGAACTGATCGAACGATTCGATCTGTCCCTGCAACTTGATGCCGCTTACCAGATAAATCGATACCGGCACACGATTCTTCCGTAGTGCATTCAAAAACGGATCCTGTAAACTATGTCCCTTGGACATTCTTGTTCTCCATTGCTCGCTGCATTATAAGCAGTATGCCTTTGATCAGAGATTTCCTTTTGTTCCTGATTACCAGAATGCGAGCGAATCTACAAATTTCAATACTTCATCCAGATTCCATTCCGAATCCTCTTTGAGATTGCGCACCTCTGACCAGCCGCGCAACCAGGTCAACTGCCTTTTGGCTAGTTGTCGCGTCGCCGCGACGCCTTTCTCCACCATTTCGGGATAACTTGTCTCTCCATCGAGATACTGCCATATCTGTCGGTAACCCACCGATTTAATGGATGGCAGACCCGGATGAAGGTCATCCCGCCGGTGAAGTGTTTCCACTTCCGCTATCAGCCCGTCAGACAGCATTTGCCTGAATCGTGACTCGATGCGATCGTGCAATACGCTCCGCTCGGCCGGGTGGAGTGCCAAAAAATGCAATCTGAAAGATGTAGACCCGCTCGACTGGTTTTTTCTTTCGTCATGAAAATTACTAATTTTTTCGCCGGTGAGTATATAGACCTCCAGAGCCCGTTGCAGACGCTGCGGATCATTGGGATGAATCCGCGTGGCCGCTTCCGGATCGACCTCCCTTAGCCGGCGATGAACCGCCGCCCACCCCTCCTGCACCGCCTGCGCCTCGATATCCCGACGCACGCCGGGGTCGGCGGCGGGCATGGCCGCCAGTCCCTTCCTCAACACCTGGAAATAAAGCATGGAGCCTCCGACCAGCAAGGGTGTCTTGCCCTTGCCGATGATATCGCTTATTTCGCGCAGGGCATCTTCGCGGAAATTTGCCGCCGAATAGGGTTCCGCGGGGTCGCGAATGTCGATCAACCGATGGGGCGCCAATGACCGGGTGCGCGCATCCGGTTTTCCGGTGCCGATATCCATCCCCCGGTAGATCTGGGCGGAGTCTACGCTGATGATTTCCAGCGGGCGGCGCTGCGCCAATTCCACCGCGAGCGCGGTCTTGCCCGCCGCCGTAGGGCCGGTCAGGCAAATCACGTCCGCCCCGGTGTCCACGAACTGGCGCTCGAATGAAACCAAGCTAACGGCCGCGCAGGAACAACTTGTCGAGTTCGTCCATGGACTGCCAGACCCAGGTTGGCCGGCCATGATTGCACTGGCCGCTGCGTTCGGTCGCTTCCATGTCCCGTAACAGGGCGTTCATTTCGTCGATTCCGAGCCGGCGGTTGGCGCGCACCGAACCATGGCAGGCCATGGTCGACAGTAATTCGTTCTGACGATTCTCAAGCCGGTCACTGGCGCCGAATTCGAGCAAGTCGGAAAGCACGTCGCGCACGAGTTGCTCGATGTCAGCGTCTTTCAGCAAGGCCGGAACCTGGCGCACGACCACGGATTCGGCGGCAACCCGCTCCAGTTCCAGCCCCAGCGCAAGCAGGCTTTCGCGATGAGATTCCGCACAATCCGCCTCCGCTTCGCTGACCGCCAGCGACAGGGGCACGAGCAGGGTCTGCCGCTTGATCCTCTCTTCCTCCAGCGCCTGCTTCATGCGCTCGTAGGTGATGCGTTCGTGCGCGGCGTGCATGTCGACGATGATCAGGCCCTCCCTGTTTTGCGCAAGTATGTAGACGCCATGCAGTTGCGCCAGGGCATATCCCAGAGGGGGAGCTTCCTCACCGCCACTGAACAGTTTCGCGTATTGCTCCGGCGTGCCGACGGGGCTTGCCGCCGGCGCTGACCGCAGGGGGAAACTGTACTCCCCGGCGGAGTCGCGAACCGGCGCGGAATCGCGCAATGGCAGCGAAGTCTGGGTTGCGGTGGTTTCCGGCCCGGCCTGAAGCGGTTCCGCATGGCCAGAATCCGGGACCTGGGCTTCCGGCTTGACATCGGCCAGTTCCCGGTGGAGCGAACGGAACAGGAAATCGTGCGCCAGCCGGCCGTCGCGGAAACGCACTTCGTGCTTGGTTGGATGCACGTTCACGTCCACCGCGCCGGGGTCGAGTTCGAGGAAAAGCACGTATGCCGGATGGCGGCCGTGATACAGGACGTCCTGGTAGGCCTGCCGGATCGCATGGCTGACGATCTTGTCGCGCACGATGCGCCCGTTCACATAGAAATATTGCAGGTCCGCCTGGCTGCGCGAAAAGGCAGGCAGGCTGATCCAGCCCCACAAGCGCAGCCCCGCCGCCTGCTGCTCCACCTCGACCGAGTTTTCGAGAAAGGCGGGGCCGCAAACCAGGCCGACTCGGCGCCGCTGTTCCAACTCATTACGCGCGGGGCGCAACTCGTGTACGATGCGCTGGTTGTGGCGCAAGCTGAATTGCACGCCGAAGCGGCTGAGCGCAAGGCGTTTGAGCACTTCGTCAATGCGGCCGAACTCGGTTCTCTCGGTCTTGAGAAATTTCTTTCGCGCAGGCGTGTTGAAAAACAGGTCGCGCACTTCCACGGTAGCGCCGACGCCATGCTGGCAGGGTTCCAGGGAAGTCTCCATCTGCTGGCCTTCGGCCCGCACTTTCCAGCCGGTTTCGCTGTCGGCTTCAGACGCCCTGGAGGACAATTCCAGCCTTGATACCGATCCGATGCTGGCCAGTGCCTCGCCACGAAATCCGAGACTGGCGATAGCCGCCAGATCTTCCGGCCGGGAAATCTTGCTTGTGGCGTGGCGGCTCAGGGCAAGCGCAAGATCGTCCTTGTGGATGCCTCTACCGTCATCGCGCACCCGCAACAGCTTCTTGCCGCCCTGCTCTACATCGATATCCACACGCCCGGCGCCTGCGTCGAGACTGTTTTCGAGCAATTCCTTGAGTACCGATGCCGGGCGCTCGACGACTTCGCCTGCTGCGATCTGGTTGGCCAGACGCGGACTCAGTCGATTGATGCGATTCATTTAGTTTTCATTGCAGCACGAAAGCTCTGATAAATCAGAGCTTCCTCAGCGGGGAATTTTCAACTCACTGCCCACGGCGATCCGGTCGCTTGTCAGATCGTTCGCCTCGCGCAATTGCGACAGGCTTACCGAGTAGCGGTGCGCGATTTCCGACAGTGTATCACCGCGCCGGACAACGTAGGTAACCGAAAGTTCGGGTTGGGTCCTTTCGTTTCCGGATTCTGCACCGATCAACGCGTCGACCAGGCTGGTCGCCATGTTGGCCACTTCGTCGCCCGGCGATGCGGCAAGTCCGGCGCCGTTCGACTTCCGCCAGGCGACGAACGTCCCATCCGGTGCGCGATCGTCGAAATAACTCACGATGCCCGTAGCCAGGGCGCCGGCAAGTTGCCGCTGAAAAGAAGGCGAGTTGAGCTTTTCCAGTTCCGCGGGATTGGTCATGTATCCCGTCTCAATCAGGATCGAAGGAATATCGGGTGAATTCAGCACTTGCAACGAGGCTTGTTGCACCTTGTCCCTGCGCAGGCGTGTAACCGTGCCCGAGGATTGCAGGATATGCGAGCCGGCCAACTGGCTTTGTTCCAGGCTCCAGCCCATGTGCACCGAAACCAGCGTCAGCGCCACGTCGTCGTCGAATTCTCCGAGCCGCAGGTCGCTGTCCACACCGGCGATCAAGTCGGTAGTATTTTCCTTGCGTGCGACCCTGGCGGCGTTTTCCCGGTCTGCGCGCTCGCCGGACAGGGCGTAGATGGTCATGCCGCTGGCGCTGCTCGAGCGATAGGCATCCGCATGAATGGCTACCAGCAGGTCCGCCCGGTGCTCCCGGGCAATTTCGGCTCTGCCCCGCAAAGGCACGTAATAATCCCCGTCGCGAATCATTACCGGTCGATAACCGGGCTCTTCCCGCAGGCGTTCGTTCAGAAAGCGGGAAACCGCCAGGGTGATGTCCTTCTCCCGGTTGGCGCCGACCATGGCGCCGGGATCTTCGCCGCCGTGACCGGCGGAGATCGCCACGACGATGTCGCGCAAGGCCGGAGGCGCCGCATCTCCGGCTTGGGAACGGGACTCGGCCTCATCCCGCTCCGGCAAGGCAATTGCCGGCGGCGATGGTTCCTGCTCGACGTCGTACAGATCGAGCACGAGCCGATCGCCGTATTGCTCAATGGGAGGCAAGATGAATCCGCGAGGCTCGACCGGGGCGGCGAGTTCGACAACGAAACGCAAGATTCCGCCGGGCGCTTCTTCCCGTCGCAGTCCGGTCACAGGTCCGCCGACAATAACCGAATCGACGGGATCATCAAAGGATGCGGCGACAACTGAGTCTTCGAGGTCGATTAGCAATTGTCCGGCTGAATCGAGCCGGATCAACTGGTAGCTGACTTCGCCGTCGAGATCGAATACCAGGCGAGTCCGGTCCGGCGCACGCCAGATCCTGACTCCTTCCACTTCGGCGCCGGCCGCCGGACCGCCCGGCGCAAGGCATAGCGGAAGCGCGCAACCAGCGGCTGCGAACCATGCGTTCAACCGGCGCCAATACAGATTCATGGCAACTTTCAGAACGTCAGATCCCGGTGTTCCATTTTTTCATCACCGCATACATGTGCCGCGAGGAAGCTCCGATTTCATCAGAGCTTCCCTAAACATCGACCCCGGCCCACAATTTCTTGACTATTTCAGCACCCCTGCCGGAGTGCGCCGTGCATTCGACACCGCGGCCCGCGCCCGCTCCCCGCAATTCGACTTCGAGGTCCGCCGCGGGTATTCGCACGCCGCCGCGCCGCGCCCATTCGACGATACACAGGTTTTCGCCTGCGAAGTAATCTTCCGTGCCGAGGAATTCCACTTCACCCGGGTCTGCGAGACGGTACAGGTCGAAATGATAGATGCGTCGGCGATCGAGTTCATAAGGTTCGACCAGAGTATAGGTAGGACTCTTTACCGGCCCATCGTAGCCATAGCCGCGCAGAATTCCGCGCGCCAGAGTCGTCTTGCCGGCGCCGAGTTCGCCATGCAGATGAATCACGATGGCGCTTCCGTCCGGAGTCCGCGAGTCCTTCCCGGTAGCTTCCGCGAGCAATACGCCGAGGCGCAAGGTCGCGGCTTCGTCTTCCAGTTGTCCGGAGAATCGTTGCATGAGCGTTCAGCAGGGATTGACCAGTTGTCTGATGAAAGGCATGAGATCGGTCGCGATCAGGCCGCGCTGGCCGGCGTCCCGCACGGCAAGGTCCGCCGCTTCGCCGTGAACGCAGGCCGCGCAACTCAGGCTATCTTCCAGCGAAAGGCCCTGAGCGTGCAGACCTGCAATTATGCCACTGAGTACATCGCCCATGCCTGCGCTCGCCATACCCGGATTGCCCTCCGAACAGAGTTTGAATCGCCGCGGCTCGCCCGGGACGCCAATGAGGCTGCCCGCTCCCTTGAGCAGGCAATGTCCGCCGTAGCGGCGCTGCAACTCGGCGACCGCAGCGAATCGGTCCCGCTGCACTTCTTCCACTTCGATCCCAAGCAATGCGGCTGCTTCGCCCGGATGTGGGGTCAGTATCCAGCCGTTGTCCGGGAAATCGGTTTCCGGCAAGGCCTTTTGCGCCAGCAGTCGCAAGGCGTCCGCGTCCGCCACCAGCGGCAGGCCGCGAGTCGAATGACCGCCAAGCGCCGCCCGCAACAGATTCCGCGACCAGTCGCCCAGTCCAAGACCCGGCCCGACCACGATATTGCTTGCCCGATCGAACAACGCCGGCAAATCCACTCTGCCGTCTTCGGTGCCGGTAATCATGACCTCGGGTCGACGGGCAAGCAATGCCGGGCGGTGCGTCGAGCGGGTCACCACGCTGACCAGGCCGGCGCCGCTGCGTAACGCCGCCTCGGCCGCCATGATAATTGCGCCGCCCATGCCATGATCGCCGCCGAACAACAGTACGTGGCCATGGTTGCCCTTGTGCGCCGAGGGCTTGCGCGGGGGCAGGTAACCGACGCTCGAATGAATGTCGATGCGATCGACTTCGGCAGTCGTTGACGCGCCGGAAGAATGTATCTTCGACGGAGCGTCCAGATCTTCGAAAATTACCTCGCCCGTGCAATCCGGACCTCGATGAGTCAGCAGGCCCCGCTTCATGCCGATGAAAGTCACCGTCAATCGGGCGCGCACCGCGGCGCCCATCGGCGTGCCGGTATCCGCATGGAGCCCGCTGGGAATGTCCACCGCCAGCACGGGCAATCCGCAGGCGTTGATCCATTCGATCGCCTCCAGCCAGTCACCCTCGGCCGCACGGTTCAGGCCCGTGCCGAACAGGGCGTCTACCACCAGGTCGAAGTCCTTCCATTCACCGGACGTGAATTCCTTGAAAGAGCACATCGGCACCCTACCTTCGGCCGCCATGCGCCAGGCCCGGGCAGCCGCTCCGGAAAGCTCTTCCGGATTCGCCGGAAACACGATCTGGACGCCGAGCCCGAGTTTCGCCGCCAGTGCCGCAATGACATAGCCGTCGCCGCCGTTGTTGCCTGTGCCGGCGAAAATCAGCAAGTTTCGGGCATGCTGCCAGCGCTCCTGCAGTCTGGTGAGGGCCACGGCGCCGGCCCGATGCATGAGTTCGAATTCGTCTATGCCGAGTTCTTTCAGTACGAGCCGGTCCAGTTCGCGAACCTGCTCCGCCTGATACAGGGCTCGTGGCAAATTTTTGCTCAATTGCACACCTGATGTTCTGAATCGTCGACTGATTGATTTTACCGCATTACCGACGGTCGCCTTCCGGGGTCGAACGAATTGGCCGACGCCGAAAGCCCCTCATATTGGCGGGAAATTCAATGTGTGGCAATGTAATGGAAAATATTTTCTGAAAACGACCGATTCGAATGAGTCGGATAAATAGGTCTATAATTCGCTTTCGCGATTTCCCCCTGCCGGGAATGCGTATGTCGGAGTGTAGCTCAGCCTGGTAGAGCACTGCCTTCGGGAGGCAGGGGTCGCAGGTTCAAATCCTGCCATTCCGACCACTTCCCGGCCAAACGACGCTGGCCATGCAGATGAAACCGATGCCCCGGAAGCCGATCATGCCGCGATTGTTCCCGGTCAGAGCCACCCTGATTTGCATCTTCAGTTTTGCCGGCCTGTCGGCATTCGGGGCAGAAGAGTCGATCGATGAAGCCAACCGGCTTTTGCGCGTAACCGGCACGGGGGAATTGTTCGAGTCGACCACACGCGAACAGGCCCAGGAAATCATACGCACCTATTCTCTCATCGTCTCCAGTTCCGCCGACCGTTCCCTGCCTCGGCGCGTTCGCGACGCCATAGCCGAATGTTATAGCCGCAATTACGCCTGGGAAAATTTCGCCGAGGGCATCGCCCGAATCCTGGCCGACCATCTCAGCGAAAAGGAATTGCGCCTGCTGATCGGCATCTACCAGAACCGCGGCCTGCCCCCGATGGAAATAGAAACCTTCCGGCAAACCGTACGCAAGGGCGATGCCATCGCCGCGGCCAGCGCCGAATACATCTACGACAACAGCACCGGCTGCGTAGACCAGGACGCCCGCCTCATCAAACGCTTCCTCGCCGAACCCCAACCCGAAGTCTGACTGAGTACACCCGCAAAGATTCTGCGACTACACTCCGCCCCGCGCAGAATGACAGTGTGCAGGTTGAAATACATGTGAGACCGTAGGGGCGAACCGTTGACGGTTGATTCGGTTACATGCGAGACGGTAGGGGCAAGGCATACCTCGCCCGCGACCGACCCCGAAATTGTGCAAGACCCGCGGGCGACGCATGCGTCGCCCCTACCGGGCGCACAGACAGTTGGTTTTGAGGCCGGCACGGTGTGAGTCGCCGTTGGGTCAGGGGGTGTGCAGCGGGCGTGCGAGACATGGATGTCAAGCCCGAAGCGTACAGGGATGTATTTACAGCGTCCGCTGCATACTGCCCGCCAGACGGCGAAGTATCGCAGCCACGACCGGTTGAACCCCCACGCCGCATTGAGTTGGCCGCTGGTTTGCCGCACAATACTTATCCCCATTTGAAACGCGACTTGTGATCCGGAGGATTCCATCATGTACGTTCGCACACCTGTCACTACCTTGCTGTTTTCGGTTTTCGCGCTGGTTCTGGCCGCTTGCGGGCCTCAATACCAGGTCGACAGGGAAGCGCTCGAAGCCGCGGAGATTTCCAATTTCAGCACCCCGGAGGAGATGGTTTTCGCCGCCGGCCAACCCACCCCGGAACAGATTCAGACCCTGGCGGACTCCGGCATTCGCCATGTCATCAGCCTGCGCACCGATGGCGAAATCGACTGGGATGAATCAAATCTGGTCAACGCCGCCGGCATGCAGTTTCATTCCATTCCCGTGGCGGGCGCCGATGGCGTAACCAGCGAGAATGCCCAGACGCTGGATCAGTTGCTCGCGCAACTCGACGGCCAGCCCGTGCTCCTGCATTGCGGCAGTAGCAATCGGGTCGGCGCCTTGCGCGCCAGGACCGCCCGTGACGGCGGCGCAAGCCTTGAGGACGCCCTGGCCGAAGGCCGGCGCTGGGGCATGACGCGCATGGAAGAAACCGTGCGCGAGATTTTGCAATAAGCAATGAGCAAACACGGAACTGACACCATGAGCACCGCCACCGAGGCCATAGACGGCAGGGCCGGGGACTTCAACCGGCCCGCAATGTTGCTCGCCGCCGCCGGCGCCGCGGGCATCTGCGTCTACCTGGCCGCTTTCCACGGCTGGCGGCAGGCCGCCCTGTTCGGAGTCGGCTTCGGCGCCGGTATCGCCCTCTATCACGCCGCATTCGGCTTTACCGCAGCCTGGCGCGAGGTCGTCAGCAGCGGACGCAGCGCGGGGCTGCGCTCGCAGATTATCATGATGGCGGTGACGGTGCTCGTGTTCACACCCCTGATCGCCCAGGGCGAGATCGGCGGCATCGCTGTGCGCGGCAACGTGTCGCCGCTCAATCTCGCGGTGATCTGCGGCGCCTTCATGTTCGGCCTTGGCATGCAACTCGGTGGCGGCTGCGCCTCGGGCACCCTGTTCACTGCCGGCGGCGGCAATGCGCGCATGATCATTACGCTGGCGGCATTCATCGTCGGTTCGGTGATCGGCACCTGGCACTGGTCGCTATGGCAGGACGTCCCCGGCTTCGAGCCGGTCTCACTGTCGGGCAGTTTCGGTGTTGGCGGCGGCATCCTGTTCAGCCTGCTGCTGTTCGGAGCCGTATGGCTGATCGCCGCGCGCTACGAGAAAGCGCGGCATGGCGCCTTCGAGCGGGAATGGCGGCCAATGTCGTCGCGTTCCTGGCTTACCGGTCCCTGGCCGCTGCTGGCCGGGGCTCTGGCCCTGGCGCTGGTCAATATTGCCACCCTGGTGCTGGCGGGACGGCCCTGGGGCGTAACTTCCGCATTCGCGCTATGGGGCGCCAAACTGGCGGCGCCGCTGGGCATCGATGTGACCGGGTGGGCCTATTGGCAGCGGCCCAATCTGCAGGCCGCACTGGAAGCCAATGTCTTTAACGACATCACTTCGGTGATGAATTTCGGCATCATGCTCGGCGCACTGATCGCCGCGACGCTGGCGCACAAATTCTCACCCTCGTTCCGGATTCCGACGCGATCGGTGCTTGCGGCCGTGATCGGCGGCCTTTTGCTCGGTTATGGCGCCCGCATCGCTTTCGGCTGCAACATCGGCGCCTTTTTCAGCGGCATATCCTCGACCAGCATGCACGGCTGGCTCTGGTTCGCGGCGGCTTTCGCCGGCAGCGTTCTCGGCACCCGGATGCGGCCGCTGTTCGGACTGCGCTGATGCCCAGCGCTTCGCCGCGTGCAGCATGAACGCAAAGCCGCCCACCGACCCCGCCATCGAACAAGACCGCAAGGAATGGCTGGAGGCGATCGAAAACATCCGCGAACAATACGGTCCTGATGGCGTCGGCAGCATTCTCGCCAGCCTGCGCGAATGGAGCGAGAGCCATTGTTCCGGCAGTGGACAGACGCCGACTTTCAATACTCCTTATCTGAACACGATTCCCGTCGAGCAGCAGCCGAATTATCCCGGTGACCAGGACATCGAGCAGCGACTGGAGAACATTCTGCGCTGGAACGCCATGGTCATGGTTCTGCAAGGCGGCGACGCCGGTCTCGGCCTGGGCGGACATATCGCCACCTACGCGTCGGCCGCCACGCAGATGGAAGTCGGCTTCAATCACTTCTTTCGCCAGAAATCCGAAAACTACGGCGGCGACCTGATGATCCCGCAGCCCCATGCGGCAACGGGCGTATATGTCCGCTCCTGGCTCGAAGGCGTGCTGGACGACGAACACATAGACAATTACCGCCGGGAACTCACCCCCGGCGGTGGCCTTTCCGCCTATCCCCATCCCCGTTCCATGCCGGACTACTGGCAAATCGCGAACGCGTCGATGGGACTGTCCACGCCGACGGCCATCTATCAGGCGCGCTTTGCCAAATACCTGGAAAATCGCGGCCTGAAACCGAAGCTCGGCGGCAAGACGTGGTGCTTCATCGGCGATGGTGAAACCGACGAACCGGAAGTGCTCGGTACGATCAATATCGCTGCGAGGGAAAGGCTCGACAATCTGATACTCGTGGTCAACTGCAATCTGCAGCGGCTCGACGGACCGGTGCGGGGCAACGGCAAGATCATCCAGGAGCTTGAGGCTTCCTTCCGGGGTTCGGGCTGGGAGGTCATCAAGGTCATCTGGGGCGGCGGCTGGGACCGGCTGCTCGCCGATGACGTAAAAGGAACCCTGCGCCGGCGCATGGAAGAATGTCTCGACGGCGACTATCAGCGCTATTCGGTGCTACCGGGCGAACGGCAACGAGAACTGTGGGTTGACGGAAATCCAGAACTTGAAGCCATGATGAACGCGTTGTCCGACGATCAGGTTCGCGAGATAAAGCGCGGCGGACAGGACGCGGTAAAACTCTACGCCGCCTACGACAGGGCGATTCACGCCGACAAACCGGTGGTGATTCTGGTCAAGACAGTCAAGGGCGACGGCGTGACCGGCGCCGCGGGCAGCAACGCCGCGCACCAGAAGAAGAACATCAGCCCGGACCAGCGGGTAGAGATCGCCCGCTCCCTCGGCATTCCGATCAGCGACGAGGAAGCGCGCCGGGCCGCGCTGTACCGGCCGCCGGATTCAAGCCCCGAAGTACGCTACCTGAAGGCGCGGCGGCAGGCGCTCGGCGGCGTTCTTCCGGCGCGCAACAGCGAATGCGCTGCGTTGGAAACTCCGCCGCTTGCAATCTTCAAGAGCTTGCTGGAACGCATCGAACGGCCGCATTCGACTACCTTGTGCCTGGTGCGGATTCTGTCGATTCTGATGCGCGACAAATCTCTGAAACGTTATATCGTGCCCATCGTTCCCGACGAGGCGCGCACCTTCGGGCTCGAAGGCCTGTTCCGAATCGCCGGAATTTTCTCCCTGCAGGGCCAGCATTACACGCCGGTCGATGCCGGAACAGCTATCGCCTACCGGGAGGCGGAAGACGGCCAGATCCTGCAGGAAGGAATCTGTGAAACCGGCGCCATGGCCTCCTTTCTCGCGGCCGGCACCGCCTGGTCGATCCATGGCCTGCCGATGGTGCCGTTCTATTTCTTCTATTCGATCTTCGGCTTTCAGCGCGTTGGCGACATGATCTGGGCATGCGGCGACATGCTTTGCCGGGGCTTCCTGATCGGCGGCACCGCCGGCCGCACCACGCTCAACGGCGAAGGCCTGCAACACCAGGACGGGCACTCCCATATCCTGGCCGGCACTTTCCCCAACCTGAAGAGCTACGACCCGGCATTCGCCTGTGAAATTGCGGTTATCGTTCGGGACGGCATCCGGCGCATGTACGAGCAACAGGAAAACATCTTCTATTACATAACCGCCTATAACGAAAATTACCCGATGCCGGCGTTGCCGGAAGACGAATCCGTGCAGGAGGGAATTCTGGCCGGCGCTTACCTGCTGGACAGCGATGCGCCTGCCGCGGATTGCGCCGTGAATCTGCTTGGCTCGGGCTCGATCATGCAACAAGTGTTGCAAGCTCGGCAGCGGTTGCGGGAATGGGGTTACGCATGCGCGGTATGGAGCGTAACGAGTTACAACGAGTTGTACCGCGAGGCGGAATCCTGTGAGCGGCACAACCGCCTGCATCCGGCGGCGCAACAGCGCAGGCCTTGCATCAGGAGGCTATTTCCCAATGACGAGGCTGTGGTCGTTGCGGCAACCGATTACATGAAGGCCTTGCCGAATTCCATCGCGCGCTGGATGCCGGACAACTATCTGGTGCTCGGCACCGATGGTTACGGCCTGAGTGAAACCCGGCCGGATTTGCGCAACTGGTTCGAAGTCAGCGCCGACTACATTTGCCACGCCGCTCTCGTGGGAATGTTTCGCGCGGGCAGACTCGATGGCGACGAACTGGCGGCAAAAACCGCGGAACTTGAAATCGATCCGGAAAAGACGGACGCCGCCCGGCGTTAATGTCCGCAGCCATACCGGCAACAATTCCCGCGACCGATCATCCCGCGGGCGAGGCATGCCTCGCCCCTACAGGTAAACCGGAGAATGTCGGGAAACCGGCTGGATGATTCCCTTCGCGTAGGGGCGAGGCACGCCTCGCCCTTAATGCGTCATCGAATACATCAGGTAATTGATTCCCAGCCGGTAAGCCGAGTTGGCGTAACGCGTCGGATACGCCGGGTGGTAGGTGTGCTCCCAGCCGTCGCCCATGTCCGAGTTCCAGTTGATGAGCACCATGACCCGACCCGCGTCGTCGAGAATCGCGTGATTGCTGGCGTGATCGATCCCTCGCTCGCCGAACTCGTCGGTGCGATACAACGCCGGGATCATCTGCGGCCCATCGATATCGTAATAGACGTGAAAAATCTCGTGGTCCGGCGACAGCTCGGTTATTTCCCGGTCCGGGAATACCTGGCCGAAAGCCGCCTGGAAATTGTCCCATTCGTTTTGGCCCCAGAAATCGTCGATCAACAGAAATCCGCCGCGCAGCAGGTACTCGCGCAGGTTCTCGATCTCCGCGGGACTGAGAATAATGCCGCCGTTCTGGCCGACCTCAAGCATGTACAGAAAGGGATAGTCGAAAATGCGCTCGTCATCGATTCGCATCACGATGGGATTGCTCATGACGCGGATATTGGTCAGCCGCGAGACTCCGCGCAGGAAATTTTCATCGGCGTCCGGAAAGTCGATGGCCCATGTGCCATAGCCGAAACCGCGGCCATAGTAGCTGTCAAACTGCACCCGCACGAAATTGAATTCGCCGGCTTTGTCGTAATCGATATCCGGGCTCTGGCCCAAAGCGGAGCTGCCAAGGGCGAACAGCAATGTGAACGAAATCAGTATCCGCATCGGAATGACATCGAAATCGGCATTGAAGTGTGTCCGCATTCGGTCCCGGTTGCAACTGCGCGTGCGGGATCGGTAGGGGCGAGGCATGCCTCGCCCGCGGGTGTAGTACGATATACGGGGCGCGCGCGGGCGAGGCATGCCTCGCCCCTACAGGTAAACCGGAGATTGCCGGGAAACTGGGTGGATGCTGCTCCTACAGGCGCAATTGCGCGCAATAGTCCTGCTCTTCCACCGCGGGCGTAAACCAGAGATAGTCGTGCTCGGCGATACCTCCGAATCGTTCGAGATAACTCACCGGCACGAATTCATCGGGCTCGACTTCCAGGAAAGCCAACGAGACGATTTCCTCGCGGCTGATCCCGGCATCGAGCGCGAGCAGGAAATTGGGTACGCCGAGATCCTGTCGCGTGTGGTAATTTCCCGCGATCAGCAGCGCCGCGCCTTCATCGTTCGCCAATGAGCGCAAGGCCTCTGCCATGGCTAGATCTCGAGTCTGCTGCACTCGCACCATGGCGGGAAACTGGCTCTCGGGCAACAGCCCGCAATGGCTCTCGTCAATGTCGGCATAGAGCTTGTCCATTGCCGCCTGGTCGTAAACATCGTCGGGCAGGGTAGGACCAGCCCCCTGATAGATGTCCATGACCGCATTTTCATCGATATTCGCGGCCGCCAGGGGCAATCCGGCATCGAGACCGGCAAGCAGCAGCGGCGAATAGAATTCCCACTCCCAGCCCTCGTCCCATTCGAGCCACTCCCTGAGTTCCTCCGCGGCGGCGAATTCGCGGCCGGCGACGCCTGCAAGATTCGGCGCCCGGGAAGCGTCGATCATCTCGAAAGCGACCCCCGACACCGCATCGGAGTCGATCAGCGATTCGAGTACCGCCGATTGCAGGCGATGGTGGTCGGCATTGTCGTGTTTCTCGCCCAGCAGCAGGAAACGCGCCTCGCGCAAGCCGGCGAGCAATTCTTCCGGGGTTACGAACTGTTGCAGGCGGCTGTCCCAGATGCGCCCCGCCAGCGCATGATCGCCATGCAGGGGCGAGACCCAGATGCCTGACCAGGTATCAGAAAATTCGGGCGACCGCGCCGTGCAGGCAGAAAGCAGCAGCACGGCCAGGATCAAAAGTGGAATTCTAATTCGTGCCTCCCATCATCAGCCATTGTTCGTAGATCTCATCGCTCCAGAATTCCTGAAACCAGGCGATCACCGCGAGTTTCTCCTCATTATCCAGCACTTGCCCGAACCCGGGCATCTGCCCGCCGAGCGATTGTCCGCCCATGTCGATCACCTGCAACAATACCGAAATCGGGTGGTGCCAGGTATGGGCCGAGCCGTTCAGGGGCGGCGGCGGAAACGATCCGTCCGGCAGCCGCTCCCGCCAGTCGGCGGCAGTGCCCTGCGCGGCGTTACCATGACATTCGGCGCAATGTTCGGCAAATACCGGCGAGCCGGCCACGGCCAGCTCGGCAGAATACCAGCGCCCGGTTGCGGGATCGATCCGGTCGAGCGGAACGCCCGAGTCGCCGCAGGCTGCAATGAGGGAAAACAGGGCAAACAAGGACGCACGGTGCGCCTGCAACCCCTTAATCATCGTTCTTCGGAAAATCGAACTCCACCAGGGTTGAGTTTCCGCGTTTGATCTCGGACCAGTGGTCGATCGGCAGCGAGAGTTCGACCAGGCCGCAGGTGGGGATGTTGGCGATCTCGGCGTTCGCCATTTCATTGGCGAAGTCGGTAATTGTCGGATTGTGGCCAACGAGCATGAGCGCGCCGCAGTCGTCGTCAGTCAGGCTGGCGGCTTTCAGATACATGGACGTACCGCAGAAGTAGAGGTCGGGATTGCTGACTACTTCGTCGACGGGATAACCTATGGCCTCGGCCATCAGCATTGCGGTCGAGCGGGCGCGCACCGCAGGGCTGGAAACGATGCAATCGACGCAGGAATCGCGTCCAAGAAAACGCCCTCCCATGACCGGCACTTCGCGGTCACCGCGGGGCGCGAGCGGGCGCTCGAAATCGCGCAACTTGGGATAGTCCCAACTGGACTTCGCGTGGCGCAACAGGAAAAGCGTCTTCATTTTCGGTTTGTCGGCAATTTTACCCGTGGAATTAACGCACAGATTGCGGAAACAACGTCGATTCCGCCGTAAATGGCGTATTGCGGGCAGGATTTGTAAAATCCCGGCTTCCATACGCCATGGAGCCGCGACTTGCCCAACTCATCCGCAATTCCCCTGCTCGCCCTGCTGATTCTGTTCAGCCCAGTCTTAACGGCCGCTGAAGAAGAGGAAGAAAGCCCATTGAACAGCGAAATCGAGCTGGGCGCCATCTATACTTCAGGAAATACGGACGATGAGAATATTCAGTTCAGAGGCGCTGTCAACTATTCGCTGGACGGCTGGGATTTCGGGCTGGATATAGACGGCTTTCGCTCCTCCAAGGAAAACGTACTCGCCGCTCAGCGCGTCTATTACGTCTCTGAAGCGAATTACAACATCAACGACGAGAGTTTCGTGCTGACCCGGCTCGCCCACGACGACGACCGCTTCAGCGGCTATGAAGGACAGACCGACATTTCGCTCAATTATGGACGCAATCTGCTCGTCGACCGTGAGGACATGGGTCTGACGCTGAATATCGGCGGCGGCTACCGCCGTTCAACAACGCTGGAGGACGAATTCGGCGAAGCCATGTTCCGTCTGGCCGCCGATTTCAACTGGGACTTGTCGGACTCCGCCGCCTTCCTGCAGGAATTCAGCACCGAGGCCGGCGAGGAAACGAGCATTTTTCGCGCCCGCAGCAGTATCGAGACGCAGATAGTGGAAAATCTCCTGCTGCGTTTCTCGGTAAATCTCAAACATCAGACCCAGGTGCCCGCGGGACGCAAGAACACCGATACCGAAACAAGCATGACCTTCGTCATGCGATTCTGAGCATGGCAGACACCGAACCCTTCCAGCTTCGGATCCGCCGACTTATCGACGGCAAGACCAAGCCCCCGGGCTCGCTCGGAAAACTCGAGGAACTGGCCGCGCAGATCGCGGCCGCGCAGGATTCGACCGCGCCGGTCATGGATCGGGCCGCGCTGATCATTTTCATTGCCGATCACGGCATTGCCGAAGCAGGAGTGTCCGCTTATCCGCAAGCCGTTACGACGCAGATGGCGCAGAATTTTCTCGACGGCGGGGCGGCCGCCACTGCCTTTGCACGGAGTCTTGATATTCCAGTGACCCTGGTCGATGCGGGAATGCGCGAAACACCGGCGCACCCGCTGCTGCTTGACCGGCGCATCGCTTGCGGGACCGACAACTTTGCCGAAGGGCCGGCGATGTCGATGCGCCAATGCGAAACGGCGATGGACCACGGCCGCACGCTCGGCCGGGAAACCGAATGCGACGCGCTCTGCCTCGGCGAAATGGGCATCGGCAACAGTTCTTCGGCAACGATGCTGGCGCACAAGTTGCTGGGTCTGCCGCTTGCCGGTCTGACCGGTCCGGGCGCCGGTCTCGATGCCGGTGGAGTTGACCGCAAGCGTGAAACTCTAGTGCGTGCGGCGGCACGGACATTCGGCAAACTCGGAGCCATCGATGCGCTGGCGGAATACGGCGGTTTCGAAATTGCCATGCTGGCCGGCGCCATGCTTGGTGCGGCAGAGTCCCGCCGCATCGTCCTGATCGACGGATTCATCGCCACAGCCGCCGCGGTCACCGCATTGCAACTCGATCCCGGCTGCCGGTCCCGGCTCGTGTTTTCCCATCTCAGCGCCGAGCCTGGACATGCCCTGATACTGAAGGCTCTGCGAGCGGAACCGCTATTGCAACTTGGGCTGCGTCTTGGCGAAGGCACCGGCGCCCTGCTCGCCTGGCCGCTGTTGCGCGCCGCCGCGGCCATTCTTACCGGCATGGCCTCGTTCGAGCAGGCCGGCGTGAGCGGCAAGTTGACATGAATCTGTTGCGGGAGGAACTCGCCGCCTTGCTGTTCGCGGTTCAGATGCTTACCCGCATGCCGATCCCGGCATCGCTCGAGTTCAGCGCAGCACGGCAACGGAACGCCATCGGCTATTACACTTTGACCGGCGCCTCCATCGGATTATTAACCGCGGCGGTCTGGTGGGCTGCGCTATTCATTTTCCCGCCGCTGATCGCGGTGCTGCTCTCCGTGGTTGCCGGACTCCTGCTTACCGGCGCCTTTCACGAAGACGGTCTCGCCGACACCATGGACGGCCTCGGCGGAAGGGACGCAGCCGCGAGTTTGGTCATCATGCAGGACAGCCGCATCGGCGCCTATGGCGCCGTGGCCTTGATCTCGGCTTTGGGCCTCAAGGCCACGGCACTGCTGGCGCTGCCCGGAGAAATGCTGCCCATGAGCCTGATTGTGGCGCACGCCGGCAGCCGGTTTTCAGCCGTCTGCGTGGTGGCGACCAGTACCTATGCGGGAAGCGAGTCAGATTCGAAACCGACGGCAAGGGGTATCGGCGCCGCCGGTCTGATCAAGTCCGGTCTGACCGGGGCGGCCGTAATCGCACTGGCGCCGTTGGCCATTCCCGCCAGTGCGTTGCTCGCCGGAATCACGGGACTGCTGCTGGGCCACGCCGCCAGCCGGCTGCTTTATGAACGCAAATTGCGCGGCTATACCGGGGACTGCCTGGGGGCAACCCAGCAATTCAGCGAACTCGGCGTCTACCTCGGCCTGCTGGCCGCGCTGTAGACCGGCGCGGCCAGCAGGCACTGAGCCTAGAAAGCGTTCCAGATCGCCCGGAAGTAATAGAATCCGCCGTTGAAGCTGAACGGAGACTGTTCCGGATAAATCAGCCCCGCCACTTCGCCGTGAGGATTGGTCGACGGATACTCGTCGAACGCATTCTGCACTCCGGCCGCCAATGAAAAGGACTCGTTCACTTCGTATCCCGCTTCGAAGTCGAATACCGTGGACGGTTGCGGATAGAACGCCACAGTTCCGTCGTTTGTAGGCGCATCGTAGTACTCGCCGTAATTGCGTGCCCGGGACATGAAGCGCCACGCACCGCCGAGCTGCAGGACCTCGTTCACATTGGACTCGATATCGACATAGGCGGCCACCGAACGCACCGTGTTTTCACCCGCGTCTCCCGGCTGAAATCCCGGAAATCCGTTGGAGCCCAGCGCATTCGGATCGGCTACATAGTTATTGATCCGCACAACGGGACAGTTTCCGGACTTGTTACCCGTCAGGTCGGCCACCTTGACCGTTCTGGTAATTCCGTCCATGGCCAGGACCGGCGAGCCATTGCCGTAGAGCAGCGCGGCTCCGTCGTCGAGATCGCCCTGCCCCGGGGATTCCAGGTCGCCATCGTCGTTCCTGATGACAACCTCGTTGCGGTTCGCGTCGAGCACAGGTCCGTGGAGCGATCCCGGCGACGGGAGCCGACCACCAGAATCTCTTCCACGGCTTCCGTCGATTGACCCTGATTGACGGGTTGGGCCTGGGCGGTGTCGGAGTAATTCAGTATTTCAAGCGCAGTGGCAGGCCCGCGGCGAGGAAAATGACTTCGCCGGCGATTGCGGCGAGGCGCTGGTTCAAGATTCCCTGTTCATCCCGAAATTCGCGTCCGAGCGGCGTGGCGGGAACGATGCCGAGGCCAACTTCGTTGGTGACCAGGATCAGTTCGGCTGGCGAATCTCCGACGGCCGCGAGAAGCTGATCCACTTTGATTTCGCAGCCCCCTTCCTCGTGTAGCAGATTGGACAGCCACAACGTCAGGCAGTCCACCACCGCCACATCGGCCGGCGCCAGTTCCGCGATTGCCGCGGCTAATTCGAGCGGCGCTTCCACGGTAGTCCAATGCGCTCCCCGGTCGCGGCGATGACGCGCTATGCGTTGCCGCATTTCCTTGTCTCCGGGAACCGCTGTCGCGATCAGCACGGGATTCTTCGATTTCTCTTCCGCCAGCTTCATGGCGTGCCGGCTCTTGCCGGAACGTGCGCCCCCAAGAATTAACACGGTCTTTTGATGCATGAATTGATGA
The DNA here is from genome assembly GCA_951812965.1 of uncultured Pseudohongiella sp. Taxonomy (GTDB): domain Bacteria; phylum Pseudomonadota; class Gammaproteobacteria; order Pseudomonadales; family Pseudohongiellaceae; genus UBA9145. Next base: position 349,212 of record OX638341.1, read on the forward strand.
ACTCGGTTGGCAACGGGCGTAGACTGTCCGCGTCGGCAGATTCTATCGCGTTTGCCTTCTTCAGGGACTTGAATGCCCCGCAAACCGGTTCCAAGAGATTCAGGTCCAGGAGAAATCCGCCATGACCCCCGTCGCCCGCGTCTACCTCGTCATCAATTTTCTCTTCCTGCCGTTGAGCCTGCTCTGGCTGTTGCTGAGCATGGACGATATCGCCGTCTCCTGGGCCGCGCTGGCGTCCGCGCCACTACAATTGGCGCTGTTCGCATTGCTGCTGGCCTGGTCGGTGGCCGGAGCTTGCGATTACTTCTTCAGCGCCAGCAACCTGCGTCGAAACTATCCGGTGCTGGCCAATATCCGCTACATACTGGAATTTTTCCGCCCCGAGATTCAGCAGTATTTCATTTCCAACAATCTCGAAGAACGGCCTTTCAGCCGCGAACGGCGCAATATCGTCTATTCCCGCGCCAAGGACATGACCGACACGATTCCCTTCGGCACGCAGCGAAACTTGCTCGAAGACGGTTATCGCAACTTGCAGCATTCCCTGCTGCCTACTCATCTTGACGAAAGTCACGGCAGAGTGGTGTTCGGCGGTCCCGCCTGCAAGCAACCCTACAATGCATCGAGAATGAACATTTCCGCCATGAGTTTCGGCGCTCTCAGCGCCAATGCGGTAATGGCGCTGAACAAGGGCGCCGAACTGGGCGGCTTTGCCCACAATACCGGCGAAGGCAGTATCAGCCCCTACCATACCAGGCACAATGGCGACCTGATCTGGCAAATTGGCACCGGCTATTTCGGCTGCCGGCAGCAGAACGGACGCTTTGACGCCAGCGCTTTCGGCGAGCGCGCCAACGCGGACCAGGTGAAGATGGTGGAACTGAAACTATCCCAGGGCGCCAAGCCGTCCCACGGCGGTGTGCTCCCCGGCGCGAAAGTCACCGCGGAAATCGCGCGGATTCGCCTGGTGGAAGCGGGCAAGACCGTGCTGTCGCCGCCCCGGCATCAGGAGTTCGAAGATCCCATCGGACTACTTGAGTTTTTGCAGAAACTGCGCGAGCTAAGCGGCGGCAAGCCGGTGGGCTTCAAACTCGCGATCGGCAAGCCCAGCGAATTCAACGCCATCGTCAAGGCGATGCTGAAGACCGGCATCCAGCCGGATTTCATAACCGTCGACGGCGCCGAGGGCGGTACCGGCGCGGCGCCGGTGGAATTCACCAATCGGCTGGGAATACCCTGTCTGGAAGCCACCAACCTGGTCAGCCAGATTTTACGGGGAGCAGGATTGAAGCAGGAAATTCGCGTGATCAGCTCGGGGATCACGGCCACCGGTTTCGACCTGCTGGAAAAGATCGCCCTAGGGGCGGATGCGGTCAACGCGGCCCGCTCAATGATGCTGGCGCTCGGCTGTATTCAGGCCCGCGCCTGCAATACCAATCGCTGCCCGACCGGGGTTACTACCCAGAACAAGGCTCTGGCCCGCGCCATAAATGTCGACGAAAAAGCAAAACGGGTCTACCGCTTCCAGCGCGCGACGGTGGAAGCATTCCTCGAACTCTGTGGCGCGATGGGGTTGCAACGCCCGGATGAACTCAGCGCCGAACACCTGTTCATCCGCCGTGACGACGGCATTCGTACCTACGCGGACATCCATTGTATATTGCAGCCCGGTCAACTGCTGTCGGACAGCGATGTTCCGCCGTTATTCCGGCGCGACTGGGAAGCGGCCAGTCCAGACAGATTCTGATACCGGCCGCTTGTCGCCATCAAGGCTTTACTGGCGAGTGCCGGAAACCGCGATATCGCCGAAGTCGGAGCCGAACGATCCTTCCAGCGCATCACCGTCAACGGCGCCGCTGAAGTCAAGAACCACGGTTTGTCCCTGGGCGTCGATTTCGGCGGTGAACGTCACGTTCTGACCGTCGTACATGACGTCGGAGACCGGCGCTTCGCCGAGGGGAGCCGAGGACATGCTGCCGGTGCCATCTTCGTTCAGGGTTAAGGTGACCGGGATCACGCCCAGGGGCGTGTTCATGTCAACGCCCCACATTCCCACCGCGGGCGGCGGACCGCTGGCGCAGCCGGCGAGAAAAATCAGGGCCAAAAACAGGCTTCCGCCGGTAATTCTGTTCATATGCATACCTACTTTGTGTGTGAGAGTTGGCGCGATACGTTCGTTTCGAAAGTCGATCCCGGTCGCGTACCGCTGCGCCTATTGTCCGGTTAATTACGCACCCGTCAACTATTCCTTGTTTGAGTGTACGACAAAAACCTGCGTCATCTTGATATCCAGCGCAGTTGAGATCGCTGTATTTTCGCCGGTTTCCGGATCGGGATGAGCGTCGGCCAATCGGCGCAGCGCCTTGTAGAGTGAGATTCCCGATATTTGCCCATTACTCAAATGGTGCGTCGAGTCGTTTCGGATGAGTTGATAATACCAGGTGTCCACATCGGCATAACCGGCCAGCAGTCCGGTCGCGCCGTCGCTGGTTAAATCCAGCCGCAATCGTGCATCGCGAAAGAGTTGTATCGAAGGAACATTCAGATTCATCCAGGGGATCACCAGGTCGTCAACGGGTTCACTGGTGAATACGGAATCGACAATCTTGCCTTGCGTCCGGCGAATCAGACTTTCACCCCAGCGTCTGTCGACTCTTTGTGTGCCGCCGGGCATGACCCTCTGCCCGGTAGCGTCAGTCAATAGTCGATCCATTCCCCGGTACCAGGTAAGCGTTACGGCATCGTCATTCTCAAGATCATCAACGCCGGTAAGCTCAATCATCATTCGGTTGTATACGCGATCGAGAATAGCCTTGTTCTGAAAAATAAACTCGACGCCGTCCGGCCCGCGGAAACCGATGATACAACCGACAGCGCGATACACTTCGTTATCGATGCCGGGGGTACCGTCAGGATGAGTGAAGTCATTTGGCCCGGTCTCTCCATCCAGGTTCAGACCCCAGGAAAGCTCACCTTCCACTTCGAGAAACTCGAACCCGTCCGGCTCGGTGGTCGGATGCCAGGTTTCGATTTCCTGCTTCAGTTGAGTCTCTTCCACAGAAAGAAATTCATGTGCGGGAAACAGTTGTTCGAATTGTTCGCGCGGTCCGTCATTGAAACCGCGAGGACATTCCTGGCGCCCATCCGCTGTCTGATAAACGGACCAGAACAAGTCGGTCATCACATAGGCAATCGTACCGTCACGCAAACGACTGTCGTCGGCCCGCACGCCGGCGCAAGCGATCGTCAGCAGACTTGCAAGGAAAATCGGCGCCCGGCTCATCAGAGTATTCCATCCATAAAATCGTCACGCAGCCAGAACGCTTTCAAGCCGTTGCGCTGGCCTCTCCATTCCCCGGCGCCGTCACCGTATACGTCACCCGGCAGTTTATCCCCGGCGAACAGATACACCGGTCTGCCACGATAAGACCAGACTCTCAATGCTCCCGGTTCGCCGTCAACCGCCAATCGACCGGTGTCCGGGTCGATAGTCAAGATGCGCCAACTGCGATTCATGCTTGTTTCATCGGCTCCCGCCAAAACGTAGGGCCAATGTTTCGAACACTTCTCGGGGCTGCCGCCACCACACATGGCGAGCCTGTAGACCTGGGTGTCTTGCGGGTGGTCACATGCGAGCTGGTCCGCGGAATCTTCACCGCAACGATAAACGTAAATCGTTCTGCCGCCGGCATCCGCCAAAACCTCTCCGGCAATAGTGGATTGCACGGTAAAACCTTGCGGGTAAGCCGGCGCCTTTTGCGTGAATACATTTTCCCACATGGCGTCATCGCTGCCCTGCTGACTCCAGGAACCTGTATCCAGAACATGGGTATACAGCGGCTGGCCTCTGAAGACCCATTGGCGCACACCAGGCGAGCGCTCCAATATAGACCATTCACCCTGGGCGCGGGCCAATCCCGGGGCGACGACAGGGCGCCGGTTCACCAGGCAGGCATCATGGCAATTCGTCGTCGTGGCAGTGTCGCCGCTATATGCGTATACCGCCTCATTCTTGTCCGTGGTGAGCATTCGGCCGATTGAAGTCGTCCTGACGGCAAAGCCGGGAGGAAGCAGCGCAGGCGGCCCGATGGGAACGCGATAGGCAGGAGAGTCGCCGCCGTATCGCCGCGTCGTACCGCCGACTACATCGCCGGGCTGTTTATCGCGAATGGACGTATACAGCGGCTGCTCGTCGAATGCCCATTGCCGGCTGCCATCGTTGCGCTCAACGATCGTCCACTTGCCGACAGGTTCCGCATCGTCGCTTGCCGGCGCCGGCGGCCACAGATCCACGCAACTCAAACGCTGGTCGAGCTCAGGCAGCTTGATACCGGGAGGATACGGACTCATGAGTCCGGCGGTCTCGGTGAGCACTTCGTCGTAGCACTGCGGCGTACCGGGCGGTTCTCCGCTGTAGCCATTGCGAAGTTTGTGCAGTGGCCACTTGTAGAGCGTCTTGCCGGCGCTATCGGCGAAGACCGGGCCATCCAGTTCGGTCAACTCGACATGGAATTCAGGGGGTGTGGGAATATCCCTGTAGGCTTCGGTAAAGAATTCCTCGTCTGCCGCGAGAACGGTGGAGCCGGTACCGGCGATGACCAGCGCCAAGCAGATCTTCAGGAGGGTTGGACAAGATGTTTCAGACCAGAATTTCACCGATCTCACCCGAGGTTGTGTTGCTCTTGTCTCCCCAGGACTCGATTTCCAGTCCCATCAGACGTTGAGCGGTATAACCCAGGCGACAACCCGGCGATCCGGCCCCATCGATATGCAATCCTGTCTTTACCCGGCCGCCGGCGGTCCCCGCACTGAACATGGGAATCCCGTCGATGGCGTGAGTCTTGGCGAAAGACTGATCTGTCGTGCAGTAAATCAGGGCGTTATCCAGCAAAGAGCCGTCTCCCTCCCTGAAACTGGCTAAAGCGCCAACGTAGTAAGCCCATTCTTCCATGGCGCGGCGAGTGTACCAGGACACATTGGGCTGATAGCCGAGTTCGCTGTCTACCGCTTCTTCATGAGTCGCCGTGTGGTGGGGTTTGTCATAGCCCGGTTTGGTAGTGGCCGAAAACGCGGACGCATAAAACATGTTGAACACGCGAGTCTGATCGCAGGCAACCGCCATCAGCATCAGTTCGGTCATCATGCGATGACGCTTCGATACGAGATCGGCATCGAGTCCGGTAGGCAAGTCTTCCGGCGCTACACTGACGATGCAAGCTTCGCGAGGATCCGGTTTCGTCAATTGCAAATCGAAGCGCCTTTCAAGATCACGCAATCCGGTAAAGTATTGATCCAGTCTTGCACGATCCGCCGATCCCAAAGATTTTTCCAGCTTTTTGGCATCGTCCTGTACGGCGGAGAGCGCGCTCTTTCTCACCATCACCCGCGGGTCCGGGGTAAAGGAATCGGCGTTGGGATCCTGAAAATCTTCTCCGAACAACCGCTGATAAAATCGGAGCGGCGACCATTCGGGAACATTTACCGAGTTACCGCCTTCGTAACTGAAGCTGTCCCGCATGTCACCGGTCGCGGTTGCGCTAAGGCTGCGGAATCGAGTGGCGTTGCCGATCTGGCGCGCAACGGAAACATCGATGGTTTCACCAGGGCGATTTTCCGAGGTCATCGGTGCGATGCCGGAGCGTAAAACGACCCAGCCGGAGTGATGACACAAATTGGGCGCGTCATCCTTGAATACGTGAAAATTGGTGTACAGGTTTATGTGCTTCTGAATAGGCGCCAGGGCTGCTATTTCTTCCGGCAGATCGAAATCCGGTCCCGTTTTTTTCGGCACGAATATCGATTCGCTCATGCCGAGACCCCAGGACCAGGTGCCGAAGCGCATGGGTATGGGAGCACCATTGGCCAATGCCGACCCGTTCTCGTTCAGGAAGACATCCAGTAATGGCAGACCGACGGTGATCACACCGCCATTCAAAGCTCCTTTCAAGAATCTGCGTCGATTGAATTTGCCCATGATTTCACCGTTGCGGCGGCGGGCCGAATTCAGGCCCACTGAATCGGTATGGCGTTTCACTCGCATCTGAACCGCTTATATTACCTTGAATTTCACCCGGCGATATAGTGGAGAACGCCTCGCTGAGCGCGACATCGCGCAACAGCGCACTCAGTTTGTAACCATTGGCGACGAAGCGGTTTTCAAACCAGCTAATGATGTCGCGGTCGCGACGTAACGACACCGGACCGCCGGTACCGTAGGCATAGAGGCGATTCACCAGACAGTTCGAGAGTTTCGGATGATCCCGCATTGCCGCTGCCAGACCTTTCGCATCGTCGTAGAGTACGCCATCCAACTCACCGCTCAAGTCCAGCGCCGCGCCGTTTTCAGTCTCCCGGAAACGCCCCGCGCCATCGAAATTCTCCAGCGCAAGCCCGATAGGATCGGTAATAAGATGGCATCCCGCACAAGATGGGTTGGTATTGTGTACGTCGAGTCGCTCGCGCGCCGTGGCTGCATGCTCGGCTTCTTCCAGCAGGGAAAAATCCACGTTCGGAGGTGGAGGAGGCACGACCTGGCAAAGGAAGCGCTCGCGTAGCGCCTGCCCCCGCAGTGTCGGTGAACTACGCACCGCATGGGAATTCGCGGCGAGAAAGCTGACTTGTGTCAGCAATCCGATTCGCGGGCTGTCAGCGTCGAATTCATAAGGGGTCCAGCCGTTGCCGGCGGGAATGCCATAGACAACGGCAAGTGCCGGAGACATGAACGTCTTGCGCGTGGTGAACAGATCACGATAGTCCGATTCCTGGTGAAGCAGGTGATCGATGATGGTTCGCAGTGTCTGTTCCCGCGCATCCTGCAAGGTGGACCCGGTAACCATCGGATAGACAATCGGATCTTTTGCCAGGCTGTTGAATTCATCGAAACCGAGCATGTCATCGAAGAACGCGCGCATGCCTGATTCGAGTCTTGCACTGGACAGCATCCGCTCGACCGTGGCGCTCAGCCCTGCCCGGGTATGTAATTCTCCGCTTTCCGCCGCATCCAGCAAAGCATGGTCGGGAGGCCCGTTCCACAGGAAAAAACTCAAGCGGGAGGCTAATGACCAGGCGTCAAGTCGCTCCAGTCCCGGGCGGCCCGGATGGGGTTCCGCCTGATCCACGATAAACAGGAATTCCGGGCTGATCAGTATGGATTCCAGCGCCAGGGCCAATCCCGAATAGAAATCTTCCGTTTGTTCCGCCGCGTAGCCGGCGATATCGACAAGCTCGGCCAGTCGAACGTCCTCAAGCGTCTGGCGATTGAGTAGTCGACCCGTTTCGCGCAAAAACAGTTCCGCACAAACCGGATCGGCTTGCTCCGGTGATTCCGGCCGGCAGGGGATCAGAAAATCACGATGCGCTTCGTCGACCGCTTTTGCCGCTATTGACGTCGCGGTCTGCTGTATTTGAGAAACCTGGTCGGAAGTAACGCCAACATAAGCGGCGCCGGAAGCCAGCAGGCCATCGGTCCTGGCCATCGGTGGAATCGGAGGGAGTATGCTGCCGCTAATGTCCTCGCCGAATACCTGCGCAATCGTATTCGAGTATTGGTCTCCGGTCATCAGGCGCGTTCTGAGTACCGAGGCAGTTTGCGGAGGCTCTGCCGTAGTAGCGGAATCACGCTCGCAGGCAGTCAGCGACAGCGTTGCAATAATTGCAATTGCACCGGCTGGTCGCGCCAGTTTACTGGCAAACGAAAGGGACAAATTGAATTGCCTCATTTGCTGGTAAGGTCAAGCGGAGCGGACAAGGCATTATCGAGTATTTGTTCCGGATGATCAAAGATCAATGCGGCCCGGCACGCACAATCCCGTTGGGGGCGACAATGCGGCCTGCCGCACACAATCCTGTAGGGGCGAGGCATGCCTCGCCCGCGAACGGCCTCGGCGTCGTGCAACACCCACGGGCGAGGCATGCCTCGCCCCTACGTCCTGTTTGAGGTCATTCGTCGTTGATTGCCGTTCTGTTCGAGGTCATCCGTCGTTGGTTGTTATCGTTGACGCGCTACCTGCGCGGGGGTCACGACACCCGCTGAATTTTCCCAGGAATTGCGAATGTAACTGGCTACCGCCGCAATTTCCTCGTCGTCGAGCTGATATTGAAACTCTTCCATGGGTTCCCTCCATTTTGGAGGCAGCGGATGTCCTGGAGATTCCGGCCCGTACAAGATGGCATTGATCATGGACGCCGGATTCGAGGACTGCACAACCAGACTGCCCGCATTAAGCCTGGGCGCCATTTCCGGATCGCCCTCGCCGGTTGGAAGATGGCAGGCGCCGCAGTGGAGATTGTAGATCGTCCGGCCGCGACCCATGATTTGCGAATCCGGCATTCTTGCCATGGGCTCGTCGACAGCAGGCAGACTCTTGAGGTAGACAGCCATGGCATTGATATCACTGTCCGATAGAAATCGCGTGCTGTTCATGATGACCTGGTTCATTGGCCCGAACGATTCCAGAAACTCATTTCGCGCGGACTTTAAGTAGTCTTCGATATCCTGTTGTGTCCACAATCCGAGGCCGCGCTCCGTTGCGGTAAGATTGGGTGCGGCCCAGGGCCGGTGCGCTCCGCTTCTGACGCGGTCCAGGTACTCGCCGCCGCTCATGTGCAACTCTTTTTGCTCTGCTCCCAGACCGTTTCTCGGCGTGTGGCAGGCGCTGCAGTGAGCCAACCCTTCAACCAGATAGGCGCCACGATTCCATTCATCGGTTTGATCTTCGTTCGGTTCAAATGCTCCCGGTTTGAGATAGATTGCTTTCCAGAAGGCCATCAGCGGCCGGATATTGAATGGGAACGACAACTCATTTTCCGGCGCGGCTTGATACACCGGTGGAATACTTTGCAAATAGGCATGGATCGCCGCGATGTCTTCATTGGAAATCCTGGTGAATGCAGTGTAGGGAAATGCCGGGTAAAGATGCTCGTTATCGGGTCTGACGCCATGCCGCATCGAATTCAGGAAATCCCGATCGCTCCAGTTGCCGATTCCGGTGTCTGCATCGGGAGTAATGTTGGTTGAATACAGTGTGCCAAACGGCGTTTCAAACGCCAGTCCACCGGCCATGAACTCGCCGTCGGCCGTGGTGTGACAACTCGCGCAATTGCCGGCGATCGACAGATACTCGCCTCGCGCCAACAACTCATCCCCGCTGATATCCAGGATGGCGATCGGACCGTCTTCCTCGCTCGAATCGGAACGCAACAGGAAGGCAGTCAGGACAACTATCGCAATTAGGGCCGCAACGGCAATGTGGCGCAAGGAAAATGTCAAATCGGCTACTCGATGTAATTGCCGCAATTACAACGACATCGACCGGTTAAGTCCAGTGGTGGCTTCGATCCGTCGCTGTCTGGTGAAATCAGGTGCAGCGGACGCCGTAAATACGGTCCGCTGACTGCCTTCATTTGCATTTTGCAAGCCGTCCCTGGCGCAACTTCCTTGGTTTCGCCAACCCCCAGTCTCGACATCCTGTCGAGCCGTTCGGTCCTCAAGAAGCTTTGCTTCTTGTCGGCTGCGCCGACCGGGCCTCACCCTCGCACGCCCGCTGCACCTGATTTCACCAGACGGCGACTCACGTTGTGCGTTTTCTGTGGTCGTTCTGCGTTTTGGGTTTCTGTGTTAGCGTTGGGGGGCATTGGGCGGAGGACGGACAATTGGAAACGTACGGACTGTTAAGGAATTTCAGGAGAGGAATTTGTGTGTTGGCAGCGAGCCTTGTCGTTGCGTACTCTCCGCTTCTTTTGGCGCAGGCTGTTTTTACCGACGATGAACTGCTGGCTGCGGATCGTCCAATCGCCGCCGGTCACTCTTTCTGGATGGAAGAGTTGACCTTCATGGAAATTCGGGATTTGATTGCCGATGGGACTACGACAGTCATCGTTCCGACCGGCGGCATCGAAGAAAACGGTCCGTATCTGGCGACCGGAAAGCACAACCTGATACTCGAAGCGACTTGCCCTGCCATCGCGGAGAAACTGGGCAACGCCCTGTGTGCGCCCATTGTCAAATTCGTGCCGGAAGGAAATATCGACCCGCCCAGCGGCGCCATGAAATTTCCCGGAAGCATCAGTCTGACCGCGGCAACCTACGAGGCATTGTTAACCGACATCGCGCTCAGTCTGAGACAGTCCGGTTTTACCGACATCGTCCTGATCGGCGACAGTGGCGGGAATCAAACCGGCATGGCCAATGTCGCGGCGGCATTGAAAACTCTATGGGAAAGTGGGGAAACGCGAATCCATTTCGTCTGGGAATTCTATAGTCCGGGCTGGGAAGAGACGGAGCAGTTTACCGAGGGGCAACTTGGCGTTGCCGAATCAGGGCACGATGGTTATCACGACGATATCTGGGTGACCGCGATGATGATGGTAACGGATCCTGATCAGGTTCGAATCAGCCAACGGATCGACGCCGGCCTTGCGTCAATCAACGGTGTCTCCATCGTTCCCCTGGAAGAGACCATCGAACTTGGCAGGAAAATGGTCGAGTTTCGCGCCGAGTTCACCGCAAACGAAATCCGCAGCGTCATCTCGGCATCGAGAAACTAGTCAGCCAGAAATTCGTCGCCCTGCAACCAGCGTGCGGCCGGCCAGGCCAGCAGCGCGCCGATGGGCGGAGCGGTCAGGTACAGCCAAAGCAGATCGAGATTCTCCGCCGCCAGCGCCGGGCCGATCGAGCGGGCCGGGTTCATCGAGGCGCCGGTGACGCCGCCGCCGAACATGCTCAGCAAGGTCACCGCGGCGCCGATGACGAGCCCCGCCATGGTTTTCTTTGCGCCATTTCCGCTTAGCACATTGAAGATCACGAACATGAGCATGAAAGTAAGCAGAATCTCGAACAGGAAGGTGCGCGGAACGTCAATCACGGTCGCCGTCATGCCATAGCCGGAATGATCGGGAAACAGCAGCCGCAAGGTAAAGGCCGCGACGATGGCGCCAAAGCATTGCGCGGCGATATAGGGCAGCAGCAGGTTGCGCGGCAGGCGGCCCGAAGCGCAGAAGGCGATGCTCACCGCCGGATTGATATGGGCGCCGGAAACATTTCCCAGCGAATAGACCACGGCCATGACCACCATGCCGAACACGATATTGATTCCAAGGGCGCCGAAACCAACGTTGAAGAGGTCGTTGGCGACCACCGCGCCACAGCCGGTGAATACCAGTGCATAGGTACCCACTGCTTCGGATCCGAGAATTTTCCAGTTCATCGTCTTTCCCCGCAATTTCCGTCTCGGCCGCATTATCCACTTCATCCGCCTCCCTGTCTCTGTGCAGTTTCAGATACATTCCGGGGGGCCGTAGGGGCGAGGCATGCCTCGCCCGCGGATGGCCCCGGTATCGTGCAACACCCTCGGGCGAGGCATGCCTCGCCCCTACACGTGGAACCCGCACATTCGCTAGTATCCTGCCTGCCGTTCCTTTATGCTTCCCAGCGGATACACAGGAGGAAAACCGGTGGCGACTTTCATACTGAACGGAGAGACCAGGGAACTCGACGTAGAACCCGAAATGCCCTTGCTCTGGGCGCTGCGTGACGAACTCGGCATGACCGGAACCAATTTCGGCTGTGGCATCGGCAATTGCGGCGCCTGCACGGTACATGTCGACGGCAATGCGCTGCGCAGTTGCGTCACGCCGGTAAGCGCGGTCGAAGGACGCGACATTACCACCATCGAAGGGCTTGCTTCGGTGGCGGGCGGCGCCAATGACCTGAGCCCGGTGCAACAGGCCTGGATCGATTACCAGGTGCCTCAATGCGGCTATTGCCAGTCGGGCATGATCATGGCGGCCACCGCCCTGTTGGCGCGTAATCCCGCGCCCACCGACGAGGAAATCGACGCCGGCATCACCAATATTTGCCGCTGCGGCTCCTACCCCCGGGTGCGCAAGGCCATCCGCGCATTGGCGAGCGTGTAAGGCCAGGGCAAGCGGTTTCGAAGGCGCGGCCCGAGCGGCGCCGGGCCGCGCCCGGCGGCTGGACCGAAATATATGTCACCCGCAATCTCCCAATAGGAGAAAATGATGAACAAACCAAAACTGAACCGGCGCAAGTTCCTTCTCGTTTCCGCCGTTGCCGGCGGCGGCGTGCTGATCGGCTACGCGGCCACCCGTCCGAGCCGGCACCGGCGCGCCAACGACAGCCTTGCCAGCGACAACGAACGTTTTGTCACTTCCTGGATTCGCCTGCAGCCCGATAACCGGATCACGGTATACGTACCGCATTCCGAAATGGGCCAGGGCATCCATACCGCCCTGGGCCAGATGGCGGCCGACGAACTCGACGCCGCTTGGGAACTTGTCGACATCGAACAGGCCCCGGCTACTGATCTGTTCGCAAACGACGCTATCGTCAAGGGTTTCGGCGGGGAACTGCTGCCCCCGTTTCTGATGGGCCTCGTCAACGCCAGCGCCCTGACCGTGGCCCGGATCGCCAATCTGCAAATCACCGGCGGCAGTTCCTCGGTGCGCTATACCGGCGAGAACACCATCCGCGTAGCGGGCGCCGCGGCAAGACAGATGCTTCTGCAATGCGCCGCCGACCGCTGGGGTGCGGCAGTCGATGAATGCACCACCGAACTGAGCCATGTGCATCATTCCGCCAGCGGCCGCTCGATTCCCTATGGCGATCTGGCCGAGGCCGCAGCCGAGCTCGAACCACCCGCCGTGCCCGTTCTCAAGGACCGCTCACAATTCACTATCATGGGCAGAGCCATCTCCAGACGCGATATTCCGCCGAAGGTCGACGGCAGCGCGCCCTATGGCATCGATGCCCATAGCGAGAACATGTTGTACGCCGCCTTGCGGCTGGCGCCGGTGTTCGGCGCCAAACTCGCCTCGGTGGATGCAACTGAGGCGCTAGCGCAACGCGGAGTACGCAAAGTGGTCGAACTCGAAGACGGCTATGCCGTGGTCGCGGACAACTACTGGCGTGCGAAACAGGCTCTCGAACTGGTCAAGGCGGAGTTCGGGCCGACTGAAAACGACCGGGTCTCAAGCGCGGAACTGGCGGAAAGATTCGATAGTGCTTTGGCAGAAGACAACAGCTCAAGGGATTTTGAAAGCGGCGACGCCGACGCAGCCCTGGAAGACGCGCAGGACGTGTTCGAAGCGAATTATCGCGTGCCCTACCTGGCCCATGCCGCCATGGAGCCCATGAATTGCACGGTGCATATTCAGGGCGACCGGGCCGACCTCTGGACCAGCACCCAGGACGCCCTCGGCATCAAGGGCCGGGTTGCCAAAGTGGCGGGCCTGAGCGAGGACGACGTCACCTTCCACCATAGTTATCTCGGCGGCGGCTTCGGCCGGCGCCTGCCGTTCACCTGGAATGTGATCGATCACGCTACCTTGATTGCAAAAGAGGTCGCGATGGAATTCGACGCGCCGGTGAAAACGATCCTCACCCGCGAGGAAGACATGCGCCAGGATTACTACCGGCCCGCGGTGCACAGCAATTTCAAGGCGGCGCTGAACGCCGAAGGACGCGTGACAGCCTGGCATAACCGCTTTACCGGCCCGATCCAGGTGCCGGGCGCGGCGCATATCCCCTACGCCATCCCGAACCAGTCGATTCGCGTCGTTGACGTGGAAACCCACGTGCCCATCGCTTCCTGGCGCAGCGTCGACCATTCCCAACAGACTTTCTTCATCGAATCCTTCATCGACGAGATTGCCCATCGCGGCAGAACCAATCCCTATCAGTTGCGCATGGAACTGCTTGAGGACCATCCGCGCCACCGCAACGTATTGCAAGTCGCGGCGGAGTCGGCGGGATACGGCAGCGGGCTGCCGGAAGGCCGCGCGCTAGGCATCGCCGTCCAGGAAAGTTTCGGCAGCATCGCCGCTCAGGTCGCCGAAGTCTCTATAGGCGAAGACGGCCGCCCCATCGTACACAAGGTTACCTGCGCGATGGACTGCGGCTGGGTGGTAAATCCCGACACCGCCGAGGCCCAGATCGAAAGCGGCATCATTTTCGGCCTCACGGCGGCGCTTTACGGCGCAATCACCATTGAGGACGGCCGAGTCGTGCAAGGCAATTTCCCGGATTACGAGATGTTGCGCATGGCCGATTCACCGGAAATCGCGGTGCATCTGGTGGAGTCGGGCAATGCGCCTGGAGGCCTCGGCGAGCCGGCGACACCGCCGGTAGCCGCCGCCGTCGCCAACGCGATCTACATCCTTACCGGCCAGCGAGTGCGCGAACTCCCCATCGGCGACCGCGATTTCTCAACAAGCAGATCGCTTGCCGGCCGCATCTAGTCCAGCAGGACTCGACTTGGCGGGGACAAGAATGAGGGGCTGTGCAGGTTCATGAGACCGTAGGTGCGAGGCATGCCTCGCCCGCGAACGGCCCCCGAAACCGTGCAACTCCCGCGGGCGAGGCATGCCTCGCCCCTACATGCTGAACCCGCACAGGGGCTTGACGAGCCGCATTAGAGGTATTACTTTAATCACATTTGTATTAATGTGATCGTCATGAGCACAATTTCCCTCAAAGTGCCGGAAACCCTTGAAGCGGAGCTTTGCGCGGCTGCGAGCCGTCGGGGCGTCAGTAAGTCGGCGCTGATCCGTGAGGCGATTCAGTCGTATCTGCTTACCGCGGAGAAAGCGGAAAGGCCTGAATCCGCCCTTTCCCAGGTCGCTGACCTGGTGGGCGCTTTTTCCGGGCCCGCGGATCTGTCGGTGGGCAAGAATCATCTGGATGGTTTCGGTGAGTGAAACCGGAATCATCCTGGACACCGGGCCTCTGATAGCGCTGTTGAACGGCAACGACCGGCATCACAAGTGGGTTCGCGAAACCTGGAGCCAACTCTCCTTTCCGCTGCTCGTTTGCGAGCCCGTGCTGGCGGAGGCGCATTATCTGGCCCGGCGCCTCGCCCCTGGCGCGCAACGAGCGATTATGCAGTTCTTCGAGCGCGGGATGTTCCGGTTGTCATTCAGTCTTGCCGAAGAGCTGGTCGCGGTAGGCCGCTTGTTGACGAAATACGAGGACGTTCCCATGTCGCTCGCCGATGGCTGTATCGTCCGCATGGCTGAACAGCAATCCCGCAGTGTGGTTTTCACTCTGGACAGCGACTTTGCCGTTTATCGAAAGCACGGAAGTCAGCGCATTCCGCTCCTTTCTTCGGTAATTTCCTAGCAGCCCGAAGTTCCGCGACTTCGCAACCGGCGAGATATCTTGTCCTGCCTTGCCCTAGTCCAGCCGCTTGCTGAAGCGCAGTACCGCCAGGGTCAGGGCGATCGCTGTGAACGCTGCGAGCGCGAAGATTTCCTGCATCATCATGGAGACTTCCGCGCCACGCAGGACGATGCCGCGAATCAAGCGGTTGAAATGCGTCAGCGGCAGCACTTCGGCGATGCCCTGGGCGATTTCGGGCATGCCTTCAAAGGGAAACATGAAACCCGACAGCAGGATCGAGGGCAGGAAGAAAAAGAAGGTCATCTGCATGGCCTGAAATTGGGTGGCGGCAACTGTCGAGATAAGCAGGCCCAGTGACAGGTTGGCGGAAATGAAGATCAGCGCCGCCAGCAATACCTGCCATTCGCTGCCCATGATCGGCACGGAGAAGATGACGCGGCCAACCGCCAGGATGATGACGAGCTGGATCAGCCCGATGACGATGTAGGGAACGATTTTTCCGAGCATCAGTTCCACGGTCCGCACCGGAGTATTGATCAGCAACTCCAGATTGCCCCGCTCACGCTCGCGCACGATGGCGACACCGGTGAACAGCACCATAGTCATGGTAAGCACCACGCCGACCAGGCTGGGCACGATGTTCACCGCCGAACGGCGCTCCGGGTTGTAATAATTGCGCACCTCGACCATGCGTTGCCGAGGCTGCAATCCGGATTGCGAATCGAATCGCAGCGGGATCGCCGCCAACCCCTCCGCCACGCCGAGGATGATCGGATCGGTCCCGTCCACGAGCAGTTGCAATGCCGGACGGTCGCGGGAAATCACCCGGCGATCGAAATCGTCCGGTATGGCGACGCCTACCGATATCGCTCCCGCATCGAGCAATTGCACCAGTTCCCCGACGTTGGCGACGCGCTGGCGCAGCACGACAACCTGGGTAGCGCCCAGGTCGGCGATGAGTTGGCGTGAAAGATGGGAGTCGGCTTCGTCGACGTAGGCGGCCGTGAGATTGCGCACATCGGTATTGATGGCGTAGCCGAACAGCAGTAACTGGATCAGCGGGATGCCGACGATCATGCCGAAGGTGAGCCGATCCCGCGACAGTTGCAGCAACTCCTTGTGCATGATGGCGAATATGCGGATCAGGGATTTCATGAATCCACCGCTTCCGTGGTCCCGGGCCGGGTTTCCCGCAATTCCGTGACTGCAACGAAGATGTCCTCGATATCGGGAAAAACCCGATCGACCTCGGCCGCGATGCCCGCGTGACGCAGGGCCCGGGCGACGATGGCGGCCGGCTCGGAGATGTGTTTCGGAAGCTGCGCCCGCAGCCTCGTTCCGAGCCGGGTAAGACTGACGATCTGCGGAACTCCGTGCAATGCCAGATGCGCCGCGTCGATGTCGTCGGCTTGCACTTCGATGACATTCGTGGCGATGTTCTCGCCCAGCGAGCGCGGCGATCCGTCGGCGACTTTCACGCCCCGGTCGAGAATCGCCAGATTGTGGCAGCGCACTGCTTCGTCCATGTAATGGGTAGACACCAGGATGGTCGTGCCCTGCTCCGTCAGTTCAAACAGCGATTCCCAGAAATCCCGGCGATTGCTCGGGTCCACCGCGCTGGTCGGCTCGTCCAGCAACAACAGATTCGGCCGGTGCATGGTCGCCGCGGCGAGCGCGAGACGTTGCTTCTGGCCGCCGCTCAAGGTGCCCGCGCGTTGCCGCTCCCGCCCGGTCAGACGGAAGCGGCTGAGCAATTCGTCCATGCGCCCGCGGCGCTCCCGTCGCGGTATGGCATAGACTTCGCCGATGAATTGCAGATTCTCCCGTACGCTCAAGTCCTCGTACAGCGAAAATCGCTGGGTCATGTAGCCGATCTGCTGCTTGAGCGCTTCCGAATCCTTGCCGGCATCGAGTCCGAGCACACTGGCCTGGCCGGAACTCGGCGTCAGCAAGCCGCAAAGCATGCGGATGGTGGTGGATTTGCCGGAGCCATTGGGGCCGAGAAAGCCGTAAATTTTCCCTGTCGGGACGTTGAGATCGACCTCGTTGACCGCGACCAGAGCGCCGAAACGGCGGGTAAGGCCGCGCGCCTGGATCGCGAATTCGCCGTTACTCTGCATATCTCGACAACGCCAGGCGTTAGTCGAACAACGCCTGTACCGGAAGGCCTTCCGGTAGCCGTTCCGGTAAATCGGGCATGCGCACCTCGGCGAGGAACGAGAGCCGCCCGCGATCCCTTTCGGTCAGCGCGAAATAGGGCGTGAAATTTGCCTCGCTGGCAATGCGGCGAACGGTTCCGGTCACAGGCTGTTCGATGCCGTCGACCGCGATACGCATGGTGCTGCCGACACGCAGTCCGGCGCGTAGCGGTTCGGGTATGTATACCCGGGCGTATGGCTGTTGGCCGGTCAACAGGATCGCTACCACATCGCCCGGTTGCGGCCGCTCACCGACTTCGAACGGCAGCGTATCCAACATGCCGCCTACCGGCGCCACCACGTGCAGACGCTCGCGGTCGAGCTTGAGCGAATCGAGTTGCGCTCCGGCCTGGCTGAGCAGACCTCGAGTCTGTTCAATCTGCTCCGGCCTTGTACCGGCTTCGAGTTCGGCCAGCCGCGCCGAGACGATCTCGATTCTGGCGCCGGCGGATTCGAGCAGATTTCGCGCCTGGTCGACGCTTTCTTCCGAAGTCAGGTTGCGTTCGCGCAAGCCCGTGAGCCGGTTCAGTTCGCGCTCGCGGAAATCGCGTTCGATCTCGGCCTCGAGCAGGCTGGCGCGAGTGGCTTCGATGGTCTCTACCCGCGGGCCGTTGACCTGTTCTTCGAGCAGCGCTTCTATGCGTGAGATATTGGCCTGTGCTTCGCGAATGCGGATGTCGAGCCGCGCCGTGTCCTGCCGCAGGATCGGCGCGCCGGCAGCGAGCGCGTCGCCTTCAAGCGAAGCTATTTCAACAATGGGCTCATTGGATTCCGCGACCACTTCGACACGATCGGATTCGAGCTGCCCGTAAGCCTGCAGGGGCGGCTCCTCGCAGCCTGTCAGCGCAAGCAGTGGTAGTAAGAAAAATCCTGGCCGAATCATCATCACCCACATTTAATGTGAGGCGATTCGGGATGTCAAAAGGGACCACGGGGCAACCCAGGCGGGCGACGCATGCGTCGCCCCTACATCGACCGTGGATTGGAGACAATTTTTGCCTGCTGTAGGGGCGAGGCATGCGTCATCCCCGCATTGGCCGTTGATCGGCGACAATTTTTTGCCTGCTGCAGGGGCGAGGCATGCGTCATCCCCGCATTGGCCGATGATCGGCGACAATTTTTTGCCTGCTGCAGGGGCGAGGCATGCGTCATCCCCGCATTGGCCGATGATCGGCGACAATTTTTTGCCTGCTGTAGGGGCGAGGCATGCGTCATCCCCGCATTGGCCGTTGATCGGCGACAATTTTTTGCCTGCTGTAGGGGCGAGGCATGCGTAATCCCCGCATTGGCTGTTGATCGGCGACAATTTTTTGCCTGCTGCAGGGGCGAGGCATGCGTCATCCCCGCATTGGCCGCTGATCGGCGACAATTTTTTGCCTGCTGTAGGGGCGAGGCATGCCTCGCCCGGGTTTTGTCCCGGCGATGCGATCATACGGACGTGATAACCCGCCTGCGTGCTACAATGCCCGGCCCGTAAGGAGACGGCCTCATGACTGTTCTGATTCTCGGATTAATCCTGTTTCTCTTGCCCCACACCTTGCGGGAATTCGGCTTGCGCGAAGCGCTGGCCGGCCGCTTTCCGTCGCACGGCGCGTACAAGGGCGTCTACAGCCTGATCGCCCTGCTAGGGCTCGCGCTAATCATCTGGGGCAAGTCCATCGCGCCCTTCGTCATGGTCTGGGAGCCGCCTTTCGGCCTGCGCAATTTTTCCCACTTCCTCATGATTCCGGTTTTCTGGCTGCTGCTGGCCGGCTCGATGCCGATGTCCGGGCTGCGCCGCCAACTGCGCAATCCCATGGTGCTCGCGGTGACCTTGTGGGGCGCGGCGCATCTGTGGACCAATGGTGACCTCGCCTCGATGCTGCTGTTCGGCGGTTTCACCTTATGGGGCGCGATCAAGTTTTTCAGCCTCTGGCGAAACACCGCGGTTCCCGCCTACAGATTTCGTATGGCCTCCTGGGACATCGTCAGCGGGTTGCTCGGCCTGGTGATCTATTGGGCCGTGTTCATTTTCCACGGCGACCTGTTCGGGGTGGGTCTGGTGCTGTGAGAATTCTCGTCCTCACGCTGCTGATCGCTTTCGGCCCCCAGACTCGGGCGGCCGAAGACTACGCGCAGTACTGGAATGGTGTCTGGGCCGCCGAAGGCACGCTGTTTTCGGTGGAAGTAACCGTAGTGGACGGCCGCGTCGAATTGCGCCAACTCGAATCTCTCGGCTTCCAATGGGCGAGTTCCGCGGGCAGGGTGGCGGGTTCAATACTGGAGATCGAAGTCGACTACGCCGGCGTTTCGGGCGTGATCCGCGCCCGGCTCGAAGACGCGGGCACCGCCATTGTATTCGCCCGCACCTGCAAGCCCGACTTCATGGTTGTCTGTGCGCTTGCCAGAAACCGCCAGGCGACGTTCCACAAGGTCAGCGAGTAACTTCGCCGCAATTGTCCTGGCTTTGCCGGATATAGGCGATGATCTTCCAGATGTCGCTGTCGCCTTCGGGAAAATTCTCGCCGAATCCGACCATCCGCGTATCCGGGACGCCTTCCTTGATGATGCGGAAGATCTCCGCGTTGTCCTCGGCGTGGGTCCACCGGCAGTCGAACAGGAACAGCGCATCGGCCTGGTCGGGTTCCTCCTCGATCAGGCCGTGGCAGAAGCTGACACAGGAGCCGAGAAACAGATCCTGACCTCTCTGCAAGGCGGCAGGGTCGTTCATGTAGCCTGCGACAATGAATTCCGGGGTCGACAGCAGCGGAGCCGGCTCCGCCGGAGCCTGTACGGTCTCTTCGCCCCCGCAGGAGGCCAGAATGGGCAGAACAAGGGCCAGGCAGAATCTGTTCATCAGGCGGTTTCCGCTCCCAAAGGCTTGAAGGTCGCCAGCAATTGCGGCAGCAGAGTCAACGATCCGGTGAGGGCGACCAGCATGGCCAGGCTCGTCAGCAGGCCGAAGATGCCGGTCGGAATGAAATTCGACAGGATCAGGATCGAAAAACCGGCGACGATCGTCATCGAAGTGAAATACATCGCCCGGCCGATGCTGTCGTGGCAGTAGTACATGGTCGTGCGATAGTTCCCGAACCGCGGAAATACGCGCCGGAACCGGTACATGTAATGAATCGTGTTATCGACGCCGATGCCCACCGAAACGGCGGCGATGGTGATCGTCATGATGTCGAGCGGAATATCGAGCCAGCCCATGATGCCGAGCACCAGCGAGGCGGCGATGGCGTTGGGAACGATGCAGAGCACCGCGATCAGCAGCGAACGGAACAGCACCAGGAACATCAGCATGATCGCGAGCATGACCACCCCGAGCGTGAGAATCTGGGACTGGAACAGGCTTTGCAGCACATTGTTGTACATCACCAGCAAGCCGGTCAGGCGCACCTGGTCGGGCTCATAACCGAACTCCTCTTCCAGCCCCGCCTCGACCCGTTGCAGCAATTCATTGCGATTCAGGTCCGGCGCCGATTCGCGCACGCGCACATTGAAACGCAGTTCGCTGTCGTCGATCCGCACGAAAGGATCGAGAACCGCCTCGCGCAAGGTCTGCGGAATGCGGTTGTACATCACCGCCCAGAGCAGGCCGTCCACCGGTTCATGGTCGTTCAGTTGCTCGGCGAGTTGCACGACAGCGCCCAGCGAGAGCACTTTGCCGGTATAGGGGTCGGCGTCGAGATATTCATGAATCGCCTTGACTTCGGCCATGCGCGGCGCGGTGAACCAATAGGCATCGTCGGACTCGCCGCCGAAGCCGTCGTCTCCGAAGTCATCGACAAAAGCATCCTCGAATGCGGCTTCCTCCTCCGGTAATCTGACGATGGCGTCGAAGGACAAGGTGCCGCCGAGTTGTTCGTCGATCAAGCTCATGCCCTGGTTGATCTCGGTCGTGTCGCGAAAGTAGTCAATGAAACTGTTCTCCACTCGCAGCCGGGTCAGGCCGGTGACGCCCACGATCAGAATCAACGCGTAGATCACGAATACCCAGCCACGCAACTTGTCGGTCAGCCGGGCCAGGGCCGAAGTCAGATTCAGGCGCAGGTCCGAAGAAAGCCGGGAGCGGTCCGCCGGCAAGGTAGACATGATCGACGGGAACAGCGTGTAGGCGACGATCAGCGCCGTGGCAACCCCCATCATCATCATCCAGCCGAAGGTAATGATCGGCAGTATGCCGCTGACGATGAGCGAGCCGAAGGCAACGATGGTGGTCAATGCCGTATACAGGCAGGGCCGGAACATGCTCAGCACGGCATGACGCAACATTTTGCCGTGCCGGCTGAAATGGCGGGTCGCGCGCAATTCCCGGTAGCGCACCGTCAGATGCACCGTGAGCGAGATCGTGATGATCAGCAGCAGCGAGACGAAATTCGACGAGACCACGGTCACGCGCCAGTCCATCAGCCCCAGCGTGCCCACCATGATCGTTCCCGCGGCGGCGCAGCAGATCAGCGGGATGGCGATGAAACGGAGCTGGCGGAAGATCAGGCCGAGAGCGACGACGATGAGAATCAGCACGGCGATGCTGAAACTGCTGAGGTCGCCGCGCACGAAGGAAATCAGGTCGTCGGCAATCATCGGCGCGCCGCTGAGGTGAATGCGGGCGTCATCGCGATAGCGGTCGAGAGTTTCGCGGACGGCGGTGATCAGTTCATGCTGTCTTTCGTTGACGCCGATGCTGTAATCCGCCCAGGCGGCTTCGACTTCGCGCAATTCCGCCAGTCCCCCGGCGTCGATTTCCCCGTCGATCCGCAATTGGCGCAAGGCGCTGCGGCGGTTGAGCAGATCGCGGGCGGGTTGATCGATTTCAATGCTGACCTGCATGCCGGCGCCGCGGCCGTCGGGACTGATCAGCGCATCGGTGTATATCGGGTTGGCCATCATTTCCGCGCGCGCCGCCGACAGGTCGACGCCGTCGTCGAGCAAGGTCAGATAATCCTCGGAAATTCCGGTCAGTGGCGTATCGGCGAATACCGGCACGTTGAGGATGCTGTCCACGCGCTCGACGCGGTCGATCGCGAGCAGATCGTCATGCAGCCGGTTCAGTTTTTCGAGTTCGGGACGGGTGAACAGCTCGCCGTCCGGGATATAGGCGACCACGACGAATTCGCGGATGCCATAGCGGTTTTCCACCTGGCGAAAGAATTCCCAGTCGGGATCGTTTTCCAGCAACAGGGAATCGGCCGAAGCGTCCAGCCTGAAATACTGGGTGAACCAGGCGAAGAAGGCAACGATCAGCGCGGTGATGCCGATGACCAGCCAGGGTCTGCCAAACACCAGGTCGCTGTAGAGTTTGACAGCCCTTGAAGTCATGGATGCTCAGCTTGCGCCACTGTCAGGGCTGCAGCTCGGCTTCCAGTTCCTGCCGGCGTGCGCCGGCGAGAATTCCGGCAAAGGCGTAATTGCCTTCATGGCAGGCGTATTCGTACATGCGCTCTTCCCGCGCCTTGCGATTCATGGCGACTTCTCCGGACCATGGCTGGGTATAGGTCAGCGGATCGTCGATGGTGAAACGATAGCGGATTTTCTCCGGGCCGAGCAATTCGAACTCTTCGGTCATCACGACCCCGTTTGAACTGCCGCGGAACGATTGCTGGGGATGAAAGTCGCGAGTCTCGACCTTGAGCACATTGCCCTCCCAATATCCCACCGAATCGCCCATCCATTTGTCGAAATCGTTCTCGTGATGCCTGTCGCCCAGTCGGATGATGCGCGCGTCGTGGACCATTTCCACCAGGATCATGACGTAGCCCGGCGTCTGCACGATCTGGTAGTTGCTGTTATAGAGTATCGGCAGCATGGGCGGCCCGGACCCGGAACCGAAAGTCAGCAGGCAGCGTTCCGCCAGCGGGCGCAGGGGATAGTCGTCGAAAGCTTCGACTCCCGGCCGGTCGCGCCAGGCGGTTCGCAGGTCGTGCCCGGGCGCGCCGCCTTCGACGAATGGAATCTGACCGTCCGGCGGATCGATGATGATCGAGGTGCGATATTCGCCGTTGATTTCGATAGCGTCGTCCCGCGGGTCCCACCAGAAGCTGTTGTAGCCGAAATCGGCGTTGCCGTCTGTCGGCGGCCCTCGTTCCGGGTCGATCGGCTGCGCCAACAGGTTATAGCGGTCGCGCCAGCCCTGTTCGACATCCTGCGCTTCCTCTTGCGTAAGAAATCCCTTGGTTCCGAATTCTTCCGGCCGCACCAGGGGTGTTTGCGACGAGTTGGTCCAGATGCCTTGCAGGTCGGGCTGTCCGTCCGGGGTGCGCGGCATCTCCCAGTCCTGCTGCGCCGCAGCCGCCAGCGACAGGGCCAGGCAGAGCGCGGCGCCGATCGTCTTGTATGTCAGGTTCATGACTATCTCCGGGACCAGTCGTGGCTGAGATGCAATGAGCATACTCGGAAGCCGGTAGCGCCTCAATAGCGCGCCCGCCTTCATGTAGGGGCGAGGCATGCCTCGCCCGTCAGTTGCACGATTTCGGGGCCATTCGCGGGCGAGGCATGCCTCGCCCCTACGGTCTCGCAAGCATCACGATTTCGTTTAACGACTGCAACAATCTGTTACCGCGACAATTTGCCGCTTTGATGCGAATTGCGGAATTGGTACGATCAGGCGTTGCGGTTCGGGCTTGCGCCCGGAATTTGCGATTTGTTCGGACAAGAGATATTGGGAGTTGACAGTGAAACGTTTGATTGGCCTTTTCATTTCCTGCGCATTGGTGCTTGCCGCCAGTGCGGCCGTGGCCGACGGCTGGCTGCGATCGATTCCGGAATTTGAACTTACCGATCACCTCGGTGAGGTGCATACCCTCGATACCTACAAGGACAACGATTACGCGGTGTTCTACGTGCAAGGCGTGGGCTGCCCCATCGCGCGGCTGGCCCTGCCGAACTATCGCGCGGTCCGCGATGAATTCGGGCCCAAGAACATCGCCTTCGCCATGTTCAATTCCAATATCCAGGACGACCTGCCGCGCATCGCCCGGGAAGCCGAGGAATTCGGCATTGATTTCCCAATCATGAAGGATCAGGATCAGGCGCTGGCCAAGGCGCTTGGCGTCGAGCGAACCGCTGAAGTTTTTATCATCGACCCGCGCACTCGCGAGGTGCTTTATCGCGGCCCCATCAACGACCAATTGGGCTATGAGACCCAGCGCAACGAGGCTCGCGAGCATTATCTGACGGACGCGCTGAGCACCGTGCTTGCCGGCGGCGTGGTCGATATGGAAAACGTTCCCGACTCAAAAGGCTGCCTGGTCGCCATTTTCTGATGCGGGCGCAAGCAGGCCTCGCTTCATTGCGCAAGCGGCGCCGGCCGGGCGCCAGGAATTGAACATCTCTCGTCGCGAATTCGCGGTATATCTTGCTTCCCTGATTGCCGCTGGAACAGCGCATCCAGTTCAGCAACGATGGCTGGGACTGGCCGACCGGAGGTCCGGCAACTCTGGCAGACACAATGTCGCACCGGGGTCTGCTCGGTACGGACCTGCGGCGCGAAATCGCCGGGTCGCTCGCCTCTTTGCCTTGAAGGAGGACAAGAAGCAATACTTGACAATAATGCTGTCGTGATCATCATTAGCGCTTCCCCCAATCCAGAATAGGAAAATCATGGCCAAGTATCTGTTTCGAACGAGTTACACTCAAGCTGGCGTAGCCGGTCTGATCAGGGAGGGCGGAACCGGGCGTCGCGACGCGCTCCAGGAAACCATTGAAGGACTGGGCGGAACACTCGAGAATTTCTATTACGCTTTCGGCGACGATGACCTGCTGCTGATTGCCGACCTTCCCGACGACGAAGCTGCCGCGGCTTTCTCCATGTTCGTCAACGCTGCCGGTGCGCTGACGGTTTCATGCACCGTATTGATCGAACCGGAAACGATCGACGGTTCCATCAGCAAGAACGTGGCGTACCGCAAGCCCGGCGACTGAAATCGGCATACGGCCCCCGCGGCAACGCACTCTGTGCAGGTTCATGAGACCGTAGGGGCGAGGCATGCCTCGCCCGCGAACGGCCCCGAAACCGTGCAATTGACGGGCGAGGCATGCCTCGCCCCTACTGGCCGAAGCCTGATGCTTCAGGCATGCTACGGACATGTTTTCCGCCGACGTGTCCGTTCCACTCTGGCTTTACCTCGCCCTGCTCGCGCTGGCCGCGTATGCCGTGGTCATCAGCATTCTGTTCCCCGGCGTTCGCTGGTATCTGCGCCGCCGGCTCAACATCGCCGTTGACCGCATAAATACCAGCTTGCAGATAAAGATCAGGCCGCTGCAGCAAACCCGGCGGCAGGTGCTGATCGACCAATTGATCTTCGATCAGGACGTTTTGGCGATGCTGGAGAAAATTTCCCGCGAACAGGATGTTCCGAGGGAGGTGCTGCAACAGCGGGTGCGGACTTTTGCCAGGGAAATCGTGCCGGCGTTCAACGCCTACTTGTACTATCGGGTGTTCTACTGGCTCGCCAAACGCGTTTCGCGCTTCATCTATCGCGTTCGCGTCGGCGCTTCGCATCCTGAGAAACTACAGCACCTCGACCCGGAGTCCACGGTGGTTTTCGTCATGAACCATCGCAGCAACATGGACTACATCCTGGTCAGCTATCTTGCCGCGGAGCGCGCTGCGCTGTCCTACGCGGTCGGCGAATGGGCGCGCATCTTCCCGCTGGAAACCCTGATCCGGGCCATGGGCGCATTCTTCGTGCGCAGGAACTCCCGCGACCCGCTGTACCGCAAGGTGCTCGAACGATACATCCATCTGGCCACCGGTAATGGGGTCTGCCAGGCGGTGTTTCCGGAAGGCAGGCTCAGCCGCGACGGGCGGCTCG
The DNA here is from genome assembly GCA_951812965.1 of uncultured Pseudohongiella sp. Lineage (GTDB taxonomy): Bacteria > Pseudomonadota > Gammaproteobacteria > Pseudomonadales > Pseudohongiellaceae > UBA9145. The sequence continues at coordinate 375,344 of OX638341.1, forward strand.
GCGAACCCAGGCTCGGCTTTCTCGACTACATCCTGCGCCACTATGACTGGCAGCGCGACCGCGGCGTGGTGTTCATCCCCGTCGCCATCAATTACGACCACATCCTCGAAGACGACAATCTGCTCGACTGGGACAACCGGGAAAAACACCCGTCCGCCGGAGAACATCTCAAGCGCCTCTACCGATTTCTGCGCCGCAACCTGTTCACCGGGCGGCGGGAACGCTTTGCCCGTTACGGCTATGCCAGCGTCAATTTCGGCGAACCGCTGGACATGCGCGAATATTGCGGGGAACACGGGCTCAACCTGAATCACCTCGAAAAAGAGCAGCGCATTCGCCATGTGGCGGCCATTGCCGAATTGATGATGCGGCGCCTGGATCATGTCATGCCGGTATTGCCTGCTCCGCTGGCCGCCCTAGCCTTTTTGCGCAATCCCTGCGATGCGATGACTTCGCTCGAAATCGCCGGCGCCTGCGACGACATCATCGACGAGTTGATCGCGCAGGGCTCGCCGATGAAGAAGTCCGAGAAGCCGCGGCCGCGCACCGTGCAGAACGCCCTGTACCTGATGTCGGAACATGGTCTCCTGGTCGAGGAAGACGATCATTTCCGCATCAATCCGGACAACATGAGGTTGCTGGAGTTTTATGCCAACTCGATCCGGCCCCCAAGCCAGAAAACAGCCCAGAAGACAGCAGTCTGAAGGCAGCCGGGATTCGCTGACCGAGCGCATCGCCGGTTTCTGCCTGTCACGCAAACGTGTGCTTTTCCTGGCTGGCCTGACCGGCAGTTTGCTGTTGGCGAGCGGAGTGTTCCGGCTCGGGTTCGACAGCTCGCTCGATTCGCTGCTGACGCGCAACGATCCATATGTCGAAGAACTTGAATCGCTCGACGCGGAGTTTCCGCAGCCGACCGAGATCGTCTTCGCTTTCCTCGCCCCGGAAGGCGAAAGCGTTTTTACCCGTGACCGCCTGACGGCGATCGACGCCCTGCGCGAGCGATACCTCGAAATTCCCCTGGCCGGCAGCCATTCCTCCCTGCTCGATTACTTCTCTCCGCGCAATCTGCGACACCTGTTTGCGCGCGATTTCCGGGACTACGGCGAAACTGAACTGGCCAACCTGGCGCGCATCGCGCTGGCGGACGATCTGCTTACCGGCAATCTGCTCTCGGCCGACGCCAGTCTGGCGTTTACGCGCATTCGTCTGAATGCCGAATATGCCGATGAGGCGCAAAGGCTGGACTCCGCCCGCGAAGCATTGCGCTTGCGCGACGAGCTGCAAGCAGAATTTCCGGAAATGGAAATCCTTGCCAGCGGTGAAGTTCTGCTCGAATATTCCGGTCGGCAGTCCATGCTCGACGACCTCGGCGGGCTGCTGCCATTCGTCATCCTGGCCTGCATTCTTGCGATCTGCGGTTTCTTCCGCTCGGTGCGGGCGGGCTTCGCCATTCTCGTACACACAATGCTGACCTTGTTTTGCGCCCTGGGTACGCTCGGCCTGATCGGGTTTTCGTTCAATACCGTGACGGCGATCGCGCCGGTCATCATTGTCGTGGTTTGCGTGGCGAGCAGCGTACATGTGATTTCGATCTACCGGCAAGGCCTGTTGCGCGGGATGCCGGAAGCGGAAGCGATGACGTTCAGCCTCATGCAAAATATCCGCCCGGTCACCCTGGCGGCGCTGACCACGGCCATCGGGTTCGCTTCGCTGAATCTGAGTTCCTCGCCGGCGATCTCCGACTTCGGCAGCACCGTCGCTGTCGGCATAGTGTTTTCCTGGCTGCTGACCGCGGCCTTGCTGCCGAGCTTACTCATATGGCTGGTCAAAACCGGAAACGGTTCCGGCAACGGCGATCTACTGCACCAGGCGATGAGCCGGGTCATTGCCATCGGCCGGCGCAGGGACCGGCAATTGTTCTGGTTCTGCACGGCGTTCGCGGCAGTGGGCATCAGCATGCTCCCGCTGAACGAAACCGACTTCAACCGGCTCGATTTCATCAGCGACGCCGCCGGATTACGCGACTACTTCGACGCCGTCGGCGAGCGTCTCGACCGCGGCCCGTCAATCAGCTATGCCATCGACGCCGGCGGCCCCGACGGCGCCATCGATCCCGCTTTTCTCGCCCGGATGGAATCGTTGCTCGACTGGCTGGGAGAACGGGAAGAGATTGAATCCACGACCAGCGTCGTGGAATTGCTGAAAACCGTCAACGAGATACGTTACAACGATGCGGAAGCCTGGCTGCTTCCACATGAGCCTGAAACGATCGAAAATTATCTGACTGCCTACCGGTTCGTGCAGAACCGCGATTTTCCGCTGTCGAATTTTCTCAACCGGGATCGGTCGATCGCCGCCATGACGATCAACGCCCGGCCCATGTCCAATCAGGAACTTATCGATCTGAACGCCTTGATCGATGCACGTTTCGAGCAGACTTTCTCCGAAGCTACCCTGGTCCACGGCAGCGGCCTGCTGGTGTTCGCGCGCATGGACGAGCGCGTGACCGTGGAATTGCTGCAAGGCTATTCGCTCAGCCTGGGGCTGATCACGCTTACCTTGATCTTCGGCCTGGGCAGTGTGTATTTCGGCTTGCTCAGCATCATTCCGAACCTGCTGCCCGCCGCCATAGTGTTCGGTTTCTGGGGCCTGCTGGTCGGCACGCTGGATCCCTTCGTAATGATGCTGTTCAGCATCAGTATCGGGCTGGTGGTGGACGATACCGTGCACGTGCTGACCCACTATCTCGCTAAGCGCCGCGAGGGCGAAATCATTTCCGACGCCGTCGCCCACGCCATCCGCACCGCCGGACCCGCGCTCACGATCACCACGCTGGTGCTCACCCTCGGCACGACTTTCCTGATGGCCGCGAGCACCTTCTATTTTCAGCAGGCCGCCAGATTACTGGTTCCCATCGTAGTGCTGGCCTTGCTGCTTGACGTGTTTTATCTTCCCGCCATATTGCGACGATTCGACAAATTCCGGATTTCCGTACGAGCCGGTTGAACGGCCGGATACCAGGAGACAACTTTCAATGAGCAAGAACGAGAACCATATGAACCGCAGGACCTTCACCAAATTGGGCGTAGGCGCGGCTGCGGCCATGGGCGCGGCCTCTTTGGCGCGGGCGCAATCCCCAGCCTCGGAACTCGAATCCGAATTCATGATGGAATTGCTGCTCGATGTGGCTGAGCAGGTCGATGCCGGCCATACGCGCATCGCGCCGGTCAGCGGCGGGACTTTCAGCGGACCCGGGTTGAGCGGAACCGTGCTTTCGGGCGGGGCCGACTGGATCACCCAGGTCTCGGGCCATTCCGCGCTGGATGTGCGCATCACGCTCGAGACCGACGACGGCGCCCACATCTACATGACTTACCGGGGCATCGTGCACAACGGCGAGAACGGCCTCTATTGGCGCGTGACGCCGCTGTTCAGCACGACTTCGGAAGAATATGACTGGGTGAACCACGTCATCTGCGTCGGCAAGAGCAAACAGGTGGAAGGAAAGGTCGCCTACGATATTTTTCGGATATTGTAGAAGCCGTCACGGGCGAGGCATGCCTCGCCCCTACGCAAGAATTGAGAATTAGACAAACGGCGTCTGAATCACCCGTTCATTCCACCGGAGTTGTAGGGGCGACGCATGCGTCGCCCGCAGCTTAGTCTTCGCCGCCCTGGTTCTCGAATTTCCAGCTTACAGCACCGAAGAACATCTCGTCCCAGCTTTCATTGCCCCAGTCCACCGCGCGGTCGGGATTGGGGTTGGCCGGATTCCTGGCCGAGTTGTCCCAGGCCGCCACGGCGGTGATCTTCGTGCCGGCGGGCACGAACTTGGGCTCCTCGTAGGTGTAGCTCAATTGCCAGTTGTAGTTGTACTTGGCGATGTTTATCAATTCCTCGCTGCTGCCGTCCGGGTATTCCGCATAGAAGCGCATGCGCTTGCCGCGGAAATGCATATGCGGCAGGTAGCTGTGAATCTTGGCATCGCGCTCGATGACGATGCTTGCGGTTTGCTCGAAGGCCGGATCATGGGGAGGAATCGTGGTCCAGGTGTTGGGGAACACGCAGGCGCATCTTCCGCTCATTCTTTCTTCGGGCACTTCTCCCTCGGGATAGAACCACAAGCCGAGTTCGCTGCGGTCAACGGTCTCGCGGCCGTTCGGGGTGTAGTGCATATTGAGATGCAGCAGTGAGCCCGCTTTCAGCAGACCGCCGGTGTTCGGCGGCGCCAAGTCCGGAGTGTCTCCGGGAATGTAGGCCGTGATATCGGCCTTGTCCCGATTGCCGTCCCCGCCGAGAAAGCCGCCCCGGCGGCCGATCTCGCCCGGGAAATCCAGCCGGTTTACCGTGTGGTGCAATACCGTTCGATCACCGGCGATGATCTGGCTGCCCCGCAACCAGCGGTCCTGTTCCATTTCAATCGGGACCTGCACGTCCACGAATACACCATTACCTGTGGCCGGGACCGTAGTGGCGGGAATGTCCAGCACCAGGTCAGGCTCGCCGAAAGCCCATTTGGACTCGGGCCAGGTCAACTCGGCCAAGGGATCGCTGTCGCCGTCGATCGGCGCACCCGCTTCTACCCAGGCGACGATGTTGCGTATGTCTTCGCGGTCGATCAGGCGGTCGTTAATGAACTCGCCGATGTGTCCGTCGATCTGCCCCGGGGGCATGCGGCGGGTCATCAGCACTTCGCGAATCATCGGCGACCAGCCGCGCACCATGGTGTGGCTGTCCATGGCGAACGGCGCAACGCCGCCGGCGCGATGGCAAGTGGCGCAATTCTCAGCCAGCACCGGTGCGATGTCCTTGCTATAGGAAGGAACGCCCTGAACCGGGTAACTGACCTCGGAACCGGCCGTGGCAATCAGGGAAGCGCTGACTTCTTCCCCCGCCAGAAATTCGTCGATGGCGGTTTGCGCGCCTTCCACCGATCCCCGGTACTCGACAACGAACGATTTGGGATCGAACAGCAGCACTTCGCCGGTGCGTTCTATACCCATCGCTTCGGAAACTACCTGGGAATCATCCATCAATACGGGAATCTCGACGCCCCATTGATCGAGTCTCGCCTGCACCGCTTCGCGATTGTAGCGGGCCATGGGGTTGATCATCATGAACTCGACGCCATGTGCGTCATATTGCTTATGCAATTCCAGGTAGCGCGGCAGGGCGGCCTCGGTCGCCGCGCTGTCGTTCGCCTGCACGAGGAAAGCGATCAGTTCGTGGTCTCCATACCAGCTCATGCCGTGGTGGTAACCCGCCTGGTCGAGCAGCGAAAAATCACCAACCCGGTCCTGCGCCACCGCGCCGGTCGCCAAAGGCAAGGCCAGCAGGAGCAGCAATCGAAACATGCCTGATTTGATCATCGAGTTTTCCTCTATGATTTTATATGTGCGGCGAGACGCGCCGCGAAGTCCAACGACCGATTGTACGAAGTCCGCCACGGAGCATCAATAAACCCTGAAGGCAGAATTCAGCTCAATTGTGACATTGCGTTACGCTGAATTCTCCCTCAGCCACTTGGATATGGTCTGGGGCGTGACCATTGAAGCCGGTGATCCGTTCATCAACCCCGCGGAGAGATTTCGAACAGCCACATATCCGGGAGAAGTTCTTCGGGAAATTCGCGGCCCGCCTGCCTGAATCTCTCCACTGCAAGCGGCCTGATCATTTCGCCGGCATCCTTCGAAACCAGGGTCGCCTGCGCGGGAAAAATGTCATCGCCTATCTTTATGCGCACACGCGGGTCGGCAACCACGATGCTGGCCCATTCCTTGGTATGGCCATTCTGCGCGGGGATGTGCAGCTTGTCGTCGATGATGAAGTGGAGCGTGGTTACCGAATGGGGGTCGTCCGGGTTGGTCTCAATCTTCAAGGTCAGGGATTCCTGGGCAAAGGCCCAGTCCGCCGGATAGGCTTTTTCCTCACCCGACAACTGCTTGCCCGGCAGCATCGCGATGGGATCCGCCCGGAACGGATAGGCCGCCGCGAGCAGCACGATAGCGGCAACCGCCATCAAGCCGGCGGTCCTCGCACTTCTGAACACGAGACCCCTTTTCTTCGGCACCGCACCTTCGGAGCGCAGCGTGTGCACGGCGTTCGCGAACACCCAACTGAACAACAGGAAATCGAAGATGGGAATGGCAAGCACCAGTTCGCCGCGCAGAAAGCCGATCAGGGCGCCGAGCGGCAGCGCGAATGACAGGAAAATGCTCACGCCGGCCACCGGGCGCGTCCAGGTGCGGGCGGCCCAGGAAAGCAGCAACAGCAGCGCGCTGCCAACGAACGCCGGTACCAGCAGCTCATCGAGGAACAGGTATTCCAAAGCGGCGACGGAAGCCACGGCAATGGAGGCGATCAGGAGAACCGTGTGGAAACGTTGCTTGAGGATCATGAATAACCGACCTTGACGTTGGGCAGGCTCCGCCTGCCGATGGACTCTGCGGCCTTCCGGGGCGTCTTGGGCGTTAGTCGAATCGATAGCCGAAACTCACACCGTACGTTCGCGGTGCGCGGAAGTTCGCGGTCCGACCTCCCGTACCGGTGACCAGATAGGAAAGATCGACGACATCGTCTCCGTCTCGATCCTCAATATTCCTGATCCAGCCGTCCAGATACCAGTTTGCGTTCGCCGGCCGATAGGAAATCTGAAAATTGGTTTCGGACCAGCTTTCCTGCACATCAATACCGTAGCCAAATTGCCGCAGAGGATTGTCATCTTCCCAATGCATGACAATACTCGGTGTCAGGCTGGCTCCATTTTGTAACCGAAAGCTGTGCTCGAAACCAAGGTTGAATGCCAGCTCCGGTGTCAGCGGTATTCGATTGCCGCCCACGTCAACAGGAGCGGCGCCGCCGGGAAACGTCACGTCGATCAGCGTTTCGCCGTCATCGTACTCACTGTCGTTGTTGGCAAGCGAAAAGAACAACTGACTGTTATCGCTGATTACAAAATCAATATTCGTTTCGAAGCCGAAGATACCCGCGTCGACGTTCTCAACAATATTGCCGCCACCGAAAAATACGACAACCTGATGATCCTCATAGTCATACCAATAGAACGCCGAGTTGATGCGCAGGCGATCTTCCAGGAACTCACTTTTGTGACCGATTTCGATGGCAAAGATCCCTTCGTTGTCAAAGGTTGGGTCCGTAATCCCGGTCAGCAGGACGCTGATCGCATCTACGAATCCACCCGCCTTGTATCCGGTCCCGACCTTTGCATACAAGAGACTGTCGTCGTTCGCATCATATTCCAGCGTCAGTTGCCAGTCGGTTGAATTCCATTCCCCGCTTGCGCTTGCAACGGTCAGCGGGATAGGCATGCCGAATGCAAAGCCCTCGCGTGTGGAATCACGTTCCTCTTTTTCATCGTCGGAATAGCGCAGACCAGCACCGATGCGGAAACTCTCATTGAAGTTGTACGTCAGATTTCCGAAAACAGCCCGCGACGTTGAATTGAAATCCGGGATGGCGATATCAAGCACGATGGGACCCAGATTCACGTCTGCAACGCGTGTGGTGTCTTCGTCAAAGTAGTAGAGCCCCACCATCCAGTCGAGCGGATCACCGCCCGCAGAACTCAGTCGCAGTTCATGGGACGTCTGCTCACCGGTAAGTGCCTGGCTGCCTTCCTGCGGCAGAAAGTCCGTCCCGTCGACATCGAAAAAACGATCTGTTTCGCCGTCGAACGCCGCGCCCAGATAAGTCAGCTGAATCTGGTCCGTTTCATAGTTGGCCTCGAGCCAAAACATATCCTGATCGTCACTCCAGAATGGCTCTGTATTCAACGAGGACTCAAACGGATTGGAGCCAGGAGGCATCGGGATTGGACGCGTGGCTGCCAGACCGCCATCGCTCTGAAACGTGCTGAACCCAAACAACAATGAAAGATCATCTGTCGGGTTGTACAGTGCCTGCAAACGCACACTGCGATCATCCAGTGCGCTGCCGAAGTGGTCATTGCTGACCGAACCGGTTCCGGCAAATGAATCGCGTTGCTGATAATTGGCCGCGGCCCTGACAGCAAACGTATCCTCGACAGCCTCCAGGTTTGCTACACCCGTAATATTTGAGTAACCATGATTGCCAATCTGAGCATCGACATACCCGTTGGTGTCGAATTCAGGCCGGTTGTAAATGACGTTTATCGTGCCGCCCGTCGCGTTACGGCCATAGAGAATGCCCTGCGGTCCCTTCAATACTTCCACTCGCGCGAGATCAAAGAACGAACTACGAAGTGCACTGGGCCGCCCGATATAGACGCCGTTGTAGTGCGTGGCCACGGCCGGGTCCCCCGTGGGCAGAAGGTTGTTGCTGGTGATGCCGCGCAGAGCCACCTGCGGAGATTGGGTATTGTCAATCGACAATCCGGGCACGAGCGTGCGAATGTCAGTGAGATTAACGGCGCCCGCGCGCTGCAGATCCTCAGCAGCCAGGGCCGTCACGGACAAAGGCAATTCCTGCAGACTCTGTTCTCGTTTTTGCGCCGTGACTATGATTTCTTCCAGTACGACCGATGGGCTGCCCTGGGCCAGCGCCTTGTCAACGGCTCCAGTCGCCATCAGAGCCAAAAGTACCGATACACCCAGTGTTCTAAAGTTAGACATCGTCTACCTCCCTAACGGCTGCCAGCCGGTTGCGCAACCGGCTCGCCTGATCGAGGAACGGGGCACTCGAAATATTTTGCTTACAAACCCATTTAATGCCTAGTTTGCTTGCTTGTCAACAAATTTAGACGGCTGGCAGCAATTTCCGCCATGCATCCCCGGCGAATGATTCCGGGGGTTTCCGGCGGTGCTGGTGCATCCGGAGCACCGGGAGGTGTTTCCGCCGACGCCGGAGCCGATCGCGCGGGAGGACGGTTCGAAGAAGAACGACTGCGAGCGCAACGCCGCGAATTTTGGCCTGGAGGTGAACATTCTTGAATGCCGGGAGACCCGTCCCGGCAAGGCAGAATTTAACTCAATTGTGACATTGCGTTACGCTAAAATCTTCCTCAGCCACTCGTATATGGCCTGACCGATTTCGTCGGGGGAGTCCTCCTGCAGGAAGTGATTGCCGGGTACGGCAACTTCCTTCTGGGCCGGCCAGGAGCGGCAGAATTCGCGCTGTGCGCCGATGAGAATGGCGCCGGGTTCGGCATTGATGAAGAGCTTCGGCACATCGGATTCACTTAACCAATCGGCGTAATCCTGCACCAACTGCACAACCTCGGCGGGCTCGCCGGCGATGGGAATCTGCCGCGGCCAGGTCAGTGTGGGCCTGCGGTCTTCGCCGGGATTCAGGAAAGGCCGGCGATACACTTCCATTTCCTCATCGGTGAGCTTGCGCAACACCGAGCCGGGCAGCACGCGTTCCACGAAGACGTTGTTCTCCAGCACCATGCCCTCGCCGGCCGGTGAGCGGAAGCCCTGGAAAACCCGGCGGGCGGCTTCGGGCCAATTGTCCCAGCTTGCCACCGGCTGGACGATGGCTTCCATGTAGGCGATGCCCCGGACGCTGTCGGGATGGCGGCGGGCCCAGTCGAATCCGAGCGCCGAGCCCCAGTCGTGAATGACGAAAGTGACATTGTTCCCGACGCCCAATTGCTCCAGCGCGGCATCGAAATACTCGCGGTGCTCCAGTAGCGTATAGCGGTCGGGGCCGGAATCTTCGAGCTTGTCCGAATCGCCCATGCCGATCAGGTCGAGGGCGATGCAACGGCCCTGGTCCGCCAGATGCGGCATGATGTTGCGCCAGAGATAGGATGAGGTCGGATTGCCGTGTTGGAACACGATGGGGTCGCCATCGCCCATCTCGACATACGCCATGGTCTTGCCCATGACGGTAATTTTCTTCTTAGAGTGTTCTCTGGCGCTGATCATTGCACTGCTCCGACAGGTGAAAATGCGGCAAGCATAAAGGCGCGGACGACGCCTTGCAAACGAGATTTCGAGTGCGCCGGGCCCGCGTTGAACCACTTCCGCTTATTCGTTATGCTGCCTGCGCTACCGTAGTCAGGCACGCTTGAGGTCGATTCCAATGACAATGCAAAACACACCCCTTCTTATGTCCCACATTCTCGGCCGGGGAGCACTGCTCGACCCGGAAGTGGAAGTGGTCACGATGCAGGCGGACGGAACGCACCGCCAGTCTCTCAAGCAGACCTGGGACCGCGCCAACCAGTTGGCGCACGCGCTGGCCGGCGCCGGGATTCAGATTGGCGACCGGGTAGGCAGCTTCATGTGGAACAATCACCGCCACCTTGAGTTGTATCAGGCCGTACCGTCCATGGGCGCGGTGCTGCACACCCTGAACATCCGCCTGTCGCCGGTGGATCTCGAATACATCGTCAATCACGCCAACGACCGCGTGATCTTCGCCGACGAAGACCTGCTGCCCCTGCTGGAACCGCTCTGGGACAAGTTGCCCTGTGTCGAATTGCTGGTCGTCTGCCGCCACGGCGAAGGCGGCGAAAGTTCCTTCGCCAACCAGGTCGACTACGAAGATTTCATCGCCGGCCATGCGAGTTCATATGCATGGCCGGAAATCCCGGAAACCGCGCCCATGGGCCTTTGCTACACCTCCGGCACCACGGGCAAGCCGAAAGGCGTGATGTACACCAATCGCTCGACCTATCTGCACACCTTAACCGAATGTCTGACCGACTCGATCGGACTTTCCGCGCTCGACTCCTCGCTGGGAATCGTGCCCATGTTCCACGCCATGGGCTGGGGCTTGCCGTTTTGTGCTTCCATGCTGGGCTGCAAACAGGTCATGCCGCACCGGTTCATGATCCCCGACGCTTTTCTGCGCCTGATGCAAGACGAAGAAGTAACCATTTCCGCCGGCGTGCCCACCATCTGGCAAGGCGTAAAGGCGGCGCTGGAAGCCAATCCCGGCAAGCACGACATTTCCAGCGTGGGCCGATTGACCTGCGGCGGTTCCGCGCCGCCTCCCTCGCTGATTCGCTGGTATTGGGACAATTACGACATTGAAATGATCCAGGGTTGGGGCATGACCGAAACGAATCCCCTGGGCACGCTGTCGCGCAAGCTGTCCAAGTACTCCCAGCGGGGACTGTCCGAAGACGAGCAATTCGAGAACGTGGCCAAGGCCGGATTGCTGATGCCCGGCCTGGAAATGGAGATCTTCGACGACGAGTGGAACGCCCTGCCCCATGACGGCGAAACCGTAGGCGAGCTATGCATCCGCGGCCCGTGGATCGCTTCGGAGTATTACAACGATCCCCAGCCCGACAAGTTCCACGATGGCTGGCTCGTTACCGGCGATGTCGCCAAGATCGATTCCGAGCAGTATCTGCTGATCGCAGACCGGTCCAAGGACTTGATCAAGTCAGGCGGGGAATGGATCTCATCGGTGGACCTGGAGAACCACATCGTCGCCATGCCGGATGTCGCCCAGGCCGCGGTAGTGGCGCAGCCGCATCCTAAATGGGACGAGCGTCCGGTGGCTCTGGTCATCATGGCCGAAGGCAAGGAACTCGACCCGGCGTCGGTGATCGATCATTGCAGCCAGGCCTTCGCCAAGTGGCAACTGCCCGACGAAGTCATGGAAACGGACAACATCCCGCTGACCACAACGGGCAAGATCGACAAGAAGGTAATCCGTGCGCGCTTTGCGGATGAGGGCTATCAACTGCCCGACCTGCGCGCCTGATATCTCAATGGCGCAACGAGCTGAAAAGGGGACCGTGTTTGTTCGTCGTAAAGGCAAAGCGAGCTACGGCCAGCCTTGCGCATCTCAACGTTTTGCCCAATTAGATGCGGTCCATCGTTTGTTGCAGAGCATATCGACGACTGCTCACAATGAGCACGGTCTAGCCGATGAATAACTATGACAGGACATGCCCTATAACAGCTTGAATGCGGGGAAGGCTCTGATCTTCAGGATTACGCACATTAGCAATGTGCCGTGGATCCTTCGAAATGGGCTTCATTGCAGGAACTCGGATGTTCGTGACCCCAATTTCGCTGGGATTGGAAATCCAGAACTGATTCAGCGCCGAGCAGAAAGGAGTGTCCCAGTTGATCCGAGAGGGACGTTGTCTGACTATGTTCCGTTCTACTTCACACCGTTCTCTATGATGATGTACAACATAAAGACTGGATACGGAGGTATTCGCCAATTTCCAAACTCAGAAATCGCGATCATGGTGTCGTCACTACGGGGCTTGGCGGAGCGTGGAGTGGCGGCAGTGATTTCTGATCGGCACGCGAGTTTGCAGACCGCGCAGTTTTACACGTCTCTGGAGAATCTGACCGTGATCGACTGGGGCATTCTGCAAAGGAGAGACTTCCAGCGAGACTCGGACGATCCCGAAAAGACCGACTGCTACCAGGCGGAAGCACTCGTATATAGGCACTTGCTTGCCGAACACTTGATAGGCGTTGTCTGTCTGAGGGAGAACGAGCAACGGATCCTTGAACAGCAGCGTGACGAAGTCGGGCTCAATATCAAGGTCGTAGCGCGAACCGATTAGTATTTCTAATGATTAAGTTTACGCAAGGCAATCTACTCGAAGCTGATGTAGAAGCAGTAGTAAACACCGTGAACACTGTCGGTGTCATGGGCAAGGGAATAGCTCTTATGTTCAAGGAGCGGTTCCCGCGTAATTTCGACGCCTATGCGCGCGCCTGCGATGAAGGTAAAGTGCGCATTGGGGAAATGTACGTAACCGCGAACGAAGAATTCTTCGGGCCACGATGGATCATCAATTTTCCGACAAAGACCCATTGGCGCGCTCAAACCAAGATCGAATGGGTGAGGCATGGATTGGAACATCTTGTTCAAACAATTGTTGAGAAGAATATCCAATCAATTGCGATACCTCCGCTTGGCTGCGGCAACGGCGGCCTGCACTGGAGCGTAGTAGGCCCGCTAATCGCGTCCGCACTAAAAGATGTAGAAAGTGTCAATGCGATCATTTACGAACCGACACCTAGGTATCAAGATGTGTCGAAGCACGCCGGGGTTGAGAATTTGACACCCGCGCGTGCATTGGTCGCCGAGATGGTTCGCCGTTACTGCCTGCTCGGGATCGACTGTTCAATCCTCGAAGTACAAAAACTTGGATGGTTCATTGAACGCGGTGTCAGGAGGTTCAATGTCACCGACCCACTCAATTTTAAATTCCAAGCGAACAAATTCGGCCCTTACTCTCACAAATTGACGAAGCTGCTGGATAGCATTGATGGCAGCTATCTTCGGTGCGAAAAACGCTTGGCAGATGCGGATACGTTCGATCTTATATGGTTTAACGAAGCGAAACATGACCAGGTGCAATCGTATTTAAACTCAGGTGAAGGTAGGGAGTTTTCTCACGTCCTGGAGTGGGCAGCATCCACAATTGACGGATTTGAGTCACCTCTTGGAATGGAACTAATTGCAACAATTGACTGGATGTTGCAGAATGACAAAATTGAACCCACGATCAATGGGGTCATGGAAGGCTTGAAGCGTTGGCCCGGCGGCGAAAAGGCTGGCCAGCGCAAATTGAAAATCTTTGACCACCGGTTGGTTGCGATCGCATTGAAAAAGCTTGAGTCTACTAATAGCCTCCCCACATAGGTAGCATTTTCTTGGAACAGCCGAGTGGCTCCTGGAATTTCATAGGCTAATCGGCATCAGCACTAATTTCGGATTTTTTCACGAGTAGAGTAGTTTACATAAATGTTCCAATTTGCCAGTTCGCGCCCTTCTTTCTATTTTGCTCCGAGAAAAATCTCAGTCCGATTATTGGGTCTGTTGTGAGACAAACACACCCAGGAACATCATCAGAAAATTTATGAGATAAAGTGAGATCAAATGAAATCGAATTCAGATTTTACCAAGACTATTGGTGGGCTTTCGGCTAAATACTATTTCCGAAACTTTGTGTTTGGGCTAATTATTTCAGCAATTGGCATTTTTAATATACTTGTAACTGAAGAATTAGACCCAATAGTGCTGGCTGCAGTGTTGGCATTTTTCGCAATCAATACTCTTCTTTACCCCTATTCTAGATTTGTTTATGAAAGCATCGTTAATTTTGTTATGGGGGAGAATGTATTCTATGTTAATGCGTTAATAATGCTATTAGTAAAATTCTTTACCATGCTGTTATGCTGGGGTTGGGCAGTTTTAATTGGCCCAATCGGACTCTTATACTTGTATATTCGCCAACGCAAAGGTTCGGTGAAGTGAATGTAATTCATTAGCCACCTATCGATTTTTTGGTACCCACTGTTTAAAACGAGCAAACTGTTCGCTCCACTCCAGTTATTTTCAGGGATTGATTCCGAAAGAGGTTCGGTCCGCCTTGTCGGACCTGAATCTGAACCGGGCGCAATGGTGCACGCTGGCGCTGGAGATTCAAAAGGAATCGATCACGATGTTCAACGGCCTGGAAAAGCTGGCGACCAGGGAAAGGAGCAGGACCAAGAAAGCTGCATAATCCGGGGCGGCCTCAGTTACATGTCTGAATGGGCAGCGTTGCCCGTGCCCGCGAATTGGTTTCACTGCCCATCGATTCTGAATCTGTTCCAAATTTCTTCAATCAACCCCCAAGTTTGCTGGGTTCATGATAATGTTGACGGGTGGGTGTCCCAGAACTGTCGGCAATGATATACGCCGAACAAGTTCAAAGCTACGACGGACTACGTTGGCTGCTTTATAGTTTTGGAGGGATTATGGTAAAGGAAATAATTGAAAATATATATGATTCACTATTTCTGGATTGATCGTTGAAAAGAAATCATAGCCTCATCATAGGACACTCACTCCACAGTCCCGAAATTCGCAGATTTCATCAACTGTTCCTTCGCGTGGGTTTCCCATCTCCAATCCTTTAACGGAATGAAAAAAACAAGATGGATGTGATCGCATTGTATATGGCGTGCAAAACAAATACGTACGAGACAGGAGCCCCGTCTTCCCGTTCGTACTCCATTACCGCAAGCAGGCTAAGAGCGAAGGCAAGCGGCAGTATGGGAATCACCAGAAAGAGGCCGTGATAAACGGACTCGCTTCCCAGGCCGTGAATCGCGGCAAATATCAGGCTGGTCAAAACAAAACTGGGCCCCCAGCCTTCCGTGAATGGCAAACGATCCGTCAAGGCCCTGATGGCCCGCAACAAGAGAATTTGAAACAGGATTGTCTCGATAAAGGGCCCTAGCAACACAACCAGGAAAATTGCCTGGGCAAAAGAATAGGAACCGATTATTTCATTGATCCCGGATACTGCCTCAAAGTGATTTCCGGGATCGATTCGGTATAGCAGTTCATCAATGGAAAATGCCAGGAGCCAGGCAGATGTGCACAAAACAAACAAGAGCCTAACTCTTGAATGCCCGGCAAACTTCGAAAAGATATAATTCATGTGAGTTCGGCTCAGTTTGTCAGACCCGATGCTAGACCAAATCCGAACGCGCCTGATCTGCTCAGATTTCTCGGGCAATCAGCATCTTCATGATCTCGTTGCTGCCGCCGTAGATTTTCTGCACCCGGCTGTCGGCGTACATCCTGGCGATGGGAAACTCCATCATGTAGCCGTAGCCGCCGAAGAATTGCAGGCACTCGTCGACGATTTCACATTGCTTCTGGGTCGTCCACCATTTGGCCATGGCCGCGGTGCTGACGTCGAGTTTGCCGGCAACGAGACGCTCGACGCAGTCATCGACGAAAATGCGCGCGACGCGGGCTTCGGTAAATCGTTCCGCGAGCTTGAACTGGGTGTTCTGGAAATCGAGTATGCGCTTGCCGAACGCCTTGCGTTCCTTCACGTAGTCCGAAGTCACCCGCAAGGTCTTTTCGATTCCGGCGACGGCGCCGACGGCGATGATCAGCCGCTCCTGCGGCAATTGCTGCATCAACTGGACGAAACCGCTGCCTTCCGCGCCGCCAAGCAGATTCGCTTTCGGCACGCGCACGTCGGCGAAAAAGATTTCGGCCGTGTCGGCCGCCTTCTGGCCGAGCTTTTCGAGATTGCGCCCGCGCGAAAATCCGCCCTCGCCTTCCACGCCTTCGGTTTCCAGCATGATCAGGGAAACGCCGGAGGCGGCCTCTCCCGGATCGGTCTTGGCGACGACGCAAATCAACTCGGCGTTCATGCCATTGGAGAGAAAGGTTTTCTGCCCGTTGAGCACATAGTCGTCGCCATCGGGGATGGCCGTAGTGGCAACCGCCTGCAAGTCCGAGCCGGTGCCGGGTTCGGTCATGGCGATGGCGGCTACGAGTTCGCCGCTGGCCATTTTCGGCAGCCAGCGCTGCTTTTGTACTTCCGAACCATAGGCATGGATGTAATGGGCGACGATTCCCGAATGTACGCTGTTGCCCCAACCGCTGATGCCGGCATAGGTCAATTCTTCGAGCAGTACCGCCTCGTGCTTGAAATTGCCGCCTCCGCCGCCATAGGCCGCGGGAATCGATGCGCATAACAGGCCTGCATCGCCGGCCTTGCGCCAGGCGTCGCGATCGATGCGACCCTGCTTTTCCCAGGCGCCGATATTCGGTACGAATTCCTTTTCGAGGAAGCGGCCAACGGCCTCACGCATGATGCGCAATTCTTCATCCATCCAGGGCGATTCGGAGCGTTCAGACAACATCTTTGATATTCCGCAACAGTTCGAATTCGGATCAGGCTGCCCAGTCGGTACGCTCGACGATCATGGCATTGGCCGTGCCGCCGCCCTCACAGATCGCGATCAGGCCGTAACGACCCTGCCTGCGTTCGAGTTCATGCACCAGCGTAACCATCAGTTTCGCGCCGGTGGCGCCGAGTGGATGGCCGAGCGCCTGGGCGCCGCCGTTAACGTTCAGGCGCTCGATATCCGCGCCTAGCGCCTTGGCCCAGGCCAGCGGCACTGAGCCGAAAGCTTCGTTGACTTCGTACAGATCGATGTCGTCGAGCGAAAGTCCGGCTTTCTCCAGCACTTTTTCGGTCGCGGGTATCGGGCCTTCGAGCATGACTACAGGATCCGATCCGATTACGGCCATGGAATGAATCTTCGCCCTCACCGGCAGGCCGAGTTCGGCCACGGCGTTTTCGTTGGCGATCATTATGGCTGCTGCGCCGTCACTGATCTGGCTTGCGGTGCCGGCTGTGATGACGCCCTCTTCGCGCAAGGGGTTCAGTCCGCGCATGCCTTCGAGCGAAGCGTCCTCGCGAATGCCCTCATCGATAACGTGCATATCCGGGCTGCCGTCTTCGAGCACGATGGGGACGGGCAGCACTTCACGTTCAAAATAGCCTTCGTTCGTGGCCTCGGCCGCACGCTGGTGGCTGAGCAGACCGAATTCGTCGAGTTGCTCGCGGCCGATGCCGTATTTCTCCGCCAGCAATTCAGCGCCATCGAACTGCGAAAACTGGATGCCGGGATAGCGCGCTTCCAGCCGGTCACCCTTGGGCACGCCGCGGCCATGGGCCAGGCCATCGCGAACGTTCGAACCGATCTCCACCGTGCTCATGGCTTCCACGCCGCCGGCGATTACCACGTCCTGGGTGCCGGACATGACGGCCTGGGCAGCGAACTGCATAGCCTGCAGCGAAGAGCCGCATTGCCGGTCGACGGTTACGCCCGGAACTTCCAGCGGCAGCCGCGAAGACATCGTGACATTGCGGCCGAGATTGCCGGCCTGCGCGCCATTCTGCATTACTACGCCGAAAACAAGGTCATCGACGCGATCTTCCGGGATGTTCGTGCGCTCGATCAGTTCATCGACCACCATCGCGCCGAGATCGACCGGATGCACCCGGCTGAGCCGGCCTCTCTTGCGTCCAGTGGCGGTGCGCACGCCGCCGACGATATATGCTTGAGCCATGATTTTCCTCAAATATTGCTGTTTCAAATCGCCGGCATGCGGATGCCGGCATCGAGCCGTATGGTTTCGCCGTTGAGATAAGCGCACCGGACGATATGCGCAACTTCGGCGGCAAATTCGTCGGGCTGTCCGAGCCGCTTCGGGAACTGGGTAATCGAGACCAGCGCCTGTTTCAGCTCATCCGGCGCCGCGGCGAGCAAGGGCGTCTCGAACACGCCCGGCGCCACGGTCATGACGCGAATTCCCCGCTTCGCCAGATCGCGGGCGATGGGTAATGTCATTGCGACGATGCCGCCCTTGGACGCGGCATATCCCGCCTGACCGGTCTGACCGTCGAAAGCGGCGACTGATGCCACGTTGACGATGACTCCGCGTTCGCCATCGCCGCCGTCGGGTTCGTTTTCGTTCATTACCGCGGCGCATAGCCGCAGCACATTGAAAGTGCCGATCAGATTCACCCGCACGATATGTTCGAATCGCGCGAGCGGCATGGGGCCGTCGCGGCCCACAGTGCGTGCAGCGCCGCCGATGCCGGCGGAATTCACATTGATATGGATGGCCTCGAAGCGCTCGCGGGTCGCGGCGATGGCGGCGGAAACCGAATCTTCATCGGTGACGTCGCCCGCGTGCCAGATCGCCTGTCCGCCAAGTTCCGCGCCCGCCTGCCGCAACAGTTCTTCGTTGCGGTCGAACAACATGACATTGGCGCCGGTTGCGAGAAAATTCCGGGCGACCGCCAGTCCCAGGCCCGAAGCGCCGCCGGTTACGAATGCCGTCTTGCCCGCCAGATCCATTCAGAAAGCCGCTGTGTTTGAACGAGGCTGCAAGCATAGTGCATCGCCTTGCCGGCAACAAGACGGCCGGAATTTTCAGATTTGAGCGGGATGTACCGGCAAGGCGCCCGCCGTCCCTGGCAGGCATTGGTCCACTTCCTGTTACCAGCGCATGCTTCCTCGCAGCATCACCGCTTCCTCGGTGAATCCTTTCCGGCGAGATTCCTTGTAACTGGGCATGTGGACGCACCATCGCTTTACAAGCGCTTGTACAGGTTCATGAGACCGTAGGGGCGAGGCATGCCTCGCCCGCGAACGACCCGGAAACCGTGCAACTGACGGGCGAGGCATGCCTCGCCCCTACAAGCCGATTCGGAAATTGCATATCATCCCGTCGGATTTTCGGAGTATTCACCGACATGGGACCACTAGCAGGAATTCGGATAATCGAGATGGCTGGGCTCGGGCCGGGCCCGTTCTGCGCCATGATGCTTTCCGACCTCGGCGCCGAGGTGATCCGCATCGATCGCTTGAGCCTGAAAGGCAAGGGCGACCGCGCCAACGTGCTGTCTCGGGGGCGGCGGTCGCTGGCGCTGGATTTGAAATCGACCGCGGGGACGG
The DNA here is from genome assembly GCA_951812965.1 of uncultured Pseudohongiella sp. Classification (GTDB taxonomy): domain Bacteria; phylum Pseudomonadota; class Gammaproteobacteria; order Pseudomonadales; family Pseudohongiellaceae; genus UBA9145. The sequence goes on from OX638341.1 coordinate 394,543, forward strand.
AAACGGCGCTTGCACTGATCGATCAGGCGGACGCGCTGATCGAAGGCTTTCGTCCAGGCGTGATGGAGCGGCTCGGGCTGGGGCCTGAAGTTTGCCTGGAGCGCAATCCTGGACTGATTTACGGACGTATGACCGGTTGGGGCCAGTCCGGACCCCTTTCGAATGCCGCCGGCCACGACATCAATTACATTTCCATCGGCGGTGCGCTCGGCGCCATGGGCTATGCCGACCAGCCGCCGGCGCCGCCGCTGAATCTGATCGGCGATTTCGGCGGCGGAGCCATGTATCTGCTTTGCGGCCTGCTTGCCGCGTTGCTGGAACGCAACCATTCCGGCCGCGGTCAGGTCATAGACGCGGCCATGACCGACGGCACGGCGAGTCTGCTGAGCACCTTCTATGGACTTATGGCCATGGGAATGTGGACCACCGAACGCCATGCGAACCGCCTTGACGGCGGCGCGCCGTTCTATGGCAGCTATGAATGCGCAGACGGAAAATACATATCGGTCGGTTCGCTTGAACCCCAGTTTTACGCATTACTGCTGGAAAAAGCCGGCATTGAGGATCCACTGTTCGAACCGCAATACGCGCAGGAGAACTGGCCCGCGGCGCGCGAGAAATTGGCCTTGATCTTTCGCGCTCGCACCCGCGAGCAATGGTGCGAGCTGATGGAAGGCACCGACGTCTGTTTTGCGCCCGTGCTTGACCTGGCGGAAGCGCCGGATCACCCGCATAACAAGGCCCGGGAAACTTTCGTCGACTTCGACGGCGTCGTGCAGCCTGCACCGGCGCCGCGATTCAGCCGCACCCAGGGCGCAATCCAGTCGCCGGCGGCCCTGGTGGGAGAGCACAGCGAGCAGGTTCTCGCCGACTGGGGCTTCGATAGCGAGCGCATCGCGCAACTGAAAGCGGCCAACGCGATTTGATGAGCCATTCGGGCAATTCTTCCCAACAGTCATTCTGCGCGCAGCGAAGCGAAGTCGCAGAATCTTCACTCGAGCGCGACTAAATCCGGAGAATACAATCCATGTCATACCAGACCATCATTTATGCAGTGGCGGACTCGATTCTCACCTTGACGCTGAACCGGCCCGACAAGCTCAACGCTTTCACCGTCGAGATGGGTCATGAATTGATCGACGCATTCGATCGCGCCAGCGAGGACGACACGGTAAGCGCCATCGTCGTCACCGGCGCCGGGCGCGCCTTTTGCGCCGGCATGGACTTGTCCGGAGAAGGCAATGTATTCGGCCTGAACGAGGCGTTCGAGCCCGACATCAACGACATGCGCGAACGCCTGCGTGACCCGGAGATCGAAAAGGGAGTGCGCGACCTCGGCGGCCTGCTGACGCTCGCCATCTTCAGATGCAAGAAGCCGGTCATCGCCGCCATCAACGGCCATGCCGTCGGCATCGGCGCCACCATGACCTGCGCCATGGACGTCCGCATCATTTCCCGGGACGCGACGATGGGATTCGTCTTCAACCGCATCGGCATAACTCCGGAAGCCTGCTCGACCTGGTTCCTGCCACGCATCGTCAACATGGGAACCGCGCTGGAATGGATCTACCGGGCCGACCTGATCGGCTCGAAGGAACTGAAGCAAAGGGGATTCGTCACTTACCGGACGAAGGGAAAGGAAGTGCTTGAAAAAGCGTACGATCTGGCGGGACGCATTTCGCGGCACAGCCAGGTCTCGGTCGCGCTGGCGCGGCAGATGATGTATCGCAACGTCTGCCTGAAACACCCGCGCGAAGCACACGAAGTGGAGTCCCTGGCGATCTACTATCAAAGCCGAACGAGCGGCAAGGAAGGCGTGCAGGCTTTCCGGGAAAAACGCCCGCCGCGGTTCAGCGACAAGGCTTCAGCCGACATGCCGCGTTTCTATCCCTGGTGGGACGAGGTTGAAGACAAATAATCCGCAACTGCGCGGGCGAGGCATGCCTCGCCCCTACAATTTCCCATAATCATGAAATTCACCACAATTTTCCCATAATCATGAAATTCGCCACAATTTTCCCGTAATCATGGCATTCGCCACGATTTCCCGTAATCATGAAATTCGCCACAATTTTCCCGTAATCATGGAATTCGCCACGATATCCCGTAATCATGGCATTCGGTACGATTTTTCCTGTAGGGGCGAGGCATGCCTCGCCCGGCCGATGATGATGCCGTGTTGCGCTGCACTGAATTGCCGATGTATAAATTGAATGTTGCCGGAGTATCTTGCCGGCAGCGCTCAGGATTCGGCAGAGGAGTGACGCCATGGTTATCCTGCAAAGCACCTTCCAGCTCTTTCCCGAAAAAGTCGACGAAGCCCTTGACCTGATGCGGGAAATGATGCGCCTGTGCGCGCATGAACACGGCTGCCGGCACTACCGGTATTTCCAGGGAATCGCCGACCCGGGCGAAGTCCTGCTATTGCAGGAATGGAATGACGCCGAAAGCCTGCAAGGCCATTACGAGACCGACCACATGGAACGATTCGTCAGCCGTCTCGGACCGCTATTGCGCAGCCCGATCACCACGAGAAGCTATGTTTCCCAGGACGAGGAATCCATTCTCGGCGTAAACGAGGAAAGCAACGCGGAATCGCATCAGGCGATTCACTGAGGGGCTGACGGCTTGACCTCGCCGCGGTCCAGCCGCGCGAAATAGTCTTTCGCCGCGGTCCGCACCCGCGGCGCCAGCACCAGGGTGGAAAGCATGGTCGGAATGGCCATGGTGGCGTAAGCCCCGTCGAACAGATAAACCACGGCTTCCAGCGACGCCACCGCGCCTGCGGTAATCAGCGCCACGTAGGTCCAGACATAGTATTTCTCCCGCCGCGTGCCGAACAGGAAAGCCATGCATTTGCCGCCATAATAGGAATAGGTGAGCACGGTCGTGGCCCCGAGCACCACGACCATGAGCAGCACGAGCCAGGAGCCGAATCCGGGAAATGCCTGTTCGTAGGCGAGCGAAGTCAGGGTCACGCCGACAGCGTCTTCCTGCCAGACTCCGGTGACCAGTATCGCCAGCGCCGTGCAGGTACACACGATCAGCGTATCGATGATCGGCCCGAGCATGGCCACGAGTCCTTCGCGTACGGGTTCGTTGGTCTTGGCCGCGCCATGGGCCAGGGATTCGGTACCGAGCCCGGCTTCGTTGGAAAACACGCCCCTTTGCACACCGATCAGGATTACCGCGCCGAGGGCGCCGCCCGCCACTGCCTCACCACTGAAAGCGTCGCGAAAAATCAGCGCGAAAGTCGCCGGAATCTCTGCTGCATAGATGACCAGAAGCCATCCGGTAATCACGAAATAAAAGACCACCATCAACGGCACCAGCCGGGCGGTCCAGGCCGAGATGCGCTGAATCTTGCCGATGATGATCGCGAACGCCGCTGCCGCAAGCAGCAAACCCATTACGAGGTCGAAAACAAAATGATCGTCGGCGCTGGCAAGCCCGGCCGGAATCGCGATCACGTCACGCAGGATCTGCACGACCTGATTGACCTGGAATACGGGCAAGGTGCCGAACATGCCGGCAACGGCGAACAAAGCGGCAAACGGCATCCACTTCCGTCCGAGCGCCTCGCGAATGACGTACATCGGACCGCCTTGCAACTTGCCGGTATCGTCAGGGCCTCGGTACATCACCGCCAGACTCGCGGTATAGAACTTGGTCGAGGTGCCGACCACGGCAGTCACCCACATCCAGAACACCGCGCCGGGCCCGCCGAGCGTGATCGCCAGCGCCACGCTGGTGATATTACCGAGGCCGATGGTGCCTGCCAGGGCTGTTGCGAGCGCCCGGAAGTGTGTGATGTCACCCGCGGCCTCGCGCGAATCATAGCGGCCCAGCAGCAGATCCACGGCGTGTTTCACATAGCGAAACTGCCGCAGCCGCGAATGGATCATGAAAAAAAGCCCGCCGCCAACGAGCAATACGACCAGTTGCGGGCCCCACATGAAATCGGCAAAGGCGCCCAACGCTCGTTCGATACTTTCCATGGCCTTTAGCGGGTGGTAGTGAGGGGGCACAGCTTAAAGCAGCGGCAGTTGGACTGACAACCTGGAAGCCTTGTCAGTCCCACGGATTTAGCAGTTTGACTCCCATTGGTTCGAAATCTCTGGCGTTGTGCGTCACTAGCGTCAATCCGTGTGCTAGTACGGTGGCGCCGATCATGGCGTCTCGAATCGGTCGTGGATCGGGCACATGGAGGTTCGCGCTTAGTCTGGCCACTTGCAGATCGACCGGTAAAATTCGGTTTTCGAATGCCGGCAACACCTGTTTGTTCAGCCAAGTGCGGAACATCTTGCCCTGTACAGAGTCTTGCCGCTCTATCCGCAACACACCGACTTCTATTTCTTCTATCGTAACGACTGAAAGAAAGAGTTCCGCTGCCTCCACCGAGCGAGACCAACGTGAAACTGAACGATTTCCCTTCCCCGCACCGACCTTGCGCAACTCGGAGACGACATTAGTGTCAAGTAGATACATCAGGCCAAATTGGCTTGACGCGGATACTCGCGACGGTCGGGAATCGGCAATTCGATACTCTCGGAACCCGGCAGGGCAAGAAGTTCGGCTATATTGCGCCGATCCCCAGCCAGACGTTGATAGTCTTCCATTTTCAGCAAGACGTGCGCCGGCTTCCCTCGAACAGTGATCACGACCGGCCCCACCTCGGTCGCTTTCTTGGCGCGGCTGGTATCTCTGTTAAATTCCCGGCTTGTTAACGTGGTTATACTCATTTCGAATTGGCTCAATCTGAATGTAGCTACGTTACTACATTAACGAAGGCCAATGCAAGGGATTCAGTCTAGCCTGCTTCCAACGGAATACACTGAATTCAAAGGCAAAAACTAGGGAATGTTGTCACCAAATCTAAACTCCCCGCTCGGCCAGCGCTGTTGCAGGTGTTCGATGAAATAGTCCCAGCGGCGCTTCATGAACCAGCGCGAATTGAGGAAGCCGTGGTCGGTGTTGGGCAGGACGATGAGGTCGAAATCCTTTTCCGCCTCGATCAGGGCTTCGACCAGCAGCATGGTGCTGTTGGGATGCACATTGGTGTCCATGAGGCCGTGGGCCAGCAGCAACTTGCCTTGCAGGTTTCCTGCGAGCAGCGGGTTGGACTGGTTGTCGTAGTTCGACAGCGAGTAGCCCCGCACCGGGTCGGTTTCGCCGCTGTATTCGAGCAGGCCCTGCCAGCGCTCGGCCCAGTCGTCCTCGTAGTTGCGATTGTCGTGATTGCCGGCGCTGGATACGGCGACCTTATAGAAGTCCGGGTAGCGCAATATGCCGGCGGTGGATGCGAAACCGCCGCCGGAATGGCCCCAGATGCCGACCCGGTCGAGGTCGATCCACGGATGCCGCTCGGCGAGTTGGCGGATCGTGCCGATCTGGTCGGACAGGCCGTTGTCGCCCATGTTGCCGTAATAGATGTCGTGAAAGGCCTTGGAACGACCCGGCGTGCCCATGGCGTCGACTTCGACGACGACGAAGCCGAGTTCTGCCAACGCCTGCTTGTCGCCCCGCGAGGGCAGGAAGCGGCGTGTGCCGACGCTGGAGCCGAGCGGGCCCGGGTACAGGTAATTTAGTACGGGATAGCTTCGCATGGGGTCGAGCATGGCCGGCACATACATCAGGCCATGCAGATCGGTAACGCCGTCCCTGGCCCTGACGGTGAACGGCACGGGCGGATTCCAGCCGGCCTCGAGCAATGCCAGGATGTCCGTGTTCTCGAGCGTCGCGAGTTCGGCGCCGTCGAGCGTTCGCACAATCGTTACCGGCGGGGTTTCGGGCGTCGACCGGGTATCGAGAAAGAACTCGCCGGAATCAGACCAACTGATTTCGTGATGCGCTGCCTCGGGAGTGAGCAACTCAAGCCCTTCCCCGTCGAGGCCGACTCGGAACAAATGGTAGAAGTAAGGGTCTCTGCCTTCGATATTCGAGGCCAGGAACCAGATTTGCCCCGATTCGGGATCCACCCGCTGGATATCGAGAACCAGCCAAGGACCTTCGGTGATACGGTTCTTCAGTTCGCCGCTCGCCAGATCGTGCAGGTACAAGTGGCCCCAGCCGTCCTGTTCGGAAAACCAGATGAACTCGCCGCGCTCGTGCAGCACCCGCCAGTTTTCGCCGATGAAGCCCGCCATGTAATGCGTTTCGGATTCCTCGCGATACACGTCCCGAACGCTGCCGTCGTAGATGTCGGCGACGCGCAACTGGGCGATCTTGTGATCTCGGGATGAAGAAATGAAGGCGAGGCGTTCGCTGTCGGCGCTCCATTGCGTATCGAGAAAAATCCCGCCGCTGCCGGCGACATGGTCGCTCGTGGTCGATCGATGGGGGTCGGGCGGCATGTCGAGGAATACCAGGCGCGGTTCCGGTTCGAGATGAATCACCAGCCGTTCGATCATGAAAATATGCTCGTCGCCGGGCAGCGGATATTTCCACATGTCGACTTCGGAACGTCCGACCCGGGTGTCCCAGAGCACGAAGTCGCCCACTTCGCGGCCGTCGTGGCGGAAAGTGGCGATCTTGTTTGAATCCGGCGACCACTTTAGCACTGGGCCGTCGCCACGAATCCAGCCGGCGTTGTCGGTGGCGTAGCCGTAATTCTCCACGCCGTCGAAGGTTAACTGGGTCAATTCGCCGGTGGCGGTATCGCGTACCCACAGATTGTGTTCGCGGATGAATGCCGCGCGGCTGCCGTCCGGGGAAAGAAACTCGTCTGGAGAGTCGCGCTCCAGTTGCCGCGGCGCGTACTCCTCTTCCAGCGCCAGCGAAAAACGGCTACCATCGAAGTTGAAATTGAGCAGTTCGCCTTCAGCCGTCAAGCGAATGCCGGTCAGAACCAGTTCACGGGGATCGACTTCCCTTCCCAGCAACTCCGCCAGGGCTTCCGCGAGACGCTCGTTGTCGAGCAATTCCCGCCGCTCGCCGGTGGCAGGATCGAACAGCACGTAAGTTTGTTCGCCCAGGTCCGAGCGGCGGTAGACGAGAAGATCGTTTTCCTGCCAGTAGTGCGCGGCGATGTGGCCGGCAAGCAAGGGAGCGGTATTGGGGCCGAGCATCCGCTCCGCACGCTGATACTCCGCTTGGCTGACGGATACCGGCGGCGGTGCCTGCACAGGCTGGTCCGGCGCACAGGCGGCGGTCAGACCGGCGAAAAGTAACAGTATTTTTCGGGCGGTCGTCCGATACATTTCGTTCGGCTCACAATAGCGCATCGAGTATCAAATTAGTCGATTCGACGATGCGTTGATCCCGGGGCCGCAGGTCGGGCTCGAAAGAGTTTCCGGTCAGATGTTGCACGCCGCCGATATAGCGAACGGCGATCTCGTTGGCCTGCTCTTCGGTGAACTGCTGGTCGCGGCTTTTCACCATACCACGGGCAAATTCCTTGGAGAAGGAAACCGGCTTGCCGTCGCGCCTGAGAATCTCGCCCTGCTCATCCAGCTTCCAGAAGCGGCTGGAGTCCATGGTGAACAATTCGTCGGCGACGACGATATTTCCGTCGCTATCGAGTCCGTGTTCGGTCTTGGTGTCCACCAGCACCATGCCCTTGCGGGCCAGATAACCGGAAACCAGGCCAAAAGCCATCAGGCTGGCGTTGCGGATATGGGCGTATTGCCCTGCAGTGCACACCCCGGCGCCGATCAGCGAAGCGGCATCCGTGGTGGCGTCCACTTCCGCCTTGGTGCTCGGCGTATCCATCAGATAGGGCAGTCGGCCGTCGGGTTCGAGTTCGTCGACGATCAGGTCGTGGCCGGCGTAAGTCAATTGGCCAAGTCCCTCCTCTTTCGCCGCGAGCCAGTGCTGATAGAGCGAGGTGGACGTGCTCGAAACCGCCATGTACATCCGCAAGACGTTTTCGAGTCCGAAAAGTCGCAGGTTTTCGGCGGGGATCACGGTCGAAGTCGGATGCAAGCCTTCGACTTCGAATTGTGAACTGCCGAGTATGGGCTCCACCAGCCGCAACATGTGGTCATGATTCAGCGCCAGAATCTGGTCCTTGAACGGAATGGCGCCGCGATTGACGTCGTGAGTGGAAATGCGATTGTTGCGGAACATGAGCCGCAAGGGCCGGCCGCTTTTGCTGCGTAATTCCGCGCCGAAAACCGAATCGGATACCTTCCCTTCCTGCACCGTGGTTCCGCGCAGGCGCGGCAACTCTCCGTCCTCGATCAACTGCCGTATCGAGCGGCCGGTGTTAACGCGGGGACCATATTCGGCCACCAGTTCCCGAATTGATTTTTCATCCAACATACGGTTTTCCGCGGACGGGATTGAATGGTGCCGCCACCAAGAGTCGAACTCGGGACCTGCTGATTACAAGTCAGCTGCTCTACCACGGCTGAGCTATAGCGGCACTACGATCAGAATGCTGCGCAAGATGTTTCGGAACGATGTCCTGAAGTCCCCGCGCAACAGGACGGCAGATGGTACAGAATCGCACCGCCCTGTTCAATATCCCTTGTGGATTCGGCAGGGGCGACGCATGCGTCGCCCGTGGGCGTTGCGAAGTGTCGGGGCTATTCGCGGGCGGGGCATGCCTCGCACCTACAAATTGGTCCAAATGAAATTGTTGGCGGCCATAAAGCCGGCGACGTTGCCGCAGTCGAAGCGGCGTCCGCGGAAGCGCCAGGCAAGCACTTTGCCTTCCTGCGCCTGGGTTCCGAGAGCGTCGGTGATCTGGATTTCGTTGTTTCGCCCCGGCGCGGTATCCCGCAGGATGTCAAAAATGTCGGGAGTGAGAATGTAACGTCCGATTACCGCGAGATTGCCCGGGGCTTCTCCGGGTTCGGGTTTTTCCACCATGTCGAACACGCGATACAGGCCCGGGCCAATCTCTTCACCGTCGATGATTCCGTAACTTGAAGTTTCCGCCGGAGGAACTTCCTCGATCGCGACAATGCTGCATCGATGCTCATCGTACAAAGCGGCGAGTTGCGCCAGTACGCCGGCGTCTTCGGTGACGCAGAAATCATCCGCCAGCAGCACGGCGAACGCCTGGTCGCCGATCAGGGTCTCGCCGGTGAGGATGGCGTGCCCGAGCCCCCTGGCTTCGATTTGCCGCGTATAGGAAAAGCGGCAATCCCGCACGAGGCGGCGAATGTCCTCGAGCAGGGACTCGCGTTCGGAGCCGGCGACCTGGCGTTCGAGCTCGTAACTGATGTCGAAATGGTCTTCGAGGGCGCGTTTGCCCCGGCCGGTCACGAAGGCCATGTCCGAAATGCCCGCGCGGGCTGCCTCTTCCACTCCGTACTGAATCAGCGGCTTGTTGACGACGGGCAGCATTTCCTTGGGCATGGCCTTGGTCACCGGCAGGAAACGGGTGCCGTAGCCGGCCGCGGGAAACAGGCATATGCTAATCGATGGCATCAATTCTTCACTCGATCGTATAGGTCCTCGTAGCGGACGATGTCGTCCTCGCCGAGATAATCGCCGAGTTGCACTTCAATGATTTCCACCGGTTCAGTGCCGTCGTTGCGAAGACGGTGCTTGCTGCCGAGCGGAATCACGGTCGATTCGTTTACGCCGAGAGTGAACTCCCGATCATCGCAAGTCACGATGCCCTGGCCGCGCACCACGGTCCAATGTTCGGCGCGCCGGGCGTGCTTCTGCAAGGACAGCGCCGCGCCGGGATTGACGACCAGGTGCTTGATCTGGAAACCGGGGCCCACCGCCAGACTTTCGAAACTTCCCCAGGGCCGTTCGACCAGGCGGTGACGCTCGGCCTCGCTTCGCTGCTGCTGCCGCAGCTCACGCACGATTTCGCCGACTTCCTGTGCCCTCCCGCGATCCGCCACGAGCAGTGCGTCGGCCGTGTCGATGACCAGCAGGTCGCGCAGGCCGAGCGCGGCGACCAGGCGCGAACCGGCCTGAATGTGGGTGTCCCTCAGATCGCGGCCGATGACGTCGCCGCTGAGGGAATTGCCCGCCTCGTCCTGTTGCGCAATGTCCCGGACCGCGTCCCATGCGCCCAGATCCGACCAGCCGGCGTCGAGCGGCAACACCGCTCCGCGGTCAGTATGTTCCATGACGGCATAGTCGATCGACAGGGCGCGGCACTCGGCGAAGGCATCGCCGGAAAAGCGGTGGAAATCGGCGCCGCGTTCGATCTGCTCGTGAGCCTGGCGGCAAACGGCGAAGAGGTCGGGCGCGTGGCGCTTGAGTTCCACCAGGTAAGCGGCGGCTCCGAACAGGAACATGCCGCTGTTCCAGAAATAATTGCCCGACGCGAGATAGGCTTCAGCAGTGGCGGCATCGGGTTTTTCGACAAAGCAGTCGAGAATGCGGGCGGTTGACCGCGCCAGTATCTCGCCCGCCGCCATATAGCCGTAGCCGGTGGCGGGCGCGTCCGGCACGATGCCGAAGGTCATCAGGTATCCGTCTTGGGCGAATTTTTCTGCCTCGCCGATGGCCGCCAGCAGGCGCTCGGGCCGGCCTATCGCATGATCGCTGGGCAAAATCAGCAATACTGCATCGGGATCGGTTGCCGTGGCTTCGAGCGCCGCCAGCGCCGCGGCCGGGGCGGTATTGCGTGGCGCCGGCTCAAGCAGGATGCGAGAGCCGCCAATACCCGCCTGTCGCAATTGCTCCGCGGCCAGAAAGCGATGACGTTCGTTGCAGACGATGATCGGCGCTGTGCCGCGATCGCCGAGACGAAGCAGTGTTTCCTGGAACAGTGTGTGTTCGCGTTCGGGAAACGACGCGAATTGTTTCGGCAGCGAAGCCCGGGAAAGCGGCCACAGGCGCGTTCCGGCACCCCCTGCCAATACTACTGGAATCAACATGAAACGACCCCGCAAGGCTGCTCGGCATGATAGCAGAATCGATTGCGCGCGAATTTGCGTCCGGGCGTATCAAGACAAATATCAGTCGATTATTTGAGCAGGTCAGGATAAACTCGCAGCCTCGAAATCAAGCGACGGTGGGCATGACTGCAACTTCCCGGACGGCCGGTACTTTCGTCCAGAAAGATTCCTACGAATACGAGGAATTGCTCAACTGCGGCAATGGCGGACTATTCGGCCCGGGCAATGCCAGGCTGCCGGTCGGCAATATGCTCATGTTCGACCGCATCACCGCAATCAGCGAGAACGGCGGGGAGTACGGCCGCGGCGTGATTCGCGCCGAACTGGACATTCGCCCCGATCTCTGGTTCTTCGCCTGTCACTTCCCTGAGGATCCGGTCATGCCGGGCTGTCTCGGCCTCGACGCCTTGTGGCAGCTCGTCGGTTTCTATCTGGGCTGGCGCGGACATCCCGGCAAAGGTCGTGCGCTGGGCGCCGGTGAGGTAAAATTCACCGGTGAGATATTGCCGACCTCCCGCAAAGTGCAATACGATCTGTCCATCAGCCGGATCATCAAGCGCAGCCTTGTCATGGGCATCGCCGACGGCACGGTTTCGGCGGACGGCGAAACCATCTATACGACAAAGAGTCTCAAGGTAGGCCTGTTCACGCCGGAACAATCTTTCCAATAACGACCAATCCACGAGGAACATATGCGACGCGTCGTAGTGACCGGAATCGGAGTCGTTTCCTGCTTGGGCAACGACAAGGATTCGGTGCTGCAATCCCTGCGGGAAGGCCGCAGCGGCATCAGATTCAACCCCGAATATGCGGAAATGGGCATGCGCTCGCAGGTCAGCGCGCGCATCGAAATCGATCTGAAAGAGCGGATCGACCGCAAGTTTCTTCGCTTCATGGGCGAAGGCGCGGCCTACGGCCATATCGCCATGGAACAGGCCATTGCCGACGCCGGCCTTGAAAACAGCGAGATTTCCAGCGAGCGGATCGGCATCGTGATGGGTTCCGGCGGCGGCTCGCCCAAGGACCAGCTCGATTCCTTCGACGTCATGCGCGAACGCGGCATTCGCCGCGTCGGCCCCTATCGCGTGCCCCGCACCATGAGCAGTTCGGTATCCGCCTGTCTCGCCACCGCCTTCGGCATCAAGGGCGTGAATTACTCGATATCCTCCGCCTGTGCGACCAGCGCCCATTGCATCGGCCATGCCGCCGAACTGATCCAGATGAACAAGCAGGATCTGGTCTTCGCGGGCGGCAGCGAGGAAGAACACTGGACCCTCGCGCACATGTTCGACGCCATGGGCGCCTTGTCCACCGGATACAACGATACACCCGAAAAGTCCTCGCGCGCATTCGACAAGGACCGGGACGGCTTCGTCATCGGCGGCGGCGGTGGCGCTCTGGCGATCGAGGAACTCGAACACGCCAGGGCTCGCGGCGCCCGCATCTACGCGGAGTTGACCGGCTATGCCGCAACCTCGGACGGCTACGACATGGTGGCGCCTTCGGGTGAAGGCGGCGCCCGCGCCATGCGGATGGCCCTGCATGGCCTCCGGGGCAATGTCGACTACATCAACACGCATGGCACCAGCACACCGGTCGGCGACTTGTCCGAGTTGAACGCCATCCGCGAGGTGTTCGGTGAGGACATTCCGGCGATCAATTCCACCAAGTCCCTGAGCGGGCATGCATTGGGCGCGGCAGGCGTACACGAGGCGATCTTCAGCCTGCTGATGATGGACAACGATTTCATCGCCGAGTCGATCAATATCGACCAACTTGACGAGCAGGCTGAAGGATTTCCGATCATGCGCGAGCGCCGCGACGATGCGGGGCTGAATCGGATTCTATCCAACAGCTTCGGATTCGGGGGCACCAATGCCTGCCTGGTCTTCGATCGCCATGCGGCATGAAATGCGCATTTCCACAACAGCTTTTCTCGCCGGCCTGGCGATCCTCATTCTGTCGGCGCTCCCGGCGCTGGCGCAATTACCGGTAAGTTCCGGCAATACGCCGGGCGGGAATAATCAACGCGTATTGCCGATCGCGGAAGCCTTTCCTTGGTATGTCAGCGAAGCGGCGCCTGGAGAATTTCGCGTCATCTTCGATCCCGCCCCGGAACACTATCTGTATCGCCACGCGTTCGACTTTCGCCTGCAAACCGGAGCAGGCGAACAGCCGCTGGAATTCCGGCTGCCGCCGGGCCTTGCGAAAACCGACCAGTTTTTCGGTGACATCGTCGCGTATTACGGGCAAGTGGAGGCGGAACTCGATATCGTCCGGGACTTTCCGGAAGGCGCAATATTGCTGATCGAGTTTCAGGGCTGCGCCGATTGGGGCTTTTGCTATCCTCCCCAGCAGGCGCAATTCGAGTTGCCTTCATTCTGATTTTCGAAAATAACTGCACTTCAACTCATTTTCTGCGAAAATGCGCCGAAGTTTATGCAATCGGCGCGGATCAGCGCCGAAATTGACAGTTCCGGAATACTGGTATGGCGAAAATCCTGACCTTGCACGGGCCCAATCTGAATCTGTTGGGACATCGAGAGCCGCACATATACGGCAGCGACACGCTAGACGACATCAACAACCGCCTGCGCGAACAATGCACGGCCGCCGGGCACGAGTTCGACGCCCTGCAAAGCAATTCCGAAGCCGCGCTGATCGACCGGATCCAGTTGGCCCGGGTCGACGGCACTGCCTTCATGCTGGTCAACTTCGGTGGCTTCACACATACCAGCATTGCCATCCGCGATGCCATTCTCGCCGCCGGCGTGCCCATCATCGAGGTGCACCTGTCGAATCTTTTCAGCCGCGAGCCTTATCGCCACAAATCGTATTTTTCCGACATCGCGGTCGGCTGCGTATTCGGACTCGGCGCCCAGGGCTACGAACTTGCATTGCAGGCGGCCTGCCGCAAATTGGCGAATTGACCGCAACACGGGGGGAACACAGATGGATATTCGCAAGGTCAAGAAACTGATCGAATTGCTCGAAACTTCCGACATCGCGGAAATCGAGATCAAGGAAGGCGAAGAAGCGGTCCGCATCAGCCGCGCATCGCGAATCCAGCCCGCGGTTGCCGCGATACCTGCTCCGGCAGCGGCCGCACCGGCCCCGGCTACGACAACGGAATCCGAACTGGAGCCGCTCGCCCCCATTGCCGAATCCGGAGAACTCGTGGAATCTCCCATGGTCGGCACTTTTTACCGGGCGCCCGCACCGTCCTCGCCGCCGTATGTCGAAGTCGGCCAACAGGTCAAGGAAGGCGATGTCATCGGCATCGTGGAAGCCATGAAGATGATGAACCAGATCGAATCGGAGTTCAGCGGAGTGGTGGCAGCGATCCTCGTTGAAGACGGCAAGCCGGTGGAATTCGGCCAACCACTGGTTCGGATCGTCTAGGCGCTTCATTGTTCAGGAGTTCGCCGTGCTGAAAAAAGTCCTCATCGCCAATCGCGGCGAAATCGCCTTGCGCGTACTGCGCGCCTGCAAGGAACTCGGCATCCGCACGGTAGCGGTGCATTCCACCGCCGACTCCGACCTGATGCATGTGCGCCTGTCTGACGAATGCGTCTGCATCGGCCCTCCGAGCCCGACCGAAAGCTATCTGAACATTCCGGCCATCGTCAGCGCGATGGAAGTCAGCGAAGCCGACGCGGTGCATCCCGGCTACGGTTTCCTTTCGGAAAACGCCGACTTTGCCGAACAGGTCGAGAACAGCGGCTTCATTTTCATCGGCCCCAGCGCCGAAACGATCCGCTTGATGGGGGACAAGGTGTCCGCTATCCGCACCATGCGCGAAGCCGGCATTCCCACCGTGCCGGGCTCCAACGGCCCCCTCGACGACGATCAGCAACGCAGTCTCGAACTGGCGCGGGAAATCGGCTATCCGGTGCTGATCAAGGCGGCGGCAGGCGGCGGCGGCCGCGGCATGCGCGTGGTCAATCACGAAACCAACCTGTTGCAATCGATTTACGTCACCCGCACCGAGGCGCAATCCTTTTTCGGTTCCGACTCCGTCTACCTGGAAAAATACCTGGAAAATCCGCGCCATGTCGAAGTGCAGGTGATCGGCGACGGCAAGGGCAACGCCCTTTATCTCGGCGACCGGGACTGCTCCCTGCAACGCCGCCACCAGAAAGTGATCGAGGAAGCGCCCGCCCCCGGCATTCCCGACGCCGTGCGGCAGGAAGTCGCCGAGGCCTGTATCAACGCCTGCCGGCGGCTGAAGTATCGCGGCGCGGGCACGCTCGAATTCCTGTACCAGAACGAGCGCTTCTATTTCATCGAAATGAATACCCGCGTGCAGGTGGAACATCCGGTTACCGAAATGGTCACCGGCTTTGACATCGTAAAAGAGCAATTGCGGATCGCCGGCGGAGAGCCGCTGTCCGCGAGTCAGGACGACATCAAATTCCACGGTCACTCGGTGGAATGTCGCATCAATGCCGAAGACCCGGCCAGTTTTCTGCCGAGCCCCGGCAAGGTTACGCTGTTTCACGCCCCCGGCGGGCCGGGTGTGCGAATCGATTCCCATCTCTACAGCGGCTATACCGTCCCGCCGCACTACGATTCGCTGATCGCGAAGGTCGTGACTCACGCCCAGGATCGCGAGCAGGCGCTTGAACGTATGCAGATCGCGCTCGAGGAACTGCTCATCGACGGCATCAAGTGCAATGCCTCATTGATGCGGGATCTGGTAACCGATCCGGAAATCCGCAAGGGCGGCTACAACATTCATTACCTGGAAGGCAAGCTCGCCCGCTGATGCCATGGCGGCAATTGAAGTTGCGCCTGGGTAGCCGGGATCTCGAAACCGCGGAGGCATTGCTGTGGAGACGCGGAGCGCAGTCGGTAAGTCTTGCCGATGCAGCCGGACGGCCATCCAGTATAGGACACCCACTGTTCGAACTCGAACCCGGCGACACGCCGCTCTGGAACCGATTGATCCTGACCGCGCTGTTTCCCCTGGACGCACCAATGGACAGCCTGTGCCGGGAATTGCTGGCCGCCTTTCCAGAAAGCGAACCGGCCATCGAAAAGTTGGGGGACAGGCAATGGGAACGAATCTGGCTCGAGGATTTTCGCCCCATGCAATTCGGCGAAGACTTGTGGGTCTGCCCGTCGGGCCATGCGCCGCCGGACCCCTCGGCGACCAATGTCATGCTCGACCCGGGCCTGGCCTTCGGCACGGGAACCCATCCCACGACCGCCATGTGCCTGCGCCGGCTCGGAAATATCTCGCTTGAAGGGCTCAGTGTCATCGACTTCGGCTGCGGCTCGGGCATTCTCGCCATCGCTGCGGCCCTGCTCGGCGCCTGGCCCGTGTTCGCGGTCGATCACGACTCCCGCGCGCTCGCGGCTTGCCGCGAGAACTGCCGCCGCAACGATCTGGGCGAAACCCGGGTCACCACGGCCTCACCGGAACAACTCCCCGGCTTGCAGGTCGACCTGCTGGTCGCCAACATCCTCGCCGAACCGCTGCTCCAATTGCGCGAAAGCTTTTCGACCCTGGTCAAACCGGGCGGCACGATCGTTCTGTCCGGAATCCTCGAACGGCAGGCGGAACGCCTGAGGCAAGCGTACGACCGGGATTTCGATTTCGAACGCGCAATTTCGGAAGAAGAATGGATATTGCTCGAAAGCCGAAAATCCCTGTTTGACACCAATTCCGCACTGTAGTGGAATTCCCGCTTTGCCGGAATTGGCGGTGTGAATTTCGGGCGACGCATGCGTCGCCCCTACACTCTGGTAACTGGCCCGTAATGACCTGATCATGAGCTTGAGCGTTACACGCTGCCCAAATTGCGGCTCAACTTTCAATACCAGCCAGCGGCAGCTTAATTCCTCCGGGGGTCTGGCGCGCTGCGGCGCCTGCCTGCGCGTGTTTCCAGCCGCGGACAATCTGGTCGAACCCGGCGAGGATTCAGATCCGGCAGATTCAGTCTTCATCGGTCAAGCCCCCGCTGGGACGACGCAGGCGCCGCCAGCCGGGAAGAATGATTCGGACGACGAAACTCTCGCGGAACCCGTGGCTATTCCCGAATTCGAACCCAGGTTCGAGGTACTGCCGGACGACAGACAGAAAGCTCTGGGGCAACTGCGGCCCACATCGAACCTGCGGGTCGGAAAATCCTCCAACTGGATCGCTTTCACCGGCAAAACGACCCTGGCGCTGATGCTGCTGTTGCTAATGTCGGTGCAATATCTCTGGCGTCACCTGCCCGTATACAGCCAGGTTGACTGGCTGCGGCCCCACTACGCCCGTATTTGCGAACTGGCCGGCTGCGAACTGCCGGCGTATTCCCGCGTAATCAGCTTCCGCAACGACAATACGGCCCTGCGCACTCATCCGGACTATCCCGACGCCTACCTGCTCGTTGCCCAATTTCACAATGCCGCCCCTTTTCCGCAGCCCTTTCCCGTAGTCGTGCTTCGATTCACTTCGCTCGACGCCCGCACCGTCGCCGTGCGCGAATTCGCGCCCGGCGAATATCTGCCCCCGGGCTTGCTTGCCCTGGACCTGATGCCACCGGATTCCCCCGTCCAGTTCGAACTCGAACTGATGAATCCGGGCCCCGAGGCGGTTAATTACGAAGTTTCCTTCCGGGGGCCTTGAACGATCGATTTCCCCCTTTCGCAATCCGGGCCGTGGGGCTATTATTGGGACTACAACAAAGTCCGATCTTCTCCGCGCAACCAAAAAGAAAACCAAGCGGACAAAAATGCAGGCTCAGCATGAAACAAGCCGGCGCCGCCTCCGCGACGCAAGCCGCTCACTCCGCGAATTCGGGTTCCGGAGGCGATTTGGGCGACGAGGTGCATAACTCCGTCGATCATTATTTTGAAAACATGGATCGGGAATCCGTGACCAATCTGCACCGGCTCGTCATGTCCGAAGTCGAGTCCTCCCTGCTTGCCAACGTCATGCGGCGTACGGGTAACAACCAGAGCAAGGCCGCCGTGATGCTCGGCCTCAACCGTGGTACGCTACGCGCCCGTCTCAAGCTATACGGTCTAATCTAGCGCGCAAACCCATGACATCCGAAAATTCCGCCCCGATTCGCAGGGCGCTGATAACCGTTTCCGACAAGACCGGCCTCGTGCCATTCGCCGCCTCGCTAGATCGGCTGGGCATTGAAATACTTTCCACCGGCGGCACTCACAGAATGCTGTGCGAAGCCGGAATCGCGGCGGTCGAAATTTCCAGTTACACCGGCTTTCCGGAAATGATGGACGGTCGCGTCAAGACCCTGCACCCGAAGGTGCATGGCGGCATACTCGCGCGGCGCGATATCGATCTTGCAGTCATGGAACAACACGGCATTCCGCCGATCGACCTCGTTGTAGCCAATCTCTACCCATTCGAGCAGACCGTCAGCCGGCCAGATTGCGAACTTGCCGAAGCCATAGAGAACATCGATATCGGCGGCCCGACCCTGCTGCGGGCGGCGGCAAAGAATCACCGCTTTGTCGCGGTGGTGGTGGACCCCGCGAATTACGAGCCACTGGTCGCCGCTCTTGAAGCCGGCGCGGGTTCGCTCGACCAGGCAACACGATTTGAACTCGCGGTTGCGGCTTTCGAACATACCGCCGCCTACGACGGCATGATCGCAAATTACCTCGGCGTCCGGGTCTCCGCGAACGGCGCGGCCGATCGGTTTCCACGCACATTCAACAGCCAGTTCCGCAAGCAGCAGGAATTGCGCTACGGGGAAAATCCGCACCAGGCGGCCGCCTTCTATCGCGACCGAGAACCGCCCCCGGGCAGCATCGCCAGCGCCGCCCAACTGCAAGGCAAGACCCTTTCGTTCAACAACATCATGGACGCCGATACAGCCCTCGAATGCGTCAAGTCCTTGCGAGACTGCGCCTGCGTGATCGTCAAGCACGCCAACCCTTGCGGGGTGGCCGTGGCGGAAACTCCTCTTGCGGCGTACCAGGCGGCATTCCAGACCGATCCGACATCGGCTTTCGGCGGCATCATCGCCTTCAATCGGGAGCTTGACGAGGAAACCGCCGCCTGCATCGTCGAACAGCAATTCAGTGAAGTGATCGTCGCCCCTTCGGTGTCGGAACAAGCGCTGGCGGCCACGAGCGCCAAACAGAACGTTCGCGTGCTCGCTTGCGGACAATGGCCCGAACAACGACCGGCCGGGCAGGATCTGAAGCGCGTCAACGGCGGCCTGCTCGTGCAGGACGCCGATGTGCAGGAAGTCAGCGAAGACGAACTCAACGTTGTCAGCCGGCGGTCGCCGGACGAGAGCGAGATGCGGGATTTGTTATTCGCCTGGACCGTGGCGCAATACGTCAAGTCAAACGCCATTGTCTATTGCCGCGGACTCAGGACCATAGGCGTTGGCGCGGGCCAGATGAGCCGCATCTACAGCGCTCGAATCGCCGGCATCAAGGCCAGTGACGAAGACCTCGAGGTAGCCGGCTCGGTGATGGCGTCGGACGCTTTTTTCCCGTTCCGGGACGGCATCGACGCCGCAGCGGCCGCCGGTATTACCGCCGTGATCCAGCCCGGCGGCTCGATGCGCGATGCGGAAGTGATCGCCGCCGCCGACGAACACGGCATGGCAATGGTATTCACCGGCATACGCCACTTCAGGCATTGAAAGTGGGTCGAAGCACAACTATGAATGACATCGATTATTTCGGGCGACGCATGCGTCGCCCCTACAGGAAGGCGAACTTTTGAAAATATTCGTAATCGGTTCCGGCGGGCGCGAGCACGCCCTTGCCTGGAGATGCGCCCAATCGCCCAGGGTGGATAAAGTGTTTGTGGCGCCGGGAAACGGCGGCACCGCGACGGAACCCAAGGTCGAGAATATTTCCATAGGCGTTACGGATTTCGCCGCCCTGGCGGATTTTGCCCGGGAACAGAATGTGGCCCTTACCATCGTGGGCCCGGAAGTACCGCTGGTTGCCGGCGTCACCGACTATTTCCAGCAAAGAGGATTGCCATGCTTCGGCCCGGTGCAGGCCGCGGCGAGGCTCGAAGGGTCGAAGTCCTTCAGCAAGGATTTCATGCGCCGTCACGGCATTCCCACGGCCGCTTACGAGGTCTTCACCGAGGTTGAGCCGGCCGCGGCCTTCGTGCGCGCGCATGGCGCGCCCATCGTGATCAAGGCCGACGGCTTGGCCGCGGGCAAGGGCGTCACCGTCGCCCAAACTGAAGACGAAGCCATCGCAACGATAAAGGACATGTTGTCCGGCAACCGCTTCGGCGAAGCGGGACATCGCGTTGTTGTCGAAGAATTCCTGGCCGGCGAAGAAGCGAGTTTCATCGTCATGAGCGATGGCGCGAATATCTTGCCGATGGCCACCTCCCAGGACCACAAGGCGCGCGACGACGGCGACAAGGGGCCCAATACCGGCGGCATGGGCGCCTATTCTCCGGCGCCGGTGGTAACCGATGAAGTTCACGAGCGCATCATGGACCGGGTGATCCGCCCGGTCATCTCCGGTATGGCGGCGGATGGCCATCCCTATGTAGGCTTTCTGTACGCGGGCCTGATGGTCTCGCCCGATGGCGAGGTCAATGTAGTCGAATTCAATTGCCGCTTCGGCGACCCGGAAGCCCAGCCGATCATGATGCGCTTGCGATCCGACCTGGCCGAACTTTGCCTTGCGGCGCTGAGCGGCAACCTCGACAAGGTCACGGCGCAATGGGATCCGCGCAGTTGTCTTGGCGTGGTGCTTGCCTCGGGAGGCTATCCCGGAAGTTATGCCAAGGGCGCCATGATCTCGGGCCTGGACCGTGAGCCGGGCGAAGACCGGAAAGTCTTTCATGCCGGCACCGTTCGCGAAGCTCCCACCGCCCCTGGAGGTGACCATGTCATCCTCACCAATGGCGGCCGCGTACTTTGCGTCATGGCCCTCGGCGAGGACATCGCCGCCGCGCAAGAGGCAGCCTATGAGCTCACCCGAAGCATTCATTGGGAAGGTGTTCAGTACCGAAGCGATATCGGCTTTCGCGCCGTGGGCCGGGAGAAGCGCTGATTCCGCCTGAATTGCAGGTATAAGTACATGTGAGACCGTAGGGGCGAGGCATGCCTCGCCCGACCCCGAAACCGTGCAACTGACGGGCGAGGCATGCCTCGCCCCTACATGCTGACGGAATCTGCGATTCTGCTAGAATCACAGGCATGAGCCGAACCACAAACCATTCATTTGTCGACCGTCTGCTGATCGGATTCGATGAGGCGCTGCGGACCTGTGTGCCGGGTTCCAGCCAGGCCGGGAGAGAATCTCCCGGGCAAGCCCAGCCCGAAACCGAACTTGACGAGTCCCGGGCGCGCGATGTGGTCGGACTCATGCGCATCAATCATACCGGCGAAGTCTGCGCCCAGGCGCTGTATCGCGGCCAGGCCGCCACCGCCAATCTCGGCGAAGTTCGCGAAGCGATGGAAGAAGCCGCGGCGGAGGAAATCGACCACCTGGTCTGGTGCGAACAACGGCTCGACGCGCTCGGCTCGCGTCCCAGCCTTTTCAATCCGTTGTGGTACGGAATGTCATTCGGCCTCGGAGCGGTTGCGGGCCTGGCCGGCGACCGCTGGAGCCTCGGCTTTGTCGCCGAAACGGAAAAGCAGGTCTGCGAACATCTCGAAGATCACTTGCGAAAGCTGCCGGAAGACGACGGCAAAAGCCGCGCCATTCTCGAACAGATGCTCATAGACGAGGAAAAGCACGGCACTACCGCCAAACAGGCCGGCGGCGCCGACCTGCCAGCGCCGGTGCGCTCCGCCATGACCGCCATGGCAGGGATAATGAAGCAAGTGACGTACCGCATCTGACATTCCCCGTCCGCGAACCCGCTCGAAGCCACCGACCCAGCCGCATGGACAGAGATTCTGCGATTCCGCGTGCGCCGGAAAATTGGCAGCGGCGAGCCTCACACTGCTTCAATGATGGGGCATTGCCCCGAGCAGTGGGAGTTTCTTTCGGCAGTGATAGGTGAGCGCCATCGAAATGCAGTGTTTCAACGGCACAATCGGGAGTTCTGCGTTCTTGTGCAAGACAATCGCGCGGTCGCCCTCGAAAGTGAGCGCGTCGCGGTAGAGTTCTCTGAACGTATCCACCAACCTGGTGCCGCAGTGAAACAACAGTTTGCATTCGTCAGGATGCGATGCCTTCCAACCCAGTCTTATGGTGCTGCCGATTTTCGTCACATAGCTCGGCTCGCCCCATTTCAGGGTTTCCTCCACTTCACCAACTTCGGCCAATCCTGCCGCGGTATCGAACACGAGTTGGCGCAGCCGCATGGTCAGCTTGTGGATTTCCGGAGGGTAGGTATCAAAGACAGCGGATACTCTCGCCCCGGGGTTTGGAACATACGTCACGGTTATGGCTCACCTACTGGTTTTCTTCCACGATCTCGTAATCGTGGGTGATATTGACGCCGCCCTTTTTCAGCGTGATCGAAGCTGAACAGTATTTTTCGGCGGACAACTCGACCGCACGGGCTACCTGGGATTCGCTGAGATTTTCCCCGGCGATGCGGAATTGCATGTGGATCGATTCGAATACCGCCGGTACGGCGTCGGCGCGCTCGGCGCTTATGCGGGCTTCGCAGCGTGTGATCTTCTGCCGGGCCTTGCGCAATATGGTCACCACATCATAGCTCGAACAACTGGCGACGCCGAGGGCGACAAGCTCCATCGGCCGCATGCCCATGTTGCGGCCACCGCCTTCCGGCGCGCCATCGATGACCACCGCATGGCCGCTGCCGGATTCCGCCACGAACATAACGTCCTCGACCCAGTTTACGCGAGCTTGCATTTCAATCTCCCCCTATCCGTTCTTTGGCGCCGGCGGCGCCGCGCCGGCCAGCATACTTTGCAGTTCCGCGCCCGGTTGGGGAGCGCGCATGAAGGTTTCGCCGATGAGGAATCCGAAAACGCCCCGCCCCATCATCAAGCGCATATCGCCGGGGTCGCCGATCCCGCTTTCGGTGATCAGCAGACGGCCGACAGGAACATGAGGCAACAATTCCAGCGTCGTCTCAAGGCTGGTTGCAAAATTGTGCAGATTCCGGTTGTTGATGCCGATCAATTCGCAATCGAGTCGAAGCGCGCGCTCGAGTTCCTCGCGGTCGTGAACTTCCACCAGCACACCCAGATTCAGCTCGGCAGCGCAGGCGGCGAGTTCTGCCAATTCCGAGTCGGTCAGCGCCGCCACGATCAGCAAGATGCAGTCGGCGCCGGCCAGGCGCGATTCGGCAATCTGGTAAGGGTCGATCATGAAATCCTTGCGCAGCAATGGCAGATCTGCGGCAGCGCGCGCCGCGCGCAGATCTTCGAGACTTCCCTGGAAATATTTCTCATCGGTAAGAACCGAAAGGCAGGCGGCGCCGGCTTGCGCATATTCGGCGGCATGACGGCCAGCGTCGAAATCGTCCCGAATCAAACCCTTCGAAGGCGAGGCGCGTTTAATCTCTGCGATAACCGCTGGACTGCCATTGGCCATGCGCGCGCGCACGGCGCCGGCGAAATCACGCGGCGCCAGCGCACCGGTCAGTTCGGCTTCAATACTTCCCCACGGACGAGCCGCTTTGGCCGCGGCTACCTGCCGCCGCTTGTGGGCGATGATTTCCGCGAGAATGCTGTCAGGGTTCATGAGTGATGGCCGCTTCAACCGCCGAGGGCTCGGCTCAGGTCCACCAGTTCTCGAAATTTGTCCAGGGCAACGCCGCTCTGCTGGATGGCGACGGATCTGGCGACGCCCGTCGCCGGGTCTTCGCTGAGCCCTGCGGCGTAAATCGCGGCACCGGCATTGAGCGCGACGAGTTGCGCGGCCTTTTCGTGTTCCCAGGCCAGCGCCTTGTTGACCAGTTGCAGGCTTGCCGCCGGACTGTCTACGCGCAGGTCGTCAATGTCGCTGGCCTGTTCCAGCCCGAGCGCTTCCGGAGTGAGTCGGTATTCGCTGATCTCGCCGCTTTTCAATTCGCCGACCCTGGTGGCGGCGGCGATGCTGATCTCGTCGAGTCCGTCTTCCGCCGCCACGATCAGCACATGCTCGCTGCCGAGTTCCCGCAGCACTTCGAGTAATGGCGGGATCCAGGCGGCATCGAATACGCCCATGAGCTGGTTCGGCGCGCCCGCCGGATTGGTCAGCGGACCGAGCAAATTGAATATGGTGCGCACGCCGATCTCGCGCCGCGCCGCGATGACATGCTTCACGGCGCCGTGATGAGCCGGCGCGAACATGAAACCGACTCCGACCCGGTCGATCAATTCGCCGACCTGGTCCGGTCCCAGCGCGAGATTGTAGCCGGCGGCTTCCAGCACATCCGCGCTGCCGCTCTTGCTGGTTGCGCCGCGATTGCCGTGCTTGGCGACTCGAGCGCCGGCGCAGGCGGCGACGATCGCGGCCGCGGTGGAAACGTTGAACTTGTTGGCGCCGCTGCCGCCGGTGCCACAGGTATCGACGAGATGCGAGCGGTTGCCGACTGTCACCGGAGTCGCCAGTTCGCGCATGACCCTAGCCGCGCCGAGAATCTCCGCCGCCTTGACGCCTTTCATCTGCAGACCGACAAGTAGCGCGGCGTTTTGCGCGTCGGTGGTTTCGCCGGACATGACATGCGTCATGACTTCGACCATTTCCGGTGCGGCCAGATCGCCGCCGGCGGTCACGCGCCTGATCGCATCTTTGATGTCCATTGGGTTTCCTCCAGGCCTATGTCCCGCTACCGTTTTCGGTTCGTTCGAGAAAGTTCCGCAACAGATCGTGCCCGAATTCACTGACTATCGATTCCGGGTGAAACTGCACGCCTTCCACATCGAATTCCCGATGCCGCACACCCATGATTTCTTCCCGCTCGTCGCCGATTTCAGTCCAGGCGGTGACTTCCAGGCAGTCGGGCAAGGTCGCCGCCTCGATCACCAGTGAATGATAACGGGTTGCCGTGAATGGCGATTCCAGTCCTGTGAATACTCCTTGCCCGGTATGGTGAATCTTGCTCATTTTGCCATGCATTACTCGGCCGGCGCGCACGATTCGCCCGCCTAACTGCTGGCCGATGCTCTGATGTCCCAGGCATATGCCGAAAATCGGAATCTCGCCGGCGAAGCGTTCGACCAACGCCAGGGAAATCCCCGCCTCGTCCGGCGTGCATGGCCCGGGCGAGATCACGATCTGCCGCGGCTGCAACTCTGCAATCCGCTCAAGACTGATCTCGTCATTGCGGAACACTTCCACCTCGGCGCCCAACTCGCCGAGATATTGCACGACGTTCCAGGTAAAGGAATCGTAATTGTCGATCATCAACAACATGGGTGTCCCATCCGGGTTGCCATCCGGGTCGTTAGCGCCGCACATGCTATCAGAATTCGCGAGAAATCAGTCCCGGTGCTGTCCCGCGCTTTCTGCACCGATTCGAAGAAGCGTACCGCAGTCTGGGCAATGCCGAAACCATCCTTTCGGCGGCGGCGGTCCATCATCGCCTGATCTGGATTTGTCCATTCATTGACGGTAACGGTCGCGTCGCCCGACTCATGTCTTATGCAAAGTTGCAAGATGCAATGGACACTGGCAGTCTCTATCCCAAGTCCACCGCAATCCTCAAAGCCATTTTGTTTCGAGGCGAATTGCCCAGAGCCGACGTGCCGACGATAGTGGGAACCACCGCTCGCCAAGCGCGGCGCATCGTATCCAAATTGCTTGACGCCGAAGTCATCACGTCCGAAAGCCCGCGCAAACCCTTGCGAATCGCCTTTCCCGCCCGCTTGGCGGGCCGCTGGATGCCGGGATTGTTACCGGAGTGAATCCGGCAACCTCCAGTTTGACCGTCATGTGGTTCCGCCAGGATCTGCGGCTGCGGGACAACCCGGCCTTGCACGCGGCCGCGGCCGGCGGAAAAGTATTACCGGTCTATGTGCTCGATGACGGGAATGCCGGCGCATGGAAGATGGGCGGAGCATCGCGGTGGTGGCTGCATCATTCGCTTGCGCGGCTCAACGAATCGCTGAACGGCAGGCTTTGGGTCTTGCGAGGCGATGCGGAACAGGAGTTGGCCAGACTGTGCGGTTCTCTTCCGGTACGCAGGATTGTCTGGAACCGGTGTTACGAACCCTGGCGCCGGGAACGCGATCGACGAATAACGGACGCGTTGCGAAGGGTGGGAATCGAAGTGGATTCCTTCAATGGCTCCCTGCTGCTGGAACCATGGCAAAGTGGCAAGGCGGACAATTCTCCGTACGGAGTGTTCACACCCTTCTATCGCAACCTGGTCAGTTCCGCCCGACTGGAAAAACCGTCGACCAGACCGAGTGATCTGGACATTGCGGATTGTTCCCAGCCCACGGATCGCGTCGACCTACTCGAACTCAAGCCTCCAATTCCCTGGGATGCCGGCCTGGAACAGCGCTGGACGCCGGGCGAGGAAGCCGCCCATCGGCAATTGCGGAAATTTCTTGAACGCGACGCCGACAACTATCACGAACGACGCGATCTCCCTGCCGAGGAAGCAGTGTCTTCGCTTTCGCC
Source organism: uncultured Pseudohongiella sp. (assembly GCA_951812965.1). GTDB lineage: Bacteria > Pseudomonadota > Gammaproteobacteria > Pseudomonadales > Pseudohongiellaceae > UBA9145. Next base: position 420,849 of record OX638341.1, read on the forward strand.
TCATCTGCATTTCGGCGAGATCAGTCCGCGCCAGATCTGGTGGGACACCCATGCCGCGGATGCCGGTGACGGGGGCAACTCATTCATCCGCCAATTGTGCTGGCGCGAGTTCTGCCATCACTTCTTGCACCACCACCCGGATTTCGCAGATACCAATTGGAAAAGCGAGTTTGATCAGTTTCCGTGGCGTGACGACCCCGAATCTCTGCGTTGCTGGCAACAAGGCGTTACCGGTGTGCCGTTGGTGGATGCAGGCATGCGCGAACTATGGGCAACCGGCACGATGCACAATCGCTCGCGCATGGTGACCGCTTCGTTTCTGACCAAGAACCTGCTCATCCATTGGCGGCACGGCGCGGAATGGTTCTGGGACTGCCTCGTGGACGCAGATCTGGCGAACAACAGTTTCGGCTGGCAATGGGTAGCGGGCAGCGGCGCCGACGCAGCGCCCTATTTCCGCATATTCAATCCAGTGCTGCAATCGCGCAAGTTCGATCCGGCTGGGGAATATCTGCGACATTGGCTACCTGAGTTGAGCCGCCTGCCGAATCGGCATATACATGCGCCCTGGGAGGCCGGCGAGGCAGTTCTGCGCAAGGCCGGAGTGAGACTCGACGAAAATTATCTCCGTCCGATCATCGATTTGCGCGCTTCGCGGGAGCGGGCGCTGGCTGCCTGGAACGCAATGCGGCAAGGACGTCCATAGCCATCAGTCGTCGATCCGCAATGAGGCCGCGTTGAGCTGGACGGCTCGCATTATGGCCCTGGCCTTGTTGCGGGTTTCTTCCCATTCCATGTCGGGCTGGGAGTCGGCGACGATGCCGGCGCCGGCCTGGACGTAGATCTTGCCGCCGGTGATGACGGCGGTGCGGATCGCGATGGCCATGTCCATGTTGTCGTTCCAGCCGATGTAGCCCATGGCGCCGCCGTAGATGCCGCGCCGGTCCGGTTCGAGTTCGTCGATGATTTCCATGGCGCGAATCTTGGGCGCGCCGCTCAAGGTGCCCACGGGCAAGGTTGCGCGCAGTACGTCGAGCGCGCTGCGGTCGGGCAGGATTTCGCTTTCGACGGTGGAAGCGATATGCATGACATGGGAGTAGCGTTCCACGAACATCTTGCGCGGCACACGCACGGAGCCGATTTTCGACACCCTTCCTGAATCGTTGCGACTCAGGTCGATGAGCATGAGATGCTCGGCCAATTCCTTTTCATCGGCGAGCAGTTCCTGCTCGAGCGCGAGGTCCTCCTCTTCCGTTGCGCCGCGGTGGCGCGTGCCGGCCAGCGGGTGCACGGTGATCTTGCCGTTTTCCACCCGGGCGAGAATTTCCGGCGAGGCGCTGACGACATGATGGTCCTCGAGATTGAAGAAAACCATGTAGGGTGAAGGATTCAGGTGGCGCAATGCGCGATACAGATGCAGCGGTTCGCCGTTGAAATCTCCCGACATGCGTTGCGAAAGCACAACCTGCATGCAGTCACCGGCGACGATGTACTCCTTGATACGCTCGACAGCGCGTTTGAAGTCCGCTTCCGGAAAATGCTGATGGTAGTCGTGGTCTTCGATGGTTCCCGCGCCGTTGGGCGGCAGTTCCAGTTTGTCTCCGAAACGCCGTTCCAGCACATCGAGCCGCTCTTGCGCCGTGGTGTATCCGCCGGCTCCAGCAGGGTCGGCATTGATCACCAGGGTCGCGGTTCCCATGAGGTTGTCGAAAATGATGATTTCATCGGCCACCATGAGCAGGATATCCGGCGTTCCGATATCGTCGCGTCCCCTGGAAGGACCTATCCGCGTTTCGGCGTAACGCACGGTATCGTACGAAAAATAGCCTACCAGTCCGCCGCTGAATCGCTGATCGCTCAATGCGGTTGGCGCGCGGAATCGTGATTTGAATTCGGCAATGAAGGGAAAAGGATCGGCCAGTTCGTGCCGCTCAACTACTTCACCCTCGGTTTCCACGGTAACCTCGGTTCCCACCGCCCGCAGCAACGTCCGGCATGGCAGCCCGATAATCGAGTAACGGCCCCATTGTTCGCCGCCCTCAACCGATTCGAAGAAGAAGCTGTAGGGGCCATCGGCGAGTTTCAGATAGGCGCTGAGCGGCGTTTCGAGATCGGCCAGCACCCTGCGAGCGACCGGAATCCGGTTGCAGCCCTGCTCCGCAAGCTGCCGAAAACGCCGCTCGTCCATCAGATTGCGGGCGAGGCATGCCTCGCCCCTACGGAATCTACGTGGCTTTCGTCGAACGCGGGCGGGGCATCCATGTCAACTTCCCCGCGTGCGGGCGGGGCGCTCGCCCCTACGGCATCTACGTGGCTTTCGTCGAACGCGGGCGAGGCTTCCATGTCAACTTCCCCGCATGCGCTCGGGGCGCTCGCCCCTGCGGAATCTACGTGGCTTTCGTCGAACGCGGGCGAGGCATCCATGTCAACTTCCCCGCGTGCGGGCGGGGCGCTCGCCCCTACGGCATCTACGTGGCTTTCGTCGAACGCGGGCGGGGCATCCATGTCAACTTCCCCGCGTGCGTGCGAGGCATGCCTCGCCCCTACGGCATCTACGTGGCTTTCGTCGAACGCGGGTGAGGCTTCCATGTCAACTTCCCCGCATGCGGGCGGGGCGCTCGCCCCTGCGGAATCTACGTGGCTTTCGTCGAACGCGGGCGGGGCATCCATGTCAACTTCCCCGCGTGCGGGCGAGGCATGCCTCGCCCCTACGGAATCTACGTGGCTTTCGTCGAACGCGGGCGAGGCTTCCATGTTAACTTCCCCGCGTGCGGGCGGGGCGCTGTAGGGGCGACGCATGCGTCGCCCGTGGTCGGTTAACCGCCTTTCTTCCTGAATCATCTGGTTGGAATTCGAGCCTGTTCGAGTTGGTCTCGCATGGCGTCAATGGTGGCGCGATAATCTCCACTGTTGAAGATTGCCGAGCCGGCCACGAACATGTCGGCGCCGGCCTCGGCGATGGCGCGGATATTCTTGACGCCGACGCCGCCGTCGACTTCGAGCCGAATCGGATTTTGCGCCCCGTCGACGATCGAGCGCGCCTGACGCAGTTTATCGAGCGTTGCGGGAATGAACTTCTGGCCGCCGAATCCCGGATTTACCGACATCAGCAGCACGAGATCGATCTTGTCGAGCAGATATTCCAGGCAGTTGAGCGGTGTGGCGGGATTGAAAACCAGCCCCGACTTGCAGCCATGTTCGCGAATCAATTGCAGGCTTCGGTCCACGTGGTGACTGGCCTCGGGATGGAAACTGATATAGCTGGCGCCTGCTTTGGCGAAATCCGCGATCAATCTGTCCACCGGGGTCACCATCAGATGCACGTCGATGGGCGCGGTGACGCCATGCTTGCGCAGGGCCTCGCAGACCATCGGGCCGATGGTCAGATTCGGCACGTAATGATTGTCCATCACGTCGAAATGGATGACATCCGCGCCCGCATCGAGCACGGCGTCGACTTCATCGCCAAGCCGCGCGAAGTTCGCGGAAAGAATCGAAGGCGCTATGAGGTAGTCGTTCATCAGGCGCCGCACCCGAAAGATCGTTTGGCGGCATTCTACAGGGAATGCCGGTAGTTATGCCATGAAGCGGGAATTCGCCTCGTGCAGGCGTTCCGGTGTGCCTATGTCCATCCAGTCGCCGTCGTAAAGCTCTCCTGCGACCTGGTCGCGGGCCATGGCTGCACGTAAAAGCGGCACCACGGAAAGCGGTTCGGGTTTCAGACCTGCGAACAGACCGCGATGCATAATGCTGATGCCGGCGAAGGTGAGCGGCCCAGCCGCCACGCCGTTGTGGTCATGTACGCGGCCGTTTCCGTGCAGAAAGAAATCGCCGTTGGGTTTAGTCGGCGGATTGGGCACGAGCACCAGGTGCGCCAGGGTTCCCGTGCCGTCGACGGGACGCAATTTCGCGTAGTCGAAGTCGGTCCAGACGTCGGCGTTGGCGACGATGAAGGATTCACCTTCAAGCAGGGGCAGGGCCTGAACGATGCCGCCTGCGGTATCGAGCAGTATCTGTTCAGGCGAATACGAAATTTCCAGCCCGAATCGTGAACCGTCGCCAAGGACTTCCCGGATCCTGTCGCCAAGATGAAACAGATTGACCGCGACGCGCTCGATACCGGCCCGGGCAAGACGCATGATCTGATGTTCGATCAAGGTGTATTCGCCGACTTTCAACAGCGGCTTGGGCGTGGTTTCGGTGAGGGACCGCATGCGTTTGCCGAGCCCGGCCGCGAGCAGAATCGCTTGCATCAGGTCACCGCCGGCAAATTTTCGCGGGCGCGCGGCTCAAGCTCCTTTCGAAACCAGGAAAGCAGCTTTTCCATCTCACCATATTCCTGCGCGACTTCGCTGAAATACTCCATCACGAGGGGGATATCGGCCAGAAATCCGGACTTGTGATCGCGGATCGTGAGCCGGCAGAAGATGCCGAGCACCTTAAGGTGCCGTTGCAGCCCCATCAGATCGAAATCGCGCCGGAATTGTACATCTGAAATTCCGGCGACAATGCCGCGGGATCTCGCGCCTTCCAGGTAATACCCGATCCAGCCTTCGAGCCGGCGTCGATCCCATCGGATGTAACAGTCCCGCAACAATGAAACGAGGTCGTAACTGCATGCGCCGCGGACCGCATCCTGGAAATCGAGTATTCCGGGGCGATCCGATCCGGCCTCCGGTAACATCAGGTTGCGCGAATGATAATCGCGATGCACCGCTATCTGGACCTGGGAAATGGCCGCTTCGCAAAGAAAGTCGAAGCAGCCGTCGATCATCTCCAATTGCGCGGTGTTGGGCTCGACTTGCAGCCAGCGGCGGCAGAACCAGTCGGGAAACAGTGACATTTCCCGGGCCAGCTCCGTCTTGTCATATGCGGGGAGTCCGCTTGGGTTCACGTGTTGCTGCAAGTCGAGCAGGCTGTCGATTGCGGCGCGATAGAGCCTGTCGACAGTCTCGCTGTCACCGCTTTCTTGTGCCCGCAGCAAACGGGGGAGATAAAGTTGATCGCCAAAATCCTCAAGCAGCATGTAGCCCTGCTCAATATCCGCGGCATGGAGTTCCGGCGCGCGCAACGAGGCGGCGCGCAGCATACGGCAGACTTTGACGAAGGGGCGGCTGTCTTCCTTTCCGGGCGGCGCGTCGACGGCGATACAGGAAAAATTCGCCGTGGGACGAGCGCGAAAATAGCGTCGGTGGCTGGCGTCGCCGCTGACAATTTCCAACTCGCCCAGTTCCGGGGCATGCGGCAGCATTTGCCGCAGCCTGGCGCGGGTCCAGGCCGTCAGACCGGCGCGGCGGCTGTCTACCGCATTCGTCCGTTTCACTTCGCCTTGCCTTGCATTCGGACTTCGTTCCATTATGATGCACTCGCCCTGCCGTCGCGTCGGGCTTCGCTGTCAGGAATATCGACCTCTCATGCAAGCTGTTGAATCCGGGAACAGGATACTGCCGGCCATCGCACTGCTGGCCTGTAGCTGGCATGTGATCGCCGCCGAAACCCCCGCCGCCGACTGTTCGGGCGAGGCATGCCTCGCCCCTACGGAGCATTTCACACCGAACTGTAGGGGCGACGCGTGCCTCGCCCCTACGGAGCATTTCACGCCGAACTGTAGGGGCGACGCGTGCCTCGCCCCTACGGAGCATTTCACGCCGAACTGTAGGGGCGACGCGTGCCTCGCCCCTACGGAGCATTTCACGCCGAACTGTAGGGGCGACGCGTGCCTCGCCCCTACGGAGCATTTCACGCCGAACTGTAGGGGCGACGCATGCGTCGCCCGCATTGAGCGCCTCGACTGGGCGCCGGTGGAAGCTTTGTCCGCGGAGCAACGCGCGGGGCTCGCACCTGTTTGCTGCGGCGCTTTCGTCGATAGTAGCAGATCGCCGGACGACGACTCAGGCCCTTACCTCAACAGCGCCAAGACAAGATTTACCACGGCCGACGGATTCACCCAGACCGGACCGGACACGATCAGCATCAGCGGCGAAGTCACGGTGGAGGAAGGCGCGCGCACCATCGCCAACGATGGCGAAACGGTCATCGATAATGCCGCGGGTACATTCGAACTCGAAGGCGATGTCGAATTCCGCGAGCCCGGCATGCTGTTGCGGGGAAATTCGGCTTTCATCGACAACGAGAACGATCTGAGCGAGCTACGCACGGCCCGCTACGTTCTGCATGAAACCGGCATCCACGGCAGCGCCGGCGCCATCGTTTACGACAGCGAATCCGGCCTCATCACGATGGACAATGGCGAATTCAGCCGTTGCGAACCTGTCGATCCGTTCTGGACCATCGCCGCGGACGACATGACGCTCGATCCGGCGCAAGGCCGCGGCACGGCCCGCGACCTGCGCCTGCGACTCGGCGATACGACTATTTTCCGCTACCCGTTCGAATTCAGCTTCCCGCTCGGCGATCAGCGGGTCTCGGGAATTCTACCGCCGAGCATGGGCTCCACCCGCAGCGGAGGTTTCGATTTCGAACTGCCCTACTACCTGAACCTGGCGCCCCATTACGACGCCACCGTCATGCCGCGCCTGATCAGCGACCGCGGCGCCATGCTCGGCGCCGAGTTCCGTTATCTCGCCGAACAGTCGATTAATACCGTGAACCTCTCCTGGCTGGGGAACGACAGCTTGTACGATTCCGAGCTTGCCGCGACTCCCGGGTCGGGATCGCCGCCTACCGCGAACCGCTGGTTCGCCGGTTTCCAGCACAACGGCCTGCTTGGCGAAAACTGGCGGACCATGGTGGATTTCACGGCGGTCAGCGACCGGGACTGGTTCATCGATCTCGCCGGTGGCGGACTCAATGTCACCACGCGTAATCATCTGAACCGGCAAGCCCGGCTGAGTTACGCATCCGAAATCTTGCAGGCAGATCTCGATGTGCAGCGCATCCAGATCATCGATCCGCTGATCGACGCCCTGAATATCGCCAAGCCCTACGACCGCCTGCCGCATTTCCGCTTCCGCACCGGCATCGATCTCGGCGCGAATTTCCGCTTCGGCCTGGCGGGCCAGGCCGCGCATTTCGACCGCAAACTGGACGAAAGCCTGATTTCCCTGCAGCACGTCGACAACGGCGCCCTGGCCACGGGCAGCCGTGTCAACGTCTCGCCCCGGCTGGACTGGGCGCTGGAAACCCCCGGCTCGTTCCTGCGCGCCGCGGCCAGTTACGAACATCTGAGTTACCAGCTCGACCGGCAGGCGCTGGGCAGCCCCGCGGACCCGAGCCTGGGCATGGCGGGCTATAGCATCGACGGCGGGCTGATATTCGAACGCCACCGGGAAGAGGAAAAAGGATTGCAGACTCTGGAGCCGCGGCTGTTCTACCAGTACCGGCAATATCGCGATCAAGGCATGTTGCCGCTGTTCGATTCAGCCGAACTGAATTTCGGATTTCCGCAATTGTTTCGCGAACGCCGTTTCAGCGGCGGCGACCGTTTCGCCGACACCGACCAGCTCGGCATTGCCATAACGAGCCGCCTGCTCGATAGCGGTGGCCGCGAGCGCGCCCGCTTCAGTCTCGGCCAAGTTCGTTATTTTCGCGACCGACTCGTCAGCCTCGCCGACACATTGCGTCAATGGCAGCCGCTTTACTCGCCGGTAAGCGATACTTCTGCCCTTGTAGCAGAGGCTGAGTACCGTTTCGGGGCAAACTGGCATCTCGGCGCCGACGTACAATGGAACGAGCACTATCGCGAAATTGACGAAGGCAGCCTGCAAGTGCGCTACCAACGCGATAGCGAGCGCCTGTTCAATTTTTCCTGGCGCCATCGCTCGCTATTGCAGGCAACTCCATACATGCTTCGCGCGGGAATCGATCCGGACATCAGTCAAACCGACATATCCGGCGCATGGCCGCTGTCCGCCAACTGGAAATTGCTGGCTCGCTGGAATTACGACCATGCCAATTCGCGGAACCTGGAAGCCTTTGCCGGTGTCGAATACCGTAACTGCTGCGCGACGATCCGGGTAATCGGGCGACAATGGCTTGACGAATATGAATTGTTTGTCCCTAATGTCCCTTCCAACCGCGGTGTATTCGTACAATTTACCTTGCACGGGCTCGGCGATCTGGCCAGCGGCGGATTAAGCGATTTGTTGAGTGACGGAATACGGGGATTCAGAGATCCAGATTATGAGTAAGTTTTTCTCATCCGGCCCGCGGCCGGTATTTGCCGTGCTGCTGGCATTACTGCCGCTGGCGGTGCAGCCGGTTTTCGCCCAGGAGCGCCAGTTGCTCGACCGCATCGTGGCAATCGTCGATACCGGCGTAGTGCTGCAAAGCGAAGTCGACTCCCGTCTCGCGGACATCATCACCAATGCCCGGCGCAGCGGCCAGCCCGAACCCGACCTGGAAGAGATATACGACGACGTGCTGGAGGCCCTGGTGCTGGAAAATCTGCAATTGCAGATCGCCGAACGCATTAATATCCGCTTTGACGACGACACCATCAACCGGGTGCTCGGTTCGATGGCGGAAAACAGCAACATGAGCTTCGATCAGTACGTCACGACCCTGGAACAGGCCGGCGCTTATCTGCAGACCCGGGAACAGGTGCGGAAGCAGTTGACCTTGCAGGAATTGCAACGCGGCCTGGTCAATCAGCGCATACGCATCACCGACCAGGAAATCGAAAACTTCATCAATTCGGAAATGGGCCAGGAACTGATGCAGGCGGACTATTTCCTGAATCACATGGTGGTGCCTTTCGGAGCCGAGGAAGGCGACGAGTTGCGACTAGGGAAAATGCAGTACGCGGGCGAACTCATTTCGCGTCTCGAAGCCGGCGAGAATTTCGAGGCAGTGCGGGCGGAAGCCTTGCAAGGCGGACAATTCCAGGTCACCGCCACCGATTTCGGCTGGCGCAAGCTCGACCAGATTCCGGCACTGTTCAACGCGGCCGTCGAGGAAATGAGCGTCGGCCAGATCGAAGGACCATTCGAAGCGCCCAACGGCTTGCATATCATCCAGTTGGCCGATCAGCGCGGGGGCACCTCCCAGTTCGTGGAGCAGACTCATCTGCGGCACATCATGCTGAGCCCGAACGAAATACGTAACGAAGACCAGTCCCTGGCCGAAATCAGGCGCCTGCGGCAGCGAATCCTGGACGGAGAGGACTTCGCCCCGATCGCCCGGCAGAACTCGGACGACGCGGCCTCGGTAGTAGCCGGCGGCGATCTCGACTGGATCAATGAAGGCGGAATGCCCATCGAATGGGAAGTCGTCGTAAACGAAATGGAAGTAGGCGATCTGAGCGAACCAGTGCGCACGGACACTGGCTGGCACATCATCGAGGTGCTCGGCCGGCGGCTGACCGATCTCAGCCAGGAATTCACCAGGGCCGAAGCCGAGAACGTATTGCGCAATCGCAAATTCGATCTTGAAATGCAGAACTGGCTGATCGAGATCCGCGAAGAAGCGTTCGTTGAGTACGTCGAGTGAGAAGCCGCTTGAAAACATGCGCCCGGTTTTCAGGCTAGCGCTGACTCCCGGCGAACCGGCCGGCATCGGTCCGGACCTGTGCGTGCAACTGGCCCGGAATCCCCCGCCCGGCGTCGAACTGATTGTCTATTCCGACCCTGGATTACTCGAGCAACGCGCTGCCGGACTGGGATTGCGCCTGCGTCTTTCGGCGCCCGGCGCAAACCCGCGCCAATGTGCAAAAGGCGAGTTGCGGATCGTGCCGGTGGAACTGGCAGCGCCGGTGCAGGCCGGCGAATTGAATCCGGCCAACTCGGCCGGCGTACTCGAAAGCCTGCGCATCGCCGTAAGGCATGTAATGGATGGCCATGCGGACGCCCTGGTGACCGGCCCGGTCCACAAGGCGGTCATCAATCAGGCCGGTTTTCCGTTTTCCGGCCATACCGAATTCCTCGCCGAGGTTTGCGGTTGCGAAACAAGCGTCATGATGCTGGCGACGCCGGGCCTGCGAGTGGCGCTCGCCACGACCCACCTGCCGCTGCAGGACGTTTCCCGCGCGATCACCCAGCAAAGGCTGATCGACGTACTCACCATACTGGAGAAGGACTTGCGCGAGCGCTTCGGCATCACGCGGCCCCGCATACTCGTCTGTGGCCTGAATCCACACGCGGGAGAGTCCGGCGAACTCGGCAGGGAAGAACTCGAGATCATCGAGCCCGCGCTCGCAGAATTGTGCGCCCAGGGCATGGATCTTGTCGGCCCGCTTCCCGCCGACACCCTGTTTACTCCGCGCTGGCTCGACGATGCCGATGCAGTACTCAGCATGTTTCACGACCAGGGCTTGCCGGTACTCAAGTTCAAGGGTTTCGGCAATGCCGTCAACGTCACACTCGGCCTGCCCATCGTCCGCACTTCGGTGGATCACGGCACGGCGCTCGATCTGGCCGGCAGCGGCAAGGCCGACGAAGGCAGCATGCGCTACGCCATCGAAACGGCGCTTGCAATGTTGCGCGCGGGCGCACCGGCGTGAACGCCGCGGGCCGCGGTCATCGGCCGCGCAAGCGTTTCGGCCAGAACTTCCTGCGCGACCCCAACTATATCCGCCGCATCGTCGCAGCCATCGCTCCGGGATCCGGCGACCATTGCCTGGAAATCGGTCCCGGGGACGGCGCCTTGACCCTGCCGCTGGCAGAGGCCGCCGGCCGTCTAGATTGCATGGAAATCGACCGCGATCTTGCACAACGGCTCGAAACCCGTTTTGCGGGATGGGAAAACGTGCGCATATACCGCCGGGACATCCTCAAATTCGATCTGGCCGAACTTGGCGAGAACGCCGACGAATTGCGGGTCGTCGGCAATCTGCCTTACAACATTTCGACTCCGGTGCTGTTCCGCCTGCTCAAGATGTCGCATTCCATCACCGACATGACCATCATGTTGCAACGGGAAGTCGTGGAGCGCATGACCGCGGCGCCGGGCAACCGGAACTATGGCAGACTGAGCGTCATGCTTGCCTATTATTGCGCGGCCGAACGGCTGTTCCCCGTGCCGCCGGAAGCGTTCCGGCCGATACCGAAAGTTCATTCGGCTGTAGTGCGGCTTGTTCCTCACCGGCAGCGGCCGATGCAGGCCGCGGACGAGGACTTTTTTGCGACGGTAGTGCGCACGAGCTTCGGCCAGCGCCGCAAGACACTACGCAACAGCCTCAAGTCCCTGGCCGCTGCCGAAGTGCTCGAACGATTGCCGGTGGACCTCGCCGCGAGACCCGAGCAACTCGGTCTGGCAGACTATGTGCACATCAGCGACGCGATTGCGGCGGACAAAGAGAAATGACCAATCCAGCCGATCAGATCGAGATCACGCCGATCGCCGTGTATCTCGAAAGCCAGTCCGACCCCGAAGCCGACCGCTTCGCCTTTGCCTATACCATCCAGATCACCAACAACGGCCCGGAACCGGTGCAATTGCTCTCAAGACACTGGTACATCACCGACGCCCGAAACGAAGTCGAGGAAGTCGAGGGGCCGGGAGTGGTCGGATTGCAACCGGTGATCGACTCGGGCGAAACATTTCAATACAGCAGTGGCGCGATCATCGAAACCGAAACGGGAACCATGCATGGCAGCTATCGGATGGTGACCGGCGACGGTGAAAGTTTCGACGCGCCGATTCCGATGTTCCTGCTCGCGCCGCCGCGAACCATTCATTAGGGAAGCTTTGACCAAGTCAGAGTTTCCCTGCGACACAGGGATGTGCCGCCGAATTCGATAGCGTAAGCTATTGAATTCGGGAGCAAAACAAAACCACGCTCTTGTTTTGCGATAATGAAAAATTTCAGGGAGGGAATTTTTAAGAGAAAACTTGGACGAGCGACATGAGCAATTACGCGATCGGAGATATCCAGGGCTGCCACAAGCCACTGAAAAAACTGTTCAGGAAGATAGATTTCACCCCCGGAAAGGATCGGCTCTGGTGCGTGGGGGACCTGGTCAACCGGGGACCGAAATCACTCGATACCTTGCGTCGTCTGCGGGATATCGACGATTCGCTGGTCGTCGTGCTCGGCAATCACGATCTCCACTTTCTGGCGGTCCATGAAGGCTGCACGCCCATGCGCCGCAAGGATAGACTGCGGGAACTGCTTGCCGCCAGTGATTGCGACGAACTCGCCGACTGGCTGCGGCTGAAGCCGCTGGCTCTTTTCGAGACCGTCGAAACCGAAACCGGCCCGCGCCCTTTTCTGATGGTGCACGCCGGCATAGCGCCGAGTTGGTCGGTCCACAAGACCCTGGCGCTGGCCGGCGAAGTGGAATCCGCCTTGCGCGAGAAACCCAGAAAATTCCTGTCCCATATGTACGGGGACGAGCCGAGCCTGTGGCGCGACGACCTGAGCAAACAGCGACGCTTGCGCACCATCACGAATTATCTGACCCGCATCCGCTTTTGCGACAGCGAGGGCCGTTTGCGGCTCGACCTGAAAGAAGGCATCGAAACCGCGCCACCCGGCTATGGGCCCTGGTTCCGCTGGCAGCGGGTCAGTGCGGAAACCGACATCGTATTCGGCCATTGGGCCGCGATAGAGGGCGTAACCGGCCAGGACCGGGTGCATGCTCTCGATACCGGTTGCGTCTGGGGCGGAACGCTCACGGTGATGCGTTTGGAAGACGGCCGGAGATTTTCGGTAAACGGGTGATACGGGCGAGGCATGCCTCGCCCCTACAATGAACAATGTAACCATGCGGGCCCACGCATGCCTCGCCCCTACAATGAACCGTACGTGCCATGTAGGGGCGACGCATGCGTCGCCCGCGAGTCTTGCACAATATCGGGGCCATTCGCGGGCGAGGCATGCCTCGCCCCTACAGGTTCACCCGCAAGATGGTTTGGCGGCTGGGCATGCCCAGCCCGAACCTGGATGAATTGCCTTTTTGTTAATCATTCGACGTAAGCCCTTATAATGTGTCATATGAAAATCTACCTGGTAGGCGGCGCGGTTCGCGACAAGTTGCTCGATCTCCCGGTCTTGGAAAGGGACTGGGTGGTCGTGGGCGGTAGCGGCGCGGACCTCGAACGACTCGGCTATCAGCAGGTCGGCAAGGATTTTCCGGTCTATCTGCATCCCGATACGAAGGAGCAATACGCGCTTGCGCGACGGGAACGAAAGATTGCCCCGGGGCATACCGGTTTCGCGTTCGAAACAGGCGCCGAAGTAAGCCTGGAAGAAGATCTTTCGCGGCGCGATCTGACCATCAACGCCATGGCCGAAACCGATGACGGTGAACTTGTCGATCCGCACAGTGGCCGCGAAGATCTGGACAAGCGCTTGCTGCGCCACGTCTCACCGGCCTTTCGCGAAGACCCGCTGCGTGTCTTGCGGGTCGCCCGTTTTACCGGGCGCTTCAGCCATCTCGGATTCCGCGTGGCGCCGGAAACTATGGAACTGATGCGGGATATGGTCGGGCGAGGTGAACTCGCCGAACTGACCCGGGAACGCGTCTGGCAGGAAATCGAAGGGGCTTTGCGCAGTGAATCGCCGGAGGCGTTTTTTCGCGTATTGCGCGATTGCGGCGCCTTGCAGGTGATTCTCCCGGAAGTGGACCGACTGTTCGGGGTGCCGCAACCCGCAAAATACCATCCGGAAATCGACACCGGCATCCATACGCTGATGTGTGTGCAGGCGGCGGCGCGAATTTCGGACGATCCAGTGATGCGCTATGCGGTGCTGTTGCACGACGTCGGCAAGGGCGTCACCGACCCTGCCAAATGGCCGAGTCATCACGGCCATGACCAACTTGGCGTACCCCTGGTAAAGGAGATCACGCGGCGGCTGGGCGTACCGCGCGAGTACGCGCAAACTGCCGAAGCCGTTTGCAAATATCACACCTTGCAGCACCGAGTGCGCAGTTTGCGGCCGGCAACCGTATTGCGCCTTTTGTCAGGGCTCGATGCAATCCGCCGTCCACTCAGATTCGAACGCTTTCTATTGGCTTGCCTCGCCGACGCCCGCGGCCGCACGGGTTTCGAGGACTGCGAATATCCCCAGAACGAATACCTGTCGCGAATGCTGGCGGCGGTGAACTCCGTCGATGCCGGCAAGCTGCTGCGGGACAAGCCTGAAGCGGACGCCGGCGAACTGATCGCTCGTGGCCGGATCGACGCCATTCGCCGCGCTCAGGCTGAATTCGTTCATTGATGGCGGCGGAGAACACTTTCTCATCCGAAGCTCCCGTGGCCTTGATCACCGGCAGCGCCCGGCGCATCGGCGCCGCTATTGCACACAAGTTTCATGAACACGGATATCTCGTTTTACTGCATTGCCGGAACTCGATCGATGAAGCGGTAGCGCTGGCGGCCGAATTCAATGCGCGCCGGGAATCGTCGGCGGCAGTACTGATCGCCGATCTGACATCAGCCGAAGTCGGCGAGTCTCTCGCGCGAAAAGCTCTTGCGCATTTTCAGCGGGTCGATGTGCTGATCAACAACGCTTCGAGTTATTACTCGACCGCTTTCGGCAAGGTGAGCGCGGCTGAGTGGGATGACTTGCTTGGCAGCAATCTGCGGGGTCATTTCTTTCTCAGCCAGGCGCTTGGCGAAGAACTTCGCTCGCGCGGCGGCGCCATCGTCAATATCGGCGACATTCACGCGGACCGGCCCCGCCATGGATTTTCCGCCTACGCGATCGCCAAGGCGGGACTTACAGCGATGACCCGTTCGCTTGCGGTGGAACTCGCGCCCTCGGTGCGCGTGAACGCCATCGCGCCGGGCTCCATTCTCTGGCCTGATTTCCTGGCGGACGAATCGGCCCCGGGAGTTGCCGAGGCGCGGCAAAACATCCTGCAATCGATCCCCATACGGAAACTCGGCGACCCAGACCAGGTCGCGGACCTTTGCTGGTTCCTCGCTGTCGAAGCAAACTACATGACAGGCCAGACCATCCGCATGGACGGCGGCCGATCCCTCCATCCCGGCTAGTCGAGTTCAACCCTGGTGAGAGGTTGGCGGGACTTTTCGAAACGAGTCCAGAGTTCGCCGAAATCGGGCCCGCCGGGATCCAGTTTCTGATCGGGCAGCACTTCCGCGAGCGGACAAAGGATAAAGGCGCTGTCGAGTACTTCCTGATGGGAAACCGTCAGCAATCCGTGAGCGCCGTCGGCCGCGCCGGGAACGAAGACATCGATATCGATGGGACGCGGGGAAAGTCTCGGTTTGGACGGGTCGCGGCCCAGGCGCAACTCGAGTCGCTTGAGCCAGGCTATCACTTCCGGCACTGCCTCACCGGTTTCCGCCAGGGCGGCCATGTTGAGAAAATCGGCCCTGTCAAATCCGACGGCCGCGCTGCGATAAACTCCGGAGCAGCGCAGCCGGCCGAACCTTGATTCCAGTTCCTTGAGCGCCCGGCTGATATTGGCGGCGGCATTCTCATTGCTGCCGATGCAGAAAACGAGCAGGGTCACGACTCAAGCATCCGACGCGCTGTCCGGTTTACGCCTTTCGATGATGACCCCCGTGTCCTTCGAGCCGGTAACCGCTCCGGGTTTGCCGACCCGCAAGCGCAGCCAGGGCACCGGAAATTCGGCCAGAATTATTCCGGCAACGGCCTCGGCGAGAGCTTCCACCAGTTGGAATTCCGATTGCGCGACGAAATCCACGACCCGATGGGAGATCGATTTGTAATCCAATGCGTCGGCAAGGTCATCCGAAAACGCGGCGGCGCGAATATCGCAGCCGAGATCGAGATCTATGCTGACGGTCTGCTTGCGTTCGCGCTCCCAGTCGAACACGCCGATGACGGTCTCGATTTCGAGTTCTCTGATATAAACAATATCCATTGCGGCTCCGCGAGATTCAGATCGCATTCAGGGATTCCAGCGGCCAGCGCGGCCGCACGTCGATTTCCAGCCCTGCGCGCTCACCGGCCAGCAGGCGCATGCAGCCCGCATAGGCGATCATCGCTCCGTTGTCGGTGCAATAGCGCGGCGCGGCATAGTGTACCGAATCGGCGCCGAGTCGCTCCTCGAGCACCTGCCGCAGCCGCTTGTTGGCACTGACGCCTCCCGCAATGACCAGCGAACTCAGCCCGGTCTGGCTTATGGCGCGTCGGCACTTGATCGCCAGGGTGTCGACCATGGCTTCCTCGAAAGCCCGGGCGATATCCGCCCTGGTCTGATCGTCCAGTCCTCCTCCGTTTTCCCGCTGTTCGGCGATCACGGTGCGCACATAAGTTTTCAATCCGCTGAAGCTGAATTCGAGGCCGGGACGTTTGGTCATCGGTCGGGGGAAGTCGAACCGATCCGGATCGCCCCGCTCGGCCAGTCGCGCCAGATGCGGACCGCCGGGGTACGGCAGGCCGAGCATCTTGGCGACCTTGTCGAAGGCTTCGCCGGCGGCGTCGTCCAGCGATTCGCCAAGCATGGTGTAGTCGCCGATGCCTTCGGCCTGGACCAGTTGGCTGTGACCTCCCGAAACGAGCAAGGCGAGAAAGGGAAAATCGAGACCGCCGCCTTCCAGCAGCGGCGCCAGCAAATGCCCTTCCATGTGATGCACTCCCAGGGCGGGCACATCGAGCCCCTCGGCCAAGGCGCGGCCGGTCGAAGCGCCCACCAGCAAGGCGCCGACCAGGCCAGGCCCCGCGGTATAGGCGATACCGTCGATGTCGGACAATTCCAGGTTCGCTTCAGCGAGCACCTCGCGAATCAGCGGCAAGGTCTTGCGCACATGATCGCGGGACGCCAGTTCGGGAATCACGCCGCCATAGCGGGCATGAATTTCCACCTGGCTGTAGAGGCCGTCGGCGAGCAATCCGCGCTCGCTGCAATAAACGCCGATACCGGTCTCGTCGCAGGAAGTTTCGATGCCGAGAACGATCAAGGGATTTCCCGATTAAAAGAGCTGAATGAAAAAAGGCCGGAACTCTCGTCCCGGCCTTTTTAATTTTGCCTGAGCCAAGCTCAGTTGAGAACTCTCATTCTCAGAAGGTTACTCCGAAATTGACAAACACATAGCGTCCCAGCGCATCGAAGAAGGCCGGGAAGGTGTTGCCGTTACCGGGAGCGGTACCCGCATCGGAACTGACCTGCGGGTCGGAGTCTAGCAGGTTGCTGACGCCGAGCGTGGCAGAGTAGTTCTCCGAGGCGGCCCACTCGGCGGTCAGATCCCAGTAGGTCTCGGCATCGAAGTTGATGCTGTTTCCACCCAGATCTTCGGTTTCACCGAGATAACGCATGCCGAGGGCGATGCGCACGTCGTACTCGGTGTACAAGGTTGCCTTGTAGTTTCCGCTCCATTCGGGTGCGGGGTTCTTGCCGCAAGCGGCGCCCCAATAGCCGTGGCACTCGGTGGTCGGCTCGCCGGGCAGTTCGATAAAGCTGTCCTCAAGCACGTTGGTGGTCACACCCTGAATTTCCATCGGGCCCAAGGGCGTTTCGAAGTTGTAGTCGAAAATGATGTCTACGCCGGTGACCTTGCTTTCGCTGATATTGGTGGTCAAGGTGTTGATGAAACCACCGGTCAGCCAGAGCGACCCGGTTTGCGGATGCCGGTTGATGTTGTTGCAAAAAACGGCATTGCCGGTTTCCAGACACTTGTCCAGGGTAGTGGACGCCGGGATCGAGCCGATGCCCTCTTCGATGCTGATGTCGAAGTAGTCGACCGTCAGCGTCAGCCCATCGAGGAACGACGGAGTCAGCACCGCGCCGAGGGTTACGGATTCGGATTCCTCGGGCGCAGTCATCGGGTTGCCGCCATAACGGATGTTGTACTGGTCGGCGGGCGACTTCAGGTCAGTGCCGTACAGCGAGGCTGATAGGCCCGTATTGGCGCACTGAGCCTGGGTCGCAGTCATGTTGAGGCCGCATGGGTCATCGTCAAGGTCGGTCAAGCTGTCGCCCTGGGCGGTGTACAACTCGGCCAGATTGGCGTGACGAACCGCGGACTGAAAGGATCCCCGTATCGCAATATCCTCGCTCGCCCGGAAGAACGCGCCGAACTTGTAGGTATCGGTGGTCTGGCCGGTCGAATAGTCTGCGTAACGGTAACCGGCGTCTAGATTCAGGTTGTCCATTACCGGAATACCGAGCTCGAAGAAGAACTCGTCCGCTTCGTAGGCGCCTGACAAGGGAATCGCCGCGCCGCCCGAACCGGAACGGTCACCGGCGATGCTGGGCGCATCGGGGCTGTAGTCCGTCTTCAGTTCCTTGGTTTCATAACCGAAGGCCGCGGAAATGGGACCCGGCGCACCCGGAATCGTGATCGGGGTTTCGCCGGATAACACGCCTTGCATTATGCGTTGCTTGCCGGAACCGCGAATAAACGTGGACTGCGCGATATAACTCTGCAGATCCGCGCCGCCGTCATGAATAGCCTGGATGCCACCGTCGCCGGGCAGACCGCCGCTGAACAAGTTGTAGGGAGTGCAGTTCGGATCGGTACCGTTGAGAGCGGAGACACAAGTGGGCACGCCATTAACGTTAACCACATTGACTGCCCGGTTGATGTTGGTCACCGACAGGTCGTTGCGATACTCGTTGACGTAATCGACTTCCGACAATTGATAGTTGACGTCATAGGTCCAGCTACCGGTAATGTCGCCGCGTAAGCCGTATACCTGAGTGACATTGTCGTAGTTGGTGATGCTCTGTCTCGGCGCGCCTTCCACGTTGCGCTTCAGCGAGTACAGCGGCGCGTTATAGCCAATGATTTCGCCGTTGGTTACCGCAAGATCCAGAGCGGAAATGTAGCCGAGCGCCGCGGCGCCGCTGGTAAAGTTGGGCGCGTGGTCGGCGCCCATGCCGATCCAGTCGCCGCAAGCCACCTGGTATTGCTGCGCGGAAAGCAGCGCGTTATAGCATGGCAGTTGCGAAATGTTGCCGAAGGTACCGGAATATGCAATCTGCGCATTGGACTCCGAAGACATCGAACGGAGGCTGGCATAGGCTTCGGCGTTCTCGTTGATCTCGAACTTGCCGAAGAAGCCGGCATTCACACGATCGTCCGGTCGCTGGAAGAAGTTGGTCGGATTGTAGTTGAAAGTCTGACCGGCCCGGGGTACGAACTCATCACCCTGCACCTTTACGTCCAACCGGGTCACACTTGGGTCTACGTTTGCATAGCCATTGGCGCCATACAATCCGAAGTCGGCCCAGCGGCCGGGAGGAATCGTCGAGGAACCGCCGCAACCGCCCTTGCCGCGTGTAAGGGCGCAGGCGGATATGTCATAGTCGCCTTGCAAGATTGGCGCGGTATCGGTTTTTTCAAGAAAACCAGTGATGTGGCCGCGGCCGTCGAAGGCCGAACCGCCGAATGCGATCGCAATTTTGGTGGTATCGCCCGTGGTGATGTCCTCATCCGCAAGCGCATAGTCGTAGGATCGCACCAGATCCCTCAGTTCGCCGTTGTCATTGGTATGCTGATAAAAACTGTGGGTAACGGCTGCCTTGAAACCCTCGAACTCGTCGTCAATGATGAAGTTGACAACACCCGCCACCGCGTCCGAACCGTATACCGAGGAAGCGCCGCCGGTAAGGACATCGACGCGCTCGATCAGCAGCGAAGGCACGGCATTTAGGTCAGCGCAGTTACCGCCGGCGGTGCCGCCGGGCGCCATGCGCTGGCCGTTGATCAGCACCAGAGTGCGGTCACAGCCGAGATTGCGAAGATTAACGGTCGCGCGACCGTTGGAACCGTTTGAAGACGTGATCGCCTGTCCCGGCGCAATTTGCGGCAAGTCGTTCAGATAGTCCTCAACGCGGGTGATGCCGCGGTCGGCTATATCTTCGACCTGAATCGTGGTGATTTGGGAAGAACTGATCACATTGGGGCTGCGAATACGCGAACCCGTTACAATCACCTCTTCCAGTTGCTGGGCCTCCTGGCCCTGGGCCACCGCGGTCGATACCGCTCCAGGCCCCATAACAAAGGCGCCGCATATAAGCAACGCCCAACGCTTGTTGGATAGCATATCCATCCCCTCCAAATGTAATTCCTGATTAATTTTTATGCCCTAATTACGGGCAGCGGCGCATTATCGCATACTACCGCCAGATTCTGTCCACCTTTTTGCCACTTTTCGTTAAGTTCGTGAAAGTTGGGTCAAATGGATTTTGCAAATCCGGGCGGCGGCCAGTAAGATATGCGCCCTGATTTTCGGCCCCCTGCGGGGGCTTGCCATGCAAGGTGCTGAATGCCTCAAGTCAAACTGAAAGAGAACGAACCCTTCGATGTAGCGTTACGCCGCTTCAAGCGTTCCTGCGAAAAGGCCGGCATCCTGGCGGAAGTGCGTCGCCGGGAATTCTACGAAAAGCCGACCTCGGTTCGCAAGCGCAAGGCGGCTGCCGCGGTCAAGCGCCATCAGAAGAAGCTCTTGCGGGAAAGCCGCAAGTTGCAGCGTCAATACTGATAACCTTTCCCCGATCCGCCCGTAACCGGACATGAGCCCTTTACAAGCCCAGCTTCGTGAAGCGATGAAGGACGCCATGCGCGCCAGGAACAAGCCGCGTCTGGAGTCCATTCGTCTTGCGCTGGCGGAAATCCGCAGGGTCGAGGTGGACGAACGCATCGAGTGCGACGATACTCGGATAACCGGCATACTCGATCGCATGGTCAAGCAGCGCAGGGATTCCATCACACAATTCGAGGCGGGCGGGCGCGAAGATCTGGTGGCGAAGGAACAGGGCCAGATCGAGGTCCTGAAGGAATTCATGCCCCAGGCGCTGACCGGCAAGGAACTGGGCACGATCATCAAGGAAGCGGTCGAGCAGGCGGGCGCGCAATCCATGCGCGACATGGGCAAGGTAATGGCGCTGATCAAGCCGCAGGTAACCGGACGCGCCGACATGGGCGAAGTCAGCAAACAGGTCAGGGAACTGCTGAACTGAACGGCCGCCTTGCCGCCGCAAACCCCGCGCTGGCGTTGGAGTCCAGATGGCAGGCCTCATTCCACAGAGCTTTATTGACGAGTTGCTCAACCGCGTCGATATTGTCGAAGTAGTCGACCGGCGCGTCACGCTCAAGAAAGCCGGCAAGAACTATCAGGCCTGCTGTCCGTTCCACCAGGAAAAGACCCCCTCTTTCAGCGTTCAGCCTGAGAAGCAGTTCTTTTATTGTTTCGGTTGCGGCGCCGGCGGCAATGCCGTCGGCTTCATAATGAAGTTTCAGAATCTGGGCTTTCCGGAAGCCGTGGAGGTGCTGGCCCGCGATGCCGGCATGGAAGTGCCGCGGCAGGAGAGCCCGGCGGACGCCCGTCGCGGCGCCGAGCAGCGCGCCTTGTACGATTGCCTGGAGCGAGCGAGCAAGTATTATCAGCAACAGTTGCGGCGGCATTCCAAACGCAACCGCGCCATCGACTGGTGCAAGTCCCGGGGGATAAGCGGAGTCACCGCGCGCGAGTTTCAACTCGGCTACGCGCCGCCTGGATGGGAAAACCTGGTAAGTGAACTGGGTCCGGATGAGGCGGCGCGCGAAAAACTGCTGAAAGCGGGCCTGGTCATCGCCCGCGAAGCCGGCAAGAAGGACAATTCCGACAGATCGCCGTACTACGACCGCTTCCGGGACCGCGTGGTATTTCCGATTCGCGACAGCCGCGGCCGCACGGTGGGATTCGGCGGGCGCGTGCTCGACGACGGCACGCCGAAATACCTGAACAGCCCGGAAACGCCGGTATTCCAGAAAGGACGCGAATTGTACGGCTTGTACGAGGCGCGCAAAAGCAAGGCCGGCAAATTGATGCTGGTGGAAGGCTACATGGATGTCATCGCACTGGCCCAGGCAGGCATCCGTAACGCGGTCGCTACTTTGGGAACCGCCACCAGTGCCTGGCAGATTCAGCGCATGTTCCGGCACGCGCCGGAAATCGTGTTCTGCTTCGACGGCGACGAGGCCGGCAGGCGCGCCGCCTGGCGCGCGTTGGAAACCTGCCTGCCGCTGATGGCGGACGGAAAGAGCGCCAGATTCCTGTTTTTACCGGAAGGCGAAGACCCCGACAGCATGGTGCGCAAGGAAGGCGCTGAGAATTTTCTCGAACGGGTCGAAAACGCGCAGCCGCTGGAAACGTTCTTTTTCGAACACCTGAGCGAAGAACTCAATACCGATTCGATCGAGGGCCGTGCTGCTCTGAGCAGCAAGGCCATGCCCCTGATTCGCAAGTTGCCCGAAAGCGTATACCGCCAACTCATGATAGACCGGCTGGCGGAAATCACAGGCGTGGAAAAGGAAGCCTTGCTCAAGCCCGCGCCCGCCGAGCGCAAGCGGGAATCCGAAAGCGAACCACCACCCTGGCTGCGGGATTCCCCGGAATTCGACGCTTTTCCGGTTCCTCCGGTGCCGCCCGAATACTTGCCTGGGTCGGGTCAGCCTAGAGCCCGCAAAAGAACCGAAAGTCCACCCGCGCCGGGGCTGGTGGCAATCAAGCATTTGTTGCTGGCGCCGGAGATGGCCCTAAGAGGGCAGGAGGATATCTCGTTGCTACACAAAGTCGGTGACTCCGACGGAAAACTGCTGTTCGAACTTGTTGAAAAAGTGAGGAACGAACCAGATATTGATCCCTGTTCCCTGCTGTCGCATTGTTACGGCAACGACGACATGAGTTCCCAATTCGTAGTTGTCTATACGGCGGAAAAAATTGAGCCGAGCAAGAAGGAGAAGTTGGAAATGGAGTTTCACGAAATCCTTGACGGTTTGCTTGCCAAATGCTCCAAAAAACTCACGGACCTGGAACGCAAGGCCAATTTGGATAAATTGCACGCCCTTCCTGCCGCTAAAAGGCATACAGACGCATGACTTCCGGCACATTTTTCGCAGCAATTCCAATCTTGGCACTGAGGGAGCGCGGCGGTGGCTGAAAGGGGCCCGGCGCAAGCCGGGAAAGAGTTCAGCCACCGACGGAAAGCGACCGGTGCTCGAGACCAGGCGCCCAATCGACCAATATGAGAACAACCACTTTTTTGACTTTCCCGTATACACCGCCGACAGGCGCCGTTTATAATGCCCGGCTAACTTAAATTTGCGCGGATTCGTCCATGCGCGACACAAGTAAGGAATTCATGACTGAATCAATCAAGCCACTCGCGCCCAAATCCAATCTGAAGTCATTGATCGCCAAGGGCCGGGAGCAGAGCTACTTGACCTACGCCGAGGTCAATGACCATCTGCCCGAGCAGATTTCGGATCCGGACCAGGTTGAAGACATCATCCAGATGATCAACGACATGGGCATCAAGGTCTATGAGACCGCTCCTGATGCCGATTCGCTGATCCTGAACGATGAAAGTGACAGCAGCACCGACGACGTGGCAGCCGCCGAGGCCGCCGCCGCGCTCGCCGCCGTCGCCAATGAAGCCGAAGCGGGCAGAACCACGGACCCGGTGCGCATGTATATGCGCGAAATGGGCACGGTGGAGTTGCTTACGCGCGAAGGCGAAATCGTCATCGCCAAGCGCATCGAGGAAGGCATGCGCGAGTTGATGAATGCCATGGCTTGCTTTCCCGGTGTGGTCGAACATGTGCTAAACGAATATGAAGCGATCAAGGACGATGACCGCCGGCTCAAGGAGCTGATTTCCGGATATCTTGACCCGGAAGAGGATACTGTCCCCGGCCGCCCAGCCGTCAAGCCACCCGCCGCCGCCAGCAAGGACAGCAAGGACAGCAAGAATGATGATGACGATGACGACGCAATTACGGGACCCGATCCGGAAGAAGCCCGCATTCGCTTCGCAGCCATGCGCAAGCAATACCAACGCACCTGCGAGGTTGTCGGCAAGTTCGGTCGCGACGACGAGCGCTCGCTCGCCGAACTCGAAGCCCTTGGCGACAGACTGAAATGCTTCAAACTCACACCGCGCCAGTTCGACCCGTTACTGCTGGAAATTCGCGCCATCATGAATCGCGTCAAGCGCAACGAGAAGTACATCATGACCTTGTGTGTACGCAAGGGCAGGATGGACCGCAAGGAATTCCTGACCACGTTTCCCGGCAATGAAGTCAACGAACAATGGCTCGAACTGCATATCGATGAAGCCGGGGCAAACGCCGGCCTGTTGCGCAAGGTCAAATCGGAAGTGTTGCGCACGCAGAAGAAATTGCGCCTGCTCGAAGAGGAATGCGGCCTGACCATTGCCGAAATCAAGGATATCAATCGCCGCATGGCGATCGGCGAAGCGAAGTCGCGGCGGGCAAAAAAGGAAATGGTCGAGGCCAACTTGCGTCTGGTCATTTCCATTGCCAAGAAGTACACCAACAGGGGCCTGCAATTTCTCGACCTTATCCAGGAAGGCAACATCGGCCTGATGAAAGCCGTGGACAAGTTCGAATACCGCCGCGGCTACAAGTTCTCGACGTACGCCACCTGGTGGATCCGCCAGGCCATCACCCGTTCCATCGCCGACCAGGCGCGGACGATCCGCATTCCGGTCCACATGATCGAGACCATCAACAAGCTGAATCGCATCTCGCGCCAGATGGTGCACGAGAAAGGCCGCGAGCCGACTCCGGAAGAACTCGGCGAACGCATGGAAATGCCCGAAGACCGCGTGCGCAAGGTGTTGAAGATCGCCAAGGAGCCAATCTCCATGGAAACTCCCATCGGCGACGATGAAGATTCGCATCTCGGCGATTTCATCGAGGACAGCACCATCGCAAATCCGATCGACTCATCCGTAGGCGAGGGATTGAAGGAAGCCACGCGTGATGTGCTGGGCAGCCTGACCACCCGTGAGGAAAAAGTGTTGCGAATGCGTTTCGGCATCGAAATGAACACCGACCACACGCTGGAGGAAGTCGGCAAGCAGTTCGATGTGACCCGGGAACGTATTCGCCAGATAGAAGCCAAGGCGTTGCGCAAGTTGCGGCATCCTTCCCGCTCCGACCATCTGCGCAGCTTCCTCGACGAGTAAGGCCGTCCAGCAGCGAATGCGCGCGGCGAACACAGGGCCTATAGCTCAGTTGGTTAGAGCACCGGACTCATAATCCGTTGGTCCCAGGTTCGAGTCCTGGTGGGCCCACCACTCCTTTGCTGCGCTCAGTCATGGTGGACCTCACCGGACTATCCCGGCCGCCAATCGCAGATTGGCGTCGTGTCGCTCGCGCAAAGCTGACGCTTTGCTAAAATGCTCGCTCCACCCTGGTGGGCCCACCACTCCTTCGCTGCGCTCAGTCATGGTGGACCTCACCGGACTATCCCGGCCGCCAATCACAGATTGGCGTCGTGTCGCTCGCGCAAAGCTGACGCTTTGCTAAAATGCTCGCTCCACCCTGGTGGGCCCACCACTCCTTCGCTGCGCTCAGTCATGGTGGACCTCACCGGACTATCCCGGCCGCCAATCACAGATTGGCGTCGTGTCGCTCGCGCAAAGCTGACGCTTTGCTAAAATGCTCGCTCCACCCTGGTGGGCCCACCACTCCTTCGCTGCGCTTCACCCTACAATGACAGGATTCCCATCCCGAGGACAGATCATGAAGAAATTGCTTGCTTTCGTATTAGTCGGCTCCTTCAGCTTCAGCGCTCACGCGGACCCGAGACTCTATATTTTCGACTGCGGCCATCTGGCCATTCCCGACGTCAGCGCCTTTGGTCTGAGCAACGATGAGACATCGGTCAGGGAATTGTTCGTGCCCTGCTACCTGATCGAGCACGAAGGCGAACTGATGATCTGGGACGCCGGCCTGCCACTGGACATGGTCGGCCCGCGGCAGCCCGACACCAATAGCTGGTACGACACCTCGATCATCGATCAACTCGCGGCGATGGACATCTCCCCGGACGATGTCGATTATGCCGCCTATTCGCATTTCCATTACGACCACGTCGGCGCGGCCAACGCCTTCGCCAATGCGACCCTCCTCATCCAGCAAACGGAATTCGAGGCCGCATTCGAGACTCCGGAAACCAATCCGGTATTCAGGCCCGAGCTTTACGATCAGTTGCGCGATTCGGACAAGATCATGCTGGACGGGGACCACGATGTCTTTGGCGACGGCAGCGTGACGATCGTTTCCGCACCGGGCCATACACCCGGTCACCAGGTGCTGAAACTCGAACTTGAGAATTTCGGCCCCCTCGTGCTTTCCGGCGATCTGTACCACTTCGAGGCAAGCCGCCGGCTGCGCCGAACCCCGGTTTTCAACACCGACGCGGAACAGACGCTGGAATCCATGGACAAGGTGGAAGCTTTGGTCGAAGAGACGGGAGCGACATTCTGGATCGAACACAATCTGGAATTGGCGGAATCGCTGGAACTGGCCCCCGCGTATTACGAATAAGCCAGCCCGGCGACGGCCCGATGTGTCAAGCTTCAGACGCATGCAGGATTGTAGGGGCGAGGCATGCCTCGCCCGCGAATGGCCCGGAAACCGTGCAACTGACGGGCGAGGCATGCCTCACCCCTACATGCTGAAGGCGGGCGCGAACGGTGTACGACTTCCGATGAAATTGCTGTACTATCAATTCGAATCGGAATGGGCTTCACCCGGAGCCCGTTCCATATAGTCTTGGAGGTACCCGATTGTGAAGATCGAACGAAAGTACTTGCAGTTGGCGGGACTCGCTACGGCTTTCGCTTTCGCGGCGGGAATCGCCCAGGCGCAAGCTCCCCATGAAAACGAAATCACCTACAACGGCGATGCCGGCAGAATCATCAACGAGAATTGCGTGGTCTGCCATCGCGAAGGCGGCATCGGCCCGATGGCGTTCGAATCCTTCGAACAGGTCCGGCCCTGGGCGCCGCTGATCCAGCTCAAGGTCGCGAACCTCGAAATGCCTCCTTATGCTTACGATCACGGCATCGGCATCCAGGATCTGCAGGGAGACTGGCGCTTGTCCCGGGACGATATCGATACCCTGGTTGCCTGGGTAGATCAGGGCGCCCTGCTAGGCGACCCGGACGTTGAATTACCGCCGCCCGATGTGCGCGATCTCGACGAGTGGAATTTCACCGAACGACTCGGTCCGCCCGACCTGATCGTGCCCTCGATTCCCATCGACATTCCCGCCAACGGCAACGACATCTGGCACAAGCACATGGTGCCGAGCGGGCTCACTGAAAACCGCTGCATCCGCGCCGTTCAGGTCAAGCCCCGGGGCGACGCGGCCACCGTGGTCCATCATGCAAACTCCAGAATGATGACCATCGGCAATGACGGCGAACTCGAAAGCATGAGCGAAAGCATGCTCACGGAATACGCCATGGGCAAATGGGGCGAACTGATGCCGGAAGACGTGTGTCGGGTGCTACCGGCGAACGCGCTCGTTTCCTGGGACATCCACATGTATCCCGGCGGTATCGGCGCCACCGCGCCGGGAACGATCATCGAGGACAACGTGGTCGAACTCGGCCTCTGGCTGCATCCGGAAGGCTTCGAGAAATCCGTGGCTTTCAAACAGGATCTGAAGTCCTACGAGATCGGAATTCCCCGCGCGGAGCGGGAATACAATCTGGTGATTCCGCCGCACGGCGAAATCATGACCCAGGGCTTCCATTCCTTCGACCATCCGATCCGAATCGACAGCTTTCAGCCCCACGGGCACCTGCGACTGGTTGCGGCTTCACTGGAAATCTATCACCCGGATACCGGCGCGCTGGAGCCGATCAGCCAGGTTTCCAACTGGAGCGCGACCTGGCATCACAGCCACATCTTCGAGCCTGACTCGGCGCCGCTGGTGCCTGCCGGCGCCGTGCTGGTATTCAAGCAGTGGTACGACAATACCGCCGACAATCCCAACAATCCCGATCCGGATCAATGGGTATCGGGCGGCAACAGGACTACCGACGAGATGACTCACGCATGGGTGGCCATCACCCATCTCGACGAGGATGGCTATCAGCGACTGCTGACCGAGCGCGAACAGGCAGCGGCCCGCAGTCTGGCCGGTTCCGGTCAGGAGTGAGCGGTCAACACTCGATTACATTGACAGGGATTTCGACGACGTTGACCGCGAGTCCGCCGCGGGAGGTTTCCTTGTACTTGTCTTTCATGTCCCTGCCGGTATCGCGCAAGGTCCTGATCACCTGATCGAGCGAGACGAAGTGCTCGCCGTCGCCGCGCAGCGCCATGCGCGCGGCATGAATCGCCTTGACCGAGGCCATGGCGTTGCGCTCGATGCAAGGTACTTGCACGAGTCCGCCTACGGGATCGCAGGTCAGGCCCAGATTGTGTTCCATGGCGATTTCGGCGGCGTTTTCCACCTGCCGAGGCGTTCCACCGAGCACTTCGGCAAGCCCGGCGGCCGCCATGGAACAGGCGGAGCCGACCTCGCCCTGGCAACCGACCTCGGCGCCGCTAATGGAAGCGTTTTCCTTGAATAGCACGCCGACGGCGGCCGCGGTCAACAGGAATCGCACTACGCCGTCCTCGTTCGCTCCCGGTACGAAGCGGGCGTAATAATGCAGCACCGCGGGAACAATGCCGGCGGCGCCGTTGGTGGGCGCGGTAACCACGCGGCTGCCTGCGGCATTCTCCTCGTTGACGGCCAACGCATAAAGCGTGACCCAATCGAGCGCGGTGAGCGGATCCATCAGCGAGGACTCGGGATTGGCCAATAATTGTTGGCGCAGACTGGGCGCTCGCCGCGGCAGTTTGAGTCCGCCGGGCAATATCCCTTCGCTTCCACAGCCGCGTTCGACGCATTCCTGCATCACTTCCCATATCCTGAGCAAACCTTGACGCGTATCGGCTTCCGGCCGCCAGGCCGCCTCGTTGGCGAGTATCACGGCCGATATGTTCAAATCCGAAGCGTCGCAATGCTTCAGCAACTCGGCCGCCGTCGTGAAAGGAAAGCGCAGCGGAAGTTCGTCTTCTGCGAGCGAACCGACGCCGGAGCCTGAATCGTCGAGCACGAAACCTCCGCCTACGGAATAGTAAGTCCGAACGAGAAGTTCCCGGTTCGCCTCCCCAAAGGCTGTGAAAATCATGCCATTGGGATGCAACGGTAATGACTTGCGCCGATTCAGCAGCAGGTCATTCTTCTCGTTGAAAGCAATAGGATGTTCGCCGTTCAGGCGCAGCGAGAGCTTACTCCGGATCGCCTCTACGCGACCGGCGATCGCGGTTACGTCGACGCCTTCCGGACTTTCGCCTTCCAGGCCCAGCATCACCGCTTTGGGCGTACCATGCCCCCGCCCGGTGGCGCCGAGGGATCCGTACATCTCGGCTTTGACGCGGACGACCTCCTGCAAAACCCCGGCATCGCGCAGGCGCTCGGCAAACATCGCCGCAGCCCGCATGGGGCCAACGGTGTGGGAACTCGAAGGCCCGATTCCGATCTTGAACAGATCAAATGTGCTGATTGCCATTCGAAGCCGTTTCAATCCTCGAAACGCACGTAGCGCTTGAGCGAGCGGGGGCCTACTTCGGCGCTGTAGATCACGCCGTCCTTGTCGGCCGCCACGCCTTCGCCGCCGCTGCTGACGCGATAGGGACCGTTGTTCGCGTCGAACGGGTCGGGAATGAATGCGTACACCTCGCCGGTACGGGCGCTGCCGACGCGGATGCCGCGCAGCCATTCACCGCGTCCGCGCTGTTCATTGGATTCCGAATCCACGCCATAAAGCACGTCGTTCCCGTCGATGTAGATTCCGCTCAGGCGGCTGAACTGGTACCACTCATCGAGCAAGTTGCCGTTCTGGTCGAAAATCTGGATGCGATTGTTGCCACGGTCGGCAACGAACAGCCGGCCCTGGGAGTCCATCGCCAGACCATGCGGCGCATCGAACTGGCCAGGCTCCGAACCGGGCGAGCCCCATTCCATCAGGTAGTTGCCGTTGGCGTCGAATTTGACGATGCGTCCGTTGCTGT
Source organism: uncultured Pseudohongiella sp. (assembly GCA_951812965.1). GTDB lineage: Bacteria > Pseudomonadota > Gammaproteobacteria > Pseudomonadales > Pseudohongiellaceae > UBA9145. Next base: position 450,561 of record OX638341.1, read on the forward strand.
CTCCGCCATGTCCGTCGGCGACGAAAATGTCTCCGTTCGGCGCCACGTGCACATCGGAAGGCATGTTGAAATGGCTTTCGTCGGTTCCGGTGACGCCCGGAGTGCCGAGCGTCATGAGCCGGTCGCCTTCGGGGCTGAACTTGACGACGATGTGGCCTTTGCCTTCGATTCCGGGAGGCAAGGTGAACGGCGCATCGGTAACCCAGATATTGCCGTCGGGGTCAACATGAAAGCCATGCGGAACGGCGAAAATGCCGCCGCCGAAACTGCGCACCATTTCCCCGTCGGAGTTGAATTTCAGCACAACCGGCAGATCGGATTCAGCGCAGCCCCGAATCGGGAAAGCGGGACGGATGGAATCCGAGCCGCAACGCTCGCCGATCCAGACGGATTTGCCGTCCGGATCTATATCGACCGAACTGGTGGCGCCCCATTCGCGGCCCGCGGGCAAATTGGCCCAGCCGGTATAGATCTGGTACGGATTGGGAGGGTCATTGACCGGCTCCATGTCGGCCTGGGCCAGAGCGGCCCCGGCGAGTATAGTCATGGAAAACAATAAAGCAGTCTGAATCGTGGTTTTCATTGGGAAATTCCTCCTGGTTTAGTCGCGTCCGGCGGCTTCGAGGCCGAGCCGCAAGGCATTGGCCGCACCGGTCGACAGGCCGCCGTCGGCGCCGACGGTCACAAAGCGAAAGCCCTGTTCAATGCGCTGTTGCACCGAGCCGGGGCCGGTCGTAATCGCACAAGGCACGTCATGCTCAAGACAGGCGCCGAGCACGGTCTGGATCGCTTCTTCCACTTCCGGCGCCGCGGGGCTCGAATAGCCCATGGAAGTACTCAGGTCCGACGGGCCGATAAAAATTCCGCCAAGGCCCGGAACGGCAATGATTTCATCGATGTTCGCAACACCCTGAGGTGACTCGATGAACATGATCGAAAGCAATTCGCCCTGTGGGTCGAGCGGCCAGACATCGGCTTTCGCCATGTAATCCGGGACACCCCAATACCAGACGGCATTGGAAGGATTGCGCCCGCGCAAACCGGCGGGCTCCATGTCCGGAGAACCATTCACTTGCGGATACCGCGTGGCGCGCACCGCAAGTTCGGCCTGCTCCCGATTGTGAATCGCCGGAAACATGATGCCGTAAACGCCGACATCGAGAACCTGCTTCGCCTGGGCGATCAATTCCTCTGCGCCGCCCGCGGCGGGAATACGCACGAGGGGCATAACGTCCGGCTGCAAATTACCTTTCGCCATGATCGACCGCTTGTTCGTCATACCCAGCAGAAACAACCGCAAACGCTCGACATCGAAAGGCGCATGCTCCATATCGATAAGAATGAAATCGAGCCCGGAACTTGCCATGGAACGAGCGTTATTCAACGAATAATCAAAAGACAACAACCCAAAAGCAGGCTGATCGTCCTCGAACAATTCGATCAGTTTATTGACTCTCGTATCAGACTGCGCCAGTACTCCGATGGAGAAAAGGGCGATGCCGAGCGAAAGAATCAGTCTCGGCGCCAGCGAGAGCGTTTGTTTCAAAAAGATCATTAGCCGCTCCTACGGGCGACGCATGCGTCGCCCCTACAACAGGGTTTTGATTCACGGGCGATCTTGAATGCGACGGTCTGCCGCATGCAGGGCAAGGCAATCCCCGCCACTGCATCAAGATTGTGGTTGACGAGCAATCCTGACTACGATTATCTGCCGCGTGTAGGGGCGAGGCATGCCTCGCCCGAAAATATTACAATTGAACGATAGCGTCGGTAAAAGCCGCCATCACCTCGCCCATGCGAGGCACCCAGCGCATCACCACCAGCAAATCGTTTTCCTGGTCGATCCAGATATAGTTGCCGCCCGCGCCGCTGGCGTAGAAAGCGCTTTCCGGGGCGTTTTCAACCGCCTCCTGATCCGTATTCAGCCACCACATGTAACCGTAACGCTTGAACGCCGACGAAGGCTGCTGCACCGCATCCACCCATTCCCGTGAAACAAGCTGCTCACCGTCCCAGTTGCCGTCGCGCAGGAAAAGATAGCCGAAGCGGGCATGATCCAGCGTGCTGATGAAGAAGCCGCCGCCCCAATGCGCGCCGCCGGAAGGCGACTGCATGCGCTGGCCGTCGATCTCGACCCAGGAATTTTCATAGCCGTGCCATTCCCATTCCTCGCTGGCGCCGATCGGGTCCATGACCCGCTCCCTCAGAACGCCGTCGAGGGGCTCGCGCCAGACGTTGAGCAGCGAGTAGGCAAGCATGTTCACGCGCACGTCGTTGTACTTGTAGAACGTACCGGGCTCGTGCATCTCGCGGTCGATCGCCTTGGCCGGATCGTAGTCGTGCGGACGGTCGGCCCAATCAGGCTTGCCCCAGAGCGTACCCGCCCAATCCGACGACTGCTGGAGAAAATGCTCCCAGGTGATCGGCGCGTTATGCGGATTATTGAAGCTCTCGTGCGGGAAATAGTCCTTTACCGGATCGGTCATGTCTTCGATCAGACCCTCGTCCAGCGCCAGCCCAGCCATGGTCGAGAGATAGCTCTTGGCGACGCTGAAGGTCATGTCTTCGCGTTCGATGTCACCCCATTCGGCGACGACGTAGCCGTTGCGCACTATCAGACCCGATCCTTCTTCCCGGCGCTTGACCGGGCCGAGAATGCTGAAATGAGGCTCACGGCCGAAACTGCGTTCGATGAACTGGGCCATGTCATGGGGCTCGACCACGGTGTTGTCCCTGGCCAATTGCACCGCCTGCGCCAGTTTTTCGCTGTCCATGCCCACTGCTTCCGGCGCGCGCCGCTCCCATTCCCCGGGTGGCGGATAGTAAAAATCCTGGGCGAATCCAATCTGGGCCGCCAGGGCCAGAAGTAAAGCCTGAATCAGATTACGGACAGGCTTGCGAAACATGTGCATCGTCGCCTCCAGGGAGATTATTCGGTGACGTTCACCGTGATGTAGCCGTCGTGGTACAAGCCGCCGTCATCGGCCCTGCCCCAGAGCACATAGGTGCCGGGTTTGTCGAAGGTGGCGGTTATCGAGTATATGCCGTCTTCCGGAATCGGCGGCGGCAGAAACAACGCGCCCCAGGGCGAGTTCGCGCTGGTGCGGGTATCTTCCCAGACTTTCACCTGGGGCGGGTCGATCGTGACATTGCCGGGCCCGCGATACTTGTTCCAGGAGAAATACAGGCCATTGACCTTGTCCACGGTCACTCTCGTGGGCGGGGTGGACATGCGCCGCTCCATTATCAGTTCCGGCGTGACGAAAGCCGAGGCAAGCGGCCCTCCCGCGAACTCGGCGAAGCGGCGCGCCTCTTCCACGGGATCGGTCGGCTCGGGCAGGCCGTCATCGACCACCAGGGTGTCGAGCACGAGCGGTTCGCCGACCGACACAGTGCGGATGTCGTCGCCTTGCACTGTGACAACCGGAGGAATGTTCGCGCGCGATTCCGGGCTGCTGGTGCCGGCGCCGAGAGAGCCGGTTTCGGAAGCGATGACCATGTTGTCGACGAGGTAGTCATCGCGCAGCGTGGCATAGGCTTTTTTCTCGACACCGTTAACGGTCAGGGTCCAGACGAGTTCCCGGTCGCCCCAGTCCGCGGGCACCGCGACTTCGAAAGTAAAGCGGTTACGACGCGGCAGAAAATGCGCGGGCTGTCCCCGATCCGCATCACCCGGTGAGAAGAAATTGTGTTCGCCGACCGGAACGTCTGGAGATTCCTCCCAGTTCTCGTTCATGTAGCCGAACATCATATTGAAGCCGCCTTCGTCGTTGGGACGCCAGCCTTCGAAAGCCGGCTCCACGGGCTGGCCGCTGAGATAAGTTTGCGCGCTGGCGCCTCCGGCAAAAAACACCGCCAAAGACAAAATCGCGAACATTTTTCGGGACGCGCCCGAACCGCTAGAAAAAAGCATTTTTCTTACAATCCTCTTGAGTCAGTCTGAATCAGTCCGAAGACTCCGGCGCCGGGGCTGCCGGCACGGGCGCTACCATTGGTGAGACCAAGGGAGCGGCGCACAAGGGGCAGCCAATGACGTGGTCGTTCGGTCCAAGGTTGAGCGCCTGTCTGCGCTCCGCCATTTCTTCCACGAACTGCTCATCGGTGAGCTTCACCCGCATTCCGAGGTCGATGAACATATTGGTCACCGAGCGATTGCCCGAACCCTGCCAATTGCGGGGGTCGGGAACGTTCGGATTGGTTTCGGTATTGTTCATGTAGCCGACGATATGCAGGATAGTGCCCTTGGGCAGCAGCGGCTGGGCATTGTCGGCATAAGCATAACCGCGCACCCAGTTGTGGTCGTAGCCGACGCAGGAAAGCGTTTCTACGGTATAGCCCCAGATCGCCTCCAGGCACATGCGCTCGCCCGGTGCGTGCAGATGGGGCTCGAAAGTAACGATCTTGATGTTGTCCTCGAGCGCCTTGTAGGCGTGCAGTTCCTGGCTGTCCTGGTTGCCGGCGATGCTGATGTCGACGCCGTTGCCGAGTCCGAGCACGGCTCGTTCGTACTTGGGCTGGTAACCTACGGGATGGAAGCGAAAACCGATTTCCAGATGGCCCGTGGTGTCAAGGCCATTGGAATGCAGGTGGACCGAGTCCGACACGATATAGGCGCCCTTGCGCAGCAATCGTCCGGAATCTTCATCGAAGATATCGGCATTGCGGCCAACCTCATGCACCGGCCAGGAAGTCCTGTTTTCGTCGATGCGCTGGCCATTCTCGTCGATTTCCGCGGTACTCCAGATCATGTGGTGAAAGATGTATCGCCCACCGACGGTTTCGCGGCCGGTGCCGGTCTGATAATTGACATCGTTTACTTCGACGATTTCAACCGATTTGACGTAACGATCCTCTTCCAGCGGAACGGGGATGCGGTCGATTTCGCCCCACCAGTCCGGTGTGCCGGCCAGCTTGGTTACGGGATTGGTGCTGACGATCAGGTCGGGCTCGCCGGCGGTCCACTTGACGCTGTCATCGAATACCAGCGGTTCCGGCGCATCGGCCGGGTCTCCCGCAGGCGCGCCGGAACTTGCCCAGTTGGAAATCGCGGCGATTTCCTCGTCGTTCAGCGAAGGATCGTTCTTGTAATCCTGAATGCCGATGTTCTTTTCCATGTACCACGGCGGCATGGCGCCGGCGCGATCGCGCAGGCCGGTCTTGTACTCGATCAGGCCGGCGAATGGAGCGACCTGCTCATAAGTGACCAGCGGCATGGGCCCTACGCCGCCAACGCGATGACAATTCTGGCAACTCCTTTGCAGAATCGGCTCGATGTCCTTGTGGAAGGTTATCTCGTCCTGCTGACCAAAAGTTGTAGGGGGCGCCAGCAGTCCGAGCAGCATGAGCGGCAGACTGACCGAATTGAGACAGAATCGATACGGCATTTTCAAATCCTCTTGCTTGTTCCAGCTCGACGGAAAATCACAATGATCCCCGATTCTATATGAATCGCGGCGGATCATGAAGCCGTCGCGATTTCTCAGCGGCGGGCGAGGCATGCCTCGCCCCTACAAAGCATTCGAAATCATCGGTTAAGCCGCCAGGCGCGCGGGCCTGTAGGGGCAGGCATGCCTCGCCCTTACAAAGCATTCGAAATCATCGGTTAAGCCGCCTGGCGCGCGGGCCTGTAGGGGCAGGCATGCCTCGCCCTTACAAAGCATTCGAAATCATCGGTTAAGCCGCCTGGCGCGCGGGCCTGTAGGGGCAGGCATGCCTCGCCCTTACAAAGCATTCGAAATCATCGGTTAAGCCACCAGGCGCGCGGGCCTGTAGGGGCGAGGCATGCCTCGCCCTTACAAAGCATTCGAAATCATCGGTTAAGCCGCCTGGCGCGCGGGCCTGTAGGGGCAGGCATGCCTCGCCCCTACAAAGCATTCGAAATCATCGGTTAAGCCGCCAGGCGCGCGGGCCTGTAGGGGCAGGCATGCCTCGCCCTTACAAAGCATTCGAAATCATCGGTTAAGCCGCCAGGCGCGCGGGCCTGTAGGGGCGAGGTATGCCTCGCCCGAACCGTGTAGTCCTCAGGCAGTGAATGCCCCCTTTTCCTCTTCGGTCACTTCCTTCATGCTCAACTTGATCCGGCCGCGGGCGTCGAGGTCCAGTACCTTAACCACCACTTCCTGCCCTTCCTCCAGATAATCACTGACATTCTCAACCCGGGTCGGGGCAATCTGGGAAATATGCACGAGGCCGTCCTTGCCGGGCAGTATAGTGATGAAAGCGCCGAAATCGACGATGCGGGCCACGGTGCCGTTGTAGAGCTTGCCGATCTCCGCTTCAGCGGTAATCTCCTTGATCCGATCGAGGGCCGCATCGCGGGACTGGGAATCCTCGCCGTAAATGCGCACGATGCCGTCGTCGTCGATATCCACCGCCGCGCCGGTCTCCTCGGTGATGGAACGGATCACCGCGCCGCCCTTGCCGATCACATCGCGGATCTTGTCCTGGTCGATGCGAATGGTGGCCATGCTCGGCGCATTCTCGTTCACCTCTGACCGGGCTTCGGAAATCACCTTGGCCATTTCGCCCAGAATATGCTGGCGGGCCTCGTGAGCCTGAGCCAGCGCCTTTTCCATGATCTCTTCGGTGATGCCCTGAATCTTGATATCCATTTGCAAGGCGGTCACGCCCTTGGGGGTGCCCGCCACCTTGAAGTCCATGTCGCCGAGATGGTCTTCGTCGCCGAGTATGTCGGTGAGCACCGCGAAACGATCGCCTTCCTTGATAAGACCCATGGCGATGCCCGCAATCGGCGCGCGCAGGGGCACGCCCGCGTCCATCATCGACAGACTGGAGCCGCAGACCGAGGCCATGGAACTGGAACCGTTGGATTCGGTGATTTCGGAAACCACCCGAATCGCGTAGGGAAAATCCTCTTCCGATGGCATCAGCGCCGCGACGCCGCGCTTGGCGAGGCGGCCATGTCCGATCTCCCGACGTTTCGGGCCGCTCATGAAGCCGGTTTCCCCTACCGAATAGGGCGGGAAGTTGTAATGCAACATGAAGCCTTCCTTGTGCGAACCTGTCAGTCCCTCGATCAATTGCGAATCGCGTATGGCGCCCAGCGTGGTAACCACCAGCGCCTGGGTTTCGCCGCGAGTGAACAGCGCCGAACCGTGCGCCTTCGGCAAAATGCCGACTTCGACTTCGATCGGTCGCACGGTCCGGGTATCGCGGCCGTCAATGCGCGGCTCGCCGTCGATAATCCGATTTCGAACTGTGCTTTTCTCCAGCGCCGAGAAGGCCGAGCGCACGTCCGATTCTTCGATGCCGGCCTCGCTGTCCGTCAACGCGGCAGCGGCTTCCGATTGCAACGCTCCGAGGGCATCGTAACGCTCCATTTTGCCGGAAATCTGGTAAGCCTCGGTGATGCGGCCGGCGAATTGCTCCGCCAGCGCCCCGATCAACTTCTCGTTTTTCTCCGCCGGCTCCCAATTCCAGTCCGGCTTGCCGACTTCTGCCTTGAGTTCTGCAATTGTGTCTATGACTACCTGCATCTCCTGCTGGGCAAACAGGACCGCGCCCAGCATCTGATCTTCGGTAAGTTCATTTGCTTCGGATTCGACCATGAGTACGGCCGAACGGGTGCCCGCCACTACCATGTCCAACGCGGATTCCTGTAGTTGCTCGAACGATGGGTTGAGGATATAGCCGGCATCGACGTCCAGGCCGACTCGCGCTGCCGCGATCGGCCCGGCGAACGGAATGCCGGATATTGCCAGCGCCGCGGATGCGCCGATCATGGCGGCGATATCGGGATCGTGATCCTTGTCGGCGGAAATCACCGTGCAAATGACTTGCACTTCGTTGAGAAACCCTTTCGGGAACAATGGCCTGATCGGCCGGTCAATGAGCCGGCAAGTCAAGGTCTCCTTCTCGGTGGGGCGCCCTTCGCGCTTGAAGAATCCGCCGGGAATTCTGCCCGCGGCGTAGGTTTTTTCCTGATAATTGACAGTCAAAGGGAAAAAGCTGGCGGTTGGCGACGCCTCTCTCCGACCGACCACGGTCGCCAGCACCTGGGAATTGCCCATGGTGACGGTAACCGCGCCCGTTGCCTGACGGGCCATTTTGCCTGTTTCAATGGTGACCGTCTGGTCGCCGAATTGAAACGTTTTCGTTGTGATATTGAACATAAGTAATTCCTGATGGCCGCATCTCTTGAGACGGCCTTGATGGTTTTGTCCGCCGCCTAGCGGCGCAGTCCGAGCCGCTTGATCAGTGCGGCATAGCGATCCACGTCCTTGCTCTTCAGATAGTCGAGCAGTTTCTTCCTGCTGTTGACCATCCGGATCAGGCCGCGGCGTGAATGGTGATCGTGAATATGCTGCTTGAAGTGTGCCTGCAGATCGTTGATGTTTGCGGTCAGCAAGGCGACCTGCACTTCGGGGGAGCCCGTGTCTCCCTCGCCCGTTGCGTATTCCTTGATGATCGTCTGTTTCTCTTCTGTGGTTAAAGCCATTTCATTCTCCGGTTTCAATATGCCATTGTCCTCGCGTGGGCCGCGCTTGTGCGGCCTGTCGCGAAACCGGCCTCCCTGCCCATCCAGTCTGACCGCGCATATTGGCAGTCCACTGGCATTCCTCCCAACCCTTCCGGCCGATCAGCCGGCGGGTTCCGCGATCAGACGCTTCGGCGCGACCTTGCCATCGTCGTCGATGGCTCCGATACCGATAAAGCGTTCCTGATCACATGTTCTGTGATACATCCTTACCATTCCCTCGGCAGGCAAGTGTCGTACAAGCACCGCCTGACCGCTGCGAATCTGATTCGCCGCGATATCCGGCAGTACCACCGCCGGCAAATTCGCCAGCGGCTTGTCGATCGGCGCCAGATAGCGGTCGATGCCGTCCAGGCCCTTGCTTTCCTTTTCCTGTTCCAGGAAGCCGGCGGTAACGCAGTCCTCTTCAACGAATGCGCCGGCCTGCAAGCGCCGCAGAGCGATTATATGGGCGCCGCATCCCAGCATCTGCCCCAATTCGTCGGCGATCGTGCGAATGTACGTGCCCTTGCTGCAGGCCAGTTCAATCTCAATTTCCGGCGGATTGAAATCCGTCAGGGCGATTTCATGTATCGTCACCCTGCGCGGCTCCCGCTCGACGACCTTGCCGCTGCGGGCAAGCTTGTAAAGCGGCGTTCCCTGCACTTTCACCGCCGAATGCATCGGCGGCACTTGCTCGATTTCGCCGCGAAAACTTTCCAGATCCCGCTCAACTCGCTCCCTGGTGACGGAAAATTCCTCGCACACCGCTATCTCCCTGCCTTCGCTGTCGCCGCTGTCCGTGCGTACGCCGAGCTTCATGCGTGTGCGGTACTTCTTGTCCGAATCCAGCAGGAATCGGGAAACCTTGGTCGCCTCGCCCAGGCAAAGCGGCAAAACGCCTGTGGCCAGTGGATCGAGGCTGCCGCAATGGCCGGCTTTGCTCGCCTGGAAGATCCGTTTCACTTGCTGCAAGGCGGAGTTCGATGACAATCCCGGCGCCTTGTCCAGCACGATCAGTCCGCTGACATTCCTGCCCCTGTTCCGCCGGCCACGCATTCAATTCTTCTCCGACGATCCTGTCGCGTTCACGAACGCCGATCCCGATCCGCGGCCAGCGCGGTGTCGATCAACTCGTCGAGTTGGCGGCCCCGTTCGATGCTGGCGTCGTAGTGAAAGCTCAGCTTCGGCGCCGTACGCAATTGCAGGCGTCTTGCCAGCAGGCTGCGCAGATAACCCGCCGCGCCGTTCAGCGCCGCCGTGCTTTCCTTCCCCGCCTCCCCGGACGGCTCCTGAGCGGCATTGCCGCCGGCGAGCGAGGTCACGAAGACCTTTGCATGGGCCAGATCCGAGCTGACTTCCACGCCCGTAACCGAAACCATGCCGATGCGTGGATCGTCGATTTCAAACTGAATCAGCGACGCAAGATCGCGCTGAATCTGATCCGCCACCCTCTGGGCGCGGGAATTGCTCTCCATCATGGCATGCGCTCCGGCCCGGCGGGTCCAGACTCACCGTCGCCAAGTCCAAGGAAGCTCCGATTCATCGGAGCTTCCGCGCGGCACACGGATGTGCCGCCGAATTCGATGGCGCAAGCCATTGAATTCGGGAGCAAAACAAAACCACGCTTTTGTTTTGCGGCAATGAAAAATTCCATGGAGGGAATTTTTCAGCATAAACTAAAGACTCCGCGTCACTTCGGTGGTCTCGTACACCTCGATCTTGTCGCCTACCTGCACATCCTTGTAGTTGCGCACGCCGATTCCGCATTCCATGCCGTTACGAACCTCGTTCGTGTCGTCCTTGAAACGACGCAGGGATTCCAGTTCCCCTTCGTAAATCACCACATTGTCGCGCAGTACACGGATCGGCTTGCTACGGAAAACCGTTCCCTCAAGCACCATGCTGCCGGCGATCTGGCCGAATTTCGGCGAGTTGAAGACATCGCGCACTTCGGCCACGCCGACAATTTCCTCGCGAAGCTCCGGCGCCAGCATGCCGCTCATGACTGCTTTAGCGTCATCGATCACTTCATAGATCACGTTGTAATAGCGTAACTGCACCTGTTCGTTTTCGATAATGTCCCGCGCCGCCTTGCTGGCGCGCACGTTGAATCCGATGATCATGGCGCTGGAAGTAGCCGCCAGGTGAGCATCGGTTTCGGTGATGCCGCCGACGCCGGAAGCAACCACATCCACCTTGACTTCGTCGGTATTCAACCCGGCCAGGGCGCCGGCGATGGCCTCGAGCGATCCGCGCACGTCGGTCTTCAGCACGACCTTGAACAGTTTGACGCTGTCCTTGCCCATATCGACCAGCATGCTTTCCACGCTTGCCTGCTGCCGGGCCTGCTGACCTTCCTTGTGACGATCGCGGCGGAATTCGGCAACCTCCCTGGCCTTTCGCTCGTCGCTGACGACAACGAACTCGTCGCCCGCTTCGGGTACGCCGTTCAGGCCGAGGATCTCGGCGGGAATCGACGGACCCGCGGATTTCACGCTTCGGCCCGTTTCGTCCACGAGCGCGCGCACCTTGCCGAATTCATAACCGGCGAGCACAACGTCGCCGGAGTTGAGCGTACCGTTCTGCACCAGCAAGGTGGCGACCGGACCGCGCCCCTTGTCGAGCCTGGATTCGATTACCACGCCCTGACCCGGCACGTCGGTATAGGCCTTCAAATCGAGCAATTCGGCCTGCAGCAGGATGGCTTCGAGCAAACTGTCGACGCCTTCGCCGGTGTGGGCGGATACGGGAATGAACTGCGTATCGCCGCCCCAGTCGTCCGGAACGACTTCCTGCGCCGCCAGTTCGCTCTTGACCCGCTCGATATCGATGCCTTCCTTGTCGATCTTGTTGATCGCAACGACAAGGGGTACTTCCGCCGCCTTGGCGTGCTGTACGGCTTCCAGAGTCTGGGGCTTGACGCCGTCATCCGCCGCCACCACGAGTACGATCACATCGGTGGCCCTGGCGCCGCGGGAACGCATGGCTGTGAAGGCGGCATGTCCCGGGGTGTCAAGAAAACAAATGAGACCGGCTTTCGTTTCGACGTGATAGGCGCCGATATGCTGTGTGATGCCGCCGGCCTCGTGGCTCGCTACCGATGCCTTGCGTATATAGTCAAGCAATGAGGTCTTGCCGTGGTCGACGTGTCCCATGACGGTTACGACAGGCGCCCGCGGCTCCTCGATCTTGCCTTTTTCCATGGCAATGGATTCGGCGAGTTGTTCCTCGATGGCGTCCTCCGACACGAACCTGGCGCGATGGCCGAGTTCTTCGATCACCAGGGTGGAAGCGTCCTCGTCGAGCGTGTGATTGATTGTCGCCATGACTCCCATGTTCAACAGAATCTTGATGATCTCCGCCGACTTTATCGACATTTTCTGAGCGAGTTGGGAGACGGTGTTGGCCTCGCCGATCGTGATTTCTCTCGAAATGAATTCCGTCGGTTTTTCGAACGCATGCTGGGATGCAAGGCGAGACTTGGCCTTGCGGCCCATCCTGCGGCCCCTGCCGAGATCGTCGATATCGCCCCCTTCGAGCACGAAATCGTCGTTTACGTGAATCGATCTCCTGCGCTTTTGCGGAGGCGCCTTCGGGCGCAAATGTGATTTGCGTTTCTCGACCGGGTCTGCGGACTCGGTCTTGCCGCGAACACGGCGTTTTGCCGGGGCTTTGGCCGAGGGCTTGGCCGCACGACCGGCTTCGGCCTCCGGCGGTGGGGGCTCGACCGGCGTCGGCGGGGGTTCGGGTTGTGCTTCGGCTGCCGGGGGCGATTCCTCCGCTGCTTCCGGGACGGGCTCCTTCACTTCTTGCCCGACTTGCGGCGGTTTCGCGACTTGCGGAATATCCGCGGGCGCCGTCTCCGGCGCAGTTTTCTGCGCCGCCTGCTGCTGTTCCGCTTCCGCGGCTTCCGCCGCTTCCGCTTGCGCCGCTTCCGCTCTCGCGGCATCCTGCTCCACGGCGCTGCGCTTGATGTACGTGCGCTTGCGGCGCACTTCGACGTTGACGGTCTTGCCGCGGCCATGAGAGCCCGCAGTGCGCAAGGTGCCGAGAGTCTTGCGTTTCAGCGTGATCTTGCGGGGGGCGGCGTCTTCCTCGCTGCCGCGCCCCTTTTTCAGGAGCGCCAGTAACTTGGTCTTGTCATCGGTGGAAATCAAATGATCCGCGTCGGTATGCGGAAGACCCGCCTCCTTGATCTGGGAAAGCAGTTTTTCCACCGGCACATTCAATGTGCTGGCAAATTCACGAATGCTTACTTCCGCCATTCAATTTCTCCCGTAGACCACAGTCATCCGGCGTCCTGGGCGAACCAGGGAGCGCGCGCCGTCATGATCAACTCGCCGGCCCTCTGTTGGTCGAGACCTTCGATGTCGATCAACTCGTCGATGGACTGCTCTGCCAGTTCCTCCATGCTCACGATGCCCTTGCGCGCCAATTGCAAGGCAAGTTCATCGTCCATTCCTTCCATGGTCAGCAAATCCTCGTTCACGTTGGCCGCCGACAGATCTTCCTGGGACGCGATCGCTCTGGTGACCAGCGCGTCCTTGGCGCGATTGCGCAATTCGTTGGCGATGTCTTCATCAAAGCCGTCGATCGCGAGAATTTCATCGAGCGGCACGTAAGCGATTTCTTCCAGCGAAGTAAATCCTTCCTGTACCAGCACTTCGGCCAGTTCTTCGTCGACGTCCATCGACCCGGTAAACAGACCGACCAGGGAACTCGTTTCCTGCTGTTGCTTGATCGCCGCGTCTTCGAGACTCATCACGTTGATCGTCCAGCCGGTCAACTCGCTCGACAGACGCACGTTCTGACCGTTGCGGCCGATGGCCTGGGCCAGGTTTTCCTCTTCCACGGCTATATCCATGGTGTGCCTGTCTTCGTCGACGATGACCGAGGCCACTTCCGCCGGCGCCATGGAATTGATCACGAGTTGTGCCGGATTGTCGTCCCAGGGAATGATGTCGATGCGCTCGCTGGCAAGCTCGTTGGATACTACCTGCACCCGTGAACCGCGCATGCCGACACAAGCGCCTACCGGGTCGATGCGCCCATCATTAGTGCTGACCACGATTTTCGCCCGCGATCCAGGATCCCGCGCCGCGGCGCGGATTTCGATGACTTCTTCGGAGATTTCCGGTACTTCAATCCTGAACAGCGCCTTGAGCATTTCGGGCGAAGTGCGGCTCAGGAAAAGTTGCGGGCCGCGCTGTTCCGAGCGCACGTCCATGAGCAGCGCCCGCAGGCGGTCGCCCATGCGAAAACTCTCGCGGGGAATCATCTGATCGCGGGGCAGGCATGCTTCGGCATTGCCTCCGAGATCGACGATGACCACATCCCGGGTAACTTTCTTGACCGTACCGTTGACCAGGTCGCCGACCCGGTTCTTGTACTCGGCGATGACGATTTCGCGTTCCGCTTCTCGTACTTTCTGTACGATGACCTGCTTGGCGGTCTGGGCGGCGATTCGGCCGAATTCGACGTTGTCGATCATTTCTTCAATCGTATCGCCAAGCTCCAGGCCGGAGTTCCGCTCCTTCGCCTGCTCGGGGGTCAGGTGACAGCCTTCCTCGAATTCTTCGTCGTCTTCCTCAAGCACGGTCCAGACCCGAAACGTCTCGTACTCACCCGTTTCCTGATCCACGGATACCCGACAGTCGATGTTATCCCGGTCGTGGAACTTGCGCGTGGCCGTAGCCAAAGCGGATTCGATGGCCTCGAAGATAACGCCCTTGCCCAGACCCTTCTCGTTTGAGACGGCGTCTGCGACCATCAGAATTTCTTTGCTGTTCATCATCTTGTATTCACTCTTTTCGAACCTTGCGGCTTCGAACTCCGCTGCCTGCCTGGTCGCGACTTGCCTGGGCGGGACTTTGCGGTTTCCACCACCGGCGGCGCCAGTCCGGCCCGCTCGATATCGGCATGCAACATCTCGTAAGTCCTGCCTTCCACCAGTAATGCCACCTTGTCAGCCAGAACCTTTTCGATCACGCCCCTGAAATTGCGCCGGCCATCGACCGGAGTACGCAGGCGAACATTCGCCTCGGCGCCGATATAGCGTTCGAACTGCGGCAAGGTAAAAAGCGGCCGGTCGATGCCCGGTGAGGAGACTTCCAGGGTGTATTCACCCTGGATCGGGTCTTCCACGTCCAGAATCGCGCTTACCTGGCGGCTTACCCGCTCGCAATCGTCGATCGTCACTCCGGACATGCAATCGATGAAAACGCGCAAGGTGACGCGCCGGCCCTGCCGCAGATGTTCGATGCCCCACAACTCCAGGCCCAGCGCCTCGACCGCGGGGGCAATCGCCTTGCCTATCTGTACCTCGCCCTGTTTCAACGGCGTTCGCTCTCTCGTTTCCCGTCTCGTTTCCCGTCTCGTTTCCTGGGCGCCCGGCCCTTTTCGTCGGGCACAAAAAATGGGCCAGCGGCCCACTTCTGAAAGTCCCCGTTGCCGTTCACGCCTCTGCGAACAGCGCAAGGTCAAGTCAACCTGCTACAGGAGCCACGTACACATATCTCTCCAAAATGAGCGCGTTACTATCCGGTCCGGAGGGAGCCCGCGTCCGCAAAACGGCGAATTGTACCGAAAAGTTTCCGAATATGACAGTAGCGCGGCAAAAAACTCCGGCTCCCGGGTGGCGGCGCCCACGGTGCTTTCCGGAGGCTATGCAGCCACTTGCGGTTCGAGACGGATCGAAGCGATGTCCGCGCCATGATATTGCTTTTTCATCTTATTGGAAATCGGAGTGTAAACGCCGTCAATGTTATGTGCGATTGCGAGCGAACCGCCAGCGAATGAGCCAAGTTCTTCTGGCGCCGAATCCGATTCCCTTGCTAATAGCGCTCGATTTGCTCAAACGTTCTCGTCGGCCGATACCGCTCCAGTCTCTCGATTGCCGCGTCCTCGATCAGTTCGCGTGCAACCAGTTGCCCGACGACGGGCGCCAGTGAGACGCCGCTGTGCATGATGGCGATATAGATGTCGCGCCTGGCGGGGCTTGCGCCCAGTACCGGGTGACCGTCGATCGGAAGCGGGCGCCAACCGATATGGGTGGCCTCGATTTTCGCATCCGCGATTTGCGAAACGAATCGGGTTGCGATTTCCCGTATCCTGTCACCATGCTGCCGGGCGGTGATTTCGTCCGGAAAGTCGTTTGGCCTCCCTTCCAGGCGAAGCGCATGCGCTTCATTTCCTGGCGCACCATCCTGCTCCCCGAGAACAATCCTGCCATCGTCTCGCTGATGCATGTGAACTCCGGGCGCGACGATTACCCGATTCATGAGTCGCGGCATTGGATTGGTGAGTGCGATTACGCCCGGGGTCGATCTTTGCGGGATGTCGATTCCCGCGATGCGGCCGGGAGGTCCGGGCGCGGCGCCGGTCGCAAGCACAAGCCGGTCGGCCGCTATGGGTCCAAGGGAAGTCTCAACCGAGGTCAGCCGGCCGCTGGACATCGAAGCGTCCAGCAGTTCACAGGGGTAACTGACAGTTGCGCCGAGTCTTTCGGCGGCGGCGAGCAGTCTTTGCGTGGCAATGACCGGGTCAACAGCGCCGTCGTTCGGTGAATACGCGACACTCACCCCGGAACTGATGTTCAGGTCCGGCTCGAGTTCCGCGATTTCCGACGCGCCAACCATTCGCGCGGGTTCGCCCCATTCGGCCTGTTCGGCGATTTGCGCGGCGAGCAGTTCCTGTCTTTCGTCATTGTCGAACCATTCCAGCGACCCACCCCACCGGACCGGTAATGTCAGCAACTGCTGCAAATCCTTCCAATTCGCCACACCGTCCTGGGAAAGCGCATGGTAATGGCGTGGCTGTTTGGCCCATGTGGCGTTTATCCAGGCAAACGTTCCCCGGCTGGCGTGGGTTGCCGGGCCCAGCTTGTCGATGACGGTGACGGAAGCCCCTGCCCTGGCAAGGTGATACGCAATAGATGCGCCGACGATTCCCGCTCCCGCGACCACGACGCGCAATCGATTCGTTTCGGTCGGCAGAGGATCGCAGCCGGCAAGCGCGGCGGCCACGAGAGATTTCAACAGCGTTCGCCGATCCATGATTATCTGTAAGCGCAAGCGTCCGTCGGGTCACGAACCGTCATACTACCGCAGACTATCACCGGCCAGAAACGAGTTCGGCCCGGAAAAACGCTTGTTCAAAAGCGCGTCCGGGCCGAACAGGATAACGTTGGTAGCGGGGGCAGGATTTGAACCTACGACCTTCGGGTTATGAGCCCGACGAGCTGCCAGACTGCTCCACCCCGCAAAAAATCAAGAGCTTGGTCAGAACGAGAAATTATAGTGAACGGCCGGCTCAACGTCAAGAATTGCCCCCCTTCAGCATGTAGGGGCGAGGCATACCTTGCCCGTCAGTTGCACAGTTTCGGGGCCGTTCGCGGGCGAGGCATGCCTCGCCCCTACGGTCTCACATATTTCTAAACCTATACAGAATTTGACACCCGGCGGGAATCTGGTTCGGACTTTCCTGAAACTGGCTTAGCCCAGCACATCCTTGCCGCCGTCATCCATTTTTTCCGGGCGGGCCCAGTATGCGTATTGGGGCGTCCAGTCGTCGAAACCGAGCCCGGCCATGGCGAGCAGATTCCAGGTAGAGCAGTAGAGGTCGCCGGGGCCGAATATGCTGGAATTGAGGCGGATGATCCTGTCGCCTTCGCGCTGGTAGGTGACCACGCCGGGATAGTTATCGCTGCCCTCGCTGACCGTCTGCTCCTTGATGTAATCGCCGCCGCCGTGGGATGCGAGCCGGAAGCGCCAGCCGCGGGAGTTCGCCATGCGTCGCTGCAATTCGGGCGCATCTTTGGATACCAGCGCAACCGCCAAGGCCGACTCGAGGTGCGACAGGATGCCGTTCAGGCCGTCCGCCCACATGGTGCAATAACGGCAACCTTGGCCCATATTGTGGATCAGTAGCAATTTGTCCCGCCCGGCGAACAGGTCGAGCAGGCTGGTCTCGCCGGTTTCGGTGGCAAAGCTATAGTTGGGAACTTCGTCGCCGGAATTGCTTCGCTGCAGAGTTTCGAGTTCCTGAATCGAGTTGAAAATCTGCTGCTGAAGTTCAGCAATGCGTTCACTGGACATGGATGGTGGCTCCTCGTATCACGATTACTTATTCCTTCACGTTAAATTGGCAAAGTTTAGTGAATAGTAGCTGTTTTCAGGGCCAATTCACTAAACTTTGCCGATTTTCCGTGAATGGATCACTCAACTGGAGCTGAAGTCTCGGTCGATAAAAGCCGAGTATTCGGGGCAGATTTGTGTTTACCAAAGGCGTCGAACGCCGAATTGGTCGAATATGGGGTCGACTGAAACGATACAAAGATCGCGCGCCAAAGCTTGTGCGGCAAGCATCCGGTCAAACGGGTCGCGATGTGTACCGGACAATCGCCCGGCATGCTCCGCATCAATAACGCTTATGGCCAGCTCAGTGAATTCCTGACTTACTATATGGCCCGCCACATCAAGCGCCACCACCTTGCGATCAGGGAGTTTGCCGATTCGGAACTTGGTGGCGATTTCCCAGGCGGTAGCCGCGCTGACCACAATGTCATTGGACGGATCCGCAATGACGCCGCGTGAAGTTTCCGAAAGCCGGTCGCTATTCGAAAGCCACCAGAGAAAAGCGTGAGTGTCCAGTAGAAATGGCAATCTATTGGCCTTCCCACGCGGCCAGTTCATCTTCCGGGAGCGGGTCGAAGAAGCTGTCCGGGAAGGCAATCTTTCCTTTCAGGACATCGGGCTGACGCGCACCCCGGGGCTTGCAGACAACAAGGCGCACAACAGGTTCACCGCGCCGCGCGATGACCACTTCCTCACCTGCTTCCGCGCGGGCCAGTAATCGGGAAAGTTGGGTTTTGGCCTGATGAACATTGACTGTGTACATGTGCTCTCGCCTCTATCTGCGCACCTAGCTAGTAATATAGCTAGATTTTGCAAATTTTCAAGTTGCGGGATAGAGGGTTTATCCAAGCTTGATCCAGGCCCGGGCCTGGGAGCGGCGCCACTGATCGAAGTGGATTTATCTGTTGTCAATTTCCAGATAGTCGGTCGTTCTTACTATTTCTTCACGCTCGCTGAAAGAAGCCATGCTTTTGGCGATCGAACCGCTGTCGCCGTTTTTCCTGATCACCTCGAGTGCGTCCTGACAAGCCTTTATCGCCACCCGTTGCAGGTCGGAAGGAATGATTACCAGTTTGTACCCCCACTCTTTCAGCTTGCCGATTTCAACCAGGGGAGTCTTGCCACCGTGGAACATGTTTATCAGTTTGGGTTGCGTAATTACCTTCCCGATTTCTTCCATTTGCTCTTCTGTCTCGGGCGCTTCGACGAATATGATGTCCGCGCCCGCTTCCTCGTACAGAACGGCTCGTTCCAACGCTCTGTCGAAGCCCTCCACGGCAATCGCGTCTGTTCTGGCGATGATCGAAAAATCAGGGTTGATAGAGGACTCTTTTGCGACCTGTATTTTTGTCTGCATCTCGCGTTCATCAATCAGGTTCTTGCCGGCGAGATGTCCACAGCGTTTGGGGAATTCCTGGTCTTCGATATGAACGGCCACCACTCCGGTTTTTTCGAATTCCCTTATCGCCCTCGCCACGTTTACCGAGTTTCCAAAACCCGTGTCGGCGTCGGCGACAATCGGTATGCCCGTGACTTCCACCATATGAGAAATACGAGTCAGCACCTCGCTCAGACTTAGCAGTCCGATGTCGGGAAAGCCGCAACTACGGGATATTGCGCCCCCACTTGCATACACCAGTTCAAATCCCGCCTGCTCGACCAGCCTGCTGGTCATTCCATCAAATGCACCTGGCGCGATGTGAATTTCATCGTCTTCCATCAGACTTCTGAATTGTTTGCAGAGTGCATTCATTCTTGGCTTACGCCCGAGATTAATAAAATGGTGCCGAAGGCCGGACTTGAACCGGCACGGCCGTGGGCCACTACCCCCTCAAGATAGCGTGTCTACCAATTCCACCACTTCGGCACTTGAAACTCAGTTGTCGTTCCCCGGAACTTGCGGCACATCGTCCTGGGCCGGCTCTTCGGTCTGCGGCAGCGCATCGTCAGATGCCGCCGGCGCAAGATCCAGCGCCGGCAATGAGTCATCGGTGAGGTCCGGGTCGAGCTGCGGCAACTCGTCGGCTGTCAATGACTGTTCGAGCACGGACTGCTCAAGCAACTCCGGATTGGCGATCGGCAGGCCCGTCGGATCGGTGAGTTGCGACTGGCCGCGGGCGAAGATCGCCAGCACCAGACTGGTCGCGTAGAACAGCACCGCCGCCACCGTAGTCGCCCGCACGAGGAAACTTCCGCTGCCCGAGGAACCGAATACGGTTTGCGAAGCGCCGGCCCCGAAGGACGCGCCGGCGTCGGCGCCCTTGCCTTGCTGCAGCATCACGAGGCCGACGATGGCCACGGCCACGACGACGTGAAAGACGACAACCAATGTTTGCATGATCAGGTTCCTGCACTGGCGCAGATGGTTATGAATTCTTCCGCTTTCAGCGAAGCGCCTCCGATCAGACCACCATCGATGTCCGGCCGGGAAAACAACTCCTGCGCGTTGGCGGCATTCATACTGCCACCGTAAAGTATGCGGATATCTTCCGCAATCTCCCTGCTCCGCTTCGCCAGGCGCTCGCGAAGCATGGCGTGCACCGCCTGGGCCTGCTCCGGCGTCGCCGGCGTGCCGCTGCCGATTGCCCAGACCGGCTCGTAGGCGATCACGGCGCCGTTCATGGATTCCATTCCCACCTTGTCCGTCACGGCGTCAAGCTGGCGTGACACCACCGCCTCGGTCGTTCCGGCATCGCGTTCAGCCCGCGTTTCTCCCACGCAAAGTATGGGAATCAACCCGCTTTCCCCGGCGGCGGCAAACTTGTCCGCGACCTCGGCGTCCGTCTCGCCCAGGTGACCCCGGCGTTCCGAATGACCGAGAATGACGAATTCGGCGCCACAATCCACCAGCATCGAAGCGGATGTCTCCCCGGTCATCGCGCCATCGTCCAGTCCGTAAAGATTCTGCGCTCCGGGCCGGATATTGCTGCCGGCCAGTGACTCGACCGCCTCGCTCAGGTGCAGATGCGCCGGACAAACGGCGATATCGACCCGGCCCGCGAGATTTTGCAGGGGTGGCTTGATGGCATCAAGCAATTGCCTGTTTCGCGCCCGGGAACCATGCATCTTCCAGTTGGCAACTACTAGTTTGCGGCGCATGTTCCATATTTCCGAAGGCGTGAGTTCTACCCGCGGACCGTGAAAAACGGGGCGCTAATACTAGCCGAGAGCTTGGTTTCGCGCAAGGAAACGAAGACTGGGCGACAATCCGGGCGAGGCATGCCTCGCCCCTACGCCTGGACGGATACATTTAGCCGGATTTCTGATGATGCTTGCCTCGCCCATACGCCTGGACGGATACATTTGGCCGGATTTTTGATGATGCTTGCCTCGCCCATACGCCTGGACAGATATTTTTAGCCGGATTTCTGACGATGCTTGCCTCGCCCCTACGCCTGGACGGATATTTTTGGCCGGATTTCTGATGATGCTTGCCTCGCCTGTACGCCTGGACGGATACATTTGGCCGGATTTCTGACGATGCTTGCCTCGCCCATACGCCTGGACGGATACATTTAGCCGGATTTCTGACGATGCTTGCCTCGCCCATACGCCTGGACGGATATTTTTGGCCGGATTTCTGACGATGCTTGCCTCGCCCATACGCATGGACGGATATTTTTGGCCGGATTTCTGATGATGCTTGCCTCGCCTGTACGCCTGGACGGATATTTTTGGCCGGATTTCTGACGATGCTTGCCTCGCCCCTACGCCTGGACGGATATTTTTGGCCGGATTTCTGATGATGCTTGCCTCGCCTGTACGCCTGGACGGATATTTTTGGCCGGATTTCTGACGATGCTTGCCTCGCCTGTACGCCTGGACGGATATTTTTGGCCGGATTTCTGATGATGCTTGCCTCGCCTGTACGCCTGGCCGGAATTCTGATGATGCTTGCCTCGCCTGTAGGGGCGACGCATGCGTCGCCCGCAATCCAGCCGGTCTTCAAACGACCTGTTTGGCTACGAGTTCCGACAACTCATTGGCGAGCATCTCCACGTTTTCCGCATCCTCGCCTTCGACCATGACGCGAACCACGGGTTCGGTGCCCGACGGACGCAGCAATACGCGCCCGTTTCGGCCGAGTTCGCGCTCGACTTTCGACACCGCGGCCCGCACCGCGGGGTTTGCGGTCGGATCCGCGCCGTTGGCAATCTGAACGTTGACCACCGACTGTGGAAATTTCTGCATCCCCCGACACAAATCGGCTAGCGACTGATCGAATCCGACAAGCGCGGCAAGCGTCTGCAATGCGGATACGATACCGTCGCCGGTGGTATTGAGATCGGTGATGATGATATGGCCCGAGGATTCACCGCCGAGACCCCAGCCGCGGTCGGCAAGTTCCTGCATGACATAGCGGTCGCCCACGGGACTGCGGGCAAACGGAATTTGCAGATCCCCGAGCGCGAGTTCAAGTCCGAGATTGCTCATTTGGGTGCCGACGACACCGCCGAATTTCAACTCCTCGCGTTGCCGGTTGCGTGCGATCACGTAGAGTATTTCATCGCCGTCGACGATGCGGCCGTGATGATCGACCATGATGACGCGGTCGCCATCGCCGTCGAAGGCGATACCCAGATCCGCTCCGGAGTCCAGCACCTCGCGCGCCAGTTGCTCCGGCATGGTCGAGCCCCCTTGCCTGTTGATATTCAGTCCGTTGGGAGAAACGCCGATGGCGCTGACTTCCGCTCCCAATTCCTCGAATACGTTTGGTGCGATGTGATAGGTGGACCCGTGAGCGCAGTCGACGACGATCTTCAGACCGCTCAGTTTCAGGCTCGGGCCGATGGTGCTCTTGCAGAATTCGATATAGCGCCCGGCCGCGTCGCTGACACGGGAAGCCTTGCCGATGGTTTCCGACGGAACCGTGGTCATTTCCTTGTCGAGCTCGGCCTCGATGGCGAGTTCGATCTCGTCGGGCAGCTTGGAGCCCTGACCGGAAAAGAATTTGATGCCGTTATCGTGGAAGGAATTATGGGAGGCGCTGATGACGATGCCCGCCTGGGCGCGCAAGGTGCGCGTCAGATAGGCTATTGCGGGAGTCGGCATGGGTCCGAGCAGGCTGATGTCGACTCCCGCGGCGGTTACGCCCGCTTCCAGCGCCGCTTCGAACATGTAACCCGATATGCGGGTGTCCTTGCCAATCAGAATCTTGTTACGGCCGTTGCCAATGTCGCCGAAAACCCTGCCTGCTGCCCAGCCGAGTTTCAGCATGAAATCCGGAGTGATCGGCGTAATACCCACCCTGCCGCGAATGCCGTCGGTTCCGAAATAGCGTTTGCCGTTATTGCTCATGGCAGGTCCCGTTCGCTAAGCGGTCGCCCTGAACCATCGAGTGTACTCCAATCGCATCCACGGTGGCAGCCACATCGTGGCTGCGGACGATACGCGCGCCGCCGCTCAGGGCAAGCATAGCAGCAGCGGTGGAACCTGCCAGACGCTGATGGGGCGGACGGCCGGTGGCCGCGCCGATCATGGATTTGCGCGAAACTCCGGCCAGCACCGGAAAACCCTGTTCGGTAAATCGCACAAATTCATTCAGCATGGTGAAATTGTGTCCGGTGGTCTTGCCGAAGCCGAATCCGGGGTCGATGACTATGCGCTCCCGATCAACGCCCGCCTCGATGGCCGCGTCCGCGCGCCGGCGCAGGAAGCCGGCGACTTCGCCGACTACGTCCTGGTATTCCGGCTGTTCCTGCATTGTGTCCGGTTCGCCTCGCATGTGCATGAGACAGACTGCCATGCCCGTTTGCGCCGCGGCCTCAAGCGCGCCCGGCCGGCGCAATGCCCTTATGTCGTTGATCATGCCGACGCCGGCCGCGGCGGCCGCCTGCATGAGGTCGGGCGAACTCGTATCCACGGAAACAATCACGTCCATGCGCTCAAGCAACGCTTCCAGCACGGGCAACACGCGGTCCATCTCTTCCTGGGTCGACACCTCCCGCGCGCCGGGCCGGGTCGATTCGCCGCCGATATCAAGTAGCCGGGCGCCTTCGGCAAGCATGTTGTCCGCCCGCCGCAAGGCCTTGTCCAGGTTGACCCGGAATACCCCGTCGGTTTCGGCGCCGAGATCCGCGCCGTCGTAAAACGAATCGGGAGTCAGATTGATAACGCCCATGCATGCGGGGCGCGAGAGGTCCAGAATGCCTTGCGCGGTTTGCAGCGTTACTGTTGGCCGGGATTCGGGAACGATCAGTGCTCCGCCGCGGGATCGCCTATCTTGCCGGTCGGCCCGGACTTGCTCTCGGTTTTTTCCGGAGCGGTTCTGGCGCTGTCCTCGGCGTCGTCGTCATCGGACCAGTCCGCCGGCGGCCGCGGTTTCTTGCGCGCCATGATGTCGTCGATCTGGTCGGTGTCGATAGTCTCGTATTCCATCAGCGCGTCTTTCATCAATTCGAGGATGTCGCGATTCTCTTCCAGAATCTCCTTCGCCCTCTCATAACATTCGTCGATGATCCTGCGCACTTCGCGATCGATGGCGATGGCGGTATCGACCGAAACGGTCTTCGCCTGGTGCGCCGCCGAGCGGCCGAGAAAAACTTCGCCTTCGTCTTCGGAATAGAGCAGCGGGCCGAGTTCGTCGGTCAGCCCCCACTTGGTCACCATGTTGCGGGCCATTTCGGTGGCGCGCTGGATGTCATTGGAAGCGCCGGTGGTGACGCCTTCCTTGCCGAGAGTCATTTCCTCGGCAATGCGGCCGCCGTACAAACTGCAGATCTGGCTGAGAATCGAGCGCCGGCTGATGCTGTAGCGGTCTTCCTCGGGCAGGAACATGGTCACGCCGAGGGCGCGGCCGCGGGGAATGATGCTGACCTTGTAGACCGGATCGTGCTCAGGCATGAGCCGGCCGACGATGGCGTGGCCGGCTTCGTGAAAGGCGGTATTGATGCGCTCTTTTTCCGACATGACCATGGATTTGCGCTCGGCGCCCATCATGATCTTGTCCTTGGCCTTTTCGAATTCTTCCATCGTCACCAGGCGGCGGTTGGCGCGGGCGGCGAACAGGGCTGCCTCGTTCACGAGATTGGCCAGGTCGGCGCCGGAAAAGCCCGGTGTGCCCCGGGCGATGACCGAGGCCTCGACGCGATCGTCTATCGGCACGTTGCGCATGTGCACTTTCAGAATCTGTTCCCGGCCGCGGATGTCGGGCAGGCCCACGACGACCTGGCGGTCGAAGCGGCCCGGCCGCAGCAGCGCCGGATCGAGCACATCGGGACGGTTGGTCGCGGCCATGACGATGACGCCGTCGTTGCCTTCGAAGCCATCCATTTCCACGAGCAACTGGTTCAGGGTCTGCTCGCGCTCGTCATGACCGCCGCCGAGGCCGGCGCCGCGATGGCGGCCGACGGCGTCGATCTCGTCGATGAAGATGATGCAGGGCGATTGTTTCTTGGCCTGGTCGAACATGTCGCGTACTCGCGATGCACCGACACCGACGAACATTTCGACGAAGTCCGAACCGGAAATCGAGAAGAACGGCACTTTGGCCTCGCCGGCGATGGCTTTGGCCAGCAAGGTCTTGCCGGTGCCGGGCTGGCCCACCATGAGCACGCCGCGGGGGATGCGCCCGCCAAGGCGCTGGAATTTGTCGGGCTCGCGCAGGAAGTCGACCAGTTCCTTGACGTCTTCCTTGGCTTCGTCCACGCCGGCAACATCGGCGAAGGTCACCTTGATCTGGTCCTCGCCAAGCAATTTGGCCTTGCTCTTGCCGAAGGACATGGGGCCACCCTTGCCGCCGACGCCTCCTCCCTGCATCTGCCGCATGAAAAAGAAGAACAGCGCGATGATGATCAGAACAGGGAAGCCGGCCACCAGCAATTGCGCCCAGATGCTTTGCCGCTCCGGTTCGCGGCCGATGACCTCGACACCGTTTTCGAGCAAGTCGTCAAGCAGACGGTCATCGCCGATCGAAGGGAGAGTGGTGCGGAAGCGCGAGCCGTCGTCGCGGACTCCGGTGAGATTGATGCCGGAAAACTCCACCCTTTCGACGCTTCCGTTGTTCACCTCGCGGATGAAATCCGAGTAGATGACCGTCTCTTCGGTGGTCCCCTGATTGATGTTGTTGAACACCATCAGCAATACGCCGGCGATGATCATCCATAAAATCAGGTTCTTTGCCATATCGTTCAAGGCTGTGCCTCCTCCGGGTCAGACCCGGCCCGCATCCTTGCCGTTACTACAGAATCTCAATTCTGCCCGTGAAAACCACTTGCGAGCAAGTACATTTCGCTGGAACGCGCCCGGGACGAGTCGGGTTTGCGGGTCTTTACCGCCGCGAACGAGGACTTGAGCGACGCCCGGAACTCCTCGCAGCCGGCGCCCTGGAATACCTTGACCAGCAAACTTCCGCGGGGAGCGAGTATACGCTGCGCGAGGTCAAGCGCAAGCTCCGCGAGACTCATGGCGCGGGGCTGATCGATTCCTTTCACTCCACTCATATTGGGGGCCATGTCGGAAATTACAAGGTCCGCCGTTCTCCCTCCGAGTAGTTCCAGCACCTTGTCCAGCACTGTCGAGTCGCTGAAATCACCCTGCACGAATTCAACTCCCGCAATCGGCTCCAGCGGCAGCAAATCAACCGCGATCACCCTGCCTTCGGCGCCGGTCGCCTCCTGCGCGACCTGGGACCAGCCGCCGGGAGCGGCGCCGAGATCGACGATCGTCATACCAGGCCTGATCAGGCGATCCTTTTGCTGTATTTCAAGCAGCTTTCCGCTGGCCCGCGAGCGATAGCCCAGTTCCCTGCTGCGCTTCACTTGCGGGTCGGAGAAATGCTCATGCAACCAGCGTTTGCTGGACTTCGACCGGCTCATCCCGATATGGCTATCAATTAGTCGGAGTGGTTACAAATGCCTGACGGTTTCGATTTCGTACTCGATACTGCCGGCGGGCGCCTGCACGACGACTTCGTCGCCTTCGTGTTTGCCCATCAGCGCCCGGGCGATGGGCGAGACTACCGAGATCTTGCCGGAAGCGACATCGGCCTCGTCCTCGCCGACGATCTGGTAGGTCACGCTTTCCTCGGTATTCAGATTGAACAGGGTAATGGTGGAACCGAAAATGACCTTGCCGGAATGCTTGATCCGGGTAATGTCGATGACCTCGGAATCGGCGAGTTTGCGTTCGATCTCGGTTATGCGCCCTTCACAGAAACTCTGCTGTTCCCGGGCCGCGTGATACTCGGCGTTCTCCTTCAGGTCGCCATGTTCGCGCGCCTCGGCGATGGCGGCCGATATCGACGGGCGGACGACGGTCTTCAGGTGTTGCAGTTCTTCCCGCAACTTCCTTTCGCCCGCAACTGTCATTGGCACTCTTCGCATGAGTGAGCCTGTTCCGTATTACCTGGTGAAATTTCAACCGAGTTCCGCGTGCAATTGCTGAATCGTGTAGACGGACATGTTGTCACCGAACCGCAAGGCGTCGCAGACCGCGAACGCGCCGGCGATGGTCGTCGTACAGAAGACATCGTGACGAAGCGCCGTACTCCGGATCGTGGAAGAATCCGCTATTGCCTGCCTACCCTCGGTGGTGTTGAAGACCAGTTCGATTTCGTCGTTTTTTAGCATATCGACGATATGGGGTCTACCTTCGGCGACCTTGTTGACCCGTTTCACCGGGATGTCCGCCAATTCCAGCACTCTGGCGGTGCCCCGGGTCGCGGCCAGCCTGTAACCGAGATCGAGCAGTCTGTTGGCGACTTCCACGACATAAACCTTGTCGGGGTCACGCACGCTGATGAAAGCCGTGCCGGACTTTTCGATGACCGCCCCGGCCGCCATTTGCGCCTTGCCGTACGCTTCGGCGAAGGTGGCGCCGACACCCATGACTTCGCCGGTGGATTTCATCTCGGGACCGAGAATCGGGTCGACGCCGGGAAACTTGTTGAATGGAAAGATCGCTTCCTTCACCGCGAAAGTCGCGGGAATGATCTCTCTTGTGAAGCCTTGCTCCGCCAGGGACTTGCCGATCATGCAGCGGGCCGCCACCTTGGCCAGGGAAGCGCCGATACACTTGGAAACGAAAGGCACGGTGCGCGAGGCCCGCGGGTTTACTTCGATCAGGTAGACTTCGCCGTCCTGGTAGGCGAGTTGGGTGTTCATCAACCCCACCACGCCGAGTTCCAGCGCCAGCGCGGCAACCTGCTCACGGATCTGCTGCTGCACATCGTCAGGCAGGTTGTACGGCGGCAGCGAACAGGCTGAATCGCCGGAGTGAATGCCCGCCTGTTCGATATGCTGCATGATGGCGCCGACGATGACGTTCTTGCCGTCGCTAACCAGATCGACGTCGATCTCGATCGCCGCGCTCAGGAAATAGTCGAGCAGAACCGGGCTTTCGTTGGATACCTTGACCGCGTCGCGCATGTAGCGTTTCAACTCGGATTCGTTATAGACGATTTCCATCGCCCTGCCGCCGAGCACCCAGGAAGGCCGCACCACCAGCGGATAGGAAATGTCGCGCGCCTCCGCAAGCGCTTCCTCGACGCTGCGCACGGTGCGATTGGGCGGCTGCTTCAGTTTCAGCTTGCGAATCAGTTGCTGGAAGCGTTCGCGATCCTCGGCGCGGTCGATGGCATCAGGCGGAGTGCCGATGATCGGGGCGCCGGCGGCTTCGAGTTGCTTGACGAGATTGAGAGGTGTCTGTCCGCCGAACTGCACGATCACGCCCTCGGGTTTTTCCAATTCGATGATTTCGCGCACGTCTTCAAAGGTAAGGGGTTCGAAGAAGAGCCGATCCGAAATGTTGTAATCGGTCGAGACGGTTTCCGGATTGCAATTGACCATGATGGTCTCGTAGCCGTCTTCGCGCATCGCCAGCGCGGCGTGTACGCAGCAATAATCGAACTCGATGCCCTGACCGATGCGGTTCGGCCCGCCTCCCAGCACTATGATCTTCCGGCGCGACGAGGGCCTGGCTTCGCATTCTTCCTCGTAGGTGGAATACATGTATGCGGTAGTGGAATCGAATTCGGCCGCACAGGTATCCACGCGTTTGAATACCGGGCGGATCTTCAGTTCATGTCGCCGGGCCTGGACTTCGTCCTCGCCGACATCGAGCAATTGCGCCAGACGGCGGTCGGAAAAACCCTTGCGCTTGAGGCGGAACATTTCCTCCGCGGAAACTTCTTCGAGATTTCTTCCCTCAAGCTCCTGCTCCCGCCTGACCAGATCCTCTATCTGGACGAGATACCAGGGATCGATCCCGGAAAGCCCGGCGACCTTGCGCACCGTCCAGCCATAACGGAAGGCCTCGGCGACGTACCACAGCCGTTGCGCTCCGGCTTCGGTCAACTCCCGGGTCAACTTCACCTTGATGTTGTCGGCGCCGCGGTCGAGTATCGGTTCGAGTCCGCAGACTCCGACTTCCAGCCCGCGCACCGCCTTTTGCAGGGATTCCTGGAAAGTGCGGCCGATTGCCATGACTTCGCCTACCGACTTCATCTGGGTGGTGATGCGGTCGTTGGCCTCGGGAAATTTCTCGAAAGTGAAGCGGGGAATCTTGGTGACGACATAGTCGATGCTCGGCTCGAAGGAGGCCGGCGTCACGCCACCGGTGATCTCGTTGCGCAATTCGTCCAGGGTGTATCCGATCGCCAGTTTCGCAGCCACCCGGGCTATGGGAAATCCTGTCGCCTTGGACGCGAGCGCCGAGGAGCGCGACACGCGCGGATTCATTTCGATGACTACCAGCCGGCCGTCTTCGGGATTCACGGCGAATTGCACGTTCGAGCCGCCGGTTTCCACGCCGATCTCGCGCAGCACGGCGATGGCCGCGTTGCGCATGATCTGGTACTCCTTGTCAGTCAGGGTCTGGGCGGGCGCGACGGTTATCGAATCCCCGGTATGGACGCCCATGGCGTCGAGATTCTCGATCGGGCAGACGATGATGCAATTGTCGTTGCGGTCCCGGACGACTTCGAGTTCGAATTCCTTCCAACCGATTAATGACTCGTCGATCAGCAGTTCGTTGGTGGGGGACAGTTCCAGGCCCCGCGAGCAGATTTCCTCAAATTCCTCGCGGTTGTAGGCGATTCCGCCGCCGGTGCCGCCGAGCGTGAAGGAAGGCCGGATGATGCAGGGAAAGCCTACCTTCTTCAGCGCCTCATACGCCTGCGTCATGTCATGGGCCATGCCGTGGCTAGGTGTTTCCAGACCAATTGCCGACATGGCCTGGTCGAACAGTTCCCGGTCTTCCGCCTTGTCGATGGCTTCGCGGCTGGCGCCGATCAGTTCCACGCCGTATTTTTTCAACACCCCCATGCGATTCAGATCGAGCGCGCAATTCAGCGAAGTCTGTCCTCCCATGGTCGGCAACAGCGCGTCGGGACGTTCGCGCTCGATGATCTTCTCGACCATGGGCCAGGTGATCGGTTCGATATAGGTGGCGTCCGCCGTTGCCGGATCGGTCATGATGGTCGCGGGGTTGGAATTGACCAGGATGACGCGATAACCCTCTTCCCTGAGCGCGCGGCAGGCCTGCACGCCGGAATAATCGAACTCGCAGGCCTGGCCGATAATGATCGGCCCGGCGCCGATGATAAGAATACTATTGATGTCAGTGCGCTTGGGCATGGCCGCTCATCAACTCGATGAAATGATTGAACAGGGGCGAAGCGTCGTGAGGGCCGGGACTTGCTTCCGGATGTCCCTGGAAACCGAATGCGGGTCTGTCCCGGTGAGCGATGCCTTGCAGACTGCCGTCGAACAGTGAGCGATGGGTGCAACGCAGGTTCTCCGGCAGGCTTTCCTCGTCGACTGCAAAGCCGTGATTCTGGCTCGTGATAAGCACCGTACCGTCATCCAGATTACGCACTGGATGATTGGCGCCGTGATGGCCATGGGGCATTTTTATCGTGCGCGCCCCGCTTGCGAGCCCGAGCAACTGGTGCCCGAGGCAGATGCCGAAAAGTGGAACGCCGGCATCGAGTAACTCCCGTACGGCGGCTATGGCGTAGTCGCAAGGCTCCGGGTCGCCGGGCCCGTTGGAAAGGAAAACGCCGTCCGGCCGCATGGCCGTCACTTCCGCGGCACGCGTGGTCGCCGGCACTACGGTGACGGCGCAACCGTGCGCGGCCAGCGTCCGCAGAATGTTCCGCTTGACGCCGAAGTCGTAAGCAACGACGCGGTAACGGCTTTCATCGACCGCCCGGTAACCCTCGCCGAGCGCCCAACTCCCCTGTTCCCATTGGTAGCTGTCCGCAATGCTTACTTCCCGTGCGAGATCCATTCCTTTCAGGCCGGGGAAGGCGCGGGCTTCGGCGAGCGCCCGTTCCGCACCGTTTTGCTTCAGTTCAGGTCCAGATAGCAGGCAGCCGTTCAATGATCCCTTTTCGCGCAAAATGCGCGTCAGCCGGCGTGTGTCGATTTCCGCGATCGCCACGACTCCCTGTTCGCACAGAAAGTCCTGCAGTGTTTGCTGACAACGAAAATTGCTCGCTAGCATCGGCAGGTCGCGAATGACAAGTCCGGCGGCCCAGGCCTTGAGCGACTCGTTGTCTTCGGAATTTGCGCCGGTATTGCCGATGTGGGGGTAGGTAAGGGTAACGATCTGTCGCGCGTAGGACGGATCTGTGAGGATTTCCTGGTAACCCGTCATCGCGGTATTGAACACGACTTCGCCACTGCTGCATCCCAGTGCGCCAATGGCGATTCCCTCGAACAGATTCCCGTCTTCAAGGGCCAGAATCGCGGTCTTTTCCAACTTCAGCTCCAGTCAGCAGCGTGGAACGCGGACACAAAAAAACGGAATGGAGATTGCTCCACTCCGCTTTCAGCAGCAGCTTTCCAAGGGGCTGCCGGGACAGGTTTCAGCGTTCCACATACTGAGGGTGCATTGTAGAAAGCTTGCGCGCCGCTGTCCACTCGCTGTGCAGGTTCATGTAGGGGCGAGGCATGCCTCGCCCGCGGGTGGCCCCGATACCGTGCAACGCACACGGGCGAGGCAGGCCTCGCCCCTACAGTCTGACAAGAAATTGTATCTATACACTTGCAATTGGCGGCTTCCGGCCCGTCAACGGAGTACGTCGGTCATGGAGTAGAGGCCGGGGGGTTTGCCGGCTAGCCAGCGGGCGGCGCGTACTGCGCCGTTAGCGAAGGTCATTCGGCTGCCGGCCTTGTGGGTTATTTCCAGCCGTTCGCCCGGACCGGCGAAGATTACGGTGTGTTCGCCGACGATGTCGCCGCCGCGAACGGTCGCGAAACCGATCGTTTCGCGATTGCGTTCATCACCTGTTCCATGGCGGCCATAGATTGCGCAGTCATCCAGTTCCCGGCCGAGGGACTCGGCAATGGCCCGGCCCATCGCCAGCGCCGTTCCGGAAGGCGCGTCCTTCTTGTGGCGATGATGCGCTTCGACGATTTCGACATCGAAGCTTTCATCGAGCGCCGCGGCCGCCCTTCGCAACAGATCGAGGCTGAGGTTGACGCCCACGCTCATGTTCGGTGAATGCAGCACGGCGATGTGTTCTGCCGCGCAAGCGAGCAAGGCGTGATGCTCCGCACCGAGTCCGGTAGTGCCCGTTACGAGAGAACGGCCGTGTTCACGGCAAAAGCCGATATGACCATGAAGCGCCGACGGGCTCGTGAAATCAATCAGCACGTCGAAATCCGCATCGCATCGTGCGAGTGAATCCACCGCCTTCACGCCGGCTTCCCGGCCCGCTGCAAGCAAACCCACGTCGAGCCCGAGCGCAAGATCGCCGGCTTCGACGGTTGCCGCACCCAGACTGACGTCCGGACCCGCTTCCATGACGGCCTTGACGAGGCTTTTGCCCATTCGACCCGCGGCGCCCGCGATGGCGATCTTCAACATAAGTATTCGGTTTCAGGGGAAAACAGTGCCGATATGCTAACTCCCCTTCCCGGCACGCTTCAATCCCCGCCGCAACATTGATGTGGCCTGAATGCGTTATTGATTTGATTCGAACTTGGTAGGTTCAATGACCATTGCAAGAAAAGAGTGCTCAAAAGATAATTATTTAACTTCGTGTGTTGATATTGACGGGATAAACGGGCACACTCCGCGCTCACCATATGAATCAGACTACGCAGGGTCGGCCATGGTCGACGTTTCGGCAATCTTATTCCAAGGGAATCACCTTAATAGTCCTGGGAAAGGAGTTTGTCCGGAATGCCACCGAAAAACAGCAGGGACCTCGACTGGAATGAATTGTTGGCCGGTCTGTATAACGATGTTTTCCACTTGGCCATCAAGTTATGCCGCTCCAGGGCTCAGGCGGAAGATCTGGCGCAGGAAGTATTTCTCCGCGCCTGGCGCTTCCATCACAAATTGCGCGATGCAAAATCCGCCAAGGCGTGGCTGTTCACCATTCTGAAGAATGAGAACTACCGTCGATTCGAACGTCGTCATCGAGCTGAACTGGTTGACCTGGATTACATCGCAGCGATTGCCCCGCGCGAATCCGAACCCGAGCATCGTACCGAATCCCACTTGCTGCAAAGAGCCATTTCCGAACTCGGCGAGAATTACCGCGAACCCTTGATGATGCAGGCCTACGGAGGCTATTCGGGCAAGGAAATCGCCGCCATGCTGGACCTGAACGGAAATACCGTCATGACGCGGCTGTTCAGGGCAAGAGCCAAGCTGTGCCGGAAGTTCGAGCTTGGATCCTGAGCCCGGTTCCCGGGCGCGGCAACTGCTGCCGACGCTTTGCCTGATTTGCCATTGCACTCTGCACAGAACTTACAGTCTTTGCGGGGACTGTGAAGCGGACCTGCCATGGCTGGATTCGGTTTGCGGCAAGTGTGGCGAGGAAACGCTCGAACCCGGCGTCGACATCTGTTCGAGATGCCGGCTCGACCCGCCGAATTTCGACTCATGCTTTGCGCCGCTGGCGTACCGCCCCCCGGTGGACAAGTTGATCACCAATTTCAAATTCCACGCGGACTTTGCGAGCGGTTACGCCCTGAGCCGGATCCTGGCCGGAAGCCTGGCGCAGCGCTGGCGCGGGGACAAGTGCCCGGACCTGTTGCTGCCTGTGCCCTTACATGAATCCCGGCTGCGTCAGCGTGGGTTCAATCAAGCTCTTGAAATCGCCAAGGTGCTGGCGTCGGAGCACAAAACGCCATTGTGCGCTCGTGGACTGCGCAAGTTGCGGCCCACGCCGCCGCAAACAGGGATGCAGGGCGCCCGCGAACGCGGTGCGAATATCCGGGCGTCATTCGGGCTTGAGCGTACCGCGGAATTCCGCAAAGCGCGCCGGGTTGCGCTTGTCGATGACGTGGTCACCACAATGAGCACAGTGATGGAACTGGCCAGCGAACTCAAACAGGCGGGAGTCGAAAAAGTGGAGGTTTGCTGTCTGGCCCGCGCCGTGCTGTGACCCTGCACCGACGCATTCGATTCGAAGCAACCCTGCGGCACATGGATGTGCCGCCGAGTTCGATGGCGCAAGCTATTGAACTCGGAGCACAACAAAACCACGCTTTTGTTTTGCGATTGAGAAAAATTTCAGGAAGAAATTTTCGGGACTAAAATTGATACTTCAGTCGGCCGTAAGCCACGCGTCCGTTCTGATCGAGGATGCGGGTCGCGGAGTTGAGAATCTGCATGGTCTTGCGATCGAACACGTTCTGGATACCGAAGGAAATCACCGCACGGTCATTGGATCCGGCCGCCATGCGGTAGCCGTATTCCAGATCCACCGTGGTGATATTGTCGACCAGATCGTTGATCTCTTCCATGCCCAGTTCGGACAGGTCGCGCGAGGAATCGAAATAGCGAGTTATAGCGCTCGCTGTATGGTTGCCGAATTCCCAGCTCAGTTTCAGATTGCTGCGAAATCTTGGCGTGGTCAGCTTCGCTGACTGGGGCGTTGTCAGAGTCGCCGCGGAAAGATTGTCGTTCACCGCTTCAAGCAGACCCTCGGTGTTATAGAAATCCTGCACGTAGCTCGCCCGGGTGCTCAGTGTGAACTGGCCGAAACTGTTGGTATTCCATGCGTAGGCCGCGCCGACGTCAAATCCGCTGCTGCGCAGATTCGGCTCGGGCAAGGAACTCTGCAATGGCGCCACGTCGAACTGGCTGCGCCACACATTCGCGTCGAGCTTGAGACCTTCTACCGGCGTGGTTTGCAGCCCAAGACTGAAATTGAGAGCGTCCTCGACCAGTCCGTTACGCAAATCCTGCGTTTCGGCCGTTCTGACCACCTTGATCAGGTCGCCGGCTTCATCCGACATACTGACGGGAGCGATACTGAAACTGATCAGCGTGCGTTCGGCAGGGTCATCGGCCAGATCCTGCCCGTAAGCGGAAATGGCAGGCGCCAGCAAACCGAGCGCGGCCACCCTGACCAACCGTAGTGAATGCCTGTAAGACCCAGCAAACATCGTCGAATTCAATTCTCACCCATGACAGCGCCGACACAATCAGGTGTGCCGACTTGCATATAGGGCCATATGCCGGGAAATTTTGCAAGAGATTCTTGCAATCTTGTAGAGAGCACATAATCTGTCCGGTCTTGTAGCACAAGGTCTGTCCGGTTCTCATCGGATGCGGGAGGAAGCATCTGATGAGACGAACAGCTTGGTTGCAGGAGACGCGAATGGAACGTTTTGAGGAAGCCTTTGGTGCGTGGACGGAGAGTCGGCTGACGCAGGAAGAAGCTGCGCGGCTGCTTGGGGTGTGTGAGCGCACGTTTCGGCGCTGGATAGATCGGTATGAGGAAGCGGGCCTGGACGGATTGATCGACAAGCGCTTGTCGCAAG
Organism: uncultured Pseudohongiella sp.; assembly: GCA_951812965.1. Taxonomy (GTDB): domain Bacteria; phylum Pseudomonadota; class Gammaproteobacteria; order Pseudomonadales; family Pseudohongiellaceae; genus UBA9145. The sequence goes on from OX638341.1 coordinate 485,903, forward strand.
CATCGAACCGTCGCGCGCCGGTCGACGAAGTGATGGCGTTGGTGGATCGCTACCGGAACCGTCACCGGGGTTGGAACGTGCGTCATTTTCATGCCTGGTACCGGCGCGATGGCGGGAAGCGCAGCTACACCTGGGTGAAGAACGCCTTGCAGGCAGCGGGCCTGGTGGCGCGGGCGTCACGCCGCGGAGCGCATCGCAAGCGGCGGGAGCCGGCGCCGTGGCCGGGCATGCTGTTGCACCAGGATGGCAGTCGCCATGAATGGGCGCCGGGTCGGATGTGGGATCTGATCGTGACCATGGACGACGCCACGAACGCGCATTACTCGATGTTCTTTTGCGAGGAGGAAGGTACGTGGAGCAGCTTTCGCGGCATCCGCGAGGTGATTGATGCGCGCGGTCTGTTCTGTTCGCTGTATACCGACCGCGGCAGTCACTACTGGCACACGCCGACGGCGGGCGGCAAAGTGGACAAGGGCAATCCGACGCAGTTTGGACGGGCGATGAGGCAGCTGGGCATCGAGATGATTCCGGCGTACTCGCCGGAGGCGCGGGGCCGTTCGGAGCGAGCGTTCAAGACGCACCAGGACCGACTGGTGAAGGAGTTGGCGCTGGCGGGGGTTGCGGAGATGGAAGCGGCGAATCGGTACTTGCGGGAGACGTACCTGCCGGCCTTCAACGCGGAGTTCGCGCGGCCGCCGCGGGAGGAAGGGTCCGCCTTCGTGGCCTGCGGCGACGCCGATCGGCTGGACGAGATCCTGTGCGAGCACCATGAGCGGGTCGTCGGGCACGACAACTGCGTACGCTTTCGTCGAAAGGTGCTGCAGATTCCGCCGGATCGGTACCGTTGTCACTATGTGAAGGCGACAGTCAAGGTCTTGCAGTATCTGGATGGGTGCGTTGCGATCCGCCACGGCCCGCGCGAACTGGCGCGATACGACTCCCAGGGGAAACTATTGACGGAGAATTTACGGACCGCCGCGTAGGAACGCGGCGGCGGCCGGCGTCTGGGGGGCCTTTCCGGGCTACGCCCTCCAAGGCCCCCCAGACGCCAAAAACAAACCGGACAGATCATTTGCTACAGAACCGGACATTTCTATTTGCTCTTAACAGAGATTCTTGCAATCTCAATTTACGACTTGACGGTTCCCGATACGTCTCGCCTCGTCCTTGCCCGTCAGGGCTCCAAGCAGTTCGGAAACGGAGCTTGTCTGGCCGGGCGGAGTCCAGTCCGGCGCAAGTTCGGCCAGTGGCGCCAGTACGAATTCGCGCTCCGCGAACCGCGGGTGCGGCAATTGCAATTCGGGGCTGTGAATGGTCCTCGTACCCCATAGGATCAGGTCGAGATCCAATGTTCTCGGCGCATTGCGTCCGTCGCCGCGCGAGCGTCCGAATTCCGCTTCGACTTCCAGCAATTTCACAAGCAGCGACTGCGGCGTCAATTCCGGCGGCGGCCACAACATCGCCGCCGCATTGACGAAATCCGGCGTACCCGGCGCGCAATCGCGAGGGATTGTGCGATACAGGGAAGAACACAGCGGTGGCGCCGCACTGAGCCTGTGCAACTCCGCCAGCGCTTGCCGCACCATCCGTTCAGGCGTTCCGAACCGGCCGGGCAGGTTCGAACCGACGGCAACGACCGCGGCCTCGTCGAATTCCTGGTTACTTGTGAGCGGCCGCCGAGTATTCATGCACGGCATCCACGAAAACGGCGACATGTTCCGGATCGACTCCGGGCGTGACGCCATGACCGAGATTGAAGACATGGCCGGGCCCGGAGCCCCAGGAACGCAATATGGCCGCCACTTCCCGGCGAATGACCGCCGGTTCGGCATATAGCACCGACGGGTCCATGTTCCCTTGCAGCGCAGTCTTGCGACCGATGCGCGAGCGCGCGCTGCCGATGTCCACTGTCCAGTCCAGGCCTACGCAATGGCAGCCGCTGGCGGCGATTTCTTCCAGCCAGCCTCCACCCTGCTTGGTGAAGAGAATGCAAGGCACGGTCCGCCCTTCCCGTTCCCGAATCAGGCCGTCCACGATACGCCGCATATAGGCCAGGGAGTACTCCAGATAGGCCGGAGTCGAAAGAATGCCGCCCCAGGTGTCGAAGATCTGCACTACCTGCGCGCCGGCGCGAATTTGCGCGTTCAGGTAATCGATTACCGCCCTCGCAAGCTTGTCCAGCAACAGGCGGCAGGATTCCGGATGGTTGTACATGAATTGCTTGGCGCGCCGGAAATCCTTGCTGCCGCTGCCTTCGATCATGTACGTGGCGAGCGTCCAGGGGCTGCCGGCAAAGCCGATCAGCGGCGCTCTGCCGTTCAGTTCGCGGCGGATCAGCGCGACGGCATCCATGACATAGGCGAGGTCGTCAGCCGCGTCGATGTCAGGCAGGGCTTCGACGTCCGCCGCGCTGCGGATCGTCTTGCGGAATCGCGGCCCTTCGCCTTCGGTGAAATAAAGTCCCAGCCCCATGGCGTCGGGGATGGTCAGAATGTCGGAAAAAAGAATGGCCGCGTCAAAGGCGTAACGCTCCAGCGGCTGCAAGGCGACTTCGCAGGCAAGTTGCGGATTCCGGCACAGGCTCATGAAATCGCCGGCGCTCTTTCGCGTAGCGCGATACTCGGGCAGGTAACGGCCGGCCTGCCGCATCATCCAGACGGGCGTTACGTCTACGGGCTTTCTTTCCAGCGCCCGTAACAGGCGATCATTCCTGAGTGTCAAGGGCCAGGGCTCCCTGCTTTCCCGCGCGGCTGATTTCCGAATGCACATTGCTGATACGCCGAATCCAGGGTTCCAGATCGTCGAATCTGCCGGCCAGTCGCGCCCGGGCTTCCATGGCGGATTCCCAATCGGGATAAATACCGTCGACCGCGACAAACCACGGTCCGCGTTGGCGCCGCGTCTCGTAGTAACCGTGAATTTGCCCGAGTTGCGAGGCGGCGATGAATCCGCGCACGCCTTCCTCCGAAGTCGAAGCGATAATCTGCACGGTAAAACTGTCCGGGGGCGCTTCAAGCAGCATCCTTTCGAATTCGCTCAGTCCCGGCGATTCATCGGTGGATGGCGGCGTCGCGGGGTCTGCGGTTGAACTGCCGCCGTCCCGCGCGAGGCCGGCAACTTCGTTCCGGGCGGTCCCGGCCGAGTCGGGCCTTGGGGGCAGGCGTAATGAAATCTGCCGGGGCTCGATGACGGCTTCGGGAGACGCTGACAATTCCGGTTCGACCTCCGGCCAGAAAACCACTGCCGCCAGCACCAGACTCAATGCGAACGCATGCAGCAGATAGCGAAATTCGGGGCGTTCGGCGTTGTCGCCGTCCTGCGATTCGCGGTCGCGGCCACGGTCGGATAAGCGTCCGAATATGCGTCCGGCCGCGGGCACTTCGTCGGAATTCAGCATTGCGGCCGTCAATGCATTGATTTTTCCGGGCAGGCCCGCGGACTGTTGCAGAAGATCGAGTCCGGCCTGGGAAGACAAGGGCAGGCTCTTGCCATAGCCGGCCCTGGCAAGTTTGAGGTGGATGTATTCCGCAGTCTCGACTCGATTCAGCGCGGGCAGTTCGTGCATCGCCAGCTTGGCGCGATAGCGTTCGCGCAACCGGGCCTGCAACATTTCCTTCAGTTGCTCCTCGCCCAGCAGGACCAGATGAATCGCCGACAAGCGATTGGCCAGCAGCCGCTCGACGAGTCTCATGCAGTCCGAACCCAATTCGTGCGCGTTGTCGATGACCAGCAGGATCGACTTGCCGGAACGCGCAAGTTCGATGGCGCATTCGCTGAGCGTATCGAGGCCGCGGCCGATGTCGCCGGGCTGGTCGAGTTCCAGTTCCTGCAAGAGTTCGCGCAGCAGATTTTGCGCTGTCGTGAAGAGATCGACCGAAATCAGCACCGGCCGGAGATCGTTCCGGGAAAGCTCGCAAAAACGCCGGGCGAGCCGGGTCTTGCCGCTTCCTTCCGGTCCGATTACGGCATCGAGCGAGACCTGCCTGCCTTCGCTGTCCAGTACATTGCGCACAAGGTTTTCGCGGCCGCCGCCGCCGAAAAAGTCATCCCGTCGAAACTCGCCGTCGAACGGATCGTGTTTCAGCCGCAACTTTTCAATATAAGGTTTCATTATTCAGTGGCAGAGCCCGGCTTGCGCCGTCAATGTCTGCGCGAGCAGGGGCCGCTCCACGTCGTCCGCGATTACCGCTTTCCCTATGTCCTTCAGCAGCACGAAGCGGATTCTGCCCTGCTCGGCCTTCTTGTCGGAAGACATCAATTCCATATATCTGTCCAAGCTTATATCGGCAGGAGGGATCACGGGCAAACCGAAATCATCTTCGAGAACAGTACGGACCCGCCGCGCCGAAGCTTCGTCCAGCCAGCCCAGGCGGCGCGACAGATCGGCGGCCATTACCATGCCCGCGGCAACAGCCTCGCCATGCAACCAGGCGCCATAGCCGGACGCGGCTTCTATGGCGTGACCGAAGGTATGTCCGAGATTAAGCAAGGCGCGCATGCCCGATTCGCGCTCGTCCCGGGCAACGATATCGGCCTTCGCCCGGCAGCAGCGGGCCACGGCCTCGGCGAGCAGTTCAGGCTCCAGCGTCAACATGCCGGCGGCATGCCGCGCCAGCCAATCGAAGAACTCGCTGTCGTCGATGAGACCGTATTTGACCACTTCCGCCAGGCCTGCCCTTACTTCCCGCCTGGGCAGGGTTTTCAGCACCGCCATGTCGGCTATTACGCAGGCGGGCTGATGAAACGCGCCGATCATGTTCTTTCCCAGCGGATGGTTGACGCCGGTCTTGCCGCCGACTGACGAGTCGACTTGCGCCAGCAGGGTTGTCGGCGCCTGGACGTAGCGTACACCGCGCAGCCAGGTGGCGGCGGCGAATCCCGTGATATCGCCGATCACGCCGCCGCCCAGGGCGATCAGGCTGGATTTGCGGTCGATTCTTGCCGCCATGAGCTTGTCATAGATTACGCTGAGCGTCGCCAGATGCTTGTGCTGTTCTCCGTCGGGAAGAATGATGGTGGTCACCGGCAAGCCTTGCAGGGTTTCCAGCACCCGGTCGAGGTAGAGCGGCGCAACGACGTCATTGGTGATTATCGCGGCGTGCCCCCCACCCAGGGCCTGCCGCAGAAGTTCGCCGTCCGCCAGCAGATTCTCGCCGATATGTATCGGATAACTTCTGCTGCCCAGGTCTACGTTCAATGTCTGCATGTCCAGGTCTCAATCGACGGCGACGCTTCCTGTCCGGTATCTGTTCAATTCCCGCTTAACGGCTCTGCTGACCAGTTGCGGAAATTTGCGTTTGGCTTCGACCCGTATATCCGCCAGTTCGCTGTAGATCGGGTGGCGGTCCTCGTACAGTTCGCGGATGCGCTGCTCGCGGTCCGCACCTCGCAGCAACGGCCTGTTCTTGTCCTCGAGTTTCCGACTCAATTGCGCCTCGAGCGAAACGTACAGGTAGACCACGATGCCCCGATCTTTCAGCAGGATTCGATTTTCGGAGTCGAGTACGGCGCCGCCTCCCGTCGCCAGCAGAATTTCCTGCTGTTCCGTCAGCGTTGCGATCATGCGTGATTCCCGGCGCCGGAAGCCGAATTCCCCTTCCACGTCGAAGATCCAGGAAATGCTGGCGTTCGCCGATTTTTCGATCTCCTGATCGGAATCGAGAAACTGCAATCCCAGGTCCCGCGCGAGCAAACGGCCCACGGTGGTCTTGCCGGCGCCCATCGGGCCGATCAGAAACACGTTTTCAGTATCTTTCATCAGCGGGCAATGGTAAACAATTTCCCTGGCCGACGCATCGCGCGAGCGGGCCGTCCGGGAGGAACTCAGAGTACGGCGGGAACGATTCCCGGAGTGATGAAAATCAGCAGTTCGGTCCGCCTGGTGTCGGAGATGGTTCTTTTGAACAACCACTCCAACCCGGGAATGTCGCCCAGAACGGGCGTCTTTGACTCGGTGGCCGTCGCCTCTTCGCGAAACACGCCGCCGAGGACGATGGTTTCGCCGTCATCGACCAGCGCGCTGGTAATGACTTCATTGGTATTGATCGCAGGTACGCCCGAGGCAGTCGGCGAAATCGAATCCTGCCTGATTTCAAGTTGCATGTTTATCTTCCCGTTCGGCGTAATCCTGGGCGTAACCCGCAATAGCAAAACCGCGTCCTCGAACTGGGTCACGGATCCCCCCGCGGCGCCTCCGGCCTGGGACTGGTAGGGTATTTTCACGCCGGAACGGATTTCGGCGGTGACCTTGTCCTGGGTGGTCACCCTCGGTCTGGCGATAATCTCGCCGTTGCCGCTGCTTTCGATGGCGGCGAGTTCAAGTTCGATCAGGTCGCTGTTGCCGGTATAGCCGATACTGAAGGAAGTCCTGGAAGCCACGCCCAGATCGAGCGCCAACTGTTCCTGCGACTGCGCCGGCGTGAGTCCCTGGATAATACCGTAGCGGAATCGGCTTTCCTGGCCGGGCGTTCCCGCGGCGCCCCAGCGGACGCCGAACTCGCGAGAATAATCCGTCGATACATTGACTATGCGCGCTTCGATCAGTACCTGCCGCACGGGTACGTCAAGGTTTGCCAGCAAATCCCGTATCGCGGTCAGATTCCGCTCCAGATCCTGCACGATCACGGTATTGGTGCGGACATCGACTACAGCCGAGCCGCGGGGCGACAGCAATCCCCGGCTAATGGCTCGAGTTTCCCCCAAACCGGTGTTCGTTTCGTCCGAACTCGCGTCGGTGGCGGAAGCACTCGCTTCCGTGGCGGCGGTACCGGCGCCGAGTACGAGTTCAAGCAGAGCAGCCGCATCGGCGTAATTGACCTGGAACAGTTCGGTAATCAGCGGCGCCAGTTCCAGCGCCTGTCGCTCGGCATCGAGTTCCCGCTCCCGCTGCAATGCCATTTCTTCGGCGGTTGTCACATACAGGACATTGCCTTCCAGACGGTACGCGAGATTGCCGGCCCGCAGCACGAGTTCGAGCGCCTGCTGCCAGGAAACGCCATCGAGTTGCAAGCTGATATTGCCGGCGACCGCCTCCCCCGCCACCAGGTTGAAGTTCTGCTCATCGGCCAGAATCTGCAAGGCGAAGCGGATGGGAACATCCTGAAAAGAAAGGCCGGAAACTTCTACTGCCGCGGGCGGCGCAACGTCCTGCTGCGCTTGCGCCAGGGCCCAGTGCGACGCGGCGAGCAAGGCCACGATGCAGCACCACAGCTTCCGCCGGATTGAACTGGTGAAAACATCGTTCACAAGTCTCTTTCCCACCGCAACAGAATCTGCGTTTGTATGCTTGCTCCGGATTCGTCGGTTTTCCATTCGCTCAACTCCACGCCCTGATCCGTAATTTGCCGCACCCGGGCCCGGTCAGGGCCAAGGACATCGCCGAGTTTGACTCGATGCACCGCACCGGAAGGATCACGCAGCAGTCCGATGTGGCGCTGTCCGTCTTTGAGCATTCCGACCAGGCGTAACTCGTTCAATGAAAGTTTCTCCAGCGGATTTCGACTGGACCCGGCTGCTTCCGATCCGGATTCCACTGGCTCGGCAAACGGCGCGAACGGATCCCGGTTTGCGTAAGCGGAATAGGCGAACGGTTCCGCCGGACCCCGCGCGGTCAAGTAGGCCGGGTCTTCTTCTGAACTCGCAAATTCAACTGACAATCCTGAGTCAGACAATGGCCGGTAACGATACGTACGAACGCGTAACTCAAGTTCCGCCTTGCCAGCCGCAGACTCCTGCAAGGAGAAGTCATGCATGGTGACGATGCGGTCGAGCGCCGCGGCGCCGCTGAAAAATGCGCCGATCTCGTGGTAGCCGCCAGTGACGCGAATATCGATGGGCTGCTCGACATAATGCGGCCGGTCAAGTTCAGCGGCCAGCCCGATGGAAACGAAACGCAAGCCGAAATCCAGACCGAGCGCGGTTACTTCGTCAATCAGGGCCGGAATTTCACTCTGATATGGTAGCTGCCGCAATATCCTCATATAGGGCTCCTCGATTTCCCGCGCCTGTTGCCGGTAGCCGTCCAGGTTCGCAACGCTTCGCTTGAGCCGCTCGAGTTCCGCCGCCAATTCCACCTCCTCCACGCCGAGTAGCGCGTCGCGTTCCTGTTGCTCCCGCAACCGCAGCAGATATCCCCCGGCAAGAAGGAAAGCTGTCAGCAGCAATACGATGCCTGTCTTGACCGAGGCAGGCCAGGCGCCGGCTCCCTGCGGCGCGGTAAGTTCGCGCCAGTCGAATTCGTACAGATCGCGAACGATTCCGGCAAGCAATGACATCGGCTTCAACTCCCTTCTTGATCAAGTAGCAACTCTTCATCAAGCAAAAGCAGCAGGCTGAATTCGAACAAGCCATGTGAGGCGTGCGCCGAATCCACGCCGGCAACACCCGCGAGTTGCACATCGAAAAAATTCGGTGAAGCGGAGAGCTTGCGCATCAACTCGGCGACCGCGGCATGGGAATCCGCAAATCCCTCGACCCGTACTTCACCGCCACTGCGGGAAAGCCGCCGATAGTAGGCTGCAGCCGGAAGATGCGAAGAAAGCTCGGAAAGCACTTGTGCGGGCAGGGGCCGGCTGCGCTGGAGGCCATTCAACACCAGCATGTGCAATGTGGCGTCTTCCTGTTCCTGCCGCAGGCGTTCGGCTTCGGCTCCGCGCTCGCCGAGCAGGGCGATTTCGGCTTTCAGGCTTTGAATCGCGGCGGAATGGCCGGCAATGCTGGCGTTGAGGCCGCGGTCGAAAAGCGCCACAAGCAACAGGCCAATCAGCGCCGAGACCGCCATGGCGCCCAGAAATCGCCGCCGGCTCCACTCCCGCTTGCGTTCTCTCCAGGGCAGCAGATTAACCACGCCGGTCACCTGCGGTCGCCAGCCCCGCCGCGAGCAACAGGGATGGCGCATCTTTCGCGATTCGGTCGCCTCCAGCGCCGGTAAAGGGATTGGCCACCTGCACAGGCATGGACAGAAAGTTCTGCGCGCGCTCCCTCAATCCATCGGCGCCGGCCGCGGCGCCGCCAATGTACAACCGTTTCACCCGGCCATGGCGCGAGGAGGAATGAAACAATTGCAGAGCCTGTCCGAGTTGTCTTGCCACTTCGGCCGACCAGGCATCCAGTTCGCACTCATCTTGCGTACATTCTTGCGTACGTTCGTCGAAAGGCCTCTCCCCGCTGTATATGGAACGGCCGTCCTGAACTACATGCAGGCTGATGGCGCCGTTGCCGATATCGGCGACGGCGCCAGGTTCGCCCGCGGGGTGTTCCGGCGCCGACAGGCGCCATGCCCGCTCGATCGCGTGATGTTCCACATCTACAGCGGCAGCTCGCAGCCCGGCGCACTCAATTGCCCGTTCACGCAAGTCGACATGTTCCCGCCGGCAAACCGAAAGCAGGATCGTACCGGCGGGATGTTCCGGATCTTCGAGACGGTGAAAATCGATGCGCACTTCGTCGATGGGCCAGGGAATGTAGCGGTCGGCTTCCGCCACGATCTGCGCTTCCACCTCCGCATCCGTCATTTCCGGCTCCATCGCAAGCGTTCTTTGCATCGCCGCGGATGAAGGCACGGCGGTGACGGCGCGTTTGCCGGGCGCCCGCAGCGATGCCGCCGCTTCCGCGATGCAGCGCCCTACGGCTTCCACGTCGCGGATGATCCCGTCCTCCGCGACCGCGTCGCCGGGCAAGCGCCGAGTCGCGTAATCGGGCGGCATCCCGGCTTTGGCGGGCCATCGCAGCAGTTTCACCGAGCAAGAATCGATATCGACTCCAAGCGGTCCGCGGCCGGCGCCCCGGAAGGGCTTTTTGCACATTAAATCGGTTAGTCGAAAAGGCATTGACACATCCTTGAAGATTTCCATGCCCAAAGGTGTAGCACCGATCCGCCGATCAGCCCTGAATTCGGGAAAAAAAATCCGGGACGCCGCCGACTGCAATGATTTCGGGAGCAAATGCAAAGGTCGGGGTGTATAATTGATGGCAGTCGCGCCGCTTGACCGATTACCAGGCCGGGGCCCCGGCCAGGACGCGAATCTCCGGCGCGCACAGGACTTCGCGTGGACGCCAGACTGAAACCGTATGTAAAGTGGGGTGGACTTTTTTCGCTCGCCTGTCTGGCGGGCGCCTGCATGGTTGCCTCGGCGGCGTTTCTGTATCTCGCACCCTTGCTTCCTTCCGCCGAAACCTATCGCAACGTGCAATTGGAAACGCCGTTGCGCATCTACACTTCGGAACTGCGTCTGATCGACGAAATCGGCAACCGCCGCGACCCGGTGGAATTCGAAGATTTGCCCCAGGTACTCATCGACGCGCTGATCGCCACCGAAGATGTGCGCTTCTACTCCCATCCCGGCGTCGACATCCAGAGCCTGCTGCGCGGCTTCTACGGCTTCGTCACCGGCAACCGGCTCGGCGGCGGCAGCACCATCACGATGCAACTGGCCAATAATCTTTCCTTCGACAGCGACAACGTATATATGCGCAAGTTCAAGGAAATCGTGTTTGCGTTGCAGATTCAGCAGGAATTGACCAAGGAGGAAATCCTCACCCTGTATCTGAACACGATCTATTTCGGTTCCGGCGCCGACGGCATCGGCGCCGCGGCTTCGGTCTATTACGGCAAGGAAGTCAGCGAGCTGACCCTGGCCGAATCGGCCATGATGATTTCGCTGCTGCCCTGTCCTTCGACATGCAATCCTCTGGCCAGTCCGGAGCGCGCCCTGAGCCGCCGCGAGACACGGCTCGCAAATATGCTCAATGAAGGAATGATTGACGAGGAGGAATACCAGGTAGCCGCGATCATGCCCGTTTCCGCGAGCAGGCGCAGTCGTGATATCGAGGCGCCTGCGCCCTATGTGGCGGAAATGGTGCGCCAGGAGTTATACGAACAGTTCGGCGAGGACGCCTACACCCAGGGATTCGAGGTCATCACCAGTATCGAGGGCGACAAGCAGTTAATGGCCAACAAGGCCCTCATCGACGGGCTGGAAAACTATTACGACAAGCGGCACGGCTACCGTGGGCCGTCCGCCAACTATCCGCCCGATCCCCTGGAACCCGAGCGGCAGTGGCTGCAGGAACTCGAGGGAGTTCCTACCTACGGCAACCAGCGGCCCGCCATAGTCACCGCGCTGCAATCCCGGTCCTTTACCGCGCTGCTGCCATCGGGAGAATACATTTCCGTGCCCTGGGAGGGCATTCGCTGGGCCTATCGCTTCCGCAACCGCAACGAAGCCTGGCCCCCGCCGCAGGCCGCCGGCGACGTCGTGGCGGTCGGCGACCTGATTCGCGTTCGCCAGACGGACGGGGAATGGCAACTCGGGCAAGTGCCGGACATACAGGGAGCGCTGGTTTCGGTATCGCCCAATGACGGTTCGATCCTGGCCCTGGTCGGCGGCTACGATTTCCGTCTCAGCCAGGTGAATCGTGTAACGACGCCGCGGCCTCCTGGATCCAATTTCAAGCCCTTCATGTACGCCGCGGCGCTGGCCAACGGCTATTCGCCCGCGAGTACGATCAATGACGCGCCCTTCACCCGCGGCGATTACCGGCCCAGCAATTACGAGAACAATTTTCTCGGCCCGATAACCTTGCGTCACGCCTTGAGAGAATCGCGCAACGTTCCGGCGGTGCGCCTGTACGACCAACTCGGCTCGGCCACCGTCCTGCCTTACATCGGCAAATTCGGATTTCCGACCCAGGACTTTCCCGGCAACGATCTTACCGTGGCGCTTGGCAGCCAGGATACGCAGCCGCTCGAAATCGTCGCCGGCTACGCCTCGATCGCCAATGGCGGTTTCGAAGTCAGCCCCTGGCTGGTGCGCCAGATTTCGAACTTGGCCGATGGCATCGTATTTCGCGCCGAAACGATGCCGGTTTGCGATGACTGTTTCACGGAAATCGGTTCGGCGTTTCCGGAAGCCGCGCCAAGGCGCGCCATCGACGAACGCGTCGCATTCGTTCTCGGCTCCATGTTGCGGTCGGTGATCGAAGACGGCAGCGGCGCGCGCGTGCAACGCGAAATCAACCGTTCCGATCTAATGGGCAAGACCGGCACCACCAACGGCCCACAGGAATTGTGGTTCTCGGGATTCAACCGAAACATCGCGACTACGGTTTTCGTCGGTTTCGATCAGCCGGAGCCGCTCGGGGAAAGGGAGCAGGGAGCGACGGTCGCAGTGCCCATCTGGATCGACTACATGAAGCAGGCGCTGGAAGGAGAGCCGGAACTCACCTTGCCTCGTCCGGATGGAATCGTCGACCGCCTGGTCGACCGCGACAGTGGTGCGCCGGCCACGCCCGGCGATCCGAATGCGGTTTTCGAGTATTTCCTGGCGGAAAACGCGCCTGAAGTCGGCGCCGGGCAGGCGCCCGGATCAGAATCGTCCGCCGACGAACAGCAGCCGCTCAGTACGGAAACGATTTTCTGAATATACGGAAGCTCTGGTAAGTCAGGGCTTTCCGAGCGGCTCAGACCCGGCGGTCGCCGAATCGCCGCTTGAACCGGTCCACTCTGCCCCTTGAGTCAAGAATCTTCTGCTTGCCGGTATAAAACGGGTGGCATTGCGAACAAACTTCGATCAGGATGTCCTTGCAAAGCGTGGATCGGGTCTCGACCACGTTGCCGCAACTGCAGGTCGCCTTGATCTGCGCGTATTCCGGATGAATTTCAGGCTTCATGGAACCAGGTCTCGAACAGGGTGATCCCGCGTCGGTAGCGCATACCGCTACTTCGCGGGGCGAGCATTCTAACAGACCCGTGCTCGTAAGCAAGACCGTGTGCGATTTCGCCAGGGCCATCTTATAGTCACATAGGTAGTTGGGGTTCTCAGTTGTTTGGTTTGATTGCGGTCGGGCTGGGGGGGTGTTGTTTTGACGGTTTTGCTCGTTCTGTGGACGGGAGCGGTTGGGCGGGAATCGATATTGGCACTTGCCAGCTTGTTCGGTACGGTTTGGGCCGGTGCGTTTTGGGGCTGGGTCAGGCGGCGTTGACGACTTCGCGCAGGGCGTCGCCCTGGCGGGCGGCGTAATGTCGCTGGGCCTGTGGTTGGTGCTTGAAGCGGCCGCGCAGGCGGATGATGGAGATGGCGACGTTGGACAGGCAGGCCAGATTGCGGGGCAGTTTGCCGTTGCGGACCCGAGACCGATCCTCGTCCCAGGACCAATCGCGAACATAGTGAAGTCGATTTTCGATTTCCCAGTGTCCGCGGTTCAGGGCGAGTATTTCCGCGGGGCCGGCGCGGTCGGCGCCGAGCGAAGTGAGACCGTACACGGTTTCGACGGTGGTGGTGTTTTTCTTCAGGACGGTGCGCCGCCGGCGGATGCGGAAAGCCTGGCGGCGTCCCGGCAGGGCGGCCAGATCGTCCGGGCATTCCTCCAGCGACAGCAGCGCGCAAGCGCGTTCCTCCAGGCGTCCGTGGCCCTTGTCGAGCGTTTCGGCGGCGGGCGCGGCGTCGAAGGCGGCATTGAAGGCCGCGAGGTCTTCGCGCAGGGTTTTGCGGTTGCCCTTGACGGGCATCACATAGTCCGCGCCTTCGTCGAGGATCAAGCGCGCGGTTTTCGGGCAACTGTGCAAGGCGTCCAGCGTCAACACGCGACCGCCGACGTCCAGTTCCCGGATCAGGCGCCGGGCGCCGCGGATCTCCCCGCCCGCGCTGTCCGAGGCGGTCTGGCCGGCGACGATGCCGGCGCCGTGCGTGACCGCGGCCAGCAACATGCGCCCGTCGTCCGGCCCGGCCGGCCGATGGAGCGGGGCAGCCTTGCCGTCAATGGCCAAAGCGCCCTCCGGGGGCCGCCGGGCGGCCGAGAACCGCCGTACCGCCCGGTCCAGCGCGTCCGGATCGATACCCGACAGCAGGCGGTGCATGCTCGCCCGCGAAGGCGGTGTCAGCCGACCGGTGGTCGGACTGCGAAAAGCCCGCACCGCCGCCAGTTGCCGCTGGTCCAGCCGCGCCCCGAACTCGGCGATGGCGGTCGGCCCCTGGGCGCCGGCCAGCTTCGCCGCCACGGCAATGGCCAGCACGCTCGCCAGCGAGTGCCGCACCCCGCGCGCGCAACGAAACTCCGGCACCTGCCGCAGGTGATCGAACAGGCTGCGCAGTCGGCCGGGTTCCGGCAACTCCGGCTCCTCTTGTCCGCAACCCCAATGCGCAGGTTCGGCCAGCCCGGCCAAGTCAGTGCCCGCGCTCGGCGCCAAAGGCCGCAGCCACACCGTCTTCGGCTCTCCGTGCGCCACCCAGCCGCCGCCGGACCGGGCGTAACCACGCGTCACGCCGACTTGCTCCCACCCGGCGGCGCGGTAACACACACCCCGGAATCGGGACGGGTCGACGAAAGTCTCCGCCAGCAGCACCGGATGGCCGAACCGCGCCTCCATGTCCGCGGAAAGACGGCGCGCCGAAAGCGCCAGCACGCGGGAGGCCAGGTTCGGCGCCCGACCGCGGGGCAGCACCAGAAAACGGCAGTTGTTCGCAATCAACCGCAAACGCCTGAACTGCTGCTCCGGCGCCCAGCCGATCCAGGCGTCCCGCGCCTTGACCTTGAACGCCCCGGCGCACCAGCCGAGCAGCGCCAGCCATTCACCGTCCGGACCCGTCGCCACATGCCGGATCCCGTGACCGAACATGCCTCGGAAACCCAGATAGTGCTCCGCGTCCATCACACGATCCCACCGGGCCCGCTCGGCCGCGTCGGAAACAGGCCGCACCTCGACCGCGGACAGGGAAAAACCCAATTCCACAGCAGCGTCGTTGTGCTCATGTGCGCGATCAGACATGGAACCAGCGTAACCCTTCCAGCGCCAAATGTCCAGACCGGAAATTTCCGGCAATGCTTCAGTTGGTTAACGACGACTTTAAGATGGCCCTGGCGATTTCGCACGGTCTCGTAGGGGCGAGGCATGCCTCGCCCGTGGGCGTTGCACGGATTCGGGGCCGTTCGCGGCGAGGCATGCCTCGCCCCTACGGTCTCATGAACCTGAACAGGACGAAGAGATCGAAGTAGTCTTTGGAGTAGAATTCACTCAAGGTCGGCAACACTAACATCAGTCTCTATCTGGATTAGTTCAAATGGAAAGTAAAAACAAGGCCGAGGAATCGGCAACTAAAGGGAGTATTGAAAAAGCGCTTGGGGAATTCCGGGAAATGCAGTCGGGATATTCGGAGCAGGCGCAACCGGACAAGGTAAGAATCCAGCCCAGGATAGTCAGGCAATTCTACGAAGTCGTCACGCGATTTTACGAATTCGGTTGGGGAACATCATTCCATTTCGCCCCGCGCAGCCGTGGTGAAAATCTGGCTGCGGCCCAGCGCCGACAGCAGGAAGAAATCGTCAGCTTACTCGGCTTGGAGGCGGGTATGGTGGCAGGCGATGTGGGCTGCGGCATTGGCGGCCCGATGATGAGTATCGCAGGCGCCAGCGGCGCCGGAATCGTTGGAATCAATATCAGCGAACATCAGATCCAGCGCGGACGCACGCTGGTGGAAAAGGCCGGACTGTCGGATCGTTGCGAATTTCTGCATGCAAACTATCTCGATCTCCCTTGCGCCGACAATCATTTCGATGCGATGTACTCGATCGAGGCCGTCTGCCACTCACCCGACCGGCTCAAGGCGTTTCGGGAAATTTTCCGTACGCTTAAGCCAGGCGGCAAGTTCGTGATCTTCGATTGGGTGCTGACCGAGTTGTTCGATACCGCCGATGCAAGGCACACGGACATTCGAAAGCGAATCGAATACGCGAATGCGACACCAGATCTGTTCACTGCCCAGGAACAGATCGAATGCATTGGAAGCGCGGGTTTCGAGATTTTGCAGGCCAATGATCGAGCGCTCAATTCAGATTCTGAAACACCCTGGTTCATGTCCCTGGAAGGCAGAGACTTTTCACTCTCTTCAGTGGCGCGAACGCCCGCCGGAAGAATATTAACTGCAAACATAACGAGAGTTCTCGAATTGCTCCGGATCGCGCCGCGAGGGACCAGCGACACCTCGAAAATGCTGAACATCGCCGCAGACGCTCTGGTGGGAGGAGGACAACTGGGCATCTTTACGCCCTGCTTTCTGGTCCATGCCCGCAAACCCGAGGATGCTTGAAAATTTGGCCGATATCCTGCCGAACGACTGGATTGTTACCGGAGTCAGGCGTCAGGATTTCGTCTTGATCCGTTCGTGATTGCGCACGACCTCTTCCATGATGCGGCGGAACAGTTCCCGCACCAGAGTCGGTTCGAGCTTGTGCGATTCGCTCAGGGCGCCGAGGGCTTCAAGTTTTTGCTCCTCGCGCCGAACGTCCTGCGAACTTAACTCACGCTTGGCCTTGAGCAGGCCGACTTCGTGAGTCACCTTGAATCGCTCGTGCAATAGCTCGATGATGCCCTGATCGATTTCATCGATCCGGTTGCGAATTTCGATCAATTCGTCTGGTATGGAATCGTTACCGCTCATTTCGATTGTTCCCTCGCCGATGCCAGCCGGTCGGGTTGATTCCCTGGTTGTTACCGGGGAAATTTGAACTTACCATTTCGCGACGCTGATATTCGGGTTCATGCATGCCAGACCAGAAGGAAACGAAGCCCGGCGAACCCATTCTCCGGGTTGCCGTGCCGCGCCCCTTCAGGCAGTCGTTCGACTACCTGCCTCCTGATGCAGCAAATCTTACTGAATTCCGTCCCGGCTGTCGCATCAAGGTGCCTTTCGGTCGGCAACACCTGACCGGCTTCCTGCTGGAGAAGACCCGCTCGAGCCGGGTCAGCCGCGACCAGCTCAAACCGGTTTCTGCACTGGTCGATCCGCGGCCCCTGTTTCGCCCCGAGTTGTTCGAACTGCTGCGCTGGAGCGCGGACTATTACCATCATCCCATTGGCGAAGTGCTGGCAGCCGCGGTGCCCACGCCCTTGCGCCAGGGCAAGCCGCTCTATGAGGAAGTCACTTTCTGGTCCGCTACGGACGAGCCCTGCACTTTGTCCGGTCGGTCCCGCCGCCAGCGGATTTTGCTCGACTTCATCATCGAAGCGGGAAGCATAACCCGCGTCGAGTTGAGTGAGGCGGGTTTCAGCCAGGCATTGTTGCGGCAACTGGTGGACCGGGGTCTGGTGCGCAAGCGTACAGAGCCCGCGCCGGCCTCTCCTCCGTTCATTCCCCGGAAACCCAACAGCCGCGACCGGCCCAAGCTTAACGAGGAACAGTCCGCTGCCGTCACGAAGTTTCGCGCGGCCGGCGGCTTTCGCAGTGCGCTTGTCAACGGCGTTACCGGCTCGGGCAAGACCGAAGTCTACATGCGGATGATGGAAGACGAACTTGCCGCTGGCCGGCAATGCCTGGTGCTCGTGCCCGAAATCGGTCTTACGCCACAGACGATCGACCGCTTCCGGCAGCGCTTTGCCCTGCCGCTGGCGGCGTTTCATTCCGGTTTGAACGACAACGAGCGCCTGCAAGCCTGGCGGCAGGCGGCCGAGGGCAGCGCCGCGATTCTCATCGGCACCCGGTCGGCGGTGTTCACACCCATGGCCAGGCCGGGACTGATCGTCGTGGACGAAGAGCACGATACTTCATTCAAGCAGCAGGACGGATTCCGCTATTCGGCGAGAGATCTGGCTGTCATGCGGGCGCAAAAGGAAAACATCGGCGTCGTACTCGGCTCCGCCACACCGAGCCTCGAGAGTTTCCAAAACGCCGTGGCGGGCCGCTTCCTGCTACTGGAGTTGCCGCATCGCGCCGGAGATTCGAAACCTTCGCGGCTGCGTCCACTCGATATTGCGAACGAACATCTGCCCGGCGGTCTGTCGGAACTGGCCCTGAGGAAGATCGAACAGCATCTCGAAGCGGATAATCAAGTCCTGGTATTCATCAACCGGCGCGGTTTTGCGCCGATCCTCCACTGCCTGCTGTGCGGCTGGATGGCGCAATGCGAGAACTGCAGCGCCTATCTTACGGTGCATGCCCAACCCGCCTGTCAGCGTTGCCATCATTGTGATTCATCGCATTCTGTTCCACACCGCTGCCCGGTTTGTCGGCAGAATGAATTATCCACTTCCGGATTCGGCACCCAGCAAATCGAAAGCTTTCTGCAAGGGGAATTCCCGGCAACGCCGGTCCTGCGAATCGATCGTGATTCAACCCGCGGCAAAAACAAGTTTCGAAAATTGCTCGTTGAAGTAGACCAGGGAAAACCGTCCATTCTCATCGGCACGCAGATGCTGGCCAAGGGACATCATTTCCCCGGCATTACGCTGGCTGTGATCGTCAATGCCGACAGCGGGCTGTTTTCTCCCGATTTCCGCGGCCAGGAACAGATGGCGCAGGTGATTACGCAGGTTGCCGGACGCGCCGGGCGCGGCATCGGTCGGCCGGGTGAAGTACTCGTCCAGACCCGGCATGGCGATCACGACACTCTCAGGAAAATCATCAGTTCAAGCTATTCCGAGTTTGCCCATCACATGCTCGCCGAACGTCGCGCAACCGGCATGCCGCCCTTTTCCCATTTATGCCTGGTGCGCGCGGAAGCGGGCGACCGGGAAGCGGCGCTTTCGTTTCTGCGCCGTGCGCGGCGAGGCATCGAAACCCTCGTCCACGAGCAGAAAGTGCAACTGACCGGCCCGCTGCCGGCGCCGATGGAAAAACGCCAGTCCCGATATCGCATGCACTTGCTGCTGCGCAGCAGAAACCGGTCCGGCCTTCATACCGTGCTGGACAGTCTCGTGCCGCAACTCGATAAATTGTCCGCTCCCGGGAATCTGCGTTGGCAAGTCGACGTCGATCCGATGGATTTGCTTTGAATCGGCGGGAAAATGAATTGTCCGGCGAATAATTAGATTTCGCGCAATTTGCCGACACTATAGAATGCGAATCAGGCGAAATCCTGTCCTGAACCTGCGCGCACGCTGCAGTTGCGGTCGACAAGCGGACGGAAAGATGGCAAAAAAGAAATCACAGGCGTTCCCGGCGGGAATTCTGTTACTGGCGCTGGCTGCGTCCGCCACATTGCTGGGGTATCTCGTGTTATCGCCGGCGGATCCGGATTCCGGGGGGAATCTGTCAGGCAGCGGCGAAAGCGCTGACGGTACGCTCGAGTTTGAGTTTTACGATCGGTTGCAGCAGAACGAAGTACAGGTCAATACTCCTGCCGGCGAACCGGCCGAGCCTGGTCCGCCCGAGGTCGAGCAAACGGTCGAGCAACTGGCCGAACAGTTAAATCCCGACGCCCAGACTCAACTTGAGATCGCAACCGAGGCCCTTGAGCAGATCGCTGAAACCATCGTCACCGGGCTGGAAACGCCGGCCCCGGATCGGGTGGCCGCTCCCGAACCTGTCCGCCCCGCTCCGACAGAACCGCAACCTCCGGCTGAAACCGTTCTGGCCGCGCCATCTTCGCCCGCGCCCGTGAACGCGGCGCGCCTGCCGGGCACGGTTTTGCAGTCAGGCGCGTACAGCCAACAGGAACTGGCGCTCTCGGAACTTCAGCGGCAGCGGAATCTGGGTCTCGAAGTGGAAATCATGCAGCGGTCCGGGCAGAACGGGCCGTTGTTTCTGCTTCACTCGGGTCCATATGACTCGCGGGACAAGCTGGAAGAAGCCGAAATGGTTTTCCGCCTCCACAATATCGCCACCGCCAGGCTTTCGACGCCTTGACGCGCGGAACGAATCCCGCCAACGTTAACGGATGTCGGCAGTGGCGACATTGATTTTTATGTCGCCACCCCAACCTTGGGTAGCTGAACCGGCCTCGGCGGCCGAATGACGGCCGGTTTCGTTCTCTGGAGAGTGTCTTGAATCAATACAAAGGAACAACAGTGGTTTCGGTACGCCGCGGCGACAGCGTCGTGATTGGCAGCGACGGGCAAGTGAGCCTGGCCGATACCGTACTCAAGGGCAATGCGCGCAAGGTGCGCACCTTGTACAAGAACTCCGTGCTCGCGGGATTTGCCGGGGGCACCGCTGACGCTTTCACCCTGTTTGAACGATTTGAAGCCCAACTGGAGCAGCATCAGGGCAAACTGCTGCGCGCTTCGGTGGAACTGGCAAAAATGTGGCGCACGGAACGGGCCTTGCGCCGGCTCGAAGCCCTGCTGCTGGTCGCCGACCGCGAATCTTCGCTGTTGATCACGGGAAACGGCGATGTAATCGAGCCGGAAGATTCAATCCTGGCAATCGGCTCCGGCGGCAATTACGCGCTTGCGGCGGCGCGGGCGTTATATCGAAACACCGAACTCTCCGCCCGCGAGATCGTCGAACACAGTCTCGGCATTGCCGCGGATATCTGCGTATACACCAACGACAATATTTGCATCGAAGAACTTCAATTGCCGGAGTAGCCGATCGGCCTGCGCCGCCGGGAGCCCTGTTTTCATGTCCATGATGACCCCGAGAGAGATCACGTCCGAACTGGACAAGCACATCGTCGGCCAGAACGACGCCAAGCGCGCGGTTGCCATAGCCTTGCGCAATCGCTGGCGCCGTTTGCGTCTCGATACGGAAATGCGCGACGAAATCACGCCCAAGAACATCCTCATGATCGGTCCCACGGGAGTCGGCAAGACTGAAATCGCCCGGCGTCTGGCCAGACTCGCCAAGGCGCCTTTCATCAAGGTGGAAGCGACCAAGTTCACCGAAGTCGGTTATGTCGGCCGCGACGTCGAATCGATTATCCGCGACCTTGTGGACGAGGCGATCAAGATGTTGCGGGAGGCGGAAATTCAGAAAGTCCGGAATGTGGCGATGGACCGGGCCGAAGAACGCATTCTCGACGTGCTGCTGCCGCGGGCCAGGGAACAGGAGGAGGAAAAGCGGGAATCCAACGCCCGTCAACTCTATCGCAAGAAATTGAGGGAAGGCGAACTCAGCGATCGTGAAATCGAGCTGCAACTGGCGGAGCAGCCCAGCGGCATCGAGATCATGGCGCCGCCGGGAATGGAAGACATGACCAGCCAATTGAAGTCGATGTTCTCCAGCATGAACAGCGGCCGCAAGAAATTACGGCGCATGCCGGTCAGCACCGCGCTGAAAGCGGTAAGCGAGGAAGAACAGGCGAAGCTGATCGACGAAGAAGACATTCGCAGCCGGGCGGTGGAAGTCACCGAGCAGACCGGCATCGTTTTTCTCGATGAGATCGACAAGGTTACGAATCAGCACGAACTCACCGGCGCCAGCGTTTCCCGCGAAGGCGTGCAACGCGACTTGCTGCCGCTGATCGAAGGTTCCACGATCAAGACCAAGTACGGTATGGTGCGAACCGACCACATCCTCTTCATCGCCTCGGGCGCGTTTCATTTTTCCAAACCTTCGGACCTGATTCCGGAACTGCAGGGCAGGCTGCCGATCCGGGTGGAACTGAAAGCGCTTTCGACGGAAGATTTCGAGCGTATCCTGATCGAACCCGACGCTTCCCTGACCGAGCAATACCAGGCGCTGCTCGGCACCGACGGTTTGCGTCTCAAATTCGCCAGGGACGGTATCCGCAAGATCGCCGAGATCGCCTGGCGCGTAAACGAACGCACCGAGAATATCGGCGCGCGGCGCTTGCATACGGTATTGGAGCGCCTGCTCGAAGAAGTTTCCTTCGGCGCGCCCGACATGGCGATCGACGCCGACGGCGAACTCGTCATCGACAGCGCCTATGTCGAAAATCAACTGGCGGACCTGGCCCAGGACGAAGACCTTGCCCGCTATATATTGTGATGGCCTCCCGGGTTCCCTCAGGCATCAAGTTGCATTCCGGCTCGTCCGTGCTGGAACTGAATTACCCCGACGGCGGCGATTGCCGGCTGGAAGCCGAGTTCCTTCGGGTGCATTCGCCTTCGGCCGAAGTGCGCGGCCACGGCGCCGGCCAGGAAGTGCTGCAAACCGGCAAACGCAAGGTGCGCCTGACGCAGGTTGAATCGGTAGGCAACTACGCCGTCAAACTGACTTTCGACGACGGTCACGACACCGGCATTTATAGCTGGGATTACCTGCATGAGTTATGCTCGCGCAAGGATGAACTCTGGCGCGAATATCTCGAACGCCTGCGCGAAGCCCGCGCCAGCCGCGACCCGAGGGAATCCGGCGTGCAGGTGCTGAAATTCAGGCAGCCCGAATGAGCGAGAACGGCAAGACCGCAAGTTTCGGCTATCGGAAAGTGCCCTATGCGGAACGGCAGACACGGGTGAACGAGGTGTTTCGCTCGGTCGCCGGGCGCTACGACGTGATGAACGACCTCATGTCGCTGGGCAGCCATCGCCTGATCAAGCGATTCACTCTGGAGTTGAGCGCGGTTCGCACGGGTCACGCCGTACTCGACCTTGCCGGCGGCACCGGCGACATGGCCATGCGCTTCTCGCCGCTGGTGGGCACGGAAGGGCGCGTCGTCCTCGCCGACATCAACGAGGACATGTTGCTCGTCGCGAGAGACCGCATCGTCGACCGCGGCTTGGCCGACAACATCGATATCGTGCGCCTCAACGGCGAGGAACTGCCCTTCGCCGATAACAGTTTCGACTGCGTCTGCATCGCCTACGGCCTGCGCAACATCACCGATCAACCCAGGGCGCTCGCGTCCATGCGGCGGGTGCTCAAACCCGGTGGGCGGGCGCTCGTTCTCGAATTTTCCCGCGTCAACAATCCGCTGCTCAGCCGCGCCTACGACGCCTGGTCGTCGCTATGGCCGGTAGCGGGCAGAATCGTCACCGGCGATGCCGACAGTTATCGCTACCTGGTCGAATCGATTCGCGTGCATCCCGACCAGGAAACCCTGCTAGGCATGCTCGAGGGGGCGGGATTCGAGCAATGTCGTTTTCACAACGTCATGGACGGCGTCTGCGCCGTTCACGTCGGCCTTAAGCCGGCCGGCGCTGCGGCCTGAACCGCGCGATGTCTCTTTCCCTGGCCGGTTCGGCGCTGCTGTTTCCAGTCGAAAAACTCGTCAACGAATTGATTACCCAGGACCCCTACGCGGCCGAGTATCTCTCGCGCTTTTACGGTAAAAGGGTCGAGGTGCGAACCCCGCATACCGGGCTCAATGTGCTGTTCGATGCAGGCGGCATCCGCCTGACCACGCTCGGCGCGAAGTCGCTTGGCGAACCTGCGAATGTGACTGTTCGCGGCTCTGCGCCGCAACTGTTCAGATTGCTTGCCGACAGCGAGCGGCCGCTGGCCGACCGGAAAATTCGCGTCGAAGGCGACGCGGAATTGTTGCTCGACCTGCGACGCGCGCTCGACGAAATAGACATCCGTTGGGAAGACTACCTTGGACCCTTCCTCGGCGACATACTGACCGGGGGACTCAGCAGCGCCGTCACCGATGCCCGGGATCTGGCCCGCGAGGCCGGCGGTAACATCAAGCGCAATCTTGAGAACTTCGTGCAATACGAGGCAGGCGTAATGCCCACTCCCGAGGAAGCGGCGCACTTTGCCGAGCGAGTCGATGAATTGCGCCTGCGCCTCGACCGGCTGCAGGCGCGCGTTGAGTTTCTGAATCGGGACGCGCCGCCCGCCATTACATAAGCGGACGGCGATGAGATGCGGGGATTATCTCGACGTCCAGAAAAACACTTCCCAGTCGCGTAACAGTTCCGCACCCTCGTAAACGGGATCGTCTATCGACCTGCCCGATTTGGCGGCCCATTGCTCCAGCATGGGAATGCGCGCGTCACCAACAACCTCGGTGGCTGTCATCGCATATGTCTCGTCGCCGATTCGCAACCATCCGTCTCCGCCACGGTCCCTCACGCGTTGCGCCCAGTACCCTCCGTCCGGACGGGTGGCCGTAATCACTCCGTCGGGAGTGCCGACAAACGAGAGGTAGACTACCAGCGACGGGAAACCGCTCTGCTTCATGAGCAAGGGCCCGGGAATGTCGTTAAGCGGTGTAAAGTCACTCGGCGCCGGGGTATTCGTCCCCCCGATGATTATGCCGGGCGTACGGGAAAGTCCCTGGTTGCCGAGATACGGCGCCGTGAACATCCAGCTCAGTACTCCTGCGAGGAGCACCACCAGGGTGGCGACTCCGACGGTCATACGTTTACTCATGGCTGTCCCATTGGTCAGAGTTCAGGACAGGCACGGTATAAGGGATAAATCATCCTTGTCAAGAAGAGCCCGACAAAAGAGGCGTGAAACAGCGCGACACATGTGCAGGTTCAAATACATGTGAGACCGCAGGGGCGAGGCATGCCTCGCCCGCGAACAGCCCCGAAAACGTGCAACTGACGGGCGAGGCATGCCTCGCCCCTACACGCTGAACCCGCACAGCACATGGACATAGCCGGCGGTAGTCATTATTCTGGCTGAAAGCGTTCGTGATCCTGCCATTACCCGGACCAAAGTTCATCGATTGTTTTCAGGGATTGAATTCAGGCCGACGACATGACCCTTCGACGCGTTGTATCGAACCGGACCCTTCCCGCAATTTGTTTAGCATTGCTGCTGCTCGCCGCTGGAAGCGCACTTGGACAATGGCCCATACCGGAAGAGCTACAGGCGCAGGCGAACGCCCTGAACGACGATCAGATGGAATTCGTAACATCAGGCGCAATCCTGGACTTTATTCCGGAGCGGCAGCTCGAACACGAACTCGCCACGCGAGATGCGGACAGTTTGCGATCCCTGATGGACGACCTGATTTCACTGGCGGACCGGATGGGCTACGACCCGGAGCGGGACATGGGCGCGGCGCCGCTCAACCTCACTTCCGAAGAATTCGGCGAGCCCCTGCCTACCCCGCCGTTGTTGCGTGATTTCGAGCGTGAGCCGGGCCCGTTCGGCGTGCACCGTTACCTGTTTCCGGAATCCGGAGTGCCCACGTTCGGCGGCGCCGATGTCGCCATCTGGCCGGAAGACCTCGTCGCGGGGAACGTGGATGTGGCGATCATCGGCGTGCCAAGCAATGCGGGCAGCGGCCGCCGCGATTCCGGAAACGGCCCGAACGAGATGCGCGGCCTGAACACCATCGCCGTTCCGGACGTGCAATCGCTGTTGAAGCCATTGGAAACTCTTTCCGTGGTCGACTACGGCGATATTGCCATGGACCGGATGAGCGTCCAGCGATCCGTCGGCCATGTTGCCGCCATGGTTGCGGAAACCGCCAACACGGGCGCCATTCCGATGCTGGTCGGCGGTGATACGTCGATGCTCTATCCCGGTGTCAGCGGCGTTGCGCGAGTGCACGGAAACGGGAGCTTCGGATTGCTGCACTTCAGCGCCCATGCGGATGCCAAGCGCAATGACGACCACACGATTTCCGACCGCCAGGCGGTTTTCCTGCTGTTGAACGAGGGCGTTGTCGAAGGCGGCGAAACCGTCCAGGTGGGCCTGCGCGGGCCCTCGGTGGACGCCGACACCTTGCAATGGCTGCGCGACAACAACGTGCGCTACCACACCATGGCGGAATTCCGGCAACGCGGGTCCGAGGCGGTGATGCAGCGGGTATTGCATGAAGTCGAAAGAGGTCCTGAAGCGTATTTTATCTCGATCGATGTCAGCGTCATCGACCCGGTCGAGATGATTGCCGCCGGACGCGCGACCCACAACGGCCTGGGCATTGATGAACTGAACAGGACAGTGCGCCACGTGTGCGCGGCCAAGGAGATCGTGGGTTTCGAGATTACCGACCTGGCCCCGATGCTTGATTTTTCTCGATTGTCGGTAATGCATGCGAATGCGGTGCTGAATGCATGCCTGTCCGGCATCGCGGTGCGCAAGGCCGGGCTCGACCCGGAATACATTCATCCCCTGGCGCTAGATCATGGCCAGCAATAGTTCATGCCCGGCCTGCCGGCGCTGGAGCCTTGTCATGCCATTCGTTTCGGTTGAACTCCGCGCGGCGCTACTTTTGTTTGTTGCGCTGGCCGCGCCGGCTGCCCTGGCCCAGGATGACGAGCCCACCACTCCGGAGCATGTGGTCGGCGTGCAGCCATATCCTTTCGACACCGTCGACCCGAGAGAAGAGGATCGGCCACCCATCGAGCTGCCCGACAGCGTGGCGCCGAAACTCGAATTGCTGACGCCGGAACAAATCGAGTTTCTCAGGAGCGACGATGCCCGCGCCTTCACCGGCCCGGCCGGGGAAACCGTCGAAGCGCTGGAGGAACGCACCGCGGAGGAAGTAAGGGCGTGGGTCGAGGCCATGCAGCAGGCAGTAAGTCAAAGCCGCTACGTTGAAGGAAGAGACTTGCCAAACATTCCCTTCAACACCGAATCTCCGGAATTCAATGCCTGGCGATTATTGCGCCCCCGCTCCATGGACCCTGAGCGAGAGGCCGGGCCGGTCGAGCTCGGCCGCTACGGCGACAGGGGCGGTCCTCCGACCTTCGGTGGTTTTCCCCTGGCGCTGTCGCAGGAAGATCTGCTCGCGGGCGAAGTCGATGTCGCCATCCTTGGGGCGCCTCTGAACATGGGTACGGGGTGGCGCGATTCGGGCGAGCGCGCCACGGTCGAGCTTCGCCTGCACGGCCGGCTCATGGGCTCCCACGACCAGTACGTGCAGATCCATCCGTCCCGGGTATTGAATGTCGTCGATTACGGCGACGTTGCGATAGACAACGACAGCACCGAACGCTCCATGCGTCACGTACGCGAAATCGTTCGCGAGATCGCGGAGACAGGAGCCATCCCCATGATCGTCGGCGGCGACCACTCCCTGGAGTACCCCAATGTCGCGGCGCTGGCGAACGTGTACGGCAAGGAAAACGTATCCGTCATTCACTTCGACTCGCATTACGACGCGTGGTGGGGCGACGCCCACCTGATCAGCCATGGGTACCCCGTGTACCGGCTGATCAACGAGGGGCATGTGCGTGCCGCGGACTATATCCAGGTTGGGCTGCGTTCAAACGGGCCCGACAAGTCGGGTTTCGACTGGATGCGGGAACAGGGCATGCGCTATCACACGATGGCCGAAGTCGAGTTGCGGGGCTGGGACGAGGTGCTTGACCGTATTGTCGCCGAGGCCAGCGAGGAGGGACGCAAACTGCACATCTCTTTCGATATCGACGTCCTCGACCCGGCATTCGCGGTAGCCACCGGCACCCCCGTTCCGGGCGGGCTCACCATGCGGGAATCGATCACCATCGTGCGCCGCCTGTGCGCGGAGTCCAACGTGGTGGGTTTCGACCTGGTCGAATTTCATCCCGGGCTGGATCCGACCTACGCGACTGCGCTCAGTAGCGTACATATCATCAAGGCCTGCCTGACCGGGATCGCGATGAACAGGGAAGGGATGACCGCGGAACATTACCTCAGCCCCTTGTCGTCCGAGCACGCCATCGACGACTACTATGGCGATCAGCAGGAGTACCTGGACGCGACCCGGGCGGAGGGCGAAGCGGAAGAGGAAGATCAGGACTAGCCGGACCGGATGAGCCATCCCGTCCGGCGCCCTGATTTGACCGTCAGATTACCGCGTAGAGCAGGAAAATCAGGAACGCCGCGCCGAGAACGCACCTCAAGTACCACCAGACCGTTTTGTCGAACAGATTGATTGCCCAATGGATCAACGCCCGAAAATTGGAGCGTCCGATTACGGCGATCAGTACCGCTTCCGCGAGCAATATGACCCCGACTACTGTCAGGAAACCGGGAAATCCCGAATTCTCAGCGGAGAATAGCAATGCTGTCCCGAACACTATGGTCAGGCCGATGAAAAATAGCTGGAACCATAGCGAATCAACGTGTTTACGAAGAATTCGAATGGATGCGTCTCTATTGAAAACGGCAAACGCCAACACGATCAGGCCAACGGAGCAAACGAACAGAACTATGGAATTCATACGGCTCTCCTGTGAGATACATGTGAGACTGTAGGGGTGAGGCATGCGTCGCCCGCGAATGACCCTTACACTGAGCAATACCTGCGGGCGACGCATGCGTCGCCCCTACCAAACCCGCACGGCAAGTTGTGAGCCCTTGGGGCAGGTGGTATCTTTGCTGGCCCGCTCAAGACAGCGAACCGCGCGCTGATCGTGACCTACCTGCCGCGCCTGATCAAGGTACTTAATGTCGTCGCAAGATTCCGGCTGGATGAATTCCTCCGGGGTCGACGCCGGCTGCGTCTGCTCCGCTTGCTGTTGTTGCTTTATCGAGCGCCTTTCAGCCTCGGCCGCGCGCCCGCCGGCGACCGCAATGCCCGGCTGCGGCAGGCGATGGAGGAACTCGGGCCGGTCTATATCAAGTTCGGGCAATTGCTTTCCACGCGACGGGATTTCCTGAGCCCGGAACTGGCCGATGAACTGCAATTGCTGCAGGACCGGGTGCCGCCCTTCGAGCAGCCGCCCATAGTCGAACTGGCAGGCGAACTGCTGGGCATGCCGGCAAGCGAGGTATTCGCCGAACTCGAATCAGAAGCGCTGGCCTCGGCCTCGGTCGCCCAGGTGCATGCGGCGTTGCTTCACGGCGGCGAGGAAGTCGTGGTGAAAGTGATCCGTCCCGGCGTTGCGAAAACCATCGGCGAGGACATCCATCTGCTCAAACGCATCGCCGCCCTGATCGACCGCAACTTCGAGGCCGGCCGGCGCCTGCGCGTGGTCGAAGTCGTGCGCGACTATGAAAAGACCATCAACGACGAACTCAACCTGCTGCTCGAAGCGGCAAGCACGACGCGTCTGCGCGGCAATTTCGAGAATTCGGACCGTTTGTACGTGCCGAAAGTGTATAGCGAATACAGCCGCCGCGAGTTGATGGTGATGGAACGCGTGCATGGCATTCCGGTCACCGACGTACCGGCGCTGAAAGCAGCCGGGGTCAATTTGCGCAAGCTGGCGGAAAACGGCGTTGCAGTGTTCTTCACGCAAGTGCTCGAACACAATTTCTTTCACGCCGACATGCATCCGGGCAATATCCTGGTGAGTCCGGAAGACCCGGAGAATCCGCGTTACATAGCACTCGATTGCGCAATCATCGGCTCGCTGACCCGCGCCGACCAGGATTACGTGGCGCGCAATCTGCTGGCGATGTTCAAGCGTGACTACCGCCGCGTAGCGGAATTGCACGTCGCTTCCGGCTGGGTGTCGCGCAAAACCAGGGTCCATGATTTCGAGTCCGCCATTCGCAGCTTGTGCGAACCCGTTTTTGAGCGCCCCCTGGGCGAAATTTCTTTCGCCGGACTGCTGTTGCAATTGTTCGTAACGGCGCGGCAATTCGACATGCAGGTGCAGCCGTCGCTGGTGCTGTTGCAGAAGACCCTGCTCCACATCGAGGGTCTCGGCCGTCAGCTCTATCCGGAACTGAACCTGTGGGAAAGCGCCTTGCCCTACCTGGAAGCATGGGAGAAAAAGCGGCTCAGCCCGATCACCTGGCTGGAACAGGTTCGGGAAAAACTGCCCGATTGGGTAAGCGAGGCGCCATTGCTGCCGCAACTGGCTTTCGACGCCGCCACCCGGGTCAACCAGCTTGCCGAAGTAGGCGAGACGCTGATCCGGCGCCAGGAAATCGCCGCCCGGCATTACGCCCGCAACCGGCGGCTGGCGCGGCACGGAGGTCTCGTCTGCATGCTGCTGGCGCTGCTCGCGCTGATTCCAGCAGTAGGGACAGCCATGCAAAATTTGCCGGTCGCCAGTCTCGTGCTGGCGCTTGCGGGCCTGTCGCTGTTATTTTTCGCGCGTTGAGGGGTATTCGCCGACATGACCTGGCTGGATGAAGTGAAATGGAACGAAAAGGGCCTTGCGCCGGTGGTCACCGTGGAAGCGGAAACCGGGGAATTGCTCATGCAGGCCTGGGCGAACCGGGAGGCCTTGCAAGCCACGGTAAAGGAAGGGCGCGCGGTCTACTGGTCGCGTTCGCGCGGACGCATCTGGCGCAAGGGCGAGGAATCCGGCCATGTGCAGAAGCTGGTCGAGGTTTATCTCGACTGCGACAGCGACACTATCTGCTACCGGGTGAAACAGGTGGGCGCCGCCTGCCACACGGGCCGCCGAAGCTGTTTTTTCCGCAAATTCGAAAAAGGAGTCTGGCGCCTGGTCGAGCGGGACGGCGATGACAACTGAATCGGGGAAGACGCATGAGTGCAACTGACACCTTGTCGCAACTGGAAGCCACTCTCGAGGCCCGCAAGTCGGCCACGCCGGAAGAATCCTATGTGGCGAGCCTGTACGGAAAAGGTTTGAACAAGATCCTGGAGAAGGTCGGCGAAGAGGCGGTAGAGCTGGCGCTGGCCGCGAAGGCAGCGGAAAGTCTGGGTGGAAATTCGCGTAAATCGCTGATTTCCGAGACCGCGGACCTCTGGTTTCACAGCATGGTTATGCTTTGCCATCTTGGCCTCAGCCACCGGGAAGTGTTGGCCGAACTGGAAAAACGATTTAACATGTCAGGTCACGAAGAGAAATCTTCCCGCAAGTAATGATTTTCGGCCGGGCAGCCTTATCGTCCGTCCGGAATGGAGGTGTAACATGGGTCTTGGCGGAATAGGCATCTGGCAATTACTCATTATTCTGTTGATCGTGGTGATGTTGTTCGGCACGAAGAAACTTCGCAACATCGGCTCCGATCTCGGCGGCGCATTGCGAGGATTCCGCAGTGCGATGAAGGACGACGACGACAAGACGGATGAGATCGAAGATCAAACCGCATCCGCCGGCGCGGAAACCGTCGGCGCCGCTACCGAAACTGCCGAAAACAAGTAGCGCCCTTTTTTCATACCGCTCCGGCGCGGGGCTTGTACATGCCCAGTATTTCTTCGATCGAACTGCTGCTGATCCTGGTAGTCGCATTGCTGGTCATCGGACCGGAGCGGCTGCCCGCGGCCATCCGCACCGCGAGTTTGTGGCTGGGCCGGTTCCGGCGCAGCTTCTACAAGGTCAAGGCCGAGATAGAACGCGAGATCAACGCCGACGAAGTTCGCCGGCAATTGCACAACGAATCGGTGCTGGCGGATATCCGCGATGCGAAGTCGGAAGTGCAGAAAGTCGCTTCGGACGCGCGGACCGCTGCCTCGGATGCAAAGGAATCGGTGAACAAGATCGTCAACTCAAAGGAATTCGACCCCGGCGCTTCGCCGGCCACCGATGAACAACTGCGGAACGCAGAGGCGGAACGCAAGGCCGCGGTAACGGGCGCGGGGGCCGATCAAGAGCAATTCCAAATTTCCGAGAGCGATGCTGACACAGTTCGGGCAACGCATGCGTCGCCTCCACCGGATGAACCTGGCAAATCGGCAACTTCTGACCCTGTAGGGGCGACGCATGCGTCGCCCGCGCCGGATTCGGATGCCGAGGCCACTAGTCGCGAACCCGGCAGATGACCTCGGCTGAAGACGAAAAAGAACTAACCCTGATAGACCACCTGGTCGAACTGCGCGACCGGATCATGAAATCCCTGATCGCCGTGGTGGTGCTGTTTCTGGCCCTGTTCTATTTCGCCAACGACATTTACACCTACGTCGCCGCCCCGATGATTGCCGCGCTGCCGGAAGGCTCGACCATGATCGCGGTCGATCCGACGTCTCCCTTCTTCGCGCCTTTCAAGTTGACCTTTTACGTCTCCATAATGATCGCGATGCCCTACATCCTTTATCAGATGTGGTCTTTCATCGCACCGGGTCTTTACAAGAACGAGAAGAAACTCGCTATACCGCTATTCATCTCCAGCGTGGTGCTTTTCTATTCGGGCATCGCCTTTGCACGCTATGTGCTGTTCGGCATCGTATTCGGGTTTTTCATCTCCGTCGCCCCGGAAGGCATCCAGGTCGCGCCCGATATCAGCAGCTTTCTCAGTTTTGCGCTGACCATTTTTCTCGCATTCGGGCTGGCTTTTGAAATCCCCATCGCGGTATACCTGTGTATCTGGGCAGGGCTCGCGGAACCCGAAGCGCTGACGGGAAAGCGGCCCTATGTAGTAGTAGGCTGCTTCGTGGTGGCCATGCTGCTGACTCCCCCAGACCCTTTCACCCAATCCATGCTCGCCATCCCCATGTGGGCGCTGTTTGAAGTCGGCATCATCGCCGGCAAGATGGCGCGCAAGCGCCAGCGGGAAGAGGAAGCCGCGGAGGAAGCCGCATCTTGACATCAATTTGCTGAAGCATCATGTTGCTTCGTATGCGCACCACGTTGACGATGGATGGGGACCGGTAAGCTAATCTGGTTGCCCTTTTCCGCCGACAACAGCCGAATGCGCGCCTGGATAGAAGTGAAATCTGATTCGTCAAGCGTTTCACTTGTGCCGGCCCGAACTGGATTCAGGTCGACATAGGCCATACGCGACAGCAACGTTGCTTCATCCAGCAGCGCCCGGGACTTGAATCGCCCTTCCCAGAACCTTCCCGTACAGTCGTCTTCCTTGTTGGCCCTCCGAGCCATGTATTCGTTCACGCAGCGCATGAACCAATTGATGCTGCTCAATCGTTCGCGCCAGGTCTCGACAATACGGTCCAGTTGGCGGCGATCCGCTTCGGACTGAATATCCCCGCCCAAATAGCAATGCACCAGCGGGTCGCCGTTGTACAAGCTCAGCCAGTGACTGATGACGTCATCGCGGCTCCAGCGCCGGCTACGGTCCGGGTTCATGCGCAGAACCAGATGGTAATGATTGCTCATTACCGCGTAGGCGGCTATGTCGATGGCGAAGACTTCGCCCAGCAGCATCAGGCGATCCACCAGCCAGGGCTTGCGGTGGTCGAAGTTCTTGCCGGAATAGGCGTCTTCGCCACATAGGAAGGCCTGCCGGACACACCGGGAAACGCAATGGTAGTAGGGTGTGTCCGTCAGTGAGACGATTTGGGAGCGGGGCCGGGTCATGCTCTGCCTGCAAGTCAATGGATTTCTCTCAGGTAGTTATAGTCCGGATTTTCCAGAATGACAGATTTTGGGAATTATTGGGTGGGTGTCCCATGGTAGGGCGGTCACTTCGCCCCCAATACTGGGTGTTTTTCGTGAGTGTCCCCACTCGAAACAGATTCTGCGACTCCGCTTCGCTCCGCGCAGAATGACGGTGGGGTGAGGCCGGACTGGAATGACGGTGGGGTGAGGCGAGTCTCGGATGGCGCACCTGAGACTGATCTTTAGCGCAGGATGAAAGTAACGGGCCCGTCGTTTTCGAGGGAGACTTGCATGTTGGCGGCGAAGACGCCGCTTTGGGTTGCGGGATGGCATTGGGTGGCTGCTTCCACCATATGCGCGAACAGCTCTTCGGCTTCGGCCGGCGCCTTGGCGCCTGAGAAACCGGGACGCAGACCCTTGCCGGTGCTGGCGGCGAGCGTGAACTGGGATACGAGAAGGAGTTCGCCGGATATGGTTCGCAGATCCAGGTTCATCTTGCCGTCTGCGTCGGCAAATACGCGGTAGCTGAGCAGCCGGTTTACCATGCGGCCGATAGCCGCTTCGTCGTCCTCGCGCTCGAAGCCGACCAGGGCCAGCAGGCCTTTACCGATTTCCGCGTGCGTGGCGCCGCCGATGCTGACGCGAGCCCAATTGACGCGCTGAATGAGGACAATCATCGCCGGGCGCGCCGCCGGAATCAGCTTACCGGTGAAAGATCACGGCCGATTTCGTCCGTTGCCTTCACCAGGCAGTCGGTGATCGCCGGTTCGGCGGCGGAATGACCGGCCTCGCGAACGATAAACAACTCCGAACCCGGCCAGTGCCGATGCAGGGAGGTGGCATTGTCGAGCGGGCAGAGCACGTCGTAGCGGCCGTGAACGATATGTCCGGGGATATCGGCAAGCCGCTCCATGTTTTCGAGAATCTGGTTCTCGGCGATGAATCCCTTGTTGATGAAGTAGTGTGCTTCGATGCGCGCCAGCGCCAAAGCCCTGTGCGGGGAAGTGAAGCGGGCCAGCCCGGCGGGGTCGTGACGCAAGGTGGCGCAACTTCCCTCCCAGGTTGCCCAGGCCTTGGCCGCGCCCATGCGCGCCAACTCGTCTTCGCCGGTCAGGCGCTCGTAATAGGCTTCGCGCAGGCGATGGCGTTCGTCCTCGGGAATGGGCCGCAGGAAATCCTCCCAACCATCGGGAAAAATGCGGTTTGTGCCGTCAAGATAAAGCCAGTCGAGGTCGCGCTGCCGGCACAGGAAGATGCCTCGCAGCACCAGGGTAATCACGCGCTCCGGATACGCCTGGGCATAGAGCAGGCTCAAGGTCGAGCCCCAGGATCCGCCGAACAGCACCCATTGCTCGATTCCCAGGTGGGTGCGGATTTTCTCCATGTCGGCAATCAGTTCGCCGGTATCGTTTTCGCGTAATTCGCCGTGCGGTTTCGAGCGGCCGCAGCCGCGCTGGTCGAAGGTGACGATGCGATAGAGTTCCGGATCGTAGAAACGCCGCGAATTGGCGTCGCAGGCGCCGCCCGGACCGCCATGAACGAACAGGATGGGGATGCCGTCGGGATTGCCGGCCTCGTCCAGATAGATCTCATGCAGGCTTGAGACCTTCAGACTGTGCCTTTGGTAGGGTTTCAGTTCGGGGAATAGCGTCAGCACATGCCGGTCCGTTTTCGATGCATCTGCCATGTTAGGGCAATTCGGGCAGCAATCTCCAGTAAAGCGGAATTATCGGCTCGCGGCGCCGAGACGGGAACGGCCCTCACGGCGACGTTCGTTCTCGCGCAACAGTTTCTTGCGCAGGCGGATCGCCTTCGGAGTTACCTCCACCAGTTCGTCATGGTCGATGAATTCCAGCGCTTGCTCCAGGCTGTGCAGAATCGGCGGCGTGAGCAAGATGTTCTCGTCGTTCCCCGCCGCGCGAATGTTGGTCAGTTGCTTGGCCCTGGTGGGATTGACGACCAGATCGTTGCCACGGCTGTGCAAGCCCACGATCATGCCCTCGTATACATCCACGTTCGGGCCAATGAACAGGCGGCCCCGGTCTTGCAGATTGAACAAGGCATAGGCCAGCGAACGTCCCGTGGTCATCGAAACCAATACGCCATTGTCGCGTTCGCCTATTTCCTCGTCGCGGTACTTGCCGTAATGGTCGAAGACATGCGTCATGATTCCCGTGCCCGAGGTCAACGACAGGAATCGCGAGCGGAAACCGATCAGGCCGCGAGTGGGGATGATGAACTGCATGCGCACGCGGCCGGCGTCATCCGGCCGCAAATCTTCCAGCTTGGCGCCGCGCCGGCCGAGTTGTTCGATCACCGGACCCTGATGCTGTTCCTCACAGTCGGTGAGGAGCGATTCCCAGGGCTCGGACTTGCGCCCGTTCAGTTCACGCACGATGACTTCGGGGCACGATACCGCGAGCTCGAATCCTTCCCTGCGCATGTTTTCGATCAGTACCGAGAGGTGCAGTTCTCCCCTGCCGGAAACGACGTACTTGTCGGGTGAGGAACCCTGCCTGACCCGCAGCGCCACGTTATGCAGCGACTCCCGGCGCAGGCGTTCGCCGAGATGCCGGGTCGTGAGGTAGACACCGTCGCGGCCGGCGAAAGGAGAGGTGTTGACCTGGAATGTCATGCTGATCGTGGGTTCGTCCACCTCCAGCGGCGGCAGCGCCTCGACATGGCCTTGCTCGCACAAGGTATCCGAGATCTGCAGACCGTCGATTCCGGTGACGCAGACAATGTCGCCGGCGCAGGCCTCGGCCACGTCGATTCTTTCCAGCCCCAGGTGCCCCTTGACCTGCAACACCCTTCCGGTACGCTCATTGCCGCCGCGTTCTATCATGGCAACCTGCTGGTTGGCGGCAATGCGGCCGCGGCTGACCCTGCCGATGCCGATTACACCGACATAGCTGCTGTAATCCAGCGCGCTGATCTGCATCTGCAGGGGCGCGTCCAGCACAACGTCCGGCGGCGGAACGCGTTGCACGATGACTTCGAACAGCGGGTCGAGATTGGCCGTCATCGTATCCGGTTCGAATCCCGCCGTGCCCAGCATCGCTGAAGTGTAGACGACCGGGAAATCAAGCTGCTCGTCATTGGCGCCGAGCTTGTCGAACAATTCGAATACTTCGTCCACAACCTCGTGGGGCCGCGCTCCGCCGCGGTCGATCTTGTTGATGACGACGATGGGATTGAGACCCTTGTCGAACGCCTTGCGGGTAACGAACCGGGTCTGCGGCATGGGGCCGTCCACCGCGTCTACGAGCAGCAGCACACTGTCCACCATCGACAGTACCCGTTCCACCTCGCCGCCGAAATCGGCATGACCCGGCGTGTCGACGATATTGATGTGGTAGCCGCGCCAGTCGATTGCGGTGTTCTTGGCCAGAATCGTTATGCCGCGCTCCTTCTCCTGATCGTCGGAATCAAGAACGCGTTCCGGATTTCCGCCATGAACGCGCAAGGTTCCAGACTGTTGCAACAACTTGTCGACCAGGGTGGTCTTGCCATGGTCCACGTGGGCGATAATGGCGATATTGCGGATCGATCGGGTCACGTCGAGTCCAACACGGCGACGTTGCCGAAACCGGCGTCTTTCAGATGAGCGGCGTGCAGGCGGCTGATCATGCCGCGCTCGCAATAGAGCAGATAGTGGGTGTTCCGGTCGAGGCCTTCGAAGTCGCCGCGCAGGCGATAAAAGGGAATATGCAGCAGTTGCGACTCCGCAATCCCCCGGAGTATCGGCGGCAGCGCGCCCAGCTCGGATTCGTGGCGGATGTCGACGACGATGTCTCCAGGCCCGGGTTCCGAAGTCACGGCGATTTCATCCGCTCCGCTGTCTTCGTCGAAGGCGATTTCGGTAATGAGCTGGATCGATGCGTCGGCCACGGCCGCTTCGAGCACCGTGAAATCAAATCCGGATTCCTCGCGTTCGATACGTCCGGGCCGGGCTTTCGTCGTCGGCTTGTCGGAGATTACTGCACAATATTCGGGTACGTGGCGCGAGAATTCCTCGGTGCCGATGGTTCTGGCCAGATCGATGATTTGCTGCTTGTCCATTGTCGCCAGTGGGCGCAGCACCAGGTTTTCGGCGACATCGTCGATGACCGCGAGGTTGGTCAGGGTCTGGCTGGAAACCTGGGCCACGCTTTCGCCGGTCACCAGCGCTCCCGCCCCGACTTCGAGGGCGATGCGGTCGGCGGCGCGTAACATCATGCGTTTCAACACCACTCCCATTTGCGAGTTTTCGACCTTGTCGAGGATTTCCCGGACCACGTCTTCAAACGGAACGGTGACGAACTTCACCCGATGCGAAGCGTGGTATTTCATCCACAGGTACAGCGCCAGTTCACGCACCGCCAGACGATGGGTGTCCCCTCCCAGATTGAAGAAACAGAAATGCGTCTGCATTCCGCGGCGCGTGACCAGGAAGCTCGATACCGCCGAATCGAATCCGCCGGAAATCAGCGACAGCACCGCGCCCTGCCCGCCAAGGGGAAATCCGCCGAGCCCCGGAAGCCGTTGCAGAACGATATGAAACTCTTCGTGCCTGATTTCCAGTGAAACCAGCACTTCCGGCGCACCCAGATCGACCCCGGCAGCAGCGGTCCGGCGCTTGAGTCCGGCGCCGACAAAAGCCTCGACATCGACCGAACGGAAGGCGTGTCTGCCGGTTCGCTTGCAGCGCACGGCGAAGGTCTTGCCGCGCAGCTTCTCGCCATAGTGTTCCATGGCCAGTTCGAGCATGCCCTCGAAATCGGGCAGTGGATACTTCCTGACTTCGAGAATAGAGGCGATTCCGGGAATGCGGCGCAGTTTTTCCCGTACTTCCGGTCCGGTTTCGGCGCTGTCGATTTCGACTTCGATGAGGTCCCATTCGCCGCTGACGCGCAACTGCTCCTTGAAAGCCTGCAAGACCGATTTGATGTTTTTGCGCAGAAGCCGGACGAGCCTGCGGCGAACCGGGCGGCTCTTGATGGTGATTTCGGGAAACAGCTTGACGAGAAACAACATGGCGGCTAGCGGCTTGTCATCATGCGATTTTCGGAGACCTTGCCCCGAAACCGAGCAATTGATCGAAATAAATTTGGAAAATGCACCAATAAAGTGCTATTGTCCCTTTCGGCGCACGAATATGGTGCACTTCGAGCGCCGCTTTCCCAAAATTTGAACCAAAAATGGGCTTTTGAAGACCGCCGCATGGTGGCACATATCTTGCTCATTGTCAGAAACAATTGTCAGAAACAATCGCCAGACACAACCCAGGCCAAAGTATGCCCATGATAACCGAAGGCGCCCACGGTCTGGTGGCACAGCAATCCATAAACTGAGGAGATAGTTGGAAAATGAAATCGAAACTGGAATACATCTGGCTTGACGGATACACGCCCACGCAGAATCTGCGAAGCAAGACCCTGGTGCAGGACGACTTTGACGGAAATCTGGAAAGTTGCCCCCAGTGGTCGTTCGACGGCAGTTCCACCCTGCAAGCCAGCGGAGACGATTCGGATTGCTTGTTGCAGCCGGTAGCGATCTTGCCCGATCCTGACCGCGCCAGCGGGTACCTCGTCATGTGCGAGGTTTTGAACGCCGACGAAAGCCCGCATCGTTCCAATGGCCGCGCGACCATCGACGACGATGACGAAGACTTCTGGTTCGGCTATGAACAGGAATATTTCCTTTGGGACCCCGCGACCAACGCGCCGCCGGGATTTCCCGCTGGCGGCTACCCCGGACCACAGGGCCTCTATTACTGCTCGGTCGGCGCTCTCAACTGTCATGGCCGTGAGGTGGTAGACGAGCATCTTGATCTTGCGCTCGAAGCCGGCATCAACGTGGAAGGCATCAATGCCGAAGTCGCCGCGGGACAATGGGAATTCCAGGTGTTCGCCAAGGGCGCCAAGCGCGCCGGCGACGAAACCTGGCTGTGCCGTTATCTGCTTGAGCGCACTGCCGAGCGGCACGGGCTCGCGGTCAACCTGGAGCCCAAACCCCTGGGCAGAGACCTCGACTGGAACGGTTCCGGCATGCACGCCAACTTCTCCAACGCCGCCATGCGCGAAATCGGCGACGAAGAAATCTTCACCAAAATTTGCGAAAACTTCGGCAGAAATATCGACCGTCACATCGCGGTTTACGGCGCGGGCAACGATCAGCGTCTCACCGGCCTGCACGAAACCCAGGCGATCGACGTTTTCAGTTACGGCATTTCCGACCGGGGCGCCTCCATCCGTATTCCTGTGGCCACCATCCAGGCCGGCTGGAAGGGACGGCTGGAAGACCGCCGCACCGCGTCCAACGCGGATCCTTACAAGGTTGCCGCGGCAATCATCAAGACCACCAAGGAAGCGCTGGCCGCATAAGACTTCGGGCGGGTCCGGTCCCGACCGGACCCGCCCGGTCGCGCCTTGCGCGGGACTCACCTGTGGAAGGGCGTATTGAATACAGACGGCTGCTGGACAGCCTGGCGACCGCGGTGCTGCTGCTGGACGAGGATCTGCATATCCGCATGGTCAATCCGGCCGCGGAAGATCTGATGGCAATCAGTTCCCGCAAGGCCGTCGAGCTCTTTCTCGGCGAGGTTTTCGTGAACGGCGCTGAAGATATCGAAGAGATGCGCGAAGCCCTGGCCGAGCGCAACGGCTTTACCAAGCGGCTGGCGCACATGCATCTGCCCCATGGCAAAACCGTGGACCTCGACTACACAATTACGCCCATCGACCTTGACGGAGAGACGTTCGCCTTACTCGAAATGAACTCCCTGGAATACACCCAGAGAATCAATCGGGACCAGTTGTTCAGTTCCACCCAGGCGACCACCCAAGAGCTCGTCCGGGGCCTCGCTCACGAAATCAAGAATCCGCTCGGAGGCCTGCGCGGCGCGGCACAGTTACTGGCGCGGGAATTGCCGGATGAAGAACTGACCGACTATACCAAAGTCATCATCGACGAAGCCGACCGCCTGCGAAATCTGGTCGACCGCCTGACCGGATATCGCAAACCGCTGGACCGAAGCAGCATAAACATTCACGAAGTCGTCGAACGCGTGCGCAATCTGGTCGAAGCCGAGGTCGACGGCCGCGGCATCCACCTGATCCGGGATTACGACCCGAGCATTCCTCCATTTTTGGCCGATCCGGAACAACTCATCCAGGCGACGCTCAATATCGTGCGCAATGCCATGCAATCTCTTTCGAGTCCGGACGTGAAACACGACCTCGGCACGATCACACTGCGCACGCGCACGGTGCGCAAGGTCACTTTCGGCCCGCGTTCGCGCCATCCCGCAATCTCGGTTGAAATCATAGATAACGGCCCGGGTATTCCCGAGCACCTGCGCGAGGCCATTTTTTTCCCCATGGTGACCAGCCGGCCGCAAGGCACGGGGCTCGGCCTGGCGATAGCCCATACCATCGTCAGTCAGCATCACGGGTTGCTTGAATGCGAAAGCGAAACGGGCCGCACCTGTTTCCGTCTGTTATTGCCCTGGCGGAGCGAACTACACGCCGAAAGGCAACCGGTAACAAGCTCATGAGCGCGGCCCAATCCATCTGGATTCTGGATGACGACCGCTCCATCCGCTGGGTGCTGGAAAAGTCCCTGAACACCGCGGGTCTCGACACTTCAAGTTTCGACAACGGCGAGGATCTGCTGCAACGCCTGCGGCACGATGCGCCCGACGTCATCATCAGCGATATCCGCATGCCGGGAATCAGCGGCCTTGAGCTGCTTTCCGCGGTCAAGTCATCTCATCCGGGGCTGCCGGTGATTATCATGACCGCGCATTCGGATCTCGACAGCGCGGTCATGTCCTACAGCCGCGGCGCATTCGAATACCTGCCCAAGCCCTTCGATATCGAAGACGCCATTGCGGTAGCCCGGCGGGCGCTGGAGCACGCCAGGGAACAGGAAGAGGAAGCTGCGGCCCGTAACGGGCAGACCGAACCGGTACAGGAAATCATCGGTGAAGCACCCGCCATGCAGGAGGTGTTCCGCGCCATCGGCCGGCTGTCGCATTCCAATATTTCAGTGTTGATCAACGGTGAATCCGGCACTGGCAAGGAACTTGTGGCGCGCGCCCTGCACCAGCATAGTCCGCGCGGCGACCAGCCGTTCGTGCCTTTGAACGTCGCCGCCATTCCGGCGGAACTGATCGAATCGGAATTGTTCGGTCATGAGAAGGGCGCCTTCACCGGCGCCACCCAGCGACGCACCGGACGCTTCGAGCAAGCCAACGGCGGCGCGTTGTTTCTCGATGAAATCGGCGACATGCCGCCGGATACCCAGACTCGCCTGCTGCGCGTTCTGTCGGAAGGGGAATTCTATCGCGTCGGTGGTCACACCTCGGTAAGAGTCGACGTGCGCATCATCGCCGCCACGCACCAGAACCTGGAAGACCTCGTGCGCAAGCACCGGTTTCGCGAGGACCTGTTTCACCGCCTCAACGTGATTCGCATTCATGTGCCGAAACTGAGCGAACGGCGCGAGGACATTCCGCGGCTGGCGCGGCATTTTCTCAGCCGGGCCGCAACCGAACTCGACGTGCCCGCCAAGGTGCTGCGGACGGAGACCGAACAACATCTGCAAGATCTGAGTTGGCCGGGCAACGTGAGGCAACTGGAAAATTTTTGCCGATGGATCACGGTGATGGCCTCGGGCCGGGAAGTTCACATCAGCGATCTGCCACCGGAGTTCTCCGAGCAACGCGAATTACCCGGCGCCGCGCGCAACTGGACCCAGGCGCTGAAGTCCTGGGCAGACGAACAGATTAAACAAGGCAATACAGGAATATTGGACGAGGCGACCCCGGAGTTCGAGCGCGCAATGATCGACATCGCCCTGAAACACACGGCGGGGCGCAAGCAGGACGCGGCGCTATTGCTGGGCTGGGGTCGCAATACCCTCACTCGCAAGATTCACGAATTGGAAGCCGGGCAATAAATCGCGATTCCCTTGCCTTCGGCAAACGCGGGCGAGGCATGCCTCGCCCCTACGCTTTCCAATGGATTCTGCGCGGCACGTCAACACGACCGCACCGCCCACACGCTTTCCAATGGATTCCGCGCGGCACGTCAACACGACCGCACCGCCCCTACGCTTTCCAATGGATTCCGCGCAGCGCGTCAACACGACCGCACCGTCCCTACGCTTTCCAATGGATTCCGCGCGGCACGTCAACACGACCGCACCGCCCACACGCTTTCCAATGGATTCCGCGCGGCACGTCAACACGACCGCGCCGCCCACACGCTTTCCAATGGATTCTGCGCGGCACGTCAACACGACCGCACCGCCCACACGCTTTCCAATGGATTCCGCGCAGCACGTCAACACGACCGCACCGTCCCTACGCTTTCCAATGGATTCCGCGCGGCACGTCAACACGACCGCACCGCCCACACGCTTTCCAATGGATTCTGCGCGGCACGTCAACACGACCGCACCGCCCACACGCTTTCCAATGGATTCCGCGCGGCATATGAACACGACTGTAGGGGCGACGCATGCGTCGCCCGCGGGATTCAGCCTGCGCCATTACCCCCGGCTTGCGCGCTGGCCTGGGTGTCTGGCTGTTGAGCCTGCTGTTCCGCCTGGCGCCTTTTCTGTTCGGCGTAGACGGCGTCGAAGTTGATCGGCGAGAGCATGAGCGGAGGAAAACTGCCCTTGGTGACAATGGAATCGATGGATTCCCTGGCGTAGGGAAAAAGGATGTTGGGGCAAAGCGAGGCCAGGATCTGCTCCAGTTGCTGGGGCTCCATGTTGGCGCAGGCAAAGACGCCCGCCTGCTGCACTTCCACCAGAAACGCCGTGTTTTCCTCGACTTTGGCTTCCACGGTCAGGATAAGCACCACCTCGTAGGCGTTTTCCTGGAATTTTTCGGATCGGGTTTTCACCTCGAAGTTGATGTTCGGGCTCCATTGTCCCGCGAAAATTCCCGGGCTGCGCGGCGATTCAAAAGAAAAGTCCTTCAGGTAAATACGCTGCAATGCGAATTGCGGAGCGTTCGGATCCTGTTGCGGCTGCTGTTGCGCGGCCGGGTCCGGCGCAGCGGTCTGCTCGTTCTGTTCGCCTTGCTCGTTCTGTTCGTTCTCAGCCATGATAGCTCCATGTAGGACGGCGGCGGGCTCGCGCCTCGACCACCGTTATTTCTGAATGAGTGGAAAGGACCGCGAGGT
Organism: uncultured Pseudohongiella sp.; assembly: GCA_951812965.1. Classification (GTDB taxonomy): domain Bacteria; phylum Pseudomonadota; class Gammaproteobacteria; order Pseudomonadales; family Pseudohongiellaceae; genus UBA9145. The sequence goes on from OX638341.1 coordinate 528,785, forward strand.
CCATTCCGAGATGCCGCCGGCCAGTTTCGCGACGTTACCGTGCCCGGCTTCCTCGATGCTCTTCACCGCCGCGCCGGACTGCTGGCCCATCTTGCAAACGACCAGCTTGGGCTTGTCCTTGTGCTTGTTCAGCTCGGCCATGCGCTGTTTGAGCTTCGCCAGCGGAATATTGATCGCCCCGGCGATATGGCCCTGATCGAACTCCTTCCGATCCCTGACATCGACTACTACGGCGCCCTCGCGGTTGATCATCATGACCGCCTGCTGCGGGCCGATCGAGCGGGAAGCGGCGCGCGAATGATAAACGATAATGGCCAGCAGGGTAACAACCCACATTCCCGAAAGAACCGGGTGATTGCTTATGAATTCAATGAATTGCGCCATTGGGAATGCGTTTGCCGATGGGTCCGGGGCGGGGAAATTCCGGCCCTTTTGAACCGGGCAGGAAGTATACACTTCCCGTCGCCCATCCGGTAGCGTCCGCCGGCGGCGCTGTAAATCGAATCCGATATGGCGGATAATCCGCTTTCCGTTTCCAGCAACTCCCTACCGGATGCCTACGCCTGTAATGAGCCGACGCAAGACCGCTGTTTTATTGATTCTCGATGGCTGGGGCCATCGCGAGGAAAGCGATTACAACGCCATCCATGCCGCCGACAGCCCGGTATGGGACGAACTGTGGAGCCGGCGACCGCATACCCTGCTGCGCACTTCGGGCGAAGCCGTGGGCCTGCCGGCGGGACAAATGGGCAATTCAGAAGTCGGTCACATGAATCTCGGCGCCGGGCGCGTGGTCTATCAGACCTTGACCCGCATCGACCGCGACATCGCCGAGGGCGGATTCCCGAGCAATCCCGCCCTGACCGCGGCGGCGGACAAGGTTGCCGAGGCCGGTTCGGCGTTGCACGTGATCGGCCTGCTTTCGCCCGGCGGCATACACAGCCATGAAGATCAGATCATGGCCATGCTCGAGCTGGCGCTCGAGCGCGGCGTCGGCAGCTTGTATCTGCATGCCTTGCTCGATGGACGCGACACGCCGCCGCGCAGCGCTTTGGGCTCACTGAAGAAATTCGAGGCGAAACTCGATGACAGCGGCAGGGGCAAGCTGGCTTCGATCTGCGGACGCTTTTATGCGATGGACAGAGATCAGCGCTGGGAGCGCGTCGAGCCCGCCTATGCGATGTTGACCGAAGGCAGGGCGCCCTTCAGCTTTGCGAATGCGGAATCGGCCCTGCACGCCGCCTACGAGCGCGGGGAGGACGACGAATTCGTCCAGGCCAGCCTGATCGGCGAAACGGACACACAAATTGCCGACGGCGATGCGGTCGTGTTCATGAACTTCCGCGCCGACCGCGCGCGCCAGCTTACCCGCGCCTTCGTGGAAGACGATTTCAGCGGATTCACGCGCAAGCATCGTCCGCGCCTGGCTGACTTCGTCATGTTGACCGAGTACGCCGCGGACATCCCCGCGAGTTGCGCCTATCCGCCGGAGGAGCTGAAAAACGTCTTCGGCGCCTGGCTCGCCGACCAGGGCGGCTCGCAACTGCGAATCTCCGAAACCGAAAAGTACGCCCATGTCACCTTCTTTTTCAATGGCGGCCGGGAAGAACCCTTCGCCGGGGAAGAGCGAGTATTGATCCCCTCGCCCAAGGTCAAGACCTACGACCTGAAGCCGGAAATGTCTGCCTTCGAGTTGACCGACGGGCTGGTGGAAGCGATTCGCTCCGGCGATTTCGACACGATCATCTGCAATTACCCCAATGGCGACATGGTCGGCCATACCGGCGATTTCGATGCCTCGATCAAGGCGGTCGAAGCCGTCGACCAATGTCTTGGAATGATAGTCGAGGCGGTGCGCGAAACCGGAGCGGACCTGCTGATCACCGCCGATCACGGCAATGTAGAGCAGATGCGCGATGCGGAAACCGGGCAGCCGATGACTTCCCATACCACCGGCCCCGTGCCGCTGATTTACGTCGGCGCCAACGAACTCGAATTCACCAGCGAAGGCCGCCTGTGCGACATCGCGCCGACCATGCTGAACCTGCTCGAATTGCCGATTCCTCCGGAGATGACAGGCGAGACGATTTTGCGCGAACCGGCCAAAGCCGCGTCTTTGTAAATTCGGCAGCGTTCGGGTTCAGATACATCTGAGGCTGAATCGACGAACCATCGGCGGTTGATTCAGCTGCATGTGTGACGGTAGGGGCGAGGCATGCCTCGCCCGTGAATGGCCCCGGCGCCGCGAAATACCTGCGGGCGAGGCATGCCTCGCCCCTACCGTTCACGCACAGGATGTGTTGTAAACAAATAAATGTGTCCGGTTTTAAAACAAGTAAACTGTCCGGTTCCTGAGCACCGGTTTTTGCTTCTCCGACGGCAACTGCAGCTTCAGCCCATCGAACCGGACGCAGTTGTCCCGGCCGGCCACCCGCTCATGCAGCTCGCACAGGATCGCGTCCAGGTCTGTGCCCGGCCCCAGCGGCACGAACGCTTTTCCGGCCTCCTTCGGCGGCCGGGCAAACTCCGCGTTGAATGCCGGCAGGTACGTCTCGCGCAGATACCGGTTCGCCGCATTCATCTCCGTGATCTCCAGCAGCGCCAACTCCTTCACCAGCCGGTCCTGGTGCGTTTTGAACGCCCGCTCCGACCGGCCCCGCGCCTCCGGCGAATACGCCGGGATCATGTCAATGCCCAACTCCTGCATCATCGCCCGGCCGAACTGCGTCAGCCGGTCCTTGTCCACCTTGCCGCCCGCCTCCGGCGTCAGCCAGTAGTGCGAGGCCCGGTCGGTGTACAGCGAACAGCAAAAGCCTCTGGCCTCGATCGCCTCGCGCATGCCGCGGAAACTGCTCCAGACGCCTTCCTCCTCGAAGAAGAACATCGAGTAGTGCTCGTTGGTCGCGTCGTCCATCGTCACGATCAGGTCCCACGTCACGCCCGGAACCCATTCGTGCGTGCTGCCGTCCTGGTGCAGCATCATGTCGGCGCAGGGCGACGGCTCTCGGCGCTTGCGGTGCTTGCCGCGCCCGGCGCCGCGCGGCACCGCGCCCGCCACCTGCAGCTTCGTCCGCACCCAGTTGTAGCTGCGCGTCCCGCCTTCCCGCCGGTAGCGCGTGTAAAAGTGCCGCACGTTCCAGCCCGCGTACCGCGTACGGTACCGATCCACCATCCGCATCACCTCGTCCACCGGCGCCGCGCGGTGCGAGGCGCGCGAAAGACGCCGATCCCGCAAGACCTCGACGCCATCGCTCTCGTCCCCGTGGTAGCGCTCCACCCAGCGCCGGAACGTCCGTTCGCAAACCCCCAGCAACTCCGCCGCCTGCGCCTGCGTCAAACGACGCTCCGTCCACATCGAATACGTATCCTCGAACAACATCAGCCTCCGCTCCTCTCTCCGTTTCGCCAAGCCCATGCAGCCTCCCAATCCCACTCCAGATCGGAAACTGTACGATCGGACACTTCATGTGTTTTAAAACCGGACACTTTATTTGTTCTCTACAATAGGAAACCAGCGTATTGCGCACTGCGACAGGCTTCACTACACTTGGAACCCAAACGTTGGGCAAAACAGGTGGCAAATAGCAGGATGTCGTGGATTGGTTGCGGCGAAACGAACGCCTGGTCACCATTGACGCCGTGATTCTGGGGGAGATTCGCTACGGCATTCTCCTGCTCGCGGAAGGTCGGCGGCGTACGCGGCTGGAAGGGTGGTTCGGCAGGGTGGTGCAACGGGTGGAGTGTCTACCGTGGGATTCGGCGACGGGGCTGCGTTGGGCGGAGTTGCTGGCTCGCGTTCGCCGTCTCGGGCGCGCGATGACTGTCAAGGACAGCTTCATTGCCGCGACGGCCGTGAGGCACGGGCTCACCCTGGCGACCCGGAACGAGCGGGACTTCGCTCCAAGCGGCGTAGACACCGTCAATCCATTCCCGTGAGGCGACCGATGGAAAGCGGCACATCGTGGAAGGGGCGCTCCATCGAGACCCGCGTAGCGCGGTTGCGGGTCGAGACCCGGCTCACGGCGGTGGCGGTCGCCGTCATGACCGACGGACAGCTTGCCGGGGTGGCCGCCAGCGGTGAGCGCCGGCGCGGTTCCGGCGTGCCGGTGACCGTGGACGACCGCTGGCACGTGGGTTCGATCACGAAGTCGATGACGGCCACGCTGCTGGCCGTGCTGGAAGACGACGGGCTGCTATCGCGCGATGACCCGCTGCCGGTGTTGCTGCCGGACCTCCGGATGGCGGGCGGCTGGGACGGCTGTACGCTGCATCACCTCCTGACCCACACGGCGGGCGCCCGTGCCAACTTCCCGTTCTTCAAGGTGCAGGGAGTGTGGCCCGACACCGCCGGAGAACTGGTGGCGGCGCGCCGCCGCTTCATCGCGGACGTCCTCGCAAGGGAACCGAGGTCGCCATGCGGGGAGCGTTTCGCGTACTCCAACGTCGGCTACACCATCGCCGGCCACATTGCCGAGACGGTGGCCGGAAAGCCTTACGAGACCCTGCTGCAGGAGCGCGTGTTCGGGCCGTTGGCGCTTGCGAGCGCCGGTTTCGGCCCGCCGCGGGGCGATGCGCCCGACCGGGAGCCGGTCGGGCATGCCGTCGTGTTCCGCAGGTTTCGAAGGCCGGCGGATCCGTTCAAGGGGCGCGCGGACAACTCGCCGGTCATAGGTCCGGCGGGCACGGCGCACATGACGATCGGCGATCTCGCGCGCTTCGGTGCGGCCCACCTGGCGGGAGAATCCGCAGCGGCGCCACCCCTGCTGGCGCGCGCTGCCTGGGCGCGGCTGCACACACCGAATCTTGATGACTATGCGAGCGGGTGGGTTCGTGTCGAGCGCGACTGGGCGGACTGGGCGGGTGGCCCGGTGCTCTGGCACAACGGCAGCAACGCGCGGTGGTACGCGCTGCTTATGCTCGTGCTCGCCAGGAACACCGTGCTGGCGTTCGCGACGAACGACGGGGCGATACGGGCGGCCGATACGGCGTTCTTCAGATTGGCTCGGGAACTGGGCACGTCGGCGCGGGCATCCTGATCGGGACAAGCGAGGGCGGCGGTGCGATTTGAGCGTCCATGCGCATTCACTAAAAGATGAAGAAGTTTAGTGAATGGCGCCCGGTATTGCCGGATCAGAACGAACGCTGGGACAAGTCGGCGCGGCGTTGACGCGGGTTTCCCGACACAACCATAATCGCATCCCACGAAGGTTTATATGCAGGGGGAACACGAACCATGTCAAGCGAACGCATCGAAGAAATTCAGAAGCAGATATTCGATCTCATCGGGGAACTCGAAACCCTGCAACGGAGCAATTCGGGCGACGAAGTTCCCAATTACAGTTTCGCCACCGAGCATGGCGAAGTCAGCTTGCTCGATCTGTTCGGCGGGCGGGACAAGTTGCTGCTGATCCACAACATGGGTCAGGGCTGTCGCTATTGCACGATGTGGGCGGACGGGCTGAACGGCATCCTCTCGCACCTCGAATCGGCCATGGCGGTCGCGCTGGTATCGAAGGACGCGCCGGAATTGCAGCGGCGCATGGCGAACAGCCGCGGCTGGCGCTTCCGGCTTGCTTCTCACGGCGGCGGGGACTACATCAAGGAGCAAACCGTGAACGAGGGCAGCGACAACTAGCCGGGTGTGGCCACTTACAAGCGCGACGGCGAGAAGATCATCCGTCTGAACTCCAGCATATTCGGCCCCGGCGATCTTTATTGTTCGACCTGGAACCTGCTCGCCATGGCGGGCATCAGCTTCGACGACTGGACGCCCCAGTACGCGTACTGGACCCGCCCGGAAAAAATGGACGACGGCGGAAAGAACGTGCTGGGGTGAGGCCCGGTCGGCGTAGCCGAAAAAAAGCAACGCTTTTTTAGGGCCGAACGACTGGCCAGGGATGGCCAGGCTGGGGGTACTCGAAGCCACCAGCGTTGCGCCAGGGATGGCATGCACAAAAGAGGTGGATACAGGTTGCGCACCGGATGTCGAATTCTGTTGTAAACAAATAAATGTGTCCGGTTCCCGAGTACAGGTTTTTGCTTCTCCGCCGACACTGCGCGGAAGGAGCGTAGCGACTGTAGCGCAGTGCCGGCGCCGCCGCGTTCAGGCCGCATCGGCCAAAGACTCCGCGATGGGTTGTCCGTCCGCGGCGTAGCGTCCCAGCAATCGGGGACCATGCCACACCGACAACTCGCCGCTCATGTGCCGACGCACCTTCACCCGCGCCTTGAAGTAATGCGGCCGATGCCGATCCGACGGCAACTGCAGCGTCAGCCCATCGAACCGGACGCAGTTGTCCCGGCCGGCCACCCGCTCATGCAGCTCGCACAGGATCGCGTCCAGGTCTGTGCCCGGCCCCAGCGGCACGAACGCTTTTCCGGCCTCCTTCGGCGGCCGGGCAAACTCCGCGTTGAATGCCGGCAGGTACGTCTCGCGCAGATACCGGTTCGCGGCATTCATCTCCGTGATCTCCAGCAGCGCCAACTCCTTCACCAGCCGGTCCTGGTGCGTTTTGAACGCCCGTTCCGACCGACCCCGCGCCTCCGGCGAATACGCCGGGATCATGTCAATGCCCAACTCCTGCATCATCGCCCGGCCGAACTGCGTCAGCCGGTCCTTGTCCACCTTGCCGCCCGCCTCCGGCGTCAGCCAGTAGTGCGAGGCCCGGTCGGTGTACAGCGAACAGCAAAAGCCCCTGGCCTCGATCGCCTCGCGCATGCCGCGGAAACTGCTCCAGACGCCTTCCTCCTCGCAGAAGAACATCGAGTAGTGCTCGTTGGTCGCGTCGTCCATCGTCACGATCAGGTCCCACGTCACGCCCGGAACCCATTCGTGCGTGCTGCCGTCCTGGTGCAGCATCATGTCGGCGCAGGGCGACGGCTCTCGGCGCTTGCGGTGCTTGCCGCGCCCGGCGCCGCGCGGCACCGCGCCCGCCACCTGCAGCTTCGTCCGCACCCAGTTGTAGCTGCGCGTCCCGCCTTCCCGCCGGTAGCGCGTGTAAAAGTGCCGCACGTTCCAGCCCGCGTACCGCGTACGGTACCGATCCACCATCCGCATCACCTCGTCCACCGGCGCCGCGCGGTGCGAGGCGCGCGAAAGACGCCGATCCCGCAAGACCTCGACGCCATCGCTCTCGTCCCCGCGGTAGCGCTCCACCCAGCGCCGGAACGTCCGTTCGCAAACCCCCAGCAACTCCGCCGCCTGCGCCTGCGTCAAACGACGCTCCGTCCACATCGAATACGTACCCTCGAACAACATCAGCCTCCGCTCCTCTCTCCGTTTCGCCAAGCCCATGCAGCCTCCCAATCCCACTCCAGATCGGAAACTGTACGACCGGACACTTCATGTGTTTTAAAACCGGACACTTTATTTGTTCTCTACAGTTCACGCACAGGATGTTGCCATCCCCCAACTCCTTTTCCATAATCGGGCAAATTCAATTGCTCATGCATACCTGTACCTGCGAGGCGCACAAATGAACAAGACACGCATTATCGGCACGCTGGTATTGCTGGCCGCGCTTGCCGCCTGCGATCAGCCCGCGAACGTGGAGGAAGCCCCGATCGTTTTTGCGGACCAGGCCGCCGCCGGTGAAGCCGACTACGCCGCCTGGTGCGCCGCCTGCCATGGCGCCCAATTGCAAGGCAGCGCCCTGGGCCCGGTGCTGTCCGGCGCAGGTTTCATGGGACGTTACGGGCAGCAGACGCCTTTCGATTTCTTCAATTACCTCAAGGGCAGCATGCCGCCGGGAGGCAATGCGGGCATCAGCGACGAGACTTATTTCAATATCGTCGCCCACATGATGCGGTCCATGGGCGTGAGCGACGCCAATCCAGCGCTCGACGCACAAGCGGACTACGCCATGCTCACCAACAGCGAAACCGGCAATCTTGTGATCGGGCAACGGGAACCGGAACGGCCGACGGGAGTGGTGCGCGCCGGAACCGTGGAGAATTTTGCGCCGATCAGCGATGCGATGCTGATCGACCCGGCGCCCGGCGACTGGCCCATGCTGCGGCGCAATTTCCAGGCCTGGAGTTATAGTCCGCTCGATCAGATCAACGCCGAAAATGTCTCGGACCTGCGGCTGGAATGGGTCTGGAGCATGCATGAAGGCGATTCCGAGCCAGCGCCGCTGGTTGCAGGCGGCGTCATCTACCTGATTAACAGCAGCAATATCATCCAGGCGCTTGATGGCGTTACCGGCGAGTTGATCTGGGAACACCACGCCGGCCCCTTCGACAGCAACGACATGCGCAATATCGCGATGTACGAGGACAAGATCATCCATGCGACCACCGACGCCCGCCTGCTCGCCCTCGACGCCCGCACCGGCGAGCCGCTATGGGAAACCGAGGTGGCCGACAACAGCAAGGGATTCCATAATTCCAGCGGGCCCATCGTTGCCGACGGCAAGGTGATCCAGGGTTTGGCGGGCTGTTCGCGCTATATCGAGGAAGACTGTTACATCAGCGCCTATGACGCCAATACCGGCGAGACTCTCTGGCGCTTCAACACTGTCGCGGAATCCGGCGAGCCCGGCGGCGACACCTGGGGCGATATCGCCGACCTGTTCCGCGCCGGCGGCGAAACCTGGATTACCGGCAGCTACGATCCGGTATCGAAGCTTACTTTCTGGGGCACCGCCCAGCAAAAACCCTGGATGCCGGCCTCGCGCAGCCTTTCGATCAACGACGCCGGGCTGTTCACCAACGCTACTGTCGCCATCGATGTCGACAGCGGCGAGCTTGACTGGTTCTTTCAACATGTGCCGGCGGAAGCGCTCGATCTCGATGAGGTTTTCGAACGCGTACTGATCGACCGCGGCGACGACAAACTGGTCTATTCCGTCGGCAAACACGGCATCCTCTGGAAACACGACCGCGAAAGCGGCGAGTTCATCGATTACCAGGAAACCGTTTTCCAGAACGCCTTCACCGATATCGATCCGGTGACCGGCGCGGTGACCTATCGCGATGACATCCGCAATGCGCAACTCGACCAGTGGATTTCGGTCTGTCCGAGCACGGCCGGCGGCAAGGACTGGCATTCGATGAGCTACCACGAGCCGAGCGCGGCGCTGCTGATTCCGCTCAGTCAGTCCTGTCTCGAGATTTCCGCGCGCGAGGTTCCGCTCGTGCATGGCGCCGGTGGCACGGCAGCGAACCGGCGCTGGTTCGAGATGCCCGGCTCAGAAGGCAACATGGGCAAACTCGCGGCTTACGACGTCGACAGCATGGAAGAAATCTGGAGTTACGAGCAGCGGGCGGCCTTGCTGACCGGTGTGATCACCACGGCCGGCGATCTGGCTTTCGTCGGCGACCTCGACCGGCGCTTCCGCGCCTTCGACGTGCGCAGCGGCGAAGTCCGGTGGGAAACCCGGCTCGGCACCTCGGTGCAAGGTCACCCGGTCACTTATGCCGTCGACGGCAAGCAATACATCGCGGTGACTACCGGCCTCGGAGCGCGGGGCGTGAGTCCGCGAACGGTTCCTCGCGTGGTCGCGCCTGATGTGCGCCATCCGGCCAACGGCAATGCCTTGTACGTGTTCAGCCTGGATGAGGAATGACGGAAAGCCGGCAATCCTGCCCGATCAATCCGTTTCGAGCGTGGGCCCGAGTTCCGTCCATTGGCGGTCGGCCTGCTCGATGTATTCGAGCATGTTCTCCTTCCAGCGGGCGTTGATACGGCGACTGTAATTCAAATACAGCTTGCCGTCGTGGATGGTCCATAGTTCCGGTTCCGTGCTGGCGGTATCTCCTTCCGCCATGGCGTAGGCGCAATAGCCGCCGTACTGGGGCGCATAGGCTTCGGGGTTCGCCTGGAACAAGTCGAGATTCTCCTGCGAGGCGAATTTCCAGGCGGCGCCTTTGTATTGCATGCTGAATTGATTCGAGCCCTCCACCGGTTCTCCCTCGGTGAAATAGGCCACGGCGTCATAGCCGCTGATAGCCTCGTTGCTGAACAGGCCGGTGTATATCGCATCGGCCGCCCGGGCCTGCGTGGCGAACGCAAGACCCGTCAGCCAAAGGACGATGAGCAATCTTTTCATGACAGTCTCCAATTCAGCTTGCGGAGCGGAAGAACGTTGCCAACTCGTCCCGGCGCAGCCACATGATGAAGATTGTCGCTATGAACACACCAACGGCCAAGGCAAACAATTGTCCGCCGTCCTGGTCTCCCGCCTCATTGATGACTACGCTGACGCCAAGCGGCGTAAAGAGGTGGAAAAAGATTGCGCCACTGATGACGGCGAAGCCGATCAGCGCTCCCAGCGATTGCGTTTTGCGGATAACAAGCAGAATTGAAGCCAGCAGTTCGATACTGCCTATCGTGTAACCGCCATAGGCGGCAAAGCTGGAAGCAATGAAGGCCGGCAGGCCGATCGAGCCCATCCAGTCGCCGATGGTGGTGAAAATGTGGATGGTCTCGAATGAATTGGCGAACTTGAAGAACAGCGACTGCACGAAGACGATCACGACGAATATCGCCAGTGCCCAGGGCAGGTAGTACATGATTCTTGCTCTTTCCATTGAAATGTTCCCCCTGAGGAATTGTTTTGAATCTACCTCAATTCAATATTTGAGAACTATCCGACAATTTCCAGGCAATATCCAGCCCGACCGTGATTTGTCTTAAACACCTTCCAGATTGCTGGCACAATGAGCAGCCATGGGTGAATTGACCGCAAACGAAACCGAAGCCGAAGCCGAAGCTGAAACCAGGCCCCGGTTCGAAGCCGACGTCAATGTCGAAGTCACCCGCTGCGCCAACTGCGGGGTGGCGCTCCTCGGCCAATACTGTTCCGATTGCGGCCAGGAAGACCGCGAAGTGCGCCGTCCGTTCTGGCGCATTCTCAGCCAACTGCTGCATGCAATTTTCGAGCTCGACGGTCGCGTATATCGTTCGCTGTTCTTTCTTTACACTCGTCCCGGTTACCTCAGCGGCGAATACGTGAACGGTCGCCGTACTCGATACACGCCACCCCTGCGCATGTTCCTCGTCTTGAGCATCAGCTTCTTTCTGATGGTTTCGATAGCCGGCAGCCTGAACAACCTGCGCACCGCCGAGACCGCACCGGCGGCGCTCGGCGCAGACGGGAATCCCTCGGCGCCACTTTCTTCGAATCGGCCCATTCAGGATTTCCTCAACGCAGGCGCCGAAGACGAGAATCTGGAGGGTCTGGAGGGCCTGGAAGATCTGGATATTGATCCGCAGCAAGTGCTGGAGGTGCTGAGAGGTATCGATTTGCCGTTTCTGCCGGCAGCGACCGAAGAACGGCTGAAGACGCTCGCGATCGATCAGTTGATCGCTAACTATAACGACATGCGCGAGAATCCGGGCGCGTTTTTCCGGGACTTCTTCAGCCAATCACTCGAATACGTAACGATTTTCGTATTGCTGATGATGCCGTTGCTGGCGCTGGTGCAATGGGCGTTTTATCTGTTCAAGGGTCGCTACTACATAGAACACTTCGTTCTCACCTTGCACAACCACTCTTTCCTGATCCTTACCGCTTACCTGCTGGCGGTAACCGGTCTCTTCGCGAGCCTGTTGCCCGTGCTGGAGGGGTTCATCGATTGGATAGATTTCGTCATCGTCATATGGGCCATTGTCTACCTGTACCTGAGCCTGAAGAATTTCTACCGCAGCGGCTACTTTTACAGCGGCCTGGTCTACGTCAGCGCAAGCCTGATCTATAGCGCCCTGATCACAGCCGGCTTTACGATATTTCTGGTAATCGCGTTCCTGTTGTACTAGTCGCGGCTTTTGAATCTGATCGGAATCAAGGCCGGAATACGTTCCTGGTAGTCCCGGTAGGATGGGTACTTTTCGAGCGTGATGGTCTCGGTCAGTTGGGTCGAGCCGAGGAAAAGCAGGTTGAGAACGATGGCGCCTGCAATCGACCAATGCAGCAAAGTTCCAGTGGAGGCAATGGCGAACAGGTAGATCACCCACCACATGCTGACCTCGCAAAAGAAGTTCGGGTGCCGGCAATAAGCGAATAATCCCGTAGTGATGAATGGTTCGGTGATTTCTTCGCCGGCCTCGATCTTGCGCTTCTTTTCCTGCTGGAAGTTCCATTGCTGCTGATCGGCGACGGCCTCGCCTACCCAGTACATCAGAAACAGCGCCGTGGCGAGTGCGTCGACCCAGTTCAGCGGCGCGCCCCGGTTGAGCCAGACATGATGGATCGGCGAAGTGAATAGCCAGACGATCAGCATCTGCCCGAAAGCGATGAAAGTGCAATTCATCAACTGGAATCGCAATTCTCCCATCTTTTTCCGCATGTAGATCCAGCGATAGTCCTCGCCGCCCAGCTTGAACCCGCCCTTGCGCCAGTAGTTGTGGGTGAGACGGGCGCTCCAGAGCGTGATCAGCACGGTCATGAGATTGAGCCGCGCTGATTCGTATCCCGCATCGGCCGCCACGAGCAGACAAAAAATCGGCGGCGCCAGGGCCCAGAATCGGTCAACCCAGCCATATTCCCGTGTGAGCAGCGACAGCCCCAGCGCCAGCGCGCCGATCAGGATCGCCAGATCGAGCGCAGTGCCGAACGGCGTGCCGGTAAGCGGATGCGGAATCAGGTTCAGATCGAACATGGCGCCATGATAGACATTTTTACCGCGTCAAAGAAGCGCATCTTTCATGCCCGACCTTGAGTGCGTCACGCAATCCCGAGCTACAGGCGATTTCCAGCTCGATAGCAGCCGTCAGGAAGCTTGAATTAGTAGTGAATTTGTCTAGGTTCAGTTACATGTGAGACTGAATCGACGGAACGTTGACGGTTGATTTCGTTTCATGCGAGACGGTAGGGGCGAGGCATGCCTCGCCCGCGAACGGCCCCGAAACCGTGCAACATCCGCGGGCGAGGCATGCCTCGCCCCTACATGCTGAAGGCGCACAAATTATTGACAGGCAGTTCGAGCAAAGCCACACTTTTACCAATCAGTCAGGCAGCTCGGCTGCTTACCCCAAGCTTAAAAGTCGCCATCCGCACATACCCTTCAAAGTGGAGTTGAGTCTCCCGCGTGCGGCACTGGCCCTATTCTCAACAAATCGACCGTTAAATGGGGGCGCTCACGAATTCGCGAAAGATCCTCTTACGATACACAACAAGAAACTGTTACGGGATCTAAAAACGATCGACTACTTTGCATTGCGCATGGGCGAGATACGTTTCCGGGGTTGGGAGCTTGACCAGAAAAATCTCCCTGTTTCAGTAGAGGAACATCAAATTACCGCGGATGATTTTCGGCCCTCGCTCCAGCAGAAAGGCGTCGATATGCGTATCGGGTTGGATATCGCCTCGTTAGCGCTCAAAAAACAGGTGGATTTGCTTGTTTTGGTGACTGGCGACAGCGACTTCGTACCGCCAATGAAATTCGCCCGCCGCGAGGGAGTACAGTTCACGGTAGTCACCCTTGGGAACCAAGTTCACCAGGATCTGTTGGAACACGCGGATTTTTCATTACGGCTCTGATTGTGACTCCACCTCACTAGTCTTCACGTTTCACTACAATCAGACTCAAAGAAGTGCATCTTTCAATCCGGAGCCGCGGGAGGTTTCCCGCTCCACCGCGGCCTTGAGTCCGTCGCGGGAACCATGAATGACGACCTGGTTTCGTGCACGGGTCACCGCGGTGTAGAGCAATTCGCGGGTGTTTACAGGCGAGTCAGAGGTGCCGGGAATGACCGCGACTTCGTCGTATTCCGAGCCCTGGGAGCGATGCACGGTCAGGGCGTAGAAACTTTCATGGGACGGCAGGCGCTGCGGTGAGACCAGTCGGAGATTGCCTTGTGCGTCTCGCAGATCCGGGAACCATACCTTGTTCGCACCCTCGCCACTTTTGACCACGATTCCGGTGTCGCCGTTGGCGAGGCCGCTGTTACGGTCGTTGCGCGTCACGATGATGGGCCTTCCCGCATAAAACTCCTCGTTCGCGGAGGCCAACCCGCGCGCGCGCAATCTTTGTTCCACCTCCAGATTGAAGCGCTCGGAACCGAATGCGCCTCTGCGGTGGGCGCATAGCGCCATGAAGTGCCTGAAGGGATTTTCGCAGAATTCGAGTTGTGCGGAGTCGCCCATCGACCGGAAATGTTCAACCATGGGAGTGTAATGTTCGCGAGTGAATCGTTCCGCGAGTCTTTCGAAGGCGGCGCTGTCGTCCAGGGATTCGAAACCGACGGACCTCTCCTGCGGCTGCTGAAGCACCTGCTCGACCGCGCCGGAATTGCCGCTCTTGATCGCCGCGGCCAGTCGCCCTATTGAGCTGTCTGGGCCGAAGCGCCAATTGTGTTCGAGATCGACGACACAATGCTTGAACGGCGAGTGCTCGCTTGCGGCCGCACCGCAGATATCGGCGAAGACAGAACCGGGCTCGACCGAGGAAAGCTGGGAGGCGTCGCCGAGCAAGATGAGCCGCGCCCGGGCGGGCAAGGCCTGCAGTACCCGGCTCATCAGGTGAATATCGACCATTGAGGCCTCATCGATGATTAGCACCCTGGCAAACCCTCTTTCTGCCTCGCTCTTCATCAGCCAGCGATGCACCGTGCCGACTTCCACGGCTAGTTCTTCGGGCAGACCGTCACTCCCATGCATCTCGCGCAAGGACTCGCGGGTCGCTTCCTGCAGGCGGGCGGCGGCCTTGCCCGTGGGCGCTGCAAAGGCGATATCTTTTGCCGTAACCTGGCCTACTTGCGTCAGCGCCATCATGATCCTGGCGACGGTGGTGGTTTTGCCGGTGCCGGGACCGCCGGAAATGCAACACAAATGGCGGCTTACGGCGGCGTGAGCTGCTTTTCGAGGCAGGGCGTTGCGCGGATCGTCATCGAACAATTCCTCGAGCGCGGATTGCAATTCGGCTGGTTCGGAAGTCTCGCGGCTTGCGAGTTCCCGCAGGCGGGTCGCTACCGACCGCTCGCGTTTCCACATGCGATTGAGATAGAGCCGGCCCGTATCGTCGAGCACCAGGGGCCGGCTTGCCGGGGACTCCGGTCCGGCGACGGCCGGGCTCGCCTCGAGCCGCGCGCGCCAGGCTTCAAGTTCAGGCAGCGACAAATTCGGGGAGTCGGGTTCGGGAGTTCCTGGCCAATGACGGCCGGCGACTTCTTTCAGATCGATACAGATATGTCCTTCCCGTGTATGCCGGCTCGCCATTGCCGCTGCCAACGGTACGTCTCCGTTATCTTCACCGGTGAGCTCGGCGACCAATGCCGCCAGATGCCGGTCGATTTCACCGATACGGCCCTGCCGGAACAGCACTTCGATGGCGGGAGGAAGCGTCATGATCCACCTCCCTTTATAAACTCGTCGAGCGCCTCGATACATTCCTTCGAGGGCCGGTCGAACCAGACGCCCCGCGACATGCCGGCGGCGGGGTCCATACCGCGCAGAAACAGGTAGAAAGCGCCGCCGATGTGCCGTTCGTAATCGTAATCGGGCAAGCACGTTTGCAAGTAGCGATGCAGCGCCAGCAGATAGATCAGGTACTGAAGCTGGTAGCGATGCTCACGCATGGCGGCGCCGAGCCGCTCCGGTTCGTAGTCCTCCGCCTTGTCGCCGAGCCAGTTCGACTTGTAGTCGAGTACGTGCCAGCGGCCGGCATGTTCGAACGTGAGATCGATGAAGCCGCGCAGATAGCCATCGATAGCCTGTGCGTCCTCTCCTGCGCTCAACAGGCCCGGGTAGCCCTTGCGTTCGAGCAGCTTGCCAAGGCCGGCCCGGCGCAACCCTTTGACCGGGAAACAGAATTCGAGCTCGGTGAGACGTCTGTCGACGCCGACGTCAGCGAGCCGGAAGCCGCCGTGTTCCGGCTCGCGCAATTCGGTTGCCAGCGTATTCTCAACCATGGTCCGGGCGGCGTCATGCCACTCCGGTTCGATGCCCGCGCGTTCGAGTTGCTCCTTGCAGACTTGAACGACTTCGCGGCCCGGCTCCTCGTCGAGAATTTCAAAAATATTGTGCAGGCAAGTGCCGACCCGGATGCCACGGGGGAAGTTGAAAGCGTTGTAATCGACCGGTTTTTCCTCAGCCTCGCGCCGAACGGACCCGGCGATCACATCACCCTCGGACTCATCGTGGTCCGGCGCTCCAGGCTCGACGAAACTCTGCGGCAGAGCGCCCTCGGCATGATCCGCCGCCAAGGCCGTAAAACTGGTCATCTGGCGAATGCGGCGCGTGGTGCGACTGAAGTCGCGCGATGCAAGTTCCGGCTTGGGCTCGTCCGCCAATCGCGAGCCGGATACAACGATCTCATTCTCCAATTCACGAATCCGTATCCCGTCAGGACACAAGTTGGCAACGGTTTCGACATCTGCTCTGAATTCATCGCGACTCTTTTTGAAAAAATCGGCCCGGATGCTGTCATGCGTATCCACGACTTCCCGCGGCACAGCGAAACCTGTAGCTTGCCGTGCGCTGTCGCACACTTCGGAAAGCTGTATCTCGTGCTGCAAATTTCTATGCATGAGCCAGGCCAGGGGCGGTAACTCTTTATTGCCTCCGCTCATGATTCGAGTCCAGGCGACGACACAGCGATACCTGGCGCGAGTCAGCGCCACATAGAGCAGCCGGACCGACTGTCCGAATTCTTCGAGTTCGCGAATTCTCCAACTCTCATCGTCGGGGGCAAGATCGAGAACAGGCGGAAATCCGGATTCCTCGCGGTTGTGGTAACTGACGGGAGTGTCGGGATCATTCTTGATTTGCCTGCCGTGCCAGGCAAAAGGCAGGTACACGATAGGGAACTGAAGACCCTTGCTGCGATGAATCGTACGGATTCGCACAAGATCTTCGTCGCTGTCCAGGCGCAGCGTGACGGCGTCATCCGCGCCTTCCTTCTCCGCGGTCTGTCCGTCCAGCCGCTTGCTCAGCCAGGCCAGCAGCCCGGCGTGGGAAAATCGATTCTCGGTCTCCGCCTCCTGCAGTAATTCGGTCAGGTGATACAGATTGGTGAGGCGGCGCGGCCCATCGGAGTAAGTCAGCAAGCTGGCGGCGCCATCGCCGGCGTCCAGAATTCCGCGCAACATCGCCCCGACGCCTCTTGCAAGCCAGATCATGCGCCACTCGCTGAATCGAATCACCCATCCACTCCAGGCTTCGTCTTCCTCGATCAGTGCATGCAACTGTGCGTTATTCAGGCCGAAAACATCGGCGGTCAATGCCGCGCGCAGAAAGTCCTGGCGGCCCGGATTGGCGAGGGCGAGCAAAAGACGGTGAATCTGTTCGGCCTCCCTGGTCTCGAACACGCTGGCATCGTCAATCTCGATGCTCTTGCCGCCGCGCCGATGCAAGGCCCTGGCGATCTCGCGCCCCTGGTGGCGGTTGTTTACCAGAACCGCTATATCCTTGGCCCGCAGCGGTTTTCCGTTGATGCCGGCCCTGCCGGCGCGGGCCGATTCGAGCAGTTTGATGATTTCGTTCGCGGTTTCATTGGCGACGATCTGGACGGCGTCGCCGATGTTCTTCTGATCTTGCAACAGCCAGAAATCGAGGGGAGTTTGATCTTCGCCATCGACTTCCAGCCCGATGTCCTCTTTACGCCCCGGTTCCGCGGACTGAAACGAGATTTCCGGGATGGTGAAAGCCAGCGGTACATCGAAAATGGCGTTTACCGCACGCACCAGTTCCGGGCTGGATCGCCAGTTGTAGCCGAGCTGCAAGTTCGAATCGACTCCTTGCTGCGCTGAAAGATAGGCGAAGATGTCAGCTCCGCGAAACTCGTAGATCGACTGTTTCGGGTCGCCGACGATGTACAAGGAACAGTCTTGATCGTGCAAATCCGGAGGCTGTTCCGAGGTTGGCTCTTTGCGGCCTGTGTATATACGGTCGAATATCCTTTCCTGAGTCGGGTCCGTATCCTGGAATTCGTCAATCAGGGCGACGGGGAAGCGGCGGCGTACGTTCGCGGCCAGTCTTTCGCCGCTTCCACTGCGATTTTCCAGGGCCTGACGCATTTCCACTATCAGATCATCGTAGCCGAGGCGTCTTTCAGCGCGAATGATTCGCCTGATTTCATCGGGGATTTCCTCGATCAGCAGTCGGCGGGTGTCGCGCAGCCAGCCGTTGTATTCCCGTGAAAGTTCCAGGCAGGCTTCCGCCAGTTCGTCGAAGGCTTCGAACATTGGATTTTCAGGTAATCGCTGGCCTTTTTTGCATTTGTCCGCGGTGTTTCCACCACCGAGATACTGCGCCAGTCGATGCATGTCATCGATATCGAAAGGCAACTCGTCGGTGGCGAACACTCTCTCTACACACTTGATGTGAGCCTCTATTTTCCCCAGTGGATAGCTTCTTCGATTGAGCGCGTCGGTCGTGCGCAGGATGTTGCAATACGTCTCATGCTGTTGTTCCCAGCAAGCGCGTGCTGAATCGAAAACTCTTCCGAAAGCTTTTTCCGCGATTCCCGGATCAGTAGGCGCCTGGGGAACGCCAATGAGATTCTCCAGGTGTTTTGATCGTAGCGAGCCGACCCATCGCGCCAACTCGTCGGGCAGGAAATTCTTTTTCAGCAAGTAGTTGGCGAAAGTCGGGGAACAGTCCCGGAACCGGCGCTGCCAGATGTCGCGGACGACGTTTTCCACGATCCCGGCGCCGTCGCCGACCAATTCGAATCCGAACGGAAACCCGGTTTCGAACGCGAATTCGGCAAGCGTTCGCTGGCAGAAGCTGTGTATCGTAAAGACGTTGGCCCGGTCGATATCGAGCAAGGCCGTTTCGATTCGCCCGCTGACCTGTTTCTCATCGATTTTTTCGGTAGCCCATTTTTCGAGAAGTTCGCTTGCCTGATCGTCGTCGGAAACATCGGCGGCGCTGGCGCGATTCTCGATACGTTGCCGGATTTCCCTGAGCAGTTTGCGGATGCGCTCACGCAATTCCGCCGTAGCCGCCTTGGTGAAGGTGACGACGAGAATGCTGTCGAGTTCCCGGCCGTCCTCGACGACAAGCCGGACGACCAGTGTGGTAATGGCGCGGGTCTTGCCGGAACCGGCGCTGGCTTCGATGAGCTTTCGACCGCTGCTCAGCGCCATATCGATCGGCGAGCGGAATGTGCTTGCTTCGGTCACGAGGTTCTCCCGGCGAGCGGCAACAGCAGCAATTCCGAAAGATCCGGGAATTCGTCCGATATGGGATCTTCGTCGCCGTCAAGACTCCAGACGAGACGGTTACCCGGTTCGTCGCATTCGGCGAAAGTCGAACCGAAAGAGGCGCCCAGCCATTTCTGCCTGGCCTTGAAAAACGCTCCGCCGGTTTCACCTTTGGCGCGTTCACTGGCGTATACCCAGGAGGATTCGGGAAAGAACCGCAGTGGCGCCGTCAATCCGTTCCACCAGGTCTCGAGCCAATTTCCGATGGACTCGGTTTCGGGGTCGGGCGGCTCAATCGTGACGACTTTGGTCTGGCCTTTATCCAGATAAACAAGAACGGCAGGGGGAGGATCCCTTCCGTCCTGCATCAGGGCAAGCTGACGGATGCAGACCGCGATCCTGTCCCTTGCCCGCAATCGGCCGTTGCGCCACCAGACCATCCGCTCGGAATCGACATGCGGGACCACACCGCTTAGCCGGAATTCGCCGACTTCAAGTTCGAGATTCAACGGCTCCGCCGCACGCGTTTCGGCATATGCGGCCATTTCCTCCCGAAGTGTGTCGACGACAGCTCCGGCTTCGTCATACGCCAATTCTCCGAAACTGCCATAGGGCAGATGTCCCCGCGCCAGCAGCAAAGATTTGACGGCTTCCGGCTCGACGCGCTCTTGCCGCGCCTCGTCAGTCCTGTTCTGTATTTCGTCGCGCAAGCTCCAGCGCTGTAAACCATCGAGCTGCAATGGCTCCGTTTCGTCGACGGTCTGGTCTTCATCGCTCAGCCTGATGCCGAAACGCTCTTTCAGAAAACCCCGGGCAGGGTCGGCGAAGAATCTTTCCAGTTCGGCAAGAGAAATATTTCGGCGCGAAGTTTCCGGCTCAGGCAATCTGCCTGCGAAACGATGGGGGGTGTTCCTCTCTGGGCGGCGCAGCGTTTTCGCCGCATCGAGCATGGTTCGCGAATAACTGAAGAGCCCATTTTCGGCGGAGAAATAACGCGCACTGAACGGCTGCAAGGGGTGTTTGATTTTCAAGGAATCCAGCGGCGTATTTACGTCTTCATCGGTCTCGCCGGTCGTTGGTGAGGCGGGAAAGCGAACCGCAAGATAATCATGCAACTCATCAACCAGGACCGAAGGCGGGATTTCGGAATCGTCGCGTTGATCGCGCCCGGTGTAGGTGACGATGAAGGCGTTGCGCGCCGCGAGCAAGGCTTCGAGAAATGCAAATCGATCTTCGTGACGAACGTCGCGGTCGCCGGGTCGGCGTTTGTCCTGTTCCACCAGATCGAAAGTATGACGCGGCGGATTGCGCGGAAAGCCATCGTCATTCATGCCCACGGCGCATACGATTTTCGCCGGCAGAACCTGCCCGCTGGCCAGCCTGCCGATGGCCGCGCCGTCGGCAAGCCGCGCCGGGCCGAGCGCAGGGCCGGCAGCGGCCTCTTTCAGCGCCAGTCGAACGACTTCAAAGGAGATCGGGCAGTCTATCCGGCCGGCCTGGCCCGAGAAGTTCTCGATCAGGTTGCCGACGCTTTCAAATTCATCGGCGGCCTCGCGCATCTCTTCGAATCCGGGATAAGCACCGCGGACAGAGCCATTATCGAAGAACTTCTCCAGCATCGCGCGTAGTGTTTCGGTCCATTGCCTTGCGGTACGCGACCTTGCTGCTTGCTGTCGCAATTCGAATGCGGCAACGCAATAGGAAACGAATTTTCCGAGCGTTTCATAGTCTTCCTCTCCCGCTTCGAATCCTCCTTCTCCGCGAATGGAACAGGGGGCGACACCGAGTGCAAGATCATCGGTATCGCCCGCCGCATAACCCATCAACAACCGGTTCAATCCCTCGCGCCAGGTATTGCCCGGCATCGCCGGCGCATGATCGCCCGCATTCGCGTCAACGCCGCGCCGGATTCCTGCCTGCCTTACCCAGTCGCGGATCGCGGGAAGACTGTTTTCCCTGATTCCGAAACGCGCCCGCAGGGAAGGTGCGTCAAGCGGCGCGAGTACGGCTTCGACGCCGTACCGTGTGCCCGGCAAGGACAGAAGGTCGAAAAACGCGCGTGCGGTCGGCGAATCCGCCGCCCGGAACCGCGACAGCAGGACCGGAATACGACCTTCGGCCTCGAATACCGCCGCGGTCATCGGGCCGTAACGCGCCAGGTTCGGGGTCAGGATCATGATGTCCGAGGGTTCGATGTCGGGATTGTCGTCGAGAAGTTCGAGCAGGCGGTCGTGCAATACCTCGGCCTCGCGCATGGCCGAGTGACAGCAATGAATCTGCAGCGAATTGTCGGGCGGGAGGACATCGGACTTGTCAATCTCGGCGGCGTCCCGCACTTCCTGGATATCGCCTTGCACGGCAGCCAGCCGGGTTTCATTGCCGGATTGCGGAAAAACCGGCTGCTCATCGACTTCGTTCGCTATCAGGGTGTCGAAAGTATCGCGCCCGGCATGCGCCCATGCGGCCAACAGCTTGTTGCCTTCCTCGAAATGTTGATCTTTTACGTCCCCATCTTCAGTCAAGCGGCTGATTTCTCTTTTTGTGCGCAGGTCGCTCCAGAATCCCGAGCTTGGATTGAACAGAAAGACATGCAACTCGATACTCCCGGCGAGTTGCCGCAGAAGCTGCAAGTAGGAAGGCGACAACGCCGAAATCCCGAACACAAACGCCCGCCGCGGCCAGCCGCTTGGTTCAAACCCGCCCGCCCGTTTCCGATTGAACGCATCAAGCGCATTTACCCAATGCTGTTCGGGAACCTTTTCGGCCAGCAATTGCCATAGCCGGGCCTGCCAATGGGGCGCCGCGCCTTGCTCCCAATCCCTGATCCAGTCATCCCGAAAATTGATGCAACGGTCGAAGACCCCCGCCAGCTTGTCTGCCAGTTCGAATCTCTTGCGTTCATCGCCGTCAGCGAGAAACCGGCGCACTTCCACAGCATCGGCGCCTTGCGCGAAATCCGGCAGCGACTCGAACAGATGCCAGCGCAATGTGTCGGGTGAGAACCCTTGCGATTTCGACAGCGAAGGCACGGCGCCGCGCAGGATCGACCAGGCAAACGTCGCCGGCAGCTCGAACTTCATGTTTGCCGCGATGCCCAGTTCGCGGGCCAGTTCAAGCCGCAGCCAATGCTCCATGGTCCGGTGCGGCACCACGATCCGTTCCGGCGTGAACGGTCCGGGTGGATTGGACTCGATCAGTCCGGCGAGTTTTTCAGCCAGAAACTCCAACCGGTTGGAATGGTAAACGCGCAAGTCTTTCCCCGAATCATGTGCGCGACGAAAAGTAACACGCCTGAATCGACGGTCAAGGAAGCCGCCGCATTTCCTATCCCGAATTGCACCGCTCGCGGGCGCGTCATATTATCGGCGCAACCGGCGGCCGGGCCGCCTTCCTCTCAAGGAACGAAAAATGATCATCTATGGTGTCGCCCTGCTTTCCGCCTGCCTCGTGGCGGGTATGCTGATAGGCGAAGGTCTGGGCATCATTCTCGGCGTGGAAGCGAACGTCGGTGGCGTCGGCATTGCCATGCTGTTTCTCGTGTTGGCATGCAACTCCGAGCGATTCCGCTCCCTGACCGAAGGGGCGGCCGGTTCCGGAGTCAAGTTCTGGAGCGCGATGTATATCCCCATCGTCGTCGCCATGGCGGCGCAACAGAATGTGGCCGCTGCCATTGACGGCGGCGTGCTGGCGATTACCGCCGGCGTCGCCGCGGTGGCGGTGAGTTTTGCCCTGGTGCCGGCGCTAAGCAAGATCGGCGGCGCTCCTGAGCAGGAAGCGAACGAGGAGGAAAGCGCGCCATGATGGAACTACTGGAAACCGTATTCGTCCGCAACAACCTCGTCGTCGCCTTCGCCGTAGTCGGCGTCACCATCTGGCTGTCGTATCTGCTCGCCAACAAACTCACGGCAGGCCGCATTCATGGTTCCGCCATCGCCATCGCAGTCGGCCTGCTGGCGGCCTGGTACGGCGGAGTCGCCACCGGCGGCAGCCGCGGCGTGGCGGATTTCGCCCTGCTCAGCGGTATCGGCCTGATGGGCGGCGGCATGATGCGCGATTTCGCCATTGTCGCCACGGCATTCGGCGCGCAATTGAGCGAATTGAAGAAAGCCGGCCTGGCGGGCATGATTTCCATCTTCGCCGGAGTCATCGTTTCCTTCATCGTCGGGGCGGCGGTCGCGGTGGCGTTCGGTTACACCGACCCGACCGAGATCACTACCATCGGCGCCGGCGCGGTAACTTACATCGTCGGTCCTGTCACCGGCGAGGCCATCGGCGCATCCGACGCGATGATTACCCTGAGCGTGGCCGCGGGCCTGGTGAAATCGATTCTGGTCATGATCGGCACGCCGCTGGTGGCGCGCTACATCGGCTTGAACAATCCGCAGTCGGCGATGGTCTTCGGCGGCCTCATGGGAACCACCAGCGGCGTCGCGGCGGGACTGGCGGCAACCGATCCGAAGCTCGTGCCTTACGGCGCCATGACCGCCACTTTCTATACCGGCGTCGGCTGCCTGCTCGGGCCTTCGATCCTGTTTTTCATCGTTGAAGCATTGTTCTGAGGAAACCAAACGGAATCAGCATGTCACATCACGATTTTCATCACCTGACCGAAGGCAATCAGCGCATCGCGCTCGTTGACGATACCGAGACTTACAGCTATGGCGAGGTCAACTCACGCATCGATCGTTTCGCCACCGGATTGCTTGGTGGACGGAGCGACCTGGAAGAAGAGCGCATCGCCTTCTTCCTGCCGGCGAGCCTCGACTACGTCACCTGCATGCATGGCGTCTGGCGCGCGGGCGGTATCGCCGTTCCCCTGAATGTGGCCTCGGCGGTCGCCGAACTCGATCATTATCTGAGCAGCGCGCAGGTCACGCGCATGTTCGCGCAGGCGGGAGCGCCGGATGAGTTGCGCGAGCTTTGCGCCTCGCTCGGTATCGATTTGCTCACCGTGGACGAACTGCTGGCGGACGAAGCGGGCGAATTGCCGGAAATCGACCCGGGACGCCGCGCCATGATGCTGTTCACCAGCGGCACCACGAGCAAGCCGAAAGGAACCGTGAGCACTCACAAGACGATCCGCGCCCAGATCACCACCCTGATCGACGCCTGGTGCTGGACCGAAAACGATGTGATCTCCCTGTTCCTGCCGCTGCACCATATACACGGCATTATCAACATTCTCAGTTGCGGACTCTGGGCCGGGGCAAGGGTGCATCTGTTCGCGGGGCTCGATATTCCCAGGGTCACCGCCGAAGTCACGTCCAATGTCTACAACGTCTTCATGGCGGTGCCGACGGTTTACGTCAAACTGATTCAGCACCTGGAAAAACAGGACCCGAAAGAAGTCGAGGCCGTCTGCGCCGGATTCAAGGCCATGCGGCTGAACATTTCCGGCTCGGCGGCCTGCCCGGTCAAACTGTTTGAACAATGGCGCGACCTGACCGGCCAGGTACTGCTAGAGCGCTACGGCATGACCGAAATCGGCATGGGTATTTCCAATCCCTATGACGGCGAGCGGCGCGCGGGTTATGTGGGCCAACCGCTGCCCGGAGTTGAAGTGCAATTGTTCGGCGAAGATCACCGACCCGTCGAAGGCGAGGGCAATCCCGGCGAAATCCGCATCAAGGGCGATAACGTGTTCCTGGAGTACTGGGGCAACGAGGAAGCCACCAGGAAGAGCTTCGTCGACGGCTGGTTCTGCACCGGCGATATGGCGGTGATCGAAGACGGCTATTACCGCATCATGGGCCGCACCTCCGTGGACATCATCAAATCCGGCGGCTACAAGCTTTCCGCTCTGGAGATCGAAGGCGTGCTGCTTACCCATGATGAAATCGCGGAGGTGGCTGTAATCGGCAGCGAAGACGAAGTCTGGGGCGAGGCGGTCACGGCCTTCGTCGTAACGAAGAACGGCGCCGACTTGGATTACGCCGAGCTGAAAAAATGGTGCAACGACCGCATGTCGTCGTACAAGATTCCCAAACACGTCAAGCGGCTGGACTCCCTGCCGCGCAACGCAATGGGCAAGGTCACCAAACCCTCACTGAAATCGGTACCGCTATGATGAAACGCAGAAGCTTTCTCGGGGCGGCGCTGGCAGGCGCCGCCATGTTGCCCACGCTGGCCAGGGCCCAGCAGGATTTGGCGCCGGCGGCGCCGAGAGACTGGTCGGGCAACACGCCCCTGCGCTATCCCGACCCGGACCTGGTGGCGCTCGACGATCGTTTTCGTCCTTACATTCTTTTCAACACACCGATCCAGCGCTTGCATACCGGCACTTTATGGGCGGAAGGCCCGGCCTGGAGCGGCGTCGGCCGTTTCCTGGTCTGGAGCGACATTCCCAACAACCGGCAATTGCGCTGGCTCGAAGACGACGGTCATGTGACGGAATTCCGCAACCCATCGGGGCATAGCAACGGCAATACTTTCGATGCCCAGGGCCGGCAGATTTCCTGCGAACACGGCGGCCGCCGCGTAGTGCGCTACGAACACGACGGCACGGTTACCGTCATCGCCGACAGTTACGAAGGCAGCCCATTGAATTCGCCCAACGACGCCGCCGTGCACCCCGACGGCAGCATCTGGTTCACCGACCCGCCTTACGGCATCCGCGGGAACTACGAAGGCTACCGTGCCGAGCAGGAACACCCGCTATCGGTCTACCGCGTGGATGCCGCTTCGGGCCGCATTAATCGTGTAACCGATGACATCGACGCGCCCAACGGCCTGTGTTTCTCGCCCGACTGCCGCCTGCTCTATGTCGCCAATACCGGCACCGGACGCGACATCCGCGTGTGGGATGTCGATGGCGAAAACCTGCGCAACGGCCGCGTATTCGCCGAACTCGTCGACCCGACCACGGGCAATCGCACCTCGGCCGACGGCATGCGCTGCGACGTCGACGGCAACGTCTGGGCCGGCGCCCGGCCCGGCGTGCAGATCATCGCCCCCGACGGCGATACCATCGGCATCATCCGCCTGCCCGAAGTCTGCGCCAACGTCTGCTTCGGCGGCACGCGCCGCAACCGCCTGTTCATGACCGCAAGCCAGTCTCTGTATTCGGTTTACGTGGGGGTGCGGGGTGCGGGGTACGGGTAAGGGCAAGCGTTTATGAAGCGTTAGTTTCCTGCGTAATTCGAACGCCGCCAAGTTGCGCCTGGAGGCAGGATGAAAACTGATACGATGCGATATTGAGCGGTTTACCCTTGTGCTGCGATCGGTTGCTCCGAGCGCTGAACTGCATACGGCTGCAGTTTAAATCCAAGTGCACCGAGCACTTTGAGAACGGTGGCGAAACTGGCATTTCCATTCACGCTGAGCGCCTTGTAGAGGCTTTCTCGCCCCAGACCAGCTTCTGCCGCGACTCGGGACATACCTTGGGACTTCGCGACATCGCCAAGAGCGGCCGCGATCAGGCGCGAATCGCCCTCCTCGAAAGCCGCTTCCAGATATGCCACAACTTCTTCCTGGGTGCGAAGATGGTCTGCGGCGTCCCAAGGCTTGGTTGCAATGGTCATTACGATTCACTCCTGCTGAAGAATTTGTTTCGCCATAGCTTGCGCCTGTTCGATATCACGCTGTTGCGTTCCCTTGGCGCCGCCGAGAACGATAACAACAGAGCCCTGGCTTTGGCGGATGAAGTAAACCCGATATCCTGGACCATAGTCGATTCGTAGTTCGGATACTTTCCCGCCTACGTACCGCGTATCACCGTAGTTTCCCAGCGACATTCGCCTTATCCGAACATCGATTCGCGCCTTGACCTTGACGTCACCAAGCTTCTCGAACCAGCGGTCAAAGTCCTCTGTCTGTACAACATTGATGGAACCCTGATTGTAACTTATGGGATACACAATTCAATCCTTTTCCCCACTGACGATCGGCCCAATCGAGCTTTCTAACGAGTCTCCATAGGATGACCGCCCCCAACTGGTCAGGCGCAAGGTATAGTCCGTTTTCCGTGTATGTGCTTAGTTTGGAGCAAATATTCCTAGTCTCACCCCAACTGAAGACTGAATGCAGATGAGTCAGTCCAGTTTTGCTTGCAGAACGCTCGCGGGAAGGGCCAGCAGCGCATAACAGGCGATCGCGACCAGCAGGCTGGTGTTGATTCCGCTCCACATTGAGATGGCGACGGCGAAGACGCTGGCGAGGACGCCGGTGGCGCCGTTCATGCCCCACATCCAGGGCAGGCATTGGCTGGAATACTCGCGGAACATCCGCAAGCCGAGGGGAAAACACATACCCATGGGCACGGCCGGCAGGCTGACCAGGGCGATCACGATCAGGCATCGGACGAGCAGGCCCTGGTGGATCGTCGCGGTGATCAACGGACCGGCCATGACATAGATCAGCGCCAGCAAGGAAACGATGGCGCCGGGGATCAGCAGGGTCCAGCGCGAGCCGCGGCCGACCCGGATGCGGTCGGAAACAAAGCTGCCGGCACCGGCAGCGAGAATCATCGAAAACAGCAGCACCGCCACGGCGTATACCGGATGCCCAAGGTAAACCGAGAAACGTTGCATGAGCGGGATCTGCACCATCATGAAGCCGGTGCCGATACAGGCGAAGTACGCAAGGCCGCTGAGGAAAACGCGGTTGGAAATCTTCGGCTTGCCGGCGATGAGGAGCGGGGCCACGATTACGAGCAGCACCCCGGCCAACGCCATCCCGCATAGCAGCATCAAGGTATAAGTCGCGAGCAGATTGCCGCCGGCGACGATGCCCAGATCTTCGAGTTCCCCGCCGTCATTGAACAATGCGGCTGGCTTCAGAATATTGAAGAAGTAAGGGCGGCTGTCGGTGGGCGGCGTGAAGTCCAGGTATTCGTGCTCGGTGGCGGCCAGCAATTGCTGTTCGTCGGCGACGGCAAGCACGTTGCGGATCAGGGGTTCAGAAGACTGCTGCCTGGGCGAATGCAGAATCGTGAATCCGTATTCTTCCGTCACCCGCTCGATGGTATCGATATCCGCCGCTGCAAGTGGTTGTGGAGACACGAGCAAGGTCGCCACGGAAAGTCGCGATACGAGGGCGATATGGTCCGCAGGCCGTTCGATGCCGCGGCGGAGCAGCGACATCGCCGCGAGTGAAATCAGCCGGTTGGTTTCCGACAGCGCATCCGGGGTATGCCAGCGCGAGACGGCGAGCAGTCCGTTCGGATTGAGATGGTCGAGAAAAACCTGCCAGCCTTCAACGGTATAGAGGCCGTTTTCCGATAACGTAAATGCTCCGGCCCCGGTTGCCGCCCATGTGTCTATCAGCGACATCTGGATAACATCGAAGGATTCTTCCGAACGTGTCAGGTAGGAACGCGCCTCGTCGTGTATGAATTCGACCTCGTCCTGATCGTAAAGTCGCACGAAGTCGCGGCGATCCTCGCGCAATACCCGCAGCGCCGCCTCGTTGATCTCGATTCCGGTAATTCGCGAACTGCCGGCCCACAAGGCCGTGAGGACGTCCCTGCCGCCGCCAACGCCGATCACGGCGGCGCTGCCGCCGGGCCGCACATGATACGGAAGCGAAGTCACGTCAAAGCGCGGCCAGTCGAGATTGGCCCGGTCGCCGTCCCATTGGGTAAGCGCGGTGCCTGCCTCACCGTCGATCACCATGGCCTGGCCCTGCATGCCTTCAATGACGGGAGCGCCCTCGCCCGGACCCCAGAAGAACGGGCCCGCTTCGATATAAGGGAAGACAAGCACCTGGCCGTGAATGGTCCAGAACTCAAGGGTGTCCTGTTCGTAACTGATCGGATTGCCCTTGGGAAAGAACACCCGAAATCCCTGCGGGCTCGAATGATTTACGACGGCAGCGATGATGATCGCGGCGCCGGCCGCGACCCAGAGCAGCGGTCTGGCGCCGCCGCGAGCGACTTGAAACAGCAAGACGCCGAACAGGGCAACGGCGGCAGTGACGAAAGTCGCGCTGGTGATGTCGAGTGCGTTAAGCAAGGGCAGGCAAGCGATACTGCCGATGGCCGCGCCAATGAGATCGACCGCGTAGATCAGTCCGCTATTGCCTTTCACCTGGGTCAGCGCGACGGTGACGACGACGCCGCTGAAAAAGAACGGTATCGCCACCGCCACGGTAATCAGCGCCATCTTCGCGACACCGAGCGCCGACCACCCGTCGCTGATGTTGAGCGGAGTGTAGATCACCGCCAGATGGCAAACTATGGCGCTCGCACCGAAATAGATGGAGTAGCGAAACAGATTGTCAAAGGCGTTGGCGATGTTGAAACGGCGCGGTTGCAAATAAACCCTAAGTGCTCCTGCCGCCATACCGAACATGGCCATGGACACGGCGAAAAACGACAAGTGGTACCAGGTCACCACAGACAGTAGCCGTGTGTTCAGTACTTCGAGCAGCAGCGTCGCGCCGGTGATGAAAAAAAGCCCGAGCAGAAATGCCTTGTTGGCCGGTTGTGCTATGTTTTCGCTCATCGGTTTCGCCGACTCTTCACGGCTCCAGACATGCGCGCATTCGGATTGACAGCAATCGGCACACAGGCGGCAATCGTACTGCTGGCGATTTATTTGTTCGCGTTGTCATGGTTTGCCCTGACCAATCCGATCTACACCTGGGATGTGGTTCCCTATGTGGCGACGACTTTCTCGGCCGATAGTGGCGATCCTGCGGCAATTCATGAGGCGACCTACGAACTGCTGCGGCGCTCGCTCAATGCGGCGCAATTCAATTCCCTGATCGGCGGCGAATACGCTGCCGCTATGTATGCAAGCCCGGAAAATTTCGCCGGCCAGCTTAGCATGTATGAAATCAAGCCGCTGTATGTGTTGTTCCTGCGGGGCCTGGCCGCGGCCGGGGCGAATCCAGTTTACGGCATCATCTGGCTTTCGCTTGTTCCGAGCTTGCTGATCTGTCTGATCCTGTTTGACTGGCTGCGGAATCTGACCGACCCGGTGCAGGCGGTGCTGGTTGTCATTCTTTTCTCCATCGGCGCGCGGCTGTTCGACCTCAGCCGGGTTCCGACGCCGGACAGTTTTTCCGCGCTGGCGGTAATAGCGGGGCTCTGGTGCCTGCTGGCGCGGCGATGGGCCGCGGGAGCAGTGGCCTTGCTTTGCCTTTCGATCTGGATACGCACGAATAACATCCTTTTCGTCGCTCCACTGCTTTTGTTGCTCTGTTGGAACCATTTGCGCCGAGGTGAGCCGTCGCAATCAGAAGAGTTTTATTGGTACGGCGGCGGGCTGGCGTTCAGCGCCCTGTCCTGGTTCTGGATTAGTGCGGTCTTCGATTACGACTGGTGGCGGCTGTTCTATCACACCCTTATCGAATCCCAAGTCGATATCGAGGCGTTCGCCGAACCGTTCTCCCTGGCGCTATATCTCGATGTGCTGCGCAGCGGCGCCGTACAGCTATTTGCCAGCGGCGCGATGATCGCGACGGTGCTGCCGCTGTTTTTGCTGCTCTGGCTGATCTCATGGTGCGGAAACCGGCGCGGCAACCTGGCCGGCATCGTCAGACCCGAAAAGCTTGTTTCGCTGGCCGATGTCAGCCTGCTTTGCCTGCTGGTTTTCGCCGCCTTTCTGGTACTGTTCCCGTTGATTGCCGGGCTGGACCGGTTTCTGACAGCTTACTACGGACTCATCACTGTGTTCGCGGTCAGTCGATTTCCCACTCGGACTGATCGATAGCAATCTGCGTATGAGCGAATACCAGACAGACTTCCGCCGCCTGAATGTATTGATGATCATATTCGGCGCGGCTTGGCTGCTGTTGATCAGCGGATTGATGATTGCCGATGTCTGGGACGAAACCAATGCCCGGATGTTGTTCATAACCGAGCCCGTGGTCAGTCAGAACGTCTTCGAGGCCGTGCTGGCAGCATGGCTTCATCAACTCCCGCTCGACATTTATCGACCCATGGGAAGCAGTTTGGCCCTGGCATTGGGCAAACTGCTCGACGGCAATTTCATCTGGATGCGGTATTTCAACGCCCTGCTGATGATTGGTTCGGCAGGACTGCTGGCGCAGGCCCTGGCGTTCAGATACCAGACCACAACCCGGCACGCCCTGGCCTTTTATGTCGTCCTCCTGTTTTCCAGTTCGAGTCTCATTACTTCGACCTGGTTTGCGAACATATTTGACGCCGCCTGTCTGTTCTTTCTGGCAGTGTCGATCCGTCTCTACGCAACCGGTCATCTGGCGGGTTGTGCGATCAGCTTTTCGCTTGCGGTGTTCTGCAAGGAATCCTATGTGCTGGCTTTTCCGCTGATCGCCTGGATGATGTGGGAGGATCTGCCGCGGTTGGAGAAAAGGGGCAGGAACGCACGAGTCTGGATGTCGATTTCGATGCTGGGCGTTTCAGCCGTGTATTGGTGGGTGCGCCATACACTGATTCCCGTTGGATCCGAAGCTGATATTCATGGATTCGATTACAGTCCATTGACCTATATTGGATCCACCGCCAGCTTTCTCAGCGGATTCCTTGCCCAGACCTACACGTTCCATCTAAACAGTCCCTCATTCTGGATCGGAACAGGTTCATTGCTGGTAGTCCTCAAATTTGCCAGAGGCGCGGGGGCAAAATGGACCATGCTGGCGATTCTCGGAATGTCCTCGCTGGTGTATATGGGCATGTTCGGCTTACAGGGCGAAATCCTGATCAGTTCCAATAATTTCATCGGGAGGCTTTATCTCATCCCGTTCGCTCTGAGCCTGTTTGTGATATTCGCAACAGTGCGTAAATCCGTAGTTCTTCTGGTCGCGGCGATCAGCGTCTTGGGCATGGGCGATACCTGGCGCCGGCACGCAATCTTTCAGCAGACATACGCAGAAGTGTATGAGCTAGCCGAGGCTACAGATGCGACCCTTTTGGTGCATTACCCCGAAAAACCCCTGGATGATTTCCAACGCGGGCTTCGAATAGGCAATTTCCCCGACGCCGGCGTTCGCATCGATGTTCTGGAAGGCGGGATCGATGACAACTGATTCGAATACGCTCCAGTTCGTCTTTACCGGCGCAACTCTATCCCGGACCGGTTCATGAATTTCCCCACCATCAAGCCGCGCGACCCAGCCAACTGGATAGTCGGCTTTTCGGTCCTGATCGTAGGAGTAAATGGCGTTGTTTTCCGCGGACATGAACTCGACGACGGTCTGATTTACGCGAGATACATCCAGAACCTGATTTCGGGAAACGGACTGGTATACAACGCCGGCGAATACGTCAACGGATTGACCTCGCCGTTGTTCGCCTGGCTTTCACTTGCGCCGGCATATCTTTTCGGCGACGCACGTCACGGCGCGATGTTGATTTCAGTGCTGGCGGCCATGGGCACGATAGTGGTTTTCTATCGGGTTTTGTCTCTTTTCATTACCGAGCGGACAATCGCCGCCCTGGCGACTTTGTTTGCGGCTGGTTCCGGAATCACTTTTATCAATCTTGGCATGGAAACGAGCCTGTTCACCTTCGCGACCGGGCTCTGCATCTACCTGTACTTCAAGGACAATTTCTTCCCGCTCGGCATCTGCATCGGGCTTGCGTTCCTCACCCGGCCCGAAGCTGCTTTCCTCGTGCCGGCCATGGCGCTAAACACCTGGGTTCATAACCGCTCATGGCCCGATTTCCGATGCTACCTCGCGCCGACGATACTGGTGTCGGCGCAGTTCGCATTCAACGGCCTTTACTACGGCGCCCTGCTGCCATCTTCCGGGGTCGCCAAGATTGCCCAGGGAGCGATGGGCCATTGGGGGTATAACAGCATTCTGTTGAGCCTGGGCGAACACTTGCTGAACGGCTTCGGATTGCCCCGGCAAATGCAGGTATTTGGAACTTTCGTAGTCCCGATCTTTTTGATGATCTTGGCCGCGTTTTCTATTCCGCTTGTTCAGGCGCGCCAATACCTGATTGTTTCAGTAACCTTCCTGGGACTCTACACGGGATTTCTCACGGGTCTGAATATACCAAGCCAATGGTGGTACTACGCGATTCATTTCTCGATATTTTCCAGCTATGTGGCTCTGGGTATTTACTGGCTATATCTTCGAGTCAAAACCGGGTGCCAAAGACTTTTTCGCATCTCATTCATCAGCTTCTTTGCCTTGATGTTGATCTGGCAAGGAGCGATAAACCTGATTTTACACGGCAATACAGTGCGTGAGGACTATCGGCAATTCGGATTGTGGATCGCCGAAAATACGCCCGTCGACGCATCGATAGCATTGGCGGAGATCGGCACTGTCGGCTGGTATTCCGAGCGCAGGATAATCGACATTCTGGGTCTGGTGATCAGCGGCAATTCAGAATTTGTCGCCGAAGGCGACTACTACAGTTGGCTGGAGTTGCACCCACCGGACTACATTCTCGCGCGCGAACCACCGAGATTTTTCGAACGAGCGGTCACTTTCCTGCAGACAAATAAACCAGAAGATATTGAAGAGGTTCTAGAATTTGAATTTCCAAATCACAAGTTGTTTCGGTACCTGCCCAAATGAAAGATAAAGCCCCAAGGCTAGCGCCAACACCCCCAAACTACCCAACAAAAGATTAAACTCAAATAGTATGCGCTTGAAAATACCTAACTTGTCTACGTTAGTTGGGACCAGGGTAGAGGGAAGAAATGAGATTACAACAGGATCAGAAAGGATTTCTGTCAGTCTTTCAGTATTGTTGTATGAAATCTCTAAATCGTCAAACCCCTCAAATACGGACGAATTTGTATTGCTCAAGTACTCCGAAAGTACAGCTTGGGACGTAATGTTTTGCGCGTGCCTTTCAGGCAGCCCGACAGTTATTGAAAGTTTTGCCGCAAACAATATTCCAAATCCTACTACTAACAACCAAGCTAATCCCAAAAACACTTTAACGTTACCAGATCGCAGTTTGAAGATCTTAATCAGGCAAAGCAAATTTGCGCAGATTCCGAATGACAAAATCGTCAAATATCTGTTAGCTGGAGGAACGCCGTCAGCTCCCCTGAAATATCCCATTGCGAAAATCTGAAATAACACAAAGGCGCCTAATACAATGTACAAAAGTTTCGGACGACCGTAGTACAGTGACCTGCATAGATAGATTAGAAAAGGGAGGAATACCAGCATTCCGAGGGGATTACTCAATCTAAATGGCCACCAAAGCGCGGCAATAGTAGAAATCGAAAAACTAGCGAAGCTTTGTGCTTTATAAACATCATCAGCTATTACCTCCGAACGGATCAAAATCATTGCAAGAAAAATTCCGCCAGCAATAGCAACATGTAGTATATCTTTACGTTCGAAATATCTAGAATTAATTGCACAAACTACTGTTCCAGTTACGAAAGCAGGCAGTACAAATGCTCCTAACGTTAAGGACAGATATGAAAAAACTGCAAACAGATACCCAAGAAAATACATGGAATTGGACAATGCGATAATAGAAACAATCGCGAATAGCATCATGAAGTAGAATTGCGTCTGAAATGCTACGAGCACCGACATCCAGGAAAAAGGAATTGAGAAAACGAGTAAAATTGCACATAAAGAGATCAAGTCAATATATTTTACTTTTTCTTGAACTACGACATATACGATAAGCGCTCCTGTTAGGGCGTGTAAGAAAGCGCTTAATAGCATTTGAAGTTCGGGGTCCCACCCACCGTTTAATTGGAAAAGTATCAATGAACTCAAACGTGTAAACACAATCCTGTGTCCATTATGTGGCTCGAATAAATGAAAGAACTCATATTTTCCATTAAGGAATGGCACATAGGTTGCATATGCCTCTGCATCCCACTCGTCATAAAACGGAATTGAATAACCGTAAATATCTATTGTTAATATCATTGACGAGAAAATGATCAGAAACGCTCCCAGAAATGTTATATATTTTGAAACTGATGAAAAATTCACTGAGCGTTTTCTGTATAATGGCGAGGATTGGCCAGCGGACATACCGTCCACTAGCGCTTTGGAAGGAAAATATCGGCTTCGCTCAGTATCAACATAGTCACTATAAGTAAGTTATGCAATCTGAGCCAGACGTTTTCTACGAATTTTCTTAAGTATTTACGAACGTCCATCGTATCAGTGTATCTGTAAAATGAATACTAGTTCGAGCTTGCATCTGTTCGTCGATCTCGACGGAACGCTGATCCGCACGGACCTGCTGTTCGAGTCGCTGTTGCTGTTGCTCAGGCGCAATCCGCTGTACCTGGCCTTGCTTCCCTTCTGGCTGATCAGAGGCCGCGCCTGGCTGAAACATCAACTCGCGCGCCGGGTGAATATCGACCCAGCCGAGCTGCCTTATAACGAGGAGTTCCTGGTATGGCTTCGGGAACAGCGAGCGCAGGGGCGATTGATGACGCTGATCTCGGCCTCGAACCAGCAGTATGTGAGCGCCGTGGCCGAACACGTCGGACTGTTCGAGGCCGCTATCGGCAGCGATGAGAGAACCAATCTGAAAGCGGGGAACAAATTGCGACGCATCGAAGAAATTTCCGGGGGCGAAGCGTTCGCATACGCCGGAGATTCCCGCGCCGATCTTCCCATCTGGGCCAGGGCAGGACAAGTCTTGCTGGTGAACGCCGGGCCGTCGGTCGGCAGTCAATTCGAGAACAGCTCGGCGGAAGTATTGCGTTTCGGTTCGGCCCCCGCGCTGTTCGCGCCGCTACTGCGCGCCATGCGACCCCATCAATGGCTCAAGAACACCTTGCTGTTCGTGCCGCTGATCCTGTCCCATCAGTTGAATCAACCGAGTCTGGTGCTAGCCGCCGCGATCGGATTCGCCGGTTTTTGCCTTTGCGCTTCAAGCGTCTATCTCCTGAACGACATGCTGGATCTCAACAGTGACAGATCACATCAGACCAAGCGCAGGAGGCCGTTCGCGTCGGGAGAATTACCGCTTGCCGCCGGTTTTGCGGCGGCGCCGGCACTGCTGCTGGGTACCTTTCTCATAGCATTGCTGCTGCCCCATGATTTTCGTCTTGTACTGCTGATTTACTGGCTG
Organism: uncultured Pseudohongiella sp.; assembly: GCA_951812965.1. Lineage (GTDB taxonomy): Bacteria > Pseudomonadota > Gammaproteobacteria > Pseudomonadales > Pseudohongiellaceae > UBA9145. The sequence continues at coordinate 564,823 of OX638341.1, forward strand.
CTCACCTGCCTGTACAGTTTCGGGCTGAAACGAATTTTCCTGCTCGATGTCGTTACTCTGGCGGTTCTCTACGCACTGCGCGTCGCCGCGGGCGCGGAAGCGATCGAAGTGGTGGCCACCAATTTCCTGATCGCATTTTCACTCTGCTTTTTCCTTGGCCTGGCCATGGTCAAGCGGGTGACGGAACTGGCCAATCTGCAAGCCGGCGCCATCAGCGGACGCGCCTACCGGAAACTTCACCAGCCATTGCTGACCGTAATCGGCGGACTGGCCAGTTTTACGGCGGTAGTGGTATTCGCGTTCTATATCAATGCGCCGGCTACCACCCGGCTATACAGCGTTCCTCTCATGCTCTGGCTGATCTGCCCGCTGCTGCTGGTGTTGCTCGGCCGTATCTGGCTGCTTGCGCGGGTCGGCAGACTCAACGAGGACCCGGTATTGTTCGCCATCGAGGATCGCCTGAGTCAGATGATCGTACTCGCCAGCGGGATCCTGATCTGGCTCGCGACCTGAACTTCTGATGCTTGAAGCCGGCAAAAAAAGTGTGAGATGCTTGCGCGCAACCGGAGGCATACAACCATGAAGAACCTGTCTATTTTCCGTGCTGGAATTTTTCTGCTTTTACTTGGATTTGTCACGCCCCTGCTGGCGCAGCCCTACCCCAACCCCTGGCGCAACGTGGAATGGGGCGATTTGCCCGACGGCCGCACCTGGGGCGCGGTCGGCGACCTCGACGTCGACCCGGACGGAGAGCATCTCTGGGCCGTGGTCCGTTGCGACGCCACCGAGAGGGACCGCTTCGGCGACGAGTGTCTCGATTCCGATCTCGACTCGGTGCTCAAGTTCGACGCCGAGGGCAATGTCGTGGAGAGTTTCGGCGGCGGCATGTTCATCTGGCCCCACGGCATCGATGTCGATGAAGACGGCAATATTTACGTCACCGACGCGGTGTCCCAGGCGAGAATTCCGGACGGCGACATGCGCGGCCACCAGGTGGTGAAATTCAGCCCCACCGGCGAAGTGCTGATGGTGCTCGGCACGCCGGGAGTGCAAGGCAGCGGAGAAAACCAGTTCACCTCACCGGCGGACGTGGTGATCGGCGATAACGGCGACATCTTCATCGCCGACGGCCATAACACGCCCGGCAACAATCGGGTGGTGAAATACGACCGCGACGGCAATTTCATCAAGACCTGGGGCAAGACCGGCTACGCGCCGGGTGAGTTTCGCGTATTGCATACGATCGCCATCGACCAGCGCGGCCGAATTTTCGTCGGCGACCGCTCCAACAACCGTTTACAGATTTTCGATCAGGACGGCAATTTCATCAGCCAATGGACGCAGTTCGGGCGGCCGAGCGGAATCTTCTTCGACGAACACGACCGCATCTACGTGGCAGATTCCGAATCCGACATCGAGCAGAATCCGGGCTGGGAAATGGGCATTCGCATCGGCGACGCCGAACTCGGCTGGGTTGATGAATTCGTGCTGTACGCGCCCGGCGACCCGCACGTCATCATCGGCAACGGCGCCGAGTTCGTGGCCGTGGACGCCGCCGGCAACATGTACGGCGGAGAACCCATCCCCCGCAACCTGCAAAAGTACATCCGTGTGAGGCCGTAGTCTTCGGTAGGGGCGAGGCACGCTCCGCCCGTGGGTGTTGCGCGATTTCGGGGCCAACCGCGGGCGAGGCATGCCTCGCCCCTACAGGAATGGTCCAGGTTCGTGGGTAATCGCCCCTATTGCGCAACCCAGGGGGGGTCGATCAGCAACTCGGGATCGGCGTCGGGCTTCGGAACGAACTTCTGCGAGCGGCCGTATTGATTGTCGCCGCCGATCAGGTTTCCGTCCGAATCCACCGTGAAGGTATGCACCTCGAGATAGCCGTCGGGCAAGTCCGGCGGCACCAGCCAGGTGTACTTGTAGTTGCCTTCGAAATCGTAGTTGATGAAGCGTAGCGGACCCAGATCCGTGATCCAGATGTCGTCCTCGTTGACGATAATATCCAGCGGCAGAGTCAAACCCGGGAAATCGCGCAGGAACTCGACCTCGGCCGGGTCGTCGGTGGTCTGATACACGTTTACCCGGCCACCCGCGCGGTCGAGCGAGAAAATCAGGCCGTCCGGCCCGATTCCCAATGCATGCAAGGTGTTGAACTGGCCCGGCCCGTCACCGAAGCCGCCAAACTCGCCGAGATAATTCATGTTGTTGTCGAAGATGATCACCCGGTGATTGTCGAGGCCGTCGGCGACCAGAATGCGGCCGTCGGGCAGGAAGGCGACGTCCTGTGGCCGGCCGAAATGGCTCTCGTCGGCGCCTGAAACACCCTTCTCGCCATAAGTCGCCAGCACTTCGCTGCCGTCGTTGGCGATCACGTAAATTTGATGGAAAGTTTCATTGATCAGCCAGATGCGGTTCTCGGGATCGTATGGGCTGATGCGGACGCGATGGGGGCCAGGCCCGGCGGAACCTTCGCAGAGATAGTCGAGATGATCCCAGATCTCCACGGCTTCGCCGTCGCCGTTGAGAATGTAAAGGCAGTTCTGCCAGTGGCGGCGGTTGACCTCTCGCAATACGTTGAGCCCCAGCGCGCCGGCGTAGCCCGGAAAGTCTTCCGGGACGGGGTACGGCAGAATCGTCTCGCCGCGCTGGGCGATGATGATGCGATCCGGCGATTCCGCCCACACGCCCGAATTGCCGCCGAAAGCGAAGCCTTTTTCCTGGAACGGTTGATGCCAGCCGCTGACGATATCGTAGGGGCTCTCGCCGATGGGCCCCCGGGCGTTGCCCTGCTGGGCCAGCGCCGGCGCGGCTAGCGCCAAGGCGATAGCGCACAGAATAATGTTGAGCGTGTGTACCAATGAAGATGTCGAATGCCGCATTGCGCGCACCTCTTTGTTAGAGCTTCGCAAGCCAATTCAGGCCGGGAAACGGGAGCATAATCATGCCAACGTTTGCAGTCAGGAACAACGGCGGCGGCAAATTGAGCGTTGCATAAATGTTTTTCGTGCATTTTGTTGCATGAAATCATTTTTCATGGCCTATAATCATTTTTTACGTTTTGCTTGCCACAGCCAAACAGATATAGGAATTCATGAAAATGGCAACCGGTAACCAATTTTCGGGAAAAGTGAACGTTTTTCGACAATTTCCCTCTCTGGAAGGCGGATTCACGCTTGCAGGGTATGGCGCCTTGATTGGTAAGCACACACTGTCCGTGCCGGCGCCAGACCATCTATGCGCTATCGGACTCAAGCACAAAAGGGTCGACAAGGGCCGCTGGCGCATATTCACACCCCGCCACAAGCCTGAAGATTCGCTGAAGGGCCACCTGAACTTCGCTCTCAAGTATGAAGGCGTTGACTTGCCAATTCTCAAGGCGCTGTTCGATCAAATTGACCCCCGGGAGATCACCGGTATTGTCGAGTTGGAACCGACCAGCGCCTACAGTCGGCGCATCTGGTTCCTGTACGAATGGCTCACCGGCAAAGAACTGGGGCTTGACGACGCCAAGCACGGAAATTTCGTACCCGTGGTTAATGAAAAATTGCAATACGCGGCAAGGCCCCGGGATTCCAGGCGGCACAGGGTAAAAAACAATCTACCGGGCGAGCGCTCGTTCTGTCCGATGATCAGGCGCACCGATATGCTTGATCGATTCATTGACATGCGGCTTTCAGAGGCGGCAAAAGATCACATTGGTAAAACTCATGCCGACCTGATAAGCCGGGCAGCAGCTTTTCTTTTGCTGGAAGACTCGAAAGCCTCGTATGCCATTGAAGGAGAATCCCCTCCTCGAAACAACATTGAACGATGGGGCAAAATCATCGGCGAAGCGGGACAACGCAAGTTGAATGTTGAAGAACTCGAACAACTTCAATCGATCGTTATCGCCGATATGCGTTTCATGATGCCTGGACTCCGCACCGTCGGTGGATTTATCGGGAGCTATGATCGCAGATCCGGCATGCCGATACCGGCCCACATTTCCGCGAAGCCGGAAGATCTGGAAAGCCTTCTTGCCGGCCTGCTCGAAACAAACGATCTGTTGTGCGACGGTGAATACAATATTGTACTCATGACCGCACTCATTGCGTTCGGCTTTGTCTTTATCCATCCATTCGAGGACGGGAACGGCCGAATCCACCGGTACCTGATTCATCATGTGCTGTGCGAGCAGGGATTTGTACCCAACGGACTGACGTTTCCGGTTTCAGCGGTGATTCTTGATCGAATCGATGAGTACAGAAAAGTGTTGGAACATTACTCCAAGCCCAGGCTGGAGTTGGTCGAATGGCGACCGACAAAACAGGGTAACGTGGAAGTCTTGAATGAAACAATAGACTTGTTTCGTTACTTCGATTGCACAAAGCAGGCGGAATTCTTGTTCAAGTGTATCGAAGAAACGGTCAACAATACGTTGCCCGATGAGATTGACTACCTGGAAAGGTATGACCGTATCAACGAGTACATCAAGAACTACATAGATATGCCGAACAGGCTTGTAGATTTACTGATCAGGTTTCTGCGTCAGAACAACGGCAAATTATCGAAACGCGCTCGCAAAGTGGAATTTTCTGCACTGACTGAAAAAGAAGTAAAGGATATCGAAGACAAGTACAACGAAGTATTTGCACTCCGCGCAGAATGACAGGGAGGCTCGCGGGACGAGCCCCTCCGGAATTCAAGGCACCCCTTTAACGTGTTCCCCATACCACGCCAGATAGCGTTCCAGCCGGTCGAGCTGGAAGGCGGGCTTGCTGATGCCGTGGAACTCGTTCGGATAGACGACCAGTTGCGTTTCCACGCCGAGCCGGCGCAGCGCCTGATAGAGTTGCTCGGAATTCTGGATCGGCACGTTCCAGTCGTGTTCGCCGCCCATGATAAGGGTGGGCGTAACGACGTTGGCGACGTCGTTGAAGGGCGTGATGCGCTCCCAGGCTGCCGCGTTCTCCCAGGGCAGGCCGAGTTCGGCTTCCCACTGGCGCTGGTAGTGGTCGTGGCCGTAGTTGGCCCGGTACAGCACTTCGCTCGCGCCGGTAATCGCGGCCTTGAAGCGGTCCGACTTGGTGATGACGTAGTTGGTGAGAATGCCGCCGTAGGACCAGCCGCCGACGCCGAGGCGGTCAGGGTCGGCGTATCCGAGTTCGATGGCGTGATCGACTCCGGCGATTACGTCTTCGGTGTCCGGGACTCCCCAGTTCGCCCACAGCGCGTGGGAAAAATCCCGGCCGTATCCCGATGAGCCGCGAGGATTGGTCATCACCACGAGGTAACCGTTTGCCGCGAACAATTGCGCTTCGAAATTGAAGGCGAAATCGTATTGCGAAACCGGGCCGCCGTGGATGCGCAGCAAGGTCGGATAGCGCATGCTTTCGTCGAAGCCCGGAGGCTTGAACAGAAAGCCCTCGATTTCCATGCCGTCGGGGTTTTCGAATTGCACGTTCTCGACTTCCGCCAGTTGCAATTCGTCGAGCCAGGGGCGATTGGTGTCCGTCAATTGCCGCCGCTCTCCGCCGGCGCCGAAGAAAATCTCGGCCGGCAGATGCGGCTCGCTGATCAGGCTGGCGATCTGGCCGTCATCGCTCACGGAATAGCCGCGCAGGCTCAGCGGGCCTTCGATGACGCGCCGGAAGTTCTCGCCGGAAATGTCCATGCTCGCGAGATGACGCTCGGCGCTGTCTTCGTACGTGAACAGAATCGTTTCGCCGTCGGGTGTGAAGCGGGGCGATCCGACATTGCGGTGTAGGCGTTCGCTGAGCACCCGGGCCGGGCCGCCGGTGGCTGGAGTTATTGCCAGGTGCCGGGTAGCGTACCAGATGATTTCCGGTTCGGTAACGCTGGTGTGGGCGATGTATCGTCCGTCCGGGCTCCAGGCGGGTGAGTTGTCCGAACCCGGATTGTCGGTAATCCGCAACAAGGTCGCGCCGGCGTCGGGATTGTCCGCCGCCACCACCCAGATATCGGAATTGCTGTTCGCGTCGGGTTCGTCGGTGCGATTGCTGACGAAAGCGATGAGCCTGCCGTCGGGACTCCAGGCCGGCTGGTAATCGTCGTAGTCGCCGGACGTGATCTGCACCGCCTCGTGTTCCGCGCCGGGTGCAACGTCCTGAACGTACAGATGCGTCCGGCGGCGGTCGAGATAACCGGCGTAATCGCGCTTGAATTGCAGGCGGTCGATCACCCAGGGACGAGGTTCGTCATCATCTTCCTCTGTCGGGTCCCGAACCACCAGCGCAAGCCGCGATGCGTCGGGCGACCAGGCGAAATCGTTCACGCCCTGTTCGATGTGGGTGAGTTGGCGCGCTTCGCCGCCGCGGCGGTCCAGCGCCCAGACTTGAGTCCGGCCCTCGTTGCGCGAGGCCAGGAACGAGAGGAAGCGGCCGTCCGGGCTCCATTGCGGATTGCTCGCCGAGGAGCCGGGGCCGCTCATGGGCAATACGGTGTCGTCGACGGTGGAAACCATCCAGACGCGGGTTTCGCTGCTGTCGTCTTCGAGGCTGGTCGTGCGCACGGTATACGCGACCCAGGCGCTGTCGGGACTGATTTCCGGGCTGCCCACGGCCTTCATTTCAAACAGGTCTTCGGGTTCAAGCAACCGGGTTTCCTGGGCGCCGGCGGTAAATGCCGCCAGCGCCAGACCTGCCGCAAATAGTCCCGGTATCAGTTGTTTCACGTTCATGAAATCTCCCGTTTTGTTGTATCGCCCGCGGGCGAGGCATGCCTCGCCCCTACCGGGGAATTCGCTTCGGTAGCAAACAATGTGTGCGTCGCCCATACCGGGAAATTCGCACCGGTTGCCTGCAATATGCGCGTCGCCCCTACCGGGAAATTCGCACCGGTTGCCTGCAATGTGCGCGTCGCCCATACCGAAAATTCACGCCGGTTGCCTGCAATGTGCACGTCGCCCATACCGAAAATTCACGCCGGTTGCCTGCAATGTGTGCGTCGCCCATACCGAAAATTCACGCCGGTTGCCTGCAATGTGCGCGTCGCCCATACCGAAAATTCGCACCGGTTGCCTGCAATATGCGCGTCGCCTGTAGGGGCGAGGCATGCCTCGCCCGCGGTTGGTGATGGCGAGATTCCCGGACGACCTATTTCACATATTGCTCGTACCAGGCCAGGTAGCGCTCCAGGCGGTCGAGTTGGAATGCCGGCTTGCGAAAACCGTGGTGCTCGTCGGGATAAACGACCAACTGGGTTTCGACACCCAGCCGCCGCAGCGCCTGATAGAGTTGCTCGGAGTTCTGGATCGGCACGTTCCAGTCGTGCTCCCCGCCCATGATCAGGGTCGGCGTGACGACGTTCGCCACATCGTTGAACGGCGACATGCGCTCCCAGCCCTCGGCGTTTTCCCAGGGAAAGCCGACTTCGATTTCCCATTCGTACTGATAATGGTCGTGGCCGTAATTCGCCCGGTACAGCGCCATGCTCGCGCCGGTGATCGCGCCCTTGAAGCGATCCGATTTGGTGATGACGTAGTTGGTCAGGATGCCGCCATAGGACCAGCCGCCGACGCCGAGCCGGTCCGGGTCGGCATAGCCCTGTTCGATGGCGTAATCCACCCCGGCCATCACGTCCTCGAAATCCTTCACGCCCCAGTCCGCCCAGATCGCATGGGAGAAATCGCGGCCGTAACCGGACGATCCCCGCGGATTGGTCAGCACCACGACATAGCCATTGGCGGCGAACAACTGGGCTTCGAAATTGAAGGCAAAATCGTATTGCGCGACCGGGCCGCCGTGAATGCGCAACAAGGTCGGGTATTGGAAACTCTCGTCGAAACCCGGCGGCTTGAAGATGAATCCTTCCACCTCGGTGCCGTCGGCGCTCGGAAATCGCGCGTTCTCGACTTCCGCAAGTTGCAATTCGTCGAGCCAGGGTCGGTTGGTGAAGGTCAATTGCCGCCGCTGGTCTCCGGCGCCGTAAAACACTTCGGCCGGCATATGTGGCTCGCTGACGAGGCTGGCGATCTGTCCGTCGTCGCTTTGCGACCAGCCGCGCAAGCTCAGCGGCCCTTCAATGATCCGGCTGAAACTCTCGCCTGAGGTATCGATGCTCGCCAGGTGGCGTTCGCCGCTGTCTTCGAGCACGAACAGCACTTCGTCGCCATCCGGAGAGAAGCGGGGCGAGGACACGTTGCGGTCCAGGCGTTCGGTGAGCACCCGCGCCGGGCCGCCGGCGGCCGGAGATATCGCCAGATTGTCGATGGCGTACCAGATGATCTCGGGTTCGGTGACGCTGGTATGGGCAATGAAATTACCGTCGGGACTCCAGGCCGGCGAGCCGTCGGCGCCGGGATTTTCGGTGACCTGCAACAAGGTAGCGCCGGCGTCGGGACTATCCGCCGAAACCACCCAGATATCGGTGTTGTCGCTCAGGTCGGGTTCTTCGGTGCGATTGCTGACGAAGGCGATCAGGCTGCCGTCGGGACTCCAGGCCGGATCCGAATCGTCATAGTCGCCCGAGGTGATCTGCACGGCTTCCTGTTCCTGGCCGGGCGCCACGTCCTGGACGTACAAGTGCGTTCGACGACGGTCTAGATAGCCGGTGTAATCGCGCTTGAACTGAATGCGGTCGATCACCCAGGGCTTTTCTTCGTCCTCGTCACCTTCCGTTTCCTCTTCCGGGTCGCGGATCACCAGAACCAGCCGGCTGCCATCGGGCGACCAGGCGTAGTCGCTGACGCCCTGTTCCACATGAGTGAGTTGATTCGCCTCACCGCCGCGTCGGTCAAGGGCCCAGACCTGGGACTCGCCGTCGTTGCGCGAGGCGATGAAGGAAAGAAAACGCCCGTCGGGGCTCCATTGCGGATTGCTTGCCGACGAACCATCGCCCGTCATGGGCAGCACGGTGTCGTCGGTGGTAGACGCCATCCAGATGCGGGAATCGCTCCCGTCCTCTTCCAGGCTGGTCGTACCCACAATATAGGCGACCCAGCCGCCATCGGGGCTGATTACCGGGCTGCCAACGGATTTCAGTTCAAACAGGTCTTCCGGCTTGAGCAAACGGGTCTCCTGGGCGGAGACGCCTGCCGCTGCAAGCGCAAGCAGGCCTGCGAACAGGCCGGGAATAAATTTGGTCATGATCTCGCGATCCTCTTGTTCAGTCTGGCAGCCTGTAGGCGACCAGAGCGCCGGGAAAATCGGTGCGCGAACTGCCTATCTGCACCACGATGTACTGCCGTCCGTCATGCAAGTAACTCATTAATCCGTATTGACCGGGAGCGGGCAGCGGCACGCTGGCCAGCACTTCGCCGCTCATCTTGTCACGGGCATTGAGCGTGAGCGGCCCATCCGGCGCCATCTGCGCCATGCCTTCGCTCATTGCGCGAGCCTGGACCAGGATGTCAGGCGTCGCCATCTGGATCGACCAACCTTCGCCGCCGCTGTTGGGGATATCCACGCCTTGCAGCAATTGATGATTGCGAATCGCTGCGCGGGTTTCGCCCACCGGCACGGACCAGAGCTTGTCGCCCGAGTTCATCTGGTAGGCGGTCAACTGATTGTGCATCGGCTTGAATACGGGTAGACCCTCGATCGTCGGCAGACCACCGCCGCCGCCCGGCAGCCAGGCCGCCACGGTGCGGCCGGTGGTGGGCGTGCTGTTCGGCGTGGCGCCGCCTTCGCCCGGTTCGGGATAATTGGGGTTGTCGCGATCGACGCCATTGGTGGGCCGCATGAATCCCGGCGCGCCGCAACTGCGGCGATGGGAATTGAACATCATGCCGGTTGTCGGATCGGCGGTCGGCGGATGCGGAATGATATTACCGCCGCCCTGGCAGCCCACATTGTTGATCCAGGGGCCGTCGTAACCCTGCGGCAACGCCGGCACATATAGCCCGCCGAGCCGGAAGCCGTTCAGAATTACCTGGGCCTGCTCGCGCAATTCCGGCGTGTAATCCATGATGAACTCATCGGTGATGCCGTCGATGACGATCCGGTCCACCGGTTCCGGCCAGGTGGGATAAGGCTGGGTCGGCGAGGTGTAATTACCGGGAACTTCGGTTTGCAAAACCTCCCGGTCCTCTATCGGCCAGATCGGTTCCCCGTTTTCCCGGTTGAAGGCGAAAATCAGGCCCTGCTTGGTGTTCTGGATCACCGCCGGAATCGCCCTGCCATTGACATTGAGATCCATAAGAATGGGCGCCGCCGGCAGATCGTAGTTCCATTGATCGCTGCGATGAATCTGGAAATGCCAGGCCCGCTCGCCGGTTGCTACGTCGAGCACCAGCAGGCTGCCGCCGAAGAGATTGTCGCCGGGCCGGTGACCGGTATAGGACTGCACCGTGGAGGCATTGGTCACCATGTAGACCAGGCCGAGTTCGGGGTCGGCCGAAGCCGGCGCCCAGGTGGAAATGTCACCGGAGAAGCGCCAGGCGTCGTTATGCCAGGTCTCGTTGCCGATTTCGCCGGGCCGCGGAATGACGTGGAATTTCCACAGATTCTCGCCGGTGGCTGCGTCAAAGCCCATGATGTCGCCGGGTACGTTCTCAATGCGCGTCTGGCCGTAACTCGGCTGATGGCCGACCAGCGTCACGACTACGCCATTGACGACGATGGGCGGAGCGGAAGCGGTAACCATGCCGAGTTCGCGCGGTATGCCGTAGTCGGGATCGTATTCCCCGCCGGCGGTTACGTAATCCTCCCAGGGACCCCATCCGTCCACCAAATAGGGAAGCAGGTCGACGACCCCGGTTTCCGGAAATCCGCCGACGGGAAAGGCGGAACCCCAGTTTTCGAGCGGGCGGCCGGTCTTTGCGTCCAGCGCCCAGAGGAAGAAGCCCGGCGTGGTGATGTAGATCACGCCGCGGCCGTCGACTTCGCCGTAGGACACGCCCTTGCCGTATGCTTGGCGCGGCGATCGCTGGTGGCGGATCGATTCCGGCTCGCGGAAGGTCCAGAGAGTTTCGCCGGTGGCCGGGTCGATGGCGACCACCTGGCGCCGGGGCGTAGCCACGGTATACAGGATCCCGTCAACGTAAATCGGTGTGGAGCGGGAGAAATAGTCGACATTCGGGCCGAAGTTGTCGCTGCGCCAGATCCAGGCCTGTTCGAGATCGGCGAAATTCCCAGCGTTGATCTGGTCGTTCGGCGTATACCGCGTATGGCCGATATCGCCGCCGAGATAGCGCCATTCGCCGTTCTCCGTGCCGGTGAGCTGCTGCGCCTGGGCAACGCCCGCCAGCGAAAACGCCGCCAGCAGCGCCAGCGCGAAACCTGCCATTCTGGAAATCATCGATATTCCTCCCGATTGCCGGATTTGGAGGGCGAATGCCCCGATTGGACCGACCATCGAGAGTAAAAGTTAAATCCCGGAATGTCCACGTCTGACCGTGGCCTTGCCCCAGCCCGCTCAGCCGACGATCTTCAGACTCGTGTGTATTGCCAGCATGTCGAAATCACGATCCCGATGGAGCACGGCTACGTTCGCATCGATCGCGACCGCGGCGATCAGACAGTCGACAAGCTTGTGCCCCGTCGCCCCGTCCTGTCGGCAGCGGCGATACAGCGCGGCCGCCCGCTCGTAGTGGGCGGGCGTGGTGGGAAGAACCGTCGTTATCGCGAGCAAGCGGCGCAGCGAACGCAGATGCTCTTCATCGCGAGCCCCCGCGAGCAATTCCATACGGATCGCGTCGCAGGTGGCGATGTCGCTGTTTAGCGCGGCGTTGACTCGGCGGCAGACGCTAGAGTCAGTGTCGCGAAGAAACTCGACCCATGCGGACGTGTCGACAAGGATCACGACAAGCGGTCGCGGCGCATCTCGTCCAGATTGCCTTCCCAGCCCGATCCTCGCATCTCGCGCGCCTCGGTCAGGCTAAGCGGTTCCTCCGACAACATGCGCAAAGCCAGGTTAACCGCTTCGCGCTTCGTGGTCAGACTATACCGGCGCATGACATCGGCACAGGCATTATCGTCGATATCTATATTTGTGCGTGACATGTGTTCACCATACACCTTTGATATGCATTGGGCAAGTTCATGGGTTTTCCTTGTAGAGAGCACATAATCTGTCCGGTCTTGTAGCACAAGGTCTGTCCGGTTCTCATCGGATGCGGGAGGAAGCATCTGATGAGACGAACAGCCTGGTTGCAGGAGACGCGAATGGAACGTTTTGAGGAAGCCTTTGGTGCGTGGACGGAGAGTCGGCTGACGCAGGAAGAAGCTGCGCGGCTGCTTGGGGTGTGTGAGCGCACGTTTCGGCGCTGGATAGATCGGTATGAGGAAGCGGGCCTGGACGGATTGATCGACAAGCGCTTGTCGCAAGCATCGAACCGTCGCGCGCCGGTCGACGAAGTGATGGCGTTGGTGGATCGCTACCGGAACCGTCACCGGGGTTGGAACGTGCGTCATTTTCATGCCTGGTACCGGCGCGATGGCGGGAAGCGCAGCTACACCTGGGTGAAGAACGCCTTGCAGGCAGCGGGCCTGGTGGCGCGGGCGTCACGCCGCGGAGCGCATCGCAAGCGGCGGGAGCCGGCGCCGTGGCCGGGCATGCTGTTGCACCAGGATGGCAGTCGCCATGAATGGGCGCCGGGTCGGATGTGGGATCTGATCGTGACCATGGACGACGCCACGAACGCGCATTACTCGATGTTCTTTTGCGAGGAGGAAGGTACGTGGAGCAGCTTTCGCGGCATCCGCGAGGTGATTGATGCGCGCGGTCTGTTCTGTTCGCTGTATACCGACCGCGGCAGTCACTACTGGCACACGCCGACGGCGGGCGGCAAAGTGGACAAGGGCAATCCGACGCAGTTTGGACGGGCGATGAGGCAGCTGGGCATCGAGATGATTCCGGCGTACTCGCCGGAGGCGCGGGGCCGTTCGGAGCGAGCGTTCAAGACGCACCAGGACCGACTGGTGAAGGAGTTGGCGCTGGCGGGGGTTGCGGAGATGGAAGCGGCGAATCGGTACTTGCGGGAGACGTACCTGCCGGCCTTCAACGCGGAGTTCGCGCGGCCGCCGCGGGAGGAAGGGTCCGCCTTCGTGGCCTGCGGCGACGCCGATCGGCTGGACGAGATCCTGTGCGAGCACCATGAGCGGGTCGTCGGGCACGACAACTGCGTACGCTTTCGTCGAAAGGTGCTGCAGATTCCGCCGGATCGGTACCGTTGTCACTATGTGAAGGCGACAGTCAAGGTCTTGCAGTATCTGGATGGGTGCGTTGCGATCCGCCACGGCCCGCGCGAACTGGCGCGATACGACTCCCAGGGGAAACTATTGACGGAGAATTTACGGACCGCCGCGTAGGAACGCGGCGGCGGCCGGCGTCTGGGGGGGCCTTTCCGGGCTACGCCCTCCAAGGCCCCCCAGACGCCAAAAACAAACCGGACAGATCATTTGCTACAGAACCGGACATTTCTATTTGCTCTTAACAGTTCATGGGTTTTCCTGGCGGTTCGCATGGTTGTTATCAGCGCACGAGACGGCGCCAGCCGATGACGATCGAGGTAATGGAAAAGCCCAGTCCGGCCAGGCTGAGCAGGATGACTGTCAAATCCCAGAGTGGGCGGCTTTCCCGCAGGAACTGGAAATCCAGGCTGTGCAAGCCGTTGAACAGCCATCTCTCCAACCTGCCGCGGCGAGTCAGGCGGTTGACCACCTCGCCGGTAAGCGCGTCGATGTGATACCAGGTGGCTTCCGCGTCGTCGAATCGGGCGCGGAACACCGGCAGCGGCTGGTGCATGAAGTGCCGGGAGTAGTAATACTCGTCGTCGCCTTCGAGCAGTTCGAGGCTGGTCAGCGTGGCATCGGGCAGCAGCCCGGGCACGGCGCCGCTTATTCTGGCGGCAAGGTCCGTCTGCCGACCCAAACCGAAATCCGGCAGGCGTTCTCCCGAGGCGAGCGTGCTGACGCTATATGGCTGTCCTCCCAGGTAGAGCCAGTCGACTTGCTTTACCGGCCCGCCGGCGGGGGCCGGAAGGGAAAAGTCGCTCAGGCGCAAGGAGAATTGGCCCTGGTAGCCTGCGATCTGCGGCAACGGCGATGTGGCGGGAGTGAACACGCCAAGGGGATTCATCGACATCAGCCCGCTGAACAGGAACGTAGCTATGAATGCCAAGCAGCAAAGCCCGCCGATGTGATGCCATTTCATCACCCCGGCGTACGGGCTGGCCTTGCGTTCCCCGTTGCGCGCCCCGTTGTGCGCGAACAGGCGCAATTGCAACAGGCCGATAACGGCGCCGGTCACGAGCGAGACCAATCCGATCACGGACAGCCAGATGACGAGTTGCGCCCAGAATCCGGAAAACTGCCGGATCGCCAGCGGGTAAATCCAGTGGATCGTGGAGCCGGGCCAGTTCCAGAACCGCTCCCGGCCGGTGGTGTCGCGCACCACGCGGCCGTCGCGGTCGGATATGTAAAGCACCGTGCTCGCGGCATCGTTGAGCGCCACCTTGTGCAGCGGGCGCGATGGATTGAGCGAGGCCGTGATGGTCCATTGATCGATTTCGATCAGCCCTTCGTATTCCGGTTCGGCCGCGCCCGAGCGCAATCCCGAGGCAGCCGCGACCGCCATGGCGCCGCGCTCTCCCAGCCGATCCATACGCTCTCCGGTATCGGCAAAAACCGTGGCCGAACGGCCATCGACCGCCCCGAGACGATAAACCGGCCGGTCGGCGAGCATGGCAAGGCTGAGCGAGTGCCAGGCGGTAATCTCGCCTGCGCGCCGGGCGGCCTCGAACGGGGTCAGCTCGATCTGGTTCCGCTGCAGCTCCGGATGCGCCGCCACGGACTCGGCGTATGTCAGTTCGGGATAGTCGACATACATCATGACGATGCCCGAGGCGAACCAGAGTGCGAAAATCAGACACATGCCGATGCCGATCCAGCGATGGGCGAGAAACAGCATTCGCTTCCAGTTCATGGTTTTTCCTGACTACCGGTCAGCACAATTTGTAACAGTATGAAGGCGATTTCTCACTTACCATTTTCCACCTGATATGGCGATCACCAGCAACGTTTCGGCGTCTGCCTTTTTCGGAATTCTATCTTTGGGATTGTCGTTCGCCACGAATTATTGAGGCAAGGATGAGGTAATGGGAAGCAAATTTCGAAACTGGGCTTTCTTCGGGATACCGGTGCTGATGCTCGGACTCGGGTCCGCGGCGTTCGGCCAAGACAATATCGGCGAAGAATCGACCGTCGTCTACCCTGCCTCCTATTTCGAAGAATTTTCCCCGATCACCGCCCAGGACATGCTCGACCGAATCCCCGGCATGTCCTCCAGAGGCGGCCCCGGTGGCGGCGGACCGCCGCGCGGTTTTTCCGGCGGACCCGGCGGCGGCGGGCCTTCCAGCGTGACCCGGGGAGGACGCGGCTTCGGCGGCGGCCGCAGCGGCGGCAACGAAATCCTGATCAACGGCAAACGCACCGCGGGCAAGAACAACAACACCACCAGCATTCTCGACCGCATCACCGCCGACCAGGTCGAGCATATCGAAATCATTCGAGACACCAGCGGCTCGCTCGACGTGCGCGGCTCCGGCCAGGTCGTCAACGTGGTGCTGTTCGAGGAGTTGTCGGACACCAGCATCTCCTACGACGTCAATATGGACCGCTATCTCCGCGACGAAGTGCGGCCCGGCGGCAATTTCGCCCTCAGCGGCCAGTCCGGTGGCCTGAGTTACGTAGTCAGCGCGAGCGCGACGCCCCGTTATTTCGAGCAATTCACCTGGGAAGATTCGATTCTCGGCGATTACTCACCGAACGACTACATCTGGGAAGAGCGGACCACGGATTCGATTACCTACGACTTGAGCACGAATCTGGATTACCAGTTCAGCGCCAACAGCAGCGCGCGCCTTAACGCGCTGTATTCGCAAAACGACCGGCCCCAGTCGGTAATGCGCTATATAACCGACCTGAAAGTCCAGCCGAACGTGCAGGACATCGAACGCGAGGCCATTCCCGGAGAATCCAGCAGTTGGGAGATCGGCGGCGACTACGAATATCTGGCCGCCAACAACTCGCGTTTCAAAGTGTTGTTCATCGCCAATGAAAACGATAATTCCGCATTACGCGAGCGCTTCGACGTGCTTGCCGACGGCGAAGACAAAAACCTTTTCCTCAGCACCGATTCCCTGATTACCGAACGCATCGTCCGCGGTTCCTACACTTTCGACATCGGCGCCAACATGGATCTGGAACTGGGCGCCGAGGGCGCCCAGACCGTGCTCGACTCAAGCCTTGCATTGGGCATCGCCGGCTCCGGAACGCCGGCGGATCACGTCGGCGGGCTGGTTCCGGTATCCATTGCCAACGCGGTATCCGAAGTCGAGGAAGTCCGCTACGAGCCTTTCGCCATCCACAATTGGGTCATCAATCCGCGCATGACGCTGGAATCTACCCTGCTATATGAAAGCTCGACCATCAGCCAGACCGGCGACTTCAACAACTCGCGGGACTTCGAGTTCCTCAAGCCGAAAGTCGACCTGCGCTACAACCTGACGCCGCAACTGCAACTGCGCGGCTCGATCGAACGGGTTGTGCTGCAACTCAGCTTTGCCGATTTCGTCGCCGCCAACGACGACCAGGACGACGATTCGAACACTCAGGCGGGCAACGTCAATTTGCGCCAGGAATGGCTGTGGAAGTACGATTTCAACGCCGAATACCGGCTGCCGAACGATTACGGAGTGCTGGATGGGAATCTCTACTATCACGCGCACCACGACAGAATCGAGCGCATCGACGTCACCGTCGACGAAGACAACCTGCTTTCGGCAAACGGCAATATCGGCGACGGCAACATGTGGGGCTTCCGCGGCAACGCCGCCATCCGCATGCGCATGTTCGACATGCCGAACCTGCAGTTGACCGCCAGCCTCACGGTGGAAGATTCCTCCATCATGGACCCTTTCCTCGGATACGAGAGACGCTTCCAGAACATGGCCCGCGGCTTCAATTCCTTCGGCTTCCGCCACGACATTCCGCGCTGGAATCTCAACTGGGGCGGCAGGTGGATGAACCGGCATGACGGCAATATCCTGCGCATCGACATCGACGATATCGAGTACGCCAGCGGCGACCCGCGCGGGTCGCTGTTCGTCGAATACATCGACAGCCGCGGATTGACCTGGCGGATCGAAGGGCAGAGCCTCACCAACCCGGAAAGTTGCCGCGAGCGCCTGCGCTATCTCGGCAGGGTTTCCGCGGGCATCCTCGAAGAAATCGAATATCGCTGCAACTACTCCGGCCGCACGCTGAACTTCAAAGTCTCCGGCACTTTCTGATACGGAAGTCGTGGTCGCCGCGGTTCGTTCTCATGTTCCACCGCGATAGCCTCTTGTCCCGGCGCCAAAACCAACTGGAATCTGCGCTCCGGCTGGAATATGCTCGCGGCCATGACTACGCTGATCTACCCGACCACCAATTTCACCCGCACCGAACAAGTCAACATCGTCCGGGGCGATGGGATTTATGTGTACGACGCATCCGGCAAGCGCTATCTCGAAGGCCTCGCCGGACTGTGGTGTTCAGCGCTCGGCTACGGCAACAGGGAACTTATAGAGGCCATTACCGCGCAGCTCGAGAATCTTTCCTATAGCCACATGTTCGGCGGTCGTACGCATCAGGTCGGCATCGACCTGGCCGAGCGGCTGGCCGCCATGCTGCCGATCGCGGACGCGAAGATCTTCCTGGCCAATTCGGGCAGCGAAGCCAATGATTCGATGATGAAGATGCTGTGCTATTGGGCCAACGTAACCGACCAGCCGCGGCGCAAGAAAATCATCGCTTTCGAACGCGCCTATCATGGGGTCACCCTGGCATCGGCGGCGTTAACGGGTCTGCCGGTCAATCACATGCATTTCGATATCCCAGTCGACGAACTCGGCATTTTGCGCGCGGAAACGCCTCACTATTACCACGGCCACAGGGAAGGTGAGACCAAAACCGAATTCGCCGAGCGGCTGGTGGCGGATGTCGAGCAGCTAATATTGCGGGAAGGCTCCGAAACCATCGCCGCCTTCATCGCCGAACCCGTCGGCGGCGCCGCCGGCGTCGTGGTGGCCCCCAATGCCTATTATCCCGCGCTGGGCCGCATGCTCGAACGCCACGGCGTCCTGTTCTGGGCCGATGAAGTCATTTGCGGATTCGGCCGCACCGGCAATGTATTCGGATCGACTACCGTCGGCATTCAGCCGCAATTGATGAGCCTGGCCAAGCAAATGTCCTCGGCCTATGTACCTATCAGCGCCGCGGTTATTCCGGGCTCAATGTACGAGGCCATGGTGGAGCCGAGCAACCGGGCCGGCGTTTTCGGCCACGGCTTCACCTATAGTGGCCACCCCGTCGCCTGCGCCGCGGCCCTGAAGGCGATCGAGATCTATGAGCGCGACGGCCTGTTCACCCATGCCGCCGAAGTCGGCGACTACATGCAGCAGCGCCTCGGCGAATTCAACGATCACCCGCTGGTCGGCGAAGTGCGCGGCAAGGGCCTGATCGGCGCGGTGGAACTCGTTGCCGACAAGTCGAACCGCGTACCGTTCCCGGACGGCCGGGCCGGCGCCATCGCCATGCAATGCTGCAAGGAGCACGGCCTGCTGATTCGCGCCGTGGCCGGCAATTCCGTCGCCTTCTGCCCGCCCCTGATCATCACTCGGGAGCAGGTGGACGAAATGATCGAACTCTTTGACCGCGCCCTGGCCATGGCCACTGATGCCATACGCCGGGAAATGCCGGAAATCGTGAAATGAGGCAACCAATGAAAAGCTTTTGGACTTGTATCGAACGGTTGGGACGGTACGCTTGCGCGGGCGAGGCGTGCCTCGCCCCTACAAAAACCCACCTGACTGAAAATGTAGGGGCGAGGCATGCCTCGCCCGCGCATGGGTTGATTTCGCTCGGCTTGCTGTGCGGCCTCATCCTGGCGGGATGCGGCCCGGCCGAGCAAGGACCGCCCGCCGAGGTGGATCTGATTCTGACCAATGGCAAGGTGCTCACGGTCGATGAGGACTTTTCGATCCACGACACCGTGGTGGTCGATGAAGGCCTGATCGTCGCCACCGGCGACGCTTCACTGTTGCAAGACTACAGCGCCGCCGAAGTCGTCGACCTGCAAGGCAAGGTCCTGATGCCGGGATTCGTCGATTCCCATACCCATATCCGCGGACGGCCGAATCACTATATTGATCTGACCGAGACGGGCTCGGTCGTCGAGATCCAGCAACTGGTGGAGGCCAAGGCGGAACAAGTCGGGGCCGGCAATTGGGTTACCGGCTACGGCTGGTCCGAGGACCAGTTGACCGAAGGCCGCCGGCCCCTGCGCGACGATCTCGACGCGGCGGCGCCGGATAATCCCGTCATCCTGACTCGCGCTGGCGGCCATAGCGCCGTGGCCAACAGCATGGCGCTGGATCTGGCCGATGTCACTCCGGATACGCCGGACCCAGAAGGCGGCGTGATCGAGCGCAATCCCGACGGCAGTCTGAACGGGGTCATTCGCGAACGGCAGGGAATCGTCAGCCGGCTGGTGCCGGACGCGACGCCGGATGAGTTGGTCGACAGCCTCGAAGTCAACCTGAATAACCTGCTCGCCGATGGCATTACCAGCATCATCGATGCATCCAAGGCGCCCGCGGAATACGCCATGTGGGAAGGACTCTACGACAGCGCGGAATTGCCGCTGCCGCGGGCCGCGCTGCAGTTCCAATGGTACGATCCACCGGCCATCGCCGCGGTCAAGGCCAGGGTCGGCGAGGGTAACGAATTTCTCAAGGTCGGCCCGATCAAGGTCTTCGCCGACGGCGGCTTTACCGGCCCCGCGGCTTTCACGAAGGAGCCATACCGCGATCAGGGCGACTATCGCGGCTATCTCGACATGCCGGAGGAAGACCTGATCGCCCATCTCAACGAAATCCACGACGCCGGCTGGCAAATGGGCATTCACGCCATCGGCGACGCCGCCATCGAACTCGTGGTCGATATTCTGGCGGGCGCCCTGGAGCGCAATCCGCGCGAGGACCACCGCCATTTTCTGAACCACTTTTCCATGCGGCCTTCGGACGCCACCATGGAAACCATGGCGCGGCACGGGATTGCCATCACCCAGCAGCCGAATTTCACCTATACTCTGGAAGGACGTTACGTGGAAAATCTCGACGGCTGGCGGCTGCAGCACAATAATCCCCTGCGCTCGCCGATGGACCATGGCGTGACGGTGGCGATTTCAAGCGACATCCTGCCGATCGGCCCCATGGTGGGGCTGTACGCGGCGGTGACGCGCAAGGGCATGACCGGCGCGGTCTATGCGGAGGAAGAAAAAATAACAATGGAGGAGGCAATACGAGGCTATACCCGAACCGGCGCCTGGCTGCTGTTCGAGGAGGACGTGAAAGGCTCGCTGGAGCCCGGCAAATATGCCGACATGATCGTGCTCTCGGACGACTTGCTGACCATCGACCCCGAACGGATCATGGATGTCGAAGTCGAGCAGACCTGGCTGGCGGGACGCCTCGTGTATACCAGTCAATGAGCATCTCGACCGATATTCAGATCGAATTCATCGACATAAGCAAGTCTTACGACGGCAAGACCATGGTTCTGCCGAACCTCAACATGAGCGTTCGCAGCGGCGAGTTTCTGACCTTGCTGGGACCGTCCGGTTCCGGCAAGACGACCTGCCTGATGATGCTGGCGGGATTCGAAACGCCGACATCGGGCGAAATCCGCGTCAACGGCGAGTCGGTGCACAAGCTGCCGCCGCAAAAGCGCGACATGGGCATGGTGTTCCAGAATTACGCGCTGTTCCCGCACATGACCGTTGGCCAAAACCTGTCCTTTCCGCTGGAAGTCCGCGGCATGGCGCCCGACGAACGCGAGCGCCGGGTAAAACGGGCGCTGGAAATCGTGCGTCTGGAAGGCTATGGGGACCGTCGTCCAGGCCAGTTGTCCGGCGGCCAGCAGCAACGGGTGGCGATCGCCCGGGCGCTGGTGTTCGAGCCCGGCGTGGTGTTGATGGACGAACCGCTCGGCGCTCTCGACCGCCGCCTGCGCGAACAGTTGCAACTCGAAATTCGTTCGATTCAGCGCGAACTCGGCGTGACCATGGTTTATGTCACCCACGATCAGCAGGAGGCGATGACGCTGTCGGATCGCATCGCGGTCTTCAATCACGGCGAAATCCAGCAGGTGGCCGCGCCTGAGACGCTCTACGAGGAGCCGGCTCGGGAGTTCGTGGCGCGATTCGTCGGCGACAACAATCTGCTGCGAGGCACGGTGCACTCCGTAGACGGCGAGATCTGCAAGGTCCAAGTGGGCGAAGGACTGATCGAGGCCTTTATGGTCGAACCGCTCGAAGTCGGCGCGCAAACGGTGCTGGCGATTCGCCCCGAGCGCGTGGTGCTGTCACCGTCGATGGAATACAGCAATACCGTAACCGCCAGTGTCGACGACATGGTTTTCCAGGGCGATCACTGGCGAGTCAGCGTCACGACTTACGATCAACCCGAATTCGTCGTCAAGATTCCCAATTTCATCGGCCAGGGCGGCATACTCCCCGGCGACCGCGTGCGCGTAGGTTGGACGGCGATCGACTGCCGCGCGCTGCCCGAGGAAAATCTGAAGGCGGCGTAAACAATGCAAGGCGAATTCCACTCAACCGTCATTCCGCGCCGTAGGGGCGACGCATGCGTCGCCCTCGGGTCATTTTGAATGTTCAGGAAAGCAACTTGTGAGACACAGCGGCATGATCCCCGGCAATAGTGCAAAACCAGGCCGATGCCGGGGCTGTTCGACGGTGTTCGGTCTGCTGCTGGCGCTGTCGTTCGCGATATTTTCCACCGCAGCCGGCGCCCAGACATTGACCCTGGTTTCCTGGGGCGGCTCCTATGCCCGATCGGTGGAGCGCGCCTGGGTCGAGCCGTTCATGGAGGAGACCGGGATTACCGTGCGCGTGGAGGATTACAACGGCGGTCTGGCCCAGATTCGCGCCCAGGTCGAAACAGGCAACGTGTTTTGGGACGTCGTCGATATGACGACGCCCGACGCGGTGAGAGGCTGTGACGAAGGCATGCTTGAGTTCATTCGGCTGGAAGATCTGCCCCCTGCCCCGGATGGAACGCCCGCCAGCGAGGATTTTCCCCCCGGTAGCCGCTCGGAATGCGCCGGCGGCGGTATCGTGTCGTCGACGATCGTTGCCTTTAATAACGAACTGTTCCCTGGCGAAAAACCGTCCACGCTGGAAGATTACTTCGATCTGGAAAAATTTCCGGGCCGCCGAGGCATGCGGCGCGTACCCGTGGTCAATCTGGAATTCGCGCTGATGGCCGACGGCGTGCCGCTTGAAAGGGTCTACCAGACGCTGGACACCGATGAAGGCGTTGCGCGAGCGTTTGCCAAACTCGACACGATCAAGGACCAGATCGTGTTCTGGGAAGCCGGCGCCCAGCCGCCGCAGATGCTGGCGGATCAGGAAGTCGTCATGACAACGGCCTATAACGGCCGCATATTCAACGCCCAGATACTTGAAAACCAGCCGTTCACGATAATCTGGGATGGCCAGGTTCAGGAAACCAGCGGGCTGGTAATCGTATTGGGAACGCCGCGGCTGGAAATCGCCGAACAATTCCTCGAATTCATCTCGAGCTCGGAAAGCCTGGCGGCGATCAGCAAATATATTTCCTATAGCCCCACTCGTAATTCCGCCAATGCACTGGTCTCGACGCATCTGGACACCGGCATCGACATGGCGCCACATATGCCCGCCGCCGAGCAGAATATGCGCCGCGCGCTGAACAGCGACTGGCTCTGGTGGGCCGACAACAGGGACGAAATGAATGAGCGCTTCGCCGTATGGCTAACTCGCTGACCAACAGACGGCTACGCGCAGCCCTGCTGGCGGCGCCGCTGTTCGTGTTTGTCTCCGTGACCTTTATCGCGCCGCTGGCAACGATGATGATGCGTAGCGTCTACGAGCCGGTAGTCGCCGAATCCTTGCCGGAAACCCTGGCGGCGCTGGCGGATTGGGATGGCCGGGAATTGCCGAATGAAGCGACTTTCCGCGTTGCGGGAATGGAATTTATCGCCCTGAACGAGCGCCGCGCACTGGGCTCGGTAGCGACCCGGGTCAATCGGCTCGAAAGCGGCATGCGCAGCACCATGCTCGGCGTCGCCCGCGAGCTGGCAAACGATCCTCCGGCCGGCGCCTGGCGCGAAGCCATGATCGCCGCCGATGAAGACTGGGCCGAAGTTTCGAGTTGGCTGGCGGTTCGCAGGGCGGGCGAGCGCATCACGCCAAGACACTATCTGAACGCTCTCGATCTGGACCGGGGCGCCGCCGGGGAAATCGTCGCCCAGCCCGAGGACCGGCGCATCTACGTTACCTTGCTGTTGCGCACCTTCGCCATCAGCGCCGCCATAACCGGAATCTGCCTGCTGCTGGCTTACCCCGTCGCCTGGCTGCTGGCCCATGCGCGGCCGAGCCGGGCCGGACTGCTGTTGCTACTCGTGCTGGTGCCGTTCTGGACTTCGCTGCTGGTGCGCACGACTTCCTGGATCGTGCTGTTGCAGAATCAGGGCGTGATCAACGATCTGCTGGTGGCGCTGGGAATCCTTGCCGAGGAACAGCGTCTGTCGCTGATTTACAACATGACCGGCACCATCATCGCCATGGTGCACGTGCTGCTGCCGTTCATGATCCTGCCGCTGTATTCGATCATGCGCACGATTCCGCCGCGGCACATGCAGGCGGCGGCTTCGCTGGGCGGCTCGTTCTGGCAGTCCTTCCGCCGGGTTTACTGGCCGCAGTCGCTGCCCGGCGTAGCCGCGGGCTCGCTGCTGGTATTTATTATGTCCATCGGCTTTTACATCACTCCGGCCCTGGTCGGCGGCCGCACCGGGCAACTGATTTCGAGCATGATCGCCTACCACATGGAACAATCGCTGAACTGGGGCCTGGCGGCGGCGCTCGGCGCCATTCTGCTGTTGCTCGTGGTGCTGCTCTACCTGATTTATAGCCGTCTGGTGGGAGTCGACAGGATGAGTCTGAGCTGATGAGCGCCGCGAAGAATCCTGGCGATTCGAGACTGCGCCGGTGGCTGCATGTCGGCTTCTGCGCCGCGGTGCTGTTTTTCCTGGTGGCGCCGGTGCTGGTGGTGATTCCGCTCAGTTTCAACGCCGAGCCCTATTTCACTTTTACCGAGGGCATGTTGCGGCTGGATCCGGACGCCTGGTCCCTGCGCTGGTATCGCAATGTGTTGGAAGAAGGCCGCTGGCTGCCGGCGCTGGGCAAGAGCCTGACAATCGGCATTGCCGCCACCGTGATAGCCACGACGCTTGGCACGCTGGCGGCGCTCGGCCTGAGCAGCCCGGCGATGCCGGGACGTGGAATGGTGACGGCCCTGCTGATTTCGCCAATGGTGACGCCGATCATCATCACCGCGGCCGGCATGAGCTTCTTCTACTCCGACATGGGGCTCGGGCAGACCTATACGGCGCTGATACTGGCCCATGCGGTGCTCGGCGCGCCTTTCGTGGTGATCTCGGTCAGCGCGAGCCTCAGCGGCTACAATCACGATCTTAATCGAGCGGCGGCCAATCTCGGCGCCAACGGCTGGACAACCTTGCGCCGAGTGCAACTACCGCTGATCGCGCCCGGCGTGTTCACGGGCGCCTTGTTCGCCTTTGCGGCCTCATTCGACGAAGTGGTCGTGGTGCTGTTCATCGGCGGGCCGGAGCAACGCACCATCCCGCGCGAGATGTGGGCGGGCATCCGCGAACAAATCAGTCCGGAAATCCTGGCCGTAGCCACCTTCCTCATCGTCTTCGCCATCCTGCTGCTGGCCGCCGTCAACTGGCTCCGCCAGCGCGATTATGTGCGAGCCTGATCCGACGCCTCCCTCTGCCCTGAATCCGCTTTCCGGGCGTGGACGATGAAGCCCGGCGTGAAAATGCCGAGTTCGCCCGCCTCGACCAGGCTGTCCGCCGCCAAATTAAGCAACTCCGCCGCTTCGCTGGCGCCTTGGGGGAGTACGCGCAATTTCTCTAGGGTTTTTGTCAACGCCGCGGTAACTCGGCGGCCCGCCGGAATTCTCGCCAACGAAGTCAATGACAAATCGCGCGACTGAAGTCCCATGTACCACGGGCTCCGCGAATCCCATTCCTCGTGCTGGTCGATGGTGGCCGCGACCTGGAAACCCGCTGCGCGAATTGCTTCGACCTGCTCGCCGGTCCGCAACAGCTTGCCTAGCATGTTGCCCTTCTCTATCCCCGCGCGCGCGGCGCGATGACTCTCCACGGCATCATCGTAGCGATCCGTCAGACACCAGTCGATCACCACAATCTCGCCGCCGGGCTTGAGCAGCCGGTATAGCTCGCGAAAGACCGGTTCCTTATCCGGCGCATGACAGATTGCCTCGAACGAGTACATGGCGTCGAAAGAGTCGTCAACCATCGGCACGTCCATGAAATCCGCGTGAAGGAACCGGCAGGTCTCCGTCAGCCCCGATTTACGAAGCAGCTTTTTGCCGCGCGCGACCTGTTCGCCACTGATGTTGATCCCCGTGATGCTCGCGCCCGTCGTCTTGGCGATAGTAACCATTGGGCCGCCGATGCCGCAGCCCAAATCCGCGACCTCCATTCCGGCTTTGAGAGAGAGCATTGCGCCGATGAAGGCTTCCTGGCGTTGGTGCGAATCGGCGAGGCTCTCTCCCGGCATGCGCGGCGAGAAATGGAACGAGGATCCCCAGGCGAATTCGTAAAACGGAGTGACCTGTCTGTAATAGCGCCTGACGAGCGCGAAGTGCTCGCGGTTGCGTCGCATGCCCGGGCTTGAATCGTTCGTTCCCGCCAATCCCTTCTGCGTATCCAGGTGGCTCATTTATGCGCCGGCTTCAAGAAGTGTTCAAGCGATCCGGCCTGGAGGACCAAAAAGTCATTCGAGGCGGGATCAGGGCTCATCAGGCTTCCTTGCCAGCGCGAAGTACATCGGCGTAAAAATTCCACGCCGACCGGCCTCGGTGAACGCCAATGCCGCCGTGTTCAGGAGTGCCGACACCCGATGCGCACCTTTCGGAACGACTCCGAGACTCTCCAGCAGCTTGACCAGCGTATGGGTCACGACGCGTCCCCATCTGCAACTCCAGATCGTTTCCAGCGATGGCCCCGCACTGATCAGAGGCTCATACCAGGCAACGTCCGATGCGGCTTCCATGGAGAGGTCGCGAGCATCCAGCAGTTCGAATCCGACCTTCCGCAGCGCGTCATCGACCTCGTGCGGGAAGGCGATTTCGGGCAAGCCGCCGCCCAGTTCGATGTCGGCCTTGAGGCGGAGATGATCAGAATCTTCCTCATCGAACCGGTCGGTCAGGCAGTACTCGTAAGTTCCGAAACGTCCGCCCGGTTTAAGAACCCGCAACACTTCGGCGAAGGCGTCCGCCTTGTTCGGCGCACAGCAAGTGGTCTCTATTGAGTAAACGGCATCGAAGGAATCATTCGGGAAGTCCATCTTCATGAAATCTCCCACCACGTATTCCGCCAAGTGCTCCAGACCCGCCTCTTCGGTGTACTTTCGGGCGCGCTCCACCTGGTAGTCGCTGATGTTCACGCCCACCACCGCCGCTCCGCTGAAACGCGCTATCTCGCGTTGCGGTCCGCCGATCCCACAGCCGAGATCGAGAACCGACATTCCGGGACGCAGTCCGAGCATATGAGCGAGATAGTGTTCGTGCCTCGCGAGTGAAGCCGTAAAGCGCTCACCCTTTGCCCGCGCCGCGAAGTGGAAGGATCTGTCCCATCCGTATTCGTAGAAGTCGGTGGTGAGGTCGAAATAGAGCTTGACGAAGTTCCGGTATTCGGCGAGCCGCAGATCCTGTCCACCACGTGCTTCGCCTCCGTATCGGTGCTCGTATTCCCCGATAGCGGAAGCCACATCGTCATTCTCCACCGCTCCCTTGAGTAAACCGGACAGTCTTGCCGTCAAGGTGATTTTCCCCTCACATTAGCAATTTCCGGTTGTCCGCGCAGACACCGAATCGGCACGGATGATAGCAACGTTCGCCCTTCCCCCACAATCTGTAGACCAGGCAACGCGCAGACTATGCTTTTTTGCGACTGTTCCGGCGCAAAACGTGAACTTTACTCACTTTTAAAGTCCAAATATCGCTCGGTTGATGCGGACACGTGCTGTCTGATCGTGAGATTTTGGCGGGGGCGGGTGTCCCATGACCAGTTTGCAATCGACCTATTTTTGGACTAAATTCAGACCTGTTTCAAGGTGAAAATCATGACACTAGCAAGTAACATCAAACCGATCAGTTATCTGAAATCGCACGCCGCCGAAATTGTCCGTACGCTGGGAGAAACGACCGAGCCCTACATCATCACGCAAAACGGTCAGGCTAAGGTCGTGGTGCAAGATATAGACAGTTACGAGCGCATGCAGGAAACCATTGCCCTGTTGAAGATACTCGCGCAAGGGAAAGAACAGATCGAAGCGGGCAAAGTACGGGACGCGGCGGATGTGATAGCGACCCTCCGCGCACGACGTTAACCGACACCCCCGTGCCGCACCTGTTCAAACTAACAGACGCCGCGGCCGGCGACCTCGAAGACTTGTGGGAATACATCGGGCAACATGACTCTCGAGATGCCGCCGATCATGTGTTGACCCGGCTCGAAGAGGCTTTCTCAAGCCTTTCCGAGCGGCCGTCGCGCGGAGCATATCCGAAGGAATTGCTGGAATTGGGGTTGCGGGAATTTCGCGAAATTTTCTTCAAACCCTTTCGAATCATTTACCAGTTGCAGGACGATATCGTCTATGTCGTAGCCGTCGCCGACAGTCGCCGCGATGCGCGCTCCTTACTCGAAAGGCGCCTGCTTCGAGTTTGAGTGGGCCGGAATCTCTATTCGAAAACAGCTTCATTGGCGCGGGCTATGTCCATGTAGGCGTTCTTGAAGCCTGGCAGCAGGTAACCTTCGCTGATGAGTTTGTCGGTGGCGGCTTCGTATTTTTGCAGGTAATCGTCGAAGGACTGGTACAGGCCCGCGACCGAGTTGCGCAGGTCGCCGGATTGCACCGCCGCGGCGGTATTGGTCGGGAACGGAATGTAGCCGCCGGCGAGCCGGGCCAGGGAGCGCTCGGCGCCGGTTGCGGGGGCGCGCAGGTTCCACGGGGTGAAAGTCGCCAGGGGGACTGCCGTCAGGGGCGGCAGCACGGTGCTTTCAGTGAAGTCGTTGTTGTCGGAATTTACCGCCGGCGCCAGCGCTCCGTACAGGTGGTCGGAAGACTGCGGATGCCGGTCCACGATGCGTTCGCTGTTCCAGCGCGGACCATATTCGGCATGAGCCGGACGGTAGAGCGCCTCAGGATGATTCACGCCGCGTAACGGAGTCCAGACCGCGCGATTGATGCGGCCGTCTACGTGGGAAGGCGCCAGCGTGCCGTCGGCGATGCGCGGATAGCGTGATTCGGGCGGCTCCTCGCCTTCCGCTACCCAGCGATACATGGCAACGAGCAGGGAATCGGCTATCGGCGCCCACAAGTTCGGATTCCTCGGCAATTGCGTATTGGCGTCTTCGCGCGGCGTTCCATTGCCCGAACCGTGCTGGGAGCCACCGATGGTGTAGAAACGCACGTTCGGCGGAATATATGCGTCTTCGCTGCCGTCGGGTGTGGTATGCGGCAGCGAGCCCGCGCGCACCCAGTATTCGTTTGAAGTCTGGACGTGGAACACCATCGGCGCCGTGCCGCTGGCCCTGGCGCGGCGCAGGATGCCGTCGTTGCGGCCGGTCCATGGGTCGGTGCTTTCGCCATAAGTAAAGGGGAACAGATCGTTCGGGTACAGGTGATTGGAATGTTGTCCGTTGGTGCGGGTGGGCATGGCGAAGCGGAGGTTGAACATGCCGTAGCCACCGCCGGCGATCACCGGAATTACGCCGTCGAAAACCTTGCGCGATTCGAGATCGGCATTGAATCCGTCGTACATGAATTGCCGCAACAGCCGCCCGCTCTGGGAATTGCCCCAGGCCACAGTGTGTTCGATGTCGACCAGGCCGAGTTGCGCCAGTTGTTCCTCGCCTTCACCTCCATACCGCATGAGCGGTACGAGATCGCGGATCGCGGCCATACCGGCGCCCGCAAGCACCGGGTCCCGGGCCTCGTAAACAAGCTCGTAGATCATGCCGGGCTCGAAGCCGCCGTCCAGCGCGAGGTTGACGATGGGCTGACTGCTGTCCGGCTCGTCGACGACCGACAGCTCAAAACGCGAACGTTCGATCGGGATGCGCGCATCGGTCTGGTATTGCCGCCGGTTGAGGCTTGCTTCGCGCAGGCCGCGCTCGGTCGGCGCATAGGCCAGATGTCCGCTGCCGGCGATATTTACCTCGTCCGCCGGGCTGTTGACGATGACCTCGTAGCGGACGTCGCCGGTTATGAGATCGTCAGCCGAGCCGACGACGGGGGCGTGCAGGCGCAGGCGACTTGGTCCCGGCGTGATTTCGTTGATCCAGCCGGTGACGAGATAAGTGAAGCCGAGGCCGGCCAGCGGATGATCGAAGGAAATTTCCGGCGCGACCCGCGAGCCGCCGCGGTTATTGACGTTGTATAACAGGCCGCCGTTGGCGATGTCCGCCGAGGGCGCCAGCACCCTGAAGTCGGCGGAATACTCGACCATGCCTTCGCCGTTGCGCGGCGCGTAGGCGATGTCGGCGATCATGGCGTTGCCCGAATGATCCGGGTCCAGGCTCAGGTAAAGCACGCCTTCGATCACATCGTAAGTGAAATCGTGTCCTGCGCTCGAAAGCGTTTCGCGGCTGGTGATTTCGATGCGGTCGACACCGGCGAAAGTAATCGACGGCAACAGCAGGAAAAGGAAAACAAGCAGGCGCGGCAGACTCGTCATGGCGGTCACTCCACAATATTCGGAAGAGAATCAGTAGAACGGCCCGATCATTTCAAAGCCGGATTACTTGGTCAAGACTGGGCCCGCCTTCAGCATGTAGGGGCGAGGCATGCCTCGCCCCTACAATCTTGCATGTATCTGAACCTGAAGAGTCAGCGCGCGTCCTCGACGCGGCCGATGATTTCGAATATGCGTTCGGCATTGGCGCCGAGATCGACTACTCCGACTCGCGATACCGAGCGGACGTCCATGCGGGTGCCGGCGTCCGTTTCACGCAGCCTGACCACGAGATCGTCCTTGAAACCGAACCAGAACGTCGTTGCAATTGCCTCGATTTCGCCCTGCTCCGGATCCTCGCGCACGAGTTCGAGCCCCATGTCGATGAGAACGCCACGGACGAGTTCGAACATTTCGTCCCGCGGCAAATCCATGTCCAGCGGCCCCAGGTCAGGATAGCCTTCGCGTTGCAAGGGGCCGATCGTTTCACTGTCGTAGAAGAGCGGGTTATCGCCTTCGCCGCGCAGCGACGCGACCACGGTGAACTCGGGAGGATCCTCGATATCCGTACTCACGTTGTGAATCGGAGCCACGGTAAACGCCGACGCCACCGCAACGCCAAGATAGGTAGCCGCCAGCAGGGAAATCGCGGCGCCCGGCGCCGCCAGCGGCGGGCGCTCACCAGCCTTCCTGTGGCGCACCAGGGCGATGACGCCCAGAATCAGGCCGACAATTCCCATAACCAGGCCCAGGGGCGCGAGCAGCAATCCGATGCCGAAAGACCACAGGCCAATGCGAGTGCCGAGCCCGCCGAGCACGGGAAGGAGAATTGCGAGCAGGCCGAGCCCCAAAGAGAACGAGGCGAGCTTGCTTCTTTTCGATGATATCTGGTTCACACGGGTCTCCTCGAACGATTCCGGGCGACGCATGCGTCGCCCCTACATGACAGGTCATTTTATGCCAGGGTGGGCCTAGTCCGCATGGGGCGTGACAATGTGCGCGGGAAGATCTTCATCCTTCGTCCTGGGCACGATGGCGGTCAAGGCGGAACCGAGCACCAGCACCATGGCGCCGCCGATGGAAATCCAGCCCAGCCGATCCGAAAACGCATAGTCCGGGTTCACGAGCACCACAAGTTTCAGCGAGCTGATGGTGAACAACGGGGCCAGCGCCAGCACCGCGCTGACCTTGGACGCATCCCAGCATTTCAGCGCTTCGGCGAAGCAGCCGTAAGCGATCACGGTATTCAGGCAGGCGAAGGCAAGCAGGCCGTATTGCAGGTTACTCAGGCCGAAAAGCGAGCCGGGGTTGATAAAAGGCAACAGCACCAGCGCGGAAAACATGTAAATAAGCGATAAAATCTGCGCGGAGCTGAACTCGGAATGGAGCTTCTTCTGCAATAAGGCATAGATCGTCCAGCCAACCGCCGACGCCACCACGATCAGCACGCCGATGGTCTGCGCGTTTTCCGGATCGAGCAGTTCCAGCAGTCGATCGTGAAAAAACAGCGCAAGGCCGACTACGATCAGCGCCGTTCCCAGTTTCTGGGCGATGGTGAATGGCTCTTGGTAGAACACCACGCCGCCGAAGATCAGGAACAGCGTTGTCAACTGGATGACGGCTTCGGCGGTTTCTCCGTTGACGAAATTCAGGGAGACGCTGAACAGGTAATAATTGCTGCATAGTCCGACAGCGGCCAGCAGCAGCCACCAGCCGGCGCCGTTGACAAATTGCCGGGGCGTCGGCAAGCGCCCGAGCCATGCCAGCCAGGGGAGCAGAATCGCCGCCGCGACCAGGAAGCGGTACCAGACTATGGTCTGGGCATCCATGCCGAGCAGCAACTCTTTCAGAGTTACCGGCAGCATCCCCCACATGCCGGCCGCCACCAGGGATAAAAAGAATCCGGCGACGGGATTTCTCGCTTGGTTTTCCATGCAGTCTTGCGGATTCCCGGAATCCCCTCATTCAGGCCGGGGCAGACTATCGCCCCAGGTTTTCGTAGATAACGACATTGCGCGTAGCCGAACCGATAGCGGCCAGGTCGATATCTCCATCACCGTCCATATCGGCCGCCGCGAGGCCGGATACCGCCACCCCGGCATCCAGGTTTTCGCGGCGCCAGCGTTCTGCGCGGTCGTCGTATTGATAAATTGCCAGTTGGTGCGGTTCGGAACGGCCGCCGGCGATGATTTCGTCGACGCCGTCGTTGTCGAGGTCCGCCGTGATCAGGCCATGGCCGCCGGCAATACTGTCATCGATTTCAATCCGGTTCCAGGGAAATTCACCGCCCTGGTAAACCACCACCTGGTTGCCGTGCCAGGGTTCTACCGTGGCGACATAGCGGCCGCCGGGAAAGTTTCCGACGTCTACTTCACTTGAGCCGATATTGGGCCGTTCCGGACCTTGCAGACCCTCGCCGATCTGTGTCTTTGCCACCGCCTGCCCATTGGTCGCGAGCTGGAACAGATGCACGCCGCCGAAACTCGCCGTCAGCAGGTCTTCCCGGCCGTCGCCGTCCCAGTCCACGCTGCTCATGCCGTGCGACAATTCCAGGCTGTGGTCGAGGACCACGCCGTTCCAACTCTCTACCGTTAAATCCTGCGGCACGGGATAGGACTTCAATTGCAGGCCGACATCGTAAAGCGGCCCGCTTGCGCCGATGCCGATAATTGGCAGGTTAACCAATTCCTGGCTGCCATCGCCGTTCACATCGGCCCAGCGAATTCGGTGAGACGTCGGAATCTCGTCGATGTAATGCGCCGGCCATTCTTCGTTGGCCATGGGGTCACCGGGATTCTCCATCCAGTGAATCACACCGCCGCCGGTGGAATTGCCGAGGCTGAAATCGTGCGCCAGCGCCAGGTCCGTGTCGCCGTCGCCGTCGATGTCCAGCGGCGCACTGGAGATGTTGCCCTGCATGGTCGAAGTGACCGCGTATTTGTCCCAATCCGGATTGCGGAACCAGGCCAGTTGCCCCGGGTTGGTCGCCCAGGCGACGACGTCGGTCAGGCCGTCGCCGTCGATATCGGCGAAATCCACGCCGTAACCGCCCTGGAATTCGGTGTCCAGCACCCGCCGCTCGAATTCCGGTAAATCCTGAGCTGCGGTCCCGGCGGCCACAAAAAGCACGGCAACGGCGCCCAACGCCCGGAAGCGGAAGCTGAAATTACTGATTTCCCTCATGCCCGGAGCACCATTCGCAGTATCGATTCGGAAGGGCGAATCAAGGTACTGCCAATTCCACCGCAAAGCAAACGCTTTCCGGGCTTCAGCCCATGTGGCGCGAGAACCGGGCCTTGAGGAAGTCCATCTGGTCGGCGAGCACGTTGTGATTGGTCAGATAGAGAAACTCGTACTGATTAGGCACGAAAGGAATCGCGAGCAATTGCATGCCTGCTTCTTCCGGCGTGCGGTCGGCCTTGTGGTTGTTGCAGCGGCGGCAGGAAGTCACGACATTGGTCCAGCGATCCCGCCCGCCCCGGGACAAGGGCAACACGTGGTCGCGCGAAAGATCGGCGCTCGCGTGTTCATTGCCGCAATACATGCACAGATTCTGGTCACGGCGGAAAAGGATGCTGTTTTCCAGCGGCGGCTGGTACTGGTCCCGATGCACCTTGCCTTCGCAGGCCACGATGCTCGGCAGCCTGAGAACGGAGCGCTCGCCGAGCCGGTTGTAGCCGCCGCGAATTTCGAGCACGGCCACACCCATCGACCAGATAACCATTTCCTTGACGATGAGCGTGGCGGTCTCTTCCCGCGTCAGCCAGGCCACGGGCGAACCGGCCTTGTTTAACCGCAGTACTTTAGCGTTCATGCAGAAATCCTTGTCGCGAGTGCAAAGCCAGGCTCAAGCTGAATATCGGCTTGAACGCGGTGGATTGTAACCTCCCCCCACGCTTTGTCGAGGTCTAAGGAAAATTAACCCGTCGCCGTCGGGTCAGGGGAAGTGCAGCGGACGCCGTCAATACGTCCGTGTAGGCTTCGGGCTCGGCGTCCTGCCTCGCACGCCCGCTGCACTTCCCCTGACCCGACGGCGACTCACGTTGTGCAGGCCCTTCATACTGTCATTCTGCGCGTAGCAAAGCGAAGTCGCAGAATCTCCCCTCCCTGGCGCCTGGACTGTGCAGGCTGTTGCTGTTCCGGTTAGGCTTGCCCTCGTATGGGTTGAACTCAAGCGGGAGGTTTCATGAAAGGGGATATTGAGAAGCGTGACGAACCCTTGCTGTTGATCGGGGATCGGCTTTCGATCGGAACCTTGCTGCGTGTGTTCCGCTTCAAGATCGTTGTCACATGGACGTTGACCACGCTGGAAACCGCGATGCTCGCCTTTTTCCCGCTGCTGATGGGGCGCTCGATCGACGGCTTGCTGGGTGACGAATACACGGCCTTTTATCAACTCATCGCGGCCATGGCGGTACTGATCGTCGTGGCGACCGGGCGGCGCGTGTACGACACGCGCGCTTACGGCTCGATGCGGGTCGCGCTGGGCCGGGCCCAGGCGCATCGCGCCGGGGAGGAAGCGGTTTCGGTCACCAATGCGCGTGTGCTCATGGGGCGCGAACTGGTGGATTTTCTGGAAGAGGAGGCGCCGCTTTCGATAACGGGGCTGATTCAGGTCGTCGTCGCCATCGCGGTGCTGTTCAGCTTTCACGGCCTGCTGGCCCTTGCCGCCAGTATCGCGGCCGCCGTCATGCTGGGAATTTACGGCCTTTCGGCGCGCCGCTTTTTCACGCTGAATTCCGATCTGAACGAGCAGACCGAGGCGCAGGTCGCAACGCTGGAAAGCCGGGACCTGAGCAAGGTTACGGCGCATCTCGTCGGGCTGCGCCGGCACGAGGTGCGGCTGTCGGACACCGAATCCGTGGTCTACGCGCTGATTTTCATCGCCCTGCTGACGATGCTGGGTTTCAATCTCTGGTTCGCGGCGACACAGACCGGCGCGACTCCCGGCGAGATATTCTCCATCGTCACCTATTCCTACGAGTTCATCCAGATGTCGGTAATCCTGCCGATGGCCTTGCAGAATCTGACCCGCCTGGCGGAAATCACCGAACGCATCAACAAGGCGCGGCCGGCAACCTGAAACGCAAATCCGCAATTCCCGCGACGTCTCGCCGGATACCGGCGTTACGGCTGAAAACCGCATCGCGGATTGCACTTTCAATTGCAAATGATATTCTTGTCCGCATGTATAGATGACCGTGTTTCTGGACGCCAATCCGCTGGTGTACGCGCAAGGCAAGGATACCAAGACCGAGATAGGCCGCCAGATCGTTCTGCAAGGCGGCGTCATCGGTTCGCGAGCGCCGGATGAGTTCATGAGCGTGCAGCGGCGCAAGTTCAAGGACGGTATTTCCGCCGTTCTCCCGGTGGACCTTTCCGGCTGATGCCGCTGACTTCCCCGTACTCTGACGAAGCGCTGGATCACCGCGCGAAACCGGATCCGCTCGACGATCTGATTCGCGCCAGTCCGCCCCATGAGCGGCTGGTCTCCCGGGCCACCACCGCCGCCATCGCCGTCTTCCTGGTTGGGGCGCTCTTCGCGCCGATCAGGTTCTCGACCGTCATACCCGTCATAGCCACGGACCGGGGACAAACGATTGCCGACGCCGGACGGATGCCGTTGCGGGTGGACGTCGCGAGTCTCGATGACGCCTCGCGAAACGCGCTCGCGATCCTGTCGCCCGGCGCCGCGGTTACGCTGGTCGGCGATGCCGGGATTGCCGACGGCCGCCTGTTGAGCGTTTCCGCCGCCTCCGCCGGCAACGTCACGATCGATGTCCGGCTCTCGCCTTCGGCCGAGTTCGAGGTTGCGCCGACGAACCGTGCGGTGCTGCGTATTCCCGCCGGCAGCCGCAGCGTCGCCGCTGCATTGGCCGGACTCGCCTTGCGAACGGCGTTCGAGTAGCGCCGAACATTGAAGGAGCGTTAATCCCAGTGCGACTTCCCACCGCAAAGTCCGTCGGAAAATGGCTGCATCGTTGCCGGGACTTCGTCGTTTACTATCGCAAGACGCCTTCCATCCAGCAGATCGCGGTCAGGGAGTGCGGAGCGGCGGCGCTGGGGATCGTGCTGGCGCACTACGGCCGATGGGTGCCGATCAACGAACTTCGGGTCGCCTGCGGAGTCAGTCGCGACGGCTGCACCGCGGGGGACCTGCGGCAGGCGGCCGACCGTTTCGGAGTCGACCTGAAAGGCCAAAGACTTCCGTACCGCTACCTGCGCAGCATCCGCACTCCGGCGATCCTGTTCTGGGAGTTCCAGCACTTCTGCGTCCTGGAGGGGTTTCGCGGCGACGATTTCCTGATCAACGATCCGGCGCAGGGCCACCGCCTGGTGCGCGAAGACGAGTTTGCCAAGTTGTACACCGGGGTCGTGC
Source organism: uncultured Pseudohongiella sp. (assembly GCA_951812965.1). Taxonomy (GTDB): domain Bacteria; phylum Pseudomonadota; class Gammaproteobacteria; order Pseudomonadales; family Pseudohongiellaceae; genus UBA9145. Next base: position 601,041 of record OX638341.1, read on the forward strand.
TCACGCTCGAGCCGCGCCCGGACTTCGTCCAGGGCGGGCGGCCTCCCAACATTCGCGACAAGCTCTGGCCCTGGTTCCGTCCTCATCGCAGACTGCTCCTGATTGCCGTTTTTTGTGGCCTGCTCGGTGCGATTCCAACCTTGGCCGTCCCGCTGCTGCTCGGCGCATTCGTCGACTACGCCCAGGCCGGCGCGACTGCGACCGCGCTCTACATCGTCGGCGCGGTGGCCCTTGCGGCGATCGCCCTTTTCGCTTTTACCTGGCTGCAGCAGCACGTCCTGAACCGGTTGAGCTTGCGCGTGTCGGTCGAGCAGTCGGCCCGGCTCGTCTCGACACTGCTGCGCCTGCCAAGGGAGTATTTCGCCCAACGCCTTTCCGGCGATGTCGCTTCGCGCATCCAACTCGTCAACAACGTTACCGACGAAGGTTCGACGCAGTTGACGGGCATCTTCATCGAGCTGGCGATCAGCGCCGCGCTGTTCGTATGGATGGCGTACGCAGATGCGTGGCTGGCAGCCGGAGTGCTCGCGGTGGCGGCCGCGAACGCGGTGGCGGTGCACATGCTGGTCAGGCTGCGCCTGCACGAGAATCACCGGCTCAGGCAGGAGCAAGGCCGACTGCTCGGCGCCTGCGCCACCGGATTGCGAAGGCTCGACTCGATTCGGGCGTCCGGTACGGAAGCGGCGCTCTTCTCGCGCTGGACGGGCTATCTGGCCCGCGAACTCGACATTCGGCAACGGTTCGCCGAGTTCGGCGCGGCGATCGCTACGTCCCCGGCTCTGGCACAGGCGATGGGCGCCGCGGTCATTCTCTATTTCGGGACGATTCGGGTGCTCGGAGGCGAGATGTCTCTCGGCGACCTGACAGCGTACTTCCTGGTGGGCTCCCGCTTTCTCGTCCCGATCGGCCGCTTCGTCGACGCCGCCGACCGACTCAATGTGCTGGCGGCGGATCTGCAGCGGATCGACGACGTGGGCGGGGCGCCGGCGCCCGCCCTGCTCCAGGAGAAGTCGGGGCAGCGTCTTGCCGTGTTCCAGCGCAAATTGCGCTTGGCCGGGCGCCTTGAAATCAAGGGGTTGACTTTCGGCTACCGGCGCTGGGGGGATCCTTTGCTCTCGGACTTCAGCCTGTCGATCGAGCCGGGACAGCGCGTTGCCGTGATCGGATCGAGCGGCTCCGGCAAGTCGACCCTGGCCATGCTCGTGGGGGGCTTGTGGGAACCCTGGGCCGGTGAAATCCTGTTCGATGGGGTTTCGCGGGAACAAATCTCGGCTGAAATCATGGCGGACTCCGTGGCCTTTGTGGACCAGGAGGTTGCCCTGTTTTCCGGAACGGTGCGGGAAAATCTGACGATGTGGAACCACAAGGTGCCCGACGACCTGATCGTCGCCGCCGCCCGGGACGCCTGCATTCACGAGGAAATCAGCCGCAGGCCGCTGAACTACGACAGTCCCGTGCATCAAGGGGGGCTCAATTTCAGCGGCGGCCAGCGCCAGCGTCTCGAGATCGCCAGAGCGCTGGTCTACAAGCCAACCCTGCTGATTCTCGACGAGGCAACCAGCGCCGTCGACCCGCTGGTCGAGCGTCGGATCGACGATGCGATCCGCCGCAGAGGGTGCGCCTGCCTCGTCATCGCTCATCGGCTGAGCACGATTCGGGACTGCGACGAGATTATCGTGCTGGATCGGGGCCGGGTGGTCCAGCGCGGGCGGCACGAAGCACTGATGCAAGACCCGGACAATGCCTTGTACCGGCGCCTCATCCTTGGCGAATGACCGCGTGACCGCGATACTGGACGACCTGACATGACCGATCGGTGGATTGCCGCTTCCGTACTGTCCGACTATCCGCTGGTCAGGATGGCGTCGGTCGGCATGCACGAACTCGATGACCCCGACGCAGCCTGGTACGTGGAAACCGGCTACGTCGATGTGTTCTCCATTGGCATCCGAGACGGCGTTGCCGCAACGGCTTACGAGCATGTGCTGCGCGCCGGCGAGAACAAGTTGCTCTTCGGCGTCGCTGCGTCCGAAGATGCGCCGCTGCGGTTGCGGGCCAAGGCATCGGCGGATCTGGTCGCCCGGCGGATTCCCCTGGCCGACTTGTTCGACGGCCGCTTCGGCGACGCGCTGGGCAGCCGGATCGACGCCTGGGTCGAGGGCCTCACCGAAGCCATTGTCCGGGAAATCGTCGCGCCGCCAATACCCGACGCGCGGCTGGAGCCGGACGCCGAGGTCGCATTGACGCGGGGCGGCGCCGTCACTTCCCGGCGGGGTGTGGTCTGGATTCCGGCCGGTGAGCACATCGAGTTCGTCGGCACGATCGGCACGGACCGCGGCGATATCCCCCTGACTCCCGCGAGCTGGGCGCGGTGCGAAGCCAACGCGCCGCCGCGACGGATCTCGACGACGGCGGCGCTGCTGGCGGAAGGGCGCTGCGCCGACGGTCTGGCCGAGTTCCACCGCGTCGCGCTCGCCGCGATTCAGGAAAATCGGGCGCTGGTGCTGGCGGACCTCGCCAATTTGCAAATGGAGCGCACCACGCTGCGCCGCGAGCAGGAGACGACCGCGAACGAAGCGCTGGACGCATTGGCGTCCGGCAAGGCCAGCCGGGAGACGCCGGCCACGGAACTCCTGACCGCGCTCAGGACCATCGGCGCACACGAGCAGATCCATTTCCGGACCCCGGCCGGAAGTCCGCCGCAGACTGACTCCACAGCGCTGGCCGACATCCTGCGCGCGTCCGATGTGAGAGCCCGAGCGGTTCGCCTGCCCGACGATGAGGAGTGGTGGCGCGGCGACAACGGCGCCATGCTCGGCTATCTCGGGGACAGCCGGATTCCGGTAGCGCTGATCCCGTCCCGCGCCAGCGGACGCTATCGGATCCTGAACCCGCGCAGTGGCCGGACCGTTCGGGTGACCCGGAAACTGGCCGCCGCGCTGGACCCGCGGGCCGTAACTTTCTATGCACCCTTGCCGCCGCGGCCGGCGGCGGCCGGCGACGTGCTCCGCATGATTGGCGCCGGAGCAAGGCCCCATCTGCTGAAGTACGCGGCGCTAGGCGTCATGATCGCCCTGATCGCGTACGCTCCGGCATTATTGCTGGGTCTGGTGGTGAGCCATATCGCGCCGACCGGAGACCGGGACACACTGCGCGCGGCGATTGCCGGCCTCCTGGCGCTCAGCTTCATCGGCGGTCTCATGCAACTCATGCAGTCCCTGGCGTTGATTCGAATCGAAGGGCGTGGCGCCACACGCATCACGGGTGCATTCTGGATTCGAATCCTAGGCCTGCCGTCCCGGATTCTTCGCGGTTACATGGCCGGCGATCTGGCCGCTCGGGCGTTGAGCTTCCAGCAACTGCGCGACGTGATTTCAGGCGCCGTGGCCAACGCGATCACCTCGCTGCTGTTCATGCTCCCGGCCGCCTGCCTGCTGCTCGTCTTCGAACCCGCGCTGACAGTTGCCCTGCTGGCGGTGGGCGTAATCGTGCTATTGGCGCTGGTCCTGCTCGGGGCGGTCCAGCTACGGTGGCGGAAGCGCGCCCTGGAGACTGCCCAGGAACTCTACGGCAAGCTTTACGAGTTCGTCAGCGCCGTCGGCAGAGTGCAGAAAGCAAGGGCAATGGGCGCTGTCTTCGCGGCCTGGGCCGAACCGTACCGGCTGCAGAAGAGCGCGGAACACCGGGCGAACCAGGTGGACGCCCTTATGCGCGCAGTCAACGGTTCCGCTCCGCTCCTCGCATCGGCGGCTCTCCTGGCCGTGTTCGCGTTTCGTGCGGCGCCGGCCGCGTCCATCGGCGACTTCCTCGTGGTATATCTGGCGGGGACCGTGTTCTTCTCCGCCCTCACGCGTCTCGGCGCCGCGGTCTCGGCGCTGACCGAAGTGCTGTCCACATACCGTCAGGCGGTCCCGCTGCTCGGGCAAGCGCCGGAGTTTCCGGCCGAAAGGCGGATGCCCCGCGTCACCGCCAATCGCGTAGGCGGTAACGTTCGACTGGACCATGCCACTTTTCGCTACGACCTGAACGGTCCCGTGATCCTCGACGATGTCTCGATAAGGTGTCGTCCGGGCGAGTTCGTGGCCATCGTGGGGGAATCGGGATCCGGGAAAAGTACGGTGTTCCGGCTCTTGCTCGGACTGGAGAAGCCCGAATCGGGCACGGTCTACTACGACGGTTCCGACCTGTCGGGTTTCGATCTCGAGGACTTTCGGAAACAAATCGGCGTCGTGACCCAGGACGCCTCCCTGATGTCTGGAACCATTCTGGAGAACATCGTCGGCGTTGACTCCAGCCTGACCGAAGACGACGCCTGGGCGGCAGCGGAACAGGCCAGCGTGGCCGGTGACATCCGCAACATGCCGATGGGTATGAACACGGCCGTCGGCGAGGACGTCGCGCTCCTTTCGGGCGGCCAGAGGCAGCGGATACTGATTGCCGCCGCCCTGGTAAGGAAACCCAGGCTGCTGCTCCTGGACGAGGCGACAAACTCGCTGGATAATACGGCCCAGGCCGCCGTGGTCGCCAGCATCGACCGGGCGCTGGCAAGCCGCATCGTGATAGCGCACCGCTTGACGACCATTCGGGACGCCGACCGAATCTACGTGATGAGCGCCGGCAAGGTGGCGCAGCAAGGCTCGTTCGACGAGTTGGCGACCGTGCCGGGCAAATTCCGGGACCTGGTGGCGAGGCAAACCGCATGACGGTAACGACCGAAGCCGACGGCGAGAAAGCCGGGGCGCCGAATCCGGACAGGATGCTGCTTGCGCGCGAGCGGATTCTCGGGTTCACCGCCCGCGGGGTGTTCCACGAGGATGACGCCCGTGCCGAGAGGCTTGCCAGGGCTATGGCGGATCGAGCGGGCCTCACCCGCGAGAACGACACGATTGGGCGGCTGCTCAAATCGGCGCTCGGCAAGACTCTCGATGCGGAATCCGCCGATTTCCACCTGGACGAGTTCGAAACTTCTCGCGACGGCGTCCCTGCCGGAATCGCCGATCTCGTGCATCCGATGTCGCCACGCGACTTCTTTGAGCGGCAGTACGACCAGCGCAGACCCATGTTGTTCCGGGGGCCGCCCGACCGCTTCTCGGCGCTGATGGATTGGGACGACGTCAATGAAATCATCCATGCGCGAAACCTCAAGCCTCCGCAGTTGAAGCTGTGGTCGGACGGTCAGGCATTCCCCGTAACCGACCTGTTCAGCCGCGCTTATGGACTTGGCTCAAGAAAGTTGCAACCCGCGGATGAACGGATCGACGGACACAGATTGACTCGCTATCTGCAAAACGGAGCCACCTTGATCGTCGATTCCATCGGCACGATACATGAGCCGATCAAAACACTGATTGCCGCCATCGAGGCGAGCCTGGGCACTCACGCCACCGCCAACCTGTACGTCTCGTATCGGCGCCAGCGAGGATTCTCCACACATTGGGACAGCCATGACGTTTACGTCCTGCAGGTGCGGGGAAGCAAGGACTGGCGACTTTTCGGCGAGATGCGCCGGGCGCCGACGGAGTCCGACGTGGCGGCCAATATGCTGCCCCCGGCCCGGCCGATTTGGAGCGGTACGCTCAACAGCGGTGATCTGCTCTTCATTCCACGCGGGTGGTGGCACGATGCCTGCGTCCCGGAAGAGCGCGACGGCGAGGGAAGCATACACCTGACGGCGCAACTTCAGCAGTATACGGGCCGTGACGTGCTGACCTGGCTCGCCGCCAAACTGGCGGCCCGTTCGGAGTTGTTCCGAATCAATGTGCCGATGTACGCCGGCCCCGAGGCCGCCGAAGCGTACCGGGAGGCTCTGACCAGCCTGGTCGAGGAAGCGTGGCGCCAGTTCACCGTCAAGGACTTCGTTGACGACATGCGTACTGCCTGGAGCGAAGATACGCGGCTGCATCTGGATAAGCGAGTAGACCCCTGGACTCGGCCGGACTGGGATGCCCACCGGATCGTCGTATGCGGTACTAAGCAGGCGACGTTGCAAGCGGGGCCGGACGCAAGCTCGTTCCGCCTGACGGCGAACGGTTTTACCTGCGAATTCGACAGCCGCTGCAAGCCACTCGTCATCGCAATGCTCGGCGGCGTCAGCGTCGGCGACTTGAAGCGCCTCGACCCGGAGCGCTTCCCGGCAACCTTCATCGACCGATTCCTGGTCTCCCTGCTCGTTGCGGACACGGTTCGGACGGCGCCGCCGGAGAGCGCCTGACGGCGACTGGAGGCCGCTACCATGCCGTCAGACCCTGACGCGCCAATACGAAAGATCGTGATCGCCGGCGGCGGCACCTCCGGCTGGATGGCCGCCGCCCTGCTTGCGCGGTGTCTCGTGGACGCCGTCAAGGTAGAACTGGTCGAGTCGGAAGCGGTAGGCACCGTGGGCGTCGGAGAAGCCACGATTCCGCCAATCACGCGGTTCAACGAGACGCTCGGTGTCGACGAGGACGATTTTCTCAAGAAGACCGGCGCGACCTTCAAGCTGGGCATTCAGTTCGATGGCTGGGGCCGCCCGTTCGACTGCTACACGCATGCCTTCGGAAAGATCGGTCTCGACCTCCAATTGGGGCCCTTCTATCAGTATTGGCTGAGAAGCCGCGCAGAGGGGAACCCGGATAACCTCTGGAACTACTCGATCAACGCGCTCGCGGCGACCGTCCATCGATTCGACCGGGTGGACCCGGGACCGAACGGGCAATTCGCCTATGCGTATCACTTCGATGCCCGCCTGTATGCCGCCTACCTGCGCGACTACAGCGAAGCGCGCGGAGTGACGCGAACGCAGGGGCGCATAGCAAGCGTCGAGCGCCATTCCGCGAATGGGCTCATCGCCTCGCTGACGCTTGACGACGGGCGCCAGGTTCGCGGCGACTTCTTCATCGACTGCACCGGCTTCCGCAGGCTGCTCATCGGCGAAGCGCTCGCGGTGCCCTACGAGGATTGGTCCCACTGGCTACGCTGCGACCGGGCGCTTGCCGTCCCTTGCGAGTCCGCGGTTCCCTTGCTTGCGCACACCCGCGCCATCGCGAGGAGCGCGGGTTGGCAGTGGCGCATCCCGCTGCAGTTCCGCCTGGGCAATGGCCACGTCTACTGCAGCGCATTCATGAGCGATGACGAGGCCGCCTCCATACTGCTCGCCAACCTGGACGGCAAGGCGACCGCGGACCCGAAGCCGCTTAGATTCACGACCGGTCGTTGCCGTGAGTTCTGGCACAAGAACTGCGTCGCCCTCGGTCTCGCCGCCGGCTTTATGGAACCTCTTGAGTCCACGAGCATTCACCTCGTTCAGAAGGGAATCAGCCGCCTCGTCGGAAACTTCCCGAGCTCCCCCGGGGATGAAGTCACGCCCCGGCTTTACAATCGACAGATGCTGGCCGAGTTCGATGGCATTCGCGACTTCCTGATACTGCACTACAAGGCAAATCAGCGGGAGGGCTCAGAGTTCTGGCGTGCCTGTCGGGAGATGCGGGTACCCGATGAGCTTGACTACCGCATGCAACTGTTCCGGGAGGGCGCTCAGGTCTATTCGGCCCAGTCGGATATATTCCCTGAAGGTTCGTGGGTGCAGGTCCTCCTCGGTCAAAATATCTTGCCGAGGACCTACCATCGTCTGGCGGACAGCATCGGTTCGGCGGAACTGCATGAATACATGAGCAGGGTCAAGGGCGCGGTCGTGAACACCGTCCGCAAAATGCCGAGCCATGCCGACTTTATCGCTACGCACTGCGCCATGGACGCGAAGGGGCAGTAGGCGCGCCGAGCGGGACGCGTCCTGCTGTTGAACACCGCCACCGCAGGTGTTGAGCCTCCGGCGCTCCCCGGACGTCGGGCGTCAGTACGTTTCCCCGGGAGCAGGCGTTGCGGGCGGCAATTCCGCCTGGAATCGCCGGACACGCGTCAGCTTGTCCGTCTCTTCCTGAAACAGCGCCATCACCCGTACCTCCACCGTCAGCCGCGGCGGCGCGTCCGATCCGACCGCGGGATCGGGGACGGCGCCGTGGAACACACCTCGCCGGTGAGACGCCTCTTCCAACGTGTCGTACTGCTTGTGTACCAGGACTTCGTCCGCAGTCATTGCCGGAAAGAAGTGCCACCGCTGCGTTGGGCGATACACAAGTCGATAGCTGTAACCCACTCGCGGAGGGTCTTTCCGGTCAAGCGAATCGGCCAGTACGACGTCTTCGGACATCACTGAGCGCAGATCGCACACTGCCAGCGGCATCGTCTGCACGGGACGCTCGAAATCGCAGTTTCGCCAGAGCGTGTAGATGCGAAAGTGGCGGTCTTCCGCCGCCCCATCCAGAGGCAGTTCCGCATACGGAGTGACATCGGTGTGAAAAAGTGGTTCATGTCGCACCATGGGCGCGCGAAGCGTCTTGCGGTTTCCCGTCCACGCGCCCGGCGGCGAGTCGCGATACTGATAGTTGAGCACCTTGCAGGCTATGCAGCCGGTTAGCTGCCGAACGAGTTCCCGGAACTCCTCGAACAGGATGGGAATCTGGGCCGGGTCGTGGAAGTCGGTGATGCGGGTAGGGTGGCGCGCCAAGGTGAAACCGTGCGCGGCCAGCTCCGGGAGTTCCGCTAAAGTCCGCGCATCGGCCACCCGAATGGGCCGCTCCTCGAACATGGACGCACGCTCCCCGTCATCGACCCACTCCACCGGGGGCATACATCTACCCCGATAGCGCTCATTGACGAAGCGCCCTATTGTCCGGATCACCGTACAGTTCACCGTACAGTGCGGGGACGCGACCCGACCGGGTCACGAGCCTTCAATGAACCGAGGCACCCGATCTCCGCTGACGAGCCGCACGACGCCAACGTCGTTGTAAACTGCGTCAACAGTCCCAGGCGTAATCAGTCGATCCATCGCAACCGGCGCCCGCCACTTGCGACATCTCTTCTCCGGTCAACTCCGCTGACGGGGGCAGCACGATGTGCGCCGTGTCGACGCTGTTGTCCTCGTGTACATGGATCTTGAAGCCATCGGGCAGGGCAATGCCCATATCGTCTCGAAGCGCGGTAACCGGATCGTCGAGCAAACGCTTGCGGAAACCCGGATCAGTGAGCGACTTGCCCATGATCTCCTCTCGCAATTGGCCAACTGTTTTCATGATTTTTATCCCCTAAAGCAAGATTTGACGTGTCGAATATATCATGAGTCGTGCCTCGCAATACACTACCGATGCTTTTCCTGTCGCGAGGGGATTTCCGCGGGCGCGGGTTTCGCGGAAAACAGGTCCTCCGCGACCAGATAGACGCAAGGCACCAGGAACAGGGTGATCGCCGTGGCGAACAGCAGGCCCCAGGCGAGCGAGATGGCCATCGGCACGAAGAAGTCCGTGGCCGGATTATCGTTGAGCATCAGCGGCATGAGCCCCGCGAAGGTCGTGGTGCACGTAATGAGGATAGGCCGGAAACGCACGATGCCGGCGCGGCGCACGGCAAGGCCCGCGTCAACGCCGATGCGCCTTTGCCGGTTGACGTAATCGATCAGCACGAGGCTTGTGTTGACTACTACCCCCGCCAGGGCAACGAGTCCGAAGATGGACGTGATCGTGACCGGCTGGCCCATGATGAGATGTCCGGCGATGGCGCCGACCGCTCCGAAGGGGATGACGCTCATGATCACCAGCGGCTGGAAATAGGAACGCAGCGGGATGGCCAGCAGCGCATAGATCGTGAGCAGCGCCAAAGGGACGAGACTGAAGAGTCCTGCGGTCGATTCGTTGCGCTGCTCGCGCTCGCCACCGAGCGAATAACGGATGCCCTGGTAGCCGGACAGGATTCTCGGCAGCGCATCGGCCGTGAGCGCTTGCAGCACCGCTTCGGGCGTCACGATGTCGCGGTCGACGTCGGCGCGCACGATCACTACGCGCTCACGGTCGAAGCGCGTAATGGTAGAGTACCCTCTGCCGAGTTCGACCCCGGCGACGGCCGCGAACGGAATCTCCGCGCCATCGGCGGTCCGGATGCGCATGTCTTCCAGATCGCCCAGAGATCGCCGCTCGGCTTCAGGGTAGCGGACCATGACGCGTACGTCCTCGGCGCCGCGCTGCACACGCTGCACTTCCTCCCCGTAAAATGCCTGACGTGTCTGACGCGCGAGATCGCTGAGCGTCAAACCCGATTGACGACCCGGCGGAAGCAACGTCAGCTTGGCTTCCTGCTTGCCCGAACGGAACGAATCGGAAATATCCTGGACACCTTCGAAACGCGCCAGTTCCGTGCGCAACTGCGCGGCGGCATTGGCCAGATCGTCCACATTGCGGCCTTGCAGCCGAATGGCAATGGCGTCACCTACCGCAAATCCCACGGTGTTGAAGGTGAGCGACAAGCTGCCGTAAATCGACCCGGTCAACTCACGCCAGCGGCTCGATATATCACTGACGGACACGTTGCCGCGTTCCCCGGCCGGCGGAATCGACAGCACGAGTTCCGCGATGTGGCTCTCGGACACAACCGAGCGCGCCCCCGACGATCGGCCGACGGAACTGAAAATATGCTCGATCAACGAAGGGCGGTTCGGGTGGGCGGTGTCCAGTTCGGCTTTCAATTGCAAGGCCGCACGCTCGATCTGGTGCGCCGCCCGCGCGGTTTGAGCGACATCGACGCCCGGCGGCATCTCCACCCGCGCAACGATACTGTCGCTCTCGATCCGGGGCGCGAACTGCGTTTCGACCCGGCCGCTCGCGAGCAGGCCAAGCGTCACGATCAGGACGCTCACGCCTATCGCCAGCGCTGCGTACCGCGATTCGATCGCGCGGTCGAGCGCCGGGCCGTAACCGTCGCGGGCCAATCGCTCGATACCGGCGCCGATACGTCGCTGGAGCCGCCGCCATGCCGCGTACGAAGCGTTGACCCCGGCCGCCGGGTCCGTCGGCGGCGGTCCTTTTCGGTGCGCCAGGTGAGCCGGGAGGACAAACTGGGATTCGACGATGCTGAAAACAAGACAGATGGCGACGACGTATCCGATGGCGGAAACCAACTGTCCCGTGACGCCGGGAGCGAAAACAAGCGGCGTGAATGCGGCGATCGTGGTCAGTGCGCCGAATATGACCGGCACGGCCACTTCGCTCGTGCCGTCCACAGCCGCGGCGAAGCGGTCCTTGCCCTGTTGCTCGTGCGCGAAAACGCGCTCGCCGACGACGATGGCGTCGTCCACGACAATGCCGAGCACGAGGATGAAGCCGACCACGGACACGGTGCTTACGGTGATTCCCAACGCACCCATCATGCCGACCGTGCCGAGCATTGCCACCGGGATGCCGACAGCGACCCACAGGGCCAGTCGGAATCGCAGTAGCACCGCAAGAAACAGCAGCACCAGCGCCAGACCGCTCACGGCGGCGCCGAGCAGGATGTCGATGCGCGCCTCCAGCGACTCGGACTGGTCGCGCGAGACGGTCAATTCGATGCCCTCGGGCATTCGCAGCCGGGCTTCGTCCACGTATCGCCGCGCCCGTTCGCTGATATTGAGCACGTCTTCGCCGCCGACCCGGTTGACCCGCACGACGGCTGCGGGCCTGCCATCGAATCGCGCTTCCGATTCGCCTTCCCGAAACCCGTCCACGATCGTTGCGATCTCATCCAGATATACCCTGGTGCCGTCCTCCCTGGAGAGGACGACGATGTCGCGAAAATCTTCGCCGGTATAGGCCTGACCCTGGGTGCGGAGCAGGATTTCCCCGGCGCCTGACTCAATGGAACCACCGGGCATGTCCAGCGAAGTGCGCCGCACGGCGTCGGCCACCTGGTCGAAAGTGAGTCCCATCCGCCGTAGGGTTTGCTCCGAGACCTCGATGGATATCTCATCGGCGCGGACAAAGGCGACTTCGACATTCGAGATGCCCTCCAGCGCCGTGATCCCGTCGCGCAGTCCGTTCGCCAGTTCCTTCAGCGCGCGTTCGTCCGCATCGCCGCTGACCACGATCTCCAGCGCAGTTTCAATGTTCGGCATCAGCGACACCACAGGGCGCTCGGTCTCTCTCGGAAACGTGGAGATGGCGTCGATCCGGTTCTTGATCCCGTTGGCGGTCCGGATGCGGTTGGCATTGGTCTCGAGTTCGAGCAACACGACGCCGAAGCCTTCGTTCGCGATCGACGTCATTGAACGGATGCCCTCGATGCCCGCAACGGTCTCCTCGATCCGCAGCAGGACGCCATTCTCGACTTCCTCCGGCGCCGCCCCAAGATAGGGTACGGAGACCGTGACGATATTCGACTCGATCGACGGCAATTCCTCGTGCCTGATCTGAAAAACGGCGATCAGCCCGCCGACCACGAGAATCGTCATCAGCAGGTTGGCCGCAACGGGGTTGCCGACGAACCATCCGATGACGGGCTTCATGATCCGTACGCGCCCGGCGCCACGGCCGACTCGTCCTTGACCACTTCAACGCGCATGCCTTCCACCACCGCCTGCAAGACTGTAAGGCACACGCGTTCGCCCCTTTCCAGACCGCCGTCAATGTAGGCGTCGTCTCCGTATATGCGAGCAATTTTTACCGTACGGAAGCGCAATCGATCATCCTCGTCCACCACCAGCACCTGGTTGCCGTTGCGAACCGCTGAACGCGGCACCACACTCACGCTGTCGGCGGAGAGTCCCAGTATTTCCGCCGCGACGAACAGTCCCACCGGCGGCGGAACGTAAGTCGAATCACCCGAAACCCCGTCGCCGGCGCCTACGCGGGCGACTGCGTTCACCATCCGGCTGCGCAAGTCAATCTCCGCTTCGACGCGCACGACCCTGCCTCGCCATACGTAACTCCGCCCAGCGTAGTCCGCCGACAGCGATACTTCCGGGGAGATGGACTCGTCCAGTTCCCCGCGATGCATGGCCGGAATATCGAGGTAGGCCAGTTGCCGGTCCGCAATCGGCAGACGCACCTCCATGTAGTCCACCGCGTACAGCCGCGCGATGGCGCCGCCGCGGCTGACGAACTGGCCCACGTCGATCTGCTCGCTGCGCACAAGTCCGGCAAACGGCGCCAATATCTCAGTCCTGGATAGATCGAGTTCGGCTTGCTTCAGAGTCGCGCGGGCATCGGCTAGCGCCGCTTCGGTCACCCGTGCGGTTCTCGCGCCCGATTCGACTTCGGAACGGCTGATGAGATTGCCTGCTTCCATCTCCCGCAGCCGCCGCAACTCGAAAGCGGCAAATTCCTGTTCCGCCATGGCCCGGTCCACGGCCGCGCGAGCCCGCCCCAGGGCATACCGATAGTCCCGCTCGTCGATACGCAGCAATGGTTCGCCTTCCTCGAAGTACCCTCCGGCGACCAGGTTCGGAGAAACCCACACGACGTTGCCCGAAACTTCCGGCACCAGATCCGCCTCGGTGCGGGGGGACACCGTTCCCTGGCTGTGGACCACCATGCGCACGCCGCCGGGGTTCACATGCATGACCCTGACGGCCGGGGCTATGGGTGCCGGCTCGCTCGGGTCAAGTTGCGGCCGTGTCGCGATCAGTGCTGCCATGATTGCCACTGATAGCGCGACGGCGGCGACCGCGACGATGGTAAAGGGCTTCATAAATCCCCGCACCCGCCTGTAACGGGCCAATGGACCATGACTTGATGTTACCCCAACTGTACCCGCCTCGCAGTCACCGAATCTTGTCGGTGTATGTTGCCGGTGTATTGCCGCATCCGCCGATTGATCCTAAACTCGACCTGTTCCACGCCGAAGACCGGTCTGGGAGAGGGACGCAACGGATCATGAGCACGGCCCGTTCACATAGACTCGGACGGACGATTCTCGACGGGCCGCTCGACGTCGTGCTTGAGACCGTTTGTCATGCGCTTCCGACCGCGCTGCTTACCGCCAGGGGGGCGGGCCTGCAGCAATTGCATCACCTTCCGGCTTGTGCGCTCGAAACGACATTTGGTTTCGAGAGCCGCTTGTCCGACCCGCGGCCCGCTTGCGACTTCTTCCTGACGGCGACGCCCGGCACACGGTTCGCGAAGTATCTCGTCAAGCGCGGCGCCCGCGACGACGCCACGCCGCCAGAGTTGGCGCTGGGCTGGTATCTGACGGAAGTCGGGCGACCCGCCAGTTTCCTGTCGCGATGGTTCAGCGGCGCGATTCTGGAGTACGACGTGGTGGAGGCGCCGGCGAATAGGCCGGCGCCGATGGGCGTGTTCCTCGAAGCCCATTGGAGCAACGATGACGCCCACCCTCTTGTACAGAGTACGAGGCGACGCGAGAAACTCGGCAACCCGGGCGTGATGACGGCCGCAATTGCGGCCGCGGTGGGTCAGGAAGAGAGCCCCGACTTGCGAATGGCCGTGGAGACGCTTTTCGCCGCCTTGCCGGAAGGGGCCGGCTGCTCCCATGTGGGCGCCTTTCCCATGCGGGATTCTTCCGCGCTCCGCATCGTGTTTTCCATGGCGATGAGAGAATCCGCCCAGTTTCTGGAACGGGTCGGCTGGCGCGGCAGTCTTGACTCGCTGGCGCGCCTTTCCCGCGAACTCGATCCGCTGCTCCCCCGCATCGGGCTGGCCTGCGACCTGAACGCCGCGGGACTCCATCCGAGAATCGGCCTTGAGTTGTATCGCGGGCGCGGCTGGACCGAGACGTCGCCAGCCAGTTGGCTTGTGCTCCTGGATTACCTTGGCGAGCGCGGTCTGGTAACACCGGAGAAAGCTCAAGCGCTCCGGACATGGCCAAACCGCGAAATGCTCTTCGGTTCGCGGGGAGCGATGAGGTTGCTTTCGGGAGTAAATCACTTGAAGCTGACTTTCGATGGGCCGGTCATGCAAGCGAAAGTCTACATCGGCGCCCGGCTCTTTGCCGCCTGAATTCTTTCGAGGAACAATTTGAATGACTGACTTCTCGCAGGAACCGCAGACGTTGGTAAAGCTCGCCAATCAGGCCATCGACAGGGGACTTGCGTTTATCGATGCTCACGTATCTGAGGAGGGGCTCTGGCTCCACAACTGGTTCGACATCGATCGGCCCGAAGCGAGGCGTGTCGATCCAACCCCTTTCGTCGGCGCCCTGGGATCGTTGTCGCTGCACGGCATCGCCGACCCTCGCGCCGAAGCGATCCTCACGCGAACCAAACTTTACACAGCGGCGACCATGGAGCCGCCGGGCATCTGGCGCTACTGGCCGCATCTGCCGCCGGACGCCGACACCACATCCATCTGCAATCTCGTCCTGGGTTTTCATCCCATGCTGCTTGGCGGGTGGTACGAACAGGTTCTGCTCAGGCATCGCAGCCCGGAGGGTCTCTTTCACACTTGGCTCGAAAATGCACCGGTCAACGATGCCGATCCAGTATTGAACGCAAACGTCGTGGCCTGTCTCGGCGATACGCCGGGCACCCGGAAGGCGCAATGCTGGCTCAAGCGGATCATTGGCGACGGTACCGACGCCAATGAGATGCGCTACTACTGGGACGTCATGGATCTTTATAGCGCCATCTTGCGCGCCCACCACCTGCATCCGCCGGTGTTCGCCGGCATCCTGCCGATCATCGCCGACCGCATAGCCTCGCGCCGCCGAGCGGATGGCGCCTACGGCGACGGCCTGCGCACCTGCCTCGCCGTGACCACGCTACGTCAACTCGGGAAGCCCCTGTGGGGCGCCTGGGCAGCCGTCACGCTCGAACATCTGCTCGGCCTGCAAATGCCGGACGGCGGCTGGCCGGACTCGTGGCAGGCGTCGGGACCCCGCTGGCCGGAACCGCGCCTCTATGTATTCTCCTCGCGCACTTACGACACCGCCAATTGCATCGAAGCGATCAGCGACCTGCTCGACGGATGCGAAGACGTGCAGGCCGGGCGCCGAACGGGGATTCGCGCAATCGCCGATCCATTTTCCGAATAGAGAACGCCATCAGCGAAACCCCGTCCCTGAACCCGGTTTAACTATCGTCGGCCAGATTGCTATATTGGCGTCCCCGTACCGGAATCGGGCGGGCGCGATACTGGAGAGAAAATATGTTGAGATTCTTGAAGTGGCTGGTAATCGTCATCGTCGGCACGGCGCTTGCCGTCTGGATATTCCTGTTGGCCATGCGGCTGAGCGACGGACCCGTGGCGGTCATCCCCGGCGGCCCTTTTCGCAGCGGCGAGCCTACCCCGGTCCCCGACGACTGGAGCTTTCTGCGCGACCGCATGGAAGTCGAGTTCCAGACAATGGACCCGGCGACAACCCGCACCGTGTGGGTCGGCGTCCACGACAGTCGGTTGTTCCTGGTGAGCGGCTACATGAACTCCTGGTACGGCGGCATCTGGAAACAATGGCCGCATTACATGGGCGACGACACCCGTATCGTGCTGCGCGTGGATGACAGCCTTTACGATCTCGAACTTGAGCGTGTGATGGGCGGCCCCGACGTGGCGCCGGTCCTTTCCGAGTTCGCCAGAAAGTACGGCGGCGCCGACCCAGGCGCGGTAACGAATGACGACGCCGTCACGTCGGGATCGGTGTGGATGTACGAAGCGTTCGCGCGGTAGACCGTAGCGGTCTGGAAAAGGAGAAGAACATGGCGAAATACTATGCAAGCAATCCGGTAGACGGACTCGTGCCCCTTAACGGCGAGACCCTGATCGAAGCGATCGAAGACGCGGCGAACCACGACTGGAAGTTCACCGACGGCACGATTCCCATTTTCGACGGCAGCGCCAAACCCATCGCCTGGATGGATCCGGAAGACTGTGCCTGGACCCTGACCCCGCCCGCCACCTGGTGGCCGGCCAAATCGGACTCTCACGACGCCAGGGAAAAGAATATCAGGCACTAGGGCGATGGCCGATCTCGCACGGAGTCGGCATTCGTGCCATGATTTCCATTCTTTCGATCAACCCGGACGCGAAAATACGATGAAGACCGATACCGTTTCCCGAACGCTGTTGCCCTTGGCCGTGCTGTTACTTGTCGGCTGCGGCGAGGCGCCGACCGAAACCGGCGCCAGTTTCGAAGAGGCCTTGCAGACGCAACTGATCCAGGCAAGCCCGGGCGATGTCATCGAGATTCCGGCCGGGGTGCACGAGATCTCCCGCAGCCTTTCGCTGACGGTGCCCGGCGTGACCATTCGCGGTGCGGGAATGGACCGGTCAGTGCTCTCATTCCGCAACCAGATTCAGGGCGCCGAAGGGCTGCTCGTTACGGCGGATGATTTCGTGATCGAGGATCTCGCCATCGAGGACACCGTGGGCGATGCGCTCAAGATCAACAACAGCAACAACGTCGTCGTCCGCCGGGTGCGCACGGAATGGACCAATGGGCCAGATTCGGAAAACGGTGCCTACGGCATTTACCCGGTGCAGTCGCGCAATATTCTGATCGACGGCTCGGTGGCCATCGGAGCGGCAGACGCGGGCATTTATGTCGGCCAGTCGAGCCAGATCATCGTGCGCAACTCACGCGCCGAATACAACGTCGCGGGCATTGAGATCGAGAATTCGACCTACGCCGACGTCTACGACAATGTCGCCACCAATAACACCGGCGGCGTCCTCGTATTCGACCTGCCCAACCTGGAAGTCCAGGGCGGTCAGGCGACCCGCGTGTTCAACAACCGGATCGAGGGGAACAACACGGCCAATTTCGCGCCTCCCGGCGCCATCGTCGGCAATGTGCCGGCCGGCACAGGGCTGCTCGTATTGGCCAATGACAATATCGAAGTTTTCGAGAACCGCTTCGCCGGCAACGACAACGTCAACATCATGATCTACAGCTTCGTACTGGGCGGCAGAACCATCGACGACCCGAACTACGACCCCTACCCCGAACAGATCCACATCCACGACAACGTCTTTGAGGGCGGCGGCACGGTTCCGGCCCATGCGCTGCTCGCTGCATGGCACGAGCAGACCGGTGAGAATTCTCCCGACATCGTCTGGGGCGGCCTCATGAAGGAAGGCGCTTCGTTAGAAAACCTGATCTGTCTCGGAGAAAGCGCGGGCCAGTCGTTCATGAATCTGAACGGCGGCAGCGACCCGGCCATGGTCAGCACCGACCTTGCCCCCCACCGCTGCGCCTTGCCGCGGCTGGCGCCGGTGGAGTTGGAAACGCCGGGGGACTGATTCGGGCGAGGCATGCCTCGCCCCTACATTGCCCCCAGTGCACCGGTATCGACCTTGGGTTGCTCTCGCCCCTGCATTGCCCCCAGTGCACCGGTATCGACCTTGGGTTGCTCTCGCCCCTACATTGCCCTCAGTGCACCGGAATCGACCTTGGGTTGCTCGCCCCTGCATTGCCCTCAGTGCACCGGAATCGACCTTGGGTTGCTCGCCCCTGCATTGCCCCCAGTGCACCGGAATCGACCTTGGGTTGCTCGCCCCTACATTGCCCCCAGTGCACCGGTATCGACCTTGGGTTGCTCTCGCCCCTGCATCACCTCAAACGCATCGGCAAGTTCGTTCTATCTGTAGCGATGCTCCTGTAGGGGCGACGCATGCGTCGCCCGCGGGCTCAGGATTCTGGTCTGGTTTTTCGCAACCTGCGCCAGCCGCCATTGGCGGCCCAGTAGCCAAACTGGGCCAATACGATCAGCGCGATGAAAAGCGGGAAGCTGCCCCAGTCACGGCCTACCTGGAAGTAAAAAACCGCCTGATAGTCGCGCGCTTCGGTCGGATGGCTGGCGGTGACGATACCGATATAGCTTCCCTGTTCGGTGAATTCGTGGCTGGCGCGATAGTAACCGCTCGGTTCGATCGACGGCTCCTGGTAATACTCGGTGAGCGGTTCCAGATCTCCCATGGCGAGGATGTCGTCCCAGTCGGCGAAACGTCCTGTTCCGGTCTCATCGCGGATGATGCGGAAGTCGACCCGCATTTCCTGCAACAGTTCGTGCAGATATTCCATGATGAAGACGGAGCGCGCGGCGCCGGGAACGTCCTCGCAGAACTCTTCCGCTCCGCGGGATTCGGGCTGGAAGATCGTGAAATGCGCGGTCAGAAAGTCGATATCGATTACGCAGAGATCGTCTTCGAGAGCGACGCTGCCATGGGCTCGCACGGACTCCGCCTGGCCCACGGCAAGCAGGCCGGCAAAAACAGAAACAATCAGCAGTCGTCGCATCAACCGACCGGGAATTCCCCTTACCAGGGAATGACGGCGCCGTCATATGCGAAAAAGCCGCCTGAATCCGGCTGACCGACGCGGTCGATCACTCGTATCATCCCGCTGACGCTGGTGTGCGCGTCGATCAGCGCATTGGGGCCTCCCATGTCGGTCTGCACCCAGCCGGGATGCAGCACCACCGAAACGAAATCTTCTCCCGCCAGGTCCACGGAAAGGCTTTTCACCGCCGCATTCAGGGCGCTCTTGGAACTGCGATAGGCATAGGAGCCGCCGCCGCGGTTGTCGGCGATGGAGCCCATCTTGGAAGTGATGAAGACGAGTTTTCTCCCGGCGCCCTCGCGCAGATTCGGCAGCAAGGTCTGGGCCAGCAGGATCGGCGCGATGCAGTTCACGCGCATGACTTCGGACCAGTTGTCGCCTTCGAGTTGACCGATTGCAGCGCCGCGGGGGCCGTACACCCCGGCGTTGTTGATCAGCACGTCGATCGCCAGTCCGTTGAGCTGCCGGCCGAGAGCGGCGATGGACTTGTCGTCCGCGACTTCGAGTTCCAGCACCTGGAGATTCTCGTGCGTGTCGTACAAGCCGTTGAGCTCACTCATCGAGCGGTCGCCGCGGCAGGTGGCGATCACATTCTCGCCCCGGTCCACCAGTTGCCTGACGAATTCCAGGCCCAGTCCGCGGCTCGCGCCGGTCACCAGATACGTAGCCATGCTTCCTCCACCCGCTCGGGAAAGGCGCAAATCTACTAGCATGAAGCGAGACAGTCAAAGATTGATCCTGCGACTTCGCGCAGGGTGAGGCCCGATCGGCGCAGCCGACAAGAAGCAAAGCTTTCTTGAGGGCCGAACGACTTGCCATGGATGGCAAGGCTGGGGCCAATCGAAGTCAATGCGCCCGCGCCAAGGATGGCATGAACAATTTATCAGAATCCCCCAGGAGATCCTGCGACTTCGCGCAGGATGACATGGGTGTAACCGCGCGAAGTCGCGGAATCTCCTCGCTGGCCCCGGTTTCGGCTGCTGCGGTAACATGCTCTAAATCCGCTGCGTCCCCTGACTGCTCACAATATCGATGAATTCGACATGAAAGCTGGATTGCTTATATCCGGACTATTGCTGGCTTCTTCGGCGCTGGCGCAGGACGCTCAGGAAATCGTCGTCATCGGCGTGGCGCCTGCCGATGCCGGCCTGGAACCGGGCAAGATACCCTATCCGGTGCAAACCGCCGACGCCGAGGATCTCGCCAACGCCGCCGCGACCAGTCTGGCCGATTTCCTGCGCGGCGCTTTCGGCAGCGTTTCGCTGAACGACGCCCAGAACAATCCCTTGCAGCCGGACCTGCAATATCGCGGTTTCACGGTTTCTCCCCTGCTCGGCCTGGCCCAGGGAATCGCTGTATACCAAAATGGCGTCCGCATAAACGAACCGCTCGGCGACACGGTCAACTGGGATCTGCTGCCGCAATCGGCCATCGGCAACATCGCACTTACCGGCGGCGCCACGCCGCTGTTCGGCCTGAACAGTCTCGGCGGCTCCATGGCCATCGACATGAAGGACGGCTTCGGGTACGAAGGCTTCGGCGCCGACCTCAGCGCCGGCTCCTTCGGTCGCAGCCGCGGCAGCCTCGAATTCGGCGGCAACAATGGCTCATTCGCCTACTATCTGAACCTGGAAGACTTTCGCGAAGACGGCTGGCGCGACCATTCCGAATCCGACGCCTTCAACGTCTACGGCACGCTGGGCTGGCGCGGCGATACCGGCCAGGTGAATCTGAACTACCAGCATGGAGAATCCGATCTGATCGGCAATGGCTCCTCACCGGTGGAATTGCTGGCCATCGACCGCGCAGCAATTTTCACCGGCCCCGACATCACCGCCAATGACATGGACATGGTAAGCCTGGATTTCAGCCGAGTAATCAGTGAGCGCAGCAGCATCGGCGGAAACGTTTTCCTGCGCCGCAACGACACCAGCGCCTTCAACGGCGACGCATCCGAGTACGACCTGGGGGAATTCAACGAGGACGATCTTTCCGGCACCGGCATCCTGTCCGACGAGGCGATCAACAATCTCAGCGACCGCAGCCAGAAAACCCGCGGCGCGGATTTTCAATGGACTACGGCAACCAACCTGTTCGGCTTCAGCAGCCGCGTACTTCTCGGCGCGGCTTGGCATCGCGGAGAGTCCGATTTCGACTCGGTGGTGGAGTTGGCCGATATCGACCCCCACAGCCGCCTGACCACGGGGCTCGGCACCGGTACATTCGTCGACGAGGATGCCACCCTGATCAATACCGAAACCGAATCGACCAGCATCTATTTCACCTCTACCACCGATCTCGGCGAGACGCTGGCGTTGACGGTCTCGGCGCGTTCGAACCATACCGACGTCAGTCTGCGCGACCTCTCGGGTGAGCGACCCGAACTGAACGGCGATCACGGTTTCTCGCGCATCAATCCCGCCATCGGCCTGACCTGGCAGGCGAACGAAAATCACAATTTCTATGCCTCCCTCGGCGAGTCGAATCGCGCCCCGACGCCGATCGAACTCGCCTGCAACGAATACGTCTACGATCTGGCGGTTGAATACGCCATCGCCGACGGCGAGGACACCGACGATGTCGAATTCGAATGCCGGCTGCCCAATGCCTTTCTCGCCGACCCGCCGCTCGAAGACGTCGTCGCCCGCAATGTGGAACTGGGCGCCCGGGGCATGCTCGAAGAGAACACGAGTTACGGTCTGAGCCTGTTCCGCACCGACAACGAGAACGACATCCTGTTTCAGACCACCGGCCGCGCCACCGGCCTGTTCGCCAACGTCGACCGCACCCGCCGGGAAGGCATCGAGGGCAATCTCGCCGGCAACCTGGGCAGCCTGAACTGGTTCGCTGCCTACAGTTATATCAGCGCCACTTTCGAGGACGATTTCCAGGTACTGAGTCCGAACCACGATCACGCCGACGGGGAAGGCGAAATCACCGTGCTCGCCGGCGACAGCATTCCGGGCATTCCGGCGCATCAATTCAAGCTCGGCGCCGACTACGCCTTCGACGAGCGGCTGATCCTGTCGCTCGACCTGATCGCCAACAGCGGCCAATACCTGCGCGGAGACGAGTCCAACGAGCTCGATGAAGTCGACGGCTATAACCTGGTCAATCTCGGCGCGCGCTATCGCGTCAGCGACAGACTGTCGCTATACGCCAAGGTCCACAACCTGTTCGATTCGAAGTTCGAGACCTTCGGCCTGCTGGGCGAAGAACCCGACGAGGTCGAAGTACCCCTGATCGAGGATTTCGAGATACCGGTCTTCCTCGGCGCGGCGCCGCCGAGAGCCGGCTTTCTCGGCCTGCGTTACCGTTTCTGATCATTCTCCGGCGAGCGCCTCGGGCCCCAGCCGCACGCCGCTGCAGCGGACATTGCCCCGGGCCCGCAGAATGCTGACGCGCGGTCCCTCATCGCCGGCGCTGCCGGCGCGGCTCAATTGCAGGCGCAAGGCCGAATAGGGGCAGCCGCTATTGCCGCGCTGGAACAGCACGGCCAGACTGTTGCCGGTATTGGCGGCCAGTTGCAGCCGGCGCAACACCTGATGCGAGAGCCCGTTCTGCCAGGCGAGCACCAGGCGGCAGGAACGCAAGGCCTTTTCCATGCTCCATAGCGCATTGCGCAAGGAGGCGCCCGGCGCTATCACCAGCAACTTCCCGATATCGACTCCGGCCTGGACCAGGGCTGGCGCATAAGGCGCCGCGGGCGGGCATACCCAGAGCACCCACTGCCCCTGGCTGGTCAACGCTCGCATCAGGGGAACCAGCAATTGCAATTCCCCCATGCCGCGGCGCGGGCAGACGATCTCCACCAGGCCCCTGGACGGCCAGCCGCTATTCGGAAGAATGCCGTCGAGCCCGGGGAATCCGGTGCTCACGCCCTGTTCGCCCTGGGCGGCCGTGTAATGGCCCCGCCAGAGGTCGGGGACGTCCCGCAACAAGGCTTCGATGATTTCCTGTTTGCAGCCGGCCCGGCTGCCGGTAACGGACATTTTGCCGCCTCTTTCGCTGAAATACTGTATATGTGTACAGTATATTGCCTGGAATTTGCCCCAGGCAAGCCCCGAAACATGAAATTTTCGTAAAAAAACCGTAATGGGACTAAAGCAATGAGTAGAAATGCCGCTCAGGAAATCAAGGAGTTAGCAACCTTACAAGGAGAATCAAGATGCGTAGTGGACCGGATATTATCTGGGTAATGACTGCGGTACTCGTCGTTGGAACCCTGTTCACCACCGTCGCCCAGGCATTGATGTAAGCCGAACGCGCCCGCTAACCGACCAAACCTGATTTCAGCCACTATCCCCGCGATAGAAAATTCGCTCGGGCGTAACCACCGCATCGAGCGGCACGTCCCACTCCCTGACCGGCAGCGCATCCAGCAACTGGCATTCATGCGCCAGGCCCACGAGCATGGGCCGGGATTCGGAACTCGTCAGGCGAAAAGCGAAAGCCCGGTCGTAGAAACCCTTGCCGTTGCCGAGCCGGGCGCAATCGCGGGTGAAGCCGACCAGGGGCACGAACGCCAGGTCGAGGGATTGCGGCTCGATATGCATTCCTTCCGCGGGCTCGGGAATTCGCCAGCGATTTTCCGCAAGACTTGAGCCGGCCTCGTATCTGACGAAGTCGAGGTCATGTTCTCCGGCTATCACCGGCAGGAAGCAGTGCTTCTTTTCGTCGAGCGCGAGTCGCAATAGCGGACCAGGCGAGATTTCCCCGGCGACGGCCATATAGAACGCGACCTGCCGGCCGGCGCGGAAAAATTCCCGGTCGCGAATTTTTTCAAGCAGGCCCGTGGCGGCGCTGCTTTGCTCTTCCGATGGGAGGCTGCGCCTGAGACGGCGCAAACGGACACGCAAGGCATTCAGGTCCTGCGTCATCCTCCTTCACCTGTAGGGCAGTCCCCCAAGACACCGCTACCAAAGTTGCCCTGAACCCTGTGGTTCAGGTGGTGGCCCTCGCGAAGTATCAGGCTTTCCGGCAGCCGGACATGCACAACAACTTCTTTCGAGACAGCCTCCGGGTACAAAATTATCGGGTCAAGAACATTTTTGATTGGCAAATGTCCCAGGGAACCGAAACCACAGTATATATTGGCCCGGCGGCGGGGGGAAATCGTCAGTGCGGATCAGTCCGTCGGCGCTTCCTCGCCGGCCAGGACGCGGTCGAGCTTGTCTTCGAGTTGCGCAAGGCGGACATCGTCGCGAGCCGACGCGCCGCCTTCGCCGCTCGATCCGGTCAGCAGTTCATGGGCGATGTTCAAAGCCACCATGACGGCTATCTGTTCCCGCTCGAGGTTGGGGCCGCGACGCTGGACCCGGTACATTCGCTCATCGATATAGCGGGCGGATTCCATTAGCGCGCTGCGCTCTTCGGGCGGACAATTCACCCGGTAACTCTTGTCGAGAATGGTAAGCAAGACGGTATTGCTGTCGTCGGCCATGTCGGTCCCCGGTGAATCAGGCGTGTTCCAGCGCCTTCAGGCGCATCAGAATGGCTTGCAGACGCTGCTTCGCTTCGCGGTTCTTCTCCAGCAACTGCCGTCGTTCGGTACGCAGATTCTGCTCGTTATCCTTGAGCAACTGATTCTCCTCACGCAATTTCCCGGAAAGGGCGATCAAGTCATCGACCTTTCCATGCAGCGCTTCGATTCGGTCTTCTTCCATAGGGTTAGCGTCCGGCCTGTACCACTCCGCGACTATAGAACCGCCTGCGGAATGGGTCAATAACGTGTGCGCCTTCAGCATGTAGGGGCGAGGCATGCCTCGCCCGCGAACGGCCCCGAAACCGTGCAACTGCCGGGCGAGGCATGCCTCGCCCCTACATGCTCGCCCCTACATGCTGAACCCGCACATCTGCTTGGGTTTGCCGGCGGTTCCCGCTATGCTTGCGGGCGCATCGCGGAAATATCATGACTATCGACCCAAGGGAATTCAGCCGGCGCCGGACGGCGCTGATCGAAGCACTGCAGCCCGGCAGCGTTGCATTGCTGGCCTCGGCGCCTGAGCGGGTGCGCAGCCGGGACGTGCATCACGCCTATCGCCAGGACAGCGACTTCTTCTATCTGACAGGTTTCGCAGAAGCCGGCGCCCTGCTGGCCCTTGTGCCCGGGCGCGAGGAAGGCGAATCCGTACTTTTTTGCCAACCGAAGGACCCGCAGAAGGAATTATGGGAAGGCATTCTGCTCGGCCCGGACGCGGCGGTTGAAAAGCTGGGCGTAGACCAGGCGTATCCCATCGGCGAAATCGACGGGGTCGTGCCGGAACTGATGGCCGGCAGGGAACGGATTCATTATCGCATTGGCTTTGATTCGGATTTCGACGAAAAGGTCATGGGCTGGGCGCGCGCCGCCCGCGCGAAGGCCCGCCACGGCGGCCCGGCGCCGGGACAATTCCTGCTGCTCGACGATCTGCTGCACGAGATGCGTCTGTTCAAGAGCGAGGAAGAAATCCGCTTGATGGAGGAAGCCGCGCGGATTTCCGCCGAGGGGCACCGGCGCATCATGCAATATTGCCGGCCGGGTATTTACGAGTACGAACTCGAGGCCGAATTACTGCATTGCTTCCTGCGCAACGGCAGCCGCGCCGCGGCCTACGGCTCTATCGTCGGGTCCGGGGCCAATGCCTGCATCCTGCATTACGTCAGCAACGAAGCCCGGGTCGAGGACGGCGATCTGGTGCTGGTCGACGCCGGCTGCGAATTCCGGCATTACGCCGCGGACATCACCCGCACTTTCCCCGCCAACGGCCGCTTCAGCGCCGAGCAGCGCGAGATTTACCGGATCGTGTTGCAGGCCCAGGCCGCGGCCATCGAAGCGGTGCGCCCCGGCGCGTCCTGCGAAGTACCGCAGCAGGCCGCGGTCGATGCGATCGTCGACGGACTGCTGCAATTGGGACTGTTGTCCGGAACGGCCGACGAAGTCATCGAAACCGAAGCGTACAAGCCCTTCTACATGCATCGCGTCGGACATTGGCTCGGCATTGATGTGCACGACGTGGGCAGTTACCGCAACGGCGAAGACTGGCGGCCTTTCGAGCCGGGGATGGTGACAACCATCGAGCCGGGAATCTATATCGCGCCGGATAACGAGGACGTCGCGCCGCGCTGGCGCGGCATCGGCGTGCGAATCGAGGACGATGTGCTCGTTACCGAAAGCGGCAATCGCATTCTCAGCGATGACGTTCCCCGCGGCATGGAAGAAATCGAAGCCATCATGGCGGCCGCCTGAAGCCCGCCATGTCCCTTACCAGTGACAAGCGCGAACGCCCCATCGTGGTGGTCGGCGGTGGTTTCGCCGGCGCGAGTTTCGCGCTCGCGGCGGCGGGCCAGGAAACTCCGGTGCTGGTGGTGGAAGCCATCGCCCCCGGAGGCGGAGACGGCGGATTCGATGCGCGCTCGACAGCGCTTTCCTGGGGCACGCGCCGCATATTCGAATCGCTGGGCGTATGGGACGATCTCGGCGCCGCTCCCTGTCCGATTCTTCGCATCGAAGTATCGGATCGGGGCCATCTTGGCGGCGTCAGTTTCGATCACGGCGAGCAGGGCCAGGAAGCGCTCGGTTACGTGGTGGAGAACCACGTCCTCGGCGGCGCCTTGCGTGAAAAGGTGGCAGCATCGGAGCATATCGACCTGCTCGCTCCGGCCAATTTGACTTCAGCCGGGCCGGTTCCCGAAGGCATGAAATTGAGCATTCGCCGGGGCGAGAACGAGCAGGATCTGATCGCGGCGCTTACCGTGCTCGCCGACGGCGGCAGGTCCCCCATCGCCGCGCAACTCGGCATCGGACGGCAACTGAAATCTTATGAACAACATGCCCTCGTCGCCAATGTTGCGCTGGAGAAATCGCATCGCAATATCGCTTATGAGCGATTCACCGAACACGGACCGCTCGCGTTGCTGCCCTTGCCGACGGTGGAAGGCGTTCATCGCGCTTCGCTGGTCTGGACCTTGCCGGAACCGCTGGCGCTGGAAAACATGGAATTGGGCGAGGCCGAATTGCTGCCGCGGCTGCAACGGGAATTCGGGCCGGGCATGGGCCGCGTTACCGGCATCGGACGGCGGGCCTGCTTTCCCTTGCAATTGAGCCGGGCGAGCGAGCAGGCGCGGCCGGGACTGGCGCTACTCGGCAACGCCGCCCACACTTTGCATCCGGTAGCCGGTCAGGGTTTCAACCTCGCCTTGCGCGATTGCATGGCGCTGGCCGGAGTCGTGCGCGAGGCAAGGGAACGCGGACTATGGCCGGGAGACATGTCGGTATTGCAAGGCTATATCGACGAGCAGGAATTCGATCAGGAAAAGACCATCCTGTTCACCGACCTGCTGGTCAACCTGTTCTCGGGTAAAAATGCCGCCAAGGCTGGTTTCCGGCGACTGGGATTACTGGCGCTGGACTTGCTGCCGCCCATGCGCCGGCGCTTCGTTAGTAATGCAATGGGGCTGGGGTCGTTCTAGCCTCCGGCGTTCTTGTCGACCACGGTCATGCCGAGCCATTCGGCGACCAGCGCGGGTTTTTCCTCGTCTTCGATTTCGACGGTCACTGCGTACCGGGTCAGGTAACGGCCGGGTTGTTTCTCTTCGGCTGAAGCAAGATTGAATCTTGCCCGGATGCGCTGGCCGGATCTGACGGGATTGACGAAGCGTACGCGGTCGAGGCCGTAGTTGATGCCCATGACGGTGTTTTCGAGTTTCAAGCCGCCGCGGGAACTGAGGGCGCTGAGCAGGGACAGGGTGAGGAAGCCGTGGGCGATGGTGCCGCCGAAAGGGGTTTGGGCGGCTCGGTGGGCGTCGACGTGGATGTATTGGTGATCGTCGGTGGCGTCGGCGAACTGGTCGATGCGATCCTGTTCGATGGTCAGCCAGTCGGTTACGCCTACTTCTTGCCCGATGTGGTCCTGCAGGGCATCTGCTGGAATCAGTTTGTTCATGTTCTCCTCTCCGCCAGTGCAAAGTTCGGCAGTTTATCAGCATCGGGTATCTGGCGGAATTTGTGGCTTTGAACGGGCGAGGCATGCCTCGCCCCTACCGGGTCGGAAACGATTGCGCCACATCCGATTCTGTTGATCGTTCGGGAAAATCTGCGCCGTGACGGATTTGGTTTTGCGTAGGGGCGACGCATGCGTCGCCCGCGGGTGTTGTACGATTTCCGGAGCACTCGCGGGCGAGGCATGCCTCGCCCCTACAGCGATAACCTGGGCATGGATCAATCGCGTTCCTGTAAGTCATCTGATGTCTGCCCCTTCGTTCACTTCGACCCGGTGGAAACATGTCCGACTGATTCACACAAGTTACAATGCAGTCATGAATGACGGGATTGAAAAATTTGATTTGGTGATTGCCGGCGGGGGTATTGTCGGGGCGACCTTGGCTTGTTTGCTGGATGAGCTGGAGTTGCGGGTTGCGTTGGTGGAGCAGCGATTGCCGGAAGAGGGAGAGCTGGCTTTTCGGGGGGCCGAGTTGCGGTTTGATGCGCGGGTCAGTGCCTTGAATGAGTCTTCGCGGCAGGTGTTGGGAGATGTTGGGGTCTGGAGCGGGATTCGGGCGGCTCGTTGTTGTGATTATCGGGAGATGCAGGTCTGGGATGCGGAGGGGACGGGATCGATTCATTTTTCGGCGGCGGCGTTGGGGGCGGAGAGTCTGGGCACGATCGTCGAGAATTCGATTGTGCTGGCGGAGCTTTATGAGCGGCTGCGCGGGCAGGAGAATCTGAGTATTGTGTCGCCGTTTACGAGTGCCGCGCTGGAAACCGGCGCCGGTGGCGAGGTGGTGCTGGTCGGTGAATCGGGGCGGCGTTTGCAGGCAGGTCTGCTGGTGGGGGCGGACGGCGGGAATTCCGCTGTTCGCAGGCTGGCGAAAATCTCCAGTGCGGAATGGGAATATGGACAGTCGGCTCTGGTGACGACGGTCAGGACTGCCAGGTCTCATGAGTTAACAGCCTGGCAGCGCTTTCTCGAAACTGGTCCCCTGGCCTTTCTGCCGTTAGCGGCCGCGGAAGAAAGCGAATTTCGGCATAGTTCCATTGTCTGGTCGACGCTGCCGGACGAAGCGGAAGAGCTTGTGCAAATGCCGGATGAGCAATTTCGCGCGCGCCTTGCGGCCGCGATTGAACATCGTCTGGGTGACGTTGAATGGAGCGACCGGCGCTACAGTTTTCCTCTGCGGCAGCGTCACGCGGACAGTTACGTGAAGGACAATATCGTTCTTGCGGGCGATGCGGCGCATACGATTCATCCCCTGGCCGGCCAGGGCGTGAATCTCGGCGTCAGGGATGTAGCGGTGCTGGCGGAAGAGATTCGCGCCGGTCTGGCTGCCGGCAGGCTGTTGAACGATCCGGTCGTACTTCGCCGCTACGAACGACGGCGCAAGATCGACAACCTGGGCATGATGTGGGCCATGGAAGGGCTGCACCGGCTCTTTGGCGCCCAGCCGCTGCCGCTGCGCTGGCTGCGCAATTCCGGCCTGAATCTGGTCGACCGCGCCGCCCCGTTGAAGAACTTCCTGGCCCGCCGCGCCATCGGCGTATGAGGCTAGATGTCTGTGCAGGTTCAGATACATGTGGGACCGTAGGGGCGAGGCACGCCTCGCCCGTGGTTGGCCCCGAAACCGTGCAATACCCGCGGGCGAGGCATGCCTCGCCCCTAGGCGCTGAGCCCGAGCAATGTCTCGAAAAGTAACGGAATTCCTGTATACTCCGTTGTCGATTTCCGCGATGCACCTGGAGTGACTCCAAATGAAAAGAATTCTCGCGGTACTTGCCGCCGGAATGCTGGTCGGCAATGTGGCCCATGCCCAACTCGACACCGCCGCGCTCGAACAGGCGATGGCCAATCCGGCCGACGATCACACCGTGGGGCCGTTCGACCCCAGCCTTGGCCGGAATACCGACCGTATCGTGGTCAAGCTTGTTCGAAGATAAGCTCCAGCAAGCTCCAAAGGGGGCCGTACTTCGGCCCCCTTTTTCTTGCGCGCCCGCGCCACGCGGGCCGGTCCGATCGCCTTGCCCGAGGCGTATCGTATCCATTTGAGATTCGGGTCGGCTGAGTATCGTGGCTGAACCACCTTCCAATCCCGTAAGCAGATTCCTGTCGGTTTTCCGCTACAGCGCGCTGGCGATGCGCATCGTCTGGGATACCAGCGCCTCGTTGACGGTGGTGATGGCCCTGGCGACGATCGTCAACGGCATCCTCCCCGCTTCCATCGCCTTCGTCGGCGGACTGTTCGTCGACGCTGTAGCCGGCGCCCTGACGTCCGTGGACGACGCGGCCATCGCCCAGGCGCGCTCGGATGCGCTGTTTTATGTGCTGGTGGAAGCCGGTCTGGTGGTGATAATGACGGGCGCGCAACGGCTCACCACGGTCAGCCGGTCGATCCTGCAGGTGCTGCTCGGCAACAAGATCAACGTGATGATCATCGAAAAGGCGCTGACGCTCGAATTGAGTCATTTCGAGGACGCCGAATATTACGACAAGTTGCTGCGCGCCCGGCGCGAGGCATCGAGCCGCCCGCTCGGCCTGGTCATGAAGACTTTCGACCTGATGCGCGACCTGATCGCCCTGCTCGCCATTGGCGCCTGGCTGTTCCAGTTCTCGCCCTGGGTCGTGTTATTGCTCGTGTTTACCGGCTTGCCGGCATTCGTCGCCGAGGCGGGATTTTCCGGCGAGGCCTTCCGCATCATGCGCCGCCGCTCGCCCGAACGGCGCATGCAGTTCTACCTGGAAATGGTGCTGACCCGGGAAGACGGCGTCAAGGAAGTCAAGTTGCTGCAAATGGGCCGGCTGTTCCTGCAACGCTATATCGACATCTTCCGCAATATCTACCGGGAAGATCGCAACCTCGTGCTGCGGCGTAATTTCTGGGGCTATCTGCTCGGACTGCTGTCGAGCGCGGCGTTCTATTTCGCCTATGGCTGGGTCGGCTTCTCGGCCATCGCCGGCGCCATCACGATCGGACAGATGACCGCCTACATCGCCCAGTTCAGGCTCGGCCAGAATTCGGTCAGCAACAGCCTTACCGCAGTGAACGGCATGTATGAGGACAATCTCTATCTGTCGACTCTGACCGAATACCTCGAGCACGAAGTGCCGGAACCGACGGGAGACCGGATGCAGGGGCCCGAACCCGGCGACGGCATACGCTTCGAAAACGTCAGTTTCACTTATCCGGGCAGCGAACAGCCCGCGCTCGACAATGTCAACCTGCATATCCGGCCGGGCGAGCGCCTCGCAATCGTAGGCGAAAACGGCAGCGGCAAGACCACGCTGATCAAGTTGCTGGGCCGGCTCTACACGCCGTCGGCGGGCCGCATCATGCTTGAAGGACTGGAACTCTCGCAATGGGACATCGAAGCGCTGCGGCGCAAGATCGGCGTGATCTTCCAGGACTTCGCGCGCTACCAGCTACTCGTCGGCGAGAATATCGGCATCGGCGACGTGGATGAACTCGATAACGAACCGCAGGTCATCGAGGCGTCGCACAAAGGCATGGCGGACGTATTTATCCGCGATCTGCCGAAGGACTATCGCACCCAACTCGGCACCTGGTTCAAGGACGGCAAGGAACTGTCCGGCGGCCAATGGCAGAAAATTGCGCTGTCCCGCGCCTTCATGCGCACCAGGGCCGACATCCTCATCCTCGACGAACCCACCGCCGCCATCGACGCCCGCGCCGAAGCGGAAATCTTCGCCCACTTCGGCAAGCTGACCGAGAATCGCATCTCGATCATCATCTCGCATCGCTTCTCCACGGTACGCATGGCCGACCACATCATCGTGCTCGACGCCGGCAGCATCCAGGAGGAAGGCAGCCACGAGCAATTGCTGCAAGCCGGCGGACAATATGCCAACCTGTTCACATTGCAGGCGAAGGGTTACCAGTAATGATGGAGCCGGTCTGGGCGTATTTTCTGGTCGGCGCCCTGGCGTGCTTTCTCGGCACCATCCCGATCGGCCCGATCAACCTGGCGGTGGTCAAGGCTACGGTCGACCATGACCGCGGGCGCGGCGCGGAACTCGCCCTTGCGGCAAGCATCGTCGAAATCGGTGAGGCGGTCATCGCCATCTGCTTCGGCCTGGTAATCAGCAGTTTCCTGGAGATGAACCCCGTGCTGCGGCTGGCGATTGCCCTGGCGTTCTTCGTGCTGGCGGGCGCACTGCTTATGCGCAAGCCGAATACCGGAATGGCGCCGGCGATACCCTCCCAAAGCTCGTATTTCCGCCGCGGGCTGCTCATCGCCGCATTGAATCCCCAGGCGGTGCCTTTCTGGGTCCTGGCACTGGCGGTCATCAGCCAATACTTCTCCTTCAACTACGAAGGCCTGTTCCTCGCCACCTTCCTTGCCGGCGTATTCCTCGGCAAACTGGCGGCTCTCTCCAGCTTTATTGTCCTGGCCGGCTATCTGAAGTCCCGCCTCCAGTCCGCGAGTAAACGGGTAAACCAGGCGCTTGCCCTGGTGCTGCTCCTGATCGGAGTTTCCCAGTTGAGCGAACTCCTGCCATGAGCTTGAAGGCAGGCGTGTGCGGATTACCGTTGAAGGTTGATACAGAGGTATGGGCGAGGCATGCCTCGCTTGCGAACGGCTCCGAAACCATGCAACTCCCGCGGGCGAGGCATGCCTCGCTTGCGAACGGCCCCGAAACCATGCAACTCCCGCGGGCGAGGCATGCCTCGCCCCTACATGCTGAACCCGCACACAGGATTGCGAATACCAGGCAAGTTGGATACTCTGCCCGCAGCCCGGCATGAGGAAAATCCATGGCAGCCCCGTCCGGCCCAGGCAAATCCGGAGAAAGCCTGCGCGAAAAAGCCGCGCGCAAGAGCGGCTTGGCCCGCGTACGAGCCCTCAAGCAGATCGAGCGCGCACGCACCCGGCTCATCGTCTGTTTCTGGACCTTGCCCGTCTACATGGCCGGAGTCTGGCTGCTGCTCGAGGAGCGGCGCGAGATCGACGTCTTCATGCTCGTGTACATCGCAATCTGGTCCGGGTTCGCCCTCGACATGGCGCGGCGCGCCTGCCCCGGCTGCGGCCGGCAATTCTTCGTTCGCAATATCCTCATGAACCTGATGACCCGCAAATGCGTGCATTGCGGAATTCCGCTGCGGGAGGCTCCCGAAGCCATTGAGTAAGTTCAGGAACAAGACAAAAGGAACTTGATGAATGTCTTCCACCGCCGGTACCGCACAACATTCTCCCGACGACAGACCTCGGCTCGCCGACGCGCGGCGAACCTTGCGGGAAAACTTCGGCTTCAACGAATTCAGACCCGGACAGGAAGCCGCGATCGACGCCCTGCTGACGGGCCGCAACGCGCTCGCCGTCATGCCCACCGGCTCCGGCAAATCGCTCTGCTTCCAGATTCCAGCCCTTTTGCTCGACGGGCTGACTATCGTGGTCTCTCCGCTGGTGGCCCTGATGCAGGACCAGGTCTCCGCGCTCAAACTGGCGGGCGTGGCTGCTGACGGAATTCACTCCGGCAATGGGCATGGCGAAAACGTCGAAGCCTGGAAACGGGCCGCGGCGGGTGACACGCGTCTGCTTTACCTGTCGCCCGAACGGCTGATGACCGAGCGCATGCTGGCGGCGCTCAAGCGGCTTCCCATCAAGCTGTTCGCTATCGACGAAGCCCATTGCATTTCACAATGGGGGCCGGCCTTTCGCCCGGAGTACGCCGATCTGAGCCGACTGCGGGAGTTGTTCCCCGGTATTCCGATCGCCGCGCTGACCGCAACCGCGGACGAAATTACCCGCGGCGATATCGCCGAGCGCCTGTTCGGCGGCAGCGTTGAGCAGATCGTGCTCGGATTCGACCGACCCAACATCCGGCTGACAGTGACGATGAAACGCGAATGGAAGAAGCAACTGGCGAAATTCGTCTCGCGCTTCGACGGCGACAGCGGCATTGTCTACTGCCTTTCGCGCAGGAAGACCGAGGAATGCGCGGCTATGCTCGTGGCGAACGGAATTCGCGCGCTTCCCTACCACGCCGGCATGGGCGCCGAGGAACGGGAAACCAATCAGAACGTGTTCATGACCGAGCCGGGCGTGGTCATTGTCGCCACCATCGCCTTCGGCATGGGCATCGACAAGGCCGATGTGCGCTATGTCTTCCATGCCGACCTGCCCTCCAGTGTGGAAGCCTATTACCAGGAAATCGGCCGGGCCGGACGCGACGGGGCGCCCGCTGAGGCGCATATGCTGTACGGGCTGGACGACATCAGGATGCGGCGGCAGTTCATCGAAAACGAGGAAGCCGGCGACGAGCGGCGGCGGCGCGAACACAAGCGGCTCGACGCATTGCTAGGCTATTGCGAGGCGCCGCTTTGCCGCCGCGTGACCCTGCTCGAATATTTCGGCGAGCGGACCGGGGCCTGCGGCAATTGCGACGCCTGCCTGTCGCCTGCCGAACGCGCGGATGGAACCATCGAGGCGAAGCTGATTCTGAGCGCCGCCAAACAAACCGGCGAAGTTTTCGGCGCCTCTCATCTGATCGACGTTTTACGCGGCGCCAACACCGAGAAAATCGCGCGCTTTCGCCATGACCGCCTCGACTGCTACGGTACCGGGGCCGAACGTAACGCCAACGAATGGCGCTCGCTGGTTCGGCAGATGGTGGCGGGCGGATTTCTGCAAATCGATATCGCGGGCTATGGCGGCATCAAGTTCACCGGCAAGGGACGCGAACTCGCCCGCGGCGAAGGCGAGTTCCTGTATCGGAAGGATGCGGTGGAGCGCAGGTCCAAATCCGAGCTGAGTCAGGCGCGCAAACAGGAGCGACAATCGGCGGACAATGCACTGACCGAACGGCAAGGCGAACTGCTCGCCAGGCTCAAGGCATTGCGCCTGGAACTGGCAAAGGAGCGTGCAGTGCCGGCCTATGTGGTCTTCGCCGACAGGACATTGATTGAAATGGCGCAACGGCAACCGCGCAACGAATCCGAATTCGCCACGATAAGCGGCGTGGGAGCGAAGAAACTCGAACAATTCGCCGAGCCTTTTCTGGCGGCAATCAATGCCGCCGGGTAGGGGCGACGCATGCGTCGCCCTGCAGGTATCCGAGTCTTGTGCAAATCCGAAACGCGGGCGAGGCATGCCTCGCCCCTACGAATGCTCGGATACATTTACAGGGTTTCCGATGATGCCGGTTACATCTGTAGGGGCGACGCATGCGTCGCCCTGCAGGTATCCGAGTCTTGTGCAAATCCGAAACGCGGGCGAGGCATGCCTCGCCCCTACGAATGCTCGGATACATTTACAGGGTTTCCGATGATGCCGGTTGCATCTGTAGGGGCGACGCATGCGTCGCCCTGCAAGTATCCGGGTCTTGTGCAAATCCGAAACGCGGGCGAGGCATGCCTCGCCCCTACGAATGCTCGGATACATCTGCAGGGTTTCCGATGATGCCGGTTGCATCTGTAGGGGCGACGCATGCGTCGCCCTGCAAGTATCCGGGTCTTGTGCAAATCCGAAACGCGGGCGAGGCATGCCTCGCCCCTACGAATGCTCGGATACATTTACAGGGTTTCCGATGATGCCGGTTGCATCTGTAGGGGCGACGCATGCGTCGCCCTGCAAGTATCCGGGTCTTGTGCAAATCCGAAACGCGGGCGAGGCATGCCTCGCCCCTACGAATGCTCGGATACATTTACAGGGTTTCCGATGATGCCGGTTACATCTGTAGGGGCGACGCATGCGTCGCCCTGCAGGTATCCGGGTCTTGTGCAAATCCGAAACGCGGGCGAGGCATGCCTCGCCCCTACGAATGCTCGGATACATTTGCAGGGTTTCCGATTACGCCGGTTGCATCTGTAGGGGCGACGCATGCGTCGCCCTGCAGGTATCCGGGTCTTGTGCAAATCCGAAACGCGGGCGAGGCATGCCTCGCCCCTACGAATGCTCGGATACATCTGCAGGGTTTCCGATTACGCCGGTTACATCTGTAGGGGCGACGCATGCGTCGCCCTGCAGGTATCCGAGTCTTGTGCAAATCCGAAACGCGGGCGAGGCATGCCTCGCCCCTACGAATGCTCGGATACATTTACAGGGTTTCCGATGATGCCGGTTGCATCTGTAGGGGCGACGCATGCGTCGCCCTGCAGGTATCCGAGTCTTGTGCAAATCCGAAACGCGGGCGAGGCATGCCTCGCCCCTACGAATGCTCGGATACATTTGCAGGGTTTCCGATGATGCCGGTTAAATCTGAAGGGGCGACGCATGCGTCGCCCTGCAGGTATCCGGGTCTTGTGCAAATCCGAAACGCGGGCGAGGCATGCCTCGCCCCTACGAATGCTCGGATACATCTGCAGGGTTTCCGATGATGCCGGTTGCATCTGTAGGGGCGACGCATGCGTCGCCCTCGGATTTATGGACCTGATATGATTTCCGCGGAGGAACTCCGGCCCGCCTCTGCATTGCTTAGGAACTGGTCGATTCGCTCGGCGGCCAGGCGGCCTTCGTAGATCGCGCGCACGACCAGGGACTGGCCCCGGCGGCAATCGCCGGCGGTGAAGACCTTATCCACATTGGTGCGGAAATCGCCGTATTCGGCCTGGTAGTTCGAGCGCCGATCGAGTTCGATGCCGAGCGGTTCGCTGACATAATGTTCGGGGCCGAGAAAGCCCATGGACAGCAATATCAGGTCGGCTTTCCAGAATTTGCGGGTCCCGGGTATCTCCTGAAATTTCGCATCCACCTCGACCGTGTCGATGCCAAGCAGGCGGCCGTCGTCGTCGCGTACGAACTCCTTGCCGGAAACCGAATAAACCCTGGGGTCGCTACCGAACTTGCGGGCGGACTCCTCGTGGCCGTAGTCGACGCGGAAGATGATGGGCCATTGCGGCCATGGATTGCCGGGGCCGCGGTCGCCCGGCGGTTTCGGCATGATTTCGAAGTTGACCAGCGAGCGGCAGCCATGGCGCAGGGAGGTGCCGATACAGTCGGTGCCGGTATCGCCGCCGCCGATGACGATGACGTCCCTGTCTTTCGCGCTGATGTACTCGCCGTCCGCCAGACCGGAGTCGAGCAGGCTTTTGGTGTTCTTGAGCAGAAACTCCATGGCGTAATGCACGCCCGGGCCCTCGCGCAATGGTATTTGCAGATCCCGCGGCGTGGTGGCGCCGGTGGCCAGCAACAGGGCGTCGATTTCTTCGAGCAACTGCTGCACGTCGATGCCGTTCGCGCCAGTGCCGCCGACATCGGCGTTGACCACGAATTCCACTCCTTCCTCTCGCAACAGGTTCACGCGGCGGTCGACGATTTCTTTTTCCAGCTTCATGTTGGGAATGCCGTACATGAGCAATCCGCCGACACGGTCGTCGCGCTCGTAGACGGTTACCCGGTGGCCCAGCAGACTGATTTCCTCGGCCGCGGCGAGTCCCGCCGGGCCGGAACCGACCACGGCCACTTTGCGGCCGGTGTCGGCGGCCCGCGGCCTGGGCGTGACCCAACCCATCTCGAAACCCTTGTCGGCGATGGCGCATTCGATGTTCTTGATGGTGACCGGCGGCTCGTTGATGCCGAGCACGCAGGCGCCTTCGCATGGGGCGGGGCACACGCGGCCGGTGAATTCGGGGAAATTGTTGGTCTTGTGCAAACGGTCCAGAGCGTCCTTCCATCTGCCCTTGTAGATCAGGTCGTTCCATTCGGGAATCAGGTTGTAGACCGGGCAGCCTTCGTCGGATTGGCAGAACGGTACGCCGCAGTCCATGCAGCGGGCGCCCTGCACCGTCAGCAGCGGTTCCTGGTGGTCGGTGTAGATTTCCTTGAAATCCACCAGCCGTTCGAGCGCGTCGCGATACGGTTCGGTCTCGCGCTCAAACTCCTTGAATCCGGTCGGCTTGCCCATTCTTTATGTCACATTTCCGTTTTCCCCTGCCGCGGCAGGGGCGTTTACATTTAAAGGAAGTTCGCTCAAGCGGCGGTCGCCGCTTTGCGTTCGGCCAATACGCGCTTGTATTCGGTCGGCATGACCTTGACGAATTCCGCCAGACTGCGCTCCCAGTTGTCCAGCACATGTCGGGCGACGGTCGAGCCGGTATACCTGGCGTGATCTTCGATCAGCGTCTTCAATTCGAGAATATCCTCGGCGGCGCTCAATGTCTCCAGGCCAAGCGTGCCCATATTGCATTGGGCGGGCAGGCGGCTTTCGGGGTCCCATACATAGGCGATGCCGCCGCTCATGCCGGCGCCCATATTGCGCCCGACCGGCCCAAGCACGACGACGCGGCCGCCGGTCATGTATTCGCAGCCGTGATCGCCGATGCCTTCGACGACTGCATGGGCGCCGCTGTTGCGCACCGCGAAACGCTCCGCCGCCATGCCGCGGAAATAGGCTTCGCCGCCGGTGGCGCCGTACAGCACGACATTGCCGATGAGAATGTTTTCCTCCGCTCTGAAAGTGCTTTCCTTGGGCGGATAAATCACCAGTTTGCCGCCGGACAGGCCCTTGCCGACATAGTCGTTGGCGTCGCCTTCGACGGTGATGCGCACGCCCTTGACGAGCCAGGCGCCGAGACTCTGGCCGGCCGAGCCGCGCAGACGGATGTCGATGGTGTCCTCGGGCAGCATTTTTTCCTGCCAGCGCCGCGCTATCTCGTTCGACAACATGGTGCCGACCACGCGGTTGACGTTCTTCACCTCGCGTTCGATCCGCACTTTTTCGCCGCGTTCGAGCGCCGGCGCCGCGAGTTCGATCAGTTCGATGTCGAGAGCCTTTTCCAGGCCGTGGTCCTGTTCCCGGTTGCAATAGACATCGGTGTCCTCGAACAGGATCTGCGCCGGTTCGAGCATGGCGCTCAGATCGAGTCCGCTGGCCTTCCAGTGGCTGATCGCGTCATCGGTTTGCAGCAGGTCGACCCGGCCGATCATCTCGTTGACCGTACGCAGGCCGAGCTGCGCCATGATGCCGCGCAATTCCTCGGCCACCATGAACATGTAATTGACCACGTGCTCGGGCTTGCCGCGGAACTTGCGGCGCAGTTCCGGGTCCTGGGTGGCGATTCCCACCGGGCAGGTATTCATGTGGCATTTGCGCATCATGATGCAGCCCAGGGTGATCAGCGGCGCGGTGGAAAAGCCGAATTCCTCCGCGCCGAGCAGGGCGGCGACAGCCACGTCGCGGCCGGTCTTGAGTTGACCGTCGGTCTGCAACACGACCCGCGAGCGCAGATTGTTCATCACCAGGGTCTGGTGGGTTTCCGCCACGCCGAGTTCCCAGGGCAGGCCGGCATGCTTGATCGAGGTCAACGGCGAAGCCCCGGTGCCGCCGTCGTGGCCGGCTATCACGAGATGGTCGGTCTTGGCCTTGGTCACGCCGGCGGCGATCGTGCCGACGCCGATTTCTGAAACCAGCTTGACGCTGATGCGCGCCCGGCGGTTGGAGTTTTTGAGATCGTGGATGAGTTGGGCGATATCCTCGATCGAATAAATGTCGTGGTGCGGCGGCGGGCTGATCAATCCCACGCCCGGCGTCGAATGACGTATGCGAGCGATGTTCTCGTCGACTTTGCGGCCGGGCAATTCACCGCCTTCGCCGGGCTTGGCGCCCTGGGCGATCTTGATCTGCAACTCGTCGGAGTTGGCCAGGTACCACATGGTCACGCCGAAGCGGCCCGAAGCGACCTGCTTGATCGCCGAACGGCTCGAATCGCCGCTCGGCATCGGTTCGAACCGAGCCGGATCCTCGCCGCCTTCGCCGGTATTCGACTTGCCGCCGATGCGATTCATGGCGACGGCCAGGGCCTGATGGCTCTCGTCGGATATTGAGCCGAAGCTCATTGCCCCGGTGGCGAAGCGCCTGACGATCTCCTTCGCGGGCTCGACTTCATCGAGCGGAATCGGCTCATTCACATCCGTGCGGAATTGCAGCAGGCCGCGCAAGGTCGCGCGCTTGGCCGCTTCTTCGTTGGCGAAGCGGGCAAAGGTGCGGTAAGCCTCGGCATTGTTGCCGCGGGCGGCGATCTGCAAATTGAAGATCGTGTCGGGATTCCACATGTGGGTTTCGCCGCCGCTGCGCCAATGGAAATCGCCGGGATTGCTCAATACGGGCAGGCGCTCGCTTTCGCGCAGCGGAAAACCGATTCGATGGCGCCGTAGCAGTTCGGTTTCCAGCACGTCAAAATTGACGCCTTGTACGCGGCTTGCCGTGCCGGTAAAGCAACGCTCTATGATTTCGTCCGCCAGCCCCACCGCTTCGAAGATCTGCGCGCCCTTGTAGGACTGCAAGGTGGAGATGCCCATTTTTGCCATGACCTTGAGCATGCCCTTGGCCACGCCTTTCCTGTAGGCGGCCACGATCGAGGCCTCATCGCGATAGCCGTCCCCGAGCAGGCCGTCGCCGTTGGCCTTCCACAAGGCTTCGAAAGCCACGTAGGGATTGACTGCGTCGGCGCCATAGCCGGTCAGCAGGCAATGATGATGCACTTCCCGGGCTTCGCCGGTCTCGATGATTATGCCGATCTGGGTGCGCTGCTGATTGCGCACGAGATGATGATGCACCGCGCCGCAGGCGAGCAGGGCGCTCACGGGCACGCGGTCGCGGGAGATCGCCCGGTCGGACAGGATAATAAAGGAGTAGCCGTCGTGTATGGCGCCCGAAGCCTCGTTGCAGATGCGCTGCAGCGCTTGCTGGAATGAGTATTCAGATCCAGGGCCGGCATGACCGTCGAATGTGATGTCGATGACCCGGCTGCGCATGCCGCGATAGTCCATGTCGCGGATTTCCGCGAGTTGGGAATTGGACAGGATCGGATGATCGAGGCTCAGCCGGTGCGCGTGCTGCTGCGTGGTTTCGAGCAGATTGCCCTCCGGGCCGATGAAACAGCGCAAGG
This sequence comes from uncultured Pseudohongiella sp., assembly GCA_951812965.1. GTDB lineage: Bacteria > Pseudomonadota > Gammaproteobacteria > Pseudomonadales > Pseudohongiellaceae > UBA9145. The sequence goes on from OX638341.1 coordinate 641,931, forward strand.
ACATCACCACTTCCTCGCGAATCGAGTCGATTGCCGGGTTGGTGACCTGGGCGAACAACTGCTTGAAATAGTCGTAGATCATGCGCGGCTTGTCCGAAAGGCAGGCCAGGGCGGTGTCGTTGCCCATGGAACCGAGCGGGTCGCGCGCCTCGGTCACCAGCGGCAACAGCATGAACTGGATGGTTTCGCTGGTATAGCCGAAGGCCTGCATGCGCGGCAGCAGGTCTTCGCCTTCGAGCGCGCCCTCCAGCAAATGCGCCGCGCTGTCTTTATTCAGGTCACGGGCAAAATCCTCGAGTACGACTTTTTCGGCGGCAAGCCATTCGCCGTAAGGCCGCCGGCCGCAGATGTCGCTTTTCACTTCCTCGTCCGGAATCAGCCGGCCCTGTTCGAAATCGAGCAGGAAGATCCGGCCCGGCTGCAGGCGTCCCTTTGACCGTACATTGGCAGGGTCCACCGGCAATACGCCGACTTCAGAAGCCATGATGCACTTGTCGTCGTGGGTGATGTAATAGCGACTCGGCCGCAGGCCGTTGCGGTCGAGCACGGCGCCGATATAGTGGCCGTCGGAAAAGACGATCGAAGCCGGGCCGTCCCAGGGCTCCATCAGCGCGGAATGGTATTCGTAGAAATCCTTGCGCTTCGGTTCGATGTTGCAGTCCGACTGCCATGCTTCCGGAATCATCATCATGGTCGCTTCCGCCAGCGAGCGTCCACTGAGCAGCAGCAACTCGAGCGCGTTGTCGAATGCGCCCGAGTCGGAAACATCGTCGTCGATCACGGGAAAGACTACCGGCAGGCGGTCGCCGAAAGCCTCGCTGACCATGGTGCCCTGCCGCGCCAGCATGGCGTTGACGTTGCCGCGCAAGGTGTTGATCTCGCCGTTGTGGCTCATGAAACGGTTCGGCTGGGCGCGGTCCCAGGACGGGAAAGTATTGGTGCTGAAACGGGAATGCACCATCGCCATATGCGTGGCGAATTCAGGGTTGGTCAAGTCATTATAAAAAGGAAAGAGCTGCCCCGGCGTCAACATGCCCTTGTAGACGATGACCTTGCTCGACAGGCTGCAAGCATAGAGCAACTTGCGTTCGGTCAGCGAGGCGTCGTTGCGCAAGGCATGGGTAAAGCGCTTGCGGATTACGTACAGCGCGCGCTCGAAGGCGTTCTGTTCGAGCCCATCGGCTGCGGCAACGAAGATTTGCTCGATGCGAGGCTGAGCGGCAAGCGCGGCGGGACCGACGTCGGCGGCTTCGGCGTCCACCGGTACGAGCCGCCATCCGACGACAGTCTGGCCTTCCGCGGCGACGATCTCGTCGATGACCTTGCGGCAGACGGCGCGCTCTTCCTCGATACGCGGCAGGAAGACGTTACCGACGGCGAACCTGCCGTCCGGCGGCAAATCGCTGTCGAGTTCTGCGCCTGCGATCTTGCGGAAAAAACCATGGGGCAGTCCGACCAGGATGCCGGCGCCGTCGCCTGTATTCGCCTCGAAACCGCAGCCGCCCCGGTGATCCATGCGAGAATTGACATGGAAGGCGTCGAGCATGATCTGGTGGCTGGGCCGGCCCTTGATGTCCGCGACAAGGCCGACGCCGCAGGAGTCCTTCTCCTGGGCAGGATCATACAACCCTGTCTTTTCTGGAAGTCCGATGATTGCCGGCAGCTTGCTCATGGAATATGGACCCGATCCCGAATTACTTTCATTCCCGGCGCGGATCACCTTGCCTGGGAACAGTCTTGAAACGGATCTTGATTTGTCCAGACCGGCTTCGCTCAAGAAGCGGAAAACCCGATCAAATGCTCCGGTTCCGTGCGTCCGAGAGGGCCGCTCAACATAACATCGGCGAAAAAATTGTCAAGCAGGGGTTTGGATTCGGTAGGGGCGACGCATGTGGCGCCCGTCAGTTGTTCGGTGTCGGGGCCATCCGCGGGACAGGCAATCGGTTTCCGGCACTGTTTAATTAATGTTATTGCGAGGCTGAAAACCGGGTGCTAGAAAGAACGGTTCAACCCCAAATCAACCATTCCAAAAGAGACCTTTGCTTTACGATCAATCACAAGAAAACCAACGATTTCTGTAGGCAGCCGAATCAGCAATCTTGCCTTGGCGATCCCTTCAGAGGACTCGAACATACTGAGTATCAAGAGAGGCGCAGTCATGAGGATTAGAAAACTTCCCGCAAAACGTAAGTTGATCACTAGCTGTATATTCGCCGCACTTGCCGGAAACGGCCCTGCGGTTTTCGGGCAGGATAACGCCACCGAAATCGAAGAGGTCCTGGTCACCGGTTCGCTCATCAGAGGCACTCCGCTCGACGCGCCGTCTCCGGTAACGGTCGTCGACCGGGCCAACATCGAACAGCAGGGCGCAGCCGGCATCTGGGACGTCATCAAGAATCTCAACATCAACCAGGGTTCGACGACGCACACCAACGGGAGTTCCGGCAACGGAATTTCCGGAGCCACGTCGAACATCAATCTTCGAAATCTCGGCACCAACTCAACCCTGACCCTGGTTAACGGAAAGCGGGTAACACCGGTTGCCGGCGTAACTCTCGACGGCAGCGAGTTCGTCGACCTGAACGCGATTCCGATCATGATGACCGAGCGCATAGAAGTGCTGACCGACGGCGGTTCGGCTCTCTATGGCTCCGATGCGGTTGCCGGTGTGGTTAACGTCATCATGCGCACCGACTTCGAAGGGCTGGAAGTGTACGGCGACGTACAGCAGATCGCCGGGGAAGGATCCACCATGGATCAGACGGCCAGTGCGATCTGGGGGTGGAGCAGCGACGATCAGGCCACTCACCTAGTGGTTGCCGGAGAGTTCTTCGAGCGAGACGCTGTGCCCGCGGCGGCCGCTTCCAATTTCGGGCCGGATTCCATGGTGATGGAAAACAACACCCGAATCATTGCCGTGCCCAGCCTGGGATTTTCCGTAAATCCGGCATACATCAACCAGGAACTGACCGCCCTGAAGGCCTCGACGGGGAACTCGGGAATCGAGTACACGGACCCTCTCTGCGAACAAGTCGGCGCCCAGATTTCCACGCGAAACAGCCGGGACATCAACCCGGAATCGGGCTGTTGGGACGATGTGTCGCAATACGAGTACCTGTTGCCGGCGCAAACCCGATCTTCGGTAGTGCTTTCTTTCGATCACTCTTTCAGTGAGCAATTCAACTTCTATTCCATGCTCCAGGTTTCGGATCAGAGCACCAATCGATCCGATGACGGAACCGTCAACGTGGTCGGAATCGGTCCCTACCACCTGCCGCCCTACGGCACGACCAATCACCCGCTGGGGTCGGCGGCGCAATTGGGCGCATTCGCACATATTGCCGGAAATTCCATTCCGACCATCACCAACGCCCCCATCGACGCCGCCAACGGCGGACCCGGATCGCCCGCATTTGTCGAATACATATCCGAGTACCCCAGACCGGGCGACCGAAGTTACGAAACTACCGATTTGCGGCATGAATCGTTCCAGGGAGGCTTCGATGGCGACTTCGAATTCATGGATCGTCCAATGAGATACGACGTGTCCTACGCCTGGAGCCGAAGCGACGTTTACCGCCTGGACAGATCCTTCCAGCGAGACCGCATGGAGTTGGCGGCAAACGGTCTGGGCGGGCCGAATTGCACGCCGAACGGCATTCCGAATTTCAATCTGGATTCGGAACTGTACTGGCAGTTGGTCGGAGCATCGGTTTTCCTGGTCGTGGCGCCTTCCTACCCGTGGATGATGCGGGAAAGCATTTCCCAGGCGCTGACCAGCAGCAATCAGGGTCAGGGCGGCTGCCAATTCTTCAATCCGCTGCTGACCTCCGTAACCGACCCGAATTTTGCCAACAGCACAGAGTTGCTCGACTGGATGTCGCCGATAGTGCCGGTATCGGATCGCACCAACACCCTGGGCGTCTTCGATGCGCTGGTTTCCGGAGATCTTTTTGAAATGAGCGGCGGCACGGCGGCATTCGCCCTGGGCTACCAGCATCGGGACTTTCAGCAGGTCAGCCGCTCCTACCCGCTGATCGAACCGGGCCATCCCAACGCCATCCTGTCTTACGGCGAGGGTCTGACGGAAGTCGCCGAAACCTACTATGTCAGCAACGACAACAATTTCGGCGGCTATATCACCCGGTCATTCGACAACAGCAGGAAAGTGGACGCGCTGATGGCGGAAGTTTCGCTGCCGTTTCTTGAAAACGTGGAGTCGCAACTGGCCGTGCGCTATGAGGATTACGGCGGCTTGATCGGCGGCGAATTGAGTCCGAAAGCGGCGATCAGTTGGCGGCCGCGCGAAGACCTGCTGCTGCGGGCTTCGTATTCCCAGTCGTTCCGGGCGCCAAACATGGAATTGATCTTCGTCGGCCGGGCAAGCGCCGGACAGTCGTTCATCGACCCCCTCGCGAGACAGGAAGTGCGCGCCGGCGTATTACCGGCAACGGTAGCCAACGGCGAGTCCGAGCGGCTGGTCAACTTCGGCATCCCGAGCCCGAATCTCGGTAACGAAAGGGCTGACACCTACAGCGCCGGATTCATCTGGGCGCCGCTCGAGGGCAGTCTCGAAGGCGCTTCAGTGCAGATGGACTTCTGGCGCTTCGACTTCGTTGACCGGGTAGTCTCGGAGCAGCCTTCGTCCGTGGTAGAGGCCGAAGTCGCACGGTTCGATGCGGCAGTCGGCAATCCGGGGAATTACGTTACCCACGATTCCCTGGCGGACGGCGCCCCGGCTCCGTTCACTCCTTGCAACCCGGATGAGGTGGCGGCCCAGTATGGCGCCAACTCCGATGAACGTCTCAACTGCGTGGTCGACCCAAGGCTCTACATCGTTCCCAGGGTCGAGCGGAAGTTTGCCGACGCCGACCTGGTGTCGGTGGAACTCCAGTCGGTCAACGCCGGTAACATCATCAGCGATGGCGTGGATGTCCGCCTCGGCTACACCTGGGCGAACGACCTGGGTGATTTTCGCATCGGGCTGGACTACACCCATGTGCGGCAGTATGAAATTGCCGGCCTGCCAGGGTTCGACAACGGCTTCAACGGCACTGGCGTTACCGATGCCGCCGGCACCACGGGCGACGGCGGCGCCACCTTGCTGTCGCTGCCCGACAATCGCGGGTTCATAACCTTCAACTGGAATCGGGGCGATCACAGCTTTACCGCGATCAACCGTCATATCGGCAGTTACGACAACCTGGGATACGACGCCGTGGTTGTCGACGGCAACGACCTGATTAGATCGCTTGCCAGCCGGACCGTAGATGCGTATCAATCCCTGGACGTGCAGTATTCCTACACTCACGACTGGGACAATCCCCGTTTCGGCTCGTCGGTATTCACCCTGGGCGTACTGGATCTGTTCGAATCGGATCTGCCCTACATCGAGAAAGGCGACGATACTTCGCTGGAAAATTTCGATCTGAACACATTCGATCCGCGAGGCAGACGCATCTATGCCCGCGCCCTGTTCAGATTCTAAGGATGGAATTGTGCAGAGAAGACTGAAGCCACAGGCTTGTTTAATTATCGCGGTTTCGGATGAACCACGGGTTTGGTAGGCTGGTGCTCTTACCCGGAGGCGTGATCTCCAGAGGGCTTGAACCATGAAAAAAATCTTGTTGGCGGTGACGTTCCTTGTTGCTGCGCAATCCTTGTACGCTCAGGAGCGAGTCGGCGATTTCGCCTTGCTCGACCAGAACGGCGACTTCCATCAAATGGGGCGCTACAACTACCAGGATGCGGTTGTGCTGCTGACCCAGGGGGCCGATTGCAGTTCGTTTGCCGCCACGCTGGCGCAATACAGCGTAGTCGACAACAAATACTCCGGCAGCGGCTTCGAATTCATGATGATCAACGTCACCGGCGACCGGGATCGCGAGAGCGTGCTCCGGCAGGCAACGCAATACGGTACGGATCTGCCGCTGCTGATGGATGAGAGCCAGGTCGTTTCCCATGCGTTGGGAGTGACTGGCGTCGGCGAAGCGGTGGTGCTGGATCCGGAACGTTTCGAAGTACTGTATCGTGGCTCCGTGCGGGGGCTGGATCCGGCATTGCGCGAGATTTCCCAGGGCATGGACGTGAGTGGCGCAGCAACGGAAATCAATGGCTGTGAAGTAGATTTCTCCGCCATCGAGCAATATGACAACGGCGCTTCGGTTTCCTATAGCCGGGACATCGCCCCGATGCTGGTGGAAAATTGCTCGAACTGCCACCGCGATTTGGGTATCGCCCCATTCGCCATGGACAGCCACCTGATGATTCAGGGCTGGGCCCCGATGATCCGGGAAGTGGTGCTCACCAAGCGCATGCCGCCGGGTCAGATCGACCCCCATATCGGCGATGTAAGAATCAATCGCAACCTGTCACCGGAACAGACCCAAAAGCTGATCAGTTGGATTGACGCCGGCGCGCGGAAGGACGCGGGGCCGGATCCCCTGGCGTCCGTCGACTGGCCGGACACCAAGTGGCCATTGGGCGAGCCCGATGTTGTCGTGAACATCCCGCCCCAGGAAGTTCCCGCCACGGGAGTGATGGAATATATCTGGGTGGATTCGGGCTTTGCGTTCGAGCGGGATAGCTGGGTCAAGGGCGCCGACCTGATCCCGGGAGACAGAAGCGTAGTTCACCACATTCTCGCCCGAGCGGTTCCGCCGGGCATGTCCGGCCCTGAAATCGGCATTTGCCCCACTCCTTGTGAAACCGGACAAGGATCGAGAAGTCCGGAAGAGAGAGGCATCAATCTACCCGCTTACATCCCCGGCAACAACGCGAGATTTTTCGAGGAAAATACGGGCCAGTTCGTGCCTGCCGGCTCAAGAATGGTGTTTCAGATGCACTACACCACCAATGGCAGGGCCACGACCGATAACTCGGAGTTCGGCGTCTATTTCTACGAAGCCGGCTTTACTCCAACGGAAGAATTGCAGGATGGCGGTGTGATGGCCAATGATTTCCTGATTCCCCCCAACGCGAGCGACCACGAAGTGGTCCGCGCGAGGGTGATTCCCCAGGATGCCGAAGTCATCAGTTTTTATCCGCACATGCATGTCCGCGGGAAGCGGATGAAATGGACTGCCATCTATCCGGACGGCACTCGCGAGCCTTTGTTGTCAGTGCCTAATTATGATTTCAACTGGCAGATGACCTATCACCTGGCGGAACCGAAGTTCGTTCCGGCCGGAACCACGATCCTGGTCGAAGGCGCATTCGACAATTCGCCGACCAATCCCGACAACCCGGACCCGAACGCCTCGATCACCTGGGGCGATCAGAGCTGGGAGGAAATGTTCATCGCCAACATGCAGATGAAGTACGTCGATTCGGGAGCGCCATAAGCACCCTGGCGGGAGCCCGCGGCGCGGGCTCCCGGGTTCGACGCTACCGCTCGACAGAGTTGTACCGGTCGTTCAGATAACGGTCCAGTTCGTCGAGTTGGTCCTTGCGGAAAAAGGATCCCTGACCGACCTCGGCGCCGATGATCTGGTGCTGCTGCGTCTCGAGTTCATAACCTGGCCAAACCGGTAATCCCGAACGATTGGGATTGCCGGTTGCGGCAAATTGCGTCCAGTAGTCGTTCAGGAGTTTCGCTATGTTCCGATCCGTTTCGCTCGCGCCTTCAGGTAGTTCGTCGAATACGTAACGCAGTTCCATGGCATGGGGAGAGCGCTGCGACGGATCGTCCAGATTACGCGTGAACACGTACATGAAGCTGTCCGCCGTGGTTTTCGCCATCGCATTCACCACCTCCCTGGTGGGCCTGGCAAACCAGGAGTCGCTGTTGTAGTCGACATCCACGGTCAGCACGTCCTCATCGGAATCCGCTACATAGTAATCCAGCAAGTTACCCGCGAATTCCCCGAATTCGGCTTCCCTGGCGGCCCGCTGCGCGGCGGCGGTCGCGAATGAATTCTCCTCGTTGACAAACAGCAGTCCTTCCCCGTCATTGCTGCCGGCCAGCAGGGGCACGACATTGTGGGAACCTTCCGCGAATATTCGCGCGGGTGAATCGGGGAACATCCAGCCGTCTTCGACCAGCGAGACCTGGTGCTGCAGGTTCAGCACGTCATCGGCCGCGAGCGAACGCATGGTCGCGAGCAAATCACCTTCGCCCGCAATGCCCAGTTCATTCAGCTTGGCCGCGATGGCTTGCCGTCCGCGGGATTCCGCGCTGTCCGAGAGGCCGTTATTGCGCTTGAGATGGGTCATGTTTCCGGGAGTGATCCAGACACTCTGGCCGATGGCCTTGTGAAACAGTCCCGAGGCCAGCGGAGTCGCCAATAGCGCGTAGACACTGGCGCCTCCGGCCGACTCGCCGAAAATCGTGACGTTTTCCGGATCACCGCCGAATCCCGCGATGTTGTCCCGCACCCATTCCAGCGCCGCGATGTGGTCGAGAATTCCGTAATTGCCGGAGACCCCGCGATCTGATTCCGCCGACAGCGCGGGATGAGCCATGAAGCCGAACGCGCCAAGACGATAATTCACCGAAACCAGCACGACGCCGTTTTCGGCGAAAGCCTCACCGTCATAAGTGCCGGTTATTCCGGTGCTGAACGAGCCCACGTTGGCCCCCGCGCCGCTGGACCAGCCGCCGCCATGAATCCAGACCATGACCGGTCGACTTTCGTCCACCGTCTCCGCATCTGTCCAGACATTCAGATAGAGACAGTCTTCGCTCATGAGCGCGGCTGTCCGCTGCTGCATGCAAACGGGCGCGAAGGAATCCGCTTCGAGCACGCCCTTCCAGGGAATCGGCGGCCGGGGCGCTTGCCAGCGCAGGTCTCCGACGGGCGGCGCCGCGAACGGTATGCCTCTGAACACCCGGACGCCACTGTCGAGTTCGACTCCTGCCACGAGTCCGGACGTCAGTTCTACCGGCTCCTCGACGGCGTTGGCGCCGGACTCGGCGAAAGCGAGGAAAACGGTCAATGCAAATGCGAACGGCAGTCTGTTGAATTTCATGCTCATGGCTCCTGTCGGGCGTATCCGCGCTCAGATACGCAAGATCTGGTTTGCAGAGAGTAAGTTAAGCCGGACATGGATTCTCCAGAAGTGTGTACAAAATTTGCTTTTCAGTTAATTAACTGTTTAATTTAACCTCAGCCGTCTGCTTTCGAGGTGAGAAATGACTTCGAGCAATGTCCAGACGAAACACCCGCTTGGCCGACCCCCGGATTCCGCGAGCGACCCTGTCAGCGATCGCCTGTTGCACGCGGCGAAAGAATTGTTCAGCAATTACGAATACCGGGCGGTATCCATCCGGCAGATCGCGGCGCTGGCCGGCGTCAATACCGCAATGGTGCATTACTATTTCGGAGACAAGGCGGGGCTGTACAGAAACATGATGGAGAAAGTCTCCCTTCCCGTCGAGGACGCGCTCAGGAAGATTGCCGCCCGCGACGATCTTTCCATCACCGAGTTCATCCGAGTGTGGATGCGGGCGATGTACGACAATCCCTGGTACCCGGTTTTCATACTGAAGGAAGGCGTGCTCGGCCAGGGTCCGATTCATCAGTTCACCTCGACCAGGCTCGGTGAAGTCATGGCGCCGGCGCTGCGGAAAGCCCTGGAGAACGACCGGCAGAACGGCCGTCTGCGAAAGGAACTCGATCTGAAACTCGTAGCGATGTCTCTGGTCAGTTTGCAGACCTATCCTTTCCTGGTCAGGCCATTGCTGGAGAAATCCCTGGGAATCTCATTTGATCAGGATCAATTCGACACTCTGTGCAATCACACGACCGATATCTTTCTGCATGGCGTGCTCGAATACGAGGAAAAGCCCGGTTCATTGGTCTAGCCGCCTCGTTTCGAGCGTTTAATTTCTTTCGTTGAGTCGCCGATTTTCCGGTGATACGGTGACTCGCATGATTTCCGCAAAATCCATGTTGCCCGGCATTATTCCGTTGCTGGCGCTCGCCTTGGGCGCAGGCGCACAGACCAATTATGAAGTCCCGAAAACCGAATTCGGCCATCCGGATTTTCAGGGAGTCTGGAACTATGCCTCGAATACCCCGCTGCAACGCCCGGAAGAATTGGGCGAAAAAGCGTTCTACACACCGGCGGAAATCGCGGAACTGGTGGCAGAAAGGGAAGCCGCGATAGCCGCCAACACCGAACGAACCACCGGCGGAGGCAGACCGCAGGCCGGCGTCGGCGGCTATAACGATTTCTGGGTGGAAAGCGCGGGATTGCAGGAGAATGTGAGAACTTCCCTGATTACTTATCCCGCGAACGGCCGGTTTCCGCCGCTCGCGGAAGGCGCCGTGGTTCAGGAAAGCGACGCGTCCGGCGTTACCGAGATCCCCGGTGAGCGTCCTGTCCTTTTTACCGTTGGCGGAATTTCGAGCGACGGCCCGGAAGACCGGGGCTTGTCGGAACGCTGCCTGGTCGGGTTCAATTCCGGCGCACCGATCTTTCCCAGCCTGTACAACAACAATATCCAGATTTTCCAGAACCGGGATCATGTCGTGCTGCTCACCGAAATGATCCACGACGCCAGAATCGTGCTCATTGGCGACCGCCCGGCGCTCGATGACGGCATCCGCTTGTGGACGGGCGATTCCCGCGGCTACTACGAAGGCGATACCCTGGTTGTGGAAACCAGGAATTTCAATGCGCTGACCGGCACCTTCATGGAACCGAGAATCGCCTGGGGCAATTCCTACCACAAGGTGCTCACGGAGAAGTTCACCCGCATATCTCACGACACCATCGAATACGAATTCACCATCGACGACCCAGCCACATTCAGCGACAAGGTCACGGCGCTGATACCCATGACCAAGGTTGCCGGACACCTCTACGAATATGCCTGCCACGAAGGCAATTACGGTTTGACGAACATTCTGCGCGGCGCCCGCGCGCAAGAAAACAACTGAGCCACTTGCCGATTCCGGCCGATTGCCGCCCACCCGCCAGCGGTTGTGCACATGTTCAAATACATGTGAGATCGTAGGGGCGAGGCATGCCTCGCCCGCGAACGGCCCCGAAACCGTGCAACTGACGGGCGAGGCATGCCTCGCCCCTACCGGTCCCGCACACGGGTTGTTGCGAAATGCGGGGCGGTGTTTTAACCTACGCTCGACTCATTCCGATGTAACGGAGGCGAATGCAACCCGTGAATCCTCAACTCACCCGACGACGCTTTATCAAAGGCGTAATTGCCTCGGGCGCCGTGGCAGGCACGACCTCGCTGTGGTACGCAGCGAACGGCCAGTCCCGCCCCGCCGGGGCCGTGGAGCGCATGATCCGGCTCAACGTCAACGGCCAGGACCGCACCGTCGATGTGGCGCCCCAGGAAACCCTGGCGTCCACGTTGCGCTACAAACTGGGACTCACCGGCACCAAGCTCGGATGCAACCGCGGCGAATGCGGCGCCTGCACCGTGCTGGTGGACGATATTCCCACTTATGCCTGTTCCGTTCTTACGCATTCCTTCAAGAACGGACGCATCGAAACCGTGGAGGGGCTGGAAGCGCCCGACGGCACGCTGCATCCGGTGCAGCAGGGGTTCGTCGACGCGCTCGGTCCTCAATGCGGCTATTGCACGCCGGGCCAGGTAATGGCGGCGGTCGGACTGCTGCGGGCAAACCCGAATCCCACCCGGGAAGAAGCGCGGATGGGCTTGGCGGGCAATATCTGCCGCTGCGGCTCCTACGACTCTTACCTCGACGGCGTCATGCGCGCCGCTGAAATAGGATAATCATCATGGCCTATATGCATATCGGAAAAGACTTCGTTCCGCCGGACGTGATCGGCAAGGTCACCGGACGGATCAAATATGCGGAAGACTATACCCGCGAGGGCATGGTCTACGCCCGCCTGCTCACCAGCCCCATTCCCCATGCGCGCGTACTCGATATCGACGCCTCCGAAGCGCTGGCGATGGAAGGTGTGTTCGGCATTCTGACGGCTGATGAGGTTTATCCCGACGGTGAACCCCAATCCACGGGTCTGAAGATCCTGACCAACGAACCGACCCTGGTCGGCGAGCCGATCCTGGCGCTGGCCGCGGTCGACGAAAAGACCGCCGAATCCGCGATTGCCGCTATCAATGTGACTTTCGAACGGCTGCCTTTCGTACTCGATCCGCTCGACAGCTTGCAGGAAGGCGGCCCGAACGCTTTCGTCGGCGGCAATACTTTCGGTCAGCAAGGGTTCACTGAAGCGAAGTGGTCTTCGGACCAGGTGGCCAGTTTCCGCGCGGGCAACGCCCCGGCGGAAGATGCGCCTACCACTGGCCCGATTCCCACCTTCTCCATCGGCGATCTCGAAGCCGGATTCGCCGCCGCCGAAGACGGCTTCGTCTACGAAGGCAGCTTCACCACGGCCGGGTATCCGCACCATTCCATGGAGCCGCGCAGCGCCATGGCCTACTGGGAAGACGGCAAGCTCTACCTGCATGGCACTTCCCAGAGCCTGACCGCGCTCGCCAACGACATGGCGGGCATCATCGGCGTCGCGAAGGAAGACCTGGTCTTCATCAACGCGGCCACCGGCGGCGGCTTCGGCCAGCGCGCCCGGGCCGGCAGCATTCCGAGCATGGCGATTCCCGCCAAGATGTCGCAAAAGCTGAACCGCCCGGTGATGATGCGCATCACCCGCGAGGAAGAGTTTACCATCGGCGGCGCCCGCCAGGGTTTCCAGGGCTGGATCAAGGTCGGTTTCCGGCCGGACGGCGTGATGTCCGCCTGCGACATATTCGTCGTGTCCGATAACGGCGGCAAGGGAGGAGGCGCGGACGCCTTCTCCGCGGCGGATTGCATCAGCATCCTGTACCAGACCGAAGCAGTGCGCTTCCGCGGCGCCTCGGTCGCCACCAATACCGCCCATCGCGGTGCCCAGCGCGGCCCGGGTCAGAACCAGATCGCGCCGATCATCTCCCCTATCATGGATGTGGCGGCGGATGCGCTCGGCATGAGCCGGCTCGATATCCGCGTGGTCAACTCGGCCCAGACCGGCGACGTCGGCGGTCCCCAGGGAACGCCGCTGACCAGCGCCTACATGCCGGAAGCGCTGCGGCAGGCCGCGGACGCCTTCGATTGGGAAGGACGGGAGACGCGCCGCCGCCAGCGCAGCGGCAGCAAGGTGACCGGCCTCGGCATCGGCCAGGGCTATCACAACGCTGGCCGCAGCGGCATGGACGGTATCGTCATGATGGGCGCCGACGGCAGGCTCAAGATCCATAGCGGGGTCGGCAACCTGGGAACTTATTCCTACGCCGCCACCTCGCGAGCCGCGGCCGAAGTGCTGAAGATGCCATGGGATCGCTGTGACATCGTCACCGGGCGCACCGACAATCATCTACCCATCACTTCACCGCAGGACGGCAGCAACTCCATCTTCACCAATACCCGCACCTGTTACGGCGCGGCCATGGACATGGTGGCGAAGATGAAGGAAATCGCCGCGGCCGACCTTGGCGGGGAGCCGGCGGATTACGACATTTCCGAGGAGCGGGTGCACCAGATCGCCGACGGCAGCGTCGGCATGACTTACGCCGAAGTCGCCCAGCGGGCGATGGAACTCGGCGGCAAGTACACCGGCGAAGCGGAGTTGCCCGAAGAATTGCACGAGTGGACGCAAATCGCCGCCTCTCGCCTGGCCGGTTCAGCCTTCATGGGCATCTATCACGACCCGGCCCATTCGAACAATCCGCCCGGATTCACCGTAACCTGCACCGAGATCGAACTCGATCTCGAAACCGGCAAGTACGAAATCCTCGACATGGTCAGCATCGGCGAATGCGGCACCGTGGTGCATCCGCAAGGGCTGAAGAATCAGCTCGTCGGCGGGGCGGTCTGGGGAATCGGCCTGTCGGCGCTGGAGAGGCACCTGTACGATCCGCAGAACGGATTGCCCGCCAGCACCGGATACTGGCAAAGCAAGGTTCCCACCTATCTCGACACTCCGGTCAAGATCGACACCGGCTGGGTGGACCTCCCCGACCCGGAAAACCCGGTCGGCGCCCGCGGCATCGGCGAGCCTTCCCAGGGCTCGGTGTCGGCCGCCTTGACCGCCGCAATCACGGACGCGCTCGACGGACACATCTTCGGCGCGGCCCCGATTACGACGGACATGATAATTAACCACATCGCAGGCACGCAGGAAGATGCGGTAGCCCTTGCCCAGAATAATTTCCGAGGTTGACATGGTAGCCACATCTCATGACGTAATGCCCGACATTGAGCTTTATCAGCCCGCTGATGAAGCGAACGCGCTCGAACTGGCGGATACGCTCGGTTCCGACGGCTGGCTGCTCGGCGGCGGACAGGACACTTACGGCTGGTTGAAAGACCGCAACAAGTCTCCTTCCGCGATGATCGAACTGACCGGGATCGACGCCTGGAAAGGGGTATCCGAAACCGGTGACGGGATCGAAATCGGGGCGGTGACGACTCTGACCGAAATCGCCGAGCACTCACTGATCCAGTCGCGCTTCGCCCTGCTGGCGACCGCCGCCGGGCAGGTGGCGAGCCCACAGATTCGCAATGTCGGAACCCTGGGCGGCAACCTGATTCAGGACACCCGCTGCTGGTATTACCGCCGTGGCCTCAGTTGCTATCGCGCGGGCGGCAACATCTGTTACGCCGACTCGCCCGAAGGACTCAACCGCGAACATGCGCTGTTCGGCTCCAGCCGCTGCGTGGCGGTGAGCCCTTCCGATACGGCGCCGGCGCTGGTGGCCCTGGACGCCACCATGGTGGTGAGCAGCGCGAGCGGGCAGCGACTGATCGCGGCCGAAGACTTTTTCGTCGGACCCGCGCGGGACATCCTCAACATGACCGTGCTCAACGAAGGCGAGATCCTCACCGCGGTGCGCATCCCCAACACCTGGGCCAATGCGGAGTACTACTTCGAGAAAGTGGCCGACCGCAATGTCTGGGATTTCGCCCTGGTCAACATCGCCTCGGCGATGCGGGTCGAAAACGGCGTGATCCAGGATGCGCGCATGGCCTGCGGAGCGGTGGAATGCGTTCCCCGCCGGCTGACGCAAGTCGAGAACATGTTGCGCGGCCAGGCCCGGTCCGAGGATCTCGGCGCCGAGGCCGGAGAACTTGCCGTGCAAGGGGCGCGGCCTTTGAATTACAACCATTTCAAAGTGCCCTTGATGGCGAACCTGGTGAAGCGGGCGGTCCGAGCCTGATTTTCGGGCCGCGGCCGAGCCGACAATATTCGAAAATTCGAAGAGGTCTACTGTTGTGGAAGAAGGAATAGTGCGCTATCGGCGGGACGTATGGGGTGAAGAAGTCATCCTTGGCGTCTCGTGGGATTTGCTCTGGGTGGTCGCGGTTGCCGTGCTGGTGCTGCTGGCTGCTCACGCCATCGTCATGGCCGTGCTTGTCAACCGCAAGATGGACAAGCCAAGCGCCGACGGCCGCCGCGTGTTGCGGCATGAAACCATCGACCGGTGGTTCCACTGGATCATGGCGGTCAGCATCCTATTGCTGATCTTCACTGGTGTCGCTCCCATCATCGGCCTGCGCGTTGCCTGGCTGGAAATCCACTGGATTTCCGGGTTGATCCTGACTTTCGTGGTTGTTTTCCACATCATCCGATCCCTGTTCTGGCAGGATTTCAAGTCGATGATCCTGGGGCCGCGCGATTTCGGCGAGCCATTCGATTCGGCGAAGAAGCCCGGCAAGTACTCGTTCGAGCAAAAAGGCATGCACTGGGCGGTGACTATCGTGGCGCTGACCGTGATCGTGACCGGCATCCTCATGTTTGTGCAAATCGACACGCCGTTCTGGGACCGCACCAACAGCATGCCGGAAGACCAGCTTGGTCTGGTATTCCTGCTACACGGCCTGTCCACCCTGGCGCTGGTGGCCCTGGCGGCTTCGCATATGTACTTTGCCCTGCGGCCGGAGAAGATTTTCTACACCCGGTCCATGCTTACCGGCTGGATCTCCGAGGAGGAGATGGCGGCAAACCACGACACCACCCGCTGGTCTCCGAAAGAAGCCGATTGATACCTGCGAACTGCATGGATGCCCTTGCCCGTCATTCTTCGCGTAGCGAAGCAAAGTCGCAGAATCTCCTTCATCAGCCCCAATCCGGGATTGGGGCTGAAGTTATTGTCTGCAAGAAAACCGCCGGAAGCAAAAGGTTCCCACTGTGAGCAAACTCGAAGACGATATCGAAACGATAGAAGCCGGCTATGAATTCCTGCTGGCCTACGCCGCCCAGGGCCGCCCGGCTCAGGCGGAAACCGGCCCGGGGCCCCATGCCCGGCCCACGATCGAAGGCATGAGCAAGGCCGTGCAAAGCCTGCAGGACGCCCTGGGCGATTCCGACAAGGAATTCGAACGCGTCATCGCCGAGGACTGCGCCAAGGCCGGCGCCGCGATGCGCTTCATCCTCGCACAGGACAAGATCGGCTCGGAGATGGTCGACAACCTGAACGCTTCGATCCACCTGCGCGCGGTGCTGACCGACCTGTTCCTCTATAGTGAAGTGCTCAGGCCGCTGCCCCTCGACACCGCCCAGGGCAACGTCCAGACCTTCGATCCTTCTTCCACGAATTGACCGGATTATTGCGCATATAATCTTATATTGCGTAATTCCCACCTTATATCTTGCGCGATTTGTTTTATTTGCGCGAATAGCCTGATCGAAAACAAGGATGAAATCGGCTGGAATCGATATACGATTCTGAACCTGCACAATTTGTTGTCTGAGGGCTTGCTCGATGACTCCGATGCGGAAGGCAGGATTCGACAAACCGAAGTCGGCATATCAGGCTCGGCCTTCAAACCGCTGGGAGTGCCGCAAATCGTGGAGGAATGCTTCGACCAGCTTCTCACGAAAGCCGCCGCTATAAACGATCCCTTCGAAAAGGCATTCTTCGTACTGGCGCAGCTTCCCTATCTTCAGCCGTTTCCGGACGTGAACAAGCGGGTGGCGCGCCTGGCCGTGAACATCCCCTTGCTCAAGTTGAATCTCACGCCGCTTTCCTGGGACCGTGTGCGGAGGGAGACCTACATCGCAGCCTTGCTGGGCGTGTACGAATTGAATCGAACCGAGTTGCTGCGGGATTTGTTCATCTGGGCCTACAAGCGCTCGGCCGCCAGGTACGAATCCGTCAGGTTGGTTGTGGGCGACCCGGACCCGTTCAGAATGAAACATCGCGATTCGATACGCGGAATAGTCAGCGCCATAATAAGAGAACGCATGGACCAGAAACAGGCGCTGGTCTACATTCGCGAATGGATAGAGCGGAACATCGCCCCGCAAGACGCCCAACTGTTCCAGGAACACATCGAACGCGATCTGCTCGCCATGCACGAGGGAAGAATCGCCGGCTTCCCTCTCAAACCCGCGGAATTCAAGGAATGGCAAGAAATCTGGAATGCCTGATGGGCGCCTGGCCGGAGTTGCTCTCGTTTTCGGTTAAATCAATTTGTATTCTTGATGTGCGGGGGGTTTCGAGCTTTCCGGGTCTACCGGGACTGGGGTTTTTTCGACGACTTTGCCGTTTTCCATGATCGCGACCTTGTTGCCGAAGAAGGCGGCGCGGCGGTAGGCGGTTTGGGCGGCTCGGAGCAAGGCGGCTTCGATGGCCTCTTCACTGGTGTCGAGAGTGGGCTGATTCGACTGTTTCGTGGATCGGGAATTCCGTGCTTTCATCGCTTTCCTCCAGTTTCCAGCAAAATCGGTTTGGGACCGGAATTATCGTATATTTGCCATTCGTCCACCAGTGACCGGTAGACCTTTCCGAAATTGCGCCAACTGGCGTGAAAGCGCCGACGAATCACCGCCTCGGGCACGTCGTGGCCGCCTTCCGACACCCGCAGCCGTACTCGGTCGACGGCCAGATCGGGGCTGGGCAGTCGCAGATAAAATAGCTTGACGACGTAGCTTCGCTCGCGCCAGTGCGAAATCGAGCGGGCGTACCCGCTTCCGCTGAGGGTTGTCTCGAACGCGAAGCTCTCGCCGTTGGCGACGTGTTCCCTAATCGTGTTCAGCAGCATGCGGCCGGCGCGGAAGTTCGCCGAAGATTGATTGAACGGGCTCAAGCCTGCGGCGATAAGGTCGGCGTTGACGAATGCGAGGTTTTCCGGCTCGGCCGCCAGCAACTCGGTCGCGAAGGTGGTTTTTCCCGCTCCGTTCGGTCCGGCGAATATTAGTATCTTGCTGTCTTTCGGCACATTCACCTGCCAAAAGTTCGCTTAGAATCATCCATTCGATTCAATCCGTAGCTCGGAGTCAATTTCACAGTTCCGTCAGGGAGCGGCTGTAGTCATCGGCGGAAAAGCCCGATACTATCCGCAGCCGGTTAGTATGCCCAATTCCGGACTTCTTTAGCGAGCAGTAAATGATTGATTTTCCGCCGCGCCTCGACCTGGCTCGCCTGCCGACGCCTTTGACCAGGATGGATCGGCTGTCGGCTGAATTTTCCGGTGTCGATATCTGGGTCAAGCACGACGAGATGACCGGTGTCGAGGTTTCCGGCAACAAGGTTCGCAAGCTCGAATTCATCTTCGCGGAAGCGTTGGCGCAAGGTTGCGACACCGTCATCACCTGCGGCGGGGTGCAGTCGAATCATTGCCGCGCAACCGCCGTACTCGCCGCCCGTCTTGGGCTCAAGGCGCATCTGCTGTTGCGCGGCGAACGCCCGTCCTGGCTGTCGGGCAATCTGCTGCTCGACCACCTCAGCGGCGCCGAAATCAGCTACATTTCCCAGGCAGACTGGCACACGCACGAGGATTACGGGCGCGAACTGCAAGCCGATTATGAACGCCGGGGCCACCGCGCCCAGTTCATCCCCATCGGCGGCAGCGACGCCATAGGGCTATGGGGATACATCGCCGCCTGCGAAGAACTGCGGAAGGATTTCGAACGCACGGGAATCGAGCCCGACGCCATCGTCGTCGCCACCGGCTCCGGCGGCACCCAGAGCGGCTTGCTGGTCGGCCGGGAACTCGCCGGTCTGCGCGCCCGGATACTTGCATTCAACGTCTGCGACGACGCTGCCTGGTTCGAGCAAAAGGTGCGCCGGGACGTGGCGGCCTGGAGCGAGCGCTACGATGCCGCATTCGATGTTGAAAGTCTGGCCATCGACACAATTGAAGGCTACATGGGGCCGGGATATGGCGAGGCGGGCCCGAAAGTGTACCGGACCATCGCCACGGTGGCGCGCCGGGAAGGCGTTTTCCTCGATCCGGTCTATACAGGAAAAGCCTTTAATGGCATGTTATCGGAACTTCGCAAGGGACAAAGCGGATGTCTGGCCGGGGCCGGCACCGTGGTTTTTATCCATACCGGCGGCCTGTTCGGCGTATTTCCGCACCATCTGCAATTTGATTTTTTACAGGATCCAAAACATGAGTAGATTTGTCTTGCTACTTTCTTTCGCTGCATTGGCCGCTTGCGAACCGGATGCGGATTCAGTCGCGCCGGCAGAGCCGGAAGCTCCGGCGCCGCCCGCGGCTTTCGAAGCCGCCGGAGCGGAAAGCGCCGAAACCTATGCCGACGGAGTCGCCGGCGCCACCGTGACTGAAGAATCGGCGCCGGGCAATTTCGTCGACGGTGAATTCGAAGCGGTTCTGCTTTCGAACACACGGCAACTGATCACCGAAGGCCTGCGTTCGGGCGAAGGGTATTTCAGCGCCGACGGCGAACGATTCATTTACCAGTCGGAAGTGCCCGGCGACAATCCCTTCTACCAGATTCACCTGATGGACCTTGCCACGGAAACCGCATCCGTGGTCTCGCCGGGCATTGGCCTTACCACTTGTTCCTGGGTCCATCCGACGCTCGAACGCATCATGTTCTCTTCCACACACGAAGATCCCGACGCATTGGCGAAACAGGCCGAAGAAATCGAGATCAGGCAAAGCGGGATCGACCGTCCCTATGGCTGGGACTACGACCGCCAATACGAGATCTACCAGGCCGACACCGATGGCGGTAATCTGATCAATCTGACCAATGCCGACGGCTACGACGCCGAAGGCTCCTATTCCTCCGACGGCTCGAAAATCCTGTTCGCGTCCAACCGGGAAGCTTACAGCCGGCCCCTGAGCCGGGCGGAAAGGGCGCTGCTCGAAGACGACGCCTCGTATTTCATGGATCTCTACATCATGGACGCCGACGGCGGCAACGTGACCCAGCTAACCTTCTCGCCGGGCTACGACGGCGGCCCGTTTTTCAGCCCGGACGACAGCAAGATAGTCTGGCGGCGATTCAATCCCGACGGCAACAGCGCCGAGATCTGGACCATGAACGTCGAAGGCAGCGAAGCGCGGCAATTGACCGCCGAAGCCATGGTGGCCTGGGGGCCGTATTTCCATCCGAGCGACGAATACATCATCTATTCGAGCAACCTGCTCGGCCACGCCAATTTCGAACTGTTCCTGATCGATGTCGACGGTTACGGACCGCCGGTGCGCGCCACCAATACCGAAGGCACCGATATCCTGCCGGTATTTTCGCCGGACGGCAGTCGCCTGGCCTGGAGTACGACGCGCACACCGGACGGCGCCTCGCAAATTCACATCGGCGACTGGGACCACGCCGCCGCAATGGAGTTGCTCGGCCTGAACTGATCCGGAGCGCCAAATGCGGAAACCGTCCCGAAATCTGCTTGCCTGCCTGCTATGCTGCCTGTCCCTTACGGCCGCGGCGCAAGCGGCTTTGGCGCAGGCAGCTGACTCGCCGGAACTGATTCACCACAGTCTTCAAATCAGCCTCGACCCCGTGGCCGGCGAAATCGAGGTGCTTGATACCGTCACCTTGCCGCCCTCGCTGACAGGAAGCCCGGCCGAATTCAGGCTCAACAGCAATCTGGAAGTAACGCCGGGTGAAGCAAGCCCGCAATCCGCTTTCGGCCTGCCCGCGGGCGTCCTGCTCAACACCGTGAGCGGCGAAGTCGCGCCAACCGATGCCTATCGGGTCGAAACCGGCGCCGACGGCAGTTTCACCGTCAGCTATCGCGGCCGCATCTCCGAAGTCGTGGCGCAGCAAGGCGCGGAATATGCCCAGAGCTTTTCCGAAACCACGGGCATCATCGACTCCCGCGGCGTGTATCTGAGCAAGGCGAGTTACTGGGTTCCCGACTTCGGCGACAACCTGGTCAGTTTCGACCTGCGGGTGGAATTCGCCGATTCGGCCCAGGACTGGCTCGCCGTCAGCCAGGGCGACCGCTTTGGTCCGAACGGCTGGCGCAGCGGCGACCCAATGGAGGAAATCTACCTGATCGCCGCGCAATTCACTGAATACTCGCAAATGGCCGGCGATGTCGAGGCGCTGGCCTATCTGCGCACGCCGGACCCGAACCTGGCGATCCGCTATCTCGACGCAACCGAGCGCTATCTGCAACTTTACGAGCCCATGCTCGGCGAATATCCCTATTCCAAGTTCGCGCTGGTGGAGAACTTCTGGGAAACCGGCTATGGCATGCCTTCGTTCACCTTGCTCGGCTCCCAGGTGATCCGTTTCCCTTTCATTCTCGAATCGTCCTATCCCCATGAACTCCTGCACAACTGGTGGGGCAACGGCGTCTACCCGGACTATGAAAGCGGAAACTGGAGCGAAGGGCTGACGGCCTATCTGGCCGATCACCTGTTCCGCGAAATGGACGGTCGCGGCGCCGAATACCGCAAGGACATGCTCGCGCGTTATCGCAATTACGTCGCCGAGGAAACCGATTTCCCGCTGACCGAATTCACCACGCGCGATTCGGCGGCCTCCCAGGCGGTTGGATACGGCAAGACCCTCATGCTCTGGCACATGTTGCGGGTGGAACTCGGGGATGAGTTGTTTCTCGAAGGCCTGCGGCGGCTGTACGCAGATTATCGCTTCCAGCGCATCGGCTTCACGGGCATCGCCGAGTTGTTCTCGGAGGTCGCCGGCTTCGACCTGGGGCCGTTCTTCGCGCAATGGGTCGATCGCACCGGGGCGCCCGAGATTTCGGTAAGCGTCGACGAAGTGGGCAACAATCAGGCGCAGATCCTTTTCGCCCAGATCCACAGCGGAGAGCCCTATGAATTGAACCTGCCGCTGGCGTTGTATTACGCCGGCCAGGAAGAGCCGGAAATTCATTTCGTGCGCCTAACGCAAAAACTCGAAGGCGTAGTCGCGCCGGATTACGACCGCCTCGAAGCGGTGCTGGTCGATCCCTGGTTCGATCTCTTCCGCAAACTCGACCGGGAAGAAACCCCGCCCACGGTGGGCGAGATGTTCGGCGCGCAGGAAATCGCCTTCCTGCTGCCGCGCGAGAACCGCGAAGAGTGGCGGCGCATGGCGGAAGCTTTCGCCGCGGGCGTCGATGCGCGCATCCTGACGGAAGAGTCGATGAGCGCCTTGCCGCCGGACCGCTCGGTGTGGGTGCTCGGCCGCGAAAATCCCTTCGCCGATGCGGCGCTCACAGCCGCGGCGGCTTATGGCGCGGCGGCGGGCGCCGAAGACTTCGTTCTCAACGGCCAGCCGCTGCCTTTCGCCGACCGCAGCACCGTGATCATCGGCCGCCATCCGGCCAATCCGGAACTCGCCATCGGACTGATCCACGTCGACGGCATGGCCGCTATGTCAGGCATGATCGAGAAACTTCCGCACTACGGCCGATATTCCTATCTCAGTTTTTACGGCGAGGAGCCGACCAATGACGTCTCGGGCGTATGGAACAGCCCGGACTCGCCCCTGCAATGGCTGCGTCCCGGCCTGGGGTCCGCGCCCGCGTTTACGCTGCCGCCGCTGGAAACGCTGGCGGAGTTGCCGCCGAAGTATCTGCCCGGCCAGTTTCTGCGCCACACCGAATACCTCGCCGGCCCCGAACTGGAAGGACGCGGCATCGGCAGTCGCGGACTCGAAGAGGCGGCGCTTTACATCGCCGAACAGTTCCGCGCCGCCGGCCTGCAACCGCTCGATGGCGACTTCCTGCATCGCTGGCGAGAAACGGTGGCGGGCGCCGGAGAAGTGGAATTGGCCAATGTGGTCGGCATGCTGCCCGGCGTCAATCCCGATCTAAGCGCGCAGCCGATCGTCGTCGGCGCGCACTACGACCATCTCGGCAGCGAAGGCGGCGAAATTCATCCCGGCGCCGACGACAACGCGTCCGGCGTCGCCATCCTGATCGAGACCGCGAGCAAACTCGCACGCGCATTCGGCCCCCAGCGGCCGATACTGTTCGTCGCATTCACGGCCGAGGAAGCGGGATTGCTTGGATCGCGACGCTTTTTGCAAGAGCCCCCCGGCGGCTTCAGCGATTACTTCGCCATGATCAATCTGGACTCGGTGGGCCGCCTGGAAGGCCGCAGCTTGCAGGTGTTCGGCACGGAAAGCGCGTATGAATGGCCCTTCATGGCCCAGGGCATCGGCTTTACCATCGGCGTGCAATCCGAGTTTCCCGCGGCGGCTATCGCGAGCAGCGACCACGCGAGTTTCCTCGAGGCCGGCATCCCGGCGATTCATCTCTTCGCCGGCGCGCATGCGGATTTTCATCGCCCTTCGGACACCAGCGACAAGCTCGATACCGCCGGCATGTCGGATATCGCCCTCTGGCTGGAAGAAGCGGTGGTCTACCTCGGCGACCGCACCGAGCCTTTCCGTGTCACGCTGGAAAACGCGCCCGAGATTCCGGCGCCGTCCCAGGGCGCCGCTCCACGCAGGGCCGCGCTCGGCGTAGTGCCCGATTTCGGCTGGACTGGCGAAGGCGTGCGCGTCGACGGCGTGACTCCCGGCAGCGCGGCGGAGGCCACCGGATTACAGGCAAACGACATCCTCCTCCGCTTCAATGGCGAAATAGTCGATGACCTGCAAAATTATTCTGAATTGTTACGAGAGGTCGAGCCTGGCGATTCGGTGCGCCTCGATATCAGAAGGCAGCGGCAGTTATTGGAATTGGAAGCCGTACTCGGCGAGCGTTAGCGAAACCTGTTTCACAACGCCGCCGAGACAATCACGCCCGCCATTACGGCGAGACTTACGGTTACAACGAGCTTCCAGACTAATTTACTTCTTGTATCAGCCCAAACATATTTTTCTTCTTCTTTCACGAAGATTCCATGATCGAGCTTGCGGGTCCACATCAATTATCAGTCCTCTTCCAGATTGTCCGTAACATTGATTCAACCACGAAATCAGGGATTTGAAAACTCTTCAATTCTAGCAATGTAGCGAGAAATTATGATGAATTGTGGCAGTGTGAACACGACGATTAAATGAAATTGATTGTGACGAATCCCGCCCCCGGATAGCGGGTAATTTTTTAGATACTGTATAGTCGATTGATAATGCCATTTCGCCATCCAGCCACATTGCTCCGTTGCCTCGTCACCCCGCTGCTTGTTGTCATGGCCGACGCCGCCATGGCGCAAATGCCGCAACTGACCCGAGTCGAAGAAGGTGAAGCCAATATCGAACTGGACGGTTTCGTCAACGAGCCGGTCTGGGACCGCATTCCCGTCGTCGACGGGATGCGGGTAATCGAACCGGACACCCTGGCCGAAGCCCCTTACGAAACCCATGTCCGCATGTTCTACACCGAGCGCGGAATCTACGTCTCGGCTGTCAACTATCAGCCTCCCGGCACCCTCGTTGCGCGTATGACTTCGCGCGATACGCGCCTGGATCGCGACGGTTTCGTCGTGGGGCTCGATACTTCGGGCGAAGGCTTGTACGGCTATTTCCTGCGCCTGAATCTCGGCGACTCCATGACCGACGCAACCTTGCTGCCGGAACGGCAGATGAATATGCAATGGGACGGTTCCTGGAGCGGCTTCACCCAGGCGCTGGAAGACGGCTGGAGCATTGAGTATTTCATTCCCTGGTCGATGGTGGCGCTGCCCCAGGCGGGAGACACCCGCCAGATCGGCATCTATCTCGAACGCCAGGTAGGGCATCTCGGCGGCGAAGCCTGGTCCAACCCTGCCTTGCCGCTAACCGTGAACGAATATTTGTCGGCTTTCGAGAAATACGAGTTGCGCGATATCGAACCGCGCCGGCAATTGACATTTTATCCTTTCGTTTCAGGCATCCAGGACGGCATCAGGAACGACGGGGAGTACAAGGCCGGCGCCGAAATCTTCTGGCGGCCGACGACCAATTCGCTGTTGTCGGCAACGATCAACCCGGACTTCGGCAACGTCGAATCAGACGACGTGATCGTCAACCTGACTGCATTCGAAACTTTCTTTCCCGAGAAACGCGCGTTTTTCCTCGAAGGCCAGGATATCTTCAACGCCACCGAGCGCACGGGTGGATTCATGCGTGGACCTTCGGGCCCGCTGACACTGCTCAATACGCGGCGCATCGGCGGCGCGCCGCATTGGGGCGATATTCCGGACAACGTCAATGTCGTACCGACCGATTTGAGCGATCCCACCGACCTGCTCGCAGCAGGCAAGTTCACCGGTTCGGCCGGCAACTGGCAATATGGCGCCTTGTTCGCCACCGAAGACGACACGACGATCGAAGGCAGGCTCGACGACGGTACCCGGGTCGGCATTCACGCCACCGGCCGCGATTTCGGCATCGGCCGGCTGTTGTACGAAGACACCAGCGGCGGCGGCCGCCGCTCGATCGGATGGATGGGTACGAATATCGCTCATCCTGAAGTCGACGCCACGGTCAACGCCGTCGACTGGGGCTATTTTTCGGCCGACAATCGCTGGGTCGTGGACGGTCAGGCCATGTACAGCGACGCGCATGGCGTCACCGGCGCCGGCATATTCAACGATGTCAGTTTCCGGCCCCGGCGCGGCGTCAACCACTCATTCCGCGCGACCTTTCTCGACGATGAACTGGAAATCAACGATCTGGGCTTCAACCAGCGCAACGATTCGGCCGCCTTCGACTACGCCTATTTCAACATCCAATCGGACGTTCCCGGACTGCGCGACCGCACGACCAGCGTTTTCGTCACCAATCAGTGGAACACCCAGGGCCAGCCGGTGCGCCTCGGCGCGTTTTTCAATCGCAGTTACACTTTTCTCAACAGCGATAACGTCAGTTTCAGCATGCGCTGGTTTCCGGAACGCGTAGACGACCGCCTCGGCCGCGGCACCGGCGATTTCGTCGTGCCCCACCGTTTTGGCCTGAACGCAATGTACCAGTCCGATCTGGCCAAACCACTGGCCTTGATGATTGGCGTGACGCTGGAGCAGGACGAGCTCGGCCCGCCCCGCAATTCGATGCAGGGGGGAGTTTCCTGGCGCCCGATCGACCGTTTCTACTTCGACCTGATGCTGAATTACGAAGACAGCGAAGCCCTACTCGTACATCGCGGCGGGGGCCGCTATACGAGTTACGAGGCGCATACCTGGTCACCACGAATCGAAACGAGTTTTTTCATCACCGCCAAGCAGCAATTTCGCCTGACCCTGCAATGGACCGGCCTGAAAGCTTACGAGGATAGATTCTGGATCGTGAACCCGAATGAAAGAGGGTACCTGCACGATGTCGCGAAACCGAACGATACACCGGACGATTTCGTCATCAGCCGCATGACCTTCCAGGCCCGCTATCGCTGGGAAATCGCGCCCTTGTCGGACCTGTTCGTGGTCTACACCCGCGGCGGCAATCTGCCGCGCAGCAGTTTCCTCACTTTCCAGGACATGCTGGAACAGTCCTGGAACATGCCCGTGGTCGACACCCTCGCGGTCAAGTTACGCTATCGTTTCGGGTCTTGAGAGATGTTGCGAATCCCCTTGTTTTCCGGTCTGTTGCTCATGCTTTTTTCCGCCTCCGTGTATTCCCAATCCGGGAAAATCGTCATCGCCCATCGCGGCGCCAGCGGCTATCTGCCCGAACATACCCTAGAAGCCAAGGCCATGGCCTATGCCATGGGCGCGCATTACATCGAGCAGGACCTGGTCATGACGCGCGACGGCAGCCTGATCGTGCTGCACGACATCACTCTCGACCGCACTACCGATGTGGCGGACAAGTTTCCCGGCCGCGCCCGCGCCGACGGCCGTTTTTACGCGATTGACTTCGACCTTGGAGAAATCCGGCAATTGCAGGCCACCGGGGGCTTTCGCCTGGTGGACGGCGAACCCCAGGCGGGGTTTCCCAACCGGTTCCCGTTGGGAAAATCGGAATTCGGCGTGTCCACTTTCGAAGAGGAAATCGAATTGGTCCAGGGGCTCAATCATTCGACCGGACGCGACGTGGGCATTTATCCGGAGATCAAGCAGCCGGAATTCCACCGCTCCGAAGGCAGGGACATCAGCAGCGCTGTGGTCGAAGTGCTTAAACGTTACGGCTATACCGAAAAGTTCAGCAAGGTGTTTCTGCAAACCTTCAGTTACCCGGAGCTGGAGATCATCAGCAGCGAGATCATGCCCGCGGCCGGCATCGATATCCGGCTGATCCAGCTCCTCCGCGACCGGGACGCCTATCCCTGGATGTTCGATGACGAGGGTATGCGCATCCTGGCCGAACACGCCGACGGCATCGGTCCGGCCCATCCCCTGATCATCGACCCGGAATCAGCGGCCGGGGACCTGCGCATCAGCGCGCTCGTCGAGCGCGCCCATGCCGCCGGACTTGACGTGCATCCCTACACTTTCCGCGCCGACCCCGGACAATTGCCTGCCTACGCGGAAAATTTCGACGACCTGCTCGAACAGCATTTCTTCACCGCCGGAGTCGACGGCCTGTTCACCGACTTCCCCGACCTGGCGGTGCAGTTCCTGCAAGCCAGGTGATAACGGGAAACATCTGGATTATACTGTATATCCATACAGTGTAAGGGGCTCGAAATGGCCAGCCCGCAAGCCCGTTTGTCCACGACTGCCGCGCCGCGCCCGGCCCGCACGCGCCAGGACCGCACACGACGCGCCGGGAAGCAACGCGGCAACCTCTGGTACGCCTTGCATCTGCCCCAGTTGCAGGCGCTGCCGGAATCCCGCCGCCGGCGATATCTGCTCGTATTGGCCGGGCTGATGGAGACTTGCAGTTCCGACATCAGCCCGCATGAAACCGCGCTCGTCTGCGAAGTGCGCAGCGCCTTGCGCTATTTCGGCGGCATCGAAGCGATCCACGAAAGACTCTCCGGCGCGATCAAGCGCCAGTTGCGCGAATGGGAGCTGCCCGAGGACTTTTCCCATGCCGCCGCGCCGACCATAAGCGGCAGCCTGCTGCTCGCCCGCGCCGGCGGCGGCAAGGCGGTATATCGCCGGGCGAACCTGCACACCGCCCTGCAAGGTCTGCCGGTGGCGGTGCTGCAACCGGACCAGGAGCAAGGCCGCCGGCTGCATAACATGGGCATCCGCTATCTGGGCGATCTCTGGCGGCTGCCCGTCGGCGGCCTCGTCACGCGCTTCGGCAGCGCCTTCGTCGATCAACTCGACCGGGCCCTCGGCAAGGCGCCGGAAGCCGCGCGCAAATACGTCGCGCCGCCTTCGTTCCGGAGTGTGCTCGAACTGCCCGGCGAATCACTCGATCTGGACCGGCTGCTGCCCGCGGCGGGGAAATTGCTCAAGCGCTTGCGCGACTTCCTGGTCCAACGTGATCTCGCCACCGGCCGCCTCGAATTCAGCCTGTTGCACGAACGGCGGGAAGCCACGGAACTGCGTCTTGAACTGCGCCGCCCCGGCCGCTCCCCGGAACATTTCCTGATGTTGCTGCAAACGCATCTCGGCGAGCTTGAACTGCCGGCGCCGGTCGTGGCGATACGTCTGGCCGTCAGCCGTTTCGACGCCTGGCTCGACCGCGACCTGCAATTGCTGCGTAACGAAAAGGGCGCGGGCGCCGACGACGCCGGCGTCGATCATCTGCTCGAACAATTGCAGGCCCGGCTCGGAGAAAGACAGATCCGGGGTATCGAGGCGGTGGCCGATCATCGCCCGGAATACGCCAGCCGGGATTTCGATCAGGCCGAAGGCGGCAAGGCCGGGCCGGATACGCCGGTGGCCGGGCCGCCGCGCCCTCTCTGGCTGCTAAAGGAACCGCGCCGGCTCGCTTGCCGTGACGGACAGCCGCTGTATCATGGCCCGGTCGCGCTGCTAAGCGGTCCGGAACGTATTGAATCCGGCTGGTGGTCGGGCGATGATGTGCGCCGCGACTATTATGTCGGCGAGGAAGAGAATGGCTGCCGCCTGTGGGTCTATCGCGAACGCGACGGCGGGCGGCACTGGTATCTGCACGGCTATTTTGCCTGATTTACAAGGAAACGAACGCAATGCCCGAAGACCTCATGAAAAGAAACCCCGTAAACTGGTTCGAAATCTATGTCCAGGACATGGTACGCGCCAGGAAATTCTACGAAACCGTGCTGGAAGTTGAAATGCGGCCCATGGAAACCGATCTTCCCATGTACGGATTCCCGGGCGGGCCCGACGCCCACGGCTGCACCGGGGCGTTGGTGCACTTCGAGGGCATGCCCTCCGGCGGCAACAGCGTAATGGTGTATTTCGGTTGCGAGGATTGCGCGGTCGAAGGCGCCCGGGTCGCCGATGCCGGCGGCCACGTTGTGCGTGAAAAGATGTCCATCGGCCAATACGGATTCATCCTGCTGGCCACCGATACCGAAGACAACATGTTCGGTCTGCACTCCCTGAGGTAAACACGATGAGAGCGACTATCCCTTTCCTGTGGTTCGACGGCAACGCCATGGAGGCGGTCGAGTTCTATTGCTCGATCTTTCCCGATTCGGAAGTCACCCGCGTTTGCCACAAGCCCGACGAACCCGGCGCGGGCTCCGTGCTGACCATCGAGTTCAAGTTGCGGGGAGAGGAGTTCATCGCCCTCAACGGCGGCCCGCAATTCCAGTTTTCCGAAGCGCTTTCGCTGATGATCCCCTGCAACACCCAGGAAGAGATCGACTATTACTGGGACAAGCTGGTCGAAGAAGGCACCCCGCTCGCCTGCGGCTGGCTGAAGGACCGCTACGGCCTCTCCTGGCAGATCACCCCGGCCGAATTCTTCGACATGATCGACAGCGAGGATATGGAACACAATTCCCGGGTCATGGCGGCGATGAACACCATGATCAAGTTCGACCTCGAGGCCTTGCGGGCGGCGAATCGCGGGGACTGATTTCTCCGAACAATTCCATCCATGGAATTGTTCTCTGCCGCAAAACAAAAGCGTGGTTTTGTTTTGCTCCCGGATTCAATGGCTTGCGCCATCGAATCCGGCGGCACATCCATGTGCCGCGTGGAAGCTCTGATGAATTAGAGCTTCCTTACATGAAATCCCGGGACGAGGTTTCCATCTCGCCCAGCCAATGACTCAGGTCGGTCAACCGGTGGGCGATGAGATGGATCACGTCGCCGCTTTGCTGCACGTGTCCGATCACGCCGAGCAGGCGCGCCCGCCGCACCACCGGGCGCTGCCGCTCGCTTAGCGTGGGCCAGACCACCACGTTGACCGTCCCGCTTTCGTCTTCCAGGGTGAGAAAGGTGACTCCCGAGGCCGTCATCGGCCGTTGCCGGCAGGTCACCAGCCCGGCCACCTTGGCCCCGCGGCCATCGCCGATCTCTCCGAGTTCTTTTGCCGGCACGACCTGGAAACGGTCGAGACGTTCGCGAAACAGCGCCAGCGGATGCCGGCGCAAGCTGAAACCGGTGGCGCCGTAATCGGCGGCGATGTTCTGCCATTCGTCGGGCACCGGTAATAATACGTCGATTCCCGGAGTCTCGGCGCCGAAACCGATAGCGGCGAACAGGCCGTCGATGGCCCCCGTTCCCGCGCTGTACCAGAAAGCGCGATGTCGGTCCCCGGCGAGTTCGTGCAAGGCGTCAGCGGCGGCCAGCGCTTCCAGATCCTTCTTGCCGATACCGCTGCGGAACACCAGTTCCTCGATGCCGGCAAAAACTCCGCCGACCCGAGCCTCGCAAATCGCCTCGGCTGCCTTTCGCGACAGGCCCTTCACCTGGTTGAAACCGATCCGCAGGCGCGGCTCGAGCACTTGCAGCGCATGTTCCCGCGGCCGCGCGAAACCCGCGGGTATCTCCAGGCTGCAATCGGCCAGGCTGTGATTGACGTGGACCGGCAGCACTTCGACGCCATGGGCGCGGGCGTCGCGGATCAGTTGCGGCGGCGCGTAGAACCCCATCGGCTGGCTGTTGAGCAAGGCGCAGCAGAAGGCCGCCGGATGATAGTGCTTGAGCCAGGACGAGACATAAGCCAGCAAGGCGAAGCTCGAGGAATGGGATTCCGGGAAGCCGTAATCGCCGAAACCGAGGATCTGGCGAAAGAGCCGCTCGGCGAACTCCTGCTCATAACCGCGCTCGAGCATGCCCTGGATGAGCTTCTCACGATACGGCTCGAGTCCGCCCTTGCGCTTCCAGGCGGCCATGGCGCGGCGCAACTGATCGGCTTCGCCGCCGCTGAAGCCCGCCGCCACCATGGCCAGTTTCATGACCTGTTCCTGGAAGATCGGCACCCCCAGCGTGCGTTCGAGCACCTCCTTCGTTTCCTTGCTGGGATAGACGATTTCCTCTTCCCCGTTGCGCCGGTTGAGATAAGGGTGGACCATGTCTCCCTGGATGGGTCCGGGACGCACGATGGCGATCTGGATCACCAGGTCGTAGTAATTGCGCGGCCGCAGCCGCGGCAGCATGCTCATCTGGGCGCGGGATTCGATCTGGAACACGCCGAGGGTGTCGGCCCGGCCCATCATGTCGTAGACCTGCGGGTCTTCCGCGGGAATGCGGTCCATGCTCAGGGCCCGGCTGCTATAGGCGCTGACCAGTTCCAGGCACTTGCGAATCGCGGTAAGCATGCCCAGGGCCAGCACATCGACCTTCAACAGGCCGAGGGCTTCGAGATCGTCCTTCTCCCACTGGATCACGGTGCGGTCCGCCATCGCGGCGTTCTCGATGGGTACGAGCCGGGTGAGCGACCCCCGGCTGATGACAAAGCCGCCCACGTGCTGCGACAAATGCCTGGGAAAGCCCTGCAGAGCCTTTGTCAGCGTCAGCAACCTGCGCATCCTGGGGTCGGTGTAGTCGACATTGGCGTCCTGGAGTTGCTCTTTCAGGTCAGATCCCCACCAGTGGATCGACTTGGCGAGATGATCGATCAGCCCCGGCGCCAGGCCCAGCGCCTTGCCCACATCGCGCACCGCGCTCCGGGGCCGGTAGCAGATCACCGTCGCCGCCAGCGCGGCCCGGTCGCGACCATAACGCTCATAAATGTACTGGATGACTTCCTCGCGCCGTGAATGTTCGAAATCGACGTCGATGTCCGGCGGCTCGTCGCGCTCCCGGGAGATGAAGCGCTCGAACAGCAGCTCGATCCGGGACGGATCGACTTCGGTGATCCCCAGGCAATAGCACACCGCCGAATTGGCCGCCGAGCCCCGCCCCTGGCAAAGAATTCCGCGGCCGCGGGCAAAATCCACCACGTCATGGACGGTGAGAAAATAATGCTCGTAACGCAACTCGCGAATCAGCGCCAGTTCCTTCTTCACCAGCAGGCGCACTTTCGCCGGTGCGCCTTCGGGCCAGCGCCGCCGCATTCCCCTGATTGTCAGCCTCCATAGCCAGCCATGGGCGGTATAGGCCTCGGGCACGAGTTCGAGCGGATATTCGTAGCGCAACTCATCGAGCGAGAAATTGCATAGCCCGGCGATTTTCACCGTCGCCGCGAGCAACTCCTGTGGATACAGCCGAGCAAGCCGGGCGCGGCCGCGCAGATGCCGCTGGGCGTTGCATTCGCCGTCGAGACCGAGTTCGGCGATGGTCCTGCCGAGGCGGATGGCGTCGAGAATATCCTTCAGCGGACGCCGCTCCCGCACGTGCATACAGGCGCCGCCCGCGGCGCACAAGGGCAGGCCATGGCGTCGTCCGAGTTCGCGCGCTTGCCGCAGCAGGCGGCGGTCGTTCCCGCGCAACAGCGCCTCGACGGCAATCCAGGCCTGCCCGGCAAATCCCTCCCGCAGCCAGGCCGCCTCCTCTTCGACGGCATCCCGCGGCCGCGAAAAATCCGGCAGCCACAGCAACAGGCAATCGCCAGGTCGGTTCTGCCCGAGCATGGCGCGATCGATGCGATAACTGCCCTTGGGGCTGTCCCGCCGCGCGCAACTGATCAGATGACTCAGTTCTCCATAGCCCTTGCGATTGCGCGCGAGCAGTACCAGCCGGCCGCCTTCCCGCAAGCGGAACTCGGCGCCGACGATCAACTTCAGGCCGTGTTCCTTCGCCGCCACATGGGCCCGCACCACACCGCTCAGGGAACATTCGTCAGTAACGGCCAGGGCCCGGTAGCCAAGCGCCCGGGCGGTCTCCACGAGTTCTTCGGGAAACGAACCGCCGCGCAGAAAGCTGAAATTGGAAATGCAATACAGTTCCGCATAGGCCGGCAAGGCCCGCGGCGCACCGGCGGGAGAATCGGCGAAACGGGGCTTCGCCGCCGTGAACGACTGCTCGAACATGCCGGCTCCGGGCTGAAACTACTGTATGAATTTACAGTATTTCGGAGCACCTGGAAACCTGCATGCAGAAGCCGGATGGACCTCTTACAACCGGTAGCGAATGCCGAGTTCGATGAAGTGGGTCTTCTGTTCGGTCAGCGCGTTGACGCTGGCGTTTTCGTTGAGGCCGGAATACTCGATGTCGCCGCTGGCCTGATAGCGATAACCGAGCTGGATCAGGGTCGAGTCGGAAAGCTCCCAACTTACTCCACCGCCGAAATGGTAGGCGGAGGTCGTGTCCTTGGGCGACAATTCCGGCACGAAGCCCGGCGGCAAGGCTATGTTGGGAAGTCCATTGGCGGAGGTGATCGCGTTCGCCACGACCTGGGCGAGTCCGTTGGTGTCGTATTCAACGTCGCCGAAATCGACCGCAAGCTCGCCGAACCCCGCGCCGATGTACGGTGTCCACTGGCCGGCGGTATCGAAGTCGTACCAGACATTGAGCATGGTGGCGGTCTGGGAAGCCGCCCCGCTGACGGGTAGTTCGGTAGATTCCGTCAACTGGAAATTGAGGAGGGGAACGGCAATATCGTTGTAGAACAACTTGCTGACTTCAGCCGAGGCATGATAGGCCTCGAATTCGATGCGCAGGCCGCTTTCGAAGGCGTAACCGAAGGAGCCTCCGATCTTGTAGCCGGTATCGAACTCGTTCAGCGTGGTCGCCTCGTAACCCAATGTGAACGGCACGAAATTCTCGCCGCTGGTAAAGGATTCGGTATCGTCGATGAACATCAGCGGGATGTTGGCGCCGATGTACCAGCCACCGCCTTCGCCGGTCTGGGCCCGGGCCTGGGACGCCGCCAGTGCGATCAGCGAAATGGAAATCGCCAGGACGGCGCCAGCCCGGCCAAACACGCTTCGTTCCTTGTTCATGATCTTTTCTCCCCTGCTTCGGATGAGGTTGCGGCCAGTTGAACGCTGATAAGGAGAATGACCGAAAACACCGAAAACCGCAATTCGCTTTTCCGACTCCGGGCGTTATCATTCGCTGATTGACGGCAATCGGAAATCCAGATATGAGTTTCATTTCCCGCTCCCGGGCGCGAACCGTTTTCGCCTTCCTTTTGCTCACGGGCCTGTTCGCCTGCAGTCCCGGCTATGACGTTCTCATCACCGACGGGCTGATTTACGACGGCAACGGCGGCGCGCCCTATGTGGCCGATATCGGCATCAACGGCGACCGGGTCGCGGCGATCGGCGAGCTGAGCGGCAATGCCGAACTCACTATCGACGCGAGCGGCCTCGCGGTGGCGCCGGGCTTCATCAACATGCTCAGTTGGGCCACCGATTCCCTGCTCATCGACGGTCGCAGCCAGAGCGACATCCGCCAGGGCGTGACGCTCGAGGTATTCGGCGAAGGCCGTTCCGAGGGGCCGCTCAACGAAGCCATGAAAGCGGAAATGAGTGCGCCCTGGGCGGGAGAATGGACCTCTCTCGGCGAATATCTTGAATACATGGTCGAGCAGGGCGTGTCGCCCAATGTCGCTTCCTTCGTCGGCGCGACAACCGTGCGCATACACGAACTCGGTTACGAAGACCGCGCGCCGACCGACGACGAACTTCAGCGCATGCGCGACCTCGTGCGCCAGGCCATGGAAGAAGGCGCCCTCGGTCTCGGCTCTTCGCTGATCTACGCGCCGGCTTTCTATGCCGACACCGCGGAACTCGTGGAACTCGCGAAGGTCGCCGGTGAGTACGGCGGCATGTATATCTCGCACCTGCGCAGCGAGGGCAATCGCCTGCTGGAAGCGCTGGACGAGTTGATCCACATCGCCAGGGAGGCGGACATTCCCGCCGAGGTCTATCACCTGAAGATGGGCGGCCGCGAGAACTGGGACAAGTTCGACGATGTCGTCGCCAGGGTCGAAGCCGCCCGCGCCGAGGGTCTGCGCATCACCGCTGACATCTACACCTATACCGCCGGCTCGACCGGCCTCGACGCCGGCATGCCGCCCTGGGTGCAGGAAGGCGGCTATGCCGCCTGGGCCGAACGGCTGCAGGATCCGGAAATCCGCGCCCGGGTGCTGGAAGAAATGACTACTCCCACGAACGAGTGGGAAAACCTGATGCTCGCCGCGGGCCCGGAAGGCACCTTGCTGGTCGGCTTCGAGAATCCCGAACTGCGCCGCTACGCCGGCATGACCCTGGGCGAAGTCGCCGAAGAACGGGGAGCCACACCGGCAGAAACCGCCATCGACCTCGTCGTCGAGGACGGCAGCCGGGTGCAGGTCGTCTATTTCCTGATGTCGGAAGAGAACGTGGCGAAAGGCATCGCCCTGCCCTGGGTCAGTTTCGCCTCGGACGCGGCGTCGATGGCGCCGGAGGGTGAATTCCTCGATCGCATGACCCACCCCCGCGCCTACGGCAATTTCGCCCGAGTACTCGGAAAATACGTGCGCGACGAACAGGTCATCACCCTGGAAGACGCAGTCCGCAAATTAACGAAATTGCCGGCCACGAATCTGGGAATCCGCGACCGCGGCGAACTGCGCGAAGGCTTCCACGCCGATATCGCCATCTTCGACCCGGACGAAGTGCAGGACCACGCAACCTACGACGACCCGCACCGTTATTCCACCGGCATGGTGCACGTCCTGGTCAACGGCGTCCCGGTGTTGCGCAACGGCGAACACACCGGCGCCCTCCCTGGTCAAGTCGTGCGCGGCCCTGGGTGGGCAGGATGGAACCAATAACGGGCGAGGCATGCCTCGCCCCTACGCACGACCGCCTGTACAGGGGTCGCCTATACACAATACCGCCTGTAGGGACGACGCATGCGTCGCCCGCTCGTGACAGATCGGTTACTCCGACCCTTCTTCCGCCGCCAGCGCCTCCTGAGCCCGGGCGCCGCGGATGATGTTGGTCATGCCGTAATTGCCTTCGTGGCAGGCGTATTCGTATAGCTGGCCGGCCACCTTGGTCATCGGCACGATCACCGTCATCTTGTCGGTGAAGGTCGACGGATCGTCAATGGTCCACTCGTAATCGACAGTAAACTCGTCGATGCGGGTGAATTTCTCGGTCAGCACCTTGTCGGCCGAATGACCGAATCCGCCGAAGCTCTGGGTAAGCCCATTGAAATTGCGGGTTTCCACCACCAGCGTATCTCCATCGAAATAACCGCGGGAATCGCCTGACCAGAGCCCGATATCCTCATCGAGCGGAGGACGCTCGCCGATGGGCACGATGCGGGCGTCGTGAATCATCTCGGTGAGGATGACCGCGGTGTCCCTGTTCTGAAAGATCTGCACATTGTTGTTGTACAGGCTTGGCATGAACGGCGGGCCGGAATTGAAGCCGACAATGCAGCGCTCCGACAGCCCGCGGTCCTCCGGACCGTCCTTGCCGATGCCGCCGACCACGAATCGCACAGGGCGGTCCCCCGGTACGTCATCGCCAAGCCCGCCAAAAACGATATCCACGCCTTCCACCGGAGCCGGCATCCGCCCGTTAGTGGGATAGACGATATGCGATGTGCGAATGCGGTCGGTAATTCCGGCGCTTTCGACCCAGAAATCGTTATAACCACCCGGGTCGTTGGTCTCGTCAATCCGCGGCACAGCCTGATCGGAGGCGGCGTCCGCCGCGGCCAGGCGGGCGCTCAATTCCTCGACTTCCTCCGGCGTCATGAACTCACGGTCGCCGAAACGTTCAGGGCGAGTCAGCGGCACATTGGAAGAGAAATTCCACACGCCTTGCAGGTCGGGCTGTCCCCATTCCGTGCGCGGCGCAACGTAATCATCCTGCGCAATCGCCGACCCCGAAATCAGCAACAAAATCAGGCCATAAATCTTATTCATGGAAAGCAGCGCTCCACTCTCAATCAAAGAGCTTCACCGTAGACCCTTTCCCACCCCGAATCAAGCAGGCAAATTTCCCTTTCATGGGTTTGTGGCTTCAATCCGTCGCTGTCGGGTGGCGTGATGTGCAGCGGCGGGCGAGGCATGCCTCGCCCCTACAATCGATCAAGCAACGTGAAGTCTCGTCTGTTTCCGATAACGATCAATCACGGTCGCGGATACATTGTTCGTGCTAACGCGGTACGTCGAGGCTGTAGGGGCGAGGTATGCCTCGCCCTTGCAATCGATCAAGCAACGTGAAGTCTCGTCTGTTTCCGATAACGATCAATCGAGTTCGCGGATACATCGTTCGTGCTAACGCGGTACGTCGAGGCTGCAGGGGCAAGGCATGCCTCGCCCTTGCAATCGATCAAGCAACGTGAAGTCTCGTCTGTTTCCTATAACCATCAATCGCGGTCGCGGATACATCGTTCGTGCTATCGCGGTACGTCGAGGCTGTAGGGGCGAGGCATGCCTCGCCCTTGCAATCGATCAAGCAACGTGAAGTCTCGTCTGTTTCCGATAACGATCAATCGCGGTCGCGGATACATCGTTCGTGCTAACGCGGTACGTCGAGGCTGTAGGGGCGAGGCATGCCTCGCCCTTGCAATCGATCAAGCAACGTGAAGTCTCGTCTGTTTCCGATAACGATCAATCGAGTTCGCGGATACATCGTTCGTGCTAACGCGGTACGTCGAGGCTGTAGGGGCGAGGCATGCCTCGCCCGTTTTCGCAATACCCCCTCCGTACTCGTTCAGAACGTCTTGCCGATGGTGAAGATTACGGCCTGGCTGGCGGCGGGATTGCCGTTGGCGTCGAACTGGCCGTTGCCTGCGCCGAATTCGTCGCTGCTGAAGATTGCCGCTACGCCGAAATCGATCTCGCTGACCGTGAGCCCATAGCCGATTTCAATGTAATTGCCGTCGAAATCGCCGCCGAACTGTCCAATCGTCCCATACAGTCCATTTTCGGCGCTGATCGTCGCCGCGAGAAAATTGTAGTCCTGTTCCGGCCCGTCGAAATTACCGTAGGTGCCGAAGGAGTATTCGATTCCCAGCATGCCGTAGCCGAAATTCAGGTTCAGTTCTTCATAGGTGTCGTCGAAGTCGCCGGTGTAGTAATAGCCGGTGAACCCAACGCCCAGGGAGAATCCCGCGTCGGTCTCGACCCCGTAACCAAAATATCCGTCGACCTCCAGACCGTCGCCGACATCCGCCGTCCAGCCGCCGGCGTAGAAGCCGCCGTTGGTGAAGTCGATGCCCGCGCTGCCGGAAGATTCCTTCTGCAGAAGTCCTCGATAGTAATACTCGGAAGCCCAGCCTATGTTGTATGAAACTTCCTGTGCGCTGGTGACGCCGGAAAAACCGAAGCCGGCCAGAAGCAAAGTCCCCGCGGCGAGTAAAGTAGCCCTTTTCATAACTTCCTCCAATCCAATTCAGTTAATGCATGCCGAACGCATGCGGGGATCACCAAGTGATGCCTGCCGCGCTGCTTGCCAAATACGTGCAATCTTCAGGCCAACTTCAAAAATCCCAATAAAACCCGAAGATACTCCTGCTCTGCGCAACCCTCTCGAACACCTTATGCATCAAAATGGTGCATCGCAATTGTCCCGGAGTACAGATTGATTGATCATTGGCCCGTAGCTGCCTTATGCTGCCCGTCTGCTGCGAAAACATCGAATGAGGCAAATTTTCATGTCATCAACAAACATGCCCGCGAACCACCCGTTCAGGATATTGTCCGGCGTCCTACTCGCGCTCCTGTTGAGCCTGCCCGGCTTGACCGTCCAGGCCGACACCGCCTGGCCCGAAAGCGAAGACGGCGCCGCAAGCGCCGGTTTCACCGAACAGGGTATGGAAGAACTCGATGCCGCCATGCGCAGGATCGTCTCCGACCAGGATGTGGCCGGCATGGTCTGGTTGCTCGTGCGCAACGGCAAGGTCGCCACCTTCGATCATGCCGGTCTCGCCCGCGTCGACGACAACGCACCCATGACCAGAGACAGCCTGTTCCGCATCTATTCCATGACCAAGCCCGTCACCGGCGTGGCGCTGATGATGCTGCACGAGGAAGGCTTGTGGGAGTTCGACGACCCCGTCAGCAAGCACGTGCCCGAATTCGCCGGGCTCAAGGTCATGACCAGTTACGATGAAGAGGGCAACATGGAACTCGCCGAGCCGTCACGTCAACCCACCATGCGGGAATTGCTCAACCATTCCGCAGGCTTCGGCTATGGTCTCAGCGGCGAGGATCCGGTCAACAACGCCTTCCGTGAAAAACGCGCGCTTGCCTCGAACGATCTCGAAGAGCTGATCGAAAATATTGCCGACATTCCATTGCTTTACGATCCCGGTGAGGAATGGGTTTATTCGATTGCAGTGGATATCCAGGGCTATATCGTGCAGAAGCTTTCGGGCATGCGCTTCGGCGAATTCCTCGAACAGCGCATGTTCCAGCCGCTGGGCATGACCGACACCCGATTCTACGTGCAGGACCAGGACCGCCCCCGCTTCGCCGAGGTGCATAACTGGGATGAGGAACGCGGCACGCTCGTACAACGCCCCCATCGCAGCGACCGGGCCAGCTATCTGGATCCGAACCGGATCGAATCCGGCGGCGGTGGGCTCGTCTCTTCAACCCACGACTACGCGCGCTTCCTGCAGATGCTCGTCAACGAAGGAGAACTCGACGGCGTCCGCATCCTGACGCCGGAATCGGTGCGCATCATGCGCACCAACAGCCTGCGGGACGAATTGCTCATGCGCGGCGGCGCGGACCGGGCAGGCGCGCCCGGCACGGGTTTCGGCGTCGACTTCGCGGTGATCTTCGACCCCGCGGCGGCGAACAACCCGCAAGGGGCGGGAACCTATTACTGGGCGGGAGCAGCCGGCACCTGGTTCTGGATCGACCCGGTGTACGACATGTTCTGGGTCGGCATGATCCAGGCCCAGGGAGCGCGCCGACCGGGCGCGGCCAACATGCGCAACGTCGCCAGGGACATCATCTACGACAGTTTGATTCGCTGAAGCGCGGGCGACGCATGCGTCGCCCCTACCACAGAATTCCGGCTACCGGGCCGGGCCTGATTACATGGGTCGGGTTACCAGGCTGGGGCGAATGTAGGGGCGAGGCATGCCTCGCCCGCGGGCGGCGCACTCACGGCAGCGGAATCTCCGCCGCGTCGGGCACGCCATAGCCCCGCTGCACGGCGGGGCGGGCGGCGATGCGCAGGTACCAGTCGCGCAGCCGCGGGAACCGGTCGAAATCGATCCGCTGCCATTCGAAACGCGAAATCCACGGCCAGGTGGCGATATCGACGAGTGAATACTCGCCCGCGATGTATTCCCGATCCTCAAGGCGCCGATCAAGCACTCCATACAGCCGCTGTGTCTCCGTCGAATAGCGTTCCTCGGCGTAAGGCGCCTTGCCCGGATTGAACTTGAGGAAATGATGGGTCTGGCCCAGCATCGGGCCGACGTGGGCGACCTGCAGCATCAGCCAGGCCAGCGACTGCCAGCGGTCGGGCCCCGGCGGGCACAGCAACTTTTCTTCGCGCTCGGCCAGGTACAGCAGTATCGCCCCGGACTCCATCAAGGTGATGTCGTTCTCGTGATCGACGATCACCGGAATCTTGTGATTGAGCGTCAGCGCGTCGAATTCGGGCTCATGCTGGTCCCCGTTCGTGATGTCGATGGGAATCACCCGGTAATCCAGCCCAAGCTCTTCGAGCATGATGGAAACCTTGCGCCCGTTGGGCGTGTTCCAGGTATAGAGATCGATTCCGGTTTTTTCCGTTTGCTGCATTAGCCGGGCTCCTGGCGCTGCTTCGAGGGGATGCAATGTGGCGCAAGTATAACGCCTCCACCGGCGACCCGCGCCGCGGGTGAAATCACTATTTCGCCTCGGAATCGAGCAAAAGGGCGGAATCGCGTCTAACTTTTGTCTCGCTCCAATTCACCAACTTTATTAATATCCCTCGGGAAAGGACTCGAAAATGAATCGTTTACTACGCTTTTGCGCAATTTGCGCCCTGCTCGCCCTGTTCACCGCCTGTGCGGCGAATCCCAAATACGTTCCGGACAGACGCGCGCCAACCCGCGAGGAGGTTGCCCGGCACAACGAGGTCGTGCCGCGAAACCTGCAACTCGTTTGCGACAGCTTGTACAACACCGGCTCGTATATCAAACGACGCGTCTGCTGGCTGCGTCAGGACATGTACCTGCGACAGAATCACCGCGACCGGATATGGTTGTCTAACTTGCCCGCAGAATCGCAAAATCCGGCGAATCGTGAAGATCTATTCGATCAAATTCCGCTGCCAGAGGATATTTTAGACCTGTAGCGCAATTGAACAGCACCACGCGCTCGTCGCGGCCGATGCGCCCGCTCGCCAGTTCCTGTTTCAGCGCGGCCAGGGTCGCGGCGCCTTCCGGGCAAAGCAGAATGCCTTCGCGGCGGGCGCATTCCGATTGTGCGGCCAGGATGTCCTTGTCGCTGACGGCGACCGCGAAACCGCCGCTTTCGCGCACGGCGTCGAGAATCAGGAAATCGCCGACCGCCGCCGGCACGCGAATGCCGGCGGCGACGGTTTCCGCGTTTTCCCAGGGCTCGGCGTGGCGGCTGCCTGCCTCGAAGGCGCGCACCATGGGCGCACAGCCTTCCGCTTGCACCGCGACCATGCGCGGCCTGCGGGAACCGATCCAGCCGATGGCTTCAAGTTCGGCGAAGGCTTTCCACATGCCGATCAGGCCGGTACCGCCGCCGGTGGGATACAGGATGACGTCGGGCAATTGCCAGTCGAGCTGTTCGGCGAGTTCCAGACCCATGGTCTTCTTGCCTTCGATCCGATAAGGCTCTTTCAAGGTCGAAGTGTCGAACCAGCCCATCTCCTCGCGGCCTGCGCCGACGAACTTGCCGCAATCGTTGATATAGCCGTTAGCGAGATAAGTATGGGCGCCGAAGAAAGCGGTTTCCTCGATATTGATCTTTGGGGTGTCTTCCGGGCAGAACACCCAGGTCTCGATATCCGCCGCCGCACAGTAGGCGGCGAGCGCCGCGCCGGCATTGCCGTTGGTCGGAATCGCCATGCGCCGCACGCCAAGCTCCTTCGCCATCGCCACCGCGAGAGCCAGACCCCTGGCCTTGA
The DNA here is from genome assembly GCA_951812965.1 of uncultured Pseudohongiella sp. GTDB lineage: Bacteria > Pseudomonadota > Gammaproteobacteria > Pseudomonadales > Pseudohongiellaceae > UBA9145. Next base: position 684,292 of record OX638341.1, read on the forward strand.
AGGAGCCCGTGGGCAGGCGACCTTCGTCCTTGATCAGGATTTCGGCGCAGCCGTATTCCTCGCGCAACTTGTGGGCAGGCAACAGCGGCGTCATTATCTCGCCCAAGCGCACCACATTCTCGGAACGGCGCACCGGCAGGAATTCCCGGTAGCGCCAAAACTCCGGCTCGCGGTCGATCAGTTGTACCTTGCTGATGCCTGCCGCCAGCGCTTCCAGGTCATAACGCACCAACAGCGGCTTGCCGGCCTCGGACAAGCCCTGCAAGGTATCCGCCGGATAGCGCTTGCCGGTATAGCTGCATTCCAGATGCGTGACGAAAGTCGGATATTCGATCATGGTTGTTTGCTCATTCTGTTTGAACGTGCATGCCATCCCTGGCGCGACACTATCGACTTCGACAACCCCTGGCCTTGCCATCCATGGCAAGTCGTTCGGGCCTCAAAAAGCGTTGCTTTTTGTCGGCTTCGCCGACCGGCCCTCACTCAACTCGATTCGAGTATTTTTCGCGGAATCTTTCGTACAACTCCTGCTGGGTGCCGAACAGGTCGATGTCGCGGCCCTGGATATAGGCGCCGAGCACCTGGCTGGTGCGCATGTCGAGCGCGTCGCCGATGGAAATGAACATCGTCGCGTCCTTGCCCGGCTCGAGCGAACCCACGCGGTCGTCGACGCCGAGAATGCGGGCATTGTTCAAGGTGACCAGGCCCAGGGCGGCTTCGCGGTCAAGCCCGTGGGCCGCCGCGGTGCCGGCGAAAAAAGGCAGATTGCGCTGGGATTGCAACTCGGCATCGCCGCCGCCGATTCCCACTTCAATACCCGCCTGCTGCAAGAGGAACGGCATCTTGAACGGCGCATCCACGTCATGCCATTCCATGCCTGGCAGCGCGTGTACTTGCTCGTAGATCACCGGGATGGACTCCGCCAGCAGCAGATCCTTCACCTGCATCGCCTCGGCGCCGCCGACCAGAACGATGTTCTGCACACCGTAGGAACGCGCGAATCGCACTCCGCTAATGATTTCCCTGGCGTCGTCGGCGTGCAGGAACAATTTGCCGCTGCCTTCGAACAGGCCTTGCATGGCGGCGAGATTGAGATTGAGCGGTTCGCCGGTATACACCGCAGCGTCGCGAAACAGTGCGTGCAAGACTTCGACCTGGGCCTGATAGTCGTCATTTTCGACCCGTTCGAATCGGCCGGTATCCGGATTGCGCCGATTGCGCTTGAAGGGCGGCCAATGCAGGTGCTGGCCGTCGTCGAGCCGCAGCGCGGCGTCCTCCCAATTCCAGGCATCGAGCATGAATATGGACGAGCGGCCGGAGATCATCCCGCCTTCCGGCGTAACCTGGGCGGTGAGAATCCCGTTAAAGCGCGTGGCCGGTATCAGTTCGGAATCGGTGTTGTAGGCAATAGCGGAACGAACGCTGGCATTGATATCGCCCTCCTCCACCACATCGTTGGTCGAACGGATGTTGGCGACTTCCAGCAACCCCAACGTAGAGTTCGGCAATACCAGCCCCGGATAGACGTGGCTGCCTTGCACATCGATCACCAGATGACCGCTGGTGTCGATGCCGTCGGCGGCCGAGCCCACGGCAGTGATGACGCCTTCGTCGAAGGTGATTACGCCGTCGCCGATGACAGCCCCGTTACCAACATGAATGATGGCGCCGACCAGAGCGATGGGTTCACCTTGCGGCGCCGCGGGGGCCGGCACTACCGCCCTGGCGGCGAAGGCCGCCGAGAGCAGGACCAGAGTGTAGATTATCTGAATCGAATTTCGCATTTTTCCTTCCCCCTATTCGCCGCGATTCGTTATGGAAGCGATGATGCGCGCCCGCTCGGCGGCGATCGCCTCGCGCAAGGCAATGTCTTCCTCCCGGTCATAGAAGGGCGCGCCTTCAATCCAGGTCGTCTCCGCCACGGCGTAGATCGACAGCGGGTGATCGGACCAGAGCACGAGGTCCGCGTCCTTGCCCGGCCGGATGCTGCCCATGCGGTCGTCGAGATGCAGCAGCATGGCCGGATTAAGGGTCACCATCTTGAGCGCGTCGACTTCGCTCACGTTGCCGTATTTCACCGCCTTCGCGGCTTCCTGATTGAGCCTGCGCGACATCTCCGCGTCGTCGGAATTGATGGCGACGACCACGCCGGCCTGTTGCATCAGCGCGGCGTTATAGGGAATCGCGTAACGCACTTCCCACTTGTAGGCCCACCAGTCGGAGAAGGTCGAGCCTCCGGCGCCGTGCTGGGCCATCTTGTCGGCGACCTTGTAGCCTTCCAGGATGTGGGTGAAGGTGTTGATGTTGAAGTCGAACTGCTCTGCCACGTGCATGAGCATGTTGATCTCGGACTGCACGTAGGAATGGCTGGTGACATACATGTCGCCGTTGAGCACTTCGAGCATGGCCTCGTGCACGAGATCGCGCCGAGGCGGCGTTGTCTGCCGCTGCTGTGAAGCCGGCAGATCGTTGTACTCGCTCCAGGCCCGGCCGTATTCTCGCGCCTGGGAGAAGGCGTTGACGAACACCTGTTCGACGCCCATGCGGGTCTGCGGGTACCGCACCGATGCGGGATTGGTGCTGCGCTTGACGTTCTCGCCGAGCGCGAACTTGATAAATTCGTCAGCATCCTCGATCAACAATCCATCGGACGCCTGTCCCCAGCGCATCTTGATAATGGCCGATTGACCGCCGATGGGATTGGCTGATCCGTGCAGCAACTGGGCCGCCGTCACGCCGCCGGCGAGATTGCGGTAGATATTGATGTTTTCCGAATCGACCACGTCTTTCATTCGCACCATGCTCGAATTGGTCTGGGTCTCGTTGATGTTGAACAGGGCGATGTGGGAATGCTCGTCGATGATGCCGGGGGTGACGTGCTTGCCGCTGCCGTCGATCTCCATGGCGCCGGCGGCGTCCAGACCTTCGCCGACCGCTTCAATGCGGCCGTCGCGCACGAGTACGTCGGTAACAAGAGTGCCTTGGTCTTCATTGGTCCAGACCGTGGCGCCGCGAATGACAAAGTCCCGGGCCTGGGGCATTTCGGTGCGGCCGTAAGCGCTGAAGGGATACAGCACCGGCGAAGGCAATTCGGCAACCTCGACAGCTTCCGCTTCCGCCTCGGTCCCGGCGGCGTCACCGACCCGGCTCAATTGCCAGGAAAGCGATTCGCCCGCGGGAGTGAACGCGTTGCCGCGCCAGCCACCGGCATCGCTCCAGCCGGTCAGGCGGATGCGATTGCCATCGTCGTCCCAGGCGAAATCGAGCGTGATCAGATCGTCGACCAGTTCGATATTGGCCGAACTCGAATCGCCGTCCGGGTCAAGCGTCGCCTCTGGGTCGGCGCCGTCGAATTCGATCTCGAGCATCCGGGTTTGGCCGTCGAGCGCAAGCTCGTAGCGACCGGCGTTCTCCTGCCGACCCGGATTGATTACGTAGCGATTGCCCTGAATCCAGCTTTCGAGCAACACATTGTCTTCATCGAGCAATTCGCCCGTGGTAACGAGAAAATTCGCCAGGGCGCCGGGGGCGAGTTGGCCGACGAGGCCGGAGATGCCAAGGATTTCGGCCGGAACCGTGGTCAGCGCCGCGATGGCGGCTTCCGCCGGCAGGCCGTTACTCACGGCCTTGCGCAGATTGGGCCAGAAGTCATCGCCCGCGCCAAAACTCGTCAGCGAGAAATCGATGCCCTGCTCGGCCAACAAGCGCGGATTGAAAGGCGCCAGTTCCCAATGCTTGAGCGCTTCGAAACTGACCTCTTCGGCATCGAGCGGGTCGGCCACTTCGGGCGCTTCGGGAAAATCGAGCGATACGATCAGGCTGGCGCCGGTTGCCGCAATCTCCTCCGCCCGCCGATAGCTGTCGCCGCTGGTCTTCAGCACGTATTGCACGCCGAAGCCATCGCCCATGCGATCGGCGGTCAGCGCTTCCTGCCAATTTTCGACTTCCATGATCTGGGGCAGATCCTGCACCTGGTTCCAGGCCTCAAGCGTGGCGTCGGTAAAGGGCCGCGGCTCCTGGCCGCCGAACCATTCGGCGTCCATGTAAGTCTGGCGCAGCAGCGCGAACGAACCCATCAGCGAGGTAGGCATGGCCTGGATCGAACTGCCCTTGTCGAGGGAGTAATGCGCGGCCGCATCGGCAACCACGATGGCCTCGCTGGCCCTTTCGTCGCCAAGCGTGATCAGGGCGGAAGTGCCGCGGGCGATGCCATCGGGGCGCAAGCTCAACACGGTAGTGAAGCCGCGTTCGCGCAGGTCCTCGCGTTCGTCCTGGTCGGGCACGAAAGCGGCGGCAGCGCGAAAGTCGGCGCGGATGGCGTCGTTGACATTGCGCGCGCGGTCGTCAGGCTGGAGATTCTCCCCACCGCCGTTTTCGTCCAGCGGCCGTTCGAGTTCGGGAACGCCGTAATCGGTATAGATATCGATCAGGCCGGGATATACATACTTGCCGGCGAGATCGATAGGAAAATAGCCGTCGGGCACATCATCATCGTCATTGATCTCGACGACGCGACCCTCGCGAACAAGCAGATTGCCTCCGGCAAGAATACTGCCGTCCGGCTGATAAATATTCGCGTTGCGAAACGCATAGGCCCCAGCGCGCTGATCGGCAATGCCGTTCGGTGTAAGGTTTTCCTGGGCGGACACCGGCAGGCAGACAAACAGCGCGGCGATCGGCGCCAGCAGTCTGGTAAACATGATCTGGTCCTGATTATTCGAGTGAGTTGAATGTTAGCGCGTTTTGGAGTCCCGCGGTGCAGCCAAATGAACAAATGAAGGGACACCCACTATTGATGGCTACCCACCGTTAGTGGCTCCGATCCGTCGCCGTCGGCCTGGGGGGTGTGCAGCGGACGCCGTAAATACATCCCTGTAGGCTTCGGGCTCGGCATCCATGCCTCGCACGCCCGCTGCACACCCCCCAGGCCGACGGCAACTAGCTTGTAAGTGTGATTTGGGCTAGGGAAGTCTCGAAGTAAGTCGATGGCGGGATGGGAATATGCGGCGGCATGTGAGGCATGGATGCCGAACTTGAGCCTACAGGGGTGTAGGCAAGCGTTTATGAAGCGCAGCTTCATGCGCAGCCGGAACGACGTCAAGCTGTGCTTGGCGTCCGGGCCGTATTCACGGCGTCCGCTGCATACCCTCCAGCCCGACGGCGACGGATCGAAGCCACCTCAGGTTAACGCCGGGATAGGGTCGAAGCGGCCCTTGAGGACTGATTCCGAGGCGCCAGGTTGCATCCAGTGGTCTATGGCCGTGGCGTAGACCTGGCGGAAGTCGACGGTGTGTTGCAGGTTGTCGCCGTCTACCAGGTTGGTGAGGCTCGGCGGCGTTCCGTAGTGGCCCGCGGTGACCGGTTTTCCGGCCAGGAACATCACATTGGCCGAGCCGTGGTCCGTGCCGAGGTTGGCGTTTTCCGGCACGCGGCGGCCGAACTCCGAATAGACCAGCACCAGTACGCGGTGAGCCTGACCGATGCGTTCGAGGTCGCGGATGAAGCCGTTGATCGAGTCCGCTGTGTAGGCAAGGATGCGCTGATGCAGATTGGCCTGTTGCACGTGCGTGTCGAACGCGTTATTGCGATAGGACACGTGATAAATGCGCGCGGGCAGCCCAGCTTCGATGCAGGCCGCTACCTTGGGCAAGTCCATGCCGTTGAGGCCGTAGTCGACCGGTGTGCTGTAGCTTGACCAGGCATCGCGGATCTGGGCCGATGCGGTCAATGCGCTGCGCGCCACGTCGTTGAGGAAAGCGCGGCTTGAATTGCCGGCGGATTCGTCCACGCGTTGCATTAGCGGTTCCTGCGTGAGAAAGGCGCGGCGCTGGAAACGGTTGGGGTCGTCGAACACCACCGGCGTATGCAGCCGGCTTTTCACGGCGAGCGACTGGGCCGAGGCAATATTGATCAGCACATCGGTGCCCGAAGCGCCGTCGAGGGCGTCGGCGAGCCGGCCGAGCCAGCCGAATTCGTCGCCGCGATTGGGCGCGGCCGTATGCCAATACGCCATCGAGGTGAAATGCGAATAGGAAGGCTGTTCATAGCCGCAGCCGTGAACGATGGCGAAGTCGCCGGAATTCCACAGCCTTTCAAAGCCCAGCAAGCCGGGATTGAGGCCGAAATGGTCGTCGAGTTTGCGCACTTCGTCGGGCTTGATGCCGATAGTCGGGCGATGCCGGTAATAGGCGTCGTCACCATGCGGCACAATCGTGTTCAGGCCGTCATTGCCGCCGGAAAGTTCCACGCTGACCAGAATGGGCTGCTCCCGATCGGCCTGGGCCCAGGCGCGAGGGCTGAACAATGGCGCGGCGGCCAGGGCGCTGACGGTGGTCAAGCCGCCGGCCAACAGGCTGCGTCTGCTGATCCCCTTGCCGGGGGCGGGCTTCCTGACCATGGTTTTTCCTCCGAATATTTTCGTATTCAATTCAGTTGATATTCCGGGCGGCTGAGCAGCACATGCAACAGCCCCCGCAGGTATTCTTCCATATAGCTGGTGGCGGACGGGATATCCCTGGTGCCCAGTTCGGCTTCGAGATAATCGGCCATGGCCAGCATGGTGGCCGTCTCCGGCGGCACCGTGAAAAAGCGCTGGGTAAGATGAGCCACCACTTCCTCCGGAGTTTCCAGGCCGGCTTCGGCGACCATGGCGGTCAGGTCGAGCCGCGCCATATCCCGCGGTATGGGTTTTACCCGCTCCACCGCCATCTGCCAGCCGCGATAACTGCCGTAACGGGTATTGAAAGCCTCGTCGGCGTCCGCGAGCAGATTGGAAGCGGCCATCTCGTTCATGTCGGCGCTTTCTTCGGCGACCACCGGCGGCAGGGTCGCGGACGAGATGTCCATCCCGCGCCGCAGTTTTTCATGAACGCCAAGGATGCCTTCGCCGCCATAGCCGGGATGGCGGTCCGGCGGCAGGAAGGCGATGTCGGGAAAGACCACGTCAAGCACGAAATTCCCGCGTTCGAACAACAGGCTCGGGGTAATCCAGGCGCGTCCTTCGCTCCAGCCGGCTACCGTCGGCGGATGCATCAATCGCTGACCGAGGGAGCCGGTGACCCGATTGAAATCCGGCGTGCCCGGAATGCTATCCAGCCCGAGCAGGCGATAAGTGGAGACCACGTATTCCGCCGACCCCTTGATGCGGTTGCCGATCACCTCGGGCCGATAGAAGTCCCGCGACAGGAACAAATGCTCCATGTAGGCCGCGATGTCGTAATTCGAGTCCATAAGCCAGGCGCCGAGTTGCTGCGCCGAGGCATCGTCGAGCTCTTCGCTGACGAAATAGTTGTAGATCTTGCGGGCGATGAATTCCGCCGTGGCGTCCTGTTCGAGAATGATGTCGATGACTTCGACGCCGTCGAAATTTCCTTGCCGGCCGAGTACGCGCTTTTCGCCGAAATCGTGATCTTCGGTAACGACCTTGAATTCGAGACCCTCATAATTCCAGCCGGTGAACGCCCGGGCCGCCTCGCGCACATCGGCCTCGCCGTAGTGCCCGACGCCCATGGTGAACAATTCCATGATCTCTCGGGCGAAGTTCTCGTTCGGCGAAGCCTTGGTGTTTACTCCTGCATCGAGAAAATTGAGCATGGCCGGGTCCTGGGCGACGCCGATCAGCAAACTGCGAAAATCACCCAGCCCCTTGTCCTGAAACAGGTTGAGCTGCTTAAGCATCTTGCGGTAGTCGCGCACCTTGTTCTCGTTGGTGGCGAAATGCCCGTGCCAGAACAGCGCAATCTTTTCTTCCAGCGGGCGCGGGCTGTTGAGCATTCGCTCGGCCCACCAGTAGGTTACGCGGTCGGTTTCCAGGCGGCTGGCCCGGAGCCAGTAAAAGAACTTGTTCACGACCGGCTGAATGGGACGGTCGCCGCCGGGCTTGACCTCAACGCCAAGCGCATGACCCTGGCGGCGCGCCAGCTCGGTCGTCGCCGGGCGGCTGGGTGGAAACGGGTCGAGTCCTTCGTCGAATATTCCCGAGTGATCGAACCCAGGCAAATCCGCCTCCGGCGCTCCCTCGAAGTAAACGAGCCGGCGCACTGCCTCCCGCGGCGTCATCGCGGTGAACTCCGCGATTTCCTCCGGCCGGGCGCCGAATCCGGCGCGCTCAAGCAGATGCCGGGCCTTGGCTTCGTTCCATTCGATGGGGCTGATGGGTTCGAAATCGCCGTTGGCCGCCAGCGGCAACAAGGCGACAAGAGAGACTGCACAGAACCGGAACAGTAATCGGCGCATGGTCTTTTCTGTATTTGCTTGGATTGAACGCCGAATATAGCCACAGGCAGCGGCGAGTGTCCAGACTTCCTGATTCCCGGATAAGGATCTGAAAAACAAGAAGTTGATAAAACAAGCAACTACTTGTTGTAACTGAGCAAATCAGAACTTCCCTCATCGGGCTGTCCGTGGCTATGCTGGGGAGCGCCCTGGGCACTGATCTACTCAATGAGTGGGTCAATGCAATCAACGACGGCATGACCCTTGAAGACATTGCGAATCACATCGCGGCTTCCGACGACTTCACAACGACATACCCGACTTTTCTGACCAACGAGGAATTCGCTACATCTTTCCTCGAAAACCTGATGAGCGGCGAAGAAGTGTCTGCGGCCCTCGTGTCTGCGGCTGTCGGCATCGTAACCGGCCTGCTGAACGACGGCATGACCCGCGGCGCGATCGCGACCAGCATCGGCGCCGAGGCGCGGTCGACATCAGCGCTGGCGATGGATCGATCGTACATATCGGTTCCGACGGCCACACCGACTCGGTAACCGTGGATGGCGGCAAGAGCATCAGGATCGATAACGGCAGGTCGAAAACGCCGAAAACTCTAGTTTTGAACTGTCTCATTGACGGGGAAGCTTACGGTTCCGAAAAACCGACCCCTTGTGCATGATCCTGCCCACGATTGCTATATACCAAAAGTAAATGCCAGCAAGTGCAACTTGTAAGTTCCTCACATGGGTAGAAGGGCGGTATCCATTAAGGAGTCTGTCTTCGATGCTGTCCAGCCTGGTTTCCGGATGCGCCTAGAAAACGGGAAAATCCTTACCGCGCCTAATCACGGAAAGATCATGGGCGCGGCTCCCGCGTCCGTGCCGAAAAATTGAAACGTCGTGAACAGCAATGCCGCTGTAGCGATGATAAAGCCGCACATGTAGACGAGCCCCCATGCCTGCGACTTGCCGAGTGCCGCGATACTCAATTTCAGCTCGTTAATACTTGCATCGGCCCTCTCGAACCTCTCGTTGACTTTGTCAAATTTCTCATCGACTGTTCCGAAACGCTCGTCGAGTTTGCGATCGAGTTTGCGCTCTAACTCGTTGAAGCTCCGGTCAAGTTCGACCTTCAGAAATTCTTTTGTCACCAGATCATTCATGGCGTCGTTTACGATCTCGACTAGAGCCTCGGCTTGCGGCCCGGGCATGCCCGATTTCTCCAGTTTCCGGCTTGTGGTCAGAGTGTCAAGTTTTGCGTCAATTTTCTTCCCTCGAATAGTGTGACTGACGAATGGAGCGGCCAACCGATTCACCGCTCCCAAATTCCCGAAATTGAATATAGTCGCACTCCGCTGAAACGCCTCGTTTCCAGGGAAAATTTCCTGGTGCTGATGGAAGTGATGATGGGACACCCACTCGAATTCTCCGGTCCCGCTGCTAATTTCATTCAATTCAGGGCAATACGGACACTCCTGTACTACAAGTAAAGGGGAAGAGCGATTCAGGCCTTTGCCCCTGTAGGTCTGGGCGGCCAATTCGGTTCGATATGGGAACTATGGAGAAATCCATCCGGTCCGATATGAAATCGATGGAGAAATCAATTCGGTCCGATATGGGAACGAAAGTCGATTTGGCCAAAATGGAAGGCAGGCTGTTCTGGCGACTGTCGGCAATGATGATTGCGGTGTCGGGCGTCGTTCTCTCGATCCTGCGTTTGTTCCCTCCCGCGTGATTGCACCGCACAAGCGTACATTTCGAACCGGGCGCCCCGGTAATTCGGTATACTGCCGCATTAATTTTCTTACAGAGAATTGTCATGACGTTCCCGACCCTTCTTGACTTGCGCGGCGGCGCGTTGCCGCTGCTTGTATCTTCATTGCTGCTGGCCGCCTGTGGCGCGGAAGAGACCGCCCCGGAGGCCAGCGACGCGGCGCCGGCGGGATCCGCTGCCGCCCCCGCGCCCGAACTCGGCGCATTCGGCATCGACCTGAGCAACCAGGACACTTCGGTGCGCCCCGGCAACGATTTCTTCCGCTATGCCAACGGCCTCTGGCTCGACAGTTTCGAATTGCCGGCCGACCGTAGCGACTACGGCTCGTTCTCGGTATTGTCCGACCGTTCCGACGAACGCGTGCGCACGATCATCGAAGACCTCGCGGACATGGAGCCCGCCGCGGGCTCGATCGAGCAGAAGATCAACGATTACTTCCAGAGCTACATGGACACGGACCGGCTGAACGAGTTGGGTATCAGCCCCTTGCAGTCGGGCCTGGCCGCGGTCGATTCGATCACGGACATGGAGCAACTCATCGGCGCTTTTGGCCGCGCCCAGCTTGAAAACACCGCGAGCCCCTTCGCCTTCTTCGTCGCCGCTGACCGCAGCGACCCGGACCGGCACCAGCTCGTACTGTCCGTGATGCCGCTGAGTCTGCCGGACCGCGACTACTACCTCGTCGATACCGAGGAATACCAGCGTGTGCGCGAGGAATTCACTGCTCATATCGCCCGCATTCTCGATTTCGCCGAAATTCCCGACTCCGCCGCCAGGGCCGAATCGATTCTCGCCCTGGAAACCGCGATCGCCGAGCACCAGTGGCCGCGAGCCCAGCGCCGGGACCGCGATCTGACTTACAACCCGATGTCCTGGGATGAGTTTGTCGCCGAGTATCCCGGTTTCGACTGGGGGGCGTATTTCGCGGCGGCCGGTATCGAAGGGCTCGAAGACTTGAACGTGAACTATCCGAGCGCGATGGCGCCGGTCATCGCCCTGGTGAACGAAGTTCCGCTCGAGGACTGGAAGAGTTACATGAGTTATCGGCTCATCAACGACAGCGCGGGCGTGCTGTCCGAAGAGATTGACCAGGAGTCCTTCCATTTCTATTCGACTGTGTTGCGCGGCGTGCCCGAACAGCGCGAGCGCTGGGAGCGCGGCGTGGCGCGGGTCGGCTCGCGGGGCAGCCTCGGCGAAGCCGTCGGGCAGATTTACGCGCAGCGGCATTTTCCCGAAGCGGCCAAGTTGCAGATGCAGGATCTGGTGGAAAACCTGCGCGCTGCCTTGCGCCAGAGCATTGAGCAGAACGACTGGATGGGCCCGCTAACCAAGGAAGAGGCTTATCTCAAGCTGGAGTCCTTCCGGCCAAAGATCGCCTACCCCGACGTGTGGGAAGACGTTTCCGCCATCGAGATCACGCGCGACTCACTGTTCGGGAACACGCGCAATGTACGCGAATTCCGTTACCAGGAGGAAATTGAGCGCATCGGCCAGCCCACCGATCGCGAGGAATGGGGCATGACGCCACAGACGGTGAACGCCTACTACAGATCCTCGTTCAACGAGATCGTGTTCCCCGCGGGCATCCTGCAGCCGCCATTCTTCGACCCGGCCGCCGATCCGGCGGTGAACTACGGCGGCATCGGCGCCGTCATCGGCCATGAAATGGGCCACGGATTCGACGATCAGGGTTCCAAATCCGACTGGGCCGGCATTCAGCGGAACTGGTGGACCGACGAGGACCGCGCCAATTTCGAAGGCCAGGCCACGGTTATCGCCGATCAATACGCTGCATTCGAACCCGTGCCGGGTTATTTCGTCGACGGCAGATTCACCCTTGGTGAGAACATCGGCGATGTCGGCGGCGTGTCGCTGGCCTATCGCGCCTATCGCATGTCGCTCGGCGGCGAGGAGGCACCGGTAATCGACGGCCTCACCGGAGACCAGCGCTTCTTTCTCGCCTGGGCCCAGGTCTGGCAGCGCAAGTATCGTGATGACGCCCTGATTCAGCGGCTGACCTCGGACCCGCATTCGCCGGCCGAGTTTCGCGTCAACGGCGTGGTGCGCAATTTCGACGCCTGGTACGAAGCTTTCGACGTGCAGCCGGAAGACGATTTGTATCTGCCGCCGGAAGACCGCGTGACGATCTGGTAGGCGGCGGTCATGAACTTGTTCAATCGTCTCGTCGCGCTCGCGCTGCTGGCGTTCAGCGGCGCTGCCGCCGCCCAGGACTATGACGTCCTCATTCGCGGCGGGCGCATCGTCAACGGCAGCGGCAACCCCTGGTTCGAGGCCGACGTCGGCATCCGCGGCGATCGCATCGCCGCCATCGGCGACCGCTCGCAGGCCGCCGCCGCAACGGTAATCGACGCATCCGGGCTCGTCGTCGCCCCCGGCTTCATCGACCCGCATACCCATGCCATTCGCGGTATCTTCGATGTGCCCACGGCCGACAGCGCCCTGCTGCAAGGCGTCACCACCCTGACCGAAGGCAACGACGGTTCCTCCCCCTGGCCCGTCGCCGAGCATTACGGCGAAATCGAGGAATTTGGGATCAGCCCGAACTGGGCGGTTTTTGTCGGCCAGGGCACGATCCGCTCGATCGTGATCGGCGCCGAGGACCGCGACGCCACCGCGCCCGAACTTGAGCGCATGAAGGAGATGGTGGCCCAGGCCATGGAAGAAGGGGCGCTGGGTATTTCCACCGGCCTGTTCTACGTGCCCGGCAGTTTCACTTCGACTGAAGAGGTGGTTGAGCTGTCACGGGTGGCCGCGGAATACAACGGCATTTACATCTCCCATATGCGCGAGGAAGCCTCGCAACTGATCGATTCAGTCAACGAGACGATCCGCATCGGCGAGGAAGCCGGAATTCCCGTGCAAATGACCCATCACAAGGTCATCGGCGCGCCGAATTGGGGCGCATCAGCCGACAGTTTGCGGCTCGTCGACGAGGCCCGCGCCCGCGGCGTCGACATTACCATCGATCAATATCCGTATACCGCGTCCCAGACCGGCATCAGCGCGCTGATTCCGCAATGGGCCCAGGAAGGCGGCAACGACGCCCTGATCGAGCGGCTCGATAGCGAAGAAACCCGGCAGACGATCAGGAACGAAGTCGTCGAGCGCATTCTGTTCGACCGCGGCGGCGGCGACCCGGCCAATGTCTTCATCTCGCGCAATAGCTGGGACCCTTCCATGGCCGGCAAGAACCTGGCGCAGTTGACCATCGAAGCAGGCATGGATCCGACGCCCGAAAACGCCGCCGATGTAGTTTTCGATATCTTGCGCAATGGCGGCGCCACCGCGGTCTATCACGCCATCGGATCCGATGACGTTGACAGCATAATGCGGCACCCCGCCACCGCCGTCGGTTCCGACGGCCCCATCGGCATTTTCGGTGAAGGCGCGCCGCATCCGCGGCAATACGGCGCCTTTGCCAGGGTGCTCGGGCATTATGTGCGGGAACGCGGCGTGATCACGCTCGAGGAAGCGGTTCGCAAGATGACCAGCATGACCGCCCAGCGCCTGTCGATACACGACCGCGGCCTGCTGGCCGAGGGATTCTTCGCCGACATCGCGGTGTTCGACGCCGAAGAGATCATCGACCGCGCGACGTTCGAAGACCCGCATCAATACGCCGTGGGCATGAAATACGTGCTGGTGAACGGAGAAATCGTCGTGTCGGACGGCGATCACACCGGCAGCCGGCCAGGTCGGATTCTGCATGGTCCCGGTTACGCGGGAGAGCGCTGACATTTCCAGGAAACGGCAATGACGCCGATCATCAGGGCCATCGATCTGGTTAAGCGCTATCCGCTGCCGGACGACAAGTCGCGCACGTTCGCAGCGGTCGACGGCGTCAGCTTCGAGATTTTCGAGCGTGAGATCTACGGCATTCTCGGGCCCAACGGCGCCGGCAAGACCACTACCCTGGAAATGCTGGAAGGCCTGAACGACATCGACGGCGGCTCGGCCTTCGTCGACGGCATCGATGTCGCGAAGGATCCTTACAGCGTCAAGAAGATCATCGGCGTGCAACTGCAGGAAAGCGAGTATTTCGACAAGTTGAACCTGATCGAATTGCTGGACCTGTTCGGCGCGCTCTACCGGCGCGACATCGACGCCATGGAATTACTCGGCAAGGTACACCTGACCGAAAAGGCCAAGGCGCGGCCGGCAAACCTTTCCGGCGGCCAGAAACAGCGCTTTTCCATCGCCTGCGCCCTGGTCAACGCGCCGAAAATTCTGTTTCTCGACGAACCTACCACCGGGCTCGACCCCCAGGCCAAGCGCCGCCTGTGGGACCTGGTAACCGAACTCAACGACGCCGGCATGACCATCGTGCTCACGACCCACAACATGGAAGAGGCCGAGTTTCTCTGCGGCCGCATCGCCATCATGGACCACGGCAGGCTCGTCGCCGAGGACACCCCGCAAAGCCTGATCATGAAGCACGCTCCCGAACCGCCGGAAGCGCCGCTGCACGGCAATATCGAAGACGTCTTTCTGGCCCTGACCGGCCACGCCCTGCGGGACTGAAGAGGAATCCATCGTGTTAAGCAAACTGCAGCGGCATCTGGCGAAGGATTTCATGAAGATCTTCCTGCGCGACCGGCAATCGATCTTCTTCAGCCTGTTCTTTCCCGTGGTTTTCATGAGCATCTTCGCCTTCATCCGCGGCGGCGGCCAGGAGCCGATCCCGCTTGGCGTGGTGAACCAGTCGGACAGTGCAGCGGCCGAGCGACTCGTTGAAATGCTGCAGGGAGACTTCGCCTTCACCGTGATCACCGGCGCCGAGGACGAGTTGCGCGAACAATTAATTGCCGGTGAACAGATGCTCGTTCTGGTGTTGCCGGCGGACTTCAGCGATCCGGGAACCGCGGACGGCAAGGCCGCGGGACTGCGCCTGCTCGCCGACACATCGCAGTTTAATCAACTGCCGCTTGTCGAACCGATGCTTGAACAGAAGCTGATGGCCATCGAGCGAGAATTTCGCGGGGAGGAAGCAATGTTCTCGATCGAAGTAGAGAACGTGCAGGCGCTTTCCCAGAACTATCTCGATTTCCTGCTACCGGGTCTGCTCGGCATGATGCTGATGCAATTGAGCGTCGCCGGCTCCGGCTATAACGTGGTCGAATTCAGGCGCAAGGGCATTCTGAAACGGCTGTTCGTCACGCCGCTCATGCCGCGGGATTTCATCGCCGCCATCGTCGTGGCACGTCTCGGCATCGTGCTGATCCAGTTGACTGTGCTGCTCGCCTTTGCCCTGTTTGTGCTCGATGTGAGAATCATCGGCAACTTTGCCGAGTTCTATCTCGTGGGTATCATAGCCAGCCTCGTGTTCCTCAACATCGGCTTCTGCATCGGCAGCGTGGCCAAGACCCAGCAGGCCATCATGGCCATCGGCAATATCGTCATCTTTCCCCAGATCGTGCTTTCCGGCGTGTTCTACCCCATCGATGCGATGCCGGGCTTCGTACAGCCGCTGGCCCAGGTGCTGCCGCTGACTTTCGTCGTTTCCGGGCTGCGCGACATCGCCGTGTCGGGGGAGACGCTGGTGCAGATCGTGCCGAGCCTGATCGGCATGGCGGTCTGGTTCGTCATCGGTTTCGCGCTCGCCACGCGCATGTTCGTCTGGAAGGAAGTCGCCGCCTGATCGGGCGACGCATGCGTCGCCCCTACAACAGCATTCCGCCAACGGGCCGCCACACAACTGCTATCTGTCATTTTATTGTAGGGGCGAGGCATACCTCGTCCCCACAACAGCATTCCGCCAACGGGCCGCCACACAACTGCTATCTGTCATTTTATTGTAGGGGCGAGGCATACCTCGTCCCCACAACAGCATTCCGCCAACGGGCAGCCACACAACTGCTATCTGTCATTTTATTGTAGGGGCGAGGCATGCCTCGCCCGCGAATGGCCCCGCGTACCCGGTTACATTCACGCCGCGTTTGCTATATATTTCCCGCATCCGCCGAGGCGTCACGGGCCGGGCGGGACAACCCAACCATGAACAGGAGATCGTCGAGAATGAAGAAGTTTCTGCTAGTGCTAGCAGGTTTTGTGGCTACAAGCTTGCTTTATGTAGCGTCGGCGCAGGACGAGCCCACTCCCGAACAAATGGCCGCGGGCGCTGCCACCGACAGACAGGCCGTGTTCAAGCTGCTCCGCTTCAACATCGGCCCGATTCTCGCCATGACCCAGGGCGCGCCTTTCGATGCCGAACTGGCCGAGCGCAACGGCCGCCGCATCGCCTCCATCGCTCCCATGATCCCCGACGTTCTCGGCGCCATGGACACTCGCGGCTACGATGTCGAAACCCAGGCGCTCGACCTGATCTGGGACAACATGGACGACATCCAGGTCAAGGCCCAGGCCCTGATCGACGCAGCCAACGAGTTTGCCGACGTGGCCTCGGGCGGCGACATGGCTTCGACCCTCGGCGCGGTGCGCACGCTCGGCGGCGCCTGCGGCAACTGCCACGAAACCTATCGCGAAGACACCGACTGATAAAAAATAGCGCCGGCCAAGGCCGGCGCTATTTCGTACGATCTTTACTTGTTGTTGCGGCGTCATTCGCGGCGTCAGAACTCCACGACTACCGACCGCGGGCGAGGCATGCCTCGCCCCTACGGCAGTATGCCGGGCAATTCGAATCCCGACTCTACCGGCGTCCCGAAGGTTACTGTTAGCGGATTCGGCGGCCACGCGGTCTGGAATTGATTTGACGCCCCCGGCAACCCGCTCGGCGAATATCCGCCGCTGATTGCGCCCATTTCTTCCTGGTCAAGTTCTCTCATCTTTCTACTCCTTTGCTGATTAATTGAATCTTGCAGCAAATATATAGACCAGGATTCCTTTCTTTACTCAGTTTTTGCCGGTTTTTTCAGCAGCCAGACTCCATGCTTGTGCAACCATTCGCCGTAAATCCTTCTGTGCATCGCCTCGACCATAATGCGTGCGGCCGCAACTGCGAACACAGCGGAAACGACCGCATACTCCCAGGGTTCAAGCCTCGATGACTCAGAAATGACCATAAAGCGCCATCCCGTGGCAGCGGAGGATACCAGCCACAGTATCGCCAAGGGGCTGAGAAAGCCTTTGTACTCCCCTTTTTTCTGGTCGTAGATTGTCAACGGCAGCAGTATCACAATCAACAAAACGGGAATTCCCCAAATAAATTGATCAAAAACGTAAAGTATCGTAGGGATTGCCGAAAGTTCCATATCGAACCTCGTTACCATGTAGTCCGTGGGTGACAGAATACATTCGATTAAAAAATTAATACTATCAATCCTGATAATTAAAATAGAATTTTGACAAACAGCCCGAGTTTCTCCATCGATTCTGACCTACACTTATGGCCAAACAGTTACACTGCGGGGAAAAAGTTGCCGCGCTCCTCTTGGCGCGCGGCACAATACTCTTGCAATTTCTATTACGTCTTAACGGGAAGCGCTCTTTTCAAGAATTAGACGCAAATGCGCTGTTGGCCCTGCCATTAAGGTAGGCGGATGTAACTCCCAATGCACCCGACGCAACTCGGTAACCCGTTTGTAAGCCCCGGACAAGAGCCCAACCGCCATAAAACCCGGTCATCATCCCAAAGCCCATGTTCGCAACGACTTGCCCGGCGCTGTCACCACTGGCAATAGAAGTAACGCCGGCGAGGCCAGCACCGACTATAGCGCCGGGTAAGCCAAAACCCCCATCCACCTGTTCCATCTCTTCGATCGTAAGTTCTCTAATGTCTTGCTCCTTTAAAAGTTGATATGAATCTTGCAAAGGAAAAAATAGTAAAGATGCGGCAGGTGTGCGTAATTTGGGCGAGAAATTCCTTCTCGCTCAGGAACGGGCCGGCGGGGCGCCTTTGCGGGGGCGCGTTCGATAGCGCCGCCAGTAGGCGGCGAAGGTGACGAGCCAGCCGACCAGGAAGGTGGCGGCCACCATCAGCGCGGTTCTGGCGACGGCTTCCCAGGCGTCGTAGTTGGCGGTTACCCCGCCGCCGACGAAACTCATCAGGAAAACGAAATAGAGCAACACCAGGTTGCTCTGGAAGCCCACGTATTCACCGGTCCGGCGGCGCCACATGGCTTTTGGAATCAGCGAAGATGCGAAGCAGGTGGCGACTATGGTTTGCAGCAGAATTGTATCGGTCGGCATTTTTCCCTCCCTGTGCCGGCGGCCCGCCTGGCTGCCGGGGTTTCCTTTAAGCGTAGTCGCCCGCCGCGGTTCCTGCTAAATTTCGTGCGAGAAAATCAGTCTTCCTGCCGGTGGCGGGTGAAGAACGCTGCCAGGGCGTCGCGATCCTCGTCGCTCAGCCGGCTTGTGTTGAACTCGATGACCTCGTTCATGTCGCCGCCGACGAATTCGCCGTCGGGTTTCAGGCCGATCAGCAGGAACAGATCGAAATTGTCGAAAGTCCATTCCTCGAGCGACGCAGCGTCGATCGCCTCAACCGTATCCTCGCCGAGTTCGGCGCCGGCGAATTCGCGGCTGCCGATGGGAACTCCCAGGCTGTTGCGCGGCGTATGGCATTCGCCGCAATGGCCGAGATTGCGCGCCAGGTAGGCGCCGCGCTCTACCAGCTCGTTTTCGAATACTTCTTCCGGCGGCTGATACAGGCCCGCCAGCAGATTCCAGCCGGCCATCGCCGGGCGAATCAGCCACCAGGGCGTCTCGTGCGCGGGCGCCTCGAAACGCACCGGCTCCATCGACATCAGCCAGGACCCCATCGCCACGACATCCTCATCCGTCAGCCCCGCGTAAGAGCGGTACGGAAACGACGGGAAATAAAACCCGTCTGAAGAACTCCACCCGTGTCTCATGGCGCGCGCGAATTCCCCAGCGCTCCAGCCGCCGATGCCAGTTTCGGCGTCAGGCGTGATATTCGGCACATAAAAAGTTCCGAAATCGGTCTCCAGCCCCAGCCCGCCGCTGAACGCCTCTTCGTTCTCGACGCCGCGATGACAACTGATGCAGCCTCCGGCCGTCACCAGGTATTCGCCCTTCGCCAAAACTTCCGAATCGTCGGAAAATTCCAGGTTTTCCGGTATTGGCGGCGGAAAGAACAGTATTACCGCCACCATTGCCAACGAGGCAGCAATCAGCAACCATATCCAGACCTTCGATTTCATTAGATCGGTTCCGTCAACATTTCCTTTCAGAATGCCTGCAATTCACCGCCGATGCGGGGGAAAATCTTTCCCGATTCTAGGGCCTGCCGCCGGACCTGTCGACCAACCGTTCACCGGTCATTGCGCGAATCGAGAATTCAGGTATGGTGCGTCGGTATGAGTTTGCTGCGGTCGACTGTGTTGCTGTTGCTTGCCGGTTGCTTCGCGTGCGGCCCGGCGAAGGCATTCGAATTGAGCTTTCCATCGCCGTTGCGCAACAACAGCCATACCTACTACGCGCACCTGCCGGGATCATTACCGGACGGCATCAGTTTTTTCGAAGGTTTCATTCGCTCGATGACGGTCTGGATGGACGCGTCGGGCAATATCAGTCTTTCGGCGATCGATGAAGAACGGGAGGTTTGCAGCGATGTTGGCCAAGGCAGTACCCAAAACGGCGTCAACACGGCCTCGTTCGCCGACAGCTTCTGCGGCGACGACAGCTATTTTACGGGTCAAACCGTCGCCGACGCGCTGACGCAGACTTCGTGGAACCCTTTCGCAATACTCGAAAGCGACATCGTTTTCAACGGGCATCGCAAACAACGGTTCGAGACCGTGGAAAACTATTTTCATCACGTCGCGGTTCACGAAATCGGTCATACGCTCGGATTCGGGCATAGTGCGGTGCGTTCGGCGATCATGACGGCGCGACTGACTCATGGCATTCGGCGCTCGAATCTTTCCATCGACGACCGCTGCGCCCTGGCCATGCGTTACGGCAGCCCGGAAGACTGCCCCATCCTGCTCGGCGAAGGACTGGCCACCGATGGCCTGCCCACAACCGCGGAATTCGTCGGCGGCGCCACGAACGACAGCGGCTGGAATTATCGTGAGGAGTTCGCGCCGTCCGACCGCATCACGATCTACGGCACCGTGGTCAAGGACCGCACGCACGCCTTCCGTTCAGGCGACTTGCACGTGGTTGCCTCGACCGAAGACGGCCTGCTGTTTGCACGCCATGCCGACGGCAATTTTCATCCGCTCGAAGACGTGGAGAACATCCCTTCGGCCGGCGAACTGAATACCGATCTCTACGCCCAGGACCTGGTAATAATGGGAACGCGGCATTACGAACGGGAGCCCTCGGTCGGCCCATTGATCGGATCGGTGTATCAATTGGTGGGCCGGACGATCTTCTTTTACCTGGCGTATTCCGTGGACGAGCGGCCGGGTGTCTATTTCTACGGTAACGAACCGATACGGGTAAGTTGGCCCGACGAGTAGCCGGTGGCGCTCAAGGCGGGGAAATCACCAGCCGGAAGCCGATGCCGGGATTGCGCACGCCCGGGTCGACTGCTCCGCGCACCGCGGCGCGCACGTTATTGGCGGCATCGGCGAAGGAACCGCCGCGCATGACGAACAGGGCGTCTTGTTCGAGCGTCGCCTCGTTGGCGGCGGGGTCGAACGGGTAGCTCTGCAAGGGGCTGCTTGTCATCTCCCAGACATTGCCGGCCATGTCGGCCAGCCCGTAAGTGCATTGAGGGCAGGCGCCTTCGGTGACTTCGCGCAATTCTCCGCTGCCGAAATTGGCGTTGCCGGCGCCCGGATCCGCGCCCCAGGGGAAAATGCGGCCATCGGTACCCCGCGCGGCCTTTTCCCATTGCGCCTCCGAGGGCAGCGTGACGGCCCAGCCGGAATCCAGCACGTCCCGGATGGTCTGCGGCGTTGCGGGCGAAATACGCATTTGTTCGCCAAGCCAGCGCCCGTAGGCAAGCGCTTCGGGCCAGCTCGCGCCGGTTACCGGATGCGCGGCCTCGCCTTCGCGCGGCGCGGTGCTGCCGCCCGATTGCGCCGCGAACACATTGAATTGCGCCACGGTGACTTCGTATCTGCCGATGTAATAGGCCGGCAATATCGGATTGCCCTGCCGCCGGCTCGCCGACCAGCGCTCGTTCTCGTAGGCCATCGGGTCCTGCAGCGGATTGCTGCCCATGACGAAAGCTCCGGCCGGAATTTCGACGAAGCCGAGCAGGGCGTCATCGGGAAGCATCCAGGCGTCGACGCGGAATCCGTCGGCGGCGGACATCGGCGCGGCGTCCATTTCGAGATCGGGCTCAGCTAGAGGCGCATTGCGATACAGCCAGAAAAAGACAAAGACGACGATAAGCGTCAGCAATATGAATCCAGTGCGGCGGCTGTTCGTAGCCGGCGCACTTGCCTCCGTGGGCGCCGCACTCACGAGCGCACCGTCGCGCAGGCGAATTGCCAGTCATGCTCGCAGGCGCGCCTGTACAGATCCGTCAAGGGCAACTCCAGCAGGTTGAGCCCGCCTTCGCGCAAAAGCAGGCGCAAGTCGAGATCGCCCGGTGGCGGCCGGTAAACCGCGTCGGCTTGCAGCAGGTTCTGACAAGCCGCCATGGATTTCAATTCGCAGGCGCGGGAAAAGAATCCCAGGGAAAGTTCCGTGTCCGCTGCGACGATGCGGCCTTCCCGGTAGTGTGCGCCGATTTCATTGCAGGCCCAGGCCGAATTGTCGCTGCAATACGTGGCCTGCAGTTGCATCAGCCGGCCGCAGGCGCCCGGCAGCGATTCGGCGCAGGCCTGCTGCCAGAAGGGAATGCTGTCGCCGGTATGCCGGCTGTCGGTCTTGCCGGCGAATGAAGCTCCGGCGAACACCGCGATCCATAACGCCATATGCGCCACATTGGCCCGCGCCGGATTCCAGCCGCGCTTCCACATCATTGCCCAGGATTCGTAAGGAATCGATTTCACCGTCCGGTCGATGGCGATCACGCAGAGATTGAGCAGAGGCACGCAAAGCAACTTGTCGTAAAAAGTCGGCGCGCCGAAGGCCCCGAGCAAGGTATACAGGCCGAATACTCCCAGGCCGTACAGCACACCGAACAAAGCTTTGCCGAGCGGTGTGCGCGGCGAGGTCGAAGGGTCGGTCACCAGCAGATGCAAGCCGAGAAAGACCGCCGCGGGAATTTCCGAATCGATGAAATACGGCACGCCCGTCAGCGCGAAATACAGCGCGCTCATCGCGAACAATGAGATCGCCGCCATGCCGGCCACCAGCGTGATCGAGAAAAAATACATCACCACCAGGCCTGCCAGGAACAGGAAGGCATAGATGTTCGGCGCCAGCGTCAGCGTCGAAGCGATCTCCTGCCCCCAGGTCAATTGCGTTGTGCCGGTGACGATCAGCGCCAGCGAAAACAGGCCGAGCGCGAAGGCCGAAGGATTGAAGATGTGTACATTGCGGCCTTCGCGCGTCCAGCGAACATATTCCTTGCCCATGAAACCCGCCGCCAACATCAGGAATTGCAAGTAAAACCAGTCGTCGCGAAACCAGAGAAACAGGTTAATGCTGAAGATAATTGGAAAAGGCCCGAAGCCGAGCAGGTATTCCCGCCTGCGCGACCATGCCAGCAACGTGTCGAAGCCGTAGGCGAACAATAATTGCGCGCCGAGCAGCCAGAAATGATCGTAGACCGGACTCCAGTAGTAGCCCCAGTACAAAAACACGCTGCTTTGCACCAGCGCCTGCACATAATGCTGCGGCCGCAGCAGAATCCGAACTCCCGGATACTCTCCGCCGCGCCGGTACCCGATCCACTGCCAGCCCAGCCAGAGTAAAAGCGCCGCCGCCGCCCCCAGCGTTGAAGCCAGAATCACCGGATTCTCCTGCACCCGCCCCGTAAGGCTCAGCAGCAACAACCCACCCGCCGCCGCCCCCGGCAATGCAAGAACCTTTTCCCCTTTCACCACAACCACTCCAAACAAGGCAATCAAGAATAGGGGATTACATACCTAAGTATCCAAGCCACTGAAAATCAACCCTTCTCGATGATGTTGAACGGCCTGAGGAATGTGTTGTGAGACCGTAGGGGCGAGGCATGCCTCGCCCTCGAACGGCCCCGAAACCGAACAACTGACGGGCGAGGCATGCCTCGCCCCTACAATGCTGAAGGCGGGCAGGAGGCAAGGTCAACAACTTTTTAGATACTTAGGTATGTAATCTCCCAAGAATAATTCAGCACGATGTAAATGGCGAGCCACCAAACAAATCCTTGAAAAATCGCGGCAATCATCGTACTTTTTGCGGCTGACAGATATTTCCGGACAATAACAGACGCCTGGAGGTTCCCATGACCTGCAATATCACCGGCAAGACGCTCGCCGCCCTCACCGGCAGCCTGCTTTCCTGCCTTGCGCTCGCCCAATCCGGCGAGATTCCCCGTACCGAATACGGCCATCCCGATTTACAGGGCACTTACACTTTCCGCACCTTGACGCCGCTGAACAGGCCGGCCGAACTCGAACACCTTGAAGTGCTGACCGCGGAACAGGCGGCCGAATGGGAAGCTTATGAAAACCGCCGTCAGAACCGCGATCTGATCATCGACAGCGTCGGCGGCGCCGGCTATCCACCGGGAGTAATTTCCTATAACGAATTCTGGTACGAGCGCGGCAGCGAAACGATTTACGACCGCCGCACCTCACTGATTTACGACCCGCCAAATGGACGCATGCCGCCCCTGAACGAAGCCGGCCGGGAGCGGCGCGCCGCATACCAGGAAATGATCTTCAACAGCGCCGGGCCCGAAGGCCGCACCACGGTCGACCGCTGCATCACCGGATTCGTCGGCGGGCCGCCCATGATCCCGGGTTCCTACAACAACAACATGCAGATCGTTCAGACCGAAGACACCGTCATGATCCTGAATGAAATGGTGCATTCGGCCCGGATGATCCGCCTCGACAGCGAGCACCACACCCGGCAACTCAAGTGGGAAGGCGACTCCATCGGCTATTGGGACGGTGACGACCTGGTGGTTCATACCCAGCACTTCTATCACCACTACAACCTGCGCGGCATGTCCGACCTGGCGCAAGTGGAAGAGCGCTTCCGCTATATCGACGAGAACACCATCGAATACGATTTCACTGTATCCGATCCGCAGTCCTGGGACGTTTCCTGGTCGGCCAAGCTGCCCTTGCGCAGATCCCCTGACCCGGTTTTCGAATATGCCTGCCACGAAGGCAACCATGGCCTGCACGGCATCCTGGCCGGCTGGCGCCGGTATGAAGTCATGGGCTTCAATGGCGACGGCTCTCCCAGGGGCACACAGGGCGAGGTGGACACCGCCGAAAACTGATCCGCGAAGCGGGCCGGCAGGCGTCCCCGGCCCGCTTTATTCCTCACCCAGGCGAGACTGCTTATGTTGCGCCGGGCACTTTCACTGCTGATCCTGACCGTTTTCGCGGGCTATTGCGGGATTGCAGCCACCGCGGCGGTCGAGTCCATTCAGATTCGCTCGCGGCTCGATCCGAATGCAATCGAGATCACCGGCATCGACGTGCTGTTCCTCTATGACGAAGCGACCGCGGCGCGCATTCCCGCTACCAAATCGGCCTGGTACGGCAATCGCCGAACGCTGACCCTGGAACTCGACGAGGCTTTCGATCTGGTCAGCACTTTCATCCCCCAGGGCTTCGATTCGGCCGGAGTGACTTTGCCCGAACGCGCCGCCGATGCCATTCGCGTACTTGTGTTCGCCGAACATGCGGCCTCGAATACCCCGCCAGTGGACATCACCGAAATGACAAATGTGCTGATCGAGATCGACCCCTTCGGCATCCGCGTTTCCGCTGAATGATCCGGCTGCGCCAATTACATTCAGACAATCCAGGGCGACGCATGCGTCGCCCCTACATAAAACAAAATCAGTGCCACAGGCGCGAGGGTGAAGGCACGAACCGAGAATGTATTGTAGGGGCGAGTGCCACAGGCGCGAGGGTGAAGGCACGAACCGAGAATATATTGTAGGGGCGAGTGCCACAGGCGCGAGGGTGAAGGCACGAACCGAGAATATATTGTAGGGGCGTGTGCCACAGGTGCGAGGGTCGAGGCACGAACCGAGAATATATTTTAGGGGCGAGTGCCACAGGCGCGAGGGTGAAGGCACGAACCGAGAATATACTGTAGGGGCGAGGCATGCCTCGCCCGCAAATGAGGTACCCACATAATGCGAACAATCAAATACCTGGCGCTCATCGCGTTAAGCCTGACCGCCGCACACGCCCAGGCCCAGACCAATCCAGCGGCGGAGTTGCTGCGCGAAATCATCCGCATCGACACCTCGAACCCTCCCGGCAACGAAGGCGCGGTAGCCGAATTCCTGCGGCCGAGGTTCGAAGCGCTTGGCTTCGAGGTTTCGGTCATCGAGACGCCCGCCGCCGGCAAGGCGCATTTCATCGCCAGATTGCGAGGCGACGGCTCCAAGCGGCCGATACTGCTCGCCGCACACGCCGACGTGGTCGGCGTGGAGCGGGACCTGTGGACCGAGGAACCCTTCGGCGGCGACATCGTCGATGGTTACGTCTACGGCCGGGGAGCGATCGATTTCAAGGGCGGGCTCGCCGTGTTCGCCGAGGCGGTTATGCGACTCGCCCGGAACGACGTGCCGCTGGCGCGCGACGTGATCTTCCTCGCCGAGGCCGACGAGGAAGGCGGCGCTTATGGCACGGGCTGGCTGGCGCGGAATCATTGGCCCCTGATCGACGCGGAGTTTTCTCTCAACGAAGGCGGCTGGATCATCAAGCGTCGGAATTCGGACGACGTGCGTTACGTAAGCATCTCGACCGCGGACAAGTTCATGCTCAGTCTGCGCATCACCGCGTCCGGCCACAGCATCCATTCGTCGATGCCGCGCCCGGACAACGCCATCTTCGCCCTTGCCCGGGCGCTCAGCAAGTTGTCCGAATACGATGGCGGCGTGCAATTGATCCCGATCACGCGGCAGTTTTTCGAAACCCTGGCGCTGACCGCCGAGGAACCGGAGAAGACCTGGTTCGAGGATCTGGTCGCGGGAACCGACGCGGCCCGCGCCGCTCAGGCCGACCGGCAGATCGGCGTCGACCCGCTGTTACGCGCATTCACCCGAAACACCATCGCACCGGTGATCCTGGAAGCCGGTTTCAGGATCAATGTCATTCCAGGAACCGCCAGCGCCCTGGTCAATTTCCGCCTGATTCCGGGCACCGATGTCGCGGCCTTCATCGAGGAAATCCGCCGCGTGACGGCGGATCCTGCGATTTCGGTCGAAATACTCACAAACGACAGCCAGGAAGCGGCGCTTGCAAGTTTGCAGGAACGCTCGCGGCAGTTGCCGTCGCCCGAAGACACCGAGCTGTATCAGGCCCTGGCCGCTTCCGCCCGGGAACAATACCCCGAAGCCCTGGTGACTTCCTACCTGTTCCAGGCCGGCACCGACGCCGGCGCCTGGCGCAATCGCGGCGTTCCGGTCTACGGCATCTATCCCTACCCTATCGATCAGGACGACTTGTCGCGCATGCACGGTAACGACGAGCGCGTGCCGGTACAATCCTTGGCCGAGGGAACCGAAATGATATACCGGGTCCTGGTCGACGTGGCGGGGAGAGGCCCTTGAAAAGCACAACTTTTCAAGGGCCGAACGGCTTGCCAGGGAAGGCAAGACAGGGGGTAGTCGAAGCCGACAAATTTGCGCCAGGGACGGCAAGCACAACCTGTCAGAATTTCCAATGAGATTCTGCAGAACGTGTGAAGCGCCTCTCACCCGTTCAGCAGGAAATGCGCGCCGACGCTCGCGAAATAACCGATCGCGATCGCCCAGCTCCATTTCAGGTGCGCGAAAAAGGTGTACACGCCTCGCGCCTGTCCCATCACCGCGACTCCCGCGGCGGAGCCGATCGACAGCATCGAGCCTCCGGCGCCCGCCGTCAGCGTAATCAACAGCCATTGAAAGAGATCCATTTCCGGCGCCATTTCGAGCACGGCAAACATGACCGGGATATTGTCGATCAGCGCCGAGGCGAATCCCACCAGAATATTGGCTGTGGTCGGGCCGAGGCCCTCATAGGTGAAATCCGAAACCACGGCCAGATAGCCGAACGCCCCGAGCCCGCCTACGCAAAGGATGATGCCGTAGAAGAAGATCAACGTGTCCCACTCCGCGCGTTGCAGGTTGTGGAAAATGTTGTAGGGCTGGCCGTCCTGCTCGATCTCGTCTTCATGTGCGGAATCGATGAACATCGCCGCGTCGCCGCTCACCAGATCGGTATCCGCGCCCATGTAGCCGGAGTCGCGCAATTGCAAGTAATAGCCGTAAAGTTTGAGTATGCCGAGGCCGGTCATCATGCCGAGCACCGGCGGCAGATGCAGGAAGTTGTGGAAACTGACGGCCAAGACGATGGTCATGCCGAACAGGCCGACGACGACCCAGCCGCCGTACTTGACCCGGGCTTCTTCCTGAATCGTCGCCGGCATTTCCCGGGAAACCGCCAGGCTCAGGATGCCCGCGGTAACTACCCAGTTGATGATCGAAGGAATCACCAGCACGAAGAATTCCTGGAACTGGACATAGCCGGCCTGCCAGATCATCAGCGTGGTGATGTCGCCGAAAGGACTGAACACTCCGCCGGCATTTGCCGCCACCACGACATTAATGCATCCCAGCACGATAAAGCGCGTGTTGTCGCCACCGAGCGAGACCACCACGGCGGCCATGAGCAGGGCCGTGGTCAGATTGTCCGCCAACGGCGACATGCAGAAGGAAATCAGGCCCGTGATCCAGAACAGCTTGCGCAGGGAATAGCCCGAACTGACGAGTTTCGCGCGCAACAGATTGAAGATCCCGCGCTCTTCCATGGTGTTGATATAGGTCATCGCCGCGAGCAGGAACAGGAACAATTCGACGAACTCAAGCAGGTTGTGTCCCACGAGCTCCTCGGCCAATTCCGGCTCGCCGGCAGCGTTATAGGCCAGCGCCACCAGCACCCAGATTATTCCGGCGGCGACGACCACCGGTTTCGATTTGCGCAAATGGATGTTTTCTTCGCTGATCACCAGCGCATAGGCCAGCACGAAGACCACCAGGGCGGCAATGCCCAGACCGCTGGTGGTCAGGTCCAGACCCGCTACCGCCTCGGCGGCCTGCGCTGCCTGGGCGGACAGCAACAGAAACAGGAACAGGCCGCTACGGCCAAACAGAGAAAAAACACGCGTCATCGAAACGACTCCAGGCTCAGTTACACAAATTGATGTACGCGCATTCTACATTTCCGGTTCACGAAACTCCCGAAAATCCGGAACCGGACTGCGCCCGGCGCCTAGCGATTCGGATACGCGGAGATCAGGCGGGTGGCCTGACTGTCGAGCAATTCACCGTGTCCCTCGGGGGGTTCGAGGGTCAACAGCACCTCGACATCGTCGGACTCGGAATCGAAGGGTTCGGCGTTTACGCGCGAGTCGCCGCCGGCGAGTTGATAGCAGTCCGCGCTGATCAGCAAGTTGTTGTCCGGGCACTCGTTGCAGATTTGCCGGGCGCGGTCGGGGGTTTCGCCGATCAGGCTGTCGTTCTTGCCGGAAACCGGGGAATACAGCCTGGCGGGAACGATGCCGCTATGGGCGGCGAGCGTGAAACTGGCATTGGTGAGAACGCCTTTCGGATGGGTGTTCAGATGTTCGATCAGTCGCAGAAACAACTGCGCCGCGTAAATGGCGTAGTAGGCTTGCTCCTCGGCCCCGGCCACCCGGTCGAAAGAGATGAGGATTTCGTCTTCGTGGCAATAGCAGATGTGACCGTTGTAAATGCGGCTTACCTGGCCGGCGAAGAAGTAATAGCGCTCGAGCAATTGCAAGGCGTGATCCTGGCTCATTGCCGTGGCGAGCGAGTAATAGTTGCTCATGCGGATGACCAGCAGGCTGATTTCTTCCGAACGCCAGGCCGCGCTGTCCACCGGTTCGGTTTCCTCGCCGTAACGGTCGAGAAAGGTATACCGGGCGAGAAAGTTCGCCGTGTCGTTGTATTGCCTCGTCAGATTGGCGAGTTCGTCCTTTCCGGAAACATCAGGGCATTCGGCGATCTCGCCCCGCCTGATCTTGCCCAGTGAATAGGCCAGCAGATTCATCGGAAACCCGAGCGTGATCTGGCAATAGGCCGCTATGAATATCCAGGCCAGGAGGATCATGATCAGGGTGGCGCCGCTTACGAAAATCAGATTGTCGTTCAATGTGGCCCGCAGGTAGCCGAGGTCCAGTCCGACGCTGACCGCGCCAAGGGTGGCCCCGAGAAATTCGATGGTGCGGACGTAATGCTCATCGCGCAGGGTCGGCCGCGTAAGGATTGAAATCGGCGGACTGGAATTGGGAGTACCGGCCGCCGCCACGCGCCTGCCCTGATCGTCGAGCAGCGCAACCTCGATAACCGCCGGGTCGGCGGCCAGTTCTTCGAGTATCACATTGATGCCGATGCGGTCTTCGGCCTGAACGTGTTCCGCCAACAATTCCGCCGCCTGCCTTGCGATGGTGGGTCCGAGCCGGTCCGCCTGGGCCTGCAGCACCAGCCGCATGTGATGACTGCTGATCAGCCAGAACACACTCATGGCGAACAGCAGAGCGAGGCAGGCGATCAGGGAAAAGCGGGAGGCAATGCGGGTGAATTTCATAGCGGGAGCATAATTGTCGGTGAATCCGATAGCAATTCCACCCCCTTCCGTTCGGCAGGAATCAGGCCGCGTTGATCCGGATTTCCCGCGGAAAGCGGTAGTCCGGATTCGCCGCGGGCCCGGCAAGGCAGTTGCCCTGCGCCAGCGTCACGCCCGAGCGCCACAACAGCGGCAGCATGTTCATGTCTTCCACCAGGGACGCGATCACCTGCAATTTCGACTCGCTCAATTCTTGCAGCGTCTGCTGCAATTGCCGGCGCGAGGCGCCGGTTCCGTCCACAGCCGGGATGTTCATCTTGACGTATGCGGCATTGAGCAGGGGCAGGTAACGGAATGGATTGTCGGTCAGGCCGAAATTGCCGACGGCCAGGCGAATTTCCTGTCCGGCAAGTTGTTCGCAAAGATACTGCAGATGGTGTTGCGCGATCAGTATATCGATTTCGCTGATCTGCAATACCAGTTGCCGGGCCAGATGCGTTTGTCCGGCGAGTTTCGCCTGCAGCCAGTGGAAAAAGCTGGCGTCGACCATGGAATTCTGGGTCAAGCTTACGAAGAAGCACAGGGAAGGCAATTCCTTTTCCCGCAGGATGGCGAGTACGCGGCTGATCAACTGCCGATCGATATAACCGCCGAGCGCATTCTGAACGGCGATTTCGAACAGGCGCACCGGCGCCAGCCGGCCTTTTTCGAGCGGCAGCCGGCAACGCACCTCATATCGCTCGACGCCGTCGGGCAGGAGGCTGACGATCGGCTGGAAGTTCAACTCCAGTTTTCGGCGCTTGAGCGCAGGCTCCAGTTCGAGCGGATCGAAACCGTCGACTTCATGCATCGCCGAAAGTCTTTGCTCCCCATGCAGGCGGAACAGCGCCACGCTCAACTGGTGCCGGGCACGGGCGAACAGCACTTCCGGGCCGGTAACGCCGGGCTCCGCCGCGGCCAGGCCCACCGCGCACTTCAGTTCGAGTTGCGGCGGAATCGATTCCGATACCGCGGATTGCAGCGCCTGCTTGATGCGCTCGGTGATGGGCCTTGCGTTCACACTGTTCTCGTTGCGCAAAAGCAAGGCGAATTCGTAATGCTCGCAATGGCACAAAGTGACGTCGTCCGGCAGATTGCGCTGGAGCAGCCGGGCGATATCGCAAAGCAGAAAGCTGGCGTCGGACTTGCCGACCCAGGATCGGATTTCGTAGAAGTTCTCCAGTTGCAGCAAGGCCAGGGTCGCCGGCCTGCCGTCGTCGAGCGCACGCCGCAGGGCGTCCTCGAGACTGGCGCGGTTCGGCAGCCCCGTGAGCGCGTCGAGATGTTCGTTCGGCAACTGCGCCGCATCGGTTTGCAAGGAACCGTCCATGGACTGATTCTCCTATATGTGTCATGTGTCTGAAAAACCCCCGGTTACTGGGAGTCAGTACGCGGCACATGGATGTGCCGCCGGATTCGATGGCGCAAGCCATTGAATCCGGGAGCAAAACAAAACCACGCTTTTGTTTTGCGTCAATGAACAATTCCATGGATGGAATTGTTCATACAATACGAGTCTTGGCGGGCTCGCCCGGATCTTCCCGCACCAGGCGGGGCACGAGGTATCCGGGCAGGCTGGCCTGCAATTCCCGCATGATTTTCTCGGCCGCCTCCAGCGTCACGCTGAAATGTTGCGTTCCCGCCACCCGGTCCGGAAGGTGCAGGTAATAAGGTAGAACATTTTCCGCGAAAAGCCGTTTCGAGAGCGCGGAAAGAGCCGCGGCATCGTCATTGACGTCCTTGAGCAGCACAGATTGATTGAGCAGGGTGACGCCGGCCCGGTGCAGGGCGGCAAGCGCCGCGGCGACTCCGGCATCGAATTCCTGCGCATGATTGCAATGGATGACGACCACAACCCGTTGCCGGCAACCGCGCAACATTGTAAGCAGGCCGCCGCTCACCCGCTCGGGAATGACTACGGGCAGGCGAGTGTGGATACGCACGGCTCCTACATGGGGAATTTCGGAGATGGATTCGATGAGCCAGCGCAGTTGGCCGTCTCCCAGGGCCAGCGGGTCGCCGCCGCTGAGAATCACTTCCTCGATGCTTGCGTCGGCGCCGATGTAGTTGAAGGCCTCGCGCCATTGCGCGCGCGCCGGACTGTTCTCGCGGTAATCGAATTCGCGGCGGAAACAATAGCGGCAATGGATCGCGCAATGGGGCGCGGCGATCAGCAACACCCGGCCGTGATACTTGTGCAGCAGGCCCGGGCGCGGATTATAATGGTGCTCCCGCAACGGGTCGGCTGTGAATCCGGGCGCTTCCCGCTCTTCCACGAAGGACGGCCAGACCTGGCGCAGCAACGGGTCTCGCCAGTTGCCCTTTTTCATGCGTTCGGCGAAGGCCCGCGGAACCTTCAGCGGAAATTGCGCCAGCGCATGTTCGCCGGCGGGGTCCAGGCGCCGGTCGAGTTGCAGGAAATCGGCGAGTTCCCGCGGGTCGGTGATCAGATCGGACAGGGATTCCTGCCAAAGATCCGCCGGCTGGCTGGCTGGAGGCATGGGGCGCGGTTTCAAGTCAAAGTGAGCGAAAGACAATATGACATCCTATTCAACCAACGAGTTCAAGAGCGGCCTGAAACTGCTGGTCGACGGCGAACCCTGTTCGATTCTCGAAAACGAGTTCGTCAAACCGGGCAAGGGCCAGGCCTTCAACCGCGTCAAGTTCCGTAATCTGCTCAACGGACGGGTCTGGGAGCGCACCTTCAAGTCGGGTGAATCGCTGGAAGGCGCCGACGTGCTTGAACTCGACATGGAATATCTCTACGAAGACGGCGAATTCTGGTATTTCATGAAGGTCGACGGCAGCTACGAGCAACTCGCCGCAGACGCCGGCGCCATCAGCGAAGCGAAAAACTGGCTCAAGCCGCAGGAGGCTTACCAGGTCGTGCTTTGGAACGAAAAGCCGATCTCGGTGATCCCACCAAATTTCATCGAGCTCGAAGTCACGCAGACCGACCCGGGCCTGAAAGGCGATACCGCCCAGGGCGGCTCCAAGCCCGCCACCCTGAGTTCGGGCGCCGTGGTCAAGGTGCCCTTGTTCGTAAACCAGGGCGATGTGCTGCGCGTCGATACCCGGAACGGGGAATACCAGAACCGGGTCACCAGGTAAGCCCCGCCATGCCCGACTGGCGGCCAACCGCCAAACCCGAATCGCTGCGGCTGCGGGCGGATGTGCTGGCGCGCATTCGGCAGTTTTTCGCGGAGCGCAACGTACTCGAAGTGGAAACGCCCCTGCTCGCGCCCGCCACGGTCACCGACCAGCATATCGATTCGATACCAGCCGATGTGGAAATAAAGGGCAGCCCGCAAACCTTCTATCTGCAGACCTCTCCCGAATACGCCATGAAGCGCCTGCTCGCCGCGGGTAGCGGCGCCTGCTACCAGATCTGCAAGAGTTTTCGCCAGAGCGACGCCGGCGCCCGCCACAATCCCGAATTCACCATGCTCGAATGGTACCGGCCCGATTTCAGCCTTGAAGAACTAATGGACGAAGTGGAACAACTGTTGCGCGAATTTCTTCCCCAGGCTACGGTTCCGCGGTTGACCTATCGCGAACTGTTCCAGCGCCATCTCGGCATCGACCCGCACCAAACCGAACTCGAAACCCTGCGCCGGCTCACACACGAGAATCTGCCGGTCGACCCAACCAAACTCGACGCCACGGACTGCCTGCAACTACTGCTCGGCCAAACCATCGAACCCCAACTGCCCAAGTATTGCTTCATCCACGACTACCCGGCAGCCCAGGCCGCACTTGCGAGAATCGAGCCCGACCCCGAAGGCGAGCCAGTGGCCCGGCGCTTCGAACTATTCGGCCACGGCATGGAACTCGCCAACGGTTACGACGAAGAAACCAGCGCTGCGAAACTGCGCGACCGCTTCGAGCGCGACCGGCAAAAACGCGCCCATCTCGGCCGCCCAGTTCCCGAAATCGACGAAAAGCTGCTAGAAGCCCTCGAACACGGCCTCCCCCCCTGCACCGGCGTCGCCTTCGGCATCGACCGCCTGCTAATGGCCCTAAGCGCAGCCGAGTCCATTGCCGAAGTACTAACCTTCCCAATTGACCGAATTTGACATTTACCCGCCCCGCCTGATGGACCAGCACAATGTGAGTCGTCGTCGGCTGGTGGTGTGTACAGCGGGCGTGCGAGACATGGATGTCGAGCCCGAGCCTACAGGGACGTATTTACGGCGTCCGCTGTACACACCACCAGCCGACGACGACGGATCGAAGCCACTGAAGTAGCCCCATTGACGGCATATACAAACTTACAGAATTCCCAACGAGATTCTGCGACTACGCGCCCACCTTCAGCATGTAGGGGCGAGGCATGCCTTGCCCGTCAGTTGCACTGTTTCGGGGCCGTTCGCGGGCGAGGCATGCCTCGCCCCTACGGTCTCGCATGTATTTGAACCTGCACACTACGATTCGCTTCGCACAGAATGACGGTCGGGGGAGGCGTCGACTTCTTCAAGCATGTGGGCGATATATAGCTGACGCAGCTTGTGGGTCAAGGGGCCAGGCTTGCCGTTGCCGATGCGATTCCCGTCGATGCTGATCACCGGATGCAAGATTGTGGTCGCGCTGCTGACGAAGGCTTCGTCGGCGGCTATTGCTTCGTAGAGACTGAACGGCCTTTCCTCATATTTGATTCCCTCCTCGGCGGCTAGTTCCAGCAGCCGCCGGCGGCGGATTCCCGGCAGGACACGATTCGACAGCGGCCGCGTGATCACCATACCGTCCTTGACGATATAGGCCGTCGACGAAGCGCCTTCCGTGACCAGGCCGTCTTCGATCATCCAGGTCTCGCCCGCGCCATGGTCCGCGGCGTATTGCTTCGCCAGCACTTGAGCCAGCAGGTTCAGCGATTTGATGTCTCGGCGCAGCCAACGGATTTCGTCTGTGGAGACCACGGTGATGCCGTTTGCCGCCGAGGGGTTGTCCAGCAGCGGCATGGCCTGAGTGAAAGCCGTCATGGTCGAGGGAGTATTCGCGGGAAACGTGAACTGGCGATCCGATGCGCCCCGGGTGACCTGGGTGTAGACAATGCCCTCATCGAGCGAATTGCGCGCCACGAGCTGTTCGAGCACTTCCTGGTATTGCGCCTCGGAGCAGGGCCAGGCGATGCCGAGTTTGTCGAGGCTACTCGTCAGGCGCTGGAGGAAGTAGTCCCGGTCCGCGAGCCGGCCGCGGATTACCGGCACCACTTCGTAGACCCCGTCTCCGAATACGAAGCCGCGGTCAAAGATTGAAACCTTCGCCTCCTCTTCAGGCAAATATTCCGCGTTCACATATACGATTCTGCTCAAGTTGATTCTCCCGCTTCGTTCTTGAACATCGCCGCCACCTCATCGAGCGCCGAGCCGTCGAGGCGCTGCACCGTCCATCCGTTCATGGGGGCCGCTCCCAGCGAGCGATAGAATTGAATCGACGGCTCGTTCCAGTCGAGCACCGACCATTCCATGCGCGAGCAATTACGCTCGACCGCCAACCCGGCCACATAGGTCAACAGGCATTTGCCGTAACCTCGGCCGCGCAGTTCGGGTTTGACGTAGATGTCTTCGAGATAAATTCCCGGCCTGCCGGTAAAAGTGGAAAAATTATAGAAGAACAGCGCATAACCCACGGCCGCGCCCTGGTACTCGCCGATGACGGCTTCGCCGCGGGGCTGTTCGCCGAACAGCGTCTCCCGCAGCACTTCCTCCGTGGCTACTACCTCATGTGACAGTTTCTCGTACTCGGCCAACTCCCGGATCAGCGCGAGAATCAGCCCGCAATCCTCGGCCCGCGCCTCGCGCAGTACGAAATCCGGTAAGCCTGTCGAAATCGTTTCCATTTGTTTTTGTCTCGAATTTAATGGGCGCCGTGCGGGCGAGGCATGCCTCGCCTCTACAACGGACCGGATGCCCTGAGCCCCAGGCCGCCTCGCTCGGTACTCCGACCTCCGGGGCGCTGCTATAATACGCGACTTTTTGAGCCGGGGGCCAAGCGCCCGTCGCCGCCCATACAGCCAAACAGCCAGGGAAACCGGATGTCAGAACAAGCCAAAATCATCTATACGAAGACCGACGAAGCCCCGGCGCTGGCGACATTTTCGCTGTTGCCCGTAATCCAGATCTATTGCTCCGTGACCGGCGTCGAGGTGGAACTGCGCGACATCTCGCTGGCCGGCCGCATTATCGCCACTTTTACCGATTTTCTGAAACCCGGACAGTGCATTGAAGACGCCCTGGCCGAACTAGGCCGCAGAACCCAGGACCCGCTGACCAATATCATCAAGTTACCCAATATCTCCGCTTCGATTCCGCAAATGAAGGCCGCCATCCGCGAGTTGCAGGAAAAAGGCTATGAATTGCCGGACTATCCCGATGAGCCTTCCAATGAAGAGCAGGCCGAGATCAAGGCGCGCTACGACCGGGTCAAGGGCAGCGCGGTCAACCCGGTGCTGCGGGAAGGCAATTCCGACCGCCGCGCGCCGCCCGCGGTAAAGGCCTATGCACGCAAGCATCCGCATTCCATGGGCGCTTGGTCGGCGGATTCCGCCTCTCACGTGACTTCCATGACCCACGGCGACTTCTTCGGCAACGAACAGTCGACGACAGTCGAAAACGAATGCAGTCTGCGCATCGAACATCGCGCCGACGACGGCAAGGTTAGCGTCTTGAAGGAAGGAATCCCTGTATCGGCCGGAGAAGTCGTGGACGCCAGCTTCATGAGTTGCAAGGCGCTGCGGAAGTTTCTCACCGAATCCGTGGCCGCAGCCAAGGCGGAAGGCGTGCTGTTCTCGCTGCACCTGAAGGCCACCATGATGAAAGTCTCGGATCCGATCATCTTCGGCCATGCGGTGCAGGTCTATTTCGCCGATCTGTTCGAGAAGCATCAAGCGTTGTTCGACGAACTCGGCGTCGACGTCAACAACGGCTTCGGCGACCTGCTCGCGCGCATCGCCGATCTTCCGGCCGAGCGCAGGCGGGAGATCGAAGAGGACATCCAATGCGTCTACGCCGAACGGCCGCCCATGGCCATGGTCGACTCCGACCGAGGCATCACCAATCTGCACGTACCGAGCGACATCATCATCGACGCCTCGATGCCCGCGGCGCTGCGCTCCTCGGGCAAAATGTGGGGACCGGACGGTAAACTGCACGACATGAAGGCGGTCATCCCGGACCGCTCCTACGCGCCGGTCTACCAGCAGGTTATCGAGTTCTGCAAGGCCAACGGCGCTTTCGATCCGGCCACTATGGGCAGCGTCCCCAACGTCGGCCTGATGGCGCAGAAAGCCGAGGAATACGGCTCCCACGACAAGACCTTCGAAATCGCGGCCGACGGTGAATTAGTCGTCGTCGACGATGCCGGCAATGAATTGTTCCGCCACCAGGTGGAGGCCGGCGACATCTGGCGCATGTGCCAGGTGCGCGATGCGGCGATCCGTGACTGGGTCAAATTGGCCGTAACTCGCGCCCGGGCCACCAGCGTGCCAGCGGTGTTCTGGCTCAACGAGGATCGGCCCCACGACGCCCAGGTGCTGGCCAGGGTGCGCAGCTATCTGGCGGAGCACGACACCGGCGGACTGGAGATTCATTTCATGGCGCCGGCCGAAGCCGCCCGCTTCTCTCTCCAGCGCATGAAACAGGGCAAGGACACGATTTCAGTAACGGGCAATGTGCTGCGGGATTATCTCACCGACCTGTTCCCGATCCTGGAACTCGGCACCAGCGCGAAAATGCTATCCATCGTGCCCCTGATGAACGGCGGCGGCCTGTTCGAAACCGGCGCCGGAGGCTCCGCGCCCAAGCACGTGCAGCAATTCGAAAAGGAAAACCATCTGCGCTGGGATTCGCTGGGCGAGTTCCTCGCCCTTGCCGCCTCGCTCGAACATCTCGCGGAAGCGGCGGAGAACGAACGCGCCGGTGTGCTGGCCCGGGCGCTGGACCGCGCCACCGGCAGCTTCCTCGAAAACAACAAGTCGCCTTCGCGCAAGGTGAACGAACTCGACAATCGCGGCAGCCATTTCTATCTGGCGATGTATTGGGCGCGGGAACTCGCCGCCCAGGACGAAGACGCGGAAATCGCCGAGCGATTCCGGGCCCTGGCCGAAGCCCTGCTCGAAGCCGAAGACCAGATCGTCGATGAACTCAACGCCGTGCAAGGTGAGCCGGCCGACGTCGGCGGCTATTACGCTCCGGACCCCGCGCTCGCACGCGCCGCCATGCGGCCCAGCGCCACCTTCAACAGCATCCTGGAGAGTCTCTGACAGATTCCCATCGCCGCGCGGGCGAGGCATGCCTCGCCCCTACAGTCGATCGGACACCGGGTGGGGGCCATGTATGCGCCGCCACCACAATCGATCGGACACTGGGTGGGGGCTGAACATACCTTGCCGTCGCAATTGGCCGGGAGCGCGGTAGGGGCGAGGCACGCCTCGCCCCTACAGTCGATCGGACATCGGGTGGGAGCCATGTATGCGCCGCCGCCACAAACGATCGGACACGGGGTGGGGGCTGAACATACCTTGCCGTCGCAATTGACCGGGAGCGCGGTAGGGGCGAGGCATGCCTCGCCCGCGTTTGTTACCGTGGATTATTTTAAGGGCCGCACATACCGCTTGATGCCGCCGACCGGGCCGACTTCGGCGCCGTAAATCACGCCGTTGTGGTCCGCCACCACGCCTTCCGCGGTGCAGGTGCCGCGGCATTCCGGATCGGGGTCGGGAATCAGGAATTCGACTTCACCCGTCTGGGCGCTGCCGACGCGGATTCCGCGCAGCCAGTCGCCATGAGCCGGGTTCACCGAGCCTGACTCCGAATCCGCCGAATACAGCACGTCGTTCTTGTCGATATAGATGCCGCTCGGCCGTCCGAACTGATACCAGACATCGATGAAATTGCCGTCCTGATCGAAGATCTGGATGCGGTTGTTGCTGCGGTCCGCCACGAACAACCGGCCCTTCGAGTCCATCGCCAGCGCGTGTGGCTGGGTGAACTGACCGTTGCCGTCACCCATTTCCCCGAACGACATCAGAAACTCGCCGTCGCTGTTGAACTTGAGCACCCGCGCCGGAGTTCCCTCGTTGTTGGAATGCCCTTCGGCAACGAAGATGTCGCCGTTCGGCGCCACATGCACGTCATTGGGCGTATAGAAATACTCGTCGTCCCGGCCGCCGCCCTTGTTGCCGAGTGCCATCAGATGCACACCCGTGGGGCTGAACTTGTGGACCTGGTGTCCGTAGGCGTCGTCCGGCGGATTGTCGCCGGCCTGGTTGTCACGGCCGTCGGCGATCCAGACATTGCCGTCGTGATCGACGTGAATGCCATGAGGCCAGGATATATAACCGGCCCCAAAGCTGCGCACCATGTTGCCGTCCTTGTCGAACAGCATGACGGGATTGACGTCGGGATTCAGCACGCAGGAATTGATATTGGCGCCACAGCGTTCGGCCACCCAGACGCTTTCGCCGTCAGGATGCAGATCAACAGTGCTCGACGACCCCCAATTACGACCCGCCGGCATCTTCAAATATCCCGACTGCGTAATGTATGGATTAGGCAGATCATTCGTGGGCGGCATATCCGCCTGCGCAAAAACAAACAACGGCGCAAGCAGAAAAGCCAGGGACAAACTCTGAACTCGAATCATGGATCGGTCTCCCGCCAGTAAATTCAGGTGATGCCCAAGTTAAACCAAGGATTTCCCAAATTCAAACTTCGTTTCACGCAAGGGATTAACACAATGTGAGTCGCCGTCGGGTCGAAGCCACAAAGCTAACGCGCTACCCGCTCCAGGCGGTCCACATTCTGGAATCCGCGGGGGAGTTTGAAGCCGCGGCGGCCGCGGTCGTTTACGTATCCGGCGAAATCGCTCGGTTTCATTTTGCGGTAGCGGGCGCCCGCGTGGACCTTGAGGATGTCGTTCGGCGAGAGTACCGCCACCGAAACGACGTATTCCTGGCGCTGACGGACCCGCGCCGAGGGGATGCCGATGATGCGGTTGCCCTTGCCGCGGGCCAGACGCGGCAATTCCGAGAGCGCGAATACCAGCATGCGGCCCTCGTTGGTAGCGGCGACGACAAATTGACCGTTGTAATCGTCAACCATTACCGCCGGCAGCACCCTGGCGCCTTCCGGCAGCCGCAGCGCCGCCTTGCCGTTGCGGTTCTTGCTCGTCAGGTCTTCGATGCGGCTGACGAAACCGTAGCCCGCATCGCTTGCCAACAGCACTTCCCGGTTCGGATCGCCAATCAAAAGTCCTTCGAAAGTCGCCCCCGAAGGCGGGTTGAGCTTGCCCGAGAGCGGTTCGCCCTGACCCCGGGCTGAAGGCAGTGAATGCGCCGGCAGCGTATAGGCGCGGCCAGTGGAATCGAGAAAGATCACCGGCTGATTGCTCTTGCCGCGCGCCGCCAGCTTGAAACCGTCGCCGGACTTGTATTGCAGTCCGGCGGGATCGATATCGTGGCCCCGCGCGGCGCGCACCCAGCCGCGTTCGGAGAGCACTATAGTGACCGGTTCGGTGGGCAGCAACTCGTTTTCGCTGAAAGCGCGCGCTTCCTGCCGTTGCGTGATCGGCGTACGCCGCTCGTCGCCGTATTTCTCCTTGTCTTCGCGGATTTCCTTCTTGATGAACGCAGTCAGACGGGCCTTCGAATCGAGCAGCTTTTCCAGCTTGTCGCGTTCCTCGGCAAGTTCCTTCTGCTCCGCGGTAATGCGGATTTCCTCGAGCTTGGCCAATTGTTTCAGCCGCAGTTCGAGAATCGCTTCCGCCTGCTTTTCGCTCAGTCCGAATCGCGCCATCAGAGCCGGCTTCGGCTCGTCTTCCTCGCGCACGATGGCGATGACTTCGTCGATGTTGAGATAAGCGACGAGCAGGCCTTCGAGGATGTGCAGGCGGGAAAGGATTCGTTCGAGGCGGAACTTGAGCCGGCGCCGCACGGTGAGCTTGCGGAAATCCAGCCATTCCCCCAGCAGCGTGGCGAGATCCTTGACCTGGGGCCGCAGATTGTTGCCGATCACGTTGAAGTTGACGCGATGCTGCTTTTCCAGGTCCGTGGTGGCGAACAGGTGCGACATCACCCCTTCCTTGTCCACCCGGTTCGATTTGAGCACGACGACGATCCGCGTAGGGTTCTCGTGGTCTGATTCGTCGCGCAGATCCACCACCATGGGCAATTTCTTTTTCTGCATCTGTGCGGCGATCTGTTCGAGAATTCGCGTTCCCGAAACCTGAAAGGGCAATGCGGTGATAATGATCTCGCCGCTTTCGAAATGGACGCGGGCTCTGGTCTTCAGCGCGCCGCGGCCGCTGCGATAGATCTCGAGGATTTCCTGGCGCGAGTTGACGAGTTCGGCGCCGGTGGGGAAATCCGGCCCCTGGATGAATTCGCAAAGCCGGTTCACATCCGCGTCGGGATGATCGAGCAGATGTATGCAGGCCTCGGCGACTTCGCGCAGATTGTGCGGCGGAATATCCGTGGCCATGCCCACGGCGATGCCGCTGCCGCCATTGAGCAGCACGTTCGGCAGCCGCGCCGGCAGGATTTCCGGCTCCTGCAGGGTGCCGTCGAAATTCGGCTTCCAGTCCACCGTGCCCTGGCCGAGTTCGGACAGCAGCAGTTCGGCGTAGTTGCGCAGCCGCGATTCGGTGTAGCGCATTGCGGCGAAGGACTTGGGGTCGTCCTGGGAGCCCCAGTTGCCCTGGCCGTCCACCAGGGGGTAGCGGTAATTGAATTCCTGCGCCATGTGCACCATGGCTTCGTAACAGGCCGAATCTCCGTGAGGATGAAACTTGCCGATGACGTCGCCGATGGTGCGCGCGGACTTCTTGAACTTCGACGTCGCTTTCAGGCCGAGTTCGGACATGGC
Organism: uncultured Pseudohongiella sp.; assembly: GCA_951812965.1. Taxonomy (GTDB): domain Bacteria; phylum Pseudomonadota; class Gammaproteobacteria; order Pseudomonadales; family Pseudohongiellaceae; genus UBA9145. Next base: position 725,777 of record OX638341.1, read on the forward strand.
GTAGACGATGCGCCGCTGCACCGGCTTGAGACCGTCGCCAAGGCTGGGCAGTGCGCGGTCGTTGATGACGTACATCGAATAGTTCAGGTACGCCTGGCGGGTATAGGTATGCAGCGGAACGCTTTCGATTTCGTCGGTCGAGATTTCGATGTGTGAATTCATGGCCCGGGTTTACGCTCCAGCTCAGTCCACCAGTTCGGCTTTGTTGCCGCTATCTTCGAGCCAACTCTTGCGGTCGGCGGCGCGATTTTTCGCCAGCAGCATGTCCATCACCGCGTCGGCGGATTCGGCTGATCGACCAGTGGCGGCCGCGTCGTCGAGGGTCAGTTGCACCAGGCGCCGGGTTTCCCGCGCCATGGTCGTTTCGCGCAACTGCAAGGGGTTCATTTCGCCCAGGCCCTTGAAGCGTTGCACGTTGGGTTTGACGGTTTTCTTTTCCGTGGCGAGCTTGTCGAGGATGCCGTTCTTCTCGTCCTCGTCCAGCGCGTAGTACACCTCCTTTCCCGCGTCGATGCGGAACAGCGGCGGCATGGCGACATGGACGTGGCCGGCTTCGAGCACCGGCCGGAAATGTTTCAGGAACAGCGCGCAAAGCAGGGTCGCGATATGCAGGCCGTCGGAGTCGGCGTCGGCGAGAATGCAGATTTTCCCGTAGCGCAGGCTGCGTATGTCCTTCGAGCCCGGGTCGACGCCGAGGGCGATGGCGATGTCGTGCACCGCCTGGGAGGCGAGAATCTCGCCGGAGTCGACTTCCCAGGTGTTCAGGATCTTGCCGCGCAGGGGCATGATGGCCTGGAACTCGCGATCCCGCGCCTGCTTGGCGGACCCGCCGGCGGAATCGCCTTCCACGAGAAACAACTCGCCCTGCATCACGTCCTCGGTGGAGCAGTCGGCGAGCTTGCCGGGCAGGGCCGGGCCCGAGCCGATCTTCTTGCGCACGACCTTCTTGCTCGCCTTGGAGCGGCGCTGGGCATTACCGATCACAATTTCAGCGATGGTTTCGGCTTCGGCGGTATGCTGGTTCAGCCACAGGCTGAAAGCGTCCTTGATGACGCCGGCGACGAAGACCGCGCATTTGCGCGAGGACAAGCGTTCCTTGGTCTGGCCGGAAAATTGCGGGTCGAGCAACTTGGAAGAAAGTACGAAGCTCAGGTTCTCGAACACGTCGTCGGGCGTGAGCCGCAGGCCGCGGGGCACGAGATTGCGGAACTCGCAGAACTCGCGCAAGGCATCGAGCAGGCCGGTGCGTAGGCCGCTGACATGGGTGCCGCCGAGTGGCGTTGGTATCAGGTTTACATAGCTTTCGCAGACCTGGGCGCCGCCCGCGGGCAGCCATTGCAGCGCCCAGTCCACGGCTTCGTCGTTGCCCTTGACCGAACCGGTGAAAGGCTCGGCGGGGACGGTTTCCCATTCCTCGGTGGCCTGGCCGAGGTAGTCCCTGAGGCCGTCCTGGTACTGCCAGGACTCGCTCTGCGACTTGTCGCCGGCGGCGGTATGGTCGAAGAAATTAACAGTGAGGCCCGGGCACAGCACCGCCTTGGCGCGCAAGGCGTGTTTCAGCTTGGGAATCGAGACCCGAGTGGTGTCGAAATAGATGCCGTTCGGGACGAAGCGAATTCTCGTACCGGTATTGCGCATGCCGACTTCGCCGGTGACGCCGAGATCGCAGGTTTTCTCGCCGTCGCGAAAGACCATGTTGTAGACCTTGCCGCCGCGCTTGACCTCGACTTCGAGATCGCTGGAAAGCGCATTGACGACGGATACGCCGACGCCATGCAGGCCTCCGGAGAAGCGATAGCTGCGATCGGAAAACTTCGCGCCGGCGTGAAGCCGCGTGAGGATCAATTCGACCCCGCTGACGCCTTCTTCGGGATGAATATCGACAGGCATGCCGCGGCCATCGTCGCTGACTTCGACCGAGCCGTCCTGATGCAGGCTGACATTGATTTCCGCGGCATGGCCGGCAAGCGCCTCGTCGACGCTGTTGTCGACGACTTCCTGCACCAGATGGTTGGGCCGCGAGATGTCGGTGTACATGCCGGGACGCTTTCTGACCGGGTCCAGTCCGGCCAGTACCTCGATGGCGTCGGCGTTATAGCTACTTCCCATTCTCTCCTGTTCCAAAACAGCAAAAATTTCGCGTAACGGACTATAAAGTTATCGCGCGGACGCTGCTTTTCTTGATGTTTCGGCGGCTCAGACCTGCAGTGCGATTTCCTCGCCGAGTCCGACGCGTCCGCATTGCAGGCAATGGGTGAGCCATTCGCCGAGGAATCGGTTGATCTGAGCTTTCTCGTTGACCTGGTACATGTGCTTGTTGGGCTGCTTGTAACGCAGCTTGAAGCCGCGGTGGCCCTGGTAGGAAAGCACTTCGGCGGAATTGACGTCGTGGTAGACGCGCACGTGCATGGTCGGATTGGCAATGCGGTCGGGGTCGCCGGGCTGCTGCACGATTTCGAGGCCGGTGGTGAAGCGGAAGGCTTCGGTGACGCGAATTCTCAGGGTGACGTCTTCGCCGTCCCGGCCGGGAAGCAGAAAGGTGGAAGTATGGCCTTGCAACTCGGCGGCGGCCTGTTCTTCGTCGAATTCAGATTTCTTGCGGCGCGAGAGGTCACGCCATGCGCGTAACCCGGGTAAAAGTCGCAGCAGCCGAATGTAGTTGGCATCGCGTTCGGCGATTTCTTCCACCAGGCTGACTTTGTGTTTCCGTTTTGCCACGGACGTTCCCCGCTTGCCGAATTCGGTCAGGGGCGACTTCCGACGCCCCGAGAATCATTGTAACCATTAAAGCGGGGACGCGCACAAGGGCGGGCGAGGCTTGCCTCGCACCTACGATTTAGCCAAATTCCTGCTGGTGCGTCGTTCCTGTAGGGGCGACGCATGCGTCGCCCGCGGGATGCCCGTGATCTGTGACCGGCGAATTCCTGCCGTTTCGTTTAACTGATTTCCCAAAGGCGAAGCAATTCTTCGTGGTGGAGTTGGAGCCACTGGACGGCGATGATGGTCATGGCGTTGTTGATGCGGCCATCCTCGACGGCGGCGATGAGATCATGGTAAGGAACCACCACGACTTCGATGTCTTCGTGTTCTTCATCGAGGCCGTGGATGCCGCCGGCGCTGCTTGCGTCCACTTTTCCGCAGAATAGGCTGATGTGTTCGTTGCCGACGCCGGGGCTGTTGTAGTAGTCGCAGATTCGAACGACGTTTACGGGTTCGATGCCGGATTCCTCGCGGCTTTCGCGATGGGCGACCCGCAGCGGGTCTTCGCCTTCGTCGACCATGCCGGCGACCAGTTCGAGCATCCAGGGGCTGCGCGGCTCGTCGATCATACCGACGCGGAACTGCCGCACAAGCACAGCTTCGCGGTGACCGGGGTCATAGAGCAGCACGCCCACGCCGCGGGGGCGCACGATGAGTTCGCGGCGAAACGGCTCGCTGTCGCCCCCGGCGAACAGACGGTGGCGCAGAATCAGCTCATCGACGCGCAAGTAGCCGGCGTGCAACGGCTTGCGAGCAAGGACGCTGACATGCTCGTGGCCGAATTTCGAGTACAGGTCGCTGGACATTTTCTGGAATTCCGCTTGCGTTCAGGAGGTCTCATTACGCTACTGAGTAAATTTACTCAATAGCGTAACGGGCCGTATCGGCCAACAGTTTTTTGACGCCGGCCCTGATTTCGAGGCAGACGCGGTCGAAACCCGCGCGGACTTCCTTTTCGGGGCCGGTAAAGCCGGCGGGGTCGTCGAAGGGAAGATGAAGCTTGCGCTTGCCGGGCGGGATGATGGGGCAATGAACGTCGGCGTGGGAGCAGACGGTGACGATAAGGTCTGCGCGCTCGATCATTTCATCGCTGAGTACGTCCGAAGTCTGACTGCCGATATCGACGCCCTGCCGGGCCATGGCGCCGACAGCGCGCGGATTGAGGCCGTGAGCTTCGAGGCCGGCGGAGTTGACCTCGAAATCAGGCGCGAGGGCCTTCGCCCAGCCTTCCGCCATTTGCGAGCGGCAGGAATTTCCGGTGCAGACAAAAAGGATATTCATGAAGCGGGACTCCAGTCCGACCTGAAAGCGGCGGAACGACAAGGCCGCCGCCAGGAGCACACATTATAAGTGGATTGGGTTACAATTCCGCTCGCCCCTCTACCCCAAATCAATCAGGAACCATCAGATGCCATTGCCCGAAGCCGAGGCGAGGGAGCCTCTACACACTCGCAGTATCAGCTATCAAGGATATCGGCGGAAAGATGGCCTGTGGGACATCGAAGCCCACATGACCGACGTCAAGTCCTACAGCTTCCAGAACCACTTCCGCGGCACGATCGAAGTCGGCGAGCCGCTGCACGAGATGCTGCTGCGGGTCACCATCGACGACGAATTCGTGATCCGGGACGTGATCGCCGTAACCGAAAACGGCCCCTTCGAGAACTGTCACGAGATCGTCGACGCCTACAAATCCCTTGCCGGCATCACGATGGGCCCCGGCTGGCGCCGGAACATCCGCCAGAAGGTCGGCGGCGTGAACGGCTGCACGCATCTGACCGAATTGCTGTTTCCGATGGCGACAGTGGCGATGCAGACCTTGTGGGCGTTCAAGAATCACCGCCGGCACAAGACCGACCAGGATCACACCCGCGATCGCGCCCGCCCCGGAATCCTCGACACCTGCCACGCCTGGGCCGCAACATCCCCGGTAGTAAAACGCAACGCACCGGACTTCTATACTGGCCCGTAGGGGCGAGGCATGCCTCGCCCGCGTTTCGGATCTGCAACTGGGCGCGAACATCCCCGGGCGACGCATGCGTCGCCCCTACAGGCGCGACAATCTACATCGGATACCCGCGCAAACGATTGCCCTCGCCACTTACCGATAAAACAGCGGGATGTTGACAGTAATCGTCACGCCTTCGACGTCTTCGCGATTGTCGGCGCGAATCTGGCCGTTATGGAAATCGGTGACCAGGCGGGCGATATGCAGGCCCATGCCGAGATGCGGCTGCTTCTGTTTCTGGTGCGGCCGCACTGAAACCATGGATTCGAAAATCCGGTCCTTCATTTCCTGCGGCAGATAGGGCCCCGCGTTGCTGATGCGGATCACGGCAGTGTCGCGCACGATACGGCAATCGACCGCGATGGCTTGCCCCGTGTGGGAAAATTCCACCGCGTTCGCGACCAGCTTGTCGAGTAGCTGGGCGACATATTCCGGCACGCCCTTGACGAAAATCGAATAGTCGCCGATTTCGAGGGTGAAATTCGAGTCGGGATAGGCGAGCCGGTAGCCTTCCACGCAACCCTTGACGACCTCGGCGAGATCGATGATTTCCTTTTCCGAGGTCTGCAACATCTGTTCGAGCCGAGTCGCCTCGCTCATATTGGTCAGAATCAGATTGAGCCGGCTGATGCCCTCTTCGGCGCGCTTGATATAGACCTGGGATTCCTCGGGATTGTCGGTGCTGCCGAGATTCTCGATCGAAGAGCGCACCACGGTCACCGGCGTGCGCAATTCGTGAGAGAGCCGCGAGGACATGTTCTCCAGGTAGCTGGTGTACTGGCTGAGACGTTCGACGATACTGGAAAAACTGCGCGAGAGGTCGCCGATTTCGTCGGAATTGGGCGAAGGCACGATGGTGTTGCGCACCCGGCCGCTGTCGTCGATGATGCCCTCGGCCTGGTTGCGCAGACCGCGTACGCGGTTGGATATTCTCGAGGCGAAGAAGAATAGGCCGAGCGTGACCGCCAGCATCACCGCGATGATGGTGTTGAACAACCCTTCGAGCGCCTGATTGCGGAAACTGCGCAGCCCGTTCATGTTCTGGTCGACGATGACAGCCCCGATCACTTCGTTGCCCGCGAAAATCGGATGACTGGCTTCCAGAATCACGGTCTGCGTGTCCTGCAGTTCGCGGAAGCGGGTGAAAGGCTCGCCACTGAGCGCCGCGGCAATGTGATCCCCTTCGCGGGCGACCTCGGAATAGAGATCGTCGATGAAATTCGTGCTCGGCTGGGTAAGAAGCAGGTTGTACAGCGGCGACAGCACGTTGTTCTGGACGAAAGCCCAGTAACCTTCGTCCGACGAATTGTTGATATTGGACAGAAGCAGACCGGTGGCGCTCTGGATATCGCCCACGGTAAGCAGCACCCGGCCGGAACGGTCGACGACCTGGATGTGTGAGTTGCTGCGGCCCATGCCGGCAACGATGCGGTCGATTTCCGGCGTCGGCCGCTGCAGCGAACCGAGCCGGTCGCCGACGAGGGACTTGTGGGTGGCGACGACTGTCGCGATATCGCGTTCGACTGGATCGTCCACGTCGAATATCGCAAAGCCGATTCTCTCGCCCAACATATCCATCGGAATTTGCAATTCGACTTCATAGCCGCCGTCGACTTCGTACCATTGCCCGCTCAGGCGCTCCTCGTAGATCGGATCGCTGAAATCCTCGTTGACGCGAAAAGGGTAAAGAAATTCCGGCTCGTGGGGAGCGATGACGATGCGCTGCACCTCGCGGCCGTCCGCGGTCAGCATGGAAATCTGCAGGAAATCGCTGCTGATCACGCTGAGGGATTCGCGCGAGCGATAGACGATGTGATCGTCGCGCACCTTGAAATAGGCGTAGAGCGATCCGTTGTGCTCGCCCACCATGCTGCGGAAGGAAAGCGAATCGTCATGGGCGTAGATGCGCGCGGGATTGAGCGGTGTGCGCAGGTAGTCGGCCTTGTTGTATTCGAGTTCGTATTGCTGGTAGGCGCCCCAGTCGACCAGCGAGCCGTCGTTCAGCGACAGCGGCGAATAGACGGGATAAATATAGATATCCCCGGTTCGCGTCGCGCGGCCAAAGGTGCCTTCGTCGAACAGTTCCGGCCGGTCGTTGAGCGCCGTGGCGAGCGCCCGCGCTTCGCCGAGCACGGTCAGTTCCTGGCCGCTGCGCAGGTACTCGTCCATGGCGAGGATGTACTGGTAGACCAGCACCGGAATGAGCAGCAGCAGGCTGGAAAGGAAAATCAGCTTGAAACGGATGCTGGCCAGAATATTGAGCAGCTTCATACTAGGCGGTATTCCAGCGATAACCAATGCCGTATACGGTCTCGATGCAGTTGAATTCCGGGTCGATCTGCATGAACTTCTTGCGGATTCGCTTGATATGCGAAGTAATCGTGCTGCCGTCGACGAAGATTTTCGACTCTTGCATCAGCGACTGGCGGCTTTTCACATGGCCGGGAAATTTCGCCAGCGCGTGCACCATCCAGAACTCGGTCACGGTCAGGGGCACCACATGGCCCGACCATTGCACCGCGAGCCGCCCGATATCCAGTGTCAGCTTGTCGCGCTGCAACAGGTTTTCCGGCGACGACGGCTTGTCGAGAATATCCTGGCGCCGGAACAGCGCGGCGATACGGGCCGTCAGATGGGGCAGGCTGATGTCCTTGGTCAGATAGTCGTCCGCGCCCATGCGCAAACCGCTTACCGTATCGAAATCGTTGTCGCGGGCGGTCAGGAATATGATGGGCAGGGTGTTCGACATGGAACGCAATTCCTGGCACAAGGTGAAGCCGCCGTCGATCTCTTCATCGAGCCCGATGTCGATAATCGCCAGGTTCGGCAGGCGCACGCCGAAGGCGCCCATGGCCTCCCGGCGGTTGGCGTAGGTTTGCACGTCATATCCCTGGCGACGCAATACATCCGCGTAGTTCTCGCGAAGCGCCGCCTCGTCTTCGACGATAGCGATTCGTCTGCTCATCGGTCGGATTGCAACCCTCTTTTCACTGGCCCGATCAAATATAACGCAATCGGCGGGAGCCTTGAGAAACGGATTCAGTCGCCCCTTGTGATTGCCATTATTCTGCCATATTTAATCAGCACATGGGCTCAATCCATGCCTTGAGCCGCAATAAAGCTGCTGTTAAATGGAAACCGTTCGCCGGACCCTCGCCGGCGTTTGTTTCGGGTTTCGACCCCTATTGAAATCCGATTGGGAGCTGGAGATGAAAGACATTCGACTCGTAATCGGGGACAAGAACTATTCTTCATGGTCATTGTGTCCGTGGCTACTGCTCAAGATGTACGACATCGAATTCGATGAAATCATGATTGCGCTGTACCAGGACAATACGGCGGAAAAACTTGGGCCGTATTCTCCCTCCCTGAAAGTGCCCGTGCTCCTGCATCGGGAGATTACCGTGTGGGATTCCCTGGCGATCTGCGAATATATCAACGAGGAATTCCTGCAAGGCAGCGCCTGGCCGGCCAGTCCGCGCCGCAGGGCCAGCGCGAGATCGGTCAGCGCCGAAGTTCATTCCGAATTCGCCACCTTGAAGGAAACCTGGCGGATGAACTGCAAGGCTTCGATCAAGTTGTCGCTGTCCGAACAGTTGTACAACGAGGTGGCCCGTGTCGACGCGATCTGGAGTTGCTGCCGGCACAAGCACGGTGAGAACGGCAACTACCTGTTCGGCCGCTTTTCCATTGCCGATTGCATGTTCGCGCCAACCGCGGTGATCTTCAACAGCTATCAGCCGGAATTGAGCCAGACCGCCAGAAGTTATCTGAATACGCTGCTGGACAATCCCTTCATACAAAAATGGATGGTCGAGGGCCGCGGCGAAGTCGAGCGGCTGCCGGCGGCCTGGGCGCACGCAAGCTAGCCGGGTTTGTCACGCGCGGGCAAGACGTCCCGCAGTTTTTCGGCCATATCGAGCACGGCCTCTTCGGTCGTGTCCCAGCCCATGCAGGCATCGGTGACGGACACGCCGTATTTCATTTGCGACAGGTCGGCGGGAATATCCTGCCGGCCGGGATAGATGTTGCTTTCCAGCATGGCGCCGATGATCGATGTGTTTCCTTCGAGGATCTGGTGCGTGATGTCCTTGAGCACGAGGGGCTGCATTTCCGGATTCTTGCCGGAGTTGGCATGGCTGCAATCGATCATGATGTTGCGGCTGACGCCGCCTTTCTCGAGCGCGATTTCGCATTGGGCCACGTGCACGGTATCGTAGTTCGGGCCGCTGGAGCCGCCGCGCAATACGATATGGGCGTTGGAATTGCCGCGGGTGGTGACGACGCTGACCTGGCCCTTGCCGTTGATGCCGAGGAAGCGATGAGGCTTGAGTACGGATTGCATGGCGTTGACGGCCACCATCCAGCCGCCGTCGGTGCCGTTCTTGAATCCGATGGCCGAAGACAGCCCGGAGGACATTTCCCGATGGGTCTGGGACTCGGTGGTGCGCGCTCCCACGGCGGACCAGCAGATCAGGTCCTGCAGGTATTGCGGCGAGATCGGATCGAGCGCTTCGGTGGATGTCGGCAGGCCGATGTCGACGATGTCCTGCAACAGTTGACGACCCTTGCGCAGTCCGTCCTCGACCTTGAAGGAGTCGTCGAGGTAGGGGTCGTTGATCATGCCTTTCCAGCCGATCGAGGTTCGCGGTTTTTCGAAATAAACTCGCATAACCAGATACAATGTGTCGCCGACCTGGTCGGCCAGTTTCTTCAGCCGGCGCGCGTAGTCGAGCGCCTGTTCGGTATTGTGGACGGAGCAGGGGCCGATGACGAGGAACAGTCTTGGGTCCTCGCGTCTGAGAATGGAGAAAACGGTTTCACGAGCTACGCTTACGGCCTCTGACTGGGACTCGGACAGGGGCAGTTCGGCTTTCAACTGAACTGGGGTGATCAGCCTTTCGTTGGACTCGATATTCAGGTCTTCGGTACGCACTTGCATGGCTGGCTACCGTTTTTTATGGTCGATTCGTAAGGGGCGGAAATAATAGCAGATCGGGTGCTGGCCAGAAACGATTGATTTAATTGGGTATTGGTGGTGTGGCTTCGATCCGTCGCAGTCTGATGGGGGTTGTGCAGCGGACGCCGTGAATACGTCCCTGTAGGCTTCATTTCCCTTCTGCGTCATTCTGCGCGCAGCGAAGCGGAGTCGCAGAATCTCGGAGGGTTTGTTAGTTCGATGCGAATAGTACATGCCGTCCCTGGCGCGGGCTCAGTGGCTTCGATTGGCCCCAGCCCCGGCATCCATGCCGGGTCGTTCGGCCTTCAAGAAGCGTTGCTTCTTGTCGGCTACGCCGACCGGGCCTCACCCATGCCTCGCATGCCGCTGCACACCCCTCACCACGACGGCGACTCACGTTGTGCAGCCTCGAAAGTTTCGGTTTCATGTAGGGAAGAGCGACTCACGTTGTGCAGGCTCGAAAGTTTCGGTTTCATGTAGGGGCGAGGCATGCCTCGCCCGAACGTTCTATGGAAAAAGAGATCAGAATGAAAATTGACGCAGGATTTGATGGTGGGAACATTGAGGTCGTTGAGGCTGGTGGTGCGGGTGATATTCGGTTGCGGATTCGGCGGGATAATTTGTCGGACTTTTACCAGTGGTTTTATTTTCGGGTTTCGGGGGTGCGGGGGGAGGAATGTGCGGTCAGGGTCTTGAATGCGGGCGGGGCTGCTTATCCTGATGGGTTTCGGGATTATCGGGTGCTTTGTTCGTTCGACCGCCAGGAGTGGTTTCGGCATCCGGCGCGACTTGAGGGTGGGGTGTTGCGGTGGGATTTCAATTTCGGCAGTGATGCGGTCTGGTTTGCTTATTTTGTTCCTTATTCGATGGAGCGGCATCATGACTTACTGGCGCGGGCGTGTCGGAACGCCCGTTGCCGGCTGATTACTCTGGGGCGGACGCTGGATGGGCAGGCGCTTGATTTGTTGCATTTCAGTACCGGGGAGGGCCGGCGGCCTTGTTGGGCAATTGCGCGGCAGCATCCTGGGGAGACGATGGCGGAATGGTGGATGGAAGGAGCGGTGGAATGGCTTTGCAGTGGGGAGGCGGATTCGCTGCTTGAGAAATGTGATTTGTACCTGGTGCCGAACATGAATCCGGATGGGAGCCGGCGGGGGCATTTGCGCACTAATGCGGCCGGGCGCAACCTCAATCGGGAATGGGCCGGGGCAACGATGGAGCAGTCGCCGGAGGTTTTTCTGGTGCAGCGGGAGATGGAGCGGACCGGGGTTGATTTTCTGCTTGACGTGCATGGCGACGAAGCCCTGCCGTATTGCTTCATCGCCGGTACGGAAGGGCTGGCGGAATGGGACGCAGGCAAGCAGGCGCGGCTCGATTTCTATCGCGAGCGGCTGGTTGCCGCCAATGCCGATTTCCAGACTCGATACGGTTATCCGCCCAATAGACGCGGCAAGGCAAACATGGGCATGAGCACGAACCAGACCGCCCGGCGTCACGGCTGTCTGGCCATGACGCTGGAGATGCCGTTCAAGGACAATGCGAACGCGCCGGACGAGCGCTTCGGCTGGTCGCCGGAGCGCAGCGGACGGCTGGCGGTTTCCTGTCTCGAAGTGCTGGAGAAATATCTCGACCGATAGGGGAATGTAGGGACATGTAGGGGCATGTAGGGGCATGTAGGGGCATGTAGGGGCGAGGCATGCCTCGCCCGCTGTTTTGCCTCGCCCGCGGTTTGCGTTGGTAATATGTCCAACCCTGGACGGGCGACGCATGCGTCGCCCCTACATCTGCCCTTCCATCCGCGCCTGCCCCTACACCTCGCGATAGAGTTTGCGGCCCTGGCGGTTGTATTCTCCGGCCATCTCTTCCATGCCCTGGCGGATGGCGTCGTCGACCTCGGCCGTGCCGCGGGCGGCGGCGTAGTCGCGCACTTCCTGGGAAATTTTCATCGAACAGAACTTGGGTCCGCACATCGAGCAGAAATGGGCGACCTTGCCGGAGTCCTTCGGCAGGGTTTCGTCGTGGAATTCGCGCGCAGTGACTGGATCGAGACCGAGGTTGAACTGGTCTTCCCAGCGGAACTCGAATCGCGCTTTCGAGAGGGCGTTGTCGCGCATTTGCGCCGCCGGATGGCCCTTGCCGAGGTCGGCGGCGTGGGCGGCGATCTTGTAGGCGATCAGGCCGTCTTTCACGTCCTGCTTGTTGGGCAGGCCGAGGTGCTCCTTGGGCGTCACGTAGCAAAGCATGGCGCAGCCGTACCAGCCGATCATCGCGGCGCCGATGCCCGAGGTAATATGGTCGTAGCCCGGCGCGACGTCGGTGGTCAGCGGGCCGAGCGTGTAAAACGGCGCTTCCTGGCAGACTTCGAGTTGCTTTTCCATGTTTTCCCGGATCAGTTGCATGGGCACATGGCCGGGCCCTTCGATCATGGTCTGCACATCGTGCTTCCAGGCGATTTTGGTGAGTTCGCCGAGGGTTTCGAGTTCGGCGAATTGGGCGGCGTCGTTGGCGTCGGCGATCGAGCCGGGGCGCAGGCCGTCGCCGAGGGAGAAGGACACGTTGTAGGCCTTCATGATCTCGCAGATTTCCTCGAAATGCGTATAGAGGAAACTTTCCCTGTGGTGCGCCAGACACCATTTGGCCATGATCGAGCCGCCGCGGGAGACGATGCCGGTGACGCGCTCGGCGGTCAGCGGCACGTAGCGCAGCAGCACGCCGGCATGGATGGTGAAATAGTCCACGCCCTGTTCGGCCTGTTCTATCAGCGTATCGCGATAGATTTCCCAGTTCAGGTCCTCGGCGACACCGTCGACTTTTTCCAGGGCCTGGTATATCGGCACCGTGCCGATGGGAACCATGGAATTGCGAATGATCCATTCGCGGGTTTCATGAATGTTCTTGCCGGTGGAGAGATCCATCACGGTATCGGCGCCCCAGAGTGCGGCCCAGACAAGTTTCTCCACTTCTTCCTCGATGGAGGAGGTAACCGCGGAATTGCCGATGTTGGCGTTGACCTTGACCAGGAAATTGCGGCCGATGATCATCGGCTCGACTTCCGGGTGGTTAATATTGGCGGGAATGATGGCCCGGCCCATTGCCACTTCGTCGCGCACGAACTCCGGGGTAATCTCCTGAGGAATTGCCGCGCCGAAGGATTCCCCCGCGTGATAGCTCGAATCCTGTCCGGGCAATTGCTGCCGCGCAAGGTTTTCCCGGATCGCGATGTATTCCATCTCCGGCGTGACGATGCCTTGCTTCGCGTAATGCATCTGGGACACGTTGGCCCCCGGCAGCGCCCGGCGCGGTTTGCGCGCAAGACGGAAACGCAGGTGAGCGGCGCTCAATTCGCTCATGCGCGAACGGCCGTAGGTCGAAGTCAGGTCGGACAGTTCCTCGGTATCGCCCCTCTCCTCGATCCATTTCGCCGTCAACGGTTCCAGCCCGCGATGCAGGTCGATATCGACATCGGGATCGGTATAGGAACCGGAGGTGTCGTACAGGCGTATCGGTGAATTGGGCTCCTCGCCGCCGCTCGTTCGCGTGGGCGTCAGGGAGACTTCGCGCATGGGAACGAGCAGATCCGACCTGCCGCCGCTGACGTAAATCTTCCTGGAATTGGGGAAAAACCTGCCTAATTCGGTGTCCAGACCGGAAATCCGGTCTATAAACTGTAACTGTTCGGGGGTGGCGCTCATCTGTACTCCTAGACTTCTTAGGTTATCATGCCCGCTCCCGTGTTCAATGTCATTTCCACTGTGGAAATGACGGACGGGACCGGCTTTCCGCCTTCCGTTCAATCATTCATTACCAAGGCAGGTCCTAACGATGACGAATTTCATCAAGTCCTCACTCATGCTGCTGACGCTTTGCCTGGCATCCTTGCCGGCATCCGCCGACAATCTGTTCGACATATTGCAACTCGCGCTGAATAACGATCCCGTATTGCGCCAGGCGGAGGCTTCCTACCGCGCCAATCGCGAGACGATGATCCAGACCCGCTCGTCGCTGCTGCCTAATCTCGGCGCCGGCGGCGGGACGTCTCGCCTGACAAGCGGGCCGACCTCGGACATCACCCGGGAGGTAACAAATCCGGTCACCGGCGAAACCATGCGAGTAATCGTGCAAAGAGAGCACAGTTTCAGCAACGGCGTAAACAACCACAACTGGGGCATCAGCCTGAACCAGAGCGTGCTCAACCTGGCGAACTGGTACAACTTCCAGAGCGCCAGGGCGACCAACCGGGCCGCCGCGGTGAATCTCGCCGCCCAGGAACAGGAATTGATCATGCGCGTGGCCGCGGCCTACTTCGACGTGCTGCGCGCGCTCGATACCCTGGAAGTGAATATCCAGGAAGAGGAAGCCGCCCAGCGCTCCTTCGAGCAGACGAGCCAGCGTGAGGAAGTCGGACTGGTGGCGATCACCGACGTCTACGACGCCCAGGCTGCCTACGATCTGGCGCGCAACACCACCATCCTGCAAGCCGATATCCTGCGTTCGCGCTACGAGGTGCTGGAAGCCATCACCGGTCAGTCGCATCCGGAGATCGACGTGCTACGTGACGACTTTCCCATCGTCAACGTGGGCGGCAGCCTGGAAGAGTGGGAATCCCAGGCGATGGAAAACAGCCTGGCCGTGACCGCGGCGGAATTCAACCTCGAAGCCTCGCGCAGGACTTTGCAGGCGCGCAAGTCGGACCGCCTTCCGACGATCGATTTCACCGGCCAGTTCGGCCATTTCGCGACCCAGCCCATCGTCAGCCAGGGCATCCAGATCGGCGGCGGCTCAAGCGACCGCACGCAGCTCGCGCTGAACCTGTCGATTCCGCTCTATAGCGGCGGCGCCATGCGTTCGCGCCAGCGCGCGGCGGAATACAGCGTCATGGCTGCGGAAGAATCGCTGGAACTGACGGAACGGCAACTGATCCAGAACATCCGCAACGCCTATCGCCGAGTGGCTACCGACGTATTGGTGATCGCCCAGCGGCAACAGTCGATCGTTTCGGCCCAGAGCTCGCTCGAAGCAACGGAGCTCGGCGCCGAAGTCGGCACGCGCAACATCGTCGAAGTCCTGCGCGCCCGCGAAATTCTCTTCCAGGCCCTGCGAGCCTACGCCGACGCCCGCTACAACTACGTAATCGACAGCCTGGTTCTGAAACAAACGGCAGGCATCCTCACGCCCCAGGACATAATCGAACTGAATAACTGGTTACAGGAGGGGGAGTAGTCGGGATTTGTGGCTTCGATCCGTCGCCGTCGGGTGGCGGGGGGTGCAGCGGACGCCGTAAATACGTCCCTGTAGGCTCTAGCTCGGCTTCCTGCCTCGCACGCCCGCTGCACCCCCCGCCACCCGACGACGACTCACACCTGTGCATCGGCGAGATTTTCCTGTCGATTCGGTTCGAGTCGAAGCATTGAATCTGTGGATTCTGTACGATTTAAGTGGACGTGAGCGGCCCCGTTCGAAGTCACTGGACTTAGAAATTGCAAAGTAAACTCCCACAAGTTGGCACTACTATATTTACGGTCATGTCGCGCATGGCTGCGGAGCATGGGGCGATCAATTTGTCTCAGGGATATCCGGATTTTGATTGTCCCGAGCGCTTGCGCGAGTTGGTGGCCGAGCGCCTGAACGGCGGCTGTAATCAGTATCCGCCTATGGCCGGGGTCGTGGAATTGCGCGAGCGCATTGCGGAAAAAGTAGCCGCGTATTACGGCTTCAGCGCCGATCCGGAGACTGAAATCACCGTTACTTCCGGCGCTACCGAGGCGGTGTTCGACGCGGTGCAGGCAGTGGTGCATCCGGGTGACGAGGTGATCATGTTCGACCCGGCTTACGACTGTTACGAACCCGCGGTGCAACTTGCCGGCGGCAGGGCCGTACGCCTGCCCCTGACTCAGCCGGATTATGGCATCGACTGGGATCTCGTGGCCGGGAGCATCACCGGCCGCACTCGCTTGATCATGATCAACAGCCCGCATAATCCCTGCGGCTCAATTCTCGACAGCGCCGATCTCGACCGGCTTGCAGAACTGATCCGGGGCAGGGATATTTTCGTGCTTTCGGACGAAGTTTATGAACACATGGTGTTCGACGGGCTCGGTCACGCCAGCGTCGTGGGCCATGAGGAATTGCGCGCGTCGAGTTTCGCGATTTTTTCCTTTGGCAAGACCTATCATGCAACCGGCTGGAAACTCGCGTATTGTGTTGCTCCTCCGGCGTTGACGGAAGAGTTTCGCAAGGTGCACCAGTTTGTTACCTTTACCAGTTCCAGTTTCGTGCAATACGCCATCGCCGATTTCATGGCCGAATGCCCCGGGCACGCGCACGAGTTGCCGCGGTTTTATCAGCGCAAACGCGATCTGTTCTGTAAATTACTGGCGCCGTCGCGCTTTCGTTTCACGCCGTCCGCAGGCACCTATTTCCAGTTGGCGGACTATTCGGCGATTTCCGATCTTTCCGACCGGGAATTCGTCAATTGGCTCACGCGGGAAATCGGTGTGGCCGCCATTCCGCTGTCGCCTTTCTATCGCACGCCCTCGGGTGCGCGCCACATCCGATTCTGTTTCTGCAAGGAAGACGCTACCCTGGAACGCGCGGCGGAAATCCTGTGCCGATTGTAAGACGCAAGGTGAAAAAACCTCGAGCAGATCTTGATTTTCCGGCCCTGGCCGGGCGCATACGCGAGTGGGGCGGGGAACTCGGTTTTCAGCAAGTCGGAATCACCGACATCGATCTGGGAAGCTATCGCAGGCATCTCGAGTCCTGGCTGGAACAGCGGCATCACGGCGAGATGTCCTATATGGCGCGCCACCACAACAAGCGCTGCCATCCGGACAAGCTCCATCCCGGCGCCGCACGCATCATCAGCGTGCGTATGGACTACGACCACGTCGGGGAAAACTCGCTCGATCCCATGGCGGAAGGAGACGCTGCCTACGTCGCGCGCTACGCCCGGGGCCGCGACTACCATAAGATGATGCGGCTGCGCCTGCAGCGGCTGGCGGACCGGATCGAGCAAGAAGTGGGCAGCCATTCCTATCGCGCTTTCGTCGATAGCGCGCCGGTGCTCGAACGGGCGATCGCGGAGAAGGCCGGGCTCGGCTGGATCGGCAAGAACACCATGCTCATCAATCCCGAGGCCGGCTCCTGGTTCTTCCTCGGTGAACTGTTTACCGACCTGCCTTTGCCGGTGGACGAGCCTGGCGGCGCCCATTGCGGCACTTGCCGCGCCTGCCTAGACATTTGCCCCACCGGCGCTTTCACCGGCCCCAACAGCCTCGATGCGCGCAAATGCATATCCTATCTGACGATCGAATTGCGCGGGCCAATTCCGGAAGAACTGCGCGAACCCATGGGCAATCGCATCTTCGGCTGCGACGACTGCCAGATCGTTTGTCCCTGGAACAAGTTCGCGCGAATCTCGGCCGAGGCCGACTTCGAGCCGCGGCATCAGCTCGACTCGGTTGGACTGGCGCAACTGTTTGCCTGGACCGAAGACGAATTCAAGGAAAGAACCGCCGGCTCGGCAATCCGCCGCATCGGCTACGAATGCTGGCTGCGCAATATCGCCGTGGCGCTGGGTAATGCGCCGGCGAGCGAGGAAACCGTCTCGACCCTGCGCGCCCGCCTCGGCCATCCCTCCGAACTCGTCGCGGAACACGTCCGCTGGGCGCTGGCCCGGCAGCAGGAAAAAGCGGACAGATTGTCTGATTGAACCTGTTTTCGGGCGAGGCATGCCTTGTCTGTTACTAGTCTGTTAGATTGAATCCCACATCTGGGCCCACGGGAGGGTCCAGCCTTCGGCGCCCGATGCATCGGGCGCCGAAGGTGGCGGTGGACGGGCCGTAGGCATGCTGGTCTTAGAGACCGTGGGCGAGCGTGGCCGCCACCGTCTTTCCCGACATCCTGAACGGTTGCGTGGGCTACGAGCCCGAATGACAAGGTGAGGAGGACGGAAAAGATGTCTGAGTATAACCCGGATTTTGTTGGTGTCGATGTATCGAAAGACTTTCTGGACGCGCATCGGCTGCGTGACGGCGTAGCAAAGCGCTATGCCAATGATCCCGGCGGGATCCGCGCACTATTGCGCTGGGCCGGACCGGAGGTGCGCGGCGTGGTGTACGAGCCGAGCGGCCCCTACCACCGCGATCTCGAGCAGGCGCTGCTGAACGCGAGCATGACAGCGCTGAAAGCGAACCCGCGGCGGGCGCGGGAGTTCGCGCGTGCGGCCGGGCGACTGGCCAAGACCGATCGCGCCGATGCCGAATGTCTGGCGCGCATGGGCGTTGCGCTGCCCCTGCGCCCGGTCAAACCGCGCTCGAAGCAGCAGCGGGAACTGGCCGAACTTACCCTGCTGCGCGATAGCCTGGTCCGGCAACATGTGGCCGAGAACAATCGCAGCGGGCAACTCCAGTTCGCCTATGCCAAACGCTTCCAGCAACAGTGCATCCGCCAACTGGCGAGAAAAATCGCCCAGTTGGACAAGCGCATCGCAGAACTGGTCCAGGCCGATCCCGACTTGGCGCATAGCTTGGCCTTGCTGACCTCCATCCCTGGCATCGGCCACCAGACCGCCGTCATCCTGTTGACCGACATGCCCGAACTCGGACAGCTCGATCCCAAGGCCGTCGGCAGCCTCGCCGGCCTGGCTCCGGTGGCGCGCGACTCCGGCTTGCGCAGTGGGAAGCGGCATATCCAGGGCGGACGACCACGTGTACGCCGAAGCTTGTACATGGCTGCGCTCGCCGCAATTCGTTGCGCGCCACCGCTGAAAATCAAGTACCAGCGAATGAAAAACGCCGGCAAACCCCCAAAAGTCGCCATCGTCGCCATCATGCGCAATCTCGCCGTACTCGCGAACCACTTGCTCGCCGAAAATCAGCCATGGTCTCCCGAACCACCACGAAGAGCGGCTTGCGCCTCTTGATTACAACGACTTCAACCCGGAGGATACAATCTGAATCAATACTTCACGCAACACGGTTGCTCGCCCCTACGGTCAATCGCAGAACATGCGACTCAGGCCGACACATGCTCGCCCCTACGATCAATCGCAGAACATGCGACTCAAACCGACACATGCCTCGCCCCTGCGATCAATCGCAGAACATGCGACTCAAGCCGACACATGCTCGCCCCTGCGGTCAATCGCAGAACATGCGACTCAGGCCGACACATGCTCGCCCCTGCGATCAATCGCAGAACATGCGACTCAGGCCGACACATGCTCGCCCCTACGATCAATCGCAGAACATGCGACTCAAACCGACACGTGCCTCGCCCCTGCGATCAATCGCAGAACATGCGACTCAGGCCGACACATGCTGTAGGGGCGACGCATGCGTCGCCCGCGCTCAGCAGCCGATGAAATGGCGGCGGTAGTATTGCAGCTCGGCGACGGATTCCCGCACGTCTTCGATTGCCTTGTGGCTGCTGACCTTGCTGTAGCCGTCCAGCACTTCGGGTTGCCAGCGGCGCGCGAGTTCCTTGACGGTGCTGACGTCGAGATTACGGTAGTGAAACCAGGCTTCGAGATCCGGCATGTAACGGGCGAGAAAGCGCCGGTCCTGGCATATGGTGCTGCCGCACATGGGCGATGACTCGCGGCTGGTATGGCGCCGGCAAAAGGAAATGGTGCGCCTTTCGGCTTCGGCCTCGTCGACCGAACTGGACCGGACTCGGTCGATCAGGCCCGACGCGCCATGGTGCGTCTGATTCCATTCGTCCATCGCTTCGAGCAGCGACTCGGGCTGGCGAATGGCGAGCACCGGGCCTTCCTCAATGATTTCGAGTTGCGGGTCGGTGATGAGGGAGGCGATTTCGAGAATTCGGTCGCTGCCCGGGTCGAGCCCGGTCATTTCGAGATCGATCCAGATCAGGTTGAGATTGCTGTCCATGCGAATACTTCCAATGGAAAGTGTACTGGCGCAATTGTAACACGGCGCGGTGGCGCCCATGATTTGCAGGTGGGTGTCCCCTTGTTTCTTGTAGGGGCGAGGCATGCCTCGCCCCTACATGCTGAAGGCGCACACCAGAATGACAGAGAAGGGGAATGTGCGATAATTCCGGCATGGGTGTCCCCTTTTCACATTTTTCCTCATTTTGTCTGCCAGAGACCGGCGGCTAGGCCATGCCGGCCGGGCGCAGACTCAGCAAACAGCAGCAACGCCGCATCGCCGCGCGCATGGAAGATCGCTCCGGCGAGGAACGATCCGGAG
The DNA here is from genome assembly GCA_951812965.1 of uncultured Pseudohongiella sp. Taxonomy (GTDB): domain Bacteria; phylum Pseudomonadota; class Gammaproteobacteria; order Pseudomonadales; family Pseudohongiellaceae; genus UBA9145. The sequence continues at coordinate 745,719 of OX638341.1, forward strand.
TCATCATCAGCCATAACGGCAGGCAACTTGAAATCGAGGACGCCTCGGGCGATGTGGTGCGCTGCCATGCCCGCGCCAATCTGCCGCAAGTGGTCACCGGCGACCGGGTAAACTGGGCGCCGGACGACGCCGAAGGCGGCGTGGTCACCGGCCTCGAACCGCGCCGCAACGAGTTCGGCCGCGCCGACAAGGGTGGCCGTTTCCGGCCAATCGCCGCCAACATCGATTTCGTGCTGACGATGTTCGCCACCGTGCCGGAAACCGAAATGAGCGTGATCGACCGATACCTGGTGGCAATCGAAAACCTGGGCGTTCAATGCCTGCTCGTGCTCAACAAGATCGACCTGCCGCCTTCGAATCCGACGCTGCTGGCGCGCATGTCCGAAATCTATCGTGAACTGGACCTGGAATTGTTCGAAGTCTCGGCGCTGACCGGCGCCGGCGTCGACGCGCTCGCCAAAAGGCTTGAGGGATTGACCGCGGTAGTCGTCGGCCAATCCGGCGTCGGCAAGTCATCGCTGCTGAACCGGCTCGGCAAGCAGCCGCTGGCCGAAGTCGGGGAACTCGACGCCTGGCGCCGCGGCGGCACCCATACCACCACGGCCGCGCGGCTGTTTCATCTGCCGGGTTTCGATCTGATCGACTCCCCGGGAGTACGCGAGTTCAACCTCGGACATCTGCAAGCCTCCGAGGTAGTAGACGGTTTCATCGAATTGAGGTCCCTGGCCGAACATTGTAAATTCCGCGATTGTTCACATCGGGTCGAACCGGGCTGCGCGATACTGGCGGCCGCCGAAAACGGCGCCGTCAGCAGCGAGCGGCTGCGCAGTTACACGCGGATACTCGACAGCCTGCAATGAGCGCCGGACAAGGTCGGCCGAAATCATGAACGAATCCAGCCTGCCCCTGATCATAGAAGCGGAAGAACTCGCGCAAGCATTGCCCGAAAAAAATCTGCTGCTGGTCACCGTCTGCGGGCCGCAAGTCTATCTGGCGCATCATGTGCCCGGTTCGCTGCTGATTCAGCCCGGAGAACTCGTGTCCGGCATCGAACCCGCTACCGGCAAGCTGCCGTCCGCCAAACGCCTGAGCGAATTGTTCTCCCGCGTAGGACTCACCTCGGACCGTCATGTCGTCGCAATCGACGATGAAGGCGGCGGCTGGGCGGGACGGCTGATCTGGACCCTGGACGTGCTCGGCCACCAGCGATACAGCTTCCTCAATGGCGGCGTGCTCGCCTGGGCTGGGGCGGGCCTGCCGCTGGAAAGCGGCAACCGGGAAGGGAAGGCGCGCCCTTTCGAGGCGCGAATCGATCGTTCGCCTATAGCCGACATGCAGCAGGTGCTCGAACAACTGGACGACCCGGAAAGCATCGTCTGGGATGCGCGTTCGGCCGAGGAGTATGCCGGCGTCCGCGTCACCGCGCGCCGCAACGGCCATATCCCCGGCGCGGTAAATCTCGACTGGCTGGAACTGATGGATCGGCACAGGGACCTGCGCCTGCGGCCGCTGGAAGAATTGCGCGAGCGGCTGGCGGAACTGGGCATCGAACCCGGCAGGAAGATCATCACCCATTGCCAGACTCACCATCGTTCCGGCCTGAGCTATTTCGTCGGCAAGGCGCTCGACCTCGATATCCGCGCCTACGACGGCTCCTGGTCGGAATGGGGCAATGCCGGCGATACGCCGGTGGAAAATTGAGTCCGATGCAGCGCCTGTTCGTGCTGTTGCAATTTCTGGCGCCGCAGCGCCTGCTGACCCGGGTCGCCGGCGCCCTGGCCCGCAGCGAAATACTCGCGGGCGTTTTGATCCGCCTCTTCATTCGCCGCTACGGCGTGGACATGAGCGAAGCGCGCGAGCCCGAACCGGCGGGTTATCGCAATTTCAACGAGTTTTTCACACGTGAACTCAAGCCTGGCGCACGGCCTTCGGCAAACGAGGAAGACGCCGTGCTCTGCCCCGCCGACGGCGCGGTCAGCGAACTCGGGCCGATCAGCAACGGACGGCTGTTACAGGCCAAGGGCCGTCACTTCGAATTGCAGGAACTGCTCGGCGGCGACGCCGATATGGCAAAGGCGCTGAACGGCGGTCGGTTCATCACGATTTATCTGTCGCCCAGGGATTACCATCGGGTGCATATGCCGCTGCGGGGCCGGTTGCTGCAAACCAGGCACATTCCCGGCAAACTGTTCTCGGTGAACGAGGCGAGCACCGCGCTGATCCCCGGCCTGTTCAGCCGCAACGAACGCCTGGTCAGCGTTTTCGACGGTGGCCCAGGTCGCAAAAACGGAGATAGCAAAAACAGAGATCGCGAAGACAGGGATCGCTTCGCGGTCGTGATGGTGGGTGCGATGATTGTCGCGGGGATTGCCGCGGTCTGGGACGAGCCCGGCCGCGAAGGGCGCCTGCGCGCACCGGAACGGAAATTCGAAGACCGGGAACTGATTCTTGCCGCCGGTGCGGAAATGGGACGCTTCGAACTCGGCTCCACCGTGATCCTGCTGTTCCCGCCGGGCGCGATGGAATTCGATCCCGGCCTGGAGCCGGGAGACATCGTGCGAATGGGCCGCATAATCGGCCGGCTCGCCGATATATACCAGGAGGAAATTCCATGACGGCGGACGAACTGAAAAAACAGGCGGCCGAAGCCGCCATGCGGTATGTAGAACCGAGACTCGAGCGCGATACCGTGCTCGGTATCGGCACCGGCTCCACGGTCAATCATTTCATTGACGCCCTTGGCGACATGCGGAGCAGCATCGACGCCGCCGTGTCGAGTTCGGAAGAATCCTCCCGCAGGCTGAAAGCCCTGGGCATCAGCGTGATCGACCTCAATACGGCGGGATCCGTCGATTTCTATGTGGACGGAGCGGACGAAGCCAATCGCCACCTGCAATTGATCAAGGGCGGCGGCGGCGCACTGACACGGGAGAAGATCATCGCCGCGGTGGCGAAGGAATTCATCTGCATAGCCGATGAATCGAAACTCGTTCCGGTACTCGGCAAGTTCCCGCTGCCGGTGGAAGTGATTCCCATGGCGCGCAGTCACGTCGCGCGCAAAATCACGGCCATGGGCGGCGTGCCGGTTTACCGGGACGGATTCGTGACCGACAACGGCAACCGGATTCTCGACGTCCACAACCTGGACTTGCGCGACCCGCGCAAAGTCGAGACACAGCTCGACCAGGTCACAGGCGTTGTAAGTAACGGACTGTTCGTGCGCCGGGCGGCTGACCGGCTATTGCTGGCCGGGGCGCAAGGCATGCGCACCTTGCTCCCCGAAGCCTGATCTCGGACCATAACGAAACCACCGGCTCGGGCGAGCCGGTTCGCTTATCGCCCCGAAGGGCTTATAGCGGAGTTACGTTTTCCGCCTGTGGGCCTTTCTGACCCTGGCTGACCTGCATGGTGACCTTTTGACCCTCATGCAGCGTTCGGCGACCGGCGCCGTTTATGGCGCTGAAATGAACGAAGACATCCTTGCCTTCCTGACGCTCAATGAAACCGAAACCTTTCTCGTCATTGAACCACTTGACCGTACCTTCGACTATCTCTGACATATCTATCTCTTGTTCCGAAAATTGGCATTCCGCTTTAGCGGAATCGTTTTTCTCCCTTGCATGTTATGCGCAGGGAGAACCCTCCCCCGGACCAATCCTGCAATCATGCAAGGCCCTTTATACTTAAAATGCCCTGTCCGGGGCAGGGAATTATGGCAACGAATTGTTACAGGGGCCGCATTCTACAGGATTAAACACTCGAATAGGTGATCATTTGCTCATGTTTTTGCAAACATCGAGTCTGACAGCGCACGAAATACCGGATCGCGATATTCGGGCGACTCGTTTACCAGGTGGTGACGGGCCCCGGGAATCAGCACTTCTTTCGTGGCGGGAAACTTCGCGCGGATGGCCGTCAGATTGAACTTCCAGTCGACGGTGTCGTCCCCGGTACCCTGGATAATCGTCAGCGGCGCCGGATTCGGGGCCGCTCCGGTGAAACGATTTCCGTAGTCGAACATCGCCCCGATCCAGCTTCGGGGTATGCGCGAACTTTGCAGTTCGTCCTTGTGTCGCAGAAAATCGAGAAATTCCCGGTCGTGGCTGCTTTCCGCGAACAGCCGCGGCGTGCCGTCCACGAACCAGCCGCTGAGCAGGTAGGCCAGCCGGCTCCGGTGATGGCGCAAGATTCGCACCAGGGGCGCGAGCAAGCCGACGCCTTCGAGCGCGTGGGTCTCCATCAACCGATGATGCAATATGGAATCCATCAGGATCGCCCCGCCGGTACTCTGGCCGACGGCGAACCAGGGCCGCGGGAGTTGCTGCTCGCCGGCCAGCACAAGCGCCCGGGAAAGCGCGTCGCAATAGCGCTCGAAATTGTCCACGCCGCCCATTTCCCCGCTGGACAGCCCATGTCCGGGCAGGTCGAAGACGAAGGCCGCATAACCCTGTTCGAGGCACCATTCGATCAGATGGCGGTAGATGCCGGCATGATCGAGATAGCCGTGCAGCAGAAAGATCGTTCCTTGCGGCGAAGGCGGCGCGAAATATTGCGCGACGAGTCGCTCGCCGCCCCCGTCGAACGCTCCGAGGCTATGGTGAATCGGCTTACCGCCGCTCGCGAAGCGCAGGCCGTAATGATCGAGATAGGCCCGCTGCAACCCGCTGTCCGGCGCCGCCGCGAAACATTGCAGCGGCGGCGCCGAATCGCTCAGTTTGCTTGCGTCCGAACGGCTGAACATGCAACCTCAGGCGCTGGCGTAGCGGACCGACATTTCCTCCAGATTATATATCTTGCCGATGCGGTCGATCATGCCGGCGCAGCCGAACGATTCGAGCCGGGCCCTCACGATGTCGCGCATGGCGTGCATTGTCGGCGTGAGAAATTTGCGCGGATCGAATTCAGATGGATTCTCCGCCATGAAACGACGCACGGCGCCGGTGGAGGCAAGCCGCAAATCGGTATCGATATTGACCTTGCGTACGCCATGGCGAATGCCTTCCTGGATTTCCTCCACCGGTACGCCGTAAGTTTCGGGGATTTCGCCGCCGAACTCGTTGATCACTTCGAGCCAGTCCTGGGGGACGGACGAAGAGCCGTGCATGACCAGGTGCGTGGACGGAATCTTGGCGTGAATCTGCTTGATACGGTCGATGGCGAGGATGTCCCCCGTGGGCGGCCGGCTGAACTTGTAAGCGCCATGGCTCGTGCCCACCGCGATGGCAAGCGCGTCCACGTTGGTTGCTTTAACGAAGTCCTCGGCTTCCTGCGGGTCGGTGAGCATTTGCGCCATGGTCAAAACGCCCTCGGCGCCGATACCGTCTTCCTCGCCGGCCATGCCGGTCTCGAGCGAGCCGAGACAACCGATCTCGCCTTCCACCGAAACGCCGCAGGCGTGGGCCATTTCCACCGCCTGGCGGGTTACACGGACGTTGTAATCGAAATCCATCGGCGTCTTGCCGTCTTCGCCCAGCGAGCCGTCCATCATTACCGATGTGAAACCGAGCTGGATCGAGCGCTGACAGACCGCCGGAGAAACCCCGTGATCCTGGTGCATGACGATGGGAATATGCGGAAATTCCTCCAGCGCGCCCTGGATCAGGTGCCGCAGAAAGTTCGACCCCGCGTATTTTCGCGCGCCCGCCGATGCTTGCAGGATGACCGGGCTGCTGACCGCGTCCGCTCCTTCCATGATGGCCCGCACCTGTTCCAGGTTGTTTACGTTGAAGGCGGGAACGCCGTATTCGTTCTCGGCCGCGTGGTCGAGCAGTTGTCGCAAGGTGATAAGGGCCATTATTGCTCCTGGTTGCTGAAAGTCTGTAGTGTTGGGGATGGTTCGATTGCCGTGCGCCCGGCGAGCGCGGCCACGGCGGGAAGCGTCACGCCTTGCACGGCTTCGAGAAAAGCGCCGCCTCCGGTAGAGATATAGGAAACTCCGGCCGCCACGTCAAATTGATCGATGGCGGCGACCGTCTCGCCGCCGCCGGCGAGACTGAAGGCGGGGCTGCGCCCGACGGCGCGGGAAATCTGTTCGGTGCCCGCGGCAAAGGCCGGAAATTCGAAAACGCCCATGGGGCCGTTCCAGATGATCGTGCCCATGGACTCGATCAGCGCCGCATAGCGGGCGGCGCTTTCCGGTCCGATGTCGAGGATCAATTCGTCCTCGGTGACATCGGCCACCGGCTTGATCACGGCCTCGGCGCCGGCGTCGAATTCCCTGGCCACGCGTACGTCCACGGGCAGGGGAATATCGACTTTGTCCATCAGTTCGCGGGCGGTTTCGACAAGATCGGCTTCGTGCAGCGATCGTCCCACCGGATAACCCGCCGCGAGCAGGAATGTATTGGCAATGCCGCCGCCGAGAAGCAGATGGTCGGCGAGGGTCGAAAGATTGCGCAGTAATTCGAGCTTACCGGAAACCTTGGCGCCGCCGACTATGGCGAGCAGCGGCCGTTTCGGCTCGCGCATGGCGCGGCCGATGGCGTCAAGTTCCTGCGTGAGCAGCGGGCCGGCGCAGGCTTCGTCGGCGTGCCGCGCGACGCCGGCGGTGCTGGCCTGGGCGCGATGGGCGGTGCCGAAGGCGTCCATGACGAAGACGTCGCAAAGCGCTGCGTAACGCTGCGCGAGTTCATCGCTGTCGGATTTCTCGCCCGCGTTGGCGCGCACGTTCTCCAGCAGGCAAACCGGCGCATCGGGCAATGCCGCGCCGGGTTCCAGATAGTTCTCTACCAGCGGCACCGCCGCACCGAGTATTTTCGACAGGTGCGCGGCCACGGGTTTCAGGGAGAATTCCGGCTGTGCGGAAATCGCCACGTCCTCGCTGGGCCGGCCGAGATGGGACAGGATCAGCACCCGGGCGGCGCCGCCCGCTCGGGCCGCCTCGATCGAGGGAAGCGCGGCGCGGATACGGCTGTCATTGACGACCTCGCCCTCGTTCAGGGGCACATTGAGGTCTTCCCGGATCAGCACGCGCTTGCCGGTCAGGTCGAGCTGATTCATCCGCAAAGGAGATTCGGTCATGGGAAGTTGCATTTCACGGTCTATGGGTATGCAAGTACTGGGCCACGTCCAGCATGCGATTGGCATAAGCCCATTCGTTGTCGAACCAGACGAATACCTTGACCAGACCGGCGATTTCCCGGGTCTGCTCGAGGTCGACCACCGCCGACCTCGGATCGTGATTGATGTCGCAGGACGCCAGCGGCTCGCGAGTATATCCCAGAACGTTTACCGGCAGGTTACGCGATTCGCGAATAATCGCATCGTTCACCGCCGCGGCATCGGCAGCGCGGGCGAAGCGCAGGCTGATGTCCATCGCGGACACATTCACCGTCGGCACCCGGATCGCCCGGGCTTCGAGCTTGCCGGCAAGACCCGGCAAAATGCGGGTAATGCCTTTCGCGAGCGCGGTGTCCACCGGGATGATCGATTGCATGGCGCTGCGGGTCTTGCGCAGGTCGGAATGGTGGAAACTGTCGATTACCGGCTGGTCGTTCATCGCCGAATGGATCGTCGTGATCGCGCCTGCCTCGACGCCGTAGGCGTCGTCGAGCACTTTCAACACGGGCACGATGCAATTCGTAGTGCAGGAAGCGTTCGACAGCACTTTCGCATCCAGGGGAATGTTTTCGTGATTGACGCCATAGACGATGGTGAAGTCGACGTCGCTTTGCGCCGGCTGCGAGAAAAGCACCCTTTTCGCGCCCCGGCCCACACCCCCGCCCTCAAAAGAGCCCAAATGCTGCCGGGCAGTGACGACATCGTGGAAGGCGCCGCTGCATTCCATCACCAGGTCGACCTCGGGCCAGCGCAGGGCGGCGACATCGGGCTCATTGAGCAACTCGATGACATCGCCTTCAATATGCAAATTGCCGTCCACGAGTTCCACTTCGCCCGGAAAACGGCCATGGGTGCTGTCGTAACGGGTCAGATGCGCCATGGTGGCCGGGTCGGCGATATCGTTGACGGCAACCACGCGCAGGCCGTTGCGGCGGCCGGCCTCGTAAGCCGCGCGCAGCACGCAGCGGCCGATGCGGCCGTATCCGTTGATTGCGACTCTGAGTGTCATTGGCGGTATTGGAGAATCAGTCGATGAGCGAACGCGCCGCCTCGGCGACCCGCTCTGCGGTGAAGCCGAAATGCTCCATCAGAACGCCGCCGGGAGCGGATTCGCCGAATGTGGTCATGCCGACCACGCAGCCTTCCAGGCCGACGAACTTGCGCCAGTAGTCAACCGCGCCCGCCTCGACGGCAACGCGCCTGCGAACGCTCGCGGGCAGCACAGATTCGCGCCAGCTTTCGTCCTGCCGCTCGAACACATCGACGCTGGGCAGGGAAACAAGGCGCGCGGCAAGGCCTTCTTCCTGCAATGCGCGCACCGCATCGGCGCTGACGCCGACCTCGGACCCGGTGGCGATGACCACGACTTCAGGCTCGCCTTCGCAGTCCACGAGTACGTAGCCGCCGCGGGCGATGGCGTCAAGTTGCTCGTCTTCGCGCTGCTGATGCGGGATGGCCTGACGAGTGAAAACAAGCGCGGTAGGGCCCTCCTGGCGTTCGATGGCGGCCTGCCAGGCGACGGCGGCTTCGACGCTGTCGCAGGGCCGCCAGACCGAGAGATTCGGCGTCGTGCGCAGATTCGTCAATTGCTCGACCGGCTGGTGGGTCGGTCCGTCTTCGCCCTGGCCGATGGAATCGTGGGTATAGACCAGGATATTGCGCTGTTGCATCAGCGCCGACATGCGCACGGCGTTGCGCGCGTATTCCATGAACATGAGGAAAGTCGCGCAATAGGGAATGAAGCCGCCATGCAAGGCGATGCCGGTGGAAATTGCGGTCATGCCGAATTCACGCACACCAAAATAGATGTAATTGCCGTCGGGCGTGTCGGCGATCGAGCGGCTGCCCGACCACAAGGTCAGGTTGGATCCGGTCAGGTCGGCGGAGCCTCCAATGAGTTCGGGCAACTGGGCGCCGTATTCCTCCAGGCAACCCTGGGAGGCCTTGCGGCTCGGGATGTTCGCGCCTTCGCGCTGCAGCCGCCTGGCGTAGTCCCGCGCGCGCTCGGCGAAATCGCCATGCAATTCGCCTTTCATGCGGCGCACGAATTCCAGCGCGAGTTCGGGATATTCCTCCTCGTAGATGACGAGTTTTTCCTTCCAGGCGGTTTCCGCCATGAAGCCCTTTTCGGTGGCGTTCCAGGCTGTGAGAATTTCTTCCGGCACGAAGAACGGCGCGTGTGGCCAGCCGAGTTCCTCCCGCGCGGCCTTGACTTCGTCTTCGCCGAGCGGCGCGCCATGGGTGGCGGCAGTGCCCTGCTTGGTGGGCGCGCCGAAGCCGATGATCGTGCGGCAGCGGATCATGCTCGGCCTGGCGGTTTCGGCCTGGGCCGCCAGGATTGCCTCACTGATCGCTTCGGTATCGTGGCCGTTGATTTCCTGCACATGCCAGCCGTAGGACTCGAAGCGTTGCATCGTGTCCTCGGAAAACCAGGGCTCGACCTCGCCGTCGATGGAAATGCCGTTGGCGTCGTAGAACACGATCAGTTTGCCGAGGCCGAGGGTTCCGGCGAGCGAGCAGGCTTCATGGGAAACGCCTTCCATCAGGCAGCCGTCGCCGGCGAAGACGTACGTGTAGTGATCGACCACGTCGTGGTCGGGGCGGTTGAACTGGGCCGCGAGGGTCTTTTCGGCGATGGCCATGCCGACGGCGTTGGCAAGCCCCTGGCCGAGGGGGCCGGTAGTGGTTTCGACCCCGGGGGTATAGCCGTATTCGGGGTGGCCGGGAGTCATCGAGTGCAATTGGCGGAACTGCCGGATCTCGTCCATGGGCAACCGGTAGCCGGTCAGATGCAACAGGGAATAGATCAGCATCGAGCCGTGACCGTTGGACAGCACAAAGCGGTCCCGGTCGAACCATTGGGGATGGCCGGGATTGTGCTTGAGAAAATCGTTCCAGAGCACTTCGGCGATGTCCGCCATGCCCATGGGCGCACCCGGATGCCCCGATTTTGCCTTCTGGACGGCGTCCATGCTCAGCGCGCGGATTGCGTTGGCGAGTTGCCTTCGCGGCAAGGCCTGCTCGGCCATCGACAAACTCCCGTTCTTACCTTGTTTTTGCGGGCGGCTATTGTCCCGCAGATGCGCCCGGGATGCCAGTGGCCACGGGCGGGCGACGCATGCGTCGCCCCTACAGCGTCGCAAGCGGTTCACAAGACCGATTTACAGTCACGGCTTCGAGGGACGGGCGGGCGACGCGTGCGTCGCCCCTACAGCGTAGCAAGCGGTTCACAAGACCGATTTCCAGTCACGGCTTCGAGGGGCGGGCGGGCGACGCGTGCGTCGCCCCTACAGCGACGCAAGCGGTTCACCAGACCGATTTCCAGTCACGGCTTCGAGGGACGGGCGGGCGACGCATGCGTCGCCCCTACAGCGTCGCAAACGGTTCACAAGACCGATTTCCAGTCACGGCTTCGAGGGATGGGCGGGCGACGCGTGCGTCGCCCCCACAGCGTCGCAAACGGTTCACAAGACCGATTTCCAGTCACGGCTTCGAGAGGGACGGGCGGGCGACGCGTGCGTCGCCCCTACAGCGTCGCAAACGGTTCACAAGACCGATTTCCAGTCACGGCTTCGAGGGATCGTAGGGGCGAGGCATGCCTCGCCCGCGCACTCTTCCTTACATCAAAATATTTTGATAAATGCTTGAATGCGGCCCCGGATATTGCTATCGTTTGCCCCCAATTTGTCTACCTGAACCCGCAATGAGTTCCATACCCGCTTCGATATTGTATGAGAGCGGACCGCGACCGGTCGCAGAACCGCTGCTCACCCTCACCGCGCTGCACAAGGCGCTGGCGGACAGTCTGCGCCTGCAGATTTTGCGTCTGCTGAAAAGCGAATCTTTCAGCGTCCTCGAATTGTGCCGCATTCTCGACATTCGCCAATCGGCGCTGAGTCATCATCTCAAGATTCTGTTGCAGGCGGGCCTGTTGTCGACGCGCCGAGAAGGCACTTCGATTTTCTACCGGCGTGCGCTGGTGAACGATCACGTCGATTTTGCCGAGAGCCGCCGACCTATCCTCGAAGCGATCGACACATTGCCCATTTCGACTTCGCAAAATCGCAAGATCCGGCAGATTCAGCAGGAGCGGGCGCTGTCCTCCTTGCAGTTCTTCCGCCGCAACGCCGACAAGTTCCGCGAGAAACAGGGCTTGATCGTAGCCCACGATCAATACGCCGCCAGCCTGCACGACGCGATCGCCGGGCTTGGCCTCGACCGTCAGGCCCGGGTGCTGGAAGTCGGACCGGGCGAAGGCCAGATGCTGGCCGAACTCGCGGAACGTTTCCAGCGCCTGACCGCACTGGACAATTCGCCAGACATGCTCGAGAAGGCGCGCGCGACCATCGCCGCGGCCGGGCATGAGGGTGTCGAGTTCCTGCTCGGCGAAACACGTTCGGTAACGGACCGGCAGTTTGATCTGATCATCTTCGAAATGGTGCTGCACCATATTCCTTCTCCGGCAATGACCATCAAGGATTGCGCGCGCCTGCTGGCGCCTTCGGGAACCTTGCTGATCTGCGATCTGACCCGGCATGACCAGGACTGGGTGCGCGAGTCCTGCGGCGATCTGTGGCTGGGATTCGATACCGACGATCTGCACGACTGGGCCGACCAGGCGGGCCTGGAAGACCAGCAGGGATCCTTCCTCGGACTGCGCAACGGCTTCCAGATCCAGATGCGGATGTTCAGCAAGAAACGGGACGCCCGTCCCAAATAACAAACACGGAAAGGTATTTCCATATGACAGACACCAGCCTGTTTACTTCCGAATCGGTGTCCGAAGGCCATCCGGACAAGATGGCGGACCAGATTTCGGACGCGGTGCTCGATGCCTTGCTGCGCCAGGATCGCAATGCCCGGGTCGCTTGTGAAACCCTGGTCAAGACCGGCATGGTGCTGCTGGCCGGCGAAATCAGCAGTTCCGCGGTGATCGACGTGGATACGGTCGTGCGCGGCGTCGTGCGCGAAATCGGCTACACCAGCGCTACACTCGGTTTCGACAGCGAAGCCTGCGCGGTGCTCAACGCCCTCGGCCATCAATCGCCCGATATCGCCATGGGCGTGGACGAATCCGAACTGAAGGAGCAAGGCGCCGGCGACCAGGGCCTGATGTTCGGCTACGCCACCAACGAAACCGACGTGCTGATGCCGGCCCCGATAACCTACTCGCATCGACTCATGCGACAGCAGGCCAAGGTCCGCAAGGAAGGAACCCTGCCCTGGCTGGGCCCGGACGCGAAAAGTCAGCTCAGCTTCCGCTATCGCGACGGCCGCCCGACCAGCATCGAAACCGTAGTCGTCTCCACCCAGCACTCCGAAGACATTTCCCTGCAACAGGTGCGGGAAGCAGTCATTGAAGAGATCGTCAAGCCGGTATTGCCGCCGGAATGGCTCGATGAAGACACGCGTTACCTGATCAACCCGACCGGACGCTTCGTCATCGGCGGCCCCCACGGCGATTGCGGCCTTACCGGACGCAAGATTATCGTCGACACTTACGGCGGAGTCGCCCGCCACGGCGGCGGCGCCTTCTCCGGCAAGGATCCTTCCAAGGTCGACCGTTCGGCGACCTACGCTGCGCGCTACGTCGCCAAGAACCTGGTGGCGGCCGGCATCGCCGAGCGTTGCGAGGTCCAGGTTTCCTACGCCATCGGCGTGGCGGAGCCTACTTCAATCAGCGTGCAGACCTTCGGCACCAGCCGGATTTCCGAGGCGCGGATCATCGAACTGATCGGCGCGCATTTCGAACTGCGGCCCAAGGGACTGATCGAGCAACTCGACCTGTTGCGGCCGATTTATCGCCAGACCGCCAGCTTTGGACATTTCGGACGAACCGAGCCTGATTTCAGTTGGGAGCGGACCGATCTGGCGGAAGCGCTGCGCTACGAGGCCGGCCCCAAGGCCCGGGCAAGCAGCCGGTAAGGATGGGAGAGGAAAACGATATATGAACAATCTGATGATCAAGCGGCAGGAGCGTCTGCGCCAGGACTTCAAGGTGGCGGACATTTCCCTGGCCGACTTCGGCCGGCGCGAAATCAGTCTGGCTGAAACCGAAATGCCGGCGCTTATGGCATTGCGCCGACGCTACGCCGCGGGCAAGCCGCTGGCAGGAGCGAAGATTCTCGGCTGCCTGCACATGACGGTGCAGACCGCGGTGCTGATCGAAACGCTGATGGCGCTCGGTGCCGAAGTGCGCTGGTCGTCCTGCAACATCTTCTCGACCCAGGATCACGCGGCCGCCTGCATGGCCGCCGAAGGCGTCGCGGTTTACGCCTGGAAGGGCCAGACCGAAGAAGAAGGCTCCTGGTGCATCGAACAGACGATCCTCAAGGACGGCAGGCCCTGGGACGCCAATATGGTGCTTGACGACGGCGGCGACCTCACCGCCATGTTGCACGAAAAATATCCCGCGGTGCTCGACGGCGTGCATGGCGTCACCGAGGAAACCACCACCGGCGTACATCGCCTGCAGGAAATGCTCGAGGCGGGGCAACTCAAGGTGCCCGCGATCAATGTCAACGATTCGGTCACCAAGTCCAAGAACGACAACAAGTACGGCTGCCGCCACAGTCTCAACGACGGCATCAAGCGCGGCACGGACATGCTGCTCGCCGGCCGCCACGCCCTCGTCATCGGCTATGGCGACGTCGGCAAGGGTTCGGCCCAGAGCCTGCGCCAGGAAGGCATGATCGTGAAGATCGCCGAAGCCGATCCGATCTGCGCCATGCAGGCCTGCATGGACGGCTTCCAGCTTGTTTCGCCCTATATCGACGGCGTCAATACCGGCCGGCTCGAAGCGATCAACGAGGATCTGCTCGGTAGTCTGGACCTGATCGTGACTGCTACCGGCAACACCGATGTCTGCGACCGTTTCATGTTGCAGAAACTCAAGGCCGGCGCGGTGGTCTGCAATATCGGCCATTTCGACAATGAGATCGACACCGCCTATATGCGCAAGCACTGGGAATGGCAGGAAGTCAAACCCCAGGTGCATCGCATTTTTCGCCGCGGCGAGAAGCATCCCGAGGACTACCTGATCCTGCTGTCCGAAGGCCGGCTGATCAATCTCGGCAACGCCACCGGCCATCCTTCCAGGGTCATGGACGGCTCCTTCGCCAACCAGGTGCTCGCACAGATTCATCTGTACGAGCGTCAATTCGCCGAACTGCCGGCGGACTCGCGCGAGATCACCCTGACCGTGTTGCCGAAGTCTCTCGACGAAGAGGTGGCAGCGCTGATGGTTGAAGGTTTCGGTGGCGTGGTGACCCGACTGACCCCGGAACAGGCCGAATACATCGGCGTTTCCGCGCAAGGTCCGTTCAAGCCCGAAAGCTACCGCTACTAGGCAGGCGCCGAAGGCTATATCCATGGCATCCGTGGCGCCACAGTTCAGCGTCGAGTTCTTTCCGCCCCGGACCGAAACAGGCCGCGGCAAACTCGACCGGGTTCACGAGGAACTCGTCGCGCTCGGCCTGAATTTCTTTTCGGTCACCTACGGCGCCGGCGGCTCGACCAAGGAAGGCACCAGGAGTATCGTGCTCGACTATAGCGCGGCGGGCTCGGAAGTCGCCCCGCATCTGTCGAGCACGGGTCAGGATCTCGATGTCGTCGGCGGCCTGCTGAACGACTATCGCGCCGCCGGCATCGACCGGCTCGTGGTCTTGCGCGGAGACACTCCTCCCGGCCGGAAGAACGCGGCGCCGAAATTCTTCGCCCAGAACCTCGTCGAATTCGTACGCCGGCATTCCGGCGATCATTTCCACATCAAGGTAGCCTGCTATCCGGATCTTCACCCGGAGACTCCCAACTTTGCCCAGGAGATCAAGTATTTCCGGAAGAAAATCGAGGCCGGCGCCAATGCGGCCATCACCCAGTACTTCTACAATGCGGAATCGTATTTCCGCTTCGTCGATTCCTGCCGGGAAGCCGGAGTCGACGTGCCTATCGTGCCGGGCATCATGCCGATCACCAATTTCGACAAGTTGAGCGCTTTTTCCGCCAAGTGCGGCGCCAAGATTCCGGAATGGCTGGCCCGCCGGCTCGCCGGATTCGGCGACGACCAGGCAGGCCTGCGCCGGTACGGTGACGAGGTCGTCAGCGAACTTTGCGACAGCCTGCTCAAGGGCGGCGCTCCCGGCCTGCATTTCTATTCACTGAATCAGGTGGGACCGGTACGCAGGATCTGGGAAAACCTCGGTCTTTCCGGCGATCGCTGATCCGGCAGGCCGCAGCCATGCGCCATACCCGATTGCATTGCGATTCTTCCCTGGGCGAAGACATCGCCTTGCGCCTCGATGGCGACGCCGCCCACTATCTGGGCAATGTGCTGCGCCTGCGGCAGGGGCATTGCGTTCACGTCTTCAACGCCGACGACGGTGAATTCGTCGCCTGCATCGAGCAACTGGCTAAAAAGCACGCTGAACTGAGAGTGGGCCGGAAGTTGCGTGAGCCGGAGGCGCCCCGGATCGAGATTGAACTTTGCCTGGGGCTTTCCCGCGGCGACCGCATGTCCTGGGCGATCCAGAAATCCACCGAACTCGGCGTCAGCCGCATTACTCCCTTCTTCAGCGCACGCGGCGAAGTGAAATTGTCTCGCGAGCGTTCCGCGAATCGGCTGGAGCATTGGCGCCGGGTCGCGGTCAGCGCCGTGGAACAATCCGGCGGCTTTTGCGTTCCCGACTTCAGCGAGCCGCTGGCCCTCGACCAGGTGCTGCAGTCGCCCGCGCAGACCGATTGTGCGCGCCTGTTGTTCGACCCGTCCGGCGGCGCCGGTCTGCCCGATTCACTGCCGGGAAATCGCCTGCAGATCGTCACCGGTCCTGAAGGTGGCTTCGCCGAGCCGGAGCTGAAACTCGCGGCGCGTTGCGGCTACGCGGTCATCGCCCTCGGCCCGCGCATCCTGCGCACCGAGACCGCGCCGCTGGCGGTGCTGGCGATTTTGCACCACCGTTTCGGTGACATGGCATAAAAAAAACGGCGCCCCCGTTGCCGGGAGCGCCGCTGGTGGGAGAACAGCGAAGATCGTTGTCGGAACTTCTTACTGGGTAACGAACTCCGGATAAGCTTCCATGCCGCATTCGGCGAAGTCGACGCCTTCTTCTTCTTCCTCGTCGGATACCCGGATACCCATGGCCGCCTTGAGCGCGAACCAGACGACGAAGCTGACGGCGAATACCCAGCCCATGATCGTCAGCATTCCGATTAACTGGCCCATGAAATTGGCGTCGGGGTCGGACAGCAACACGGCGAAGATGCCGAAGATGCCGACGGTGCCATGCACCGAGATGGCGCCGACCGGGTCGTCGATCCTCAACTTGTCCAGCGTGACGATGCTCGCGACGACGATGACGCCGCCGATGGCGCCGATGATCGTGGCCAGCAGCGGCGTCGGATCGGCGGGCTCTGCGGTGATGGCGACGAGCCCGGCGAGAGCGCCGTTGAGCGCCATGGTCAGGTCGGCCTTGCCGAACCAGAGCCTTGCCATGATCAGCGCCGCGATCAGACCGCCCGCGGCTGCGGCGTTGGTGTTCAGGAACACGTTGGCGACCTCGTTGGCGACGCCGATGCCGCCGAGTTTCAGGGTCGAGCCGCCGTTGAAGCCGAACCAGCCCATCCAGAGAATGAATGTGCCGAGGGTGGCCAATGGCAGATTGGCGCCGGGAATCGCGCGAGTTTGACCGGAAGAGGTGTATTTGCCCTTGCGCGGTCCGAGCAGGATCACCCCCGCCAAGGCCGCCGTGGCCCCCGCCAGATGCACGATGCCCGAGCCCGCGTAGTCGCTGTAATTCAGGCTGTACAGTCCGAAGACCGAATTGCCGCCCCAGGTCCAGCTTCCCTCGAATGGGTAGATGATGCCGGTCATGACTACGGCGAAGGCCAGGAAGGCCCATAGCTTCATGCGTTCCGCGACTGCGCCGGAAACGATTGACATCGCGGTGGCGACAAACACCACCTGGAAGAAGAAATCGCTGGCGCCGGAGTAGACCGCGTCGCCGCCGAATCCCGCATCGGCCGACTCGGCCAGCACACCGGCGATGGCCGCGTCGTCCATTTTCAACGTGGTCGTGAGGCCGGACAGGAAATAACCGCCGCTGCCGTACATGATCTGGTAGCCGCAGATGAGATACATGGTGCAGGCCACCGCGAACAGGGCGACATTCTTGGTCAGAATCTCGGTAGTGTTCTTGGAGCGCACGAGCCCGGCTTCGAGCATGGCGAAGCCGGCGGCCATCCACATCACCAGGGCGCCGCAGATCAGGAAGTAGAAGGTGTCCAATGCATACTGCAATTCAAAAATCTGGTTTTCCACGTGTCTTTTCCTCCAATACGAAATCCGCCTAGACGGCCGAATCTCCGGTTTCTCCGGTGCGAATGCGCAGAACCTGGTCGAGACTGGTCACGAAAATCTTTCCGTCGCCAATCTTGCCGGTCCGGGCCGTAGATGTGATGGCTTCGAGCGCCTGATCGAGCAGCCCGTCGGTTACGGCGACTTCCAGTTTCACCTTGGGCAGGAAATCAACTACGTATTCCGCGCCCCGGTACAACTCGGTGTGGCCCTTCTGTCTGCCGAAGCCCTTGACTTCGGTGACCGTAATTCCCTGCACCCCGATTTCGGATAGAGCTTCACGCACGTCATCCAGTTTGAATGGCTTGATAATCGCCGTGACTAACTTCATCTTGTCGTTCCTCGTTTTCAAGCATTTCGGGTGGTCAGTGTTCTGGACACTGCGCTGCCTTCCATGCAGACTCCGTGCCAGAAACAATTTTTCTTTTTGTTTCAGCCAATTACAGAAAAATCAGCCGTCAAGGCAACAAGGCTGCAAACAACCAAAATCAGTCACCAGGCAATTTCACGGTGCATTCCTGCACCAGAACAATGCAGGCTTCGATCCGTCGCCGCCGGGGGATGGCATGAATGTTTGTCTTGCTGTAGGGGCGAGGCATGCCTCGCCCGCGAATCCCCCGAAAATCCTGCCATACCCGCGAACGGCCCCGAAACCGTGCAACACCCGCGGGCGACGCATGCGTCGCCCCTACCGGTTCGATGGACATCGCGCCGGGGGATGGCATGAATGTTTGTCTTGCTGTAGGGGCGAGGCATGCCTCGCCCGCGAATCCCCCGAAAATCCTGCCATACCCGCGAACGGCCCGGAAACCGTGCCACACCCGCGGGCAACGCATGCGTCGCCCCTACCGGTTCGATGGACATCGCGCCTGGGGATGGCGTGAATGTTTGTCTTGCTGTAGGGGCGAGGCATGCCTCGCCCGCGAATCCCCCGAAAATCCTGCCACACCCGCGAACGGCCCCGAAACCGTGCAACACCCGCGGGCGACGCATGCGTCGCCCCTACCGGTTCGATGGACATCGTGCCTGGGGATGGCGTGTATGTTTGTCTTGCTGTAGGGGCGAGGCATGCCTCGCCCGCGAATTCCCGGAAAATCCTGCCACACCCGCGAACGGCCCCGAAACCGTGCCACACCCGCGGGCGACGCATGCGTCGCCCCTACCGGTTCGATGGAGATCGCGCCGGGGGATGGCGTGAATGTCTGTCTTGCTGTAGGGGCGAGGCATGCCTCGCCCGCGAATTCCCCGAAAATCCTGCCACACCCGCGAACGGCCCCGAAACCGTGCAACACCCGCGGGCGACGCATGCGTCGCCCCTACCGGTTCGATGGACATCGTGCCGGGGGATGGCATGAATGTTTGTCTTGCTGTAGGCGGGCGCGCAATGTGTGTTGAATGCTAAAATGCGTATCCCTTTCGTTGGGGAGAACGGTGATGCGGGATCGGGATTTGTTGGGGGAGATTAGTGGGCGGTTGACCGGGTTGTTGCAGTCCGGGGGGGCGGCTGCGAGTGACTTGCGGGGGAAGATTGAGGAGCAGTTGCGCGACGGCGTGGCCGAGTTGTCCGCTATTGATCGGGAGGAGTTCGACGCCCAGGTGCGTGCGCTTGAGCGCGCCGAAGAACGTATTCAGGCGCTTGAGGCGACTGTCGCCGAACTTGAGCGCCGCCTTGCCGGCGAGGATGCTCCCTCAGCGAAGTAACGAGCGCAGTATCCGGCAGCGGCGGTAGCCGACGGCTTCGAGCAGGTGCGGTTCGAGGATTTCTTCGCTACCCTCCAGATCGGCGATCGTGCGCGCCACGCGCAGAATCCGATGCGCCGCCCGGGCCGAGAGCGATAGCCGTTCCAGGGTTTCCGCCAGCCATTTTTTCTGTTGCTTGCTCAGCCGGCACCAGCGTTCGAGTTCCGTTCCCCGCAACTCACTGTTGAGCGCGCCCGCGCGGCTCGACTGCAATTCGCGACAATCGCCGACCCGGCCGCGCAAATCCTCCGGCAGAAAGGGATCGGCCGCCTCGGGCGCGTCGAGCAATTCGGCATGGGACAGCACCGGCACTTCGATGATGATGTCGAGGCGGTCAAGCAAAGGTCCGGAAATGCGGCCGAGATAGCGATCGATGCGGTCCTCGCTGCATCGGCATTCGTTGCGCGTATCGCCGGCGTATCCGCAAGGGCAGGGATTCATGGCGGCGACAAGCTGGAAGCGCGAAGGGAAACGCAGCCGGTAATTCGCGCGACTGATGGTGATTTCGCCCGATTCCAGCGGCTCGCGCAAAGTCTCGAGTACGCTGGGCTTGAACTCGGTCAACTCGTCCAGAAACAGCAGGCCGCGATGGGCCAGGCTGATCTCGCCCGGCTGGGCCTTGCTGCCACCGCCCACGAGCGCCGGAACCGTGGCGCTGTGATGCGGTGCGCGCACCGGCCGGCAAAACCAGGACGGACATTGTCCGCGCACATTGCTCACCGAACGAATCGAAGCTACTTCCATCGCTTCCGCCGCGTCGAGCGGCGGCAGCAGGCGCGAAAGCGAATTGGCGAGCAAGGTCTTGCCGCTGCCGGGAGGGCCGATCATCAACAGATTGTGATTGCCCGCCGCCGACACCAGCAGAGCCCGCTTGGCGGACTCGTGGCCGCGGATCAGGTCGGTCCCGCGATGGCACAGGCAAGGAGGCGACGCCTCCTCCGGGTCGGGCCGGGCGAGGTCGCTGTCCTGCGTCAGATGGACGACGTATTCGACCAGGCTTGTCGCGGTGCGAGATCCCTCGTAACCGACCAGGTTCATTTCCCCGCGATTGGCGGCGGGCAGCACGATCATTCGCTGCTCCCTGGCCGCCGCCCGGATAGAGGGAATCATTCCGAACACCTTGCGCAGGCCGCCCCCCAGGGCGAGTTCGCCGAGCAACTCGACCTCGGCCAGCTTGCGGCAGTCAACCTGTCCGGAAGCGGCCAGAATGCCCATGGCGATGGCGAAATCGTAGCGCCCTCCGGTCTTGGGCAGATCGGCCGGAGCCAGATTCACCGTGATGCGCTTGGCGGGAAATTCGAGCCCTGAATTGAGAATGGCGCTGCGGACCCGATCCTTGCTTTCGCGCACCGCGGTTTCCGGCATGCCGACGATGGCGAAACCCGGCAGGCCGCTTGAGATATGGATTTCAACGGTTACTGCAAGGGCCTCGACGCCGAGCACCGCCCTGGAATGAATAATTGCAACAGACATGACAACTTCGATCCGAATAGTTCGAAGCCATAGTCATAGGCCGGTTTTGAAGAAAATGCCCAATTGGCGGTGAAAAAAGCGGCTCATCCCAGAGCCGCACGGGAGATCGGTCAGGTTCGGCTGACTTACTCGCTCGATTCGAGCATGAATTCAACGATCGCCCGCAATTCCTCGGGCGTGCAATCGAAACACAGACCTTTCGGCGGCATGGTGCCGATACCGGTGACGGTGCTTTCCACTATCGCGTCCAGGCCTTTTTCTTCAAGGCGCGGCGCCCATTCCCCGGCATTGCCGGGCCCCACCCGGGGCGCGCCGGCGGCGCCGGTGCTGTGGCAGGCGAAACAGGCGGCCATGTAGCGCGCTTCAGGGTCGAAGCCATCGCTGATCTGGGCCAGATGCACGCCCCCGGCGCCGGGTTCGGCGCTGCTGAGCGATATCGCCGGCAGCGCCGCAAGGGAAAGACTGATCAGGTACTTCATTTCAGTGGAACTATTGTTCCAGGGTCACCATGTACTGCGACAGTTCCCACAATTGATCGTCGGTGCAGGTCATGCACAGGCCCTTGGGCGGCATGGCGTTGAGACCCCGGTTCATGATCTCGATGATTTCCTCGCGCCCTTTTTCCATGCGCGGACCCCATGCTTCGGCATCGCCGGGAAGCGGCGCGCCGGACAGGCCGGTGGAATGGCAGGCGAAGCAGAAGATCTGGTAGGTGCCTTGCAGGTCGAAGCCGTCGTCGGCCTGGGCGATCTGCACGGGCGCGGCGACCGGAGCGGGCGCCGGCTCGGCAACAGGCTCGGGAGCGACTACCGCCTCGGCGGCTTGGCTCACTTTCGCGCCGACGCAGTCTTCGCCGGCGAGGCAGAGCTTGGCGATCGGAGCGAGGTTTTCCTCGGCGGACTGGTCCGCCAGGGAAAGTTGACCGGGAAACAGCAATACGCCGGCTGTGAAAATCAGAGCCGGAATCGATGCTGCGGAGAAGGAAAATGCATTATTGCTGGGAGGTTTCAACGAGCTACTCCTATAGATAGTGAAATTGTTCTCGCGGAAAGTTGGGCGGCTTCCACGGCACGGCGCAAGACCCAAAAACCGGCGCGGATTATACACGGAAATCGGTGTTAAACGCTATGCGGATTCGGTAGGGGCGACGCATGCGTCGCCCGCGGGTCTTGCGCGATATCCGGGTCATTCGGGGGCGAGGCATGCCTCGCCCCTGCGGTCTCGCATGCAACCGAATCATCCGTCAACGGTTCGTCGATTCAGCCTCCAATGTGTCTGAACCCGAACATGCGCCATCCTTCAGTTTCGTCCACCAGGCCTCGTTGTCGAGATACCAGTCGATGGTGTTTGCCAGTCCCGTGGGGAAGTCGGTCAGGGGTTTGTAACCGAGTTCCGCGCTGATCTTGCCGGCGTCGATGGCGTAGCGAGTGTCGTGGCCGGGCCGGTCGGTGACGTGGGTAATGAGGGTGCTCGATTTCCTGCCCCTGGCAGGCGGGGCCGCGGGATAGCGCCGGGCGAGGCTGTCATCGCTTGCGAAGCGCCGGTCGACGCTGGCGCACAGCAATTCAATCAGGTCGATGTTGGCGTATTCGTTTTCGCCGCCGACGTTATACGTCTCGCCGCGGCGGCCGCGGCGCATACACAGCTCGATGGCGCGGCAATGGTCCTCGACGTAAAGCCAATCGCGAATCTGGCGGCCGTCGCCGTACACCGGCAGCGGCTTGCCGGCGAGGATGTTGGTCAGGAACAGCGGAATGAGCTTTTCCGGAAACTGGTAGGGGCCGTAGTTGTTCGAACAGTTGCTGGTCACGACCGGCAGGCCGAAAGTGCTGTGATAGGCGCGCACGAGGTGGTCGGAGGCCGCCTTGCTCGCGGCGTAAGGCGAGTTGGGCGCATAGGGAGTGTCTTCCCGAAACGGCGGGTCGCCGGGGGCGAGTGTGCCGTAGACTTCGTCGGTAGAGATATGCTGGAACAGGCGCTCGGCGCGCGGGTCGCCGCCGTCGAGCCAGACCGCGCGGGCGGCCTTGAGCAGGCTGTGGGTGCCGGCGACATTGGTTTCGATGAAAGCGTCGGGGCCGGTGATGGAGCGGTCGACGTGGCTTTCGGCGGCAAAATGAACGATGGCGTCGATATTGTGGTCGCGCAGCAATTGTTCCACCAGCGCCTGATCGCGGATGTCCCCGTGAACGAAACTGAAGTTCGACGCGCCCTCGAGTCCGGCAAGATTTTCGCGATTGCCGGCGTAGGTGAGCGCGTCGAGCACGACGATCTGGTTATCCGGATGTTCGCGCCGCCAGTAATGGGCAAAATTCGCGCCGATGAAGCCGGCGGCCCCGGTAATCAGCAGCGAGTTCATTGCCGAGTTCCACAGGCGTGGGAGTCGTCGAAGTCTGTGGCCACGCATAAACGGGCGAGGCATGCCTCGCCCCTACAGGCAAAAGCAATCACCAACGTGCAACGCCGGTTCCAATTATGAATCGGATATCGAGGGTATCCAGTTTTCATTGCGGGCCTCCCTGCTCCGCGATGGCGCCTATTACTCGGATCAGTTCCGAGCGCCAGTCGCGCTCGGGCATTCCGAAATCCTCCATGGCGCGCGCGCGGTCCATGACGCTATACGCCGGCCGCGTGGCGGAGGTCGGATACTCCGCGCTTGTAATCGGCCTGATCGGAATCATTTTTTGCAACACGCCTGCGGCCTGCCCCCATTTCTGAATCTCCAGCGCGAACTCGTACCAGTTCATTACGCCGCCATCGCGCCAATGATACAAGCCCGACTTTTCGGGCGAGAGAAGCATGCGCCAGATCAGCGCGGCAAGCGAATGGGCCGAGGTAGGGCAGCCGGTCTGGTCGTTCACCACGGCGAGTTCGTCGCGCTCGGCCATCAGCCCGAGCATGGTACGGACGAAATTGCGGCCGAACTCCGAATACAGCCAGGACGCCCGCACGATCACGCCCTGCCCGGCCGGCAGCTTGTCCAGCTCATGCTCGCCGGCGAGTTTGCCGCGGCCGTATTCGCCAAGCGGCGCGGGCGCGTCATCGTGCCGGTACGGCGATGCCGCGCGCCCGTCGAACACGAAATCGGTCGAGACGTGGATCAGCCGCGCACCGTTCTCCCCGCACCAGCGGGCCAGATTCGCCACGCCCCCGGCATTGACGCGCCGAGCTTCATCGGCTTCGGTCTCGGCGCGGTCCACCGCCGTGTATGCGGCGGTATTGATTACGCAATCGGGAGCGGCCGCGCTCAGCACGGAATGCACTTGTGCGGCATCGGTGATGTCCATCTCGCCACGGGCGAGATACGCGGCCCGCCAGCCGGGCGGTGCGCCCGCCATACGCAGGCAGCGGGCCAATTGGCTCTGCGAGCCTGTAACCAGCGCGTTCCGGGTCATCTGTTCCCGACCTCAATGAGGCAGCGGGGCCTGAGCAAGCGGCGGCGCCTTGCGGTCGCGCTCCGAGAGCATCGGCGACGGGTCGAGCAGCGGCCATTCGATGCCGATTTCAGGATCGTTCCACGCAAGGCTCTGGTCGTCTTCCGCATGGTAATACTCGGTGCACTTGTAACACAGGTCGGCGCTTTCGCTGAGTACGTAGAAACCGTGGGCGAAACCGGGCGGAATCCACAACTGGCGTCGGTTTTCCTCGCTCAGGGGGGCGCCGAACCATTGGCCGAATGTCGCCGACTGGCGCCGCAGGTCGACCGCGACGTCAAACGCCTCGCCGTGAACCACGCGCACGAGCTTTCCCTGGGGGTATTCAAGCTGATAATGCAGCCCGCGCAAGGTTCCGCGCTGCGAGCGGCTGTGGTTGTCCTGTACGAAACGATGAGGAATGCCATGTTCGACGAAAAAGGACTCGCGCCAGGTTTCCATGAAAAAGCCGCGCGCATCGCCATGCACTGTCGGCTCGAGCAGCAGCAATCCGGGTATCGGCGTGGCTTCGATTATCATGGCGAATCGCTCTTCATGACGAATCACTCTTCATGACTTCTGTGAGCAGTTCCAGCAGGTACTGGCCGTATCCGCTGTTGATGTGGTCCCCGGCCAGCCGCTCCAATTGCGCGTCGTCGATGAAACCCTGACGCCAGGCGATTTCTTCGGGACAGCCGATTTTCAGCCCCTGGCGGTCTTCAAGCACGCGGATGAAATTCGCCGCGTCGAGCAGCGACTGGGTAGTGCCGGTGTCGAGCCAGGCGGTGCCGCGGTCGAACAGTTCCACCTGCAATTCGCCGCGCTGCAGATAAATCTTGTTCACGTCGGTGATTTCGAGTTCGCCGCGGGCCGAAGGGCGGATCGACTTGGCGACGTCGACGACCTTGTCGTCGTACATGTACAAGCCGGTGATCGCGTAATGCGACTTTGGCCGGGCGGGTTTTTCCTCGAGGTCGATCGCGCGGTTGTTCTCGTCGAGCACGACCACGCCGTAGCGCTCCGGGTCCTGAACGTAATAGGCGAAAATGCTGGCGCCGTTGTCCTGGGCGACGGCATTGGTCAAGGTGTCCTCGATGCGGTTGCCGTAGAAAATGTTATCGCCGAGGATCAGGCAGATGCGGCTGCCGCCGATGAATTCCTCGCCGATAAGAAAGGCCTGGGCCAGGCCTTCGGGCCGCGGCTGTTCGGCGTAATCGATCGAGATGCCCCAGGCGCTGCCGTCGCCGAGCAATTTGTGGAAGGCTTCGCGGTCGCGCGGCGTGGTAATCAGCAGAATTTCGCGAATGCCCGATTGCATCAGCGTCGACAGCGGATAGTAGATCATCGGCTTGTCGTAAATCGGCAGCAACTGCTTGCTGATGGTCGTCGTGATGGGATACAGCCGGCTGCCCGCGCCGCCCGCAAGAATAATGCCTTTGGTCATTTCTACTCCCGCGGGGCGGGTTGCTGTCTAGTCAGATCCCGGATGATTTCCGGCAATTGCTCATACAAGACGCCGGAAGGACGGAAATCCAGCTCCTCGTATATGTCCTGGGCCGGCCAGGTACGCTCGCTCGTCAAGTTGCGCCAGGTTTGCAGTCCCGACTCGGCTTTTTTCCATCCGGCAAGACGGCCGAATTGCAACAATGCGGCCGCGGCGAAGAATACCACAGCCGGAGTGCGCCAGGCGGGCTTTTTTCGGCCGAGAGCTTCGTAAACGGCTTGTTCCACTTCGTTTGCGGTGTACCGCTGCAGGTCGGTAAGCAGCCAGCATTGACCAGGCGCGAGCAGGCTTTCCGAGGCGAGCATCGCGGCGCGGCAGACGTCGTCGACGCCAACGAGGGAAAAGCCCCGTTCGAGTTTCGGCAGGGGCGGCAGCCGGCGGGCGTGAATGAGCCGGATCATCCGCGCGATGCCGCCTTTCATGCCGGGGCCGTACACCGGCGCCGGGCGCAGCACCGTGGTCAGCAGCCCGTCTTCGCCATTGGCTTCGAGCACCAGCCGCTCGGCTTTCCACTTGCCGCGCACGTAGTCTCCGGGCCGGGCCGGCGCCTGCCCGTGATCCATCTGATCGGCCAGGGCGCTGCTGATGAAAACCAGACGCTTTACTCCGGCGGCGCGCGCCGCCGCGAGCAGATTGCGCGTGCCTTCCACATTGGTTCGCATCGCCCGCGCATTGCGCCGGTCGGCGGTCTGGGAAACTCCGGCGAGATGGAACACCTCGCCAACGCCCTCGCAGGCCGCCTGCAACGCTTCCGGATCCAGGATATCTCCTCGTATAGCCCCGACATTCTGCGCGGAGCGAAGCGGAGTTGCAGAATCTCCCCATGAGTGGGTGTCCCATGGTTTTGCGGAGCGGGAAAGGCCGCGCACGCTGCGGCCTGCTGCCAGCAAATGGCGGCAAAGATGGCCGCCGATGAAGCCGCTGGCTCCGGTTATCAGGACTGGCTGCTGGTCCGTCAAAACCACCTCCAGCCGTGAAGATTGAAAAAACGCCAGGCCGAACGGACGAACATGCCGATGTGCGCCGGCCCCTTGCCGGCGGCATTGCCTCCCGAATGCCGGATGCGCATGGCCGGCACGTAGGCCAGCTCACCCAGACGCCCAAGTCGCAGCGACAGATCGAAATCTTCGAAATACAGGAAGAAGCGCTCGTCAAAACCGCCGGCTTCGCGCAGTGGGTGTCCACTGCACAACATGCAGCAGCCGCCGGCGATGGGGATGCCGGTACTTGGCCGGTTGTCGGGCAAGTCGCGCATTTCGTATGCGGCGAGTTTGCGGGCGAACGGTGCGTGCAGGAATGCTGGTACAAAGCCCCGCAGCAGTAGAATCAGGGCCGAGGGATGGCGCTTGCAGAGATACTGCCGTTCGCCCCCGTTGCTTGCCGCTGGGCTGACCAGCACCGCCCCGGGATTCGAAGCGAGATATCCAAGGCCGGCGCCAAGCGCGTCCGGGTCGAATTCCACATCGGGATTGAGCAGCAGATGGTAGTCGGCGGCAGACTCGCGAATAGCCAGGTTATGCGCCGCGCCGTAGCCGATATTGCCGTGGCCGCGCAACATGCGCAGTTCGCATCCCCGCAGCCGTGCGGAGCCGGCCAGTTCATCGCAGTCGCTGCCGCCATTGTCGACAATCGTGATCTGGACTTTTTCCAGCGGCAATTCCGCCCGCGCGCGTTCACAGGAGTGCGTCAGCGAGTCGAGCAGGTCGAGCACTTGCCGGCGGGGGGTGCGATAGCAGACGACCGAAACGGCCAGCGCGAAAGCCGACATTCAATCGATTTCGACCAGGCGGTCTCCGAAAGGGGTCGAAACCACGCGCATTCCCGGCGGCACTTCGGAGGGGTCTATTCGCCGCGGACGGAACCGCGCCGGCCGCGGAACGTCCTGGCCCAGCGCCTCGGCGCGCAAGCGCGCAAAAGGGTTGTTCGGATCTCTTGCCAGATCCTCGCGGGCATCGCGGGCCTGGTCTGCCGGGTCGGGCTCCTCTTCCTGTCCGGCCTCCAGGTCGACGATTAATTGTTCGGGCACGGGCGCGGGCCGCAAGGAAAGCCAGGCGACATTGGTGCTCGCGTCGCAACTGACGCCGCTGTCCGCGGCTTCCACGCAGGAGGCGCCCGCCGGATACTGGATCGCGACCCGGCCGCCCTCGCTGGAAACGATGCGGAACTGCTCATGGCCCGGAATCGACGTCTGCCCACTGGCGGCCACCGGCGCGGTAACGATCTCGCCGCTGCGATGCGTCAGCACCACCCGGCGCCGCTCGCCGATGCGGGAGGATCCGACCAATACGAATTCAGGTTCGGTCAGCGAGGGCGTGGCTGAATCGGCGGCGCTGTTACGCCCGCCGCGCTGACCGGCGCCGGGGCTGGTGCGCTCCACGTCTTCGAACAGTTCCAGGTCCTGCGCCGAGGCCGGCCCGGCCCATGGCAGCAAGGCCGCGAATCCGGCGAACAGCGCCGGAGCCGCGAATCGAGCGATTTTGCCTGAAAAAAGTTTCATTGCCTGAAAGAAATCTGCCAGTTGTCGGTCTTTATACGTAACAGACGCAAGAAACCCGACTTTGGTTCGGTCATTGTATACCAAGGGCCGAAAAAACCGGCCGTGTCTTGTTCAGGAAATCCCCGGCCCGCTTCTTCAGTTCCGCCAGTTCCCTGGCGAAGAAGGCTTGCGATGGATTGAAATCGTTGCCATGCCACACCGACTCGCCGCCGGCGGCATGCATGTTCAGGCTTACGCCCTGGCCGAAGCCGAGTTCACAGGCGTGCTTTATTTCCGGGCAGGCAATGCCGCTGCAAGGCAGGGCAATTTTCGCGCGCATGGGATTGAGTTCGGAGAAATAGCCCCACTGGTAGCCCACTTCCGTGACGTAGCCCGAGGTCCAGTTTTCCACAATCTGAGTTCCCCACCGAGAGTGGTTCGGATGTTAACCTACTGTGCCGTAACGGGATAGTACGAAAACGGTCTATAATCGGCGCGTGCGGATTTTGCACGGCATGGATGGATTACGTGAGCAAGTTTGTTCCAGTTTCCCAGAAAACACACGCCGGATTGCGCTGGAGCAGGCCGTCCAGTTTCAGTTTCGCCGCCGGCGATCACCTGATGCCGCTGGGTTTGAAAGAGCTGCAGAAGGCGGCTTTGGGTCTGCCGGCCGGCTTCATCAAATTGCAGGACAAGTACCTGCTGATCGCCATCCAGGGCCTGCGCAACGGCGAAAACCTGGTCATGGACGAGTCCGGCAAATGGCTGGCGGCGCATCTGCCCGATGCCTACCAGGGCTTCCCGTTCCGCATGGCGCGAATCGACCAGGATCGTTACCAGGTCTGCGTACCGGAAGAGTCGGAATTCATCCGCGACGCAGAAGACGTTCCGGCTGAAGCGCAAGCCTGGAGGCAGTTTTTCGATGACGAGGGGAATCTGGAAAAATTCCTGGCGGAACTCGTCAGGAAAATGCGGCAGCACGCGACGGACCTGGTGGCGGCCGAGCGCGCCACGGCAAAACTGGCGGAACTCGAACTGATCACGGAATGGGAAATTTCCGCCGGTGATCCGGAAGCGCCGGTGCAGGTAAAAGGTCTTTATACCATCGACCAGGAACGCCTGGCGGCCCTGGACGGTGAATCCCTTGCCGCCATGCGCGACTGCGGCGCGCTATATCTCACCTATGCCCAACTGCTGTCCGGGCGCCACATGCCCGCGCTGACCGAGATCGCGCGGCGCCGCTGGAAGAAGTCCGAAGAACCCGAACTCGATTTCGGCGAGTTCGACGACACCGGCAGCATCAGCTTCGATAATCTCTAGCGCCGCGGGCAATGAACAGGCGCTTCCTTTTTGCTCTCGTATTGCTGGTCTCGCTGCCGGTTTTTGCGCAATCACCGGACTTGACCGGGAAGCGGCTGCATTTCTTTCCCCTGATCGCTCACGGAGACGATTTCCATACGATTCTGTTCCTCTCCAACGACGCACATGGGGATAATCAGTGTACGCTGGATCTGCGCGGGCTTGGCCTGGACGCAGGCAGTTTCTACCCCCATCAGAAAGTCGTATGGTCGGGCGATCGCGCGACGATCAAATTCGACGAAGATTACCCCAGCGTGCGGGTGATCAGCAGAATCGGGAACGTGCTTTCGTTCGGTTACGCGAACCTTGATTGCGCCGGGCCGGTGTTTGCCCGCGTTTCCTTTTCCCTGTACGGGCCGGAAACCATAGTCGGCACGACTATCGTGCCGGATTCCCAGCGCGGAACCAATTTTCATTTTCCGGTGCTTCCCCGCACAGGCTCGCTTGGCCTGGCCTTCTCCAACGACTCCGCTCTGGATGCGTCCTGCTCCATACAACTGAAAAACGGCCGGGATGAAACACTGGTTCGAAATTCTTTCACCGTGGGCAGGTATTCGACCTCGTTGCGGTTTCTCGATGACTTGACGGCGGTTCCCAGGGGATTTACCGCCGGCTCGGCGTCGATTGCCTGCAACGCGCAGTTGGGCGCGGTGGGCCTCCCGTTCAAAGGGTCAGTTTTTACCGCCATCGCTTCGGTGTTGCCGCGGGGGGACGCCGCCGCGGGCAGGACACAGTACATACCACTGGTCGCGGACGGCGACGGCTTCCGCACCAGCTTGTTCGTCACCAATTCGGCCCCGGCAGCGAACCGATGCACACTCGAGCTGCAAGGCGAAGGACTCGACCATGATCGCTTCTCCGGTCTTGCCGGTTCGAGCGCCACATTTGAGCTGGATGGGCCCGGCGCACAGGCGACGATCACAAGCGCCGGCGAAAATGCACTGGCTTTCGGCTACGCCAGGCTCGAATGCGACGGAGTCGTTGTCGCCCGCAATCTTCTCACCGCGGAAGCGCCGAATCGGATGGTGGGCGCGGCCACCATCCCCGGGGCGCCGGCAGTTACGGATTTCCGCTTCCCGGTCTTGCCGAGGAGCGGCGAGTTCGCCTTGATCTTCGCCAACGATACCGGCGCGGACATCGATTGCTCCCTGTGGGTGGACGATTATCGAAGCGATGCTCTGGACAACACCTCGCTGACGGTACCGATGAATTCCCTGGAGTTGCGGTTTATCGAAGAGCTGTTCGAGATTCCGGAGCGGTCGAGCGTGTTCTCGGTACACACGACCTGCGACGGGCCGGTCGCCGCCATGGGGATGCCGCTCAACGGCATACAGTTCTCGGCCGTGCCTCCCTTGCTTGTCGGCCCTCCGGACCGAACCGTCACCACGCCCTTGCTGCTCGACGCCGCCGGCTGCTCAAACGGCCGCTTCGTCAATGATTCCGCCCTGGCCGGGGACTGCCGCGTGCTGGTCGACTTTGCCAATACCCTGATCGAGGGCGGCTCGACGAGCGAGGACTTGCCGGTGCGTCAATGGGGCAGGGGCGATCAGGTGCGCCTGGACGACTGGACCGGGGTCGGCATCCACGACGGACGGATCAGCGCGATCAACCTGCCGGACCTCGGCCTGAGAGGCGTCATTTCATCGGACCTGGAACAGCTTGACGGCCTGACCCTTATCGATCTCAGCAACAACGACCTGACCGGCCCGATCCCGCCGGAACTCAGTCAACTGAGGTCCCTGAATACGATCTATTTGCACGGAAACAGGCTGACCGGCGAAATTCCTCCGGAACTTTCCCGACTGACGAATCTAACGCAACTGAATCTCAACACGAATCGGCTGACTGGCCCCATACCCCCGGATCTGGGCGACCTGCGGGAATTGAAGGAATTGCGCGTGCGGGAGAACTTCCTGAGCGGAGATATCCCGGTCGGACTGTGGAGAATTACCGATCTGGAGGTGCTCGATCTCGACGATAACCAGTTGACCGGCCCCGTCCCGCTGGAATTCGGGCGATTCCCCAGGATTCGCACATTGAATCTTGGCAGAAATCTCCTGAGCGGCCCCATTCCCTCGCAACTCGTTCAGGCGGGCACTCTCGAACGACTTGAACTCGACAGAAACGAACTTACCGGTACGATTCCCCCGCAGTTCGGCAGCCTGTCAAATATGTATTTGCTGAATCTTTCGTTCAACGAGCTTACCGGTCCCATTCCGACGCAACTTGCGCAGAATTCCCGCTTGCACTACCTCTTTCTCGGCTATAACGAACTGACCGGGCCGCTTCCCGAGGTGTTTGCCGACCTGTTTAATTTGCGCAGGATATGGGTGCACAGCAACAAGCTGGAAGGGTCCATATCGCCCGCGTTCGCCGGCATGGCGAACCTGGACTTGCTGGGCGTCGGATTCAATAACTTCAGCGGAACCCTGCCCCGGGTGTTCTGGGCCAAGATGGCCAGCGGCGAACTTTTCGTGAATATAAACGGAACTTCGATAACCCAGGTGGAAGGCCCCATCGTACACAGGCCCGAACCGGACTACTCCCCGGACCCCGCCGACAACGGCAACGCGGCGTTTCAATCGATTTCCCTGTTCCAGGGACCGCTGGTGGCGAATATTTCATCGAGCGGAAGTTGGGCTCGACACCAGACGCCGATCCTTAACCGGCGCACGGCGCTGGCGGTAAGCAT
The DNA here is from genome assembly GCA_951812965.1 of uncultured Pseudohongiella sp. Classification (GTDB taxonomy): domain Bacteria; phylum Pseudomonadota; class Gammaproteobacteria; order Pseudomonadales; family Pseudohongiellaceae; genus UBA9145. The sequence continues at coordinate 777,780 of OX638341.1, forward strand.
CAACCACCAGGTACGCACGCCGCCACTGGTGGCGGGCCGCGTGTTGAACGATGTGGGCGGGATATTGGACGGGGATTTGCAGAAATCGAGCTACTACACGACCGAAAGTACGGGCGCCAATCAGTGGCGCACCGAGTATTTATTCGACTTGCCCGCCGCCATGTTCCTGCCCGGCAACGAGGTCGAATTCACGCTCGACCCGGACAACGAACTCCCGGAGACCAACGAAAACGACAATGTGTCCCGGCGAATCGTTCTGGAAGGCGAAGCCGCGCCGGATATGCGCATCACCTTCGTCCCGTTCCATCTGCCGGGCGAAGACCCTCCGGTGCTCGACGCCGACCTGCTGATGCGGGGAACATACGCCTATTTTCCGATCTCCGGCGACTATGAAACGAAAATCGCCCCTGCAATCGAACTGGACTCGTCCAGCACCGGCGAAATGCTGACCGAGGTGCGCAAACTCTGGAACCTGGAAGGCGACGCGGACGAGTTCTACCACGGCATCACCATGCAGCCCATCGGCGGGCGCGCCGCCTTGTCCGGGTGGGTGGCGCTCAGCCAGGCCGCGACCTACAGCACGATTCCCCACGAATTCGGGCACAACATGAGTTTGCGGCACCCACCGGGCTGCGATGCGGCTGGACCTGACCATGGCTACCCGTACCCGGAAGGCCAACTGGGGCCGGAACGAGGCTGGGACCACAACTGGCACAGATTCGTCTCCGGCGAAATAGAACGCTTCGGCGACGTGATGTCCTACTGCACCGAAATCGACTTCATCTCGGACTATCACTACGAAAAAGCCTGGGACTACTGGCGCAGGCAAGGCTCGTACTCCAGCACCAGCTCAGTATCGACAGCGGCCGTCACCACCGAGGGGACGACCGATGGGACACCCACCGTCTCGACCCAGGCAGCATCGGCGGAAGCGGCCCAAAGCCTAGCGCTGTCGGGCGGGATCAACGCCGAAGGCGTCTGGAGTCTCGAGCAGGCGCAGGTATCCGAACGCGGGCCGCGGCCTCCCGCGGATGACGGCGAGTACCGGTTGATTCTTTACGATGCCGCCGGCGTGCAAGTCTACGAAGAACCGCTGGCGCGCATAGAAATCAGCGACAGCGACGAGTCGTTCTGGGCCGCGAGAACGCCGCTGCCGCTTCGCACCGCCGCGGAAATCGTTATTCTTGACCCACAGGGTAACGAAGTATTGCGGGAAACACTGCCCGAACTGGACCAGAGCCTTTGATAAGGATCACTTCTTTCCTCCGGAAAGCAGACTCACCAAATCGCCAAGTTGAGTCTCAATTCCGTTCAGGCTACGGTCTATGCGGCCCAGTCTGCTACCCATTTGGTCCAGTCTGCCGTCCATTCGTACCAGACTGTCTTCAATTCGTTCCAGTCGGCCGTCAACACCGTCAAGCCTGGTTTCCACAACGGCTGTCCTGCCGCTCAGTACGCCCAGCCCTTCCCTGATGTCATCGTTCTGGCCATCTAGGGTGAAATACACCCCTCCCGCGAGCGCCATTGAACCGCTGGCTACGAAGGAAGATCTGCGAAATACGGAGAAACTACTCAGGTCCGACCTGCAATCCTCCACAAAGGAAGTCAGGACTGACCTGGAGTCCGCCATCATGGAAGTCAAGATCGACCTGAAGTCGCTGGAGAAAAACATGGCGACCAAGGCCGACATTCAATCCATCAAGGTTTGGCTGCTGACCGGGCTGCTTGCCCTGGCCGGAAGCGCGCTGCTCGCGTCGGTCGGCGCCTTTTTCTTTCTGTTCAGATTCATCGGCTGAAACTCGCCGCCATATGTTGTTCCGCCCCGCCCAATAGTAGTAACATCGCGTTTCATGTCTGCTCGCTCGTGGGCCTGACTGGTTTGCAGTGCAGGAAATTCGCGGGTTAACAGGCGGCGCCGGCCCCAAAAGCCGGCAATCCCGAACTTGTGTGACTACGGTCACATGCGGTTCGGGGTGTCTTGTTTATGCTCGCACGACGAGTTGGCGGTCAGCTTGCGCAAGTCTGACCACGACGAAATTTGAAACTTGATATCAAGGAGTACCAAAATGGCAGTCACTGCTGAAACCAGAACCAATCTTATCGGGCTGTCGGTGGTTATGCTGGGGAGCGCCCCGGGCACCGACCTGCTCAATGAGTGGGTCGGCGCAATCAACGACGGAATGTCGCTGGAAGACGTAGCGGGGCACATCGCAGCCTCCGATGCTTTCCAGGCGACTTACCCGACTTTCCTGACCAACGAAGAATTCGCGGAATCATTCCTCGGAAACCTGATGGGCGATGAAGACGTGTCCGCGGACCTCGTGACCGCGGCAGTCAGTATTGTAACCGGTCTGCTGAACGATGGCATGACCCGCGGCGCTCTCGCGCTGGCGGTAGTCGGTGCGATGTACGACATCCACGCCCAGGGCTCGGCCCACGACGCCTATGACGACCTCGGCTCGGTAGCGGACGGTCTCTTCAACAAGATCGAAGTTGCCGAATACTACACTGTCGATCTGCGTCAGACCGACTCCAACAGCCGCGTCCTGCGCGATGTCAACAGCGAAAACGGCCTCGACGAAGTCCGCGACAGCATCAGCGATCATCTCGATCCGCCTGATCCCATCTATCTCACCAACTCCCGCGACAATATCGAAGGTACGGCAGCGAATGACCTGATCATCTCCGAATTGGACGAAAGAGGGGATAAGACTCTGGATCCATTCGATACCATTGATGGTGGCGCGGGTTTCGACACCCTCGAGATTTACGATAACGATGACATCGTGATCGACGCCAATGGCGCGGATGTCATGAACGTCGAACATGTCTACCTCAGCACTCGGGCTGCCATCGATGTCAACCTGTCAGCCTGGGAAGATGTGGAATCCGTCGAACTCGGCCGTTTCGGCAATACGAGCGATGTGTCAGTCACCGTAGCCGGCGCTGCAGTCAGTACCGATCGCACCTTCGCTGGTGATGTAACCATCACCGGAGCGGGCGGAGAAGTCGATATAACCGCCAGCCCGTTTTCGGACGTACAGATCTATTCCGTAGCGCATACCACTTCGGTTTCGGTCCAGGGCGGCGCGAGCATTGATGTAACCGGCGGGGTTTCTGCATCCGAGACGGTCACCAGCGTGTCAATCGACGGAGTTCAGCGGAATCTTGGAAATGACGAAGGGCGCGGTCCCTCCATGCAGAATGTGATAAATCCTGCTGCTGATATGACCATGCCAAACGCAACAAATAATGAATATTATCTGGATGCAAATGGCGACCCGACGACCGGTGAAACTGGCGCCAATGCGGCCGCTCAACAGGTCATAGAAGGCAGCGAGGATGAAGCTTCAGTGCAGATCCACTCGAAAGCGATCGAGTCTGTGAGCCTGCGCAACAACGAAGCCATCATCGCAGTGACCAACGGTTCCGACAATGCGGAAGATCTCGCGGTCACGGTCGACGGCTTCGGCAGCCACACCCGGGACGCCGGCCCGGCCGAACTTAGCCTTGCCGGCGACGGCGCGGCCGAGAACGTCAGCCTTACGGTGGCCGGTGATTCAGATTTCAATCTGGTGGGCGATGCGATCACTACGCTCAGCGTTACCGGCGATGGCGATTTAAAACTCGGGGTTACGAAGTCTGATGCGTCAGTCTCGGGTCTTGAATCCCTTACCTTGAGCGGCGGCGGCGGGGTTAACATCAGCGTTGCCGGCATGGATGACCTGGAGAGCATTGACGCGAGCGCAAGCAGCGGTGATAACAATATCACTGGTGTCGGCGATAGCGTTGAGAGCGTCTCGGGCGGTTCCGGCTCGGATTCCGTCACAGTAAGCGGGTTCGCCTCGGGCGGTGTTGCGGTAGATCTCGGCGCCGGTGACGATTCCTTCACGGCGGGTGCCGAGAGCACCGACAGGAGCAGCGTTGACGGTGGCGAAGGCACGGACGTCCTGCGATTGACCCAAAACGATGGCTCTTACACGCCGTCAGGCGCGACAGCCCCTGTGACGATCTATTCGAACTTCGAAATTCTCGATATCGGCGGCAGCGGTGAGGCCTCGTACAACGTCGGACTGCTTGGCGTCAATAACGTCAGAATAACCGGCGCCAACACATCGGGCGAGGTAACACTGACCAATATGGCCGATGGCATGGGCATCGGTGTCTATGGCAGCGGCGACGGCGTTTCGGCTAGTGTCGTGCATAGAATGCCGGAAAGGGAAGTTGGTTCAGCCAGGTACAGTGGAGAATTTGATGTGTCTCTAAGTGCCAATGGCGGCGCTGACGACACTACGACCAACACGACTGGTCTAGCCGCATTGTCGATTGATGTCGATCAGGAGATTGAAGTTCTCAATATCACCTCCAACGCCAATGCCGGCGGCGCCCGTTCCGCGGCCAATGTTCGTCCTTCATCGGGTCATTATGTAAACACGCTGACTCTGGCAGGGGACGATGAGACTGTCGAGGCGATCAACGTCAGCGGCAACGCGCAGGTGGAAGTCAGTTTCCTTTCAAACGACAATGCCAATGAGATTGAACTAGTCGATGCCGAAAACAACACCGCAGGCGTAACCGTTGACGTCACTGGCGCCGATGGATTAGTGGTCATGCTTGGCGGCAGCGGAGGTGACACGTTCACCGGCAGCGCCCAGGCCGATGACATTCGCGGAAATGGCGGCGACGATACGTTGATTGGTGGCGAAGGAAACGACACAATCCGCGGCGGCGCCGGTGGAGACACCTTGACCGGCGGCGCGGGAGACGACGTGTTCGACTACACTGCCGCATCGGAATCCCAGGTTGCCTGGACCGCCCAAGGCCATATGTACGGCTTCGACTTCATCAGCGGATGGGATTCTAGTTCAGCTGATGATACTATCTCCCTGGGTCGAACCTTGTTTAACTCCCTGAAGGGAGATATCAAAGCTACGACTGGTGATGATGGGATCGACAGCACGTCTGATGCTGCGGATACCGCAGCAGACAACTTGAGAGCCTTTCTCGGTGACGGTGACGGAATTTTTGAAACTGTGACAGCTAATCCAGATGGAACATTCGGCAGCAATATCGCTTATAGTTCTATAGCGACCGTTACCGAGGTTTACGTAGATGATGGTGGTACTGAAGTTAACCGAATCTGGGTTCTCATCGACGTTGACGGCGACGGTGATTTCGACGCGGCCACGGACATGGCTATCGCGATTGCCGGATCGGATCCTCTGGTGGAGAGCGACTTCACCATGTAAGCTGTCCCACAAACCCGGTGGCTTCGCCGCCCTTAACCAAAACCCCCGGCTTCGGCCGGGGGTTTTTTTTGCCCTTTCCTAGGCAAATCCGGCAACCTGTGTCTAAATTGCATTGTGGTTAAAATGCACTCAAGGAGACAGGCAGGGGTGATTTCACTTACCTTGCTGAAGGTTCTGGCTCTTTTGACCGGGCGCGTCAGGGTCGGAAGAAAAAAAAATAAAAAAATGAAAGAATAATTTCGCCGCTCCGGTCTATACGTAAACTACGGCGAAAAATTACCGGAAATTGGGCTTCTTCAGCCGTCACTCAGGGAATGCCGGGATGCGAGAGTTCGGGAAACCCCTCTCTGAACAGATCATAGAACAGTCGCTGCTCGAATTGCCGGAGCAGCGTGCGGGTTATAACGATCGCTCGGCATGGCTGATGGCGGTGGTGAGTCAGCTTGCCTATTTTGAATTCGAGAATCACCGCACGGTGGCCGATTTGGCCGCCGACCTGGCGAAGCTTGGCAGCGATAAAAGGAAAACTAAACATTTACTGCCAAGTCAGGTCGGCGGCCTTTTTACCGGCGGGCTGGAAAGCCGGTACGAGTTTCTCGCTCACGTCCTCGGCGTCGAGCGCTACCTGACGGTGGCGGAGCCGGGAATGAACGATACCTACCCGGATCTCGACGTGATCCCGAACCCGGGCATCTTCCTGCGCCTGGAGCGTTTCATCAAACGCGTGCGCAGCACCCGAGGCAAGGGCCTCATCCGCGACCACGCCATCGGCATCTACCGCGCAAAGCTGCGCGCCCGGGCAATCTCGCTAAATTACGCCGCGATCAGATCGTGATTACGCCTTCGAGGTAGGGGATCGCCTTGCCGGCTATCAGCACCCGTTCGCCGTCCAGGGCGCACCAGAGCTTGCCGCCCCTGGCCGAGACCTGGCGCGCGAACAGCTCGTTCTTGCCGAGACGTTCGGCCCAATAGGGAATCAGCACGCAATGGGCCGAGCCCGTTACCGGGTCTTCGTCGATCCCCACGCCGGGGCCGAAGAAACGGGACACGAAATCACAATCTTCTCCGGGCGCCGTGATGATGAGGTTTGGATTATCCAGCGCGGCGATCTTGCGGAAGTCCGGCCTAACGTCTAGTACGGTCTGTTCCGAGTCGAGCACTACCATAGCGTAGCTAGATGCCAGTATGGCTTCGGGCTCGATCCGCGCGCCATCGCCGGACAGCGCGCCGGCGACATCGCCGACTTCGGCCGGCGTCGGCGGCTGGGCCGGGAAATCGAGCATCAGCATTTCTTCGTCGCGCACCACCGATAGCTGGCCGCCGCGGGTATGGAAGGTGACTTTGTCGCTGTCGACCCCGAGCCGGTTGAACAGCACCCAGGCCGCGGCAAGCGTGGCGTGGCCGCAAAGCGGCACTTCGACCGCGGGAGTAAACCAGCGCAGGTCGTAGTCGCCATCGAAGCGCTCGATAAAAAATGCGGTTTCCGCCAGGTTGTTCTCCATGGCGATGGCCTGCATCGTCCCCGCCGGCAGCCATTCGCCCAACGGCAAAACCGCCGCCGGATTGCCCCCGAACACACGGTCGGTGAACGCATCGACCTGGTAAATTCTGAGTTCCATGCGGGCTATAGAAAAATCAATTGAAAACGGCGTTAGATTTCTTGGGCTTTGACGGGAATCGCTTTTCCTTCCTCTTCAGGCAAGCTGCGGTAGTCTTTGTCCAATCGCTTGTAAACGCGTAGATCGCTTAGCGTTAAGCTCTTTTCTGACAGTTTGTTAATGTCTTCAAGAACTATGTCATCTTTTTCATAATCTTCAAAAATATCCGTAACTTTTTTGACAAAATCTTCAACTAAATCAAGCGCCTCGAGATTACTCGACCATCTATCCTCATATGCAATCAATACAGATATTAAATAAGGCTCGTTAGCGACTTGCTCACGATCAGCGCCAGCTATGTAAATCCCCGATACGTGATCGCTTAACTCACTCTTGAATAGTTTTTCTAGTTTCTTTTCCACTTGATCGAGTCTTCGATTGAAGGCATCCGGAAAAGCCGGGCGATCATATCGTTTGGCTATCCAGCCGCAAACGAGTTTTCGATGCCTCTCTTCGAGCCATCTGCTCTCCTCTGGAACCAAGCCGGTCAAGGATTTCTTTTCCACGCGAAAACGATCATGGATAGATATCTCGTAAAAAATCTCGTCTTCGCCTGAATTTGATATTGGAAATTGTAGTACCCGGGGATTGCGCCCGTTACGATACTGGGGCTCCGGTTTAGTAACCTTCCTACTGAGCATGAATTCAACGAACGGCTCAATTTCAGAGTCTCTCACCAAATCACAGTCTTGCGTGACAACTATCAGGCCAGAAGCTCCTTGAGTTGCATCCGGAGTTGGAATTCGGTCCACTGTTGCCAGCACTAATGACTCAATGTCGCTATGCTTGACCAGGCTTCCCTGTTTCCAATCTGAGGTTCGAATCGATGTCGATGCCGATTCTGAATCCATTCATCATCCCTCACCGAGTGAACGCATATTGCTCAAAAAATTTTCATCTCCTTGAGACTTGGAAACTTGACTTCGATTTGCCCCCGAGCGCTCCAACCTTTTTACAGTCATTTCCCCTGCCATTCGCAGCAGACTTTTGATGCGTTCCGTATTCCAATTTTCTTCGCGCAGCAATTCCAAGATGCTTGGGTTGTTAGCAGAAATCGGTTCAGTCGTGTATCGGTGGTAAAGTGGGCGTCGAATATCAACCCAGATTGGAACGAGCATCCGTGCAAGCTCGGAGAGTCGAGAGGCATTTCGTTCTGATACGGTCTCGCCTTTTAGCCAATCGTAGATGGCCTGCCTTGAAACTCCAAACAGATCCCCTAGTTGACGCTTGGAAAATCCAAGCGTGTGTACAACCAGTCGAATTTGTTCGGAGGAGGACATTTCGGACTCATTTGTAGAATCCGCCTTTCCGGCCAACACAAACCCCAATGACGTAGAACTTGAGTCAGCGCCGCCTAGCGTCCAAAAATCATCTTCAATTGCAGAAGGAAAGGGGCTGTCCAACTGATGTTTTCCCCAAATCTTTTCAATAATCCTAGCCGGGAGATTGGGATAGGAAGACGACCTCAGCTCAACTCTCTGCAACTGTTCAATTTCATAAGAATCTTCCTCAATAACTCTAAGTGCCTGCATTAATTCCATTCCTCCAGCGCATCATCTGTAACGATTTCTCTAAATATAGTATCAAGCGCGTCATGCAGTTCCCAACTGGTTTCGGTCACATCATCAACCGACAGCGGTTTCCGGTATTCACGATAGTGGTCGATGTCCAGCAGAGTAATCAGTTCTTTCTCCTTTACTTCAGCCCTTAGTCTGGGAGTTAAGGATAGGTCTGGAGGAAGAAGTGCTCCGTCACGATTTTGCGCTAGTCGGACGATCATGCGTTGATTCAAGCCCGTTTCTACAACAGACTGCATGAACAAGACTGAATTTTCCCCAGTTACAATTTCATTCTCATGTCCATGAAATCCCCCTGCTACATAGTCTCTCCAGGATTTGCCTTCAGACGGCAGAATGGCGTCAACATATCTCAGCCCGACACGTTCAACCAATAGATCTCCAACTGTCGTACCTACAGCGTCCAATGCAACAGAGAGGTTTTCCAGGAAATTTTCGAAATTGGAATACGCGGTGGTCTGAACGACTATGGCTGATTTACCGACAATGATACTCCAGTCTTCTTTCGACGTTCGAAACTCCCAGTGCGCTTGCTTGCGTTGCTGTACAGGATCATCCGACTGCGCCTGAACAGAAAATTCAACAATTTCACCGCCCACAAATATCGGAAAACCGTTTTTGCGCAGGATGTCCTGAATCCCAGGGATATAGCTTGAGATGTTCAGTACCGTTGAAATCCGCACTTGACAGAGTACCAACACCAACGGTGAGTTACTTAAGGTTAGAGGCTCCTGCGAGCGCTTCATTCGGAAAACCCCTCAGTTGGTGGTCATCTAAGGAAAAGGAGGCAATTTCGCGGCCCACTTTACATAATACTTGACACCACGTCAATTTCAATTTGGAGTTCAAAATGATCGCGAACTACCCCTTCAAGGTGACTCTTGCCCTGCCTTCGACTTCAGGTATAGGCGCGATTCCGTCAATACGCAAAGAATTGGAAAAAATAGGTCAAAACCCGATGCTGATGCCGATTTCCAGGGTGGTGTCGCTGGTGTCGAACAGGCCGATGTTGCTGTCCTGTTGCTGATGATAGAAGTTGATCAGCAGATCGCCGGGAGCGCCGCTAAATAACATGCCGCGGCGATATTGCAGCAACAGGTAGCTGCGATTGACCCAGCGCGGAGTACCGGCGTCGAGCAGCGGGCTGTAACCGTCGCCGTCTTCGAGCCGGGTGTGGTTGAGCACGGCGCGGAACAGGCCCTGGGGTAACGGGTATTGCCAGTCGGCGGCGACTTGCCAGCCGCCGCGGTCGCCGCCGGGCCGGTCGGGCTTGATCGCGTGGCTGTCAAGCAGCGCGGCTTCGAGGCTGATATTGCCGAAGCTGACGGTTTCATCGCCCAGCGGGCAGGCGAAGCCGCTGCCGAGACGCGTGTCGAATGCATTCAGCCAGTTCTGGTTATGGAAAAGCTGATATTGGGTCGAGGCGTCGAAAAACGGCCGGCAGGTGAATAGCGGGGAAATGCTGTAGCGCACCTGGACGTCGGCCGCCGTGAACAGGGCCGAGCCGCCGAAAGCGAGGCTGCGGAAGCCGCTGTCGATCTGCCAGCTTTGCGCACGGCGCGGGCGCAGAAAATTATACCGGCCGTCGAATTGCAGCAGGTCGGTGCTGCGGTCGTCACTGGCGCGGCCCTGGACTTCGGCGGTGAAGTTGTGCTGCAGGCCCGGCTCCAGACGGCGGTGGCGCGCCGACAGGCCCAGATTGGCGTACGGGCCGCTCATCGGCTCGAAATCCTCGCCGAGAGCGAGCAGCACGTTCTCGCCGGCGATGGTCAGCGTGACCTGACCCGGATCGGGGGCGCCATTGAGATTGCTGTCATAGCCGAGCAGAAAGTCGCCGCGAAAGGAAGTGTCGCGGGTTACCCCGCGCCATTCCTCAAGCCGCTGCTGCAGCGCGGGCCGCAGATTCGCGGGCAGGTCGGTACGACCGAGAACTTGTTCGTTGAGCTCGATGGCGGGGAACAATTGCCCCTGGCGAAAGAGCGCTTCGGCGTAGTCGATCTGGGCCGCGCCATTGTCCGGGTCAAGCAGCAGCGAGCGCTCAAGCGCTTCGACGGCTTCCGGCAGCAAGCCGCCATTGAGCCACGCGGCGCCGATCAGCGCGAAATATTCACCCGATTCGAGACATTGCGACTGGAAGCCATTGAGTTCGCCGGCGACTTGCAGCCATTCGACCTGGCCGCGGGATTCCTGGCCGGCGAAGTAGGGGTTGAGGTCGGGGCAGTCCTGGGCCTGGGCCGAAAGCGGCGGGAATAGCGCCAGCACCAGCGCCAGGGCGGCCGGGAAACGGATCATCGCTGCCTTCCGCGCAGCATCGAAATTTTCTTCTTTCAAAAAGAACCTTGCTTACCGGACCGGGGCTCGGAGAGATTATCCAGAATCCATTCAAGTCGAGCAATCAAAGACGCGGAAATCGTCGTCAGGAACGGCCGCCGCGTATCAGTTTCAGGCCACGGTCCTCCGGGCGCTCTCCGGTGCTTGGCGGCGCGAACAGATGTTGCGGGGTGCGCAGACCGCTGAGCAGGAAATGACCCTGGGATTCGAGATTTTCGTCTTTCAGTTGCTTTGCCGCGATACCGCCGACCAGGATCGGGTGGGCCAGATCAGCGGTCAGTTCCTGGATCCGGAACACGATGGAAACGGTATCGCCGAGCAGGACGTGGCCGCGGCGATGCGCCGGGCCGACCGAGCCGATCAGGACCGAGCCCTGCTCGATGCCGATACCCAGCGCCAGCGGTTCGAGACCCTGGGGCGATTCTTCCGGCAGCATTTCGGCGATTTCGATTTCCTGCATCTTGCGAGCGGCCTGCAAGGCACGATGGGCGGCGGCGCCGTTCCGGGTGTCCCAGACCGCGATCAGGCCGTCGCCCTTGAATTCATGTACTCGGCCACCGAATTCCTCGACGATGTGCGTGGCCCGGGTGAAGAAGAAGTGCAGCAAGGCGGCGGATTCTTCCGGTGGGCGCGATTCGCCGAATGCCGAGAAATTGCGCAGGTCCGCGCACAGCAGGGTCATGTCGGCGCGCCGGGCGTCGATGCTGGAACTGGGAAGGCTGTAGGCGATTTCCCGGGCGATCTCGTTCGGCAGATAGCTGGTCAGATTGCCGAAAACGCGGCCGCGTTCGGCGCGCACCCGGCCGTATTCGAGCAGCACCAGCATGCCGGCCGCCAGTGGACTGTACAGCGCCGGGAACACCCAGCCGAGCCAGACGCCCTGCCCTTGCAGCAACTGGATGTGCAGGGTCAGCATGACGACAGGCAGCAGCACGCCCGCCACCGGCAGGCCCAATGCCGTCCAGCGGTTTCGGCCGGTGGCGAGCAGGAACAGCGCGGCCGCGGCTGCGACGCTCAGCAGACCTTGCAGCAGACCGGCGGATGCAGGTGTGTAGGGAATTGCGCCGTCGAGCAGGCTGGTGAGGATGCGAGCCTGGAGTTCCACGCCGGGCGCGACGCCGGCATACGGCGTCGGTACGATATCGCCCACGCTGAATGCGGTAACGCCGATCAGCGCCCAGGTGTTGTCGAACCAGACCGGATCGAAATCGCCGTTAAGTATGTCGGCGGCTGGAATTGCGCGGAAAGCGGACGGGTCGCTGGCGTAGGAAATCCGCAGATTGCCCTCGCTGTCGAGGGGAATTTCGAGATCGGGATATGCGACCAGTCGCAGGTACTGGTCCGGGCCGAACAAGCCGCCGTCGATCAGGGTTGCGGACCAGTTATCGGCCTGCACCGCGGTCAGCCAGGCAGACAGCGCCAGCGCCGGATAGCCTTCGCCTTGCACGCAAATCGCGGCTGGCGTTTTGCGAACCGAGCCGTCGCTGGAAACGACAGGAGCGAAATGCCCTTTGGGGATGCCGGCGAATGCGCCGGCGTTCGCCAGAAAACGGTCGGTCTGCGGCAGACCCGCACCGCACTGCAGGCCGGCGAGGGGATGCGTCATGTTGCCGATTTGCACCTGTTGGTCGATAACCGGGATACCAGCGGTTTCTCCCGCAAGAGCGTCCTGATCGAATTGCAGCAGAGGCATCTGCGCCAGAACCGCGCCGCGGCTGTCAGCGAGCGCTGCAGTCAGCGACTCGTCGCCGGGCCGCGATTCGGAATAGACGATATCGTGCAATTGCAATTGTGCGCCGGCGTCATCGATCGCCGTGACCAGGCGCGCCAGGGTTTCACGCGGCCAGGGCCATGGGCCGATTTCGGCCAGGCTGGCTTCGTCGATGGTCACCAGGGTGATGCGCTGTTCCTCGGTTGGGTCGGCATATAACGTCCAGCCCAATGCGCCGAGGCGTTCCTCCAGCGTCAGCATGGCCGGCCGCAGCCCCGCGTAAAACGCGACCGCAAGCACCGCCGCCAGCGCCAGCATGGCCAGTCTCGCCCAGGCGGGCGGCAGGCGCAGCAGGGCTGTCACGGGGTTCCTGAATCGCATTTCGGCCATGCTTACTTGCCTTCCCACAGGGTCAGTCCGGAGACATTTCCCTGCTCGAGTTGTTTCAGAAAGCGGTAGCCGGCCTCGGTGCCGTCAAGTGTCACGGCGCCGCTGACTTGCTGGCCGTTCTCGTTCATGCGGAAGAAGCCGCCGTCATACACGCGGCCGTCCGCGCTGAACAGGATCGTTCCGGTCAGATCGTGATTCAAGGTGAGTCCAGTGCTGAAAACGTTGCGGTCGAAATTGATCGAAAGCTCGCCGTCGCTCACCTGCATGGCGACGGTATTGCCGCCGTTCTCGTAATAGGCCTGGGCTGCGGAAAGGTCGAAATCCACGGTGCCGAGACCGGAATTGACATTGCTGCCTTCCGGGTCGGGCCGGAACAGGGCGTATTCCAGGTTGCCGACGGCTACGGCCCGCCCTTCACTGGCGACCTCGTAAGCATAAGTGATTCGTTCGAGTTCGCCCTTGCCCGCGCCCCAGCGGCCCCAGACCATTTGCCGCGCTTCATTCTCCGTGTCGCCGAAGGGAACCTCGGGAGTGAAATCCGGCTCGGCTGGAGGCAGTGGTTCCGGGACCGGATCCGGGACCGGGTCCGGGACCGGATCCGGGTCCGTTGAACTATCCGTGCTCAGGCTCGCAAGACCGGCGGAGACGCGATCGCCGGCGGTGCCTTCGAGATAAGCCTCGTTGGTGCCGGTGATTTCTTCTTCGGTTTCGGCGGCTTCATCGACGGCGCTGTCGACATCGTCGCGCAAGGCGTCCGGATTGGTTTCGTGCACTGCCGGCAATACCTGGGGCGCCTGGGCGCCGATATCGAAGCCGAGCATCTGTTCGCTGTTGCCGCTCAGTTCGACGGCGTTGGCGGCGCAGGGTCCGAAAGCCTCCACCGTGCAATCCTCGGAATAAGGCGCGAGTACGATGGCGCCCTGATTGACCAGCGCGCGCACCGAGTCCTGCGTGGCGCTGACGACGAAATCGGTGCCGCGCACACCGATCGCCGCGATCGGCGTATTGAGGCGGAACCGTTGCCGCGCCGAAGTCGCGGCGTCACCGGAAATTGAACGGGTAACGCCTTCTTCCAGGTTGAACTTGACCGTGGATTGCGCGGGATTGCCGCGATTGTATTCGTAGCGCACGATTTCCAGCCGGCTGTCGGGCCTTACGCTGACCAGGGCATTGTCGACGAATCGGATATGGACGTGGCCGTTGGGTTCAGTCTGCACGAGATCGCCGGCGCTGATCGGGGCGCCGATCCGGATGCGGCGGCGGTCTTCGCCGGGCGTGTCGAGCCAGGCGCTGCCAAGCACCATGCTCACCTGGCCCGCGGCCGGCTTGGGCGCGCCGCCGGACGAAACCACGGCAGGTTCGATGGCAAGCGCCTGAAGCTGCCAGCCGAGAAATGCCAGCAAAATGGCCAAAAATTGTGTACTGATGCGGATTTTCATGATTAAACCTACTCCCGAAGCGGCCGATTCTTACCACTTGCAGGCCCTCGGCATGGAGAAATCTAGCGCGAGTGACGATAAATTGACGTGACCAGCGTCACATTGGGCCGCGAAAATAGCAATCGAGACTGTAGTTTGCGGCCACCCGGCCTGGTCGAACGGGCGTTACCGCGCCTGTGATATGCCGATTTCCTCTCCCCGTCTCGGTAGCGGCAGGGTGGCAGCGTCACAGTGCATTGCTGGACCAATTGTATGCAGGTTACCCCCGAACTGTTAAGCAGATTCGATCTGTTGAAACCGCTGCCGCGCGAGGCGCTGGAACAACTGGCGCCCCACGCGTCGCTGGCCCGCTTTGCGCGCAGGGCGGTGGCGCTGGAGGCGGGAGTGCGCGAGGACAAGGTCTGTTTTCTCTTCGAAGGCCGCCTGCAAGGCGTGGGGTTTACCATCGACGGTCGCGAGGTTGGGCTCTACTTCGTCGAACCTGGTGACTTCTGCGGCGAACTTGCACTGTTCGACGATAACCCGCAACCTGAATTCGTGATTGCCACGACCGCCGCCTCGGTGGTGTACGTCGCGCGCAATCCCTTGCGCGAAGTCATGTTGAACACCAGCACGGTAAGCAATACCATCGGCCGCAAGCTTGCCCAACGGGTGCGGCAGATGACGATGCAACGCACCCTGCTCGGCCTGAGCAACATCCCCCAGCGGGTCTGCGGCCAGTTGTACCTACTCATAAACGAGGCCCAGCGCAAGGCGGAAAGCAGCGAAATCACCAATCCGCCTACGCATATGGAAATCGCGATCATGCTCAACCTCAGCCGGGAAACGGTGACCCGGGTGTTCCAGGCGCTGCAATCCCGCCGTATCGTCCGCCGTGACGGACCCAGCCGCCTGATCGTCACCGACCTCACCTCCCTGCGCCGTTTCGCCCAAGGCGAGGAAGAACTCTGATCCGTGTGTATAACCGTAGGAGCGAGGCATGCCTCGCCCGAAATTGGCATGGTTCGGATTCCGGGCGCTGCGCGGGCGACGCATGCGTCGCCCCTACCACATGGTTAGGGTTTCCGGGCGGCGGGGAAGTGTATCGCAGGAAATCCTGAAACCCTGTAGGGGCGAGGCATGCCTCACCCGAAATTGGCATGGTTCGGATTCCAGGCGCTGCGCGGGCGACGCATGCGTCGCCCCTACCACATGGTTAGGGTTTCCGGGTGGCAGGGGACGTGTATCGCAGGAAATCCTGAAACCCTGTAGGGGCGAGGCATGCCTCGCCCGAGGCTTTCTGTCACTGGAATTATGGTTCCAGCAGAAATTTGGTCTATACATTTTCCTGATCCGCAACCGCGGAGAAGCCACGGAAATCACTCGCTCCAACCGCAGGGATCAAAAATCTCATGACAGACAATGCCGATGTCCCGTCCATTCCCAAACGGAAATCCATCAGATTGGTTGATTTAGATTACACCCAGCCAAATTCGTACTTTGTAACAATATGCACCCACAATCGCGCATGCCTTTTTGGCCGGATCGTGAACGATGTAATGTATCCGAACGAATTCGGGAACATTGCATGTTATATCTGGGAGAAAATTCCGTCTCATTTCCCGAATACGGTTCTGGATGAATGGGTCGTCATGCCCAACCATGTTCATGGAATTGTTTCCATCGTTGATTCGGATTCATCATCACAGGCGACCCATGCGCCACCCCTACGCCAGGATATTGATTTAACGGCGAATTCAACCACGACACCCATTTCACCTGTAGGGGCGAGGCATGCCTCGCCCGAACCGGTCCGTGAACGATCGGGAAAATTCGCGGGGACGCGAAGCCGATCCATCAGTGCCGTCGTGGGTTCATACAAATCGGCGGTTAGCAGGAAAATAGGAGAAATTCACCGCATTTCCGACGGAACGATCTGGCAGCGAACTTATCATGACCACGTAATACGTAATCAGGCTGCGCTGGATCGAATACGGCGATACATCAAGGAAAATCCTGCGCGTTGGGCGAAAGATCCAGAGAATCCGGATCGGAGCCTGTAGAGGCGGAACGTGTATCGCAGGAATTCCTGAAACCCTGTAGGGGCGAGGCATGCCTCGCCCGAAATTGATGTGGTTCGGATTCCAGGCGCGGCGCGGGCGACGCATGCGTCGCCCCTACCACGTAGTTAGGGTTTTGGGGTGGCGGGGGACGCGTGGTTAGGGTTTTGGGGTGCGCCGGGGGCGGTATTGTGGTCCAATTCCTTTTGCGGCGGCGCAAATCCAGCGAAGCGTTTTCCTGCCGATACATTGAATTGTGCGATTCCGCCCACATCTAACGCCGACTACGGGCGCAGAAGGGCTCCCGGTTTTCGTTGACCAGAGGCGCCAGAGAGTTACTCGTCCATGAATCGCATAAACTCGAAAAGCAAGTTTCCGGAACTGGCCGACGCCTTGCGCGACGTGCGCCGGTATTTCGGATTCGCCGCCCTTTTCAGCGCCGCCGTCAACCTGCTGATGCTGACGCCGATCATCTACATGCTGCAGGTCTACGACCGGGTGGTTTCCAGCGGCAGCGTACCCACCCTGACCATGCTCACCATTCTCATGGTCTGCCTGCTGCTCGCCATGGGCGGCTTCGAATGGGTGCGCTCGATGGTCATGATCGGCGCGAGCAACCGGCTCGAACAGCGGTTGCGGCACCGAATATCCGAAGCCACCTTCAATCGGGCGCTGCTGTCGGGCGGCATGACCGCGAGCGCCCAGCCCATGAACGATCTGTCGCAATTGCGCCAGTATCTCACCGGTAGCAGCCTGTTCGCCTTCTTCGACGCGCCCTGGGTGCCCATCTACCTGTTCGTGATGTACCTGTTCCACCCGTATTTCGCGCTCGCCGGCGTCTTTGCCGTGATCGTCATGCTGGTGCTGGCCCTGGCCAACGAGAAATCCACCAGCCCCAAATTGCAGGACGCCAACGCACTCAACAACAGCGTCAACAACCAGTTGACCGGCAGCTTGCGCAACGCCGAAGTCATCGCCGCCATGGGCATGGGCAATGACCTTCGCGCGCGGCAGGAAGACGGTTCGGAGCGAGTGCTCAACCTGCAAAGCAACGCCAGCCGCCGGGCGGGCGCATTCACCAGCCTGTCGAAATCCTTCCGCATCATCATGCAGTCGCTGACCCTGGGCCTCGGCGCATTGCTCGCGTTGCAACAGGAAATCTCTCCGGGAATGATGATCGCCGGTTCGCTGCTGCTGGGCCGCGCGCTGGCGCCGATCGACTTGCTGGTGAACACCTGGCGCGGCTTCAGCGTGGCGCGGGCGCAATACAACCGTCTTGGCGAGTTGCTCGAACAACTGCCGCCGCGGCCGCTGCCGATGCCCTTGCCGGACCCGCGCGGGCAACTGTCCGTGGAAGGTCTGTTCGTATTGCCGCCGGCCTCCCAGACTTTTGTCGTGCGTAATGCGAATTTCGATCTGGCCCCGGGCGAAGCCCTTGGCATCGTCGGCCCGAGCGCCTCGGGCAAATCGAGCCTGGCGCGGGCGATTCTCGGCGTCTGGCCTTCGGCGCGAGGCGCCGTGCGGCTCGACGGCGCCGAAATCTTCACCTGGGACCGGGAGCAACTCGGCAAACATCTGGGCTACCTGCCCCAGGACATCGAACTGTTCGACGGCAGCATCGCCGACAATATCTGCCGTTTCGGCGAGCAGGATTCGGACGCCATCGTCGCCGCGGCGAAGCTGGCGGGCGTGCATGAACTCATACTCGACCTGCCGCAAGGCTATAACACGATGATCGGCGGCAGCGGCGGCGTTCTCTCCGGCGGCCAGCGCCAGCGCATCGGCCTGGCGCGGGCGGTGTACCGCAATCCCTGCCTGATCGTTCTCGACGAGCCCAATTCGAATCTTGACGACCAGGGCGAGAAGGAACTCGTGGAAGCAATCGAACGCATCAAGCAACAAGGCAGCACGGTGATCGTCATCAGTCACCGCACCATGGTGCTGCAAAGCATGGACAAGATGCTGGTGCTCAAGGAAGGCGCGACGCTCAATTACGGTCCGCGCAGCCAGGTCCTCTCCGCCCTCATGAAGCCGGCGGCCAAGCTGCCGCAATCCGCGGCGAGGTGAATCCGAAATGAAACGCGTTGAACTGCTGCCGGCGCAAGAGCCGGAAGCGAACACCAGCATCAGGACTCCGGTGCGAGTCGGCCTGACCATTTTCGCGCTGGTTTTCGGCGCGTTCGGTGGCTGGGCGGCTTTCGCGCCGATCGACGGCGCGGCCTACGCGCCGGGCGAGGTGAAAGTCGAATCCCAGAACAAGAGCGTGCAGCACCTGGAAGGCGGCATCATCGCCGAGATCCTGGTCGGCAACGGCGACCTGGTGGAGCCGGGGCAGCCGCTGATCAATCTCGACCGCACCCAGCCCCAGGCGCAACTCGACGTCGCCCGCACCCAATACATGGCCAACATCGTGCGCGAAGCAAGGCTGATCGCCCAGCGCGACGGCGCCGAGAGCATCGCCTGGCCCGACGAGCTCGATCAGAACGACCCGGCGACCCGGGAAGAGATCGAAGCTCAGGCCTACATCTTCGAATCGCGCAAATCGGCGCTCGAAGGCAATGTCGAGGTGCTTGAGCAGCGCATCGGCCAACTCGAAAACCGCGTGATCGGCCTGGAGGCGTCGCGCGCCAGCAGGCTGTTGCTCGCGGAATCCTACGAGGCCGAACTGGAAGACACGCGGCAATTGCTGGACCAGGGCTTTTCCGACCGCATCAGGCTGCGCGAACTGGAACGGAATTTCGCCAATTTCAGCGGCGAGGCCGGGGAATTGGCCGCCAACATCGCGGAGACCGAAATGCAGGTCGGCGAGACTCGCCTGCAGATCCAGCAAATCGAGAAGGACTTCAGCAACGAGGTGGCGGCGGAATTCGCGGAAACGCGCACCTATCTGAACGATCTGCTGGAACGCATCATCGCGCTGGAAGACGTGGTCGAGCGCACCGTGATCCGGGCGCCAGACGGCGGCTATGTCACCGGCATGCAAACCCACACTGTGGGCGGCGTCATCAGCCCGGGAATGATCATCGCCGAGATCGTGCCGGAGGACGACGAACTGGTTATCGAAGCAGAGGTATCGCCGAACGACATCGACCGGGTAGCGCTCAATCAGGAAGCGAACATCCGTTTTTCGGCTTTCGGCAACATGACGCCGACGATATATGGCGAGGTGACCAATCTCTCCGCCGACAGCTTTCAGGACCAGAATACCGGAATTTCCTATTACACAGCCGAAATCAAGGTGTCTCCGGACGGTATGGACGACCTCGGCGACCTCGTGCTGATGCCCGGCATGCCTGCCGAAGTGTTCATCACCACGGGCGAGCGCACCTTCCTGCAATACCTGTTCAAACCCTTTTCCAACGCAGTCGCCCGCAGTTTCCGGGAAGACTGAGTTCCCCACTCCGAATCGTAAAGCGTATCGCCATGATAAGAGCCATTTGCACCTGCCTGCTTTTCGCAGCAATCCCCGCCGCGTACGCCGCCGAAGAAGAACCGCTGGCGATAGGCGAAACCCTCGAGGAGTTCTTCAGCGCGGCGATCGACTACAGCCCGCGCTTACGCGCTGTCGAGGAAAACCTGAATGTCGTGTCGGCGCGCAAGCGCATGGCCACGGGCAACCTTCTGCCACAGTTGAACGCCGCGACCAGCGTCACTGAAAACCGCCGCACCAGCGTCGATCCTTTTTTCGGGTTCGAAAGCCTGCGCACCTTCGAAGGCGAACGCAGCTTTGTGCGGCTGTCCCAGACCCTGTTCAACTGGCAGGCTTTCTCGATGCGCAAACAGGCCAGCCTCACCGAAGACCAGGCCGAGTCCGAGTACTACTACGAACTGGCCTTTCTGCTGACCGATGTGGCGGAACGCTACTTCAACGTGCTCCAGGCCCAGGACGCGCTCGATTCGATCGCCGCCGAACTGGAAGCGGTTTCGAATCAGCTTGCCCAGGTGGAGAGCATGTACGACCTGCAACTCGCACAGATCACCGACCTGTACCAGGCCCAGGCGAATCTGGTGAGCGTACAGGCCCAGCAACTGCAACTCGAAGCCGATCTGGCTCTGGCCCAGGAAGCACTGCGCGCAATTTCGGGAATGGAGCCCGGCCGGCTGTACACTCTGCGCGATGAAGTGGAAGTGCCGGAGATCGAAGGGAGCGCGCAGTACTGGGTAAGGCTGGCGCAGGAGAACAACCAGCAGATTCGCGCGGCCCATTACGCCGAGCGGGTCGCGGACGAGCAGATTTCCGAGAGTATGGGCGCCTATTTCCCCCAGGTGTCACTGCTCGCCTTGCGCCAGAAGACCAACGTCGGTTTCGACAACGTGCCCATCGATCAGGCGGATATCACTTACCTAGGCCTTGACGTGACGATTCCGATTTACTCGGGCGGAACGCGCACCGCCCAGGTGCGGGAAGCGCGCAGCCTGCATCGCATTGCCGAGCACGAACTGCGCAGGATCGAGCTGGAAACGCGGGAAATCGTACGTTCGGCTTATCTGCAGGCAACAACCGGCGACATTCTGATCGAGGCCGCGGAAAGCCTGGTCGAATCGACCGAACTTTCATCGACCGCGATGCAACAGGGCCTCGAACTCGGCACTGTCACCATCGTCGACGTGTTCATCGCGGTGCGCGACCAGTTCCGCGCCGAGCGCGACCTGCAACGCGCCCGCTACGACCAGATCAAGGCAATGCTTGTGCTGCAGCGGGAAGCTGGTACGCTGGAAGCCGAGGACCTGCTTGAAGTGGGAGAGTGGCTGGAACAGCCTTAGGCGGAGCAAACGGACAGTGCTTACTCTGCAACGCATAACCTCCGAGTATGTAGCCACCGAGGACCGCTTTCGCCTGAGCGGGATTACCGACACGGGTGGCGAGGTTTCCTACTGGATTACCCAGCGGCTATTGCTGAGACTGCTCAATTTCCTGCTCGACTGGCTGGAATCCCACCGCGAGGAACTCGAGCAGCAGGCAGCCTCGGACATGCTCGGCCCGATGGTGACAAAGCCCGTCAAACGCTCCGCGCAAGCCGACACGAAAGTGTCGCAGGTTGCGGAAGAAGCTGACGAAAGCGACGAGGCAGACGAAGCCGGGAAGGAGGAATCCTCGGAAGAAGAACAGGACGACGCTGCCGAATTGCTGTTCGAAGCCGACATTCGCATCGCCCCCAGTCGCATCACCGTGGTGTTCAAACCGAGAAACAGCGAGCATGCGCAACTTTCGCTGCAACTCGACGAAGCCTGGCAGTGGGTCGCCATCATCCACACCTTGTGGCGGCGGGCGGAATGGAATCAATCGGTCTGGCCGGACTGGATCGAGGAAGTAAAGGCGCCGCACCCTTCGAAATCCCTGGGTTACCTCCACTGACTGCTGTCAGGACTCTTGCGCCGGCGCGAAGTAGCCGGCGATGATTTCCTGCACGACCATCGGCAGCGGCCGGCGCAATTGTTCCTCGCTGTAGCGATACAGGCCTTCGGCGTAAATCACCTCGGACGAGAGCGAAAACGACCGGCTTCGGTTCAAGGAAGTGACGTAGTCAGGGTAGCTGTTCTGACTGTTCTGGCTGATATAAACCGCCATCACCTCGTATTTGCGGTCCATCTGGACGGTGATGTCGATCAGCAGGTTGATCGGATTGAGCGCGGTGATCTCGTAGGACAACGCCCGCGGTTTCGGTTCGCCGTCCTTAAGCGACTGCAACGCGGCCCAGGCGAGCATGCCGGTGGCGCGATGGTCGGGATGAATCTCGAGCGGGCCGGGAAAGAAAACCGCTGCCGGCCGCAATTGCCGGATCGCACCCGCAAACATCTCTGTTCGCCCGGCGTCTACACGCAGACCGCGGTCGGGTTCGCTCCAGCATTGCAGGCCGCTTAGGCCGAGGAGGCCGCCCGCGTGCTCGACTTCCCCGCGCCGGCGATCGACCAGGCCGTCTTCCTCTCCGCCTTGAGAGCCATCGGTGACGACGATGACATGGGTCTCGACGCCTTCGTCCGCCGCTTTTAACAAGCAACCACCGAGACCGAACGTTTCGTCATCGGCGTGAGGCGCGAACACCAGCCAGGGGCCGGGCGGCAAAGCCGCGGTTTCGTAGGGAATCAGCTTGTGTTCGGCGCAGGGAAGCATGGATTTCCTGTTGACAACATTATTGTTGTCGTCATTTTTGTTGACAACATTTTCTTTGCTTTTTAAGATGGCAACAATTTCGTTGAATATATGTCGCATAAGAATGGCTTCCGACGGCGCCCCGCTTCGCTTCTTCAATCCGGGCCTGTACCAGTCCGACGAGGATGTTATCAGTCAGTTTTGCGTCAGGGAAACGGAACTTAAATCCATTCTTGACGTATTGCGCGGCAATGTCGAATCCCCCTCCTGCCGGCATGTGCTGATAGCCGCGCCCGGCGGCATGGGCAAATCGATGCTGCTGGCGCGCATCGCCGCCGAGTTGCGCCGCAACAGCGAGTTCTCCGGACGGTTGCTGCCGGCGGTAGCTCGCTTGTCCGCTGACGACGCGGAATCGAGCTTGCAAAGCGAAGCTCTCGGCTTGCTCCGCCAAACCGCGGACCGCGTCGGCAAGCGACTGGTGCTGCTGGTGGAAGACCTGGATAAGACCCGCCTCGGTGCGGGCGAGGAATTCAGTCGGCAATTGGACGAAGTGCTGTTGTCCGAACCCCGCGTCATGCTGGTAGCCACCGTTACCGGCAGTCTCGACCTTTCGGGAAATGACCGGCAGGAATTCGCCCCCGCCCCGTCATTCCGCGCGCAGCGAAGCGAAGTCGCGGAATCCCGTCCGGAAGCACGTCATCATGGGACACCCATCCTCCGCATGTTCACGCTACAGGAACTGAAACCCCTGACTACCGAAGAATGCCGCAGCTTGTGGCGTTCCATCGATGAGGCCGGGGCGGGCCGGAACGTGCGCCCGCTGGAGATTCTGACGGAAGGAAATCCACGGCTGCTCGCCATGCTGGCCGCTGCTTCGCGAGCAGAGCGGCGGTCGCTGTTCGAGGAAATCATCGCACTGGCGGACGCGCGCACCGAGTACTTCCTTAACCGATTCGAGATGTTGCCGAACAGCCAGCAACGCGTACTCGAGGCGATACTCGACTTGTGGCGCGCCTCTACCACAGGGGAGATCGCGGCGCGGGCGCGGATGGACGTGCGCGCCGTCTCCACCATGCTGAAAAGATTGATTGAGCGCGGCGTGGTAGCTGCGGAAACGCCGGCTGGCGGCGGCAGAAGGCGTTATGCCGCCGCCGAGCCCCTGCATTGCATCTGGCGCAAGCTGCGGCGCGGCGGCGCGGCAGCGGAGGAACCGGTCCGGTTGCTGCGCTTCATGGAAGAGTTTTACGGCAGCGGCGAAGAGGGCGAAATGCGGCTCTCGTCGGAAGCCTGGGAAACGGGCCTTGCGTTTCTGGAGGCCGACCGGGCCCCGCGCGAAGTCCTCGCAGTGGCGGGAGACATTCGAAACCGCTAGCAAGCGGGCGAGGCATGCCTCGCCCCTACAGCAAAACAAACATTCACGCATCACCCGGGCACGATGTCCATCGAACCTGTAGGGGCGACGCATGCGTCGCCCGCGGGTATTGCAGGATTTCCGGGATATTCTCGGGCGACGCATGCGTCGCCCGTGTATGACCTTTGTGCGCTTTCGTGCTTAAATTTCCAGCCCGTACCCGACCCGCCCGCTTGACGGCGGCAACAGGAAACAGAGCGTGATCAGAATGATCGGCCAATGGGTGATGACGCCCGCCTTGAATTACCGGCTGTTTCAGAATTTCGTGCGACAGGATTTTCTCGGCCAGTTCAGCGCAGCGGCCGCCGGCGCCTTTTGGCTGTTCATCACGCCGGTCATACACATCCTCATCTATTCCTTCGTCTTCAGTTACGTGTTCCGGCTGCGCGAAATAGCTGATTTCGGCGAGACGCAATTCGTGATTTTTCTCATGATCGGCTACCTGCCCTGGTTCGCCTGCGCCGAAGCCGTGAGCAAATCGACCAATATGCTGCTGGAAAAGGCGCCGCTGATCACCAAGGTCGTTTTCCCGGTGCAGATCATCCCGGTGGTCGGCGCGCTGGTGCCCTACATGACCCATGGCATCGGTTTTGCCTTGCTGCTGCTCTACATGGCGGTCACCGGCCATTTGTCCTGGCCCTGGCTGCTGCTGCCGCTCGTGTTCGCGCTGCAATTCCTTTTCACCATGGGCCTCGTGGCGGTGCTTTCGGCGCTGTGCGTGTTCCTGCGCGACCTGCAGCAGATCGTCTCGCTCGGGGTGACCTTGTGGTTTTTCCTCACGCCGATCATCTATCCGATCACACTGATCGAAAACGAGACCCTGCGTACGCTGTACCTGTTCAACCCCATGCACAGCTTCATCAACCTGTACCGGGAAATCATCCTGCTCGGCAGTTTCTCGCCGCTGCAACTCGGCATCGCCGCCGGCGCGGCGCTGTTCTCCTGGTTGCTCGGCGGCTGGCTGTTCATGCGCATCAGGCATGCTTTCGGGGACGTGTTATAGCCATGACCGACTTGCATCCCCGCATCGCTGTAAACAACCTGAACAAGGAGTTCCGGATCTACGAGCGGCCCCAGGACCGGCTCGCGGAGCTGATCCTGCGCCGCCCGCGGCATCGCCTGTTCCACGTGCTGAACGATATTTCCTTCGCAGTGGCCAACGGCCAGAGCCTCGGCATAGTCGGCGACAACGGGGCGGGCAAGTCCACGCTGCTCAAATTGCTCGTGGGCACCTTGCAGCCCACTTCGGGCGATATCGCGACAAACGGCAAGGTGGCGGCGCTGCTCGAACTCGGCGCGGGCTTTCATCGCGACTTCAGCGGACGCAAGAACATTTTTCTCAACGCCTCGCTGCTCGGCATCCCGAACGAGGACATCCGCGAGCTCGAACAGGAAATCATCGAGTTTTCCGAACTCGGCTATTTCATCGACCGGCCGGTGCGGACCTATTCGTCGGGCATGTTCGTGCGGTTGGCGTTTTCCATCGCCACCATGGTGCGGCCCGATATTCTTGTGATCGACGAGGCGCTGTCGGTGGGCGACATGGCTTTTCAGCGCAAATGCGTGCAACGCATGCAGGACTTCCGCGCCCAGCGCAAAACCATGGTCTTCTGCAGCCATTCGATGTTTCACGTGCAGGAGTTGTGCGATATTGCCATCTGGCTCGACAAGGGCAGCATCCGCGAGATCGGCGCGAGCGACAAGGTGGTCGGCCATTACGAGGACTTTTGCACCAACAAGAAATCCTACAACACGATCCGTAACGACTTGCCGGAGGAAATGGAGCAACAGTCCGAAAGCGTGGAAGTACAGGATTGCCGCATCAATTCGCTCACGGTCAGGGATGTGGACGGCAACGAGCTTTCCTCGCTCAAGCCCTTGCAGGACGTGGTGCTGGAAATGGAAGTCGAGGTGCTGCGCGACGGGGTCGAGGGCAATTTCGGTTTCGCTTTCATGAAATCGGCCGAGGAGCCGGTGGCTTCTTTCCTCACCAACGACGCCGAAGGTGTTGAGACCGGCCCGTTTCACAAGGGCGAGATCCTGACCGTCGCCTTGATCGTGCGCAATCTGACGATGCGCGTCGGCAGCTATTTCGTTGTCGGCGGGCTATCGGACGATACCGGCCTGCTCTGGTACGAGACGCGCTTCAGCAAGCAACTGACGGTCGAAGCCAACAAGGGCGTAGGCCCCTTCATCATGCCCGCCGAATGGTCCGTTCGGAAAAAGTAATTTTTGCGTCATGATGTTTTGCTGTAGGGGCGAGGCATGCCTCGCCCCTACAGCAAGACAAACATTCATGCCATCCCCAGGCACGATCTCCATCGAACCGGTAGGGGCGACGCATGCGTCGCCCGTGGGAATCGCAGGATTTTCGGGGGATTCGCGGGCGAGGCATGCCTCGCCCCTACAGCAAAACAAACATTCACGCCATCCCCAGGCACGATCTCCATCGAACCGGTAGGGGCGACGCATGCGTCGCCCGCGAGTGTGGCAGGATTTTCCGGGGATTCGCGGGCGAGGCATGCCTCGCCCCTACAGCAAGACAAACATTCACGCCATCCCAAGGCACGATCTCCATCGAACCGGTAGGGGCGACGCATGCGTCGCCCGCGGGTATGGCAGGATTTTCGGGAAATTCGCGGGCGAGGCATGCCTCGCCCCTACAGCAAGACAAACATTCACGCCATCCCAAGGCACGATCTCCATCGAACCGGTAGGGGCGACGCATGCGTCGCCCGCGGGTGTGGCAGGATTTTCCGGGGATTCGCGGGCGAGGCATGCCTCGCCCCTACAGCAAGACAAACATTCACGCCATCCCCAGGCACGATCTTCATCGAACCGGTAGGGGCGACGCATGCGTCGCCCGCGGGTGTGGCAGGATTTTCGGGGGATTCGCGGGCGAGGCATGCCTCGCCCCTACAGCAAGACAAACATTCACGCCATCCCCAGGCATGATCTCCATCGAACCGGTAGGGGCGACGCATGCGTCGCCCGCGGGAATCGCAGGATTTTCCGGGGATTCGCGGGCGAGGCATGCCTCGCCCCTACAGCAAGACAAACATTCATGCCATCCCAAGGCACGAGCTCCATCGAACCGGTAGGGGCGACGCATGCGTCGCCCGCGGGTGTGGCAGGATTTTCGGGGGATTCGTGGGCGAGGCATGCCTCGCCCCTACAGCAAGACAAACAATCATGCCATCCCCCGGCGCGTTCTCCATCGAACCGGTAGGGGCGACGCATGCGTCGCCCGCGGGTGTGGCAGGATTTTCGGGGAATTCGCGGGCGAGGCATACCTCGCCCCTACAGCAAGACAGACATTCACGCCATCCCCAGGGCACGATCTCCATCGAACCGGTAGGGGCGACGCATGCGTCGCCCGCGGGTATGGCAGGATTTTCGGGGGATTCGCGGGCGAGGCATGCCTCGCCCCTACAGCAAGACAAACATTCACGCCATCCCCAGGCACGATCTCCATCGAACCGGTAGGGGCGACGCATGCGTCGCCCGTGGGTATGGCAGGATTTTTGGGGAATTCGCGGGCGAGGCATACCTCGCCCCTACAGCAAGACAGACATTCACGCCATCCCCAGGCACAGTCTCCATCGAACCGGTAGGGGCGACGCATGCGTCGCCCGCGGGTGTGGCAGGATTTTCCGGGGAATTCTCGGGCGAGGCATGCCTCGCCCCTACCTGGCGGGAAACATCACGGGCCCCTGATTTTCTAGAATAGCAGGTCGCTTTCGGCTACCCGGGGCGGGGCGGTGTCGGGCAGGGCGCCGTAGGGGTCGATGTGATAGACGATGGGCGGGTTGGTATAGCCGCGCACTTCCAGGATTTCCATGTAGCCGCGGGTGACCGGGTCGGGATTGTAGAATTCGTCCTCGACTTCGAGCCGCTCGGTTTCTTCCGCGCTCAACTCGACCCTGGGGTAGACGAACAGCGTGTAGATATTGGAAGTGTTGGTGCCGACCCAGGGCGCCAGTTCCTGCAATTCCTCGAACGGCACAATCTCGCCGATCTCGGCCATGTTGTTGATGTCTTCGCGTTCGCGATACGCGATTACGTTCTCTATCGTTTCCTCGCTCAACCCCGGCACGAGCCGCATGGCTTCGCGGGTGGCGAGATTGAGATTGAGCCTGCGGCCGTTGCCGTAGACGGTGAAGGCGGCTTCGAGATTTACGCCTTGCAGCACTTCGTCGAATCCGCGGATCAGCAGCAATTCCTCGACGCTGTCGAGTTCGGGATTGTTGCGCGGCGTATAACCGGGTTCGAGATTTTCATAATACTCGTTCTCCGCGCCTTCGATGCCTTCGAGTTCGTTCAGGTCGGTCCAGTCGGTCCAGGCCACGAGTAACTCCTGGACTTGCTCCGGCTCGGCGTCGAGCCCGCCGAGCCAATGCGTGATGAGCACTTGCATGTCCTGCCGGTTGATGCGGTTGAGATTGATCTTGCCGGCGTGGTCGTAGATCCGGACCACAAGGTTTTCATCGACGGGGTAGCTCAATTGCAGGTCCCGGCCGTTGAAGCGATAGGCGGGCGTTCGAACCTCGCCGTTGTCCGCCAGTTCGAGCGGCTCCCCGACCGGCAGTTCCATGCGTTCGAGCATGAGTTCCATTTCGGCGTGGCTCACCGCGCCCATGAGTTCGGCCCAGGCCAGGCCGGCGTCCCGGTTATTCGCCGTCGTTTGCGCCGACAGCCGCACCCTGGAAGCCATTGCGGTGACCAGAACCGTCAGCAGCACCGCAGTCCACAGGACGATGATGATGACCGCTCCCCGCTGCCGGCGAATACTCATAACGGAAACCCTTGTAACGGCGTACTCGGCTGGATCGATCGATGCTGCTGGTTGCGGATACGCGCCACGACTTCCAGCGGCTGCGCTTCAACTTCGTCGTCCATGGGCTCGAACAGGATGTAGACAGCCAGCGGCAGGGCCAGGCGCTCGTTTCCGTACCATTCGCCGATCCATTGCCGGCGCTCGTCGAGTTCGGTGTAGAGGTATTGGAAGCTGGCCCGGTAGCCGGGGAGCAGCAGCGAGGGCTCGGCCTGTTCGAGGCGAGAATCGGGATTATCGCTGAACGCCGGCGCGAGCTTGAGCGACACGCCAAGTTCCGGGTCGTTGAACAACTGCCAGGCAGTAAGGCCCGGCCTGCGCTGGGGCGAAACCGTCGAAACCCAGCTCAGCGTTTCCTCCTCGCCGTGGAAGTACACGCGCCGGATCAACTCTTCCTCATCCATCCAGGAATGCGGAAAGGCGCCATGCAGGGCGCGGTCGAGTTGCAGCACAGCCAGGCTCTGGTCCAGGTTGCGGTCGAGCGCGTCGGAGTCCCGATTCCAGTCTGAGGCGACCATGAAAACCGCCGAAGACAGCAGGCCGAGCAAGGTCGCGGTAAGCCCGAGCGCGAGCAGTACTTCGATGAGGGTGAAGCCGGAATTCCGCCGGCGAGAGCGTGGGTGTCCCATTGTGTTTCGGCCGAGATTCTGCGACTTCGCTTCGCTGCGCGCAGAATGACGGGGTGGGGAAGGTGGGGATGGGGAATGTGAGTGTCCCATGATGACGACGACCTACCTTGGCAGAAGGAGCCGGACCCAGCGCGTGCCGCTTACCGCCTGGTCCCGTTCCGGGTCGATGATTTCAAAGAATTGCAGCGCCTGGGTGGTGCCGGCGGTCTTGCGGATCGGTTCTTCCAGCAGGTCTCCGGCGCGAATGTCGAAGCGCTCGACTTGCAGCACCGGCTCGACTTCGTTGAATTCGTTTTCGAGCAAGGCGAAATTGACCGCGGCGCGCAAATCCGCAGTCTCGTGCAGGCTGTCAACGGACCGCTGCGACAGTTGCTTGCTCGCGCCGAGCAAAGTAAACAAGCCGCCCAGCACGAATCCCGTGATCGCCAGGGCGACGATCACTTCGAGCAAGGTGAAGCCGCGTTCAGCGGACGGTTTCCTGGTCATCGGTGCTTATGCGTCCGGTAAACGGGTCGATGTCGATGCGCGCGCCGAGGTCGCCGCGCTGGAGCAGCAAGGCGCCGCCGGTGCTGCCGCCTTCGGGAAAGAAGGTGATCTCCAGTGGTTCGAGCACCGGCTCCTGCGTGCCGGTGCTGCCCCGAAATTCCAGCTCGATGTTGCTAGCGCTGTAGACCCCGGCGCTGAAGATCGGCGGGCGATATTCGAGTTCTCCGTCTTCCGGCTCCGGCAGGAAGCTGATCGTAGCCGGATTCCCGGTGACGACCGCGTTGCGCCGCGCGTGATTGAGCAGATTCGCGACCGAGCGCACTTCCACATTGAAGCCGCGGCCGTCGAGATTTCCCAGCCGCGGCACGACCAGAGCGCCGGCCAGTCCGATAATCGCCAGCACGAGCAGAACCTCGAGCAGGGTAAATCCTTTCTGCCGCGGGGGCGGGATCGAGCCAAATTCGGGCGAGGCATGCCTCGCCCCTACGTTAACCCGACTATCCGAAGGTGCGGGGGGGGGGCGTGCCTCGCCCCTGCGAGAACCTGCATTCCCGGAGGTGTAGGGGCGAGGCATGCCTCGCCCGCGTTCGCGTACGGCGTCAACCATTGGATACAAACCCCTTATCCCTGGAATATTCCCGAGAAAACTCAGTCCCGGCCAATGTCGGCATCGTTGCCTTCGCCGCCCGACGTACCGTCGGCCCCGAGCGAATAGAGCTCGAAACCGTTGCCGTCAGGCTCGTAGACATAGGGGGTGTCCCAGGGGTCGTTGGGCAGCTCCGACCCGCGCAGATAGGGCCCGTTCCAGGCCGCGCGGTCCGAATCGTTTTGCATCAGTCCATCGAGCGAATCCGGGTAACGGCCGACGTCGAGCCGGTACATGTCGAGGGCCGACGACAAGGTGGAAATTTCGGCTGTGGCGGCGTCGCGCATGGCGCCGGCCTGCTGATTGAAGATGTTCGGCGCCACCAGCACCGCGAGCATGGCGATGATCGCCATCACCACCAGAATCTCGATCAAGGTGAATCCTCCGGATCGCATTGCCGGACTACGCGTGGGCATGATGTCAGCTCCTGGGTTCATTTCAGATTCCCGAATCCTCGAACAGTTGCGAAACCAGTTCGAATCGATTGAGTATGTCGGAATATTGTACACCTCCGCCTTCGGCGTTCAGGTTGACTATTTCCGGCCGCAACACGATGAACAGTTCGCGCCGTTCCGTACTGAGTTGCCGGTAAGAGAACAGGCCGCCGACTACCGGAATCCGGTTGAGCACGGGTACGCCGCGATTGAGATTTTCGTCGTCGTCCTGGATCAGCCCGCCCAGCACCACATTCTCGCCGTTGTTGACCACTACCGTGGTGCTGATCTCCTGGTTGTTGAACACCGGATTGTTGTTCACGCCGGCGGCCGCGTTGTCGACCGAGGACAGCACCTGGCGGATGGTCAGGGTGACCACGCCGTCTTCGTTGATCTGCGGCGTGATGTACAACTCGATGCCCGTGGGCCGGTACTGGATATTGGTCGTGGCGATGCCGCCGGTGCTGATTGACTGGCCCGCCTCGATCGGTACTTCGGCGCCGATCTGGATTTCGCCCTCCTGGTTGTTGGTGACCATGAGCGAGGGCCGCGCGAGCAGGCGTACTTCGTTGTTGCGGGCGATTGCCTCGAGTGTCGCTTCGACCCGCGCCGCGCCATCGAGGAAACTGCGTGTAAACATGAGCCCGTTCACGGCCGACGTGAAAGTAGTCCGGGCCGTATTCTCGATCGGCATCAGTTCGGCGTTATCGGCGACCCGGCTCCAGTCGACGCCGAATCGCGTTTCATCGCCGAGGGTAATCTGGGCGATCACCGCGTTGACCATGACCTGCAGGGGCGCCACGTCCAGTTGGCTGATCGTGGTCAGCAATTGCCGGTAATCCCGGGCCGAGGAGCGAACCAGCAGGCTGTTGGTCGCCTCGTCGGCGACAATGCGCACTTGCAGGTTGGCCGATACCGCCGCCGGCGCGCCGGTATCCGGGAGCGGGGCGGACTCCGAAGTGAACAGGGTCACCGGCGCGGCGGCCTCGCTGGCCGGGTCGTCGGTGTTGTCGACCAGGCTCAGGTTTACCTGCCGCTCGATCGTGGCGAGCGATTCGTCCTGGGGCTGCAGATTCTGCGGTAAGGGCTCGTCTTCCTCCTCGAACACCTGACTGAGCGTTTCCGCGAGTTCGAGGGCGGGCAGATTCTTCACCCGGTACATGAACAATTGTTCGACCTGTTCCTGGCTTTCCGCGTCGAGGATCGCCACCCAGCGGCTGACCTCGTCGAAGCCGCGCGTTGCCGGCGCGGTGACCAGTAAAGCGTTGATGCGGCCGATTCCCCTGACCTGGTAGGACGGATTTTCGCCTTCGATCAACAGCAGGATTTCAGCCAGTTCCTCGGCGACTTCGAGCGCATTGGCGTTTTCCAGCGGGTAGATGCGGATGCCCTGGTTGAGGAAGGGGTCGGCGTCGACCAGCAGCAGCAACTGATTGATGCGTTCGAGTTCTTCCGGGCCGGCGGTGATCGCCAGGGTGTTGTTGATCGTGAACTGGCGCACGTCGCCTTCGGATTGCAACATGGGACCGATGACTTCGAGCGCGGCTTCGGCCGACACGTAGATCAGCGGCGTCACCTGCATGATGCGGGCGGAGGCGCTGCCGTCCAGGCCTTCCGGCGTGATGAACTCGGTCGGCGCCACCGCGCTGACCTGGCGCACGTTGTAGACATTGCCGACGCGGTTGATGACCACGCCGGCGTCGCGGGTGAGCAGTCGCATCAATGGCCAGATATCCTCGCGCGACAGCGGCCGGTCCGCGGCGGTGCGCAGACTTACCGTGCGATTTACGGCCGGGTCGATGACCAGGGAGATGTCCAGGGCCTCGGCAAGTTCTTCGAGCACGAGGCGCAGGTCGGCCTGTTCGTAATTCAGCTCGACCACTTCATCGGCGTCGCCGTCCAGCGGCAGCGGAGCGATGTCGATGGGCGGGCCGCTCACGGGCCGGGAACCGTCGCGATTGATTTCGTCGATCAGTTCGAGTTGCGCGGCGTTGTTCGCGCTGGGCAGTACTGCGATTCCCTGCTGCCCGGGCTCGGCGGCCTGCTCGGGAGCGGGGGCGGATTGCGCCTGCGGCGTTTGTTCCTGTCCCGCGTCCTGTGCCTGTGCTTCGCTGCTCCGGCTTTCCGTCATGCTGGCGCAGGACGCCAGCAATATCGTCAGCGGCAGCAAGAGCAGCGGCCCCGGACCTGTTTTGGACTGAACTCGCATCGAGGCGGCCTCCTGGTCAGAATTCCACGGCGTTCATGCTGAACACCG
Organism: uncultured Pseudohongiella sp.; assembly: GCA_951812965.1. Classification (GTDB taxonomy): domain Bacteria; phylum Pseudomonadota; class Gammaproteobacteria; order Pseudomonadales; family Pseudohongiellaceae; genus UBA9145. Next base: position 810,962 of record OX638341.1, read on the forward strand.
CGGAAAGCATGGTGATCGTGATGCCACCGACGACGATGGCGAGAAATATGATCAAGGCGGGCTGCAGGGCCGAAACCATGGTTGCCACCTGGTTGCGCACGTAGGAATCGAAGGTCTCGGCAGCCTTCAGCAGAATGCTGGCGGTGCGGCCCGACTCCTCGCCCACGCCCACCAGTTGGTGCAGCAAGGTCGGGAAGCGATTGGTCGCTTCCAGCGAAACGCCGAGTCCGGCGCCCCCGCGCACGTCTTCCTCGACCCGTGCGAGTTCCCGCTCCAGCACCGTGTTCACGAGCACTTCCCGCGCCACCCGCAAGGCGCGGATCAAGGGGATGCCGGCGCCCATGAGCGCACCCATGGTGCGCGCGAACAGGGCGCATTCGCGATAGAGAATCAGGTTACCCAGGAGCGGCAGGGACAGCAGGAAACCATCCTTGCGATAACGCCCGGCCGGATCGGCGTCGAGCCGTTTCCAGCCGAAGAACGCCAGGGCGGCGAAGATGATGGCAAGATAGCCGTAACTCTGCAGGAACTCGCTCATGGCCAGCAGAAAGGCGGCGGACGCGGGGATTTCGGCGCCGGAATCCTGGAACATCGCGGCGAACTGGGGGATGACGAAAACCATCAGCAGGCCAACCGAGAGAATGCCGGTAATCACCAGCACCACCGGGTAGACCATGGCCGACACTATCGACTGGCGCGTCCTGGCGTTGCTTTCGAGAAATTCCGCCAGGTCCGGCAGCAACTCGTGCAGGATTCCGCCTTCCTCACCGGCGCGCACGATGTTGACATACATCTTGCTGAAGACCCCCGGATGCTGCTCCATTGCCTCGGCCAGACTGCTGCCTTCCTTGACCTCGCGCAGCAGGCTGCGCACGAGTTCACGCATGGCGGAGGATTCGGTTATGCCTTCCAGCAGGCGCAACGCCCGGTCGAGCGGCACCCGGGCCTCGACCAGGGTGCACAGGCCGTTGGTGAAATCGAGCAGCCCGGCGGGGGAAATCTTGCGTCTGGCAAAGCCCCAGTTCGCCGCCTTGCCGGGCGCCACGAGAATCGGCGTAAGCCTGCGTCCTTGCAGGATGCGCAAGGCCTCGCGCTCGGTTTCGGCTTCGAGGACGCCGCTCTGGCGTTTGCCGGCGGTGTCGAATGCCTGGTAACGGAAACTCTGCTCGCTCATATCGCTCTGGTTACCCGCACTACTTCTTCGGGGGTGGTCAGGCCTTCGCGCAACTTGTCGAGCGCGTCCTGGCGCAGGCTGCGCAGGCCCTCGCATTCTGCTTGTTCGCGAATTTCGTTGGCGTCCGCGCCGCTGGCGACGCGATGGCGGATCTCGTCGCTCATCAGCATCAATTCATACAGGCCGATGCGGCCGCGGTAGCCGGTGTTGCCGCAGCGCTCGCAACCGGCGCCGCGGCGGATGGGCGGCCAGCCGGAAGCGTCGATGCGCAAAACCGAGGCGTCGTCGGAATTGAGTTCCCGTTCTTCCGCGCAATCGGTACAGACGCGGCGCACGAGGCGCTGGGCCTGTACGGCGAGCAGGCTGGAACTGATCAGGTAGCCTTCGACGCCCATGTCCTGCAACCGGGTGATCGCGCCGGCGGCGTCGTTGGTGTGCAAGGTCGAGAACACGAGGTGTCCGGTCAGGGCGGATTCAATGGCGATTTCGGCGGTGTCGTGGTCGCGGATCTCGCCGACCATGAGCACGTCCGGGTCCTGCCGCACGATTGAGCGCAGGCCCTGGGCGAAACCGAGGCCGATCGCCGGGTTGACCTGGATCTGGGTGATTCCCGGCAATTGATATTCCACCGGATCTTCCACGGTGATGATCTTCTGCGTATCGTTGCTGATCTTTTCCAGCGTGGCGTACAAGGTGGTGGTCTTGCCGCTGCCGGTGGGGCCGGTGATAAGCACCATGCCATGAGGCTGGTTGATGACCGATTGATAGTCGTGCAACACCCTGGGCGGCATGCCGAGCGCGGTCAGTTCGACTTCCATGTCGCTGCGGTCGAGTATGCGCAGAACAATGGATTCGCCATGTACGCCGGGCAAGGTGGAAACGCGCATGTCCAGTTGCTTGCTGCCGAGCTGATAGTTGATGCGACCGTCCTGGGGCAGGCGTTTTTCACCGATGTCGAGCCGCGCCATGAGTTTGAGCCTGGAGGCTACGGCGGTATGGATGCGCACCGGCAGGCGTTCGACCACGGTCATGATGCCGTCGACCCGGCAGCGCACGTCGAGACTGGTTTCGCCGGGCTCGAAATGAATATCGCTCGAATTCAGGTCGAGCGCCCGGGCGAACAGGTGATTGACGAGGCGGATGATCGGCGCTTCCGAGGCCAGATCGAGCAGTTCGTCGTCGTCCTCGAAGCCTGTGGCGAGCAATTCCTCGTCGTCGCTTTCGATTTTGGGTGACAGCTCGGCGCGCCAATGCCGCGCCAGGCGTCGCACTTCGTCGTCGGGCGCCATGCGGAATCGCACCGGCTCGCCGAGGATGAAACGGATCTTCGCCCGTTGTTCTATGGCCGGCAGACGGTCACAGACGAGTTGGCCCGACTGCTCGAAGTCGCGTTCCGGCGCCATGCCCTGGGGCTCGAGCAATTGCGAGAATATCGGCAGCGTGATGGAAGCGAAGGACATTTTCCGAGTACCTAAAAGGGCGCGGCGGCCGCTGCCGGGCGGGCGAATCCGACCACGGTAATCGAGCCGGAATATTGCGTACGGCTGCGGCTGATGCTGAAGTCAGTGACGCGCAGCCGCGGCAGGGAATTGCCCAGTTGATTGAGAAAGGCCACGGTGCGGTTGGCGTCGGTGGTGCGGAAGGACATTTCCTGGCTGACCAGCAGCCAGCCTTCGGTTTCGAGCCTTTCGGCGAGCCGGGTCGAATTGACGGTGAGGCCGGATTCCCTGGCGTAACGCGACAGGTCCTGCTGGATGGCCGCTTCGATCAGTGGGATCGTGGCGCCCGAGAAAATCTCGAATTCCATATCGATGGCCTTGTCTTCCACCTCGGCGCGCGCCTGTTCCAGGTCTGCTTCGTCGTCGATCAGCCTTTCCTCCCGCGCTATGGCGAGTTGCAGGTTTTCGATGAGCGCCTCACGCTGATCGCCCCATTCGCTGACGGCCGAAAAGACGAACCTGCCGAAAAAGACGGCCATGACCACGGCCAGCAGCAGCAACAGGTTTCTCTCGCGGGAGGAAAAGGCCATCGCTCAGCGGTCCGGAAAATAGCGCGCCATATAGGCTTCGAAATTGACGTCGGCCAGCCGCAGATCGATGTAGTACTGATCGTTGCTGGTGGCGCGGGAAAATACGACTTCGGTGAATTGGGGATTCTGTTCGAGTTGTTGCAGAATCGACTGGGGATCTTCGCTCGTGCCCTGGATGCGGATTACACCTTCGGAGATTTCGAGGTCCGACAAGCGATTCGGACTGAGCACCTGCTGCAAGGTGAACATGGTTGCGCGCACATCCTGTTCGGGGAAATTCTCTATCGCGCCCCAGCGGTTCTCGAAATCCACCACGACCTCGCGGTGCGCCCGGGCTTGGGCGGACAAGTCCCGCCGCGTTTCGAGGCGGCCGTTCAGTTCGCTGATCCGGAATTGCTGATAGAGGAAAGGCGTGGCTGCGAGCAGCGCAATCACACCGAGTGCTAAGGAGGCGCGCAGCATGTGGCGGCGCTGCTCGCGGCGGCGGCACATGGCCACTGCTTCATAGGGAAAAAAGCTGTAATCGGTATGGGCGTCGCGGTCGAGCGCGGCCTCGCATTGGGCGATGGAATCGATCCGCCGCGACTTGCCGGCCGAGGCCGCACGCACTTCGGCATCCCATTGGGCGGCGAATTCCTCCTGTTCGAGATCGGCGGCGTCCACGTGTTTCCATTGCCGCAGCACGCCGGCGGCGGATCGGGCGAATGTGAGGCCGGCGCCGTCGGCGTCGACGAGGCCGGAACGAGGCGCCTGGCTATGTAATATGCGCGGTTTGACGGCGGCGAGGAACAGTCCTTCGCCGGCGAAGGCCTGGTGCAGTTCGTGAATCCGCTGCGACTTCATCCACAACACGACCTGGGCGCCGTCTTCGCTGCCATGTACGGCGAGCTGGAGGGGTTCTTCGAGCGCGGGGAGGGTGTTTTCGATCTGCAGGACCAGGGCAGAATGGAGGTTTTCGCCGCTGACGCCGGGCAAATCGGTTTCGGTTGCGGCAAATTCGGCGGGAGGCAGAAGCAGCAGGATCGACCTTTCCTTGTCGGCGCCTAGCAGTTTGCGCCCGCAGACGGCGAGCGCCCTGGCATCGACTTCGCCGGCTTGTGTCTGAAACTCGGCAACATCGTCGTTCTCCACGTGCAGCACCTGGTTGCCGAACACGAGTAGCGTGGCGTCGACTTGTCTCAACAGTTCGCGACCGGGGTCGGCGAACAGCAGGCGCCGCAGGGGGGCGGGCAGGCGGGACGCCCATGGTTGTCGGGACAGGTACATACTGTTGTGAAGCGCCTGGGGGCTACTCCCCTTCTTCTACGTGAATAATCAGGGAGTTAGTCGGCTGTACTGCTGATAAAGTTCTAGTGGCTTCGAATCGTCGCTGCCGCGATGGGAACATGCGGCGGACGCTGTAAATACGGTCCAGCCGCCAAGCAGAGCTTGGCGTCGTTCCGGCTGCACATGAAGCTGCGCTTCATAAACGCTTGCCTTCACCCCTGTAAGCTTCGAGCTCGGCATCCATGCCTCGCACGCCCGCCGCATGTTCCCATCGCGGCAGCGACTTACACTGTGCAAATGCGTAGACAGAGACTCCTATACATAAATTTACGATTCTTTGGGGCATCCATCGGTCAACCCTCGCTTACTACGCCTCCAGGCATTGTGCGCGCTCGGACCTTGTTCCTTGCCTTTTCCCTGCTGTTACGGAATAATTCCGTAATGAAGAAACGAGGTGCGCCATGTCCAAAGTCTTGAGGTACGAATTGCAATGGGATGAGGAAACTCACACCCTTGCACAGCGCGCGGCGCATGCGGCCGGATTCAACAGCATCAAGGCTTACGTCACTCAACTGGTCAGGCGCGATGCGCCCGCGGTGCTGGAAACCTTTGGCCAAATCGTGTTGACCAACGAGCAATTCGACGCATTTTGCGCAGTTTGCGAAAACCCGCCCACGCCAAGTCCTGGAATACGCAAGGCAGCGAAGGCATTAGACGAAGAAGGATTCTTCCCGCATGAGGGCGACTGAATTTCTGCCACTCGATATTCGTTCGGTCAATGTCAAGCAATTTGACTGCGGCAAGAACGCCATTAATACCTACCTGCGACGCTACGCAGCCAAAAACATGGCGTTGAATCTTAACAGGACGTTCGTACTTGCGGATTCAGAAACCCAGGCTCTTTCCAAACGTCGCATCGCCGCTTTTTACACTCTTGCGCACCAGACAGTAGCTCGTGAGGATATTCCGGTTCACGACCGCCTGCCCCGCTACCCGGTTCCGATCATTTTGCTGGCGCAGTTGGCCGTGGATTTGAACTTTCACGGGCGAGGGCTGGGGGCAAAAACATTGGTACACGCCCTTCGACATGCTTATTGGATTTCTTCTACACCCAGCGGAATTCCTTCAGCAGGCGTTGCACTTGATATACTGGATCAGGACGCATTGGCGTTTTACAGCCATTTTGATTTTTTCGCGCCAATGGTGGACAAGCCGATGAAATTGTTCGTGCCCATGAAGTCCCTGGAATCGCTATAGGCAACCCCTGCGTGACAGACACGTCGCCACGCCGCCGGACTGTTGAGCCCGCCAGCGAGATTGTGATTTGCTGCCTTGATCGTAAGGCGATTAAAGTGCGGCGCGTTCCCGGGCTACCAGGAAGTCGACTATGTCGAGCATTAATTGCAAGGTTGGGACGTCGGCTACGAGGTATTTGCCGTTGACGATCATGTTGGGGGTGTTCCGGATGCGATAGTCCTGCATGCGGCTTTCGGCCTGGTTGACGCGGGTGCGCACTCCGAATGAGTTGAAGGCGCGGCTGAATGCTTCCTCGTCGATGCCGTGGGCGGCGAACAGGGCGCCTATCTGTCTTTCGTTCTGAAGGCGGTTGCCTTCGAGAACAATTGCGCTAAAAACCGGCTCGTGGATGACTTCGAGGACTTCGAGGGCTTCGGCGGTGTAATAGATCTGGGCGTGAACTTTCATCAGGCCATTCCACATGGCGGGAAAGCGGACGAAATCCACGTCGGCGGGTGCGTTGGCTGCCCAATCCTCGATCAGGGGTTCGAAACTGAAGCAGTGCGGACAGCCGTACCAGAAGGCTTCAATCACTTCGATGCGGGAACTGTCGCGAGTACTGACTGGTACGGGCAGTGTTACATAGTACGTGCCTTCCACGAATCGATCCGCCTGACCGAACGCCATGTTTGCGATGGGCAGCAAGAAAACGAGAGATATTGTTGCGAGTTTTCGCTTGATCATGAATTGCCTTCTGATGTGATTGGACAACCTGCCTTGCCAAAAGCTATCACAGGCCATCGCGGCCAGCTATGCGCGAAATTTTCGATCCCCGGTCAGGCGCATACGGCCGCCGCAACGACTCGTTAAAGATGTAGGGGCGACGCATGCGTCGCCCGTGGTGAGCTCGGACGAATCTGCTTGCCCGGGAAACGATGTCAGAGAGCGGCGCGTTCTCGGGCTACCAGGAAGTCGACTATGTCCAGCATCAACTGCTGGGTCGGGACGTCGGGGCCGGTCGCTATGAGGTACTTGCCGTTGACGATCATGTTCGGCGTGCTCTGGATGCGGTAATCCTGCATGCGGCTTTCGGCCTGGTTGACGCGGGTGCGCACGCCGAAGGAATTGAAGGCGCGGCTGAACGCTTCCTCGTCGATGCCGTGGGCGGCGAACAACTCGCCGATCTGCCTTTCGTTCTGCAGGCGGTTGCCTTCGAGATTGATCGCGTTGAAGACTGGTTCGTGGACGACATCGATAGCGTCGAGGGCTTCGGCGGTATAGTAGATCTGGGCGTGAATTTTCATCAGGCCGTTCCACAGGGCGGGGAAGCGCATGAAGTCGATGTCGGCGGGGGCATTCGCCTTCCAATCCTCGATGAGGGGCTCGAAGCGGAAGCAATGCGAGCAGCCGTACCAGAAGGCTTCGATCACTTCGATTTTGGACCTGTCGCGGGTGTTGACCGGGACGTCCAGTGTCACATAGTGCGTACCGTCCACGAATCGTTCCACCTGCCCGTATGCGATGTTCGCCAGCGGCAGTAAAAGAACTAGAGACAAAATCGTGAGCGTTCGTCTGATCATGAGTTTTTCTCCGGGTATTTTCGGAAAATCGGTTTCGTTGAAAACTACCACAGGCCGCCGCGCCTTGCCATGCGCGACGGCTGCCGGGCCTTAGTGAAGGCCGGCCAGGTAGCTGGCCAGGGCTTCGAGTTCAGGGTCGGTCAGGCGCTCGGTGACGAGGCGCATCATGCCGTCCGAATCGTTGGCGCGCACACCGGCGCGAAAGTCCTTGAGCTGCTGCAAGGTGTACTCGGGATGCTGGCCGCCGAGGGCGGGGAAGCCCGCGGGGGCGTTGCCGGTTCCGGTCGGTGAGTGGCAGGCGGAGCAGGCGGTTACCTGGAGTTCGCTGTTGCCGGAGCGATACAGGCTTTCGGCGAGTTCGACGCTGTCGGGGTCGGCGCCGAGCAGGGTCGGCGTCTGGGCGGCGTAATACGCCGCGAGATCCTCGATGTCTTCATCGCTGAGGTTGATGACCATGGCGGCCATGATCGGGCCGGGGCGCGCGCCGGACTTGAAGTCCTGCATTTGTTTGATCATGTAGCGCGCGTTCTGGCCGGCGATCTTGGGGTTGATGACGAGTTCGCTGTTGCCGTCGGGACCGTGGCAGGTCGCGCACAGGGCGGATTTGGCTTCGCCCGCGGCGGCATCGCCCTGGGCGGGCGCCACTTGCGCGAATACGGCGGCGGCAGTAGCGGATAGCAACAGAATCAGCGATTTTCTCATTTCCTCATTCCTGCGGCTCGGTAATCTATGTCTCGGTCCCGGGCTTCGCGGCGATGTGGCGGGCCGGGCGGATGCGGATTATAGCCTGATTTTCTGCGGCTCTCCATTTCGGCTCCGGTATCTTTGTTATTCTTCGTTTTGCGTCACAGTGGCGTCTACGCCAATCGCGGGCGAGGCATGTCTCGCCCCTACATCAAACGGGAAATAGACTGGATCCAATTCTCTTGCCGGAAGCGACCTACCGGGGCGACGCATGCGTCGCCGGTTCGTCTGGCGAAGAAAACAGGTTCGAACCAGGTCCTCTTGCCGAGAGTGACCTGTAGGGGCGAGGCATGTCTCGCCCGGCCATGCGCGGGCACCAACTTATGCAATATGAACAGACCAGTTTTGTCTTGAGCGCCGTTTCGCTCGATGGGTGTCCCATGGATAGCCTGGCGGAGGTGGCGTTTGCGGGGCGTTCGAATGCGGGGAAGTCGAGTGCCATCAACGCAATCTGCCGGCAGTCGCGGCTGGCGCGCACGAGCAAGACTCCGGGGCGCACGCAGATGCTTAATTTCTTCCTGGCGCCGGGCGTTGCGGGGCGTTATCTGGTTGATTTGCCGGGTTATGGTTATGCGAAGGTGCCGCTTGAGGTCAAGGAGCAATGGCAGCGGGAGATGCAGCATTATCTGAACGGGCGGGGGCAGCTTCGGGGAATTGTGTTGCTTAGTGATATTCGGCATCCGTTGAAGGATTTCGACCGGCAGATGATCGACTGGGCCCAGGGAGCGGGGCTGCCGCTGCATTTGTTGCTGACCAAGGCGGATAAGATGAAGCGGAATCCGGCGCATAACGTCATGGCGGCAGTGCGCAAGGAATTGTCGGGGCGCGGCGCGCTGGAAGTGCAATTGTTCTCGGCGACCGCGGGCATCGGGCTGGAACAGGCGCGCGAGCGGCTCGATTCCTGGCTTGAGGCCTGAAAGGCAATCGCGTCCTAGTGGGCTTCGTCCCAGTTGTCGCCTATGCCGATGTCTACAACGAGGGGCACGTCGAGGGCGGCGGCGCTGATCATGCGGAATCTTACGCCGTCGCATAGCAGTTGCAGGTCGTTCTCATTGACTTCGAACACGAGTTCGTCGTGGACCTGCAACAGCATGCGCGCGTCGATGGGTTCGCTTTCGAGCCAGAGGTCGATGTCGATCATCGCCTGTTTGATGATGTCGGCGGCGGTGCCTTGCATGGGCGCGTTGATCGCGGTGCGCAGGGCCGCCCGGCGCAACATGGCGCGGCCGGCGCGCAGGTCGGGCAGGTAGAGGCGGCGGCCGAATACGGTTTCGACGTAGCCGAGGTCGGTGGCCTGGGCCTGGGTGCGGTCCATGAAAGTGCGCACGCCGGGGTATCGTTCGAAGTAGCGGTCGACGTATTGCTGGGCTTCGTTGCGGGCGATGTTCAATTGCCGGCCGAGGCCGAACGCAGACATGCCGTAGATCAGGCCGAAATTGATCGCCTTGGCGCTGCGGCGCTGATCCGGGTCGACCGCGCCCAGCGGCACGCCGAACACCTCGGCTGCGGTTGCGCGATGGATGTCCTCGGCGCGGGAGAACGCATCAAGCAGGCCAGGGTCCCCGGACAGGTGGGCCATAATACGCAATTCCACTTGGGAATAATCCGCCGCGACGAGCTTGTAGCCCGGCTCGCAAACGAACGCCTGCCGCACGCGCCGGCCTTCCGCGGTGCGAACGGGAATGTTCTGCAGATTCGGATCGATGGAAGACAGGCGTCCGGTCGCGGCGACCGCCTGTTGAAAGCTGCTGTGGACGCGGCCGGTGCCGGCATTCGCTTCCTGGGGCAGCTTGTCGGTATAGGTGGATTTGAGCTTGGTCAGGGAACGATGCCGCAGGATCACCTGGGGTAATTCGTAATCCTCCGCCAGTTCCTGCAAGACGTCTTCGGCGGTCGACGGCTGGCCGGTAGGCGTCTTGCGCAATACGGGCAGATCGAGTTTGTCGTAAAGCAGCGCTTGCAACTGCTTGGGCGAGGAAAGATTGAAACTTTCACCGGCCAGCGTGAACGCGGTCTCCTCAAGTGCTTCGAGTTGTTCCGCGAGTTCGGCGCTTTGCCGCCCCAGCGCTGCGGAATCGAGCTTGATGCCGTTGCGCTCCATGCGTTGCAGCACCGGCACGAGCGGCATTTCGAAATAACGGTACAGCCCTTCGAGGTGGCCGTTGTCGCGCAAATGCTTTTCCAGCTCGCCGGCCAGGCGCAGGATCATGTCGGCCCGCTCCGCGGCCCAGGCGCCGAAGTCGTCGATGCCGAGCTGATGCATTTCGAGCCGGCCGCGGCCCTTGCCGGTCAGACTTTCCAGGTCTTTCGGCGTGGATTCGAGATAGCGTCTGGCGATGGCGTCGAGCTGATGCCGCACGGCGACGGAATTGACCACGTAGGAAGCCAGCAGCACATCGGTTTTCACCGGCCGCAGATCGATGTCGAGAATCCGCAGCAGGTGCATCTGGTATTTGAGGTCGTAGCCGCACTTGGGCTTGAGCGCGTTTTCGAGCAGCGGCTTCACGGCGGCGAAAACCTGTTCCGCCGAAAGCAACTCCGGTCTTCCCTCGTAGTCGTGGTCGAGGGGAATGTATGCCGCCTTGCCGGCTTTGGCGCAAAAGGAGATGCCGACGATACGGGCTTCGAGGAAATGGCCGGGTTCGGCTTCGATGTTGAAGCTGAAGCGGGGAGCGGCTTGCAGTTCATTGAGCAATTCCTGCAATTGATCTGCACTGGTGATAACAGTGCATTGCGTTCCCTCGGGCGGTTTCTCCTCGGCTTCGGGCGCAGCCTCGGCGATTTGCGAATCGGCAACAGTCTCGGCCGCGGGCGCCGTGACGCCCCCGGCCTCGAGTTCCCGCAGCCAGGTGCGGAATTCGAGTTCGCTGAATATTCGATGCAGTTCCTGTTTGTCCTCGTCCTGCCGCTCCAGCCGCTTGTAGTCGGTATCGAGGGGCACGTCGGTGCGAATCGTGGCGAGCAGGTAGGACAATTCGAGCAATTCGATATTGTCGCGCAGCTTTTCGCCTACTTTCCCCTTGATTGCCTCGGCGTTGTCGATAATGCCTCGCATCGAGCCGTATTCCTTGAGCCATTTTTCGGCGGTCTTGGCGCCGACGCCGGGAACGCCCGGTATATTGTCGGACTTGTCGCCCATCAGCGCGAGCAGGTCGATGATCCGCTCCGGGGGAACGCCGAACTTGGCTTCGACGCCGGGCGGGTCGAGCAATTCGTCGTTCATGGTGTTGATCAGGGAGACCTGGCCGGTAACGAGTTGCGCCAGGTCCTTGTCGCCGGTGGAAATCAGCGTCGACACGTTCTCGCCGCCGGCCCGGTGGGCCAGCGTGCCGATGACGTCGTCCGCTTCGACGTTTTCGACGACGAGCAGGGGCAGGCCCATGGCGCGGATAATCCGGTGGATCGGCTCGATCTGGGAGCGCAGGTCATCGGGCATCGGCGGGCGGTGCGCCTTGTATTCGGCATAGATATCGTTGCGGAAGGTCTTGCCCTTGGCGTCGAACACGATGCCAATGCGGCTGTCGGGATATTGGTTCAGCAGATTGCGGATCATGCTGACGACGCCCCGCACCGCTCCGGTGGGCTGGCCGCCGCTGGTCATCATCGGCGGTAGCGCATGGAAGGCGCGGAACAGGTAGGAAGAGCCGTCTACCAGGATCAGATCGGGGCTGTCTGTGGATTCGGCCATTTCGGATTCGCTTCGTCTCAGGCCCGATGGAAGATCATCTGCAGCGCCCGGGCGATGTCGGCGGCGCGATGTGGCGGTCGCAACAGGCCGACGAGTTCGCCCGCGGGGCCGACGACACCGATGTGAATGCTATGACTGGCAAAGCCCTCGGGGCTATCTGCCGGCGGTGAGTGACCGCCGTGGGCGGTGGATTCGTCCATGCCGGTGTGTACGAAAAATTGGCCGGCGAAGGCGTTCACGTTTTCGGGGGTTCCGCTCAGACCGATGAAGTCGGGATGGAAACCTTGCAGATACGCACCGATGATTTCCCTCGTGTCGGCGGGGTCGACCGAAACGAACAACACCTTGAGCGATGGCTGCGCGGATTCGGGCCGGTCGCGATAGAAACTTTCCAGTTGGGCCAGGGTCAGCGGACACATATCCGGACAATTGCTGAAACCGAAGAACACCAGATTCCAGGCGCCGCGCATGCGATCGAGGTCGAACGGCCTTCCCGACTGATCTCCGAGCGAAAATTCCGCAAGCGGCAGGGGCTCCGGATAGACGACCGCGCCGAGATCGTCCAGCACCGCCAACTCGATGCGTTCGGCGCGGAATTGCAGCAAAAAGACGATCAGCGCCAGCAGCAGCGCATTGAGCAGGGCAAATGCTATCCAGACGGTCTTGCTGAGGCGAATGGCAGCCATGCGCCGCTCAAGCCAGGTAGTGGTCCACCAGCAGGGCGACGAACAGCAGCGCCAGGTAGACGATGGAATAACCGAAGGTGCGCATCGGGACATCCGGGCGCGGGCGGAACATCAGCCTTCCGGACCAGTACAGGAATCCGGCCCCGAGCAGCAATGCGGAGGAAAGATAGATCCAGCCGCCCATGCCCGTGAACCAGGGCACGACGCTGGCCGCCACGAGAATCACGGTATAGACGATGATATGGACCCTGGTCGTGTACTCGCCGTGGGTGACCGGCAACATGGGCACGCCGGAGCGCGCGTATTCTTCCTTGCGGTGGATCGCCAGCGCCCAGAAATGCGGCGGCGTCCAGGCGAAGATGATGAGTACGAGTACGAGGGCGTCGGCTTCGATGGTTCCGGTCACCGCCGACCAGCCGAGCAGGGGCGGCATGGCGCCGGCCAGCCCGCCGATGACGATGTTCTGGGGCGTGGCGTGTTTCAGGTAGCCGGTGTAGATGAAAGCGTAGCCAACGAAGGAAGCCAGCGTCAGCCAGGCGCATAGTGGATTGACCCATATCAGCAGGATCGCCATGCCGCTTGCGCAAAGCAGAAAAGCAAATATTGCCGCTTGTATCGGGTCGACGCGGCCCTGGGGCAGCGGCCGGCCGGAAGTGCGGTGCATGATGCGGTCTATGCGCCGGTCGATGAGGTGATTCACCGCGGCGCCGGAACATGCGACAAGCGCGATGCCCAGGTTGCCGAGCAGCAGTATCCGCCAGGGAACCATGCCAGGTACGGCGAGGAACATGCCCACCAGCGAGGTCAGGATCATGAGCATGACCACGCGGGGTTTGCACATCTCGTAGTAGTCGCGCCAGGAGGCGGATACTTGCCGGGCTGCGGTTTCAGTCATTGAAAGATGGACCAGTCGCGGGAGGGCGCCGGGGATGGATTAGGGCGCCGCCGAATGCGTGCGCATTCAATCATTTTTCGCCCCGAATCTCAAGCCGTATTGCGGGGCCGGTAGGGGCGACGCATGCGTCGCCCGTGGGTGTTGCGCAGTGTCGGGGTCATTTGCGGGCGAGGCATGCCTCGCCCCTACAGCCTCGCATGTATCTGAACCTGAACAGCCGGGCTGCCGTCGACCCTGGACGTCACGTAGATACCGTATCGTTTCCGACTCGAGCGTCACCGCATGGTAACGACGATACTTCCAACATGGCGTTTTTCCATGAACGCCTGCTGCGCTTCACGAAGCTTTTCAAGCGGATACACGGCCGCGAGCAAAGGCCGTACTTCCCCGGCTTCGATGTAGCGAACGAGGCGTGCGAACAAGCCTGGAGGCGTGATTGTCGCGCCGGTAAATGTGAGGTCGCGAAGGTACAGATTGCGCAGGTCCAGACCAACCTGCGGACCCGCGATCGCCCCGGAGCATGTGTAGCGGCCGCGGTGAGCGAGCAACTCGATCAGCCGCGGCCAGGTCGGCCCGCCAACGACGTCTGCGACGACGTCCACGTGTTGGTCGCCGATAGCCTCGCGCAGCGCCTCGTTCAGGTCTGGGGGGTTGCGCGGCAGGACCGCATCCGCGCCCACCGCGGTGACTTCATGATGTTTGTCCGCGCCGCACAGGGCCACCGTGCGGGCCTTGCGACGCTTGGCAAGCTGAATCAGAGCCGAGCCCACGCCACCGGAAGCCCCGGTGATCAACACCGTATCGCCGCCGGCCACGCGGGCGCGATCGAGCATGTTCTCCGCCGTCACGTAAGATGTGGCGAACGTCGCCAATTCCGCCGAGGACAAGTCCGATTCTATGGCGTGCACGTTTCGGCCACCCACGACGACATAGTCCGCGAAGCCCCCATCGCGCTCGGATCCGAAATAGCCGCATTTTGCCGGATTGTCCGGGTCGTCCCAATCGCGCAGCCACGGGTCGATGAGGACGTTCTGCCCGGGCTGCAGGTGGTCGACGCGCCTGCCCATGGCTACGACTGTTCCGGCAACGTCAGCGCCCTGAACACGCGGAAACGCAATATTACTCCCGTCCCATGCCTTCGGCCGCGGCCCGTTGCGCGAATACCAACCCTTGCGCACGTTCACGTCCGTATTGTTAAGGCCGCAGGCAAGGACTCGCACGAGCACCTCACCGGCGCCGGGCGACGGAGTTGGCCAGGCGGCGCGAAACTCGAGCTTGTCCAGTCCTCCCATGCCTGTCAGTACACAGGCGCGCATCGTTTCGGGCACGGTGGAACCTGAGCTCATCTGGCGCTTGTTCCTGTCTGAAACCAAACACCAGTATAGAACGATCGACGCTCACAATGCCGACGGCGCGAGCGTGCGCAACCGCAGCGCCACGATGCGAACTCCGGTCATCGCCTGTAGTATAGCCAAGCGTTCCGTGACTGTGGCAACCGGGTAAATTGGAATGAACCGTTCGGAAACGGACTATCGGGAAGTGATTGCGTTCTGGTTTGGGCGCTTGCCGTTGAGGCCGGACGACCTGGGGGATCGGCTCAAGCTTTGGTATGGCTTTGATTCGGCTACGGATGCGAGTGCAGGTTCAAATCGTAGGGGCGAGGCATGCCTCGCCCCTACATTCTGAAGGCGGGCGCGCCGACGCGTTTGCCGGCGACGAACGGGCGCTTGCCCTGGCGCTGGACGCCATTGATCGCGGCATGGATCGCGAAGTCGGTTTGCTGGAACGGGCTTTCTACTACATGCCGCTACAACATTCGGAAGATCTGGCGGCGCAGGAGTTGTCGGTTCGGGTGACGGAACAGCTCGACGCGGAATGCCTGGCGGCTTTCGAGAATTTTTCCGGGGAGCAAGCGTCCTATGCCCGCGACCACCGGGACATCATTGCCCGTTTCGGTCGCTTCCCGCATCGCAACAAGGCATTGGGAAGAAAGTCCACCAAAGAAGAACTCGCCTACCTGGCCGGAGACGCACCTACTTACGGCCAATCCCCCGCGGAAAATCGTTAAACGCTTATCGAATACTTCTTTGCAAGCCATTGCCGGCTCGAATCCCCTTGTCCTATTCGAAGGAATCCCGGCAGACAATCGCCGGTTCCTGGTGACATGTTACTCCCTCCTGGCACAATTTGTTACAAATTAATGTTTGACTTGGGGGGGGGGGTGTAATGTTCGAATATCGTGACGATTTCTTATGATGGTATGAAAATTCAACTCGTGTTGAAGTAAGTGCTTTCCGAGAAATGAGTCAAGAAAATTGGTGATTATGGTCAATCACTAGAACCTATACAGGAGAAGGAATATGAATGATTTTTCTAATAATCGCTCAGATATAGATTACGGAATCTTGGAACTATCAAGTGAAGAGATCGAATTAGTTAACGGAGGTACCAGGTTAGTAAGAATATGGAAAGCAATCAAAGCAGGGCTTAAGGCGACTGGTGCTGCAGACGCTGCAGCAGCAGCCGGTAGTGCAGCGAAAGAAAAGGCAGAAGAATTAAAGAATAGGTATTGCAGTAGTAATCCTTACGCGTGTTCTGGATTTAGATAGAATCCAAATATATTCAGAAAATTCAACCTGCTTTTATACTCAAAAGGAGGGAAGGGAAGGCCTTCCCTCCTTAATTTTTCTGAGGCTTATAGTGCAATATTGGTGATAAATCATTACATGTTTTCTGGCACTAATGTCCGGATAAATGAGGAGAGCTGTCACTCAACCGCATAAATATAAGATACTTTTTAACGGATTTTTTGGTGGTTTCGACATGAACGCGGTCGCGCTTTCAGGCGACTTTGTGGGGAATACATTCCTGGAGGTCGCATTGTGTACATAGGCAAGCCCCTTTTCGCGCAGTTGATGGATTTTCTACCATGGACAACCTTCTTTGCCTATCGCTGTTTCCCTGGGCGCCGTTCCGCAGTTCGAAAGCCGCGGTGAAGATGCACACGCTGCTCGACCTGTGCGGCAACATTCCGAGCTTCATCCACGTTCCCGACGGCAAGCTGCACGACGTCAACCTGATTCCGGAACCGGCGGCGGCTTATGTAATGGACTGCGCCTACCTCGATTTCGAGAGGTTCTTCGTGCTTCACGAGGGGGCGCGTTCTTTGTCGCCCGGGCAAAGTCGAACACAGATCTGCGCCGGGTTTACTCGGCACAGAACGACCGGACGCGGGGAATCGTCTGCGACCAGGCCGTGGCGCTGTCAGGCTGTTATAGCCGCAAGCGCTATTCGCGCCACGTGCGCCGCATCCGGCTCAAGGGCCCACGGTCCGGGAAGAATCTCATCTTCCTCACCAACCTGTTCGGTCCGCCGCCGATGACCATATGCGAGTTGTACAAGGCGCGCTGGCATGTCGAGTTGTTCTTCAAATGGATCAAGCAGCATCTGCACATTAAGCTGTGAAGACGCAGATCTGGGTGGCCGTGACCATGTACGTGCTGGTCGCAATCGTCAAGAAGCGACTCGACCTTGATGCTTCGCTTTACACTTTGCTACAGATATTTTCGGTCATCTTGTTCGAAAAAACTCCGTTAAACGGGGACTTCCCGAACCCCGGCCGCTGACCCTGGTCGGATTGGTATTGTCTTGCTGCCATGCACGACATGTGAAAACTCTCAAAACCGAGGAATCAGGCCGTCAATACAAATTTTTCAGCAACCTGCTAGGCTTAGTTACCATTTACTAAAGTTCAATCTTTTGATATGTTCCCTACTTTTATAAACTTCACCAAATAGAAGATACTTCAGTAATGAAACAAATTTTATCTTTACTAACCCAAGTTAATAGATCAAAGTTGATTCTTGTATTCTGGGCATGTATCGTAATTACAGATTTGATCACTTTCGAATTACTATATCTTATCGAGCCAGAGTTTGAGTTAGCTGTAGATTCTATTTATGCTGAAATGTTTTCCTCTAGTCCTTTGATTTGGTCGATTATTGAATTTTTGATAGTAGCTCCAATCCTAGAGACATTGATTTTTCAGTTTATTATTCTGCTAATTGTAAAAAAGTTCTCTGACTGGATTTCTAGATCCAATAGCTGGATCTATTCTTTACTAGTCACAAGTTTGCTGTTTTCTTTCGTTCATGCGACAAATTTTGATAACAACTACTACGGATTGTTATACGCATTAGCACTAATTTTATCGGCTTTCTCATTTACTATTTTGGCCATAGTAGAGATCGAACGAGAAAATGGACATCCAATTCTTTACGTGAGCATCTTGCATGGTTTGTCCAACCTTATCCCGACAATATCTCTATCACTTGCTATTTCTTGATAAGGATTAATTAAATCTCTCACTTATTCCAATTTTTCTGTCTTCTCCCTGCAAATAGTCTATTGGCTGTAAAACATTGAAGATTTTTCTGCAAAGTGAGGCCGCCGAGTGCGGCCTTGCGTCTTTGGCGATGGTGGCTCAACACCACGGTCACAAAATCGATCTGAACGCCATGCGACAGCGTTTCGGTTCATCGCTTAAGGGGTCGCGGTTACGCGATCTGATGAAGATCGCCGAGCAGCTTATGCTTGGCTCGCGCGCTCTGCGACTCGAACCCCAACGATTGAAGGATATTTCGCTTCCCGTGATTCTGCACTGGGATATGGATCATTTCGTGGTGTTGAAGGAAATTCGGCGAAATCGATTCGTCGTGTTCGATCCAGCCCACGGCCGAGTAACCTATTCTCTCGATGAAATATCGAAACACTTCACCGGTGTTGCGCTGGAGGTGACTCCCGCCACTGACTTTCAGCCAATTGTGGCCCGGACCAAAACGCGGTTGACCAGTTTGTGGTCCCGCCTGTCCGGCCTAAAGCGATCCTTGATACAGATTCTTATCCTGTCTGTCGTAATTCAACTATTTGGCTTGGCTTCGCCCTTCTATCTGCAACTTGTCATCGACGAAGCGGTGACTCGGTTCGATACAGATTTTCTGTTTCTGCTAGGAATTAGTTTCGGTTGCCTCTATCTGATTCATGCCGTGACTGTCGCGCTGAGATCCTGGGTAATTTTGTTGCTGGGCCAGTCAATGACCTTTCAAATGGCAGGCAATGTGCTGCGGCACCTGATTCGTCTACCCGCGGCATACTTCGAAAAGCGGCATGCGGGAGACATCATTTCCCGCATGGATTCAATTGACCCGATACAGCAAGCACTTACGCAAAGCGTGGTTGCGGCTCTCATCGATGGCATCATGGTTGTCGCCACTATCGTCCTGATGCTGCTCTACAATTGGAAACTGGCGTTAGCTTCCTTTGCATTCACAGTTGTGTATTTGATTATTTCACTCGTCCTGTTTCCTTTCATGCGAAGCCGGCAGGAAGAACTGATTGCCAAGACCGCTACTGAGAACTCGCATATCATCGAGACCATTCGCGCATCACGCGCCATCAAACTTTTCGGCAGGGAAGTCGAGCGCGAGAATACCTGGCGTAATCTTTACGCCGACGTGATCAACGCCGGCATTTCCTATGGCCGGCTGCAGATCGGCAACCAGTTCGCTTCCTCTTTGTTGCTCGGCCTACAAACCGTGCTCATCGTATATCTGGGAGCGAAGTACATTCTGGCGGGAGAGATGAGTATCGGCATGTTGTTCGCTTTCTTGTCATACCGGCAAAACTTTGCGGCTACAGCTGAGGGTTTGATCAGCACAGTCATCGAATTTCGCATGCTGGGACTGCACTTGGAACGACTCTCCGACATCCTGCAATCGGTCAAGGAAGACGGTTTGGACGCGCCGGTTTCCGAAATCAGACAAGTACAGGGCGGGATTGATATTGAACGAATCAGTTTTCGTTACGATGCCCATGAACCATTTCTTCTCGAAGATATTTCTCTTTCCATTCAGCCGGGAGAATTCATTGCCATTTCCGGTCCCTCGGGTGGCGGCAAGACGACTCTACTAAAAGTGATGCTGGGTTTGCTCAAACCCGAGTCGGGAATTGTCCGGGTGGACGGATTGCCATTGCATTCCCTGGGCTTGCGCAATTGGCGGACCGCGACGGGTGCGGTCATGCAGGACGATCAGCTCCTGTCGGGTTCCATCGCCGACAACATCGCCAGTTTCGACCCGCAAATCGACATGCAACGGGTGATCGAATGCGCCACGCTGGCGCAGGTGCACGACGACATCAGCCGAATGCCCATGCATTATCTGTCGACGATAGGAGATATGGGCGCCGCCCTTTCCGGCGGCCAGCGGCAACGACTGATGTTGGCGCGGGCGCTCTACCACAAACCCCAGGTGCTTTTCCTGGACGAAGGCACGGCCAATCTTGACTTGCAGGCCGAACGGCAGATCGCGCAAGTAATCTCGCGGATGGAGATCACCCGGGTCGTGGTCGCTCACCGACCCGAACTGCTTAAGCACGCGGATCGAATCTTCGCGGTTACTGACGGCAAACTGATCGAGAAAAAGAAACCTGAACATTCAAAAGGCCGAGTGACGGACACTTGAGCCGTGCCGGGATAATGATTTGAGATGGAGATTTTTCGCAAAGAGGTAGCTGAGCACCAGGGAAACCGGTTGTTTGGCGATGTTGTGCTTGCTACTCCCGTTTCAACTTGGGTGGTCACTTTACTGATTGGCGCCATCGTGGCAGCGATTTTGGTGACTCTGTTGACCGGCAGCTATGCGCGAAAAGAAATCGTTTACGGCTGGCTGAAACCCGACAAAGGCCTGGTCAAGGTTGTCTCGCCACAGCTAGGCACAGTCACCGCCGTCCATGTGATTGAAGATCAGATAGTCAACAAGGGCGATTCACTGGTCACACTGAATCTGGATACCGCGTTCGCGGGAGGTGACGGCGTTTACGAGATTGCACTGACGGAAATTGAAACGCAAATTGCAGAAAGGGAAAAGCTGATACCACTGACTGAATTGCGTTTAGGACAGGAAACAAAAGAATTGCAAGGACAGATCGCATCCGCCCAGGTAGAAGTCACTTCCCTGGAAGCACAGCGGCAAGTGCATGGCGAACGTATGCGAACAGCTAATGCTGCGCTTGCACGATTCGAATTACTGGCTAGGAAAAATGCGGCTTCTTTGAACGATGTGGAGCGACAACAGGAGATTGTGCTTGCCTTGCGGCAATCCGAACAGCAGATTGCCCAGCAGATCGAAATCAAGCGTGGACTGACCGCAACCTATCAATTGCGGCTCGAAGGTGTGCCGGTCAGGCATCAGACCGCGCTGGCGGAATTGAGAGGGCAGCTTTCCAGCCTGCGGGCGCAGCAAGCGCGAATCGCCGGACAAGGGACCATTGAACTAAAAACGCCGGTTGACGGGCGCATCGCGACGCTGCCGGTCGCCAGCGGCCAGAGCATGCACCCTCAGCAACTTGCCGTCGCGCTGTTGCCGCGAGGCGGAAGGCTTGAAGTGGAGTTGTTCGCACCAACCAGAGCTGCTGGATTCATTCGAATTGGACAGACCGTCCGGCTGCAATTCGATGCATTTCCTTACCAACGATTCGGAATCATCGAAGGAGAAATCATTTTGGTGTCCAGGACGATATTCGAACCAGCGGAATTGCCTGTTACGCTTGGTGTCGCGGAACCGGTCTATCGCGTATTGGTTCGCATCTCATCACAGCATGTCGATGCCTACGGCGAGCGCTTTCCATTGCAGGCGGGAATGACTCTGAGCGCTCATATCATCCAGGAAGAAAGAAAGCTTTGGCAAGTGCTTCTCGAACCTCTACTTGCCAGAATTTGACTCGCTTAATAACCTACCGGTTCGCCGCCGGGCCAAAATTGAAGATCACCAAACGTGCGAAATCCGGCTTGTCGATGAATTCCCATCCTTGAATACGGGATGGGTGCGCGTCCGGCCGAAACCCGCCAGCTTCGGCTAGATAGAATTCGATCGCTTCGTCGATGTCCTGTCGCGCCAGTCGGCGCAAGCTCAAGGGCTTTCTACTACATGCCGCTACAACATTCGGAAGATCTGGCGGCGCAGGAACTGTCGGTTCGGGTGACGGAACAGCTCGACGCGGAATGCCTGGCGGCTTTCGAGAATTTTTCCGGGGAGCAAGCGTCCTATGCCCGCGACCACCGGGACATCATTGCCCGTTTCGGTCGCTTCCCGCATCGCAACAAGGCATTGGGAAGAAAGTCCACCAAAGAAGAACTGGCATACCTGGCTGGCGACGCACCTACCTACGGCCAATCCCCAGTGAATAATTAATGAAGTCGTCGACAAACGGAAAGCCCGCGATGACGATGACATCAGGAAGCTCCCAGGATAGTCAGTCGAGGAAACAACCCCTCTTCAGTTTCCCGGCTTGCTTAACCAGGCGGGTAGATCCCTAGCGCCGTGAAGCACGCGCCAGATGTCGATCTCATCGTCTTTCTCGACGTAGAAAACAAGCTGGGGAAACTTGCCGACTGTCACGGTGCGCAGGCCGGAAATGCCCAGTTCATGCGCGTAACGAGTCGAACCGGATAACGGATGATTTTGGACTCGAATCAGAGATGATTCCAGAGAATCGATGAACTGGGTCGCAACCATAACGCCAGCTTCCGCGAGATAGAAGTCGATTGCCTTGTCGATGTCCTGTCGCGCCAGTCGCCGTAAGCCCAAAGGCTTAACATTCACGTCCGCCCGGAGTCGGAAACCCGACCGCGAAGCCGGTCGAAGTATTCCGCGTCCGCAACTGTTTCCCGCGGGGAAGCCGCCCCTTCAAGGACGAGGGACCGCAATCGTTGGCGATCCTTCTCCCTGCGGATCAATTCGCAAACGTATTCGCTCGAAGTGCCGTAGCCTTGCGCGGAAACCTGATTGTCAACAAATTTCTTGAGCGTCTCAGGTAACGCGACGTTCATTCTGTTCATGAGGCAATGCTATCGGCGTGGCCGGATATTGGCAAGAAAATCGTAATTCGCCAGTCCGGCCATTTTATGCCGAATTCCTTCGCATGCCTGCATGGAACCGGGTTACTCGACTGGCTCCAGGCGGACGATGGGAGTTTCTTCTTCGCCCCGGCGGTCGGAGATTGCCAGGTAGATGTGGCCGTCCGGGCCCTGGCGTACGTCGCGGATTCGGCCCATGTCATAGGCGAGGGTTTCTTCCACGATTACTTCGCGATAGTCGTCGCTCATGTGCAGGCGCGCGAGCTGCTCGCCCATCAGGCCGCCGGCGAAAATGCTGCCGTGCCAGCCGGGGAACTTGTCGCCCGAGTAGATCATCAGGCCCGAGGCTGCGATCGAAGGCACCCAGATGTGGTCCGGCGCCCGCATGCCGTCCTGGCCGATGCCGACGTGGATCGGGCTGCCGACGGCGCCGTAGTTCACACCGTAGCCGATAACCGGCCAGCCGTAATTGAGGCCCGGCTCGATGCGGTTCAGCTCATCACCGCCCTGAGGGCCATGTTCCGTTTCCCACAAGTCGCCGGTTTCCGGATGGATCGCCAGGCCCTGGGGGCTGCGATGTCCGAAACTCCAGATTTCCGGGAGCACGTCGTTGCTGCCGACGAAAGGATTGTCGTCCGGCACGCTGCCGTCGTCGTGCAACCGCATGACGGTGCCGTTATGGTTGGTCGTATCCTGCGCCGGATGAATGGCCAGGTCGCCGATGGAAGGGGCCTGGCGGTCGCCGACGACGAGGAACATGTAGCCTTCGTCATCGAATACCAGCTTGCCGCCGTAGTGGCCGAAGCCGGTCGATTGGGCGGCGAAGATTTCAACTACGTTGGTGAGTTCGTCGTTCTCGAAACGGCCGCGCACGATCGCCGTGGTGGAAGTGTCGCCGACCGGCTTGGAGAAGGTCAGATAGACCCAGCGGTTTTCGGCGAAGTCCGGATGCGGCACTACTTCGAACAGGCCACCCTGGCCCTGGTAGAAAACTTCGGGCACGCCGGGAATGGCTTCAGGGAGCAGTTCGCCGTTGCGAACCACCCGCAGACGGCCGGGCTTCTCGGTGACGAGCATGTCGCCGTTGGGCAGCCAGGCCATCGACCAGGGCTGAATCAAGCCGCCCGTGACCTCGACCACCCGGTAATCATGGTGGGCCGAAAAATAAGTGTCGGACTGTGCGTTTGCCGTAGCCGCCGCGGTTGCAAGCAGACCGGTTGTGGCGAGGATTAGCAGAAAACGACGCATGATTTTTCCTCTTTGTGTCTGAAATCGGATGAATTGGACAGCGGATTATCCATTTTATTTCCTGTAATGACCAGACTACCTGCAGGGTTGGCGCATGATCTGTAGGGGCGAGCAACCGTGTTGCGCGGTATCTGGGCCGTCCGCGGGCGAGCAACCGTGTTGCGTGAAGTATTGATTCAGATTGTATCCTCCGGGTTGAAGTCGTTGTAATCAAGAGGCGCAAGCCGCTCTTCGTGGTGGTTCGGGAGACCATGGCTGATTTTCGGCGAGCAAGTGGTTCGCGAGTACGGCGAGATTGCGCATGATGGCGACGATGGCGACTTTTGGGGGTTTGCCGGCGTTTTTCATTCGCTGGTACTTGATTTTCAGCGGTGGCGCGCAACGAATTGCGGCGAGCGCAGCCATGTACAAGCTTCGGCGTACACGTGGTCGTCCGCCCTGGATATGCCGCTTCCCACTGCGCAAGCCGGAGTCGCGCGCCACCGGAGCCAGGCCGGCGAGGCTGCCGACGGCCTTGGGATCGAGCTGTCCGAGTTCGGGCATGTCGGTCAACAGGATGACGGCGGTCTGGTGGCCGATGCCAGGGATGGAGGTCAGCAAGGCCAAGCTATGCGCCAAGTCGGGATCGGCCTGGACCAGTTCTGCGATGCGCTTGTCCAACTGGGCGATTTTTCTCGCCAGTTGGCGGATGCACTGTTGCTGGAAGCGTTTGGCATAGGCGAACTGGAGTTGCCCGCTGCGATTGTTCTCGGCCACATGTTGCCGGACCAGGCTATCGCGCAGCAGGGTAAGTTCGGCCAGTTCCCGCTGCTGCTTCGAGCGCGGTTTGACCGGGCGCAGGGGCAGCGCAACGCCCATGCGCGCCAGACATTCGGCATCGGCGCGATCGGTCTTGGCCAGTCGCCCGGCCGCACGCGCGAACTCCCGCGCCCGCCGCGGGTTCGCTTTCAGCGCTGTCATGCTCGCGTTCAGCAGCGCCTGCTCGAGATCGCGGTGGTAGGGGCCGCTCGGCTCGTACACCACGCCGCGCACCTCCGGTCCGGCCCAGCGCAATAGTGCGCGGATCCCGCCGGGATCATTGGCATAGCGCTTTGCTACGCCGTCACGCAGCCGATGCGCGTCCAGAAAGTCTTTCGATACATCGACACCAACAAAATCCGGGTTATACTCAGACATCTTTTCCGTCCTCCTCACCTTGTCATTCGGGCTCGTAGCCCACGCAACCGTTCAGGATGTCGGGAAAGACGGTGGCGGCCACGCTCGCCCACGGTCTCTAAGACCAGCATGCCTACGGCCCGTCCACCGCCACCTTCGGCGCCCGATGCATCGGGCGCCGAAGGCTGGACCCTCCCGTGGGCCCAGATGTGGGATTCAATCTAACAGACTAGTAACAGACAAGGCATGCCTCGCCCCTACCGTTTCGCGTGAATCTGAACCTGAACGGAACGCGAACCGTTGTCAGCGAATAAGGTGAAGCTCGGTCTGGCGGCGCAGCATCCATCGCATCTCGCCTTCGGCGGTGATCTCGGCTTCCTCCTCCACCGCCATGCGCACCGGCTGGCCGTCCCATTCGGGCACCGGCGTAGTCACTTGCATTTCGGTCGAAAACCACATGCTCGGAATAACCGGGGGGTCGCCGCGCCCGGGCACGCCGGTCTGGTAATCCCAGAGGCCTATCAGCGGCCCGGCGCCATGTCCGTGGTCGCCGATGGGATGGGTGTACATGGTTCCGTTGAGACCTTCGCCGCGCATCTTCTCCAATACGGACGCAAGAATCTCGTTGCCGCTGCGACCTACCCGCGTTTCCTCGAAGAGGATGTCCTGCAGCCGGTTGGCGTTGGCGAAAGCCAATTGCAGTCCGGCGGGCGGCTCGGTTTCACCCTCGCGCAAGACATAGGCCATGTGCTGGGTATCGGTCGCCATGCCCAGCGCCACCAGGCCGAAGTCGCAATGCAGCACATCGCCGCGCTGAATAACCGGCGCCACGTCATCGGCCATGCTTGCGCCCCGCCTCTGCAGGGATACCGAAGGCTGAAACCACGAATCGAGCCCCAGGTCGTGAACGCGCTGGCGCATCCACCATTCCACGTCCTCGGTGGTGGTCTGGCCGGGCACGATCACGACGTCGGAAAAAGCCGTGGCGATGATTTCGTGGACCATGGCCTGCATTTTCCGGTAAACGGGCGTCATCGACGGAACGCGCATGGCCAGGTATTCGATGGCGAGCAGCGGCTCGCGCACGACGCGGCCGGCGAATTCGGGGCCGAGCGCCTGTTCCATCTGCTCCCATTCGCCCGCCGAGAGTCCGTCGGCGAAATTGTGTTCATGGGAGATGTTTACCGCGATGCGCCGCGGGTTGCGCTCGCGCACCATGCGCGCGAACAGGTCCCATTGATCGCTGCCCCAAAGTTCGGCTTCGCGGCCGTCGGGAGCGGTCGCCGTGGCGCGGATCGCCTCGAAGGCGCCCCCCTGGGAGGAGCCGCCGAGCGCCAGCCGCTCGACGCCTTCGTCCGGGCCGCGGTCGTGGAAGAGGTAAATCGTGCGCCGCCGGGCAGCGAACGTGGTTGGCGAGACGAGCGCGCGGAAAACGGGATCCTCGTTGTATTCGCGCATGGTTACGATCCACATGTCGACGCCGTGCTTGCGCATGAGCATCGGCAGATTTCGCTCCAGCCGTTCCTCGAGCCAGGCCTGTTGTGTGCGAGCCTGTTCGCGCAAGCTGCCGAAGGGGTGTTCGGGGCTGTAGTCACGAGTCTGCGCGAGCGCGGACCCGGCGAGCGCGACAAGCGCGGCAACTAGCGACAAGACAATCTGTGTAGCCTTCATTTCAATCTCCAGCAGAATCCCAAAACGGGCGAGGCATGCCCCGCCCCTACTTGCGGCGCGAGGCAAAATTCTATACCATCCGCCCCGCTAAATTTAGGCCAAAATCATCATCGCGAACCGGATCGTGACGCGGCG
Source organism: uncultured Pseudohongiella sp. (assembly GCA_951812965.1). Classification (GTDB taxonomy): domain Bacteria; phylum Pseudomonadota; class Gammaproteobacteria; order Pseudomonadales; family Pseudohongiellaceae; genus UBA9145. The sequence goes on from OX638341.1 coordinate 837,383, forward strand.
ATTTATTCCGGGCCAACCAATTCAAGGATTGCCACCATATGTCATTAGCAATCGCGCTTTTCCTGCTTGTCATCGCCACAGTCGTACTGCATTTCGTTTTTGCCTATTACTTCGACTGGTGGTTCACCGACCTCGCCGCCGACTGGGCGGGGATTGATTTTACGGTCTACGTCACTTTGTGGGTGACCGGTCTGGTATTTGTCGCGATCAACGCCTTCATGGCGTATTGCGTCTGGCGCTTCCGCCACCAGCCGAACCACAAGGCGGTATACGAGCCGGAAAATCACAAGCTGGAAATCTGGCTTTCCGTGGTGACTACCGTTGGCGTGGTGCTGATGCTGGCGCCGGGCCTGTTCTACTGGGCGGTATTCGTCAATGTACCGGAAGACGCCCGTGATTACGAAGTAATGGCCCAGCAATGGCAATGGCAATATCGTTATCCCGGCGCCGACGGCATTCTCGGCACCGCCGACTCTTCGTATATATCCGAGAGCAATCCTTTCGGCGTTAATCCGGAAGATCCCAACGGTCAGGACGACGTAATCGTCAACGATCCGCAGATGCATCTCCCGGTCGACCAGGATGCGCGCTTCCTGCTGCGCTCGAACGACGTGCTGCACAATTTCACCGTTCCCCAGTTCCGGGTGAAGATGGACCTGGTGCCCGGCATGATTCCCTACCTGTGGTTCACGCCCAACAAGGTCGGCACCTATGACGTGCTGTGCGAGGAACTTTGCGGCATCGGTCATTTCATCATGCGCGGCCAGGTAGTGGTGGAAACCGAAGAAGATTTCAACGCCTGGCTCGCCACGCAGCCCACCTTCGCCGAAACCCAGAACATGGTCGCCGCAAATCCCGCGGCCGGTCAGGCGCAATACGCGCTTTGCGCGACCTGCCACGGCCAGCAGGGCGAGGGCAATCTGGCCCTGAACAGCCCCAAGCTCACCGGCCAGCCGGCCTGGTACATCGAACGGCAGCTTCAATACTTCAAGTCCGGAGTACGAGGTGGCGAGGGCGATGTATACGGCCAGCAAATGGCGCCGATGGCGGCGACCCTGATCGATGACGATGCCGTACGCAACATGGCGGCCTATATCGTTTCCCTGCCCGACCAGCCCGCGGAACGCACGGTTACCGGCGACATCGCCAACGGCCAGGACATTTATGACCGCAATTGCGCCGCCTGCCATCTCGATGACGGCAGCGGCACCTGGTATACCGACGCGCCGCCGCTGACGGGCCAAAACGACTGGTATCTGGTCACCCAGCTCAGCAATTTCCAGTCGAGAATCCGCGGCATGCACCCGGACGACACTTTCGGCGAGCAGATGGTGCAGATGTCGACGGCCATGGCCGACGAGGAAGAAATTCGCGACGTGGCCGCGTACATCAACACGCTTTCATCAAGTAGAATCGAGGTCGGGGAATAGTCGGGCCCGTGAGCCCGGCAATCGAGCAAGATCGAATCAGGAGGTAGAACATGGCATACGTACCATTGGCGGACCAGGAGATCGAACTTCATCACCCTCATAGCTGGGTGACGAAGTACGTCTGGAGCCAGGATCACAAGGTGATCGCGATCCAGTACGGCGGCACCGCTATTGCCGTAGGGCTCGTGGCCCTCGTGCTGTCTCTTTTCATGCGCATGCAACTTGGCTTCCCGGAAACCTTCGATCTCATCGACCCCAACTCGTATTACCAGTCCGTGACCATGCACGGCATGATCATGGTGATCTACCTCCTTACCGCCCTGTTCCTCGGCGGCTTCGGCAACTACCTCATTCCCCTCATGTGCGGCGCCAGGGACATGGTGTTCCCGTTCATGAACATGCTCAGTTACTGGGTTTACCTGGTTTCGGTAATCATCCTGCTGGCCAGCTTTTTCGTAAGCGGCGGACCAACGGGGGCGGGTTGGACGTTATATCCGCCGCAGACCTCGATGGCAGGGACGCCGGGGCATGACATGGGCATTGTACTCATGCTGGTTTCGCTGGCGGTGTTCATCGTCGCCTTCACCATGGGTGGTCTGAACTACGTCGTCACCGTACTGCAATACCGCTGCCGTGGACTGACCATGATGCGCCTGCCGCTGTCGGTCTGGGGCATATTCGTCGCCACCGTGCTCGGTCTGTTCGCGTTTCCTGCACTGCTCGTGGCGGCTATCATGATGTTGTTCGACACCTTGCTCGGCACCAGCTTCTTCATGCCCGCAGTGATCGAGTCCGGCGCCGCGCTCGACTACGACGGCGGCAGCCCGATCCTGTTCCAGCATTTGTTCTGGTTCTTCGGCCATCCGGAAGTGTATATCGTGGCCCTGCCGGCCTTCGGCCTGGTATCCGACGTGCTCAGCACCCACGCCCGCAAGAACATCTTCGGCTATCGCATGATGGTCTGGGCGATCATCGCTATCGGCCTGCTCAGCTTCGTCGTCTGGGCGCATCACATGTATGTCAGCGGCATGCACCCCTATTTCGGATTCTTCTTCGCCACCACCACGCTGATCATCGCGGTGCCGACGGCGCTGAAGGTCTACAACTGGGTGCTGACGCTCTGGGAAGGCGACATCCGCATGAACGCGCCGATGTATTTCGCCATCGGTTTCATATTCACGTTTATTCACGGCGGGTTGACCGGCCTGTTCCTGGGCAACGTGGTAATCGACCTGCCTTTGTCCGACACCTATTTCGTGGTGGCGCATTTCCACATGGTGATGGGCGTTTCGCCGATCCTGGTGCTGTTCGCGGCGCTGTACCACTGGTTCCCGAAGATGTCGGGCCGCATGTACCACGAGGGCATGGCCAAGCTGCATTTCTGGTGCACCTTCCTCGGCACCTACGCCATCTACCTGCCGATGCACTATCTCGGCATCCACGGTGTGCCGCGACGCTATTACGCACTCGGCACGACTGAATTCATGGCGCCGGCGACCCAGGACGCCAATACTGCCATCACCATCGCGGCGCTGTTCGTCGGCGCTTCCCAGTTGCTGTTCTTCATCAACGTGTTCTGGAGCCTGCGCAGTGGCGAGAAGTCAGGCGCCAATCCCTGGGGCGCCAATTCGCTCGAATGGCAGACCCCGGATACTCCGCCGATCCACGGCAACTGGGGTGACGAACTGCCGACGGTTTACCGCTGGGCCTATGACTACAGCGTGCCCGGTGCGCACGAGGACTTCATCCCGCAGAACACGCCGGAAAGCGAAGAGCCGACGGTGGACGCAGAACATTTCGACCCGGATCACGACGTATCCAAGGCGGATCTGTGAAATCGCTAAAACATCTGGCCGACAAGCCCTGGGAAAAGAAGGGCATCATCGGCGGGCTTAAGCCCGAAGGCGTCTTCGACACCGCGGCGGAGAAAGTGGCTCTCGGCTTCTTCCTCGTCGTCGCCACGGTGCTGTTCAGCCTGTTTACCGTCAGCTATTTCATCCGCATGGAACTGCCGGACTGGCGGCCGCTGGCCGAACCGGCGCAGTTGTGGCTCAACACCGGCCTGCTGGTATCGAGCAGCGTGCTGTTTCAACTCGCCCGCAACAAGGTGAAGCGCGGTGAGGCGCGCAATGTGTTCACGCTGTATCTGGCTGGGGGCGTTCTCGCCTTCCTGTTCATCGGCGGGCAACTGATGGTCTGGGGCGGCCTGCAGGAAGCCGGAGTTTATCTGACTCCCAACCCGGCGGCTTCGTTCTACTACCTGCTCACCGGAGTGCATGCCGTGCACCTGCTCGGCGGGCTTTGGGTCTGGAGCAAGACATCGATTCGGCTGCTGTCGGGCTGCGAGCCGAAAGACGTTCGGCTGAGCATCGAATTGTGCACCCTCTACTGGCATTTCCTGCTGGTAGTTTGGCTGGTGATGTTCGCGATACTTTCAAATACATAGGCGCCGGCGGACCGGCGATCAACAGGAACTGACTCGAATGAGTGAAGCTGCAGCAACAAGCGTCGCCCCTGCGGAAGGGGTATCCGGCCTGCTCGACGACTGGACGGCCGACAAGCAGGCCTATCATGTGCCCTGGGGCAAGGCCATGATGTGGATCTTCCTGGTTAGCGACACCTTCATTTTCACCTGCTTTCTGACCGGTTATCTCAATGTGCGCATGACCACGACCCAGCCGTGGCCGCCGCAAAGCGATATCTTTGCCTTGAGTTTCGGCGGGGCGCCCATTCCGCTGATCCTGATCGCGATCATGACTTTCGTGCTGATTACGAGTTCAGGCACGATGGCGTTGGCGGTGAACTACGGTTACCGCAAGGACAAGACCAAGACAATTTGGCTCATAATCGCTACCGCCGTGTTCGGGGCGACATTCGTCGGCATGCAGGCGTTCGAATGGTCCAAGCTGATCCTCGAGGAAGGCGTGCGGCCCTGGGGCAACCCTTTCGGCGCACCGCAATTCGGTTCGGTCTTTTTCATGGTCACGGGATTTCACGGACTGCACGTTTCTGCGGGCGTGATTTACCTGTTATGGGTGGCGCGGCGCATCTGGGCCGGCTACTACGACAAGAAAGGCTTTGAGATCGTCGAAATCGCCGGGCTTTACTGGCACTTTGTCGACCTCGTGTGGGTATTCATCTTCGCATTCTTCTATCTTCTGTAAGAGGAGACGCCAATGGCATCGTCATCGGAAACCACCGGACAACAGCATCCGCTGGGCATTTACTACAAGATCTGGATACTGCTGTTCGTGGTCAGCGCCTTTTCCTACGCGGTCGACTACTTCGACGTGCAGGGCGCCATGCGCTGGACGCTGGTCATTGTTTTCATGCTGGTCAAGGCCGGATTCATCATCGCGATTTTCATGCATGCGTTCTGGGAACGACTGGCGCTATGCCTGACGATTCTCGGCCCGCCGGGGGTTCTCCTGCTGTTGATCGGCTTCATGGCCGTGGAAGGCAATTACACCGAAGGCGCCCGCTTCGAATTCATGGGGCACGACCGCGACGCGGTGGCGCTGACGCCGGCCGAATACCACGCGTCCCTGGCTGAGGACCATGGCGAGGGGGAAGTCGCCGCCGACGCGCATTAGATTCTGATCGATCAGGAAAACCGGCGTCTCACGGCGCCGGTTTTTTTGTGCCCGGCAAATTTGTATCAAGGTGTCCGCGTGCGGACTGGGCATATCATAAAATCCGGCTGGCACATTGTGGTTGCTGTAGGGGCGATGCATGCGTCGCCCGCTGGACAATCGGGCGGCATGGGGCGCGACGCGGGCGAGGCATGCCTCGCCCCTACGGGCGTCCCGGCAGTCTGGTGCGCAGGCGGTTTATGACTGGGCCGGTTTCGGGGGCGACGCCGCGCCAGATGCGGAAGGACTCGGCGGCCTGTTCCACGAGCATTCCGAGACCGTCCGCGGCGGACGACGCGCCGGCACCCCGCGCCCAGCATACGAAGGCCGTATCTTCATCTCCATAGACCATGTCGTAGCAACAGCAGCCGCTCGCGAGCCAGGCCTCGTCAACTTCGGGCAGGCTTCCTTGCAGGCTGGATGAAGTGCCGTTGACGATCAGGTCGAACTGTTGTCCTCGCAACTCATCGATACTCGCCGCCGTCAGACTGCCGGAGAAATCCCGCGCGAGTTCGGACGCTCGCTCAGTGGTTCGATTCCAGACCGTCATCGAGGCGGGCGATTCCTCCTCAAGCGCAGGCACGACACCGCGCACCGCGCCGCCCGCGCCAAGCAGCAATATGCGGCGGCCGCCGATTTCAATGCCGAGATTGTCGCGAACGTCGCGCACGAGTCCGATACCGTCGGTGTTGGCGCCGGCGAGTTCGCCTTCGCGCTGATACAGCGTATTGACCGCCTTTGACCGGGCTGCGTTGGGCGTTAGCTGCCGGCACATGGCCCAGGCCGACTGTTTGAACGGCACGGTAACGTTCAGGCCGCCGCCGCCGCCGCCGAAAAACCCGCCGACCAAACTCTCGAAACTGTCTTCAGCGCCAAGAATCGCTTCATAGGTGATCGCCTCGCCGGTCTGTTGAGCGAACAGCGAATGAATCAGCGGCGATTTGCTTTGGGCGATCGGGTTGCCGACTACGGCGTAACGGGCGGGAAGCGTGTTCATACCCATTGCTTCGGCACCAGGTAATAGCTGGTGAGTTTTTCTTCCTCGCTGCCGGGCTCGGCCTGCCAGTTATAGACCCAGCGAACCGCCGGCGGCAGCGACATCAGGATCGACTCGATCCTGCCGACTCCCGATTGCAGCCCGAACAAGGTTCCCCGGTCGTAAACCAGGTTGAATTCGGCGTAGCGGCCACGGCGATATTCCTGGAATTTGCGTTGCGCGGCGGTCCAGGCACAGGACTTGCGGCGCGCGACGATGGGTAGATAGGCCTCGGTAAAACTTTCTGCCAATGCGCGGACGAGAGTGAAACTGCGCTCAAAACCGCCTTCATTGAGATCGTCGAAGAAAAGGCCGCCGATGCCGCGATGTTCGTCGCGGTGCTTCAGGTAGAAATACTCGTCGCAATTCCGTTTGAATCGAGGATAGATTTCCGGCCCGAAACGGTCGCAGGCATTCTTCGCGGCGCCGTGCCAATGCGCGCAATCCTCGTCGAAACCGTAGTACGGAGTCAGGTCGAAACCGCCGCCGAACCACCAGACCGGATCGTCACCGGTAGTGGCGAACATGCGGAAATTAGCGTGGGAAGTCGGCACGAAGGGATTCTCCGGATGGACAACCAGGGACACGCCCATTGCCTGATAACTGCGCCCGGCGAGTTCCGGCCGGGTGGCGGTAGCCGAAGGCGGCAGCGCCTTTCCGAACACGTGGGAGAAGTTCACACCGGCCTTTTCGAACACGGCGCCTTCGCTCATCACCCGGGAAACGCCGCCGCCACCGTCGCCGCGGTCCCAGCGGTCGGTGACGAATTCGCCGGCGCCGTCCTCCGTGGCCAGACGCGCACAGATTGCTTCCTGCAATTCGAGCAGGAATTTTCGAACCGCGTCCGTATCTACTTTGCTCATCGCCGATGACTCAGGAATCGTCTGTTGCCCGCTAACGGATGCGTTCACCCGTGACCAGATCGCGAATTTCCGACGGCTTGTCATGCTCGCCCAACTCGCCTTCGATCAGGCAACCGATGACATCGCCAAACTGCCGCTTCACATCGTCGAGCGAGCGAAATTCGGGTTCGCCCGCGAGATTTGCCGAGGTGGAAACAATGGGCTCGCCGAACGCCATGCATAACTCCCGGACGACGGGATGATCGCTCACTCGAATCGCCACTGCCGGATGTTTGCCCCGAATCCACTCGGGGTAGAGCCGGGCCGGGTCCGGCACCAGCCAGGTGACGTGACCGGGCCAGGTCTCCCGCAAGACGGCAATCTGATCGACGGTGAGTTGCGTCAGCAATTTTCCGATCTGCTCCATCCCCGCCGCGACGAGCAGCAGACCCTTGTTAACCGGACGTTGTTTCAGCCGCAGCAACCGGTACACGGCATCGCGATTGAACGGATCGCAGCCGATTCCCCAGACCGCTTCGGTAGGGTAGGCGATCAACTCGCCTTCCCGCAGCCGTTTCGCAGCATTGAGGGCCCGGCTTTCGGTCACTGACAGAGAAGCTTCACTGCTGCTCCTGCAACGCCCGATCCTGGGCCTTGACGTTTTCGCCGCTGGCCCGGCGGTCCGCAGCGACGCGCTCGGCAAGGTCGCCGTCGGCCAGGGCCAGGATCTGGGCCGCGAGATAGGCGGCATTGCGCGCCCCGGTTTTGCCGATGGCGACGGACGCAACAGGTACGCCGGCGGGCATTTGTACGGTGGATAACAAGGCGTCGAATCCTTTCAGCGGTCCGCCTTCCATGGGCACGCCGATTACAGGGCGGGTGGTATGGGCGGCAATGGCGCCGGCAAGATGAGCGGCGAGGCCGGCGCCGGCGATAAAGACCTGGCAACCGCGTTCGACGGCGTTCTCGACATATTGCCGGGTGGCTTCGGGGGTGCGATGGGCGGAACTGATCTTGATCTCATAACGGATGCCGAAATTCCGCAAGACTTCGGCGCCTGCCTGCATAGCTTCGAGGTCAGATTTAGACCCCATCAAGATGGCTACAAACGGAGAACTCATCAGCCCCTCTCCCCTGTGAAAAACGGGAAAAGCTATACTAGTCGTTGTGGCTATGCAAGTAGACAAAAAACATGCATGGCCCGTAGTTGGAGCAGACACCTCGCTTCTTTTCGGGCGAGGCATGCCTCGCCCCTACAGGCAACGCACACCCCGGCAGCAATCCGCCCAAAGGCCCCCGGCCATTTGTAGGGGCGAGGCATGCCTCGCCCGCGGTCCGCCCAAATGCCCCCGGCCGCAGGTACAGGCAACGCATACCCCGCCAGCAATCCGCCCAAACGCCCCCGGCCATTTGTAGGGGCGAGGCATGCCTCGCCCGCGGTCCGCCCAAATGCCTCCGGCCGCAGGTACAGGCAACGCATACCTCCCGCGGTCCGCCCAAATGCCTCCGGCCGCAGGTACAGGCAACGCACACCCCGCCAGCAATCCGCCCAAAGGCCCCCGGCCATTTGTAGGGGCGAGGCATGCCTCGCCCGCGGTCCGCCCAAAGGCCCCCGGCCGCAGGTACAGGCAACGCATACCCCGGCAGCAATCCGACCAAATGCCCCCGGCCATTTGTAGGGGCGAGGCATGCCTCGCCCGCGGTCCGCCCAAATGCCCCCGGCCGCTGATACAGGCAACGCACACCCCGGCAGCAATCCGACCAAATGCCCCCGGCCATTTGTAGGGGCGAGGCATGCCTCGCCCGCGGTCCGCCCAAATGCCCCCGGCCGCTGATACAGGCAACGCACACCCCGGCAGCAATCCGACCAAATGCCCCCGGCCATTTGTAGGGGCGAGGCATGCCTCGCCCGCGGTCGGAAATTACACAAGGTCAAAATCAGGCAGGAAAGTAGCGGCCTCCTTGCTGGATTACCGTTCCGGCCAGTTCGAGTTCGAGGAGTTTTAGGTTGAGTTGTTGTTGGGTAAAGCCGATCTGGTGGGCAAGGGATTCGGGGAGGGTACCGGATTCTTCGATCAGGGCGAGCAGTCTGGAGTCGTCGGGGTTGACTGAGGCCTTACCGGCAGGGGCGCCTGGCGAATTCGAGCGGAAACTGCCGAGGGGTATGATCTTCGGCAATTCCTGGAGGATGTCTTCAGGGGTTTCGACCAGCGTTGCGCCCTGGCGGATCAGTTGGTGGCAGCCCCGGGAGAACGAGCTTGAGACCGGGCCCGGCACGGCGAATATTTCCCTGTTTTGCTGCAAGGCCAGTTTGGCCGTGACCAGGGAGCCGCTTTTCAGGCTTGCTTCGATTACCACGACGCCCGCCGCGAGTCCGCTGACGATTCGATTGCGGCGGGGGAAATTCATCGGGATTGCCGGGGCGCCAAGGGGAAATTCCGAGACCAGCGCGCCCTGGGCCCGAATCCGCTCGCGCAATTCGCGATTGCGCGCCGGGTAGCAGACGTCCACGCCCGTGCCCATGACCGCGATCGTGTGCCCTCCTGCTTCGAGCGCGCCCTTGTGCGCCGCCGTATCGATACCGAGCGCCATTCCCGAACAGATGACGAGACCCGCCCCGCTCAACTCCCGGGCGAGCCATTCTGCATGCCGTCGGCCATACCCACTGCCGCGGCGGCTGCCGACCACCGCAATGCCGGGAAGATGCAGGCATTGCAGCCGCCCTTCCACGTAAAGCACCGGCGGCGGCGCGGCGATTTCGCGCAGCAAGGCCGGATACTGCGGCGATTCGAAATGGAGAATGGCCCGATCTTCGGCCATGGCCCAACTCAGATCGGAGCGCACGCGGCCGCGGCAATGGGGCGCCGGGGCCGAAGCCGTCAATGCCGCGATCTGTGCTTCCGAGAAGCCGGTTTCCAGCATTTGCGCTTTCGGCAATCGTCGAACATGGCTCAAGGGACCCAATTCGCCAAGCATTCTCGCCAGCACACTGGCATTGAGCGCACCGTGGTGCATAAGGCCGAGGTAGTCTTCGAGCAGAGCATCGTCCATGACAGGATTTCCCTTGGGCTGCTATAATTTTTGGTTCTGGCAGGCGTTTTTCAGCCCGCCCGACGCGATACCGGAGTTCCGATGGCACTGTTACCGATTCTGGAGTTTCCCGATCCGAGACTGCGCAAGGTCGCCGCCCCGGTCACTGACTTTGGCGACGGATTGCGTACCCTGGTCGACAACATGCTCGATACCATGTACAAGGCGGAAGGCATCGGCCTTGCCGCCACCCAGGTCAATGTGCACAAGCGCCTGCTCGTGATCGATATCTCCGAGGAAAAAGATAGTCCGCATATCTTCATAAATCCAGAATTCGAGGTAATCGAGGAAGAATTGCAGGACTACCAGGAAGGTTGCCTGTCGGTGCCCGGCTTTTTTGAGGAAGTCTCCCGGCCCCGCGCCATTCGCGTCAAGGCTCGGGACCAGCGAGGAGAAGAGTTCGAACACGAAGCCCGCGGGTTGCTGGCAGTGTGCATCCAACACGAGATCGACCATCTCGACGGCAAGTTGTTCGTCGACTATCTCAGCCCGCTCAAACGGCAGCGCATTCGCAGCAAGCTGGAAAAGGAACACAGGAAATCCGCCTGACTCCGATGCCGGCATTGCGACTATGTTTCGCCGGCACGCCGGCCTTCGCGGCCGCGCATCTGGAAGCGCTGCTTGATTCTCGCCACGAAATCGCCGCGGTGTACACGCAGCCGGACCGCCCGGCTGGGCGCGGCCGCAAGCTTTCGGCGAGCGCCGTTGGCCGGGTCGCGGAAGCCCATGATTTGCCCTTGCTTAAACCGGCCGGCCTGCGGGAAGAAGAGCAAGCGCGCCTGCTGGCCTCATTCGAGCCCGATGTATTGGTCGTCGCCGCTTACGGGCTGATTCTGCCGGCGGCGATTCTTGAAATTCCGCGATTTGGCTGCGTGAACGTTCATGCCTCGCTACTGCCGCGCTGGCGGGGCGCGGCGCCGATCGAACGCGCCTTGCTCGCCGGAGACGGTCATACCGGCATTACCATCATGCGTATGAATGAGGGCCTCGATACCGGCGACATCCTGCACCAGCAAGTAGTCGAGATCGCGGATGGAGACGACCGCGATGATCTGGAGTCGAAACTTGTCGAGGCGGGCCAAGCCGCCTTGCTGCATGGTCTTGCAAATCTCGAACAACTGCTGGCCGGGGCGAAGCGACAGGACGAAAGCCTGGCGACTTACGCGCACAAGCTGGGCAAGAGCGACGCGTTGATAGACTGGTCCGCTCCCGCGGAGTACATCGGACGGCAAGTGCGGGCCGGCGTCGGCCGCACGCCGGCGTTTACCTGCATTGACGGGCAACGCGTCCGCTTGTTGCGCAGCGGCCCCGAAGACCGGGAGCAGCCCGCGGCGCCGGGAACCATTGTTGAAGCCGGCAAGAACGGACTGCTCGTCGCTTGCGGCTCCGGAGCCCTGCGAGTCGAAATCGCGCAGATGCCGGGCAAGAAGCCGGTTCCGGTCAGTGCATTGTTGAATTCCGTTTCGACCCCCTTCGTGAAAGGCGCCGGCTTCGACGACGCGGCCGAGTGCTGAGCAGCCATGGAAATTCGCGCCATCGCCGCCCGCGTTCTCGCCCGGCTCGCCGACCATCGCGGCTCGCTTGGCGAAAATCTGCAGCCGCACCGGCAATCACCCGAATACGGCTTGTTGCAGGAAATCTGTTACGGCGTCTGCCGCCATCATGAAACGCTCGTTTTCCTGCTCGGGCAATTGCTGGACCGACAGTTGCGTGAACGCGATTCCGACCTGAAATACCTGTTGCTCAGCGCCTTGTATCAATTGCGCGAGCTTGCCGTGCCCGACTACGCGGTGATCGATCTGACCGTAACGGCGGCCGGACAATTGCGCAAGCAATGGTCGAAACCGCTGGTCAATGCCGTGTTACGCAACTACCAGCGCGGGCGGGCCGATCTTGACGAGCGGCTCGCGCAACAGCCCGAAGTGATTCTCCTGGACCATCCGGCCTGGCTGACGGACGCCATACGGGCCGATTGGCCGGAAGACTGGCAGTCCATACTCAAGCGCAACAATTTCCGCCCGCCCATGAGCTTGCGGGTCAATCGTCTCAAGAGCTCCCGCGAGGAGGCCATGCGCGCGTTGCGGCGGGATGGCCTCGATTGCGAACCGGGCGAGTTGGCGCAATCGTCGGTATATCTGGAAAAACCGCGGCCGGTCAGCGAGATCCCGGGTTTTGCCGACGGTCTTTTAAGCGTGCAGGACGAAGCTTCGCAACTCGTGCCCGAATTACTCGGGCCCGAACCGGGCGCCCGCTTGCTCGACGCCTGCGCCGCGCCCGGCGGCAAGACTTGCCACCTGCTGGAATTCCAACCGGAAGCGGATCTGTGCCTGGCGCTCGACCGCAATGCGAACCGAATCGAAATGATCAGGGAGAATCTGTCTCGTCTCGGCCTTGATGCCGGCATTGCCGTCGCCGACGCCGCCGATCCGGACGCCTGGTGGGACGGCAACGGATTTGACCGGATTCTGCTCGATGCCCCCTGCTCGGCCACCGGCGTCATCAGGCGGCATCCCGACATAAAGTTATTGCTGCGGGAAAGCGATGTAGCCGGTCACTGCGATGCCCAGTTCAGGCTGCTGAAGGCGCTCTGGCAATGCCTGAAACCGGGTGGGCGTCTGCTGTATACGACGTGCTCGGTGCTGCGCCGGGAAAACGAAGAAGTCGTCTGTCGCTTCCTGGCGGAGACACGGGAGACGAAAACGCACGCTAAAACAGTGCCCATCACTGCCGATTGGGGAATAGAATGCGGTCATGGAAAACAGTTGCTGCCAGGCGGCGCGAACGGCCCCGACGGTTTCTATTTCTGCCTGCTGGAAAAAGGCTGAATTCCGCGAAGGTGGGCGCTCATGCTGAGCGCGGTATCCTGAAATGAAAATAATCGTTCTCGGCGCGAATCCGGTGGGCATCAGTCTGGCAAGCACCTTGTCGACCGAGTCCAACGACGTGACCCTGGTCGACAGTAACGCGGCGAGGCTCGAAGGGTTGAAGCAGGGCATGGATATCCAGGTCGTCAGCGGCCGCGGCTCGCACCCCGATGTGCTCGAACAGGCCGGCGTGGAGGATGCCGACCTGCTAATCGCCGTGTCGGAAAACGACGAATTGAACATGGTGGCCTGCCGGGTCGCCTATTCGCTCTATCGCACACCGAAGAAAATCTGCCGGGTGCATTCATCGTCTTTCATCAATTTCAGCGAGCAGTTGTTCGGCAAACATGGCATCTCGGTGGATACGCCGATTTGCCCGGAAATGATCGTTTCCGACAACATCGAGCGCCTCATCGACCTGCCCGGCGCCCTGCAGGTGCTCGACTTCGCCGACGGCAAGGTGCAACTCGTCGGCGTCAAGGCGGTATACGGCGGCCCCCTGGTCGGCCAGGAAATCCGCCTGCTGCGCCAGCATATGCCTTCAATCGATTCCCGCGTGGCGGCGATTTTCCGCAAGGACCGGCCGGTCGTGCCAGAAGGCTCTACCGTGATCGAAGCGGAAGACGAAGTGTTTTTCGTCGCCGCTCAAGGCGACATTCGAGCCTGTATCGCCGAAGTTCGACGCATGGACCGTCCTTATCGCCGAGTTTTCATTGCGGGCGGCGGTAATATCGGTCTCCGGCTCGCGCGGCAACTCGAGCCGCGCTACAAGGTCAAGCTGGTCGAGCGCGACGAGCAACGCTGCGATTTCCTCACCGGGCAACTCGGCAGCACGCTGGTGTTGCACGGTGAAGCGTCGGACCGGGAATTGCTGATCAGCGAGAACATCGAGGACGCCGACGTATTCGTCGCGCTGACCAATGACGACGAAGCCAATATCATGTCCTGCATGATGGCCAAGCGTCTCGGCGCCAAGAAGGTGATGGCGCTGATCAACAATCCCGACTACGTCGATCTGATCCAGGGGGGCGAGGTCGACATAGCCATATCGCCCCAGCAGGCCACCATCGGCAGTGTGCTCACCAAGGTGCGGCGGGCGGATTTCGCCAATGTGCACTCATTGCGCCGCGGCGCCGCGGAGGCGGTGGAAGCGGTCGTACACGGCGATGTCGCTTCGTCGAAGGTCATCGGCCGCGAATTGCGCGAACTGAATCTTCCCGACGGCATAACCGCCGGCGCGGTAGTGCGGGAAGACGAAGTCCTGATCGCCCACGACGACACCAGGGTCGAGTCCGGCGATCACGTCATCCTGTTTTTGGTGGATCGCAAGCACGTCGCCCTCGTGGAGCGCCTGTTCGGGGCCGGCTTCGCGCATTTCTGAGTTGCCATGCACCCCTCCATGATCATAAAGCTGCTCGGCGTCCTGTTGATGCTGTTCAGCCTGCTGGGAACCCTGCCGCCGATCGCGGTGTCGCTGCTGTACCGCGACGGCATGACCGGAGTTTTCTTCACTACCTTTCTGGCGTTGTTCCTGCTTGGCCTGGGCATGTGGGGAATGAGCGCGCGCACGCACAAGGAATTGACCATCCGCGACGGCTTTCTTGTCGTCACCCTTTTCTGGAGCGTGCTGGGCGTCGCCGGCTGTCTGCCTTTGCTGCTCGCCCTCGATCTGAGTCTGACAGATGCCGTTTTCGAATCCCTTTCGGGGTTGACGACCACCGGCGCCACGGTCATTGCCGGCCTCGACGAATTGCCCCGGTCGATCCTGTTCTACCGGCAATTGCTGCAATGGATGGGCGGCATGGGCATCATCGTGTTGGCGATGGCGCTGCTGCCCATGCTAGGCATCGGCGGCATGCAACTGTACCAGGCCGAAACGCCGGGCCCCCTGAAGGACAACAAGCTGGTGCCGCGGCTGGCGGAAACCGCCAAGGCCTTGTGGTACATCTATCTGTCCCTGACGGTGGCTTGTGCGCTGGCCTACTGGATGGTGGGCATGGAGCTCTTCGACGCGATCAGCCACGCCTTCACCACGGTGGCGATCGGCGGTTTTTCCACTCATGACGCCAGCATCGGCTATTTCGACAATCCGGCGGTGGATCTTGTGGCAATCGTCTTCATGGTTATCGCAGGGGTCAATTTCGCGCTGCATTTCACCGCCTGGCAGCGCCGCTCGGTAAAACACTATCTGGCCGACCCCGAGTTTCGCTTTTACGCCTTCATACTCGGCTCACTGTCCATTGCCGCAATCGTCATTCTCTATCTGACGTCGACCTACGACAGTTTCTTCGAATCCGTCATAAAAGGGCTGTTTCAGGTGGTTTCGATCTCCACCACCACGGGATTCGTCACCGACGACTTTAACTCCTGGCCGCTGTTTCTGCCGTATATGCTTTTATACGCGGCGATCATCGGCGCCTGCGCCGGGTCGACCGGCGGCGGCATCAAGGTGATCCGCATTTTGCTGATCTTCAAGCAGGGATTTCGCGAAGTGCAGCGGCTGATTCATCCGAAAGCCGTGATTCCGATCAAGCTGGGCAGCAAGCGGGTTCCTGACCGGGTCATCGAATCGGTATGGGGATTCTTTGCGGTGTACGTCATGGTCTTCATGCTGATGCTGCTGGCGCTGCTCGCTTCGGGGGTCGAGATCATTACTGCCTTCAGCGCGGTCGGCGCCTGCATCAACAATCTCGGGCCTGGCCTCGAAGGCGTATCGGCGACTTATGGAACCCTGCCCGTGACCGCCAAGTGGATCCTCTGCATCGCGATGCTTCTCGGTAGACTCGAAGTTTTCACGCTGCTGGTCCTCTTCACGCCCATGTTCTGGCGGCGTTGATACAGTAAGGCTTCGATACGTCGCCGTCTGGGGGTCGGCCTGCAGCGGACGCTGTAAATACGTCCCTGTACGCTTCGAGCTCGGCTTCCTGCCTCGCACGCCCGCTTTAGGCCGACCCCCAGACGGCGACTCATGCTGTGCAGAGCCCCAAGGGGATTCGTTGCCGTCTTTTCGGCGAAAGTCAGGCTCTGTCTTGTCAGTAAAATTCAGTGTTGTCTGGTTGGCGGCGGAAGCGTTTGTATTCCCATTGGTATTGTTCGGGGCATTCGCGGACAAGTTCTTCAATGGCTTGGTTCATGGCTGTAATGGATTCGTCCAGGGTTTCGCGGCGCAGGTCGAGTTCCCGGATGACAGCGCGGAAGCCAGCGCCGGTTGGCAGGCGCTTGGCGTAGCCGCAGAAGACACGAATGCCTGGGCGTTGCGCTAGTTTGCACGCGAGAGTCATGGTGTAGGCTGGCTGGTCGAAGAATGGCGCGAATACGCCGCTGCCGTCGGCCGGCACCTGGTCGGGCAGAATTCCAACTAACTCTCCCGCCTTCAAGGCGCGTATCAGTTTGCCGACGCCTGCCTGGCCGGCGGCGGCCATTCGCAATCCGCCCCGTGCGCGGCTGCGCAGCAACAGGCGATCAAGCGCAGGTTCGTCCGGGGGCATGTACAGAAAATGCGCTGAGTATCCGTAACACATTGATATTCCGAATAATTCCCAGTTTCCCAGATGTGGCGCCAGCAAGATGACTCCATCACCGGCGGCAACCGCCCGGCGATATTCGTCGACGCCTTGCGATTCCCGAATCAGTTCAAGCATCCGCGGCAGCGGCCAAAACCAGGCGCGGCCCATTTCGAACAAGGCGCAAAGCGAGTGTTGCAAACTGTGCCTGGTGAGACCGCGAACGCCTGCCTCGTCAAGTTCCGGGAAACAAGTCCGCACATTGCGCGATGTCGTCCGTGTGGCGCGAATCGGCAGCCGCGCCAGCAAACTACCGAGCGCCCGTGCCAGGCCTTGCAGCAGCGGCAGGGGCAAAAGCGCGCCAAGCCAAAGAAAAAGCCGAAAAAACAGTATTTTGATAATTGCGACGATCCTGGTTTCGGAGACCTATTCTATATGACTGACGCTGCAAGTTTGAGCGGGCGAGGCATGCCTCGCCCCTACCGGGCCGGGAACGCAGCCACCGCGCCCGATTCCGTCGCGCTCGGGAACGCAACCGCCACACCCAATTTCATTGCGTTCAGAAAGGCGGCCACCATGCCCGATCCCGACGGAATCGGGAGCACAGCCACCAGATCCGGGTAGCGCCCTCGAAGCCGTTGCTCAACGAATTCCTCAGCGTGAGTCGTAGTCGTGTGGGTGTAATACAGCGGGCGTGCGAGGCAGGACGCCGAGCCCGAAGCCTACAGGGGTGTAGGCAAGCGTTTATGAAGCGCAGCTTCATGCGCAGCCGGAACGCCGCCAAGCTTTGCTTGGCGGCTGGACCGTATTTACGGCGTCCGCTGTATTACACCCACACGACTACGACGTTTCGATGCCCCAATCCCAAAGCCTCGTTATGGATAAACCACCGGAATTCTAGGATAATCGCGGCCTTTCTTGCAGCCGCTCTCGATTCTGCCGTGAATCCCTCCGCCGACCTGAAAACTTTCCAGGGACTGATTCTGGCCCTGCAACAGTTCTGGGCCGAAAAAGGCTGCGTCATATTACAGCCCCTGGACATGGAAGTCGGCGCCGGCACCTTTCATCCCGCCACGTTTCTGCGCGCCATCGGTCCCGAAAGCTGGAATTGCGCCTATGTCCAGCCCAGCCGCCGGCCCGGCGATGGCCGCTACGGCGAAAATCCCAATCGGCTGCAGCACTATTATCAGTACCAGGTGATCCTCAAACCTTCACCGAAAGATATCCAGCAGCGCTATCTCGATTCGCTCGCCTTCCTCGGCATCGATATGGCGGTACACGACGTGCGCTTCGTTGAAGACAACTGGGAGTCACCGACTCTCGGCGCCTGGGGGCTTGGCTGGGAAGTGTGGCTCGATGGCATGGAAATCACCCAGTTTACCTACTTCCAGCAAGTCGGGGGACTCGAGTGCTTCCCCGTCAGCGGTGAAATCACTTATGGAATCGAACGTATCGCCATGTATCTGCAGGAAGTGGACAGCGTCTACGACATTGTCTGGTGCGACGGGCCCGATGGAGTGGTGACCTATGGCGACGTTTTTCTGCAAAACGAGATAGAGATGTCCGCCTACAATTTCGAAGTGGCAGATACCGGGAAACTGTTCGGGTACTTTAACGACTGCGAAAGCCAATGCCGGGAGTTGCTCGAACGCAGCCTGGCATTGCCCGCGTATGAGCAGGTGCTCAAGGCTTCCCATTTTTTCAATCTGCTTGATGCCCGCAAGGCCATTTCGGTGACCGAGCGGCAACGATTCATCTTGCGCGTACGCGCCCTGGCCCGGGCGGTTGCGGAAGCATACCTGGAAAGCAGGCGCAAACTCGGCTTCCCGCTGGCGCCGGAAGAACTGCGACAAGAGTATGCCTGAAGCCATGGAGACCGCGGCACGCGACTTTCTATTCGAAATCGGCACCGAGGAATTGCCGCCAAAAGCCCTGCGCGGCCTGTCGGACGCACTTGGGGCGGAGTTCGCTTCCCTGTTTGAAAAAGCAGGCCTGGCCCACGGCGAAGTGCGCTGTTTCGCTACGCCCAGGCGGCTCGCGCTGCTCGTGAAAGACCTTGCCGAAAAACAGCCCGACCGCCAGGTCGAACGATTCGGGCCCGCGCTGTCCGCCGCTTTCGACGACGACGGGGCGCCCACCGCCGCGGCATCGGGCTTTGCCCGCTCTTGCGGCGTATCGGTGGAAGGACTTTCGAAATCCGATCGCCAGGGCGCGGTCAAACTCTGTTTCACACGGTTAGAGCAAGGCACGGCAACGACCGAACTGTTGTCCGGATTGGCGGAATCGGCCCTTGCCGCATTGCCGATACCCAAACGCATGCGCTGGGGCGCCTCGCGGACCGAGTTCATTCGCCCGGTGCATTGGGTGGTTATGATGTTCGGCGAAGAAGTCGTCGCGGCCTCGATTCTGGGAGTATTCACCGGAAATTCCACGTTCGGACACAAATTTCACCACGACAAACCCATCGAGCTGACCTGCCCTGGAGATTACGAGGCGGCCCTGGATAAAACGGGACGGGTGATTGCCGGTTTCGAGCGGCGCCGGGAGATGATCCGGAATCTGGTTACCGAGCAGGCGATCCATCTGCAGGCCAGCGTGGCAATGGATGAGGAATTGCTCGATGAAGTGACCAGTCTTGTGGAATTCCCTGTGGCGCTGACCGGGGAGTTTGACCGGGAATTTCTTCAATTGCCCGACGAAGCTCTTATTCTTACTCTGAAATATCACCAGAAATGTTTCTGCCTGGAAGACGCGGACGGGCGGCTTTTCCCGAATTTCGTCACCGTCAGCAATATCGCAAGCCTGGACCCAAGCGAAGTCATCAAGGGAAACGAGCGCGTGATCCGGCCGCGGCTGGCGGACGCGCAATTCTTTTTCGAAACCGACAAGTCGCGGAGTCTCGAATCACGGCTGCTGGATCTCGAAAAAGTCGTTTTTCAGGAAGAACTCGGCACGATCGCTGCAAAATCGCGACGAGTCGCTGCACTTTCTCGCGTGATAGCCGAACAACTCGGGGTCGAAGCGGATACCTGCGAGCGCGCCTCGATGCTCGGGAAATGCGACCTGGTCACCGACATGGTCGGCGAGTTCGCCGAATTACAAGGTCTCATGGGTTCTTGTTACGCACGCAACGACGGTGAGCCGGAAGCCGTTGCAACGGCGATTTTCGAGCAATATCTGCCCCGGCATACGGGTGACCGGCTGCCGGAGACTGCGGCGGGACAGGTCGTCGCCCTGGCGGAAAAGCTCGATACGCTGGCCGGCCTGTTCGCCATCGGTCAGCCGCCGACCGGTTCCAGGGACCCATTTGCCTTGCGCCGCGCCGCCCTCGGAATTTTGCGGATCCTGATCGAAGGCGAGTTGGAGCTCGATCTGGTCGCCGCCATCGACGCGGCGGTCGGCGCCTATGCGGAACTTGAGCCGGACGCGGACTGCCACCGACAGCTATATGATTTCATCTTTGACCGACTGCGCGCCTGGTATGCCGATGCCGGAAAGCAAGCGTCGGTCTATCTTTGCGTGCGAGCCCTGAATCCGCCAAGCCCATTGGACTTTCATCGCCGGGTGGAGGCGGTTGCTGATTTCGCGGGCATGCCGGAGGCCGCGGCGCTGGCCGCGGCAAACAAGAGGGTTTCCAATCTGCTCGGCAAGAGCGGCGAGGAAGCCGTGCCGGGCGCGGTAGCGCCCGAATTGTTGTCGGAAGCGGCTGAAGAACAACTTCTCGCACGTCTCAGGCGACAAAGCGAAGAGGTTGCGCCCTTGTTCGCCGCCGGCGACTACCGAGAAGGATTGACGCGACTGGCAAGCTTGCGGGATGACGTCGACAGGTTTTTCGACGAAGTCATGGTGATGGTCGACGACTCTTCGGTGCGCGCCAACCGCCTTCGCCTGCTGCGCGAATTGCGTGACCTTTTCCTTCAGGTCGCGGACATTTCCCTGCTTTGAATGACATGGCCAAAGTGGTCGTACTGGACCGGGACGGCGTGGTCAACCGGGATTCTGACGAATTCATCAAGTCCGCCGCGGAATGGACGCCTCTGCCAGGCAGCATAGAAGCAATTGCCGATTTGAGCCGGGCAGGCTACCTGATTACGCTTGCGACCAACCAGTCAGGTATCGCCCGGGGACTGTTCGACTCCGCCGCGCTCGATTCGATTCACGAGAAATTTCGCAAGCTCGTGGAAAGCGAAGGCGGCTGCGTCGATGGAATCTTTTACTGTCCGCATGGCCCGGACGATAAATGTCACTGCCGAAAACCGGCAACCGGACTGCTCGAGCAGATTGAAGCCGAATTCGATTGCAATTTACGCGATTGCTGGTTTATCGGTGACAGTTTGAGAGATTTGCAGGCAGCCCGGTCTCATGGCTGCAAACCGGTGCTGGTGCGCACCGGCAAGGGCCTGGAAACAGAAAGTTCTCTTGAAATCTTGCCTGAATACAAAGAGTTAGCTGATGCGGCCGTATATGACGATCTGCGCCATGCGGCGAATGATCTCTTGGCTGAATCAGTGCCCGGGGAGTGACGGCCGGCGCCACAATCAGATATCGATATTCTCGGCCCGCAATGCGTTGGTCTCGATGAACTGCCGGCGCGGGTCGACCTGGTCACCCATCAAGGTACTGAATAGCTGGTCCGCTCCGATCGCATCCTTGACCGTTACCTGCAACATGCGTCTGGTTTCGGGATTCATGGTGGATTCCCATAATTGATCCGGGTTCATTTCCCCTAGCCCCTTGTAGCGTTGCAGGTAGTTGCCCTTCATTGCTTCAGCGGTCAGCCAGTTGAGCGCTTCGGTGAAACTTCCGATTTTCTGCTTGCGGTTGCCACGCTCTATGAATGCCCCCGGTTCTATCAACCCATCGAGAGTCAGTCCTAGCGAAGACATCATTTTGTATTCGCCCGAGTGAAAGAAATCGGCGCTGAAGGGAAAGGATTTGTGCAGGCCGTGGCGCTCAAGCAGCACCACCGGCAGGAAAATATGTCGTTCGGCATCCTCTTCGACGGTGCAACTGTAATCGATCCGGTATTGCGGATTGCGCTCGAACAAGGCGGCCAGCACTTGATTGGTCCAGGATTCGACATCTTCCCTCACGCGAAGATTTTTCTCGGGCAGGGACGGCGCCTGAACCAGAGCTTCCAGCACTTCTTTTGGATACATCCGACTCAGCCGGTCGATTATGGCGTAAACCTCGCGGTAACGGTTCACGAGGGATTCGAGCGCCTCGCCACTGATGCCCGGCGCATCCGCGTTCACATGCAGGCTCGCGTCCTTGAGCGCTATGGAAGTCTCGTAGTCTGCAAGTTCGGCATCGTCCTTGAGGTATTGTTCCTGCTTGCCTTTCTTCAACTTGTACAAAGGCGGCTGGGCAATGTACAGATGGCCTTTTTCGATCAATACGCCCATATGCCTGAAAAAGAACGTGAGCAGCAAGGTGCGGATGTGCGAACCGTCGACATCGGCGTCGGTCATGATGATGATTCGATGGTAGCGCAAGGCGTCGGCCGAGAATTCATCCTTGCCAATGCCGCAGCCGAGCGCCTTGATCAATGTGCCGATCTCGTTGGAACTCAGCATGCGGTCGAACCGGGCTTTTTCCACATTGAGAATCTTGCCCTTGAGCGGCAATACCGCCTGATTGTGGCGGTTTCTCGCCTGCTTGGCCGAACCGCCCGCTGAATCGCCCTCTACCAGGTATATTTCCGAGAGGGCCGGGTCCTTCTCCTGGCAATCGGCCAGCTTGCCCGGCAGACCGGCCACATCGAGCGCGCCCT
Source organism: uncultured Pseudohongiella sp. (assembly GCA_951812965.1). GTDB lineage: Bacteria > Pseudomonadota > Gammaproteobacteria > Pseudomonadales > Pseudohongiellaceae > UBA9145. The sequence continues at coordinate 859,553 of OX638341.1, forward strand.
TTCGGCGCGTCATTTCCCGGGCCTTGCGCGCGGCTTCCCGCGCTTTCGCCGCTTCGACCATCTTGCCGGCGATCAGTTTCGCGTCTTTCGGATTTTCCATGAGGTAATCGGTCAGGTGCGAGGCCATTTGCTGTTCGACTACGCCCTTGACCTCGGAGGAAACGAGCTTGTCCTTGGTCTGGGAGGAAAACTTCGGATCCGGCACCTTGACGGACACCACGGCGGTCAAACCTTCTCGCACATCGTCGCCGGCGACAGCAACGTCCTTGCTCTTCGCGCCGTTGAGCTCGGCGTCTATATAGTTCTTGAGCACCCGAGTCAGCGCGGAACGAAAACCGGCGAGATGGGTTCCTCCGTCGCGTTGGTGAATATTGTTGGTGTAAGGGAAGATTACTTCCTGGTAGGAATCGTTCCATTGCATCGCGACTTCCACCGAAATCCCTTCTTCCACTTCCTGGGAATTGAAATAGACCATCTTGTTGACGACGGTCTTGTTCTTGTTGAGATAGTCGACAAAAGCCCGCAGGCCGCCTTCGTATCGAAACGTCTCCTGCTTCCCGGTGCGCTCATCGTTTAAGCCGATTGCGACGCCGGCATTCAGAAACGCCAGTTCGCGCAATTTTTTGGCGAGAATGTCGTACTGAAACTCGATGTTGTTGAAAGTTTTGTCCGAGGGTTCGAAATGGCATTCGGTTCCGGTCGCGGCGGTTTCACCAACTACGGAAAGTGGCGCCTGGGGCACTCCATGCTGGTAATACTGTTCCCAGACCTTGCCTTCGCGCCGGATGGTCAATTTCAGTTCCCTGGAAAGCGCGTTGACCACGGAAACGCCGACGCCATGAAGGCCGCCTGATACCTTGTAGCTGTTGTCATCGAACTTGCCGCCGGCGTGAAGCACCGTCATGATGACCTCGGCCGCCGAGACGCCTTCCTTGTGCATTTCGGTTGGAATTCCGCGCCCGTTGTCGGTCACGGTTACCGATTCGCCGATATGGACGGTGACCTTGATTTCCGAACAATGGCCGGCAAGCGCCTCGTCGATGGAATTGTCCACCAGTTCGAAAACCATATGATGCAAACCGGTTCCGTCGTCGGTGTCGCCGATATACATTCCGGGCCTTTTCCGAACTGCGTCAAGGCCTTTCAGAACCTTGATGCTTTCGGAGTTGTAGTCGTTGGCCGGGCTGTTTTCCATTCGTTTCTCCGCCTTCAGGCAAGCATCTTCGCAAGGGGGCGCGAATATGTACTACTTCCAAGAAAATCAAGCCGTTATTGTACCATGTTCCACGTGGAACAGGCTTTTGCCACTTGCTTCAGGGAGGCTGGATTCAAGCGCTTCCAGGGCCACGCACGTAACGAAAAGTTGTGCGCCGAGAGACTGAAGCAAGCGGAACACGTTTTCCCGGTTTTTGTCGTCGAGTTCCGCTGCAAGATCGTCTACCAGATAAATCGGCCGTTGTTCGCGCGTCTCGAAGAATAGCTCGCCCTGGGCGATCTTCAGCGCGGAAACGATCAGCTTTTGCTGTCCTCTGGACAAGACGTCGATCGCCTTGTCGTTCGCGGCCTTGACCAGGATATCCGCGCGATGGGGCCCGTGCCTGGTGGCGCCGTAGTTTCTGTCTATTTCCCGGTTCTCGTAAAGCAATCGGCCAAGATCGTGTTCCCGATTCCATCCGGCGTGGAATTGCAGGCTGACCGACTCTCCCAATTCTTCACTTAAATTGGAAATGGCTGAAGCGAAGGCCATTTTCAGTCGCTGGAAGTACTTCTCTCGCGATCCGGTTACTTGTTCCGCCCCGGAAACAAGTTCCTCCTCCCAGGCGGCAAGCTGATTCTCATCGGTTCTTCCGGCCTGTTTCAACAAGGCGTTCCTGTGCATGACCGATTTTCGGGTCCGCCTCCAGGCCGACAGAAACGTTTGTTCCACGTGGAACACGCCCCAATCGAGAAACTTCCGCCGCAACCTCGGCCCTTCGTTCAATAACGAGAAAGATGTGGCGTCGAGTAGCTGAATCGGGATCTCGCGCGCGACGCTTTCCCAGCTTCGGAGCGCTTCGCCGTTCAGTTTTAGCTGCTGTTCCCCTTTTCGGGTCTTGCGCAGGCCGGTTTTCGCCCCGCCCGTCAGCTCCGCGAACAGTACGGTTTCGTTCTCGCCGGTTCTGATCAGGGGTTTGACGCTGCTCGTCCGAAAGGATCTGCCGAGGGCAAGATAGTGAATGGCTTCAAGAAAGCTGGTTTTTCCGGAAGCGTTGGGGCCGACAAGTATATTGAGTTCAGGGTGTGGGCTTAGCGCGCAATACCTGATGTTCCGAAACGAAGTGACTTCCAGCCTGGCCAGCCCGCCCATCAGATTCGCCGACTGAAATCATTATAGTCGAGACGGGCTGACAACAAAGGAAGCGCCATAGTTTTCAATGGGTTCCAGCAAAACAGCACTGTTTGCGTCGGTCAGTTCCATGCGCACCTTGTCGGTCCTTATGGCGGAAAACACATCGATCAAATAGCTTACGTTGAATCCTATTTCGATCGGCTCTCCATCGTATTCGACCGAAACCGACTCTTCGGCAACCTCCTGGTCCGGATTCCTGGCTACAACCTTGAATTCGTCCGGCCCGAGATTGAAACTCGCGATCTGGTACTTCTCGCTGAACAGGATCGAGGCGCGATGGCAGGCCTGCCGCAGGGCCTCGCGATTCGCGACGAGCGATTTCGTGCCGTTCCGCGGAATCACTCTTTCGTAATCCGCGTAGCGGCTGTTGACCAGCTTCGATACCAGGGTGCAACTGTTCATCTGTGCGCGAAAATGGCCCGCGCCCCCGGTAATGGTTACGGGCTCCTCCGGATCCTGCAGCAAACGGGCCAGTTCCATAGCGCTTCTTCTGGGCAGAATCAGCCTTTGTTTTTCCGCGGTGCTGTTTTCTACCTGGATCGTATGCAAGGCGAGCCGATGACCATCGGTGGCTACCGCCCGCAGGCTTGCCGAATCCACCTCGATCAGCATTCCATTCAGATATGGCCGGAAATCCTTCTGCGCCATCGCAAAACTGGTGCTGTCCAGCAATTCGGAAAGCTGTTCCTGGTTCAAGGTAAGTGCGATCGTATCGATCTCGTTATCCGATTTGGGGAAATCTTCCGCCGGCAGAGTAGCCAGCGTGAAGTTGCTACGGCCTGAATTGACGTGCAATTGAGCGCCCGTGACGGCAAATCGAATTTCCGAATCCTCGGGGAGCGACCGGCAAATGTCCGATAATTTGCGCGCCGAAGCCGTTATGCGGCCTTCGGCCTGCATGTCGGACACTTCGACTTCCGCCGAAAGTTCGAGTTCCTGATTGCTGCTCGTCAATGTAAGCCGGTTGCCTTGCAGTTCCAGCAAGAGGTTGGACAACACCGGCAGCGTACTGCGCCGCTCGACGACCCCGCTGACGAGTTGCAGCGGTTTGAGCAGCGCATCCCGCGCGATCTGAAATTGCATAATTGATTTTCCCTGGGTTCTGGCCGACCGGAAGATGGTTCAGTACTTTCCGGCTCGTACGATCAGTTTGTCAGCATCCGCATCAAATTGTTGAAGTCATCTTCCAGTGTATTTGAGCCGCGGCGTAATTGGGCGACTTGCCTGCAGGCATGAAGCACGGTCGTATGGTCCCTGCCACCGAAAGCTTCGCCGATTTCCGGCAGACTATGACTCGTGAGCTGCCGGGTCAAGCTCATCGCCACTTGCCGCGGGCGCGTGACCGATCGATTCCTGCGTTTGGAAAGCATGTCGCGCATGTTGATCTTGTAATACTGGGCCACGGTGCGCTGGATATTGTCGATACTGATCAGTTTATCCTGCTGGGCGAACAGGTCCCACAAGGCTTCCTTCACAAGGGCGATGTCGACTTCCCGGCCCTTGAACTGGGCGCAGGCCTTGACCTTCTTGATGGCGCCTTCGAGTTCTCGGCCGCTGGCGCACACTTTGTGCGCGATAAACTCCGCGGCGTCATTGGGAATGTTGAACCCCATCTGCCCCGCCTTGCTCATCAGGATCGCTACCCGGGTCTCGAGCTCCGGCGGTTCCACCGCTACCGACAACCCCCAGCCGAAACGTGACTTCAACCGCGGCTCGATGCCGTCGATCGCCTTGTAGTAGCGGTCGCAGGTAAGCACGACCTGTTGACCGCCATGGAGCAGATTATTGAAAGTATGGAAGAACTCCTCCTGGGAGCGCTCCTTTTTGGCCAGAAAATGAACGTCGTCCAGCAATAACGCATCTACCGAACGGTAGTACCGCTTGAACTCGTCCATGGCATTGAACCTCAGGGCCTGAATCATCGTGTTGACGAAACTTTCGCAGTCGACGTACTTGACCGTGGCATGTGGATTCCGTTCCAGCATATGGTTGCCGATCGCATGCATCAGATGCGTCTTGCCGAGTCCCACGCCCCCGTAGATGAAAAGCGGGTTGTAGGCGCGCCCGGGATTCTCCGCCACCTGCATGGCGGCCGCCTGGGCCAGTTGATTGGATCGGCCAACCACGAAATTCGTGAAACTGCAAGACCTGTTGACTTCACCGTCAAGACGTAATTTCCTGGCGGCTTCCGTGTCTCCGTTCACATGCAGTCTGGGTGCGGCATTCAACCCATTTCCCGACCGCAACCAGGACGCCTCCCCATTTACGTGTTTGGCGTTCGATACGTTCCCCACGACCGCATCTCCCCCTGACTTCGGGGGGTTGTGCGGCGGCGCCACTTCGAGCGCTATGTCTTCGAGTCCGGGCTCGATTTCAAGCATCAGTTCCCGGATCCGGATCAGAAACTTGGAGCTCACCCAGTCGAGAATGAATCGATTGGGAGCTTTCACCCAGAGTAGTTTACCGTCCGGTTCCAGTTCCGCGCTTAGCGGCCTTATCCATGTGTTGAACTGTCCTTGTGAAATTTCGCCCTGAAGCGCCTGGACGCACTTCTGCCAGTTTGCCGTTGTCACTTGTCGACCTCTGCCGTGAGATTCTGTGTCAATTTTTTGAACATTCTAGCGGTAAGCCCTCGGCTATTCCAAATAACGCAACCCTCCCCGGCAGACACTAATTTCACCGCTTTTATCTGATATTTTCATGGCCTTACCGATGCAATGTCACGGGCTTCGGAAAGAAAGCGCCGTAAAAAAAATTTTTTGTAGATTCCTGGGCCCCTTGCATTACCTGTGGATAACTTGTTGCCAATTTTCTGGCGTAACGCGCCGCTCGAGACAACCCCCGCAATGTAGTATAGGTTCAGAAACATGTGAGACCGTAGGGGCGAGGCAAGCCTCGCCCGCGAACTGCCCCGAAACCGTGCAACTGACGGGCGAGGCATGCTTCGCCCCTACAATGCAGAAGGCGGGCGCGCAATTGCATCATTACCCCAAAACCACTAGAATCCGTGCCCCGGGTTTAAGGCACTCTGTTTCTGTCATCACGGGGCCTGTCACAATGAATCGGACACAGTCATGAAAAGAACCTTTCAGCCCAGCAGGATAAAGCGCGCCAGGAATCATGGCTTTCGGGCCCGTATGGCAACGCGCGGCGGGCGCAAGGTGCTGGCCCGGCGGCGGGCCAAAGGTCGTCAACGCCTTTCCGCTTGAGTTGCCGAAACAACTCCGGCGCTGTGACAGCAGGCGGCGATCATGCCCGGTTTCCCCGAGAATCGCGATTGTTGCAGTCGGAAGACTTTCGGGCCGTTTTCTCCCATACCCGATTCAAGGTTTCCTGCCGGCATTTTCTCATGCTTGCGATACCCAACGAGAGGGGTGAAGCCAGGCTTGGCGTGGTTGTCGCCAAAAAAAACATTCCGGGCGCCGTTCAGCGCAATCGTGTGAAGCGGCTGATTCGGGAGAATTTTCGCCAGCGGAAAGCGCAACTTTCCGGGACTGATCTGGTGGTGCTGGCGCGAAAGGGCGCTCACGCACCCGGGAACGTCGCAATAAACCACAGACTGAATGTGTTGTGGGATGATTTGCTGAAAAAAATGCGGGTCGCAGGAGACATAGATACGCTGGAATCGCCTTGAACATGGTCAGATACTTACTCGTCAAATTGATCGGCTTCTATCAGCTCTTTCTCAGTCGGCTGCTGTTGACGCAATGCCGCTTCTATCCGAGTTGTTCGCAATACACGCGGGAAGCCATCGAAATTCATGGTTCGGCCTGGGGCGTTTGGCTTGGCGTGCGAAGAATCTGCCGCTGCCATCCCTGGCATGAAGGGGGTTGCGACCCGGTGCCGGGGTCGGAACTTGCGCGGTCCGAGGCGAAATGAAATGAAATTCACGCGATACTTTCTGTATTCCTCGCTGGCGGTCATCACTTATCTGATGTTGCTGGCGTGGCAGGAAGATTATCCGCCAGTCGTGGACAACGGCGAAGATTCGGCGCCTGCGCCGGCCACCGCACTTCCCGACCCTGCCATCGCAGTCGAGGCCCCGGATCTGCCGCTGGAGGTGCCCAGCGAGACTCCCGCCGCGGCCGGCGACGAAATTTTGACGCCCGAGTCCGCTCCCGAACGGACCGGACTGATTACCGTCACCACCGACACCCTGAATCTGCAGATCGACCCGGTGGGCGGCGACATCGTATACCTTGCACTGCCCCTTTATCTGCGTGAACTCGGTGTTCCGGACGAACCCTTCGTATTGCTTGAATCACGCCCGGGAAGGGAATTTGTCTCCACCAGCGGACTGGTGGGGCCTGACGGCATCGATCAGAACGGCCGCGCACGTTATCGCGCCAACTCTTCCGGGTATGCCCTTGCCGACGGCGCCGATACGCTTGAGGTCGACCTCCGGCTGACCACGGAAAACAACGTAACCGTCACCAAGCGCTTTACTTTCACTCGCGACAGCTACCTGATCGACATTTCGTTCCTGGTCGAGAACCGGTCCGCCGGCGTATGGCAGGCCAATCCTTTCGGCCAGATTCGGCGGCACGATTTTTCCGACCCGAGCAGCGGCGGCCGCTTTTCCCGAACCTATCTCGGTTACGTGATCACCAGCGAAGAAGACCCTTATCAGGAAGTCGACTTCGACGATATCGCCGAAGCCCCTATTTCTCTCGAAGAACCCGGCGGCTGGGTAGGCCTGAGCCAGCACTATTTTCTTTCCGCGTGGGTGCCGGATGCCGCCTCGAACAATCGCTACACCCTGCGCAGGAGCAACACCGGTCAATTCATCGGCGAATTTACCGGCTCGGCCCTGCAAGTGGCGCCCGGGGCCTCGGGTTCGGCAAGCATGAGTTTCTACGCCGGCCCCAAGGATCAATACTCACTGGCGGAAATCTCTCCCGATCTCGATCTTACGGTCGATTACAGCTTTCTGTGGTTCCTGGCGGCCCCGATCTACTGGCTGCTGACAAACATAAATTCCTACGCCGGCGGCAATTACGGCGTGTCCATCATCTTGCTGACCCTGATCGTCAAGCTGATTTTCTACAAACTCTCCGAGACCCAGTACCGCTCCATGGCGGGAATGCGGCGGCTGATGCCGAAGATCCAGCAATTGAAGGAACGATTCGGCGATGACCGAATGAAATTGCAGCAGGCCACCATGGATCTGTACAAGAAGGAAAAGATCAATCCCTTCGGCGGTTGTCTGCCCTTGCTCGTGCAGATGCCGGTTTTCATCGCCCTATACTGGGTGCTGATGCAAAGCGTCGAATTGCGCCACGCGCCGTTCTTCCTCTGGCTCGACGACCTCTCCGTGCGCGACCCGTTTTTCGTGCTGCCCCTGCTCATGGGCGTGACCATGTATCTGCAAACGAGAATGAGTCCCGCGCCGGCGGACCCCATGCAGGCACAAATCATGAGGCTCATGCCGATCATGATGACTGTGCTGTTCCTCTGGTTCCCGTCCGGGCTCGTGCTCTACTGGCTCACCAATGGCCTTTTGAGCATCCTGCAACAGTGGTATATCACCCGCAAGATCGACGCCGAATACGCAGCCACCCGCTAGGCGGGTGCCAACTCCCGGAATCCAGCCCGGAATTCAGCGATGCATGACCAGACCATCTGCGCCATAGCCACCGCGCCCGGACGCGGCAGCATCGGCGTGCTGCGCATTTCGGGTAAGTCGCTCGACGATATGGCGGTGAACCTCGTCGGAACCGTGCCGAAACCGCGCCAGGCGCATTTCTGCGACTTTCTCGGTGCGGACGGCGCTGTTCTCGACCGCGGTATCGCGTTTTTTTTCCCAGCACCGAATTCCTTCACCGGCGAAGACGTCCTCGAATTGCAGGGCCACGGCGGGCGCGTCGTGCTGGAATCGCTGTGCGAGCGTGCGATTGCGCTTGGCGCCAGGCAGGCGCGGCCGGGAGAGTTTTCCGAGCGCGCCTTCCTTAATGGCAAGATCGATCTGGTACAGGCCGAAGCCATCGCCGACCTGATCGACGCCGACTCCCGACAGGCGGCGCGATCCGCCGTGCGCACGTTGACTGGGGAATTTTCCAAGCGTATTCAATCAATTACATCGTTGCTGACGCAACTTCGCGTGCTCGTCGAAAGCGCAATCGATTTTTCCGACAGCGATATAGAAGTGCTGGACGCGGAACAACTGCGGCGAAACCTGTCCGATCTGCTCGATAGTCTGGACAGGATTCGCGAACGAAGCCGACAGGGCGCCTTGCTCAACCAGGGCATCAACGTGGTGCTTGCAGGCCTACCGAACGCCGGTAAATCCAGCCTGATGAATTGCCTTTCCGGGCAGCAGACGGCAATCGTTACCGAAATTCCCGGCACTACCCGCGACGTGCTTTCCCAACGCATTCTGCTCGACGACCTGCCTTTGCAGCTCATCGACACCGCCGGTTTGCGCCGCAGTGGAGACCTTATCGAACAAGAAGGCGTCAGGCGCGCCCGGGCCGCCATCGACAGCGCCGACGCAATTCTGCTCGTGGTCGACGCGTCCCTGTTCCCCGGCTGCGCCGATGGCCTGTCCGAAAGCGATTTGCGGAGGGCGCTCGAGCCGCTCGATGATTTCATGGAAAACGGCGAAGACCGGAACGAAATGCTGCGGCGCACAAGCCTGGTACTGAACAAGATCGATCTGTTGTCCTTGTCGCCGGCCGCGGAGCGAGCGCAATTCGACGATATCGAGCTCGCGATCATTCGCCTCTGCGCCGGAAATTGCATCGGCATCGACCTGCTTGCCGCGCATTTGAAGGATTTTGTGGCCTATGAAGGCGGCGAAGACGCATTCGTCGCCAGGGCGCGGCATATTGAAGCGATAGACGAAGCCCGGCGGCAATGCGGCTCCGCAATCGAAAACCTCGCGTCCCGGGCTCCACTGGAACTGATCGCCGAAGACTTGCGAATCGCCCAGGCCTCGATTGGCCGCATCACCGGCGAATTCACCAGCGACGACTTGCTCGGAGAAATCTTCAGCAATTTCTGCATCGGCAAATAAGGGAAGCTCAGATCCTGTTGATAAACCCCGGCGGACACGGGAAAAGCTCTGGATCAATTTCGCGTTTTCGCGCAGCCTGAAATTTGTCCCCACCCGATCCATTGCTTGTCCCTTGTGAAATCCCATGTCGCACACCGGCTTGTACATGGCGCAAGCCCCTGAACCAGCAAAGGAATAACCGTCTATCAACAGATCGGGAGCCAACCTACTACTACTATAACTATGCTTATATTCTTGTTACACATATATAGATAATCTATTACTAGTTATAATTCGCCGCTTGCTTTATTCAGGTTGTGAACCATGCGTTACGGCAAAACATTCGATGTGATCGTTATCGGCGGCGGCCACGCCGGTACCGAAGCTGCGTTGGCATCGGCGCGGCAAGGCGCAAGCACCTTGCTGGTCACTCACAACATCGAAACCATCGGGCAGATGTCCTGCAACCCGGCTGTCGGCGGTATCGGCAAGAGCCACCTCGTGCGGGAAATCGATGCGCTCGGCGGCGCCATGGCGCTAGCGGTGGACCGGGCCGGCATTCACTTCCGGGTGCTCAACGCGAGCAAGGGCGCCGCGGTCAGGGCGACTCGAGCCCAGGCGGACCGTGCGCTGTATCGTTCCGCCATCCGCCGCCGGGTCGAGAATCAGCCCGGACTTTCGCTGTTGCAGCAATCGGTTGACGACCTCGTCATGGAGGGCGACCGCGTCACCGGCGTAATCACCGGACTTGGCATGGAAATACGCGCCGACGCCGTTGTGCTCACCACGGGCACCTTCCTTGCCGGCAGTATCCACACAGGCCTGGCGAACAGTGCGGGCGGGCGCGCCGGAGATCCGCCGGCGCTTGCCCTGGCCGAGCGCCTGCGTGAATTGCCGTTCCGTGTCGATCGGCTGAAAACCGGCACTCCGCCCCGGCTGGATGCGAAAAGCCTCGATTTCTCCGTGATGCAAGTGCAGGAAGGCGATCAGCCGGCGCCCGTGATGTCCTTCCTCGGCCACAGATCCGATCATCCGCGCCAGGTGAATTGCCATATCACCGTCACCAACGAGGATTGTCACGAGATCATCCGCGGCGCGCTCGACCGGTCGCCGATGTATACCGGTGTGATCGAGGGAGCGGGGCCGCGCTATTGCCCGTCGATCGAAGACAAGGTGATGCGTTTCGCGGACAAGACCTCGCACCAGATCTTCGTCGAACCGGAAGGCCTGGATGTATCCGAAATCTACCCGAACGGCATCTCCACCAGCCTGCCCTACGACGCCCAGGTTGAAATGGTTCGGCGAATCCGTGGATTCGAGAATGCGCATATTACCCGGCCCGGCTACGCTATCGAGTACGATTTCTTCGACCCGCGGGACCTGCATTACTCGCTGGAAAGCAAATTCGTCCCGGGTCTGTATCTGGCCGGACAGATCAATGGCACAACCGGCTACGAAGAAGCCGCGGCCCAGGGCCTGCTGGCGGGACTGAACGCGGCCCGTGCGGCCGCCGGCAAGGATTACTGGTGCCCGCGGCGCGATCAGGCATATATCGGCGTGCTGGTCGACGACCTGATTCGCCTCGGTACGAGCGAGCCCTATCGCATGTTCACCAGCCGGGCGGAATATCGTCTCAGCCTGCGCGAGGATAACGCCGATACGCGCCTGACTCCGATCGGGCGAAAACTTGATCTGGTCGACGATGCGCGCTGGCGTTTCTTCAACGAGAAACAGGAGCGGGTGGAAGCGGAATTGCAACGCCTGCGCACCGTCAGGATTCGCCCCGGCAGCGATGCGGGGCGCCGGCTGAGCCGCGAGCTCGAAAAGCCGCTTTCGCGCGACCAAAGTCTGGCGGAATTGCTGGCGCGTCCGGAACTGGATTATGGCAGGCTGATGGAGCTGGCCGACCCGGAAAGCCCACCGGTGGCCGGCACGCCGCTGGAAGAGCAGGCCGCGGAACAGATCGAAATCCGGATCAAGTACCAGGGTTACATCGACCGGCAGCAGGAGGAAATCGAGCGCTTGCGCAAACAGGAGGACACCGCGCTTCCTGTCGATCTGGACTACGCGGAAATGTCCGGTCTGTCCAACGAGCTGAAGCAGAAACTGATGCAGTCCCGCCCGGAAAACCTCGGCCGCGCCGCGCGCATACCCGGCATGACACCGGCCGCGCTTTCCCTCATATTGGTGTATCTGAAGAAACACCGGACAATTCGGCGCAAGGCCAGTTGAGCGGGGAATCCGGCGGCGCGAAAGGCAAGGCGGGGCAGCGCGCCAGGCTGTTGCAGGGCGCTGCCGCGATGAACGCGCCCTTGACGGAAGACGGCGCCGGGACATTGCTCGACTATCTGCGGCTGCTGGACAAATGGAACAAGCGATTCAATCTCTCCGGCGTTTCCGGCGTCAGTGAGATGTTGGACCGGCATGTGCTCGACAGTCTCTCGGTCGCGCCATGGGTAAGCGGCGAAACCGTGGTTGACGCCGGCAGCGGCGCCGGCCTGCCGGGAATTCCACTGGCGGTGCTGTTTCCCGGGAAGCATTTCGTGCTCGTGGACAGTAACGGCAAGAAGACCCGCTTTCTGTTCCAGGCAAAGTTGAGCCTGGGTCTTCAGAATATAAGCATCGAGCATTGCCGGATAGAGGAATATCGCGGCCCGGCGGACCTCGTCGTTTGCCGGGCGCTGGACACACTTGCGCAGTGCGCCGTGAAAACGCAGCATATGCTATCCCGAGGCGTTGCGCTGCTGGCGATGAAAGGCCGTCAGCCGGGCCGTGAGCTGGTGGAGCTGCCAAGCGCGTTCCACGTGGAGTTTACGGAACGTGTTCATGTTCCCGGCGCATCGAGCCGTCATGTGATAGGGATCAGATGCGAAGAGGCGATAACTGCGCAGTGCGAATAACGCCTGTACCGCAACGTAGGGGCGAGGCATGCCTCGCCCGATAATCGGATTCATCAATTAATGGGCGCCATATTGGCCATAACCAACCAGAAGGGCGGCGTGGGGAAGACCACGACCGCGGTTAATCTCGCGGCGTCGCTTAAAGCCACGCGAAATTCGGTGTTGCTGGTCGATATCGACCCCCAGGGCAATGCCACCATGGGCTGCGGCGTGGCGAAAAACGAGCCGAAACACACCGTCTGCGAATTGCTGATGGGCGAGTCTACGCTCGAACAGACGCTGGTCAGGGAGGTGGAAGATGGATTCGACCTGTTGCCGGCAAACGGCGACCTGGTCGCCGCGGAAGTGTGGCTGATGGAGAACGGTCATCTCGACGGCCGCCTGCGCGAAGTACTGGCGCCGGTGCGGGACGGCTATGACTTCATCGTCATCGATTGCCCGCCCTCGCTGAACATATTGACGATCAACGCCCTGACCGCCGCCGATGGCTTGGTGATACCCCTGCAGTGCGAGTACTATGCGCTGGAAGGCCTGTCGGCGCTGGTGGAAACGATCGAGGCAATCAGGTCGAGATCGAATCCAAACCTGAAAATAGAAGGAATCGTGCGCACCATGTACGATTCACGCAACAGGCTGACCGCCGAAGTCAACGCGCAATTGTTCCGGTTCTTCGGTGACGCGGTCTTTCGGACGGTGGTTCCACGCAACATCAAGTTGGCGGAAGCGCCGAGCTTCGGCAAGGCCGCGCTCAGTTACGAACGCCGTTCGAAAGGCGCCATAGCCTATCTGGCGCTGGCGGGAGAATTGTTGCGCCGTCGCGACCGGGCCGCCGCCGGCGCCGCATAGAGAAGAAGGTAGAAAGACCATGTCAAGGAAACTGGGCAAGGGGCTGGAAGCGCTGCTGGGCAGCCGGGACCGGGAATCGGTGTCGGCGCTGATGGAAGACAGCCCGGCCGAGGGCTCGCGGGAAGGGGAGCTTCGGGAGATCCCCATTGACCTGATCCGGCCCGGCAAGTATCAGCCGCGGCAGGACATGCGCGCGCAATCGCTGGAAGAACTCGCGCAGTCGATCCATCGACAGGGTGTTATGCAGCCGGTCGTCGTGCGTGAAACAGAACCCGGCCGCTTTGAACTGATCGCCGGCGAACGGCGCTGGCGCGCCTGCCAGCTCAGCGGCCTCAAGGCCATCCCCGCCATCGTCAAGTCGGCCTCGGACCGGGACGTCGTCAGCATGTCCCTGATCGAGAACATCCAGCGCGAAGACCTCAACCCGATCGAGCAGGCCGTCGCCTTGCAGCGATTGCAGGAAGAATTCGGCTATACCCAACAGGAGGTGGCGAAAGAGGTCGGAAAATCCCGCGAATCGGTCGCCAATCTGCTGCGCCTGCTTGGCCTCGAGCCCGAAGTGCGGGCGATGCTCGAGCAGGGCAAACTCGAAATGGGCCACGCCCGGGCGCTACTCGGCGCTCCCGGCCCCGACCAGCCGAAACTCGCCCGGCAAGTCACCGGCAAACAGCTTTCGGTGCGCCAGACCGAGGAACTCGTCCGCCGCTACACGGCCAGGTCCGATCCCACTCCAACCGCCCGCGAAAGAGACTCGGACCTCATTCGCCTCGAAGAGTCCCTGTCCGAAAAACTCGGCTCGAAAGTCGCCATCCGGCACACCGCCAAAGGCAAGGGCAAACTCGTAATCAACTACAACAACGTAGCCGAACTCGAAGGCATCCTCTCCCACATCAAATAGCGCTATCGCAGCTTTGGAACCATGGGTTCTGTACTGTGCAAGGGGTCGGGAGCGGGTGTGCCTGTTCGCGTCGTGGGAGCCGACGCGTGCCATGGATGGCCTAAAGCGTCGGCGACCCGATTTGAACCTCGACATGGATGTCGAGGCGAAATTAAGCGAACAGGCACACCCGCTCCCGGCCCCGCTCGAAGCTGCATACCAGAAACGGGACTTGCGCTATGTGAGTCGCCGTCAGGTCGAAGCCATTCGTGTTGATTAGCACCCACAATCTCCCTATAATGCGCCTGCCCTGGCGGTAGCCACCTGGTAGTGTCTTTTCGTGCGGCCGTACAAGGTCATCCTGGCGCAGTTGATAGGCCCGGCCCTGCTTGCCGCCACGTTCCTGTGGACGACAAACGAGGCCGTTGCTTTCAGTGTGCTTGTGGGAGGCCTGATCAGCGCCTTGTCGAACAGCTACTTCGCGGTTCAGGCATTCCGTTACCAGGGCGCCGACAATGCGGATAAGATTGTCAGGAGTTTCCTGAAAGGCGAAATCGGCAAGATCCTGATCGCGGTCCTGCTGTTTGCCCTGAGCTTCAATTTTCTGGAAAACCTGAACGTTGTGGCGCTGTTTTCAGGTTTCCTGTTTGCCCATCTCATTGGCATATCGGTAACCGGCTGGATGATCAAGGGTTCTGCCGGCAATTCGCCCAGGGCGGCAAGCAGGCGGAAACAGTAGGCGGAAACAGTAAGCGGGAAGAACAGGAGCTATGGCAGAGGCAGGCGCTGAATCGCAAACGGTTCAGGAATATATCGTTCACCACTTGTCCTATCTGACCTGGGGCCGTCATCCCGACGGGCATTGGGGATTGGCCCATACCCCGGAAGAAGCCGCCGAAATGGGCTTCATGGCGATCCACGTCGACACCATGGGCTGGTCGATCGCGCTCGGCGCCGCATTTCTCCTGTGGTTCCGTTGGGTCGGACTGCGCGCTTCGGCGGATAATCCCGGACCGATTCAGAATTTCGTCGAAAGCATCTTCGAATTCGTCGATGCCCGGGTCACCGAAGGCTTTACCCACAAGAACGCCCTGATTGCCCCGCTGGCGCTGACCGTGCTCGTGTGGATACTGCTGATGAACCTCATGGACCTGGTGCCGGTGGACTGGATCACCGGAATCGCCGCGTTGATCGGCGAGCACGTATTCGGTTTCGACCACATGCCTTTCAAGATCGTGCCGACTACCGATCCGAACATCACCATGGGCATGTCGCTCAGCATTTTCGTGCTGATTATCTGGTATTCAATCAAACACAAGGGTATCGGCGGCTTTCTCGGCGAGCTCGCCTTCCACCCGTTCGGCAAATGGATGGTGCCGTTCAATCTCATGATCGAGGTTCCCACGCTGCTGGCCAAACCCATCTCTCTCGGGCTGCGGCTTTTCGGCAATCTGTATGCCGGGGAATTGCTGTTTTTACTGATTGCCGGCCTGCTGGGGCTGTACCAGCTACCGATGCATTTTGCCTGGGCGGTGTTCCACATTCTGGTGGTTCCGCTGCAGGCCTTCGTCTTCATGATGCTGACCATTGTCTATCTCAATGCGGCGCATGAGACGGCTCACTGAGTTCGACAAGTCTGAGATAAACGACCAAAAACCCCGGAGGAAAAAAATGGAAATGATATTGGCTTTCACAGTGCTTGGCGTGCTGCTCGTGCTCGGCATGGGCGCGCTTGGCACCGCGATCGGCTTCGGCATTCTCGGGGGAAAGTTCCTCGAAGGTTCCGCCCGCCAGCCGGAACTCGCGCCCCAGTTGATGGGCCGCATGTTCCTGGTCGCCGGCCTGATCGATGCGGTCACCATGATCGGCATCGGAATCGGCATGTGGTTCACTTTCGCCAATCCCTATCTGGCCGCCCTCGCGGGCTGATAACCATCCTGCCCGCAGGAGGCTGAAGTGGACATAAACCTGACCATTATTGGACAGTCGATCGCTTTCGCGGTTTTTTGCTGGTTCTGCCATCGCTACGTCTGGCCACTGTTCGCCAATGTGCTCGAAGAGCGCAAGCGAACCATAGCCGACGGGCTCGAAGCGGCCGCCCAGGGGGAATTGAAGCTCGAAACCGCGAGCCGCGATTCCGCCCAGCAGTTGGAAGAGGCGAAATCCTCCGCGGCCGGCATCATCGACCAGGCAAATCGGCGCGCGAACCAGATCATCGACGAGGCCAAGCAGCAAGCACAGGTCGAAGCAGAACGCATTATGGTGGCGGCCCAGGCTGAAATCGAGCAAGAGGCGAATCGCGCCAGGGAAGAGTTGCGTTCCCAGGTCTCGGTCATTGCCATCGCCGGCGCGGAGAAAATTCTCGCTCGCGAGGTGGACCAGGCGGCCAACGAAGAAATGCTCACGCAACTGGCCGCGGAGTTATAAGGCGGAAAATGGCTGATTCCATCACATTGGCCCGGCCCTACGCAAAGGCGGCATTCGAAGCCGCCCTCGAGGCGAAGGCGCTCGGCGAATGGTCGCGCATGCTCGGCATGGCGGCGGCGGTATCCGAAACGCCCGCAGTGCGCGTGGCGCTGACCGACCCCGGCCGCTCCTGGCATCAGGTCGCCGACATGTTCAGCGGTCTTTGCGGTGAGGAATTGAACGGGCAGGCGCACAATCTCGTCAGCCTGCTCGCGGAAAACAAGCGGCTGTTGCTACTGCCGCATATCAGCTCCCTGTTCGACGAGTTGAAGGCGAACCAGGAAAGATCGGTGGAAGTGGAATTCATCACCGCCTTTCCAGTCAGCGAAGGCGCGGCGAACGATCTTGAGCGCGCATTGAAGGCGCGCTTGCAACGCGAAATCAGGCTTACGGCCAGCGTGGACCCGGCCTTGATCGGGGGCGCCGTGATCCGGGCCGGCGACCAGGTCATAGACAGTTCCATCCGGGGCAAGCTGGCCAAGCTGTCCGAGAAAATGAGGATTTGAATTGACTGAACAATTCCATCCGTGGAATTGTTCAGTCCCGCAAAACAAAAGCGAGGTTTTGTTTTGCTCCCGACATCAATGGCTTGCGCCATCGAAGTCGGCGGCACATCCATGTGCCGCGCGGAAACTCTGATGAATCAGAGCTTCCTTGAACGCTCAAGTAACCAGGAAACAGACATGCAACAACTGAACCCAGCGGAAATCAGTGAAATCATCAAGCAGCGGATCGAAAGTCTCGATACCGCGGTGCAGGCCCGCAACGAAGGCACCATCGTCAGCGTGCTCGACGGCATTATCCGCATCCATGGGCTGACCGAGGTGATGTACGGCGAGATGATCGAGTTCGAAGGCGGCATCTACGGCATTGCGCTCAATCTCGAGCGCGATTCCGTCGGCGCCGTGGTGCTCGGCGACTATCTGGAACTCAAGGAAGGACAAAGCTGCCGCTGCACCGGCCGCATTCTCGAAGTGCCGGTGGGCCCCGAACTTGAAGGCCGCGTGGTGGACGCCCTCGGCCGACCGGTTGACGGCAAGGGCCCGGTCGGCGCCGCCATGACCGATGCGATCGAAAAGGTCGCGCCGGGCGTTATCGCCCGGCAGTCGGTAGGACAGCCGGTACAGACCGGCCTGAAATCCATCGACGCGATGACCCCGATCGGCCGCGGCCAGCGGGAACTCATCATCGGCGACCGCGAAGTCGGCAAGACCGCCGTCGCCATCGACACCATCATCAACCAGAAAGGCAAGAAACTGAAATGCATTTACGTGGCGATAGGACAGAAAGCATCCTCGATCGCCAGCGTGGTGCACAAGCTGGAAGAGCACGGCGCAATGGAATACACCACCGTCGTTTCCGCCAGCGCGTCCGACCCGGCGTCGATGCAATACATCGCCCCCTATTCCGGCTGCACCATGGGTGAGTATTACCGCGACCGCGGCGAGGACGCCCTGATCATCTACGACGATCTCACCAAACAAGCCTGGGCGTACCGGCAGATTTCGCTGTTGCTGCGCAGGCCGCCGGGGCGGGAAGCCTATCCGGGCGACGTGTTCTACCTGCACTCGCGCCTGCTTGAGCGGGCCGCGCGGGTAAATACGGATTACGTAGAAAAATTCACCGGCGGCGAAGTGACCGGAACAACCGGCTCGCTGACCGCGTTGCCGATCATCGAGACCCAGGCTGGCGACATTTCGGCCTTCGTTCCCACCAACGTGATCTCGATTACCGACGGCCAGATCTTTCTCGAAACCGACCTGTTCAACTCGGGCATTCGGCCGGCGATGAACCCGGGCATCTCGGTCTCGCGGGTGGGTGGCGCTGCCCAGACGAAAATCATCAAGAAACTCGGCGGCGGCATCCGCATCTCGCTCGCGCAATATCGCGAACTGGCGGCTTTCGCGGCCTTTGCCTCGGACCTCGACGACGACACCCGCGCGCGGCTCGAACACGGCCAGCGCGTCACCGAGTTAATGAAGCAGAAGCAATACTCGCCGTTGTCGATCGCGGAAATGGGCATTTCCCTGTATGCCGCGAACGAGGGCTACCTGAGGGACATTCCGCTGAACAAGGTGCTCGATTTCGAAAGCGCCCTGTTGTCCTGGATGAACAGCGAACACGAGGAACTGATCGCGCACATCAACGCCACCGGAGATTTCGACGACGATATCGAAGGCAAGTTCAAGGCGGCGATCGAGCAGTTCAAGTCCACCCAGACCTGGTAGGCGGCGAAGGCAACCGGAAGAGGCGGTGTAATCGATGGCCCGAGGCAAGGAAATACGCAGCAAGATCTCGAGCATAAGGAACACGCAAAAGATCACCAAGGCGATGGAAATGGTTTCCGCGAGCAAAATGCGGAAGGCCCAGGAGCGCATGCGTCTGGGCAAGCCCTATGCTCGAAGTATCCGCGAAATGATCGGACACATCGCCACTTCCTCCTCGGAATACCGTCACGGATATTTCGAAAATCGCGAAGTCCGGCGTGTTGCCTATATCGTCGTGTCGACCGACCGCGGCCTTTGCGGGGGTTTGAACATCAACGTTTTCAAGACGACGGTCGCTTCCATGCAGGAATGGCATGAGCAAAACGTGGAGATCGATGTCTGCACGATCGGCGCGCGGGCGGCGACGTTTTTCAACAAGTACGGCGGCAATGTAGTCGCGGCGGTGCGGCATCTCGGCGACCAGCCGGAAGTTTCCGATGTCATCGGCGCGGTCAAGGTCGCGCTCGACAGGTTCGACAACGGCGAGATCGACAAGTTGTTCATCATCAGCAATGAGTTTGTCAACACCATGATCCACCGGCCCACGGTGGCGCAGTTGCTGCCGTTGTTGCCGGCGGAAAAAGAGTATCTCAAGCACCACTGGGACTATCTCTACGAGCCCGACGCGAAAGAGTTGCTCGACGGTCTGCTGCTGCGCTACATCGAGTCCCAGGTGTACCAGTCGGTCGTTGAAAACATCGCCTGCGAACAGGCGGCGCGAATGATTGCCATGAAGAGCGCCTCGGACAACGCGGGCGATCTCATGGATGAACTGGAACTGGCGTACAACAAGGAACGCCAGGCAGCCATTACCCAGGAGTTGTCCGAAATCTCCGCCGGCGCGGCGGCGGTGTGAACGGGCAGCACACGCCCACCGGTATTTGCAGGGGCGAGGCATGCTTCGCCCGAATGAGAAAATAAGGGTTAAGTAAATGAGTAGCGGTCGAATCGTACAAGTCATCGGCGCGGTAATCGACGTCGAATTCGAGCGGGAAAGCGTCCCCCAGGTTTACGACGCATTGACCATCGACGACACCGAAATCACCCTCGAGGTGCAACAGCAACTCGGCGACGGCGTGGTGCGAACCATCGCCCTCGGCAGCACCGAAGGACTGCGCCGGGGCCTGTCCGTGCAGGATACCGGTGCGCCGATTTCCGTGCCTGTCGGCACCGAGACTCTCGGGCGCATCATGGACGTTCTCGGCCGCCCCATCGACGAGCGCGGCCCCATCGGCGAAAAGGAGCGCATGCCGATTCACCGCAAGGCGCCGACCTACGAGGAACTTTCGGTCACCAACGAATTGCTCGAAACCGGCATCAAGGTCATCGACCTCGTCTGCCCTTTCGCGAAAGGCAGCAAGGTGGGCCTGTTCGGCGGCGCCGGCGTCGGCAAGACCGTGAACATGCTGGAGTTGATCAACAATATTGCCACCGAACATAGCGGCCTGTCGGTTTTCGCCGGCGTAGGCGAGCGCACCCGTGAAGGCAACGACTTCTACCACGAGATGCAGGAATCCGGGGTAATCGACCTCGAGGGCGAATCCAAGGTTTCGATGGTGTACGGCCAGATGAACGAGCCTCCCGGCAATCGCCTGCGCGTCGGCCTGAGCGGGCTGACCATGGCGGAAAAATTTCGCGACGAAGGCCGCGACGTGCTGCTGTTCATCGACAACATTTATCGTTACACACTCGCCGGTACGGAAGTATCCGCCTTGCTCGGCCGGATGCCTTCGGCTGTGGGATACCAGCCGACGCTGGCGGAAGAAATGGGCGCCCTGCAGGAGCGTATTACCTCCACCAGAAATGGTTCGATCACATCGGTCCAGGCGATCTACGTTCCCGCGGACGATTTAACCGATCCGTCGCCGGCGACCACGTTCGCCCACCTCGATGCAAAAGTGGTGTTGTCGCGCGATATCGCCGCCCTCGGCATTTATCCGGCGGTGGACCCGCTCGATTCCTCCTCGCGCCAACTCGACCCGCTGGTCATCGGCCAGGAGCATTACGATGTGGCCAGCGGCGTACAATCCGTATTACAGCGTTACAAGGAATTGAAGGACATCATCGCGATTCTCGGTATGGACGAGTTGTCCGACGAAGACAAGCAAACCGTCGGCCGGGCGCGCCGCATCTCGCAATTCCTCTCGCAACCGTTTACCGTAGCGGAAGTGTTTACCGGCTCACCGGGCATTTACGTATCGCTGAAAGACACCATAGCCGGCTTCAAGGGCATTCTGGAAGGCAAGTACGACCACCTTTCCGAACAGGCCTTCAGCATGGTGGGCACGATCGAGGAAGCGGTGGAGAAGGAAGAGAAGCTCAAGGCGCAACGCTAGGCGCGGCAATTCGGGAACGACGACATGGCGAAAACCATTCAATGCGACATCGTCAGCGCGGAGAAAAGCATTTTCTCCGGGGAAGTGGCGTTCATGGTCGTTGCCGGCAACATGGGCGAGATCGGCATCGCGCCGGGGCACGCTCCGCTGCTGACCGACCTGTTGCCCGGGCCGGTGCGGCTCGATCTCGAGGACGGCACGGAAGAGGTGTTCTACGTCTCGGGCGGTTTCCTTGAAGTGCAGCCGAAGAAAGTGACCTTGCTCGCCGATACCGCCGCGCGCGCCCATGACGTCGACGAGGCCGCCGCGCGCAAGGCGCTTGAGGACGCCCAGCGGGCGATCGCCAATCAGGACGCCGAATTCGAGTATTCCGCCGCCGCCGTGCAACTCGCGGAGGCAGCGGCGCAACTTCGGGCATTGCGGCAGTTGCGAAAAGAACGTTCCTGAGCGGCCCGAATCCAGCATAAGCCGGCATTGGAATGAGTCTTGAAATCGTCATTCTCGCCGCCGGCAAAGGCGCCCGCATGCACAGTTCGCTGCCCAAGGCGCTGCAGCGTCTCGGCGGCAAGCCCTTGCTGGCCCATGTGCTGGAAACGGCGGCCTCTCTCGAACATTCCGGAATTCACGCAGTAATCGGCCATGGCGCCGATCTCGTGCGCCGCACCTTTGAAATCCCCGATTTCCCCTTTGCCGGCGTGTCCGGCCTGAACTGGGTGCTGCAGGAAAAACAACTGGGCACCGGCCACGCGGTGCAACAGGCCATGTCCGGGATAAACGCCGACCTGGTGCTCGTGCTGTACGGCGATGTGCCCCTGGTGCGCCCCGGCACTTTGCGGGAACTGATCGCCCTGGCCGAGGCCGGCAACATCGCCCTGCTTACCCTGGAAACATCAAGCCCCGAGGGATTCGGCAGAATCGTCCGCGGTGCGGACGGCGAGGTGCAAGCCATCGTCGAAGAGCGCGACGCAGACCCGCGGCAGAAACGAATATCCGAGATCAACAGTGGCATAATGGCGCTTCCCGCCGGGCGGCTGCGGCAATGGCTGGACCGGCTCGATTGCGACAATGCCCAGCGGGAATACTATTTGACGGACGTGGTCGCCATGGCCCGGGACGAGAACTGCCCGGTGCGCGCGATGAAGATTGACGACGACAGAGAAGTGCAAGGGGTCAACGACCAGGCGCAATTGGCTGCGCTGGAGGGGCATTACCGGATGAGTAAGGCGGAACAGTTGCTGGCCGCGGGTGTGCGGCTGCTTGACCCGGCGCGGGTCGATGTCCGCGGTCACCTGCTGACGGGCCAGGATGTGGAAATCGACGTCAACGTTGTCTTCGAAGGCGAAGTCAGCCTCGGCGACGGCGTGAAAATCGGCCCCAATTGTGTAATCAGGGACGCGAGCATCGCCGCCGGAACCCGGGTGCTTTCCGGCACCAGCATCGAAGGCGCGGCGATCGGCGCCGATTGCAGCATCGGCCCCATGGCGCGGCTGCGGTCGGGTACCGAACTGGCCGCGGGGGTGAAGATCGGCAATTTCGTCGAAACCAAGAAGGCGAAGATCGGCAAGGGGTCCAAGGCCAGCCACCTTTGCTATCTGGGCGATGTGGAAATCGGCGAGAACGCGAACATCGGCGCCGGCGTCATCGTCTGCAACTACGATGGCAAGGACAAGCATCGCACGGTCATCGGCGACAATGTCTTCGTCGGTTCCAACAGCGTGCTGGTCGCCCCGGTCACCTTGCAGGACGACAGTTTCGTCGCCGCCGGCTCGACCGTCAGCAGCGAAGTGCCCGCCGGCCATCTCGCGGTCGCTCGTAAGCGCCAGAAGAACATTGCGCGCTGGAAACGCCCCGGGAAACGGTGATGCCGCCATGTGTGGAATAGTCGGCGCGATCGCGCAAAGGAATGTTTCGGATATCCTGCTCGAAGGACTCAAACGGCTCGAATATCGCGGTTACGATTCCGCCGGGATGGCGCTGATCGACGAGCCCGGCAAGGGCATTTCGACGATCAAGACCGTTGGCAAAGTCGCCAATCTGGTAGAGGCGGCGAATAAGAAACGCGCCTCGGGCAATCTGGGCATCGCCCATACGCGCTGGGCCACCCATGGCAAGATTACCCGCGCAAATGCGCATCCCCATGGTTCCAGCGGCCGGGTTTCCCTGGTCCACAACGGCATCATCGAAAATCACGAGCCCCTGCGGCAGGAATTGACCGCCGCCGGTTACCGCTTCGCCACCCAAACCGATACCGAAGTGATCGCGCACCTGATTCACCAGGCGCTGGAGAACGGCGAAGCTTCCCTGTTGCAGGCAGTATCGGCCGCAACGGCGCGCCTGCAAGGCGCCTACGGCCTGTGCGTGATCGACCGGCAACAGCCGGACCGAATCGTGGTCGCTCGCTGCGGCATGTCCCTGGTGATCGGCGACGGCATCGGCGGAGAAAACTTCGTCGCTTCCGACCCCCTGGCCCTGGGCCAGGTCACCGACCGCTTCATATATCTTGAGGAAGGAGACCTGGCGGAGTTGACCAGCGAGTCGATCGAAGTCTGGAACGGCGGCCGGCGCGTCAAACGCGAAATCGCCACCTTGAGCGGCAAGGCGGCAGAAATGGAGAAAGGCGCCTACCAGCATTTCATGCAAAAGGAGATTTTCGAGCAGCCCCAGGCAATCCGTGACACGCTCTCGGGCCGCGTCAGCGAGGAGAAGGTGCTTGAAGAGGCTTTCGGCGTCAGTGCCGGGAAGATTTTCGACAAGGTCAAACAGGTGCAGATCGTCGCCTGCGGTACGAGTTTTCATGCCGGCCTGGTGGCCAAATACTGGCTCGAATCCATCGCCAGAATGCCCTGCCAGGTCGATATCGCCAGCGACTACCGCTACCGCGACATCATCGTCCAGTCGGGCACGCTGTTCGTCGCGGTTTCCCAGTCGGGCGAGACCGCGGACACTTTGGCGGCGCTGCGTTATGCGAGTGCCCACAACCGCAAGCACGTCGCCACCCTGGCCATCTGCAATGTCGCCACGAGTTCGCTGGTGCGCGAATCCGATTTCTGCCTGTTGACCATGGCCGGCCAGGAGATCGGCGTGGCCTCGACCAAGGCCTTCACCACGCAATTGACGCTGCTGCTCATCCTGGCCATCGTACTCGGCCGCCGCAACGGCCTGGCCAGCGAGGACGAAGCGCGGCTGGTGCGGGACATGAACGGCCTGCCCGACCTCGTTGACAAGACGCTGCAACTCGACAAGGAAATCCGCAAATTGTCGAAGCAGTTCTCGGACAAGCACCATAGCCTGTTCCTCGGCCGCGGCATCCAGTATCCGGTCGCCAAGGAAGGCGCGCTCAAGCTGAAGGAGATCTCCTACATCCACGCCGAGGCCTACCCCGCCGGCGAACTCAAGCACGGCCCACTGGCGCTGGTGGACAGCGACATGCCGGTAATCGTGGTGGCACCGAACAACGATCTGCTCGACAAGCTGCGCTCGAACCTCTCCGAGGTCAGCGCCAGGGGCGGCAAACTCTACGTCTTCGCCGACGAGGGCATTGGCCTCGAAAGCGACCGCAGTTGCAAGGTGATCAACCTCCCCGGCTGCCCCGAAGTGCTCGACCCCATCCTTTTCACCGTGCCCCTGCAGCTACTTTCCTACCACGCAGCCATAATCAAGGGCACCGACATCGACCACCCCCGCAACCTGGCAAAATCCGTTACAGTAGAGTAGTCTCTCGCGGAGAAAAAGGGGTTGCAACAGCAAGTTGCGAAGGTTCTTCAGCCGCCCCGCCTGTCGGTGCGCAAGGCGCGCTGGCTGCGTTCCAGGCGCTTCAGGTATTCGCTGAGCATGGGTTTGCGATGCACCGCCACGCCGGTTCCCAGCACATCAATGACCACCAGGTGAGCGATTCGCGATGATACCGGGGCGAACGCCTGGTGTTCTTCGCGCACGTTGACGTGAATCGGGATGCTGCACATATCTATGAGCGGGGTGTCTTTCGGGGCCAGGCCGATTACGGTCGCGCCGGCTTCCATGGCGAGTCTTACGCTATCGAGCAACGCAAGGGTCTGGCCTGACTGGGAGATGGCGATCACCACGTCGCGCTCGTCGAGCGAGATCGCCGACATGTGCTGAATGTGCGGGTCGGTATAGGCCGCGGTTACGAGTTGCAAACGGAAGAACTTGTGCTGGGCGTCGGCGGCTACCGAGCCCGAGGCGCCGAAGCCGTAGAATTCGACCCGGCGGGCGCGGATGATGGTGTCGATGGCGAGCTCAAGCGCTTCCGGGTCGAGGTCGTCGCGTACGTCGAGCAGCGAGCCGACCGTGCTGTCGAAGACCTTGTTGCACAAGTCCTGGACCGTATCCTTGTCGTCTACGGCGAACTGTGTGTAGACATCGCCGAGCCCGGCCTGCTGGGCGAGTTGCAGCTTGAAAGCCTGAAAGCCGTTGCAGCCGACCGCGCGGCAGAAGCGGATGACCGTAGGGTCGCTCACCCCCGCGTGTTCGGCCAGGTCGACGACGCGCATGGCGAGCACGTCGCTCACGTGTTCAAGCACGTAATTGGCCACCTTGGCTTCGGACTTGCGCAACTGGCGCCGGGAATCGGCGATGCGCCGGATCAGATTGGGCGATTCCATGTGCTGGGCCACCGGGCGAGAATCGGTACAATGCTACTGCAAGCGGGGCGGCATCGCACTTCCCGCGCCATGGCGGCGCTTTGCGATGAGAGAGCGATAGGAGAGCGGAAGAAACATGTCGGAAGGGTATGCGACTGAACATCCGGGAGCGGACGCGGTAACAGTCCGCTTCGTCGACTCCATTACCGAGATCGGCCGTGATGCCTGGAATGGCCTTACCGGCACCCGCAATCCCTTCATGCGTTACGAGTTTCTCCACGCGCTGGAGCAGACCGGCTGCATCGGGCCGGGGAGCGGCTGGTTGCCGCGCCATCTGGCGCTTTACGACAACAAGGAGGAAATCTGCCACGCCATCGTGCCGTTGTATTACAAGACCAATAGCTGGGGCGAGTACGTTTTCGACTGGTCCTGGGCGAATGCGTATCAGCAGCACGGGCTGGCGTACTACCCGAAATTCGTCACCGCTTCGCCTTTCACGCCTTCCGTCGGGCAGCGTCTGTTCGGCAATGCCGCCGAACACATGCCGCTGATCTGCGACCGAATCAGGCAGCGGGCCTGCGATGACGATATCTCATCCTGGCATGTGCTGTTCCCCACCAGGGAGGAATGCCGGTTGCTGCGCGGGCAGGGCATGCATATCCGTCACGGCACCCAGTTCCAGTGGCGCAATCGGGGTTATCGCAGCTTCGACGACTTTCTCGAGTCGCTTGCCTCGCGCAAACGCAAGAATCTGCGCAAGGAGCGCCGGCGCGTGCGCGATCAGGACATCGAATTCAGCGTGACCGAAGGCGCCGACATCAGCGAAGCACAATGGGCGGACTTTTTTCTGTATTACCAGACCACCTATCTGCAACGCGGCATGCAGGGCTATCTGAATCTGGAGTTCTTTCACGAGGTCGCCGCAACCATGCCAGAGCAACTATTGCTGATCAGCGCCCGGCTCTCGGGCCGCGATATTGCCGCGGCGCTGTTCTTCCGCAACGACGAGACCCTGTTCGGGCGCTACTGGGGTTGCCGCGAGGAACGCGAATTCCTGCACTTCGAGGCCTGCTATTACCAGGGGCTCGATTACGCGATCGCCAATGGTCTGCAATCCTTCGACTCGGGCGCCCAGGGAGAACACAAGATCCAGCGCGGATTCGAACCCGTGACCACCTGGTCCGCGCATTGGCTGGCGGAACCGGACTTCGACCGCGCCATCGGCCGCTTCGTGGAGCAGGAAAGAGCACATATCGAGGCCTACCAGCGGGCGGCGCGATCCTTGCTGCCTTATCGGGACGATAACTGATCGGCCTCTGAATTCATCCGCCAGACGAGCAACTGGTTATTGGCGGGCATGGCATTGTCTTCCACCAGCGATAGCCCCGCTTCTTCCGCCAGGCCGCTGACCCATTCGAAATCGCGTATGCCGCTGACCGGGTCGCGCTGTTTCAGCCAGCGGTCGAATTGAGCATTGCTCTGCGAAGTGTAGGCATTGCGATAACGGAAAGGGCCGTAGACCAGCAACAGGCCCCCCGGTTCGGTATGCGGCCCGAGGTGGCGAAAGAAGTTCTCCACCGAAGGCGCGCCGACGATATGCAGCACGTTCGCGCAGAAGAGCGCATCGAATCCGCCGCGGCCCCAGTCAGGTTTGTCGATATCGAGCGCGATCGGCTCAGGCAGTCCCGCTCGCGTGATGCGGGGTCGTAGCAGGGGCAGATTTTCTTGGGTGTCGCTCGCCTGCCAGTTCAACCCCGGGAAGTGCATGGCAAGAAATTCCGCGTGCTGGCCGGTGCCCGCGCCGATTTCCAACAGTGAACCGGCGCCGTCGAGATGCCGTTGCAAAACGGAAAGAATCGGACGTTTGTTGTTTTCGCAAGCCTGGCTGAAAGGCAGGGCGTCCATGTCCATGCGGCTCAGGATAAGCGTTTACGCAGGAACACCAGGCGCTCGGCCGTGGATTCCGCAGCGCTGTATCGATATCCGGTTTCGTTGAATTTCTTCAGCGTGTGAGGCGCATTGACGCGATTCCGAATGATCCATGCGGCCATTTCTCCCCTGGCCCGCTTCGCCATGAAACTGAGCACGCGATAATCGCCGCGGTTGGTCTGGTCCTTGAACACCGGTGTGACGACCTGGGCCTTAAGCGCTGCGCTGCTGATCGACTGGAAATATTCGTTGGAAGCCAGATTCACCAGCAACTTTCGCTTTTGCGGCTGGGCGGCCAGATCCTCGTTCAGCGAATCGGCAAGCCGCGTTCCCCAGAAATCGTACAGCCCGGAATGCCCGTCGACCGAAACCTGCCGGCCCATTTCCAGGCGGTAGGGCTGGATCAGGTCGAGCGGGCGCAAGATGCCGTACAGACCAGACAGGATGCGCAGATGTTTCTGCGCGAAATTCAACTCGGCGGTGCCGAACTGCTCGGCGCGCAGGCCGAGATAGACGTCGCCGCGAAAGGCAAAGACCGCCTGGCGCGCGTTGCACAGATTGAATGGCGCTTCCCATGAGGCGTAGCGCTGCCAGTTGAGCTCGGCGAGGTCGGGGTTGATGTCCATCAGCTCGGACAGGTCGTTCGGGTCGAAGGTCTTCATATGTTCGACCAGGCGCGCGGCGTCGTCCAGAAACCGGGGCTGGGAGAACTTGCGGGTCCGCACCCGGCTTTCAAAGTCGAGGGATTTGGCGGGCGAAACTACGGTCAGCATGGCTAGCGGCTCTCTTTCATGTGTCGGTAATGCCGGACAATGATACACGAGCCGACGCATCTAGCGGCAAAGTGTGCGGTTTCGCACACAGTCTCATATGTATTTGAACCTGCACACAAAGTGCTGTGCGCGCGCAGAGTGCTGCGTTAAGCTTTACCGGCTACCGGGATGGACGGATGATCGAGCGGCTGCAACGAATCGCCAGGAATATTCAACGTTTGCGCTGGATCTTGTTCCTGCTCGCGCCGGCGTCCGCCGTCCTGGTTCTTGCCAGCGTCATCGAAAATCCCTGGCTGCCCGATGACCGCTGGATGATGCCGGGCGTAGTGGCCTTGTGCTGGTCTCTTGTGCTGCTCAGCGTCGGCAGATTGTTCGAATCGGTCCCGCCGCCGGCCACACGCGAAATGTCATGGTTCAGGCGGCTCAAACGTAGCATGGAGCGTGGACTGCTGTGGCTGCTCGGCGCGGCGATGCTAGGGCTGACCGGCGCCGTTCTGCTGCTGAGCTGGCAATTGCTGCGTCTATGGATGACCTCATGACTGATCGAAGCGCCGCCGTAATCTCCGCGATCGACGCCTTCAGCGAAAGAATGGGGCGCATCATCTGCTGGCTGGCGGTAATCGAAGTACTCGTTGTTGTCGTGATCGTGTTGTTGCGTTACCTGTTCAGCATCGGACACATCGGGCTGCAGGAATCGGTCATGTACATCAATTCGGCCCTGTTCGCCTTCGGCGCGACCTACACCTTGAAGGCCCAGGGCCATGTACGGGTGGATTTCTTCTATAACCGGCTTGCCGGCAAGGCCCGGGCGCTGGTAGACATGATCGGCGCCGTGCTTTTTCTCGGCGTCACCGGCGTGTTTATCATCTGGTCGAGTTGGGACTACGTTGCCTTGTCCTGGAGCAGCCTCGAGGGCTCGGCCGAGTCGAGCGGCCTTCCCATCGTCTTCCTGCTGAAAACGCTGATCCCGGTGCTCGCCGGCCTGCTCCTGCTGCAAGGCGTCGCTGAATTCCTTCGCGCCCTGGAGAAATTCCGCAAATGACGCATTTCGGCCAGGCCTGTAGGGGCGAGGCATGCCTCGCCCGGAATTCTTGCACCGTGTGCCGGGTCGGTTCGGGCGACGCATGCGTCGCCCCTACAAATTCCTCGTGATCGAGCTGCTGCCGCTGCTGTTGTTCCTGGTCGTCTGCCTGTTCCTGCTGGCCGGCTACCCCGTTGCGTTTACACTGGCGGGCGTTTCCCTGCTGTTCGCGTTCCTGGGTATGGCCGCGGGCGTATTCGACGGCGCCTTTCTCGATCTGATCCCGAATCGCATCTACGGCATCTTCGTCAATCAGAACCTGTATGCGGTGCCCATGTTCGTTTTCATGGGCACGATGCTGGAGAAATCCCGCATCGCCGAGGAATTGCTGGAAAACATGGAAGCCGCGTTCGCCGGCCTGCCCGGCGGGCTCGGCATTTCCGTGGTGCTCGTGGGGATGTTGCTCGCGGCCAGCACTGGCATTGTCGGCGCCACAGTCGTGACCATGGGAATCCTCTCGTTGCCTTCCATGCTCAAGGCCGGTTACCGCCCTTCGCTGGCCGGCGGCACGATCTGCGCGACGGGCACGCTCGGCCAGATCATCCCGCCCTCGATCTGCCTGATCCTGCTCGGCGAAGTCATCAGCAATGCCTACCAGCAGTCACAACTCAATGCCGGCGCCTTCGCCCCGGACTTCGTCACTATCGGCGACCTGTTCGCCGGCGCGGTCGTGCCGGGCCTGTTGCTGGTGCTTGCCTATGCTATGTACGTGGGGATTGTCGCCCGCTTCGACCCGGATGCCGCGCCGCCGTTTAAGCGAGGCTCGCGGGAGGTCTCGGCGCGCAAGTTGATCAGCGGCCTGTTGCCCCCCGTGGTACTGATGGTGGCGGTGCTCGGCTCGATCCTGTTCGGCCTTGCCACGCCGACCGAAGCCGCGGGAGTGGGCGCGGTCGGCGCCGCGCTGCTCGCGCTGGGCCGGCGCAAACTGAACATCGGCGTCCTGCGCGAGGTTTCGCTGGAAACAGTGCGCCTCACTTCGATGGCCTATCTGATTCTGATGGGCGCCACGATATTTTCATCGGTTTTCCGCGGCTTCGGTGGCGAGCAACTGATCGAGGAAATCTTCACCGGACTGCCCGGCGGCGTATTCTCCGCCACCCTGATCGTCATGCTGGTCATCTTCCTGCTCGGCTTCATTCTCGACTTCATCGAGATTACCTTCCTGGTCGTGCCCATGGTCGGGCCCGCGCTGCTAGGCATGGGAGTCGATCCGATCTGGCTCGGCGTGATGATCTGCGTAAACCTGCAAACCTCCTTTCTCACCCCGCCTTTCGGTTTCTCTCTGTTCTACCTGCGCAGCGTGGCCCCGGACAGCCTGCCGACCGGCGCAATCTACCGCGGCGCGATACCTTTCGTACTCATGCAACTGGGAATACTACTGCTGCTGGCGCTACAGCCCGGCCTCGCCACCGCCCTGCCGGAACTGCTGCGGTAGAGGATTTGCGGAAACTGTCAATTTGCCGGGAGGCGGCGGGCTTCGATGAAGGCTTCTTCGGCTATGTCGCGGTAGTTCATTACGCCTTCGCGGAAATCGCGCCAGGACTCGTAGATACGCCCGCTGGCGGGGTCGGCGGCCGCGAGTTCCTGCACTACTTCTTCGGAAATTCGCCGCAGTTCGATCAGCACGTCATCGGGCAACTTACGCAATTGCACGCCGTGTTCTTCGACCAGGATGCGCAGCGCTTCGTTGTTTTTGGCGGTCAGTTCGTCGTGCAGCAACTGGTTCATCGCCTCGGTGGCGGTGAGCAGGATTTCCTGCAAGTCCGGCGGCAGGGCATCGAAGGCGTCCTTGTTGATTACGGTTTCCAGGGTGGAGCCGGGTTCGTGCCAGCCGGGGTAATAGTAGTAATCCGCCACGGTGTGATAGCCGGCGGCGAGGTCGTTGTAGGGGCTGATGAACTCGGTGGCGTCGAGTACGCCAGTCTGCAAGGCGTTGAAGACGTCGCTGACCTGCATTGTCACCGGAGTACCGCCCGCGCGGCGGAAAACTTCGCCGCCGAGGCTGGGGATGCGCATCTTCAGGCCCTGCATGTCTTCGAGCGAATTGATCTCGCGGTTGAACCAGCCGAACATCTGGGTGCCTGAATTGCCGCCGCGCACGGGAATAAGCCCGAAAGGCTCGTACAGCTCGCGCCACAACTCGTTGCCGCCGCCATAGGACAGCCAGGCGTCCTGCTCCGAGCCGGTGAGACCAAACGGGATGCTGGAGAAAAATGGCGTGGCGGCGATCTTGCCTTGCCAGTAGTAGGCGCCGCTATGGCCCATTTCGGCCACGCCCTGGGAAACCGCGTCGAAAACTTCGAGCCCGCCGACCAACTCGTTCGCGCCGTATACGCGGATCGTCAATCGACCGTTGGTCATGCGCGCGACGCGTTGGGAGAATAGTTCCGGTGAAGTACCGACCGCAGGCAGGTTCTTCGGCCAGGAAGTGATCATCTTCCATTCGAAGACGGGCTGTTCCTGGACGGGGGCGGCCGCGGCCATTTCGGCCGGAGCGGCAGCTTCCCCGCAGGCGCCGAGCAACGGCAACAGGGCGATCAAGTACAGAACGGGAGGGATTCGCATAGCGCATTCCGCGGGCTCAGGACCCGATGAGTGTCAGTTTGGCGTGGGACAAGGCCAGCCATTTGCTTCCGGCAGAGTCGAAATTTACCTGTACGCGAACGTTTTCGCCATTACCTTCGCTTTGCAGCACGACCCCTTCGCCGAATTTGTTGTGCGCAACGCGCTGTCCGAGAGGCAATCCCTCCGGTTCCGGTCTGGGTACAGGCTTGGACGCGCGCGGGATATTGGCCGACCAGCGCGGCCGCCGAACCTGGGCGCGCAGCCGCAGGTTTTCAACAAGTTCACCGGGAATTTCGCTGACGAATCGGGATGCCATGCTCAGGTTGACCTGGCCATGCAGGCGCCGCGACTCGGCATAAGTCAGATACAGCTTTTTCCGGGCCCGGGTGATGCCGACATAGCAAAGCCGGCGCTCCTCTTCCAGGCCGTTGGGGTCTTCCATCGACATGCGATGCGGAAACAGGCCTTCTTCCATGCCCGCCAGGAAAACCAGGGGAAACTCCAGGCCCTTGGCGGAATGTAAGGTCATCATTTGCACCGCGTCGCTGTCTTCCCCCGCCTGGGCGTCGCCGGCATCGAGCGCGGCCTGATCGAGAAAGGCTGCCAATTGATTCCGCTGTTCGGCTTCGTCCAATTCCACCATGCTCGCAAATCCGCCCGCGGCATTGACCAGTTCTTCCAGGTTTTCGAGCCGGTTCTGGGCGATTTCGCCGCCCTCCTTCTCGTGATGTTCGAGCAGGCCGCTGTTCTCGATCACGAATTGAACCTGTTCGGCCAACTCCTGCTTTTCGGATTCGCCCCGCAGGGCATCGATCAATTGCAGGAAACGCAGAACGGCGGCCGCCGCGCGACCGCTGAGAACACCCCCATTCACGCATTTGACGGCAGCCGCCCACAACGAGACCTGCTCTCGGCGCGCCACCTGCCGGATAAGGTCGAGAGTCCGATCGCCAATGCCGCGCGTCGGCACGTTGATAACCCGCTCCAGCGCAGCGTCGTCGTTGCGGTTCACCAGCAGGCGCAGGTAGGCGAGTGCGTTCCTGATTTCCAGCCGTTCGTAAAACCGCAGCCCGCCGTAAATGCGGTACGGGATGTTGACTCGCAGCAGTGCGTCCTCAAGTTCACGCGACTGTGCATTCGAGCGATACAGCACCGCCGCGTCGGCGTAGCGCTCGCCCTGGCCGAACCAGGATTCGATGCGTTCGGCGATGAACCGCGCCTCGTCCTGTTCGTTGAAAGCGTCGTACAGGCTGACCAATTCGCCGTCGCCGGCGTCGGTCCACAGTGTCTTGCCGAGGCGTCCGCGATTATGGGCAATGAGCCGATTGGCCGCGTTCAGAATATTGGAAGTCGAACGGTAGTTCCGCTCCAGCCGCAGCAGATGCGCACCGGGGAAGTCGCTCTGGAATTGCTGGATGTACTCGACCTTGGCGCCGCGCCAGCCATAGATCGACTGGTCGTCGTCACCGACTACGGTTACGCGCCCCTGGTCTCCGGCCAGCACCCGGACCCAGGCATACTGAATCGAATTGCAGTCCTGGAACTCGTCTACCAGGACGTTGCGGAAGCGGTTCTGGTAGTGCGCCAGCAATTGCGGATTGTTGAGCCAGAGTTCATGGGCCCGCAACAGCAATTCGGCGAAATCCACCATGCCGCCGCGCTCGCAAGTGGCCTGATAGGCCTCGTACAACTCCAGCACGTTCCGCGACCGCGCGTCCTGCCCCTGTTCGATGTTGTTGGGCCGCAGCCCTTCCTCCTTCCAGGAATTGATCGCCCACTGGCATCTTCGAGCCGGCCAGCGTGACTCGTCTATATGCATGTCCCGGGACAGCCGCTTGATCATGCGCAACTGGTCATCGCTGTCGATCACCGTAAACCCGTCCGGAAATCCGGCCTCCTGCCGATGAGTCATCAGCAACCGGCGCGCCAGCGCGTGAAAAGTCCCGATCCACATCCCCCGCAACAGGCCGGCGGCAACTTCTCCCCCGTTACCACCCAACCCTTCAGCCAATAATGCCTCGACGCGCTCGCGCATCTCCCGCGCCGCCTTGTTGGTAAAAGTCACCGCCAGCAATTCAAAAGGCGAAGATTGCCCAGTCGCCAGTAACCAGCCAATGCGATGCACCAGCACCCGGGTCTTCCCGCTGCCCGCGCCGGCCAGTACCAGCAGGTTCTGAGCCTCACTGGTCACGGCTTCACGTTGCTGCTCGTTGAGGGGATCAAGAATAGGGGCGGAATCCATGCACCAATTCTAGCAGCGCTCTGCGCACACTGCTTAATCTGGTAGACTTTCGCGCCGCAGACTGACTTTCGGCCGGAGGCCAGCATGTCCAGGAATCCCGACGCCTTTCCCTTTCAGTGGGACGATCCCTTCCTCATCGAAGAGCAATTGAGCGAAGAGGAGCGCATGGTGCGCGACACCGTGCGCCAGTATGCGCAGGAAAAATTGCTGCCGCGGGTGCGCGAAGCCTATCGCAAGGAAGAAACCGACCCCGAAATTTTCCGAGAAATGGGCGAGCTGGGCCTGCTCGGCTGCATGATCGAAGGCAACGACTGCGCCGGCATGAATTATGTCTGCTATGGGCTCGTGGCCCAGGAGGTCGAAGCCGTCGATTCCGGTTATCGCTCCATGATGTCCGTGCAATCGAGCCTCGTCATGCATCCCATCAACACCTTCGGCAGCGAGGCGCAGAAACAGAAATACCTACCCGGCCTGGCCAGGGGCGAACTCATCGGCTGTTTCGGCCTGACCGAACCCGACCACGGCTCCGACGCCGGCGGCATGCTTAGCCGGGCGCGCAGCGTCGACGGCGGTTACCAGTTGACCGGCGCCAAGAACTGGATCAGCAATTCTCCCATTTCCGACGTATTCATCGTCTGGGCCAAGGACGACGAAGGCGTGATCCGCGGATTCATTCTCGACCAGGGGATGCCCGGCCTGAGTGCGCCGAAGATCGAAGGCAAGCTGGCATTGCGCGCCTCCGTCACCGGCGAGATCGTCATGGACGAAGTATTCGTACCCGAAGAAAACCTGTTGCCCGGCGCGCGCGGGCTCGGCGGCCCCTTCAGTTGCCTCAATTCCGCCCGCCTCGGCATCGCCTGGGGCGCGCTCGGCGCGGCGCGGACCTGTTGGCATACCGCCTTGCAATACACTCTCGACCGCAAGCAGTTCGGCCGGCCCCTGGCGGCGAACCAGCTCATCCAGAAGAAACTCGCGCAGATGCAGACCGACATCGGCATCGGCCTGCAAGGTTGCCTGCGCGCCTGCCGCCTGCGCGACGAGGGCAAACTCGCCGCGCCGCTGATCTCGTTGCTCAAGCGCAATTCCTGCCTGAAAGCATTGGACACCGCCAGGGAGGCCCGCGACATGCTCGGGGGCAACGGTATTTCCGACGAATTCCCGGTGATGCGCCACGCGCAGAATCTGGAAGTCGTCAACACCTACGAAGGCACCCAGGACATCCACGCCCTGATCCTCGGCCGCGCCCAGACCGGTATTCAGGCATTTACCGGGGCGTGAACAGGTTTTCGCATCTGTGCGTGAGACTGTAGGGGCGAGGCATGCCTCGCCCGAGAACGGCCCCGAAACCATGCAACTGACGGGCAAAGCATGCCTCGCCCCTACATGCTGAGGGCGGACAGCAGCTTGTAACAGCCACGCCGGGTTGCTAGTGTAAGGCGCAAACGCTGGACATCATGGTCGGGGAAAAGTTATGGAAGCATTGTTCGGATTGTTATTGGTGTTGCTGCTCCTGGGTCTGGGGGGTGGTTTTTAGTTCCTGCCCGCCATAGTGGCATTTTATCGCGGCCACCATAACAAAATGGCCATTCTGATCCTGAATCTGCTCCTTGGCTGGACTTTTCTGGGATGGGTCGGAGCATTGATCTGGTCGTTCATGCAGGTGAAGGAATCATGAAATATCTGCCCGAAATGTTTAATTTTTGCGCACTGGCGTTGTTGACCGTGCTGCCGGGGCTTGCCGCCGGGCAGGAACTCGAACCGGTGGATCCGGCTTCAGTCGGTATGGACGCGGCGAAACTGGAACTGGTTACCGAACGGCTGCAACAGCATATCGACGACGGCGACATACCCGGCGTGACGGCGGCCGTCGCCCGTGACGGCAAGCTGGTCTATTTCGAGTCGCTCGGCGAGTACGACCTCGAAAACGGCAAGGCCATGCGGCCGGACACCCTGTTCCGCATCTATTCGATGACGCGGCAGGTCACCAGCATCGCGGTGTTGCAGCAATACGAACAGGGTAAATTCGAATTCGACGACCCGATCTCGATGTACCTGCCGGAATTCGCCGATCAGCGCGTGCTGCTCGACCCGAACAGCACCGACATCAGCCAGACCCGCGAGCGGGTCGGCGACATCACCGTGGCGCACCTGCTCACACACACCTCAGGGCTCGGGTCTCGCAGTTCCGCGCTTTATCGCGAGCAGAACGTGCGCGACAAATCGATCAGCCTCGATGAAATGACCGGCAATGCCGCGCGCGCGCCGCTGTTTCACGACCCCGGCACGGCGTTCCGCTATGGTATTCACGCCACCATCCTCGGCAAGCTGGTGGAGATCTGGTCGGGCCAGTCCTACGACGAGTATCTGCAGGAACACCTGTTCGAGCCCCTCGGCATGGAAAGCACCATGTTCTGGGCCGAAGGCGCCGACGCCGAACGGCTGGCGGAAGTCTATCGGCCCGCGGACGGCCGCCTGAATCCCTACCGCATCGAGCAGGTTTCATGGACTTCGCGGCCGCCGCTGATCGAAGGCGGCGTCGGCCTGCTTTCCACCGTGCCCGACTTCATGCGCTTCAGCCAGATGATTCTGAACAGGGGCGAACTTAACGGCGTGCGAGTACTGCAAAGCGAAACCGCCGAGTTGGTCTACGAGAACGCCGTACCCGACGCGGCCATGCCCATCGGCACGGGCGGCTACTGGCTCGGTTCGGGCTGGACCCTGGGCGGCTTCAACCTGGTCATGGACGCGAGCGCCTACAATTTCCCCGTCAGCAACGGCGTGATCTGGTGGGACGGTTCGGCTGCCACGCGCTACTTCATCGATCCCAACGAAAACACCGTCATGGTAATCATGAGCCAGGTCTCGCCATCCAGCGGCGGCGGCTTCCGCGAGAATTTCAGGCGCCTGGTCGATGAAGCCATTACAGAGCGCAAAAACTGAATGGCTGTCGGCAAAAGCGACGGCCGGGTCGACGATTACCTGGCGAAACACGAACAATGGCGCGAGCAGTTCCTCGCGTTCCGTGAAGTGCTGCTGGCCGCCGGGCTGTCCGAAGACATCAAGTGGGGGATACCCGCCTATCTCTGCGACGGCAAGAACCTGATCGGCTTCGCCGGATTCAAACAGCACTGCGCGCTCTGGTTTCACCAGGGCGTTTTCCTGAAAGACGCCGCCGGCAAGTTGAGCAACGCCCAGGAAGGCAAGACCCAGGCCATGCGGCAATGGAAGTTCACCCCCGGCGAGACAGTCCCGCGCGAGCTACTGCTCGATTACGCGCTGGAAGCGATCGAAAATCACAAGGCGGGCAAGAAGGTCAAACCCGTTTCCCGGCAATTGCAGGTCCCGGAAGAACTTGAAAACGCCATGAGCAGCGATGCGAAGCTGCGGGAGGCCTTCATCGACCTGACCCCCGGCCGGCAAAAGGAATATGCTGAATACATCGGCGGCGCCAAGCAGGAAAAGACGCGCTTGGCGCGCCTGGAAAAAGCCCGCCCGCTGATCCTGGCCGGCGGCGGCCTGCACGACAAGTACCGAAGCTGACTATCCAGCAGGAATTGCCTCTTTACCGAAACGCTCGATCGCTTCGAGCGTTGCGCGCACATCGGCCCAGGTCGTCGAGTGGTTGATGACGCAAAGTCGCAGTGCGAACTTCCCGTGCAGCATCGTTGACGAAATAAAGGCGAGGTCGTCCCAGAACAAGTGGGCTAGAACCGTTCTGTTGACGTCTTCGATGGCTTTCTCGTCCAGACTTCGGTCGCCGGGATTGACACGGCAGCAAACGATGCCCAGCTTCGCCGAATTCAGGCACTCCAGGACAGGGCTGGCCGCGATGTACTCTTCGGCCTGCTCCGCCAGTTCTATCCCGTTCATGACGGCTTCGCGGAACGCGGCCATGCCGAAAGTCTGGATCGACATCCACACCTTCAGGGCCTTGAACCCGCGGCTCAATTGCAAGCCCCGATCCGTGATATTGGGGTGGTTCTTGCCCCATACCGTGTCCTGCAGAATGTCGGGACGAACCGCGAACGGGCGCTCCAGGGTTGCCGCGTCCTTGACCAGCAGGCACCCGGCCTCGTAAGGCTGGAACAGCCACTTGTGCGCGTCCAGCCCGATCGAGTCGGCGCGTTCGATGCCGGCCATGAGCTGCTTGCCGCGCTCGGTAACCACGGCGAACCCGCCATATGCCGCGTCAACGTGCAGCCAGACGTTCTCGGCCTCGCAATAGTCAGCCAGTTCGGCAAGCGGATCGATAGACCCCGTGCCGACGGTGCCGGCATTGGCGGCCACCGCGATGGGGTTGAATCCCGCGGCGCGGTCTTCCGCGACGATGCGCGCGAGTTCCGACATGTCCATGCAAAATTCCGCATCGGTGGGAATCAGACGGATGCATTCCAGCCGCACGCCGATAATCATCGCGGCGCGCTTGAACGCGCTGTGACTTTGATCACTCATGTAAACGGTCATGCGGTCGGGATGGCCCGCCGCTTCCCGCGCTGCGACAAAGGCGTCGACGCTTGCCGCCGAACCGCCGCTGGTGAACAGCCCGCCGGCGCTTTCCGGATATCCGATCCAGCGTCTGAACCAGTCCACCACGACGAGTTCGAGCTGGCTGGGCCCGCTGGCGACCAGCCAGGTGCAGGCATTGACGTTGAAGCCGGCGGCCATGAAATCGGCCACGATACCGGGCCAGGTGGGCTCCGACGGAACGAATCCGAAACAACGCGGATGATCCAGCCGCATGGCGACCGGCAGAATATCGCGCGCCGCCATTTCCAGGACTTCCCGCGCCGGTTGACCTTCTTCGGGTGGATCCTTGAGCAGCAGTTCTTCCAGGACCTCGCGAAAATCTCCTTCCCAGGCATTCTGTTGCGGTAATTCTTCTATACGTTCGACCAGCAATTCCGCTGCGCGGTTGGCAAGCGCGATTTTCTCGGCCGACGTCATGGCGAAACCGGAATTTGTCGCTTCGGTCATATCGACTCCCTTTTCGAGGCAATATATCAGCATTGCCTTGGAATGGTGTAATTCCGAAATAATTCCAATAAAATCCGCAGCTTTACGGGATATGAGCCGGAGCGGGAGAAGCAATTGAGCAGCAGGAGAAGCAATTGAGCAGCAGGAGAAGCAATTGAGCAGTGGAATAACCGGATTCGGCGCTTACATTCCACAGGCGCGGCTGCAACGGGCGGTCATCGCCGAGGCGAACGCCTGGTTCGACGCCGGCCTCAAGTCCCTCGGGCGCGGGCAGCGCAGCATGTGCAACTGGGATGAAGACGCCATCACAATGGGTGTCGAAGCGGCGGCCGATTGTCTCGCCGGATTCGACGGCTACGCGCCGGAAAGCCTCTATTTCGCATCGACTACCTTCCCCTTCCTCGACCGGCAAAATTCCGTCGTGCTCACCGAGGCCCTCGACCTGCCGCGGCAGGTGCAGGCCATGGACGTGAGCGCATCCCAGCGCGCGGCGACCTCCGCATTGCTGGCATTGCTGCAAGGCGAGCGCGGCGGCATGGTGGTGGCATCGGAACATCGCCGCGCCAAGGCCGGCTCCCGCGCCGAGATGCTCTGGGGCGACGCGGCGGCCGCTGTAGCAACCGGCGGCGGCCCGGTGCTTGCCGAGTTCCTCGGCGGCGAAAGCCTGGCCACCGACTTCGTCGATCATTATCGCGGCGGCGAGTTTGACTACGACTGGGAAGAACGCTGGATCCGCGACGAAGGCTATCTGAAGATCGTGCCGGAAGCGGTCGATCGCCTGCTCGGGAATTGCCGGGTCGAAGCCGGCGACATCACACATTTCATCCTGCCGACGGACCAGGCGCGCACTCCGCCGGCGGTAGCGAAGCGGCTGGGAATCGATCCCGGCGCCATCGTCGACAATCACGCCGCGACTGTTGGAGTGGCGGGAGCGGCGCAACCGCTATTGCTGCTGGCGAAAACGCTGGAATCGGCCAAACCGGGCGATCTCATATTGCTCACCGGATTCGGACAAGGCTGCGACGCCTTGCTGTTCCGCGCTACCGATGCAGTCAGCGGCTTCAAGCCCGCAAGAGGCGTTGCCGGAACGCTCGCGGCGGGCCGCGAGGAAACGAACTACTCAAAATTCCTGGCGTTCAACAATCTGATCGAGCGAGACATCGGCAAACGCGGCGAAACCGACAAGCAAACCTACCTTTCCGGCTACAATCGACGGCGGGACCTGGTGACTTCCTTCGCCGGCGGTAAATGCCGGGAATGCGGCACGGTGCAGATTCCACGCGAGAAGTATTGCGTGAATCCCGACTGCAACGCCCTCGATAGCCAGGACAGCTATTCCTTTGCCGACAAGCAAGGCGTAGTCTTGACCTGGACGGCCGACCGCCTGACTTTCGACTGGAGCCCGCCGGCGTATTTCGGCATGGTGCAATTCGACGGCGGCGGCAAGTTGATGATGGATTTCACCGAAGTGTGCGAGGGCGGCATCGACTCGGGCTCAAGGATTTCGGTACATTTCCGTATACGGCAATTCGACCCGCAACGCGGATTCAGAAAATATTTCTGGAAGGCGCGAATTCTGGATTGATATCAAACTCCCGCATCGCGGGCGCAAACAGACAGCGAGGCAAGCACAGTGGCTGAAGGCATAAAAGACAAGGTCGTAATTCTTGGTATGGGCTGCAGCAAGTTCGGCGAACGCTGGGACGCCAGCCCGTCGGACCTGATGGTCGAGGCGTTCGAGGAATGTCTGACCGACGCGGGTATCGAACGCGGCGAAATCGAGGCGGCCTGGTTCGGAGCGGGCATCGACGCCTTTCACGTCGGGGCGAGCGCCATGCCCATGGCCATCGCCTTGCGCCTGAACTACATCCCGGTGACCAAGGTGGAGAACATGTGCGCCACCGGCACCGAGGCTTTTCGCGGCGCGGTTTACGCGGTCGCCTCGGGCGCCTGCGACATCGCGCTCGCGCTGGGCGTGGAAAAACTCAAGGACACCGGCTATGGCGGCCTGCCGCAACGCTCGCGAGGCGTCGAGAACGACATGTATTGGCCGAACTTGTCCGCTCCCGGCGCGTTCGCGCAACTGGCCACCGGCTACCGCGCGCGGCACCGGCTCAACAAGCAGGATCTGAAACGGGCCATGGCCCATGTTTCGGTCAAGAGCCACGCCAACGGCGCCAGGAATCCCAAGGCTCATCTGCGCAGGGAAATCACCGAGCAACAGGCGATAGATGCGCCATTCATCGCCGAACCCATCGGACTGTACGATTGCTGTGGTGTCAGCGACGGTTCTGCCTGCGCCATCGTCACGACTCCGGAAATTGCTCGCAGCCTCGGCAAGGAACACCTGGTTTCGGTGAAGGCGCTGCAACTGGCGGTTTCCAACGGCACCGAGTCCAGCCATGAAAGCTGGGACGGATCCTATCTCAAGACCACGCGCATCGCCGCGCAGCGCGCCTACGACGAAGCCGGCGTGCGCAAGCCGGCGCAGGAAATCAGCATGACCGAAGTGCATGACTGTTTTTCGATCACCGAACTGGTGACCATGGAAGATCTGCAACTTGCCGAGGAAGGCAAGGGCGTTACCGCGGTGCTCGACGGCAACTTCGACGCCGAAGGCAAGCTCCCTTGCCAGATCGACGGCGGCCTGAAGTGCTTCGGCCACCCGATCGGCGCTTCCGGCCTGCGCATGATTTACGAGAACTATCTGCAATTGCAGGACCGGGCCGGGCCGCGGCAACTGGCGGACCCGAAACTGGGCCTGAACCACAATCTCGGCGGCTTCCCGCACCAGAACATCTGCAGCATCTCCATGATCGGGCACTTGTAGAATCCGGTCCCGGTGAGTTCCGAACCCGTCGCGCATACGGAAACAGGGCATGCGGTCGTCTCGCGACTGCATGGCGATTTGCACGGGCAGCTTGCACTCGCGCTGCGGCAGATTCGGAGCTTTTGCGAAAAAAACGGTAAGTTCGACCCTTCCCTGCTCGACCGGCATCAACAGACAAGTTACGAACTGGCGTTGACGGCGGCCGAACTGAGCGCCGCCGGCGCCATGCTCGACTGGGCCGGGCAATTCCCGGGCGATGGACTCGTGCAGGGAATCGCGCTTGGTTTCACCGCCGAAACCTGCCGCGAATCGCTTGACCGGCTGGGCCTTCGCGCCGCGGAACTTGGGCTTGGCTCCGGCAGCCTGACGGCCCTGGCCCAGCGGCAAGACGTGCGCGAGTTCCTGGATACGAATCTGTCCGCGGAGCGATGGGAAACTCTCGGCCGTTGGATTTGCGAGCAACAGCGAACCCGGCTGCCTTCGTTCCTGCCGGAGGAAGTCGAAATCGTGCGCGACAGTTTTCAGCGATTCGCCGATGAAGTCGTCGGGCCACAGGCTGAAGCAATCCATCGGCAGCATCTCGACATACCGGAAAGCATGATCTCGGCCGCCGCCGAACTCGGGTGCTTCGGCACGAGCATTCCGGAGCGATTTGGCGGCCTGCAGCCCGATGACAGTCCCGACAGCCTGGCGATGATCGTGGTGACCGAAGAACTGTCCCGCGGTTCGCTGGGCGCCGCGGGCAGCCTGATTACCCGGCCGGAAATCGCCGCCAGGGCACTGCTGGCTGGCGGAACGGAGCAACAGCAGGCGACATGGCTGCCCTTGCTCGCTTCGGGTGAAAAGCTTTGCGCAATTTCGATTACCGAGCCGGATACCGGGTCGGATGTCGCCGCGGTGTCGCTGGCGGCGCGCAAGTTCGAAGGCGGCTGGCTGCTTAATGGCAGCAAGACCTGGTGTACGTTCGCAGGCCGTTCGCAAGTGCTGGTGGTGCTGGCGCGAACCAGCCGGGATGCATCGCTCGGCCATCGCGGCCTGAGCCTGCTGTTGATCGAAAAACCCGTTTATGCGGGGCACGAATTTCGCCACAACCAGGAACAGGGAGGCAGTCTGACCGGCAAGGCGATCGCCACCCTGGGCTATCGCGGCATGCACTCTTTCGACTTGTTTTTCGAGGATTACTTCGTGCCCGGGGAAAACCTGGTAGGTGGAGAAGGCGGCGAAGGCAAGGGTTTCTATTACACGATGGCGGGGTTTGCCGGCGGCCGAATCCAGACGGCGGCGCGGGCGAGCGGAGTGATGCAGGCGGCTTTCGAACAGGCGCTGCGTTACGCCGGTGAGCGGCAGGTTTTCGGGCAGGCGCTTGCGGACTTTCAGCTCAGCCGGGTTAAACTCGCGCGCATGCTCGCCAGGCTGACCGCCTCGCGGCAATTCAGTTACCAGGTCGCACGGCGGCTGGACGCCGGCGGCGGCCAGATGGAAGCAAGCCTGGTGAAGCTGTTCAGTTGCCGGAGGGCGGAATGGCTGACCCGGGAGGCGATGCAATTGCACGGCGGCCTCGGCTACGCCGAAGAATCCATGGTCAGCCGGTTGTTCGTCGATGCGCGAGTACTGTCCATTTTCGAAGGCGCCGAGGAGACATTGGCGCTAAAGGTCATCGCCAGGCAACTCGTCGCCGAAGCCTGACGCGGGCGACGCATGCGTCGCCCCTACATGGCACGCACGGTTCACTGTAGGGGCAAGGCATGCGCGGGCTCGCATGGTTACATTGCTCATTGTAGGGGCAGGGCATGCGCGGGCCCGTATGGTTACATTGCTCACTGTAGGGGCGAGGCATGCGCGGGCTCGCATGGTTACATTGCTCATTGTAGGGGCAGGGCATGCGCGGGCCCGTATGGTTACATTGTTCATTGTAGGGGCGAGGCATGCGCGGGCTCGCATGGGTATATTGCTCAATGTAGGGGCGAGGCATGCGCGGGCCCGTATGGTTACATTGTTCATTGTAGGGGCGAGGCATGCCTCGCCCGAATTGTAATTTGCACGAAAGGGTGGTTTTAAATGCAGAAATTGTTGCAGGACAAGGTGGTAGTAGTCACCGGCGCCGGCCGCGGCATCGGCCGCGGCATTGCCATGCTGGCAGCGGCCCACGGCGCCAAAGTCGTTGTCAACGACCTCGGCGGGGCCGAGGACGGCAGCGGTGAGGACGCCGGGCCCGCGGCCGCCGTGGTCGACGAAATCAGGACCGCCGGTGGTGAGGCCATCGCCAACGGTGCAAGCGTCGCGGACTGGGATGCGGCCCATGGCATCATTGCTGGCGCGGTCGATAATTTCGGCCGCATCGATTGCGTGATCAACAACGCCGGTAATCTGCGCGACGCGATTTTCCACAAGATGACCGAAGAGGACTTCGACGCCGTCATCAACGTCCATCTGAAAGGCACTTTCAATGTCAGTCGCGCCGCGGCGCCGCATTTCCGCGCCCAGACCAGCGGCTGTTTCGTCAACATGACATCCACTTCCGGACTGATCGGAAACTTCGGCCAGGCCAATTACGCCGCCGCGAAACTCGGCATCGTCGGACTTTCCAAATCCATGGCGCTCGATATGGGCCGCTTCCGCGTGCGCTCGAATTGCATCGCGCCGTTC
This sequence comes from uncultured Pseudohongiella sp., assembly GCA_951812965.1. Taxonomy (GTDB): domain Bacteria; phylum Pseudomonadota; class Gammaproteobacteria; order Pseudomonadales; family Pseudohongiellaceae; genus UBA9145. Next base: position 904,269 of record OX638341.1, read on the forward strand.
GCCTGGAGTCGGCTCATCGGCACCATTCCCACCCGCACCGAGGAAGAACAGGCGCGCGTCAAGAAGATCCAGCAAATGACGCCCGACAAGATCGCGCCATTGGCGATCGCCTTGTGCGGCGATTCCGCGGCCGACGTCACCGGCCAGATTTTTGGTGTGCGCAACAACGAGATTTTCCTGTTCAACCAGAATCGCCCGATCCGCTACGCACACCAGGGCGAGGGCTGGACCGCCGAGCAGGTGCTCGAACGGGCCTTACCCGCGTTCGCCGCCGATTTCACGCCGCTGGAGCGCTCCGGCGACGTGTTCCGCTGGGATCCGATGTGAAGCGGCGGACCATTCATCATGAAATTCAATCCGGAAGCCGAATCCATGCCATTTGACCCTCGCAGCCTGCTGACAAAGGAATTCCGCACGATCAGGTACACCTACTCCGCGAAAGACTGCATCCTCTACGCGCTCGGTGTCGGCATGGGAATGGATCCGCTGGATGAGGATTGCCTGCCGTTTCTGTACGAAGACGGCTTGAAAGTGCTGCCGAGTCAGGCGGTGATAATGGCCCATCCCGGTTTCTGGGCCAGGGAAGACGCGACCGGGCTCGACTGGGTCAAGGTGCTGCACGCCGGCCAGGAAATCATCCTGCACAAGCCGTTTCCGGCCTCGGGTACAGTCGAGGCGACGACCCGCGTCACCGAAGTGATCGACAAGGGCGAGCGCATCGGTGCGTTGATCGTTTCCGACCGGGTAGTGCGTGACGTCGAGACCGGCGAAGACATCTCTACTCTTGTCACCACGATTCTTGCGCGTGGCGACGGCGGATTCGGCGGCGAGCGCAAGCAGACCGCGCGGACCGACACCGTTCCCGTCAGGGAGCCCGACGAAATCTGCGACCTGCCGACCTTGCGGCAGCAAGCGCTGCTCTATCGGTTGTCCGGGGACTACAACCCATTGCACGCCGTACCCGGGATAGCCCGCAATGCCGGTTTCCGCGAACCCATCCTGCATGGATTATGTACGCTCGGCGTCGCCACCCATGCGCTGATGAAAACCTGTTGCGACTATGAACCTGACCGCTTCAAGCGAATGCGGCTGCGTTTTTCGGCGCCGGTTTATCCGGGCGATACCATTCGCACGGAGATCTGGCGCGATGGCGATGAAGTGGCTTTCCGCTGCAAGTCGCTGGAGCAGGACAAGATCGTCATCAACAATGGCTACCTGCTGACAGGTGTATAGGTTCAGAAACATGTGAGACCGTAGGGGCGAGGCATGCCTCGCCCCCACATGCTGAAGGCGGGCGCGCAACAGGTTGATTCAGAGGAGAAAATTTCTTGCAGGAAATTCTGAAGGGCATGCGGGTAATCGAAGGCAGCGCTTTCATCGCGGCGCCTTCGGGCGGCATGACCCTGGCCCAGCTTGGCGCCGACGTCATTCGTTTCGACCTGATCGGCGGTGGCCTCGACTATCGCCGCTGGCCGATCGACAGCAAGGGCAACAGCCTTTACTGGCATGGACTGAACAAGGGCAAACGATCCATCGCCATCGATTTCCGCCGGCCGGAAGGGCAGGAACTGCTCGGCGAACTGATCGCCCGCCCCGGAGCGGACGCGGGAATTTTCCTCAGCAATTTCCCCGCCCGCGGCTGGCTCGCCGACGAAAGCCTGCGCGCGGGGCGGGAAGACTTGATTTATCTGAGCCTGAGCGGCGACCGGCACGGCGGTTCGGCGCTCGACTATACCGTCAACTGCCGGCTCGGCCTGCCCTGGCTCAGCGCGGTCGGCGAGCGTCCGGTGAACAATCCGCTTCCGGCCTGGGACCTGCTGGCCGGCCAGCAGATCGCCCTCGGCCTGCTTGCCGCAGAACGGCACCGCCGTTTGACCGGCGCCGGACAATTCGTGCGTATCGCGCTCGCCGATGTCGCGCTGGCGGTGATGGGCCACCTCGGATACATCGCCGAGGTGGAAGTGAACGGAACGGGCCGCCAGCCTGTAGGCAATCACGTATTCGGCAGTTTCGGTTACGATTTCGCCTGCAGTTGCGGGCGGCGGGTAATGATCGTCGGCGTCAGCCCGAAACAATGGCTGGCAATCGTCGCCGTCACCGGAACCGGTGACGCGGTAAATGCGCTGGAGAAGGAACTGAAGATGGATTTCAAACGCGAAGGAGACAGATTCCGCGCCAGGGAAAGGCTGGCGGACCTGTTCGCGCCCTGGTTCGCCCAACGCGACTTCGCCGCGGCGAGCGCCGAACTGGACCGGCATGAAGTGTGCTGGGGGCCGTATCAGACGGTCGCGGAACTGGTCGAGAAGGACGCGGAATGCTCCAGCGCGAATCCGCTGTTCAGCCGCGTCGAGCAACCGGGAATCGGCAATCTGCTTACGCCATCCCAAGCGCTGCATTTCGGCGATCTGGAATCGACGCCGCCCGCCCCCGCGCCCATGCTCGGCCAGCACACCGACGAGATTCTGGCGCAGGAACTCGGTCTGAGCGCGGCCGAAATCGGCAAACTGCACGACCGCGGGCTGGTCGCGGGAGCGACGCCATGAGCGAGACCGTCATCTGCGGAAATACTTTTTCAGATATCGCCGAGTTGTTGCACGAGGCGGCGCGGGGAGCGCCGGACGCGCCCGCGGTGAGTTTCAACGGCGAGACCCGGACCTGGGCTGACGTCGAGACACGCTGCCGCGCTGCCGCGACATTGCTGAAACGACTCGGCGTCGGCCAGGGTGATCGCGTGGCCTTGCTCGGCCTCAACTCCGATGTCTGTTTCGAAAGCTACTTCTCGCCCGCGCTCATCGGCGCCATTTTCGTGCCGCTCAATTACCGGCTGGCGGCACGGGAATTGCGGGAATGCCTCGACGATTGCGCGCCCCGGGTGCTGTTGGCGGAAGCGGAATTCGCCGCTGTCGCGAAGGCGATGCAGGAACAATGCCCCGGTATCCGTCACGTGATCGTCTTCGGCGGCGAAAGCGCCGAACCGGACGTGCTCGACTACGAGTCGTCGCTGGCGGAAATCATTGCCGCGGGTTCATACGCGGAAACCAGTGGGGGCGGCGGCGACGACCCCATCCTGCTGTTTTACACCGGCGGCACCACCGGCAAGTCCAAGGGCGTGATGCTCAGCAACCGCAACATGCTTTCCAATACCGCCTGTGCGGTCGCGGACTACCGCATGGATCCGGGCTGGAATTTCATCATTCTCGGTCCATTGTTCCACCTCGCGGCCGGCGCGCGCATCTTCAGTTGCGCCGCCCTTTATGCCCACGCGGTAGTCATGTCGCGATTCGATGCGGGCGAAGTGCTCGGGACTATCGAGCGTTATCGCATCGATTCGGCAACCTTCGTGCCGACCATGGTGCAGATGTTGCTCGACCACCCCGAATATTCCAACTACGACCTCTCTTGTTTGAAGATAGTGACCTGTGGCGCCGCGCCATTGTCGCTCGCGCTGCAGAGGCGGCTGCTGCGGGCCTTGCCTGGAGTACGCCAGTACCAGACCTATGGCATGACCGAGGCCTCGCCCATTCTCACCATTCTCGATTCCGTCTATCACGTGACCGACGGTCCGCTCGCGGCGAAGCTGGGCTCGGTCGGCCGGCCGCCGGCCCACGTTGAAATCCGTGTCGTCGATGCAAACGACAATGAGTTGCCGTCGAACACCGTCGGCGAAGTACTGGCCAGGGGCCCCAATATCATGGTCGGTTACTGGCGCCAGCCGGAGTTGACCGCCGAGGCCATGCGCGGCGGCTGGTACCACACCGGCGACGCGGGCTATCTCGATGAGGAAGGATTCCTGTTCCTCGAAGGCCGGGTCAAGGACATGATCGTCAGCGGCGGCGAAAACGTGTATCCGATCGAAGTGGAGAACGTGCTGACCGAACATCCCGCGGTCAGGGAATGCGCGGTCATCGGCATCCCGCACAAGATCTGGGGCGAGGCGGTGCATGCCGTGGTGATTCTGGAAGTGGACGCCGGCGTCCACGAAGAAGAATTGATCGGTTACTGCAAGGAAAACCTGGCGAGCTACAAATGTCCCGTCAGCGTCAGTTTCCGCAGTGAGCCTATGCCGCTGTCGTCGGTAAACAAGGTGCTCAAGACCGAATTGCGCAAACCTTACTGGGAAGGCCGGCAGAGCCAATTGGTCTGAGCCCTGGCCCGCCCGGAGCGCCGCCGCAATTCAACTCGCCTTTTGCTCCAGCAGATGGTTCACGAATCTCTCCAGAACCGGGTAGGGTTGGCAGCCCACTACCACCAGGCCATCGCTGTAAAAAGTGGGTACGCCGGTGATACCCATGCTTCTGGAGCGATCCCAGTCGGCATCCACCGCCGCCTGAAACTCGCGGTCGAGCAATACTCGCCGGGCCGCTTCCGCGTTCAGCCTCGCCTGTTGCGCCACCGCAAGCAAAACGTCAATTTCGGCAAGGTTGGCGGCGTCCACGAAGTATGCCCGGTACAGCGCCATGTGTATGCTCTCCCCGCCCTCCTGTTTTTCAGCCCAGCTCGCCAGTTCCTGGGCGAGGCGCGAATTATAGGTGTGCGTGCGGTCATTGTATTCCAGCCCTGCATCCGCCATAAGCGCCGCCATTTGCCGCCGGGCCGGCTCTATGTCGCCTTCCGCGAACAGCTCGGTCAGCGGTTTGCCCTGTGGCGGCGTTTCGGGGTGCAGTGGAAACTGCACATGCTTGAAGCGAACAGGATACTTCGCGCCCAGTTTGTCGGTACTCACGGTACTGAGATAACACCAGGGTCAGATGTAGTCGCTGAATACATCGATAACGAGTTCGCTCATCATCGCCTCCATCACTTCGAATCCGTCGAACTATAGCGCAGGCAATAGTGCAATGCTGTAGGGGCGAGGCATGCCTCGCCCGCGGATTGCCCCAATATCGCACAACACCTACGGGCGAGGCATGCCTCGCCCCTACATGCTGAACCCGTACACCATACGGACAAGCGGGAAGCGCGAGAGTATACTTGTCGCCCTTGAAAGCTTGTGAAGTCCGATTGATTTACGAGGAGCGAACAGTGAAAAGAATCTTGACGATGATCGCCTGCCTGCTTGCGGCAATGATTTCCCTGCACATGGCCCAGGCCCAGGACGGCGAAGCCCTCGCCATCCTGATTCCCGGCAGCGGTACTTACAGCAGGCCGATTTCCACCGATTCAGCCGAAGCCCAGGCTTTTTTCGACCAGGGCCTGCGCATGGCCTGGAGTTTCTACTTCCCTGAGTCCATGGCCTCCTATCAAGAAGCTTCGCGCCATGACCCGGATCATCCCATGCCATATTTCGGCCTGGCCCACGCCGCCGGGCCAAATCCCAACAGCCGCTACGCCGGTCTGCCGGACGATCCGCAAGGCGCCGGTCTGGAAGCGATCCGTAACGCGCTCGAGCGCATCAACAACGGTACCGAACGTGAGCGCGACATGGTCAACGCGCTTTTCGTCCTCTACAACAAGGACGCCATCGCCGACGACCGCGAGCGGGACCAGGCCTTTCTCGGCGCCATGCGCGAGTTACACCACAAGTATCCCGACGATGCGGACATCGCCGCCATGTTCGGCGAGGCGTACATGAACACCACGCGCTGGGACTACTGGGAGCCCGACGGTTCGCCGAGGGGCGGCACCGCCGAAGCCCGCGCCGCGTTCGAAGCCGCCATGGCGGTCGAACACGACCATCCCGGCGCCAACCATCTATACATCCACCTGATGGAAGCTTCCAACGAACCGGAACTGGCCATGTCTTCGGCCCAGAAGCTGGAAGGCATCGTACCGATTTCCGGACACATGGTGCACATGCCCGGCCACATCTACCTGCGCGTGGGTGAATACGAAAAAGCCATCGACATCAACGAGCGCTCGCAGATCGTAGACCAGCAGCTCGCCGAGATCTGGGGCAATACCAACTTTCCAATGACCGGCACTTACGCCCTCTCCCACAAGTCGCACGCGCCTCATGCGCTGGATTTCGTGCGCTACGCCAACATGCTGCAAGGCAATTACGCCGCGGCGTCCGAAGCGGCGCAGCGCGGCGCGGCCAGTGTCGGACCCGTGCCCCAGAACGTGAATCGGGGCGAAAAGCTGGTCGCGCATTCTTGGGTCGTGGACAAGGTTTTCGGCAAATGGGATCGCATCCTGGAAAGCGAACAAAGCCATTACGGCACGCCGTATCTCGACGGCATGTGGAGCTTTGTGCTCGGCAGCGCTTACGCAGCCGACGGACAATTCGACGCCGCGGAAGCAGAGTTGGCCAATATCCAGGCCCAGGCCGGGGCGGATGGAGTCGACGACACCGGTGTCCGTCCCACGCCCGCTTCCCGCGTTCTGGCGCTCGCGGCCCTTGCACTGCAAGGCGAAATCGCCGAAGCCCGGGGCAACCTCGATGCAGCCATCGCCCATTACCAGGCCGCAGTGGAAATGCAGGACGCCAACAACTACACCGAACCGCCGGACTGGTCCCAGTCCATGCGCTTGTATCTGGGCGCGGCGCTGCTCGACGCCGGGCGCGCGGAAGACGCCGAAGCCGTCTATCGCGAGGATCTGGAATGGAACCGGCAGAACGGCTGGAGCACTTTCGGCCTGGCCCAGGCTCTGGAAGCGCAGGGCAAGACCCAGGAAGTCATCATCGTCAGGCGCCAGTTCGATTCGCTCTGGCGCAACGCCGACATCGAGCTGGAACGCTCGCGATTGTAAGAATGATCGAGACCGGGGCGGGCGTGTTCCCGCCCTGGTTTGCCCTGCCAGGCGCAGCCCGGCGTCATCGCGGCAGATTTCTCTCTCTTCGACCCGTCCCGGAATCAAAATGAAAACTTTCCGTACTCTCGTTTCCGGCAGCGTCTTGCTGCTGGGCGTTGTCTTGCCCTGCCAGGCGCTCTCCCAGGAGCATTTCAATCCCGCCGGCGCCGTACCCAGCGAACATACGCGCGCCTTGCAGGCCGGTTTGCGCGAGTCGCTGCCGTTTGCGGACGAACGCGACTTCGAGGAGTCGCGCCGGGGTTTCCTGGCCGAACCCGACTCACGGCGAATCACCGGTTCCGGCGGCAACGTCGTCTGGGATCTGGGCAGCTACGATTTTCTGCTGGCCGGCGAGGACTTCGATTCGATTCATCCCTCGCTGCAACGCCAGGCCCTGCTCAATATGAATTACGGCCTGTACGAAGTCGTGCCCGATTTCTTTTACCAGGTGCGCGGATTCGATCTCGCCAACATGACTCTGGTCATGGGTGAAACCGGCTGGATTCTGTTCGATGTGTTGTTGGCCGGCGAAACCGCCGCGGCGGCGCTGGCGCTTGCCGATGAAACCCTCGGCGAGCGGCCCGTGCGCGCGGTGATGCAATACGGCCGCACGATCCCCGCAAGCCCATTCGGCCGGGTCGATTCGGCCATCGGCAAGGGCCTCGCGGCGGGCACGAGCGGCCTGATCGCTCCGACCCGGGTGATCGAAGAAGACTTCGAGGAAGTCGTGATCGACGGCGTGCGCATCGTTTTCCAGAATACGCCGGGCACCGAGGCGCCGGCGGAAATGAATGCCTGGTTCCCCGACCAGCGCGTGTTCTGGGCCGCGGAGAATATTTCGGCCACGGTACATAACGTGTATACGCTGCGCGGCGCCCTGGTCCGCGACGCCTTGCAATGGTCCAAACAGATCAACGAAGCGCTATACCGCTTCGGCCGCGAAGCCGAGGTAATGATTTCCTCGCACAACTGGCCGCGCTGGGGCAATGAGCGCATTCAGCAGGTCATGCGCGCCCAGCGCGACGCCTACGCCAATCTGAACAACCAGGTACTGCACCTGGCCAATCAGGGCGTCACCATCAACGAGATTCACAACCAGTACCAAGTGCCCGAATCGCTGCAGCAGCAGTGGAGCGTGCGGCAATATCACGGTTCGGAATTCCACAATTCCCGCGCCGTGCTGAATCGCTATCTCGGCTACTGGGACGGCAATCCGGCAACGCTGGCGCCGCTTTCGCCGGAAGATTCGGCGCCGCTATACGTGGAAATGATGGGTGGCGCCGAGCCGATTATCGAACGGGCGCTGGTCTTGCACGAAAACGGGCAGTACCGGCTGGCAATGGAGATTCTGAACAAACTGGTCTATGCCGAACCGGATAACCAGGCTGCCGCGAACCTGCTCGCCGCGGTCTTCGAGCAACTGGGATATCAATACGAAAGCGCCAGTATGAGAAATGTTTTTCTCACCGCCGCTCAGGAATTGCGCAATGGCATGCCGCGGATCCCGGCGCCGCGTGGAACGAGTCCGGGCATGGCCAGAGCCATGAGCACGTCGCAATGGTGGGATGCGGTCGCCATTCGCGTGGATAGCGAACGCGCCAACGACATGAATTTCACCATGAACTTTATTACTCCGGACACCGGCCAGCGGTTCGTGGTTGAAATGAGCGGCGCCACGTTGTCCCATATCGAAGGATTTCAGGCCGATAACCCGGATGTCACAATACGCATTGACCGCGAAGACCTGGATCTGGTGATCATGGGCATGACCACTCTGGGACAATTGTTGCGGTCCGGTGTGGGATCGGTGCAGGGCGATGCCGCTGTGCTGACGCGGTTGACTTCGGTGCTGGTGGATTTCGCGCCTGGATTCGAGATTCTGCCCGGCACGGCGAACTGAGCCAGGAAGATCGCCGGTCCCTTGATTGTCCTCATCTTGGTCCCCGTATTTCTTCGTTGCCGGCTGAAGATCTTTCACCATGTAACTGGATCGGCGCAAGAACTCCTAATGGCTACTTCCACCAGGCAGGTGACAATGTGATATTCAAGTTGAGTGAGTGTACACTGAACGGCAAAGGGTCGTTACGGCAACTTGCGTGACCACTATTTCCGACAGCCAGATCAATCTCATTCTCGATATTTCAGGGCAAGCGGCCGAATGCGCCGCCGATCATAGCTTCCCGCCGGAACTCTTTCAGCAAATGGTCGATCTCTTTGGTTCGAAGAGTTGCGTGTTCTACTCCATGGGCGAGGATCTCGATAAGGAGCCAATTTGGGACGGCTTCGGCTACAACCTGGATCTGGCGCATATTCGGCAATACGAAGCGCATTATCGCCAATTCGATCCCTGCTTTGAGGGCTTGCGGCGGCGGGCGCGTCATCGGCGCAGCCTGCTGGTTTCGACGGATCAGGTCATCACAAGCGAGCGCGATTACACCCGCTCAACTTATTACCGCGACTTCCTCGTCCCGCAAGGAATTCACAACAGCATCATTTTTGCCGTGGGAGACCGGGTCGGGCTGCTGGGATTGTTTGGCTTTCATCGCGCCCCCGGCAAACCGGTCTACGGGGCGCGGGAGCACCTCAAGGCCCGATTGCTCGCGTCACAGTTTACCGGGACCTTGCGCTTGAGGAAGTTGCAAGGTGAGGGCGAACGGCTTCGCGCCCTGGTCAAGAAATTCATGCAATGCGGGTCACTTAGCGACTATCTGGTAATCGATGGCAATTTGCGGCCGGTGGATGCCGCGGGCGACTTTGCCGCCGCCTTGTTCAGCCCCGCCGGTGAAACGCGGATCGTGGGTGAGCGCGAGGATACTGTCATGAGCCGGCTCCCCGAGGAAATTCGCGCCCATCTGAGTGGGCCTCAAAGCCATGTGCACCGCGTTTTCGACGATATTCCGGGATGGCCAATGGTGTTCGTGGATCGGTTGGAGTTTGACGGAGTGCAGCCGCTTCACTTGCTTGCCTTTATCGATCAAAACAGAAACCTGGTATCGGAAGCTAAACTCGCCCAGTTTGGCATCACTCCGCGCGAGCGGGAAATCGCCGACAATGTCAGCCGTGGATTAACGACAACCCAGATTGCCTGCGAACTAGGGATCAGCGAGAAAACCGTGGAGCATCATCTCGATCATCTCTATCGCAAGACGGGAACGCACAATCGCACGGCGCTTGTTTATCGGCTGTCAATCTAGGCTGATTCCCGAAGTCCGCCAGCGCTGTCCCGATCCCGAACAACCTCTCAAACTCCCGCTCCACTCAGACTTCATATAGGGAAAATTCCTGATTGCGCGGCATGCCATTTTGGCCGAGGATCGGCGCAAAACGGCTTTTCACGGAGTATTTCATGTTCAGCTATCACTCTCGGCGCCTTCGGTTAGGCGCCATGTTGGCGCTGATCGCGCTTTGCAATCCCGCTTTTGCCCAACTTGCCCTTGAGGAGATCATCGTCACCACGACCAAGCGCGCCGAGCCACTCCAATCGCTGCCGCTGAGCGTGTCCTCGATCTCCGGTGAAGACCTGCGCGATCGCGGCGCAACCGACTTCTTCGATTATGCGGTTTCGATACCCAACCTTTCCTTTGGCGCCGCGACCGACGGAATTTTGTCGAATCGCACGGTTTCGCTGCGAGGCATCCAGGGAACCAACACCACCGGTTTCTATATCGATGACACGCCCGTGGCCGAGACGATCGATCCGCGCATTCTCGACCTTGAGCGAATCGAAGTGCTGCGCGGGCCTTCCGGCACACTGTATGGCGCCCGCTCGCTGGGCGGCGTCATTCGGCACATCACACGGCGGCCAGACACGACCGAAACTTGGGGTTGGGTTAACGCCGGCGCCTCGGCGTCGGATCAATCCGGAGACATGAACCACCTCGTTTCCGGGTCGGTCAATCTCGCCTTGAGCGATTCCGCGGCGCTGGTCCTTTCGGCGTTGAACGAAAGTCAGGCGGGGGTGTTCGATCGTCGCGTCGGCGCCATTTCGAATCACTTGAGCGACCCGGCGTCATTGACCGGGCCGCCGAATTTCACCCGCGAAGATGTCGACCAGAGCAAAGTTACCGCGCTTCAGGCCTACTTTCTCTTTGAACCGAACGAGCGTTTGTCCATCGCGCCGCGAGTGCTATATCAGAAAACGGAACTGGATGGATTTCCATTGGCTGACGTCGAACCCGGCAATTTCAGCCAGAACCGCGACTTCGACATTGACGAAGGCGGTTACGACGAATGGATCTTGACCACCCTCAACATCGACTACGATACCGGCTCCGGCTCGTTCACCTCGGCAACCTCGTTGTTCGAGCGCGAAACTTTCGAGACCGAGGCCAGCGGCTCATTTATCAACTTCCTTCAGGCCTTATCGTTGGAGAATGGCGGATTCGGGCTATTCGACGTCATCGGCGTCAAACCGATTACCGCTCCGATTTACCAGATGCTGAAATTTGACTCCTTCGTGCAGGAATTCCGTTTCGCTTCGGAACTGGATGGCCGCGTGAACTATGTCGCCGGCGCCTTCTTCCAGGATACCGACGACACCGAGGCGTTTCAGCCGCGCAACTTCGCCCACGGCCTGAACGACAATTTCGCCGCCTTGCAGCAAACCTTGGGAATTCCGGGATCGCTGACGGATCTCTGGCCGTTCGGCGACCTGGTGTTCACATCGTATCGACCGACTAACGTGGAGGAGTTTGGCGTATTCGGCGAGGTTACAGTAGACCTCGACGACAAATGGAGCATCGTGCTGGGGTCACGCTGGTTCGACACCAAGGTGACGTTTTCCGAACAACAGGCGGGGCTGGCGGTGAACGTTCCACTCGCGGACGACGCACCACTGTCAAGCATTCCAGCCGAAGGTGGTGCGCAACAGGAAGATGGATACATTTTCAAGGCGGTCGCTGAGTATCGGCCAACCGATCCGGTGCTGCTGTATGCGTCGGTTTCCGAGGGTTTCCGTCTTGGCGGGGCCAACGGATCGATTCCCGATGCGCTTGGCTGCCCCGCGGATCTCGCCGAACTGGGCTTGCAGGATATCAGCACCTCCAGTTACGCCTCGGATGATCTGGTCAGCTACGAAGGCGGGTTTAAGGCCGATCTCGGCAACGCCATGCGCTTGAATGCCGCGTTGTACCATATCGCCTTCGAAGGAATTCAGCAGCGCATCCAGCTCACTTGCGGATTCCAGTTTGTCGGCAATTTCGGCAAGGCGCAGAGCCAGGGTATCGAACTGGAGTTCACCGCGCAGGCGACTGAAAACCTCCTGTTCTCGTTAAACCTGGGCCACACGAATGCCGAATACACGGAATCCGTGGCCGGCGTCGTCGAGGAAGGCGACCCCCTGCAATTCGTCCCGGAGTGGACCGGTTCGCTGATCGCCGACTACACGGCGGCGAACGCGATAGCGAACATGGATTTGAACGTGCGCCTGGACCTGTCTTACGTAGGCGAAAGCCAGTCCACGGTGAACGCCATCCCGCGCGAGCGCGAAGCCTACGAACAGCTCGGACTGCGATTGAGCCTTAGCAATGAGCGCTACCGAGTAACGCTGTATGCGAAAAATCTGACGAATACCATTGCCAATCTGGGCGATAACCGCTCGATAGCGGCGGAAACGCCGGGCCGGCCAAGGTGGGTGGTGAGCCGCCCGCGAACGATCGGACTTGAATTGGGGGTGAACTTTTGAATCGGACTTCGCATGCAGTTCGCCTGGCCGACGGCGCGAGTTTACACGTAGAGACCGCCGGCAGCGGAGAAGCTCTGGTGCTTGTGCCGGGTTGGGCTTGCTCGACGGAGATATTCGACAAGAATTTTTCGGCGTGGGCAAATCACTATCGGGTCATCGCCTATGACCCACGCTCCCAGGGGCGATCCGAGCAAACCGCCGCGGGCAACAACTACGATCAGCGCGGCCTCGACCTGCATGACGTGCTCGACGCCATGGAAGTCGAAACCGCATCGCTGCTTGGATGGTCTCTGGGCGTATACGATGTTCTCTCTTACGTGCGGCGCTTCGGCGCCGGCCGTGTGCGTTCCTTGATCCTGATCGATGAGTCCATGCGCATTGTCAAGGAACGAGAGAACGATTGGGGAGAAGGCAGCGCCGAAGAAGTCGCGGGGCTGATCGCAACGGTAAAAACTGAGTCCTATCTGCCGTTCGTACGCGAGTACATGGCCGCCGGCTTCGAAGGCGAAGCTCCCGCCGAGTTGCTTGACCGGATCACCAGGACCGCCTCGGAGCTGCCGCCGGCTCGGGCTGCCGCGTTGCTTGAAGACGCCGCGCGCCAGGACTTCAGGTCAACTGCCGCCATGGCGGCCGGCAAAGTTCCGGTCATGCAGATCCTGCGTCGGGATTGGGCGGACTCGGCGCTTGCATGGATTCGAGAGAACCAGCCCAGCGCGCGAGTCGAAGTGCTTGGCGGGCACTTGATGCTGTTGGAGTATGCCGACGAATTGAATCAATTCGTGCTCGAGTTCCTGGGAAACTCCAGCGGATGATCGATTGGCATTGATCGCCGCATTTGCTGATTGATCCCTTGACTGACGCGCCGTAACCGGATTTCTACCGGATGCGCCCAGGCGCCCGTAATACAGCTCGCTGCATAGACCCCAGTCGATAAAATTGAGCGTCAGCGTACCGCCGTCCGCGAGCCAAGTCACCAGGCAGTGATATACGCCCATGGTTCCCAGCGTACCGCATTGGTGCTTGATACGCTGGAACAGGCTTTGTGGCCGCGGCACGATACCGCTGGTTCAACCATCTCCGTCTGCTGGCGTCCATCGGCAATTTATCACCGGCTGAGTATGAACAGATATACTATGATGAGTATAACTGGTCATGCGGAGCAGCATGCCTCAAACTAACGGGTCTCCGGAATTTCCGGGGCGTTTCATTTGGGCAAGCGCATCTATAAAGAAGAGGGTCCTATGAAAAGTGGCAACGAAGCAGAAGATGACAACCCGGTAGTGGCCGCTTATATCAAGTGTCGCAACGCTTTGGCGCGTTCGATTATGAAGATGTCGGTTCGTCCTGAGGATGTAGACGATATTCTTCAAGAAACCTTTTTGAGGGCCTTCGTTGCCAACGACAAAAGAGAAATACACTCTCCCCTGGACTATCTTTTTGTAATCTCCCGTAACTTGGTTATCAAGCGAGCCACTGACCGTTCTCGAGAACTCAACAGTTTGGTCGACAGTATTCTACTTGAGACAACAGAATCTTCCTTAGACGCGGAACTGCACGAAAAATTGAAGTTTCAAACCCTCAACGAAGCTTTGGGCCTAATTCCAGAAAAACACAGAAAGGCGATCCTTCTTCGCAAGGTTTACGGGCTTTCTTCCAATGAGATTGCGCGAAAAATGGGTATTTCAAAGAGTTCGGTAGACAAATATATCGTTAGCGGAATCAATAAATGCGAACAGATTTTAAATGCCCGCGGTTATGACATCGGTGATGAATACGGTCGAGATAAATTGCAGGGCCACCGAAGACAGCATGAGGGGTGACTCATAATGGAGAATCAGTCGAATAAAGTCGTTCCCTTACGAACGCTCGAAGTAATTCGCGAGGAGGCAGCCGGCTGGCTGGTCAAGTTAGATGGCCGGTTGGATAGTGGCAGTTTGTCACCGGGGGATCTATCCAGCTTTAAAGACTGGTTATCCCAAGATCCTCGGCACGGCAAGATGTTAAAACGACAGCTCGCTGTTTGGAGTGATATGGATGTATTTGCCAAGGCCGCGCTAGATACCAAGGCTCATCACATAGGTATTCGTTGGGGCAAAATTTTGAAAGCCAGGATGGTTTCGATCCCATTAGCTACGGCCTGTTCATTTCTATTTTTTTGGGGCGCCTGGTTACTGGTTTTTCCTGATCTGGAGAATGATAGCCAGTTGTATGCCACCAATATCGGTGTGCAAAGGGTTGAAGAGCTAAGTGATGGCTCCGTTGCGCACCTTAATACCGATAGCCTTATTGAGATCAATTACAGTGAGAATGAACGGGCAGTGGAACTACTGCGCGGCGAAGCCATGTTTGATGTATTCCATGACCCTGATCGACCCTTTGTCGTTTATGCCGCGGGTAATGCCGTGCAAGCAGTTGGTACAAGATTTTTGGTGCGCCTTACTTCGAACAAGATTCGGGTAACCGTCGCCGAAGGGCAGGTGCGGCTGTCGAGTCAGTCCGATTATGGTATTGGAGCGGGCGTCATGGCTTCTGCAGAACCAGCAGTGCAGGAGGTTATCCTCTTGAGTCAGGGGCAGGTAGCGGAACGAGATGTTCAGGATGTTGAAGAGACGCTTCTTAGTGACATTGCAGAGGAAGAAATTCAGCGCCGGTTTTCCTGGACGGACGGACGGCTGATCTTTGAAGACGAAAGTCTGGAAACCATAATCTCAGAGGTTAGCCGTTATACTTCGGTTCGAGTGGTAATTTCCGATTCGGAGCTAAGAGAGATAAGGCTTAGCGGGCGGTTTCAGATTGGTGATACCGAAGCTTTACTGGAAGCTATAGAGATTTCCGGGCAGGGCATTCAGGTCAATCGAAATGCCGAGGAAAATATGGTTTATATCTCCAAGAATTCTGGCTAAGGGGAAAAAATTTAAAAAAAACACAAAATAAAGTTACTCAAAAGCAACCACTCTTGCTCTTTAAGGGTAGTTGCAGCACGTTTTTGAGACATCGCAACTGATAGTGGATAAATTCATAAATAGGGTTAGGGGAAGTTCCATTAAGCCGCGCACGATAATTTTCATTATCGTGTTTCTTAACTTTCTTTCACCTAGGGTATTTGCGCAAGAGCAGTTTTATTTGCAATTTCCCGAGCAGGATGCTGCGACCTCATTAAATGATCTTGCAGATCAATCCGAACACTCTATTTTATATTCAAGCCAGGATCTTAGAGGTGTTGTTCTTAGATCTCTGGAGGGGACTTACTCGCTACCAGAAGCGTTGGACATTCTGCTAATGGATTCCGGCCTCAATGCTGTTGTAACCGATAGCCGAGTAATCGTTATTTCGATTGCTCCGACTATTACGGAAAATCAATCAAGCAGAGAGGAAGTTGATATGCAGAATAATAGTATATTTTCGACAGGAATTTTGGGAGCTGTATTGAGTTTCTTTTCATTTGGGGATGCCATTGCACAAGATGAGGAGTCAGGTGTCTCAACTGGAATAGTGGAGGAGATTTTAGTAACAGGCATTCGGAGCAGTATAGTAGAAGCTTTGGAGATCAAGCGAACAGCCACAAATATTATTGATTCCATTGTTGCGGAAGATATTGGAAAGTTGCCGGATCAAAATATTGCGGAAGCTTTGCAGCGTCTACCTGGTGTTGCTGTAAATCGATCTCGCGGGGAAGGCAAAAGTATTTCCGTTCGAGGCATGGATAGCTCTTTCAACATTACTACTTTGAATGGACGTAAGTTAGCGACCGAAAATGTTGGTAGAGACTTTAGCTACGATCTATTGGCGTCAGAATTGGTTTCTCGGATTGATATTAATAAGTCCTCACAAGCTAGTTTAACTGAGGGTGGCGTCGGCTCTGTCGTGAATATCCGTACTTTCAGGCCCTTGGATTTGGGCAATCACGCCCTTCGCGGGTCAATTGAAAGTGTGCATGACGACCTGAGTAGTGAGAATAACCCTAGGGCATCGGTGTTGGTAAGTCGGACCTTTGCCGATGATACTTTAGGCGTGCTGCTTTCCTTGAATCATTCGCAGCGGAATCTTCGGCAAGACAAAGTATCTATTAACGGATATCAGAGAGATTTTGATATTGATATTGGCAAAGATGGTTCCACCGATCTTGAAGATACGACGATTGCAACATTTTTGAACTACGAGTCACGTCAAGAGGAGCGCACTCGTACGGGTGGCACTTTAGCTATTCAGTGGCAGCCGAGTGAAGATTTGAATATTAATTGGGATACTTTGTATAGCAAATATGATATCGATTCTGAGCTGTCCTTAATGTACGTGGATCTGCGAAATCCGGTTTGGTGGGAAACAGGTACCTATACAAATGCGACCGTGGATAGTAACAACTTTGTCACGGGGTTGGAGATTAGTAGTCCCGTTTTTATTGGGCTGCAAAATGAGTTTGATCCCCGAATCTCAGAAACTTACATGTCTGGTGTAAATGTCGAATGGTCGTATAGCGATAATTTGTCATTCGCCGGTGATGTTTCCTACTCTAACTCGCAGCGTCAGAACACTGGAGAGCGATTTAAAACATCTACAGAGACTGCCGTAGAATATTTGACCTTCGATTGGAGTACTGGAAATCTTTTACCAGACGTTATCTTGGATCAGCCTGTGGGCGGCGCTGTGATAATGCCAGACTCCCAGTTTACCGTTGGGAGCGCTTGGAGCGATACGGGTGGTACCGAAGTTGATGATACTGCTTTGGATATCAAGTTTACCGGCTTATGGGATACAAGCGAAGAATCGTCAGTCTTGTTTGGCGTATCCTATGTTGCTCAAGAAAAGGATCTTGACGTATATGCATCACAACATTCCGATGCTTTTTGCTGTGGCAGGATTGGTGAAAACTGGCAACCAGATGATTCTGAATTTATGGCTCGGATTGGGGAGCATCGTTACATAGGCGTTCCACAGGACCTTTTAGTGGCTACTTCTTTTGATGGTTATTTGGGTGAAGAAGCTGGGAATATGCCTCGGGGTTGGTTAGATATTAATCTACAGGGATTGCAGGATTATTATCAAGACCTCTCACCAGAAGCATTTGCTATGCTGGATCCTCAATTTATGCCGGCAAGATCCTACGATGTTGAAGAATCAGTCATAAGTGGATTTGCCGAAATAGATATTTCGGGTGTCTTTGGGTTCTCAGAAATACCCTATGCTCTAAATTTGGGTTTGCGTGTTTCAAGCACTGACCAATCATCCAGGGGCGCTACAGCGGAAGTAGATTACCTGTTTGCCGACAACTGGGGTATCCCTCGGTATGCTGTATTTGGTGCTCCCACAAATATTGATGTGGATCACGACTACACTAATGTATTGCCTAGCTTGAATCTGCGAGTCGACCCTAGTGATGAGTTGCGTTTGCGGGCTTCTGCTGCGAAGGTTATATCGCGAGCGCCATTGGAAGATCTTCGAGTGGCAAATCAATTGTTTTTAAGATGGTCCAATTACATCGAAACTGGAAACCCCAACTTAGATCCATTTGAGGCTAATCAATACGATTTAACCGCTGAGTGGTATTACTCTGACGAAGGTGCTCTCTCAGTCAATGCCTTTTACAAGGATATTGGTTCATTTGTTGTAAAAACTACGGCTGACACTGTAATCAATACCTATGACGTCAAGTGCGTTTGCTGGGCGCCAATAGATGGCTTTGGTTCAGAGTATCCACAGGACATAACATTGGGCATTACTCAGCCTTTTAATGATGACGATGGTGGCACAATTCAGGGTGTTGAGCTGGCATGGAATCAAAGCTTTAGTGGCATATTACCGGAACCTTTTGATGCTCTGGGCGTTTCTACCAACTATACATATCTCGAAAGTGAAACTTCCCAGCTAGATCGCAATGGAAACAAATTGCCATTTAGGGGTGCATCGAAAAATTCCTTCAATATCATCACTTACTATGAAAAGGGCGATTTTGGAGCGCGCTTAGCCTACAACTGGCGTGACCGCTATCTAAGTGAGCTTGCTACAGCCGATAGTCTAGATGATGAGTTATATGTTCAAGATACCGGTTGGTTGGACGCAAGCATGTACTACCATATAAACAACAGTACTACGCTAAAACTATCTGGCTCTAATCTCACTAACGCCGGGTATGAAACCAGTTTAGGCAACGCTGGCAATCTTAAATCAGTGGAATATACCGGCAGACAGTTTGCGCTCGGTATAAGCTTCGGATTTTAGTAGATATGTAAGCTATTTGACCAGGTTAAGAGCGGTGATCTGTTGCAACCTTAGCCTACTTATTTGGTTTCTGTTGTATATCTTGATGGAGCGATTGTGTTGAGCTGGCGCTAGGCTCCGCTAAATACCCGTACATTTCTTTGGTTCAATTTGACATGTTAGGCGTATGCTATTACCCAGATCATCTGCGGGACGATGCTGCGCGGGGGTCATGTCAGGATCTGGGGCACCGTGGCCGGAGCGCTGGTACTGACGGTGATCGGCCATATTCTCAATTTGACCGATGCCGTCAGCAACTATCTCAACGGTGCGGTTCAGGGCATAATCGTGATCGTCGCGGTGCTGCTGCAACGTGGCGTCTGGTCCAGCCGTCCCTGACGGCGGCAAGATGGAATTGCAATCGGAGGTCCTGATGAGCAAACGCGGATTTGACATGCGGTTCGCCCTCGCGAGCGTATTGCTGTGGGCTTGTTCTCCGCTTTGGGCGCAGACCATCGGCGTATCGATTCCCGCGGCCAACGATTTTCCCGGCTGGGCGGTACTCGAATGGGAATGCTGCCTCAAGCATCCCGAAGGCGGCGCCCGGGAAGGCGCGGAATTTATCCGCCACCATTTCATCCGCGTCACCGGGCACGCCTTTGACGATTTCGCTGCCGCCGGCGCCGACGAAGCCGCCAATCGCCGGATGACGGGAATCGTGAATGACTGAATTTCGCAGGATTCGCCTCGGCATGGTAGGCGGCGGGAAGGGGGCCTTCATTGGCGAAGTGCACCGGATCGCGGCACGCCTGGACGATTGTTACGAACTCGTCGCCGGCTGTCTTTCGGCCAGCCCGGAAAAGGCGCGTGAGTCAGCGCGGGAACTCGGCATTCCGCGAAGCTATGACGACTACTCGCGCATGGCGCGGGAGGAGGCGGCGCGGGACGACGGCATCGAAGCCGTCGCCATCGTCACGCCCAATCACCTGCATCATCCCGTGGCCCGGGCATTTCTCGACGCCGGCATTCACGTCATCTGTGACAAGCCTCTGACCGCGACCCTGGCAGAGGCCGAAGACCTGGAACAGGCGGTAGCAGCCGGCGGCAATCGCTTCATGGTGACCTACAACTACAGCGGCTATCCCATGGCTCGCCAGGCGCGCGAACTCGTGGCGAAGGGGGCGCTCGGCAATATCCGTGTCGTGCAGGTGGAATACCCCCAGGACTGGCTGGCGACAGATCTTGAAGCAAGCGGACACAAGCAGGCGTCCTGGCGCACGGACCCGGCCCAGGCCGGGGCCGGCGGTAGCCTTGGCGATATCGGCACCCACGCCTTTCATCTCGCCGAATGGGTCAGCGGCTGCCGGGTAGAAAGCCTGCTCGCCCAACTCGACAGTTTCGTCGCGGGCCGCGAGCTCGACGACAACGCTCATTTGCTGTTGCGATTCGGCGGCGGAGTGCGCGGCCAGCTCTGGTCGAGCCAGATCGCGACCGGCCAGGTCAACGGCCTGCGCCTGCGCGTCTATGGCGACAAGGCCGGTCTCGAATGGTTTCAGCAACAGCCCGAACAATTGCGCTTTGCCGTACTCGGCGAGGCGCCGCGGACAATGACCCGCGGCGCATCGGGCGGCGCCGAGCGCGACAGCCGTATTCCCGGCGGCCATCCGGAAGGTTTCCTCGAAGCTTTCGCCAACCTGTATCGTGACTTCGCCGCCCTGTTGCGCGGCGACAACGATGACTATGGCTTGCTGCCCACGGTCGCCGAAGGCGCCCGCGGCGTGCGTTTCGTTGAAGCCGCGGTGGCGTCTTCGAAAGCCAATGGGCAGTGGCGCGAACTTTAGGGAGAGAATTTTTCAGAGGATACTTAGGCCCGGCGCGCAAGTTTTGCGCGGGCGGGGGAATCGGTTTAGGCTTGCTTGCCAGGCTAGGCCGTCGAGAGGATTCGGATCATCATGCGACGCAGACAGGTATTTCATATGCTAGGCGCGACTTTCGCGGCAGCCGCGCTCGGTGGCACCAACGCTTTTGCCCAGGGTCGGCGGGTAGACAGCGTCGGCCTGCAACTTTTCACCTTGCGCTACGAGATGACCGAAGATTTTGACGGCACGCTGGCTCGGCTCGCCGAAATGGGTTATCGCGAAATGGAATTCGCCGGCTATTTCGGCCGAAGCGCCGGCGAAGTGCGCGAAATCCTGGCCGCCAATGGGCTAGTCTCGCCAGCCTCCCACATCCAGTTGAACATGATTCGTGAAAGCCTGGCACAGGAAATCGAATTTGCCGTGGAAGTGGGGCAACGCTACCTCGTGGTGCCAAGCCTGCCCGGCAACGAGCGCAGCCTCGACGACTACCGCCGCCACGCCGAAACCCTGAACCGCGCCGGCGAGGAATGCCGCAACGCCGGATTGAAGATGGGCTATCACAACCACAGTTTCGAATTCGAGACCACCGACGGCCGGATTCCCTACGACTTGCTGCTCGAGGAAACCGACCCTGAACTCGTCGATATGGAACTTGACCTGTACTGGATCGTAAACGCCGGCTTCGACCCGCTGGACTATTTTGCCGCCCATCCGGGCCGTTTCAGCATGTTGCACGTGAAGGATCGCGCCGCCGACGGCGCCATGGTCGATGTCGGCAGCGGCACGATCGATTTCGGCGGCATCTTCGCGCAAGCGGAAACCGCCGGCATTCGGCACTATTTCGTCGAGCACGACAACCCCGGCGACGGCTTCACTTCCGTCGCCAACAGCTTGAGTCATATTCGCGAGTTGGAATTCTGACCCTGGAGAATTGCACATGAAAACCCGGCGCGATTTTTTACGCGAACTGATCATCTCGGTCGGCGGCGTGACCGCCTTGACCGCCTGCGGCGACGCACCGGTCGTGGTCGCCACCGCGACCGGCGAACCGGGCCGCTTTTATACGCCGGAGGAAATGGAACTGGTGTCGCGGCTGTCCGAACTCATTATCCCCCGCACCGAGACTCCCGGCGCACTCGACGTCAATGTGCCCGGCTACGTCGACGGCCTGATGGCGGACTGGGCCAGTGAAGAAACGCAAGATGCGCATCGCCGGGCGCTGGCGGAGATCGATCGCCGCCTGTCGGCCGACGGCAGTTTCATGGCGCTCGATGAAACCGAAGCCGAACGGTCACTCGCCGAACTCGACCGTTCCGCGTTCGAGGAAGCCGCGGAAGATCTCGGCGGCTATCGCACCTTCAAGGGCTACGTCACCCGTTCCTATTTCGCCACCGAAGGCGGGGCGCAGGAGGAACTGCAATGGGTCGGGGTTCCCGGCCGCTGGGACCCGGACGTGCTCGTAACCGACCGGCAAGGAGTCTGATCATGGCTGAAGCGACTGAATTCGATGCGATAGTAGTTGGCTCGGGCATGAGCGGCGGTATGTCCGCCAAGGAATTATGCGAGCGGGGTTTGAGAGTGCTGGTGCTGGAGCGGGGTCCGGAAATCGTCCCGGAGCGGGACTATTCCGACCAGTTGGCGCCCTGGGAAACCCCGAACTTCGACAATGTTTCACAGGACGAGATCAAGCAGCACTATTTCCGGCAATACCCCGGCGTCCCGTACGCACTCAAGGAATCCAACAAGGATTTCTGGGTCAAGGACGACGAACATCCCTATGAAGAGGCCGAAGGCACGAGGTACGAATGGCTGCGCGGGTATCACACCGCTGGCCGTTCGATCATGTGGAGCCGCCAGACCTATCGTCTGGGCCCGCAGGATTTCGAAGCAAACCTTCGCGAAGGCGTAGCCATCGACTGGCCGGTGCGATATGAAGACATCGCGCCCTGGTATGAGAAAGTGGAAACCTTCGTCGGCATCGCCGGCAGCGAAGAAGGCCTGAGCCAGTTGCCGGATAGCGTATTTCAGCCGGCTTTCGAATTGACCGAAGCGGAAAAGGCCTTCAAGCAAGGAGTGGAAACCGCGTTCCCCGGCCGCAATGTGATTCCGGCGCGCGTCGCCCACCTCACCGACGCAACCGAAGAGCAACGCTCGCTTGGGCGCTCGAATTGCCAACTGCGCAATCGCTGCCATCACGGCTGCGTGTTCCGGGCCTATTTCTCCTCGCTGAACGCGACCCTGCCGGCAGCGGAGCGCACCGGCAATCTGACCATGGTGCACAACGCCATCGTGCAATCGCTGGAATTCGACTCCGAGACCAATCGCGTCTCCGGGGTGCGCATAGTCGACGCGGAAACCAACGAGGCCCGAACCTATAGCAGCAGGATCGTGTTCCTGAACGCTTCCGCCATCGCCTCGGCGATGATATTGCTGCAATCAACCTCGGAGAGCTTCCCCAACGGACTGGCCAACCGTTCCGACCAGGTCGGCCGCAATCTGATGGACCATGTCAGCGGCGCCGGCGCCGCCGGTATCATGCGCGGCTTCGACGACCGCAAGGTTTTTGGCCGCCGGCCGGGCGGAATCTATATTCCGCGTTACGCCAATGTCACGGAGAACGACAAGCCGTACTCGCGTGGCTTCGGCTACCAGGGCGGCGCCAGCCCGCTCGGTAACGCCAACGGCCAGATTCCGGGCATCGGCCGGGAGTTCAAGGAATCCCATCGCCGCCCCGGCCCATGGCGCATCTCCATCGGCGCCTTCGGCGAGCAATTGCCGAACCCGAACAACCGGGTGACACTGCATCCCACCAGGCGCGACCGCTGGGGCAATCCGATTGCGGTATTCGAAGTGCGATACAGCCGCAACGAGGAAATCATGCTCGAAGAGGCGCGCACCGACGCCATCGCCATGCTGGAAGCCGCGGGCTGCGAGCAGATCTCGTCAGGGCCGGTGAATCTCACCAACCCCGGCAACCGCATCCACGAAATGGGCAGCGCGCGCATGGGCCGCGACCCGGCTGACTCTGTACTGAACGGCTGGTGCCAGGCCCACGACGTGCCGAACCTGTTCATCACCGACGGCGCCTTCATGACCTCGGCGGCATGCCAGAACCCGTCCCTGACCTACATGGCCTTCAGCGCCCGCGCGGCAAACTACGCCGCCGACCTGCTGGCGGAGGGAGTTCTCTGAGAATTACGTGCGGGCGAGGCATGCCTCGCCCCTACAGTAGGCTTGGCCGTGTGACTGGGGCCGTCCTGGAATCCGGGCCATGAGGTAGGGGCGACGCATGCGTCGCCCTCACAGGGGAAGGACGTCGATGCGGCGGAATTGGGTGGGGTGGCTTTCGGCCTGGATGGCGATGAGTCCTTCGCTCAGCGCCACGGGCGCCCCGCTGTTGAGCAGTCTCTGGGCGTCCAGGTCGGTTGCATCGAGTTGCAGGCCCCCGTATTCAAATACGACTTCGCCGTTTACCGTGTGACGCACCAGTTCGTTGCCGCGAATTTCGACTTCAAGCGTCACCCATTGGTCGCCATGGAAGGTGTCCGAACTTGAATCCGTGCAGTGCCGGGTAATCAGCAGTCCTTCCAGGCGAAAGTGCGTTCCCGGCGTACAGATATTAGCCGTGGGACGCTCGTCCGCACCGTTGCCGCCCAACAATTGTACTTCCACCGACGCCGGGAATTCCTGCTCCAGAGTCATGGAATTCGGCGCCTGGCTGTGCAGCATTAAACCGTTGTTGCGAAAGGCCCAGGTTGGCCCGTTCACCACCTGGTCACCGACGAATCTGTACTCTACGCGCAGCAAGTAATGGGAAAACGATCGTTCATGGAACAGATGTCCGAATTTTCCCTGGAAATCTGTCCAGTTTTCGTATGAAACCGTGAGCAGGCTGTCTTCGACGGTGAAAGTATCGAGGTGATTGACACCTGCCGGGTAGCCGGTGAACTTCGGCGTCCAGCCATCCAGATTTTCGCCATTGAACAGGCTGATCCATTGTTCAATCCCTGGCGAGCAGGATGTGGCGAGCAACAATGGCGTAATTAACAGCGTGCAGTTGCGAGTAATCATTCGGTTCATTGCACCGCATTGATCGTGCGATTGAAATCGAGCCTCATGTCGAGCTCGCTGGGGCAGCCGAAAGCCGCGAAGCATTCGACGTCCACGACGATCTGGAATTCGCCATTCTGACCCTCGACCCGGTCGACCTGGATGGCGGTGCCGCTGCGAGTGCTATCCGCGTTCAGGGTGTCGATACGCGTTTCGTTATCACTGCGCAAGCTGAAGTCGGCATTCGCGACCACCCAGTCCCGGGCCGCGTTCCATTTGGCCTCGCATTCGGCATCGGAAGTGCAGATGGGAATCGTGCGCTCGACCTCGGCCAGCCGCGCCTGGTATTCCTCTGACGCGCCACAGGCAGCCAGCAACAGCGAAGCACAGGAAACGGCCACTATGCGAACCGCCGATACAATCATCGTGTGTACTCCCTTGTTGCGCTGAATTCAACGGAATTGTATATCACATTCGGCCTACGAGGCTGCATTGCCGTCTGACAATCCGTTCGATTCTCTGCAGTGAGCGATACTCGCCATATCGCATTTCAAACATCTCCCTCGTTTCCCCGAGTTGCGCCAGCAGCGAAGATGCCGTCTCTTCCAGCAGCCCGTGCAGGAAACGCGACCCGATGTCGCACTCTTCCGCCAGTCTGTCCCAGTGTTTGGCGGTGATGAGCCCCGGGTCTCTCTCGCCGCCGACAGCAAAGGCAAGACGATGATCGATGCGATCTATGGCACGAGTGCAAACCAGGTCGTAAAAGGGAGCGAGGCGGATTTCGCCGTTCGGCAGATACATTAGCGACAGGTTCTTGGCATGTCCGTCCGAATTGCCGGCCAGTATGTTGAAGATCTGCCAGCGCAACAGGTGCTGCGTGTCGATTGCAGGATCCGACGAAACTTCCCGCAGTAACTCTATGCAACGCGACAAGGCAGGGCCGCCGTCTCCCTGGTACTTCTTTTCGTGTCCGTAGCCTAGCGCCTGACAGAAGTCTTCCTGGTGCAGACGTTTCAATTCGCCGTTTGGGTCCCAATAACGATCATAGCGCGCGATTTGCGAATAGAATTTCTTTCCAATGGATTCAAGTTCGATGTCGACTACAGGCAAACCTGTCTGTTTGGCCAAAAAGCTGGTGAAAGTCTCATACGCCGGAACATGCCGGTAGTCCGGAACTTCGAATTTGAGGATATGACTCGTGGGAGCCTCGCCTTCCGGAAGAAAATACTGACCATTCCGGAACAGCACAGGGCACTTGTCCTGTGCGCCGGCCAGTGAAAGCCGCGGCCGCACATTTTCCGGCAAGACAGCATGAATTCGACCGCGTTGCGCGATCAGCCGAGACAGCTCCTTTTCCGGAAGCAGACAGTAATTTTCATCATCCGCCGATTCGCGCTCCACAGGCAGGATGGAGAGTGCACCGGCGCATTCGCCTCCGAATGCGCGTAACAGGTCGAAATCGGTGTTGGGAATCTTCAGGTCTCGAACGAGATGTTCCCGGGCTCCGCCTTCCGGCAGCAGGTTGGCGAAGAAGCGATGGGCAGTGCTGTCGGCGCCTGAAAATTCGTCTGGCGCAAGCGGCAGCGAGCACGAAATCGGAAAGCCTTCGGATTCAATCCAGCCGGGCTCATAACGAAACCCTATGGCCCCCGCGGGATCACGCCACAAGTATCCTGCCAAGCGGTCTTCATACCATACATTTAGCGAATCCGGGTCAATCATGATTATTTCAGTCCGGTTCCGGACGAGCGGATATTGTGCAGAAGCACGCTAGCCGCTTCTTGGCTGCACGACGATGTCGAGCCCCAGGGTCCGCAAGGTTTTTAGGATTTTTCCAATCTCGGCGGTTTCCTTGCCGCGTTCGAATTCGGAAAGGAAGCGCGTACTCAGGTTACCGAGCCCGGAGACTGTTTCAAGCGTCAATCCCTTGTCTTTGCGGTGGGCGCGCACCAGGCGGCCGAGATCCCCGGTTGACTGGATTCGTCCATAGGAAATATCGTTCTTGGCCATCTTCGATGCCCTGAAGTTTTACCGTGCGGTAAAAATTAGCAATTTTCAAAGCTTGAATCAAGCTAAATATCACGAGCGTGATAATTAGAATTAGTTTTGAGGAGTAAGATCAAGTAACATCACGTACGGTACAATTTTGCTTCCACTGCGTACGCCATGCGCAAATGTCCGTCACTCAGGCGTTTGTTAGACTAACGCCGATCACGAAACGCATGAAAATTGCGGGGAGAAAGAAATGAAACTGAGAAACGTCTGGTTGCTGCTGGCCATTGTCGGTGCAGTGGCCCCCTGGTATTACATAATCGTCTACTTAGCCGGAAACCCGATCGATCTATTCGCATTCCTGGCAGCCGCGGCGGTTAACGATGCATCGACGGCCTTCGTCGCCGACCTGGTAGTTTCCTCGCTTGTGTTCTGGATCTATATTTTCTCGCGCCGCCCCAGCGGCCCGGCGCCATGGCCGTTCATCATCATTAACCTGATCATCGGCCTCAGTTGCGCCCTGCCCGCATATCTATGGGCCGCTAGTCGAGCAAAATTTCGTGAAGGGCAGAATTGATAGGCGGCACACCTCGTTGCAAGTGGATGCATGATCGATACTATCGAAGTCGAATCGGTCGAGGATCTTGCGGAAGGTCTGATCAAGTACCGAATTTCGTCGGGACTGAGCCAGCGAGCGCTGGCAAAGCGTCTGGAAGTAAAGGAGCAACAGATCCAGCGATACGAAGCGACGCGCTATGAATCTGCCAGTTACCAGCGGCTTTGCGACGTTTCGCGGGCGCTGGGCATGAATTGGCGCCATGCCGAAATGCTGGGCGATGCGAGGCAGCGGCATCCCGCTGCGATGATTGTGGCGGGAGTCCGCGACCAGGCGCGTCGCGATTCCGGCCAATGGGTGTTCGTAGATATAGGTTTTTCGAGGGACCAAAGTAGTTGCGGCATTGCGATCGGCGATTCGCGGCCTCGCAATGTCCGCTTTAGTGATCTGGCGCCCTGTATCGCGCGAGAATTGGAGTCGGATACGGCGCCATTAAATTTGCTCATCGAAGCGCCGCTTTCGGTTGCGTTCAATGCGGGCGGGAATCCGACGGGCCGCAGTATAGAGAGGAAGAACGGGAAAACACGATACTGGTACATGCAGGGGAGCGCTGTTATGTTGCTGGCAACCATGCATCTTGTGCGGGACTTGTACGAAATCCGACCCACGCGGGAAGTCCGGCTTTTCGAAGGTTTCGCGTCCTTCAAGCGCAAGGAGAAGCACCACTCCCACGCAGGTGATGTTTCGAATCTGCGGCGTGTTGTCTGGGGCGAACGCGACAGGGGAAAAATCGTTGACGCGGAAGGGCTAAAGATGAGAGATGAAGACATTCTCGTTTCCTCATTCTTAGTATTGGGAATGGATTTAGGGATTCCCCCGGTGGTAGTGGCTGACGGTTCTTGACGTCGCTGGATAAACCGTACCCCGGCGCGCTTGCGGGCGCCGCAACGCCGGTCTGAAGTGACTTGTTGTTTTCGAAGCAATAGAGAGTTCAAACCATGCAAACGATTCACCTGGAACAGGAACTCGCCTGCCCGGCAAGCGCGGTATGGGAAGTCGTATCCGACGTCTGCAGGTCGGACTGGGTGCCGATGGTCGATTCGATCGACTTAGAAGACGATGTGCGCTCATTCGAGATGGAGGGAGTGGGGCCGGTCAGGGAGCGGATACTCGAAGTCGACCATGAAGCACTGTGTCTGCGTTACAGTGCCATAAGCACTCCGGCGAACATCGAACATCATCTGGCGACTATTCGAATCCTGCCTAACGGAGATTCCTGCCTGCTGCAATGGACCACCGAAATTGCGCCGGACCAATACGCCGACACCGTACGCGGCGGCATGCAGTTATCCATAGCCGGATTACGGAAAGTGTTGGGGCTGGAGTAGTCCCGGGCGCGCACTCAACTATTCGAAGTCGTAGTCTTTCCAGTACTGGATGCGGTATTTCAAGGGGTCGGCGAGGATGGTTTCGCGGGAAGCGGTCACTTCCTCGGCCGTGATCGGCTGGAAGTCCTCGGGCAGGGTGTCGGCGTTGAATTCCAAGAGTACCCAGTTCACCACGGCCGCCAGTTCGGCGTCGGTCAGGGGCGTCTGTGATGATCCCGGCACCTTGACCAGGTAGGGTCGCATTTCCTCGACTACCATCATGCGACCCAGTTCATCGTGCAAGGTTGGCACATTGGGAGGGTTGCCGATGCCCGATGGCAGGTGGCAGCCGCTGCAATAGAGCAGATAATTCGTGCGCGGGCTCGCGCCGAGCGCCGCCTTAGCGGCGAGCAGGGCAATCAAGAGCAGGGCGGCGGAAAAAACTCTCATATCTTTCGTGAATCTCCGGCGTTATTGACTGGCGTCTCCGAGCACCAGCGCCACGGTGCAATGATAACTGGTGTGCTCGACGCCGAAACACCACAGTACCGTGCTGCTGTTGCTGTTGAAATACACCGGCTTGTCGCCTTCGGTGTTGTGGCAGCCGCAACGGCCGCATGCCGCCTTGCCGCAGCAATCGTTGTAGGAAATCAGATATTCCCGGTCGTCGAGCGGATTGCGGCAGGTTCCGACCCAGGTGATTGGTGAAGGTTCCGCCCCCGGTGGGCAGGTGCGATGGCTGCCTCCGCAGCAACTGCACAACTGGCCGCTTAATGCGCAATAGCGCCAGTATTCGCAGGTTTGGGGGTCGCCGACTTCGCGCAGGGTCGTTTCCTGGGCGAAGGCGCGGGCCACCGGCAGGAGCGGCAATGCCGCCGCGCCCGTAAGAAACAGACCCAGCCGGGAAAGAAAGTTGCGGCGTGAAAGGCGTCGAGCCAGCGCCAGCGTAGTGCGGCGGGCATGTTCATCTACCCAATACCAGCCGCGATCCATAATCCGATTTGCGTTCATGATGTCTGTTCCAAGGCGGAGGACTTGTATTCATCTTGATCTTCCTGATCTTCCTGCTTATGGGGCGCATTGCGCGCAACGAACTCCTGAATGCTGGCGACTCCCGTTTCCATGGATTCCAGCAGACTTTCCAGATGTTCCCGGGAATTCACGAGCCCCTTGCTCTTGAGAATTCCGTCGTTGCCGATCAGCAGCGCGAAAGGCAGCTTGCTGACCTGGTAGGTCATTCCGAGTTGCATGGAAATGACGTAGGGATAATCGGTGATGCGCAGGTCCTTCACATAGGCCCTGTGCTGCTGCAACTGCTGTTCGTTTTCCGCGCCGTCGCTGGCGAAGACGAGCGCGAGGCGGCCCTGTTCGGAATTCACCAGCGACTTTGCCGTTGGCACTAGAGATTTGCAGACCGGACAGGTCGGCGAAATGAACAGCACCAGCATGGCGCCGGGGTCCGGTTTTTCGCCGCCGATTGCGACGCTCTTGCCGTCGAGCGCAGTGATTTCCATTGCCGTAGTGAGTTCGCCGACCTTTGGACCGTTGGTGGGCAGCAGGGCGCCGGCGGGCGCCACGCGCTCGTGCAATACACCGACCTGGCGGGCGAGGGCGAGGACGAGCAGGGAAAGGCCGACGACCAACACCCAAAGGACGACGTTCGAGGCGAGCAGCGCCTGGGTCATCTCGGGTCGCTCCCCGCCGCCGGCTTGCGCCAGGAATCGATCGACTGGGCGTTCAGCAGCAACTGGTTGCCTCCGGCGTATATCAGGGCCAGCACGAGACAGGCGCCGACCAATCCCGCGTAATCGATCAACAGCAATTCCCGGGCCGTGGCCGGTAGCGCCGCCGTGAGCGCCGCGGCGATCAGTAACGCGTTGCGCAACAGAAGGTGGTTGCTCAATTGCTGGCCGCTTCCGCCGGCAGCGCCGAAACCGCAGCCGCAGTCGATAAAAGTGCGACCCCGCAACAGATTCAGACCGATCGCCAGCGTATAGATTCCAAACAGGGCGGCGGTTGCGGGCGCGGTCATCGAAAGATTCCAGCCCAGCGCCCAGGCGATGGCCAGGCCGGCTTCAAGTATGGCGAGCAGCCAGGCCGCCGGCGCCGTCAACGCTTCGGGCAATATCCGGTACGCCGCCAGAATGCCGCGAAAGCGGACCCGATCGCTCAGCTTGTGCCAGGCGGCCGCCGCCAGCAGCAGGGCGAAGGCCAGTGCAAGTACCTTGATGTAGAGCGGATCGAGCATGAATCAGAAATCCTCATACATGGAAGCGCCGGGGGCGTCGATCGTGCGCTCGTGTCTGAATGTCATGGCATCGAAGATCTCGGTGCTTCCGGAACTGGTGCCGACGATCAACTTCGGCGAAGTCTCCTGGGTAACCGTTAGATGGTCAGCGGGGTCTTCGAGTTCCAGCCGGTGCGCACGGTGCTGGCTGGCCAGATCGATCACCCAGATTTCATCGCCTGGATCGTGATGGGTGTCCACCGGCCCTTCATGCATGGCCACGTACAGCAATCCGGAATCGCGATGCACATCGACGAATTCAAAGCCGCCGGGCCGCCATCCGGACTCGTCTTCGCCGACGATGCTCCAGCCTTCGCTGATGTTGATTTCATCGTCGTCGGTGCTGACTTCGAAGATGACCCCGGCATGAGTGATCAGCAGCCAACCGTCGGCGGTTCTGGCCGCGCGGTCAAAGACCGCGTCTTCCTGGACGTTGAAGAACACTTCCGAGCGGACGCGGTTTTCCTCGAAACCGCTGATGTCGAGTTGGCTGAGTTGCAAGGTGCCGTCGCCGCAAATCAACAGAAAATCGTTATCCGCCACCGGCAGGATGATCGCGCAGCCGGGCGTGGACATCTCGTAGACGAACTCGCGGTCGGCCACATCGACGATGCTTACCGAATAGCCCGGATTCATGTTGAGCACCGCCAGATGGCGGCCGTTGCCGAGCAGACCGAGGTGGGTGCGTACTGGGAGACGCGCCATGTGATTGGGAATCTCGATCTCGGCAACCGGGCTCAGATTGGCATAGTCATAGATCGCCACGATGTCGGTGCGGTCGCCGTGCACATTGCGCGAATAATAGGATTCCGCGGCGTAGAACTCGCCACGCGGCAGATAGGGGGCTACCGCCGGCGTGCGGTTGGAAAGCGAAATCGTGCCGAACATTTCGCCGGTCTCGGCGCTGAAAATGCGGGCGCCGTTGCCTGACTTGATAATGAACCAGTTCGTCCCGTGATCCGGCATGGTTTCCATAGTGATCTCTTCCGGAAAAACCTGGGCGAAGGCGCCGGAAATGAAAACCAGACTGGCCACTAGCATGATGAGCCGCATAGTTGCTCCCCCTTGAAGATGTGTGCGCCCTAGATGGAAGCGCTTTCCGCTGCTGGAATTTCCGGGCGCGGAAATTCCGGAAACTAACTAACGATTGATACTACAGATACACCGGCAAAGCAATCAGGTGCGCGGGATGGGTAGGGGCGACGCATGCCTCGCCCCTACATTTGGACCATACCTTCAGGGCGGGTCTCCCCGGCGGTATTTCTCGAGCAGGCTCCAGAGGATCGCCATGGTTTCGACATCCGGTTCGCCGGAATAATCGGCAGGGCGGAACCGCAGTTGCATCGCGCGGACGGCAAAGCGGGTCTGGTTGTCCATCTCGCCCGTAGGTTCAACCTGGTAACCGAGCCTGAGCAATGCGGACTGAAGTCTTTCGACGGTCGGAGGCCCGATTTCGAATTGCGATTGGTAACGCGACCGGGTTTCCTCGTCATACCAGGCGCCGATGCCTTCCTCGTACAACCGTTGCCAGGGGAACAGCGGGCCCGGGTCCGACCGGCGCATGATGGCGATATCGGAGTGGGCGACGAAGTCGAGCGGATCGATTCCGGGGTAGCGTTGCTGAATTCCCTTGAGCAACTCGATCGTCATCTCGATCTGCGCCTCGCTGAAAGGCAGAAATTCGCATGTCAGGGCTTCCAGCCCGCTGTCCGAAGTCGCGTCCGGCGCAGTCACACAATCGAATTCGTTGACGATTTCGATACCGATCGAGTGGTCGTTTAGCGCCGTTTCTCCCGCCCAGTAGCTGCGGCCCGCGTGCCAGGCCCTTTGCTGCTCGTCGACAAACTGGTGCAAGCGCAGCCGGCCGCGCCGGTAGGTCGGGTCGTTTTCCGCGGGAATCAGATAGTGTGAACTGACCGGGTTCTCCGTCCGCGTGGTGAGCAATCTGACGGATTCGGCAAAATTTTCCGAAGTGGCGTGAATCACCACATAGTCCACGCGGCTGTTCTGGTTGGTCGATTCGATAAAGACAACGCTCGAACAGGCCGCCATCAACAGCGGCAAAATCAGCAATTGCGCTATTTTCATCAGCATCATGCCTCATTATTGTCTGCCCCCTCGCGGGGACCGTAATTGTGACAGCACAGTCGGTAAGGTCAACGTGGAGCGCTTGCTTTCGGACGAAACGGTTTTTGCCCTATCATCGGGGCCGATTCGAGTCGTCCGCGGGAGGCATGCCGCTTGAATTCCGACAACCTGCTTGCCACGGCGGCAAGCTGTGTGCTGTTCATGGCGCTGGTGGCGTGGATTTCGTATCGCCAGACCCGGGGACAGACCAGTACCCGGGACGGCTATTTCCTCGCCGGCCGCGGCCTCGGCGCCACTTTCATCGCCGGATCGCTTCTGCTTACGAATCTTTCGGCGGAACAACTGATCGGTCTGAACGGCTCCGCCTACGGCTTCAACTTGAGCAGCATGGCCTGGGAGGTCACCGCCGCCCTGGCGACCGTGTGCATGGCGTTTGTGTTTTTGCCGCGCTATCTGGCGGGAGCGTTTTCCACCTTGCCGCAGTTTCTCGCAGACCGCTTCGACGACACCGTGCGCCGGATGACGGTCATCCTGTTCATGGTCGGTTATGCGCTGGTCACGATTCCCGGCGTACTCTATTCGGGCTCGATCGCGGTCCTGCAATTTTTCGATGTGCCGCAACTGCTCGGCGTCGGCCGGTTTCCCGCACTGGTCTTCACCATCGTGCTGATCGGTGTGATCGGTTCGGGCTACGCGGTTTTCGGCGGGCTCAGGGCTGTGGCGGTTTCGGATACGATCAACGGCGTTGGCCTGCTGATCGTCGGTCTCGCGATTCCCCTGCTGGCCCTGGCGAAACTGGGTGAGGGCAGCATCGGCGACGGACTGACTGTCCTCGTCACTACCGAATCGCACAAGTTGAACGCTATCGGTACGCCGGACGACCCGACTCCGTTCGCTACGATCTTCACCGGCATGATTTTCGCCAACCTGTTTTACTGGTGCACCAATCAGTACGTCATCCAGCGCACCCTGGGAGCGCGCAATCTGGCCGAGGGGCAGAAAGGCGTGCTGTTTTCCGGATTCTTCAAGGTGCTCGTGCCAATCATGATGATGATTCCGGGCGTGATAGCCTTCCACCTGTACGGCGAAGGACTCGATACCATCGATCTGGCGTACCCGCGGCTGATCCGCGATGTGCTGCCGGTTTATGCCGCCGGGTTCTTTCTAGCGGTGCTGCTCGGCGCGGTGTTCAGTTCCTTCAATTCCCTGCTCAACAGCGCCGCCACGTTGTTCTGCCTCGACGTCTGGGGGCCATTGCAGAAGAGAGAGCTCGACGACGACGAGATGTTACGCGTTGCCAAGCGCGCCGGAATCTGCATCGCGCTGGTTTCCTTCATGATCGCGCCGATGCTGCAATTCGCGCCGGAAGGGTTGTGGCAGATCATTCGCATCTTCACCGGCTTCTACAATATCCCGGTGATCGCGATAGTCATGGTCGGCCTGTTCACCCGTCGCACGCCGGCGCTCGGCCCGAAGATCGTCATTATTTTCCACATCATCGCCTATGGCCTGTTCCAGTTCGTCTTCGGTGAGCGCACCGGCCTGCATTTCCTGCACTTGTACGCGATTCTGTTCGCGGTCGAGGTGCTGATCATGCTGGCGGTCGGCTGGATTCGTCCTCGGCAGGAAGTATGGACGTTCCAGCGCCGTGAACTTGTCGACCTGACGCCCTGGCGCTTCGCGATTCCCTGCGCGGTTACATTGCTCTCCTGCGTCGTCGCGCTTTATCTGCTGTTTTCGCCCATTGGACTGGTGGACGGAGTTAGTGCAGCATTCTGGCCCTTGCTGGGATTACTGGCGCTCGGCAATTTGATCGTATGGATGTGGCGCCCGGGAGTATCCGCCTCGGCCTTGCTGCCGGACGCCTGAAAAACGTGAGGAAACGTAAAAAGATGGTAGCAACGATCACACTGGCGGACGGCGCCCTCATGCCCGCGGTCGGGCTGGGCTTGTGGAAGATCGCCGGGGACAAGACCGCCGGGCTCGTACTCGATGCGATAGAGGCCGGCTACCGGCATCTCGACAGCGCCGCCGACTACGGCAATGAAGCTGAGGCCGGCGACGGCGTTCGCCGGGCGTTCGCGGCGGGTCTTTGCCGGCGCGAAGACTTGTGGGTCACTTCCAAGCTCTGGAATACTTACCATCACCCCGATCATGTGCGCCCTGCCTGCGAAAGAACCCTCAAGGATCTGGGCCTGGACTATCTCGACCTGTACCTGGTGCATTTTCCGATTTCGCTGCGCTATGTGGATTTTGCCGAACGTTACCCGCCGGAATGGTTTTTTGACCCCTCCGCAGAGCGCCCGGTAATGGAAATCGCACCCGTGTCCCTCTCGGATACATGGGCCGCGATGGAAGAATTGGTCGAGCAAGGTCTGGTCAAGCGGATCGGCATTTGCAATTACACCAGCGGCCTGTTGCACGATCTGTTTGCCTATGCGCGCATCAGGCCCGCGGTCCTGCAGGTCGAATCCCATCCGTACCTGACACAGGAAGCATTACTGCGGCTGGCGCGGCAATACGGGCTGGCGGTGACGGCGTTTTCTCCGCTCGGCGCAGCGTCCTACGTCGAACTCGATATGGCCGCCGATGCCGATTCGGTTTTGACCGCGCCGGTCGTGACCGGGGCGGCCGCCAGACTGCGTCGCAGCCCGGCCCAGATCGTATTGCGCTGGGCCTTGCAGCGGGGAACGGCCGTCATTCCCAAGACGTCGCGCAAGGAACGGCTGCAGGAAAACCTGGCGCTGTTCGATTTCATTCTGAATGAGGAGGAAATGGCCGGAATAAGCGCCCTGAACCGCAATCGCCGCTTCAACGATCCGGGAGTTTTCTGCGAAGCCGCTTTCAACACCTTTTATCCGATTTATGATTGAGAGCCATGGATTTTTCGTTTGCCGAAATCACGGAGCCTGACGGACCGGCCGGGGAAACCCGGTTCCCCTTGATCTATGCGCCGCGCGTCACCGTCCCACGGTTGTATGCCGCGGTCGATTGGCTGAAGGCGAGCCGGCAGCTCCTGCTCGATCGACTGGAGCGGCATGGGGTGATAGTTTTCCGCGGATTCCCCATCGCGGGCGATGAAGATTTCGACGCCGCCCTGGGCGTGTTCAAACTGGAGAACTTCCCCTACGAGGGTTCCTTGTCGAACGCGGTTCGCCGGCATCGCACGAAGCGCGTGTTCACCGCCAATGAAGCGCCGCCGGATGTAGAAATCTACCTGCACCACGAACTGGCCCAGACGCCCGTCTATCCGACGCGGCTGTTCTTCTATTGCGAAGCGGCGCCCGAGGCAGGCGGCGCCACTCCGATTTGCCGTTCGGACTGGCTGCTTGCGTGCCTGCGGGATCGTTTGCCCGAGTTCGTGGCGCGCTGCGAGCGGCTTGGCGTGCGCTATATCAACTTCATGCCCGCGGACGAAGACATGGAATCGGGTCAGGGCCGCGGCTGGCGCGCGTTGCTTGGCGCGGGAAACAGGGTCGAGGCCGAAGCGCGCCTAAAATCCCTGGGTTACGGCTGGTCCTGGTTCGACGGCGGTGTGTTGCGGGCCTGCAGCCCGGCTCTGCCGGCGGTGCGAACCTTGCCCGGCGGCAAGAGCGTATTCTTCAATCAGCTCATCGCTGCCTGGCGCGGCTGGAGCGACAGCCGCAACGAGGCCAAACGTTCAATCAGTTTCGGCGATCATTCGGAGATTCCCGATGAAGACATGCGGATCGTGGCCGAAACTGCCGAGGAGATCACCGTCGACCTGTGCTGGCAGTCCGGCGATATGGCCCTGGTTGACAATATGCAGGTAATGCATGGCCGGCGGCCCTATTCCGGCCGCCGGCTGGTGCTGGCTTCGCTGGCGGCCTGATCGTCCGGATCGGCGGTGGAAATTTCACACAAAATCTTTGATACCGCCGGCGCCCGCGAGTGGATCTCGGCCTGCCCGGCGTACGAGGTGACTCCACTTTCGCTTGCGGAGTTCGACGGCCGCCGGATCCTATTGAAAGACGAATCCCGCCGCATGGGCCTCGGATCGTTCAAGGCGCTCGGCGGTGTATACGCCATCGCCAGGATCATCGCGCGTGAAGCAGGCGGCGATATTAGGCCGGCGGCACTGGCGTCGGACGATGTGCGCCGCATCGCGTCCCGGCTTTGCTTCGTAACCGCCAGCGCCGGCAATCACGGGCTCGCCGTGGCCGCGGGCGCCCGACTGTTCGGAGCGTCGGCCCGCATACACATCGCCGAAACCGTCCCTGAAGCATTCGCCCTGCGCCTGCGCGCCAGGGGCGCTGAAGTCCTGCGTTCAGGTGAAACCTACGAAGAAAGTATTGCCGCGGCGGCCGACGATGCGGAGCGCAGGGGCGCCATCCATCTGACCGACACCTCCTGGCCTGGAAGCTTTGAGTCGGCGCGCCTGGTCATGGAGGGTTACACGATACTCGCCGGAGAGTTGCGGGAGGCCTTCGCGGCCTCGGGCGATTGGCCGGCGCGGGTGTACTTGCAGGCGGGCGTGGGCGGCCTTGCCGCGGCGCTCGCCTGGTCGATCAGGCAAAGCTGGGAAGTGCAGCCCGAGATCACGGTGGTCGAGCCCGACCGCGCTGCTTGTCTGCAGGCAAGCGTGGCCGCGGGGAGGCTTGTAACCGTCAGCGGCCCGGTCTCCAATATGGGCCGGCTCGATTGCAAGACCCCTTCATTGCTGGCCTTCGATATACTCAAGCTGGCCGCAGACCGTTTCGTAAGCGTTTCCGACGGGGAAGCCGAGCAGGCGGCAACGCGGCTCGCCGCTCGTGGTCTTGCGAGCACGCCCTCGGGAGCGGCGGGGTTTGCGGCCTGCCTGCGGGAAGACGAATCCGGAAATCCGCTTGTAATAAATACCGAAGGTGATCCCGGCAATGACGAATCTTGATCTGAAGGCTTTTCGCCGGGATTTGCACAAGCACCCGGAAACGGGATTCGAGCTTGCGCGCACCGCGGGCGTTATCGCCGACACGCTGAAGCAGTCCGGTCTTGAAGTACAGGAGGGAATCGGCGGCGGACTGGTGGCGAGTTTGCGCCGCGGGCCCGAAGATTCCGCCATTGGCCTGCGGGCGGACATGGACGCGCTGCCGGTTACCGAAAAAAACGGATTCGCGCATTGTTCGATTCACGACGGCAAGTTCCACGGCTGCGGCCACGACGGCCACAGCACGATGCTGGTCGGCGCCGCGCTGGAACTGGCGCGGGACGACAGCCTTGCGCGAACGGTTCATTTCATATTCCAGCCCGATGAGGAAAACGGCAGGGGCGCCGCCGCCATGATCGCCGACGGGTTGTTCGAGCGATTCCCGATGCGCGAAATTTACGGATTGCACAACCTGCCCGGCATGGCCGCCGGCAAGTTCGCGATCAAGGCCGGCCCGTTCTGCGCCTTTGAGGACAATTTCGAGATTACCGTCACCGGCCGCGGTGGCCACTCTTCAATGCCCGAAACCGGCATCGATCCGATCGTCGTCGCCGGTTCGATCATCCTGCAATTGCAGTCCATCGTCTCCCGGAGCGTTTCCGCCGCCGACCGCGCGGTGGTTTCCATTACCGGAATCCGCACGGACGGCGCGCGCAACATCATTCCCGACACTGTCGTGATCACCGGCGATTGCCGCGGATTCGAACAACCGGTGTCCGGCATGATCGAAAGGCGCATGAACGAGATCGTTCAGGGCGCCTGCGCGGCCCATGGCGCGCAAGGGGAAGTGAGCTACAGCACGTCTTTCCGGCCATTGGTGAACGATGCGGATTGCGCCGAAATCATGGCGGACGCCGCCGCCCGCGTCAGCGAAGTTGACAGGGACTACGGGCCGGTCACGTTTTCCGAGGATTTCGCGGAGTTTCTGCAACATTGCCCCGGCGCTTTCATATTGCTCGGTAACGGCACGGAAGGAGCGCAATCCATGGCCTTGCACAATCCCGCTTACGACTTCAACGACGAGATTATCCGCACCGGCGTCGATTTCTGGAAAGCGCTCTCTCGGCGGCCTTATCAAGGCGCGCGAACATAAAGAGCACAAACCCGCCGGCCATCCATGCCGCGAACAGCAGCCATTCCTGCGGCCACAGCAGCGCGGCTGGGCTTCCCGGGAAATACAGCACCATGATGCCCAGCGAAAGAATCAAGGTCGCGCCGCCGAAAAATTCCCCCATCGGCAGCTTCCAGGGCCGTTCCATTTCCGGAAACTTCCTGCGCAACACCAGAAACGATACAGCCACCAGTGAATAGGCGATGACAATGCCCAGGCCACCGGCATCGACGAACCACACCAGACTTTCTCTCCCGAGCAGCGGCGCCAGCATTGAGGCGCCTCCGATCAGCAGAATTGCGTTGACTGGCGTGTTGTATCGGGGATGCAGCTTGCCGAGAAATGCCGGTAGCATTTTCGATCGGGCCAGGGCGTACACGGCCCTGCTGCCACCCACCAGAAAGGCGTTCCAGCTCGTCAGGATGCCAGCCACGCCGGCCAGGATCATCAGGTTTCCTGCCCAGGCCCCGCCGAAAACCGCATTCATGGCTTCGGGGACGCCCAACTCAGTGCTTGCGATCTCCTCGGAGCCAAGCACTCCCGACAGACCGAGAACGATCAGCATGTACCAGAGCACGGCCATGGATACCGAGACGACGATCAGCATGCCGATTTTCCGGAACGGAAGATTGATCTCTTCCGCGGCCTGGGGAATGACGTCGAAGCCCACGAACATGAACGGGACCATGACCAGCACAAGCAACACACCGTTAAATCCATCCCGAAACAGGGGCTCCATCGTCGCTCCCGAACCGCTGAACAGCGCGCCGGAGAAGAACAGTAAGCCGACCGCAAAAATCAGCAGGATGACCAGCTTCTGCAGGAAGGCGGCGGTGCGCACGCCGATACAATTCACCAGCGTCATCAACAACGCGCCGGCAACGCCGACCGCGACCCAACTCGCATAGACCTCGCCGCCGGCGATCGTCCACAGGAGTCCGACCTTGTAGTTCGGCGCCAGATATTCGATCACTGTAGGCAAGGCCACAGCCTCGAACGCCACTACCGATGCATAGCCGAAGACGATGGCCCAGGTGCAGACGAACGAGCCGACATCCCCGAGCGCCTTGTGA
Source organism: uncultured Pseudohongiella sp. (assembly GCA_951812965.1). Taxonomy (GTDB): domain Bacteria; phylum Pseudomonadota; class Gammaproteobacteria; order Pseudomonadales; family Pseudohongiellaceae; genus UBA9145. The sequence continues at coordinate 944,189 of OX638341.1, forward strand.
CTATAAACATGCTCTCCTCCCACCTGGGGCATGGCGGAGGCCAGTTCGGCATAGATGAGCCCGATCAGCAACATGGCGATGCCGCCGAAAAAGAATGCCGCCACGGCGCCCAGCGAGCCGGCGTCCAGCACCCAGCCGCCGGCCAGGACGATCCAGCCCCAGCCGATCATTGCGCCGAAGCCCAGCGCCAGCACGTCGAATCCTTTCAGCACACGCCGCAACTGGCCGTTATTGTGCTCGTTCATGGGTGTCCCCTTTGACTGATACATGTGAGACGGTAGGGGCGAGGCATGCCTCGCCCGCGATTGGCCCCAATATCGCACAACCGGTGTAAGCGAGCCTGTTTTACTTGCATAATTCTGCCGATGGCGTAATTTCGGCCATTACTATGCAAAGTAATGGGAGGAGGGGATCGTGACCACTCGAACTTCGGCATTCATGCTCGCCGGCCTGGTGTTTGGGCCAGTTGCCTTGCTGCTTGGCCAGACAGGATTTTCTCAATCCGGTGATATTCCCCGCACCGAGCATGGGCATCCCAATTTACAGGGCATCTATACCTATCGAACGCTGACCCCGCTCAATCGTCCGGCGGAACTGGCGGACCGGGAAGTGTTGAGCGAGGAAGAGGCGGCAGAATGGGAGGCGTTCGAGAATCGGCGCCAGAATCGAGACCTCATCATCGACTCGGTCGGCGGGGCGGGCTATCCGCCCGGCGTGATTTCCTATAACGAGTTCTGGTACGAACGCGGCGTCGAAACTATACGCGACCGACGCACGTCGCTGATCTACGATCCGCCCGACGGACGCATGCCGGCCTTGAACGATTCCGGCCAGGAACGAGCCCGCATCCGCGCCGATGTGCGCACCAACAGCATCGGGCCGGAAGCGCGCACTCTGGCAGACCGCTGCCTGATGAGCGGCGGCGCGGGTCCTCCCCTGATCCCCGGCGCCTATAACAACAACATCCAGATCGTGCAGACTGCAGACCATGTGATGATTCTCAGCGAAATGATCCATCGCGCCAGGGTCATACGCTTCGACGACGAGCATCAGACCCGTCAACTCAAATGGGACGGCGATTCCATCGCCCGCTGGGAAGGCGACACCCTGGTAATCAACACGCGCCATTTCTACTTCGACCAGAACAGCCGCTCCGGCGCATCAAGGGAAACGATGATCGAAGAACGCATCCGCCGAATCGACGCCAACACGCTGGACTACGATTTCACCATCGAAGACCCGCTGACCTGGGACGTGCCCTGGTCGGCGAAATTCCCGCTGCGGCGCATCGAAGATCCGATCTACGAGTACGCCTGCCATGAAGGCAACCACGGCATGCGCGGCATCCTCGCCGGCTGGCGCCGGCTCGAGTCCATGGGCCTCCCCGGCGACGGCAGCCAACCCCAGGTGGCGGATACGGAGTAGTCCCGGAGCGAAGCTGCTATAGCTGTCACGGTATATCGTAAGGGCGACGCATGTGTCGCCCTTCTCCGTTCCAAGGTCGGAGAAAGTAGCAATTTCGGGGGTAAATTCTCAAAATATTCCTACTTTCTCGTGCTTTAGGTGCACGAAAGTAGGAATTTGCAGGATATTTCTATAATTGCCAATTCCGTTGCTAGAATGGGCGGCAATCACGCACAGGCGAGAATCATGCTGATGAAACGACACGCATTTCCGGTAACGGTGACTTTTACGGCCCTGCTGGCGTTCGCCGGCGGCGCCGTTGGCCAGGACGCGGCCGAGACCGCGGAAAGACAGCCGATCGTAGTGGCCGATCTCGGACCCCAGGTCGGAGAGCAGGTTCCGAACTTTACACTCACGGATCAGTTCGGCGACACCCACGATCTCGAATCGGTCATGGGGCCGAACGGCGCGATGTTGCTGTTCCACCGCTCCGCGGACTGGTGACCCTACTGCAAAGCGCAACTCGTGGAGTTGCAAGGACGTTTGGATGAGCTGGAAAACGCCGGTATCGGCGTAGCGGCCATCAGCTACGATTCTCCCGCGGTATTGCAGGATTTCGCCCAGCGCCGCGGCATCGATTTTCCCCTGCTGGCGGATGAAGGCTCCGAAGTCATATCCCGCTACGGCATCCTCAATACGGTTGCCGCTGAAGGGCTAGGCCCCAACGCTGAAAATCCAGACGTAATGGCGGAGGTGGCCCGATACGTTTCGGTGTTCGGTGCGAGCCAGGCCATCGTCGGCACTCCGTATCCCGGCACATTCATGGTCGACGCGGACGGACGCGTCACCTCGCGCTACTTCGAGGAGTTTTATCGCGAGCGCAACACGACCTCGAACGTGCTGCTCAAGGAAGGCATCGGCGTTTCGCCCATCGAAGCGATCGAAGGCTCCTCGCCGCAACTCGACTTCACCGCCTGGCCGAGCAATACCAGCGTGAGCGTGGGCACGAGGTTCTCCATCGCCGTCGAAGTGCGGCCGAACGAAAACATGCACGTTTACGCGCCGGGCGCCGAGACCAGCGGCTACCGCGTGATCGGCCTGGAACTGGCGCCTTCCGACATGTACCGGATGGAGCCGGTGGAATACCCGGATTCGGAAATCTACTATTTCGCGCCGCTGGACGAATACGTGCCCGTATTCCAGGAACCGTTCACGCTGTTGCAGGAAATCGTGATGGCGGGCTCCGCGGAAACCGAAGCGGCGCTCGCGGAAATGGACACGATCACGATTTCCGGCTTCCTGAACTACCAGGCCTGCGACGACGCGATCTGCTATCTGCCCCAGTCCGTGCCGGTCTCATTCGTACTGGACGCCGAAAGCCCCGACCGCCAGCGCGCATTGAGGTAGAGTCGGACGGGTTAGCAACCGCAAACTACCGGTTTACCAGCTCGGCCCTTTTCGCCGTCGGTGGCGTAGCCGTCGCGTTTCCACCAGTCCAGGCCGCCGATCAATTCACGCACCTCGAAACCGAGGGTCAGCAGTTTAAGCGCTGTCTTGGTGGAAGCGTTGCAGCCGATGCCGTCGCAATAGCAGACATAGGTTATTGATTTGTCGAGCGACGCCGTGGTGGCGGTCGACAGTTCCCGGTGGGGCAGGTTAATCGATCCCGGAATGTGTTCGTTCGCGTAGGCTTCGGCTGAACGGCCGTCAATCACAACAATGGACTCACCCTTGCCCAGAGCCTCGAACAGGTCCCACGAGTCCATTTCGTGAGCGAGCTTGCTCTTGTAAAAATTCATTTGTTCCCTGTTCACGATGAGTGTCCCCAGTCTGTCTACCACAATGTAAGGGGCCGCGAGGGGAGAGCGCCTTTTCGCGTCGTGGGAGTCGTTGCGTGCCATGGATGGCCTAAAGCGACGACGACCCGATTCGAGTCTCGACATGGATGTCGAGGCGAGATTAAGCGAAAAGGCGCTCTCCCCTCGCGGCCCCGTTCGAAGTCACAAAATCAGAACGTGGCGTTGGCGTTAAAAGGGCTGGCGGTTCCGCCCTCGATCTGGTTGATCTGGATCGATACCATGAACTCCCAGCGCTGATGCCGCCCGGCCGCTTCCGCGACCGCCTGCAAGTAACCGTTGTCCACCAGCGGCAATCCGAGATTTACCTGGGTCAGTTGGTGAATGGGCCGATTGATGCCTTCCACGCCCGAGGGCTGCACGTCGTTGACCGCGTCGCCTACCAGGATCGCCACATCGCGCTCCCGCAGCCACGGCAATACCGAAGCGTGCAGTCCCGCGCCGCCTTGCCCGTACGCCCACGGACCCAAATCGTCACGACGCGCCCAGCGCCCGGTGCGCACCAGCAATGCGTCGCCGCTGCCGACCGTCACGCCCGCGAATTCCTCCCAGGCTTCCAGGTCTTCCACGTAAATTGGCGTGCTCGGGTCGAGATATTCGACGCCGCGCAAAAGCGGAATGTCCACCAGCACACCGCGAGTCACATAAGAAGTGCCCATGCGGTCCACCGCCAGGTCTTCGCAGCCGTTTACCGTCAGATTCTGGTCGTAGCCGTTGAAAATGACGAAGCGGCCGTCGATCTCGGTGCGGTAATGGCACAGCGCGTCGATGTGCGAAAGCATGCCGTCGTGGAGCGAGAACTGGATTTCATCGAGCGCAAACGTGGGCTCGCCGGTCACCGGATCGACCCGGCTCATCCAATGTTCGAACGGGCCGAAGGACTGGCTGTCCATGGCCCGCTCCTTGAGCACGAAATGCTGCAAGGTCACGGTTTCGCCGACTTCCACCAGCGAGGCCGCCTGTACGGTCTTCTCGGGAGTGATCAGGTTCAGAGCGCCGCGCTGGTCGTCCGGCCCCCAGCGCCCCCAGTTGGAAAGTTCCTCTTCCCATTCCGCCAGCGTGTCCAGCGTCACCAGCCTTTCGGGAGCCTGCGTCGAGGGGTGTGCCTGGAATTCCTGCGCCGCGATATGAACGACGGGCAGGGCAAGCAAGAGGGCCGCCGCGACCGGCGCGGGAGTCATCCTGAAGGTTTGGGATTTGCTCATTGTTCTGATCCTTCGACAAATTTGCCGACATTGTGAAATCGGGGAAAGCAACAATATAACACTGCCCCGGCGAGCCGCGTAAAGAGCTTCAGCGCTGGAATCTCAAGGTCAAAAAGTAAAACAGCAATCCGCTGACAATGATCGCCAGTGAGCCCAGGGCCTCGACCGGGCGGTTGATCAGGGTAAAAGTGAGCGTCCAGCCCATCACCGTCAAATAGATCAGGGGGGGAAGCGGGAACAGGAAAGTGCGATAGGGCCGCGGCAGGTCCGGTTGCCGCCGTCGCAAGACAAAAACGCCGAATACCGCGGCCGAGCTGTTAAGAGCCATGGTGAAGCCTGCGAAGACCAGCACCGACTCGAAGGTCGAGGTCAGAATGAACGTCAGCGCGACCGCGGTCTGGGTGTAAATGGCAACGGAGGGGATGCCATGGCGATTGGTGCGGCCGAAAAATCCCAATGCCGGAAAATCCTCGCCGATTACCTGGATAACCCGTGGCCCGGCCATCGTCATGGCGCTGACGGTCGAGATCAGCAGCAAGGCGAAAACGAGGCCGACAAACTGGCCTCCGGCCGTCCCCAGGGCGGTTTCGGCGACGATGGCCCCGACTTCCACCTGGCCCACCATCGCATCCATCGGCGCGACATAGAGGAAGACGAAGTTCAACAAGACATACAGGACGGTAACGACCGAGGTCCCTGTGACCAGAATCCAGGGCAGGTTCCGCTGCGGATTGTCGACTTCGCTGCTCAGATAGGTGGCCGCGTTCCAGCCGGAGTATGCGAAGCTGACATAGATCAGCGACACCGCGAAAACGGAACTCGTCAGCACCGCCCCGTCGCTTGCCTGGGGAAGGAAATTCACCGGCTGCGGCTCGTTGGTGACGAGCAGCGCCAGCAGACAGAATCCCAGGATGATGACGATCTTGAAATTGGTGAAAAACAGTTGCGTGCTGCCGCTGGTGCGATGATTGGTGGCGTGGGCCAGGGCCATGACAATCACCAGCGCGGCGGCCACCAGTTTGCGCATGCCGTCGCTCAATCCGTCGGGGAATACTGATGACAGGTAAGCGGCGAAGGTCATCGCACCGAGCGCCGTGGGCCCGGCAAAGCCTATAGTCGATGAAATCCAGCCCGAGACGAATCCCGCGGCGGGATGGTAGATCCGGCGCAGCAGATTGTACTCTCCACCGGAACGAGGCAGGGCCGCGCCGAGTTCGGCGTAGGTCAGCGCGCCGCCAAGCGCCACCAATCCGCCGATGGCCCACAACATGATCAGGGCAAATCCCGAACGGATATCCACCAACTGAAATCCGAGGCTGGTGAAAACCCCGGTGCCAATCATGTTGGCGATTATGACGGCGACGACGGTGAATGAGCGAAAATTGTTGGATGACATGCTGGGAGCCGGCGGTTGGGACGTTTGATTATCAACGGACAGCCGGTTCGAGTCCATGACTGAGGATGGATCCTGCGACTACGCGCAGGATGACGGACTCTCTTTTGCTCGGACGGCTGACTCACGTCCCTTCTGTCATTCTGCGCGGAGCGAAGCGCAGTCGCAGAATCTGCTGCTGCGAAGTCTCCCTTGCAGTTGTCGGAGTCTGCTACCATCGGGCCAAAGACGGGAGTTTGCAATGTTGAAGTCATTGGTTTGCATTGCCGCCGCAATGCCTCTATTGGCCGGGGCCGCCCTGGCCCAGACGCCGGTCGGCAATGCGCCCTCGCGTGCGCAGGCCGCGGACGGCAGCTTCATAAGCTGGCGCGAGCACATCATCGACGACCCGGTAGTCGCCGGTGTGCCCTTCAGCGGCAGCGACGGCCTTGTCATGGGAGATCTGGACAAGGACGGTTACGAGGACGTGGTTTCGGTTCACGAATCCGACGCCGAGTACGATTCGGCGCAATTCGTTCCCGGTTTCGAGCCGCCGCCGGCCGGTCATGTGCGTATCGCTTTCGCATCCGAATCGCCGGACCGCTGGACCAATATCACCCTGGCCGAAGGCGAGGAAGCGCCGGCCCCTGAAGACGCCGCGCTTGCCGACATGAACGGCGACGGATATCTCGACGTGCTGGCGGCCGCGGAACTTTCCCACATCATTTACTTGCAGAATCCCGGCCCCGGCGCGCGCGAGGAACATTGGCCGCGCCTGATTTTGCCGATGACCCGGGACCGCGGCTCCTACATTCGCGTTTTTGCCGCCGACCTCGACGGTGACGGCATCCCCGAGGTTTCGGCTCCGAACAAGGGCGCCCAGTCGCCGGGCCCGGACGATTACGCCCGCTCCACCCCGGTGGAGCTATACAAGCTCGAAGGCGACCCTCTCGACGGCGACTCCTGGCAACGCCTGGTGCTCGGCAATTACAGCATTCCGCAAAACGCCGAACCGGTCGACCTCGACGATGACGGCGACCTCGATATCATGGTCGGTACGCGCGGCGAAGGCCGGCTGGTGTTTTTCGAGAACCTCGGCGGCGGTGATCTCGAATTCGCCGAACGCGCGATCGGCATCAATGGCCCGGCCATGTCCGGTTTCAATCTGGAATACGCCGATCTCAGCGGCGACGGCCGGCTGGATATCATCGGCGCGGCCGCCCGCGGCATTTCCTGGATCGAACAGCCCGCGCGCAAGGGCGACGCCTGGAACGCCTTTGCCATCGGCAGTTTCGCACCGGATAGCGTGACCGGCATGGAAATGGCCGACATCGACGGTGACGGCGACCTCGACGTCATGGTCGGCAGTTACAGCCGTGGCCTGCGCACTGGCGACGGCGATGTCGATATCAACGATCCCCTAGGCCGGATCGGCTGGTTTGAAAATCCGGGTGACGCCAGGGCCGACTGGACGCGGCACGATATCTCCCGGCGCAAGCGCGGCATGTTCGACAAGTTCATCGCCCGTGACCTCGACGGTGACGGTGACATGGATTTTCTTGGCACACGCGGCAACAGTCACCCCTTCGACGGTGTTTTCTGGCTGGAGCAGGTACGGACCGCGGAGCCGGTAGCAGCTTTCGCGAGGGCCAGGGCTGTAGAAAGCGATGAGGTGCCTTTGCCATGAATATCCGCCGGACCATTGCTATGGCCCTTGGTCTGCTGCTGACGGCTGCGGCCGCAGCTGCTTTGGCGCAGCCGCTTGAATTCCGGGTAAATCCGGCCTGGCCGCAAATGCCTCTCGGCGACAATTGGCTGACCGGCGGCCTCGGCGGCATGTGTGTCGATGACCGCGACCATGTCTATCTGCTTAACCGGCAGAACGTGGTCGAAGACGATCTCGACGGCGCGCGGCTCGCACCGCCCATTATCGAACTGGACCCGGAAGGTACAGTCGTGCGCGGCTGGGGCGATTCGGAATTGCTCGGCGGCCGGCTGCACGATTGTCACGCGGACGCCGACGGTAATCTCTGGATTGTCGCCGCGGCCACCGGCCATATCCAGAAATACGACCCGGCGGACGGCAGCCTGCTGTTGCAGGTCGGCGAATCCGGCATTTTCGATTCATCCGACGGCAGCCGCCAGGGCCAGCCGCTGAATTCCGACAGCGCGCAATTCTTCCTGCCCTCGGCCATCGATACCGACGGCAATGGCGACATCTATGTCGCGGACGGCGAACTGCCCGGCGGCAATGCCCGCATCGCGGTGCTGGACCGCGAAGGCAATTTTCTGCGGCAATGGCGCCTGCGCCGCGAACCGGGCGAGTCGGACATCATCGAACTGCCGCATTGCATTCGGGTTTCCGACGACGGGCTCGTTTACGTTTGCGACCGCCGCGCGGATCGAATCCAGGTGTTCGATCGCCAGGGCGAATTCGTGCGCAATATTTCCGTCGGTTTCTCGCCCATGAGCGATCCGGCCGGACGCGCAAGCGGCGCGCGTGGCACTGCCGTTGTGCTCGACTTTTCGCCCGATGCGGAACAACGTCACATCTATGTCATCAACCAGAACAGCGTCATGGTTGATGTGCTCGACCGCGACACCGGCGAAAAACTCGCGAGTTTCGGCGCCGGACCCGGACGCTACCCGGGGCAGTTCGAACTGCCCCATGGCATCGCCGTGGATTCCCGCGGCAACGTTTACGTCGCCGAACAGGAAGGGCGGCGCGTGCAACAATTCGTTCCCTTGACGCCTTGACCGGAAGAATTATCCGGACGGGTGCCGCATTCTGAAACCGGGGGGTTCGGAAATGACAGATCACTCACCGATACCAGTACGTCCGCGGCTGCCGCTCATGCTGCTGATTTCGCTGCTGCAGGGATTGGCGCTGTTTCTGCTTTGGCGCGCGGCAGAGAACCAAGTCTGGCCAAGTCAGACTCCGGCGGTGAATTTTCCGCTCTGGACGATTACGGTAACTCTGCCCCTGTTTCTGTTGCTTGGCCTGGAAGATCGAAACGGGCGCAAGACGGCAATGGCCATCGGCGCGTTTTGCGCGCTGCTGGCGCTACTGGGAGTCTATATCGGTTGGCAGGTAACGCCGTTCGGCGAGTTTCCGCCGGAATCGATCATCGCCACTTACGTCCTGCCGCTGCTGCTGGGATGTTTCCTGGCCTTGCTTTTCCTCCGGCCCATCGTCCAGGGCAGGACTCCGGACTACGCGGAAATATTTACCGATTCCTGGCGCAACGCCCTGGTGGCGGTCTTGTCCGGGGCGCTGACGCTGGGAGTATTCGGCGTATTGATGCTCTGGGGCGAGTTGTTCCGCGTCATCGGTATCGAGTTTTTCTTCGATTTGTTCACCGAAGACTGGTTCCTGTTTCCCGTGCTGGCCGTCGTCGTCGGTCTGGGCATTTTCATCTTCCGCGGCCTGGCCAACGTCATCGGCGGCATCACCAGCCTGTTGCAGGGCCTCATGTGGCTACTGCTGCCCCTGGTGCTGACGGTAACGGTACTGTTTCTCGCGGCTCTGCCGTTTACCGGCCTCGAGCCCCTATGGGACACCGGCAACGGCACCGCCCTGCTCATGGCCTTGAACCTGTTTGCGCTGTTCGGCCTGAACGCCGTTTATCAGCGCGGCGACCTCGAGCCGTATCCGCTGCCATTGCATCGTCTGCTTTGCGTCGGCATCGCCTTGTTGCCGGTGATATCCCTGCTCGCGCTATATGGGCTTTACTTGCGGGTAGACCAGTACGGCTGGACCGTGGCGCGCTGCTGGGCGCTGATGATCAGCCTGCTGATCACCTTGTTCTCTCTCGGCTATGCCGGCAGCGTCGTCCGTTTCCGGGAGCATTGGACCGGCAAGCTCGCCCGCGTCAATCTGCCGATGAGCATATTGATGATCGCCCTCGTTCTGCTGGTGAACTCCCCCTTGCTGGATTTCCGCAAAATCTCTCTTGCCAGTCAGCAGAATCGGGTAGACCGCGGCGAAATCGCCCTGGAAGAATTCGATTTCTTCGACGCCCGCGAAAACATGGGCCGCCCCGCGTACCTGTGGATGCAGCAAATCATCGAGGAAAACCGGGATTCAAATCCCGAACTCGCGCAACTCGTGTTCGACCCCGTCAGACCGGCTTTCACCGGATTTCCCATGGACCCGGCAAACAGGATCGATTTCCGTAACCAGGTCACCTACCGCCCCGCCCCCTTCGCCATACCCGACACCCTGCTTGAAGCCATGCAAATCTCACTCGTAGCCGAATTGCTCCGGTCCGGCCGGGTCGAAGAGCTGATTCTGTTCCAGGCCGACCTCGACCGCGACGGAAACCCCGAATACATCCTCGCGGCGGATTATTTCAACACCGTGATGGCCGCCGCGTTCCGCCTCGAAGACAACGCCTGGAGAGAACTGCGACTGACGCCGGTCCAGCCCATCCCCGGACCCGGCCAGTCCCTGACCGACGGCGAAATAGAAGTGATCCCACCCGAATACTACAACCTGAAAATCGGCGACCTCATCCTGCAAGTCCGGAACCCATAAGTGAAAACCCAACTTCTGTGGTAGCGGGACAGCGACTAATTCGTTCAGCCACCCGTAGGGCGCGAACCGAAGGGCATTGCGCCCCACGCTCTGAACCCGCACAACAATTTGATAGCCCTCTGAAGTGGTGCTATTATCAGCACCAATTGCAGATACCAAAGGCTGATTCGATGCAAACGAAATTTTCGGAAGACGTGATTCCTCTCACGCAGATGAAGGTAAATCCGGGGCGGATTGTGAAACATGTCGAGAAATCGCATCGACCAGTGCTGCTTACCAATCGGGGACGCGGCGTTGCTGTTGTGCAGTCTTTGACCGACTACGAAAATGTTGCCGATGAATTGGCGTTCTTGAAGGCGGTCGTCACCGGGCTCGCGGATATCGAAGCTGGCCGCACAGTTCCATTGGAGCAAGTCAAGCAACAATTCGGGCTTGCATAAGGGGATGCGCGCGGTTTCCATCGAACTATCCGAATCCGCGCGTTCAGATTTGGCCGCCATGGTCTCGTGGTACGAAACACAGGGAGCGCCGGAGGTCGGCGAGAGCTTTGTCGCTGAGATTTTGGCGCGGGTGGAAGACCTTGGCAATCATCCGGATTTGGGTCGGGTCGTCCCCGAGTTCAACCAGCCATTACTTCGTGAGCTAATTCACACACCTTTCAGAATTATCTACCGACACGAACAAAACAAGGTCTTCGTGGTTCGCATCTGGAGACACGAGCGATTACTTTCACTGAATTGAGCGCAAAATTGAGAATATCCGTTCCCATGGCGATGGCGCGAATCGTTGCGCGCGGTTATGCCAGCGCAACCTGGGTAGCATGACTTGTTGTCGGTCCAAGCTGAGTCCGACGGTCAAGGCTGCAGCAGGTGATCGTCCCTGGGTCTGAAAACTCTGACTTTCCTTTGATCGAAGCGACTTTTTCTGCAGCACCCTGTAAACCGCCCGAATTCTGAGCAGCAGTACAGGGACACCCACTCCGAGTTCCACAATGAAGACATCGTCATAGCCAACCCAGCCCTGCTCGATTTCCGTAATCAGGTCACCTACCGCCCCGCCCCTTTCGCCATAACCGTACGCCATGCAGATCTTACCCGTAGCCGAATTGCTTCGGTCCGGTCGGGTCGACGGGCTGATTCTGTTCCAGGCCGACCTCGACCGTGACGGAAACCCCGAGTACATCCTCGCGGCAGACTATTTCAACACCGTGATGGCCGCCGCGTTCCGCCTCGAAGACAATGCCTGGAGAGAACTGCAACTGACGCCGGACCAGAACGTCCCGGAACCCGGCCAATCCCTGACCGACGGCGAAATCGAAGTAATCCCACCCGAATTCAACAACCTGCAAATCGGCGATATAACCTTGCGAGTCCTGGTTCAATAAGACAGGGAAGTTAGCGGAAGATTCTGCGACTACGCTTCGCTTCGCGCAGAATGACGGAGGGAAGCGTAGTATCTAGCGGCCCCTCCGCAAGGGATTTTCCTCACTGTATGATTCCCTCGTGCGCAGGTCGCGCAAGCGCGAGTCTGCGCGAATCTCTTCGAGTACGGTGTCTATCCCCTTATGACCTTGCCGACTTGTTGGGCGCCTTCCATTTCGATAGTCAGTCCGCCGCCACAACTTGACACTTCTCTGTGTATTCCCGGCATGTCGCGAGAGCGATGTTTTCGGCCTCCCGCGCGCTGGACTGCCGGGCAATCCAGCCCCAGCCATTCACGCCTAAGGCAAATGCCTTATGCCCGGAACTGCCTGTATATTCCAACCAAGCCTGTTGTCCGGACTGGGGCAGTCCATCGGGCGGCGGCGGCCTTGGGACACTTGCAGATGTGGGGTCGAGTTGCCAGCCGGGAGCGTCAATGTCGCGCAGGAAAGCGCTTATTCGGGGCTGCCAGAATTCCCTCCCTCCAAGGGCATGTATCTGGTGGCCGTCCGGGTGGGACCACAATGGGCCGACCATCTCCAGCCGAGCCGGTGCGCCTCCGGCAACATAGGCATCGAAGTTGCGTCGCGCCAGCGATGGCCAGAAATAACGATCCGCCGTCGAGTAGAGCCAAAGAGACGGATTCTGAACCATGCGCCCGAAGTCGGAAAATGCGCGCCTGAGCGCGGTCGCGCTGCAGATGCTGTAATTGCCGGTGGCGCCAGTGCCGCCGGCGAAGTTGACGACGGCAATGAGCCCGGGATGTCTCTGTGCGGCAAAGGCCAGTGCCGCCAGCCCTCCACCCGAATGTCCCACGGCGACAATTCTGCTGCCGTCTACTTCCGGCAACGGCAGCATCGCCCTCATCACCGCTTCGTAGTCTTTCGCCGACTCGCGCGCCGCGTGCGCGTAGACCTCACTCGGCCAGAAACCGCACCACTTGTAAGGCCGGTCCCCCACAGTCCCGGTGGACGAACCATAACCGCGCCGGGCAAACACCACCGCGAAATAGCCTCGGTGGGCGAAATTTTCCGCGACAGGTAGCAGCCTGCGCAGGTTCATGTTTCCGGCCGCCTGATCCGAGGCCGAGATGCCATGAGAAATCAGCGCCAGAGGCATGGGAAGCGCACTCGGCGGCGTCACAAGAAGGATCTCAAGCTCCTCGGCTAAACCTTCGATCATTACCGCGAGCCGGTCTTCCCGAATCGTCGGTTCAATGGTCGGAGTGGATCTCTCCACCGAATTGCGAATCGGGAAGTTGTCACTGTCGAGCCTGTATTCGTGCGTGTCGATGGGCCTCTGGGGCCTATCCATAACGCAAGCTCCCAAACAAAGCGAGGCAATCAGCAGTGCACTGGCGGTTCGCATACCCTTTGCAGCCGGCTGGACTACGCTCCCTGACAACAGGCAACACTCCGGCAAGGTTGCCTGTTCGGTGCTTTTCATACCCAAACTCCTTCTCGTGGCCCCGCTCGAAGCCGCTTAGGACATCAACCCGTAGATAGCCCGAATTCGGTGACTTTCACTGTCAGTGACGTAAACCACTCCGTCGCGAATACAAACCCCGTGCGGCCGATCCAGCATGCAGCCCAACGGATCTCCGTCCGGGCCGTCGCCGCGCCCGCCCGTGCCGAGCACAGTGTCGATTATCCCCGACGTCAGCGACATCCGGCGAATGACGTGATTTTCCGTATCGACGATATAGAGAGAATTGTCGCGGCTCGAATAAGCGATGCCCTTAGGCCCGTTGAACGTGCAATCGAGCGCTGCCGCGCCATCTCCCCCGTACCCCCGTTCGCCCGTCCCCGCGATACGCTCAAGTCGGTCGCCGGCCAGGTCGAGCCGGTACACCGCGTTGCCTTCGCGCAGCACCAGGTAAGCCATGCCGTCCGGCGCCACATCGATCGAGCGCGGCCCCATCAGCGGCGTTCCCGTCATCGGGCCGCTGTCCGGCGTCCGTTCCCGTTCCCCGGTGCCCGAAATCGTGCTGATCACCCCCGTCTGGCGGTCTACCCGGCGCAGGCGGCTGTTGCCGATATCGCAGATCAGCAAGTTGCCGTCCGGATCGAAAGCGATGCTGTGCGGCTGGCGCAACTGGGACAGCACCGCCGGCTGGCCGTCGCCGGCATAGCCCGGCTCGCCGTTGCCCGCGAGCGTGGTAACAAGCCCGAGGCGCCCATCGATGCGCCGCACCGTGTGCGAATCGCGCTCGACAATGAAAAGGTTGCCACTATCCCAGCGAATCTCGTGCGGGGCCGAAAACGGCGTCTCGGCGGGGACGCGCGACTCCGCTTCCCAGCCCTTTTCGCCGTTGCCGGCGACTGTGGAAAGCCGATTGGTTTCGAGATTCACGCGGCGCGTGCGGCCCGTGTCGACTTCGCAAAAATACAAGGCATTGTCAGGGCCGAACACCACTCCGTAAGGATTGTTGATCGGAGCGGCCGTTGCTTCCGCGCCCCCGCTCGGCTCAGGCTCAAAGCCGGCGACACCGGTTCCCGCAACCGTCGCGACCGAACTCTGCTGGGCAATCAACGGACACCCGGCAAGACCCAGCCCCGCAACGGCCCCGGATTGCAGAAATCGCCGACGAGTCGAATGAAACATGTCGTTACCCTCCGATGACTGTCCCACGAATAATGCCATAAAACGATGGGTGTCCCATGAGTGTGCCATGAGTGTGGGGCTCCGCACGGTGTGAGTCGCTGTCTGGCGGGCGGTTTGCAGCGGGCGTGCGAGGCAGGATGCCGAGCCCGAAGCCTACAGGGACGTATTCACGGCGTCCGCTGCAAACCGCCCGCCAGACAGCGACGTATCGAAGCCAAGCTGTGCTTGGCGTCCGGACCGCATTTACGGCGGACGCCGCAACCCCCTATCCGCCACCGACGGTTCGAGGCCACAAATCAGATCAGGTGGATATTGTTTCGACTTTTGGTGTACAAACGACGATTCTGATTCCGGCTTTGAGGAAAACAAGATGTGTGACGAGAAGACCCAACTACGCGCGGACGAATTTCTGCGCAACGGCGAATTCAGCCGGCGCGAATTCGGTAAGGTTTCGGCTACCGTGGGATTGGGCATGATGCTCCCGGCGGTGGCCAATGCCCAGGAACTCGACGAAAGAGACGTGGAAATCACGACCCCTGACGGCGTCGCCGATTGCAATTTCATTTATCCAGCTTCCGGCAGTCACGCGGCGGTGCTGGTCTGGCCCGACATCCTCGGCCTGCGGCCGGCGTTCCGGGAAATGGGCCGGCGGCTGGCCATGTCCGGCTATGCCGTACTGACCGTCAACCCGTTCTATCGCAGCGCCCGCTCGCCCGTGATCGGCGAAGGCGCCAGCTTCGGCCAGCCGGAAACGCGCGAGATCGTGTTGCCGATGGCCAGGCAACTCAATGCCGATACGCATTTCACCGATGCGCGGGCATTCGTCGCCTGGCTGGACGAGCAGCCCGAAGTAGACACCAGCCGCGGCATCGGTACTACCGGCTATTGCATGGGCGGGCCGATGGTCATGCGCACGGTAGCCGCCGTGCCCGACCGGCTCGGCGCCGGCGCGACTTTCCACGGCGGCGGACTGGCGACCGATGCCGACAACAGCCCGCATTTGCTGATTCCGGAGACCCGGGCGCATATGCTCCACGCCGTCTCCGAGGACGACGACGCGGACGAACCGGAAGTCAAGAATACGCTGGCGGCGGCATACGAATCGGCGGGTATTCCAGCCGAGATCGAAGTCTACGAAGGCACCTTGCACGGCTGGTGCTCGATCGACTCGCAGGTCTACCACGAAGCCCAGGCCGAACGCGCCTGGAGCCGGTTGCTCAACCTGTTCGAGAACGCGCTCGCCTGAAGCGCCAGCCGTACATCATGCGGCCGTAGAAGTTGAACCACTTGCGGCATTCCTCGTCGTCGAAGGGGTAGTCCGCGCCGAGTTGCCGCGCGGTGACCAGGCCGGTCACGAAGCAGGTTTCCTGGCTGTTGATGAGCGTATGGGCGCCGCAATGCCAGCTCCGCCGCCTGCCCTGAATAAAGCGGAACAGGTGGACGAGCAGCGCGATATGCCGCACGTCATGGACGACGTGCTGGAACCACCAGCGCTTGACGATCTTGCTTTCATCTATGTGACTGATCGCGTTATAGGTCACCAGGCAGGGTTTGTCGGATCGCTTCGCCCAGGGCTGCTGGTTGTGCATGATGTAGGTTATTTCGTAGTTGTCCGGCCGGGCGGCGTATTGCTCGATATGGTTGCTGCGGGTGTCCAGGGGCTTCGCCTCGTTTTCCGGCAACAGGGAAGCGTCCGAGTGGACGATGGCGTGATTGTGCAACTCGCTCTCGTAGCGAATTGACGACAGCAGCCAGGTCTCGAAAAAACCCGGTTTGTCGAGCGTCATCAGCGTCTGGTTGGCGTTGCAGGCGAACACCACGTCGTCGAAGGTCTCGGCAGCGCCGTTCTCGTCCACTACGTCCACGCCGGATTCCCGCCGGATCACCTTGCGCACCGGCCGGGAAAGATAAATCCTGTCGCGAAAGGGCTCCGTCAGCCTTTCGTAGATGTTGCGCGTGCCGCCTTCCCAGGTCTGCATCGGAGTGGCATTGACGATGTCGAAGAATTCCAGGTAGCGGGCGAACAGTGAAGCCGGCATGTCGAACACGTTCGTCGCCATCAGGAAGTTGACGAACATGGGCTTGAGCACCTTGTACCTGAAGTCTCCGGAATATCGACCGAAATTCAGCACCGTGCCCATACTGAGGTAGTTGAAGGGGTTGAGCGCGTTGAGAAATTTCGACCGCGTCCGGTTGAGCGCGCCGAACCATTTCATGCGTTGCAGCAACTTCTGGAATCTGTCGATTTCCTCCTGCAACTGCCGGGCGATTTCGCTGTCGAGGTCGTGGGCATAGATCTCGCCGTGATATTTCACGCTATAGCTGAATTTGGTATCGACCAGCTCGACACCAAGCTGCCGCATCAGCAGAAGAATGTGGTGATACACCGTGGGAATGCAGGCGGTGACCGAAATATCGAAGGGGATCGACGTCCCGTCCGCCTGGGGCATATCGGCGGTAACAGCGTTGCCGCCGACCTGGGCCTGTGCCTCGTAGAGCCGGAAATCAAATCGGTCGGGGTTTCGATGCAAGGCCCAGGCGACTCCGAGCCCGGAAACTCCTCCGCCGATTATTGCTATTTTTCTTGGCATCGCCGCTCTCCTGCTGGCTCCGTGGCCCGCACTGTAACAGGTTGGGCGGTTAACGTGAACGAGACGAATTGCGGTAGTATGTTCGGCAACCATGCAAGAAGCGTGAGCAAGCAGGTAATGGACATTGCTTGACTTGACCAGGAACAAAAGGGACGCGCTGGAAGAAAACCAGCAATATCAGGCGGACATTCTGCCTGGCGTATCCCGGACTTTCGCACTCACCATTCCGGCGTTGCCGAGCCGTCTGGCATTGGTGGTGACCAATGCCTATCTGCTGTGCCGCATCGCGGATACGATCGAGGACGACCCCCGTCTTGACTTCGCCGGGAAAGAGGCGAATCTCGAACGCTTTCTGACCGCGGTCAAGGGTCAAACGGACGCGAGCGCCTTTTCCGCACAAGTGACCCCGCTGCTTTCCCCGGAAATTCCGCCGGCCGAACTCGAACTGATGCGCAACGCGGACCGGGTAGTCGGCGTTACCCATTCGTTTACCGAAGCCGAGCGCCGGATTCTCGAGCGATGCGTGTCCGTCATGTGCATCGACATGCCGAAATTCCAGCGCAACAGCAGTCTCGCGGGACTGCGCGATTTGCCGGAACTCGACGCATATTGCTATGCGGTCGCCGGGGTGGCGGGCGAGATGCTGGTCGATCTGTTCTGCATTCAATGTCCGGAACTTAAGGAAAATCGTCCGCGGTTGCGATCCCTGGCCGTATCTTTCGGTCAGGGGCTGCAAATGACCAACATCCTGAAAGACATCTGGGTCGATCACGAGCGGGGCGCCTGCTGGTTGCCGCGTTCGGTGTTCGACAATGGCGGACTCTCGCTGGAAAACCTGAGAGAGAATCACAGGACCAGCGAATTCCAGAGCGGCCTGCATACTCTGATCGCGATCGCGCACGGGCACCTGAGGAATGCGCTGGAGTTCACTTGCCATCTTCCCTCCAGGGAAGCCGGCATACGTCGATTCTGCCTGTGGGCTATCGGCCCGGCGGTGCTGACCTTGCGAAAGATCCAGCGCAATCCGCAATTCACCGCTTCCGATCAGGTCAAGATTTCCCGGAATTCCCTGCGGGCCACCTTGCTTGCGACGAATCTCATGCGGCAAAGCGATCGAGGGTTGCGCTGGCTTTTTCGCCGGGCCGCGAAAGGATTGCCGACCAGGCCGAGCTAGTCGTTTTCCGCCAGCCTGACGCGCCGCCGACGCTCGAAGAGGCCGAGCGCGTGCAGGGGAAAATACTGCCGGTACAACTCGTAATCCAGCAGCGCGGTACGGAAGAAGACTCCGGCCATGTCCTGTCTCGGCCAGCCCCCCTCCTTGTCCTGCGCGTCCTGCAGAAATCGTGCTCCGCGCGAGATTGCCGACCAATGTGAGTCGCCCGCCTCGAGCAGGGCGATCAGTGCCCAGGCGGTCTGGATGATCTGGCTTTGCTCATGCGCGACATATGTGCCGCTCAGGCAGCCGCTATGATGTTCGCCCCAGCCGCCGTCGCTGCGTTGGCGCTCAAGCAGCCAGTGGCAGGCAAGGCGCAAGGCAGGGTCACCAGGGCCCGCGCCTCCGGCGATCAGCCCCCTGATGCCGAACAGGACGCCATAAATGAATTGCACGCCCCAGACGCCGCGCCAGCTACCGTCGCTCGCCTGGGTTCGCCGCAGCCAGGCATCGGCCCGGGTCATGGATTCAAACGCAGTCTCATTCACGACTCGCGGGAAATGCCGCTTGCACGACGCCAGCGCCGTAAGACAGGACGCGGTGCATTCGACGTAGGAATGCTCGGTCATCGATTCGCCGAACATTTCCGCCGGATTAAGCCACTCCAGGCCTATTCCCGAGCGCTTCGCTTCGTAGCTGCCGAAACCACCGTCGCGATTCTGGCCGCGCAACATGAACGCTATCGCTTCGCAGAGCCGCTCCTCGTCCACTTCCCCGGGACTCGCGGCGATGAGTCCGGATACCGCCTCGGCGGTACAATCCGTTACCGGCCAGCCATGCCATTTGCCGGCAAAACACCAGCCGCCTCTGGGGTCGTTGCGGTACGCCTCGCTGAAGCCGTCGAAGCTGACGGAAATCTGTTGGCCGCGCAGAAAATCCGCACCCTCGCGGAGTGATTGACGCACTTCGTCGCGGCCGGAAATTGTCGCCAGCGCCTGCAGGGCGAATCCGGTATCCCAGGATGCGCTGCGTGCACCGGTTACTCGCGTTCCGTTTTCCTCGTCTTCCCAGATCCAGCCTTCGAGACCGTCCAGGGCCTTGTGCAAGTCGGCATCGTCGGGGTCGCACAGCCACAGGGCAAGAATGTTGAGAAACCCACTGACCGGGGAAATGCTGGTATGGCTGGAACTTTGCAGCTCCCAGCGGATGCGTTCGATCAGCTCTTTACGGCAATGGGAGCGCAGGCGCTTGTTGTGGAATCTATCGTAGACCCCGGTCAAAGCGTAGCCGGCCCGCAGCCAAATGCCTGGGCGGGCGAACAGATCGTCTTCGCGCAGACGATTGCGGCCGGCGGCGAAATCGATTTCGTCAAAGCCTTCCGGAAAAAGTTCTTCTCTCAAGGCTTCAATTACGGGAGTTGCCGGAAGCTGGAACCGGCATGAATAAATGGTCGCCATCGCCATGTAGATGAGCCGGGTGTGGCAGTACCAGTTTGAAGGATGCAACGGCAGTCGCCGCGGCAGGCGCCACAATTCAGGCAGTACGGCGTTTACTCCGCGCCAGTCGTAGAGATTCAGCAGCGCCAGCCAGAACTTGCCCCAACTCGGTATGTTCAGAACCCCCTCTTTTTGCATGAATTCGCGGGCCGGCCTGATCAGGGGGTCGTCCGGCCCGACTTCGAGCAATCTGGCCGCGACGTAAACCAGGGTCGTGACGAACAGGCTGTCCCGCGAGTGCTCGTGCAGGCCCCAAAGTACTCCCTCCAGTCGAGTTCGTTCGAACTGGCGCAACAGCAGCCGGCGACGGCCGGGTTCGAATTGCCGACCGATGATTTGATGCAGCAGCACGTATTGCCCGGCAAGCATCGGGCACCAGGTCATCTCGCCTTCCCAGGCGCCGTCTTCGCGTTGCAATTCCAGCAAGCGTTTCGCGGCAAGGTCCAGCCCCGCACTCGCTTCGACCGGGGCCGGATCGTTCGGACGAACAGGCGTAGCGGCGTCGGAATGTTCCTGCATCGAAACCAGGAAGGCCCTGGACAGCTTGTCCAGGGCGGACTGTTCATCTGCGCCGCTCGGGCTGTGCGTTTTTTCGAGTTCGCGAACGCCCCGCACCAGCCACGTGAGCCGAACCGACAGCGTACGAATCATTCCTTGCGCCCGGCGCCAGGTGAGGATGCCGCTTCGTCTCCAAAGCTCGCCCACGACTCCGGCCAACACGGTCACGCTGAACGCTGCGCTGAGCCGCGTTACGGAAGAGTCTTCACAGGCGAGCAGGCGCATGGTCCGGGTCCGGACCAGTTTGCTGGCCCGCCAATTCCGGTAAACGGCCTGCCGTAATACCGACGAATCCAGCCGGTGATCGCGAAACACTTCGTACAGCCCCATGGCGAGCAGTTGCGCCGCCCTGGTCTCCTTCAACCGGCGGTTCGCGAATTTCCGGAAATCTCCACCCTCGGCAAGGGCGAGAGCGTCGGCAAAACCGAGTGTCATCCCAGCCGCGGTCATCGGATGGTAATGACCTGCCGCATCGCCGATCAAGACGCGGCGCGAGGAGCCGTAAGTCATTCGCGGCCTTAACTCGTTGGCGGCGGCCTGGTATTTTCCCGACCGGATCGCATCGACGAACGCGGACCTGAGGTCCTCCGGCAAAAATCCGGCGTAAGACTCAAGCAACACGCCGACCCGATCCCGCGGCGTCCAGAGTTCCAAAGGCATGTCGGCAATGATGCGGACGCGGCCCTCGCCCAGCGGCACGGTGAGTATGGGTCCGGGTGGGCCGAGTACGACATAGCCGAATTCTTCGTGCTGCAGTTCCACACCTTCGACCACGACCCCGACCATGCGCGAGCAAGTCATGCGCTCGGTCCGCAAGCCTAGCGATTGCCGCACGATCGAGGCGCGACCGTCGGCGCCGACGATCCGCCCGGCCTGCAGCAGACGTTCAGCGCCATCGAAGCTGAAAACGATGCCTTCGTCTTCGACCGCCCGCGCTCGCGCGTGGCGATAGATATCGATTCCGGACTCGTTCTCGACTGCTTCGTGCAAGCAGGAGACGAGGGCGGAATGCTCGAATACCAGGCCCGCGGAGTTTTCCGGGTAGGGCAACAGGATGGATTCCGAATGATCTTCCGGAAAAACGACGAATCCCTTGCCGGGGGAAAATCCCGGCCGCCCATCGAGACTGACGCCGACGCTTTGCAGCATCCGTACCGCCGGCGGATGCAGCCATTCTCCGGCAAGTCGTTGCGCCGCCTTGGGATTCGCTTCAAGCAGGGCAACCCTGGCGCCCTTGCGCGCATGGGCCAGCGCGCACAAGCTGCCTACCGGGCCCCCGCCGACGATGGCTATATCGTAGCGTGGCCGCCCTGTGGCGCTCAGTGAAAAATGCTCGCTTGTGAGCGGCGTCGATAGCGAAGTCGACATGGCAACCTGGGTCCTGTCACCCAGCTTCCATAATTCGGTGCGGGAAACGGGGTGTCGAGTTTGAATTCGAATCGATCCAGCAGCACGGTCCAGATGGCCTTGATTTGCAGGATGGCGAAGTTCTTGCCCATGCAGCGGTGTTTGCCGCCGCCGAAGCCGATCAGGGCGAGAGGATGCTGTTTCTCTTCGCTGGCCGGCGGGGCGAAACGGTCCGGATTGAACTTTTCCGGGTCCGCGAACACGTGCGGCAAGAGATGTGAAAGCGCCGGAGACACCACGGCCAGCGCGCCGGCCGGCACGGTGTAATTGCCATAGGTCAGCGGCCTGAGCGCCTTGCGGATCAGAATAATCAGCGGCGGATGCAGCCGTTCGCATTCGCGAACCGCGTTTTCCAGCAGCGGTTGCTGCTTCAGGCCCGCATAGCTCAGCGAGCCTTCCTCCTCATAGACTTCGCGCATTTCGTCGCGCACCCGGTCGAGATACGGGATCTCCCGGTGTAATTCAAGCCCGGTCCAGGACGCGAGCACCGCGCTGGTATGCTGGCCCGCGAACAGGGACGTCAACAGCAGTCCCGTAACCTCGTTGTCGCTCAAGGGCCGGCCGTCCTTGTATCGGGCCTCCATGAGAGTTTGCATGAAATCTTCGGATTGGGCGCCCGTACGCTGCCTTTCGCGCATGATACCGCTAAAAATTTCGGTAATTTGTCGCCGCGCTCGGTCGCGGGTCAGGTGCGCCGGAGTCGGCAGCCGCGGGAAAAAGAAGCCAAGCGTGTTGATGCCGTTCTGAAGATCGTGATACGCCTCGGCGAATCCGGAGTCCACCTCGTTGCGGATTTCCTCGCCGAGAAAGCAGCGGCTCGCGATATTCACCGTGAGTTCGTTCATCGCGTGGGGCAGATCGATTTCCCCCTCCTGCCCAAGCGCGTCGCAAAAACTCTCCGATTCCTCGAACATGATGCGGACGTAGCGCCGCATCGCCGATTCCCTGAGCGCAGGAAACAGGAATCCGAGTTGCTCCGTCATGAGATCGGAAGATACGTCGTAGGCTACGCCGCGACCGAAGATAGGCACGGTGAATTGATACACCGACTTGGCGTCGAGAGTTTCTTCCGGCGCCTTGAAGTATGCGTGGTGGGCTTCGGGGCCGGCAAACACGACGAATTTGCGCGGACCGATACCGAACTGGAATAGTTCGCCGCACTCGCGCCAGCCGCGGCACAGAAACGCGACAGGGTCCCGCTGGAATTCACGCAGATGTCCGAGCAGGGGCAAGCCTCCGCTCATTTCGGGGACAGCCCTGGCCGCCTCCGCCGAAACCTCCGTATTGTGGGATTGGAGCGCCATCGAAATCCTCAGTAAATGTAAGGCGCCATCACGAATCGCGCCCGCTTTGTATAGCGATTCCAGAGATCGCCGTACTTGGCGCGGCAGCGGCGCTCGTCGCGGCGCGATCTTTGCACCAGCAATCCGGCCAGCCATGCCGGCAACAGGAAAGGCGCCCAGGAAACGAAGCCCGTGGTCAGCGCAAAGGAAAGATAGATGCAAATTTCGCCGGTGTAGTTTAGATGCCGCCCGATGCCCCAGAATCCCGAGACGAGCAGACGGCCGTCGAGCGCCTCGGCGGGTTTGCCCCAAATCATGGTGTCAGGGTCCTGCTTGAAGCGGTGTTTCTGCTCGTTGGCGCCGCGGAACAGCCAGAATCCGAAAACGAACAACAGAACGATGCCGGCGGCGGCAAGGGGCGGCAGTGCCGGCCCGGACGCGTCGACCAGCCACCATCCGGCCAGGCAATAGAAGAACGGCACGAGCACATAGTCGCCCCAGACGAGCATCCAGCCGAAGCGCTCGCTGATAATGTCCCAAGTGTGGATCATGCCTTGTTCGAACTGAAAATAGTTGAACACATAGGCAAACGTGAAGGCTTGATAGAGCGCCATTCCCAGCGTCAACTGTCCGTAGGTTTCGTATTGCACGACGGCGAACGAGATATTGAGCAGCGCCAGACCGATCAGGGAAGGACGATAGCTGAACATTTTCAGATCGACGCCCAGCACGGTGGGGTTGAGTTCCCGGCCCATGAAATAGCCGCGCCAGAATCCCTGCGGCGCGTTCGGCGCCCCTTCGCCGCGACGGTACAGCCAGCCGGAAAGCGCGAAGGAAAAGACATTCGCCATCACGAACAACGCGGCAAAATGCGTATGCAGCGCCGAGAGTGAGAACCAGCCGAAAAGCTGGCAAAGCGCGGCTACCGCCACGACCAGCAGGAACAGGGCGAGCCCGTTCAGCTTGAACTCCCTGTTGCCGGCTTCGGCGTCGGCAAGAACGAGCGTGCGGCCCGGCACGAATATCGAACCGGCAAAAAGGACAACGAGAAAAACCGACAGCATGACCGCCGCCGCAAGCAGGGCATCGCCGGAGAGCGTCATCGGCGCCAGCCCGGCATCAGGCGGCGGCATTGCCGGACTCCGCTTCCCGCGCCAGGCATTCCTGCCACTTGCGCACGGTCACTCGCTGGAATGCGCTGACTACCGGATTTACCTCGATGGAAGGCGCGTCCCAGTGCCTCTCATACCCGAGTTGCTCCGCTTCCACGGCGACCCGGTCCTCATCGAGCAGAGGACCGATCAGCAGTCGGTTCGAAACCTTCATTACCGCGGTCATGGCGAATCGCGGGATGCGCACCGGCAGTAACGGGATTTTCAGTGACTTGAAATAGAACAGGAAAAAAGTCCGGGTGGTGCGTTCGTCAATGGGCAGCACGAACAGCCAATGCTTGATTTCATCGTCGGTGTTCGACCATTGATACGGATACTGGTAACAAAGTTCGATGTGGTTGGTGTTCAGCCGACCATGATCGACGAACAAACCGGAGATGGGCCCGCGTCCTACCTGCGTGTCGTAGGCGAGATGCACATCGTCGCCTTCGGTTTCGCACCGGGTCAGCGTGGCGCCGTCGAAGGGGCGGTACTTGCGGTGCAGGTATGCGTGGGAAAAGTCACTGACGTTGTCGATTATCATCGAATGGTGGGCCGTGCAGGTGAAAGTGATCGGCACGCATGCCCAGCGGTCGCGCCCCTCGATCTCTGGAATATCTGGAATCCGGCGCTGTTCCGCGAGTTCGGGATTGCCCGGGAACAACCAGACCAGGCCGTAGCGGACTTGGACCGGGTAGCGCCTGATCGAGATTTCGGGCAACTCCTTGCGGCCGAACAGGTCGGGGATGCCGACGACGCGGCCTTGTTCGTCATATTCCCAGCCATGATAGCCGCAGACCAGGCGGCAGCCTTCCACTTGCCCGAGCGAAAGCTTGAGCTGGCGGTGGGCGCAGCGATTCTCGACCGCGTGAAATTCGCCGTCGGCCGTCCGATACAGCGCAATTGAGCGTTTCCAGAAAATCACCTCTACGACCGAGCCCGGTTTCACGTTGCGCACTTCTTCCACCGCGTACCAGTAATCCGGGTCCATGCCCGCGGCCCGCGATTTCTGACGTAATCCGGATGCCTCATCAAAGCCGGGAGGCGGGTTTATTGTCTGGTTCATGCGGAACTTCCTCCCGCGGTAACCTGCAAATCCTGTTCGCGCACCGGGCTTTCGACCCGATTCGCCGATTCTTCACATGGCGGTTTCGCGTTCGGATTAACGATCGCCTTGCGCTCGTGATAGTGAAATGCGTATGCCTGGTGCACGGCGGCGCGGATGGTCGTCGGCCGGTAGCCGAGTTCGGTTTTCGCCTTGGAGAGATTTGCGTGTCGGCGTTTTTTCAACAAGCGGATGGCTCCGGGCGTGAATCGTTGCGGAAAGTCCGGATGAAAGCGGCTGAGGTAAAAGCTCGCAACTTCCGAGAACGGATACATCAGGTTGGCCGGAATCCGCCGATTCGGGCGGGGAATTCCCGAGACTTCCTCGTACAGGTCGATTATGTCGGAAATGGTCTTGTATTCGGAACTGAAAATGTATTTCTCGCCTGTACGCCCTTTTTCCATGCAGAGCAGATGGCCTTCGACGATATCCCGCGCGGCGACGAACTCGAAGCCGCCGTCGACATAGGCGCGCAGCTTGCCATCGGTGTAGTCACACATGGTTCTGCCGAGACGCGAGGGCAGGTAATCGGCCCCGCCCACGACCGCGCAGCAGGTCGCGACGATGACATCCTGTCCCATCGCAACGGCGCGCAGGCACTCATGCTCGACGAGAATCTTGCTGCGCTCGTAGGGCATCGTGCGTTCCATGGGATAGAACTGCATCGTTTCGTCGCTTGGCGCCGACGGGTCGTCGAGGTCGTGGCCCACCGCACTGAAGGAACCGGTGACCACGACGCGTCCGGCTTCGGCCTCGCGTGCGGCCTGCAATACGTTACGGGTGCCGACCACGTTGCATTCGTAAATTTCTCGGCGATGGGCATTATTGCCGTCTATCGTCGAAACCTTGGCGGCGACGTGATACACCCCCCGGCAGCCCTCCAGCGCGCGTCGGGTGGCGTCGAGATAGCGAATATCAGCCCAGACGCGCTCGACGTCGATGCCTTCGAGCGCCTGGTTATTGTCATCCTGCCGCAATAGCACCCGAACCCGGACGCCATCGTCGAGCAGCCGGCGCACGAGATTGGCGCCCACGTGTCCGGCGGAACCGGTAACGAGAACCGGCGCCGCGACGGTACTGGCTGTTGTGGAAGTGTCAGAGGTCAATTTGTCATCCCGTACTTGGACTGCCGCTATTTTTCCCGCTGCGGTTCTCTTGCCGACGAGCCAAAGAATAGCATGTAGGGGCGAGGCATGCCTCGCCCGGATTCAGACCGTCAATCCACGTTCACTTTGCTCGTCCAGAAAATATCGATATTTCCCAGACTGTTGTCGGAACGCGTCGAAAACCAGGTAATAGAATCCTGCCCGGGAGGAAAAGCTGGACACATGTCCGCACCCGCGGTATTGACTTGTGGACCGAGATTGAATGCCGGTCCCCAACTGTCTGCGCCTGCCGCGGCCGCGCCCCAGATGTCCATGCCGCCGTATCCGCCCGGCCGGCTCGAAGTGAAATAGACCGTGCCGTCTTCGGCCTGGCTGAAATGGAATTCCTCGCCTTCGGTATTGATATTCGGACCCTGGTTGACCGGCTCCATCCAGTTGCCGTCCGCGTCCGGGCGCGAGCAATAGATGTCGGAGCCGCCGAATCCGCCGGCTCGTCTTGAAGCGAAGCACAGCGTTTCGCCGTCCTGCAAAATCGCCGGACAATGTTCGTCGCCTTCGTCGGTGCTGATCGGATACCCGACGAGTTCGGGTTCGGTCCATTGACCGTTCACCTTGCGGGTTACGAACACGTCGTTGTTGTTTTGCGGGCTTGTCGTCGCCAGCCGGTCCGACTTGAAATAGATGGTGTTGCCGTCTGCCGTGATCCAGGGTTCGCGGTCGTCGCCCTTGCGCAAGGGATCGACATCGGTGGCCGGGGCCGCGTTGACCGGAATGCCCATGTTCACCGGAGTGTTCCAGGTGCCTGATTCCTGATCGAAAGTTGCGATATAGAGATCTTTCGGGTCGCCCGGCGCCACGGCCATATCCTGCCGCGCGCTGCAATAGACCATGGTGCCGTCGTCGGCAAAGGTCAGTTCGCCTTCCGCCCACATCGTGTTGATGGGAGCGCCGAAATTATGCACCGCCAGGTCGACCCAACTGTTCTGGGCCTGGGAGGCGCTGCCTGCCGCGAGCAGGGCGCCGGCGATAATCAGCTTTTGCGATATGCGTGACATGCTTGTTTCTCCTCTATGATCAGGAACGCGATTCGACGCGGAAGGTCCACCAGTGGTCCGGTCGCACCGCATCGACATCCGGTGTCGGATTGTAGGGGTCGTCGCGGAAATTCTGCAATTTGGTGATCCGGGCGGTCCAGGACTGGTCCATCAAGGCCGGATCCATCTCCCGATTCAGTTTCACGGGGTACACGACTCCGTCCAGACGCAGCCGCCCCGGCGAGTCCATGCCGACATGACTGGCCCAGTACTTGCGATCGCAGACCGAACAACTGAGATACAAATCCCCCGCAGGGGTCGCCATGCAGTTCAGGTTGATGGCATGGGGCCGCCAGCCGCCGGCGTAGATCTGCAAGGTGCAAAGCGGCACTTCGTTTGCGAAAGTCCAATCCTCGACCGACTCGTCCCCGGCGCTGCCGAACAGGTAAAAGCCGGGCGCCCGGTCGCGGGGATATGCCGTTGTCCAGTAAAGCAGGGCGAGCAAGGCCAGAACCAGAATGCCCAGACCCGTGCGTTTGGCGATAGTTGCGGTGTTTGCCATTACTGCGGTCTCCTCAATTTGTGTCAAGCCGGCGTCAAACGGCTGTTCAATCGAAAATCCAGCACCATTTGTTCGCTGAGGCTGTGGCCGAAGCCGGGCTCGCCCGGCGCGAGTACATAGCCGTTATCCACTTCGCAGGACATCGCGTCAAGTATATCCGAGCCTTCCGGAAAGCTCTCGGCCATGCTGCAACTCGGTGAAGTCAGTGCAATCGGGAATCCCCAGACCGAGCCTCCCCGATGCGGGATTATTTCTTTCCCGGCCGCCTCTACGAGTGAGGCGATGCGGCGGCCCGCGGTAGTGCCGCCGCACCAGGTAATATCCGGTTGCAGAATATCCGCCGAACCCAGATTCAGCAAGACATTGAAGCCATGCTCGGTGTATTCGTGCTCGCCGCAGGCGATCCGGGTCCAGCCTTCGCCGCGGCCGCCGATTGTCTCGACCAGTCTCGCATAACCGAAGACATCGTCCGGCGACAGCAACTCCTCCATGAAATACAGATTCGCGGGACGCAACTCCTCCGCCAGTGTCAATGCCCACTCAACCGTGCCGTCGCGGGACACGCAATCGGTCATCAGCCGCACATCGGGACCCAATGCTGCGCGCGCTTCCAACACGGACTCGATATAACGCGCGCGTGCGGCCGCGGGCATGCGCGGTCCTCCGGCGGTGGTGCGCTTGAAGTTGCGCACTCCGGCGGCCTGCCCGGCAAGAAAGTCGCCATTGGTCTGATAAATCTCGATTCGTCCCCGATCCGCTCCGCCGAGCAATTCATGAACGGGCATGCCGTGATAGATGCCGACAATATCCCAGAGCGCATTGTCGAGCGCGCTCAGCGCCATGACGAATACACCGCGCCGGCCGTAGAAAACGCCTGACGTGTACATCTGGTTCCATAGCTGTTCGACATTGAGCGGATTGGTGTCGAGCAACAGATGCGAGAGGTGCCCGTTGATGATTTCGCAGGCCGCGCTGCCTCCGGCGCCCATGCCGAATCCGGTTATGCCCTGATCCGTCTTGATGATGGCGATAATCGCCGAAGGCAATTGCTCGAACGGTCCGCCGAATCGCCAGCGACGCGGGTCGTCGTCGCCGTCGAAGCTCGGGGCGTCGAGCAATCCGTCGGAGCGCTGGTTGATGTAGACGGGATAAGCGCGAACCTCGCGAATGCGAAGTTCGCCGGACTGCGAGTACACCGGCGCCCCGGCGCCGGCCGCGGCCGCAAGAGCCGCGAACTGTCCTGCCTGGCGCAAGAACCGCCGCCGTCCCGGGTCCATTGGTTGATCAGCCATCAGGAATATGTACCGCCTCTCCGGATTTCCTCCCGAAATTAGCAGAATCGTATTCTAATTACATTGTCGGGCGACACATGGTTCGCTTCCGCTTGAAAATTCCGGAGCAGGCTGCAATAGACAGTATAAACGGCATCCTTTATTCTCAATGACCCGTACCGGGTCCTGACATGGGGTCTTAATCATGAATCGTTCCATCAGTTCAAGCGTGAACGCTCTGGCCCTTCCCGTGGCAATGCTGTTCGCCCTGCCGGCGCAGGCGCAGCAGGATTTCAGCGATGTCGAAATCATTCCGCATCATGTGGCCGGCAACATGTACTACCTGCAAGGCGCCGGCGGCAATATCGGCCTGTCCATCGGCGACGACGGCGTGGTCATGATCGACGATCAGTTCGCGCCCCTGACCGAGCGAATCGTGGCAGCCATCGCCGAACTCAACGACGGCGATATCCGATTCGTCATCAACACCCACGTGCATGGCGACCATACCGGCGGCAACGAAAACCTCGGCCGCATGGGCATCGACATTCTCGCTCGGGACGAAGTGAGACTGCGGCTGGCTGAGCAGACCTCAGGCCTGGCCCTGCCCGTGCTGACTTATGACGGCAATATCACGGTCCATCTCAATGGCGAGGAAGTGCATGTGTTCGCGGTGCCGCCGGCTCATACCGACGGTGACAGTTTCGTTCATTTCCGCGGATCGGACGTGATTCACGCGGGTGACGTGTTTCGTACCACTTCTTTCCCGTTTATCGACCTTGCCAACGGCGGCACTCTTGACGGCACCATCGCGGCGCTCGGCATGCTGGTCGGACGCGCAGGCCCGGATACGCGGGTCGTACCAGGCCATGGCGGGGTTTCCTCACGCGCCGACGTCATGGAATTCCGCGACATGATCATCGAGACCGCCAATGCCGTGGAAAGCATGATCGGTCAGGGTATGGATTACGACGAAGTCGCGGCGGCCGACCCAACCGCTGCCTGGAACGACCGTTATGGCGATCCGGAACGATTTCTGAGCGCGGTGTACTCCGAACTTGGCGGACAGTAATTCCGGCGCGGTGGATTCGAATCGATTGCGGCCGGCAGACAATTTTTTGCTGTGCGCATCTGAGCGGGCGAGGCATGCCTCGCCCCTACGCGTTCGACTGGCTGCGAGGCAGGTCTTGCCCCTACGCGTTCGGCTGGCTGCGAGGCAGGTCTTGCCCCTAGGCGTTCGACTGGCGGCGGTCCTGCTGCTGGCCGCATCCGCTTCCGCCTTTGCCGCCGAGAACGGCGGTGGAAGCCTTGTCGAAGATTTCTGGCAGGCAGTCTCGGCCGCAGAAATGCGTGCAAGCGAACAGGCGTTGCTTGCGGCGGCCGACGACGTCACTACCCTGTATGCCTGGCTTAAGCAAGGCCCGGCATTCTCGCCTGACGTCGAAACTGGCGCCTGGGAAGGTTCGCGCACCGGCGCCGACGGCCTGACCTTCCGCTATGGCGTGGTAGTGCCGGAAGGCTACGACCCGGAATTTTCCTATCCCGTCGAGTTCCTGCTGCATGGGGGCGTGGCCCGTCCCGAATGGGGGCCTGGCGTCGAATGGTGGCGTTCCGGCTATGCGAACCTGCAACGGGAAGACCGCATCATCGTGGTGCCCGCGTCCTGGCGCGAGGCGTTCTGGTGGCACGACAACCAGGCGGACAACCTGCCTGCCGTGCTGCGCGAAGTGAAGCGACTTTACAACGTCGACGACAATCGGGTCAGCATGACCGGCATCTCCGACGGCGGCACAGGCGCTTACTTTTTTGCCTTCAAGCAACCGAGCGAATGGGCCTCGTTCCTGCCGTACATCGGTCATCCGGGAGTGCTGCGCAATCCGGCTGGCGGCGTCAACTACCGGCTGTTCTTCGAAAACCTGACGGCCAAGCCGCTTTATATCGTAAATGGCGAGTTGGACCGACTCTATCCGGCAACCTCGTTACAGTCCTTCGTCGACGTGCTGATCGAGGCCCGGGTCGAGCATGTTTTTCGGGTGATCGAGGGCGGCGGCCACAACACTCGCTGGCTGCCGGAAGAGACTCCCGCCATCGAACAATTCAAGACCGGGCATCCGCGGGATCCGTTCCCGGAATTCCTGCAATGGGTGGCGGACCGGGACGACCGGTACAATCGCAATATGTGGTTACGGGTCGACGAGATGGCGAATCCCGAGTATCTCGCGGTGTTGAAAGCCAAACGCGAGGCCAACCGCTTCACGGTGGAAGCGACCGCGGTCGCCGGATTCAGCCTGTTGCTGAATCCGGAAGAAATAGATTTCAGCCAGCCGGTAGTGGTCGACGTCAACGGCGAGACGGTGTATGACGACATGGTGGAGCAAAGCGCGGATACTCTCCTCCGATGGGCGCGCGAGACTTTGGACCGGCAGGCGCTGGTGACCGCCGAAATAAGAATTTCCCTGCCTGCCGAATGAGCGTTCGCTAACGGATTTCTTCCATTCGATTCCGCAGCACCGAAAGAATGATGTTCAGTTCGCGGAAATAGTCGTAGTCCGCATTCAAGTTCGTCATGGCCTCGTTGAATCTCTCGAATTGATCGTTCGTTTCGGCCAATAATCCTTTCGTATCGAGCAATTCGTCGAATCCATCCTGGTAATTTCTGGCGTTCCGGGAGCGGGCCTCGATCAGGAAACTCGGCTCGCAGGCTTCCCGCGAAATGTTGGAGCCGGTAGGCGTGTATTCGTGGCAGATAACGTGCAGGGAATCGTCTTCGGTACGAAGATTGAAGACTCGATAGACTTCCTTCTCGATTTTCTCGATCTCGCCTCTCAATTCGGCAACGCTCATGGCGTCGATGTCGATTGCGCCATCGGCCGCCTGCAGCGCCATGGCGAAGGGCAACAGGCACAGGCAGGTAATGGCGACAGTAAGACGTTTCATCGGACTACCCTCATCAGTGTGGTCAACTAGGCTATTATATGCGCGGGCCGATCCAGCGCCACAAAAAATTAGAATTGCGATTTAGCCAAACAAGGGATATCCACCAGATGAACGATGATTTTGAGATCGGCGGCCTGCGAATTGCCGCTGAACTGGCAGCTTTTGTTAATGGGGAACTGTTGCCGGAAATCGGCCTGGGCCAGGAAGACTTCTGGCAGGGATTCGAACGGCTGATCAATGACTTTGCCGGCCGTAACGAGGAATTGCTCGTGCACCGGGACCAACTGCAACAAAAAATCGACGAATGGCACCATGGCAACCAGGGTCCGGAGTATGACCGCGACGCGTATGAGTCGTTTCTGCGCGAGATCGGCTATCTGCAACCGGCGCCGGAAGATTTCGAAATCGAAACGGCCAATGTCGATCCGGAGATGGCAACCATGGCAGGGCCGCAACTCGTCGTGCCGGTCAAGAACGCCCGCTTTGCCGTTAACGCCGCCAATGCCCGCTGGGGATCGCTCTACGACGCGTTGTATGGCAGCGACGCCATCACCGAGGCAGGCGGTGCTGAACGCGGTGGAGGCTACAACCCCGTGCGCGGGCAACGCGTGATCGATTATGTGCGCAACTTTCTCGACGAAGTATGTCCGCTCGAAGGGGCGAGTCATGCCGACGTGCGTCAATTCCGCGTCGATGACGGCCGGCTGCAGGGCGACTGTGGGTCGACCGTTCACGGGCTGGGAGAGCCGGAGCAGTTCGCGGGCTTTCGCGGGTCGGCGGAGGCGCCGTCCGCGTTGCTGCTGGTCAATCACGGACTGCATATCGAAATCGTCATCGATCGCGAACACGAAGTCGGCGCCGCCGACCCGGCGGGAGTCAGCGACGTGCTGCTGGAAGCCGCCATAACCACGATCCAGGACTGTGAAGACAGCATTGCCGCGGTCGACGCCGCAGACAAGGTCGAGGTCTACCGCAATTGGCTCGGTTTGATCCGGGGCGATCTGGCGGAGACTTTCTTCAAGGGCGGCGCTTCCATCACGCGGGAACTGGCCGGGGATCGCGAATACAAGTCGCCGCGGGGCGAAATTCTGCGGCTGCCGGGCCGCAGCTTGCTGCTGGTGCGCAATGTTGGTCATCTCATGCGCAACAACGCGATCTACGACAGCCGCGGACGCCAGATCTTCGAGGGCATCATGGACGCGGTAATCACTTCGGCCGCCGCTTGTCTCGACATCCAGGGCCGTAACTGGCTGCGCAATTCGCGTACCGGCAGCATTTACATCGTCAAACCGAAAATGCACGGGCCCGACGAAGTGCAATTCACCTGCGACCTGTTCGCGCAAGTGGAAGAATTGCTGGGGCTCGAACCGCTCACCATAAAGATCGGCATCATGGACGAGGAGCGGCGCACAACGCTCAATCTGAAACGTTGTATTTACGCCGCCAGGGATCGGGTGGTCTTCATCAATACCGGTTTTCTCGATCGTACCGGCGACGAAATCCATACCGGTATGCACGGCGGGCCGATGCTGCCGCGCGATGAAATGAAAGCCTCGACCTGGATCGCCGCATACGAGGACCACAATGTAAACACCGGGCTCGAATGCGGACTGCCCGGAAGAGCCCAGATCGGCAAGGGCATGTGGCCCATGCCCGACCTGATGGCGGCAATGGTCGATCAGAAATTCATGCACCCCATGGCCGGCGCCAATACCGCCTGGGTGCCCTCACCGACCGCCGCCGTTCTGCACGCCATGCATTATCACAAGGTCGATGTTTTCGGTGTACAGGAGGAATTGCGCAAGCGGCCGCCGCCGGCCATCGGCGACCTGCTCGAAGTGCCCTTTCTCCCCGACCCGTCCGCTCTCGGCGCCGAGCGCATTCAGCGCGAACTCGACAACAATATCCAGGGCATCCTCGGTTACGTCGTGCGCTGGATCGATCAGGGCATCGGTTGTTCCAAGGTGCCGAACATCGACAATGTGGCATTGATGGAAGATCGCGCGACCTTGCGGATATCGAGTCAGTACGTCGCCAACTGGCTGCATCACGGGCTGATCGACGAGGAGCAGGTGGAAGAATCGCTCTTGCGCATGGCCGCCGTGGTCGACGGCCAGAACGCCGTGGACCCGCTATATGAACCGATGGCGCCGAATCCGGTCAGCTCGTTCGCGTTTCAGGCCGCCAGGGACCTGATCTTCCAGGGCGCGCGGGAACCGAACGGCTATACCGAACCGGCCCTGCACCGGGTGCGCCTGGCCAAGAAACAGGCCGTGCGCGCGAATTCCTGAAAATCGGCGCCTATTGTTCGGATTCGCCGCCGGTTTCCAGTTCGGACATCACCTCAAGCCGCCTGGCGCCCTGCAAAATGCCGAACATGCCGTAGTTGCCTTCGTGGCAGGCGTACTCGTAGATCGGTTCGTCAATACGTGACAGCGGATATTCGCCGTAGAATTCGTCGGCGAAAACGCTCGGATCGCTGACCCTGAAGCCGTAGATCAGTTTGTAGTCAGATTCGCGGCGGAAGGTTTCCGTGATGGTGATATTGTCGACGGGCAGGCCGCGCAGGCTGTGCCATTCGTTGAAATACTGTGTTTCCACTACCAGCGTGTCGCCTTCCCAGCGGCCGATGGAATCTCCCATCCATTTGCGCTGGGCCTCTGCGGCCGGATTGCGTTCACCTCCGATCCTGATGATGCGCGCGTCGTGCACCATTTCCGCAACAATTGTCACGTAGCCTGGAGATTGCACGAACTGCAAGTGGCTGTTGTAGATGACCGGACTCATTACCGGCCCGGACAGGTTGCCGAAGCCTACCAGGCAGCGTTCACCGAGGCCGCGCCCTTCAGGGCCGTCGTTGGTGCGGCCCTGGCGTCCGCCCCGCGCTGCCAGCAGCCGCTCGCGGGCTTCCGGAAACACTTCGGGGAGGCGCCCGTTCGCGGGTTCGACGATCGCCGAAGTACGGAATTCGCCATTGATCGTCGGCAGGAACTGCGCGTCGTCGCGCCAGAACAGATCGTAGTTGCCGATCGGGGGTAGCGATTCAGCCACTTCGGGCGGCGGCCGATTCGGATCGAGCGGCTCGTTGTCCGCATCGAATCGCTCTTGTACGTTGCGTTCGAGCGCCAACACCTCTTCTTCGGAATAGGTACCCTGTTCGCCGAGTTCTTCCGGCCGTTCAAACGGCATTACGGTGGCGTGCTTCCACACACCCTGGAAATCAGGCACGCCCCACTCGGTATAAGAAATCTCGTATTCCTGCGCACTCGAAACGGCGCAGAACGCGGACAAGCTCATCAAGGCAAAAGCTTTTCTGATCATTCCGAAACTCTCCCGTCGCTTTTCGGGCAGGCTATTCAGTTTACCGCATGGTGTCAATTTGATATGGCAGGTCCGGTTCGCTCGGACGGAAATTTTCACGTGGAATTCCCCCGGGGCAGGAGGCGCTTTTCGAGTTCGGCGAGGTGGGCGGCTTCGAAAGGTTCGGCGATGAACTCGCGATAGCGCTCCATGGGGCTTTCGGCGGCGGCGATGTATTGTTCGAACCAGCGGTGGCGCGTGAGGAAACGGGGGCGGCCGCCGAAAGCGTTGACCGCGTAGCTGGACCAGCGGTACAGGCCGGGGTGATCGACGGCGCCGCTGGCGAATGGCCAGCGTTCGATCATCTTCTGGCAATCGAGGAAGAGTTGCGCACTGTCCATGATCGCCAGGAAAGGGCGGTTCTGAAAGACAGCGATGTTACGTTCGAAGCGCTCGTTGAAATACTCCGAATAACAGTCGTTGACGAATTCGAGCAGGGAGAACATGCTCTTCGGCATGCCCGGCGTGAGCAGCAGCCATGCCTCGTTCGGCAGCAGCGCATAGGCGTGCAATTGCACATGGTAGACCTTGAGGCAGTTGAGCAGCCGTAACTGGAAATAGTCGTGACAGGCCTCGTCGAAGAAGGCCGTGCCCTGGATTTTTGCGCGATTTACCAGAAACCAGGTGCGCGCGGCGGGATTGCTTGCTTCTGTCATGGGCTCGTTCCTCCTTGAATCGGAAATCTCCCCGCGTCATGCCGCCTGCGCGGCGGGCAGGCTGATCTGGCGCGTTCCCAGCCGCGCCAGCGCCGGATTGTGGGTTACGAGAACGACGGCGA
Organism: uncultured Pseudohongiella sp.; assembly: GCA_951812965.1. Lineage (GTDB taxonomy): Bacteria > Pseudomonadota > Gammaproteobacteria > Pseudomonadales > Pseudohongiellaceae > UBA9145. Next base: position 980,380 of record OX638341.1, read on the forward strand.
TGCGCAACTCACCGATATTCCCGAGAATCTCTTGTGCGACGGCATCGCTCAGACAGGCGAGGCTCTCGTCGAGCAGAATCAACCTGGGCCGCTTGTACAATGCCCGGGCAAGCAGAACCCGTTGCACTTGCCCAGCCGACAGGCTGTTGCCGAGTTCGCCGACGCGGGTATTGAATCCGAGCGGCAGGGCCTGAATCTCGTCGAGAATGCATGCCCTGCGGCAGGCGTCTTCGAGCCGTTCGTGGTTGTGGGGCTCGTCTTCGAGATTGATGTTGAAGGCGATGTCGCCCGCGAGCAGACCGTCGCTGTGCAGCACCGCCGCGGTAGCCGAGCGCAGGGCCGAAAGCCCAAGAGCGGACAGGGGAATTCCGTCGTAGTACAAGGCGCCGGCGGCCGGTTTCTCCAGCCCGGCTAGCAGCTTCAGCAAGGTGGATTTGCCACAGCCGGACGGGCCGACGACGACCAGCGTTTCCCCGGGCTCGACCGAAAAATCCAATGCTTCGAAAATCGGTCGCTCGTCGTTCGAATACCGAAAGCCGAGCCCTTCGCCGCGAACCTTGCCGCTGAAAGCGCGGCTGAGCGAGCGGGCCATGGCGCCGCATTCCTCGGCTTCCTCAAGGGCGATGTCGGCGATGCGTTCGAGGTCGAGCTGCATGAGACGCAATTCCGCCAGTTTCGGGAACATGGCGAGCACCGAAGACGAGAAATGCTGTTTCAGGAAGATGAAGCCCATCAATTGCCCGATGGTCAGGCTGCCGCCGGTAATCAGGCTCGCGCCAATGAAGATGATCAGGATCTGCTCGATGCCGAACAGCAGGCCCTGGCTTGAACCGAACCAGAGTTGAAAAGTACCGAGCTGGTAACCGGCGTTGGCGGAATTGACGTAATGGTTCTGCCAGTCGGCGCTGCGCTGTTCTTCGATTGCGTAGTTCTTGATGACCGAAGCCCAGCGAATGTTCTCCATCAGCCGGCTTTCGCTTTTGGCCGCGCGCACGATGCTTTCCTGGCGGCGCAATTTCTCGCCCGGCAGCGAACCGAGCTTGAGCAGCATCGCGACGATGACGAAAGTCAGGCAGATCGTCGCCAGCAACGGTGAATAGACGTACAGCAGGATCAGCGAAAGGATGGACAACAGGCCGTCGACGAGCACGGTAATCATGTCCTGGGAAATCAGCGCGCTGATCTTTTCCACGGAGGAGAAGCGCGAGACCAGATCGCCCATCTCCCGCCTTTCGAAAAACCGCAAGGGGAGATTCAGGAGATGCTCGAACAGTCCCGAAACCATCTCAAAGCCAAGCCGGATCGAGAATTGCATCGTCACCAGCGTCCGCACGTGGCCGAGAGCGATTCTCGCAAGCATTAGCAGTCCGAAAAGCAGCGCTACGGCAAGCACCAGATCCATGTCGCCGCGCGCCAGACCCTGATCGATCACGAGTTGCAGGTACAAGGGGCTGAGCAGGGAGCAGACCTGCACGAGTGCAGACAGCAACAGGATCAGCGCCATGCCGCGCGCGGTCCCCCTGGAGAAACGCATCAGATCGCGCAGCCGCAGGCGGCGCACGGGCGCATCGCCGACGGCGCCGCCGGCCGGACTGAATTCAACGGCGATGCCAGTGAAATGGCCGTCGAGTTCATCGAACGGATATTTTCTTACGCCCACCGCCGGGTCGTGAACGACTACGCCGCCGCTGCCGCATTTCTTCAGGACGACGAAATGGTCGAGATCCCAATGCAGGATCGCCGGAGTGCTCAGCCGCTTGATGTCCCCGATTTCCAGTTTCAGCGAGCGAGCTTTCAGCCCTGCCGCTGCCGCCGCCCTCGTCAGATGTTTCAGGGAGGAACCGAAAGCGGGCAGATTGCTGCTTTCGCGGATCGAGCGGATATCGGTATCGCGGCCGAAATAACTGACGATCATCGCCAGGCAGGCCAGGCCGCATTCATTGGCTTCGGCCTGGAAAATCATCGGCAAACCGCCGCGCCGGGCGAAAAGTCCATTCACCATATCAGGCCTCGCAGGGATCGCAGGGGTTTGAAGACAAGTCCGATCAGGGGCGCCTCATCGGTCACGATATTGGCCTGAAACTGCATGCCCGCGAGCAGCCCGTGTTCTTCCGGACCGCTGACGGTTTGCCGCTCAAGCGAGGCCCGCACCCGGTAAACCGGCTCGTTCAGCAGGCTGAGCGGCAGCAATTGTTCCCGCGGGTCGAGGCGGGCGCCGGCAACGTTGTCGATGGTCGCCCGGTAACGGCCGTATTCCCGGTAGTCGAAAGATTCGTAACTGAGCAGTACCTGCTGGTTCGCGGTAACTTTTCCGATCACCCGGGAAGGGATGTAAAGCTCCGCGGTGAGCGTGGAATGTTCCGGGCCGAGAAAGATCAGCGGCTGTCCGGCACGAAAACTGTCGCCGGGGCGGACGGCGACAGTGGCGACCACGCCGGCCCTGTCGGCGCGCAGTTCCACCGACTGCCGGGTTTCGAGTTGCTGGATTTCCGAGGAAAGCTGGTCGATTTCTTCGTCCAGGGCAAGGTCGAGCCGGGACTTCGACAGTTTCTGCTGCCGCAGATCGGCTTCGAGACCCTTGAGCCGTATTTCCTGTTCCGCTTCCTGGCGTTCGGTTTCGGCGGCTTCCTGCTCGAGTTGCAGATGCGCGGCATAAGCTTCGTCGAACTGGAAAGTGGTGATCGCGGCCGCTTCGAACAATGATTCGATCTGCAGCAGATGCCGCTCACTGACCCGGATGCGCTCGCGCAATAGGGCCCGTTTCCGCCTCGTGGTTTGCAGGGAATCGCCGGAGTGAGCCAGCAGTTCGCCGTTTCGGCGCATGGCGAGTTCATGTTCCTTTTCGTGCAGCGGCAATTTCGCAAGCAGTGATTCGCGTCGCTTGCGCATGGCCTCGATCTGCAAGTCATGGGCCTCCGAAAACTGGCTGATCGAAGCCAGGGATACTCTCGCCAGCGCCTGGCCGGGCCGAACGGATTCGCCTTCCGCGACCAGCACTTCTTCCATGCGGCCCGAGCCCCCTATGGAGAGTTTTTGCAGGCCTTCAAGGGGGACGAGCAGTCCCGGCGCCTGTTCAGTGACCTTGTAGGAAGTCATGGTCAGCAGCAGGCCGGCACTTACGGTGATCGCAACAAGAACAAGGACCGCGTTGCGTAGCAGGTTCTTCCCCCCGGCCAGCGGGCGGGACTCCGCGGCCCGGTACTTCCGCTGAAGTACTTCCGGCCGGATCAAATACTCTCTTTCCATGACGCGATCTCTTGAAAGGCTCTCGTTCAGTCTGTACCGGCGAGCTTTTCCCCGATCCTGTCCACCAGATCTCGCACGGTCTTCAGTTCGGCCAGTTCCACTTCGTCGAGTTCCACCTCGAAGCATTCCTCGAGTTCGAATACGATCTCGAACATCGCCAGCGAATCGAGTTCGAGTTCCGCGATCGGGCTGTCCATGCCGATAGCGCTCCGATCCGCTTTATCGGTGTACTGTTCGAGCAGTTGCAAGGTCTTGTCCCGTACCTGCATGATTCGTCTCCTTTTGTTGAAAATCGCCGACGGCGCCGGCCTGGAAGAAATAGAGCGGCAAGGCGCCGAGATAGCGCCATTGCTCGGGATTGAGGCGGAAGAACGGTTCGAAAAAGCGCACAAGCTCCGCGGTAATGCGCCGGGCCGCCCGGGCCAGCGATTCGCCGCGGAATCGCTCCGGCTCTATCTGCGCGCCAAGTACGAGCCGTTCCCGCTTGCCGTCGAACCAGTTGATTACCGGCAGCAAGGGGATGCGATTGGTTAGGCTCAACATCGCCGGACCGCGGGAAAACCAGGCCTGGCGGAAAAGGAAATCAGCTTGTATGCGGCCGCCGAATTGTTCGCCCAGATCGCAAAACGTAATGAATTGAACGCCCGGGCGGCGCAGCAGCCGCGCCAGGCCGGCAATGCCCGCCTCCCGCGACAGCAGTTGCGAGTCCGGCCCCATCGCGTTTGCGCCGAACGCAAGTTTCATGTTGGCGAAATAGGCCGCGCTGCCGGGCGCCTGGGACATGAACACGACCTTCGCGTGGGGGGTGACGGTAGCCCCCAACAGGTTCAGGCCGTAGATGTAGTCGCCGAAGTGATAGGACGTAAGCAGGCGGGAACGGGGGTCGTCTGCGAGCAGTTCCCGAAAGCCTTTTTGTTGCGGAAAGTCGAGGCGGGCGACATGCCGCCGCAGATCGGCCTCGGCAAGGCGGTTATTGCGCCGGCGCTCAAGCTCCGCCAGCCATTTCCGGTTTGCCGCGAGCAGTCGGCGGGTGCGCCCGCGCGGCTCGCGCAGGAAAGCCGAGACGGCGGCCACCTGCTCCGCGGGAAATTCGGATTCTTGCCGGTTCATGATTGCGCCCTGGTCTGAGAGATTGCGCATCAATGTAGGCGAGGGTTTGCGAGCCTGCTAAATTTTCACGAAAAATAGTTTGGCGCGGTGCGGGCGAGGCATGCCTCGCCCCTACGATGCCCTGATTTTCTGTGGCTTCCTGTTGCTGCATTGAATCTGTAGAGGCGACGCATACCTCGCCCGTGGATTCTGTATAATCGCGTCAGTCAGGCTGGCTGTGCTATCTGGAGTGGGAATGAACGAAACAAACGGCTACCCGCAACATGTTTCCTGCTTGCAGGATCTGTACGAGCGGTCAATTGACGGTACGTTCGAAGGCGTGCTCCTGCACAGCGGCGGCGAGGGCTGTTACTTCGCCGACGACCGCGCAATCCCCTTCCAGGCCTATGGCCATTTCGGCCATTGGCTTCCCGTCAACCGGCCCGATCAGTTCCTGCTGGTCCGGCCCGGGCGCAAGCCTGTTTACTACCCGGTCGTACCCGCGGACTACTGGTACGAGCAGGGCTTTCCCATCGACGAACAATGGCGTGAAGCCCTGGAACTGCAGCCGGTGTCGGCGGTCGGGGAGATACCGGCGCCAGGCAAGGGGATCGCGTATCTGGGACCCGATTCCGCTATCGCGGAGGGCATGGGAGTCGACCTCGAAAATTGCAATCCGGAAGCGCTGGTCCACCGGCTCGATTTTGCCCGCGCCATAAAGACCCCGTACGAAACCGAACAGCTACGAGCGGCCAACCGGCTCGCGATACGCGGCCACCAGGCGGCCCGCGTGTGCTTTCTCGCGGGCGGCAGCGAATTCGACATCCATCTCGCTTTTCTCGAAGCCTGCCGGCAAATTGAGGAAGAATTGCCTTATACGCCGATCATCGCGCTCGACGAGAAATCGGCGATACTTCACTACCAGCACAAGCGGCGGCAGTTGGCCAATCCGGCGCGAGTGCTGCTGATCGACGCCGGCTGCCGGGTCAACGGTTATTGTTCGGATGTGACCCGAACCTGGACCGGTCATACGGCAAATCCGCTATTCCAGGACCTGGTCGCCGGAATGGACGAATTGCATCAGGAACTCGTGCGTGTAGTCAGGCCGGAACTGGAATATGTGGATCTGCATCTGAGCGCGCTGCGCAAACTGGCGGATTTGCTGCTTGCGCTCGGAATCTGCCGCGGCGACTCGGAGCAACTTTGGGATGAGAAAATCCCCCAGTTGTTCATGCCACACGGCGTCGGACATCTGCTCGGGGTCCAGGTCCACGACGTTGGCGGCCGGCAGCGAGACGCCACGGGCGCCCAGTCGCCGCCTCCCGAGCATTCCCCGGCCTTGCGCACCACACGCGGCATGGAGGAGAACATGGTGTTTACGATCGAGCCGGGTTGTTACTTCATTCCCCTGTTGCTAGAGCCCGCGCGCAAGTCGCCGGCCGCCGCGCTGATCGACTGGAATTCCGTCGACGCCTTGTACGACCACGGCGGAGTGAGAATCGAGGACAATGTCCGCGTCACCGCCGACGGCGTGGAAAACATTACTCGGGACGCAATGGATCCGGCGCCTGCAGCAGCCGCCTGATCTCCGCGAGAGTCAGTTCCAGCGCCTGCTGATTGGCGGCGATGACCGACTTGCCGGCCGCGCCCATCCGCTCGCGCGAGTCGCGGTCCGCCAGCAGTACATTCCAGGTATCGCCAAGCTCGCCGCTGTCCGCCGCGCTGCGCAGGGCGCCGGCATCTTCCAGCAGTTTGCAGACCGCGGCGAAATTGAAACGGGAAGGGCCGATGGTCACCGGCAATCCCATGGCGGCTGGTTCGAGCACGTTGTGGCAGCCGGTATCGACCAGGCTGCCGCCGACGAAGGCGATATCGGCGCTGGCGAAATACTGCATCATCTCGCCCATGGAATCGCCGATGACGATTCGGGTTTCATCTTCAAGACTCCCGGCGCGGCTGCGCCGACCGGTGGCGAAGCCTGCTTCGGAGCAAAGTTCGAACACCTGCTCGAATCGCTCCGGATGGCGCGGCACGATCAGCAACCTGGATTGCGGGTGCTTTTCGAGACAGCACCGAAACGCCTGCAAAACGGCTGGTTCCTCGCCTTCCCGCGTACTGGCCGCGACGATCAGTTGGCGCTCGCCCTTCCAGGTTTCGATCGGGGCAAGCGGCGGCGTTTGCCCGCCCGGTCCATCATGCAAGGCGAACTTCAGGCTTCCCGTTACCCGCGGCGCTTCAGCGCCCAGATTCCGGAATCGCGCGGCGTCATCCTCCGCCTGGACGCAAATCGTGTGAATCTGCCGCAACATGTTCCGGGTCAGGCCCTTGACGCGGGAATAGGAGCGCAGGGATTTTTCCGAAAGGCGGCCGTTCGCCAGCAATATCTTCAATCCCCCGCGGTGCGCCAGATGAATGGTGTTCGGCCATAACTCGGTTTCCATCAGGATCAGCATTTTCGGCCGGAAGGCGGCAAGGAATCGGTTTACGATCCAGGTTGCGTCGTAGGGCGCATAATGATGAATTACGCTGTCTCCCATTTGCTGCCGCACGCGGTCCGCGCCCGTGGGAGTCATCGTGCTCACGACGAATTGCAACTCCGGCATCTCGGCTTGCAGCGCCGACACCAGCGGCGCGGCCGCCATGCTTTCGCCGACGGAAACCGCATGCAGCCAGATGGTGGTTCTTTCCGGGTCAAGGGAATCCGGCGCCCGAATGCGGCCGAATCGTTCGCCGATTCGCTGGCTGTACGCAGGCGATTTGCGCGAGCGCCAGAGCAGCCGAATCCATATCAACGGCAGGGCCAGGGTGAAAATAATGCTGTAGATCGCTCGCTGCATGGGGGAAGCCGGTCCGGGCGCGGACGGGCGCCCCATGAACTGCCGCCGTGTCTGCGGTATTCTTGAGCCGGCCCGGCCACAATGCGGGAAAAGTTAAAGGATGCCCTCCAGCTATTCAACTGACATCGTCATATTCGGCGGCGGCGTGGCGGGATTATGGCTGCTCAACCGGCTGACCGCAGAAGGCTATCAGGCGATACTGCTGGAGCGGGACCGGCTCGGTGGTGGGCAATCGATCCATTCCCAGGGAATCATCCACGGCGGGCTCAAGTACGCCCTGCATGGCGCCTTCGGTGGCGCGTCCCGGGCGATCGCCGACATGCCTCGGCGCTGGCGTGACTGCATCGAGGGAAATGGCGAAATCGACCTTTCCGCCTGCCGGGTCCTGAGCCCGCGTTTCCAGCTCTGGTCGGGCGCCGGCCTCGGCGCCGGCATGAAAGTCTTTCTCGGCAGCAAGGCGATTGCCGGCAAGACCGAACCGGCCGTGCCGGAAGAAATCCCGGAAATATTGCGCGGCCGCGGCGCTGTGTACAATCTGCCCGATTTCGTGATCGACAGTGCATCGCTGATCGAAGCGCTGGCTGCGCCGCATCAAAGCCGGATTCACTCGATCGGATTTCATGGATCCGCCGATTCGGAGAACTGTATCGAGTTCACATGCGCCGCCGCCTGCCGCGAATTGATCTTGCGCACGACGGGGAAACCGTTGACGATCAAGGCGCGGCGCTACATTTTCTGCGCCGGCGAGGGCAACGAGAGATTGATCGAACTGGCAGGCCTGCTGCTCCCCCGCTGCCAGACGAGGCCGCTCAAGATGGTTTCGGTCAGTGGAACTTCGCTACCGCCAATCTTCATGCATGTACTCGGAGAGGGTTTGAGTGCCACGCCGCGTTTGACCGTTACTTCCCATGTCAATAGTGCCGGTGAGACGGTGTGGTATCTGGGCGGACAACTTGCTGAATACGGAACAGTGCGTACCGACTCCGCGCAAATCGACGCGGCAAAAAGTCAACTTGCCGATTTGCTGCCCGAGGTGTACTTGAACGATCTCCGCTGGCGCTGTCTCGACATCAACAGGGCGGAACCGGCGAGCCCCGAAGGTCGCAGACCCGAAAATGCCAGCGTGAGTGCGGAACAGGACATCATCGTCGCCTGGCCCACCAAGCTCACGCTCGCGCCGGTGCTGGCGGACATGGTGATGCGAAGCCTGCGCGAAGATGGAATCGAGCCCCGAGCGGGCCCGAACCCGGATCTGACAGTGGGGCGGCTCACGCCCGGACTGCCCGGCCCACCGCCGCTGGCGCGGCCTTATTGGAACTGAGTTCATGTTGCCCAAACGCGACCTCGGCACCACCGGCATGCGGGTTTCCTGCCTCGGCCTCGGCACGGTGAAATTCGGCCGCAACCGGGATGTGAAATACCCGGAAGGTTTCGAACTGCCTTCCGACAGGGAAATCACCGCATTGCTCGATCTGGCCCGGGAAGCCGGGATAAACCTGCTCGACACCGCTCCAGCCTATGGCAGCAGCGAACGGCGTATCGGCAGGCTCTTGCCGGACCGTGACAACTGGCTGCTTGGCACCAAGGTCGGAGAAATCTTCGAAGGAGGCCATTCGCGGTTCGATTTTTCCGCTGCCCATGTACGCGAAAGCATCGAACAAAGCCTGCGTCATCTGCGCACCGACCGTCTCGACCTGGTGCTGATCCATTCCGACGGCAACGACCTCGACATCCTCGACAAGTCCGACTGCCTCGAAACCCTGGAACGAATGCGCCGCGAAGGCCTGCTGCGCGCCGTCGGCATGAGTTCCAAGACTATCGAAGGCGGCCTGCGCGCGATAGAACTCGTCGACGTGCTCATGCTTACCTACAACCGATCCGACACCAGCCAGAAGCCGGTAATCGACCAGGCGCAAAAAGCCGGCAAGGGAGTCCTCATAAAGAAAGGCCTCGCCAGCGGACACGCCGTCCACGGCAAGAGCGATTCAGTCGCCGACAACTTCCGCTTCCTGCTCGAACCCCCCGGCATCTCATCCGTAATCGTCGGAACCATAAACCCCGACCACCTCCGCAAAAACATCGAGGCGGTTATAGCTACAGGGCCGCCGCCAAAGCCGGCGCCCGTCGCCACGCTCGACGAGGTTCTGGCCGAACTGGACCGTTCCCGTAGTGACAGATAAACAATCTCGACGCATACGTGTGCAGGTTCAAATACACGCGGTCACGGGACGCCTATGTCCGGGAATTCCGACGGCGAAGTCTCCACCCGCTAAAGTGGACTGGCGCCAGTGCGAGCCGACGGTCTTGATTAGCGGAAAGTCACGGCATTTCAGGTCATGCGGTCGTCCAGGGATTGACGACCTTTACATTGAAACTTTCAAAGTCAGAGGCGTTCCGCGTTGCCACGGTCAGACCGCGGGACTGGGCGATCGCCGCGATCTGACAGTCCGCCGGAGAGGTTGCACGGCCAGCGGCTCGGCGAGCGGCGGCAATCTCCGCGTATGCACGCGCCGCGTCGCTGTCAAATGCAAGAATCCGTCCGCTGAAGTCCTCCCGCAAGATCGCCTCAATGGCAGACGCGAGTGCTGTTCGGCGTCGTCCGACCGGTAGAATCGCGACGCCGTAGCGAAGCTCCGCCTCGCCGACCGCTGAGAAATACAATTGCATGGCCTCGCGGGCTCCTACCCAAATTTCGACGGCGGGATCGGGATTCGGCCGCAAGAGTTCGGATACGACGTTCGTATCTAATAGAATCATCCATGTCGCCTCAATCGAAGGAAGGTGGTTCGCGCATCGGAACGCGTGGCGGCAGTTCCAGGTCTACTCCGCCGAGAGGAGCGATACGGGCGCGTATGGTGCTTGCCAGATTTCGAGGCGTCTTCTTGAGTTCGACTGCTTCGCGCAGGATCAATCTCGCTTCTTCTTCCATGGAGCGGTGGTGTTCGGCGGCACGCACGCGCAACAGCCTTTTCACATCGTCGTCAAGGTTTCGGATCGTGATGCTCGCCATGGTCAAGTCCTCCTTGTGGTTCGTATCCCAATATATTTGTTGATTGCGATGCAATCAAGCCTGCACTGGGAAGGGGACACCCATCGCGCAATTGCCGTAGCAATGGGACACCCATGGTGGCGCACCCATCATGGCGCCCATCAGAAGGATCCCATCAGTCAAAGCCGGCTCCCGTCGTCCCGCTCGAAGAGATTTTGGCCGAACTGGGCCGTTCCCGTAGTGACAGATAAACAATCTCGACGCATACGTTGATGTTTTTGTTTCAGGTAATACCATGTCTGAAACGCATATGCGGTTTTTTGCGAGACTCAGGAGGAGTGAGGCATGAGTCAGGCGATGGCAAAGCCGGTGGTGCAGTTTTTGACGCGCCTGCAGCAAACGGGAGGTTTAAAGGGCTGGGACATAGCCGCCAACTTCACTGGTGTCTCGATGTCGACCGTATCGCGATGGGGTGCGGGCCAGAAGTCCCCGCATCCCCGGACACAGCTGATTATTTCAGACTTGTCCTACGTCGTGACGAGACTCAGTGAATATTACAGCCAGTAAGAGATTCGAGCCTGGCTGTATGCGAGGCACCCGCAACTTGAGGGTGAACGGGTAATCGATGTCATCCACGACCAAAGGACGGAACAAGTGATCGCCATACTCGATCGTTTGGATGCGGACGCTTATCTCTGAACATGACGGGGGAGAATGGGGGCAGCCGTTTCCCCCCTCCAAAGTTTGAGCAGGATTGTGAGCTGATGAAAATCGAAGAGTTCAAACTCGAGCGCATACAGTCGCTGTACGAGAATGTCGTCGAGCTGAATCTGTCCGACAGCGGCGTTCATCCGATGTCCTTGAACGATCTGCTGAGCGACGCCGAGATGAGGGAATTACAGGCGCTGGAGCTCGGCTACGGTTGGACGAACGGCGCCGTTTCGCTGCGTGAGACCATTGCGGCGTTGTATGAGAGCCGGACGCCGGACGAAATCATCGTTACCAACGGTTCGGCGGAAGCCAATTTTCTGCTGGTCATGTCGCTGCTTGATCCCGGGGACGAGATCGTCGTGTTCACACCCAACTATTTGCAGATCTGGGGGTGGGCGCGAGCGCTGGGCGTCAACGCAAAGACGGTGCGGCACGATGGCGATGCCGACTGGCAGCCCAGGCTTGCCGAACTGGAAGCGGCGATATCGGCCAGTACGCGCCTGATCACGATCTGTCACCCGAATAATCCGACCGGCGCCATCATGCAGCCGGAAGGTATGCGCGAGCTGGTTCGAATTGCCGAAAGACACGACATCTATCTGCATGCGGACGAAGTCTACAAGGGCTCGGAGTTGTACGGTCCGGAATGCGAAAGTTTTCTGGACATGTACCACAAGGCGATAGTGACCAATGGGCTGTCCAAGGCCATGGCCTTGCCCGGGCTGAGGATCGGCTGGCTCGCCGGTCCCGTGGAGGACATCTATAAGTGCTGGCAAAGGAAGGACTACACGTCGATCACGACATCGGCAATCAGCGAGTATGTCGCTGAGCGCGTGCTGAAACCGGAACTGCGCTCCAGGATCCTGCAGCGCAGCAGGACGATTCTGCGGGAGAACCTGACATTTTTGCAGGACTGGATCGATGCGAATGCCGAACTGGTTTCGCTCATTCCGCCGAAAGCCGGTGGTATGGCCTTCGTACACTATCACTTCGAAGCGAACTCGACGGAACTCGTACACCGCCTGCGCGATGAGAAAGGCGTACTGCTGCTGCCGGGCGACGTGTACGGACTCGACGGCCATTTCCGTATCGGCATTGGTTCACCGCGCAGCCATCTTGAGCCCGGCCTCGAACGCATTGCGGACTACATGCGGGAAAACTACTAGCGCATAAGGCTTGCCGCGAAGGTTCGTATTCAGACCTGGTCTGGCGATTCGTCGCCCGCCTGGCGCATTTTCTCGACGATCGCGGAAGTCGAGCAATCATCGATGAAAGCCAGCACCCGCACGTCGCCTTCCCAGGACTTGACCAGTTCGCCGCCTACCACTTCGTCGAGCGTGTAATCGCCGCCCTTGACGAGTACGTCCGGCTGCAATTCGCGCAGCAGATCCTCCGGCGTGTCTTCGCTGAAACTCACCACCCAGTCCACGGCGCCCAACCCTGCCAGCACCCGCAGGCGGCGGTCGAGTGGATTGATCGGGCGGCCCGGCCCCTTGAGCTTGCGCACCGAGGCGTCGTCGTTGATCGCGACGATCAGGCGGTCTCCCAGCTTGCGCGCCTCGTCGAGGTAGCCGACGTGGCCGGCGTGGATGATGTCGAAGCAGCCATTGGTGAAGACGATGCGTTCGCCGTGGTCGCGGGCGTCCTGCACGGCGATGCGCAATTGACCGGCGCTCATGATGCCCCGGCCGCTGCCCTGTTCGGCAAGCAGCGCGCGGCGCAACTCGGGAGCGCTGATGGCGGCCGTGCCCAGTTTGCCCACTACCAGGCCCGCGGCCAGATTGGCCAGCACCACCGCGTCGGTCAGCTTTTCCCCCGCCGCTAGCGCCGCCGACAATACGGAAATCACCGTGTCTCCGGCGCCGGTGACATCGTAGACTTCCTGCGCTCTCGCCGGCAGATGCAATTCCGGCGCGTTCGGCCGGATCAGCGTCATGCCGAGTTCACCGCGGGTAATGAGCACGGCCTCGAGTTCCAACCGGCTGATGAGTTCCTCGCCTTTCGCCACGAGTTCCGTCTCGTTGGCGCTCGGGCCCATGATGGCCTCGAACTCGCTCAGGTTCGGCGTAATCAGGGTCGCGCCGCGATAACGCGAAAAGTCATTGCCCTTCGGATCGACGATGACGGGAATCTTCCGTTTCCTGCCGAGCGCTATCAGTTCCTCGACATCGCCGATTCCGCCCTTGTCGTAATCGGACAGTAGCAGAACCTGGGCTTCGGCCAGCAGACCGGCGACCTTGCCGGAAAGGCCTTCGGTATCGGCCTCGTTGAATCGTTGTTCGAAATCGAGCCGAATGAGTTGCTGCTGATGTCCGATTACGCGCAACTTGGTGATCGTGGGTTTGTCCGGAGAACGCAGAAACTCGCAATAGACGCCGGCTGCTTCGAGCCGCGAACGCAGTTCATCGGCGGTGTCGTCGGCGCCGACGACACCGACGAGGGTGGCGGCGCTGCCGAGCGCGGCAATATTCAGGGCAACGTTGCCGGCGCCGCCCGGCCGGTCTTCGCGCTTGCCGACGCGCACGACGGGCACGGGCGCCTCGGGCGAAATCCGCGAAGCCTTGCCATGCCAGTACCGGTCGAGCATGACATCGCCGACGACGAGCAATCGGGCGTCCTGAAAGGCGGGCATGGTGGGTTTCATGGGCTGTTTGCTCATGCTGAACAGGCGAAGCGGATCATAGCATAGCGGTTCCGCCGCCCTGTTAACGGTTGATTCCGTTTCATGCGAGACTGTAGGGGCGAGGCATGCTTCGCCCGAGGGTGTTGCACGGTTTCGGGGTTGTTCGCGGGCGAGGCATGCCTCGCTCCTACATGCTGAAGGCGCACATGGTCTTGCCAAGTCCGGTAGCTGCCGGTATCGTTCGCTTCATAAGAGAGAATCCTCATCGATCCTGAAACGGGTCTGCGCGAGGTGACGATGCGCTCACTGTCAGTACCTGACCTGGTGATGTCGGCCGCCGTGCTGGCGATGGCCGGTTTCCTGCCCGTTGCCGTCCAGGCCCAGTCCGACGCTGAATTCTTCAGCCATGAAATCCGCCCGATCATGGAGCGCACCTGCTGGAACTGTCACGGTGCGGCGATCCAGAGTTCCGGGCTCGATCTGAGCACTCGGGAAAAAGCCCTTGAAGGCGGCAATCGCGGCCCGGCCATCGTGCCGGGGGACGCCGCCGCCAGCCGCCTGTTCCGGCAACTTGCGGGCATGGAAGGTCCTGTCATGCCTCTGGGCGTGCCGCTGCCGGAAGAAGATGTCGAAAAGTTCCGCGCCTGGATCGAAGCCGGAGCGGTGTGGGACGACGAGCCGGCTACCACCGTCGCCGCCAGCGAATTCTCGACATTCGTCACCGACGTGCCGGCGTCGGCGCGCGACTATTGGGCTTTCCGGCTCCCCGAGCAGGCGCCTCCGCCCGCCGAGAACGGGTTCGACCATCCCATCGATCGCTTCCTGGAGCGGAAACGCCGGGAGCAGGGCGTTACCGCGGCGCCGCGGGCCGAGAAGGCGGCACTATTACGCCGGGCTTATCTCGATCTGCTGGGCCTGCCGCCGACCGTAGAGGAACTCGAAACCTTTCTGGCCGACACCGCCCCCGGGGCCTGGGAGCGGCAAATCGACAAGCTGCTGGCATCGAAGCACTATGGCGAACGCTGGGGGCGCCACTGGCTGGATGTGGCGCGGTACGCCGACTCCGACGGCTACGAGCAGGATGTTGACCGCGCCGATGCCTGGCGCTATCGCGACTACGTCGTTGACGCCTTCAACAACGACAAACCCTACGACCGGTTCATCACCGAACAGATCGCCGGCGACGAACTCGATGAGACCACCCATGAAACCCGCATAGCCACCGGCTTCTTGCGCGCGGGACCGCGGGTGAACTTCCGCGAGAAAGACAACCCCGAGCGGCGCTGGGACTATCTCGACGATGTCGTCGCGACCCTGGGCCGGGGCGTGCTGGGCATGACTATCCAGTGCGCCCGCTGTCACGACCACAAGTTCGATCCGATCCTGCAGAAAGATTATTACAGCATGACGGCCTCGATTTTCGGCTACGTGGAAACCGATTGGCCGATGCTGCCGGATGAACAGGCCCTTGCATACCTCGCCAGGACAGCGGAACTGGACGAGCGGGTTTCGGCCGTCCGCGAACAGATAAGGGAGATCGAACAACCCTACCTGACGGAACTGAAGATCGAGCGAATTCGAAGGGATTTTCCCAGCGACGTGCTGGAGGCGGTGCTCACGCCGGAAGAGGAGCGCAGCGACGGGCAGCAGTTGCTGGCCGCGCAGGTACTGACCATCGGCGTGCCGCGTGACCAGGTGGACGCCGCCATGCCGGAGCCGGACAAGGTCCGCCGGCAAGCGTTGCGCCGGAGAATTGAGGAAATCGAGGCGCAGCGGCCGCCGCAGCCGCCGATGATGGAAGTCGTTACCGACGGCGATTACCGCTACACGCCGGACCGAGCCGGAGACAACGTCCTGGGCTGTCCGGAGTGCCGCATCAGAATGGAAGAGCCTGGCAGTTTCCTGCATCAGGGCCAAGGCGCCTATGAAGTGCCGTCGTCGCCGTTCCTGATTCGCGGCGACCCGTTCAGTCCCGGCCCGGAAATGGAGCCGGCCTTTCTGACCGTTGCCACCTATGGCGACCCGCCCACCGAAATTCCCCGGCCCGACGGCCGCACTTCCGGGCGCAGGCTGGCCCTGGCGCAATGGATCACTTCGGAAGACAATCCCCTGACCGCGCGGGTCTGGGTGAATCGTGTCTGGCACCACCATTTCGGCCGCGGCATCGTCGCCAGCCTGGACAACTTCGGCGTGGTCGGTGACCGCCCCAGCCATCCTGAACTGCTGGACTGGCTTGCGATTGAGTTCATGGAAAACGGCTGGAGCACCAAGGACCTGCATCGCCTGATCATGAGTTCGGAGGCCTATGTCATGGCCTCGTCCTGGGACAATGAACAGAACGCCGCCGAGGACCCCGAGAATCATCTGCTGTGGCGCTACCGGCCGCAGCGCCTGGAAGCCGAAGCGATTCGAGACGTAATGATGGCGACCAGCGGCGGCATCGACCTGAGCATCGGCGGCAAGCCGGTCTTTCCCTATATTCCGCAGGAAATTCTGGACACCGCCCAGGCTTACGGCCGCTGGGACAATCAGGTCGACGGGCCGGAAGCATGGCGCCGCAGCCTCTACGTCTATCGCCGCCGTACATTGACCTTCCCGTTTTTCGAGACATTCGATTTGCCGGATCAGAACATCACGGCCGCCTATCGCAATACCTCGACCGTAGCGCCCCAGGCGTTGACCCTGATGAACAACGAGTTTGTGCTCGGGCAGGCGCGCCTTTTCGCACGCCGAATAGAAGAACAGGCCCCATACGACGTGGACCGGCAGGTGGATCTGGTGTATCGGACCGCCGTGGCCAGGGCGCCCGCCCCGGAAGAGGCCGACCTGGCGCGGCAACTGGTGGCGGGCGGCTCGCTGGAAGATCTCACTCATGTAGTCTTCAACCTGAGTGAGTTCCTGTACAGGAGATAGCGACATGCATGACAAGCCGAAGAAGAAATTCTGGTCGCGCCGGGACTTTCTCATGCAGTCCGGCGGCGGTATTGCCGGCCTGGCCCTGGCCTCGCTGATGCACGATGACCGGGCGTTCGCGCAATCGGCGCTGCCTGGCGGGCCCCAATGCGCGGAGCAGTTTCCGGGCGCGTTTGCACCGAAACCGCCGCATTTCACCCCGCGGGCGAAAAACGTCATCTCCCTGTTCATGAGCGGCGGGCCGAGCCAGATCGACACCTTCGATTACAAGCCGGCTCTGACCAAGTATGCCGGGCAGCCGTTGGAAGACCTGATCGGTGAAAAATTCGCCGTCCGTCAGGGCATGCCCGGCCCGTTGATGCCGAGTCCGTTCGAATTCAGGCAATACGGTGAAAGCGGAATGTGGGTCTCGGAATTGTTTCCGCATCTGTCCGCGCATGTGGACGATATTGCCTTCGTCAAGTCCCTGTATGGCAGATCCAACGATCACATCCAGGCGACCTACGAAATGCAGACCGGCCAGATCAGCATGGGCTTTCCCAGCGTGGGCTGCTGGGTGACCTACGGGCTGGGTTCCGAAAGTTCCAGCCTGCCGGCTTTCGTGGTGATGACGGATTATCGCGGCGGGCCTCTCGGCGGGCCGAACGACTGGGGTTCGGGTTTCATGCCGGCCAGCTACCAGGGCACGCTGTTCCGTTCGAGCGGAGACCCGATCGTGGACCTTGAAACGCCGGAATCGATGACTCCGGAGCGGCAAAGGGCGCGTCTGGAAGTGCTGGCCCAATTGAATCGCATGGACATGGAGAAGTATCCGGGCAATTCCGAACTGGCCGCGCGGATCTCCTCCTACGAACTGGCCTATCGCATGCAGGGTTGCGCGCCGGAGGCCATCGACATTCGTACCGAGTCCGAGGCCACCAGGAGTCTGTACGGGCTTGACGACCCTCTTACCGAGCCGTTCGGCAAACAGTGCCTGATGGCGCGGCGCCTGGTGGAGCGGGGCGTGCGCTTCGTTCAGCTATTCATGGGCGGCGTCGGGGTTCAGAACACCGATACCTGGGACGCACACAGCAATCTGGTGGAAAATCATACCTTGCACGCCGCGGAATCCGACAAGCCGATCGCCGGACTGATCGCCGACCTGAAGTCGCGGGGAATGCTGGATGACACGCTGATCTTGTGGCACGGGGAATTCGGCCGCATGCCGATTTCCCAGCGCGGCGTGGGCCGCGATCATAATCCGGGCGCCCAGACCGCACTGATGATCGGGGCCGGCATTCAGGGCGGCCAGGCGATCGGGGCTTCCGACGAATGGGGCTACAAGGCGCAGGAGCAGCCGATCTCGCCCCACGACTTGCATGCCACGATCCTGCATCTGCTCGGTCTCGATCACGAAAAGCTGACGTATCGCTACAGCGGCCGCGATTATCGTTTGTCGGATATCGACGGCAAACCGATTCCGCAGATCATTGCCTGATCGCCGCGGCCGGCCAAGCGCTTCCGGCGAGTTTGTGCGCTTGCGGCAATTTACCGGTCCCCGTTATTGGCCCGTTTGGGTGTTTGTCTTGCTCGGCAGGGCGATTGCCTGGTTGCCGTTTTCCTGGCAGATGAGGCTCGGCGCCGGCATCGGGCGTCTCAGCCATCTTCTGGCGCGGCGGCGCCGGCGCATTTGCGAAGTCAATTTACGGCTGTGCTTTCCCGAACTGGATGCCGGCGAGCTTCAGCGACTGGTGCGCCGGACCTTCGTTTCGAATGGCATCGGCCTCGTGGAAGTCGCCATATCCTGGTATCGCGACCCTGAGGACTTTCGCTCCCGCGTCCGTATCGACGGGCTGGAGCACCTGCAAGAGGCCGTGGCGAAAGGCCGCGGCGTGCTGCTCGTCGCCGCACATTTAACCACGCTCGAAATCGGCGGTTTCCTGCTGAGTTTGTTTCACCCGATGGCAGTCACGTATCGAGCACACGAAAATCCGCTGTTCGACGCCGTGATGTTCAATTGCCGCCGGCGTATTCATCCGCGCGTGATCGAGCGGCGCGACGTGCGCGGCATGCTGCGCTGCCTGCGTGAAGGACTTGTCGTGTGGTATGCGCCGGATCAGGATTACGGCGCGCGCCGCGCGGTGTTCGTACCGTTCTTCGGCGTGACTGCGGCAACAATCACCGCAACCGGCCGCTTTGCCGAATCGAACGGTTCGCCCGTGCTGTTCTTCAGTCATTACCGGAAGTCCGGTAATTCGGGCTACCATCTTCGCATCAGCCCCGAACTGGAAGAATTTCCCAGTGGCGACGAACGCAAAGACGCCATCAGAATCAATCGGCTGGTCGAAGAAGCGGTTCGCGAACAACCGGACCAGTACTTGTGGTTGCACCGGCGCTTCAAGACCCGGGAAGCCGGCGACCCCGGCCCCTACCGCTAGCATCGGGGCGGCCGCGCCATGAGCAGTGCCATCGACAGAATGAGCGCACGCCTGGAAAAGGTGGACCCGCGACTTTGGGCCGTAGCGGCAAGCCTGCTGCTTTCCGTCTATGCCGCCATTACCGTCTCCATACCCAACGACGACGCCTTTGTTTACATACGAACTGCGGAAATCTTCCAGCAGCAGGGCATCGGCGCCGCCTTCGATCACTTCGCCTGGGCCGGCTATTCGGTATTGATCGGACTGACTGCCGCCGCCGGACTCGAACTGTTCACCGCGGCCTACCTGTTGAATGGATTGTTTTTCGCCATCCTGACCTACGCGTTCATCGGCATTTGCCGCGAGTTTTCCGAAGACCGCCAACTGCTTGCGTTCGCCGCACTGACCATATTGCTGTTCCCCGAAATCAACGAGTACCGCTTCCAGATCCTGCGCGACTCCGGCTTCTGGGCTTTCTCGCTGCTCGGCATCTGGTGGCTGATTCGTTATGGCGCCGAAGGCGCCTGGAGGTTCTGCCTGTACTTTTGCGGCGCAATGCTGCTGGCCGCGATCTTTCGCCCCGAGGCAATACTGTACCTGCTGCTGGCGCCGGTTTGCCTGCTGTTCGACCAACGCCACCAGCGCGCGAAGCGCTACCAGCTTAGCGGCCGGGCGCTTGCCGTCGCGGCCGGCGTCCTGTTACTGTTTTTTCTGGCGGGCCTGGCGCTAAATCTGGATCTGCTGCAACAATTGATTACACAGGGCTCGGTCTACGTTCCCTTCCTGCAGTCCCTGTTCGACCCGGGCAGCCGGGAAATCGCCGAAGCCATTTTCGGCGAACACGCCGCCACCTATTCAGGCCACTACCTGCCGCTGATCCTGGTGGCGGGACTGATGGTCATCCTCATCGCCGAACTGCTCTACGCAGTCGGCATGCCCTTCACTCTCATTCTGGCCTGGGGCTGGTGGAAGAAATGGCTTATGCCGAATCGCGACAAGGCCTTGCCCATAATCGCATTCGCGGTAATCAACCTGCTAATCGTATTGGCCTTCGTCCTCGTGACGCGCTACCTGACCAGCCGCTACGCCATGACATTCAGCCTTGCCCTGGCCCTGGCCGTCCCATTCATAGCACGCGAAATGCTAAAGCGCGCACCGCCGGGCACGCGACTTGCGCCCTGGCTGCTAGCACTGTTCTTCGCATTTTCCGCCGTGGATTCCTACTACACCTTCGGACGCTCAAAGACCTACATCCACGACGCCGTAGAATGGCTGAACGAAAACCCCGACCAGAACACACAACTACTAACCAACAACCGCGCAGCCGCGTACTACAGCGACAAAGTCACCGAATACGACCAGGTCCAGTCGCGCCTCACCGAGCAGCAAATCCTCGCAATGGCACCCGGCGACATCATCGTCGTAGCAACTTCCCCAGCAATCGAACAACTGCTCTCAAGACTAGCAATTGCGACCCTGCTAGAGCCGGCAGCCGCATTCCCGAACGCCCAGCAACCCCTGATACAAATCTACCGGCGTTTGTAGGGGCGAGGCATGCCTCGCCCGCGAACGGCCCCGGCACCGTGCAACACACACGGGCGACGCATGCCTCGCCCGCGCACGACCCCGGCACCGTGCAACACACACGGGCGACGCATGCGTCGCCCCTACGGCGTTGGGAACTACGCAAGTGTCCCTGACCCTTGCAACAAATCTACCGGCGTTTGTAGGGGCGAGGCATGCCTCGCCCGCGCACGGCCCCGGCACCGTGCAACACACACGGGCGACGCATGCGTCGCCCCTACGGCGTTGGGAACTACGCAAGTGTCCCTGACCCTTGCAACAAATCTACCAACGTTTGTAGGGGCGAGGCATGCCACGCCCGCGAACGACCCCGACACCGTGCAACACACACGGGCGACGCATGCGTCGCCCCTACGGCGTTGGGAACTACGCAAGTGTCCCTGACCCTTGCAACAAATCTACCGGCGTTTGTAGGGGCGAGGCATGCCTCGCCCGCGCACGGCCCCGGCACCGCGCAACACACACGGGCGACGCATGCCACGCCCGCGAACGGCCCCGGCACCGTGCAACACACACGGGCGACGCATGCGTCGCCCCTACGGCGTTGGGAACTACGCAAGTGTCCCTGACCCTTGCAACAAATCTACCGGCGTTTGTAGGGGCGAGGCATGCCTCGCCCGCGCACGGCCCCGGCACCGTGCAACACACACGGGCGACGCATGCGTCGCCCCTACGGCGTTGGGAACTACGCAAGTGTCCCTGACCCTTGCAACAAATCTACCGGCGTTTGTAGGGGCGAGGCATGCCTCGCCCGCGAACGACCCCGGCACCGTGCAACACACACGGGCGACGCATGCGTCGCCCCTACGGCGTTGGGAACTACGCAAGTGTCCCTGACCCCTGCTACAAATCTACCGGCGTTTGTAGGGGCGAGGCATGCCTCGCCCGCGAACGACCCCGGCACCGTGCAACACACACGGGCGACGCATGCGTCGCCCCTACGGCGTTGGGAACTACGCAAGTGTCCCTGACCCCTGCTACAAATCTACCGGCGTTTGTAGGGGCGAGGCATGCCTCGCCCGCGAACGGCCCCAGCACCGTGCAACACACACGGACGACGCATGCGTCGCCCCTACGGCGTTGGGAACTACGCAAGTGTCCCTGACCCCTGCTACAAATCTACCGGCGTTTGTAGGGGCGAGGCATGCCTCGCCCGCGCACGGCCCCGGCACCGCGCAACACACACGGGCGACGCATGCGTCGCCCCTACGGCGTTGGGAACTACGCAAGTGTCCCTGACCCCTGCTACAAATCTACCGGCGTTTGTAGGGGCGAGGCATGCCTCGCCCGCGAACGACCCCGGCACCGTGCAACACACACGGGCGACGCATGCGTCGCCCCTACGGCGTTGGGAACTACGCAAGTGTCCCTGACCCTTGCAACAAATCTACCGGCGTTTGTAGGGGCGAGGCATGCCTCGCCCGCGCACGGCCCCGGCACCGTGCAACACACACGGGCGACGCATGCGTCGCCCCTACGGCGTTGGGAACTACGCTAGTGTCCCTGAGCCCTGCTACAAATCTACCGGCGTTTGTAGGGGCGAGGCATGCCTCGCCCCTACACGCCAGTGTCCCTGATTTTTTACCAAGAGTCCTCTTCAGGACGGCGAGTAACAAGAAGATTTTCCAGGATCAAATATTTCAACCCCGAATTCACGAACATCTCCACCGCATGCTCCGGCGAGCAGACCAGCGCTTCTCCCGGCCGGCTCATGGAAGAATTGATCAACAGCGGATTGCCCGTCTTCTCCCTGAACATCGTCAGCAACCGGTGAAAATCCGGATAGTGCTCCGCGTCCACCACCTGCACCCGCGTGCTGCCGTCCGCATAGGCGATACCCGGATAGCGGGAGCGCCAGGCTTCATCGATGCGAACGCCGATGCAGCGGTAGCGGTCCGCCTGCTGGCCCGAAAGTATTTCATCACTGGCTTCGGCCAGTATCGAGCAGGCAAAAGGCCTGCGAATCTCGCGAAACTTGACCTGTTGATTGATCAGATCCGCGTTGTTCACCTGTTGCGGATTCGCCAGCACGCTGCGGTTGCCGAGCGCGCGCTGGCCGAACTCGAGACGGCCGCGGAACCAGCCTACCAGCTCTCCCGCCGCCAGCAATTCCACCGCTTTCCCATACGGATCCTCGAGTTCTTCCCAGATCGGCTTGTCGCGATGATTGCGGCAGGCGTCGATGCATTGCCGGGAAGAGAAATCCGGCCCTAGCAACATGCTCTCGACCGGCAGGAGCCTCGCGCCCGATTGGCGTATCGCAAAGGCCGCCGCGCCGATGGCCGTGCCGGAATCGCTGCAGGCCGGATGCACGTTCAGGCGCTCGACCTTGTCCCAGGCGGCAAGCCGCTGATTCAGGCGGATATTCATGGAGCCAGTACCGGCCACTGCCAGAATGCCCGTTTCGGCAAGCACGTCGCCCAAATAGTGATCGATCAGTTGCATTGCCATATCTTCGTACAGTTTCTGGATTGCGGCGGCGTAATGCAGGTATGGATCGTCGACCAGATTTCCCACCCGGCGCGGCCCCAGCATGTCTACCAGTTTCTGGCTGAAATAGTGACCCTGGGATTTGGCCTTGTAGCGGCGCAGGCCGACCGTGCCGATCATCTTGTTGTTGACCCTGAATTTGCCATTGCGGCAGGTCGCCAGCGGTGACAGATCATATTTTTCCGCATCGCCGAGCGGCGCGATGCCCATGACCTTCAGTTCTCCGTCGAGAATCTCGAATCCCAAATAATCGGTCAGCGCCGCATACATGCCGCAAAGGGAATCCGGATTATGAAATTCCTTCCGTTTCACGATGCGGCCGCCTTCGCCGACGGCGAAAAGCATGTTGGAATATTCGCCCTTGACGTCGTTGCAGAAAATCGCCGTTTTCCGCTCGGGCTCGTTCAACAGGTATGCACTGGCGGCATGAGCAATCTGGTGTTCGACAGGTACGATCCGCGCCTGCTTCGGCGAGATATGCAATTGCTCCAGCATCTGCCGCAAATTCCTGAGATAGCGGCGATAACGGCGGTTGCCGTTGAACAGGCTGTCCAGGCTGCGGTCGGGGGCGTACCAGTGGCGCCGGGCGTAATGCCAGCGGGCCGGGCTG
Source organism: uncultured Pseudohongiella sp. (assembly GCA_951812965.1). Taxonomy (GTDB): domain Bacteria; phylum Pseudomonadota; class Gammaproteobacteria; order Pseudomonadales; family Pseudohongiellaceae; genus UBA9145. The sequence continues at coordinate 1,003,868 of OX638341.1, forward strand.
AAAATGCTGATCGGGCTGTAGGAAATCGCGATCCGGTCGATTTCCGACGCACGGATGCCGGCGATCTGCAAACACTGCCTGACCGCGTGATACGGCATCTCATTGCGGGCGTGCCGCCGCCGGGTCAGCCTTTCCTCTTCCACGGCCGCCACCAGTTCGCCACCGCAAAACAGCGCAGCCGCCGGATCATGCCCGATCGCCCCGGCCAGCCCTAGTGTGTAATCCGCCATACTTTCCATACTAATTTTTCAGAAGAACGGATTCTCTGCCTATTCGCGGGCGATCTAAGGCGCTCCCCCTCACGGTCCCGCTCGAAGCCCCTCTTGCTGTTCGAGAATATCCACTGCCACTTTCGTCATGTTATACAGTTCTTTGCTTCGTCCATAGCGCAAGCCGTTTTCGCTCCAGGGCGCGCCATCGAGTTGCTCCAGCATTTCCCGCAGGCGTCCGTTCAACTCCTCCTGGCTGAAAGGTTCGCTGCAGACCTGGCCCGAGCCGGCCTTCAGGATGTGCGTCGCATAACCGCAAGAGGCCGTCGTCAGTACCGGAAGTCCGGCCGCGGTGGCTTCGAGCAGCACATGGCCGGCGCTTTCCGAATAGGCCGGATGCAATAGCAGGTCCGCCCCCTGGTAGAGGCGCGCCACATTATCCTGCCCCGGCAGCACTCTTACCCGCTCGCGTATGCCGAGTTTGCGCGCCAGGGCGTGGACTGGCGCGAATCGGCCCTTGCCCACCAGCACATAGCGGCAACTTTTGGCGATTGGTTCGGGCAGGGAGGCGAGGGCGCGCAGGGAACGGTCGATGCCCTTTATGCGAAAGCCCGAGCCAATTTGCAGAATCAGTTTTTCGTCCCCGAACAGCGACAGTTCCTCGCGGCAGCGCCGGCGCGTTTCCGGATCGCGGGCAGCGACCTTGCGATCCTGCGAAAGTCCCGGCGGCAGCAAATGCAGACGCTGGGCGCAACCGGGGAAATGACGGATGTATTCGTCCCGTTGCCGCTCCGACAGCACCAGCGACCTGGTTGCGCTGCCATCGCCGAACACGGCTTTTTCGTAGGCGCGGAAATGACGGAATCGGGACGTGAAACGGTAATAGACACCGCGTTGGGTTCGCGCCTTTTCCGCGAAACACGAATCCGCGGCGAAATACACGTCAAGCAGGGGCATCTTGTTGAATCCGATCACCAGATCAACCGGTTTCGCGGCCAAGGCCCGGCGCACCTGTTCAGTGTAATTGCGATATTGGGCCAGCCGGCCGAAACCGCGCTTCTGAACCGGCTCTAAACGCAGGCCTTCCGGTTTCGGACCGCGCCAGTGCATGGCGTACGCGATTACTTCATGGCCGCGGTCGATACATTCCCGCGCCAGCCGCATCATGTCGCGCTGCTGGCCGCCGTGGGGGAACCAGGAATAGATGAGGAAGGCGAATTTCATGGGGCGGCGTGGCCGTCGATCAAACGTTCGAATTGTCGCCAGACCTCGTCTGGCTTGTGTGCCGCAAAGCAGGGAGGCCGCACTTGGGTCGATTCGTCATGCGCCGTATCGAAGACCGGCGGGCCATGGTAGACGCAATGCTTCTTCATGCAAGGGGCGCATTCGATGTTCGAAGTCAGATGTAATTGGCGCGGGCCGAATGTGCCCGTCAGGTCCGGATTGGTCGGCCCGTACAAGGTAAGCGCCGGCTTGCCGAGCGCTGCCGCCAGATGGCCAAGCCCCGTGTCGACGGCGATCACTCCTTCGGCCCTGAGCATGTGTTGTGCGAGGCCGGACAGCGTCTGCCTTTCCAGCACCGTTGCTCGTGCGTTGCCGCCGGCGATCAGTTCGGCGCGGCGCTTGTCCCGCTCATCGCCCCAGGGCAGCAGGATGCGGTAACCGGCCGCGGTCGCGATCTCGCCGAGTCTGCGCCAGTAGGCGTCGGGCCAGTGCTTGGTGGCCCAGGTGGTGCCGTGGAGGAACAATACGGAGGGGAGTTCTTTGAGTGGGTGTCCCATGTCTGTGGTCGATGGGTGTCCCATGTCTTTTATGCAGGAGACGTCGATGCCGTAGTCGACCAACTGCTTGCTGTAACGATAGTTGAGCGCCCGGGAGAACAACTGCCGCACCCGGTCGACCGCGTGACCGTTCCAGGGCACCGAATACGACTGGTTGTAGAACAACGACGAGAGCGGCTCCCGTGCGGTCTGGTTGCTCAGGCCGATGGTAAGTCCTTTCGACATGCGGCTGATGATGCCGCTCTTGATCAGCCCCTGGGCATCGATCACGAGATCGTAGTGTTCGGACCGCAATCGTTGCCGGAACGAGCGGACTTCGCGATTGAACCAGGTTTTCAGGAAATTCCGGCGCCAGCGGCGGATCGAGATGGGAATCACCTTGTCGACGGCGGGATGCCAGCCGGGCACTTCGACGAAGTTTTCTTCGACGACCCAATCGAACACCACGTCCTTGCGCGCCTTGGCCGCGTCGGTGACGGCCGGCAAGGTGTGGATGATGTCTCCAAGCGAAGAGACCTTGACTATGAGAATCCGCAATTCGCCGCTTCCCGGGAGCTTTCTTCCCGCAGCCTGTCGATGGCGCCGGCCACCATCGCCGGTTGCATCCCGGTCAGGCAGCGCAGATGCCCATATGGGCACTCGCGCCGGTAACAGGGCTGGCATTCGATGCCGGTAGCAAGCAATTCTACCTTGCCGGAGAGAGGAGGCGTAAATTCGGGCGAACTCGAGCCGTAGATCGCGGCCAGGGGTTTGTCCAGCGCCGCCGCGATATGCATCAGGCCCGAATCGTTCGATACCACGACGGTGGCCGCGGACAGCAGGTCGATTGCCTCGCCCAGACTTGTGCGCCCGGTGAGATCGCGGCAGCCCGGGGCCAGCCCGGGAGCGATTCCGGCGGTGATCTCGGCGGCGATCTCGCGATCGTTCATCGAACCGAACAACCACACCTGCCAGCCCCGGCGCAGATACTGCCCGGCCAATTCGATGTGGCCGGCTGCAGGCCATTGTTTTGATGGCCCGAATTCGGCGCCCGGGCAAAGCGCCAGGATCGGTTGTTGCCGATCCAGACCCAGGCGCAGGCACGACGAATCGAGCTCTGCCGGCCGCGCCTGCAATTCCGGTTTCGGCCAGTCGTCGGTGAGAAGACTGTTGGCGGGCCGCGCAAGCGCTACGAAATGTTGCGCCATAAGCGGGAGTTGTTCCTTGTCGAGGCGGCGGCAGTCGGTCAGCAACGGATCGCGCCACTCACCGCGCCAGCCGATTCGCTCGGGGATCGCGGCATGAAACGGAACCAGCGCCGACTTGAAGGAGTTGGGCAAAACGATGGCATGGGTAAACCCGCGCCCGCGCAATTCCCGGCCAATTCGTCGTCGCAGCAGCCAGTTCAGTTCGCCATGGGGAAACGGCGAGTCGAGACTTTCGGACACCTCTGGCATCCGTTCGAGAAGCGGCCTCGTCCAGGCCGGCGCCATGACGGTGATTTCGTTGCGCGGATCATCGGCCTTGAGCCGCCTGAACAGCGACTGGGCCATGACCATGTCGCCGATCCAGGAAGGACCGACGATGAGATATTTTCCTGGATTGCCGGATTTTTCGTATCGAGAACTGGACTCGAGCCCGGCGCCGGGGGTCATTCGACCAGTTTCACCCAATCGCCGGGTTCCGGACTGCCGATGGGATAGTGGCCGTTGAGCAGGCGCAAGGTCTCTTCCGGATATTCGCTGATCTTTGAATCGCGCGCAGCATCGGCAAAATCGAAATCTTCATCCGCCACTATGTAGCGGATGCGCAATTCCTGGGCCAGGGCTATTTCGCCGCGTTCGATCGGCCGGAAACTGCGGATCGATTCGAGCAGCAGGGCGTCCGCTTCTTCCGCCCCGGCGGCAGGCAATTCCCCGCGGAAAAGATAGGCGCGCGGACCGAAATAAATTGCGGCGATGCGCTCCTTGCGGCCGGTTTGCGGATCCTGGACGATACCGGTGTGCCCGCGCAGGCGGAATTGCTCCAGGGTCTCGGGCTGCTCGAGCGCGGCGCCATGTATTCGGCCGATCAGAAAATCCTGCGGCAGCACGTTGTTTTGCAGTCGCAGCGCTTCGACCTTGAGCGATCCTTTTCCCGGCCCCGAGCCGGTCGCGGTCGTCGTGGTCTCGCTTACCAGCCAGTTGTCCGGGAAAACCATGGTATAGCCGAGCAGGGTCTGATAGTAGCGATTGCGGGTTTCATTGGTTTTCGCCAGCCGACTTTCACCGACGATCAGGCCTTCGGTGGCTTCGCGGAACCGGCTGTTGTCGTCTATGTAACTCGCTTGCGGATCGAAATCGCGCACCTGGGCGATGATCTGCTGCAAGCGCTGATCGCTGCGCGGGTGGGTGGCGAACAGGCCGTGATAGCCGCCGCCGCGGTTGGTGGTAAGGCGCATGAAGTCCTGATGGTTCTTCAACACCGCCAGCGCATCGATCATGCCGATAGGGTCGTAGCCGGCGTCGCGCAGATACTCGGCGCCGAGTTCGTCGGCCTCGAGCTCGTGTTCGCGGCCGAAACCGCTAAGGCCGGCCTGGGCCCAGATCGAGGCGACCTGGGATATTTGCGAGCCGACATAACCACTGCCGGTGACTACCGCGGTAACGAGCCCGCCGACCTGGGCCGCGGTTCGGGCCAGGGTGTTGGACGCGTGCTGCTGCACCGCATGCCGGGCGGTGATATGCGCGACTTCGTGCGCCAGCACTCCGGCGAGTTCGGCTTCGGAATTGAGGAAGTTGATCAGGCCGCGATTGACGTAGACATATCCGCCGGGCAAGGCGAAGGCGTTGATTTCCGGGCTGTCGATGATGAAGAACTGGTATTCGAGGTCGGGCCTGTCGCCGGCCTGGGCGACGCGATTGCCGATTTCGGTCACATATTCGTTCAGCGCCTCTTCTTCATAGAAGATCGAACTTTGCACGATCTTTTCGTGTTCTTCGAGGCCAATTTCCTTTTCCCGGTCGCCGGACATGAGTACGAGATTGGGCGAGCCGGTGGCCGGATTGACCGCGCAGGAGTCGAGCAGCATCGCCAGGAGGCACATCGCGAACAGCGGCCAGCGCAGTGTCGCGATATCCCGGATGTGTCCGATAAATCTGTTCATTTTGCCGACCTCCGTCTCGCTTGCGCCGGCGGGTGAGGCATGCCTCGCCCCTACGCTACGATCAACTGTGTCAACTGCCGATAACGAAATTCTTCAACTGGTCACCGAGCCGCTGGCAGGCATTGGCCTCGACTCGCGCGATCAGCGGGATCGGTATCACGATCGCGGGCACATAGGATTGTCCGTTGGCATCGGTGCTGATCGTGCCCACGGCATTGAAATTGTCCACATCCCAGATTCTGGCGCTGAAGCTCGCGTCGTCTTCCCAGGAGCCGAAGCCGAAACAGCCGGCGCCTCCCGGCGCGACGGTGCAGGAAATCGAGCCGCTGCGGTCGATGGTTTCGGTGAAGCCGTCGAGCCAGACGATGTAACGAACGCCGAATCCCCGCATTGTCAGTGCTACCTGTTCCTCGGCCATGAGCCGTTCCAGGTCCTGGGTGCGCAACGGCGCCGTGCGCGGCTCGAACCAGGGAAACATCGCGTCGAGAAACTCCTGCTCCGGAACTACGCTGAGACCGTTCGCACCCTGGGCGAGCCGGTCGCCCACGCATTCGACGAAATCGGCGCTGGTCTCGTAACTGCTGACCTGGCGCCGGCCGAGGATCACCACGGTTTCGTGGCTTGCTATGCCGGTTTCACCCTGGCGGAACTCGTCGACCGTGGTGCTGGTGCATCCGGCGCACAGCATCAGGACAAGAGGAATCAGTTTGCCTGCTACGCCGTCAAAAAGTTTCATCGGATTTTCTCCGTCGGCTTCATCGGTTTGCCAGCCAATCGCTGATTTCGGGCACTCGCGCGAAACTCAGCGCGAATGTGGAAGCCAGATCCCGCAACGCCACGACCGCCGCATCGTTGATGGCGGATTCCGTGGTCAGAAAAGTTTCGGTGGGTGTCTTGCCGTATGAGGTCAACTCCCAATCGGCCAGATAGGCGCCTTCCGCCGTCAGCAGCCGCATGTTGTACTTGATCCAGACTTCGTACACGTCGAGCCGGGTCTTGGCCGGCAGGGCGAGCTGGAATTCCTCGATGTTGGGCACGAAGATGGCGTCGGCGCCGGAGTCAGCCGCGGCTTCCAGGTTGTCGACGAACGTCACGTTGTCGAACATGGCCGGAAGTACGGCGTTGAACAACTGGATATGTGACTGGCCGCTCTGGATATAGTATTCCTCCTGGCCGGTTTCGCTGTACTCGGTATACATGAAATCCAGCAGGTTGTCGTCGTAGACCACGGCAAGGTCAATCGGCAGCTTGCCGATGTTGGGCGTGGGGAAGCTGCCGCTGATCACCACGCTGTTGGCGCCGCAGGCGCTGAGCAGCAATGCCGGCAGCAAAACTCTGCAAATCGATATGGCGGGATTCGTCATCACCGTTTACCTGAAATCGTTCAAGCCTACAAATGTACCACCATTCCGCTGCGTCAGTTCCCGCATCAGCGAGGCGTAACGATAGCCGCTTTGCTGAAAACGGGCGGAACCACTCAATATTACCGGAAAACCGATGCCATGGATGCGCACAAGCCGGTCGCCGTTGGCGTCTTCCACATTGATACGGTCGATCGTGCGCAGCACCTGTTCGATCGAACCGCCCTGCTGAAAATCGTCGCCCAGCACGTAGACACTGATTTTCCTGTCCGGGGAATAGAAGGAGCCGATGGCTGCTGTCACGCCTTCCACCGGACTGCTGTTGCTGTACGGATCCCATGAACGCAAGGTGGAAATGATCTGCACGCGGCGCGACGGAGTGTCGGGAATCCATTGGCCGCGAAAGGAATCGAACATGTAGTCGCCCATGTCGTTCATCACCTGGATGCCTAACACTTCGGGATAGACGTCAAGCGTTTCCTCGATCACCTCAAGCATTCTGCCCCAGGCGTTTTCATACATGCTGCCCGAGGTGTCGATGACGAAAATAATGTATTCGCTGTCCACCGGTATGCCGCCGATGTAACTGCTCTCCTGCACCTGGGCGGTATCGAACAGGCGCTGCATCTCTTCGGTGAGTGTCTGCCGCGCGAGCAGCAACTGGCCGATTTCCTCGGTCGTATCGTCGCCCTGTTCTCGGGCCAGGGCGTAATCGCCTTCGAGCGCCTGCCGCTGGCTGCGCAGACTTGCAATCATCTGCTGCACGCTGGCATTGCGACTCTCGGCGGAATTCAGTTCCTGCCGCAATTCTTCGGTTTGCGAGCGAATCGCGAACAGTTGTTCCTGTAATTCCTGAATTACGCCGGCGGGCAGGGTTTCGGTCACTTCCTCGGTGATGGGCGCCGCCGACTTGGTGATCATCAGCAGGATGATGATCGCGCCGAAACCGCAGGACGCCACATCCAGGAAGGATATGCTGAACTGTTCGGTTTCGCGGTTTCTGCGTCTCATCTTGCTGCCTTTCGGTCTGTCATCAGGGCCAGTCCTTCGATGGCGCGAGGAATGAGCCTCTGGTCGCCATCGCCATTTGCCAGTACGCGGCCGCCGCGCTCGGGTCGCCTTCGAGCGGCATCAATATGATATTGACCGGAATGCCGCCCGGAAGTTCGTTCATTGCATCCTCGAACAACTCCACCCGATCGCGGGGCGTTACCAGACCGCTCGCGGGACCCGGGCGGTTGACCGTCGGCAGGCCGTCGGTGATCAGGAAAATGTTGTCCGGCGGCGGCGACATTCCCGCGGCGAGCCGAAAAACCTGTTCCAGGTTGGTGCCGTCCTCGGGTACGGTCGCACGCAGTTTGTCGACCGCTTCCTCAAGTTCGTCGCGGTCGGCGACTTCGCGCCATTCCTGAAGATCGCCCGGCAGCGCCGAGGTGACTTCGGTGTTGAAACTCCAGATCTGGTAGCGGCTGGTCACCGGAATCTGAGTCGTGATCCAGTCCACGGCGCGCAATACCCGCCGCCATTTCGGCGCCTGTACCTTGCGCTCGTCGGGCATGTTTCGCGTTCGGATGATATTCACCAGGGTCTCGTCGAGCATGCTGGCCGAGGCGTCCATGAGGATCAGGATGCGCTGTCCACCGAGAAACATGCCCGACAGGTACTGCCGGTTGCCGTCGCCGAGAAACTGCCGCACGTTGTTGCCGGAGCGGTCGAATTCCTGCGCCATCAATTCCTCGATCTGTGTTTCCAGGGATTCGATATCCGACAGCAGCCGGTCGCGCAATTGATCGCTGTCGGCGCCGCTGTTGTTGAGCAATTCCAATTCCCGCCGCAGCAGTTCCACCTGCTCGCGCAATTCTTCGGCTTCGACCTCGCCGCGCACGAATTCCTCGCTCAGGTCCGCCAGCAGATTGCGCAATTCGCGATTGCCTTCCACACCCTCGGCGATCTCGCGTTCGAGCATGTTCAGTTCGATGTCGAGGTCCGGACTGCTTTCCACGACCGAAACAGTGGACGTGTGGTCCAGGATCAGGAAGATCAGGATCACCGCGCCGAAGCCGCAGAACATGACGTCCAGAAACGCCAGGCTCAGGGGCGTTACGCCGCGTCTGCCCTTGCCGGATCTACCCGCCATCGTTCACCTCGATCATCAGCAATTCGTCCGCGAGTTCGGGAAAGCGGATGCGGTCCCCGAGCTTGAGCGGCTGCTTGCCTTTCACCGGCACATCGTTAAGCCGGAATTCGATTTCACCGCAGTCGAGCAGGACTTCGGACTGTATTCTTCGAATCCTGCCCAGGGTCGTGGACGGGCCGGGCAAATCGAACTTGAGCGCATCGCCGCCGCTGCCGTTCAGGTTGGTGACCAAAGGCAGGTCGCCAACGGGCACAGCCCGGTTGCGGAAAAGCACATGGGTCGGCGCGTCTGCCGCGGCACGGGGTCGCGTGTCTCCACCTCGGGAATCCAGATCGGGCAGCGCGCGAATCCGGTGAACGCCGTCGCCGCCGCCGATCAGTTCGCAATGACGCAGGCAGGCCAGGGTTACCGCTTCCGGCCGCGCAACGCGTAATGGTCCGACTTCACCGAGAGCAGAGACCGCTCCCGGCAGCAGCGCCAGTCGATGATCGACCAGAATTCCGGCGCCGGGCAATTCGGTCAGGGGCCGCAGCGAGCGAAGCAGCTTCTCGTATGACCTTTTCAGCCCCGACAGTAACTGGTCGCGCGGCAGTTTGGCCGTATGGGTAATGGCGCCGGCTTTCAGCTCCATCACCAGGTTGCCCTGTTCGCCGGACTTGTCACCGATCCAGGCGGCCAGCATGGAATACAGTTCCTGTTCGGATCCTGCTTCATGTTGCGGATTGAAACGGCATTGGCGGATGAAGGCGTCATTGGCGAGCCGCATCAGCACGTCCAGCAGTTGCTGACGGCCGATTTGCGGAACCGGCACGATATTATCGACGGACAGTTCGCCGTCTTTTCTGACCAGGCGGGTAAGCAGTATCTGGTGAAGATGGAGACCCGCGTGCACGATGGTTTCCTCGCCTGCTGCGCCCGCCGCTGCGGCCAGGGCAGAATCGATCATGCCGGTGACCCGGAATGGACTTTGACCCGCCAATCCGAGCAGAAGTCCCAGTTGCTGACTATTGTAATGTCCGGGAACCGCGAACAGGACGTCGTCTTCGATCGCCGCCTCCCGGGCGAGTTCCAGCAACTGGCTATAGGCGAGATCGGCATGGTGGCGGATGCGGCCGCGGACATGCAGCGGCTCCATGTTCAATTCATGCCAGAATTTGTCGTAACTGCTCGTAGGGTAGATTCTGTGTTGCTGTTCCGCCGCTGCCCCGAGCACCACTTCCTTGTCTTCCAGCAGCGCGAATCCGGGACTTGCGGCGATTATGCCGCCGGCGTCACTGGCCTGCAGCGAGACATCGTTCAACTCGATGACTTTCAGGCTCATGCGTGATGTTCTCCATCAGGCACTTGCAGTCGCCTGACCAGGCGGTCGTCGCAGTAGTTCTGGCAATCGAGCACCAGCCGGTCCTGCAGCAATTGCAATTGATGCAGCAGAAGCATCAGCAGGATACTGACCACGAGCGCCACGAAGGTGGAGTTGAAGGCTACGCCGAGGCTCACGGTGACGCCGACGATATCGCCGGCGACGGCCTGGTAGGCCTGGCCGAGCGCCGTGCCGATGCCTCGCACCGTGCCGAGGAAGCCGATCGAAGGAATCGCCCAGGCGATGTAACGCACGATCGTGAGTTCGGTTTCCAGATGGTCGGCCTCGGTTTCGCAGGTATCCTTGATGGTAGTGGAAACGTCCTGGATGTTGCGCGTGGTCTGAAAGCGATGCAGTCCGGCCAGCAGCGCCCTGGGCAGCAGGCGGTCGCGCTCCTTTTCCGGCAGCGCCTGTACCGGACGAGCATAATTGCGCGCGTCCTCGGGCAGGATACTCATGCCTTCGGAAAGTTGTATCAGCGTGCGGTCGAGCAGGGCGCGCTCGCGCACCGTGGTCACGGTCTTCATACCGATGATCGACAGCGCCCAGAGAAAGAGGATGATGCAGGTCTCCTGCTCGACATTGCGCAAGATGATGTACACCGAGCGCTCCGGCACGTAGTCCGGATCGCTTTGCTGCAAAATCGACTGCTGTTCCTGGATGAATTCCGCGTTGGGCCTGATTATCGCGACATAGGCCGCGTGCACGATGATTACCGCGGTAATCAGCGCGGCCAACTGGTAAAGCGTCTGGTAAAGCAGTCCGTTTCTCATGGTTTCGTATCCATCGATTCAATTCTCACTCAAATATCCGCCGGGAATGAAACGCCGAGGTCGCGCGATACCTGTTCGGTGGGAACGAAGCGCTCGAATTCCTCGTCCTTTTCAGCCTCCTCGCCCTCGCCGGACTCTTCCTGCTGCGCTTCGGTCTGTTCCAACTCCACCTGCTCCTGTTCCTGCGCCTGTCCCTGATTTGGGGCCTGATCGTCCTGTTGCTGGTCCTGGGCCAGCACGGCGCCGCCGCCGCATAAGGCTGCAAACAGCAACAGCTTCATTATCCAGGCACGCATGACTTACTCCTCCTCGAGGTAGCGGGCTACCCGAAAGCCGACGTCATAGCGCGGCTCGACGCCGAAATCGCGGTAGGAAAGCCGCATTTCGGTAATCGAGGCCTGAGTCCAGCTCGAACCGCGTATCGTATGGGCTTCCCCGGTTTCGGCGCCGAGCGGGTCGGCCGGAACCGCTCCGCTCAATCCCACCGAACCATAATAGTCGTGCATCCATTCGGCGACGTTTCCGGCCAGGTCGTACAACCCCCGATGATTCGGCGAGAACGATCCGACCGGCGCCGTGACCGGCGCCCCGTCATTGTAGTCCTGCAGTACCAGGGTCAGAAAAGAGCCGGCGCCCCGGTCGGCGAAGTTTCCTGCGCCGGGGGGCGGCGGCAGGGATTCGCCCCAGGGATAACGCATGCTGGTGCCGTTGCCGGCAACGCGCGCGGCCCAGGCCCATTCGGCTTCGGTAGGCAAACGGTATCCGTGGGACTCGGCGTCGAAGCCGACGACCAGGCCATTGTCCACTAAGTAAAACGGCAGCAGCGATTCCTGTTCACTGAGCCAGTTGCAGAACAGCGCGGCCTGTTGCCAGGAAACCCGCACCGCGGGCTGGCTGCCGTTGTCGAGGGTCATGCCGGCGGTCGTGCCCGAACTGTGTTGCGGCTCGAATTGCCGGAACTGTTCGTTGGTGGTTTCGGTTTCCGATAGATAAAACGGCCGCTCGAGTTTCACTTCACGCAAGGTTTCGTTGGGCCTGCGGCCGGCTTCCCGGCGCGATGAACCCATGGTGAAAGTGCGGCCCTCCGGGAAAAACAGTTTCATTGTCTGGCCGGCGGCATTGGTCACCACGCTGATGTTTTCGAGCCGGACCGCCTCCAGCGACCTGAGACTGGCGCGGATAATCTGGTCGAGGCCCGGACGCGGGATGAATTCGGCGGTATAGGGCACATAGCCGTTGCTGCGAATTTCGATGGTCTGGCTCGCCGCGAGCAGTTCCACGGTCTGATTGGCCGATCCGAGCAGTTCATCGTTGACGTACAATTCCGCGTCGGCGGGTTCCGCCTGCACCTGTACGCTGACGAGTACCGGGTCGAGTTCCAGTTGCAGGTCGTGTTGCTGATCCGCGCGGATTTCCAGATTGGTCCGTTTCGAATGGTAGCCTTCCCGGAACAAAGTGAATTCGTGGGTCCGGCCCGGCGGCAGGGAAACTTCCAGCGGCGTCAGTCCCTTGAACTCGCCGCTGACGGTGACGCTCGCGCCAGACGGGTCGGACTGGATAAATACCAGGCCGTCGGCGGGTTCAAGCGTTACCGCGGGCAATTGCATGGGTTCGCCGGCGACGATTTCGAGTTGATCCTGCCAGGCCTTGTGCCGCGGCAATCGCAAGGTCAGCAGGCGACCGCCTTCGAGGATTTCGGCCGTCAACGGCGTTTGCCCGACCGGTTCACCGTCCACCAGCACTTCGGCGCCGGGCGGCTCGCTTGCCAGGCTGACCTCCGCCCAGGCGGGCTGAAGTTCGACTTCAAAATGCTGTTCGACCTCGCGGCCTTCCACGCTGATGTTCCGGCTGAAATCCCGGTAGCGGTCGAGGCTGACTACAAGTTCGTAGTCGCCTGCTTCGACTGGCGCGTCGCTGACCGGCGTGTTGCCGATGTCGGCGCCGCCGACGCTGACCCGGGCGCCGGCGAGGCCGCCGGCGCTGACCGAGATCCTGCCGGGAAGGGGATTCATTACGTATTGGCGAGTTTGCGAGGCTTCCTCACCCACGGCCAGGACGATGTCGCTGTCGTGATAACCCGGATTGCTGAGCCGTAGCCGATACTCACCGCTGCGAAGCAGGTAGCGGGGGCCGATCATGAAGCTGAGGCCGTCGCTGAGTTCAACTTCGGCCGTAATCGGTTCGACCTCGATGAAAACCGACCTGGCTGTCAGCACGAACCAGGCGGCGAAGCCGCTCAGGGCGGCAAAAGCGGCTATGGCGCCATAGAGCCAGCGCCAGCGAAAGACGAAACCCGGCCCATCCCCCTTCGGCGGGGTAAATTCGACCGGGATGATCGTCTCGATATTATCGGATTCACGTTGCTGCATGGATTCAGCGCCTCACGCCCAGCCGGTCCACGCATTGCACAATGACCTGTGCGGGGGTCTGTCCGAAACCGACGGTAAACTCCTCCCGCACTTCCCGGTATCCCACGCGCCGGCCGAGCGCGATATAACGGCCCGGTTTCAATGACAGGCTGGATTGCTCGAAAATGCCGAGTTCGGCGACGCGCAAGACTGTCACCGAAGTCAAATTGTCCGAGGCGAAGCGCACTTCGACCGGTATCTGCGAGTTGGCCAGCAGGGCTTCGAGTTCATCTAGTTGTCCGCTCAACTTCGGCCCGGGATTTTCGATCGTGCGGCCTGTGTAGTAGACGTCGAGCGCTTCCCGGTACACCTCGTTTTCGTTGAAACGGTAGGGATTGGCGATCGCCTCGGTCAGCAGGCCGTCGAGCAATGCCCGGCGCGCGGCATAGTCCCTGCCGTTGAGAGCGAATACTACGTTCGGGTCGATCCCGAGCACCTCGTCATAGATCTCTACGGCCTGCTGCCATTGCTCGGATTGCTCGGCGGATTCGATCCGGCCTTGCAGGCGCTCGATCTCGACCGAAGCCACCTGGTTGCGGGTTTGCTCGATGGCGGCCTGGGCTTGCTCATTGTTCACGCCAAGGCCCGCGGCCCGCTCGAATTCGGTAATGGCGCCTTCAGGGTCGCCCCCATCGAGCATGGCGAAGCCGGTGGACATGACGGCGGAAAACTCCGCTTGCCGGATCTGCTCCGAAACGTCGGCGATACGCGCGCGCACCCGGGTGCTGCCAGGGTCCAGCGCCGCTGCTTCCCGGTAAGTTTCGAGCGATCGCTCCAGGTTTCCGGCTCGCGCCAACTCATCCGCACTGTCGAGCAGAACGGCAAATTCGGCGTAATTTCCGGCCCGTTCCAGCCCGGACCGGGCGACGGCATTGCCGGGGTCAAGCAGCAGGGCAATGCGAAAATTCTCTTCAGCCACGGCTGGGTCGCCTTGCAGCAGGGCGTCTTCGCCGGCTGCGAGAGACTGCTCCAGCCGCGCCGGCACGGACTCCAGCAGTTCGTTCAGCGCGTCCGCCGCTTCCTGGTAGGAGGAGTTGGCCGGTTCGAATTCCCGGTTGCGGTAGAACTCGTCTCCGGTCCGTGCGACTTCCAGCGCGGCGGCGTAGGCCTCGCCCGCCCATTCCTCGACCTGCAATGGCTCGAGTTCGGCCTGGGTGTCCAGAATCAGGGCGAGTACGTCCTGGGCTCGCTGGCGCTCGCGCGCGAGTACCGCTTCTTCGAATGGGGAAAGCTCTTCCCGGGCTTGCGCGGGAGCGGGAGCCACCGGTTGCGGCGCCAGTTCCGCCCGGCGTTCGAGAGGCAGTTCGTAATCGGAAACAACTACCGGCAGGACGAAAACAACCAGCAGCGCGACCACGAGCAACAGACCGACGCCCAGCCACAACCAGGGCGAGGGCCGATTGGTTTCCGGCAGCGGCAGCGCTTGTGCGTGGGCGGCGCTGTCATCCGCTTGCTCCGGCGATTGCTGTGCGTTTTGCTGTTCCGGCATGCGTTGTCATTCTACGGGAATCTGCTGCTGATCCGTCGGTCCGTCGGCGGCCCGGTGACGATCCCGGGCGGGTTCATGATTAATTACTCGTTGCCGCGGACGGCAGTGCGGCCCGTTCAGCGGCATAAAGGTCAGCCAGAATCTCGCGCCACTGTTCGTACTGTTCCTGCACGGTGCCGGTCAGGGTAATGGTCTTGTCTTCAAGACCGATGACCCTCGGCGCCACTTCGCCTTCCAGCGAAGTGCCCATCTCTTCCAGCGCCTGCATGTGGATTCTGGCTTCGGCCTGCTTGTCGAACCCGCTCTTGATCAGATACGCGCCGGCGCCGACGCTCGCCGCGCCGCCGACCTGGGTCACATAGTCGCCGCCGTTGGCGGCGGCGGCCAGTCCGCCGAGCACCACCGCGGTGCCGATAATGAAGCGCCGCCTCGCGTTGTCTTCGAGTTCGCGCAAGGCCAGGGTTTCGTGATAGCTCTGCTCGCGCCAGGAATCGTACGGTTCGCGCATTTCGCGGGAGAAACCAGAATAATATTCCTGCACGGTGTCGAGAAACATGTAGTCGCGCTCCCGAATCTCGCGGATCCGGCGCAACGAGGGGTCGGATTCCGCCGGCAAGGCGGTGAGCATGTAGCTGCCTTCCCCATCCGTATTAAGATAATCCGCGAATGCGTCGGGAGAGAAGCGCTGGGCGAAGCGCATTTCGGAAATCGCCCTGATTTCGGCGATGCGTTGATCGGTCATGTTTGCCTTGCGCCAGTCAAGCAGATCGTTGACGATGGAGTTGTAAAGTACCTGAAACGGGTCGTTCTGCGCCCGCTGCCCGGGTTCGTAGCTGAACTGGCTGATGGCCTCACGATACTCCCTGGTATACCAATGGCGGCCGGTCGCGTCGCTGACCTCTACCCGCATCGCCATGCTTTCGCCGGTCGATTGCAGGACCGTGCCCTCGACGAGGATGTCCATCGGGCTCGCATCGTTGGGCATCACGTAAACGATGCCCCAGTTGCCGGAACGGATCAGCGTTTCGGCAAGCATGAAGGGGGCGTAACGGGATTCCGCCAGCCTGATCTGGTGGTTGGTGGTTTCCTCTTCGTCGCTTTCGATCTCGTCAAGCCCGGGATCGAACACCGCCACGCCGACGTCCATCAGAAATTCTTCCGGAATGGCTTCCGTGTCGGTGACGACCGGTTCATAGGTCGTTGTCCGTACCGTATGGGTGGCGCAGCCGCCGGCAACGAGCGCCACGAGGCCCAAAAACATAAATCGGCCCGTACATCGCCCAACAAATTGTGAAAATGTCGTTTTCATAGGTCCTTACCTTAGCTTTACCCTACTGGTCGACAGCTATACCTGTGTAATTTCTGTATTCGTCCCAGAGCGCTTCGCGCAACTCCGGGTCGGTTTCGGTCATTGCAGCTTCGCGCAACTGCCGCGCCACCACGTCATCGTCCCTGCCGCTCGGAATATCCTCCGGTGGCGGGAAAGTCTCCTGCTGGTTGCCGCCGCCCGGTGGGCCGCCTGGCCTGCCGGGGGCGCCGGCGATATCGGCGCCGCCGGGCCCATTGGGCAATCCTCCGGGCATGGCGCCGCCGGGCTGCTGCGAGCCGCCCTGGCCACCGCCTGCTCGGGATTCATCGCCACCGGCGCCGCTGTTGCCCGCGCGGTTCGCCGCGCCCCGGGCGTCGGCCTGCTCCTGGCGAAGAATCTCGTCGTACACCTCGTAGGTGCGGCTTAATTGTCCATCGAGTATGGCCGCTCTTTCCGCCGCCGTCATTGCGCCGCCGGGCTGACCGGTTCCCTGACTGCCCTGGAATACGCCCCCGCTGGGCAAGGTGTCAAGCGAGTAGTCGCCGCCGCCGGGCGCGCCCGGAAGACCGCCGGCGCCGGCTGAAGCGGCGTCGCTGCCGTCAGCTCCGCCTCCCGCATCACCGGGCGTATTGCCGCCATCGGCCAATTCGCCGGCGTCGCCGGTTGATGTGTCTCTTCCGTCAGC
Source organism: uncultured Pseudohongiella sp. (assembly GCA_951812965.1). Lineage (GTDB taxonomy): Bacteria > Pseudomonadota > Gammaproteobacteria > Pseudomonadales > Pseudohongiellaceae > UBA9145. The sequence goes on from OX638341.1 coordinate 1,020,504, forward strand.
GCCGCCCCCTGGCGGTTCAGCTCCAGGCTGCACGCCGTCCTGTCCTGAAGGCGGCATACCCTCGTCCGTGCTGCCCGGATCACCGGGGCTGGACGGGGATGGCGTGCCCGGCAGACCGGGCGGATTGGACAAGGTCGGCAGCCCCGGCGACGAAGGCATTCCGCCGGGGCTGGATTGCGCCGGCGTCGAGGGCGACCCGCTCTGACCGGGCTGGGAAGGCGATGAAGGCATGCCCGCGGGATTCGACTGCGACGGGGACGAAGGCGACCCGCTTGAACTCGGTGAACTCGGTGAACTCGGCGAACTCTGCGAGGGCGTCGATGGTGAACTGCTCGGCATGCTCTGACTGGGCGAAGACGGAGACTGCGGTCCCTGCGACCCACTCGGTTGCGATGGAGTCGGAAAACTGCTGGTGCTCGCCGAAGTCGATTGGGATTGGGACTGGGATTGCTGCGAACTTTGCTGTTGCGTCTCACAGGCGGCCAGACCCGCGATCAGACCGCAGGCCAGCATGAGCCGCATAAGGGAAGCGGACCTGATGATGAAACCTTGCATATGCCAGTCCTCGCCGGTTAACGCATTCAAGAGTCGTTTACCTTGATATGTTAACCCCGCTTAACTAAAGCTTAACATTTCAGTACCAGTATCTGTACCTGAACCGGTTCCCATCCGCACGTGCGGTGTCGCCGTCGACCAGCACGGGGCGGAACAGGGAATCGCGGACGTTGCGCCGGACCCAGCCATGTTGCGAATCGGTCACCGGCGCCATTGCGCTGACAGTTTCTACATTTCGCACTTCACCCCATCGCGTGACGTCGAATTCCAGATCGACGAAATCGTAGTCGACTTCTTCGGCATCTCCCATGAAACTCATGTTTTCAATCATCCATTCGCTATTGTCGAACGCGAATACGGGTATTTCACGTACTTGCCCGAACAATTGCCGTCGCAATTCATCGGCATTCTCTTCTTCCGCCAGCACTTGCCAGGCCTCCCGGTACATGTCTCTGGCCGCCGTGCGCCGGCTGAACAGCAAATACCAGTCTGCTACCTGGGCGGTGGCTTCGGCCAGTTGTTCGGCTTCGCTATCGCGCTCCAGATAGTATTGCCTGATAGCGAGCAGGGCGTCTTCGCCTGAGCGAAAACCGGTCGGAACGATCGGGAAATGCCAATACAGCATATCCCGCAATGTTTCCTGGGGCGCCCTGAACTGGGCCCGGGCCAATTCCCGCAACAGGTCCTGATTGCGGGCCACGAGGTAGGCGGTCCGCGCCACGCCCCGCAGGTACTCCAGATAGCGCTCATCCTCCGGGCCGAAATGGACTTCGACCATGCGAGCGGCCGCCTTGAACAGCATCTGCGCCGAACTCAGCCGCATCGCCAGCGATTCGCCCTGCTGGAGCGTAAACGCGCGGGTATGCCAATTCGCGAAATCGCCCAGAGCCGGGATCAGTCGAGGATCATAGTTGCCGTAGAACTTCTGCTGGATATAGAAAAGATAATTCTGATAGACATCGACCTGGGTCCAATCTCCCATCGAGACGTAACTGTCGATCATCTGTTCCACCAGCGGCGCCTGTTCGATGGTATGCAGACCGGAGTTTATGCGTTGTACATGGATCGCCCGTTCGTGGGTTTCGATCGCGGCAAGATAATCGCCTTGACGATGTTGCAGCGAACCCAGCGAGCTCAATTGCTCCACCAGGCTGTTGTCCCAGGCCCCGGACAGGATTTCCGAATCGGCGATGGCTTCGTTGAAACGCTGTATGTTCTGCATTCTTTCCTCGAACTCGTGGTCGAGTTCGGGGCTTTGGGGAGTTTCCGGCGGCGGCAACTCGAAATCGGTTGCCTCCGAGACCGGCACCGCGGGTTCCAGGTAAAGCACCGAGTACCGGGTTTCGGTTTCCTGCTCCACGCCCTCACCCGCTTCCTGGGCCATGGTGGTTGCCGCGCTCAGCCACAAAACGGCCGGAACGGCAAAATAGCTTGCCGTCCGAAATCGGGATGCGTTCCGTTCGCTGTGTTTCATGATGCGGAATCTGTACTGCATGAAAGAGATTCCAAGAGATGTTCAAGGTTATAACACCCGGCGTTATTGCCCGCAATACGGTGTGCAGGATCAACATGTAGGGGCGAGGCATGCCTCGCCCGTCAGTTGTACGATTTCGGGGCTGTTTGCGGGCGAGGCATGCCTCGCCCCTACCGTCTCACATGTATTTGAACCTGCACATACGGGCGGCTCTGGACCAGCGATTCTCTACCGGGTATCGTTGGCGACTTTGTTGTTGCCGAAGTCGGGAGAATTTCAGATGACAAGCACCACCAGACCCCTGCTCGCCATTCTCGCAGCTATCGCTACGCTCGCCCACGGTCCGTCGGCAATCGGACAGTCCGGCACCAGTGTAGATGAGGGCGACTGGCCGTTTTACCACGGCGGCGAGTTTTCCCAGCGGTACTCGCCGCTGGAACAGATCAATGCCGACAATGTCCAGGAGCTGGAGATCGCCTGGCGTTTTTCCACGCAAGGCATAGGGCCGGACCCTGTTTACAACAATCCCGCCACGCCGCTGGAAATCGACGGAATTCTTTATACCAATGTCGGCAGCACCCGGAACGTTGTGGCCCTCGACGCCACTTCCGGCCAGATTCTCTGGATTTACCGGTATCAGGAGGGTGATCGATTCGACGAGGCGCCCCGCAAGGGCTCCGGCCGCGGAGTCGCGTACTGGACCGATGGCGCAAAGAAGAGAGTGATCGATGTCAGTCCCGGCTATCACATGGTTTCCCTGGATGCCGACACCGGTATTCCGGACCCCGAGTTCGGCGAAAACGGCACCGTGGATCTGATGGTCGGTGTGCGCAACGGCGACGACCCGCGTTTCCCCTACCCGGATATCGGCCTGTCCGCTCCGCCCTTCGTGATCAATGACGTGATCGTCGTCGGCGCCGCCCACCGCACCGGCGGACGTCCCCGCGCGAAGATGAACACCAAGGGCGATATCCGCGGCTTTGACGTGCACACCGGCGAGCTTTTGTGGACCTTCCACACCATTCCGGAACGAGGCGAGGTCGGTTATGAGTCCTGGCTCGACGAAGGCGTTGAGTTTACCGGCAATTCCGGCGTCTGGGCGCCGATGTCCGGGGACCCGGAACTCGGTCATGTCTATCTGCCCGTGGAAGACCCGACCGGCGACTATTACGGCGGCGACCGCCCGGGCGCCAACCTGTTCTCAAGCGGCATTGTGGCCCTGGACGTGCAAACCGGCGAAAGGCAGTGGCACTTCCAGTTCATTCACCATGACATCTGGGACTGGGACGTACCGGCGGCGCCGGTGCTGATTGATCTGCCCAACGGCCGGGACGTGGTCATGTCAGTGACCAAGCAGGCATTCGTCTATGCCTTCGACCGGCATACCGGCGAGCCCATCTGGCCGATCGTGGAGCGTCCGGTGCCTTCCGGCGACGTGCCCAACGAGTGGTACGCGCCGACCCAGCCTTTTCCCACACGGCCGGCGCCCTTCGATATCCAGGGCTTTACCGAAGACAATCTGATCGATTTCACGCCCGAACTCAGGGCCCTGGCGCTCGAAGCCATTGCCGATTTTCGTCTCAGCCCGAGCTTGTATACACCGCCGTCGCTTGCCGACGCGCCCGATGGCACCCGCGGCCTGCTGAGCCTGCCCTCCTCGACCGGCGGCGCCAACTGGGAAGGCTCGGCCATCGATCCCGAAACCGGCATTCTCTATGTGCCTTCCAGAACCCAACTCCAGGTTCTGGCCTTGGCCAAGAATCCCGAATCGGATATCGACCTGAGCCAGGGCTTCGGCGTGCGCATACCCCGAATCCAGGGCCTGGAAGTCGTCAAACCGCCTTACGGCCGGATAACCGCGATCGACATGAACAGCGGCGACCACCTGTGGTGGATTGCCAATGCCGACACTCCCGAACGCGTAGCCAATCATCCGCTGCTCGAAGGCGTGGACCTGCCGCCCACGGGAGTTCCCACCCGTGCCGGCGTGCTGCTGACCAAGACACTGCTGTTCGTGGCCGAAGGTAACGGCAGCGCCGACGCCGGCCCCACCATGCGCGCCATCGACAAGGAAACAGGCGACATCATCGCCGAGATAGAACTGCCCGATAATCAGGTAGGTCTGCCTTTCACTTATGAGCATGAGGGCACACAGTACCTGGCCATGTTCGTAGGCGGCGGCACCCGTGGGGTGGCTGAACTGATCGCCTATACGCTGCGCTGAGGCGGGTCGCAGGAAATCTGTTTCCTCGGAATCAGTCGAGGCGTTCCAGGAAAAGGTTGCCGAAGTCGTCGCGGCGGGCTTGCCAGGATTCGGCGATATATGTGGTGGAGGCGTATTCGGGCACGGTGGCCGACCCGGTTACGGCTTCTCCTGCACGTAGCAGGCGCAGTGATTCTGACTCCGATTCGTCGTCGGGAGCTTTCTTTTCCGGCGGCAGATCGAAGGCTGGACCGGAGAACCAGGCGCGCAGACGGACATTGACTGCCTCGGCTGGTGTTTCCAGCGCGTAGCCGTAGCGGCGCCGATGCAGTTCGTGGAACTGATTCAGGGTTGCAGCCCAGCCGGACCAGGGCAGGTTCAGGGTGTATGTCTGTCCGGTGTAACGCATGTCGATGCTGAATCGCGTCTGCAGGTTCGCGATATCGAGCCCTTCGCCGGTAAATTCGGCATTGGCGAGGCGCGATAATTGTTCGAACTCACGTTCGATCAAAGGCGTCGGATCGTTTTCCTCCGTGCGCTGCAAGGTGCGGGAGAACTGCCGTCCCTGGTCGGCGACGGCCATGCCGAGCGCCGACAGGACGCCGGCGTATACCGGCACAACCGCCCGGCGGATGCCAAGCGCTTCCGCGAGCGCGCAGACGTGCAGGCCGCCGGCGCCGCCGAAGCTGACGAGAAGAAATTCGGCGGGATCGAAGCCCCGGTTGACCGAAATGCGGCGAATCGCTTCGACCATGTGTTCGTCGGCGATGCTGACGATACCGCGCGCGGTGGCCTCGACATCCAGGCCGATGCTGTCCGCGAGTTCGGCAACGGCCTTGCGCGCGAGATCGATGTCGAGTTCGAGACCGCCGGCCAGCGGCGCCCCCGCCGGCAGCCGGCCAAGCAGCAGGTTGGCGTCGGTAACGGTCGGCCGGGTTCCGCCCTTGCCGTAACAGACCGGGCCCGGGTCCGCACCCGCCGACTCCGGCCCGACCTGCAACATACCGCCGCTGTCGACGTAGGCGATGGAGCCGCCTCCGGCGCCGATGGTATGCATGTCCACCATGGGTACGGAGACGGGAAATTCACCGAGCCGGCCCTCGCTGGTGATGCTGATGGGTCCGTCGAGCAAGGCGACATCGGTGGAAGTGCCGCCAATATCGAAACTGATCAGTTTGTGCCGGCCGATCTGGCGGCCGAGATACGCAACTGCCGCCAGCCCTCCCGCGGGACCGGAAAGCAGCAGGTTCACCGCGGAGTCCGCCGCCTTGCCGGCGCTGATGGTTTCGCCGCTCGATTGCATGACCTGCAACGAGGAACTCGCCGGTAAATGGGCCAGACCCGCTTGCAGGCGGCGCAGATAGCCGCTGACCACCGGCCCCAGAAAGGCGTTCAGCCAGGTCGCCATGCCGCGCTCGTATTCCTTGTATTCCGGCAACACCCGCGAGGAGCGGGAAATGAAGACCCCGGGCAGAGATTCGCGCAACGCCTTCTCAATTGTCTCCTCGTGGCTCGGGTCGAGAAAGGAGAACAGCAGGTTGATCGCCACCGATTCCGCTTTCAGTTCGCGCAACTTCGCGGTCAATACAGTCAGGTCGTCCGCTGTCAGCGGGTCGATGGTCGCTCCGTCAGCGCCGACCCTGCCGCCGGTTTCCAGGCAAAGTTCTTCTTCCACCGGCGGCGGCGACGGCTCGAATTCGAGTGCGTACAAATGGGGACGAGTCTGCCGGGCAAGGGTGAGCAGATCGCCGAATCCGCGGTTGGTCACGAAGGCGGTACGGGCGCCTTTTCTCTGCAACAGCGCATTGGTCGCAACGGTGCTGCCATGCACGATCTGCAGGGCTTCGCCGCCAGGACTCAGCGCCGCGAGCCCTTCAAGCACCGCGAGTTCCGGAGAACGAGGAGTCGAGGGAATCTTGTAGACGGTCAGTTCAAGCTCGCCCGCGGCCGTTGGCCGTACGCAGAGGAAGTCCGTGAACGTGCCTCCGACGTCGACGCCAATCCGAAGCATCGAAACTTCCTCAGTCATGATTGGGAACCAGCGTCCTGTACTTTGCGGCGAGGCCACATTATAACTGTCGCTCCTCGCTTGAACATGGCAGCAGGAGGCACGATTGCCCGAACTTCCCGAAGTCGAGACTACGCGCCGGGGCGTGGCGCCACACGTACTCGACCGGCTGATCGTCCGGGTGGCGGTGCGCGAATCCCGTTTGCGCTGGCCGGTGCCCGATGCCCTCGCGGAAGAACTTCCGGGAAAGCGCTTCACTTCGGTAGGCCGGCGTGCGAAGTATCTGCTTTTCGATTGCGGGAGCGGGGTGCTGCTCGTCCACCTGGGCATGTCGGGCAGTCTGCGGATCACTCCCGAAAACGAACCACCCGGCAAGCACGCCCATGTCGATATCCTGTTCGATTCGGGCAAGACTCTGCGTTACACCGACCCGCGCAAATTCGGCAGCATGCTCTGGCACCCGGCGGGTTTGGGCGAGCACCCGCTATTGCAGGGGCTCGGCCCCGAGCCGCTCGGGGACGAATTCGGCGGCGCCCTGCTGCATGGCGTCAGCCGCGGACGCAAGACCGCGGTGAAGAACCTGATCATGGATTCCCGCGTCGTAGCAGGGGTCGGCAACATCTATGCCTGTGAAGCCCTGTTTCTTGCCGGCATCCACCCGGCCCGGGCGTGCGGCCGCATATCGGCTGCGCGTTATGAAAAACTGGCCGAATCGATTCGATTGGTGCTTGGCGAGGCGATTCGCGCGGGCGGCACGAGCTTGCGCGATTTTACCGGCGGCGACGGCAGGCCCGGCTATTTCAAGCACCAATTGAACGTCTACGGGCGGGAAGGCGAAGACTGCGTGCGCTGTTCCTCTGGCCTGCGCGAGTTGCGCCTGGGCCAGCGTTCCACGGTGTTTTGCCCGTCCTGTCAGCGCTGAGTATCTGCGGTAATTGCCTGCGCCACCGACGGATGGACGAAATTGGAAATGTCCCCGCCGTAGGAAGCGATTTCCCGCACCAGGGTGGAGGAAATGTAGGAAAGATGTTCCGCCGGAGCCAGGAAAACCGTTTCGATTTGCGGCGCCAGCACTCGGTTCATGCCCACGAGTTGGAACTCGTATTCGAAGTCGGCCACCGTGCGCAGGCCGCGCAGGATGATGTTGGCGCCGCATTCCTCGACGAATTTCGTCAGCAGGCTATCGAAACTGCGCACTTCGACGTTATCGAGATGTCCCAATACTTCCCGCGCCAGCGCCAGGCGGGTCTCGGTCGGCAGCGAGTTGCCTGTTTTCAGATTGGCGTCCACCACGGCGACGATGATCTTGTCGAACAGGCGCGAGGCGCGCTCCACCAGATCGCTGTGGCCATTGGTAATGGGATTGAAAGTGCCGGGATAGACAACGGTTTTCATGGCGGTAGATGCTTTGTATGAAGGCGGCATTCTAGCCAATCGCCTTCATGCTAACAAACCAGAAAATCGGCTATGGCCCGTTCGAGCAGGCTGCCCCGGGCGCTGAAGAATCCGACGTGGCCGCCGCTGCCGGTCAATTCAAGGCGCACGTTGTCCGGCAGCCTCGCCGGGTCCGGCAGCGAGGCCGCGGGAACCAGGGGATCGTCTGCGCTCTGGATTAGCAAGGTGGGTGTCCTGATTTCGCGCAGCAGCGGCAGGCTGCTGCATCTTGCGTAGTAATCCGCCGCGTCGGCGAAGCCGTGCAGCGGCGCGGTGACGCGGTCGTCGAACTCCCACAGGCTGGCGATGCCCTGCAAGGGGCCGAGTTCTTCCAGCAAGGCAAGTTCGGCGCGATTGCCTTTCTGCCCGAACTTGCTTTTTTTCGCTGCCAGATCCTGTTGCAGGCGGCCGAGAAAGTAGCGGCCGTAGAGGCGGGTCAGGCCGCGGCCGAGAGCCGCGGAGCATTGCGCCAGGTCGAAGGGCACGGAAATGCTTACCGCTCTTTCCAGTCCGGACGGACCGCCGGTCTCCGCCAGCCACTTGAGCAGCACGTTGCCGCCAAGAGAATATCCGGCGCAATGGAAGGGATTATCGGGAAACTGTTCGCGCAATTTCCGAAATACTTCACCGGCATCGGCGGTAACGCCCGAATGGTAGCTGCGAGCCTTGTGATTGGGCTCGCCGCTGCAACCCCGAAAGTTCATCACCACGCTGGTCGTGCCGCGCGTAAGCAGATGGTTCTGCAGCGCCTGCACATACAAGGATTCGGAACAGCCGCAAAGGCCGTGAAAAATGAGAACGATGGGTTCGCCCGGCGAAATTTCGCCCTTGGGCCGGACCCAGGCGAGATCGATGAAGTCGCCGTCATCGAGCCGCAGGCGCTGACCCTGTTGATCGACCTTCACTCCCGGTCCGAATTTGCGCCGCAAGGACTGCAAATGGCCTCCCGGCAGCCACAAGGCGGCGCGGAAATCGGTCAATGCGGAATGCACGGCGCCCCCATTCATTCGCGCCGGGCCAGGAAGTAATGCACGTCGCCGGCCGAGCCGGCTTTTTCCATGGTCCAGTTGTCGGGTAACAGTCGCGGCCGAACTTCGGTCTCGGCTTCGAGATAAATCAGCGCGGGCTGGGCAAGCAGGCCGCTGCGCTCAAGCGTTTCGCAGGCCTGGGGCAACAGTCCGCCGGCAAAGGGCGGGTCCAGAAACACGAGACCGATGCTAGCCGGAGGCTGTCGGGTCTGGCGCAGCCAGTCCCAGGCCGATGTGTGATGGACTTCGGCGTGTTTCGCTTGCAGGATCTTCGCGTTCTCCGTCAGCGCCCGGCACGCCGCGGCGTTGCGCTCGACCAGGATCACCCGGGCCGCTCCCCGGGAAAGGGCTTCGAAGCCGAGGGCGCCGCTGCCGGCGAAAAGATCCAGACAGGTTTTGCCTTCGACTTCTTCCTGTAGCCAGTTGAAAAGGGTTTCGCGAATCCGGTTCGAGGTCGGACGCAGACCGTCCAAATCCGGAAAGTGCAACAGCCGGCGGCGCAGGTCGCCGCCGATGATGCGCACGGCGCTTTTTCCTTTCTTTTGGCCTGTTTGTGCCATTCCAGTCAATCCTTTTGAGTAATTCCGTATCGTGCCCGTCCGCGGGCGACGCATGCGTCGCCCCTACATGCCAACCAGCGCCTCGAACAGCCGGTCGGCGCCTCGAACCATAGTAGGGGCCAGCGCCTCGAACAGCCGGTCGGCGCCTCGAACCATTGTAGGGGCGAGGCATGCCTCGCCCGCGTTTGGAGGCGTCTCCGCGCTTTGGCGTGATAGCATAGCCCGCCGCCAAATTCGAGAACATTTCATGCTCAAGTTCGGTAAATCTTCCCGGTCCGGGAATGAAGAGTCCGAGTCAGACGCCGGGCGCGCCGGGTTGTTCTCGCGTCTCACGCGAGGCCTGAGCAAAACCGGCGCGCGGCTGCGCGAAGGCATGACGGGGCTGGTCGCGGGAACTGGCCGGATCGATGCCGATCTGCTCGACGACATCGAAACCAGGCTGCTGTCCGCGGACGTGGGTCTCGAAGCTACCGACCAGGTGATCGCCGGACTGCGGAAAAAACTCGACCGTCGCCAGTTGTCCGATCCGGAAGCATTCGTCACAGCGCTCAAGGATGAACTGACCGGCATCCTTTTGCCTTGCGAGAAGCCTTTGCAGGTGACATCGCAAGGCCGGCCTTTCGTCATTCTCATGGTCGGCGTCAACGGCGCCGGCAAGACCACTACCATCGGCAAACTCGCGCGCCGGTTGCGCGACGACGGGCAGTCGGTAATGCTGGCCGCGGGCGACACCTTTCGCGCCGCCGCCGTCGAACAGTTGCAAGCCTGGGGCGAACGCAACGACGTGCCGGTTGTCTCCCAGGCAGCCGGCGCCGACAGCGCGGCGGTAATCTTCGATGCCTGGCAATCGGCCCGGGCAAAGGGAATCGACGTACTGATCGCCGACACCGCCGGCCGCCTGCACACCCGGGACAATCTCATGCGCGAACTGGAAAAAATCGTGCGCGTATTGCGCAAACAGGACGAGGGCGTACCCGATGAAATCCTGCTGGTGCTCGATGCGACCACCGGCCAGAACGCAGTGAATCAGGCGGAAAGTTTTCACCGGAGCACTTCCCTTACCGGCATCGTGCTGACAAAGCTCGACGGTACCGCAAAGGGCGGTGTTGTATTCGCCATCGCCAGGCGTTTCGGAATTCCCTTGCGTTTCATCGGTATCGGCGAAAAGGCGGGCGACCTGCGGCCTTTCGCCGCGCGCGAATTCGTCGAAGCACTGTTCAGCGATTGAATACTTAAAAATTGCCGTACGGAACTTGAATTCTTCTGCCTTGTCCATATGACTGTCTAACAGGAGACAGACGAAAGCACCGATATTTGCTAGAATTCCAATGTATTCAGATTGGTCTATAGAATACATGAAAAGACCGCAAGGTCTTGACAAGATTGCAAAAAAACCGGATGATCTCCGGTTGTTCGCAAAGCGGGCAAGGAAGGAAAAGGGGTAAAAAGTGAGCGGTAGCGTCTCTACAGCAATGCAAACAGTCTGGCCAGCCAGTCCCGGACGAGATCTGACTGCCTACATTGCAAGCGTGAACAATATCGCGGTGCTGACTCCCGAGCACGAACTCGAGCTCGCCCGCGATTACTTCTACGAAGACAACGTGGAATCCGCGCGCCAACTCGTACTCGCGCATCTGCGATTCGTCGTGCATATCGCCAGAACCTATTCCGGCTATGGCCTTTCCCAGGCCGACCTGATCCAGGAAGGCAATGTGGGCCTGATGAAGGCCGTAAAACGCTTCGATCCGAACGTGGGCGTGCGACTGGTGTCATTCGCCGTGCACTGGATTCGCGCGGAAATGCACGAGTTCATCTTGCGCAACTGGCGCATCGTCAAGATCGCCACCACCAAGGCGCAACGCAAGTTGTTCTTCAATCTGCGCTCCGCCAAGAAGCAACTCGGCTGGCTTAACAACGAGGAGACCGTGGCGCTGGCCGACGATCTCGGTGTCGACGCCAAGGTGGTCAGGCAGATGGAAGGGCGCATGAGCGCCTACGACAGGCCGTTCGACGCCGATCCGGAAAGTTCCGACGATAATGATTTCCGGGCGCCGGCGAACTACCTCGAAGACAAGGGCGCCGACCCCGCGATTCAACTGGAAGAATCCGAGTGGCAGGAAGTCTCCAGCGCATCCCTGCACCAGGCCATGACGCAACTCGACGAGCGCAGCCGGGACATTCTGCAAAAACGCTGGTTCTTCGAAGACGCCAAGGCGACCTTGCACGAACTTGCCGATGAATACGGCATATCCGCCGAGCGGGTGCGGCAGATCGAAAAAGACGCCATGAACAAGATCAAGGCGCGAATGTCGGCCTGACCTCGCCCCTACCAGATCGAACCATGAGCAAAATCTTTCTGTTACTTGCTGCCGGCAACGGGTTTCTCGTGGTCGCGCTCGGCGCTTTCGGTGCCCATGGACTGAGCGCCAGACTTTCCGCGGAAATGATGGCTACCTACCAGACCGCGGTGCAATACCATTTCTATCATTCCCTCGCCTTGCTCGGAGTCGCCTTGCTGAGCCTGCAATTCCCGGCCGCAACCTTGCCAAGAGCGAGCGGCTACCTGTTCCTCGCAGGCATTGTGCTATTCTCCGGCAGCTTGTACCTGCTGGCGCTGACCGGCGTTCGCTGGCTCGGAGCAATCACGCCCATCGGTGGGCTCGGATTCCTCGCAGGCTGGCTCTGCCTCTGCATTTTTGCGCTTGGCCGACAATTTTGAGTCGGCGAATCTGAAAGGCCACGCATGGAATTGATAGTCAACGGAGAATCCAGGATCCTGCCGGAACCGATTTCCGTGGCGGATCTTGTCAGCGAACTCGGCGTTACCGGCCGCAGAATCGCCCTGGAACGTAACGGTGAAATCGTGCCTCGCGGCGAATTCGCCACAACCATGCTGGCGCCTGGTGATAAACTGGAAATCGTGCAGGCGATCGGAGGAGGCTGACATAAACATCATGACCCAGGCCGCGGAAGACCCCTTGCTGATAGCGGGCAGGAGCTACCGTTCCCGGCTCATCATCGGCAGTGGCAAGTACCGGGATTTCAATGAGAACCGGGCTGCTCTCGATGCCAGCGGCGCCGAGATCATCACCGTCGCCATCCGGCGCGTCAATCTCGGACAGAATCCTGGCGAGCCTAGCCTGCTCGACATCATATCGCCCGATGAGTTCACCATTCTCCCCAACACCGCGGGCTGCTACAACGCCGGGGAAGCCGTTCGCACATGCAAGATGGCGCGGGAGTTGCTCGACGGTCACAAGCTCGTCAAGCTCGAAGTTCTGGGCGACAGGAAAACCTTGTTCCCCAATGTCACAGAAACCCTGAAAGCCGCTGAAACGCTGGTCAAGGACGGTTTCGACGTGATGGTCTACACCAGCGACGATCCCCTCGTGGCCAGGGAACTGGAAGAGATCGGCTGCGTGTCGGTGATGCCTCTCGGCGCCCCCATCGGATCCGGGCTCGGCATCCGCAATCCCTATAACATCCGCATGATTCTCGAAAACGCCACTACGCCGATCATCGTCGATGCCGGAGTGGGAACTGCGTCCGATGCGAGCATCGCCATGGAACTCGGTTGCGCCGGCGTGCTCATGAACACCGCCATCGCCGAAGCTAAAAAACCGGTGCTGATGGCCTCGGCGATGAACAAGGCAGTTGCCGCGGGCCGCGAAGCCTTTCTCGCCGGGCGCATGCCGCGCAGGCTGTACGCCAGCGCCTCCTCCCCCGAAGCCGGAACTTTCTTTCCTCCTCTGTGACCGCCACACCGGAAATTCCGGCGCGCAGGCCGGTTCGCAGTTACGTAATCCGTTCCGGGCGGCTGACGAGTGGTCAGCTCCGCGCGATCGAACAATATTCTTCGCGATTCGTTATCGAATTCGAATCAAAGCTGCTCGACATGCGCCGAATTTTCCCACTTGAGCAGCCACTGACGGTGGAGATCGGCTTCGGTTCGGGCGAGTCGCTGCTGCAAATGGCGCGCGAGCAACCCCAAGTCAATTTCCTCGGCATCGACGTCTACCAGCCCGGCATCGGCCGCCTGTTACAAGGGATTGTCGATCATAAACTGGAGAATGTGCGGCTGATCCGCCACGATGCGGTGGAGGTCTTCGCCGAAAACATCGCCGATGAAACACTCGACCGCGTGCTCATGCTTTTCCCCGACCCATGGCCGCGCAAGCGCCACCACAAGCGCCGACTCGTGCAAGAGGAATTCATGCGGCTGGTGCTGCGCAGGCTCAAACCGGGCGGCGAGGTACACCTGGCAACCGACTGGCCGCCCTATCTTGAATTCATGATGGAAGTCATGGAAGGCATTTCCGGCTACAGTAACCGCTTCGGCGCCAACGGCTGTTGGGAGAAACCGGAGCGTCCATTGACCCGGTTCGAAATGCGGGGCAGGCGGCTCGGCCACGAAGTGCGCGACTTGTTGTACACAAAGACCGGACCATCGCAGGGGTGACGCATGCGTCGCCCGCAAACGCCATGAAGAAACCCCCAAGGGACAATCTATACGCCTGCAACATGATGCCGGGCGATTTTGTCTTCGACGAAAAAGTGGCCGCGGTGTTCGAGGACATGATCCACCGCTCGGTTCCCGGCTATACCACGATCATCGCGATGACTGCCCGCCTGGCGGAGACGTGTTTTCAGCCCGGCAGCCGCATCTACGATCTCGGCTGCAGCCTCGGCGCCGCCAGCCTCGCCATTGCCAGCCGGATGCGGGACCGTACCTGCGAGATCGTCGCCGTGGACAATTCCAGGCCCATGCTCGACGGGCTCGAAGAGCGGCTCGCGGCGCTCGGCGGCGGCCCGGTGGAATGCCGGCACGAGGACATCCGCGAATGCATCGTCGAAAACGCCTCCGTGGTTATTCTCAATTTCACCTTGCAGTTCATTTCGCCCGCGGACCGGGACCGGCTCTTGCGGCGGATTCACGACGGCATGACCGCAGGCGGCATTTTTATCCTTTCGGAAAAGATCGTTCTGAACGACCCGCGCCTGAACGAGCTTTACATCGAAATGTACCATCAGTTCAAACAGGACATGGGGTATAGCGAGATGGAAGTCAGCCGCAAGCGCGCGGCGCTGGAGCGTGTGCTGCTGCCGGAAACCCTGGCGGTGCACAAGGCGCGTCTTGCCAGAGCCGGGTTCGAATCGGTGGAACAATGGTTCCAGTGCTTCAATTTCGCTTCCATGGTGGCTTGCAAGCGGGACGGCCGATGAATTTCGCGCCCCTGCTTGCGCAATTGGGCGGCACTACCCTTTCTTCCCTTGAAAATTCCCTGTCCGGAGAAAGCCTGAGCCGAATCCGTCACGGGGACATTCGCCGCCGCCTCGAACAAATCGGGCAACTGCCGCGCATAATCCCTTCCGGGACTGACTTTGATGAGAGAGTGCTCATCGGCGGCCCGGCCGATTGTGACGAGGAAACTCGACAACGGTTGCGCAACCAGTTGCTGGACTTCCTGCCCTGGCGCAAGGGCCCCTTCGAGATATTCCGCATCGATCTCGACGCTGAATGGCGCGCGGACATGAAATGGGCGCGGCTCGACGGGCGAATCGCTCCGCTTGCAGGGCGCAAAGTGCTCGATGTCGGCTGCGGCAACGGCTATTACTGCTTTCGCATGCTCGGCCGGCAGGCCGGACAGGTCATCGGGCTCGAGCCGCATATTCCCTATGCCATGCAATTCTGGGCGCTGAAATCGTTCGTTCCGGATGCAAACTGCTGGGTGCTGCCCATGGCGCTGGAAGATTTTCCCGGGCGCAGCGGCTATTTCGACACGGCTTTTTCCATGGGTGTGCTTTATCACGTGCGCTCGCCGCTCGACCATCTCGCACTGCTGCACGACTGCCTGCGCCCCGGCGGGGAGCTTGTGCTGGAGACGCTTTTCGTCGAGGGAGGCGAAGGCTACAGCCTCACGCCGAAGAATCGTTACGCGCAAATGCGCAACGTCTGGTTCATTCCGTCGATCGCGACGCTGGAACTCTGGCTGGAACGTTGCGGATTTACCGACTGGCGAATACTGGACCGAAGCGTTACGACTTCGGCTGAGCAACGCGGCACCGAATGGATGCCTTTCGAGTCGCTGGCGAATTCGCTGGACAAGGAAGATCAGACAAGGACGATCGAAGGCTATCCCGCCCCGGCGC
The DNA here is from genome assembly GCA_951812965.1 of uncultured Pseudohongiella sp. Taxonomy (GTDB): domain Bacteria; phylum Pseudomonadota; class Gammaproteobacteria; order Pseudomonadales; family Pseudohongiellaceae; genus UBA9145. The sequence continues at coordinate 1,035,916 of OX638341.1, forward strand.
GCGTGATGCTCACCGCCCGGCGGTCGAACTGATCAAGGCTACTTGATCTTGGATTCCTTGTAGATGACGTGCTTGCGCACGACCGGATCGAACTTGCGAATTTCGATCTTGTCGGGAGTGGTGCGCTTGTTCTTGTCGGTGGTGTAGTAGTGGCCGGTGCCGGCGCTGGAAACCAGTTTGATTTTCTCTCTCATACCCGAATCCCCCGCCCGCGAATGTCGGCCAGAACCTTGTCGATGCCGTTCTTGTCGATGATGCGCATGCCCTTGGTGGAAATACGCAACTTGACGAAGCGCTTTTCCGATTCCACCCAGAACCGATGGCTCTGGATGTTCGGCAAAAAGCGCCGCTTGGTCTTGTTCTGCGCGTGGGAAACATTGTTGCCCACCGCCGGCCGTTTGCCGGTAACCATGCACACCCGCGCCATCTCGTTGACCTCAATTGAAGCCGGCCCCGTAGCCAGCCATTTCGAAGAGGCGCGATTTATACCAGAACACCCCCTTCAGGGCAAGCCAGGAACACATATCTCATGCCTCGTCAAGCGAATTGTGGAAGTCGAATCACATCGTCGAATTTCGCCAAATCCAAAAATGCTTTCGAATCAGTGCCTCAAGACACCCGTTCCTGGAGGGCATGGAATCCTTGAGTCCGGTTCGCGCTCTCAAGAAATTCGCTTTTCAGGACGCACTTGTCTTCCAGCGCGTGGAAAATTTTCGCTACGGTATCAAGTCTCAAATTGCTATCTTCTGAAAGCATCTGGGTTACGTTAGCCGGGGAGCAGCCAAGCCTTCTTGCCAATTCGGAACGGCTGACTTTCTTCTCGTTCATAACTTTCTGTATGCAATACTGTGAATCCGCGACGAATTCCTCAACCGCGTAAATTACCGATTCTTCGACATTTTTTGGACCAATCATCAGCGTTCCTCCACGTTTATTGCTGACTTTCGAGCATTCCCAGATTTATCGCCGCCCGCTTGAGTTTTTCCTGGTCGCCAGAGCCTTGCTTTTTGGCGGGCTCGATCTCGGAACAGACAAACCGTCTGGTGTTCGGAATCTGACCTCCATAGACTCGAACCTGCCGCGACTTGAATGCAAAAATTTGCACTTGTTTTCCTGTTGCGCCGCCGGTACGGAATCTACCCTCAGAGCGACATTGCGTTTCAATCAGGTTCTGATTCAGTTCGTTTGAGAAATATCTCATCCATCTTTCGGCGCGGGCGCGGTCTCGAGCATCAAGCTTGTCGAACTGTTTCTTGACTCTTTTCGTCATGTACACATCAAGCAATACGCCGGAAACCACATGCTCCAGATTTCCATGATCGGTCTCATCCTTGGCCTGCGACCCGTTGTCCGGCGAAGGTTTAATATATAACTTAAAATCATTTGTGGTCAATTGAAAGATCCCTGGTGGCTACATCAGGCCCCTTTCCGCCAGGGAGACGACCTGGGAGCTGCCGACGATGAGGTGGTCGAGTACGCGGACGTCGATGGTTTCGAGCGCGACGCGCAATTTTCGCGTGATGGCGATGTCGGCCTGGCTCGGTTCGGCGATTCCCGAAGGATGGTTGTGGGCCAGGATCACCGCCGCGGCATTGTAGGTCAGACAGCGTTCGACGACTTCCCGCGGATAGACGGCGGCGCCGTCGATAGTGCCCTGGAACAGCTCGTCGAGCCGCAGGATGTGATGCTGGTTTGTCAGGAAGATGCAACTGAAGATCTCGCTCTTGCAGTAGCGGAAGCGGGCGCGCAGGTATTCCCTGGTGGCCTGGGAACTGCTCAACACGTCGCGATTTTGCACTTCGGCGTATAACTGGCGGTGGCCGAGTTCGCGCATCGAGGCCAGACTCGCGGCCTTGGCCGGGCCGATACCCGGCACGCGGGAGATTTGCCTGAAATCGGTCGACAGCAAGCCCGCAAGCCCGTCGAATCGCTGCAACAGTTCCCGCGCCAGGTTCAACGCCGACTTGCGGTTTCCGCCGCTGCCGAGCAGCAGCGCCACCAATTCGGCGTCGCTGAGATTCTTGGCCCCCACTTCAAACAGCTTTTCCCGCGGCCGTTCGAGCAACGGCCAGTTCTTGATCGTCATCGCGTCTCTCCGGTTCGGAAATCAGCGTAGTCGGGTTTTCGCGGATGACACTGTTTTTGCGAAAAATCGATTTCGGGATAAATCGATACGGGCAAAACCAACGCGGGCAAATTGCTTCCGGAAGGGCTTGCTGCTAGTCTAGCCGTCCTCTCTTTCCATGCCTCCGGAAAGCCGCGCCCGGATATGCCGACGCTAACCAACAAGCGCATTCTGCTGGGCATTACCGGTGGAATCGCCGCGTACAAGTGCGCTGAACTGTCCCGTTTGTTCACGAGGGCAGGGGCCGAGGTGCGCGTGGTCATGACTCGCGCGGCGCAGGAATTCGTTACCCCGCTGACCATGCAGGCCCTGACCGGCAATCGGGTGCATTTGGACCTGCTCGATTTCGAAGCCGAGGCGGCCATGGGCCACATCGAACTCGCGCGCTGGGCCGATCTCGTGCTGGTGGCGCCGGCGAGCGCCGATTTTCTCGCCCGTATCGCTCATGGTCGAGCCGACGATCTGCTTTCCACGCTGATTCTGGCGACTCCGGCGCCGATCGCTCTGGCGCCGGCAATGAACCAGGGCATGTGGTCTGATCCGGGCACCCAGCAGAATCTGGCCGAAGTGCACCACCGCGGCTACCGCCTGTTCGGGCCGGACGAAGGCGATCAGGCCTGTGGCGACGTAGGGCCGGGGCGAATGGTCGAGCCCGCCGAACTGCTTGCGGGCTGCGCGGAATTGTTCAGCGGGGAGCCGCTGGCGGGAAGACATCTGCTCATTACCGGGGGCCCGACCCGCGAAGCGATCGACCCGGTGCGATTCCTGAGCAATCATAGTTCCGGGAAAATGGCCTACGCTCTGGCCACTGAAGCCGTCGCCGCCGGCGCCCGGGTGACGTTGATCAGCGGTCCGGTGGCCCTGCCCACGCCGGACCGGGTAACCCGGATCGATGTGGTTGGCGCCGAGGAAATGCTTTCGGCGACCATGGAGCGCATCACGGACGCCGACGTGTTCATCGGCGTGGCGGCGGTGGCCGACTACCGCCCGGCGAATCAGACGGCCGAGAAGATCAAGAAAGACCAGGTAAGCATGAAAATTGATCTCCTGCGCAATCCGGACATCATCAGCGAAGTAGCCGGGCTGAATCCGCGTCCGCTGGTCGTCGGGTTTGCCGCCGAAACCGGCGACGTGCTTGCGAATGGCCGGGAAAAGCTCGAACGCAAGCGGCTCGACCTGCTGTTCGCCAACAATGCCACTGAGACCTTCAACAGCGACGAAGTGGCAGCGACCGCCATCAGCGCGGAAGGCGAAATTGAAATTCCCCGCGCCCGCAAGGAAGCCGTGGCGAGGAAAATGCTGGGAATGATCGCCGAACGCTTGTCCGCGGCCGCGGATACCGCAAGCTGAAGCAGCCCGGAGCATGAGTATGCGGCCGGCAGCAATAGCGCCTGTTCCAGCGGAAATTTTTCGCGCCTACGATATTCGCGGCATCGCCGGAGAACAGTTGAGCAGCGAGCTGGTGCGGCGTATCGGCCAGGCGCTGGGCAGCGAAGCGCTTGCGCTTGGCATCGACTCGCTGCTCGCCGCGCGGGACGGCCGGCTTTCAAGCCCGGAACTGTTCGAGGCGCTAGGCGACGGCATACGCGCATCCGGCTGCAATGTTGTCAATCTCGGCATCGTGCCGACTCCGTTGCTGTATTTCGCTACTTGCACAAGCCCCTTAGACTCCGGCGTCATGATGACAGCCAGCCACAACCCGTCCGACTACAACGGCCTGAAGCCAGTCTTCAATCGCACCAGCCTGAGCGCCGATCAGATTCAGCGGGTCCGCCTGCGCGTTGAGCAAAGTCGGTACTCTCATGGCGCGGGACACATGAGCGATCTGCGCGTACTGGAGAACTACCTGTCCGCCATTGCCGCCGATGTGCGCCTGCAACGTCCACTGAAAGTCGTGATCGATTGTGCAAACGCGGTTCCCGCAGTGGTCGCTCCGGCCTTGTTCGAACGTCTCGGCTGCGAAGTCGTGGCGATGTACACGGAACTCGACGGCAACTTTCCCAACCACCATCCCGACCCCACGGCAAGCGAAAACCTGGCGGAACTTTCTCGCACTGTCGTGGCGTGCAAGGCAGACCTGGGCATCGCCTTCGACGGAGACGGCGACCGCCTCGGCCTCGTCGATGAAACCGGAGCCATCGTCGAAGCCGAATCCATCCTGCAGTTGCTGGCGGAAGATATCGTGCCGCGCTACACCAACCCCAACATCGTTTACGACGTCAAATGCAGTACTCGCCTGCCGCGGCGCATCAGGGAACTCGGCGGCGAGCCTTGCATGCGCCGCTCCGGGCATTCCTTCATGAAACTCGCCATGCGCGAGACCGATGCTCCCCTGGGTGGCGAGCTGTCGGCGCATATCTTCATCAAGGATCGGTGGTACGGATTCGATGACGGAGTCTATGCCGCCGCCAGGGTCACTGAGCTGCTCGCGGCCAGGGCCGAGCCGGCGAGCGTTGCCCTCGGCGTGAGCCGTGAGGGATGCAGAACGGAGGAATTGCGACTGCCCGTGCCGGAAGCGCGCAAGTTTTCGCTGATGAAAACGATCACCGAAGTGGCGGACTTCAAACAGGCGGAAATTATCAAAATCGACGGGCTGCGCGTAGAATACGCCGATGGCTGGGGCCTGGTACGGGCCTCGAACACCACGCCGGCCCTGCTTTGCCGCTTCGAAGCGGACTCGCGGGAAAGGCTGGATGCGATTCAGGCGGAATTCCGGGAATTGATCCTGCGCGTCGACGATTCGCTGCAACCGCCGTTTTGACTGCCAACCGTTTACGGAAATTCGCGCCATGTCGCTGAGCGTCAGCAGAGCCCGCACCATCGCCAGAATTCTGACCGAGTCGCTTCCCTATATTCGGAAGTTCGCGGGCAATACGGTAGTGGTGAAATACGGCGGCAACGCCATGGTCGACGAAGCTCTCAAGCAGAGTTTCGCGACCGATGTCGTGCTCATGAAACTGGTCGGCATTCATCCGGTCATCGTCCATGGCGGCGGACCCCAGATCGGCAAACTGCTGGAGCAATTGAACATCGAATCGCATTTCGTCGACGGACTGCGCGTGACCGACAGCCGCACCATGGACGTGGTCGAAATGGTGCTCGGCGGCCAGGTGAACAAGGAAATCGTCAGTCTGCTCAACCGGAACCATGGCAAGGCCGTCGGCATCAGCGGCAAGGACGGCAATCTGATCCGCGCGCGCAGGCTGAAAGCGCGGGCGGGCGCGATCGACAGCGAACTCGTCGACCTCGGCCAGGTGGGAGAAATCGTTTCGATCGACACCCAGGTGCTGGAAATGATGAAGGCCAGCGACTTCATTCCCGTCATCGCGCCGGTCGGCACCGACGAAGACGGAGTCAGTTACAACATCAACGCCGATTCGGTGGCCGGCTCCATCGCCGGTGTGCTAGGCGCGGAAAAACTGATCCTGCTGACGAACGTGGCCGGAGTGCAGGACGAGGCGGGCAACGTGCTCACCGGCCTCGATGTCAGGCAGGTCGAGGAACTCGCCGGCACGGGCATCCTCAAGGGCGGCATGTTGCCGAAAGTGGAGTGCGCGCTCGACGCCTTGCGCTCGGGCGTACAAAGCGCCCATATCATCGACGGCCGCGTCGAACACGCACTGCTGCTGGAAATCTTCACCGACGAGGGCGTCGGCACTCTCATCACCGGTTGATTCGAACGGTGTTCAACCGACGCCGTATCGCTCGCGATAGTCCTGCACCGCGTCAACATGGGAGTGCAGTTCGCTGCCCGGACTGGCGCCGAGGTAGTCAATCACATCCGCAAGGTTCACCACGCTGATTACCCTGGTTGCGTATTCCTCCTCGATTTCGCTGATGGCGGAAGCCGGCCCCTCGCCCCGTTCCTGCCGGTCCAAGGCGATCAGGATTCCGGCAAGCTCGGCGTCCTTGCCACGCACGATGCTCACCGATTCCCGCACCGCGGTGCCGGCGGTTATGACGTCGTCGACGAGCAATACTCGCCCGGCGAGATCAGCGCCGACCAGCGAACCGCCTTCGCCGTGGTCCTTCGCTTCCTTGCGATTGAAACAATAGCCCGCGTCCAGGCCGTGATCCCGGTATAGCGCCATGGCGGTGGCCGCCGCCAGCGGGATTCCCTTGTATGCCGGACCGAACAGCATATCGAAGGGTATGCGCGATTGCAGGATCGCCTGGGCGTAGCTGCCGGCCAGGAAAGAGATTCGAGCGCCGGTATTGAACAGACCGGCATTGAAGAAATAAGGGCTGACCCGGCCCGACTTGAGCGTGAAACTGCCGAATCGCAGGATTCCGTGGTCAATGACGAATTCGAGAAACTGGCGTTGGTAATCTTGCATTTGCTGTCCTGCTACTCCGACAGCGCCCGTCGCTGGCATTCGATCAGGCCGGCGATGCCGCTCTCCGCGAGATCCAGCATTTCGATCAGTTGCGACCGGCTGAATTCGCCTTGTTCCGCGGTGCCTTGCACTTCGATGAGCTTACCCGTTTCCGTCATCACCACGTTAAGGTCGGTTTCCGCCGTCGAATCCTCGCCGTAATCCAGGTCAAGCAATGCAGAATCGTTGCAAAGCCCTACGGAGACCGCGGCCACCAACTGCCTGAGCGGATTGCCGGCAACAAGTTTCTTCGCGACCATGTGGTCGAGAGCGTCGGCCAGCGCTACACAGCCTCCTGTTATCGCCGCCGTGCGAGTGCCGCCGTCGGCCTGGATCACGTCGCAATCGATCTTGATCGTATGTTCGCCCAGGGCCGGCAAATCGACCGCCGCCCGCAATGCGCGTCCAATTAGTCGCTGAATTTCCAGGGTTCTGCCACTCTGACGCCCCCGCGCTGCTTCCCGCTGCATGCGCACGCCGGTCGACCGTGGCAGCATGCCGTACTCGGCCGTGATCCAGCCTTGACCGGCGCCTTGCAGAAAGGAGGGAACGGAAGCTCTCACGCTGGCGTTGCACAGCACCTTCGTGTCGCCGAACTCCACGAGTACCGAACCTTCCGCGTGCCGAGTGTAATTCCGGCTCAGCCTGATTTCGCGCAATTGCCGGGCTGTCCTGCCATCCGTACGCAAGGCTTCGGTCATGGGGTCTTGTTCCTGATTTAAGATTGCGCGCATTATCCCGGAAGCGGTAGGCATTTGCGACCCGGGCCGCGCGCCCGCCTTCAGAATGCAGGGGCGAGGCATGCCTCGCCCGTCAGTTGCACGGTTTCGGGGCCGTTCACGGGCGAGCAACCGTGTTGCGCGGTATCTGGGCCGTCCGCGGGCGAGCAACCGTGTTGCGTGAAGTATTGATTCAGATTGTATCCTCCGGGTTGAAGTCGTTGTAATCAAGAGGCGCAAGCCGCTCTTCGTGGTGGTTCGGGAGACCATGGCTGATTTTCGGCGAGCAAGTGGTTCGCGAGTACGGCGAGATTGCGCATGATGGCGACGATGGCGACTTTTGGGGGTTTGCCGGCGTTTTTCATTCGCTGGTACTTGATTTTCAGCGGTGGCGCGCAACGAATTGCGGCGAGCGCAGCCATGTACAAGCTTCGGCGTACACGTGGTCGTCCGCCCTGGATATGCCGCTTCCCACTGCGCAAGCCGGAGTCGCGCGCCACCGGAGCCAGGCCGGCGAGGCTGCCGACGGCCTTGGGATCGAGCTGTCCGAGTTCGGGCATGTCGGTCAACAGGATGACGGCGGTCTGGTGGCCGATGCCAGGGATGGAGGTCAGCAAGGCCAAGCTATGCGCCAAGTCGGGATCGGCCTGGACCAGTTCTGCGATGCGCTTGTCCAACTGGGCGATTTTTCTCGCCAGTTGGCGGATGCACTGTTGCTGGAAGCGTTTGGCATAGGCGAACTGGAGTTGCCCGCTGCGATTGTTCTCGGCCACATGTTGCCGGACCAGGCTATCGCGCAGCAGGGTAAGTTCGGCCAGTTCCCGCTGCTGCTTCGAGCGCGGTTTGACCGGGCGCAGGGGCAGCGCAACGCCCATGCGCGCCAGACATTCGGCATCGGCGCGATCGGTCTTGGCCAGTCGCCCGGCCGCACGCGCGAACTCCCGCGCCCGCCGCGGGTTCGCTTTCAGCGCTGTCATGCTCGCGTTCAGCAGCGCCTGCTCGAGATCGCGGTGGTAGGGGCCGCTCGGCTCGTACACCACGCCGCGCACCTCCGGTCCGGCCCAGCGCAATAGTGCGCGGATCCCGCCGGGATCATTGGCATAGCGCTTTGCTACGCCGTCACGCAGCCGATGCGCGTCCAGAAAGTCTTTCGATACATCGACACCAACAAAATCCGGGTTATACTCAGACATCTTTTCCGTCCTCCTCACCTTGTCATTCGGGCTCGTAGCCCACGCAACCGTTCAGGATGTCGGGAAAGACGGTGGCGGCCACGCTCGCCCACGGTCTCTAAGACCAGCATGCCTACGGCCCGTCCACCGCCACCTTCGGCGCCCGATGCATCGGGCGCCGAAGGCTGGACCCTCCCGTGGGCCCAGATGTGGGATTCAATCTAACAGACTAGTAACAGACAAGGCATGCCTCGCCCCTACGGTCTCACATGTATTTGAACCTGAACACCCGGGCCGGCGGAGGTGAATCGAGGCAACGCGCTGCCCGACAGTGCGTTAGAATTGGCCTGCGCCAGGGGAGACAAGCAATGTTGAGCATGACCGCGTTTTGCCGAAAACAGGCCGAACTGGAACAGGGGACACTGATCTGGGAGATCCGTTCGGTCAATCATCGATATCTGGAAACCTCGATTCGTCTGCCGGAAGCGTTTCGCAATCTGGAGCCCGTCATTCGCAAGACGGTCCGCAGCCGCGCGAAACGGGGCAAGATCGATTGCACCCTGCGATTCCGGGAATCGGATGCCTTGCCGGGCGAGTTGCATCTGAATTCCCGGATTCTGGAAAATCTCTCTGCGGCAAGCGAGAAGATTCACGATGCTTACGGTGATTCGCGACTTCCATCGAGCCTTGATATTCTGCGCTGGCCCGGCGTCGTTCAGACTGAAGAAAACGAAAACAGCGATCTGGAACAGGAGGCCGTTTCGTTGTTCAACGGGACGCTCGACGAGTTTCTCGCCGGGCGCGCCAGGGAGGGCGAAGAAATCGAAATCGTCGTGCGCGAACGGGTCGCCTCGATTCGGGAAATATTGGCCGAAGTGCGCGCCTCGATGCCGGAGATACTGGCCGGGCAGCGGCAAACATTGCTCGAAAACATCGCGGAGTTGCAGGTCAGCCTCGAACCGGGGAGAGTCGAGCAGGAAGTGGCCTTGCTCGTGAACAAGGCGGATATCGCTGAAGAACTCGATCGGCTCGACGCCCATGTCAACGAACTTGGGCGGTTGCTGGGCGCCGGCGAACCGGCGGGCAGGCCCCTCGATTTCCTGATGCAGGAACTGATGCGTGAAGCCAATACCATCTGTTCGAAGTCAGCGGCGATCAAGACGACCCGCAATGCGCTCGATCTGAAAGTGCTGATCGAACAAATCAGGGAGCAGGTACAGAACATTGAATAACGACATCGAGCAAGACAGTTCCCGCGCCGGAATTCCGGCGCTGCCTTTCGCGGCGCTCGTCATCGTGGCGCTGGCCGTCCTGGGCATGGTCATACGCTATAGCCTGTTTGGCCATCTGAGCCTGGTCTATTGCGTTTTTGCCGTGTTTTTCTCGACCAATCTGCTGATCTGCTTCTGGGAAGTCAGTCTCTACCTTGGGCATGACCGGATCGGTCAGCGAGCCGAACATTGGCGCAACCTGCATCGGGAAACCGGAGTTTCGCCGGCAATGGCTTTTCTCGGATCGAAAGTCCCGCCTCGAAAAATCCTGTCGCCGGCATTCTGGGTGGATGTCTGGGCGGCCTATTGCCACTACGACGACGCCTACAAGGACCGGGGCTCCTACGCCTTCAACGTGGACGTCGCCAACGGCTTCACGAGCTGGATTCCGACCCTGATCCTGTATGCTGCCTACACGGTGAGCTTCCTGCCCGCCGTCGCCACCGGGATAATCGGTGCGATGCTTTTCTGGCAATGGGTCTACAATAGTTCGCTCTACTGGTTCAGTTTCCGCGTCTCCGGGCGCCACGAATCGATCCGCCCGTTCGACATGTGGGTATATGTTTTCAGCCTGAACTTCGTCTGGATTGTGATTCCGGCGTTTGGCCTGTACGTCTCGATTCGCCTGATACTCGACGGCAACTATCAGGTGCTGGGATTCTGACGCCACAGGCGAGGATGAGGTAAATCATGCGTATCTTGTTGTTTCTGTTGACTAATCTCTCGATATTGCTGTTGATCAGCGTCACTTTTCGCGTGTTCGGCATCGAACGGATGCTGCTTTCGAGCGGCACCGGCCTGGATATGAACGCGTTGCTGGTATTTTCCGCCGCGTTCGGATTCGGCGGCGCCTTCATTTCACTGGCTTTGTCCAAGTGGATGGCCAAGCGCTCCATGCGCGTGCAGGTCGTCGAGTCGCCATCGAACCAGCAGGAGCGCTGGCTGCTGCAAACCGTTGAGCGCCAGGCGCAACGCGCCGGCATCGGGATGCCTGAAGTAGGAATTTTTCCGTCCGATGTGGTCAACGCTTTCGCCACCGGAATGCGGCGCAACAATGCGCTGGTCGCGGTCAGCAGCGGTCTGCTGCGCAAGATGACCCAGGAAGAGGCGGAGGCCGTCCTCGCTCACGAAGTCGCCCATGTCGCCAATGGCGACATGGTGACGATGGGATTGCTGCAAGGCGTATTGAATACCTTCGTGATCTTCCTGTCGCGGGTGATCGGCCACACCGTCGACCGGGTAGTGTTCAAGAACCAGCGCGGGTTCGGCATCGGCTATTTCGTCGTTTCCATCGTTGCCCAGATCGTGCTGTCGATTCTCGCGTCGATCATCGTCATGTGGTTCAGCCGCTGGCGCGAATTCCGCGCCGACGCCGGCGGCGCCAATCTGGCGGGTCGGCAGAAGATGATCGCCGCGCTCCAGCGCCTGCAACAGAATCAGGCCGCGGACCTGCCCGGCGAACTCGCAGCTTTCGGTATCAACGGCGGCCGTCCCACCGGCCTGCGGGCGCTGTTCATGTCGCATCCGCCGCTGGAAGACCGAATAGCCGCATTGCAAAAACCCGGAGTCTTGTAGGATTGGATTCGCGATGACTCTCGGCGCGCTTTATATCGTTACCGCCCCATCGGGAGCAGGCAAGACCAGTCTGGTCAGGCAACTCGTCGAGGACGACGAATCGCTGCACATTTCGGTATCGCATACCACGCGGCCAAAAAGGAAAGGGGAGCGGGACGGGATCGACTATTTCTTCGTGGACCATAACGAATTCAAGCGTAAACTGGCGCAAGACGCCTTTCTCGAATACGCGGAAGTCTACGGCCACTTTTACGGCACTTCCCGGGACTGGGTCCGGCGCCAGCGCGAGCAGGGAATTGACGTAATCCTGGAAATCGACTGGCAGGGAGCGGAACAGGTTCGCGGACTCGACCAGTCGGCATGTTCAATCTTCATCCTGCCGCCATCGGTTAAGACTTTGCGTCGGCGACTGGAAACTCGGGCGCTAGATGACGCGGAGACGATCGAGCGGCGCATGCGTCAGGCGCGCCGGGAGATAGCCCAGGGAGAGAAATCGGATTTCCTGGTGTTCAACGACGAATTCGCAACGGCGCTGGCGGACATCCGCGCAATTGTCCGGGCCCGCCGCCTGCGCCGCGAAGATCAGTCGGCGCGGCATGCCGACCTATTGCGAAATCTCAAAAGCGGAGCTTGATGGTCGATGCGCTTCAATAATGCCGGCGGGACCTGACAGTTATGGCCTGGCTAGTCATCTGTCGCGATGTGGCCGATTCCGCCGCGCTGCGGCGGGAATATCTGGAGGCGCATCTGGCATATATCGAAAAGGTGATGGACCGGATCGCCGTTGCCGGCCCCTTGTTCGCGGAAGATTCGCCCGACGATATGAACGCAAGCTGTTTCATCTATCGGACCGTGGATCTGGACGAAGCCCGCGCGCTGTTGCGCGAAGACCCCTACTATCGGGCGGGGCTGTACGAGGAGGTGGAGTTTCGCGCTTTCAGGCCCGCCGCCGGAGTCTGGGTCGGCGGAGCAGCCTGGAAAGTTCAGCCCGCGAGCAATCGCCGCTGAAGCCATTAGAGCGCGGGGGAAGGTTCAGTTGTTAACGTCCAGCAATTGAAACTCGGTCACCGCTGGCCAAGCGGACGATTCCCGCTGAATCAACTGCCAATAGACTCCGTCCGGTCCATGCAGAAGAAAACTGGATTCTTCGAATTCATTGGCGGTGATCGGTCCCGGTTCAATTCCGGCGTCCATCGCCAGGCGATGCACCAGATCTAGGCGGGGCGTCCACATCGAGTGCAAGGTAATGCCGATTTCGCCGGGACGCTGGCGGGCGGAACGGTCATCGATTTCGTGCAGTCCTTCCAAGGAAAAGAACTTGAGCTTGCCGCTGACGTCATTGGGGGAAACAAAGCCCCGATACCAGTGGGATCGTCCCGGTTCCATGATGAATATCGCCTGCGGTCCCTGCAGCCAGTCGCCGTCGATCTGCGGATCGTTTTCCGAAATATAGCCGAAGACCGACTCATAGTAAGCGGTGACCTCGCCCAGGTCCCCCGCCACGACGAAGTCGTGATGAGTGAATTCGCTGGTGCCGAGGGGCGCATGATCGCCAATCACGCCGTAGCCGGGAATAGAGTAGCCATAGCGTTGAAAGAAGACGTGATTGAACCATTGACCGTAAACGGCCATTTCCCGCACCCCGACGCGGCGGTTGACAATGCTTGGGAGGCCTTCGGTGGCGTTGTAAAGATCGTCATAGACCGGCCCCGCCAGCAGCCAGGGCTGGATCGCTTGTTCGCGCAGGTCGGTGAAGACATCGGCCAGGCGAAAGATGTCGCGGGTGCGCATGACCGCCATGCGCATCCCCACGGTGTGCGGCTGCGCGAGGCCCAGGCCCGGCCCGGTCGGGTCGTCCCATTCAAGCAGCCGCAACAGGCCATGGGCATCAACCTCGCCATTTTGCAGTCGCCATGAGGTGAGCGCCGAATCGACGCCATACAGCGTTGCCGCCCGCTCTGCCGACAATTCGGCCTTGGCGACGACGGCAAAACCGAATTCAGCGAAGTAGGCCAAGGCAGGCTCGGCGTCGGACACGCCCACCATTACTTCGTAGACGCCGCTCATGCCCGTATCGGGCCGCTCGGCCGCGGCGGCGGGCCAGACGACCAGAAAGCAACAGGAGACCAGCAACCAACGTCCTTTCAACAAGGCCCCGGCAAATCGCCGAGCCGTATGGCTCAAGGCTTCAACAAGCAGTTCTCGCATCATCGTGAAAATCCTGTCTCTAGCGAACGGGCGGAGTTATTCATTATATATCGGTAACTTTATGACTATTCGGTACTATGCATCGGCGCCTTGAATCCAGTAAAATCTCCGACCCCGCAACCGGAACGTCGTTGTACAATGTTCCGATGGTATCGACAGGAACAAGTACATGGCAAGAATTACCGTTGAAGATTGCCTCGACAAGGTAGATAACCGTTTCGAACTCGTTATGGTCGCCAGCAAGCGCGCCCGGCAATTGCAGACCGAAGGCAAGGACCCTCTTATTGCCGAAGACAACGACAAGCCCACGGTGCTCGCGTTGCGCGAAATCGCCCAGGGACTCGTAGGCCCCGAAATCCTCACGCAAAAGCCGGAATTGAGAATGGAGGAACTCGAGCAGGAAATGGAAATCATGCTGGAGCAGCCCGAGTTGGCGGAACCGCCGCTGCCCGAACCCGAAGCAGGGGACTGAAGGGGGCAGGAGGCGCATATTGACAGCCATTCAGACTGAAAACATCGACACGCTGGCGGAGAGTCTGTCGGGCTATCTTGCAAGACAGCAGATCAACCAGGTGCGGCGCGCATATTACTACGCCGAACAGGCCCACGAGGGCCAGCTCCGGCGCACCGGCGACCCGTATATCACACACCCGCTACAGGTAGCCGGCATCCTCAGCAAGATGCACATGGACCATCAGTCGCTGATGGCGGCCATGTTGCACGACGTAATCGAAGACACCGGCATTACCAAGACCGCGATCAAGTCACAGTTCGGCAATACTGTGGCGGAAATGGTCGACGGCGTCAGCAAACTGAGTCAGATCAAGTTTCGCTCCCAGGCCGAAGCTCAAGCCGAGAATTTCCAGAAGATGGCGCTCGCGATGTCGCGCGACCTGCGCATCATCATGGTCAAGCTCGCGGACCGCCTGCACAACATGCGCACGATCAAGGTGCTGCCGCCCGACAAGCGCCGCAGGATCGCGCGGGAGACGCTGGAAATCTACGCGCCTATCGCCAATCGTCTGGGCATGAACGACATGCGGATCGAGTTCGAAGAGCTCTCCTTCGAAGCGATTTACCCCCTGCGCTACCGCCGCATCGGCGCCGCGGTGCGCAAAGTGCGGGGTAATCGAAAGGAAGTCGTGACCAAACTGCAGATTTCCCTGGAAGCCTGCCTCGAACGCGAGGGACTACCGGGCAGGACCATTGGCCGGGAAAAGCATCTTTACAGCATTTACGACAAGATGCGCAGCAAGCGGAAGTCCTTTTCCGAGATCATGGACGTCTACGCCTTCCGCATCGTCGTCGACCGGGTCGACACCTGTTATCGCGTGCTCGGCGCCATTCACAGCCTGTACAAGCCCGTGCCCGGCCGGTTCAAGGACTATATCGCCATCCCCAAGGCCAACGGCTATCAGTCCCTGCATACCACGCTGTTCGGCATGCACGGCCTGCCTATCGAAATCCAGATTCGCACCGAGGAAATGGAAGCCATGGCCAATAACGGCATTGCCGCCCATTGGCTGTACAAGTCGAGTGAGGATATTCCGAGCAATGCCCACATCCGGGCGCGGGAGTGGGTCAACGGCCTGCTGGAAATGCAGCAGCACGCCGGCAACTCGCTGGAATTCATCGAGAACGTCAAGATTGACCTGTTTCCCGATGAAATTTACGTGTTCACGCCGAAGGGCGAGATCTTCGAACTGCCCGCCGGTTCCACTCCCGTGGACTTCGCCTACGCGATTCATACCGATGTCGGCAGCACCTGTGTCGCCTGCCGCATCTCGCGCCGGCTCGCGCCGCTGAGCGAGCCGCTTGAAAGCGGCCAGACCGTGGAGATCATAACCGCTCCGGGCCACAAGCCGAATCCCGCCTGGCTCAGTTTTGTCGCCACCGCCAAGGCGCGCACGAGCATCCGCCATTTCCTCAAGAGTCAGAAGCGGTCCGAATCCATTGCTCTCGGCCGCCGCCTGTTGACCAAGGCGCTGGCCAGTTTCGGCGCCAGCCTGAATTCAATATCTAGCGAAGCCGTCACCACATTGCTCGAACAGTTACGGCTCGAATCGCGGAACCAATTGTTCGAGGAAATCGGTCTAGGCAATCGCATGTCCCATGGCATGGCCCAGCGCCTTACCGCCCTGAACGAAAACTCCACCGGCGACGAAGTGCTCGGCAATCTGCTCGTACGCGAAGCGGAGAGTTCGGTGATGAACTACGCCCGCTGCTGCAACCCGATTCCCGGCGATCGCATTACCGGCTATATCAGCGCAGAGCGCGGCCTCGTCATTCATACCGACAACTGCAACAACGTCGCCGAACTGCGGGCCAACCCGGAGAAGTGGGTCGAAGTGAACTGGGATCCGGAAATCCAGGGCGAGTTTGCTGTTGAGGTAAAGGTAGAGCTTGAACATCAGCGCGGCATCATCGCTACCCTGGCCACTGCCATCACCGGCGCGGAAGCGAATATCGAGAAAATCAGCACGGTCGAGCGCGACGCCCATTTCAGCATCGTCAATCTGTTGATCAATGTGAAAAACCGTGTGCATCTGGCGCGGGTCATGCGCAAGATCCGCATGATCAAGGCGGTAACCCGGGTGACCAGGGTCAAGGCCCGCAAGACTCGCCGGCCTACCGGACGCGCTGATTCGGTTACTCATTAGGCCGCGGCAGGTTGGCCCGCGCACACAACGGGGAAAATTCCATGCCCGAATCGCAAGTCATTCAAACCGAAAAAGCGCCCCGGGCGATTGGCCCGTATTCCCAGGCCGTGCGCTCGGGCGCGCTCGTGTTCCTCTCCGGCCAGGTTCCGCTCGACCCGGAGACCATGCGGCTGGTCGAGGGTGGCATCGAGGAACAGACGGAGCAGGTTTTCGACAACCTGGCCGCGGTCGCCGCGGCGGCGGAGTCGAATCTCGGCCAGGCGCTGCGAATGACGATCTATCTCACCGATCTCGGCAACTTCAAGACCGTCAACGAGATCATGGCGCGGCGCCTCGATGCGCCATATCCGGCCCGTGTCACCATCGGAGTCGCCGCGTTGCCGGCGAATGCGATGATCGAGATCGACGCGATTCTGAGCGATTGAAGCTGCTGTATCCGTCCAGATGACCGGCCCGCCGCTGGACCAGATTCCCATTGAGCGCCTTACCGGCGTCGGCCCGAAGTTGAAGGCGCGGCTGACGGACCTCGGCATCGAAAGCGTCCAGGATCTGCTGTTTCATCTGCCATACCGTTACGAGGACCGAACGCGCATTACGCCCATCGGGCAGGCTTTCTTCGGCGATTGTGTCCAGGTGCAGGGCGAGATAGTCGACAGCGGCGTGCAGTTCGGCCGCCGCCGCAGTTTGCGCTGCGTAGTCCGGGACGATACCGGCTTGCTCAGCATTCGCTTCTTTCATTTCAACGCCATTCAGCAGACCCGGCTCGCCTCCGGCAAAACGATTCGTTGTTATGGCGAAGTGCGCTACGGCCGCGGCGGAATCGAGATGTATCACCCCGAGTACCGCATCCTGTCCGGCGAAGCCGAAGCCGACGCGGTTCCCGACTCGCTGACTCCCGTCTATCCCACGACCGAGGGCATTCACCAGAACCGCATTCGCAAACTCGTGCAGCAGGCCCTGCAAATGCTGGCCCGCACGGAAAAATTGCCGGAACTGCTGCCGGCGCGCTTCCTGCGTGATTTTGGCGGGATTGACCTTGCCGAATCTGTGCGCCGGTTGCATGAACCGCCACCGGACCTGCAACTCGACCTGGCGGGACGAACCGGCAACAGTCCGGCGCGCCGCCGGCTGGCATTCGAGGAACTGCTCGCCCACCGGCTCTGCATGCGCCGCCTGAAACTCGACGCTTCGGCCTTGCAATCGCCGCGCCTCGGTGGCCGTCAGGCGCTGCTCAAGCAATTTGTGGATTCGCTTCCCTTCAAGTTGACCGAAGCGCAGCGCAAGGTCTATCGGGAAATTCGCGAGGATCTCGCAAGCCAGGCGCCGATGATGCGCCTGGTGCAAGGCGATGTGGGCTCGGGCAAGACCGTGGTCGCCGCTCTGGCGGCGCTGCACGCCATCGAATCGGGCTTCCAGGTCTGCCTAATGGCGCCGACGGAAATTCTCGTCGAACAGCATCTGGATACTTTTCGGCAATGGTTCGAAGCCTTGCAAGTGAGAGTCGGCTGGCTGTCGGGCAAGACCCGGGCCAAGGCGCGAAAACAGGTGCTGGAAGAACTCGCTGCAGGCGAATGCGATTTGCTGATTGGAACCCACGCGGTGTTCCAGGAATCGGTCCATTTCCAGTTGCTCGGGCTGATCATCGTCGATGAACAGCACAGATTCGGCGTACATCAGCGGCTGGCATTGCGCGAAAAGGCCGGCAGTGGAACCATGCGCCCCCACCAACTCGTCATGACCGCAACGCCGATTCCGAGGACGCTGGCGATGAGCGCCTATGCGGATCTCGATTGTTCGGTAATCGATGAATTGCCGCCCGGCCGCAGTCCCGTCAACACCGCCATGTCTTCGAACCAGCGACGCGACGCTGTGGTCGAGCGCATCGCATCGGCCTGCGCCGGCGGCCGCCAGGCCTACTGGGTGTGCACCCTGATCGACGATTCCGAAACCTTGCAGGCCCAGGCGGCGGAGGCCACCGCCGAACAACTCGGCAAGGCGCTGCCGGGAATAAGCGTCGGGCTCGTTCATGGCAGATTGAAGTCGGCGGAGAAGGCAGAAGTCATGGAAAGGTTCAAGAACGGCGAAATCCAGTTGCTCGTGGCGACCACGGTGATCGAAGTCGGCGTCGACGTGGCCAATGCCAGCCTGATGGTGATCGAGAATCCGGAACGCCTGGGACTGGCGCAATTGCATCAATTGCGCGGCCGGGTCGGCAGGGGCGCGACGCAAAGTCATTGCCTGCTGTTGTATCAGCCGCCACTGTCCGAACTGAGCCGGGAACGCCTGCGCATCATTCGCGAAAGCAACGACGGCTTTCTCATCGCTGAGGAAGATTTGCGCCTGCGCGGGCCCGGTCAATTGCTGGGCACCCGGCAGACGGGCCTGATGAGCTTCAAGGTGGCGGACATCAGCCGCGACAGTGTCATGCTCGAGCAGGTGCGCGATATTTGCGATGAACTGCTGACCAGCCATCCCGCGGTGGCGGAACCGTTGATCCGCCGGTGGCTCGGAGAAAGCAGCCACTACGCGGATGTCTGAGCAATGAAACGATTTGTCGAACGATCACGCCGGAAACTTTTCCGAAAGCTCTCCCGAAAGCTCGCCCTTTGGCTGGAAGAAAGACCCGAACTGCGGGAAAAGGCGATCGCCTACTTTTACCTGACGCGCCTGCACCGCCCTGTCGGAATCTACTTGCTGTTATGGCCGACGCTTGGCGCCCTTTGGCTCGCCTCGATGGGTGTCCCATCCTTCGGACTACTGTTCATATTCATCTCCGGCACGGTCGTCATGCGCTCCGCAGGCTGCTGCATCAACGACTTCGCCGATTATCACATCGACGGCGAAGTTCTGCGCACCCGCGAGCGGCCGCTGGCGACCGGGCAACTCGAACGCCGGGACGCCATGTACGGATTCGTCGCGCTTTCCCTGGTCGGCTTCACGCTGGTGCTGTTCACCAATCTGCCGACGATATTGCTGGCGGTAGCCGCCGTGCCCATCATCGCCCTGTATCCCTTCTTCAAGCGCGTAACCCATATGCCCCAGGTGGTGCTGGGCGTGGCCTTTTCCTGGGGAATTCTGATGGCCTTCACTGCGCAGGCCGACGGTCTGCCGGCTTCGGCCTGGCTGCTGTTTCTTGCAAATTGTCTGTGGACCATTGTCTACGACACGCAATATGCAATGGTCGACCGGGAATACGACCGGCGTATCGGCATGAAATCCACGGCGATCCTGTTCGGCGACGCGGACAACATGATGATCGGTCTGTTGCAGGTCATGTTCATAGCCGCCATGTGGCTGGCGGGGCGGCAGTTCGACCTCGGTCTGCCATATTACCTGTCCCTGGTCGGCGCCAGCCTGTTGTTCGCCTGGCAACAGATTCTGACCAGCGACCGCCAGCCCGAAGCCTGCTTCAAGGCCTTCGTCAACAATCAATGGGTGGGGGCACTGATCTTTCTTGGCATCGTAATTGCGTTGGCATCGTAAGTGTATAAGGCGGAAAGATGAGCGGAATCGGGCATTTGTGAAGTCGTGTAGAATGTCCGCTTCCCGAATCGGGCCAGCCGATTGAACCTGCGGTACTTCCCGTATGAACCCGGAACGAACCAAGGCAACGATCTTTGATGTCGCCCGGCAAGCCGGCGTTTCCATCAAGACCGTGTCGCGCGTTGTGAACAATGAGCCCAACGTGCGCCAGCGAACCCGGGAAAAGGTGCTGCGCTCGGTGCAGGAACTTCGTTATCAGCCCAACGCCGCGGCTCGCGAGTTGGGCGGCAAGCGTTCCCGGGTAGTCGGCCTGATCTATGAAAACGCGCAGGAGTTCAGCTATCTGAATGACCTGTTCAACGGCGCGCTTCACATTTGCGAACCCGCCGGATACACCTTGCTGTTGCGGCCGCTGACCTTGCCGGACCCCGAGATTACCGAGCACATCAGGCAATTCGCCCTGAACGCGCGAGTGGAGGGCTTCGTGTTGCCCGCACCCCTCGGCGATCTGCCCGAGGTGACGGCCCTGCTGCGTGAAATGAAAATTCCTTTCGCGGCGATCACGCCCCGGGAATCGGCGCCGGATGAGATCAATATTCTCTGCAATGACGAAGCGGCGAGTTTTTCGCTCACCGAGTTGTTGATCGATCAGGGCCACAGGACCATCGGATTCATCAAGGGCCATCCCGACCATGGCGCAAGCGCCAAGCGCTTTGCCGGATATCGCCAGGCGCTGAAGAAGCACAGTCTGCCTTATTCGGCTCGCCTCGTGCGGCAGGGATATTTCGATTTCGACTCGGGTCAGGCCGCCGCGGACAAACTGCTCAATCTCTCCGAGCCTCCGAGCGCCATCCTTGCAAGTAACGATGACATGGCGGCCGGAGTGATCTTTGAAGCGCGGGGGCGCGGCCTGAGCGTTCCCGGCGATCTTTCCATCGCCGGCTTCGACGACACCCGATTTTCCTCGCGCATCTGGCCGCCGCTGACCACGGTGCGGCAGCCGATTATCAAAATGGCCGAAACTGCGGCGGGCCTGCTTATCGACAAACTCAACGGCAGCGCCACGAAGGCGCCGGAAGCGCCGTTCGAGTGTGAAGTGGTCATCCGGGAATCCACGGCCTTCCTCGATTAGGACAATTTCCGGCTAACAGGCGGATTAGAATTGACAACGCTGTCAGCTTGCTGGTAATAGAGGGAACTGAAATCGAATTCGGGATTCCTACATGATGGCAGAGCAGCCCCGGACCGCGAATGCGGGTGGTTCATACATCTGGCTGACCAGCCTGAGCGCGGCACTGGGCGGTTTCCTGATGGGTTTCGACGCCTCGGTAATCTCCGGCGTCGTGGGATTTATCGAAGACGAGTTCAATCTGAACGAGATTCAGCTCGGCTGGGCCGTCGCCTCACTTACCTTGACTTCGACCCTGGCCATGCTCGGCGCCGGCCCCCTGAGCAATCGTTTCGGCCGCGTCGGCGTACTTCGGGCGGCCGCGATGCTGTTCTTCGTTTCGGCGATCGGTTGCGCGTTCGCCCCGGGCTACTTTTTTCTGGTCGCCGCGCGCATGCTCGGTGGATTCGCCGTCGGCGCGGCGTTGATCGTGGCGCCCATGTACATCGCAGAAGTCGCCCCGGCCGCGATTCGCGGGCGGCTGGTCTCCCTGAACCAGCTCAATATCGTGATCGGTATCTCGGCCGCGTTTTTCAGCAACTATCTGTTGTTGCAATTGTCTCAGGCGGAAAATCCCCTGATCGCGCCGGAATCGCTTTGGCGCTGGATGCTTGGCGTGGAAGCATTGCCGGCGGTGCTCTATCTGTTTGCGCTGCAATGGGTGCCGGAAAGCCCGCGCTGGCTGCAGTTGCGGGGCGGAAGCGACGATGCGCTGAACATTCTCGTCCGGATCAACGGCAGCGAAGCCGGCAAGCGGGAACATGAAGCGATTCAGGCGAGCCTGGCCGCGGAAGAATCCGGCGCGCCGGCGGGCTTCGCCGAGTTGCTGCGTCCGCATCTTCGCCTCGTGCTGCTCATCGCGCTGACGATCGGCATCGTGCAACAGGCCACTGGCATCAATGCTGTGTTTTTCTATGCGCCGATGATTTTCGAGCAAAGCGGAATCGGTAACGACGCTGCTTTTCTGCAGGCCGTACTCGTGGGACTGGTCAATCTGCTGTTCACGATCGTGGCGATCCTTTTTATCGACCGGCTCGGACGAAAACCACTGTTGTTCGCCGGCCTGGCCGGTATCGCTTTCTTCATGTTGTTGCTGTCCTGGACTTTCAACCAGGCCACATACGAGTTGAGCGAAGAGTCGGTCGCCGCGGTAGCGGACGCGGATTCCCGCACCGCGCTGGAACCGCTCGCGGGGCGGCAGTTCGACAGCGAGAACGCCTTGCGGGCCGCGCTTGCCGGGGCGGGCATCGGCGATGCTGGCGGTCTCGAGTCTGATCTCGTCGCCCAGGCGATCGAGGTCAATACGACGATGGTGCTGACTGGAATTCTCGGTTTCGTCGCCTGTTTCGCATTTTCGGTGGGGCCCATCATGTGGGTGTTGTTCGCCGAACTCTTTCCCAACTATGTCAGGGCCGCGGCGATCTCGTTCGTCGGCCTGGTGAATTCCAGCATCAGTTTCCTGGTGCAGATGCTCTTCCCCTGGGAGCTGGCCGCGCTCGGCAGCAGTCTGACCTTTCTCGTCTATGGAATCGTGGCCGTTGCCGGTCTTGCCATGCTGATCCGGATCATGCCCGAGACGCGGGGCAAGTCGCTGGAGGAACTGGAACAGGAACTGGCGTCGAGGAGCGGGTAATGAACAATATGCGAACAAAATTGACGGGGCTGGTCTGCACTGTTGCCCTGAGCGCAGGGGCGGCGGCCCAGGACGGTCCCGTTCCGGTTGAAATTCGCGGCGAACCGGGCAACTTCATGCTTTATCGCGGAGGCGAGCCCTACCACATCAGGGGCGCCGGCGCCGAGACTCTCGGCGATCTCGAATCGCTGGCCGCGAACGGCGCCAACTCGGTGCGCACCTGGCGGCCGGGCGACGGCAGCGTGCTCGATATTGCACATGAGCTTGGGCTGACTGTAGCGCTTTGCATCGAAATCACCCGCGAGCGGCACGGCTTCGATTACGACGACGAAGAAGCCGTAGCGCGGCAATTCGAGGAAGCGCGGGAAACCGTGCTGCGTTACCGCGATCATCCGGCCCTGCTCGCCTGGATCATCGGCAACGAAATGAACCTTGAGTACGAAAATCCGCGCGTGTACGACGCCATCAACGACATCTCGCGCATGATTCACGAACTCGACCCGAACCATCCCACCACCTCGACCACCGCCGGCATGGGCGCGGATCTCGCGCGGGTGATTCAACAACGGGCGCCGGATCTGGATTTTCTGAGCGTTCAGGTCTATGGCGAGGTGTTCAATCTGCCGGAAATGCTGGCGGAAGTCGATCCGGAAATGCCGCTGATGATCACCGAGTGGGGCACCATCGGCCATTGGGAAGTGCCCCTGACCGAATGGGACGCGCCCATCGAACTGAACAGCTCGGCCAAGGCGGACGTCTACCGCCGCGCTTACGAGGAAATGCTCGCGCCGATGCAAGGCCGGCTAATCGGCAATTACACGTTCCTGTGGGGTCAGAAACAGGAACGCACTCCAACCTGGTACGGCGTTTTCTCCGCCGACGGGCGAAGCACCGAAGCGGTGGACGTATTGCATCGAATCTGGTCCGGCCAACGGCCGGACAACCGCGCCCCGCTGATCGCGGAAATGCGGCTCGACGGCATGCGGGCGGATGAAAGCGTGCGGCTGCGGGCAGGGGAAGATTATGTGGCGACAGCCAGCGCCGAAGACCTCGACGGCGACAGCCTTGTCTTCGACTGGCGCGTGTTGGAAGAAAGCACCGCGACCCAGACCGGCGGCGACCGCGAAGAAGTACCGCTGGAACTCAATGGCCTGATCGCCGATTCAGGGCTGCCGGAAGTCAGCTTGCGGGCGCCGTCCCGTCCCGGCGCCTACCGCCTTTTTGTTTATGCCGGTGACGGCCAGGGCCATGTCGCCCACGCAAACATTCCTTTCTTTGTAGATGAATCTTGAATGGTTCGGAGAATATCTTGATGTCGGATAAGGATCAGGAAGGGATTCTTACTGCCTGGCTGGAGCGCATGACGCTGCGCCAGAAGATCGGCCAGATGACGATGGCCGAACGGCTTTCCATCACGCCCGAAGACGTGAAAAATCACGCGCTCGGCGCGGTGCTGTGCGGCGGCGGCTCCCACCCGGGGAACAACGAACCGGAAGACTGGGTCGCCATGAACGATGCCTTCTGGCAGGCGGCAGTGGGAGACGGGGACAGCCCCGGCATTCCCATATTGGTCGGCGTGGACGCCGTGCACGGCCACGGAAATCTCAAGGGCGCCACGGTCTTCCCGCACAACATCGGCCTCGGCGCCGCGGGCGACCCCGAACTGGTCGCCGAAATCGCCCGCGCCACGGCCAGGGAAATCCTCGCCAGCGGACTGGAATGGAATTTCGCCCCGGCGCTGTCGGTGGTGCAAAACTGCAAATGGGGCCGCAGCTACGAAAGTTTCGGCAGCGACCCCGAACTCGCCGGCAGGCTCGGCGCCAGCTACGTGAAGGCCCTGCAGGCGGAAGGCGTCATCGCCTGCGTCAAGCATTGGGTTGGCGACGGCGGCACCTGGCAGGGGATGGATCAAGGCGAGACCACATTGTCCTGGAAAGATCTCGAAGCGACCCATATCGCGCCGTACTACCCGTCGTTACGGGAAGGCGTGATGACGGTCATGGTGTCCTTCAATAGCTGGAACGGCGACAAGTGCCACGGCCACCGTTTCCTGGTTACCGAATTGCTCAAGGAAAAACTCGGATTCGGGGGCATCGTGCTTTCCGACTGGGATGGCATCAATTACCTCGACAAGGATTACGGGGTGGCGATCCGCAAATCGGTCAACGCCGGACTTGACATGTTCATGATTCCCGAACGCTGGCGGGAGTTCATCGACAAGCTGGAGCAACAGGTGCTGGATGGACATGTCGATGTCTCGCGAGTCGACGATGCCGTGCGCCGCATCTTGCGGACCAAGTTGCGCTATGGATTGTTCGATATGCCGCGTCCGACCCAGCGGCCCGGCATCGCCAATGCCGGCTTCGGCTGCTCCGATCACCGGGAACTGGCGCGCAGGGCCGCCCGGCAATCCCAGGTGCTATTGAAGAACGAGCAGGAAGCGCTGCCGCTAAAGCAAGGGCAGCGGATACTCGTGGCCGGCAAGAATGCGCACAACCTGGGTCATCAATGCGGCGGCTGGACCGTGAGCTGGCAAGGCGAGAAAGGCAATGACACCATAACCGGAGAAACGATCTGGGAGGGAATCCAGGCGCTGACGTCCAATGCGATGCTCAGCAAAGGTCTTGACGGCAGTGACGCCGACCCGGAACAGCACGATATCGCCGTTGTCGTCGTCGGCGAGACGCCCTATGCCGAGGGTCATGGCGATATCCGGCCGGGCGATCATCTCTTCGTCGAAGCCGGGTCCATGATCGACGGTACGATGAACCCGCTTGACGCCTATGCCAAGACTCTGGTACTCGCCCAGGTTCATCCTGAGGATCTGGCCTGCATCCGGCGCATCGCCGCCAGGGGAATACCGGTGGTAACCGTACTGATCTCGGGCCGGCCATTGATCGTGAACGAGGAACTTGACGCTTCCTCGGCCTTCGTAGCGAGTTGGCTGCCTGGCGCGGAAGGTCGCGGCGTGGCCGAAATGCTGCTGGGAATTTACCAGTTCAGCGGCCGCTTGCCGACTCCCTGGCCGGGACCGAAGCTCAGTGACGGACTACTTACGAAAGCCGGCGCGGTATTTCCCGCCGGTCATGGCCTGCAATTGAATTCGAAGCAGCCAGGCTGCGGCAAAGACGCCGTTCACAAGGACTCGGGAAAGATTGAAAATGTCGTCCGACAGCCACATACTGGCATTCTGTAATCGAGCTTCGTGACCGATTTCAGGTTCGGGGTTCGGGCCGACGAGCTTGCCCGGAAACCGGGTACGACAAGACAGGGGGGATGGCGCGCGCAGCTTCAGCCGGTGGCATGAGTACCAGCATCTATTCTTTTCTGCTTCTGCGCTCGCTATATCAACCGCTGGCGGCCTTCGGCGAATTGTCCCGCGGCGATCCCGCCCCGCTCGCCATATTTTTTCGCTATTCCTTGTGGCTGCTACTGCTGCCGCCGATTTTCGCCCTCATCGGCGGCGCCAATTTCGGCTGGCGGCTTGGAGCCGAGCAGCCGCTTGTGCTGCCGATGGCCGAACTCTGGCTGATCAGCGCGGGCTATTTCATGATATTGGCGTTCGGTCTGGTCAGCACGGCGCTGATCAGCAGATGGATGGCGGTCACCTATGCCGCCAATGCTTCTCTCGGCCGTCATCTGGCGTTGGTTACGATTGTCGGCGAACCCCTGGCGGTGGCCAGCGTCGCGCACCTGTTTCCCGATGTGCTGGTGCAGGTGCTGGTGCTCATTCCCACCATGATCTGGAGTATGAGCCTGCTCTACAGAGGGCTGCCGGTGGTGCTGGAAACTCCGCCGGAGCGGGGCATGCTGATGGCTTCGTCGCTGGTGGCTTGGCTGCTGGTGGCAGCGGTGAGCCTGCTCGGTTTAAGCATGGGCCTATGGGTCATGGGGATAGGGCCATTGCTGGGTGTTTGAACCGCGCGGCGCGCAAAGGGGAAACGGAACAATGGAAGCGGTGAGCAACAAGGTCTATCACGACACCGTAGTCATCCGCCTGATCCAGTTCTCTGTGATCTGGGCGCTGTTGGCGATGCTCGGCGGTGTCTGGCTGG
The DNA here is from genome assembly GCA_951812965.1 of uncultured Pseudohongiella sp. GTDB lineage: Bacteria > Pseudomonadota > Gammaproteobacteria > Pseudomonadales > Pseudohongiellaceae > UBA9145. The sequence goes on from OX638341.1 coordinate 1,062,361, forward strand.
CTGCCGAACTGATCTGGCCCGGCCTCGATTTCGGCCAGTACTGGCTCTCATTTGGCCGTCTGCGTCCCTTGCACACCAATGGGGTCATCTTCGGCTTCGGCGTCTCGGCGCTGATGGCTACGGCTTTCTACAGCGTGCAACGCACCTCCCATGTGCCGCTGTTTTTGCCGCGTCTGGCCTGGTTCTGTTGCTATGCCTGGCAATTGGTCGTTTTGCTCGGTGGCCTGTCTCTGCTCGCGGGCTACAACACCTCCAAGGAATACGCCGAACTCGAATGGCCTTTCGATATCGCTATCGCCATTGTCTGGGTGTGTTTCGGCGTGGTCTTTTTCGGCACCATCGCCATGCGCCGGATTCGACCGATCTATATCTCCAACTGGTTCTACGGCGCGCTGATCATCGTCATCGCCATGTTGCACATCGTCAACAGTCTGGCGCTGCCGGTGGGCCTGATCCAGTCTTATTCGCTATTCGCCGGAGCTCAGGACGCCATGGTGCAATGGTGGTACGGCCACAACGCGGTCGGATTTCTGCTCACCGGCGGTTTTCTCGGCATGCTGTACTACTTCCTGCCCAAGCACGCCGGCCGTCCCATCTGGAGTTATCGGCTGTCGGTGTTGGCGTTCTGGGCCTTTGTCTACAGCTATATCTGGGCCGGGCCGCACCATCTGCATTACAACTCGGTGCCGGAATGGGTGCAGTCCCTGGGCATGGTGATGAGCGTGGTTCTGCTGGCGCCGTCCTGGGCGACCATGGTTAACGGCATCATGACTGTCAGCACCGCGTGGGAAAAACTGCGTACGGATCCGGCGCTGAAATTTATCGTGTTGTCGCTCGCCTTCTATGGCCTGGCGACCTTCGAAGGGCCGATGATGTCGATTCGCAGCGTCAACGTGGTCAGCCATTTCACCGACTGGACCATCGGTCATGTCCATTCCGGCGCTCTGGGCTGGAACGCTATGATCACCTACGGCACTTTCTATTTCATGGCGCCGCGGCTGGTCGGCAGGGAGCTGTATAGCTCCCGCCTGGCCAATCTGCATTTCTGGCTGGCGCTGGCGGGCACCATGCTCTACATCGTCGCGATGTGGGCGGCAGGGGTTTCCCAGGGACTGCTCTGGCTCAGCGTCGACGACATCGGTGAACTGAGCTTCGACTTCAAGGACATCATGGCAAGCATGGTTCCCTATTACATTCTGCGGCTCGTTGCCGGATTGATCTTTCTCGCCGGTACTTTTCTGATGGCCTACAACCTGTACATGACGGTTCGGGGCCGGCCGGCCCTGCGTGCGGTCCCGCCGGCGGTAGCCCCCGCCTTCGGAGTAAGCCGATGAACGGTATGTGGCTGCATCGCAAGATCGAGGAAAACACCGGACTGCTCATTTTCGGCATCCTGTTCGTTTCCGCCATCGGCGGGCTGGTGCAACTGCTGCCGATACTGGAACAGGAAAGCCTCGAAACGGCGGCGGGGAACACCCGGCCCTACAGCGCCATTGAACTGACCGGCAGGGACATCTATATCCGCGAAGGTTGCAGCGTATGCCATTCGCAGCAGATCCGCCCCCTGATCGCCGAAGTCGAACGCTATGGACCTTATTCCCGGGCCGGAGAATTCGTCTACGACAGGCCGTTCCTGTGGGGCTCGAAGCGCACTGGACCCGATCTGCATCGCATTGGCGGCAAGTATTCCGACGACTGGCATCGCATCCATCTGCTCGACCCCCGAGCGGTCGTGCCGGGAAGCATCATGCCGGCATATCCCTGGCTCGTGCGGCGCGAGGCATCCGCTAGCGGCGACATAACAGCCAAGATGGCCGGGTTGCGCCGGCTCGGCCACCCTTATACCGACGCGGAAATCGCGGGTGCCGAGGCGGATTTGGAAGGCCTGCTGGAAATCGATGCATTGATCGCCTACCTGCAATCGTTGGGAACGGGATTTACGGAGGAAGGACCATGACGACGTTCATTTTCCTTGGCGACATGTTCGTCATGGCGTTTATGGCGGGAATTGCCGCGTGGATTCTCTATCCCGGCAATTCGAAAACCCTCGACGAAGTCGCGCGCATTCCGCTGGAAGACGAGGAAGATCATGGCTGACATGCCTTCGGCATTCTGGAGCGGCTGGATCGCCGTATTGACCCTGGTCTCCCTGGCCGGGGTGGCCTGGCTGGTGTGGAGCGTCTATTTCGGCCGCGACCGGGGCCATGAGCGGGAAGCTGGACCGGTCTGGGACGGAAATCTTGAAGAAGGCAAACAACCGGCGCCCATATGGTGGTTCTGGTTGCTGTTCGGCTCGCTGATCTTCTCGCTGGTATATCTTTTGCTCTTCCCGGGGCTGGGAAACTTTGCGGGATTGCTCGACTGGTCCCAGGGCAGCCGGTTAGCCGAGAGCCATGACGACTATGAAGCCAGATTTGCCGGGGTCAGGGCCGAAATCGCTGAAATGAGCCTGGCGGAGATCCAGAACGATAGCGGACTGATGGCGGTGGCGGAACGCATCTTCCGCCGGGAATGCGCGGCCTGTCATGGGCCAGAGGGCCGGGGGCAGGCCAGCATGTTTCCCAATCTTCATGATATCGATTGGCAGTGGGGCGGCGATGAGGAGCGGATTCGGCAATCCATCCGGGGCGGCCGCAACGCGGTCATGGTTGGTTGGGAAGCCGTATTGGGCGTCGATGGTATCGAACAGGTGAGCGAATACGTACTAAGCCTGGCCGACGGAGTCGCCGCGAATCATCCAGGCAAGGCCATCTACGACCGGAACTGCGCAGTTTGCCATGGCGCCGATGGCGCCGGCAATCCCTTGCTTGGCGCGTCGCGCCTTTCCGACCGTATCTGGCTTTACGGCGGTGATCCGGACAACATCCGCGCAACCCTGACCCAAGGGCGTTTCGGCATCATGCCTGCCTTCGACGAACAGCGGCTGGACGATACTCAATTGCAACTGATTCTGGCCTTGCTCGTACGCTAGGTCGCCGTTGCCAGACGGCAAGTTTATCTCACCCGGTTTGCCGGCGGCTGCGCAAAAAAAATGAATCGGAAGATAGTTGACAAGGCTGTCCATCTGACATATAAGATAAATGACAACGTTATCATTTATCTCACCAAAGCAGTGAGATAATGAAAATCACTACCCGCGCCGCGCCGTCAGGCCAAAGCCCGGGGGTGGAGGAGAGAATCAAGATGGCTGTCAGGTCTTATTCGAAATCACCGCTGGCTGCGGCGGTATCGCTCGCGTTGGTTGGCGGAGCGGCATACGGACAACAGGCGGAACCGGGAGCGCAAGGGATCGAGGAGATCGTGGTGACCGGCATCCGTCAGAGCTTGCGGGCATCGATGGACCTGAAGCGGAACACCGATGGCGTCGTTGACGCGATCACCGCCGAAGACATCGGCGACTTCCCCGACAGCAACCTCGCCGAATCCCTGCAGCGGATCACCGGCGTTTCCATCGACCGTGAACGCGGCGAGGGCAAGAGCGTTACCGTTCGCGGGTTCGGCCCGAGTTTCAATCTCGTGCTGTTGAACGGCCGGCAGATGCCGACCGCCACCGGCGGCAACGCCCCCTCCGACCGCTCGTTCGATTTCGGCAATCTCGCCTCTGAAGGCATTTCCGCGGTGGAAGTCTACAAGAGCGGCCAGGCCGACGTGCCCACGGGCGGCATCGGCTCCACCATGAACATCCGCACTACCCGCCCGCTCGAATCGCCGGGAATGAACTTCACCGCGGCGGCGAGCGGCCTGCACGACACCTCCACCGAAATGGGCGACAGCTTCACGCCGGAAGTCTCGGCGCTGTTTTCCAACACTTTCGCCGACGACACCATCGGCATTGCCTTGAGCGCCGTGCGCCAGGAGCGCAACAACGGCGCCAACACCGCCAGCGTCGGCGGTTGGCGCACCTTCCCGGGCGAGACCGACAACTGCTGGTGCGGCATCGGCCCCTCCGAATGGGGCGGCATTCCACCGCACACCGATCCGAACCAGCAAAACCGCCCCGGCGAAGGCGACCTGTACTCGGTGCCCCAGAACATCGGCTACGAACTGGCCGAGTACGATCGATCACGAACCAACGGCCAGCTTACATTGCAAATGCGCCCACGGGACGACTTCCAGGCCACGCTCGACTACACCTACTCCGAAGTCGAACTCAGCCGGACTTTCAGCAACCTTTCGGCCTGGTTCAATTTCGGCGGCCAGCAAACGCTGTGGACCGACGGCCCACAGGCCAGCCCGCTGATCTACACTGAAAACCTGCCGAATTCGGACTACGCCATGGCCGGCGGCGAAGACGCCTGGCGCACGAAGAACGGCTCGACCGGCCTGAACCTTCTTTGGGACGTGTCCGACCAACTGACGCTCGAATTCGATTATCACGACTCAAACGCCCGGCGCGAGCCGAACAGCCCGTGGGGCAACGCCGCCCAGCTCGCGGTTTCGGCGTTCACCCGCGACCGAACCACCGGCTATTTCGGCAACGACCTGCCGATTCTCGAACTCGGCCTGAACGACCCGCTTTCGCCCGACGACATGATCGTGACCGGCAGCGTTTTCGCAGCCGATTCCGCCCGCATGGACATCGATCAGACGACGGCCCGGGGCACCTACGAATTCGATCTCGACTTCATCGAGAGCATCGACTTCGGCATCCAACTCACCGAAACGAACAACCGTTCGGCGGGTGCCGTCGTGCAGCGCGACGCCTGGGGCGGCGTGACCCAGCCCGGCGCCATCGCCGACCTGATGCAGCCCGCCAACGCGGCCGACGCTTTCTCCAACATCCCCGGCGGCGGCGACGTGCGCCGGCAAACCGATTTCTTCCGCTTCGACATGTCCGAACTGATCGCCCAAACCGAGCAATTGCTGGCCTCGGGCGAGGCATCGCCGTTCGGGGCGCCCCACAGCGGCGACTGCGCCTCGGATCTCTGCGCGTCGAGCAATTACAATTCCGACCGGCGCACCCAGGAAGAATCGCTCGCGGCCTACTTCCAGCTCAACGCCGCGACCGAGATCGGCGATGTACCCCTCGACATCCGCTTCGGCCTGCGTTACGAGACGACCGATGTGGACTCCCAGGCGCTCTCGCCCGCTTTCATCGGCATCAATTGGGTTGCCGGAAACGAGTTGTCGGCGGTCCAGGGCGATCCGGACTTCACCTCGCTGCAAGGCGAATACGGCATGGTGCTGCCGAACCTCGACCTCAAATTCGACCTGACCGAGGATCTGGTCGCCCGCGCATCGATCAGCAAAACCTTGACGCGGCCGAACTACGGCGACATCCAGGGTGGCCAGACGATCAACCAGTTGCTGCGCATCGACGGCGGCACGGGCAATCGCGGCAATCCGAACCTGCTGCCCTTCGAATCGCTGAACCGCGACGTATCGTTGGAGTGGTACTACAATGAAGACAGCTACGCGGCGGTCGGCTACTTCCTCAAGGACGTTGAGAACTTCATCGGCGTTTCCTCGGTAATCGAGGAAACTTTCGGTCTGCCGCATCCCACGCTCGGCCCCCTCGGCCAGGAAGCGCGCGCGGCCACGGGCAGTTCCGACGGCGGCGCCTTGTACACCTGGATTCTCGAGAACCGGCCGGACGCGCAAGGAGTCAACGCCGAGACCGGCGTGATCAGCGGCGTAGCCGGACGCGACCCAGCCGCGCCGTTCAATCTCACCATCCCAGTGAACATCGAACAGGCGCAGATGGAAGGCTGGGAGCTTGTCGTACAGCACAATTTCGGCGAAACCGGATTCGGCGTGATCGCCAACGCCACCATCGTCGACGCGGACGTGGGCTACGACAATTTCAGCCTCGCCCAACAATTCGTGCTGACCGGTCTGAGCGATTCGGCGAACTTCATCGCCTTTTACGACCAGAACGACTTCAGCGTGCGGGTGGCGTACAACTGGCGCGACGATTTCCTGGCCGGCACCGGCCAGAATAACGTTGGCGCCGGGCCACCCACCCATGTCGCGGCTTATCAGCAGATAGACGTGAGCGCGAGTTGGTGGTTCAACGAAAACATGCAAGTGTTCGTCGACATCCTGAACCTGACCGATGAAACTACGCACGTCTACGGCCGCGACCCGATGCAAACGCTGTTCGCGGCCCAATCCGGCCCGCGCTACAACATCGGCTTCCGCTACAAGCTGTAAACCGAATCGAGAGAGGCCGCCTTCCGGAGCGGCCTCTCTTGGTATCATCCCCCCGAAATGAAACGCCCAAGACGAGGGTGGGCCGAAGGCGGGCGCTTGCGAAGCGGCGGCTTCGTGTCCGGCCCATCCGGCGACGTGCCGTGTTCCGCGGCTCGAACGGGGAATCGATGAATCGACCCATCCGAAAAATCGTAATCGTCGGTGGCGGCGCGGCCGGCTGGATTACCGCCTGCGTGGTGGCCGCCGAATCGGGCAAACGCGGCGAGGGCGCGGTCGAAGTCGTTCTAATCGAATCCCCCGACATCCCCATTATCGGCGTAGGCGAAGGCACCTGGCCTTCGATGCGCATGACGCTCAAGCGGATCGGCCTCGCCGAAGACGATCTCATTCGCGAATGCGCCGCGAGCTTCAAGCAGGGCACGCGCTTTCGCGGCTGGTCGGGCCTTCCGCAAACCCCGGAATACATCCACCCTTTCAGCCTGCCGCTGGAGTACTCCGATCTGAACCCCGCGAAGTACTGGCTCGCCCACGGCGCCGCCGCCGCCTTCGCCGATCTCGTCACCCCCCAGGCGCGCGTGATCGAACTCGGTCTCGCACCGAAGCAGGCGGGCGCGCCGGAATACGCTTTCACCGTCAACTACGGCTATCACTTCGACGCCGGCGCATTCGCCGGACTGCTGCACCGGCACGCGGTGGACAAGCTCGGCGTGGGATACATCGCCGGCAATGTCCAAGGCATCGAGCCGGATGCCGACGGAGACATCGCCGCGCTCGCGCTCGACACCGGCGAGCGCGTGACGGGCGATCTTTTCGTCGATTGCACCGGGCAAAAAGCACTGCTGATCGGCGCCCACTATGGGAGCCCGTTCGTCTCGGTGAAGGATGTGTTGTTCAACGACAGGGCCATCGCCGTTCAGGTTCCCCACGCCGAACCCGATTCCCCGATCACTCCCGTGACCTTGTCGACGGCCCAGCCCCACGGTTGGATTTGGGACATAGGGCTCAGCAGCCGCCGCGGTATCGGCTATGTCCATTCGAGCGCCCACGCCGATGAGGAAACCGCCTTCGAGGCGCTGAAGGCATACGTGGCGGAGACTTCGCCGGGCGTTGACCCAACCGGTCTCGGCTACCGGACCATCCCCTTCGAGCCGGGTTGCCGCGAACGGTTCTGGGTGCGGAATTGCGTCGCCGTCGGGCTTTCGGCCGGCTTCGTCGAACCGCTCGAAGCCTCGGCCCTCGTGCTGATCGAGCAATCCGCGGCCTTCCTCGGCGAGCAATTCCCGCGCGACCGGGAGATCATGGATGTCGTCGCCCGGCGGTTCAACGAAAAGATGCGCTACCATTGGCTGCGAATCGTCGAGTTTCTCAAATTGCACTACGCGCTCGGCGAACGCGGGGACAGCGACTACTGGAAGGAGAACCGGTCGCGGGAAACTTGGCCAGACAGCTTGCGCGAGAAATTGATGCTTTGGCAACAACAACCGCCCTGGCACGACGACGCGCCACGGCTCGACGAGTTGTTTCCGTCCGCGAGCTATCAATACGTGCTCTACGGAATGGGATTCAGACCGCGCCACGCCGCGACGGGCGAAGCCGGGGATGAACAAATGCGCAAGCGGGCGGACGAAGTTTTTCACGGCGTACAGATGAAAGCCCAACAAATGGCGCGCCTGTTGCCGAATACGAGAGAACTGGTCAGCGCAATCAACAACCGGAACGCTACCTGAAAACCATGCCTAACTACGCGCTGCTGAACAACGTCAACCACGCGGAGGTCAAGATCATTACCGACCGCGCCGACCGCTATGGCGACAACGTCATGCGGACGCTGGTGTTTCCATTCGAATTCCGCAACGCGCAGGCCTTTTATCCCATCCTGTTCCAGCGGGACGACGAGGACAACTACTCGCCCGTCGCACTGTTCGGTTTCCAGGAGCGGGAAAACCTGTTCCTCGACGAATCCGGCTGGCAGGCGCCCTATATCCCCGCCATGGTGCGGCGCGAGCCGTTTCTGATCGGCTATCAGGAATCCACGCGCGAGGGCGAACCGCAGCGCACGCGGGTACTGTCGATCGACATGGACCATCCCCGCGTCAGCACCGAGCGCGGCGAGCCGCTGTTCCAGCCCCTCGGCGGCCGCACGCCCTTTCTCGAAAATGCCGCCGATTTGCTCGAATCGATTTATCTCGGCATCGAACACAGCAAGACTTTCGTCGCCGCGATGCAAAGACACGATCTGCTCGAATCGATGACGTTGGAAATCGAATTGAAAGACGGCTCGCGCAACCAGTTGATCGGCTTTCATTGCCTGAACGAGGAAAAAGTTCAGGGATTGTCTCCGGAGGCTCTCGGCGAACTGAACGCCAACGGTTTTCTCATGCCGATGTTCATGGTGATCGCATCCATGGGTAATTTGCAGGCGCTGGCCGAACGCAAGAACGCAAGACTGCGAGCCGGCGGCGAAGGTGCGCCCGATGGCTGAACCGGCGCCTGTCCAAAGTCTCGATTGCGCCGCCGGTTCGATTCCGCGGCAAGTGTTCGAATCGACCGAACCCGTATTGCTGCGGGGGCTCGTGAGCGGCTGGCCCGCGGTTGCGGGCTGCGGCGGCTCGATTCCCGACGCCGCCGGTTATCTCTCGCAATTCTGGCGCGAAGAACCGGTCACGGTGTATGCGGGAGACTCCTCGATCGAAGGCAGATTTTTCTACAACGAGGATTTCACTGGCTTCAATTTCATCGCCGGCAAGGCGACCCTGCCGCAGGTCTTCGCCAAACTCGCCGAACCCGAGCGCGAAGAGCGCCTGACGACCCTGTATATAGGCTCGACTCCCATAGACAAGTGGATGCCGGGTTTCCGAACGCAAAACGACGTGCAACTGCCCACGGACGATGCGCTTGCGAGTTTCTGGCTCGGCAACCGGACCCGGGTCTCGGCGCATTACGATTTCCCCGACAATGTCGCCTGCGTGGTGGCGGGGGAGCGGCGCTTCACGCTGTTTCCGCCGGAACAGATCGGCAATCTGTATGTCGGCCCCATCGACAAGACGCCTTCCGGCCAGGCGATCAGCCTGGTCGACCTGAAAAATCCCGATTTCGAGCGCTTCCCGAAGTTCGCCGAAGCCATCAAGCACGCGCGTACCGCCTTGCTTGCGCCAGGCGATGCCATCTTCATTCCAAGCATGTGGTGGCACCACGTCGAGTCGAGGGAACCGTTCAACATGCTGATCAACTACTGGTGGTGCAATTCGCCGAGTTTCATGGGCTCGCCCACCAATGCCCTCATGCATGCGATCCTGGCCTTGCGCGACCTGCCTCCGCGGCAGCGCGAACTCTGGCAGGGCGTATTCGATCATTACGTTTTCAGCGCCGATGAGTCAGTGTATGAGCACATACCTGAGCCAGGCAGGGGTTGTCTTGCGCCGCTTGACGAAACGAAAGCGAAACAGTTGCACGCCGATTTGCTGAACAGGTTGAAGATGTAGGGCGTTTCATGAGCGCTGCCGTATCCGGAGAGAGAACTCATGCAAAACCGCAAGATTCACAAGGTCGTCATCGCCGGCGGCGGCACCGCCGGCTGGATGGCCGCCGCGGCCTTGTCGCGGCTGATCGGCAAGACCATCAGCATTACCCTGGTGGAATCGGAGGAAATCGGCACCGTCGGCGTCGGCGAAGCTACGATCCCGACTCTCATCACCTTTCACGACCTGATCAAGGTCAAGGAACAGGATTTTCTGCGAGCGACCCAGGGCACTTTCAAACTCGGCATCAAGTTCGAAAGCTGGCGCGACGTCAACGAGGACTACATCCACTCTTTCGGCTGGACCGGCAAGGACAGTTGGGCCGCGGGATTCCAGCATTTCTGGCTGAAAGGCCTGCAGATGGGCATCAGCCGCGAATTCGGCGAGTATTGCAACGAATGGGCCGCAGCGGTGCAGAACAAATTCGCGGTGATGCCGAGCAAGGGCCTGAATTACGCCTACCACATCGACGCCTCGCTCTACGCGAAATTTCTGCGCGGCATGGCCGAGGAATACGGAACCGTGCGGAAGGAAGGCAAGATTGAATTCGTCGAACAGGACCCGGACAGCGGCTATATCACGGCGATTCGTCTGCAATCGGGACAGGTGATCGAAGGCGATCTGTTCATCGATTGCACGGGCTTTCGCGGCCTGCTGATCGAACAGACGCTCAACGCCGGTTACAACGACTGGAAGCACTGGCTGCCCTGCGACAGCGCCGTCGCCCTGCAGACCGAATCGGTCGAAGAGCCTATCCCCTATACCCGCTCGATCGCCCGCGAAGCCGGCTGGCAATGGCGCATCCCCTTGCAGCACCGGGTCGGCAATGGCGTGGTTTTCAGCAGCCGGCACTGGAGCCCGGACGAGGCGATTCAGAAGCTGCTGGAAAACGTCGAAGGCAAGGTGCTCACCGAACCCAGGGTAATTCGCTTCAACGCCGGCCAGCGGCGCAGGCACTGGTACAAGAACTGCGTAGCCATGGGCCTGTCTTCAGGCTTCATCGAGCCGCTCGAATCCACCAGCATCCATCTGATCCAGCGCTCGATCATCCGCCTGATGCAGATGTTCCCCTACGACGGCATCCGCCAGCCCGATGTGGAGGAGTTCAACAACCAGATGAAATTCGAAATCGACAACGTGCGCGATTTCATCATCCTGCATTACCACGTCACCAATCGCACCGACACCCGTTTCTGGCGCCAATGCCGCACCATGGACATCCCCGATTCGCTGAAACATCGCATTGAGTTGTTCAAGCAGGCGGGCCGCGTATTCAAGATTCCGACCGAATTGTTCGGCGAGAACTCGTGGATCCAGGTGATGCTCGGCCAGGGCCTCCTGCCGGAGCAATACCACCCGATCGTCAACATGATGAGCGAGGAGGAATTGAAACGGTTCCTGACGGGAATCCACGCTCAAGTCAGAAAACTGGTCGACCAGCTTCCTTCGCATCAGCGCTTCATCGACCACTACTGCAAGGCACAAGCCGCCAGTTAAGAGAGGGACCTTGTCATTCTGCGCGAAGCGAAGCGTAGACGCGGAATCTCATGCCAAAGTCTCTCAATCAGCGGGCAGCACCGGCGCCAACAGCGCTTGCCAGTCAGGCTTCGTATCCGCTACCGCGATGAAATGTGGGTTGCGCAGGTCTTCTCCCTTGTTGTAGCGCAGCGGCCGGAAGTTCGTATCGAACACCTCGCCCCCGGCGGCCGCGAGCACCGCATGGGCCGCCGCGGTGTCCCACTCGCAAGTCGGCGCCAGCCGGGGATAGATGTCGGCCTTGCCTTCGGCGAGCAGGCAGATCTTCAGCGAACTGCCCATGTTGACCATCTCCACCGAACCGAACTCGGCTTCGAGGCGCCGTAATACACGTTTGACGTGCTGGTCGAGATGGCTGCGGCTCGCAACCATTCTCAGCGGAGAGTTTCCGGATGTGTCGCCAGCTTGCATGGGAGTGGGCCCGGCGCCGGCTTCCTGCCGGAAAGCGCCATGTCCGGCCCCGCCCAAATAGCTCACTCCGCTCACCGGAACATGCACAACGCCAAGCTCAGTGACGCCATCGCTGACCAGCGCAATGTTGACCGTGAACTCGCCGTTGCGCTTGACGAACTCCCGCGTGCCGTCAAGCGGGTCCACCAGCCAATAGCGCCGCCATAGCCGCCGCAAATCGAATCCCGGCTGCTCCGATTCCTCGGACAAGACCGGCAAGCGGGGTTCGAGATCGGCCAGACCGGCGACGATGACCGCGTTCGCCTGCTGGTCCGCCAGGGTCAGCGGCGAGTTATCGTCCTTGTATTCCACTTCCATGCCCTCCGCCGACTCGTAAACCTCCATGATCGCCGCGCCTGCCCGGCGCGCGATGGACTCGATTTCCCGCAACAATGCCTTCATATTGATTCCTTACAGTCGGTTGCTTTTCACATCCCCTCGGGTATGCTGTGCCCGGCATTGGAAGCAGGCCGCTTTCGGGCGGCGGATTGGTTTGGAAAGGTCACGCATGTCGGTTCCCATACCTCCCTGGTCGCGTGTCGACACCATCATGTTCGACATGGACGGCACCTTGCTCGACCTGCATTTTGACAATTATTTCTGGCGCGTGCTCGTGCCCGAGACGTACAGCGCCCGCCATGGCGTCAGCCTGCGCAAAGCCTTGGACCTGGTGCAACGGAAAACCGACGAAGTTTATGGCACGTTGAACTGGTATTGCCTGGACTACTGGGCGCGGGAACTCGATCTCGAAATCGCCGAACTCAAGCGCACGATCACCCGCAAGATCAGCTTGCGCCCCAACGTCGAGCCCTTCCTGCGGGCGCTATGGTACACCGGCAAGCGCATGCTGCTGATCACCAACGCCCACCCGGCCAGCCTCGAGATCAAGATGAACAACGCCGAGATCGCCGCCTACTTCCATCGCTGCATCAGCGCCCACCAGTTGAATCTGGCCAAGGAAAGCCACGGCTTCTGGGAGAAATTGCAGGGTCTGGAGCCTTTCGACCCTGAGCGAACCATTCTCTTCGACGACTCCCTGCCCGTGCTGCGCCGCGCCAGAAGCGAAGGCATCGGCCACGTCTACGGCATTCACAAACCCGACAGCCGCCGCCCAGCGCTCGACCACGACGAGTTCCCCCTGGTCGAGGATTTCGGCGAACTGCTTCCCGGAAGTGAGCAGAGTGCGTCGGGAGGGCTCGCCTCGTAGCGATGTAATCGAAGTCTTGGCCGGGAAAGCAAGGTAAGCTATGCCGCATGAACCGGCCATCCGAAACATCGGAAATCAACGTGCGGCTCGACAAGTGGCTTTGGGCCGCGCGCTTCTACAAGACCCGGGCGATCGCCCGCCAGGCCATCGAGGGCGGCAAGGTCCGCTGCGAGGGCATCCGCACCAAGCCCGGCAAGACTGTCGAGGTTGGCATGACGATTCGCCTGCAACAGGGCGACCGGGAGCGAACCGTCATCGTCGAAGGCGTCCGCAACGATCGCCGCCCGGCCCCCGAGGCGCAACTGCTCTACCGTGAAACCGAGGACAGCATTCGCCGGCGCGAGGAAATCGCCGCCGCGCGCAAGTCCGAGCCCGCCCACTGGCCCCCCGCAAGCCGTCCCACCAAGAAGCAGAGGCGGGACATACGAAAATTCAGGGAAAAATAGAAATACCCGTCGATTTTCTGGAAATGTTCGGAATCAGATCACTACGAGACTTTCTCGCTTGGAAGCTTTGACTGCGGCAGCGGGAACAGCCTGGTCGAAAGTCACGAAGCGACAAGCATTTTCCGTCGCCAGAGCCAACAGGTAAACGTCCGTTAGCTGGCCAGGACTGAGCAGCCTCGTGTGTTCGATTAATTCGCTGTCGAGAAGGCTCAGGTTGTCGGGGATGAAACTGTGGTACGCCGTGGATGTGGCGCCACGGAGCCGATCAATGATGGCGTGTATCGGAAGCGAATTTGGATAACGAGGCTGGGACATGATGCGGAGACAGCCGTTTTGCGTGATAGGGCAGGATGCCCAACCGTGATCGATATGTTTGTCCCGCCATTCCGTCGCGGCCGTGTGGTGTACGTGGTCGCGGTCGAGCAGAGCGATCAGCACGTTGACATCAAAAAGGGCTCTCATTCGTCAGTCGCCGGAGTCTTCCCGCAGTTCGTCAATCAATGAATTTGTCACGACTCCGCCTCGGGAAGGAAAGGGTCTGAAGCCGTAACTGCCGGCCTCTTCAGAAACACCGCTATTCTGGTTCTGGTTCAGAGCCTGGCGGAGCAACTGGGAAATGATCTGACCAGCAGTTTTCCGCTGCCTTCGCGCCAGTTCCTTGGCAGCCATCAGTACATCCGGGTCCAGGTCGAGTGTGGTGCGCATGGTTACTCTCCCATGAAGGCGATAAATCATAACGCATCAAGCATCAGTCATCAAGTAAGGCAGGAGGGCTCACTGGTAGTGAACCGTCCCACCAGGAAGCAGAGGCGGGACATACGAAAATTCAGGGAAACAGAAATATCCCGTCAATTTCTGGATTAACTCAGAATATCAATTTACTCTCACGCTGCCCCGAACTTAATTCAAACGAAATTACGCAGGTTCGCCGGGCCCTTCAGGAGAACCTTATGGAATTTCCACTGACTTTGTTGGATTCGCTCATGATTGTGCTGATTGTGATGACATCGATTAACTTTCTGCCTTCGGTCGTGTGGGATATGCAAACGGGTCGCTATAGTGGCTACTTTGGCTGGAAAGCCTTGTCAGTCCTCTTGTTCATAGCGGTTTTCAGCGGCTTTGACTCAGTTCGGCAGGGGAATGAAGGACCTGCTGTTATGACGGACATCAGCTTCCACTTGTTTCAGGTGCTGGTTTTTTCCCGCTTGTATGTGGAGTTCTCCCACCACCACAAATACAAGGTCTGGCTGCACCGCCAATACCACAAGCTGACAGATCACGAAGATCCTCAAGGACTGAAGTGAAAAACACTTGCGACATGCTGTCGGCTAAACCTTCAGGCCCGGAAAGTGTCGACGCGAGCGGAACAGGCAAACGATACTCTCAGGAAGAACTGAAAGGAACGGTTATAGTGAACGGCGACATTATGGAGCCTGTAATCACGGTGGAGTACTGGGAAAGCCTGAAGTCATGACAGTGCCGTGCCCTCCCGCTGAAATCACTTGGCGTTCAGCATCGCCTGCCGCAGGATCGTGTTCATTCGAGATTGATAGCCTTTGCCGCCAGATTTGAGCCATGCCAGATCACAACAACAAACAGCGAGCGCATCGCCTTGAGCAGCACTTCCTACTATAACCAGAATCGGGACAAACTGTTCGAGCAGTATCACGCATACGACCCGGAGGTGGTGCATCGCGCCTGGGCGCCGGAGCACCTCAAGGGGCGAAAGCCCGGATTCGCTTGCGACATCGGCGCGGGAACCGGCCGAGACGCCAACTGGCTGGCCAGACAGGGCTGGGAAGTACTCGCCGTCGAGCCGAGCGAGTTGCGCGAAGCGGGAGAGGAAAAGTCCGACCCGCGCGTCACCTGGTTCGACGACACGCTGCCGGACCTCAAGAAACTGCGCGCCCTGGGGCGGCGATTCGACCTCATCCTGCTACGCTCGGTCTGGATGCATGTTCCGAAATCCAGACAGGAACGGGCATTCCGCATCCTCACAGAACTGCTGAACCCCTCGGGCCTGCTCGTGATCAGCCTGCGGCATGGCAGCGATGAGGAGGAAAACCGCTCGCGCGGCTTCCACCCCATCAGCGCCGATGAACTGATCCAGTACGCCAGGGACCGCGCCGTCAGCCTGCGCGGTCGATACGAGCACCCCGACCGGTCCAGGGAGCATATTCATTGGGAGTGGCTAGTTTTCGAAATGCCTGACGTCGGCACGGGAAACCTGTCACTGCTGCGACATGTAATCGTCAATGACGACAAGTCTTCGACTTACAAATTGAGCCTGTTGCGCACACTTGTCAGGCTTGCGGAAACTGCTCCGGGGATAGTGACGTGACGTACGGACGCTTATGCGGCCGATTGCCTTCCGCGGAAACTCTAATAGGAGCCCGCGATCGATTGATAGATTGGTGGTCTGAAGCGTGGATCGAAAATCCTCGTGAATAACAGTTTTTCATGGAAGCCATCTATTCGTTGCCGGGCCTGACCGCGGACAAGAACAAACGCTGGCAAGACCTCCTCCACTAACAAGACGAAGACGACCCCGAAGACCAGGCCTGCCTGATTTGCTCGCTTTGATCCGCTGTCATACGACGTCCCGAAAAACAACCCAATAATTCGGTATATTTAAAAATCTTCCGCGTGAGGGTCATTAGTCTGAAGAGAGGGAGACCGCCATGCTCGCCAAACTGACATCCAGGAATCGGCTGACTCTGCCTAGAGCGGTAATCTCCGCCGTGGAACTTACCGACTATTTTAACGTGACTGCTGAAAACGGACGAATTGTGCTGACTCCAGTCCGCATCAATCGTGCGGACAGCGTACGAGCGAAATTGGCGGGACTCGGATTAACCGAAGCTGACATTTCAGATGGCGTTGCCTGGGCTCGGTCAGGCGAATAAAGTCAGTCCAATTGGTTTTTGCAAACGCTTTGTCCTTCGCTCGCATCATGAATTTAGTGTTGAGAATCGCATCTCAAAGATGAGAATTTCAACAACAACTTCCCGCGACAGCTTTGCTGGGCGCGCCCATGTCGCGCCCTCCCTCGATTTTTGCCATAATGCCGCGACTTTCGCGCGGCACCCTGATTTTCCCTTTCCGGAGTCGATGTGGCTGACGGTTTCGACGCTGCCCTGAAGCGCTACGGGCTACCCCTTTTTCAACCTGAATGGACCGCCATCTGCCGCGGTATCGAGAAGGAGTGTTTGCGGGTTACGCCCGAGGGCCGCATCTCGCGGCGGCAGCATCCGGCAGCGTTGGGATCTGCTCTGAAGAACCCGTATATCACCACCGATTTCTCCGAAGCCCTGCTCGAATTCATTACGCCCAAGGATCAGAGCATCGACGGCTGCCTGGGAATGCTGGAAGACATTCATCGTTTCACGCTGGCGAACATGGAAGAAGGCGAGATCTTCTGGGCTTCGAGCATGCCCTGTCCGGCCGGAGCGGAGGACGAGGTGCCGATCGCGAGTTACGGCAGTTCCAACATCGGCCAGCTCAAGCGACTGTATCGCACCGGGCTTTCGTATCGTTACGACAGTCTCATGCAGGCCATCGCCGGGCTGCATTACAACTTTTCCATGCCCGACGAGTTCTGGCAGCCGTACCAGCGCATCGTCGGCTTCGACGGTAGCTTGCAGGACTTCCGCACCGAGAGCTATCTGCATCTGATCCGCAATTTCCATCGCCATTCCTGGCTGCTGCTTTACCTTTTCGGCGCTTCGCCGGCGGCGGCGAGCAGTTTCGTCGAAGGCCGCGAACACGATCTGCAGCGGATGGAATCGGGAACGATGTATCTGCCCAAGGCCACCTGTCTGCGCATGGGGCGGCTGGGTTACCAGAGCGACGCGCAGAAATCGCTGTTCGTCTGCTACAACGATCTGAAGCTTTACGTGGAATGCCTGCAGGACGCCATCAGGAAGCCGTATCCGCCTTACGAGGAAATCGGCCAAAAGGTCGACGGCAGTTACCGCCAAATCAACGTCAACCTGCTGCAACTGGAAAATGAGTTCTACAGCACGATTCGTCCCAAGCGGGTGGCGCGGGTCGGCGAGCGGCCGCTGGACGCGCTCGTGCTGCATGGCATTGAATATGTCGAGTTGCGCGCGCTGGATCTCAACCCCTTTCTGCCGCTCGGCATCGACGCCGAGCAAGTGCGCTTCCTCGATACCTTTCTGCTGCATTGCTTGCTGAGCGAAAGCCCGCAATGCAATCGCGCGGAGTTCTTCGAAGTGGCGAACAATATCCTGCGCGTGGTGGAAGAAGGCCGCGACACTTCGATCGAACTCAAGAGCGGCGGCAAGCCGGCCCGGCTCGACGCCTGGGCCGGGAAATTTCTCGACGACATGAAGCACAGCGCCGCGCTGATGGATTATTTCCATGGCGGAGGTTATCTGGACAGCGTCGAGCGACAGGCCGCGAAAATTCAGGATCCGTCGCTTACGCCATCGGCCAGGATGCTGGCGGAAATGGAGCGCGACGACTTGAGCTTCTGCGAGTTCTCGATGGCGGCGTCAAAGCGGCATGCGAAAACCCTGACCGCGGAGCCCCTGGGCAAGGACGTACGCGAGTTGATGGAGGAGACCGCCGCGGAATCGCTCGTTCGGCAACGCGAAGTGGAAGCCGCGGACAAGCAGACTTTCGACGAATTTCTGCGGGACTGGAACGCCTGGCAGCCGCTGAGCCATGCTATCCACGAAAGCGAGGCATAAGTTACCATTGGCCGGTGCGGGCGACGCATGCGTCGCCCTTGCAGTTAGTCGTGTATTTAGTGGGGACGACGCATCCGCCGCCCCTACGGCTGATTGTACTATTGTAGGGGCGAGGCATGCCTCGCCCGCGGGTGTGGCAGGAACGGGAGGAGGTTGATGAGACTGGCAATTCCTGACAATCGCATACTGAATTTCGCGATTTTTGTCTTCAGCATGACCACCATCGGCATCGTGCTGTACATGCAATACGTCATGTTTCTGCCGCCGTGCGGGCTTTGCATCAGCCAGCGCATATTCATCGTTCTTTGCGGCGTGACCTGTCTGGCCGGGGCGATACACAATCCGAGCCCGAAAGGGCAGCGCATCTATGCCGGCGTGGCGGCGGCGATGACCATTTTCGGCAGCTATTTCGCCGGCAGGCAGATCTGGCTGCAACACCTGCCCGAAGACCAGATTCCCGCCTGCGGCCCCGGCCTGAACTATCTGCTGCAGAACTTCCCACTGGTGGACGCGCTGAATTTCCTGCTGCAAGGCGACGGCAATTGCGCCGAAGTGCAATTCCGCTTTCTCGGCCTGCTGACCATTCCCGAAATGGCTATGGTCGCTTTCGTAATGCTGTTCGCAACCTGCATGTTCATGCTGTTCCGCGATCAATGGGCGCAGATTGCCGGGGACTGATTCATGGGCGCCATACTTGCCCGCAGCGACCCAACCGAAAGTTCGGTTGGTTATATTCAACCCGGACCCCTGGCGGAACTCTGGTTCCATACCGGCACGGCCTGTAATCTCGCCTGCCCGTTCTGCCTGGAAGGCTCGAAGCCGGGCGACGGGCGATTGGAGAGGATCACGCTGGATGACGCCCTCCCCTGGATGGATGAAGCCGTTTCCCTTGGTGTGAAACAGTTTTCCTTCACTGGTGGCGAGCCGTTTATCGTCAAGGACATTGTCCGCATTTTGCGTTACGCCCTCGAATTGAATCCCTGTCTGGTGCTTACCAATGGCACCGAGCCTGTATTGCAACGCCTGCCGGCTATCGAATCGCTTTCGCGAATGCCGCACGCATTGTCGTTTCGCGTCAGCATCGACTACGCCGATGAAGCGCGGCATGACGCCGGGCGTGGCGAGGGAAGTTACCGAAAAGCGTGGCGCGGTCTGGAAGAACTGAATCGGCGCGGATTCAAGGTCTCCGTTGCCCGGCAGCGCGACCGCGACGAAGACACCGAGGCCGTTGACCGGGATTTTCTCAATCTTTGCGTACGGCATGGATTGCCGGGGGACACCCACATCGTTTCATTCCCAGATTTCCTGACTCCCGGCGCCAATCCGCAAGTTCCGGCGATATCCGAACATTGCATGACGACTTACCACACCGAGGAAACTCGCGCCAATTTCATGTGCCACTTTTCGAAAATGGTCGTAAAGAAAAACGGCCATATGCGAATTTACGCCTGCACACTGGTTGATGACGACGAGTTCTACGATCTCGGCGGCAGTCTGCGCGAGATCGAAGGCATGCGTATCATGTTGCATCATCACCGGTGCTATAGCTGTTTTGCCCACGGTTCGTCCTGCAGCGAGATCAAGGCCGGCTGATCAGCCCCGCTGCCAGCGGAAATATCTCTCCAGCCAGGGAAAGACCGCACCTGGCATATGCGCCTTGCGCCAGGCATTGGCGGCGAACTTGTTGGCTTCCAG
The DNA here is from genome assembly GCA_951812965.1 of uncultured Pseudohongiella sp. Classification (GTDB taxonomy): domain Bacteria; phylum Pseudomonadota; class Gammaproteobacteria; order Pseudomonadales; family Pseudohongiellaceae; genus UBA9145. The sequence goes on from OX638341.1 coordinate 1,082,081, forward strand.
CATCGTCGGATAGATATGCGTCGCCGCGGCGATCTTGCCAAGCCCCATGCCATGAGTCATGGCCAGCACGAATTCGCCTATCAGTTCCCCGGCGTGGTGGCCGACAATCACGGCGCCCAGAATGCGGTCCTTGCCGGGTACGGTCAGAACCTTCACAAATCCTTGATTTGCCCCGTCGGCCAGTGCGCGGTCGTGCATGTCCAGATCGTAGCGCGTGACTTCGTATTCAACGCCCTTCTCCCGCGCTTCCTGTTCGGAAAGGCCAACTCGGGCCACCTCCGGGCTGGTGAACGTTGCCCAGGGTACGGCCTTGTAGCTTACTTTGCGCCAGCCGCCGGCCAGGGCGTTCATGGCCGCGAAAAAGGCCTGATGCGAAGCCATGTGCGTGAATTGATACGGGCCCGCGACATCGCCGCAGGCATAGATGTTTGGGTAAGCGGTTTGCAGGTATTGATTGACTTCAACCGAGCCCCCGGCGGTAAGCGGCATTTCCAGTTCTTCCAGTCCGAATCCTTCCACATTCGGCTTGCGTCCGAGCGCCAGCAGAACCCGGTCGAAATGTACGCGCACGAAGTCGCCTTCGTACTCCGCTTCCATAAAATTGCCACTCTCGTCGCAGCCGAATTGAACGACCTTGTGGCCGGTCAGCACTTCAATGCCCTGATCCCGAAACTGCCCGGCAAGCAATTCCGAAACTTCCGGGTCTTCGCGAAAGAGAATGCGCGGCGCCATTTCCACCTGGGTAACCCGGGAGCCGAGATTGCTGAATGCCTGGGACATCTCGCAGCCGATGGGTCCGCCGCCCACTACCAGCAACCGTTCCGGCAGGCTTTCCAGGCTCCATACCGAATCGGAAGTCAGGTAGTCCATCTGATCGAGGCCGGGAATCGGCGGCTCCAGCGGGCGCGCGCCCGTCGCCAGTATGATCGAGCGGGTGGTAATCTTGCGGTCGCCCACACTGACCACATAGGGCGATTCGATCTTTGCCTGGCCTGATACGCACTCGACGCCGAGAGAGGTAAAGCGTTCCGGAGAGTCGTGCGGTTCGATGCGGGCGATGATCTTTCGAATCCGCTCCATGACGGCCGGAAAATCGACGGTCGCGCTGGCATCCTTGATTCCGAAGTCGGACGCTTCGTCGATCAGACGCTTGACGTGTCCGCTACGCAGCAGCGATTTGCTGGGAACGCAGCCGGTATAGAGGCAATCGCCACCCATGCGGTGCTGTTCGACGAGTACGACTTTCGCACGGGCGCCCGCGACTATGAGTGATGAGACGAGCCCGGCGGACCCGCCTCCGATAACTACCGTATTCACGTCGAACTTGCGCGGCCGTCCGAACCTGCGCGAAAGTTTGCGGCGCTGAATTCCGGCTACGATGAAGCGCGCCAGCAAGGGCATCACTCCGATCAGGGCGAAGGAAAACAACACCGAGCCGCTCACAAGCCCCGAAAGCGAAGTTATGCTGGCGAGTTCGGACCCCGCATTCACGAATACCGCTGTAGCCAGCAACATGCCGCTCTGGGTCGCGACATAGAAAGTTCCCGGTTTTATCGGGGTCAGGGACATCACCAGATTGACCAGAAAATACGGGAAAAGCGGCACCATTCTGATTGTGAACAGGTAAAATCCGCCGTCCTTGCGTATACCGCGATTGATGGGCGCCAGCTTGTCTCCGTAACGGTTCTGGACCCAGTCGTGGAGCAGCATGCGAGCGATCAGAAACCCCAGCAAAGCGCCGATGCTGCTGGCGAAGGATACGATCAAGGTTCCCCAAAGCAGCCCGAACAAGGCGCCGCCGAGCAAGGTCATCATCAGTGCGCCGGGAATCGAAAACGCGGCCATGACCACGTACACGGAAAAATAAATCAGCGCCGTCAGGGCGAAATTCTCCTGCGTGAACGTCTGCAGGGCGCCCAATTGCGATTGCACGAATTCGAGGCTGACGTAGCGCTCCAGATCGAACACGAACCACGAACCCAGCACAGCGGCGACAAGAATTACTACCAGGAGTCTTACTTTTTTCATCTGTTTACCTTGGGATAGGAGGCCGCGCTTCTCATGAGGCGGCGATTGAACTGTGGGGCCGGGGACTGCATATGGTATGTTTCGCTTCGCAATGCCGAAGCACAAGTTCACGCGGCGCTAATATAGTGCAGGAGCCCTGAATTGACCAATTCATCTTCGGACCGCAAGTTCCCGGTCACCCGCATGCGGCGCATGCGCCGCGACGAGTTCAGCCGCCGGCTGATGCGGGAGAATCTCCTCTCGCCCGACGACCTGATCTGGCCGGTGTTTATCGTCGAAGGCGCCGGGGAGCGCCAGCCGGTGGAGTCCATGCCCGGAGTTTTCAGGCTGAGCGTCGACGAATTGCTCAAGGAGGCGAAGGAAGCCGCGGCGCTCGGCATCCCGGCGCTTGCCCTGTTTCCCTCGCCGGCCGACGACGCCAGGACTCTCGACGGCCGCGAAGCCTGGAATCCGGACGGACTCGTGCAACGCGCGGTCACCGAACTCAAGTCGGCCCTGCCTGAACTCGGCGTGATCTGCGACGTGGCGCTCGATCCTTATACGACCCACGGCCAGGACGGGATCATTGACGATGGCGGTTATGTGCTTAACGACGAAACCGTCGACGCCCTGGTGCGCCAGGCACTGTCACAAGCCCGGGCCGGGGCCGACATCGTGGCGCCTTCGGACATGATGGACGGGCGCATTGGCGCCATCCGCGCGGCGCTCGAGCAGGAAGGCAGCATCCATACCCGCATTTTGGCCTATTCCGCCAAGTACGCATCTTCCTATTACGGCCCTTTTCGCGACGCGGTCGGTTCGAGCGGCACGCTGGGCGCAGGTAACAAGTATAGCTACCAGATGGATCCGGCAAACAGCGACGAGGCCCTGCAGGAGGTCGCGCTCGACCTCGCCGAAGGCGCCGACATGGTCATGGTCAAGCCGGGCATGCCCTATCTCGATGTCGTGCGGCGAGTGAAGGACGAATTCGGCGTGCCGACTTTCGTCTACCAGGTCAGTGGCGAATACACCATGCACATGGCGGCGGCGGAAAACGGCTGGCTGGACGGCGACGCGGTTATGCTCGAATCCCTGCTCGCCATCAAGCGCGCCGGCGCCGACGGCATTCTGACTTACTTCGCGGTAGCCGCCGCGCGGTTAATGAGGGCGGCGTAAACGGGCAGTGAATTCCCCGGTAGGGGCGACGCATGCGTCGCCCGTCAGTTGCACGGTTTCGGGGCCGACCGCGGGCGAGGCATGCCTCGCCCCTACTTGAATCCTGGCGGACAGCCCTTATCATACGCGTCTGTTTATCAGCCGCTTTTTTTAGAATCCCGAGGAGTTCCCATGAGCGACAATATCGTTCACGTATCAGACGACAGTTTCGAGCAGGATGTATTGCAGGCCGAGGGCCCCGTACTCGTGGATTTCTGGGCGGAATGGTGCGGTCCCTGCAAGATGATAGCCCCCGTGCTTGAAGAACTGGCCGACGAATACCAGGGCAAGTTGAAAGTCTGCAAGATGGACGTGGACGCGAATACCGCAACCGGGCCTCAATATGGCATCCGCGGCATTCCAACATTGATTTTATTCAATAATGGCAACGAGTCTGGAAGACAGGTCGGCGCCGTGTCCAAGTCGCAATTGTCCGCTTTCGTCGACGGTCTTCTCTGATCCCTCGCCACCGTGCAATTCTCAAGCGGCTATTGATTGGTTTGTGCCATCCCTGGCACGAAGGATATCCTCCGCCATTTCCTTGGCAACCAATTCGGTGGAAACCTGCCGGTCGCGGGAAAGTCTGAACACTTCCGCGAGCGTGGTTTCGATGCGCCCGATATGCGCGAGCCTGTCGCACTCACTGGAACACTGGCGCTGGTGATGCGCTTCAATGATGCCGCCGGCGTTAACGACGAAATCCGGGCAGTACAGAACGCCTGATTGACGCAGGCGCTCGCCGTCTTCAGGAGTAGCCAATTGGTTGTTGGCGGCGCCGCAGACGATACCCGTGCGCAGCTTGGAGATGCTGTCGGCGTTCCAGACCGCGCCCATGGCGCAGGGCGCGACCACATCCGCGGGCAGGAACAAGACTTCATCGCTGCTTATCGGCCGTACGCCCAGTTCCTCCGCGGCGCGCTCCAGATTGGTGGCATTGATGTCGGCGCCGTAAACAGTGGCGCCGTCCTCGATGAGCAGGCGCGCAAGCTTGAATCCGACGTGGCCGAGACCTTGTATCGAAACCGCGAAGTCATTCAGGCTCTCCTTGCCATACCGGTGGCGCGCCGCCGCGCGAATTCCGAGAAACACGCCATACGCCGTGCTCGGTGAAGGGTCGCCGCCGTGCTCGTTGTCATCCAGACCGGCCACATACGGCGTTCTCCGGGCCATTGCGCGGATATCCGCAACGTCGGTGCCGACGTCTTCAGCCGTGATGTAGCAGCCGCCGAGGGAATGAACGAAATCTCCCATGGCTTCCAGCAGCGCACGGGACTTCTGCTTTCGGGGGTCGCCGATAATGACGGATTTACCACCGCCGAAAGGCAAACCCGCGAGAGCGGATTTGTACGTCATTCCCCTCGAGAGCCGCAAGACATCGTGCAGGGCGTCTGCTTCGGCGGCGTAGGGGTACATGCGGCAGCCGCCGACGGCCGGCCCAAGCGCAGTGCTGTGTACGGCGATAATCGCGTTCAGGCCGCTCCGGCGATCATGATGAAAAGCGACCAGTTCATGCTCGCTGAATGATGAATGGGCAAACACGGTCATGTCGGGTTCCCTTCGGAAAATGTGTATTTTCCTGCAAATACCGCGCCAAAATTATTTAATTTAGCCAGAAAACCTCGTATTATTTGGATAACCTATCTGTTAATCTTGCAGAAACGGAATAATTATGCCGATTGAGCTCGACAAGTACGATCAGGCAATCGTAAAGCTGTTGCAGGCGGACGCCACATTAAGTACGGCGGCAATCGCGGAGCAGGTAAACCTTTCTCAATCGCCTTGCTGGCGCCGCATCAATCGGCTCGAACAATCGGGCCTTATCAAGGGCCGCGTGGCCTTGCTCGACCGTTCCGCCCTCGGCCTCGATGTGGTTGTATTCGCCACCGTCAACCTGACATCCACCGGACGCCAGAACCTGATCGCTTTCGAGCGGGAAATCACCGGTCACGAGGAAATCGTCGAGTGCTACACCATGGCCGGCATCTGGGATTACATGCTGAAAATCGTAACCCGGGACATACGGCACTACGAACGCTTCATGCGCAATACCCTTGCCGCCAGTCCGCTGATCCGGGAGTTGCACTCGCACATGGCCGTAACTGAAATCAAGAACGTCACCGAACTGCCGCTTGCTTGTTATCCGTAAAACTTTGCTTTACACTTCGCGCCAAGTTTCCCTGATCGCTCGGAAACTGCAGGCTGGGCCTGCTGGCATTCCGGGTTCGTTTGCCAAGGGGCTGCAAACCGGGAAATAATTACAGCCCCGACCCGGACCCTGGCCTTCAATCGCGGCCACAAGTGTAAGCGCAGGGTTTCCCCTGCCGGACAAATTCACTGAATTCAACCTCGACCCGGTCAGGTCCGGTTCAGACTCTTTCGCAATTTCCATAAACGGCGGTAACTGAAAATTTCTCAACTTTCCGTAAATCGGGTTCCATCCGACGCGCGCGCTTCGCAGACCGACCAGACGGTCCAGCAGGCCGCGCCTGATCCAGGCGGTAAATCCCTCATGAATTTGACAGAACTAAAACAGAAACCGATAGCCGAGCTGCTCGACACGGCTCATGAAATGGGGCTCGACAACGTGGCCCGAACGCGCAAGCAGGACATTATCTTTTTCCTGCTCAAGCGGCACGCCCGGAACGGCGAAGACATCTACGGCGACGGCGTTCTCGAAATATTGCAGGATGGTTTCGGTTTTCTAAGATCGGCTGACTCGTCCTATCTTGCCGGCCCGGACGACATTTACGTGTCTCCCAGTCAGATAAGGCGGTTCAATTTACGCACGGGAGACACGATCTCCGGCAAGATCCGGCCCCCGAAAGACGGCGAACGCTACTTTGCCCTGCTAAAGATCTCCGAAATCAACTTCAGCGTCCCCGAAACCGCCAAGCACAAGATTCTTTTTGAAAACCTCACCCCGCTTTTTCCCCAGGACAGGCTCGGACTCGAAATCGGAAACGGCAGCACCGAAGACCTCAGCGCCCGCATCATCGACCTCTCAGCCCCCATCGGCAAGGGCCAGCGCGGCCTGATCGTATCGCCGCCCAAGGCGGGCAAGACCCTGATTCTGCAGAATATCGCTCAGTCGATAACCCGTAACAATCCCGAATGCCGCCTGATCGTGCTGCTGATTGACGAGCGGCCCGAGGAAGTTACCGAAATGCAGCGTTCGGTGCGGGGTGAAGTCGTGGCGAGCACTTTCGACGAGCCGCCGACTCGACACGTGCAAGTGGCCGACATGGTAATCGAAAAGGCCAAGCGCCTCGTCGAGCACAAGGAAGACGTGGTCATTCTGCTCGATTCGATGACGCGCCTCGCGCGCGCCTTCAACACAACCCAGCCATCTTCAGGCAAGGTGCTCACCGGCGGCGTCGACGCTCATGCCCTCGAGCGCCCGAAGCGCTTTTTCGGGGCCGCGCGCAACCTCGAGGAAGGCGGCAGCCTGACCATTATCGCCACCGCCCTGATCGAAACAGGCTCGAAAATGGATGAAGTGATATACGAGGAGTTCAAGGGCACAGGCAACATGGAACTCCATCTCGACCGCAAGATCGCCGAAAAACGCGTTTACCCGGCGATCAACGTGCGCCGTTCCGGCACCCGCCGCGAAGACCTGTTGACTACCGAAGAGGAACTGCAACGCATGTGGATTCTGCGCAAGCTGCTTTCCTCCATGGAAGACGTGCAGGCTACGGAGTTCATCCTCGACAAGTTGAAGAACACCAAGACTAACGAGGAATTCTTCAAGTCCATGCGGCGAAGTTAGTCCGCCCCGTAATCCTCAAGGCCAGACCATGGCGTTCAAGGACCTGCGTGATTTTATCGCCATGCTCGAAGAGCAGGGCGAGTTGCGACGCATATCCGCTGAAGTGGATCCGGTTCTCGAAGTCACCGAAATCAGCGACCGCACCTTGCGCGCCGGCGGGCCTGCCCTGCTGTTCGAGAACCCGAAAGGCTCGAAGGTTCCGCTGCTCGCGAACCTGTTCGGCACCACGCGTCGCATCGCCCTGGCAATGGGCCGCGAGGATCTGGAGGGCTTGCGCGAGGTCGGCAAGTTACTCGCCTTTCTGCGCGAACCCGCCCCGCCGAAGGACTGGAAGGATCTCTGGGAGAATCTGCCCAACTATCGCCGCGCCTTGCATGTCAGCCCGGCGGTGAAGAAGTCCGCGCCTTGCCAGAAGGTCGTCATCGAAAGCGATAATGTCGATATCGGCATGTTTCCGGTGCAGACCTGCTGGCCTGAGGACGCCGCGCCGCTCGTGACCTGGCCTCTGGTCATCACTCGCGGGCCGGAAAAGGAAAGACAGAACCTCGGCATCTACCGCATGCAGGTGCTCGGGCGCAACAAACTCATCATGCGCTGGCTGCCGCATCGCGGCGGCGCGCTTGATTTTCGCGACTGGAGGGCGAGCAATCCGGGGCAGCCGTTTCCGGTATCCATTGCCCTGGGCGCCGACCCGGCGACGATTCTCGCCACGGTGACGCCGGTACCCGACACGCTTTCCGAATACGCCTTCGCGGGATTGCTGCGCGGCAGCAAGACCGAAGTGGTCAAATCCATCGGTAACGATCTGCAGATCCCGGCGAGCGCCGAGATCGTTCTGGAAGGCACGATCGATCCTGATGAGACCGCCGAGGAAGGACCTTATGGCGATCACACGGGCTATTACAACGAAGTCGAGACTTTTCCGGTTTTCACCATCGAACGCATAACCCATCGGCCCGATCCGATCTATCACAGCACTTATACGGGTAAACCGCCGGACGAGCCGTCGATGCTCGGCGTGGCGCTGAATGAGGTGTTCGTGCCGCTATTGCAGAATCAGTTTCCGGAAATCGTCGATTTCTGGCTGCCGCCCGAGGCCTGTTCCTACCGGGTCGCCGTGGTGGGTCTCAAGAAACAATATCCGGGTCACGCGAAGCGCGTCATGATGGGCATGTGGTCCTTTCTGCGTCAGTTCATCTATACCAAGTTTGTTATCGTGGTCGACGAGGATATCGATATCCGTAACTGGGAAGAGGTAATCTGGGCCATCTCCACGCGCATGGACCCGATTCGGGATACGGTGCTTATCGACAACACTCCGATCGATTATCTGGATTTCGCCTCGCCGGTAGCGGGTCTCGGCTCCAAGATGGGGCTGGACGCTACCAGCAAATGGCCGGCGGAAACCGAGCGCACATGGGGGCGGCCGATCACGATGAGCGAGGAAGTCAAAGCCAAAATTGATGAGTTGTGGCCATTATTGGGTCTTGATTGATTTGTGGCTCCGATCCGTCGCCGTCGGGTTGTGGCGGGTGTAGCGGACGCCGTAAATACGTCCCGCTCACAGCCTTCATTTGCATTTTGCAAGCCGTCCCTGGCGCAACTTCCGTGGTTTCGCCAACCCCCAGTCTCGACATCCATGTCGATCCGTTCGGCCCTCAAAATGCGTTACTTTTTGCCGGCTGCGCCGACCGGGCCTCACCCTCGCACGCCCGCTACACCCGCCACAACCCGACGGCGACTAACATTGTGCAGACTGTCCAGATTTTTGTTCTGCGCGTCGTGCCAACCGTTCATATTGTCATTCTGCGCGGAGCGAAGCGCGGTGACTCGGGGCATCCATGCCCCTCGCCCCTGCGGGGCGGCGCTCTGCGCCGTCCAAAATGGCAATCCTGCCATTTTGTCGCAGAATCTGTGCGGGCTCTGCAGATATAACACGCGCCCCAGTTCGTGGTGGACAGGTTAATCGGGGGTGGGTGGCGTCGATTTTGGCTGGGGCAGGTCGGGGAGGGGTTCGGCGGCGAGGCTGCGGTATTGATTGAGGTGGCGTTGGGCGGCTGCTGTTTCGCCCAGGTTTTCCAGTAGTCGGCTTAGTTCTCCGTGGGCGGCGGCTGTGGGTTGGCGGGTGATGCTTGCTTGCAGGTATTCCTTTGCCTTGCCCCACAATTCGTTGCGGAGGCAGAGGCGGCCGAGGGCGAGTTTCAGGCCGGTGTCTTCCTTGTTTTTTTCGAGCCATTCCTCGGCCAGATTCAGGCGGCGCATGTCGTCGCCGAGCGGGAGGCTGCCGTAGACATCGATCAATTCGCTGTTCCAATTCGCGGTTACTGCCTGTTCGATCGCCGTTGCGGCTTCCTTTCTCCCTCCGTGGCGTAATACCAGTCTGGCGTAATGACTTACCAGCGCCGGCGCGTGGTGGAACTCGGGTGGCGCCTTTTTCCACATTTGCCGCAATTTCGCAAGGCTCTCTTCGCGGTCGAGGCTAGCGTCCCGTCCCGCTCCGGTCGCATGCAGGCGCTGGGCGAAGATATGCCGGCGCAGGCGCGCAAGTTCGGCCTCGTCGAGCATTTTGTTGCGGTCCAGTACCGGCAGCAGTTTTTCCAGTTCGTCCCAGTCTTCGAGATCGATATAGACCTGTTTAAGCAGGCCGAGCAGCGAGGCGTCGTTCAGCACCGATTTGCGCAAGCTATTGATGGCCTTGAGCGCCTGATCGGATTGGCCGTCGTCCTGCAGCAGATGCGCGCGCACGATTCCCACTGTCGAGCGTGCGTGTGGATATCGTCGTTCCGCGGTTTCCAGGGAATTGGTCCGTAGTTCGGGTTGTTTGAGCTTGTGGGCGGCGAACGCCGCCGCGAGATAGTTGACGACGCTCGCTTCGCGCTCGCGGCTGCCTTGCATCAGCAGGTTGTAGGCCGACTGCCAGTTGCTGCGGAACAGGGCCAGCATGCCTTCCTCGGTCTTGCCGCGGCGGCCGTCGTTGAACAGGCTGCCGACCCGCCGGCTTGCGCGCACCAATTGCCAGGGATTGATCCACTCAAGCAGCATTCGCAGCAAGCGGTAGATCAGGTAAATCGCCACTGCCGCCACCGCCAGCGCGAGGAGACTGGTTTCGAAGGTGTAGTCGCCGAAAGCGATCAGCAGATAGCCGGGGTCGGCGGGCAGATCGGTGAATACGATGACCAGCAGCGCCAGGACGATGGCCGCCAGGGCATAGACAAACAGGCGGATCATTGTGGGTCGCCGGCCAGGAATTCGCCGACCTGGTTCAGCGATTGATTCAACACCGGCAGTTGCGGTGCAATGTTGATCAGCAGCAATTCGTTGAATTCCTCGACGAGGCCGGCCGCGCTTCCGCCGCCGGTGCCGGCATAACTCAGTAATTGTTCGAGACCGGCTTGCAGGCTTGCGCGAAACATCGCCTCATCGCGCATCAACAACGCGAGTTGAGCCTGTTCGATCTGCAGGCGGATCGATTCACGGACGAATTCTTCCTGTCCGGCGACGAGTTCATACTCGGGACGTTCGTCCCATCTGCGCCAGACGAATACATCGCCGAGAAACTCCAGCCCGGCGGCGATGAATCCGCCGTCCGCCACGGGTTCCGGTTCCGAATCTCGGCCCGCGGCTATCGATTCACGCAGACTTTGCAGCATGTCGAGTTGGGCGATTGCGCCGGTCAGGCTTTCCAGCCGGAAATAGACGCCCTCCCGGTCCAGTGGTTCAAGCGCGCGCAGTTGCGCGATTTCCTCGGCGATCGTCTGGCGAATGTAAAGCACGCCATCGCGCTGCGCTTCCGCGAGCGCCCGGTCGGCGCTTTCGAACAGGACGATAGCGCCGTCGACATCGTTTTCAAGTTGCAGTTTCAGGTTTGCGAGATTCAACAGGTATTCGGCTTCTCGAATCTTCCAGCCGAGTTCTGGCTGCACCTGCAAATTACTTTGCGCCGCGCTGACTTCACCGAGTTGCCGTTGTAGCGCGCCGGTTTCCTGGCGCAGCCGCTGTTCCATTTCGCGCAGGGGAGTCATATCCATCGGCGCCGGTTCCGCAGGCTCGGCGATCTGCGTCTGCATGGATTCGATCGTCGCTGTTTGCGCCGCGATGGTTTCGGAAAGTCCGGCGTTCTCGCCGGCCAACTCATCCTGCCGCCCCTGCATGACGGCGAGTTGCATCAGCAGGTAGCCGGAAGCGAAGAGCAACGGGACGAACAGGAACAGCAGGATCAGAAAGCGATTACGCGCGGTTTGCGATTGCCGCGCCGCGCGGCTTTTCGCATCCGACGATCTCCCCTTGGCGGGTTCGGCCCGGGTTTTCTTTGGTGTTTCTGTTTGCTCGGCCAAGCTGGCGTCCCTCGTGTGTCAATCCTCTCGCCGCCTCAAGTGCGCGGCGAGCGCCTCGACTATCGCTTTCACCCCAGCGTCGCCGGCGTCGATGACCACGGTGAATCCATGTTGCGCAGCCAGTTCCGCCACGCGTCGCGAAGGCACCACTACAGGCGTCTCCAGCAAGTGGTCCGCTTTGTGGCCGGCGCCTTCATCCGCCTTCAATGGTAGCGCGATTGGACCGTTTTTGGCACGTGTCGCGGGCTCAGCCGCGCGAAGTATTCGACCGTTGTGAGCCAGGGCGACCTCGCTGAGAAGTTCGCGCCAACGCGCCAGCGCCTCGGCACTGGTTATAACGACAGCGTCGGGCGGACTTTGGGCGAGGATAATCTGCAGCCGCTCGGCGGCGCCTGCCACCGGCGCCCGGCGGTAGACTTCCAAATATTCCACGGTGGCGCCCCGGCGCCGCAATTCCGCCGCGAGCAACTCCCGGCCGCCCTTGCCTCGAAAGATCGCGATGCGCAGGTCTTTCACATCTTCCAGTTGGGGCAGGTCCAGCAATGCTTCGCTGCCGCTGCCCACGGCCGGGCCATGTACCGGACGGTCGAGTATCGATGCGGCTTCCCGGGCGGTTGCCGCGCCAACCGCAAGCACTGTTGCTTGCGGCGAAATCACCGCACTGTTTTCGGAGATCTGTCGCGCACCGAAACGGACAGCATTGACGCTGACCAGTATCAGCAGATCGTAGTCCTGCAAGCGGGAAAGATTTTCCCTGAGCCGCGTTCCGGCCTCGGCGTCCTTGATGGGTTCGATCGCCAGCAAGGGAAGGCATATTGCTTGGCCGCCGCGGGATTCGATCGCCTCGACCAATTCCTCTTGCCGGCCGGCGGGCCGGGTGACTAGGACGCGGCAACCGGCAAGCGGATGTTCGTTCAAGGCGCGGCTCCTTCACGCAGCTTGGCGATGATCCGGTCAGCTCCGCGCTCAAGCAGTTCGGCGGCGACCTTGCGGCCGAGTTCCCGCGGCGCAGCATCGGGCCAACTCCGCTCGCTGCGCACGATTTCATTGCCGTTGGCATTGCCCACCAGTGCCTGCAGATGCAATTGGCCGGCTTGCAGGCGCGCATGAGCTGCGATGGGAAGTTCGCAGCCGCCGTCGAGCGCCAGGGTGACTTCGCGCTCCGCGGCGACCCGCGCCGCGGTTTCCTCGTGATGCAGACACGCCAGCAGTTCACGAGTCGTCTCGTCTCCGGCGCGGCATTCGACGCCGATGGCGCCCTGGCCGGCCGCCGGCAGACTTTCGGCGATGCTGAGCCTTGCGCTGATGCGCTGTTCGAGTTGCAGTCGAATCAGACCCGCGCTCGCAAGAATGATCGCGTCGTATTGACCTTCGTCGAGTTTGCCGAGACGCGTGCCTACGTTGCCGCGCAAATCCGCGAGCCGCAGATCGGGCCGCAGGCATTTGAGCTGGCACTGGCGGCGTAAGCTCGAAGTACCGACCACGGCTTGCGGGGGTAACTCCGCGAGGCTGCCGTATTCGTTCGACACCAGGGCATCGCTGGGATCCCCGCGCTCACAGATCACAGCCAGCGTCAGACCGACGGGAAACTGTGCAGGAACGTCCTTCATGGAATGTACGGCGATATCGGCTTCGCCATCGAGCATCGCCCGTTCCAGTTCCTTGACGAATAGCCCCTTGCCGCCGAGCCGCGCCAGAGGGCTATGCAACAAGCGGTCGCCTGTAGTAGTGAAGCCCAGTATCTCGACTTCGAGTCCGGTATGAGCGTGTTGCAGGGAAGATTTGACGAAATTCGCCTGCCACATTGCCAGCGGGCTGTTGCGGCTTGCGATTCTCAGGGCGGTTGGAGACATGTCGCGGACGAGCGATGGGAAGACGCCGCCATTCTACGCAATCAGGCGATTTTTGTCCGGCAGTCGGTTCCGGCGCCGGGTTGGTCTATGGATATAATCCCCTCTGGCCCGAGGGAGAAAAAACAGTGGCTCCGACCGACGATTTCATTCGCACCTTGCCCAAGGCCGAATTGCACATGCATATCGAAGGCAGTTTCGAGCCGGATCTGATGTTCGAAATCGCCAGGCGCAACGGTGTCGATTTCCCTTTCAATTCGGTGGAAGAGGTGCGCGCGGCTTACGAATTCGAAGACCTGCAATCCTTCCTCGACATTTACTATCAGGGCATGAGCGTGTTGCGTCAGGAGCGGGATTTTTACGACTTGACACATGCTTATCTCGAACGTGCCCATGCCGACGGCGTGGTGCATACAGAGATATTCTTCGACCCCCAGGGTCACACCGAACGTGGAGTCGCGTTCGAAACCGTACTTGACGGCATCTGGCGGGCATTGCGCGACGGCGAACGCGAATTCGGCATCAGTTCGCGCCTGATCATGTGCTTTCTCCGCCACCTCAGCGAAAAAGACGCCTTCCACACCTTCGACCAGGCGCTCGAACATCGCGACCGCATCAATGGCGTCGGCCTCGATTCTTCCGAAGTGGGACACCCACCGGCGAAATTCGAACGCGTATTCCGCAAGGCGCGCGAAGCGGGCTTTGTCGCCGTCGCCCATGCCGGCGAGGAAGGGCCGCCAGCCTATGTCCGCGAAGCGCTCGATCTGCTTCAAGTGACGCGAATCGACCATGGCAACCGCGCCATGGAAGCGCCCGATCTGGTCGAACGACTGGCCCAAGAGCAGATTCCGCTAACGGTCTGCCCGCTGTCCAATCTCAAGTTGTGTGTGGTAGACGACCTGCGCAAGCACCCGCTCAAGCGCATGCTCGAGGCCGGCATCTTAGCAACCATAAACTCTGACGACCCCGCCTATTTCGGCGGCTATGTACTCGACAACTTCCGCACCGTCCGTGACGCCCTTGCCCTGAGCGCGAAAGACATCGCCATCCTGGCGCGAAATTCGATCACAGCCTCGCTCGCGAATGAAGAGTGGAAGGCTGCGCGAATCGGGGAAATCGAGGCAATGCTGTTCGATCCACCGACCCCCTAGACTTTTATTATACTTAACTTTAATAAAGTAAAATAACTCTACAAGAAATTGGCTGAAAGTAAAATAACGACTCGAAACTCCGCTTCCAGTCGAGTAATCCAAACCAAAAAAATCACATAAATTCAAATAGCTATCCTTCCTCGTCCAGTTAAGATCAGTTGACATTGCTTAAATGGACGGATGATTCTCCAAAAATTTACATTTTTGCCAAAAGATAAAATAACTGCTCAATCTAACCACCTAAAGTACAATTAGCAATTGCATTAATTTACATTAATCTACTTTCGTATAATAATCTGCTTCCAATTGAGCCCGGCCAGCAACAGAGGTGTCGCATTGTGAAACGAGACCGAGTCGGCGAGTATTTTGAAACCACGGCGGGTGGCGAGGTCGTTCGCGCATTCGTACCGGCGCCCTTGCCGCCTCAGCCCGAGATCGCGATGGACGGCGAATTGCTGAAGGCCCTGGCATCGGCGTCCGCGGCGCTTGGCCGACTTGACGGAGTCTCCCATATTTTCCCAGACAAAATGTTGCTTATTTATTCCTACGTGCGCAAGGAAGCGGTGCTCTCTTCCCAGATCGAAGGCACCCAGTCATCGCTATCCGATCTGCTGCTGAGCGAGTTCGATACGGTTCCCGGCGTTCCGCGACACGATACCCTGGAGGTTTCCAACTGCGTTGCCGCGCTGGATCATGGAATCAGGCAAGTACGCGACGGTTTTCCGCTGTCAAACCGTTTGTTCTGGGAGATGCACCGGATTCTGCTTTCAAGCGGGCGTGGAAGCCAAATGCTTCCAGGCGAGTATCGGAGCAGCCAAAACTGGATCGGCGGAAGCCGGCCAGGAAATGCGCATTTCGTGCCGCCGCCGCATACCGAAGTTCCTGATTGCATGGCAGCCCTGGAACAATTCATCAACGAAGAGAACAAGTCGCTGCCCCCACTTATAAGGGCTGCGCTCGCCCACGTTCAATTCGAAACCATTCACCCGTTTCTTGACGGCAACGGCCGCGTAGGACGTATTCTCATCACCTTGCTCCTTTATGCCGAAGGCGTGTTGCGCGAGCCGCTTCTGTACCTCAGCCTGTACTTCAAGCAACATCGCGAGACCTACTACGAACTGCTGAATCGCACTCGGCGGGACGGCGACTGGGAGGCCTGGCTGCTGTTTTTCCTGGAAGGCGTAGCAGTGATCGCCAGCAACGCCTTCGAGGTCGCGAACCAGTTGAATCGGCTGTTTCGGGAGGACCGCGAAAGGATTTCCGCGAACGCGAAACAACGCGCCAATTCTGCATTGCGCGTCCATGAAGTGCTGATGGAGCGGCCTCTGATTTCGCTGCCTTACGCCTGCGAGAAAACCAACCTGACGTTTCGCACCGCCGCAAAGGCTATGGAAGTACTGGTCCCGCTAGGGATTGCAGAGGAAATAACAGGCCGGGCGAGAAATCGCCTGTTTGTCTACCGGAAATACGTCGACACGCTCAACGAAGAGATATGATTCCCCTTTCTGTTAATCGCATGAAATACATGCTGCTATAATCGCCGGCCTTTTCGAGGCGGGCCGACCGGCGGCGGGCGGATATTGTGAGCGACGAGCGCGACAAGAATGGCGAGGCTGGCGCGGAAAAGCCCAACAAACTTTGGGGCGGACGGTTTTCCGAGTCTACTGACAGTTTCATCGAGCGATTTACCGCATCGGTGGGTTTCGACGTGCGCCTGTACCGGCAGGATATTGCCGGCTCGATCGCTCATGCGACCATGCTTGCCGAGGCCGGAGTGCTGACCGAAGAGGAAGCGCGGCAGATCTCCGGCGGGCTTGAAACTATACTCGCCGATATCGAACAAGGCCGGTTCGAATGGTCAGTCGAGCTGGAAGACGTGCACATGAACATCGAGGCCGCATTGACCGCGCGTATCGGCGAGGTCGGCAAGAAATTGCATACCGGCCGTTCGCGCAACGACCAGGTCGCAACCGACTTGCGGCTCTACGTCAGGGAAGAGATCGACGCGATCCGCGGCCTGTTTCTGAACTTGCAGTCGGCCCTCATTGATCTCGCAGAGCGTGAAGCCGAAACGATCATGCCCGGCTTCACTCACCTGCAATCGGCGCAGCCGGTGACTTTCGGCCATCACATGCTCGCCTGGTACGAAATGCTCGCGCGTGACGATGCCCGCCTGGTGGACTGTCGCAAGCGCGTGAATGTCTCGCCGCTCGGCGCGGGCGCCCTTGCCGGCACGAGCTTTCCCATCGACCGCGCCCGCACCGCGGAACTGCTCGGATTCGATGCGCCGGCCGGCAACTCGCTCGATGCGGTCAGCGACCGTGATTTCGCCATTGAGCTCGCGGCGGTGGGCAGCATTCTCATGACGCATCTGTCGCGGATTTCCGAGGAACTCGTACTCTGGATGTCGGCGCAATTCGGTTTCATCGATCTGCCCGACCGCTTTTGCACGGGCTCGTCGATCATGCCGCAGAAGAAGAATCCCGACGTGCCGGAACTGGTGCGCGGTAAGGCAGGGCGCGTCCAGGGCCATCTGCAGTCGCTGCTGACCCTGATGAATTCCCAGCCGCTGGCATACAACAAGGACAACCAGGAAGACAAGGAACCCGTTTTCGATCTGATCGACACGCTCAAGGACTGCCTGTTCGCCTATGGCGAGATGATCCCCGCCATCGAATGCCGGCGCGAGGTAATGCGCGAAGCAGCCGGACAAGACTGCGCCACCGCCACCGATCTGGCGGATTACCTTGTGCGCAAGGGCCTCGCTTTCCGCGACGCTCATGCAGTGACCGGAAAGACCGTGGCGCACACGCTGGCGCAGGGCAGGGAATTGCACGAACTGACGCTCGAGGAACTGAAAGGATTTTCCGAGCTGATCGAAGCCGATGTTTACGACATTCTTACCGTGGAAGGTTCGATCTCCGCCCGTGATCATTTCGGCGGAACCGCGCCGGCGCAAGTGAGAGCCGCGGTGAAACTGGCGCGAAAGGCACTAGCCGGGCGCAATCCTGCCTAGCGCGAGGCCGGCGCGAGCAATTCGATTTCGTAGTTCAGGCGCTGGTTGCCGCGCAGGCTCGTCAAGTTGATCGTATCACCGCCGCGATAGCGCTCGAGCATGGAAGCGAGGTCGTCTTCATCGCGCACTGGCTCGCCCTCGATTTCCACGATTACATCGCCGAGTACGATTCGGCCGAGCCGGTCCCGGCTCAATCCACGCATGCCTGCGATTTGCGGCCCCGCACCATCGACGACATCGAGCACGATGACGCCTTCGATACCCCACAGCCGTCGGTAATAGTCCGGCTGCGGTATCTGGGTGATGCCGAGAAACGGCGTCTGTACACGGCCGTATTGGATCAGTTCGGGTACGACGCGCTTAACGGTATTCACGGGAATGGCGAAGCCGATTCCTGAATTGGCGCCGCTGGGACTGAAAATCGCCGTATTTACCCCGATGAGCTGGCCGAGGGAATTGAGCAGCGGACCGCCGGAATTTCCCGGATTGATTGCCGCGTCGGTCTGGATGACGCCGCGGATCTTGCGCCCGCTGAGAGCGTCGATTTCCCGCCCGAGCGCGCTAACCACGCCGACGGTCATGGTGGTATCGAGCCCGAACGGGTCGCCGATGGCGATCACTTTGCGCCCTACTTCGAGCAGGGACGAATCACCGGCCGTGATCGGCGTCAGTTGCAGGTCCCCGGCATCGATTTTCAACACCGCCAGGTCCTTGTCCGGATCGACTCCCTGAACCCGCGCCAGATGGGTGCTGCCGTCCTGCAAGGTCACGCTGACACTGTCAGCCTGTTGTATGACATGGAAATTAGTGACGATGTAACCGTCTCCGCTCCAGATGAAGCCGCTGCCGTTACCCTGGGGCACCGCCTGGGGATTCAGCGAATAAAAAGAGCGCACTATGCGGGAATTGGTGATGTTGACCACCGAGGGACTTGCAAACTTGAACACCTCGATGTTGTTGGCTTCATCAATGGTGCTGAATCTGCCGTAATCCGGCGCCTGCGCCGCGGCCGCACCAGCCATTAATGCGGCTGCGAACAAGGCAATAAGACTGCGTATGGCTTGCATGGGTCGATCCGGTATCGCGGAATATTCCAAGATATGAACGAAAATCCCATCTTTCAAGTAGGGGCGAGGTATGCCTGTAGAGAGCACATAATCTGTCCGGTCTTGTAGCACAAGGTCTGTCCGGTTCTCATCGGATGCGGGAGGAAGCATCTGATGAGACGAACAGCCTGGTTGCAGGAGACGCGAATGGAACGTTTTGAGGAAGCCTTTGGTGCGTGGACGGAGAGTCGGCTGACGCAGGAAGAAGCTGCGCGGCTGCTTGGGGTGTGTGAGCGCACGTTTCGGCGCTGGATAGATCGGTATGAGGAAGCGGGCCTGGACGGATTGATCGACAAGCGCTTGTCGCAAGCATCGAACCGTCGCGCGCCGGTCGACGAAGTGATGGCGTTGGTGGATCGCTACCGGAACCGTCACCGGGGTTGGAACGTGCGTCATTTTCATGCCTGGTACCGGCGCGATGGCGGGAAGCGCAGCTACACCTGGGTGAAGAACGCCTTGCAGGCAGCGGGCCTGGTGGCGCGGGCGTCACGCCGCGGAGCGCATCGCAAGCGGCGGGAGCCGGCGCCGTGGCCGGGCATGCTGTTGCACCAGGATGGCAGTCGCCATGAATGGGCGCCGGGTCGGATGTGGGATCTGATCGTGACCATGGACGACGCCACGAACGCGCATTACTCGATGTTCTTTTGCGAGGAGGAAGGTACGTGGAGCAGCTTTCGCGGCATCCGCGAGGTGATTGATGCGCGCGGTCTGTTCTGTTCGCTGTATACCGACCGCGGCAGTCACTACTGGCACACGCCGACGGCGGGCGGCAAAGTGGACAAGGGCAATCCGACGCAGTTTGGACGGGCGATGAGGCAGCTGGGCATCGAGATGATTCCGGCGTACTCGCCGGAGGCGCGGGGCCGTTCGGAGCGAGCGTTCAAGACGCACCAGGACCGACTGGTGAAGGAGTTGGCGCTGGCGGGGGTTGCGGAGATGGAAGCGGCGAATCGGTACTTGCGGGAGACGTACCTGCCGGCCTTCAACGCGGAGTTCGCGCGGCCGCCGCGGGAGGAAGGGTCCGCCTTCGTGGCCTGCGGCGACGCCGATCGGCTGGACGAGATCCTGTGCGAGCACCATGAGCGGGTCGTCGGGCACGACAACTGCGTACGCTTTCGTCGAAAGGTGCTGCAGATTCCGCCGGATCGGTACCGTTGTCACTATGTGAAGGCGACAGTCAAGGTCTTGCAGTATCTGGATGGGTGCGTTGCGATCCGCCACGGCCCGCGCGAACTGGCGCGATACGACTCCCAGGGGAAACTATTGACGGAGAATTTACGGACCGCCGCGTAGGAACGCGGCGGCGGCTGGCGTCTGGGGGGCCTTTCCGGGCTACGCCCTCCAAGGCCCCCCAGACGCCAAAAACAAACCGGACAGATCATTTGCTACAGAACCGGACATTTCTATTTGCTCTTAACAGTAGGGGCGAGGTATGCCTCGCCCGCGTTCCGGAACTGCATACAGCCCGGACACCCCCGTGCGAGGCATGCCTCGCCCCTACAGGTGCGGCAGGCGATATCGGACATTCCGGCCGCTGTTTCCCGCAAATTGCATTGCCGGAAGCGAATTCGTACCATCATGCGAAGACCGGGCGCCGCCGGGAGCGTATGAAAAAGATCCTGATCCTCGATGACGATGAGAAGCTGGGCCTGTTGCTGACGCAGTACCTGGAACGGCACGGCATGGAATGCCATGTGGCCCTGACGCCGCCGCGTGGCTTCGAGATGTTGAAGAAACTCAAGCCAGATCTGTTGATTCTCGATGTCATGTTGCCGGTCATGGACGGTTTCGAGGTCTGCGGGGAAATTCGCGCCAAGACCTCGATCTACGGCAATCTGCCGATTCTCATGTTGACCGCCCATGCCGAGGTCAACGACCGTATCGCCGGCCTCGAACTCGGCGCCGACGATTATCTGCCCAAGCCCTTCGAGCCGCGCGAATTGCTTGCCCGCATCCAGAACATCCTCCGCCGCAGCCTGGACGATTACGATTTGCGCGAAATCAAGCAGATCGAAGGTCTCGACGTGGACGCATCGCGCAGGGAAGTGAAACTCGACGGTGAAGTACTCGACCTCACGACCATGGAATACGAATTACTGATCCTGTTCATGCAGTTTCCGAACAAGACCTTCTCCAGGGACGAACTCATGAACCGCTTGCGGGGAATTAACGCCGAGTTGTTCTCGCGGGCCGTCGATACCCTCGTAAGCCGGCTCCGGCACAAATTGAAAGACACCTCGAAGACGCCGCGATTCATCAAGACCGTCTGGGGCCGCGGCTACACTTTTGTCGGCCAGCAGTTGTGAACGCACTGATCCAATCGATTCGGCGCTCGCTGTTCCTGCGGCTGCTGCTGATTTTCGGCACCACGGTATTGCTGTTCTTCGTCATTATCTTCGGATCCCTGCGGCTGGTTATCAATACCGGGAACACGATCGACGCGATTCCTGATTTCTTCACTCGCAACATCGATTCGATCATCGACATCGAGAGCATCGGTTCGCCCCCGAATCTGGCCAACGCCATGCGGCTGGCGGAGGAACTCGGCTGGACGATCCAGATCCGCAGTCCGATCATGCGCTGGAGTTCCGATACCGATAATCGCATCGACGTCACCCAGGCGGAATTCGACCATTCTCTGAGCGCGGACGCCGAAATACGCCGAATCAGCGGCGAAGACATCATCATGGTGGAGCGCGGCGGCTATGAGTTCTATCTGTATCAGCGCGCAGTCCCGGAGCCGGCCATCAATTCCCTGGTGCTCTATATCGGCTTTGCCCTGGCCGCGCTGGTGCTGCTGACCAACTATTTTATGGTGAACCGGCTGTTGTCGCCGGTACGGCTGCTCAAGCAAGGCGCCGAACGAATTCGCAACGGCGATCTCGGCTTCCGCGTCGACAGCGACCGGCAGGACGAACTCGGAGAACTGACCGAAAGCATCAATCACATGGCGGATTCGCTGCAATCGATGCTTGAAGCCAAGCGCCAGTTGCTGCTGGCGATCAGTCACGAATTGCGCTCGCCGCTGGCGAAGGCGAAACTGCGGCTGGAATTTCTCGAAGAAAGCGATCAGACCGATCAGCTTCGCGAAGACATCAACGACATCGACTTGCTGATTGCCGATCTGATCGAAGCCGAGCGCCTCAACCAGGAACACTCGGTACTCGTGGCCGAAGCCGTGCGCTTAGGCGGCTTCGTGCGCTCGGTCGCCGACCAGTACGTCGAATACAAGGGCAGCTTGGAAGTCAGGATCGCCAGGCCCGATCTGGAATTCCATATCGACAAGTTGCGCATCCGGCTGTTGCTCACCAATCTGCTGAACAACGCCGTACGCCATGGCGAGAACAAGCCGATCCAGGTCAAGGTGTCATTCCGGGACGAGACGGCCGAGATAGAAGTGCTCGATCATGGCGAGGGAATTCCCGCGCAACATCTGAAGCAGATCGCCGAGCCCTTCTATCGCGCCGACAGCGCTCGCCGGCGCAATACCGGCGGCACCGGGCTCGGTCTATACCTGTGCCGCCTCATCGCCGAAGCCCATGGCGGCGCGTTGGATATCGAAAGCAAGGTCGGCGAAGGCACCCGCGTAATCGTGCGCCTGCCGCGCCGACCGCGCGCACCGGCGGACTAATCCGCGTTATGCCCGGCTGGTTTGGCGCCGTCTCGCGCGCATCAGGAAAATCCCCAGCACCAGCACGCTGAGCAGCACCGGCACGAGCAAGGTATTGAGCCATTGCAGATTGGCGCCGAGCCGTTCGATGTCTTCCGTCAACTGGAACTGCACCTCGCGCAGACGGCGGCGCGTGTCGATCATTTCCTGGTTGAACTGATCGATCTCGCCCTGGATTTCGGGAGCGATCTGATCCAGCGGTTCGCCTTCCTCGTTCTGGCTCAGGCGGGCGATTTCAGCTTCGGCGTCCGCAAGCCGTGAGAGCAATTCCGCTTCTTCCTCGCGCAGGCGGTCATCGGCCTGGCGCTGCATTTCGATGACGCGATTGAACGGGCGCGAATAGGTGCCGCGGCTGCGGATGCTCGCCAGGTTGGCGCCGCCGGCGAGATTGTCGAGGGCGTTGATGATCATGTCGCCGTTATTGGCGAAAGGCTGGGGGATGCGTTGGCCGAGGAACTGGGCCACCTGCACCCACATGCGGTCCGACATCAGATCGGTGTCTGCGAACAACAGGATGTTCACCGGCTCTTCGGATTGCGCGATGTGCGGAACGGTTTCCTCTTCTTCGATGGATTCCGCTTCCTCTACAGCCACGGATTCTGCGTCTGCTTCGACTTCGTCATCAGCGGGCGCTTCGGCATCGACTTCCTCTGCCGCGGTATCGATCGCATCTCCCGCGTCTTCTTCAGTCGCCTCGGATTCTTCCTCCTCCTCTTCTTCCACCGGCAGTGGCGGCGGACCGTCCGGAAAGGCGGAATTCACGACGCCGCTGACGCGCGCCGCCAGGGTATAGCTCTCTTCCGTGGGTTCAAACTCGTCAAACAGCACCGAAGGTTCGGTGATGTCCTGAATCAGCGCCGCTTCCATCAGCATGGAATTGCTCGAGGATTGCATCAGCGGCTCGAACAGGGTGGCGGCGCCTTCCGCCTGAGCGATGACGCCTGCCGAGGAAACGTTGATCGTTTCGAGCCGGCTCGTAATGATGTCGTCGCCGTCGAGATTGGCGCGCTGAATGCCGAGCATGCCGAGATGGGGTTCGGGGCGCGAGCCCTGGCCCATGGAAACGCGCAAGGCCAGGTTGCTGTCTGCGAGCACCTTGCTGCTGTCGTATTCCACGCCCCAGGCTTCGAGCAGCCCGGGCAGGTCCGAACTCATGCCCGCGGGAACGAGCACGCCCTGGGGTGAGCGCGTCACCAGCGAATCGGCGTTGGGATCGAGGAAGGCGATTACTTCGCCGCCGCGCATGACGTGCTGGTCGATGGCGTAAAGCATCTGATCCGGCAAATCGCGCGGATGCACGAGCATGACGATATCGACGTCTTCGTCGATGCTCTCGTCGAACTCGCTGATGCGGCGCACTTCGTACAATTGCCGGATGACGTCCATGGCGAACCAGGGCTGGAGCATTTGCTGGGTCCCCGGATCAAAACCGCCGTCCACGTCGAGATCGGTCAGCAAGGCCACGACCCTGCGTTCGGGATTGGCGGCCTGCATGATCAGCTTGACGAATTCGTATTCGAGGAAGGGTTCCTGGTCGGGCCGGATCAGCGGCATGGTTTCGGATATGCGCAGGGTTTCCGGCGCGCCTTCTGCCAATTGCTGCGCCGCCACGAGCCCGAAATAAATTGCTTCACCGCCCTGGGTGACCGGGACGGGCTGGATACCGAAACTGTTGGCGAGATCCTCGTCTTCCGAAAAGGGTTCAGGGTCGATCATCGTCAACGACAGGCGTCCGTTGCTCGCGATCACGATTTCCCCGAGGAGTTCCTGCACGCGGGTGGCGTAAGTGCGAATCTGAGGCACGTCCTCGGTGGCCGAATCCGAATAGAAAAAGGTCATTTCGATCGGATTCTCAAGGTTTGAGACGATATCCCGCGTCGCGGGAGCCAGGGTGAACAGACGATCTTCGGTCAGGTCCAGGCGCCAGCCCGGCAGCAGGGAAATCACGGCAACCGCAAACAGCAGGGCGGCCGCGATCAGGACCAGTCCAACCAGTGATACAAGGCGTCCGGTTGTCATATTCCTACCTTCCTAATTCGCTTTCTTGATTTCGATGACAATTGCGCTGGCCAGCAGCCAGGCGGCGATGAACACGCTGAAATAGAGCACATCCCGGATGTCGAGCACGCCCTTGGAAATCGAATCGAAATGCGTCAGAAATCCGAGCGCCGCTACCGCGTCGACGATTGCCTGGGGCGTCCAGTCCGGAAATGCGTTGAGCAGAATCGGCGAGCCCATGATGACGAACAGGAAACAGATGCTGACCGTCAGGATGAAGGCGATCACCGAATTGCGGGTGCAGGCGGACATGCACGAGCCGATGGCGAGATAGGCCCCGGCCATGAACCAGCTACCGAGATAACTCGCCACGATCACGCCGTTGTCCGGCTCGCCGAGATAGTTGACGGTGATCCAGATCGGGAAGGTCAACAGCAATGCGATTCCGGTAAGTACCCAGGCGGCGAGAAACTTGCCGATCACCGCATCCGCCAGTTTCACCGGCAAGGTCAGCAGCAATTCAATGGTGCCGGTTTTGCGCTCGTCCGCCCACAAGGCCATGGCGATGGCCGGCACCATGAACAGGTAGAGCCAGGGATGGAAGCCGAAGAACGGCATCAGGTCGGCCTGGCCCCGGGCGTAGAAGCCACCGAGTTCGAAAGTGAAGATGCCGTTGGTGATGAGAAAGATCACGATGAACACGTAGGCCAGCGGAGTGGCGAAATAGCCCATCAGTTCGCGCCGGAAAATGATACCCAGATTCTGCATCATGCTGCCTCCCGCCGGTTTGCGTCTTCGGTAACCGCGCGGAACACGTCTTCGAGTTGCCCGCGCCGCGCATGGAACTCCTCTACAGGCCATTGCCGTTGCTGTGCAAGTTGGGAGATGCGCGCGAAGATCGGATTGCCTTCCGAGAGAATCGTGTAACTCGCCTTGTCCAGCCGGTCCTGCTCGACGCCGGCGATTTCCGCCACGCCTTCGAGTTCGCCGGCCAGGTCGAGTTCGTCGGCCAGCCGCACTTCGACCGCGTGGTGGTAGCGCGAACGCGCTTCAAGTTCGGACGGCGTGCCGTCGGCGACGATCCTGCCTTCATCGATGATGATGGCGCGGGTGCATACCGCGGTCACTTCTTCAAGAATGTGAGTGGAAACGACGACGATCTTGTCCCTGGCCAGATTGCGGATGAGTTCCCGCACATGGTTCTTCTGGTTCGGGTCGAGACCGTCGGTGGGCTCGTCAAGGATCAGCACCTTGGGGTCGTGCAGAATCGCCTGGGTCAGGCCCACCCGGCGCTTGAATCCCTTTGACAGGGTTTCAATGGTCTGATGCGCGACGGATTCGAGCGCCACGTCGCCCATGACGCCGGCGATGCGCCGGTCGGCTTCTTCGCCGCGGAAGCCGCGAATGCGGGCGATGAAGCGCAGGAACTCCAGCGTCGTCATGTCGCCGTAGCAAGGCGCGCCTTCCGGCAGATAACCGATCAGCGCCTTGGCCTCGAGCGGCTGGCTGCCGATATCGAAACCGTCGATGGTGGCGCTGCCCGCGCTCGGCGCGAGAAAGCCGGTAATGATCTTCATCGTGGTGGACTTGCCGGCGCCGTTCGGACCGAGAAAGCCAAGCACCTCGCCTTCACGGACGTCGAAACTGAGGTCGTCGACCGCGACGACCTGATCGAATTTTCTGGTCAGGTTTTTAATTTCAATCACTGGTTCCCAATTCTCCCGTCTATGCCTGATCTATCCGGGCCCGTATGCGGGCGCCCGTTTCAGGCACGCAAATATAAGTATGCCGTCATGATTTTTCAAGACACGGCCCGACCAACCAGCGGGGGCAGGTGGAAAGCATGTCGTCGGTTTTACATGAAAAATGACGACAACCTGGACAGTCCTAATCGGGACGGCATGGTAGTGAGGGCACTGAACCTGTCCAGAGGCGTTCCAGGAAAACTGCCCAAGGCAAAACGTCTATCGTCCCAATGCGCCGGGCCGCGGGTTCGGCGCACACCACGATAGAAGCGGCGGGTCGGTGCTCTTCGGTGTAGGCAAGCAAGCCTTTGAGATCCTCACCTCGGACTCTGGCGCCCTTGACCTCGATAGCGACCTGCCCGGTGGCGCCCGCCACGAAATCCACCTCCAGGCCGGATTTGGTTCGCCAGTAGCGTATCGGAAAATCGGTCTCGCTAAAACTGCTATATGCCAGCAATTCCATAAGGATGAAGTGCTCGAAGGCGCGGCCGAAATTCTCTCCCCTAGCCCGCTCGACGCTTCGTCCGCAAACATGACCGGCGACCCCCACATCGAGCAAATAGAATTTGGGAGCGCTCGTGATGATGGCTCGTGAACGCCGCCGAGCGAATGGTTCGATCATTTGGCCAAGCAGAGTGTCTTCGAGTATCTGGAAATACTCGCGCACGGTTTTGGAATCCACGCCGCAATCTCTCGCCAAGCTGGAAAAATTTAGAATTTCCCCGTGGCTGAAGTTCAAAGCGTCGAAGAATCGCGAAAATGCCGCGGCATTGCGCATCAATCCTTCATCGAACACTTCCTCCTTCAGATAATCGGCAACGTAACCGCCAAGAGCGCGGCGATGCGCTGTACTGTCGTAGTGGCTGGGCACAAGTCCTCGGTTCAGCGCCCGCAACAGATCGAATTCCGGCAGTTCCCGCCAACTCAATGGGTGGAGTTCAAACCGCCAGGCGCGTCCGCCGAGCAAGTTGGCGCCGCCGCGTTTGAGTTTGTGGGCGCTCGAACCGCAGAGCACGAAGCTCAGGCCCTCGGTTTCGATCAGTCGATGGACTTCATCGAGTATCGCCGGCGCTTTTTGCACTTCGTTGACGATGATTGGCAGCCGACGCTGCTTCTCCGGCAGCGCCATGACCTGTTCGCTGAAGGTCCACGGTTACCGCAGGTACTGAATGAAGCGGCGCGTATCG
This sequence comes from uncultured Pseudohongiella sp., assembly GCA_951812965.1. GTDB lineage: Bacteria > Pseudomonadota > Gammaproteobacteria > Pseudomonadales > Pseudohongiellaceae > UBA9145. Next base: position 1,109,129 of record OX638341.1, read on the forward strand.
AGTAGATCGAAATACACAGATTGTGGGAAGCGTTCGGCAAGCAGGGTCGATTTTCCCACTTTACGGGGACCCCAAAGAAAGGCGGACTGGCCAGTCGGCAGGTCGAGCGCGAGTTGGCGGGAATACATGCCCATTCGTAATTAATTCCAAATTGGCTAGACTAATTCGGAGTTAACTCCGAAAAAGTTTCAGTGCAAGTAATTGGTTCGAGCGTGGAGAGGCTCAGTCCCCTTCAGCATCTAGGGGCGAGGCATGCCTCGCCCCTACGGTCTCACATGTATCTGAACCTGGACAGATTGCAGGCGACCCAAAAGTCTAGCGGATAGCGTTTGCGATGTGATCGTTGATCAGATTCTCCACCAGTTCCTGTTTGCCGCTGATCTGTTCGGGTTCCGCGGAGCCGGCGGCGATGTCGCGTAGCGCCGCCAGGTCGAGTTCTCCATTCTCGAAGCGTTTGCCGTCTCCGGATTCGAAGCTGCTGTATCGTTCTTGCGCCAGCGTGCGCATTCTCGGGTCCCGGCGCACGCTGTCGGCTATGAGCAAGCCTCGGGCAAACGAGTCCATGCCGCCGATGTGGGCGATGAACATGTCTTCGACGTCGGTCGATTCCCGCCTGACCTTCGCGTCGAAATTGAGCCCTCCGCTGCCGAGACCGCCGGCTTCGAGCACCACCATCATGCCGTGGATGCAATCATACAGGTCGAGCGGGAACTGGTCGGTGTCCCAGCCGTTTTGCGGGTCGCCGCGATTGGCGTCGATGGAGCCGAGCAGGCCCGCGTCCGCGGCCATGCGCAGGTCGTGCGCGAACGGGTGTCCCGCCAGTGTGGCGTGGTTCGCTTCTATATTCAGCTTGAAATCACCCGCCAGTCCGTAGTGGCGCAGAAATCCGATGACAGTCTGGGCATCGAAATCGTATTGATGCTTCATCGGCTCCATTGGTTTGGGTTCGATCAGGAACGTGCCGTCGAAACCGATCGAGCGGCCGTAGTCCCGGGCTTTTTCCAGGAACATCGCCATGTGTTCGAGTTCCCGGCGCGTGTCGGTGTTCTGCAGGCAGGCATAACCTTCGCGCCCGCCCCAGAAGACGTAATTGCCGCCGCCAAGTGCGACGGTGGCGTCAAGCGCCGCTTTCACCTGGGCAGCGGCCCGCGCGACGACGGCGAAATCCGGATTCGTCGCGGCCCCGTTCATGTATCGTGGGTGTGAGAACAGGTTTGCCGTGCCCCAGAGCAGCCGCAAACCGGTTTCGCGTTGTCGTTCGCCGGCGAGTTCGACCATGGCGCGCAGGTTTTCTTCCGATTCCGCGACCGAGACGCCTTCGCTGGACAGGTCGAAATCATGGAAGCACCAGAACGGCACGTTCAGTTTGCTGAAGAACTCGAATGCCGCGTCGAGCCGGTCGCGCGATCGGTCCATCGCGTCCGCGCGTTCCGCCCATGCGTGCCTGCGCGTTCCGGGGCCGAACGGGTCGGCGCCTTCAGCGCAGAACGTGTGCCAGTAACAGACCGCGAAACGCAGGTGCTCTTCCATCGTCTTGCCCGCCACGATCCGCGCGGGATCATAGGCCTTGAACGCGAGCGCGTTGCCGGATTCAGGTCCTTCGTACCGGATTTGCCCGATGCCCGGAAAATACTCCCGATCTCCGACGAAAACTGTTCGATTCATGTTCATTCCTCTCACCGTTCCGGGCTGAGTCCGGATTCAGGCATACAGCGAGGCGACCGCCGCTGCCGCTTGCTGATACCGGCCGTAAGCGTCTTCGTAGAATTTCACTGCGTCGCGCCGGGGCTCGCAGCACTTCTCGCCGTCCCGCGTAAGAGCGACGCCGGAAAGTTCGGTGATCGAGGCGCCGGGCTCGAGCAGTTGCATTGCCTGCAAAGCCGCGCCGAAAGCGGCGCCTTCCTGCTGTTCGTAAACCGTGACTGGAGCGGCGCAGATATCGGCGACGAGTTGGCGCCATTTGCCGCTCTTGGCGCCGCCTCCGGTCAATACGATTTCGCTTGTTCCAACACCGAGGGCGGCAAGTTCGTCGATACCGAATTTCAATGCGAAGGTAGCACCTTCGACCGCTGAGCGCAGAAAGTTCTCCGGCTTCATGTTGCGGCTGTCGAGACCGACGATACAGCCGCGGGCTCTCGGGAGATTCGGCGTGCGTTCACCATTGAAGTAAGGCAGCGTGATCACTCCTTCCGAGCCGCGCGGCGTCTGTTCGATGCGGGATTCGAACTCCGTCAGGTCAGCGCCGAGCAGGTTCCGCATCAGCTCCGTCGTGACGGTGCAGTTCATCGTGCAAAGCAATGGCAGCCAGCCGCCGGTCGATGAACAGAAGGCGGCGATGTTGCCCCCGGGGTCGATGACGGGCTTGTCCGCAAAGGCATACACGGTGCCCGAGGTTCCCAGGCTCATGGTTACTATTCCGGGACTGACATTGCCGGTGCCGATGGCGCCCATCATGTTGTCGCCGCCGCCGATGGCAACCGGAATGCCCGCGGGAATGCCGAGTTCGGCGGCCGCATTGGCTCGGACTTCGCCGATCGCTTCATTTTCGATTCGCGGGGGAGGCAGGCATTCGCCCAGATTCCGGTCCGGGTCGACCGCGCGCAACAAGGCCGGCGACCATTCGCGCCGGCGGATGTCGAGCAAGCCGGTGCCGGAAGCGTCGCCCATTTCCATGCAGCGCTCCCCGGTCAGATAAAGATTGAGATAATCGTGGGGCAGCAGAATAGCGTCGAGCTTTTCGTATTCGCGCGGAAGGTTCTTCTTCAGCCAGCGAATCTTCGATGCCGTGTAGCCGGCGAGAATCGGATTCCCCGCGTGTTCGATGCAGGCATCGAATCCGCCGGCTTCGCGCATGATCTCGGCGCATTCGATTTCAGTCGAGGTGTCGCACCACAATTTCACCGGCGCGAGCACGTTATCGGCTTCATCGACGGCGACGAAGCCATGTTGTTGGCCTGAAACCGCGAGTGCGCGGGTGGAAGCGCGGAGTTCCGCATCGACCCTGGAAAATGCAGTCTTCAGTGCGGACAGCCACCAATGGGTTTGCTGCTCGGCGGTACCGCTTTTGTCCTGATGGAGTTCCAGCGGAGCGGATTCCACCGCCGCGACCTCACGGCGATCCACATCGTAAAACACCAGCTTGAGCGCCTGCGTGCCGAGATCGATGCCGACTACGCTGTTCAAAGTTGATTCTCCATTCGGATTTCCCGCCCGTTCGTCTGTGCCCAGGTTCAGAAACATGTGAGACGGTAGCGGCGAGGCATGCCTCGCCCGCAGAAAGCCTCGATATCGCACAACGCCCGCGGGCGACGCATGCGTCGCCCCTACCGAACACGCACAGTCTGTTTACAAGACCCGCGTAATCGTAGATTCTTGACCCGCACTTAACAAGGATCAGACTATTGCCTTCACTCAGTACTCTCGACTGGATCGTCATCGCCGCCTATTTCGGCGTGCTGCTGGCGCTGGTCGTGGCCGTCACGCGCCGACACCAGACCTCGACGGATTACTTCCTTGCCGGCCGTAATGTCGGTTTCTTTGCCATCGGCGCGTCAATCTTCGCCTCGAATATCGGCTCCGAGCACATCGTCGGACTGGCGGGGCAAGGGGCGTCCACCGGCCTGGCCATGGCGCATTACGAGTTGCATGCGTGGATCGTCGTTCTGCTTGCCTGGGTGTTTGTTCCCTTTTATTACCAGGCAGGCGTGTTCACCATGCCGGAATTCCTCGAGCGGCGGTTCGGGCCGAAACCACGCTGGATTCTTTCACTGGTTTCGCTGGCGGCTTATGTGCTGACCAAGGTTTCCGTTACCGTCTATGCTGGCGCCATCATTTTCCGGACCTTGTTGCCGGACACCTTCGGCAGCCCCGACGCGGCGTTCTGGGTCGGCGCGGTCGTAACCGTTCTGCTCACGGGAATGTACACTGTCGCCGGCGGTCTGCGAGCCGTGCTGTATACCGACTCGGTGCAAGCCTTTGTGTTGATCCTCGGTTCGGCATCGATCACCTGGTTCGGGCTCCAGCAACTGGGCGGCTGGGGCGAATTGCAGTCTTTCGCCGCGGCCAATGTCGCCGATTACGCATTATGGCGACCCTTGTCCGATCCTGAATTCCCCTGGCTCGGAATACTCGTTGCATCGCCCATTGTCGGCATCTGGTACTGGTGCACCGATCAATACATCGTGCAACGCACCCTGGCGGCGAAAGACCTGCGGGCGGCCCGCCGCGGCGCCTTGTGGGGCGCCTTTCTCAAGGTCTGGCCCGTCTTCATCTTCCTCGTGCCGGGGCTGATCGGCGCCGCATTGAACGACCGTGGCATGTTGCAGATTCCGATTGACGCGGCAGGCAATCTCGCCGGCGACCAGGTCTTTCCGACGATGGTGGTCTCACTGCTTCCGGCCGGATTGCGCGGGCTCGTGGTAGCCGGATTGCTGGCCGCGCTGATGAGTTCCCTGTCCTCGCTGTTCAATTCGACCGCCACGCTGTTTACGGTCGACGTGTACGAGAAATTCAGGCCGAACGCCTCGGAACAGCAGATCGTCAACGTCGGCCGGCTCGCGACGGGCGTCGTCATCGTACTCGGCCTGATCTGGATTCCGATCATGCCGGCTGTCTCCGAAGGCGGGCTTTACCAATACCTGCAGAATGTGCAGAGTTACCTGGCGCCGCCCATCACCGCGGTCTTTCTGCTGGGGCTGTTCAACCAGCGAATCAATGCGCGCGGCGCGGTCTGGGGCATGGGTCTCGGCTTCGTGCTCGGCATGACCAAACTCGGTCTGCAAGCCGTTTTCGGCAGCGGTAAGATCGAAAATCCGGTGTTTCTCGCGGCCATCGCCGATTTCAATTTCCTGTATTTTTCCGGCGTACTTTTCCTGATCAGTATCGCCGTAATCATCGTTTTCTCCTTTGGCGGCGAGTCGCCGAAGCCCGAACAGATTCGCGGCCTGACCCTGGCGACCATCGATCGCGAGGCCGTGCGGCAAAGCTGGAATCGCAGTGACGTGATCGCCACCGCGGTCATATTGAGCCTGGTTGCGGCGGTCTACATCTATTTCTCCTTCTGGGTTTAAAATGGCGTCATGACAAGACACTTCCCGGTTTCAGCCCGGCTTGCGCTATTGTTGACCGGGTTCCTGTTACTGACCGCCTGCGGACAGAAGGGTGGCCTGGTGCGCCCGGAAGCGGCGGATTCCTTTGCACAGTCCGGGCCGGCTGCCGTTATTTCTCTTTAGGGAAGCTCTAATCAAGTCAGAGCTTCCCTGCGGCACAGGGATGTGCTGCCGAATTTAATGGCGTAAGCCATTGAATTCGCGAGCAAAACAAAACCACGCTTTTGTTTTGCGATAATGAAAAATTCCATGGAGGGAATTTTTCAAATACTTAAGTCTCTCATTCAGAGCCGAATACGATGGACCACTTTCTGTATCGTGGCGATGAGTTGTTCGCCGAAGACGTTGCTGTCGCCGAAATTGCGGAAAGCGTCGGTACGCCTTGCTACATCTATTGCCGGGCAACGCTTGAGCGTCATTACCGGGTTTACCGGGAGGCGCTCGGAGGACTCGACGGTCTGATTTGCTTCGCGGTCAAGGCCAATTCCAACCTGGCGGTGTTGAATGTACTGGCGCGCCTCGGGAGCGGATTCGACATTGTTTCGGGGGGCGAGCTTGAACGTGTGCTCGCAGCCGGTGGCGATGCGGGCAAGACGGTGTTTTCAGGTCCGGGCAAGAGCGCGCGGGAAATCCGGCAGGCGCTCGAAGCCGGTATCCGCTGTTTCAATGTCGAGTCGGAAGCGGAACTCGAACGAATCAATGACATCGCCGGGAAGCAGGGTCGCGTCGCTCCCGTTTCGCTACGCATCAATCCCGATGTCGATGCCGGCACGCATCCCTATATCGCCACCGGCCTGAAGGAAAGCAAGTTCGGCATTCCTGCCGAACGCGCTTTCCTGCTTTATCGGCGCGCCGAACGTCTGCCGGCGATCGACCCGATCGGCATCGACTGCCATATCGGATCGCAATTGACCAGCGTCGCGCCTTTTATCGACGCCATAGATCGGTTGTTGCCGATCGTCGAGGAACTGGAAGGCGAGGGCATCCGGCTGCGGCATTTCGACACCGGCGGGGGTCTCGGCGTTCGCTATGGCGACGAGGCGCCGCCGCAGCCGGACGAAATGATGCGGGCGGTCGCGAGCCGTTTCCGCGGCCGGGAGTTGAAACTCGTGATCGAACCCGGCCGTTCGATCGCCGCCAACGCCGGAATCTTCGTAACCGGGGTTGAGTATCTGAAGTCGAATTCGGCGCGCAATTTCGCCATCGTCGACGGCGCCATGAACGATTTGCTGCGTCCCGCGCTGTACGGCGCCTGGCAGGAAATCATTCCGGTTCGCCGGCGGCATGGGGAAACGACCGATTACGATGTCGTTGGACCGGTTTGCGAGTCGGCCGATTTTCTTGGCAAGGACCGTCAACTTTGCCTGGAGCCCGGCGACATGCTTGCGGTGCGCGGCGCGGGCGCCTATGGATTCGTCATGAGCAGCAATTACAATTCTCGAGAGCGCGCGGCGGAAGTCATGGTCGACGGCGACGCGTATCACGTTGTGCGGCGGCGCGAGGAACTCGGCGCCCAACTTGCGCTCGAGTCCATCCTGCCAGGCTGAGATGGGCGTAAACGAGATCGACGCCATGCGAATCAATTTCACCAAGATGCACGGCCTGGGCAATGACTTCATGCTCATCGACAGCACCGCGAAAAAATTCGATCTGCCGGCGGACCGAATAGAAATTCTCGCCGACCGCAGGCTTGGCGTCGGCTTCGATCAATTGCTGGTGCTCGAGTCGAGCACCGATCCGCAAGCCGATTTCCACTATCGCATCTTCAATCCCGACGGCCTGGAGGTGGAACACTGCGGCAATGGCGCCCGCTGCCTGGCCCGATTCATTGCCGACCAAGGTCTCAGCGAACGCAATCCGATCGTCGTATCCACCGTCAATCGAACGCTCGAATTGCGGCTTCTGGACAACGGCGATGTGTCGGTGGACATGGGCAGTCCGGACTTTGCGCCGGCGTCGCTGCCGTTCCATGCCGGGCGCCGCGAGGCGGTTTACCGGCGCGAAATCGAGGCAATCGGGGCCGATGTAAGCTTTGCCGCCTTGTCGATGGGCAACCCCCACGCGGTAATTCCAGTTGAAGACCTGGCAAATACTGCCGTAAAGACAATAGGAAAGGCGCTTGGAAACCATGCGGACTTTCCCGCCGGCGTAAATGTCGGCTTCATGCAGGTGGAAAACCGCAATCGAATCAGGCTGCGTGTGTATGAAAGGGGACCGGGAGAAACTCCGGCATGCGGCAGCGGCGCCTGCGCAGCGGCGGTCAGCGGAATCGAGGCGGGCTTGGTCGACAGCCCGGTAACGGTAGCGCTGATCGGAGGTGAGTTGAAAATCGACTGGCTGGGCGGTTCGGCGCCGGTTTTCATGTCGGGGCCGGCGCAAGCCGTATACGAGGGAACCGTCAGGAAATGAACAAGAAAGCAATCATCACGGCGGGTCAATCCGGCGTCGAAGCGGTTGAATTGACAGCCGAACAGGTAGCCGGATTTCTTGGAACGCATCCGGAATTCTTCCTCGAACACGAAAATCTGCTTACGGAACTCTCCTTGCCGCATGACTCGGGCAAGGCGGTATCGCTGCTCGAACACCAGGTCATGCTTTTGCGGCGGCGATTCGACAATACCAGCCGCAAACTCGGCGAATTGCTCGAAAACGGACGCCGCAGCGAACAATTGTTCGGTATCACCCGGGAGCTCGTATTGGCGCTGCTGGAAACGCGCAATGCGGAACAGGTCATAGCCGTATCCCGGGGGCATCTGCTCAGCCGCACCGACGTCGAAGCGATGGAAGTGATTTTCCTGAATGGCGCAGGACAGATGCCCGTCGGCGAATTTCGTATTGAGGACCGGGCGCTGATCCTGGAAGAGTTTCGCGATGTCTTCAGATTGAACAAGGCTCATTGCGGCAAGCAGAGCGAATCGCTCCTGCACTGGTTGTTTCCGGAAGGCTGTGTGCGAATCCAGTCGACAGCGCTGTGTCCGATCAGTCCGAATGGCGAACCGTTGGCGCTGTTGGCCCTCGGGCAGCGCTCTCCGGACCATTTCACCATCCACATGGAAACGCTTTTTCTCGATTTTATTGCTGAAGCCATGGGAGCCATGTTCACATTGCACCTGGAAGCCGCCACTGAATAGCCCCGGGCGGCCAGGTACAGGACTTCATGGCGAGCGAATCCTCAAGCCCGCAAACAAACCCGCAATCTCCGCTGGTATCCATTATTTGCCGGACCATGGGCCGGCCCGAACTGGGTGAGGCGCTCGCCTCGGCCGCCGGGCAGACCCATTCGCCGCTGGAAATCGTTCTGGTTGACGCCGCCGCCCTCGGTGAGCCTGCTTATCGGGAAGCGTGCGCCGGCAATACTATCGTTCTCGCATTACCCGAATCACCTCTGTCCCGGCCGAACGCCGCCAATTTCGGCCTGGACCGCGCCCGCGGAGAGTATCTGCTATTCCTCGACGAAGACGACTGGATCGCGCCCGATCATGTAGAGCAATTGTTGAATTGTCTGACCGGCCGGCAGGGCATACGCGCGGCCTACAGCAGCACGCGCAAGACCGATGTCACGGGGAAAGCCACTCTGGAGACTTTCCAGCAGTCGTTTGACCGGCTGTTACTGATGCGGGACAACTACATTCCCATTCACTCGATGCTTTTCGCCCGGGACCTGCTCGAAGAGGGCTGCCGGTTCGAAGAGGAATTCGAAATATTCGAGGATTGGGATTTCTGGCTGCAATTGAGCGAGCATACGGATTTTCATCACGTCGACCATTGCACGGCGTTCTATCGCGCCGGCGGGGCGTCCGAGACCGGCGATCCCGGAGATCACTTGCGGCGATTCGATCCGGAGCATCAACTCGGCAAGGCCAGGGCCGCGGTCTACAACAAGTGGCTGCGGCGCTGGAACGGCAAACAATTGAATGAATTGCTGGGAGTAGGCCAGCGGGAACAAAGCGAGAGTATTGATCGAATCAGTGAGTTGGGTCGGGAACTTGAGCGTCTGGCGCTGGCGAAACAGAGTGCGGAGCGGAAACTGGGCGAACTTCACCACGAAAGAGAGGAACTGAAACGCCAATGGGCGAAAGATCGAAATCAGTGGGAAGAAGATCGCAAGGCACACCTGCGCACGGAAACCCGCCTTAATGCGGCTATCAAGGATTTACAGTCGGCAAACGTGGACCTGCACGAAGCGGTTCAGGAACTGCGGCAAAATCTGCAAGCTGTATTGAATTCCCGCAGTTGGAAACTGACGCGCCCGTATCGCGCGCTAGGGAATTTGCTCAAACCTCGTGCCCCCATGCCACTGGATGCCCAGGCAATCGAAGCACGCGATGTCGCGCCGGATGAGGCCGAAGCGGCAGCTCCGGAAACTGAAAAACGCACCGGACCCGCTGATTTCAAGGCCGAATTCGACCGGAAGGCCAGGCATGCCATGGACGAATTTTTTACCGGCAAGGAAAAGCTGGCCGTGTCGGCGTCGCACAATCCGGTCGTGTCGGTTTTGCTCGTTTTCTACAATCAGGCCCATCTCAGCCTGATGTGTCTGCGGACATTACTGGAAAACGCCGATGTTCCTTTTGAATTGATTATCGTGGACAACGCTTCCGGCGATCGCACCGGCGAATTGCTCGACCGGCTCGAAAACGTAAAGTCGGTCAGGAACGAGAAAAATCTCGGTTTCGTGAAAGCGGTCAATCAGGGTGCAAAACTCGCGCAGGCTGACTTTCTGCTATTACTGAACAACGATGCATTTATTGAACCCGGCGCACTCGGCGCCGCCCTTCGCGTATTGCGTAAAGATGCAACCGCCGGCGCCGTGGGTGGCCGCATCGAGGCGCTGGACGGAAAATTGCAGGAAGCAGGCAACATCGTCTGGCGCGACGGCTCCTGCGCCGGATACGGCCGCGGAGAAAATCCCGAAGACGGCGCATTCCGTTTTCGCCGGGAAGTCGACTACTGTTCCGGAGCGTTTCTCATGTTTCGCACCGCCCAATTCCGTGATCTCGGCGGATTCGACGAAGCATTCGCTCCGGCCTATTACGAGGAATCGGATTTTTGCCTGCGGCTCGCACAGCAAGGCCTGCATACGATCTACGAACCTGCCGTCAAGGTGCGTCACTACGAATTCGCCAGCACCGGCGGCATGAATGCCGCAGTAGCTTTGCAGGAGAAAAACCGCGCGCTGTTCCGCGAAAAGCACGCGGAGTTTCTCAAACGTCAACCCGAAGCCGACCCCGCTCGCACCTTGCATGCCCGTTCGAGTAACGGTCACCCCAATTTGCTGCTGATCGACGACGCGGTGCCGCATGCGAGCCTGGGCGGAGGCTACCCCCGCTGCCGGCATATCGTCAGCCTGCTGTCGCAATTGCCGCTGAATGTCACATTTTTCCCCCTGCATTTCCCGAACGACGATTGGGGCGAGGTCTATCGAACTTTGCCTGACAATGTAGAAGTACTGTTGAAGCGGGGACGGTCGGGCCTGGCGCAACTGCTGGCTGAACGGGCGGGTTTTTACCGCCATGTAATGGTCAGCCGCCCCACCAATATGGCAATTTTCAATCAAGTGTTGCAATACTTGCCGCAAGAAGCGCGGCAGTTCGACATCGTTTACGACGCGGAAGCCGTGTTCGCCGGACGAGAACTGCTATGGCGCGAATTGCAAGGCGAGTCCATCGAAGAAGACGAAAAGAAACGTGTCATCGCGCAGGAACTCGACCTGGCCGCCGAAGCTTCGGCGGTGTTGACCGTTTCCGACGCGGAAGCGGAACTTTTTCGGGAACACGGCCTTGAACGAGTCCTGGTGCTTGGTCATGGAATGGAGCCGGTCGCCGGACCGGCGCCGTTCGACAACCGCCGGGGACTGCTATTCGTAGGGGCGCTAAAGGACGAACACTCGCCCAATGTGGATTCCCTTTTATGGTTTGCCTGCAATGTGCTGCCTCTCATCGAACGGGAAATGCCCGGAGTTGACCTGAACGTGGCAGGCCAAACCGCAGCGCCGTCGCTACTCAGCATCGATCGGCCGAACATTCACATGAAAGGCAGGCTGGAAACCCTGGAAGGTTTGTATCGAGATTGCCGCGTGTTCATCGCGCCGACGCGCTTCGCCGCCGGCATCCCCCACAAGGTGCACGAAGCCGCGGCTCACGGTATACCAGCGGTCGTTACGCCGTTACTGGCCCGACAGCTTGGCTGGCGGCACGATCAGGAAGTTCTGGTGGGAGAAGAACCCGAGGAATTTGCCGAACAATGTCTTCGCCTCTATCGAGAGGCCGATTTGTGGGAGCGGCTCAGCCAGGCCGCCCGCGAGGCCGTGGCCAGGGATTGTTCCGAAGAGCGATTTCGGGAAACGTTACGAGAACTGTTCAGCCCCATTGATTGAAGCTGAGCGCATACCCGTTGGTATTACGTTCAATATTCGACCGGTACGGCGTCCAGGCTGCGCCAGAGATACCAGGAAGCGACCGAGCGCCATGGCCGCCACGGTTCGGCGATTGCCACCATTTCCTTGGGACCCGGACGTACGCCGCCGTTGAAATGATTGCCGATCGCTTTCTGGATGCCGATATCGTCGACCGGCAACACGTCCGGCCGCAAGAGGTGGAAAATCAGGAACATCTCCGCGGTCCAGCGGCCGATGCCTTTCACCTGGACGAGGCGCTCGATAACGGCCTCGTCGTCCATTTCGCTCCATTGCTCCTGTTGCAGCGAACCGTCGATGAAATGTTCGGCCAGGCTGAGAATATAGCGCGCCTTGGGCCGCGACAGCCCGCATTCCCGCAGGCTGTCCTCGTTTTCCCCCGAGACAGCCTTTGGGGTTATCTCTCCTACATGCGCGAGCATCTTCTGCCAGACCGATTCCGCCGCCTTCACTGAAATCTGCTGACCCACGATCGAGCGCGACAGTGAAAAGAAGGGATCATGGCGCGGCCGCAATATGGAATCTCCGGCGAGCTTGATGACCTTGCCGAGAGTGGGGTCGGCAGCAGCAAGCGCACGCTGCGCTTCTTCCCAATACAGCGCGGGATATGCGTTCCCGCCTCCCATGATCCTGGACATTTCAGTGATGTACCCCGCAACTCGCGAACAACGCGCCCAAGACGACACAGAACAGGCACGAAGTAGCGATATTGTTGCTTTCACTCATTTATCAAATTCCTTTCGACGGGCGCTCGGAGTGGCAAAACATCGGTGTGAACTGTGCTACTTTTTCTTCACGCGGGCAATACGATAAACGACTCGCTGTAACAATCCCACCCGTACCCGGAGCAGCGAGCATAGGCGCAAGCTTCGGCGCTGTTTCCGGCTGAGGATCGCTCCGTGCTGGCGCAGGAACGCGCTTGCCTGGCTGCCGACTTCCAGCAAGTGTGGATTGGACGCGGCGGCGATGAGGCGGCGCCAGTGGGACCAGCGCGTGATTCTGGCCGTGGTGTGGCGGCGGGCGCCGATGGTGTTGGCGTCGTGCTGACGATAGCGGACCATGGGTTCCGCGATATAGGCGACTTTGCCGAAGGCGCTGGCGGTCAGCGCCAGCCACCAGTCGTGCATGATAGCGTCGGTGGATATCGGCAGGGCCCGGCGCACGAGCGCTTCATTGATGAGCGCCGTGCAGCCGGTTACGAGATTGCTGATCGTCATGTCGGAGAAATGATTACGGTCGATGTCGAGCCCCTGGTAGGCGGCGAAGGAAGGCGCGACATGATCGTTTTCGAAGGAAACGACTTCCAGGTCGCTGTGGACGAGGACCGGAACCGATGGATCTCCCGCTTCGGTCGCGCGCATCAGATTCATCTGACGTTCAATCTTGTCTTCGCGCCAGATGTCGTCCTGGTCGCAGAACATCAGGTAGGGCGATTCCAGCCCGAGTTCCGCTGCCTGATCGAGCGCGGTTTGCATCAGTATGGCGAAACTCGCGCAGGCCCCCCGATTCTCCGGGTCTTTCGGCAAAAGAAGAAAACAGTTCGGGGAGCGGGCGGCGTAGTCTTCGAGCACCTCCCGGCTGCCGTCGCTCGAGCCGTCGTCGCGCGCTACGACGATAAAGTCCTGCCGGGTCTGGCGCTTGAGCGAATCGAGTTGGTCGGCGAGAAAGCGTTCGCCGTTGTAAGTCGATAACAGGACGACCAGCGAGGGAACCATGGGCTATTGCAATTGCCGGAAATCGCGAATGCCAGAGCTGATGTGTTTCCAGTACTCCGACCGTTGCGGCGAACTTGCCAGCAGCCAGGCTGCCTTGAGCGCGAATCGGACTATGTCGCGCACCTTCCAGCCGATGGGTGAATATCGTCGCGTATACAAGTGAATGCGATTGCGGCTCGAATAATAGGTCCGTGAAGGCTTGTGCTGGGCCATGATGCCGGCTCGCACGAGAGGATTGAGGCTGCGTTCGCCGATCAGGTGATAGAGGATTGCGTTGTTTGTGCCGACCAGGTCGTAGCCCCTGGAGCGGGCGCGGAAACACCATTCGAGATCCACGTTGTCGATGAAATAGTCCTCGCGCATGAGGCCGATTTCAGGCATGTGCTTCGCGATCAGCATGGTGCCCGAGGTGATCAGGAAATCGGCGATGAAATGGGATTCGCTGCGCGCGAAGGGCCGATTGGTGCGGAACCAGAGCCGATTGAACAGTTTGAAAGGCGTTTGGCGGCTCGTTTGTGGGTTGATGATGCGCGGTCCCATGGCGGCGATGCCTTTGCTGCTGTGATCGTGCACTTCCTCGTATGCGGCGACCATGCGTTCCACATAGGATTCGCAAAGACTGCTGTCCTGATCGAACAGGAAGATGTAGTCGTAGCCGTGTTGCGTCGCGCGGGCGATGCCGATGTTGAGCGCCCGCGCCAGTCCTTCGTTCTGTTCTCGCTTGATGATGCCGAGACAGTTGTCATAGGCGGTGATCGACTCCTCGAGCCGCTCGATCGACGGCGAACCGTTGTCGACCACGAGGAAATTCGTTTCCCGGTTCAATTGCCCGAGCATGTCCAGCAGCGGAGTGATGTCCGGGTAATAGGTGACGACGATGGCGCAGGTATTGGTCTTGCCGGCAGGGGACATCGAACTCAGGACCTCGCGATTTCCGGAGTGTCCGGAGAAACTTCAATCCGCTGCGGCGCCAGCCGGGCGACCGCCATGAAATAGAGAATCGAGCAGATGCCGATGCTCAGACCTGCCACCACACCGGCATCGAGAATGCCGCGCCAGGGCTGTGGTAACTGTCGGGCGACCGCGATAAAGCAGACGATCATCGCCGTAAGTCCGAAAGTTGCCAGCTTGCGCCGGCGCGTGGCATGCACGAAGCCCATGCAGAACAGCGGCGCCAGCAACACGAATCCCGGCCTTGGATCGCGTCCGAGACATAGCGCCCGCACAACGACCCGCGGCGCGAACCCGAGATGAAACCCCTTGTAGCCTTCGGCATAGGACATGTAGACCACGCTAAAGATCAGCGCCGCCCAATGCAACAGATTCAACCGCAAATCCACAAGTTCGAACGCCAGGGGCGCCAGCCGGTAAATCGCAAACACCAGCAAGGCCACCACACCGCCCAAACCCCAGGCCAGCCCAAATACTCTCAAGAGACCACCACCAGACAAGAGTCGCGCATTATAACTATAAGACTTACCGAGCGATGCTCCCAGGCGGGCGCAGGAAGGGTGTAGTCACATCTATCCCTCGCCTTCGAATGTTCCCAACACCGTGCAACTCCCGCGGGCGACGCATGCGTCGCCCCTACAAAAAATAAGGTTCGGTTGGCAGGCTGTCAAAACCGTGCCGTAGGGGCGAGGCATGCCTCGCCCGCGAATGGCCCCGTACACGCGACACGCACGGGCGACGCATGTGTCGCATCTACCAATCCCGCGCAATCTATTGAGTGAATTTCCATTCCCATGCACAATGCCGCCCAAACCCAACCGCATCCACGCGCATGACACTACAACTCGGGGTCGTGATGGACCCCATAGAGTCCATCACCGTCAAGAAGGACACCACCCTGGCCATGCTCCTCGCGGCCCAGTCCCGCGGCTGGAGCATCCAGTACATGCTCCAGCCCGACCTTTACCTCGGAGATAACGGCAGTCGGGCCAGGGTCAGGGAACTTGCCGTGCGCGACGACCCCGACGACTGGTTTGACCTCGGCGCTACAAGCGACATCGCCCTGGGAGACCTCGATGTAATCCTCATGCGCAAGGATCCGCCCTTCGACATGGATTACATCAACTCAACCTATCTGCTCGAGCACGCCCAGGCCGACGGTGTGCTCGTGGTCAACGAAGCACGCAGCCTGCGCGACTACAACGAAAAGATGTCCGCCACCGTGTTTCCGCAGTGTTGCGCGCCTTTCCTGGTATCCGCTAACGCGGAACTGTTACGGGCGTTTCACGAAGAACATCGGGATGTCGTTTACAAACCTCTCGACGGCATGGGCGGAACCAATGTGTTCCGGGCGCGGTCCGACGATCCCAATGTCGCGGTCATCATCGAATCCCTGACCGGCCACGGCCGACGCCAGATCATGGCCCAACGCTTCATTCCCGAGATTTCCGCCGGCGACAAACGCATCCTGCTCATCGACGGCAAACCCGTTCCCCATGCCCTGGCTCGCATCCCCGCCGCCGGCGAAACCCGCGGCAACCTGGCCGCCGGCGGCGTCGGAGAATGCCGCGAATTGAGCGAGCGCGACCGTTGGATATGCGATCAGGTCGGTCCTACTCTTGCCGACCGGGGGCTGCTTTTCGTCGGGCTCGACGTCATCGGCGACTATCTCACCGAAATCAATGTCACCAGTCCCACCTGCATGCGGGAGATTCAGTACGCGACCGGATTGGATATTGCCGGCGAACTGATGGACTGTATACTGGGTAAATTGAATCTAAACGGTTGAGCGTCGAGGCGAAGCGTGGAGCGTTCCGAAAGGGCAGGCCAGGGGGACCGATTCGTGTTCACGGTCTTTCTGTCGATTTGTGCCCACGCCCTGATCATACTCGGAATCGGTTTTTCCCTGCCCGCCGAAAGCCGCGACGAATCCCCCCTCGATATCACCATTGCCAGCTATCGCAGCGAAATACCGCCGCGGGAAGCCGATTTTCGCGCACAGGAAAATCAGACCGGAAGCGGCTCGCTCGATGTGGCGGCGGCGCCGGCGACCCTGTACGAATCCGAATTTCACGCAGAGACCATCGAGGAAGTGCTGCCGTTGCCGCAGATTCCGGACAGTGGCGAGGAAAACGCGGTGACCGAAGTGATTGCCGCCGAAGGCGATCTCGCCAATGCCGATCTTGCAGGTGAAAACAGGGCTGAAGCGGCAACCGACGAAATCAGTCTTGCCATCGCCAGCTTGCAGGCGCAACTCGACCGGCGCCGGCAGGCCTACGCCAAGCGGCCTCGCACCTACACCATTTCCTCCGCTTCGACGCAGAAGAGCCATGACGCCCTGTATCTCGACAACTGGCGCCGGCATGTCGAAGCCGTGGGTAACCGGAACTATCCCTCGGAGGCCGAGCACTTGCGCCTCTACGGCAGTCTGCGGCTGCTCGTCTCGCAAATGCCCGACGGCAGCGTGAACGATGTGGAGATTCTGTCTTCCTCGGGGCATGAATTGCTCGACCAGTCCGCGGTGGAAATAGTGCGCATGGCAGCGCCCTTCGAGCCCTTTCCGGCTGAATTACGATCCGAAGTTGATATACTCGAAATCATACGCACCTGGCGGTTCCACGAAGCGGAGGGACTGACCAGCTACTAGACGTACCTGCACGGGGACTTGCATGACAGGCGCCACGCGCGCCGTCATGAATCAGCATGAGTACTTGGGTATGAGCACCAGGGCATGAGTACCGGGGACAGTCTGGAAAATCAATTTCTCGTCGCCATGCCGCAATTGGCAGGCACCTATTTTGGCAGTTCGGTGACCTATTTGTGGAAACACGACGATTCGGGCGCAATCGGCATCGTGGTAAACAAACCGCTGCAGGCCAGCGTCGCCGACATATTCGAAGAGCTGGAAATCCGCAGCGAAGCGGGTGAGCGGTACTTTCGCGAGCGGCAAGTACTGGCCGGAGGCCCGGTGGAAAGCGACAAGGGATTCATCCTGCACGATGCCGGCGAACAATGGGAATCCTCGATCGGCATCACGCAGGGAATCACCATCACCACCTCGAAAACCATCCTCGAAGCGATCGCTTCAGGCAAAGGCCCGAACAACTATCTGGTCGCACTGGGCTGCGCCGGCTGGGCGCCCGGACAACTCGAACAGGAGTTGTGCGACAACGTCTGGCTGACAACGCCGGCAAGCAGCGACCTGATCTTTTCCGAAGACTATGCCGGCAAGCCGCGCGCCGCGGCGGCGCAACTCGGCATATCGCTGGAAAAACTTTCCCCCGAGGCAGGCCATACCTGATTGACCGCAATGACCCTGAGCCTGTTTCCCGACGATCTGAGTTCCGAGTTCTCGGCGCTCGCATTCGACTTCGGCACTCAGCGCATCGGCGTCGCGTTCGGTCAGAGCGTAACCGGAACCGCCAGTGCGGTCACGGTGCTGAAGGCCCGCGACGGCCAGCCACGCTGGAACGAAATGGCGCAACTCGTCGAGCAATGGAAGCCGGACGTTTTTCTGGTTGGATTGCCCTACAACATCGACGGCACGGTCAGCGAATTACTGGGGCGCGCGGAGAAATTCGCCCGCCGCCTGCAGGAACGATTCGACAAACCCTGCTACGGCATGGACGAGAGACTTTCCTCGCGGGAGGCGATCGAGCGCCTGGTAGAAGCCAATACGGCCAGGACCGTCAGGAAAACCGCCATCGACCATATCGCCGCCCAGATCATCCTCGAAAACTGGTTCAACGAAATCCGCGTTAATTCCTCATAGTCCGAACGCCGCCATATCTCGCGCCTGGGCGCGAGCCTGCGCCAGGCTGATCGATCCGGCGGTGAGCATTTCCGCCAGACTCTGATCGAGCGTGCGCATGCCCAGCGCAGCACCGGCCTGCATGCACGAATAAATCTGGGCGATGCGGTCTTCACGAACCAGATTTCTCACCGCATTGGTAGCGATGAGCAGTTCCCGGGCGGCGACGCGTCCGCCGCCGGTTTTTTTCAGCAGGATTTGGGCGATCACCGCCTGCAGGGACTCGGAAAGCTGGGTTCTCACGATGGCCTTTTCGCCGGCGGGGAATACGTCGATGATGCGATTGACAGTCTTGATTGCCGATGCCGTATGCAAGGTAGCCAACACCAGATGGCCGGTTTCCGCGGCGGTCAGCGCCAGACGAATCGTTTCCGGATCGCGCAGTTCGCCTAGCAGGATGACATCGGGATCTTCGCGCAATGCCGCGCGCAACGCCGCCGGGAAGCCCCTGGTATGCAGTCGCGCCTCGCGTTGGGTGACCAGGCAGCGCCTGCTTTCGTGAATGAATTCGATAGGGTCCTCGATGGTAAGGATATGTCCCTTTCGATTGCGGTTCACTGAATCGACCATGGCCGCCAGCGTGGTGGACTTGCCCGAGCCCGTCGGCCCGGTGACCACAACGAGGCCACGCGGCAGGCCGGCGATTCCGGCGATGGCATCGTCCATGCCGAGTTGTTCGAGCGAGAGCAACCGTGACGGTATCGCGCGAAACACCGCGCCTGCGCCGTTGCGTTGCAGAAAGGCGTTGAGCCGGAAGCGGCCCAACTCCGGCGCATCGATCGCGAGATCGATTTCCTCGCCGGCGAGGAATCGCCCACGCTGCTCTTTGTCGAGGCATTCTTCGATGCAAGTCAGAACTTGTGAATTGCTCAAGGTCGGCATCGACACCTCGCACAATTCTCCGTCCACCCGCAGCCAGGGCGGAAGTCCGGCCGAAAGATGCAGATCGGACGCCCCGCGCTCGATGCACAATTCAAGTAGTTTCCTTAGCGCCATTGCGGTTTCCCTCCTGATTGGCCTTGTCCCCCTGGTCGTACATGTCATGTACGCCCCTGGTCGTACCTGCAATGGTAGACTTGACGGGCAAAAACACCCGATTTCGGGATTATTTTTCTGGCCTATTCCGTAGTGACGTGACCGACATCGCCGCCAACCTGAAACGGATTCGCGCCCGCATTCGGGAATGCGAAGCGCGCAACGGCCGGGCGCCGGGCAGTGTGTCACTGCTTCCGGTCAGCAAGGGGCAGCCGCCGGAAAAGATCGAGCAGGCGTATCGCCTGGGTATACGCGATCTCGGCGAGAGTTACCTCAAGGAAGCCCAGGACAAGATGGCGCTGGCCCAGAACCGCAACTGGCGCTGCGACTGGCATTTCATCGGTCCGTTGCAATCCAACAAGACCCGCGGCATTGCCGCGATCTTTCATTGGGTGCAAAGCGTCGAACGCGCGAAAATCGCTCTGCGGCTGGATGACCAGCGACCCGCGGATCTGCCGCCGCTGAATGTTTGCGTACAGGTCAACTTGTCGGGCGAGCCCGGCAAATCCGGTGTGAGCCTCGATGAGGCCGAGGATCTTTGCCGCGAGATCGAATCCTTGCCGCGCCTGCGCCTGCGAGGGTTGATGGCGATTCCCGCGCGAATCGCCGATGAACGCGTCCAGCGCGAGGCGTTCCGCACCCTCGCCGGCGAGTTTCACCGCCTTCGAAAATCCTTCCCCGGCATGGACACGCTCTCCATGGGAATGAGCGCCGATTTCGAAGCCGCCATCGCCGAGGGCGCCACCATGATCCGCCTTGGTGAAGTGCTGTTCGGAAAGCGCCCCCAATGATTATGGGATAGAATGACCGCTTTTCTCGGAACGGCTGGGAGAAACGCCGTGGCGGCGCAGAACATCGGATTCATCGGCAGCGGCAACATCGCCCGCAGCCTTGTGCTCGGCTTGCTCGCCAAAGGCCGGAATCCCGCGCACATATACGCCGCTGACATCGATGCCGGAAAGGTGGAGCGGCTCGTGCGCGATCATGGCGTCAATGCCGCCGGTCACGAACAGATTGCGCAGACTTGCGATCTCATCGTACTTGCCGTGAAACCGCAATCCATGTCTGAAGCCTGCGCTTCGCTGAAGGCCGCGCTGGCAGGCCGCGGCCCGGTCATCATGTCGCTTGCCGCCGGTGTAAACCTGGCCCGAATCGGGGAATTGCTTGGTTCCGGGCTCGCGCTGGCGCGCTGCATGCCGAATACGCCCGCCCTGATCGGCACCGGCGCCGCGGGCTTGTACGCTAACGAAAACGCAAGCACCGAACAGAAACAGGACATCGAAGACTTGATGAACTCCGTCGGCATCTGTGTCTGGTGCGAGCTTGAATCAGACCTCGATACGATCACCGCGCTTTCAGGTTCCGGGCCGGCCTACTTCTTCCTGTTCATGGAAGCCATGCGGAACGCGGCCTGCGGCCTCGGCCTGGAACCCGGCGTAGCTGAAAAACTGACCGGCCAGACCGCTCTCGGCGCCGCGGAGCTCGCTCGCGCCAGCGAATGCGGGCTCGTCGAGTTACGCGCCCAGGTGACTTCTCCAGGCGGCACCACCGAAGCCGCGATCGCCCGCTTCGAGCAAGGCGGGTTGCGGCAACTGGTCGATGAGGCCATCGTCGCGGCAGCCGAGCGGGCCCGCGAACTGGCCCGGGAAAACGGGTAGGAAATCAAGATGAACGCATTGGCTACGGTCTTCAGCGCACTCGGCGGTCTCTACCTGCTGGCTATACTCTTGCGCTTTCTGCTGCAAGTGGCGCGGGCAGACTTCTATAACCCGGTTTCACAGGCGGTAGTGCGGGTTACGGACCCGATGGTGCGTGTGTTCCGCACTTTCATTCCCGGTTATCGAAATCTGGACTTCGCCGCGCTGGCGCTGGCCTTTGTCGTGGAGGGCATCGCCATCTACGTGCTGTTCCTGTTGTATGGCGCCAGCGTGCCGGGAATCGGATTCGTCGTCACCTGGTCGGTACTCGGCGTGGTGTATTTCATAATCAATATCTATTGGTATGCGATCATCGCGTCCATCATCATGTCCTTCGTCATGCTTTTTTCAGGCAACATGAATCCGCATCCGATCCTGATGCTGGTCTGGCAATTGACCGACCCGGTGATGGCGCCTTTCCGAAAGATCATCCCACCCATGGGCGGCCTGGACTTCTCGCCTATTTTCGTTTTCATTCTGTTGCGGTTTATCCTGAGTTTCCTGGATGAAAACTTTGGCGGGCAGCAGGTCTCGATGGTCGTAATCGGCATTTGACGAAGCATGATCGAGGACGGAAAGCCCGCGCGGGCCGCGCACGAAAACAGCCAGCCATGAGTAAAGCGAACGAACAGAACAGCGTCGGCCTGGTTGAGCCGCAACGCTTTGATTTCGACGAACCGCTGACCTTGCGCAGCGGCAAGGTGCTGCCTGCTTATGAATTGATGGTAGAAACCTACGGCGAACTGAACGCGGAACGTTCCAACGCCATTCTGATCTGCCATGCGCTCAGCGGCGATCATCACGCCGCGGGCTACCATAGCGAGGACGACCGCAAACCGGGCTGGTGGGATACCTGCATCGGACCGGGCAAGCCGATAGACACCAGGTTCTTTTACGTCGTATGCCTGAACAATCTCGGCGGTTGCGGCGGCAGCACGGGTCCGACTTCGATCAACCCGGAAACCGGCAAGTACTACGGGCCGGATTTTCCCATCATTACGGTACGCGATTGGGTCAACAGCCAGGTCCGGCTGACAGATCGGCTGGGTATAGAAAAATGGGCGGCGGTAATCGGCGGCAGCCTCGGCGGCATGCAAGTGCTGCGATGGGCCATCAGTTATCCCGAACGGCTGCACCACGCCATCGCCATTGCCGCGGCGCCGAAACTTTCGGCGCAGAATATCGCTTTCAACGAAGTGGCGCGTCAGTCGATCACCAGTGATCCGGATTTTCACGACGGGCACTATCTGGAACATGGTGTCTACCCCAAGCAGGGACTGATGCTCGCGCGCATGGTAGGGCATATCACCTATCTGTCCGATTCGGCCATGGGCGCCAAGTTCGGCAAGGACGACGCCGGTCTGCAAGGGCAGAAAGGCAATTTCGGCCGCGATCTGCGCACCGGATCGCTGAGTTTCGGATTCAATGTCGATTTCGAAGTGGAAAGCTACCTGCGTTACCAGGGCGAGCAGTTTTCGGAAAAATTCGACGCCAACACCTACCTGCTGATGACCAAGGCGCTAGACTATTTCGACCCGTCGGTCGACTACGAAGGCGATCTCGCGCGCGCGTTCTCCGGGTCCGATTGCAAGTTCCTGCTGGTCTCCTTCAGCACCGACTGGCGTTTCCCGCCGGACCGTTCGCGCGAACTCGTCAATCAGTTGCTCCAGGCGGGCAAACAAGTGAGTTACCTGGAAATCGAGGCGGATCAAGGGCACGACGCATTTCTTCTGCCGATTCCGCGTTATGTGAATGCGCTTTCCGCCTATCTCGGCAATGCGCACAGAGAGCTTTGCGGCGATGCGTCCTGACCTGGAAATCATTCAGCAATGGATCGAACCCGGCAGCCGCGTGCTCGACCTCGGCTGCGGCGACGGCGCCTTGCTTGCCTACTTGCAGGAGGAAAAAGGCGTGCGCGCCATCGGGCTCGAGATTGATCCGCTCAAAATCGAGAAATGCCTGGCAGCCGGGGTGGCGGTAATCGAACAGAATCTGAACCAGGGCCTTTCCAATTTCGACACCGGAAGTTTCGATACCGTGCTGCTCGCCCAGACTCTGCAAGCACTCGACAATCCCGCGGAACTCGTGCAGGAAATGTTGCGAATCGGCAAGAAGGGGATCGTTACTTTTCCCAATTTCGGCAACTGGCGCAGCCGGCTCGACCTGTTGCTGCGAGGACGCATGCCGGTGTCGGAGTTCATTCCGCACCAGTGGTATGACACGCCCAACATCCATTTCTGCACGGTCAGGGATTTTGACGTTCTTTGCACGGACGGGAACATCGACGTACTTGCCCGCACCGTGGTCAATTCCCGCCACGAAGGCAGTTGGCCGATGAGGGCCTGGCCGAACTTTCTCGGCGAAGTCGCCATCTACCACCTGACGACAAATTAGCGATCGATGTCCAGGATCGTGCTTGCCAGTGGAAACAAGGCCAAATTGGAGGAAATGCGCGCACTGCTGGCGGACAAGAAGGTCGAGTTACTGTCCCAGGACGAGTTCGGAATCGATGCCGCGGAGGAAACCGGCCTGAGTTTCGTGGAGAACGCATTGATCAAGGCCAGGCACGCCTGCCGGGAATCAGGGCTGGCCGCCATCGCCGACGATTCGGGTCTCGAAGTCGATGCGCTCGACGGCGCCCCCGGGATTTATTCCGCGCGTTACGCTGAATGCGACGGGCCCGGGGCGGATGAGGAGAACAATCTGAAATTATTGTCCGAAATGGAACAGGTGCCAAAGTCCGAACGCAGCGCGCGCTTTCAATGCGCCATAGTCCTGATGAGGCATGCCGCGGACCCGATGCCCCTGGTCTGCCAGGGAACCTGGGAAGGAAGCATTCTGTTCCTGCCTCGCGGCGAGAACGGCTTTGGCTATGATCCGCTATTTTTCGTTCCCGGCGAGAACTGTACTTCAGCGGAACTTCCGTCGGCGCGCAAAAACGTCCTCAGTCACCGTGGCCAGGCCATCGGCAAATTACTGTCATGCTGGAACTACCCCCTTTAAGTTTGTATGTCCACATTCCCTGGTGTGTACGCAAGTGCCCATATTGTGATTTCAATTCACATGAACGCCCGGGCGGGGAAATTCCCGAAGCGGAGTATGTCGAAAGACTCGAAGCCGACCTGAAACGCGAACTCGCCCGGGCGACGCATGCGTCGCCTCTACAGGCGAACAAAAATGCGCAAAGGGTCGGGCGTAGTCGTAGGGGCGACGCATGCGTCGCCCGAAATTCGCGTGAATCGGCAAATGCAGGCGAAAGGCAGATCCAGACCGTGTTCTTCGGTGGTGGGACACCCAGCCTGTTCCGGCCGGAGTCATTTGAACGATTGTTGGATTTCTTGCATGCCGGCGGCCGGCTTGCTCCGGAGCCTGAGATCACGCTGGAGGCCAATCCGGGTACGGCGGAGGCCGCGCGGTTCGCTGGATACCGCAAGGCCGGAATCAACCGCCTTTCCCTTGGCGTACAAAGTTTCAATGATATCTCCCTCGCCAGGCTCGGCCGTATCCATAACGGCGCCGAAGCGCGCTCGGCTATTGCCATGGCGCGCTTCACCGGTTTTGACAACATCAATCTCGATCTGATGTTCGGCCTGCCGGGCCAAAGCCGGGAACAGGCGTTGCAGGACCTGGAAACCGCCATCGACTTCAGGCCGGAGCATATCTCCTGGTACCAGTTGACACTGGAGCCCAATACCGCGTTCTGGCGCCGGCCGCCGCGATTGCCGGAAGCAAGCGCTGTCGACGAAATGCAGGAAGCCGGCCTCCACCGGCTCGCGCGCGCCGGTTATGAACGCTACGAAGTTTCCGCGTTTGCACTTAAGGGCAAGGAGAGTCGGCACAACATTAATTATTGGGCTTTTGGAGATTATCTCGGCATTGGCGCCGGCGCACATGGCAAGTTGACCGAACCGGCTTCAAATCGAATTTTCCGGACCAGAAAGACCAGGCAGCCGAAACACTTTCTTTCACCGGGCGACCATACCGCCGTGGAGGAGGTACAAAAGAACGAACGGCCGCTGGAATTTCTCATGAATGCCCTGCGCCTGGGGGCCGGTTTCAGCGTCGGCGAGTTCGAAAGCCGCACAGGGATTGCTTTCGGCACAATCAAGGAGAAGATAGAATGCCTTACTTCTCGGGAATTGCTGGAATTGAATGGACAGATTGTCCGTCCCACCCACAAGGGCTATCGGTTGCTGGACAGCATTCTGGGAGAATTCACTTGAGTAAGCCATTGAACAAAATGAACTGTGAACCATGCCGGTTCGGCGGACACGCAGTGACCGACGCGGAAGCCCGCGACTTGATTATCAAGATTCCCGCGTGGCGGCGGGAAACCCGTAAAGGTGTAAAGAGGTTGTTGCGGGAATTCAGTTTTATCGGCTTTGACGAAGCTTTCGAGTTCTCCGGACGTATCGCCGAACTCGCGCGGGAGCAGGATCATCATCCGACCATGCTGGTCGAATACGGCAAGGTAACGATCCGCTGGTGGACCCACAAGATCAACGGCCTGCATCTGAACGATTTCATCATGGCGGCGAAAACCGACGACATCTTCAAGGGAATGACCGAAAGTCGGAACTGACCATGCCTGTCAATTCTCTTGAAAAAAACCGGGGCCTGCTGCCCGGTCTCGGCAAACTGGTCAGTCTGGCCAGTGTCAGTTCGGCCAATCCCGGCATCGACATGAGCAACAAGCCCGTCATCGATTATCTGGCGGAACGGCTTGAAGAGCTTGGTTTTGCCTGCGAAGTGCTGCCTTCGCCATCGAAAACCGGCAATGAAAAGTTCAATCTCATCGCGACGTTCGGCAGCGGGCCGGGTGGAATCGTGCTTGCCGGCCATACCGATACGGTACCCTTCGACGAACAGCTCTGGAGCGCCGATCCGCTGAAATTGAGCGAGCGCGACGGCCGTCTTTACGGACTCGGCGTTACCGACATGAAAGGCTTTTTCCCGATCGCCATCGAAGCGGTCCGCCCGCTGCTCGATCAGGAATTCCGCGAGCCGCTGATCATTCTCGCGACCGCTGACGAGGAGACTTCGATGCAAGGCGCACGGACACTGGCGGAAATGGGGCGGCCGCGAGCCCGCTCCGCCGTGATCGGCGAGCCAACTGGTATGCGTCCGATCCGCAGTCACAAGGGCATCATGATGGAGTCCGTTCGGCTGCTCGGCAGTAGCGGACATTCCTCGAACCCGGCGCTCGGCCGCAATGCGCTCGACGCCATGCACCTGGTCATCGCCGACCTGATTGATTTTCGCCGGGAATTACGCGATCGATACCGTGGCGATTTTTTTGAGATTCCTTATCCGACGCTGAATCTCGGCGTAATCCACGGCGGCGACAATCCGAACCGGATTTGCGGACATTGCGAGTTGCAGTTCGATATTCGCCTGATGCCGGGCATGCATATCGAAAGCATTCGCGAGGAGATTCGCCAACGCGTGGAAGGCGTGGCCGGACCATTGCAGATGAAGGCCGAACTCGTGCCGTTGTTTCCGGGGACGCCGGCGTTTTTCGCGCGCGAACAAAGCGCCTTGCTGAAGTCCGCCGAAAAGCTGACCGGCCACGATGGCGCCAGCGTCGCCTTCGGCACCGAAGCGCCTTTCCTCAAGGAACTCGGCATGGACACGATCGTGCTCGGACCCGGCAATATCGATCAGGCCCACCAGCCCGACGAATACATGTCGATGGAAATGATCGAGCCCTGTATCGAGGTATTGCGCAAACTGGTGGGTCAACATTGTCTGCGGGATTGAGCGATGAGCGAAGGTGACCAGATGATCGAGCTGTTCCGCTCGGCGGCGGCCTATATCAATGCCCACCGGGGCAGGACATTCGTCATATTGCTGCATGGCGAAGCGCTTGCTCCCGGCAATCTGCCGAACATCGTCTTCGACCTGAGCCTGTTGCACAGTCTCGGCGTGCGCATGGCGCTTGTGCATGACGCGGCGGAAGCCGAAGCGGAGGCGGCCGCCGGCAATGCATTACCCGCTACCGACGCCACGGCCATGGAGCGAATCCGGCAGCGGGCCGGCGGCATCGGCATCGAACTCGAAGCCATGTTTTCCCAGGGCACCAGCAAGTCTCCCATGCACGGCGCCGATATCGCGGTGCGAAGAGGCAATTTCATCAGTGCGAGGCCGGCCGGGGTCGTCGACGGGGTCGATCTGCAATACACCGGCAAGGTCCGAAAAATCAACGACGAAGCCATCGGCCGGGAACTCGCACAAGACAAGATCGTGCTGCTGCCGAGCCTGGGCTATTCGATTACGGGAGAAGTCTTCAACTTGCAGCCGGGCGAGGTCGCGACCGAAACAGCCAGGGCCCTGGGGGCCGACAAGCTGATTCTATTCGTTCCCGGCGACGGGGTGAGTGACGATGAAGGCGCGGTTTTACCGACCCTCAGCATCGCCCAGGGGGAAGCCTGCCGGGATTGCCTGCTGGCGCGAAACGATTTGGAATCGCGTAGCGCGGGCCTGGCCCTGCAAGCCGCTCTGCGCGCCTGCCGCGCCGGCATTCACCGCTGCCATCTGATCAGTTGCCGGAAGAACGGTGCGCTATTACAGGAATTGTTCACACGCGAGGGCAGCGGCAGCCTGCTCAGCCGCGACGAAGCGCATCTGCTGCGGCGGGCGGAACTGTCCGATGTGCCCGGTATCCTGCAATTGATCGCGCCGCTGGAAGAAGACGGTTCGCTGGTGCGCCGTTCCCGGGAACTGATCGAGAACGAGATCCGCAATTTCAGCATCGTCGAATGGGAAGATACCCTGATTGCCTGCGCCGCCCTGTATCCGGTCAACGGCAATTTCGGCGAAGTCGCCTGCATCGCCATCGATCCCCGGCATCGCGACCGGGGACTCGGCGAACGACTTCTCGCCAGTCTCGAGGAGCAGGCGCGAGATGCCGGAATGGACGTCCTGCTCGCCTTGACGACAAGCGCCGACCACTGGTTCCAGCGTCATGGATTCGAAAAGTCCGGTCTTGATGACCTGCCCGCCGAACGACGCGAGTTCTACAACGTCCAGAGAAACTCCAGGATCCTGCGAAAACAATTGTAGGGGCGAGGCATGCGTCGCCCCTACGCAGAGACGGGCTCAGAGTCGCCGCAAGAGGCAGATGCTGTAGTCGAAGGGGTTTTCTTCGTCGCGGGGGTACTCTTCGCGGGAGAGTTCTTGCCATTCCGACTCGTCGAATCCGCTCAGGACCGTATCGCCGGGTACTTCGGCGTGGATTTTGGTGAGATGGAACAGGGTCGCCAGGGGCATGGCCAGGCGGTACAACTCGGCGCCGCCAATAACGAAAGCCTGTTCGGCGCCGTCGATGGCGGCGATATTTTCGGCCAGACCAAGCGCCGCTTCCAGCGAGCCGCGAACCCTGGCGCCCTCGGCCTGGTAATCCGTTTGCCGCGTCACGACGATATTGGTGCGTCCGGGAAGGGGTTTGCCGATCGATTCCCAGGTCTTGCGGCCCATGATGATGCTATGGCCCATGGTGGTGCGGCGGAAATGCCGCAGGTCTTCGGGCAGGCGCCAGGGCAACATGTTGTTGTTGCCGATGACTCCATTGCTCGCCATGGCGCAGATCAGCGCAAGTTTCATTTCCATTGCCGGGCTCTTGGCCTATGTGCGCCTATACCGAAAACGGATAGGCGATCGGCGGATGATGCCGGTAGTCTTCCACTTCGAAGTCGTCCAGGCTGACCCAGGTTTCCAGGTCTTCCAGGCTCTTGATGTCGGGATTGATCCACAGACGAGGCGGCGGATAGGGCTCGCGCGAAAGTTGTACGTCGCGCATCAGCTCGAGTTGGTCTTCGTAGATATGCGCGTTGACGATCTTGTGAAAGGCCCGCGCCGGTCGGTGGCCGGTGATCCGCGCAATCAGCGCGAGCAGGGTGAATACCTGCACCTGGTTGAAGTTCAGGCCGAGGGGGACGTCGCAGGAGCGCTGGTAACTGGTCAGATACAACTCGCCGCCAAGCAATGAAAAAGTGTGCGAATACATGCAGGGCCGCAGGCAGCCCAGGTGCAACTCGCCGGGGTTGTAGAATGTGAGGATTTCGCCACGGTCGTCGATGCCCGCGGAAAGATGATCGACGATGCGGCGTAACTGATCCAGGCTGCCGCCGTCGGGCTTGCTCCAGTGGCGGCCTTGCACGCCATACACGCGGCCCATGTCGTCTTCGCCCTTGCGCACCGGATTTTCCAGCCATTCGCGATTGTCGTTGGCGTTTGCATCCCAGGTCTTGGCACCGAGAGCGCGGAAGTCGGCCGCGTTGTCATAACCGCGCAGATAGCCGAGCAACTCGGCGATCGCCGCTTTCCAATAACTCTTGCGAGTGGTGATCAGCGGGAACCGGTTATTGGCGACATCGTATTCGAGATCGGCGTTTATCAAGGTAAGACAGCGCTTGCCGGTGCGCGCGTTATCGACCCATTCGCCTTCGTCGA
Organism: uncultured Pseudohongiella sp.; assembly: GCA_951812965.1. Taxonomy (GTDB): domain Bacteria; phylum Pseudomonadota; class Gammaproteobacteria; order Pseudomonadales; family Pseudohongiellaceae; genus UBA9145. The sequence goes on from OX638341.1 coordinate 1,138,312, forward strand.
TGATCTTGCGGCACAAATCCAGATACTGTCGCATCAGCCGGCCACCGATTCGCGCACCGGTTGTGAACGCGACAGCCACAGTAGCAACAGGCCTAACACGAGCATGGGAATGCACAGCAATTGACCCATCGTCATCCATTCGAAGGCGATAAAGCCGATGTGGGCGTCGGGTTCGCGGGCGAACTCGACAATGAAACGGAAGCAGCCATAGCCCAGCAGGAACATGCCCGATACCGCGTATTTCGGCCGTGGCCGTGACGAGAACCACCACAGAAGCACGAACAGCGCGAGACCTTCCAGCGCCATCTGGTAGAGCTGGGAAGGATGCCGCGGCAAGGCGTCGATATAGGGAAAAACCATGCCCCAGGGCAGTTCCGTCGGACGTCCCCACAGCTCACCGCCGATGAAGTTGCCCAGCCGGCCGGCGGCCAGGCCCAGGGGCACGGCCGGCGCGACGAAATCGGTGACCGTGAAGAAATCCCGTCCGATCCTGCGCCCGTAAAGCCAGCTTGCCAGCAGGACTCCAAGCAGCCCCCCGTGAAAGGACATGCCGCCCTCCCAGACGCGGAACAGCCATACGGGGTCGGCGAGGAAACGGTCGAAGTTGTAAAAGAAAACCGAACCCAGACGGCCGCCGAGCACCGCGCCCAGCGCGCAATAAAACACCAGGTCGGAAACTTGCTCGGAACTCCAGCCGTTGCGTCGCGCCCGCCGATTCCCCAGATACCAGGCGACGCCGAAGCCGACGATGTACATGATCCCGTACCAATGGATGCTTAACGGTCCGATGGAAAAGGCAATGGGGTCGAACTCTGGAAAAGTCAGCATCTGGGGGCTGGTCTGAAATCGATTGAACTACGGTGAAAGTTGCGGGAATGGTAACACCCCGCCGTCAACCGCTGCTATTCTGGGCGTCGATTTCAACGCCGTTATGCACCAGCCTGGTAGACCAGGGAATCGGGTTGCGCAAGGCGTGGTGCGCCATGCATGCGCCTTCGGCTTCCTCCAGCAGGGCGTGGATCGTTTCCGGCGCCTCGGGACTTTCGACGATAACGTGGGTCTCGACCATTTCGCATGCGCCTTCGGTGCGATAACCGAGTTCACGCATGGTTCCCAGATTGGTCATGAACCGTATTCGCTGTTCCAGACGCATGGAAGTGACTTCGATCTTTCGGGTATTGAGGATGTCGGTCATGTGCGTCATCAGGCAGAAGCCGATGCCGGCGGCGAAAAACGCCAGTGGCGGCGGCGCCCGGTCGTCGCCGACGGGAGGTTGCTCGTCGCAATACAGTGTCACCGGGCTGAAGCCCGGGATATTGACCTGGACCGTACCCGTTTTCTGCTGCTTGTCGTGCGCTTCCGCCACCAGGTTGACTTCGAACCGCAACGGTTCGGGGGGACGTGATTTGCGGAATGGTCCCGGCTCGAACTGCCCGGGCGCCGGTGTGACGTCAGCCTGCTCGCCGACGTGAAAGTGTCGTTCGTGAAATTTCATGTTCCTGTTTCCATCGAAGCCATGTAAGAGACTACTGCATCAGCCATGCGGTCGTCGCGGGTCTTTCCACCGCTACGGCAAAGCCGGTAAGATTGCGCTCCATGTGCTTGATCGTCGTTGCCCATCGAATGTCTCCGGAGTACCCGCTCATATTGGCGGCAAACCGCGATGAATTCTTCGACAGACCGACGCATCAGGCGCATATGTGGAAGAACGGGGCCATCATAGCCGGCCGCGACCTGCTTGCCGGGGGCACCTGGCTCGGCGCAGATCTCGACGGGCGCTTCGCCGCGGTGACCAATGTCCGCGAACCCGGCGGTAACGGCGCGGGTTTGCGAACGCGGGGCGAATTGCCGCTCGATTTTCTCACCGGAGATTTGCCGCCGGCGGAGTATCTGAAGGAACGGTCAGGCAGTTTCGACGAATACGCCGGTTTCAATCTGCTCGTGGGAGATCTCGATACCGTGTATTACGCCAGTAACCGGGCGCCCGGAATCCACGAGGTGGATTCTGAAATCATCGGATTGTCCAATGGCCCGCCCGGCTCGGAATGGCCCAAGGTCGTGCTGGGCAAGCAAAAAATGGCGGATTTGTTGGCCGGTGACGCCGCCATGAATAGCGATGTACTCGTTGAACAGATGCACGATCAAGGCAAGGCCGACGACATCGATCTGCCGGATACCGGCATACCAGGTGAGCAGGAAAGCCGCCTTTCTTCAATGTTCATTCCTGCTCAGCCCGGTGGTTACGGCACCCGCTGCATCAGCGTCCTCATCCGCCAGAGCGATGGTCTGTGCCGCTTTTCAGAGCAGAATTTCAATGCCGAAGGCAAGGTCACCGAACGTCAGATCTTCAACTTCTCCCTTGCGCGGCAGGCATCCGCGGACGCGGCCGAAAATCAGGACGCAATCCAGTTGGCGGGGTGAAGGCAAGCGTATTCGAAGCGCAGCTTCGAGCGCAGCCTGAACGGCGCGAAGCTATGCTTCGCGACTGGGCCAAAGCGTATTCGAAGCGCAGCTTCGAGCGCAGCCTGAACGGCGCGAAGCTATGCTTCGCGACTGGGCCAAAGCGTATTCGAAGCGCAGCTTCGAGCGCAGCCTGAACGGCGCGAAGCTATGCTTCGCGACTGGGCCAAAGCGTATTCGAAGCGCAGCTTCGAGCGCAGCCTAAACGGCGCGAAGCTAGGCTTCGCGACTGGGCCGGAATTGTTCGGAACAACTAGTTAATCCGTTGCGAGCGCAGCAGCCGGTCGACACCGGCCTCGTACAGCGCCATATCCACGGCATTGCTGATCAGTTGTTCGTCTTCCATCTGCATGATCTTGCGCAACAGGCTTTGTGCGGCTTCCAGCGTCATGCTTCGAATCACCGATTTCACTTTCAGCAGGGCGGAGGCGTTCATGGAAAGGATATCGAAGCCCATGGCGACGAGTATCAGGGCGGCGCCGGGGTTGCCGGCCATTTCGCCGCAAATGCTCACCGGCTTGTTCTCCGCGTGCGCCTGGTCGACCACGAATTGCAAGGCGTTGAGTACGGCCGGATGGTAGGAGGAGAACAGGTTCGCCACCCGGGGATTGTTACGGTCGACCGCCAGCAGGTACTGGGTCAGGTCATTGCTGCCGATGGACACGAAGTCCACCCTGCTTGCCAGCGCCCGGGTCTGATAAACAGCAGCGGGTAATTCGATCATTACTCCAATCGGCGGGAAGGGCAACTCGGCGCCTTCCTGCAACAGTTCGTGGTACGACTTGCGAATCAGCGTGACCGCGGTTTCAACCTCGCGAATGTTGCTGACCATGGGCAACATGATTTGCAGGTTCTCCAGGCCGATGCTCGCGCGCATCATGGCGCGCACCTGGGAGGTGAAGATCTCCGGGTGATCGAGCGTTACGCGGATGCCGCGCCAGCCGAGAAAGGGATTCGCTTCTTCGATGGGAAAATAGGACAGCGCCTTGTCTCCGCCGATATCGAGCGTGCGCATGGTGACGGGCTTCGGCGCAAAAGTCTCCAGTTGTTCGCGATAGATTTCGGTTTGCTCCTGCTCGCTGGGAAAGCGCTCGGCGATCAGAAAGGGCACCTCGGTGCGAAACAGGCCGATGCCTTCCGCGCCCTGGTCGAGCGAACGCACCACGTCTGACATCAGACCGGTATTTACCCACAGGGAAACCCGATGCTTGTCCGCCGTTTCACACGGCAGGTCCTTCAGTCCTTCCAGGCCCCGGGTCAATTCCTCCTGTTCTCGGATGGTCGTGCGAAATTGTTCGAGCAGGTGTTCGGAAGGATTGGTTATCACTTCACCCTTGTAGCCGTCCACGATCAACTGTTTGCCTTCGAGTTGGTGGAAAGGCAAATCGACCGCGCCCATGACCGTGGGAGTACCCATGGAGCGCGCCAGAATGGCTACATGCGAGTTACCGGATCCTTCCAGTGAAATCAGGCCCTTGAGCTTTTCCTTGGGCACTTCCATGAGGACCGAGGCGGTGAGTTCTTCACTGATGAGGATGGTGTTCGGTGGATATTCCGGCTTTTCGGGCTTTTCCTGCTGCAGGTGGGACAATACGCGCGCGCAAAGGTCCTTGATGTCCACCGCGCGTTCCCGCATGTATTCGTCTTCCATCGACTCGAAAGCGCGCAAGTGTTCATTGGCGACCCAGGCCAGCGCCCCCTGGGCCCAATGACCCTCGCGGATACGCTCGACCACCTCGTTGCCGAGCGCGTCATCGTCGAGGATGCGTACGTACGCATCGAACAACTGTCTTTCCTCTTCCACCAGCCGGCTGGCCACCTGCACGTTGAGTTCCTTCATTTCCTCTCGTACCGCGTTCAGGCAGGAATTGAAGAACTCGATTTCCGCGTCGATGTCGTCGACCATTCGTTCCGGGATATGGCTCAAATCCGCGTGCGGAGACACCACCACCGATGTACCGATGGCGACCCCTGCGCAGCCCGACACGCCGGCGAAAGCCGTGTCGAATATTCGCTGTCCGGAGGGACTGATGCCTTCAATGGCGCCGGTCGCCTCGGCGTGGGCGATTACTCCGGCCAATTGCGCAGACAAGGTGACCAGAAAGGCTTCCTCGCCTTCGTCGTAGCGGCGCCGCTCGCGATGCTGCACCACGAGTACGCCCAACACCGACCTGTGATGAATGATGGGGACGCCGAGAAAGGCGTGGAAGTCCTCCTCGCCGGTCTCTTCCAGGAACCGGTAGCTGGGATGCAAGGGCGCGTCGCGCAGATTGATCGGCTCGGCGTGTTTGGCGACGAGGCCGACCAGGCCTTCGCCGATTTCCAGGCTGACCCGCCCGACCGCCTCCTTTTTCAACCCCTCGGAAGCCATCAGCACGTGACAATGAAAATTGCGGTCAAGCAGGTAGATCGAACACACCTGTGTGTGAAGCGCTTCCCTGACTCGATTGGCGATAATGTCGAGCGCCGATTGCAGGTCCTTCGCCGTGTTGACTTCCTGAACTATGCCGCGGAGTCTTTCGAGCATGCTTTACCAGAGGTCGGCCCTCGCCATTGGCGACGACCGTACCCTTTCCAATTGCGTTCAATTTGCCGAAGATACCCGAAAAGGCTGCGCCGGTGTTCTTTCTCCGGCGCGGCCGCTAACGTACTTGTCGCGAGCGCCGCGAAGCTCCCGCAGCGCCTTCCGGTAGACATCGCGTTTGAAATCCACTATCCGCTTCACCGGCTCCCAGTAACCGACCCAGCGCCAGTCATCGAACTCGGGCCGTACCGACCGGCTGAGCGCGATACGGCTTTCGTCACTGTTCAGGCTGAGCAGAAACCATTTCTGCTTCTGGCCGATGCAAAGCGGACCCGGACCTCGCCGGACCAGCCGTTCCGGCAGCCGATAGCGCAGCCAGCCCCGCGTCCGTTTGAGGATGCTGACATCCGCCTCGGACAGCCCCGTTTCCTCTTGCAGTTCCCGGTACAAGGCCTCCTCGAACGATTCTCCCGCCTGTATTCCTCCCTGGGGAAACTGCCATGCGTTCTGGCCGATGCGTTTGGTCCAGAGCAATTTCCCGGAGGGGTTGCAGATTATGATGCCTACGTTCGATCTGAATCCGTCCGAATCCAGCACTTTCCTGTTTCCCCGGTTCGAAGTGCGGTCATTGTTTCACAACAAGTCGCGGTCAGGCAATCCCGCAATCGACCCGCAATCAAATAAAATTTATAATTTTCAGTATGTTAAATAAATGCTTGCGTGACGCCACATGAATCGGCGCTTAGCCTTGTTCGATCTTGACAATACCTTGCTCGCCGGCGACAGCGATCATGCATGGGGAGAATTCCTTATCTCCCGCGATCTGGTGGACGAAAAAGTTCACCGGGAAACGAACGACAGGTTCTATGCGCAATACCTGGCCGGAGTACTCGATATTCATGCCTGGCTGGCCTTCACTCTTGAGCCGGTCCGCAAGTTCAGCGAGTCGCAACGCGATAATTTGCTGGCTGAATTTGTCGATCTGCGCGTGCGGCCCATGGTGCTCGAAGCTGGGCTGGAACTGGTGCGCGAACATCGGCGGGCCGGAGACCTCTGCATGATTCTGACGGCGACCAACGATCTGATTACCCAGCCGATCTCGAAACTGTTCGAGGTTGATGTATTACTGGCAACGGAAGCGGAAATCGTGGACGGCTCAATCACTGGACGCATTCGCGGCACGCCCTGTTTCCAGGAAGGCAAGGTGAAAAAACTGCAAGACTGGCTGGCGCGCAACGGCGGCTTCGAGATCGGGAATAGCGTGTTCTATTCGGATTCAATCAACGACCTGCCGCTACTCGAAATTGCCGGCAAGGCCGTGGCGGTTGACCCGGACGACCGGCTCAGAAGCGTCGCCCGGGGAAGAAACTGGAAAATCCTCAGTCTACGGCTATCGTAGGGGCGAGGCATGCCTCGCCCGCCGCCGCGGCCCATACATCGCGCAACACCCGCGGGCGACGCATGCGTCGCCCCTACCGGCCCCCGCGCTGCTGCACCGACCCTGTCCATCTGTAGGGGCGAGGTATGCCTCGCCCGCCGCCGCGCCCCATACATCGTGCAACACCCACGGGCTACGCATGTGTCGCCCCTACCGGCCCCCGCACTGCTGCACCGACCCTGTCCATCTGTAGGGGCGAGGCATGCCTCGCTCGCGGCCGCGCCTCATACATCGTGCAACACCCACGGGCGACGCATGCGTCGCCCCTACCGGCCCCCGCGCTGCTGCACCGACCCTGTCCATCTGTAGGGGCGAGGCACGCCTCGCTCGCGGCCGCGCCTCATACATCGTGCAACACCCACGGGCGACGCATGCGTCGCCCCTACCGGCCCCCGCGCTGCTGCACCGACCCTGTCCATCTGTAGGGGCGAGGCACGCCTCGCTCGCGGCCGCGCCTCATACATCGTGCAACACCCACGGGCGACGCATGCGTCGCCCCTACCGGCCCCCGCACTGCTGCACCGACCCCGTCCATCTGTAGGGGCGAGGCATGCCTCGCCCGCGGATGCGGCATTCCCTGCGATCAAATAGTCAGCGTGCGCGGGAATTGCGCGTAGTTCTCCCAGCGGCTCACTTTTTCGGGAAACTCGTCCATCGTCGGCTGTATGTTGCCGTTGATGTCGGTGACACGCGAAACGATGGTATGGTCTCCCGGAGCGGGATTGTCCCAGTTGAAAGTGAACAGCTTCCAGGAATATTGCGTGTTTTCCTCGCTCAATTCAGCCGGCTGCCAGGGGCCGCCGTCAACGCTGACCTCCACGCTTTGCAACGGTGTGCCGTCATTCAGCACAAATCCCAGTACGCTGTATTCGCCGCCGAGTTCGGTAACCCGCACGATCGCGGACTTCAACTGGATCGCGGTAACGGAATTTTCCACCCAGCGTTCTTCGCCGCCGACCATGACGCGTTTCAGTGTCACATAGTCACGGCCCATGAACCGGCCCATGTAGCGCGTATCCTGGACGTGAATCTGGGTAAGCCATTTCACGTTGGAAACACCGTACCAGCCGGGCACGAGCAGGCGTAGCGGCTTGCCGTGAAAGATCGGCAGCGCTTCGCCGTTCATTTCGTATGCCAGCAGATTGTCCGGCCGCATCGCATCGGCTATCGACATGCTGCGCGCAAAGGCTTTCTCGACTTCTCTTTCGCGAATTTCCTCCATGCCCACGTCGGCGCCGAAAAATACCACTTCCTTGGCGCCTTCCTGAATACCCGCCTCCTCAAGCATCGAGCGCAACGAGCAGCCGCGCCAGTTGGCGTTGCCGATCAGGCCGTTGAAAAGGCCGGGACTGTTTCCGCCGCATTCAAAACCGGCCTGCAGGTCGACCGCAGTGCGCTGCATGAGATCGTCCAGCGAAAACTCGAGTTCGCGGTCCACCATGCCGGTAACCCGGAGCCGGTAGCTGGCGTTGTCGACTTCCGGCTGGCCGTAATGCTGCACCACATAAAAGTCGTCGTTCGAGGTTATGTGGGAATCAATCAGCCGCGTGTCCTGGTAATGCGTCGCGCCGGGACGTTTCCCCCTCACCTGGAAAGCCTCGGGGACATCCGTGAACGGGACCAGTGTTTCGCCCTGGGCCAATGCCGGGAGTATCCAGCCGGGTACGGTCGCGGCGCCGGCGGCAAGTACGCCGGCTCCTCTGAGAACCTGTCGTCGGCCGCTGTCCTGAATGTCGTGTGGATTCATTTTTAGCGCTCTCAATCTGCGAAATTCAAGCGCAAACCATAACACATCATTCCCGCTTTGTACGCCCTCGGCGATTGCGCTGGAAAGCTTGGAAATGTGGGCTATACTTTGTCCCGCTCCAACGAACTCCGCTCACACATGTCTTTTCCCGTACGCAACTTTTCCCTGAGCAGGCCATTGCCGGGTGAGTCAGCTCCCGCATGCTGGGAGCGACTCGCCGACTTCAATCGCTGGCCCTCCTGGAACTCCGAATTTCTAAAAATCAATTGCGTGCCTGCCGGCGAAGCGGGGCGCGGCAGCGTATTCGAAATCGAGACGGCTGCGGGCAGGAAGCTCGAATGGACCATTGTCCACTGGGAACCGCAATTCAAGCTTGCATTCATCATGCAGGACCAATTTCACCGATGCGCCTGGTGTTTCGAGTTTCCGGCGGATTCGGCGCCGGAAGAGCGGGGATTGAATCTCTCACTGGAATTGCAACGCAAGCGCCGCGTGGCTCTGCTTGGCTGGTGGCTGCGCTGGCGTGCGCTCCGGCGGGCCAATCGATTTCTGGATTGTCTATGTCGTGGTTAGATTACGATTTAGGCCGCATTGTGATACTTTATCTCTTTGGGAAGGGCGGAAATTACGGAAGGAATTGGCATGCCATTGTGCATGAAGTGGTCCGAGAACTACAAACAAACAACATAAGTCGATAAGAATATGAGCAGCAGACCAAATATAAAATTTTCTCCAATAGCTCTCGACGTCAAGAAGAACATTCGGAATCTGCGCCTTCAGGCCGGGTATTCCATGAACGAGGGCGCAAGGCTACTCAATATCTCCCGCAAACAACTTGAGGATATCGAGACTGGCCGCAACTACGGATGCCACATTGAACTTGAGCTTCTCGCCAAGATCAAAGTGGTTTACGGCGCCTCGATAGACGCGATGATCGGCGATCTGCCGAGCAACACCGCTTCGGAGTATTTTTCCAGGCCTCGCAAACGCATCGGGTCCCGGGGCAGGTAGGCGCGGCGCCCGCGGCGCCTGGTTTTCAATTCCCGAATCGCACCCGCTCCACGGCTGGCCAATTTGGCCGAAAAAGCCACTCGGTGTATACTGCGCCGCTTTGGTCCGAACCAAGCGAGGAGCTGATGTCGACTAAATCGAAGAAAAAAGTGTCCGCCGATAACAGCCGGGAAGACTTGGCCAGGCACGTTGCGGACTTTTTGAAGTCTGGCGGAAAAGTACAACAGATTCCCACCGGAGTTAGCGGTCAGACATCCACCAGCGGACCGCGCCAGATCGTCTTGAGTCACAAATCCAGCACCTGATCCAGAGCCCCGCGGGCTCCGTCTCCATTTCCAGCTAACAGTCCTGTAAAACCAGGGGGCGCACGGTTGCGCCCTCCTGCCGCAGCAATTGCAGTAATCCGTCCTCCCGGGGCATATGTCCGACGCCGACAAGGACGAACTCCGTGTCGGCATCTTCGAGCATGACCATAATCTGCGAAAGCCAGTTGCGGTTTCGCTGCGTGAACATGGCCTGGTAGTCAGCCGGGAACTGCTCTGCCATGTCCGCCAATAAAAACTCGTCGATCCGGCCTACATCTCCTTCGCGCCAGGCGTTCACGGCCTCGTTCATATAATCTTCAATCTCTTCGAACTGTTCCAGAAAATCGGCAACCATCGCATCTTCGTTGCCTTCTCCCAGTCCCGCAAGCAAGTTGGTCTGGAACTCCACCGATTCCAGCGCCCCCTGGCGCAGTCCGTCAGCACTCGCCCGTTCCAGGAAATGCATCTCCACGCCCTGGGGACCGAATCCGAGATTTCCCAGTTCGATAAAGAGCACCGCAGTCGTGGCCGGGCTAGGCTTGAGGTTGTCAAGAGCACCGGCTGGTATGCCGAATCTTCCGGCCAGTCTGTAAAAGTCGGTATAGACCTCCTCGCTCAATACCGAATGCAGGCTGCGTCCGTCACTGTAGCTGGAGTTCTGGAGGAACGCGGCCTGGGAGGCCGGATTAAGGGCCTCATTGATGTCTACCTCGAAATAGATTTCATCCGCGGCAGCGTATGCGTGATCGAATTCCTCCGGCAATGGGTAGTCCGATTGCCGCAAGGCATGGATCGTTCCTCCGAGGTACAAACGGGTTTCTCCGTTTGAAACTTCCCAGACTGAAGTGTCCGCCTGTGCCGCGCGTAACTGCATCAACGAGAAGATCAGCATGCCGGAAACGGCCATGCCAAGACGAAACGTGCGGAATTGCGGATTTATCTGCTTCATGTCGAATTTCCTGAATCAAGTTGCAAGTCAATTTCGAGTTGACCCTCCCGGACCTTTTTTTATTTCATCGGCGTCTGGTCGGGGTGCGGACTCCTGGGCTAGACTGCGCCGCCTGGAGTTTCATTATGTCAAAATTATTGTTTCGGATGCGCCATGTGCCCGAAGACGAAGCGAGCGAGGTGCGCGACCTGCTCGAAAGTCACGACATAGAGTATTTCGAAACCGAGGCCGGACTCTTCGGAATATCCTTTCCTGCCATCTGGGTAAGCCGGGACGAACAGTTCGAATCAGCGCGTGGGTTGCTCGACCGATATCAGGAACAGCGGCGCGAGCGCATTCGAACACAGTATCGCGAGGCGCTGGAGAAGGGCGAATCCAGAACCGCGTTCGACAAGTTTCGGGAAAATCCGGCGCGATTTCTCGGCAGCCTCGCCGTGGCGGCGCTGGTGCTGTATTTTTCGGTGCAGTTTTTCTTCAGTTTCTGACCCATTTTGCGGGCGAGGCGTGCCTCGCCCCTACGAATGCTTGTTTGCAGGAAACAATTTCTGGGTAGCCGGTGCGGCGCCGCTCACGATCATCTGCCGCAACTTCCATTCATCTTCGTCCGCGACCTCGCCGAGAAAACCGATTTCGCCAGCAATCAACACCGCGAGCGGCGCCCCCCCGCGATACAACACGCGATTTCGCGTCAGCCGCGGCAGCGAACGCTCGGGCATCAGCAGGTGCAGCAGGTTCAAGGGGTCGGCGGCGGACAGCACGAAATGTCGGTTCTGCCGCTGTTCGCGACCGAACTTGCGCAATTCGTCAACGGTCTCGGCGCGGGAGAACTGCTCGCCCTGCAATCCGGCGATGAATCTGCCGCCGCGCAGTTTTCCGCGTAATTCCTGCTTTCGCAGCGCAGTCAACAGGATCCGCCAGGGCGGAGCCAGTGCTTCTCGCGCAACCAGCGAACGGCAGACCACGCCCCAGCGATCGAGATAGATTTCGAGCAAGCGTTGCAACTGTTCCTCGTCCAGTGCGTCCCAGACCTGTGGGCGGCGCCCGGAGGGCGCCGGTTCGCGAGGCTGCCGGCCAGGTTTCAGATTAGGTTTCAGACAAGGTTTCACAAAAGTGTCGAGCAAGCTCCAGCGACCCGCATCTTCCACACCGAAAGTCAGCGCGCGGCGCCGCCGGCCGCCGGATTTCCTGTGTTCGGGAAGCAGCAACGCGCGCAGTCCGACAAAGCTGTCACTGCAAACCCGGCCGAAGCTGACGAGTTCGGCCAGGCCTTGCTCGAGCTGTGTGCGCAACAGGCCCGTTCGCGTCTGAACCTGGTCGAAAAAGCTGGCGCCATGGGTTTCGAGATCCTGTTCCACGCGGCGGGCGTCTGCGCCTGGCTCCATGGGTTCCCGGGAATCGGCCTGTTCGCTGGCGAGCGCCTGCCAGATGTCGAGATTTCGCCGCGTTGCCATGGTGATCGGAGTGGTCTTTATGGGGCTGCCGCCGCGCATGCGGCCCGCGGGCAGACTGTATCGACCCCAGGCGAGCCGGCCGCTGATGCTGAGCAGGTCCAGCCATTGCGGATCGTAGTTGCCGATGCGCGCGGGGTAAATGCCGCTTTCCCAGGAAGCTGCGGGCGCACAAGCGCCGTCGAGCAGGCGGATGCACTCCTGCAATTGCAACTGGCCGTCGAGAACGGGCATCGACTCGGTCGCTTCGCAGGCGCGCAATCCGTGCCGCCGGAACAGGAATTCGGTGAATGTCTCCAGCGATACCGGCTTGATGCTCTTGCGATGCTGGTCGATGGTGTAGCGATGAATGCGTTGCAGCAGGCGCCGCTCGCACCATTGCACCGGACCGCCCCGGGAGGAGGGCGAAAAATGGCCCTGCACGGCAAATCCTTCGGTTTGCAGCGCAAGCAGCGCAACATCCACCGACCTTGCCGTAATACGCCCCGGCTCCATTGTTTTGCCATCCGTAGGGGCGACGCATGCGTCGCCCGTTCTGTCTTCGATCGCAGGAATCCAGCTTGCCAATTCGCCCGCGAGAGAATCTGCCGTCACCGGGCCGAGCCCACTCAGGCGTCCGCGGAGGATGTCGCGCAGGGCGTCCTCGGTCGTCCAGTTCTCTTCCCGCAGGAAATCGGGAAGGCTGAAGTCCGGCGCCGTTTCCGGAAACAATGCGCGAAAGCGCGGCAGCATCTCCGTGGCCAGCCACAGACCGCCGGCCCGGCAGATTCGGCCCTGTTCGCGCAATTCGCCGGCAAATCGTTCGCCGGCGTCGAATTCTTTCTCCGTCATGTAGCCAAGGGTCAGCAACGCGTCATGCAATTCCTCGGCATTGCTCACCAGCGGCCAGGCTTCGGTTCTGACCCGTTCGATCGCTTCGCCATCGAGCAGACTGAAGTCTTCCACTTCGGCGGGGTCGAGCCAGGAGCGATTGCGGATGGCGTTGGTGCGGCGTTCTTCGAAGGGTGCATCGTCCAGGAAGGCATAGGGACGCGCGTTAATGATTTCCTGGGCAAAAGGCGAAGGCTCGCGCAAGTCTCGGCTCACCAGTTCGAGTTTGTCCTGTTCCATGTCTTGCAGCAGAGCGATCAACCCGTCGATGTCCATGGCTTCCGTCAGGCAGTCGTGGACAGTCTGCGTTACCAGCGGATGATCGGGAATCTCGCGCTTGCCCGTCAGATTCTCCTGGCAGGCGATCTGGTCCGGAAAGACATGGGCGACAAGATCCTCGGCGTCCATGCGCTGCCATTGGGGCGGCACCCTCTGACCGTTGCGATTGCGCTGGATCGCCAGCGAGCGGGTTGCGTTCCAACGCCAACGTACTTCGAACATCGGTGCGTCCAGCATGGCCTGGATCACGACCTCGCGCACGGTCTTGCTGTTGAGATAGCGGAATACTTCATCCAGCGGAAAGCTGTGCACCGAACCGAGCGACAGCACAATGGTGTCTTCGTTGGCCGCGGCCTGCAGTTCGAAATTGAATGTCCGGCAGAATCGCTTGCGCAGGGCCAGTCCCCAGGCCCGGTTGAGACGGCTGCCGAACGGTGCGTGCAAGACGAGATGCATGTCGCCGACTTCGTCGAAAAATCGTTCCATGACGATGGTGTCGCGCGTAGGCATCACGCCCAGGCTGCGCATGCCGGCATGCAGGTAGTCGACGAGTTGCGACGCGGCTGCGGGAACCATGCCGAGTTCGCCGGTCAGCCAGACGTTGGCCGCCGCGGCGCCGCCTTCCTCCAGCAATCCGGAAAGACGGCCGCGAAGTTCGGAAACCGTCTCGGACAGCTCCCGGCTGCGGCCGGGACCTTCGCCGAACCAGAAAGGAATCGTCGGCCGCGCGCCATGGGCGTCACGCACGCGCACCTTGAGGCCATCGATGCGGATCATCTGCCAACTATGGCTGCCGAGCGTGAACACGTCGCCGGGCAGGGATTCGAGCGCGAAGTCTTCGTTCAGAGTTCCTACGACGACGTCTTGGGGATCGAGTACGACCTGGTAGTCGAACATGTCGGGAATCGCCCCGCCATTTGTCAGCGCCACCAGGTTGGCGCCGCGCCGCGCCCGGATGCGTCCGTTAATGGCGTCTAGATGCAGCAATGCGCCACGCCTGCCGCGCCGGGTCGTATAGCCTTCGGCAAGCATCCGTATTACGTCGTCGAACTGGCTCCGGTCGAGATTCCGGTATGGCCAGGCACGTCGCAGCAGGGCAAACAGTTCATCGAGTTCCCGCCCTTCTTCGCTCATGGCTGTTTCGGCGATGATTTGCTGCGCGAGGATATCGAGCGGCTTCTGCGGCGGATGAATGCGGTCGAGGTCTCCGTCCCGGATCGCGGCCAGCAGGGCCGCGGCTTCCACGAGGTCGTCCCGGCTCAGGGGGAACAGGATGCCTTTCGGCGTGCCGTCGATGGAATGGCCGCTGCGGCCCACGCGCTGCAGAAAGGCTGCAACGCTCTTGGGCGAGGAAAATTGCACGACGAGGTCGACATGACCGATATCGATGCCCAGTTCCATCGACGCGGTGGCAACCAGTACTTTCAACTGACCGGATTTCAATTGCTGTTCGGCCGCGAAACGATGGTCGCGGCTCATGCTGCCATGATGCGCGCTGACCACACCTTCCCCGAGGCGTTCGCCGAGCGCGAGCGCCAGGCGTTCCGACAGACGGCGGGTGTTGACGAAAACCAGAGTCGAGTTATGCGCGAGGATCGACTCGACCAACCGCTCATACAGCTCCTCCCAGACCTCGGCGCTCATCACGGCGGACAACGGTGAACCGGGAACTTCGACCGAAATCTCCATATTGCGCTGAAAGCCGGAGTCGATGATCTCGCAATCGGCCGTTGCTGCCGAGCCGGTTCCGGTCAGATAGCGCGCCACAGTCTCGACGGGTTTTTGCGTGGCGGATAGCCCTATGCGCTGCAGCCGCCTGCCGCCGGCCTGGCTTACCAGGTCTTCGAGCCGCTCGATGGATAGCGCCAGATGCGAACCGCGCTTGTCGCCGAGCATCGCGTGGATCTCATCGACGATAAGCGTGGTAACGGATGCCAGCATGGCGCGGCCGCTGGCGTTGGTGAGCAGCAAATACAGGGACTCGGGAGTCGTGACCAGAATATGCGGCGGGTGTGTCGCCATCTTGCGGCGCTCGGCGGCGGGGGTATCGCCGGTGCGAACCGCCAGCCGAATTTCCGGTGCGGCGCCGCCGAGCAGTTCGGCAATGCCGGCCAGTGGAATCTGCAGGTTCCGGTGAATATCGTTGTTCAGCGCTTTCAGCGGAGACACATACAGAATCTGCACGCCCGAAGAGAGTTCATTGCCTTGACTGACGAGCCGGTCGAGTCCCGCATAAAACGCGGCCAGGGTCTTGCCGCTGCCGGTGGGCGCCGCGATCAGCGTGTGGCTGCCCCGCCGAATCGCGGCCCAGGCATCAGCCTGCGCCGGTGTCGGCGCCTTGAACTGCTGCTCGAACCAGCGCCGGCAAGCCGGATGAAATTCCTCAAGCGACATCGAATCACTCGCCACAAATGACAAAGCCCAAAGTAGAGAACGCCAGCTTGTTTTGCAAGATGAGGGTGGTGACTTCAATGTGGGCGCTCTCCGAGGAGGGCCTCAGATCCGTGAGTGTTAGCGTTCAGATATATGAGAGAATGAAACGATGAGCCGTCGACGGAAGATTCAGTTGCATGTGGGGCAGTAGGGGCGAGGCATGCCTCGCCCGCGAACGGCCCGGCATCGTGCAACACCCGCGGGCGACGCATGCGTCGCCCCTACCGATACCACACACTCCATTGACAAGAAGGCGCGTCGGCAACCTTTGTACGTTGAGAAAATCTAATCGGCATGCACCTATCGGGCGTCGTGAAAAATTATTCCTAGCGTCCGGCGACGACCACTACGCAATTCACTAACTCCATGACGAGTCTGTGCGCGATAGTATCCGCGCGAACCATTCCTGGGTCTCTCGCGGACGGGAATAATGACAGCACAACCTTGCATCGGTGCTAATACTGAAGCTCGAGACTGCAATCGGGGGCGATTTTCGACAAGCACGAATTCTCCCCCGGTAAATTCTGACTCAGCGTCGCTAAGCATAACTACTACCTGGAGTGGGAAATACACATCCCCATAGAGATCCTGATGCAAACAATTGTAGTCATGAGCCTCGTAGCTGAGTAGTAGAGGCGTTGGTCTGCATTGCAGGTTTTGATGACACTGTTCAATGAAAGTGTCGTGAAGGTTTGGCCAACGTATATCCGTTCCCAGTTTTTTGGCCCATTGATTTGCTACTTTAGAAAGGGGTGGATACAAGGATTCCCTTAATTTTTGCACGATACCAGGCAATGGATACGAGAAATATTTGTACTGGCCAGAGCCAAAATTGTAGCGAGACATATCAATAGTGCTACGAAACGATTCGGGTGAATCATCGTACAAACCAGTGAGTGAATCACATTCAACTGAAGAAAGTAATTTACCTGTTTGCGCATATCCGTCCCGGTCTAAATTTTCCGTTAGATTGTTCCAATCCAATGCAGTAACTCTCTCGTGGATGTTCATTTCGTTGCCCTGTTCGCGCGTTCGCCATCGAGCAGGACTCGTTTTCGATCCAGACCCCAGCGATATCCGCCAAGATCGCCGTTCCCACGCAAGACTCTATGGCAAGGAATCAACACTCCGATTCGGTTGGCGCCGCAAGCAGATGCTACAGCGCGGAATGCTTTCGGTTCGTCGATTTCTTTTGCCAACTCTCCGTAACTGAGGACATCTCCTTCCTTTACGCTAAGCAAGAACCGCCATACCTTCAATTGGAAAGCGGTTCCTCGAAGATCAAGCGGCAGGTCCGGGCGCGGTGCGTGACTTCCTACGTGTTCGTCCAGCGCCTGTATCCATCGATCTAAATCCGGTCCTGCAGTGCAGGTCGATTCACTGAATTTTGCTTTCGGAAATTCTGCTTTCATTTGCCCCAGTAACTCTTCAAGGCTCTCTCCAAATTGTGCAAAACAAACGCCGCGCTGAGTTGCCGCCATCAGAAGTGGTCCAAGCGTAGAATCACAAAAGGCATAAAAAATCTGCTCTTTTGTACCACCTTCTCGATAAGCTGCCGGAGTCATACCCATGGTTCGGGAAACTTCGCCGTATACGCGGCTGGGTGAACTGTAACCGGAAGAATAGATAGCTTCTGTGACGGTCTCTCCCTTTTTAAGTGCGTTTTTGTATCGTTCGAGACGGCTGGCGTCCTGGTATTCTTTTGGAGTTACTCCGAATGCTGATTTAAATGCTTTTTGAAGTCTGGAAGGGGAAAGATTCGCCATTTTCGACAAATCAGCCAAGGTCAAACGATCGTCAGCGTGCGTTTCAATATGTCGAGCGACCTCGACCATTCTTTCCAATTCTCGCTCCAGGCATTCAGGTCGGCACCTTTTACATGCACGGAAATCGGCGTTAATTGCAGACTCCAAATCCAGAAAAATGCGGATATTCTCCGGTTTGGCTGGTCGTGATGAGCAAGACGGTTTGCAAAAAACCCCCGTGGTGACGACCCCATAGAAAAATGCCCCGTCATACGAGCCGTCGCGACTGGATATCGCTTCAAGCATTTCATCGCTTGACGGAACTCTATGGCGGCACTGCCTGTTTGATTGTGGATTCATGATTTTTCTGCCTTCAGTTGGTCAATGACTCAATTAGGCTATAGTGAGACCGAAACGCCTATCCGAAAACGGGCGTCTAATTTTACATTTCCATTCGGGCCTGTTGACAAGCAGGCGGCCGGACGGCAACCTTTGCGCG
The DNA here is from genome assembly GCA_951812965.1 of uncultured Pseudohongiella sp. Classification (GTDB taxonomy): domain Bacteria; phylum Pseudomonadota; class Gammaproteobacteria; order Pseudomonadales; family Pseudohongiellaceae; genus UBA9145. Next base: position 1,156,020 of record OX638341.1, read on the forward strand.
TTGTGTGAAACTGATCGGCAAGGAAGTGGAATATGAACGAACCGGCGCCTGTTGCCAGCTTTTCCGAACGTGTTTCCGGTTGGCTGGGCAATGTGTGGAGAGACAACCGCAACTTTCTGTTGCTGCTTTGCGCGATTGTGTTTTTCAAGAGCGCGATTGCCGATCTCAGCTCCATTTCCGGCGCTTCCATGTTGCCGACCCTCGTGGACGGCGACAAGGTCTGGGTCAACAAGCTCGCCTATGACGTGAAAGTTCCTTTCACCGATGTCACCCTGGCCAGATTGTCCGATCCAACCCGCGGCGATATCGTCATCATCGACAGCGTTCAGGCGCGCAAGCGGCTTGTAAAGCGCATCGTAGGCGTACCCGGAGACCAGGTCGAGATTCAGAACAACGCGCTAATCATCAATGGCACACCGGTCGACTACGAGGTGCTGTCGCGGGAAAGCGGCGAGATGATCATCGAAGAGGCTTTGCCCGGACGCAATCATCAGGTCCGACTGACGCAATTTCGGAGTTCGAACCGCAGCTATGGGCCTGTGATAGTTCCCGAGGATCGCTATTTCGTGCTCGGCGACAATCGCAACAGCAGCGCCGACAGCAGGGTTTACAGTTTCATACCCCGCGAGGAGCTCATGGGCCGCTCGCGCTCGGTCATTTTTTCGCTCGATAGCGACAACTATTTTCTGCCCCGCGGTAGCCGGTTCATGGCCGGGCTGGAGTAACAGGACGGGAGTCTTTTCCTGGTGTAAGATTCGTGCAGTAATGCGGGCGACGCATGCGTCGCCCCTACAGTGTGGCGGGCATTGTCCAAACGAAGCTTGTCTCACCTGAAACAATGGGGATCGGATATGCATTCGCGATTTCGAATATCACTGGCCGCAACGATGTTGGCCCTGTTCCTTTCCGGAAGCGCTTTCGCCCAGGACTTTGTCTGGGCGCCGGACCTTCCGACAGGCGCGGCGCTACCGCCGATTTCGGCCGAAGACCAGAACGGCGAAGTTCGCACGTTCGATGATCTCGTGGGTGGCAACGGCATGCTTTTCATGCTCAGCCGCTCCTTCGACTGGTGACCCTACTGTAAATCTCAGCTCGTGCAGCTGACAGAGATTGCGGAACAGTTCGAGGAAATGGGTTTGTCGGTGGTAGCGATGACCTACGATTCGGTGGAAATGCTGAAGATCGTCGAGGAAGATCAGGGAATAAATTTCGCGTTGCTGCATGACGAGGACGTTACCCACGTCAACGCCCTGGGCATCAGGAACATGGATTATGAGCCTGGCCATCGCGCCTACGGGATCCCGTATCCGGGCATATTCCTGGTCGATCCGGATGGCGTGATCCGGGCGAAGTTCGCCGAAGAAGATTATCGCGACCGCCCGGATTTTGAATTTGTCCTGGAAGCCGCGGCCAGCCTCTAAAGGCAACGCATGCGGGCGGCATTGCTATTCGCCGTTGCGACTGCGACCGGCGCGGATGCGGCTGCTCAAGGCCCGTCCACGATTGAAATTCCGCGAACCCCCGCGGCGCCCGTAATCGACGGGCGCGTCGATCCGGCTGAATGGGCCGGGGCCGCTCGCGTCGAGGTCGATATCGAGTACCAGCCCGCGGACAATCGGCCGGCGGACGTACGCGCGGAAGCGCTGATCATGGAAGACGGCGAAACGCTGTTTGTCGCTTTTCTTGCCGAAGACCCCGACACCAGCAGCATCCGCGCCTATTTCAAGGACCGCGACGCCATTGTCGTGGACGATTGGATGTCGGTGGTGCTCGATACCTTCAACGACGAGCGCCGCGCCTACGCCTTTACTGTCAATCCTCTCGGCGTACAGGCAGATGCCATTTTCGACGACGTAAACGGGCGGCTGGACGATTCCTGGAACGGGATCTGGGACAGCGCAGGCCGAATCATCGAAAGCGGCTACAGCGTGGAACTGGCGATCCCGTTCAAGCAATTGCGCTTCAGCGACACCGAATCCGTGCAGACCTGGGGCGTGGATTTTGTCCGTCAGTATCCACGGGACCAGGTGACCCTGATCTCCAGCAATCCGCGGAACCGCGATATCTCCTGTTATTTGTGCCAGATAGCCAAAGCTGACGGTTTTCACAATCTCGAACGCGGCCGTAACCTGGAAATCATCCCGACGGTCACGGCAAGCGCGAGCAAAGACCGTCCTTCAGGCCAGGGCGATTGGCTGGGCGCGGACGAATCGGAAGGCGGTCTCGACGTGCGTTGGGGCATTACCCCGGACATGTATCTGAATGCGACGCTGAACCCGGATTTTTCCCAGGTCGAGGCAGACAGTCCGCAACTGGACGTCAACAATACTTTCGCGCTGTTCTTTCCCGAGCGCCGGACGTTTTTCCTCGACGGTTCCGATTACTTCGAGACCCGGCAGAATCTGGTGCATACCCGCACCATCGCCGAACCTGAATATGGCGCCAAGCTGACGGGTAAAAGCGGTGCGCATACCTTCGGTCTGCTGGCGGCAAACGATCGCAGCACAAGTTTCGTCATTCCCGGCAGCCTGCGTTCGAGCACCGCCTCGCTGGGCGATTCTCCCAGCGATGTCGCCATCGGCCGCTACCGCGCGGACATCCTTGGCAATTCCACCGTCGGAGCGCTCGTTACCGACCGGCAAGGGAGTGGATATCGGAATACCGTCATGAGTCTGGACACCATGTTGCGTCCGACGGATCAGGACACGATCGCCATTCAGGCCATGCGCTCCCGTTCAAGCTATCCCGGGCAGATTCAGCGCGACTTCGGTCAGCAGGCGGACATTGCCGGCGATAATCTGTTTGTGGAGTACAGTCACGCCGACCGCCGCTGGGACTGGCGCGTGGGATATTTTGATGTGGGGGAGGATTTCCGCGCTGACCTCGGCTTCATCAATCGGGTCGATTACAAGCATGTCGTCACTACCGTCGGACATACCTGGCGCTGGGACGGCGAAGGCTTCTTCAGCCGTATCCGCTTCGCCGCCGACTGGGACCGCACCGAAGATCAGTCCGGACTCAAACTGGAAGAGGAAACGGAATTCTTCCTCAACATGAACGGGCCGATGCAGTCCTTTCTCAATGGACTGTTCGGTGGCAGCAAGTCCTGGTGGAACGGCCAGTACTTCGACGAACAGTTCAATCAGGTTCAGGTCGGTTTCAGTCCGTCGATGGACCTTACCCTGGGCATGCGTATCCGGATCGAAGACGTGGTGGATTTCGCGAATACGCGTCTGGGCAGATCAAATCGGTTCGGACCGCAAATGCGCTATCAATGGGGACGACACCTGCAACTCGACCTGGAACACACGATCCAGCAATTCGACGTCGATGGTGGACGCCTGTTCACAGCTCGGCTCACCGACTTGCGCAGCATCTGGCAGTTCGACGCCCGCAGCGCTCTGCGTTTCACCTTGCAGCACTCGGATACCGAACGCGATCGATCGCTGTACACGTTCCCGGTGCAGCATCTCCACCGCGAGTTGACCACGCAATTGCTTTACAGCTTCAAACTGAACGCCGCGACGCGTTTTTTCATCGGCTATTCCGACGCGGGCTTCCGCGACGACCGCTACCAATCCCTTGTTGAAACCAACCGCACCTGGTTCGCCAAGTTCAGCTACGCCTGGCTGCCCTGAATCACGGGCGGCCGCTTCGGTCTCAATCCCCCCGCAAGGCGCGGGTAATCGGCATGCGCGCGGCCTGCAAGGCGGGGAACAGCCCACCGGCCATTCCGAGTGCGAGGGCCCAGACGATTCCGGTAACGAGAATATCCGGGCTTACGGCGAAATCGAACGCCACCTGGGAGAATGATCCCTGGTTTAGCGTGGAAACGGTGTAACCGTTGAATCCGAACCAGGCTACAGCAGCGCCGAGCAGGCCGCCGATCAGCGCCAGCGCCACGGATTCCGCAATCACGGAGAACACTACCGGCGTGGCGCCGAATCCGAGTGCGCGCAAGGTTGCAATTTCCACGGTGCGTGTCGAGACCGCTGCATACATCGTATTGAGCGCGGCGAACATGGCGCCGACCGCCATGATCAGTGCAACGCCGTATCCGAAACCCGTGATCAGGGTCGTCAGAAACTCCGATTGACCCCGGAAAAACTCTTCCTCGGAAGTTACGGAAAGATCGATCGAGGGATTGTTATCGAATTCCGCCTGCAAGGAGTCGACCGCGGCGGGCTGCTCCAGTTGCAAACGCATGGAACTGATCAGGCTGAAGCGCCGGAATGCGGATTGGGCTATCGCAAGGTCGGTCCACAGTTCGGATTCGTAAGCGGATCCCTCGGCTTCGAATATGCCCACGACCGTCCACTCGGACTGGCGCAATTCTACGGTCGCGCCAAGATCGATTCCAAGAAACTGCTCACTGGCGGCTCGACCCGCGATCAATTCACTGCGTCCGGGAGTGAAATTGCGCCCTTCGATTATCCGCACTTCCGGGCGGATTTCGAAAGCCGACTGTTCCACGCCGCGAATCACGACGTTTGACGGAAGCAGGGTGGCGCGTTTGGGGATATCCGCCACCGTGTACAGCTCGCTGCTGGACAGCCGCACGCCGTCGAGCGTACTGACGAATTGGCGCTGCCGGTTGTCGATTGTGCTGCTCAATTCAGCGGACGAACTGCCGCCTCGCAGCACGATGGCGCGGTCCGGCGCCCCCGACCGGTTCAGCGTCGCCGAAAATCCCGCCGCCATTGCCAGAATCGCCACCAGCACCGCCACGACGCCGCCGATACCCACCACGATTACCGACGAACTGCCCAGCCGCTGCGGCAGATTGCGCAGGTTCAGGAGAGAAATCTGGAAAATTTGCGCCCACATGATTCAGGATTCCGTAGCGACCTTACTTGCGCAGGGCCTCGACCACCTGCAAGCGTCTTGCGCTCAGCGCCGGATTCAGACCCACGATCACTCCCAGCAAAAGGGCGATTCCCACTCCGCTCAAGGTGGTGGCAGCCGATATTTCGATCTGTCCCAGGAATCCCTCCAGTTCCGGGCCCAGCGCCTGAAGCGCTATCCCGGACAGCGCGATGCCGATGGCCCCGCCAATACCGCAAAGCAACACCGATTCAAGCAATACGAGAAAAGCCACCCGACGATCCGTGAATCCAAGCGTTTTCAGCACCGCCAGTTCCGGAATACGTTCACGCAGCGCCTGGGTCATGGTATTGGCGGTGAGCAGCAGTATGGTAAAGAACACCGCGCTCAGAATACTGTTCATGATCAGTCCGATATCGCCCACCTGAGCGGCGAATTGACGATTGGCCTCTTCTTCGGTGGCGGTCCGGGTCGGGTTGATGGAGTTTTCGAATTGCGCGTCGATCCTGGCCGACACTTCCGCAGCCTGATCCGGATCAGACACGCGCACCATGAAATTGCTGACGATACCCTGGGTTTCCGGCACTCTGGCTTCGTCGAAATACTCGTAGTTGAACAGAAACGAGGGAAAATCCGTGTCTTCGTCCCCGACCCGGTAGGTGCCCACGAGTTCGAATTCCCACAAGTTGCTTCCATCCCCGCGCAACCAGATATCCCCCTCGATCGGAATGCGGTCGCCGATTTGCCAGCCGAATTCCTCCGCCAGTTCGGCCGACGCCACCGCGGCCGTTCGAATGCGCTCGAATTCGTCGAGTTGCAGCGGATCGATGATGTATTCGGAATACATGTCGAAATAGAAGCGCGGCTGTACCGGAAACTTGGGGAAAAAGTTGATCGGATTCTGGTACGTGCCGCCGAACCAGGTCATGTGGGTCGCTGTGTCAACTCCCTCCACCGCCTCGATCTGCGCCAGGTGGCTGATGGGAAGCCCGTCGACCATCGAATATTTCGGCGACACCATCAGCCGGTCCACTCCCGCCACATTGACGCCCATTTCGAACGCGCCGGCTATCGAACGGAGCAGGCCGAACAGGAGGAAGGCGGCGACGATGGAAAACAGCGTCAGAAAGGTCCGCACGCGGCGGCGAAACAGATTGCTCCAGATCAGTGGAAAGGATTTCATGCCGCCTCCCGCACCAGGTTGCCCTTGTCCAGATAAAGCGTATGTCGTGCGTGGCTCGCGGCCTTGGGGTCATGGGTGACCATGATGATGGTCTTGCCGTGTTTGCGATTGAGCAATTCGAGCAGATCGAGAATCTCGTCGGCAGTCTCGCGGTCGAGATCACCGGTGGGCTCGTCGCAAACCAGTATGCGCGGGTCGGCGACGATGGCCCGGGCGATGGCGACGCGCTGCTGCTGCCCGCCGGAGAGTTCGCCGGGTTTGTGGCGGGCGCGGTCAGCCAGACCGACAATGGTCAGGGCGACATCGGCATTGCGCTTGCGTTGCCCACCGCCGAGACGGGTCAGCAGCAGCGGCAATTCGACATTTCGGCGCGCGCTCAAGATGGGCAGCAGGTTATAGAACTGAAAGATGAAACCGATGTTGCGCGCGCGCCATTGCGCCAGCTTCCTGCTGGACAGGCCCACGAGTTGCTGGCCGGCGACTTCGATGCTGCCCGCAGTGGGCTGATCGAGCCCGCCGATGAGGTTGAGCAAGGTGGTCTTGCCGCTTCCCGATGGCCCCATCAACGCCAGAAAGTCACCTTCCTCGATGGTCAAATCGATATTGTCGAGCACCTCGACGGTTTGTTTGCCTTTGGTGAAATGCCTGGATACTTGCTGCAGTTCGACTATGCTCACTTACTGTGTTCCTGTGGTCAGTTGATTGGGCTGCCGGCGCCGGAGGTTGCAATTTCTACTGTCAAGCCGTCTTCCAGCCGTTCACGCAAATCAAGATCCCTGGTGTTTACGACGCGCTCGCCGGCCGCGAGTCCGGCGACCACCAGTGCCTGGACGCCGACGGATCGGCCAAGTTCGACCTGGCGGCGGCTGACGCGGTTGTCCGCCACTATCCAGACCAGAGTCCGGCCGTCCTCGCGCACGATGGCCGAGTCCGGCACGAGTACGCCGTCAGGCAGTGGCTCGTTTTCGGTATCGGGCAGCACGGCGCCGCCGGCGTCTTCCATGAACGCCACCCGCACGCCCATCTCCGGCATGACTCTTTCATCGCGGTCGAGGAAACCGATCCGCACTCTGACGGTCGCCTGGTTGCGGTTGGCGGCCGGGATGATGGCAATCACTTCCGCATCATATGGATCGTCTGGCCAGGCGTTTAGAAGTATCGTTGCCTGCTGACCGGGGTAGACTCGATTGATATACGCTTCGTTTACATCTACTTCGACTTCGAGCGATTCCATGTCGACGATGGTGCAGATGCCGGTGGCGGTGAATCCGCCGCCGGCGGCAACGGGAGAAATCATCTCGCCGGGTTGCGCCGCCTTGGCGATGACGACGCCGGCGAAGGGCGCGCGTATCTGCATGTCCTCGAGCAATTGACGCTGGATCTGCAGCGCCCGTTCGGCGACATCGATATCGCGTTCGGTCTTTTCCAGCCGCGCCCGCAGGGCTTGCAGGTTCAGTTCGTCACGGTCGAGTTCGGCCTGGCTGGCGAGCCGGTTCGCCGCCAGGTCGCGTGTGCGGCCGAGATTTAGTTCGGCCTGGCGAATCTGCACTTCCAATTCTTCCACCGAAGCCCGCGCCGAAGCGACCTGGGCTTCCTCCATACTCAACTGGGCGCGATTCACACTGTCATCGAGTGTAGCCAGTACCTGGCCTTCCTCCACCCGCATACCTTCTTCCACCAGCACTTCCATGACCTTGCCGGTGACCTTGGAACTGACCGTGGCCATGCGCCTGGCGATGACATAGCCCGTTGCGTCGAGCACACTTTCGGTATTTGCCGAAAGTTGCTGTTGAGACGCCTGGGCGACGGTTGTGTCGACCGTCAGCGCCTGGACCTGCTGCAAGGGACGGAAGTGCCAGAAAACGAACGCCGCACCCGCCAGCAAGGCAATCGGCACGAACCAGCGCAAAGGACGAAAGCCCGCCTCGGCCGGCGCTTCCCGGTCGATCTTCAATTCATTCAGTAGCGAATGTTTGTCCATTTGGGCGGCTCTCTATCAGGCCACGGTCAGTTTACTACCGCCACCGGCGAATGTCGCAATTTTCGACGAACGACCCCATATCATCGGTGAACGCCCACAACAGGGTCGGAGAATGGGCTAAAATCTCCGGCCCGGATCCGGACCTGCGCAGGGACTTTCCATGGGACAGAAAACGCCACTCCATGACCGCCACACCTCCGCCGGTGCGAAAATCGTCGATTTCTCCGGCTGGGACATGCCGCTGCATTACGGTTCCCAGATCGAAGAACACCAGCAGGTGCGCAATGCCGCGGGCGTGTTCGACGTGTCGCACATGACCGTGATCGATGTAGCCGGAGCGGACGCCGAAGACTGGCTGCGTTTTCTGCTGTCGAACGATGTGGCGCGCCTCGACGCGCCCGGCAAGGCGCTGTACAGCCTGCTGCTGAACCACGATGGCGGCGTGGTCGACGATCTGATCGTTTATCGCACCGAGGCCGGATACCGCATGGTGTCCAATTGCGCCACGCGCCGGAAAGTGCTGATCTGGCTGGCGCAAAACAGTAGCGGATTCGCAGTCCAGGTCGAAGAACGGCCGCATCTGGCGATGATGGCCGTTCATGGTCCGGATTCAATCTCGCTGGCCTGCGAGGCGCTGCCGGCGGATACCATCGAATCGGCACGCGGACTGGGTAATTTCGATTCACTCGAGCGCGGCGACCTGCTGATTGCGCGAACGGGATACACGGGAGAACTGGGACTGGAAGTGATCCTGCCCACGGAACAGGCCGGCGCGTTGTGGGACAAATTGCTCGCGGCCGGGGTGAAACCCGCCGGTCTCGGCGCCAGGGATACCTTGCGCCTCGAAGCCGGCATGAACCTTTACGGCCAGGATATGGACGAAAAAACCTCGCCGCTTTCCGCGAACCTCGGCTGGACCGTCAGCCGGCGCGACGAAGACCGCGATTTCATCGGCCGCGAGGCGGTGCTGCAGCACAAGCAGCGGCAACAGGACGGGGAACTCCCCATACTTGCAGGGCTGGTGCTCGAGGCGCGCGGCGTTTTGCGCAACGGCCAGCAAGTCCTCACCGACAAGGGCGAAGGCGTCATTACCAGCGGCAGTTTTTCTCCTACATTGAAGCAGTCCATCGCTTTAGCTAGAATCCCGAAGGGCAGCCGGAACTGTCAGGTCGAATTGCGCGGCGCCAAGGCTCCGCTGAAGATCGTGAAACCCGGATTTGTCCGATACGGCAAGAAAATTTTCGAATAACTCCGCCGCGGCGAATTGCCGATTACCACCGCGACGGCAAGAGGGAACTCCGGTGTCCAATATTCCAGACGATTTTCATTTTACGTCCACCCATGAGTGGATCAGGGTCGATGACAACGGAGTCGCCACGGTCGGCATAAGCGAGCACGCGCAAGAGTCCCTGGGCGATATCGTATTCGTCGAGTTGCCGGAACCGGGCACGGAGATCGCGGCCCGGGCCGAGGTCGCGGTAGTCGAATCCGTGAAAGCCGCTTCCGATATCTACAGTCCGGTCAGCGGCGAGATCACCGAGGTCAACGAGGCCCTCATCGACAATCCGCAACTGGTGAACACGGCGCCGTACGACGATGGCTGGATCTACAGGATGAGCGTCAACGACGAAAAGGACCTCGATGAACTACTCAACGCGGAGGCCTACGCGGACCATTGCTCGGATGAGTAGCGACTCCCTCGATTCGCTGCTCTACCGCAACGAATTTGTCGATCGGCACATCGGCCCGGATGATGACGAAATCCGGGACATGCTCGCCGTGCTCGGTCTTGAATCCCTTGAAGAACTCGTGCGTCGCACAGTGCCCGCCGCCATCGCCGGCGGCAAAGAGCTTGCGCTGGCCTCCGCGGTACCCGAAAGCGAAGCACTGGCCCGGCTGAAAGCGATCGCCGCGCAAAACCGGCCCGCCCGGTCCTTCATCGGCATGGGCTATTACGATACCCATCTGCCGGCGGTCATTCAGCGCAATGTGCTGGAAAATCCGGGCTGGTACACTGCCTATACGCCTTACCAACCCGAAATTTCCCAGGGCCGGCTCGAATGTCTGCTCGCTTTCCAGCACATGACGATGGACCTGACAGGGATGCAACTCGCGAACGCCTCGCTGCTCGATGAGGCTACGGCAGTGGCCGAAGCCATGGCGATGGTGAAAAGAGTCTGCCGCAGCCGCGAGGCCCGTGATTTCTTCGTCGACCGCGACTGCTTTCCCCAGACTCTGGACGTACTGAAAACTCGCGCGGAGTGCTTCGGATTCAATCTCATCGTCGGCGACCCGGAAGATATGCCGAAGCAGGGATTGTTCGGCGCGGTGCTGCAATATCCCGGCATGTCAGGGGCCGTGCGGGACCTGACCGGCACGATCGGCCGCCTTCACGAGCAGGGCGCGAAAGCAGTGGTGGCGGCGGATCTGCTGAGCCTGATCCTGCTCAAGCCACCCGGTGAAATGGGCGCCGATGTAGTGACGGGTTCAAGCCAGCGCTTTGGTGTCCCCATGGGCTACGGCGGCCCCCATGCCGCCTATTTCGCGACCAGGGACGAATTCCGGCGCGCGGTGCCGGGCCGCATTATCGGCGTCTCGAAGGATGCGCGCGGGCGCAAGGCGCTGCGCATGGCGCTGCAGACCAGGGAACAACATATCCGCCGCGAAAAGGCCAACAGCAATATCTGCACGGCTCAAGTGCTGCTCGCCAATATCGCGGCGCTTTACGCCATGTATCACGGGCCCCGGGGTCTGAAACGAATCGCCGGCCGGGTGAATCGGCTGAGCGCGATACTCGCCGCGGGTTTGCGGCAGGGGGGTCTGAACGCTCCCGCAAGCGGCTTCTTCGATACGATTTGTGTGCCGGTAGATGAGGCGCAATTTTCCGGTATCGCAGGCAGGGCGGGGGAGTTGCGGGTCAATCTGCGTTTTGACGAGACCGCGGGCGTGGTCGGCGTCAGCCTTGACGAGTGTGCTACTCCCGCCGATGTCGAGTTGCTCTGGCAGGTTTATCTGGGTGGGGCGGCGGCGCAATTGTCGGTGGCCGAGGTAGACGGGAGTCTTCAGAATGCCCCGCCGCCTGTCCCGGCCGAATTACGCCGCGATTCGGATTTCCTGCAGCACCCGAACTTTACTCGATACCATTCCGAAACCGAGATGATGCGTTATCTGAAGCGGCTCGAGAATCGCGACATTTCACTCACGCACGCGATGATTCCGCTCGGCTCCTGCACCATGAAGCTGAACGCCACGGCGGAACTCATGCCGATCTCCTGGCCCGAATTCGCGCAGCCGCATCCGTTCGCGCCGAAAGAGCAGGTGGCGGGATACCTGCAGATGATCGGCGAACTGGAAGACATGCTCGCCGAGATTACCGGATTCGATGCGATCAGCATGCAGCCCAATTCCGGCGCACAAGGCGAATATGCCGGCCTGCTTGCAATCCATAAATATCTTGCGGCGAAGGGCGAGGGCCATCGCGATGTCTGCCTGATTCCGACTTCGGCCCACGGCACCAATCCGGCAAGCGCATTCATGATCGGAATGAAAGTCGTGCTCGTCCGTTGCGATGAATCCGGAAACATCGATGTCGACGACCTGCGCGCGAAAGTCGAACAGCATAGCGGTCAGGTCGCGGCGCTGATGATTACCTATCCGTCCACCCATGGCGTTTACGAACAGGACGTGAAGAAAATCTGCAGGATCGTTCATGACGCGGGCGGCCAGGTATACATGGACGGCGCCAATCTTAACGCCCAGGTCGGACTGACGAATCCGGCTCTGATCGGCGCCGATGTCGCCCATGTCAATCTTCACAAGACTTTTTGCATTCCCCATGGCGGCGGCGGTCCTGGCATGGGTCCCATCGGCGTCAGGGCGCATCTTGCGCCGCATCTGGCCAATCACTGCCTGGTCGGGCTCGATGGGCCGGATGCCGGGAACACGGCGGTGTCCGCCGCCCCCTGGGGCAGCGCCGGCATTCTGCCGATTACCTGGATGTACGTCACCATGATGGGCGCCGAGGGGCTGCGCAAGGCGACCGAGGTTGCGATCCTCAACGCCAATTACATGGCGCACAAGCTCGGCGCGCATTTTCCGGTGCTTTATACCGGCCAGAACGGCATGGTCGCGCATGAATGCATCATCGACCTGCGCCCGATCAAGCAGACCACCGGCGTCACCGACGAAGATATCGCCAAGCGATTGATGGATTTCGGTTTCCATGCCCCGACCATGTCGTTCCCCGTTCCTGGAACGCTCATGATCGAGCCGACGGAGAGCGAGTCCCGTGTGGAACTCGACCGCTTCATCGACGCCATGATCCACATCCGCCAGGAAATCGACGCCGTCGAATCCGGAGTTTTCGGCCGCGAAGACAATCCGCTGCGAAATGCGCCGCATACCATAGACGACATGCTCGACGAAAACTGGCAACGTTCCTACACCAAGCGCCAGGCGGCCTTCCCGCCCTGCAAGGAACCCGTCGACAAATTCTGGCCCTGCATCAATCGCATCGATAACGTTTTCGGCGACCGCAACCTGTTCTGCGCCTGTCCTCCGCTGGAAGACTACGAAGAATGTTGATACCCACCAGGGAGTTTTAAAGAAATGTCTGTACGGATTCGAATTTATAAATTTGTTCTTTCCTTTACCGCCATAATTTCATCAAGTTTGAGTTTTTCCGCGGACGTGGCTTCCCTGATATCGCCGGGAGGACAGCCCTTTTTGTATATACAAGATGACCAGTACGAAAATGTTGTCATGCAAGTGTATTGGCCATCCAATTGGTCATTCGAGGATTCGCTCAATCCAATGATTCCGCTAGTCAGCACTCAAGTTGTTTTTACCGGCTCCGCAGAAGGCGTGGAAGACGATGAAATAGGGCGAATACTGGAAGAACTGCAAGCGCAGCGGAGTTTGGCTCCAACTGCGGAATCCGTAACCGGCGCACTTGTGACGCCCGCAGACAATTTTGAAGAAGTTGCGCGGCTCGTGAATCTTGTACTGTCAAATCCGGCTTTTGATCCCGATCTGACGAACCGTATCAAGCAAGCGCTAGCGAACCGCGTTGGCCAACTGCGTCAGGGAGTCGATGCCAATACAGGGGAACTTGCGAGGAACCTGATAATGCAAGACAACCCGGTAAGGGGTTTTTTCTCCTCCGCGGTGGAAAGTGAATCGTTCATCGAATCAGCCACGCTTGATGAATTGAAGCAGTTTTATTTTCAAACCGTGACTCGTAGCAGCCCTACGATAGTCATGGCTTCTCCTTTTGAAGCTGATCGCGCCGGCAGAGCCTTGGATGTATTGCTTGATGGATTGCCGGAGGGTGAGCCAGTCGAGACTCCCGAATCCTCGATCGATTTTCCGGCTGGAATTACGGTAGTTCTGCATGATCCCGATGCAGAAAGATCAACCCTGACTCTCGCGGGGATTCTGCCATCGGTTTCCCAAGGCGGGGAGTACGAGGATCTGATCGCCCTGGCGGTGCTTGGGCAAGGAGCAACCAGCGAGTTGTATGAAGCCTTGCGTCCGGAACTTGAAGCCAGCTATGAATTCTCAGCCACTGCGCTCGCTCTAACCAGCCGTCTTCGCATACTTCAAATTTCGGGAGCGGTGGATACCGACAAGCTGGCATTCGCCAATGAGACGATTCGGCAAACTTATGAAGAGTTTCGCGAAAATGGCTTGAATTCATCGATCGACGGCATCAAGCGAAGGTCCAGCTCAAACATGCGGATCAATACGGAGAATCCCAGAATTCTGGTGCCATTGGTCATGGAAAGCGTACTAAACGGGTTCCCTGCCGCCAGGGCGATCGAACTCCCGGGTGAAATTGAAGCCATAACTCCGGACGACATAAACGAGCGAATGCGCGATGTCTTCCCTCCAGTAGCAGATCTATTGACGGTCATTGTGACTTCGGAACCCGACATGGTTTCCGGGGCATGCGTTGTTGAAACTCCGGAAGAATATCGTAAATGCCTATGAATTCTGTTTAAGTTGCGGCCGACTTTGAGAACTGCATTGAAGTTCATATTCTGGATTGTCGACCACGACGGACTTCCCTACCTGCGCGGCGATTCGGGTTCAGGCTGGTTCAATCGAGTCCAGGCCAGCAATACAGTCACCTTGACGCGCAACGGCGAGGCATCGACCTACACGTATCAAATCCGAAACGAAAATCTGGACACGATCAATCGGTTGATGCGAGAAAAATATACCTGGAGTGATGAGTTGGTCACCTTGATGGGCGGCAGCGACCGGGAACAATCAATCGCCATCGAACTGACACCCGAATAAATCAGGCAAAGCTTGCGCTTCCTTGTAGCTTTTAGTAAGCGACGCGAATAGCCTGCGGCATGATATATAACCTTGCAAAACAAACATAAGAGTTTTATATTGCAGGGATGATTTTGCGCGAAGCATACCAGGTCGTAACCAGCCACCTGTCCAACTTTGATAGCGTGGCCTTGCTTGGCCCGAGGCAGGTAGGAAAGACGACTCTGGCCCGGGAGATTGTCGCCCGGCACAATGGCCCATCGCGTTATCTCGACCTGGAAAACCCCCGTGACCGCCGCTTGCTGGCAGACCCCATGGCGTGGTTTTCGGCCCACCCGGAACATCTGATCGTCCTCGATGAGGTGCAGAGAACACCGGAAATTTTCGCTGTGCTCAGAGTTCAAATCGACGAGCGGCGCAGAATGGGCGGCAGGGGAGGAAAGTTTCTCATGCTCGGCTCGGCGTCCATGGAATTGCTGCGTCAATCCTCGGAAAGCCTCGCGGGTCGCATCAGCTTTGTCGAGTTGGGCGGATTCAATGCGCGCGAAGTTCAGGCGGAGCGCGCCGATAGCCCCGCCTTCGCCGCACGAACGCTCGACAAGCTCTGGTTGCGTGGTGGCTTTCCCCCGGCGTTTCTGCGCGACGGCGAATCCGAGAGTCTGCAATGGCGCGAGGACTTCATCAGAACCTATCTCGAACGCGACCTGCCCCAGTTTGGTTTGCGCGTCGCCGAGGATAATCTGGAAAGATTCTGGCGCATGTTGGCAAACGACCAGGGCGAACTGTTCAACGCGGCCCGCTATGCCAGGTCGCTTGGGGTCAGCGCGCCGTCGGTCGTCCGCTACCTCGACATTCTGGAGAAATTGCTCCTGCTGCGTGTGCTGCGGCCATGGCATTCAAACTCGGGCAAACGGCTGGTAAAGTCTCCGCGTTGTTTCATCCGCGACAGCGGACTCGTTCACGCCCTGCTCAATCTCGGCGCCTCCGACGACGTGCGCGGTCACGGCGTGGCCGGCAAGAGTTGGGAAGGCTTCGTCATCGAGAATCTGCTCGCCGCCGCCCCGACCCGCGCCATGCCCTGGTTTTATCGCAGCGGTGCGGGAGCGGAAGCCGATCTGGTGCTGGAGTTTTCACCAGGCCGTTGCTGGGCATTCGAGATCAAGCTGAGTACCGCGCCGAAGGTTGACCGCGGTTTCCATTTCGCCGCCGACGATATCAAGGCCGAACGCCGCATTCTCGTGTATCCGGGCGACGAGCGCTTCCCGCTGCCCGGCGGAATTGAGGCGATGTCCCTGCCGCTGGCCATGAACGAGTTGAATTGAGTGGCGTCCGGGAGATTCTGCGACTCGATTTCAGCCCAATAGCGATTCTCGCTGATAAAGGCGCACACAGACCCAGGTGAGGATCGCTCCGACGGCGAGCGTACTCAAGGCCGAAACGGCAACGTGCAAGCCGTTTACAGGTTCGTTGCTTATCATGTCGACGAGGATCAGGTGCTGGCTCAGCACCGGTACGAACATGTATTCAAACCTCGGCTGCAGCGTCAGGATGCTGACGATCAGAATGGGAAGCGTCGGCACCAGCACCAGGATGCCCAGCCAGGTCTGCGCTTCCTTGAAGCTTTTCGTAAACAACGCAAAAAGCGTCATCCACGCGGCGCCCGTCGGAATGAAAGGGCAAAGCAAAAGGAATGTGGCGAAAACCACGTTCAACGAAAAGTTCGGCGTCATGCCCAGTTGCTCGAGTGGAACGAGTTTCAGCGATACAAAGACCGAAATCAGGCTAAGCGATAAAGCAAGCGACATGAACAAACAGGTTGCCGCCATCTTGCCAAGTATCAGGTGAGTCCGCGATGCCGGCAGCGACAGCAACGGCTCGAGCGAGCCGCGCTCGCGCTCTCCCGCCGTTGCGTCGATCGTGAGAGACATACCGCCCATAAGCAAGGCGAAGAGCAGGATGTAACTCATCATGCCCAACACGATTGCGGCGCGTCCGCTGGGTGTCGAGACGTCGATGTCATCGATGTTCAGCGGCCGCAATGTCATTGGATTTACGCCGCGCGCAGAAAGCCGAACCGTGGCAAGAGTCTGGTTGTAGCCGTACAGTGCATCGCGGACACGGCCCACCTCGGAGTTTCCCGCGGTATTGGATTGGTCCGAATAGAGTTCGACGGTCGCGGGAATCATGTCGGCGAGTTGCGCTCCGAAGTCGTCGGGGATCAGCAGCACCGCGTCCCGATTGCCTGCCTCGACCGCTTCCGCCGCCGCGGTCGCGTCGGCGGGGCCTTCTACGATTTCAATGTTGCGGCTTTCGAGATAGCGCATCAGATTCGGAGCGCGCTCGGCGCCTATGACCGGCAGCGTGACCGATTGATCGTCGCTATCCGAAACGCGTTCGATCTGAAAGCCGATAAGAAACAAGATCAGCGCCGGCATCATGAACGCCATGAGCAGCGCCACGGTCAGCGAACGGCGGTCACGAAAGTTATCGACGATTTCCTTCACGAAAACGACGAGGAAGGCGCGCATCATTCGGTTTCCACCATCTCAAGCGCGGCGACAAAGGCGTCTTCGAGATTTTCGCGGCAGGTGCGTTCGCGAATGCCATCGGCCGAGTCGTGAATCGCGACTTTGCCTTTCGCGATGATGCAGATTTCGTCGCACAATGCGGCGACTTCCTGCATGACGTGACTCGAAAACAGTATGCAACGTCCGTCCGCTTTCAACTTTTCCAACAGCTCGCGCAAGCCGCGCGTTGCCATGACGTCGAGACCGTTGGTCGGTTCGTCGAGAACCAGATTTTGCGGATCGTGCACGAGCGCACGCCCGAGCGCGACTTTCGTAACTTGGCCGTGCGAGAATTCACCGGCGCGGCGGTTGGCGAAATCGCTGATCCCCAACACCTGGACGATTTCCTCAACCTTGTCATCGATTACGTCCTTGGCGAGACCGCAAAGGCGGGCGTAATAGGCAATGTTCTCGCGCGCTGTGAGGCGCGGATACAGGCCAGAACCATGTGGCAGCGAACCGATTTTTCGCCGCGCCGAGAGACTGTCGGTCACGACATCCGCGCCGTCAACTGTCGCCGTTCCGAGATCGGGTTTCAACAGGGTGCACAGTACGCGCATTGTCGTTGACTTTCCGGCGCCGTTCGGTCCGAGCAATCCCGTTATCTTGCCGTCCGGGGCATCGAAGCTTACGCCGCGGACGGCATGGACCTCACCGAAGGACTTGTGAATTCCTTCTACCCGGATCACGGAGTCGGCCCCGAGAAGTCGACGAAGAAAGGCATTACGAAACTGCGCTCCATGCATTGCGTATCGAGCGACGACAGATCGGCCGCGTCGATAAAATCGGCGACGATTTCAGGTACGCAGCCGACGTATATCTGCCCGTGGCCCTGGTGCTCGCCGATCAGGTGAGTCGCGTTTTCCATTTCCGCCATGGCGAGCGTGGCCCAGGCCGGCGGCGTGATCGGGTCGGCCGTTCCCGAAAGCAGCAGTACCGGAAGCTCCGTTGCCAGCGGCGCCTTGAATTCGTCATCTATCAGCCCGACTGGCCAGATTGAACAGATCGCCTCGAGCGCCTCGAGTTGAAGCGGCCCCATGTAACTGGCGTGCAGCAAATCGTAATCGATCGTCGCGGAGTCATAGAACGGTACGTCCTCTGTGCACACGACACTGTTGTGCATGCCGAGCGACAAGCTGTCCATGAGCGAGATCGAGGTCATCAGGTATTGCGCCGCGAGTGGGGCATAGCGCTGTTCGCCCGCTTCGTGCACGAGCAGCGGGATCAGCGCGATAGAGTTCGGACTGTAGGCCAGCAGACGAATTGCGGTCGCAAATTCATTGCGTCCGAAAGTCAGCGCCTCGGGCCGGCCGTGGTTGGGGTGTGGAACCTCGATTTCGACGGGCGCATCGGTCAGCGTCCGGACTACGCGCTGGAAAGTCTTGTCGATTTCCGGGAAGCGTTCGCCGCATTCCGCGTCCTCGATACACCGCCCCAGAATGCTTTCGACAGCTCTCTGACTTTCCGTTGCGATTTCAGGACCGAGCGCTTTTTGCGGCGCCGCGACGCCATCGAGAATTACCGTGCGGGTCGATTCCGGATATTGCCTGGCAAAGTGCTGAGCGACACGCGATCCGTAGGAAACGCCGTACAGATTAAGTCGTGTGTAACCAAGCGCTTCGCGTACGGCTTCGAGATCCTGCACCGCGACGCTCGTCGTGAAGAAGCGAGGATCGTGCGGTAATTGATCGAGGCACGTCCGCGTGAATTCAATCGTTAACTCGATCGAATACTGCCCTTCGACGATGTTGTCATCCATCTCGCAATCCATCGTCGCCGACTGTCCGGTGCCGCGTTGATCGACGAGCAGGATGTCGCGGTCGCGCCGCACGCGTTCGAAAGCAGCCGCACTGGCCGTGTAGAACTGAACGGCGCCCTGGCCGGGGCCGCCGGTTAGAGGCACCAATGGATCGGCCTCGGGAGAAAGGTTGAGCGCCGGCACGACGGCAATCCTCAACTCGATTTCTCCGACCACCTCACCGAAAGGGTCGAGTGGCCGCGCAAGCGTCGCGCAGCGAGCCTGCATGCTTGGCATGCCTGGGCCGGCGCTGATTCGGCAGTCCTCCAACTCGACGGGTTGCGCGGCCGCGAAAGTCGAAAAAAGCAGTGCAAGCAATGGCAAGGCACATCGGATCATGTTCAGTCCTGCTGCATCGAAATGGCGCCATGTTGGTCGAATTGACACGACTGGTAAAGTTCCCTGCAGTATGACCAGGAGGTTGGCGCCCGATCCTGAATAGTTACCGGGATTCGATCCAGGCGTCGATCTTGGCTTCGAGCAAGCTGAGCGGCAAGGCGCCGTCCATGAGTACCTGGGTGTGGAACTCGCGAACGTCAAACCTGTCCCCCAATTCGGTTTCCGCGCGAGTGCGCAGTTCCCTGATCTTGAGTTCGCCGATCTTGTAGGCCAGCGCCTGGGAAGGAATAGCGATATAGCGTTCGGCTTCGCTCACCGCGCTTGCCTCGCCAGAGGCGGAATTTTCGAACATGTAGGCGAGCACGTCTTCCCGGGTCCATCCCATCGAATGCAGTCCGGTGTCGACCACCAGGCGAATCGCGCGCCACAATTCCGCATTGAGCGCACCGAAATACTGGTACGGGTCGGTGTAAAGGCCGAGTTCCTTGCCGAGTGATTCGGCATAAAGCCCCCAGCCTTCGACAAATGCAGTGTAGCCGCCGAAGCGCCTGACGCTCGGCAAATCCTCAAGTTCGCGTTGGAGGGAAATCTGGTAATGATGCCCCGGAATCGCCTCGTGCAGGAACAGCGACTCCATTTCCCACTGGGGACGTGAACCTACGTCATAAGTGTTGGCGAAAAACACACCGGGCCTGGAACCGTCGGGAGTTCCCGACTGATACGAACCATCGGCCGCGGACGCTTCGCGGAAAGCTTCCACCGCCCGCACTTCAAACTCCGACCGCGGGAAAGTTTCGAACAGATTCGCCGCCAGGCTTTGCACGTGATCGGACATGGCCCGGTAGCCTTCGATAAGTTGCTCGGGTTCGTCGTAATAGAAACTCGGTTCGGTCTTCAGATATTCGAAGAACTCATTGAGTTCACCGTCGAATTCGACTTCTTCCATGACCTGGCGCATTTCACCGTGAATGGACTCTACTTCCCGCAGGCCGATTTCATGGATTTCGGCGGGCGTCAGATCGGTTGTGGTCGTATGCCTGACCAGGGTCGCGTACCAGTCCTCTCCTCGCGGCAACTCAGATAGTCCGACACTCGTTCTCGTTCGCGGCAGATAGTCTTCGCGAATGAAGTCATGCAGTCTTCGATAGGCGGGGCGCAACTGGTCTGCGTAAGCCCGGGCAAAATCTTCCGCCAGTTGCCCGCGCACGTCATTGGGCATGTCTTCGGGAAAATTCTCGATAGGTCCGTAAAATACGCTTTCCGGAAAATCCCGGTCGAGGGCGGCTAGCTGGTCGACCACACGCTCCATGAGCACTCGCGGCTGCGTCACGTTCCGGTCCAGGCCCACCCGCATGTTTGCGATGGCCTGATCGTTCAGCGCTACGAAATCGTCGATGCGCGACAGAAAGTCGCGATAGTCCTGTTCGTTCGCGAAAGGATGGCCGCTCGTGCCGCTGCCGAGTTGGGCGAACTGATTGGCAAAGGAATAGAACTGATTGATAGAGAGCAGATGCTCCGGAAATTCGCCGATCTCCAGATTGTTCTCCAGCGAGAGCTTGAAGGACTCCCAGGTGAGCCGGTCCTGGCGGCCGAGTTGCTCTGGATCGATGGCCTCGATCCGTTCGAGATAATCGCGATATAGCGCCGCCGAGGCGGCGCGGTGATCGGGCCCGAGATAGTTCGCCAGTCGGTCGTTATAGCGCCTGTCGCCAAGGAACGTGGCCTGCAAGGGGTTCAGTTCGAGCGAGGCCTCGAAGTACGCCTCGACTGTCGAACGCAGTTCGGCGGAATCGGACTCGGCTGCCTGTCCCGGAGAAAAACAGCAAGCCCAGGCCAGGCATGCAATGGCAAATCGTTTCATTATTCTGTTTCCATTGGGAGGCCCTCATGATCTGCATGGGGCGGTCGATTTCAAAAGGGGCTCCAAGGTTATGCCGGTACCCGGCCAAAGTCCAATCAATCATCGAATCGAACCGGGGCGGCGCCGATTACTGAATAATGACATGGCCATGAACTTTCGGTAGGCTGAAACATTGGGCAAAGCAATAGGTCAAGAACAGGCGCCGCCGGTACCGAAGCCGTCGGAATTGCCTGCAATCCAAGTCTCTATGAAAGCGTTCACCAGACGCAAATTCCTGTACTCGACCCTTCTGGGCGGCCTGGCTTCGCCCTGGCTCGGCCGAGGCCCGGCCATTGCCCAGGAAGCCGCGGCGGGAATCTATGAAGGCGTGTCGGGCGACGAAATCGTGCTCGGCACTTCAGCCGCGTTTTCCGGGCCATCCCGCGGATTGGGCATTGAACTCTATCGCGGCGCACAGGCCTGGTTTGCGCAAGTCAATGAACAGGGCGGAATTCGCGGGCGGCGCATCACGCTGAAACTGTACGACGACGGCTATCAGCCCGTTCCTTCGGTTCAGAATACGATGGAACTACTGCTTCGCGACCAGGTATTCGCCCTGTTCGGCTATGTCGGCACGCCGACCGTCACGCGGGTTCTGCCCATCCTCAAGAAGTTTCAGGAAGAGAACGTGTACATGTTCTTTCCGTTCACGGGCGCGCAGCCGCAACGCGAGCCTCCGTACGGGGAATTCGCCTTCAATCTGCGTGCTTCCTACCGCGAGGAAACCGCGGGACTGGTCGAGAATTTTCTCGGCATCGGCCGCCGGCGCATCGCCGTCTTCTATCAGGCTGATGCTTACGGGCGCAGTGGCTGGGCCGGCGTTCGCGAGGCGCTCGGCGCGCACGGGGAGCAAATTGTGGGCGAGGCAACCTACTCGCGCGGCGCGCAATTTTCAGGCGCCATGCGCGAGCAGGTGGAAATACTAGGTAGAGCGAATCCCGACGCCGTAATCTGCATCGGCGCTTATGGCGCCTGCGCGGCGTTTCTCCGCGACGCGATCGATCTGGGACTTGAGGTTCCGATCGCCAATCTTTCCTTCGTCGGCAGCGAAAACCTTTTGCAACTCATTACCGACAGCGTCGGTAACAGCGAACGCTATTCGCGCTATCTCGTAAACTCGCAGGTGGTTCCGAGTTACGAAGACGAGTCGATTCCGGTCGTAAGGGAATACGGAGAACTCATGCAGCGCTATAACCCGAAGGTTCCGGAGCCCCTGTTTCAGCCGGACTACGTGCCTTTCGAGAAAAGCTTCGTAAGTCTGGAAGGATTCGTAAACGCCAGGATCATGGCCGAAATTCTTGATCGTCTCGGCGATTCACCCACCCGCTCCCGATTGGAGGAGGCCGTGTTTTCGGTCAGCGACTTCGATCTTGGCATCGGCGAACCCGTCTCGTTTTCCGAGCAACGCCGGCAGGGCATGCAAGGGCTTTATTACACGGTCGTGGATCAGGGCAGATTCGTTCCACTCGACGATTGGCAATCAAGGTTCGGCTAACATGAACATGAACGTACAAAAACTGTTTCGCAGACCTCTTTTCGGAATATTTCTGCTGTTCGGGATCATCGCGGTTTCCACTTCCTGGGTGTGTATCGCTACAGTAGATTCACAGCTTTCCGAGGAGTATGAATCCAACAGCAGGGGCATTGCGCAGACCATCGCCGACGCGAGCGTGGATATCATCCTCAATCGCGACCTTTCGGCATTGCAGTCGCTGATCGATCAGTTCCTGGAGATCCAGGGCATCAGCTACATCTACATCGTCAACGAAGAGGGCGAATTTCTCGCACATACCTTCGTGCCCGGCATACCGGAGGTGATTCTCGCCTCGGACCCGGCGAACACCGAATCGGTGGAGCGGCAGTTGTCCGGCGCCGACAGCTATGTCGAAGTCGGCAGCCCGATTCTTGCCGGCGTCGCCGGAACCGTTCATATCGGCATGGACAAGTCCGTCATCACACTGAAAATCCAGCAAGCGGTCGGCCGCCAGATGTACCTCATTTCATCGATTTTCCTGGTTGGCATCATCGCGGCCATATTGCTCATGAACCTTGCGGCCAAGCCGGTTGAAAATCTGCTCGCCTACGCCGTGGAACTCGCCCGGGCGGAACAGGAGGGGGAGTCGGTCAAGAGCGCGCTGCTGGAACGCGACGACGAGGCAGGGCAACTCGCACGGCTGTTTCTCTATTTCTCCAGGGTGGCCGATCCAGAGAAAACCGGGACGGGCGCCTATCCGAAACCGTCCTAGGCGCAAGGGCATGTTTGCCGTTCCACGAACTGTAATCGTCCTGCTTTGCACGGGACTACAACTTTGCTTTGGCACGGTATACGCGTGGAGCTTTTTCCAGACCATGCTCGTGCGCCAGCTTGGCTGGAGTAATACCGACACGGCGATCGCATTCGGTATCACCATTTTCTCTCTCGGCATCGCCGCGGCCTGGGCCGGCATGGCCTTGCCTCGTCTGGGGCCACGAAAACTGGCGCTTGCCGGCAGCGTGCTGTTTTCGCTGGGATACCTCCTGGCGGCGCTTGCGCTCGAATACAACAACCTGCTTCTTTTCTATCTGGGCTATGGCGTAGTCGGAGGCACGGGCATCGGTTTCGGTTACGTGACGCCCGTCGCGACCGCGGCCAAGTGGTTCCCGGACAAGAAAGGGCTTGCGACCGGCATAGTCGTGATGGGATTCGGCGTCGGCGCCTTTCTTTTCAGCCGTTTGCTCGCGCCCTTTCTGGTCGTGCAAACCGAAGAGGATCTACCACAGATATTCATGTGGCTGGGGATCATTTTCGCCGCCATTCTGATTCCGTTCAGCCTGTTTATCAGCGATCCGCCGAAGAATTTTGCGCCGGCCGGCGGCGCTCCACCCGCGTCCGAACCCGTTGGCGCCGATCATCCCCGATTCGTTCGCCGCTGCCTCAGATCCCGGGAGTTCATCCTCATCTGGCTCATTTTCTTCTTCAATATCTCCGCGGGCATTTCGGTAATCAGTTTTCAGTCCTCGCTGCTGCAAGATGTCTGGGGACTGGCGGACCCGACGCTCGATCCACTGATTCTTGCCGAATACGGGGCAATGCTCATTGCCGTGAGTTCGCTTTTCAACGGGCTGGGCAGGCTGTTCTGGGGCCTGCTTTCCGACCACATCGGCCGCGTGACCGTATTCCGCATACTTCTTGCCAGTCAGATGGTCGTGTTCGCCATTCTCATGACAGAACGCGATCCATGGATTTTCTCGGCGCTGGTTTGCTACATCCTGCTCTGCTTCGGCGGCGGCTTTGCCACGATGCCTTCCTTTATCGTCGACGTTTTCGGCAGCAAGAACATGTCCGCCATTTACGGCGCCATGCTCACGGCCTGGGCTGCGGCGGGCATCGTCGGCCCCCTGTACGTCGGCTACTACAAGGATGTGTATCCGGACCGGGCCGTAATCTACTGTTTCCTCATCGGCATGCTCATCCTGGGGCTCGGACTCATTTTTTCCTTTCTGCTGGACGCGGAACGAATCCGCCTCGCCAGGCCGACCGTGGAGGGCACGCTGCGGCAGTACAACATTCCCGTGCCTTGGGGGTACTAGTCATGAGCTGCCCGAAATCGGGCGACGAACGCTACGTGGCGCCGCCGCTTTCGTTCGTCTGAACATGCTGGTATGTTTGCGCAATTCCGACCGGGCGACGATCTGATGATCAAAGTTACATTCATCGAACACGACGGGACGCAACGTTCCGTCGAGGCAACCGACGGCAACTCGCTGATGCTGGCCGCTGTTTCCAACAGCGTACCCGGGATCGACGCCGATTGCGGCGGCTGCTGTTCCTGTGGCACCTGCCACGTTTACGTCAACGAGCAATGGCTCGACAAGCTCAAGCCCATGGACGAGGACGAAGAGGACATGCTCGACATGGTCGACGAGCGCCGATCCAATTCCCGGCTAGCTTGCCAGATTACCGTTCGCGAACATCTCGACGGCCTGGTCGTGACGACCCCCGAATTTCAGTTCTAGCCTCGCCGCTGTTACCGCGCAATGACCGCGCAATGACCGCAAAAGAAACGCAAATGGCCGACACCATAACTGCCGAGTTCAGCCGCACACCAAGCAAATGGAGCATGGTGGGCAGGAATCCGCGGATCATTCCCATCGAAGACATCGATCTCTCGCATCCCGGCATCTGGGAAAAGAACGAGCACATGCCTTTCCTCAAACGCCTGCGCGAGGAGTGTCCGGTGCATTTTTGCCGGCGTTCCGCGGTGGGTCCATACTGGTCGGTGATGAAACACGCGGACATCATGGAAGTCGACACTTCCCCAGCGATCTATTCTTCTGAGCCGACCATAGGCATCGTCGACATATTGCCGGAATTCGACGCGCCTTCCTTCATCGCCATGGATCCGCCCCGGCACAACGACCAGCGCAAGGTCGTTCAGCCGGTGGTGGCGCCGGAAAACCTGAAAAAACTTTCCGCCACGATCCGCGAGCGCGCCGCCGGCATTCTCGACGAGCTGCCGGTCAAGGAGGAGTTCGACTGGGTGGAGCGCGTATCGATCGACTTGACCACGCGCATGCTCGCGACTTTGTTCGATTTTCCGTTCGAGGACAGGTACAAGCTCACGTACTGGTCCGACATGGCCACGGCGATTCCGGGCGGTGGCGTCGCGGAAAGCCACGAGCATCGCTGGCGAGTCATGCTGGAATGTCTCGAGAGATTTACCGAATTGCGAAATCAGCGCGTCAATGAGCCGCCGCGGGCCGACCTGCTGTCGATGCTGGCTCACGGCGAGGCGACCCGGGACATGCCGCCGATGGAGTTTCTCGGCAATATCTTGTTGCTGGTGGTGGGCGGCAACGACACCACGCGCAATTCGATTTCGGGCGGCGTCCTCGCCCTGAACAAGTTCCCCGATGAATACGAGAAACTGCGCCGCGACCCTTCCCTGATTCCCAACATGGTGTCGGAAATCGTCCGCTGGCAGACCCCGCTGGCCTATATGCGCCGCACCGCGAAAATCGATACGGAGCTACGCGGGCAGCAGATCAAGGCCGGCGACAAGATCGTGATGTGGTACGCGTCGGGGAATCGCGACCCGGAAATGTTCGATCGGCCCGACGATTTCCGCATCGACCGGCCGAACGCCCGGCGCCACGTTTCTTTCGGCTTCGGCATTCACCGCTGCATGGGCAACCGGCTTGCGGAATTGCAGTTGCGCATACTGTGGGAAGAGATCCTCAAGCGCTTCCATCGCGTGGAAGTGACCGGCGAGCCGACCCGCGTCTATTCCAGCTTTATTCACGGTTACTCGAAACTGCCCGTGGTGCTGCATCCGCTCTGAACGGTGAATCGTGGCACAAGCGTGGCAAGCTTCTGCCGATATTGTGGAAGTATGCGTTTTTTGCCGGGCATTGACCGCCATCCTACAAAATGTCACAGAATCAACCTGTTGGGGTGGGTATACTGCCCTGCGTTCAAATCAGGGAAAGGCTGCCGGTTGCCGCGGCCCGGCTGGACAGAGAAATCATGAAGTTCAAATCACATATATTCACCTTTGCCGTTGCCGCTTTGCTGCTGGTCCGGGCATTGCCGGCAGGCGCCCAGCAGGTTCCGGGCCCGGAAGACGTGTCCGACGACTCCACCATCGTGTACCCGGCTTCCTATTTCGCCGAGTTCCTGCCCGTATCGGTGAACGACATGTTGTACCGGATACCGGGCATCGACCTGGCGATGGGAAGAGGCAGAGGAGGATCGGGCGGGAGCAGCCGCGGACGGCGCGGACTCGGCTCAGGCGAAGGCGAAGTGCTGATCAACGGTCAGCGCATTACCGGCAAGAACACCGGAAGCCGCGATCAGCTCGACCGCATTTCAGCGGAACAGGTCGATTACATCGAGATCATCCGCGGAACTTCCGAAGATATCGAGATACGCGGCGGCGCCCAGGTCGTCAATGTAGTCCTGCTCGACGTGCTGTCGACTTCCAGCACTACAGTCGAAATTCGATCCGATCGCTCGCAGGACGGAACCATCGATACCGGCGGCCAGCTTTCCTACAGCGGTCAGAGCGGCGATCTCAACTATCTGCTGCACGTGGAGGCCAGCCCGCGTTACAACGCGTCCAGCAGCAGCGAACTCAGTTACGACCCGGACTACAATCTGCAGGAGATCCGTTTCGAGGACAGCGTCCGGGAGGATCTCGAGTACCAGGTCAGCGCCAATGTAGGTTACCGCTTCGACAACCAGGTGCTGCAACTTAACGGACTGTATGAAACTCGCGGCGATTCTCCCTCCTATCGGGATCGCAGCATCCACGATCTTGTCAACGATCGTATTCAGCTACAACGCGAAGACAACAACAGCAAGCGATACTCGTGGGAAGTAGGTGGCGACTATGAGCGGAGTTTCGCCGGCGCCGGCACGTATCGCTTCCTGTTCATCGTCAACGACCGGGATTTTCAATTCACCCGTAACCGCTTTGACCTTCCCGACGGCGAAACCAGGGTTCCGGATTTATTCCTGCGCAATCTCGGCCGTGACCGGGAGCGGATAGCGCGCACTTCCTATACGTTCGACGTGGCCGGTCAACAAGGTCTGGAAGTCGGCGTGGAAGGCGCCCAGACCATTCGCGATTCCGGCCTGCGCATGGGCCTCGACATTCCTGGTGAGCGCTCGCCGGCATACGGCAACCTTGTGCCCGTGTCCGTGGACAATAGCGAATCGACCGTCGAGGAAATTCGCTACGAAGGCTTCGCAGTGCACAACTGGCAACTGAATTCACGCATGTCGCTGGAAAGTTCGCTGTTGATGGAAACGTCCACTATCGAGCAGTCCGGCGACGTATTCAATTCGCGCGATTTCCAATTCGTCAAGCCGAAGGTCGACTACCGATTCGACATTACTCCAAGCCTTCAGTTGCGCGCCAGGGCCGAAAAAGACGTGCAGCAACTGAGCTTTTCCGATTTCAGCGCCTCCGCCGATTACAACGACGACGATCAGAATACCCAGGCTGGCAACCCGGAAATTCGCCAGGAACAGTCCTGGCGTTACGAACTGAATCTGGAAATGCGCCTGCCCAACAATCTTGGCGTGGTAAATTCCCAACTCTGGTATCGCGATCTCCAGGACGTGATCGAACGGGTCGACGTTTCGCCGAGCCCGGACGATCTGCGTTCGGCCC
This sequence comes from uncultured Pseudohongiella sp., assembly GCA_951812965.1. Classification (GTDB taxonomy): domain Bacteria; phylum Pseudomonadota; class Gammaproteobacteria; order Pseudomonadales; family Pseudohongiellaceae; genus UBA9145. The sequence goes on from OX638341.1 coordinate 1,184,051, forward strand.
GCGGCAATATCGGCGATGGCGAGCGCTACGGATTAAATCTCGATGTAAGTACGCGCCTGCCGATGCTCGGCATGCCCAACGCCCTGCTGACCACCGGCATCCGCTTGCGGGATTCCGAGATCACCGACCCCTTCCTCGGCCAGAAGCGCAGGCAGCCGGGGTCGGAACGCTGGTCGACCAATGTCGGATTCCGCAATGACATGGTTGAACAGGGTCTCACCTACGGCATGTTCTATTCGCATTCGTCCAACGGCGGCAGCGGCCGGACGGAAATCGACATCATCGACATTGAGGAACGCATCGAGGATCCGTTCCTGATGGCGTTCGTGGAAAAGAAAGCGTTCGAGAACTTCACCTTTCGACTGGAGTCGCGCAACATTACCGAAGGCGAGTATTGCCGTAAGCGTACCCGGTTTCTCGGCGCCACCGTGGACGGCGTCGTCGAAGAGATCGAGCACTATTGCAACAGCAGCGGAATGGAACTGGCGTTCAGGGTAAGCGCCACTTTTTGACCCGCCCGTCAATTCTCAAGCCGTGCAAGCAGGTTATAATCAGAGTCGATCACGACAAACGCGACGATTCCGTCGGAAAATAAATGTGCAATCGACTGCTGGTTATAATGTCGGCGATTTTGTTGACCGTCGCACTTGCCGGGTGCGGCGGCGTCGTTCTTGAAAGTTTTTCCGGTTCCCCTTCCACCGCCAACGCGCCGCCCAGTTCCACCCGCGGTCTGATCGTTCTCAATGCGCCCCAGCCCGTTTATCCCATGCAGGCCCGGACCCTCGGCGTTGAAGGGTGGGTCCTGCTGGCTTTTACCGTAGATGAAAGCGGTACTGTGATTCCCGATACGATCGACGTGATCAATCAGCAGCCGCCGGGTTATTTCGAACGGGCCGCCGTCAATGCCGCCCGGCGCATGAACTTCGACAACATACTCAATCGCATGGTGCGCGACGTGCGCTATGTGTTTCTTTTCGAGCTGGAAAACCGGGAAGAGTTGCTGGTCGAAACTCCCCGTCAGGAGCCCAGTTTCAGGGAATACCTGTCGGCGAGTTTCGTAACTCCCGAATACCCCGAATTTGCCCGCGAGCAGGAAATCGAAGGCCATGTCGTGGTCCAGTTCACCATCACCGAATCAGGCGGCGTACGGGATGTGGAAGTCATCGAAGCCAATCCGCCGCGAGTGTTCGACGTCGCGGCGCGGCAGGCTACCGCGCGCCTGCTCTTCCAGCCGCGCCTGGTCGACAACGAACCGGTAGCCGTCGAAGGCGTGACCCACCGCTTCGACTGGAATCTGCCGCGCTGAGACTCCGTATTCCTTGGACAAATTCGTCATCACCGATTCAAGCCAATGGCCGCGGCTGAAAACCCTGGCTGCTTCCGTTCGCGATATTGAATTCAGAAAGTCGCTCGGAACAGAGCGCGCCGCGAATTTTCGGCTGGAGGCAGCCGGCCTCTATCTGGATTATTCGCGCAATCTGGTCACCGATGAAGTGATGGAAACGCTTGCCGTGCTGGCGGAGGCTTCGCCCCTTTCGATGCACCGGGAGGCGATGTTTCGTGGTGAGGCGATCAATACCACCGAAGAGCGCCCCGTGCTGCACACGGCACTTCGCGCCGCGCCCGGAGATTTGCAAGCGGATGGGCTGGGCGAACTTTCCGGCGAAATCGAAGCGCAGTTGGGCCGTGTCAGGGAAATCAGCGAGCGAATTCGCACCGGCCAGTGGCTTGGCGTCACCGGCAAGCCGGTGCGCGATGTCGTCAATCTCGGTATCGGCGGTTCGGACCTCGGGCCGAAGCTGGTCTGCGAGGCGTTGAAGGAATTCGCCCACGAGGACGTTCGCTGCCATTTTCTCAGCAATGTGGACGGCGAGCCGATTCGCTCCCTGCTGCGTGTTCTCGACCCGGAAACCACTTTGGTAATCGTTTCCAGCAAATCCTTTACTACCCAGGAAACCCTGCTCAACGCGAATACGGCGGCAACCTGGTTTCAAGAGAGCTTTCGTGAAGGGCTGGGAATCGACAATCCATTCGCCTCGCCGCATTTTATCGGCATAACCGCCGCACCCGTGAAGGCGATGCAGGCAGGGATTCCGGAAGATCAGTTATTGCTGTTCGGGGACTGGGTCGGGGGCCGGTATTCGCTATGGTCCTCGATCGGGCTGACCATCGCGATCACCGCCGGCTACGACAACTTTGCCCGCTTGCTCGAAGGCGCCGGGCAAATGGACCGACATTTTCGCTTGGCCCCGCCGGCGCGAAACATGCCGGTGATCCTCGCCCTGCTCGGGCTCTGGTATGCCAACTTCCTCGATGCCGAAAGTCATGCCGTGATTCCCTATTGCGAACGCCTGCGACACTTGCCTTTTTACCTGCAGCAACTGGACATGGAAAGCAACGGCAAATCGGTGACATTTTCCGGCGAACAGGTCAGTCACGCCACTGGCCCCATCGTATGGGGGCTGACCGGCACCGATGGTCAACACAGCTTTTTCCAGTTGCTGCACCAGGGCACACATCTCGTGCCGGTGGACTTCATCGGTATCGGCGAGGACGAACTCAGTTCGCCGGAACATCATCGGGTGTTGCTCGCCAACATGCTTGCCCAGTCGGTTGCACTGATGGAGGGCAAAAAGTCCGAAAATTTGCCGTCATGGCGCAACTATCCCGGCAATCGCCCATCGAATGTGCTGCTGCTCGACCGGCTCACTCCGGAAACCCTGGGCGCCCTGATCGCGCTATACGAACACAAGGTATTCGTCCAGGGCAGCTTGTGGAATATAAACTCCTTCGATCAATGGGGAGTTGAATTGGGAAAGGAGTTGGCACGGCAATTGCTTGAAAATGACGATGGCCACAGCGAACTCGACGCCGGCGCTAAACTCCTGCTCGACCGGCTCCCCCGACGCAGCTCTGAATAAGTCAGAGCTTCCGCGAATATGAGCTAAGCCCATGCCTGACGAGCAAGACATCTACCTTTTCAACGAAGGCGCCGCGGAGCACGCTTATCGGTGGCTTGGAGCGCATGCCGGCACGGTCGACGGCAAGGCCGGCGTGCATTTCTCGGTCTGGGCGCCCGGCGCGAGCCGGGTTTCCGTTGTCGGCGACTTCAACGGCTGGGACGGCAACCGCAATACCATGCAGCCGATTTTCAGTTCGGGCGTGTGGGATACATTCGTCCCGGAAGCGCACGATCACGATCTGTACAAGTTCGAAATCATTGACTCCAATGGAAATCTGCTGCCGCTGAAAGCCGACCCGTATGCGCGCGGGATGCAGCATCCGCCGGATAACGCTTCCAGAATAATGCTGGAAGAGGACTTTCGCTGGAGCGACCGGCAATGGCTCGAAGCCCGCGACTGCGGAGACTTGTTGCGGCGGCCGGTTTCGATCTACGAAATTCACGCCGGATCCTGGCGGCGCAAGCCGGAGCACGACAATCTCTATCTGAGTTACCTGGAACTGGCGCAGGAACTGATTCCCTATGTGCTCGACATGGGATTCACGCATATTGAACTCATGCCGATCAGCGAGTTTCCCTTTGACGGCTCCTGGGGCTACCAGCCCATCGGCATGTTCGCGCCGAGCATTCGTTTCGGCACTCCGAACGAACTGAAACATTTCATCAACGAATGCCATCGCCAGAGTATCGGTGTGCTGCTGGACTGGGTGCCGGGGCATTTCCCCAGCGATTCCCATGGCCTGGGCCGATTCGACGGCAGTTGTCTGTACGAACACGAGGACGTCCGCCAGGGTTTCCATCCGGAATGGAATACGCTGGTATTCAATTACGGCCGCGCCGAAGTCGCCAGCTACCTGCTCAGTAACGCGAATTTCTGGATCGAGGAATTCCACATCGACGGTCTGCGCGTGGACGCGGTCGCTTCGATGCTGTATCTCGACTACAGCCGGGAAGAAGGAGAATGGCTGCCCAATCGGCACGGCGGCCGCGAAAACCTGGAAGCCGTCGAGCTGCTGCGGCAGGTGAACACCAGCGTGTATCGCAGGCATCCGGGCATCATGATGATTGCCGAGGAATCCACCGCCTGGCCCCGGGTCAGCAATCCGGTGGACATGGGCGGACTCGGTTTCGGCTACAAATGGAACATGGGCTGGATGAACGACACTTTGCAATACATGCAACGAGACCCGATTCATCGCAAGTACCACCATCACGAAATGACTTTCGGAATCCTGTACGCCTGGAGCGAGAAATACGTGCTCCCGCTGAGTCATGACGAAGTCGTGCACGGCAAGGCTTCGTTACTGGAAAAGATGCCCGGCGACGACTGGCAGAAATTCGCCAATCTGCGCGCTTATTACGGATTCATGTGGGCTCAGCCCGGCAAGAAACTGCTGTTCATGGGCGGAGAATTCGGTCAGCGCAGCGAATGGAACCACGACGCTAGCCTGGACTGGCACTTGCTCGAACATGCAAGCCATCGCGGCCTGTTGCAACTGGTAAGGGATCTGAATTTCCTCTATCGGCGCACTCCCGCGCTGTTCGAGCGCGACATCTCACCCGAAGGATTCCAGTGGGTACAGGCCGACAACAGCCAGTTATCGGTCTTCGCCTGGCTGCGGCGCGGCGACGACGACGTACTACTGGCGGTATCCAATATGACGCCGGAATGCCACCTCTATTTTCGGCTGGGCGTGCCCGAACCGGGCCGTTATCGGGAGGTGCTCAATACCGACGCCGAAGTATACGGCGGTAGCGGACAAGGCAATGGCGGCGGCGCCTGGAGCCAGGACATCCCATGGGACGGCCAGCCCTGTTCGGTGGTGGTAACGCTGCCGCCGCTGGCCACGGTGCTGTTTCTGCATGACGAAAGTTGATGACGGGACTGGATAGACGCATTGAAGCGGGCGATCCCAACATATTGGGCGCGCGCTTCGATGGCGAAGGAACGCGATTCGCGCTGTACTCGGCTCATGCCGAGGCGGTCGAGTTGTGCCTTTACGACGAGCGCGGGAAGAAGCCGGCCGGTCGGATGTTTCTGCCGGAACGCACGCACGGCGTCTGGCACGGCTACATCCCCGGACTGCCAGCGGGAACCTGCTACGGCTATCGTGTCTACGGCCCTTATGCGCCCCATGCGGGCCATCGGTTCAACCCGGCGAAATTGTTGCTCGATCCCCATGCCAGGGCCATGGCGGGCGAATTTCGTCCCGACTCATCCCATTTCGGTTATGAACCAGGCCATCCCGAGCTCGATCTCGCGCCTGACCGGCGCGACAACGCGGACCACATGCCGAAGGCGGTCGTAACCGCCGAATCCGCGTCCGCGCCGGCTCACCGCCGGCCGCTTACGCCCTGGCCGCAGACCGTCATTTACGAATGTCACGTCAAGGGTTTCACCCGGCTGCATCCAGATGTCCCGGAACCCTTGCGCGGCACCTTTGCGGGGCTGGCCCAGCCCAGGGTAATCGCCTACCTGAAAGCGCTGGGAATCACTTCGGTGGAACTGATGCCGGTGCATGCCTTCATCAGCGAATCCAATGTTTTGGACAAGGGACTGGTGAATTACTGGGGCTATAACAGTCTGAATTTCTTCTGTCTTCATCCCGCTTATCTCGGCGCCGGCGGCGCGGCCGATTTTCGTGAAATGGTCGATCGCTTTCACGACGCCGGTCTGGAAGTCATTCTCGACGTGGTCTACAACCACACCTGCGAAGGCGACCACCTCGGCCCCACGCTCAGTTTCAAGGGCATAGACAATCTGACCTACTACCAGTTGTTGCCCGGCGACAGGCGTTTTTACATCAACGACAGCGGTTGCGGAAATACACTCAACATCGCGCATCCCCAGGTGCTGCGGCTGATCATGGACAGCCTGCGCTATTGGGCCGGTGAAATGGGAATCGACGGCTTCCGTTTTGATCTTGCAGCCATTCTGGGCCGCCAGGAACGCGGTTTCGATCCGAACGCGCCGTTTTTCCAGACTCTGGCCCAGGACCCTGTGCTTGCCGGAGTCAAACTGATCGCCGAACCCTGGGATATCGGCCCCGGCGGCTATCAACTCGGCGGGTTTCCCGCCGGCTGGAGCGAATGGAACGACCGCTATCGTGATACCATTCGCCGCTTTTGGCGCGGTGATCCCGATCAGTTGCCGGAACTTGCCCGCCGCCTGCACGGCTCGGGCGACTTGTTCGAAAATGCCGGGCGCCGGCCTTGGGCGAGCATCAACTTTGCGGCGTCCCACGACGGGTTTACATTGCGCGATCTCGTCAGCTTCGAGCAGCGCCACAATGAAGCGAACCATGAACAGAACAAGGACGGGCACGGCAGCAACTACGGCGACAACCACGGCGTGGAAGGCCCGGTCGACGATCCCGTGGTCGATGCGAGGCGCTGGCGCCGGCAGCGAAACCTGTTGACGACCTTGGCCGTTTCGCATGGCGTACCGATGATTGCCGCGGGAGACGAGTTCGGCCGCAGCCAGTCGGGCAATAACAATGTCTGGTGTCACGACAGCCCAATGAACTGGATCGACTGGGAAGGAATAACGCCCCAGGGTGAGTCTCTGCGGCAATTCACTTGCAGATTACTGGAATTGCGGCGGCGCTTCCCGGCCCTGCAGGCCGGAGAATACCGGCATCGCCCAGACGGAACCGGCGACGAAGGCATTCAATGGCTGACCGCCGTGGGCACGCCAATGTGCGACGAACATTGGCATGAACCCGACCGAAAGATTCTCGGTTACCTGCTGACCGATGGCGGCGAGCCGAACTCGCGGCGCCTGCTGGTCATCTTCAATGCCTCGCAACATGCCGAAAGTTTCCGCTTGCCGGACCGGCCCGAAGGAATCTGGAAGATGGTCGTAGATACGGCTGACATCGAACTGAATAATGCGGAAACGGAATTTTCCGCCGGCGCCGGCATCGAGCTGCCCGCCCAATCGATCAGAATTCTCGGCAATCCGCTCCTTGAATCAGGCGAGCCCGCGGAGGAGGGCAAACCATCATGAATGAAAATTCGCATGCGCCTGTCGACTCGGCCGAAGACATCGGCCGCGATCTGAAACGTCATTTCGAGTTCACTCTCGGCCGCGACGAGGTCGGCGATTCTCACCATTATTTGTATACCGCATTGGCGATTACCGTGCGTGACCGCATGATCGGCCGCTGGCGCGCCACGCGCGAACGCTACCGCCGGGGAAAAGTGAAACGCGTAAGCTATCTGTCCATGGAATTCCTCATGGGCCGTACGCTGACCAACGCCATGCTCAACTTGCGGATCGAAGATGAAGTGCGGGAAGCCGTCAAGGCCTATTCCTGCCAACTGGAGCACCTTGAGAACGAGGAAGCCGACGCCGGTCTCGGCAATGGCGGACTCGGGCGGCTGGCGGCTTGCTTTCTCGACAGTTGCGCAACGCTGGAATTACCGGTAACCGGTTACGGCATCCGTTACGAATACGGCATGTTTCGCCAGACCATCGAAGACGGTAACCAGATCGAGCAGCCCGACCCTTGGCTCCGCTACGGAAATCCATGGGAAATTGAAAGCCCCGACGCCAGCAGGCTGGTGAAGTTCTTCGGGCGTCTCGAAAAACATCTGGACGAAAACGGCGAGTTGCAGGTCCGATGGGTGGATACCCTCGACGTGCTGGCGGTTCCATACGACCTGGCCATACCCGGCTACCGCAACGACACCGTCAACACCTTGCGTTTGTGGAAGTCCGAGGCCACCGACAGGTTCAACCTGGAAGAGTTCAATTCCGGCAGTTATACCGATGCGGTCGCGGCCAAGAATCTCGCCGAGCAGATCACCATGGTGCTGTACCCCAACGACGCCAGTGAGGCCGGCAAGGAACTGCGACTGCGCCAGCAATATTTCCTGGCCTCGGCCAGCTTGCAGGACGTGATCTGGCGATGGATTCGGGACAATGGCGAGGATTTCAGCGAGTTCGCCGAAAAATCCGTATTCCAGTTGAACGACACCCACCCGACGGTGGCCATTGCCGAACTGATGCGGCTGCTCATGGACGACAATGGCCTGAGCTGGGACGAAGCCTGGGAAATCACCACCAAGAGTATGGCCTATACCAATCACACCTTGTTGCCGGAAGCGCTGGAAGTCTGGCAGATCAGCCTGTTCGAGCAGTTGCTGCCGCGCCTGCTCGACATAATCTACGAAATCAATGCGCGCTTTCTGGCCACCGTGGAAGAAAAATGGCCCGGAGACGCCGAGCGCCGTGAACGCATGTCGATCATCGGCGGCAATTGGCCGGTCGTCAGAATGGCCTATCTCGGCATCGTCGGCAGCTTTTCGGTCAATGGCGTTTCCGAGTTGCACAGCAATCTGCTGACCCGGACGCTGTTTCGTGATTTTTACGAACTGTGGCCGGAAAAATTCAACAGCAAGACCAATGGAGTGACCCCGCGGCGCTGGCTGGCTCATTGCAATCCCGGCTTGAGCGAGTTGCTGACCGAGACCATCGGCGACGGCTGGATTCGAAATCTGGACGAGCTTGAGAACCTCAAGCCTTTTGCCGGCGAAAGTGAATTCGTCAGCCGTTTCATGACGGTACGGCGGGACAACAAATCGCGGCTGGCCAATCTGGTGCGGCGCGAATGCAATGTCGAATTCGACAAGGAATGGCTGTTCGACGTGCAGGTAAAACGGATTCACGAATACAAGCGGCAATTATTGAATGTGCTGCATATCATTCATGTCTACGATCGCATTTTGCGCGGCGACACTGCCGGCTTGCAGCCGCGTTGTGTCCTGATCGCCGGCAAGGCGGCGCCGGGCTATGTCATGGCCAAGCGCATCATCAAGCTGATCAACAATGTCGCCGCCGTGGTCAATGGCGAAACCGCCTGCAAGGATTGGTTGCGGGTGGCATTCCTGCCGGATTACCGGGTCACTTCCATGGAGGTGATCTGCCCCGGCACGGATCTGTCGGAACAGATTTCCACCGCCGGCAATGAAGCTTCGGGCACCGGCAACATGAAATTCATGATGAATGGAGCGGTTACGATCGGCACCCTCGACGGCGCCAACATCGAGATACTCGAGGCGGCGGGCGAGGAAAACTTTTTTCTGTTCGGCCTGAACGCGGACGAGGTGCGCGAGGCGCGCCTGTCATATCGGCCTGATGAAATCATCGCCGGCGACAGCGATCTCGCGCAGGTGATGAATCTGATCGATAGCGGACATTTCGATCTGGCCGATCCCGGCCTGTTTCAGGATATCATCACCGCCGTTCGCAGCCCCCATGAGCCCTGGATGACAGCCGCGGATTTCCACGAATACGTGGAAGCCCAGGGTCGGGCCGGAGCGGCATTCGCGGATAAATCGCGCTGGTCGCGGATGAGCATTGCGAATGTGGCGTCGAGCGGCCGCTTTTCCAGTGATCGTACCATCAGGGATTATCGGGACGGTATCTGGTTTGCCGACAAGAGAAATTGACCAATCACCGGAGGCAAGACCGTTGCAAAAACCATTGCAAGGCAGATCACCCCGAAGCCGTCTGACGCGCGCTACCCTGGCTCTCGTCCTGGCCGGCGGACGCGGCTCCCGATTGTATGAATTGACCAACTGGCGGGCGAAACCAGCGCTGTATTTCGGCGGCAAGTACCGCATTATCGACTTCCCGCTGTCGAATTGCGTCAACTCCGGCATCCGCCGCATCGGCGTATTGACCCAGTACAAGGCGCATTCGCTGGTTCGGCACCTGGTGCGCGGCTGGAGCCATTTCAAGAAGGAACTTGGGGAATTCGTCGAAGTGCTGCCGGCTTCACAGCGATACTCCGACGACTGGTACCAGGGCACGGCGGACGCGATCTATCAGAATCTCGATATCATCCGCGCCGAACAGCCGGAATTCGTCATGATTCTGTCGGGCGATCATGTGTACCAGATGGATTATTCCCAGATGCTGATGGATTTTGCGAAAAGCGGCGCCGACATGACGGTCTGCTGCCTGGAAGTGCCGGTGGAGGAAGCGGCAAACGCCTATGGCGTCATGCAGGTCGACGAAAACAACCGGGTAGTCGGCTTCGAGGAAAAACCCGCAAATCCCACCCCGATTCCCGGTAACGACAAGCTTACCCTGGCCTCGATGGGCAATTATGTTTTCCGCACGGAGTTCCTGTTCGAACAGCTCATCAAGGATTCGCGAAATCCCGCGTCGAGCCACGATTTCGGCAATGACATCATTCCCTCGCTGATCGGCGATCACCATGTCAGAGCCTTCGCTTTTCGTAACGAGGAGACCGGCGAGCGCGCCTACTGGCGCGATGTCGGCACGCTGGATGCGTTCTGGCAGGCGAACATGGAAATGATCAGCGCCGAACCGCGTTTCAATCTCTACGATCCGCACTGGCCGCTCTGGACCTACCAGGAGCAATTGCCGCCGGCAAAATTTGTATTCGACGACGAAGACCGCCGCGGCATGGCGGTGGATTCCATGGTTTCCGGCGGCTGTATCATTTCCGGCGCCGTGGTGCGGCGATCCTTGCTGTTCAGCAATGTCCGCGTACGTTCCTACAGCACCGTGGAAGATTCGGTAATCTTGCCCGGCGCCGATATCGGCCGGAATTGCCGCCTGAAAAACACGGTGGTCGACCGGGGTTGCTGGATCCCCGACGGCATGGTAATCGGCCACGACCGGGAACAGGACATCGCCAGCGGCTTCCGTGTTTCGCGCAGCGGCGTGGTTCTGGTGACCCGGGGCATGTTGGGACAGCCAGAGGGTTACGTTTGACAGGGAACAAGGAAGATTATGAGTGCAATCAAAACCATAGACACCAATCCATTCGCCGGCCAGAAACCCGGCACCTCGGGCTTGCGCAAGAAAGTTGCCGAGTTCACGCAACCGCATTATCTGGAGAATTTCGTCCAGGCGATTTTCAACATGCTCGGCGATTGCCGGGGCAAGCGGTTGGCGGTCGGCGGCGACGGGCGCTATTACAATCGCGAGGCAATCCAGATCATCGCCAGGATGGCGGCCGCCAATGGCTTCGGCAAATTGCTGATCGGGCGGGGTGGGATCTTTTCGACGCCGGCGATGTCCTGCGTAATCCGCAAGTACGGAACCGACGGCGGCATCATTCTCTCTGCAAGTCATAACCCGGGCGGGCCCAATGCGGATTTCGGCGTGAAGTTCAACGGCGCCAACGGCGGCCCCGCGCCGGAAGCGGTAACGGAAGCCATTTATCGGCAAACTCTTTCCATCGAACAGTATTTGACGCTGGATACCGGCGACATGGATCTCGATCGGGTCGGGCGGTGCGAACTTGGCGGCATGGAAATCGAGATTATCGATCCCGTTACCGACTACGCGGATTTGATGGCCTCGATCTTCGATTTCGAAAAAATTTCGCAGTTGCTCACCAACCGCCGCTTCCACATGTGCTTTGACGCCATGCACGCGGTCACCGGCCCCTACGCCAAAGCGATTCTGGAAGAACGGCTCGGTGCGGAACCGGGGACGGTAATCAACGGCGCGCCCGACGAGAGTTTCGGCGGCGGACATCCGGACCCGAATCTGGTCCACGCGCGAGAACTGGTCGACCGCATGAATGGAGACGCGCCACTGGCCTTCGGCGCGGCTTCGGACGGAGACGGCGACCGCAACATGGTGCTTGGCAGCGGTTTCTACATCAATCCCTGCGATTCTCTCGCGGTGCTGGCCGCCAACGCCGGACTTGTTCCGGCATATCATGAGAGTCTTGCGGGCGTGGCGCGGTCCATGCCGACGAGCCGCGCGCTGGACCGGGTGGCGCAATTTCTGGAAATCCCCTGTTACGAAACGCCGGTAGGCTGGAAGTTTTTCGGTAATCTGATGGACGCGGACAAGATCACGATCTGCGGTGAGGAAAGCTTCGGCACCGGCTCGAATCATGTCCGGGAAAAAGATGGCTTGTGGGCGGTGCTGTTCTGGCTCAATATCATCGTCGAGTCGCGCAAACCGGCGCGTTCCATCGTGCGGGAGCACTGGCAGCGATTCGGCCGCGATTATTTCACCCGGCACGATTTCGAAGGACTCGATGCCGGGCGGACGGGAGAAATGATCGGCCGTCTGCGCGACAGAGTATCGGGTCTCGTGGGCCGGCAGGCGGGAGAGTTGAGCATTCAGGCCGCGGACGATTTCGCCTACACCGATCCGGTCGACGGCGGCGTCAGCGAAGAGCAGGGTGTGCGTATTTTCTTCAATGACGGCAGCCGCGCGGTTTTCCGGCTGTCCGGCACCGGCACGGCGAACGCGACCTTGCGTCTGTATTGCGACAAGTACGAAACCGACCCTGCGCTGCTGGGGCTCGATACCCAGCGAATGCTCGCGCAAACCCTGCAAGCGGCCGGCGAAGTCGCCGGCATAGCCGAATTCACCGGACGAACGGCGCCTGACGTGATTACCTGATCACAGGTGGCAGCGAAGTGAAAATCTGCATGCTTGCCGCTGAAAACGGCTCGATTCCCGGCGCGAAGATCGGCGGTCTCGGTGACGTGGTCAGGGATATTCCCCGGGCGCTGGCCGGCATAGGGCACGAAATGGTGCACGAAATCGACGTCGTCATGCCCGGCTACCAGCGCTTCGCCGAATCGACCGGCGCCGAAACGCAACCCCCGCTCAAGGTCCGGTTTCGCGGGGAAACGCTTCAGGTTGCAGTCAGTCAATTGCGTGACGAGGACAGCGGCGTTCGCTGCCGGCTGCTCGATCATCCGCTGTTTGCTGTCGGCGGGCCGGGCAGGATCTATTGCAACGATCCGCCGGAGCGTCCGTTCGCTTCCGACGCGTCCAAGTTCGCACTGTTCGGCGCCGCGGCCTGTCAATTGTTGGCTGAGGATCGGCTGGGAGAAGTCGACGTCATTCATCTGCACGACTGGCACGCGGCCTTCGCCGCTATGTTGATCCGCTTCGACCCACGTTACGCGCTTCTCGGAGATGCCCGGCTGGTAGTCACGATCCACAATCTGGCCATGCAAGGCATCCGGCCCTTCGCCCATGACGACTCTTCGCTGGACGCCTGGTTTCCGGGGCTGAATTTCAAGAGGAAGGCAATAGCCGATCCGCGGTATCCGGACAGTTTCAATCCGCTGCGCGCGGCGATCAATCTCTGCGACAAGGTGCACACGGTTTCACCTGCCTACGCCAGGGAAATCCGCAAGAGCAATCAACCCGAGATCGGATTCCATGGCGGTGAAGGACTCGAGCGCGACCTGCAACGTGCGCATCGGGCGGGCAGGTTGAGCGGAATCCTCAATGGCTGCGAGTACGGCGAGCCCGACCTTGCCTTGCCTTCATCGGAAGAACTTTTCGATGCAGCCAGGCAGCAGGTTTTTCACTGGCTCGGCGACGGCCCCCAGGTGGAAAGCGCCCATTTCATTGCCCTTGAGCGGCTCGCGCAATGGCGCGAACGACCTCCAGCGCACTGGATAACGTCGATTTCGCGGCTGACTCCACAGAAAACGGCATTGTTCGAGGTTGCGATGGGAAACGACAGGACTTGCCTGGAAAACATCCTCGCCGAACTGCCGCCGGATCACGTTTTCGTCTTGCTGGGCAGCGGTGATGCGGAGATCGAAGGCTTTTTCACCCACTGCGCCGCCCGTTACGGGAATTTCCTGTTTCTCAAGGGCTATTCCGAGCCCTTGTCGCAGACTATCTACGCAATTGGCAGCCTCTTTCTGATGCCGAGTTCCTTCGAGCCTTGCGGCATCGGCCAGATGCTGGCGATGCGCTCCGGCCAGCCTTGTCTCGCGCATCGCGTCGGCGGCCTGAAAGACACGATCGAAAACAATGTCGACGGTTTCACTTTTACCGGCCGCGATCAGACCCATCAGGCTGCCGCCTTCGTCCGAAAATTCAGACAGGCGCTGTCGCTGAAGCGCCGTTCGCCGGGGCGCTGGGAAGACATCTGCCGGGCAGCCGCCGCCCGCAGATTCAGTTGGGAGAATTCGGCGCGAGAGTATTGTTTGCAGCTATATGGCGGCCTGACTGTAAAGTCTGAAGCACGGTCCGATTTGCTGTAGGCGCGCCGTATGCGTGGCCGCATCAGGTGCGGGCGAGGCATGCCTCGCCCCTACATGTTCTTCCGCTTTTTTGGGTAAGTTTGCTCAGCAAGTCCCAGTCGATATTCTTGAATTCCGCCTCGCTCATCCGCCAACTCCAGTTGCCGGTGGTCGTTCCCGGGACATTGATCCGCGCCCGGGAAGGAAGCGCCAGCAGATCCTGGACGCTGACGATAGCGGTTCGCGCCCGCGATGACATGACCAGTTCCAGCAAGCGCGTCACATTTTCTCCGATGTCTTCGCTGTGGCTGATGTGATGAAACAGCCGCCACTTCACCGCGTCGTCGCAATCGTCCTCCAGCCAGCCGCGCGCGGTATTGTTGTCGTGCGTGCCCAGATAGACCACCGAGTTTTCGCGATGGTTCCGCGGCAGATAAGGATTGTCGGCGTGGTCGTCGACGAAGGCGAACTGCATCACCAGCATCCCCGGCAGGCCGTAACGATCCCGCGCTTGCACGACATCCGGAGTGATCGTGCCCAGATCTTCCGCGACGACGGGGAATTGCGGGTAAGCCGATTTCAGCGCGTCGAACAGTTCATGGGTCGGAACCTGGCGCCAGTGCCCGTGCATGGCGTTTTCGCAGGGAACCGGAACTTCCCAGCATTGCACCAGGCCCCGGAAGTGATCGATGCGAACGATATCAAAACGGTCGAACAGGGCGCCCATGCGCTCCACCCACCAGGCAAAACCTTGCCTTTGAAGTTCCTGCCAGTCATACAGGGGGTTGTTCCAGAGTTGCCCGTCCGGGCTGAAATAATCCGGCGGAACGCCTGACACCGCCGTCGGCCGCTTGTCCTGATCAAGCTGATAGACTTCGCTTTTGGCCCAGACATCAGCGCTTTCGAGGTTCGAATAGATGGGCATGTCGCCGAAGATCAACAGGCCTCTTTCGTTGCAATAGCTCTTGAGCCGCTGCCATTGCCGGAAGAAAAAGTACTGCAGGATTTGCCAGCGCTCGATTTCCGTTGCCAGCCGCCGGCGCGCGTCTGCGAGAGCGGCCGGGCCGCGGTCACGCAGTCCGGCCGGCCAATCGGTCCAGGATTTGCCGGGGAATTCCGCCGTCAGCGCCATGAAAAGCGAGTAGTCATCCAGCCAATGCCGTTGTTGCCGACAAAACTCCTCGAATTCGGACAATCTTTCCCCGTAAGGGCGAGGCATGCCTCGCCCGCGTTTTCGGGGCATCTCCTCGATCCGTGCATGGCCAAGGCCTTCCGCAAATCGGGCGCTGGCTAGCTGCAGGGCCGCCATCTTGAGTCGGGACACTTTATTGTAATCAATCTCCCTGGGAGGCAGGTCCTGGGGAGGGTTCAACTCATCGTCCGTCAACAGTCCAGCCTCGGCGAGAGCCGCCAGGTCGATCAACAAGGGATTCCCGGCGAAGTTCGAGCTGCTGTCATAAGGAGACCCACCGGCCTGGGGATTTGGCGGATTGAGCGGCAGCACCTGCCAATATCGCTGTCCGGCCGCCTGCAATCGATCCGCGAACCGATAGGCTTTTTCGCCGAAATCGCCGATACCGAATCGCGACGGCAGCGAGAAAATCGGCAGCAGCACGCCACTCGCCCTTGTTGCCGGCGGCATCAAAATAGACTCATTGTGCAATTCATTCCTTGATGGATTCCATGGGAGTCCGCGCTGAACGGCTCCAGACTATTCCCCGCCCGTTTTGAACGCCGCCGCGGGTATCATGTCTTCAATACGTTTCAGCACCACCCCGGCGCGTTGCGCGAGTTCGGCATCTGAGGCGCTGCTGACGGGATGCTCGATTACCGCGAACGGGTAACCGGGCAAGCCAAGCACCCGCGCCATCAATTCCGCCGCGGAAACAAAGCGGGTCGTCATCACCGCAACCGCCGGCGTTTCCGCAAGTTCGGCTCTGACCGCGTCATGCAGACTGCACGACGAACAACTGCCTCAGTCGCCCAGCCCGGTGATGGCCAGATTCCAGTTTCTGGCCTCATCGATAATGCCCTGTTCCGCCGGCGCGCTGTAATTGGCCTTGGTGCGATGCACGACTTCCGCGACCTGGAACCGTTCCCGCAACATCCGCTCGAGATGGGCGAAGAAGCCGGCCGCGCCTTCCTTGCCGTTGGAGATAAAGCCGACGACGGCCCGATCGAGCGAAACCGGCCGCGGCGCCGGATTTCTGTCAGCGCCGCGAACCTCGCTCGTCGGATCAAGCACGCGAATCGTCATCTCTGCCCCAGGAATGCAAGCACATCTTCAGCGGATTGCTCCGTTGCCTCGATCTGTATCAAATGGCCAACGTTTTCATACATCTTCAATTCGCTATTGGGCAACAAGTCGTGAGCCCTGTTGCATACATCGGGAGGCACCAGCACATCCTCCACCCCGCAAAGCAACAACACAGGTTGCTCGATTTCGTGAGCCCGCGGCGCCAAATCCTCCTCAATATCCATGGTTGCCAGAAATTGGCGGAACATGAGCGTTATCGCGTAGCGGTTTCCTTCATGCCGCAATATCCTTCCGAATTCTGCTACTACTTCAGGTGTCACGCTATCCGGGTCCGCGTACATCGTTTGAAGCGCGGCTTCCACCGCCCATGGCGAACCGACTTTGCCCAACAATCGCTCCGTTATGGACAAGGACTTGTCGTTCAGTACACCCTCAAGGTCGACCTGATCTTCAAAAAACACACCCTCGAAATCATATCCGCCTTCAGGTGGAATTCCTTCCGGGCCGACCAGGATCATGGCGTTGACCTGCTCGGGGTATGTGAGTGCGTACTGAAGCGCTACGCCGCCTCCCATTGAATGACCTGCCATGGTAAAGCTGTCCACTCCCAGTTCGTTCAAAAGTTCGCGTACCGACTGAACCATGTCCTGTCGAGTATACCGGTCGCTTGCCGTGCGTCCGGTCAGGCCATGCGCAGGCAGGTCCATGGAGATCATGCGGTAATCGTCTTGCAGCCAGGGCGTCCAGTATTCCCAGTTCTGAAGTGAACCGTAGCCGCCATGCACCAGCACGATGACGGGCCCACTCATGTTGCCCTGGTCGCGGAAGTGCATGTTCGCGCCCATGGGCAACTCGATAAACTCGGATTCCTCATTGATGTATTGGCTGAGTTCCTCTCGCGCAAGATCAGACCGAAACAGCAGCGCCCAGGCCCCGATGACCAGCAAAGCGATTATTGCGGCAAGACCGACGAGTATCTTTTTCAGCATGGTCGTTCAACAGATGTGGTGGGCTTGCGGCCTATGCGAACCGCCCTGTGCAAGAGAATGTAATCCAGTTCCGTATCCTGCGCCAACTTGGCCGGAATATAGATTCTCCACGTTTCCCAAAGAAATATATTAATTGCTTTAGGCGCGAAAAGAAATTAATATGCTTCATCTTAGAAAAAAGCAATTTACAGGTTTCTTTGATGAAGTCGATTTTGAATCAGCTCAAAGCCCGCAGAATCGCGTTGGGACTTAAGCAGCACGACATGTTTTTGCGCATTGGCGTTTCGCGCCAGCAATACCAGCAACTGGAGTCCAGAGGCAATCCTCGGCTGAATACACTTGAGCTTGTCACCAAAGGGCTCAAGAGCCGCCTCATGCTGATTCCCGAGGAAGACCTAGCCACTGTGCAAGCCGTTCT
This sequence comes from uncultured Pseudohongiella sp., assembly GCA_951812965.1. Classification (GTDB taxonomy): domain Bacteria; phylum Pseudomonadota; class Gammaproteobacteria; order Pseudomonadales; family Pseudohongiellaceae; genus UBA9145. The sequence goes on from OX638341.1 coordinate 1,201,678, forward strand.
TGCGGGCTCGCACCTGGCCGACGAGGGCGCCGAATATGCTTCGGCTGGTCAATCGAACGACCAGCAGCCACTGTCCGACGACCCTTGGCAGGGAATGCTTGGGGATGACGAATGAAAGACGATAAGGGCAACACAGTTAGTCTGCTCCGGTTACGAATCCACGATTGGCTGCTGGGCTATCTTGCGGGATTCGAAAACGGCCGGAACGTGTTGCACTTCGCTGACGAATACAGGAGAGACCCGAACCGTCCAACCTTCAGTCTTATCACGCATCCGGAATTTGCACGTTCCGAAAAAACCATGGCGGAACCCTGGGCGCGGAATCAAATACTCCACCCAACACTATCCAATCTGCTGCCGGAAGGAGATTTGAGAAAACTGATCGCACAGCGGTTGAAAGTTCACGTTGATGACGAGTTTCGTCTGTTGGCGTATCTCGGCAAGGACTTGCCGGGTGCTTTGATTGTCGAGCCGGCTGACCCGGCGGACATTCCTCCAGGACGATTGAATCGTCTCGGTTACGCAAGAGCGAAATGGTTCGATATGAGTGAACGGGCAAATCAGTATTCGTTGGCAGGCGTCCAAATGAAATTTTCCATGGATGAGGAAAAAGACGGCCGCTTCAATACGTACGGGGGCGACGAGTTGGGGGGCTGGATTGTCAAAACGCCATCCGTAAAGCACAGAAATGTTCCACTCAATGAATTCACGGCAATGAGTCTGGCGGCCTTGTCAGGAATAGATGTTCCTGAATTCAAATTGATTCAAGTGAGCAAACTGAAAAATCTTCCACGGACCAGTCTCCCGGAAGAGAAATTGGCCTTTGCGATCAGGCGATTTGATCGAAGTGGCAACGAACGCATTCACATGGAGGATTTCGCGCAAGTCCTGGTGAAGTACCCTCATGAAAAATATGATTCTGCCAACTACGAGCAAATCGGCAGAATAGTTTATGAGTACTCTGGTGATGGATTGGCCGACGCGCAGCAATTTGCCCGGCGACTGCTGGTAAACATCCTGCTGGCCAATGGGGATGCCCATCTCAAGAACTGGAGCATGTACTACCCGGATCAGTTCACACCGAGGTTGTCACCCGCATACGACATCGTGACGACCAAGGTCTATTTTGAAGATGAACAGAGATTCGCCTTGAATCTCGGTAAAACAAAAAATTGGTATAGCGTGGGGATGGCCAACTTCAAGTACTGGGCGGAAAAATCCGGAATTCCATGGCGCACGATCAAGCCGCACTTGGACGATACGATAGAAAAGGCGCGCGAACTGTGGCCGAATGCACTAGCTGACCTGCCTATGGACCCGGTCCAACAGGCTGGTCTGAAAGCCCATTGGGCCAGATTGCAAAGCGAGTTTCGGATCCAGACAGCACACAAGACAGGAGGACACTCATGAATTTCGCGGAGTTTACAAAAGCGTTAGGGGTGGCCGTATTTGTCCTGGTGCTAACCCTTGCCGCCAGTTTCCCCATGTTTCCCATACTGATTGATATACCATTGAGTTCATTTTTCACTGCTGCGATTTTGCTGTCGCTTGTAGTCAAAATAATCGCTGCGCTCTGGGGCGCCAATCTTGGCTTTGCCGGTCGGTCGGCGCCGGATTGAATCGCCGGGGTTCGGCGGTTCGTAAGGAGCATCCGTGTCTGTCTTGAGCTGGATTATCTATATTCCGCTGCAAATCGTTTTTATTCCGTTCGCGATCGTCGGTGTCGTGCTGGTTTCCTACAAGCAACTGGTCGTCAGCAAGGGGCTGGGCGTTCCCCAATCCGCGATAGAAATTCTAAACGGCCGCTGGACCATGCACATTTTCGGTTTGCGGCCGGATAAAGCGAGCGCCGAACTGGCGGCCACATTACCGAACGATTCCCTGGCAGGGCTCTGGCTGGTCCTGTTTCCCTTATGGGTAAAATCCAGAGTTTCGGGAAAGCTGTTTTTGTATCCGCGCGTGCCGGAACCGGGGTCGGAAAGTCTGCTTGATCTGATCACGGCGCGAACCTTGTATTTCGACCGGATTATCGAACGGCAGATCGCACAGGTCGAACAATTCGTGGTCATGGGTGCGGGTTACGACATGCGTGCGTACGGTGAATTCAACCGCGATGGCGTGGCTCTATTCGAGGTCGACCAGGCCGGCATGCAGCGGCACAAACGTGAATCACTGAACAAGGCAGGCATTTCCAACGAGCATGTGAGATTCGTGGAGGTCGATTTCAGCAAGGAGAACGCGTTCACGAAAATGCTCGAGGCAGGCTACGACCCGGGCAGGAAAACTCTCTTTCTCTGGGAAGGGGTTACTCTTTACCTGTCCGATGCCGATGTCCGCAAAACCATGCGGGATGTCCGCGGCAATGCGCCGGCGGGTAGCGTATTGCTCGCGGATATATACGCTGATCGCATTATCGAGCGCTTTCGGCGCGGCGCCACGGGCAAGGCGCTTGAATACACCGAGGAAGGAGTCGACTTCAGCCTCAACTTCGCCAGTGATCATGAAGAAAAATTATCCGCGTTTGTCGAAAGCGAATCGATGACGACAGGCGAGACTTTCTTCCTGGGGAGCAAAAATGTAAAAGGTCCCTTTGTGGCGGTTGTGGAAATGCGGATCGATTGAAATGACATATTCCAGCAGAAAGAAAAACCGGGCGCCGGCAATCTTGCTGGCGGTCGTGGGAATAATGGCGGGCGTTGCCTCAGCGCTTGGGGCGGAGCAGGCGGGCGGCAGGGGCGATGTGGACGATGCGAGAATCGTCGCATCTCCGGAAGTCGAACCCGGGAGTTGGCTGACTTACGGCCAGACATACAAGGAACAGCGTTTCTCCCGACTGACACAGATCACTCCAGACAACATAAACGACCTTGGCCTGGCCTGGACCCGCACGATCGGCGACTACAACATGCGCATGCAAGGCACGCCGCTGGTCGTGGACGGCGTAATGTACGTCACCAACGGCTGGAGCGTGGTGTATGCGCTCGACGCGGCCAATGGCGATGAGATCTGGCGCTACGACCCGGAAGTGGATCGCAGCTATGCGCGTCTCGCCTGTTGCGGTCCCGCTCATAATCGGGGCGTCGCAGTCTACGAGGGGAAGGTATACGTGGGTACGTTCGACGGCCGCTTGCTGGCCATCGACGCAAGCACCGGCGAAGAAGTCTGGGACGTGGATACCTGGATTCCGGCAGGTCTGGGCCGCTTCAATATCACCGGAGCGCCAAGGGCCGCCGCCGGAAAAGTATATATCGGCCAGGGTAGCGGCGAGTCCGGCCATCGCCGCGGTTATGTCACCGCCTACGATGCGGAAACCGGCGCAGTCGAATGGCGCTTTTTCCTCGTACCCGGCGACCCGAGCCAGCCTTTCGAGCATCCGGAGATGGAACTTGCCGCCCAGACCTGGGGTGGCGAATGGTGGAAGTACGGCGGCGGGGGCACGGCGTGGAATTCGCTGGTGTACGACGAGGAATTCAACAGTCTCTACATCGGGGTGGGGAACGGCGCTCCCTGGCCGCGGGAAATACGTTCCCCGGGCGGCGGAGACGATCTGTTTCTGTCCACCATCGTTTCCGTCGATGTGGATTCCGGCCGCATGAACTGGTACTACCAGACCACACCGGGCGACAACTGGGATTTCAGTTCCGCCATGGACATGGCGCTCGGAGAGATCGAACTCGGCGGTGAATTGCGCAAGGTCTTGCTGCAAGCGCCCAAGAACGGGTTTTTCTACGTAATCGATCGGGAAGACGGGGAGCTGTTGCGCGCCCATGCCTATACCGAAGGCATCACCTGGGCCACCCATGTCGATATGGAAACCGGCCGGCCCGTCGAGAATCCGGATGTGGTCTACGAAGTGAATCCGCAATGGATTCTTCCGGCTAATTCCGGCGCGCACAACTGGGAACCCCAGTCCTGGGACAACGACCAGGGGCTGATGTATTTCTATTACCACGATATCGCCAATTTCTATTCGCTTGACGAGACATTCGTGGAAACCGGGGTTTACGAAATTCGCGAGCGCGGACTGAGTCTCGGCTGGGGCGAAGGCGAATATCGCCGCCGCCTGATCGAGCAGGCGGAACCGAGGCCGGAGTCCCGGGCGTTCGTCGGCGCCTTCGACCCGATCACCGGGCAATACAAATGGCGTCAGCCGTTGCAGGAGATTTATAACGGCGGCGTGCTCGCGACCCGTTCAGGATTGTTGTTCCAGGGCGAGGGTACGGGAGAATTCGTGGTTCGCGAGACCGAACGCGGCGAGGCGATCTGGCGCTTCCTGGCGCCCGGCACTTTTCGCTCCACCTCAGTAATGAGCTACCAGATCGGCGACACACAATATGTGGCGTCAATGATGAACGGCGACCGGGCGATCGATCTCGGTGGCGCTGTCGTGGTTTTCAAGTTGGGAGGCGAGGCCACATTGCCGGTCGCGGAAATCGTGCAGTCGCAAGTTCCCGAACAACCCGATGACGAATACGGCGCGGAAGACGTCTCCTTGGGCGATGATCTGTATCACGCGCAATGCGCAAGTTGTCACGGCGGCATCGGCATTCCTTCCGAAGTCGCGATCGTCGCGCCCGACCTGCGGTTGATGACAAGGGACACCCATGCTGAATTCGAAAGCATCGTGCTCGAGGGTTCGCGTGCCGAACAGGGCATGCCGGATTTCGCGGATGCGTTGACCGCGGAGCAACTGGAATCCGTCAGGGCATTCGTGGTGACGCAGGCGAGACTGCTGCGGCAGTGGCAGTCGGATCGCCAGGCCGCGAATTAGCGGCTGATCGTTACTGGCTCCAGCTTGGCCTCATCGGCTCCAGCTTGGCAGCCAGGTGTCGTCTTCGATTCCGGCCGCTTCCTGCTTGCGCGCCCCGCTGAGCATCAGGGGCATCGCGTAGTTGGCCTCGTGACAGGCGTACTCAAACAAATCCGCGTCAGTGAGTTGCATCTCAACGACGGCGGTAAACCTGTCTTCATACATCTCGGGGTCGTCTACCGTATATTCGTATTCCAGCCGGTTTTCGTCCAGGCGCGTGAAGCGTTCGGTCAGAACCATGTTTTCGCCGGTGCCGCTGAATCGGCTCAGATGCGTGAAGTTGCTGGTTGTGACAACAAAGGTGTCCCCGTCCCATTCGCCGCGTGAGTCACCCTTCCACAAGCGCATGTTTTCGGGCAGGGCTTCGCCGCCATTGGTTGGAATGATGCGGTGGTCGTTGACCATCTCGGTCTGGATGACGATGTAGTCCTCGGTCTGTACCAGTGTAATGAAGTTATTGTAAGCGCCCGAGCGCATGGGCGGGCCGGCATTGAAACCGAGTATGCAGCGGTCAAACAGATTGCGGTCTTCCGGGCCATGGGGCGAACGCGCTTGCAGGGCGCGAAAATGCGCGGCCGTTTCCCTTCCGCGTTCGGTCATGGCAGGCATGCGGCCGTCGGGCGGATAAATCAGTTGGGAAGTCCGCATGGTGGTGGTCATGGTCGTTCCCTGATCCAGATAGAACGAGTTGTAGCCTGCGTCGAGATCGCCCTGGTCATGCTCGCCGTCAAATTCCTGTGCTTCCCGGGCGGCCCTGGCGTCGCGCACGGCTGCCTCATATTCGGCGACTTCTTCCGCAGAAAGAAATTCCCGGTCCGCGAACGCGGCCGGGCGCTGAAAAGGCGTCACGGTGCGAAAATCCCAGTTGCCCTGCAGGCTGGGTTTGCCCCAGGGTTTCATCGGGACTGTCTCAGGGTCAGCGGCAAACGCGGATTGCCAAAGCAGCACGGCGCCAAGGCTGATTGCCAGGGCAACCGGAAATTTTGCGATTCTGTTCATCTCTTGTACCTGCCAATTTGATCAGGTTGAAAATCAGTTGCTACAGGTCCGGCGCGGCCGACTCCGGATCGATTCGCACATTTCCGTCGAGATCCCTGGGCCCGTCATAGCCCCTGCGCAGATGGTCGTACAACAGATCCTCGGCGAATTCGACGCACTTGTATTCGAGAATTCTGGCATTGGGTTCGAGCCGCCGGTATAGCGGCAGGCTGATGGTCCAGGGGCGGCTGAATACTTCCGGGTCGGTAATCGTGGCCTCGTATTGAATGTGGTTTTCGCCGACCGGCGTATAGCGTTCCTCGACGTGCAGCGAGCCGCTGTGATAGTTGCCGGAAGCGTCGAACCAGGTCTCGGCCATTTGCGAAGTCACGTCAACAACCAGGGTGTCGCCTTCCCAATGCCCAAGTGAATAGCCCATCCACGAAGGCAGCGGCGCTTCCGTGCCGGGTCTGTCCATGTGGATGACCCGGCTGTTGCCGCCGAATTCGTAGGCGATGAAGATCTTGCTATCGGTTTGCAGGATCTGCAACGGAAAGGGCATATAGGTCAGACGGGGAATGCCGGGGATGTAGCATTTTGCCGCTGGGTCGAGGTTGGTCCAGTCCGCGCGGTTCACATCCCTTTGCGGCAGAGCTTCGGGCAAGTAGGGAATTTCACCACCTTCGACCACGCTCATTCCCGCCGGAATACCGCCGAAGGCGCCAAGTACGCCGGTTACGGGAGTCTTGCTGGCGGTGTGGCCTTCAAGATTCCAGCCGGGAGCGCCTAGTGCCTGCCAGACTCCATTCAGGTTGGGCGCGGCCGACTCTTGAGTATCCGGCGGTACGCCAACCTGGGCCCGTTCATTGGTTTCCGGCGAACACGCCGCCAGGGCGGCCGCAACAACCACTGTCACAATCAACTGTCTGGTGTTTGCGACTGGACTCATGTTCACTGTCTTTCTTCAGGCGGGGCGCCCACACCGGAAGATCCCATGAAAATACTGCGCCCATCAGCGAAGGTAATGTCACGTCCGCTGCCGCGGCATTTCGGTGTGCAATCCGGGTCCTTGCTGGCGTATCCGCGCACACGAATCTCGGTGCCCGGCAACAAAATTGTCCGCGTCAATCCCGCCCGCAACAGCGTATTGGGCGTGCCGCCTTCCAGCATCCATTGCTGTATCGTTCCGTCTTCCAGTTCCGCATCCATATGTAGCCAGGTGTGAGGGTTTACCCATTCCATGCCTGTGATTACACCGCGAAGCTGAATCGGTTTGTCGATATCGAACTCGGAAGAAAACGCGTGGTGGCCGCCTGCCGAATTTTGCAGCAGCGCTGCGGCAAGAGTTACCAGACCAATAGAAAGACTCAATCTCATATCGCCTCCCCACCGTGTTGCGTTCGCGAAGCATTATTCACCATTTTGTCCCAGGCCAATACTAATTGGCAACCAGGTGTGCGGGACCGGTAGGGGCGAGGCATGCCTCGCCCCTACCGTCTCGCATGAAACGGAATCAACCGTCAACGGTCCGTCGATTCAGTCTCACATGTGTCTGGATCTAAACAACCAGGATCGGATAGACCTTGCCGTATGCGACTATGAGAATCTGCTGCACTTCCCGCGTAAATTCCCGGGCGTGAATCGCCAGTATTGCGGCCCATTGTGTATCGATATCGGAGACTACCTGCGCCAGTTCGGCGCTATCGGCGGCAGTGAAAGCTACCCGGTAGGCAGGAAGCAGACTCGCAAGACTTTCCCGGCGCCTTTCCAGAATTTCTTTCTGTTCTTTCGGTATCAGATCGTAATAGGCGCGGATGACAAGAGCCGGATCGTCTGCAGTGGACAGGGATTCGATGCGGCCGACGAGATGTCCTTCGATGCTGAGCAGTATCGGCTCCGGCTCGGCCGCTGTCGAATGATCCGACGATAATCCGATGACGCATAAGGCGCCGCAAGCCAGTAAACGGCGCATCGATCTAAAGTGCAAATCAATCAAGGCATTCGCCCATTCGCTAGTCCGACTCGGGCCCGCAATCGATGCAGGCGCCAATCGGCAAGGTGACCGCCTGGCTCTTCAGGCCGAGCCAGGGTGGTATGATCGCGCCGAAGCCGCCCGCCGGTCCGCCCCCCGCCAGTACCAGCAGATGATCGGGCGAGGGCAGCGCACAGTACTCGGTATCGCTCTTGCCGCGAACGACCGCGCCCTTGCCGACCTTCGCCCATTCACCACGCTTGATGCGCGCTTTCCGGTAAATGAACTCGGCAATGTCCGATTTGTTCCATCCGGCCGACCGCAAATGATCGCGATGCTGTTTGGGCACGACGATCACATAGTTGCCCGACCAGATCGAGTAATTGCGCATATTGGCCCGCATTTCGGCGGCGTAGGTTTCGAGAATTTCTTCCGGCTCAGTGGTCCACTCGTTCATGATCTGCCGCGGCGCACCAGCGGCGAAAACGGTTACCGCGGAAGCATCCGCCGGGATTCCCCGCAGTTCGGCAATGGACGACCAGTCCGAGTCTTCTTCGTCTTCCGCCAGGCAGTAGCTGATCTTGCCGGGGTGGCCCAGGGTCGAGCGATCGATGGCGCCCGGACTGACATCGAGAATATTGATCAGCGCCAAGCGGATCGCACGGCCGATTACCGCAGTTGCCCTGTCTCCGCCGCCAAGCGCGTTGAAGCTGCTTACAGCGCCTATTTCCCGCCGGACCGGGCCGTTGAGAATCACCAGGATTGCACAACCGCCGGTACTGGCGGTCGCGCCATGCAGCAGGAACTCCTCTTGCAACATCGCCGACCAGGCCGTGACCACGGCGGGGAAATGGCTCGGCAGGCAGCCTGCCATGACGGTATTGATCGCCAGCTTCTCGGCAGTGACCGCACGTTCCCTGACAGGCTCGACGCCGATCAATTCGCCGGCGGGCAGATTTGCCCATTCGAGGCAGGCTCCCACCGCTTCGGACGTCGGTGGCACGACGGGAAACCCATCCGTCCAGCCGCGGCTGTGGAAGAATTCCTGGGCCTCTGCGAAATTCTCAATCTCGTACGCGGCGGATTTCAGATTCATGGCCATAGGGGTCGCGGCGCCTCGGTGCGGCGGAATTTCAGAGCCATCAACGCTACTTGCAGTAAATCCGCAAATTTACCTGCTCTGTATCGATAACCATCGGACTTTTCGACAGGGAGTCGACAAGCTCCTCCAAATTCGACTGGTCGAGTGAATTCAGATCAATTCCCACGCCATGATTTTCCAGACTGAGGGCAAGTATCTCAGGAATCAGCAATCCGAGCTTCATTCCGGCGCGGGCGAGTACCAGTGGAATTCGAACATCTACCGGTTCCTCCGTTTCCAGAGCATCGCCTTTGGGTTCGGTCTTGATGTACAGGTGCGTCGGTACGCCATTTCCTGCCGCGCCTGCGGAAGCTCCATTGTCCGAATGTCTTTCGGTTCCGCCTGCATTGAGTTGGTCAAGCAGGCCCTCCGCTTCTGCGGAATTGATGGTTCCCTCCGCAAGCATGTCCAATACTTTTTTTCGTGAATGAGTCATAACGAATCTCCCAAGTTCGGATCAATAGTCTTTACCGGCGTTTGCCAGAATTTCGATCGCCTCGTCAGCGGTAATTTCACCCGCTTCGATTCGGCTCAGTGTCAGGTCAGTCAGGTCGCCGTCGGGTGTGATTTCCACAAACTTCAAGCTCGATGCAATGCGTTCCAGTCGCTTCTTGACGGTCGGGTAGCTGATCCCGAAGTAACTTTCCATTTTCTTGATGGATCCGTGGCATTGCACGAAAAACGCAACGAACACTTGATCAGGCACCGACAATCCGGCCAGCGGCGGTAATTCGAAATCACCGTCAATCGTCACATCGTCTTCAACGATCCTGACACGTTCGATTTTGAGTGTCCGATTTCGAGTCAGATCGGTGATATAAGACCAGTCTGTCATCTTCGCCTCCAAGCACTAATCATAAAAATAATGTGAATAGAGAAATAAATCAACTTATATTAAGAAAAAAGTCTATATATATTAAAATAATAAATATTACGAAAATTGGAAGAGGGCGCCAATTGCAAATGTGAAATTGCCCGCGTAGCTCACATCACTCGGTAAAGGGGAGATTCCAATGATAGTGCGGAGCCTGGATTCGTCGAGACTGGCCCGGAGTTGCCTTTTATTCAGCCATGCCACGGGTTAAGCAATTCGAGGTCGAACCGGGAGAAATCTTTTTCATTGCGGGTTACCAGGATCATCTGGTGTCGAATCGCCAGGGCAGCGATTTGGGCGTCGGCAGCGGAAGGAGTTCGACCGTTGCGATCACCGTCGCCCATCAGTTGTCCCAACACCACGGCGGCAGGGCCGTCGAACACAAGTATTCGTCCTTCGAATTGTTGCGAGAGATCTTGTGCGATCCATAGTTCAAGCTGATTTCGGCGCTTGGAATCCTTGTGTTTTCTGGCTCCCCGAACCAACTCACCCAAGGTCTGAGCCGACAGAAACAGTTCGCTTGCTGCCCGGGCTTCGATCCAGTCTATGACTGAACGATTCGGCCTTGGCTTCGTGGTCTCACTGATAACGTTGGTATCGAGCAACCAGGCCATCAGTCAAAGTCGGCTGAACGACCGGTTGAACGATCGCGTTCGAAATCCAGCGCTATATCGGCCAATGGAGAACGGCGAAGAAATTCGATCAGTTCCTTGCCGGTACGCGCTTTGGGAATCGTTAAAATCGGTTGCAGGCTTTTCCGAACCATTCTGGCTCTTTTGCCGCCGGAGCGAAGGGCTCCCGCGATAGCCTTGATCAAGCCGGCATCGTTCGCTGGAACCGTGACCTCTACACGTTTTCCGCCGGAACCGCTTACTGCCTTGCGATGCCGAACAACGCGGTTCGGAATTTCGGTCTTTGAATTCAGTGGGTTCAATGTTTCAATTTCCGGAAACGTTTCCGGATATTTAATCACGGGCTGTATTTATGTCAAGGAAGAATAGTCAGCATCTGCTTCGATGCATCATTGCACTTGAAAACAGCAGAATCCGACTGGACTCAGGAAAAGTTTTGAGCGATCTCGGAGACCAGGCGGGCTTCGTCGGGGAATTCTCCCGTTTCATGTTTTGAATAGGTCAGTTGCGCGTCGACATGCACGTCGAATCGTCCGCCGCCGCTTTCGATCAGGCGAGCCGTAACGCCGAAGCGGTCGGTCAGTTTGGCTGCCAGACTGACAGCCTTGGGTTTATAGTTTCACTGTACGCAGTAGGCTATCGAGATATCCATGTTTATCGAGTCTCTTTACGAAAGTTCGCAGTAAACGTCCGGGAGCCGGATTCCAGGCCGTGATTATACCGGTCGGTCACCAGCGCTGGCGACATTCGCCGCAGCTATGTCACCGCCGACACTGCGGAATCCGGCGGCGCCAATGGTCAGTTTCTCTGGTTTTCAGAGATCTGCGCTACCTTCATGCCGCCCTTTGCATCGGCAAAGGCCCGCAACTCATTGCAGCGAGAAACTACCGCACAAAGTTTCGGATAGGCGTCAAGCGGCGCTTCGAATCGCACGGCATTGAAATGCTGCGGCGCCAAGAATACATCAGCCAGTGTAACTGCGTCGCCACATGCAAAGGCGGATTGCGGATCGAGTTGCGCTTCGATGGCTTCGAAGCCGAGGCCGATCCAGTGCCGGATCCATTCTCCAACACGTGGTTCGTCAACGGTCAGATCATGCCGCAGCCTGTTCAATACCCTCAAGTTCGCGATCGGATGAATGTCACAGGCAACAAGTTGCGCCAGGCCGCGCACCCGCGCCCGAGCCAGCGGGTCGGCCGGGAGCAGCGGCGGTTGGGGAATTGTCTCTTCAAGATACTCGCAAATGGCCAATGACTGACTGAGGAGTCCCGCCCCGGTGTCCAAAGTCGGCACCAATTGTTGCGGATTGACGGCTCGGTACTCGGCGGAAAGTTGCTGTCCCCGCGGCAGATCTACCGGAAGTTGCTCAAAAGCCACGCCTTTCCAGTTGAGTGCGATGCGCACGCGAAAGGCCGCCGATGAGCGGAAATAATCGTAGAGTTTCATTGGGAATTCGCCGGCAGCACGGTACCGACTGCTTCGCCGAAACCGATGCGCACCGCCCCTTCTCTTGCGCAATGCGCCCGCAGGATCACGGTATCTCCATCTTCGAGAAACGCGCGCTCCTCACCGTTCCGCAACCGGGTCGGCTCGGCGCCGCCGCGGGTGATTTCAATAAGCGCGCCCTGACTGCCTTCATGGTCGCCGGACATCGTGCCGCTGCCGAACAGATCGCCCGGCCGCAGATTGCAGCCATTGACCGTGTGATGCGCCACCATCTGCGCGACCGTCCAGTAGGCGTCGCTGAAGTTGCTGCTGGAAAGACTTTCCGGTGCGATGTTGTTTTCGCGCATCGTTGCGCTTTGCAGCAGCACTTCGAGTTGCATGTCGATGGCGCCCGCGGCCGAATTTTCTTCGCTCGAAAGATACGGCAGCGCCCGCGGCTCTCCGGCGGAACGCCGCCAGGGCCTGCGAAAAGGCGCCAGCGCTTCCAGTGTCACGATCCAGGGCGAGATCGTCGTTGCGAAGCTTTTCGCCAGAAACGGACCCAGCGGCTGATACTCCCAGGCTTGAATGTCGCGGGCGGACCAATCGTTGAGCAAACACAGCCCGAACACATGATTCTCCGCATCGTCGATGTCCACGGGGACACCCAGGGCATTGCCGCGGCCGACGAATATACCGATCTCCAATTCGTAGTCGAGACGCCGGCAAGGGGCGACTTCCGGTCGCTCCGAGCCAGGCGGTTTCAGTTGTCCGCGCGGGCGGGGGAACGACTGTCCGCTTATCGCGATGGACGAACTGCGGCCGTGATAACCGATCGGCACCCAGCGATAGTTGGGCAATAGCGGATCGTTCGGCCGGAACAGTCGGCCGATATTGGCGGCATGGTGGATGGATGTATAAAAATCCGTGTAATCGCCGATCCGCGCCGGTATCTGGTATTCGACTTCGCTAAGTGGAATCAGGCAATTCCGCACCGCGGCTTCATGTTCCGATCCCGCCGCCAGCAGCGCGCTCAGATCCGCTCGCAGGGCCGACCACACGGCCGACCCTTGTCCCATGAAGCTATTCAGCGTTTCTTCCTGACACGCGTCCAGACCTCGGGATGGCGCGATTCCGGCGGCATGCAACTCCCGCAGATCAAGCGCGCGGTCACCAATGGCGACCCCCGGCCGGAACCGCTCGCCGGTTCCGACCCGGCGCAGCACGGCGAAAGGCAGGTTCTGAATCGGAAAGTCGGCGCCTGATGCGTTGGCCGAAGTAACCCAGCTACGCAGTGTCGGATCGTGCGTTGAATTCATGCTTGTTCGAACTCTTTGGCATGCAGCCAGGCAGCCAGTCGGGGGGCCTTTTTGGTGCGGCTCCATTCTTCCAGCATCTCGTCGGCCACGGCTTTGGCGCGCGCCCGATCTTCATCCGTTCCCTTATCGACGGCCAATTCCAGACGATGGCCGCTCGGATCGAAAAAGTAGATCGAATCGAACAATCCATGATCCACGGGGCCGAGCACGTCCACGCCGTTTTTTTCCAGATGGGTTTTGCATGTCAGCAGTTCGTCATATTGTTCCAACGCGAACGCAATATGCTGAACCCATGCCGGCGTGTTCGGATCGCGACCCATTTCCGGAGAGTTGGGCAGTTCGAAAAAAGCCAGCACATTGCCGTCGCCGGCATCGAGAAAGACGTGAATGTAGGGGTCCGGCTCCTTGGTCGAAGGCACTTCGTTTTCGGCGAAGGCAAGGAGATAATCCATGCCCAGCAAGTCCCGATAAAACTCAACCGTCTCCTTGGCATCGCGGCAGCGATACGCGACATGGTGGATTTGCCTGATTTTCATTGCGCCCCCGGTCAGCCGGCGCTTTCGAGCACGCCGCGTTGCAGTTGATCGCGCTCGATGGATTCGAATAACGCCTGGAAATTGCCCTCGCCGAATCCCTCGTCCTTCTTCCGCTGGATAAATTCGAAAAAGATCGGTCCGATCAGCGCCTGGGAAAAGATCTGCAGCAACAGACGCGGTTCATCCCCTGCCGTGCTGCCGTCCAACAATATACCCCGGCGCTGCAGGTCCGCAACCGGCTCACCGTGTCCGCGCAGTCGATCTTCCAGCATCTCGTAATAGGTATCCGGCGGCGGCTTCATGAATTTCAAACCCCGTTCTTGCAGGCGATCCCAGGTCGCGAGCAGATCGTCGCAGGCAAAGGCGATGTGCTGAATGCCTTCGCCGTTGTATTGCATGAGGAATTCCTCGATCTGTCCATTGTCGCCGGCTTCTTCGTTGAGCGGGATACGAATCCGGTTATCCGGCGCGGTCATCGCCCGTGAAGTTAGCCCCGTCTTCTGCCCGCGAATGTCGAAGTGGCGAATCTCACGGAAGTTGAACAGCCGCTCGTAGAACGATGCCCAGTGGTTCATGCGGCCGCGGTACACGTTGTGCGTGAGGTGGTCGATCACTTGCAGACCCACGCCTCGCGGAAAGCGCTCCACACCATCCAGGTACTCGAAATCAATGTCGTAGATGCTCGCGCCGGCAGTGTAGCGATCAATGAGATAAAGCGGCGCGCCGCCGATACCCCGGATCGCCGGCAAACGCAGTTCCATGGGCCCGGTGTCGAGCTCGACGGGTTGCGCGCCGAGTTCCACCGCGCGGTTGTACGCATGGTGCGAGTCCCGCACCCGGAACGCCAGTCCACAGGCGCAGGGTCCATGCTCATCGGCATGGTAGTGGGCCGGGCTATTCGGCTCGTAGTTGACGATGAAGTTGATGTCGCCCTGACGCCAGAGCTGCACATCCTTGGAGCGATGTCGGGCGACATGATTGAACCCAAGGGTTTCGAACACCGGTTCGAGCCGACCTTTATCGATCGCCGCGAACTCGACGAAATCGAAACCGTCCAGTCCCATGGGGTTGTCGTGCATGGAGAAACTCCCAAGCGAATAGTTTCAGTCAGGTTAGATCACCGATGGGGGAATATGTTGCCTATTTGGTCCATTATTGATGTAGTATTAAGGAAATTCTTCAAATTACACGCAGGAAAAGGAATATTTCACTTGTCCAGTCAAAACGAATCGAGACCGTTGGACCGCTCGGAGCGCGCGATCCTGCGCGAATTGCAACTTGACGGCCGCATGGCCAACGCGAAGCTGGCCGCCCGCATCGGCTTGTCCGAGTCACCGACTTTTCGCCGCGTCAAGGCGCTGGAGACTGCCGGCTTCATACGCGGTTACTTCGCCGAGGTAGATCAGCGCAAACTGGGGCTTTCCGTCACCGCATTCGTACAGGTGACGATGGAAAAACAGCCGGATGAACGCACTGAATCGTTCCACCAGCGGGTAGCCCAGGAGCCGCATATCATTGAATGTCACGCCATGAGCGGCACGCAGGACTACCTCATGAAGGTGGTGGCTCACAGCATAGATCACTTTTCGGAACTGGTAATGAAGCAGATTCTCAAGTACCCCGGCGTGATGCACGTGGAATCGAACTTCAGCCTGAAGCCCATCAAGCACGCCCGTACGCTTCCGCTCGACCCTTGAAACCCGAATCGGTCATTACTTGCGCCAGTTCAGCGCTGTCGGCCGCGGTGAATGCGACTCGGTACGCAGGCAGCAGAGCGTCTTCAAAATTATCCAGTTCGTATGCGGCTGATTTCAGCTTCATCTTCATAAAGGTCGCGGCGCCTCAGTTTGGCGGAGTTTCAGGGCCGGCAACGCTACTTGCGGTAAATTCGCGAATTTTCGTGCCTGGTATCGATATCGGCCGAGTAGCGATTCGGACTTCGGCAGCGGAGGGAGTCAATACAGCCTCGATGCTGGAGGTCAATCAGAGGCGCTCGCCCAAGCGACGCGCGCGATGTTCGCCTGCCTGGTAGAGAATCAGTTCGTGAACGTAGCCGCCGTCATCGCGCAGGAATTCGATCTCCGCATCCACGACCCTTAGAAAGAAGCGGTCCGTGTCCATGGCAAAAGCCGGAAAGGCCTGCTGGCCGGTCACCTGAATGAACAACTGGGAGTCCCGGACCGAAACCTTTATCGCCACGCCTTCCGCCAGTTCATATTCGCCCTGGTAGTCGTTCAGGACTGCGCTGTCGAGCGGGATTTCCTCGCGTTCCGTTGTCCCGAGACCGTCCTCGACCCGGGGCGCGTTGATGGTCTGACCTGCCTGAACGAACTCGATGCTCGGAGACGAACTCTCTGCTGGCGTGGCAAACGTCACCCGAATCCGCGCGGCATCGGCCGCGATGGATCCCAGCAAGCCGAATCCCAGGTTCGAATAGACTTGTTCGCTGGACAAGGAATCGGGATCGAATGAGCGCAGAAATTCATTCAAGTCACTTCGCGTGTAGTCCGCATAGGGGTCCAGGACGTCGCCCAGGGAGAAAGTGAAGTTCTCATCGAGCAAAACCATTTTTGTAGCAGCGTCATATCGGCTAGCGGAGAACGGCGGAGAAACTCACCTGACTCCTTGTCCGTTGGTACCCTGGAAGTGATCGGAATCGGCCTCAGGCGAAGTTTCGAGCGATCTCGGAGATCAGGCGGGCTTCGTCCGGAAACTCTCCCGTTTCATGTTTTGAATACGCCAATTGGCCGCCGACATGCACATCGAATCTGCCGCCGCCGCTTTCGATGAGGCGAGCCGTAACGCCGAAGCGGTCGGCCAGTTTGGCTGCCAGACTGACAGCCTTGGGTTTATAGTTTCACTGTACACAGTATGCAATCGAGATATCCATGTTTATCGAGTCTCATCATGTAAGTTTGCAGCGAGTGACCAGGAGCCTGACTCCCAGCCGTGATTATACTGATCCCTCGCCCGCGCTGGCGACTTTCAACACAGCTTTCAGGGCAGGGCGAAGACGACCAGGGACGGACCTTCGCGGGTAAGTCCGCTGAACCGGGAAATGTCGCCGGAAGTCTGCATGGCGATACCGATCAGGGCTTGCGAATGCAAGCCCGGTTGGCCGACCACCAGGGCAATGTGCTGTTTCCCGCCCACGCTGTAACTGATCGGAAACGAAGCAGCGATATCGCCGAGGTCGGTTTTCCAGAGAACTTCGCCGTCGATCTGGTCGAAGGCCTTGAACGACTGGTCGACGGCGGCGCCGAAAACCAGGCCGCCGCCGGTTGCGAGCACTGCCGAGGAAGGCGGCATGAACTCGCGGAAACTCCAGGCCAGCTCGCGGGTTTCGAGATTTATCGCCTGCAAGCGGCCGACATTGCCGTCGCTGTCGGGGGGAGCTATCCCCGAAATGGCGGCGCCGGTGCTGAGTAACTGGGAATCCCCTCCGGTCGGCCCTCCCATCATGCAGGTCTCGGCCAGCGGCAGGAAGAGCATGTTGCTCTCTGGATTCACTGCCCCCGCAAGCCAGTTTCGCCCGCCGATGGGCTGCGGGCAGATCAGCACGGCATTCTCGGCATTCGGCCGCGCGTTCGGGTTCATGGTTTTTACGCCGGATTGCGGGTCGATCGAGGCAACCAGATTCTGCAATCCCAGGTCGATGGAAAAAAGGTATTCGCCAGTGGCCGCGTCCAGTGCATCGTAAAGCGCAATTTTGCCCGCGGTAATTACCGCCTTGCGGGGCGAGCCGTCTACGTAGATTTCGATGATTTGCCGCTCGAATGACCAGTCCAGATCCCACTGATCGTTCGCCACGTGCTGGAAATGCCATGCCAACTCGCCGCTTCGCGGCCGCAGGGCAATCGTCGAATTGGTGTACAGCGCATCATTGCTGACGCCTTGTATAGCCACCGGATCGAGCAGCGGCGCGGTATGGTAGGTGGGCGCCGGCCCGAAAAAAACCAGATCGAGTTCCGGATCGTAACTGCCGGTAACCCAGACCGAGCCTCCCTGGCGCTCCGAAAGGGCGATGTCGTTCCAGGTGTGCCCGCCGGGATCGTCCGGCCCGGCGACCGTTTGAAACCGCCACAGTTCTTCGCCGCTGCCGGCGTCTATGCCGATGATGAATCCTCCCTCGGGGACCATCGTCGCAGTAACGCCCTGAACGATCACGCCGTCGGCAAGCAATGGCGCGGCGCGTAGCGAGTAGCGGCTGGGTCTGTCCGCGGTAACCGCGATGGCGTGCTCCCAGACCGGCTCACCGGTGCGGAAGTCCAGTGCGAGCAGGCGCAAGTCGAGCGTGGGCACAATGAGGTTGGTCCCGTAAATCGCTATGCCGAACTTGCCATTGAGTCCGGCGGTCGCGTCGGCGCCGGTTTCGTGCTCGTATCGCCATAGTTCCTCGCCGCTGCGCGCATCGAGCGCCAGCACCGCATCGTTGGTGTCGGCCAGAAACATCACGCCGTCATGCACCAGCGGCGTCGCCATGCTCGAACCTTGCCCGAGCGGTATGCGCCAGGCCTCGGCCAGTTGATCGACGTTTTCGGTGTCGATCTGGTCAAGCGGGCTGAAACCGTGGCTGTCGTAGGTCTTGCGCCAAATGAGCCAGTTGCCGGCGCTCGGGTTGGCCAGCATCTCCGCGGTAACCGGCCTCAAGTCGGCGAGCAAATCCGGGCTTCCGCCGTCCGATTGCGCCATCGCGGGCGCCGCGACGATCCATGCGAAAGCAGTTGCCGCGTGAATCCAATGTCTTTGAAACATTACTATTCCTCTTGAATTGATGGTTCCGGGCCGGAAACTGCGCCTTGCAGCCGCCCGGTTTCAGCGTCTTTCGCTCATCCTTTCCCAGAATTCGTCCAGTCTTCCTTCGTACTCCAGCCCGCGATAGAAAGGATAGGAATCGCAGTCGTACTCGAGGATGGTCGTGTCCGGGGTTCTGCGCCATTGCCGGTAGCGGACGATGGGGCGGCGGTAGTTTTCCGGATCGTGCAGGGTCAGCAGGCTGCGCAGGTTGCTGCCGTCTTCGCTCATGGATATGCGTTCGACCACTCGCGCGTTTGCCGAAATCGGCTGTCCCGCCTGATCGACGAAGGCCGGTTTCAGCAGAGAGGACTCCACCACCAGGGTGCTGCCTTCCCAATGACCCATGGAATAGCCCATGGCAGTCGCGGGCAGGTCTGCGGGAAATTCGCGGCCGTCGAGAAAGATCCGCCGCACTTCACGAAAACTCTCATAGAGAATGGTTACCTGTTTCTCGTCCTGCAGAATCTCCAGTGGATAAGGCCAGCCGGAAATCCGCACCAGGGCCGGTGACACGCAACGCAGCGCGGGATCGTCGAGATAGTGGTAATCGTCGACCAGTGCCTGCGCCGAATCGGTGTAGTCGAGATGCACTTTCTCCATGCCGGCGGAAATTCGCGACCAGATTCCGCTGAAATCAACCGGCGCCGGCGGCAATACTTCATCCGGAATCCGGGGTTCGGCTCGCCAGGTTCCCATTGAACCGTCGTGCGGGGCTGTCAGGGTTCCCGAAATGACATCGCCTTCGATCGTGCCGCTCAGTGTCCTGCTGAGCAGCCTGCCGCCGGCGTTGCGATAGTCGACTTCCATTTCGAGGCGATTTCCTTCCAGCGAGTATTCGACCGGGCCACCGTCTACATAAATTTTCAGTTCGCCCTGTTCGCGCTCGAAGGTAATGATGCCCAGCCGCTCGGTCTGGTGATTCAGGGTCAGCATCCAGTCGCCTTCGACCTGGGCCAGACAAGCCCCGGCCAGGAACAGCGAAGTGATGAACGCGAAAATTCTCACCGGGCTGGATCTATTCCGATTCAGCCTGGCTTTGCGCCAGCCGCGCGCTACGTTCCGCCAGCATCCGCTCGTAGTCTTCCTGGCCCAGATAGGTCACATCGACCCAGTTGTGGGCCATCTCGTCCACCGTGCGGTCGCCCCAGCCGACCCATTGGGTTGGATCCGGGTTGTACGGATTGTTCTCCGTATTGTCGTGCCAGGCAGTGGTGATGATCATCGTGCCCTTGGGCACCAGCGGCGCCGCGTCTTCGCCGAACACGTAGTTGATCTGCCAGTTCCACTGGAAATTGTCGACGAAGGCCAGCATTTCCCGGTCGCCGTCGGGATAGATCGCTTCCATCGACATGGCCTTGCCGCGCATATGCATGTGGGGCTGGAAATTTTCCAGCCGCGCCGGCGCCGCCAGCACGAATGTTCCCTGGGTGACCGTGATTTCGTTGGGCGGGATATCGAGGCTTCGCGGCCCCCTTGCATCGAGCATGCTCAGGATGGTGCGATGCCGGGGCGGTTCTTCGTGGAACCAGACGCCGATTTCTACCTGCGCGTTGGGTACGCGCTCGCCCATGGCGTGCATGTGCACTTCCCACAGGATCTGCGAATCAGGCAGCATCAGTTTGCCGGAGTCGGGGCGGAAAATCTGGCCGGCCTTACCCACTGCCCATTCCATGAACAGGCGGGGGCCGAGAGGGATGTCCGCATCCTCGGGCAGGCCGACTATTTCCGTTTCTTCCTGCAACAGGAAAGCCAGGGCGTGATGCACCACGCGACGTGTTTGCGCGTCCTTCGGGCGAATCTCGATTGCCTTGACCCACTTCTCTTCGGTCAGCCCGGTTGGAACGAGTGGCCGGAACCACTTGTCCTGTGTGACCGCCGGCAAGTCGAAAGGCTCGGACTCAACAACCAGATCCGGCGCCGATCCCATCTGTTCCTGCAAGCGCCAGACCAGGGCTTCATCGAATTCCAGCGGCGCGGGCGCCAGGCTCATGTCGCCCTGGGGCGCGCCCTGGTCCACCCAGGCCAGAATTGTCTCGCGCTCTTGTGGAGTCAGGCCGCGTTCGTTGATGAAATCCTGGATGCCGACGTCCGGGTTGACATGCCAGGGCGGCATGACCCGATTTTCCACGCGGTAACGGATCAGTGGAGCGAATGCACTTGCCTGCTCGTAGGTCAGCAAGGGCATGGGCGCGATCGAGTCGGGCCGATGACATTCCTGGCACTTGGCCTGGAAGATCGGCATGACGTCTTCGGCCCAGGAAACTTCCTCCTGGGCGTGGGCAAGCGTCGGCAATGCCAGTACGGCGCAGGCCGCCAGCGATTGCCATTCGATTTTCTGTATCTTGCTCATTCGATTTTCTCCAGGAGACCGCCGGTCTCGATCGGCGATACCGACTCTATTCACTCACGTTCACTTGTATGAAACCGTTTGTCCAACAGCATTGGGCGTGGCCGGCGGTTGCCGGGCCGGTGAACTCCGTCACTCGGGCGCGCAACAGGTATTCGCCCGGCGAGTCAAAAGTGACCTCCGTAGCCGCCGTGCCGCCTTCAGCGGGCACCCGTGCGCTGTCCTCGCTGAACGCCACCGCGCCCGGTCCCTGCTGTTTGAACCAGGCGACCGTAACCGGAGGAGGTCCGCCCCCGCCGCCGAAAAACTGGGCGAAAAGCGGATTCACTTCCCCGACGTCCTCGACCCAGGCGGTCAATTCAAGCGGCGCCCCGACATGGGCCTCGAAGGGCCCGGCAGTCGTTCCCGCGGGACCATGGCCCCAGTCCGCGTCTTCGGCAAACTTTATTCGCGGAGGGAAATTGCCGTTGGCGTCGCCGGCGATGGCGTCGATGATGTAGTCCGTATGCAGATTGGCCCGGATATCGAAAGTCCGGCCCTGATTTCGCAGGCGCCAGATGACCGGCTCGTCAGGGCCGTCGGGAACTTTCACGATGAAAACTCCCCAATGGCGGTCGACGTCGAATCGAGTCGGCTGGCCCTGATCGGCATTGCCGTCCGGGGCGCCGGTGATCTGATTCGAATCGCCGATGGGAATTTCAAGCACTTCTTCGGTATTGCGATTGTAGTAACCGAACGACAAGGCGATCAGGCCGTCGTCGTCCTGGTACCAGCCTTCGTAAGCCGGCGTAACCGTCTGCCCCGAACTGATTCCGATGTCCTTGCCCAGCGGCAGTGACTCGATGGGTAGCGGTACGCCCTGGGCGGACGCCATGCCCGCCGCCGCGAGCAAACCGATTCCGAACAGGATTCTTGCGGGATTGAAAACAGGGTCAGGCACATTTCCTCCGTATACGGTCTTCAACATGCTTCAGTTTCCGGCGCTCAGGGTAAAAACCGTTCCGTCCTCAAGCGTCATTTTGCTGATCCACAACTTGCGGGAATTATCCAGCCCGAGAAAGCCCTCGAGCGCCACGTTTTCACCGACCCTTACGGTATCCCGTTGCCAGCCGGCGCGGAGCACGGTGCTGATGGCGTGGCTCTGGGCGTCCCAGATCTCCTCCTCTCCGGATTCGTTGGTAACTGCGACGAAGATGCGGGTATGGGGATTGACGTAATGCACCTCGACGACTTCGCCCGTCCTGGTTCCGAAATGCTCGTAGGAGAACTCCGCGGCGAAACTGTGATGGGCCATGGCCGGGCCGGCGGGCAAGATGAGGCCGAAAAAAATCAGGCCATGAACGATTGTCTTCATGCGATCGGAATTGTTCCGGTTTGATTTGCCTTCATACTAGCCCCCGCAAGCCCGGTCAAGCAAACAAGTGTGAGGGTTCGCCAGGGCCATCTTAAAGTCGTCGTTAACCAACTGAAGCATTGCCGGAAATTTCCGGTCTGGACATTTGGCGCTGGAAGGGTTACGCTGGTTCCATGTCTGATCGCGCACATGAGCACAACGACGCTGCTGTGGAATTGGGTTTTTCCCTGTCCGCGGTCGAGGTGCGGCCTGTTTCCGACGCGGCCGAGCGGGCCCGGTGGGATCGTGTGATGGACGCGGAGCACTATCTGGGTTTCCGAGGCATGTTCGGTCACGGGATCCGGCATGTGGCGACGGGTCCGGACGGTGAATGGCTGGCGCTGCTCGGCTGGTGCGCCGGGGCGTTCAAGGTCAAGGCGCGGGACGCCTGGATCGGCTGGGCGCCGGAGCAGCAGTTCAGGCGTTTGCGGTTGATTGCGAACAACTGCCGTTTTCTGGTGCTGCCCCGCGGTCGGGCGCCGAACCTGGCCTCCCGCGTGCTGGCGCTTTCGGCGCGCCGTCTTTCCGCGGACATGGAGGCGCGGTTCGGCCATCCGGTGCTGCTGGCGGAGACTTTCGTCGACCCGTCCCGATTCCGGGGTGTGTGTTACCGCGCCGCCGGGTGGGAGCAAGTCGGCGTGACGCGTGGTTACGCCCGGTCCGGCGGCGGCTGGGTGGCGCACGGAGAGCCGAAGACGGTGTGGCTGCGGCCTTTGGCGCCGAGCGCGGGCACTGACTTGGCCGGGCTGGCCGAACCTGCGCATTGGGGTTGCGGACAAGAGGAGCCGGAGTTGCCGGAACCCGGCCGACTGCGCAGCCTGTTCGATCACCTGCGGCAGGTGCCGGAGTTTCGTTGCGCGCGCGGGGTGCGGCACTCGCTGGCGAGCGTGCTGGCCATTGCCGTGGCGGCGAAGCTGGCCGGCGCCCAGGGGCCGACCGCCATCGCCGAGTTCGGGGCGCGGCTGGACCAGCGGCAACTGGCGGCGGTGCGGGCTTTTCGCAGTCCGACCACCGGTCGGCTGACACCGCCTTCGCGGGCGAGCATGCACCGCCTGCTGTCGGGTATCGATCCGGACGCGCTGGACCGGGCGGTACGGCGGTTCTCGGCCGCCCGGCGGCCCCCGGAGGGCGCTTTGGCCATTGACGGCAAGGCTGCCCCGCTCCATCGGCCGGCCGGGCCGGACGACGGGCGCATGTTGCTGGCCGCGGTCACGCACGGCGCCGGCATCGTCGCCGGCCAGACCGCCTCGGACAGCGCGGGCGGGGAGATCCGCGGCGCCCGGCGCCTGATCCGGGAACTGGACGTCGGCGGTCGCGTGTTGACGCTGGACGCCTTGCACAGTTGCCCGAAAACCGCGCGCTTGATCCTCGACGAAGGCGCGGACTATGTGATGCCCGTCAAGGGCAACCGCAAAACCCTGCGCGAAGACCTCGCGGCCTTCAATGCCGCCTTCGACGCCGCGCCCGCCGCCGAAACGCTCGACAAGGGCCACGGACGCCTGGAGGAACGCGCTTGCGCGCTGCTGTCGCTGGAGGAATGCCCGGACGATCTGGCCGCCCTGCCGGGACGCCGCCAGGCTTTCCGCATCCGCCGGCGGCGCACCGTCCTGAAGAAAAACACCACCACCGTCGAAACCGTGTACGGTCTCACTTCGCTCGGCGCCGACCGCGCCGGCCCCGCGGAAATACTCGCCCTGAACCGCGGACACTGGGAAATCGAAAATCGACTTCACTATGTTCGCGATTGGTCCTGGGACGAGGATCGGTCTCGGGTCCGCAACGGCAAACTGCCCCGCAATCTGGCCTGCCTGTCCAACGTCGCCATCTCCATCATCCGCCTGCGCGGCCGCTTCAAGCACCAACCACAGGCCCAGCGACATTACGCCGCCCGCCAGGGCGACGCCCTGCGCGAAGTCGTCAACGCCGCCTGACCCAGCCCCAAAACGCACCGGCCCAAACCGTACCGAACAAGCTGGCAAGTGCCAATATCGATTCCCGCCCAACCGCTCCCGTCCACAGAACGAGCAAAACCGTCAAAACAACACCCCCCCAGCCCGACCGCAATCAAACCAAACAACTGAGAACCCCAACTACCTATGTGACTATAAGATGGCCCTGGAGGGTTCGCACACGGTCTCGTAGGGGCGAGGCATGCCTCGCCCGTGGGCATTGCACGGTTTCGGGCCTTTCGCGGGCGAGGCATGCCTCGCCCCTACAGTCTCACATGTATTTGAACCTGTACATCAAGTCTACAATTGATAACATTTATTCGGGTATCTGTCGTGCTTGGATAGATCGGGTCTTTTTGGTATCAATGGCTGCCGCTCACAATCAGCTCCTGCAGGGTCGTTTTGACCAAGGAGAAGTCCGATGGCCGGAAAATCAATGCTCCACCTATCGCGCCGCACGCGATTGATCCAGTTATTGGCCGTCTTGTTCCTCGGACCGACCTCGCTCCCACTTCTGGCGGAAGAGGATTTCGTGCCCGTTACGGACGAAATCCTGCAAAATCCCGCCGACGGCGACTGGCTGATGTTCCGGCGCACGCTGGACTCCTGGGGCTTCAGTCCGCTCGATGAAATCAATCGCGACAATGTCTCCGATTTGCGCATGGTCTGGACCAGGGACCTCGACATGGGCACCGGAGAGATCACACCGTTAGCTTATGGCGGCGTGCTTTACGTGCCACAGACGCGCGATGTCATCCAGGCGCTGGACGCCGTCAGCGGCGACCTGTTGTGGGAAAATCGCCGCCCCATTCCGGAAGGACTGTACGAGCAGGTGGGAGGCAATGCCGCCAACAATCGAAACCTGGCGATTTACGACCGCTACATCATCAACACAAGCGACGACAATTACATATTTGCACTGGATGCCGTAAGCGGAGAAATGGTTTGGGAAACGCAGATTCTCAATTATCTGGAAAATCCCGCGACTCAGTCCGCGGGCCCTATAATTGCCGACGGCAAGGCGATCTCCGGCCGCAGTTGCCGCCCATGGGGCGGGCCCGAGGCCTGCATCATCACCGCGCATGACGCCCTGACCGGAGAGGAAGCATGGCGAATGCGCCTGATTCCGGCCCCGGGCGAGCCAGGCGACGAAACCTGGGGCGACTTGCCTTACGAGCAGCGCCAGCATGTCGGTTCCTGGATGGTGCCAAGTTACGACCCGGAACTGGATCTCATCTTTCTCGGCACATCGGTCACGTCTCCGGCGCCCAAGTTCTTCCTGGGCGGGGCGGACCTGCGGCACCTGTACCACAACTCAACCCTGGCGCTGGAAGCCGAAACCGGCGATATCCGTTGGTATTACCAGCACATGAACGACCATTGGGACCTCGACCATCCCTTTGAACGCCTGCTGGTCGAAACTTCGGTGGCGCCTGACCCGGAAGCCGTGCAATGGATCAATCCGGACTTGCAAGCGGGCGAAACGCGCAAGGTCATCACCGGAATACCAGGTAAAACCGGCGTGGTGTATACCCTGGACCGAGAGACCGGAGAGTTTCTCTGGGCCACTTCGACGGTCGAGCAGAATGTGATCGTCGATATTGACGGCGCCACCGGCGCGGTGACGGAAAATCCTGAAGTGGTCTTTCGGGAAACCGAGCAGATCGTTTTCGTCTGTCCGAGCGTCATGGGCGGCAAGGACTGGGAGGCCGGCGCCTACAGTCCGCTGACCAACACCATGTACTACCCGCTGACCAATTCCTGCGCCACCATGATGGCAACGACCGACGTCTTCAGCGAATCCGCCGCGGCGGTTACCGAGGCCGGCGACGGTGTCGGCCAGCCATTGGAGATATATTCAATCGCTTATCGGCACCAGGTTACACCCGGAACCGACAACGCCGGCACGGTGCGGGCGATTTCCGCGGAAACCGGCGCCACAAACTGGCGGTATGAACAACGGGCAGGGATCTTGTCACTGGTCGCCACCGGCGGCGGCCTGATCTTCGGCGGCGACATGAACGGTCGTTTCCGCGCGTTCGACCACGAATCCGGCGAGGTTTTGTGGGAAATCAATCTGGGCTCGCCGGTGGCGGGCTACCCGATATCCTTCGCCGTTGGCGGCAAGCAGTACATCGCCGTGAACACGGGCAGCGCCCAGGTTAATCTGACGCGCGAAATAAGGCCGAGTCGAGGCACGAATCTGTTTGTTTTCGCCTTGCCTGATTAGTCCCGGACATACACTGTTGTCAATTCGGCGGGAATTGGCAATATAATCGAAGCCCAAGCCCCACCCGGGAGGCAACTCATGCATACACGATTCGCCGGCAGGGAAACGCTTTTCACGACTCTCGCAACCGCTGTTATTTTCGGTGCAGGGCTTTTGTTAGTCCCGGTTCTGGCCCACCACGCCAGCGGACCGTTCTACGATCCCGAAAACCGGGTGGACATTCAGGGAATCGTAACCCGTTTCGTTTTCCGCAACCCTCATGCCTATCTTTTTGTCGAAGTTCCCGATGCCGAAGGTGAGATTATCGAATGGCAGGTTGAACTCGGCGCGCCGATCAGCCTGCGGCGCACCGGCTGGACGCCGGACTCGCTGACTCCCGGCACCGTCGTCAAGATGACCGGCAGCAAGTCGCGGGCGGAAGGCAGCTACGGCCTGTGTTGCGTACGCATGACGCGGGAAGACGGGAGCCCGATTCTTTCGGGTGGAAGAGTCGAAGAAGAGGACGTGCAATAGTGAATTCAAATTCCGAAACCAGGGTCCTGGCTGGAAAAGTGGCGCTTGCTTCGCTGGCGCTAGCGATGGTTGCAACCTGGAGCTCAAGTCGGACAGATGCCCAGGAAAGCAGCGTGGAGATTCCGGACCTGACCGGCGTCTGGGACGGCTCGCCGCGTGCGCGTCCGATCAATGGTCCGAACATGCCCTGGACCGAGGAGAACTTCCCCCAACTCAATGCCAGGGCGCTGGCCTACCAGGAAGTCTGGGAAGAAATCATAGCCCCCAAGTACGATTGCCAGCCCGCATCGTCGCCGGCCATTCAATACGACCCGTATAACATGGAAGTAACCCAATGGCCCGACAGAGTTCTGTTCCGCTATGAGAAGGACGACCAGCTTCGCACCGTATGGCTCGACGGCCGCCAGGCGAAACCGCATGAATTCAGCGTCCAGGGATTCTCTTCGGGCCATTACGAAGACGGCGCGCTGGTCGTGACGACGACCAATTTCGTATTCGACATCGTCGGCTTCGACGACTACAACGGCATACCGTCGTCATCCCAGAAAATCGTGCGCGAACGATACTGGCGCGACGGGGACGACCTCTGGATTACGCTGGAAGTCGAAGATCCGATGTTCCTCGAAGAGCCGACTTCCTACACCGCGCGCTGGATTCCCGCGAGCGAGGGCTACAAGTTGTTGCCCTACGACTGCGACCCCGAAGCTTCGCGAGGCGCGGTGCGTTTCTTCCCCTCGCGCTACGATTAGTTCCCGTCCCACCACGGGCGAGGCATGCCTCGCCCCTACGCATTTGCGACTGGAATCGGGCCTGTTGTAGGGGCGACGCATGCGTCGCCCGCGCAGGCCTCACCCGGTGCCGACATAGGGAATCAGCCTTCCCAGCAACAATACGCCGGTCCATGCCAGCAGCGAAGTTATGGCGATGAGCTTGGCAGCCGGCGTAGTTGCGGAGCCTGCGCTCCAGCCCGCCATGAGCGGCCGGACTTGCAGTTGGTACGCCACGACATTGAGGCCGGCGATCAGGATCAACAACATTTTCAACTGGAATCCAATGTTGATGGAATAACGCATCGGATCGCCGATGAAGAACAGCGTGCCGGTGGCAAGATTTACGCAGAATCCGACCCAGGCCAGGGGTACGAACCGTTTGACGTCCAGTGCATCGCAATTCCGCAGCAACCCGAGCAAGCGCGCGTCAATAGTCACAAGCGCGCCAAGCAGGATACTGAGCCCCAGGAAATGGAAGATTTCCAACACCGGCCATAACCAGTAAGTCTCCGAAATCCACTGGTTCAGGCTGCTGTCGGCAATGCTGCTGGCGAAGGATCGAATCATGGCGATTCAAAAATACGCGATCAGGCGGCCGGCGCTGATCACCGTCACCCAAACCGCAAGAGAAAGGAAGGCCAGCGGCCGCAGCGTGCTTTCCTCGCTCAGCGCCGACAAATAGAAAGACGCGGAAACCGACTGTCGCCGCAGGCGCGAGTGAATTTTCCCCGCCAACACCATGCCGACGATAACGAAACTTATCTTGATCAGAAAAGGCAGGTTGGACGCGAAGACCGCTGCCTGGGAAGTGAACAGCAGAAAGCCCGAGATCAGATTGAGCGTGAAACCGAACCAGGCCAGCGGGGCCAGATCGAGAAATATTCGCGGATTGATCCGCCGGACGACGCCTATCAGCCGCAGGTCGCGCATGACGAAAATGCCGACCACGACCGCCAGCCCCACGATATGCAAGCTGAGCAAAGCCGGATAAGCCCATAGCGATAGCGCAACCCAGTTCGCGACCGAGGTGGTTTCAAGCCAACTGAACATGTGCTCCTCGTCGTGAGTGGAAACAGGTCGGGCTCGCCAAGCGTAACGCGGAACGCGTACAAGCCCAAATGAATATCTCACCGTAATGATGCGAAGCGAATGACTGCAATCCCTGATAACATTCACAACACATTAGGCGAGGAGCCAGACATGAACTATTTGACTAGATACATAGTGAGTTTATTCAGCAGTTTTTCTCTCGTGGCGTTGGCGCTTGTCAGCAGTACGGCTGCCGGTGCGGACGCCGACGTCGCCGCGGCGCTGGCTCATCCTGACCGGCCCGCCGAGGATGCCGCCAACGACGAGCGGCGCAGACCCGCGGAAGTGCTTGCGTTTGCCGGACTTCAAACCGGTATGGCCGTGCTCGAACTGGAAGCCGCCGGCGGTTACTACACCGAGATATTGAGTCGCGCGGTGGGCCCGGACGGCAGTGTAATTCTGCAACACCCGCCCGGACTTATGGGTTTTGTCGGTGACGGCATAGACATACGCACGGCGGATGACCGACTCCCGAACGTGCGGGTCAGCATCACCAATTTCGACGAATTGGACGCCGAGGACAATTCCATCGACATGGTCACCTGGATTCTGGGCCCGCACGAGCTGGGCTTCGCGCCCGAAGGCAACAGCCTGGGCGACCTGGCCGGCAGCTTCAGCGAAATCGCGCGGGTATTGAAACCCGGCGGTGTGTTTCTCGCGAACGATCACATAGCGCCGGACGGCTCCGGATGGGAAGCGGGCGACAGCTTGCATCGCATCGAAGAAAGCCTGGTAACGCAATTGGCCGAAGAGGCCGGACTTACCGTCGCGAACAGCTCGGACATGTTCAAGAACCCGGACGACCCGCTGACCGAGGGCGTATTTTCCCCGTCGATACGGGGTCAGACCAGCCAGTTTACTGTGCTGTACAGGAAGTAACGATCGTTCAATCCGGGAAGCGCGGCAGTCTTACCGCGCCTTCCGGTACTGGAAACCGGGCCATGTTCATCTGCATGGCCAGGAACGTGTAGTAACCGTTGATTCCCGTCAGGTCGATCACGCCCTTGCTCCCGAATCGCTCCAGCGCACGCTGAAACGTCACGTCGCTGACACGGCGGTTGCGGTGAAGCTCAATGGAAAAGTCGTAAACGATTTCTTCGTCTTCGCTCATTCCGGCCGGACGGCGGCCTTCCGCGATTGCATCGGTAATCTCCTGACCGATGCCTACTTCAAGCGCGATAGGGTAATGCGCGTACCACTCGTAGTCCTGCGTCCATTCACGCGCCGTGATCAGTATTACCAGTTCACTAAGCGTATTGCCGATCGCGGAATTGAAGCGCAGGTAATCCCCGAATGCCCGCGCCCGGCTCATGACGGCCGGACTGTGCATCATGAGTTCAAACGGCCCGCTTACGGCGCGGTTTCTCGCCGCTTCAAAGTCTGCCGCAGCTTGCATCTGCTCTTCTGAGTAGTCATTCGGATCGATGGCCGGCAAGCGCTGGGCGGCCAGGTGGGGCATATAGGCCGCAACTACCAGCAAGAAAACGGCATTTGTGATTTTCATCGATTACTCCAGTCAGTAGACCCGCCGGAGTGAGCCGAACCTGATCGCTCAGCTTGAGCCGCCGGGGGTTATCTGCAGGACCTGATTGACCTCCAGCAGGTCGCTGTTGAGGCCGTTTTGCCTCATGATCTGCGCCACGCTGGTGTTGTATCGCCTGGCGATCCCCCAAAGCGAATCGCCCCTGCGAACCTTGTATTCGATTTTGTCGACGGTTGTTGCGGCGTTGACTGCCGTGTTCGAAGCGATTGCCGGAATTTGCAGCCGCTGCCCGACATCGATGTGGTCTCCCGAGATTCCATTTGCAGCTCGCAACTGTGGAAGGGAGATTCCCATCGTTTGGGCGATTTTCCAGAGCGAGTCGCCACGGCGCACTCGATACTCCTGATTCGAGTTCGTAAGAGTAGCCACGTAATTCTTGTACGGAGTAGTGAAAACCGCGACGTGATAGTGCGGTGGATTGCGTTCGCGGGTTACGTCGAGCAAGCCGGATCCTTCCAGTGACAACAGGGTCTGTTCCAGCCAGGAACGGCATCTGCCGCGGTTAGGAATTCGAAGATCCACCGCCATGCCCGCGGGATGCACGGAATTCGAGGACGCGTTGGCCGGCTGGCGATTCTGCGGCCGCAGCAGGGAAGTAACCGTCAACTTCTCGCCGCAGGCTCTGCGATATTGCGCGCTGAGCCGGTCTAACAGCAACTTGACCGCGGGACTTGCATAGGGATTGGAAACTCCGTGCAAGGTCAGGTTGCGGTTTTCCACGACTCTCAGCAATTGGCCGTTCTCGACCAGGTTCGGTATTTCGCTGGATCTAGCGACAAAGGAGAAGCCATCCTGCACGGCGATACTGTATTGCCGTTGGACGGAATCCCTTGAGCCACGCAGGGTTTGTGCCTGCGCAACGCTGACAGACGCCGCAAAGAATACGGCCAGAATCGCAAATCTCTGGAGAATCAAGTTCTTGTTCCTTGTACTTAGTGCTCTTTATACCGAATTTTTGCTTTCGGTTCCCCAATATCGAAATATGTCGGCAAGTTTTCCGGAATCCTCATTGATAATTCCGCGATTGCGGAATCGTCAGAAACCTTTGCGGTAGATGCTTCGGATGAGTACCGGTTGTTCGAGAATCTGGCCACGCACCGTTTCCATGGAAGTAGGCGCGTCGCTCGGCATTTGCTGAATCTCGTCAAGAACCTGCATGCCTTCCACCACTCGGCCGAAGGTTGCGTATCCATAGCCGTCGCGGCCGTCTTCGGTGAATCCTGCATCGAGTTCCGGATTGTCGCGCACGTTGAAAAAGATCTCGGTGTCGGCGGTGCCCGGGTCCAGGCGGGCAAAGGCGAGCGTGCCGCGCTCGTTCGCAATGCCGGTCTGATCCGTGGTTTCGTGCGCCACAGCCGTCGTCGACGAATAGCCTTCGGCGTAGGCGTCGCTGCCGTCCAGTACCGCCCCGGACAACAGCCCGCCTTGCACAACGTCAATTGCCGAGCCATCGGACTCGCGGGTCACGCGATAGAAGCTCGCCCCTTCATAACTGCCGGCATCCACATGGGCAAGGAATTGGGCTGCGGAAAGGGGCGCACGATCTGGATATAGCGCAACCTCGATGTCCCCAACGTCGGTTTCGAATACTACCTGCACAATCTCCTCCTGATCCCCGGCCTGATCAGGAGCCGTAGCAGTGTCAGGCCCGGGGCTGCATGCAACGGCCGTGCTCAGCAATATCATCATGACCGGCGCGCCGAAAGTTCGAATCCACATGTTCATGTTCTCCATGGTCCAGTGAAGGAGTACCAGTAAAAGGAGTAGCTAACAACTTGCGCGCACCGCCGCAAGCGCCTCATCAAATATTGCGAAAGTCTGCTCCAGATCCTGCTGGGTATGCGCCGCGGATACAAACAGGTTGTGATGAGAAGCCATGAAAAGGCCGCGCCGGGCGCATTCGCCGCATAGCGCCTGATGAAATTCGATGCCGGATTCGTGCTCCATGCGCAGATATGGCATGGAAGGCATGCCGCTTGCCTTCAGCATCAGGCCCTGCCCGGCGGCGATACTCGTGAGTCCTTCGGTGAATTTGCGGCCGATTTCCAGAATTCGCGCAGGCGCGTCGATCCGCGCCAGTTCCTGCAAGCAGGCCAGCGCCGCCGCCATGGCGCCTGCCGAATACCAGAAACTGCCGGTCTGAAATATGCTGCCGGCGGCTTCTTTCAGCGAATCCGCGCCTGCAACGGCCGAGATCGGATAGCCATTGGCTATCGCCTTGCAGAAGCAGATCAGGTCGGGGCGATAGCCGAAGTACTCGTTTGAGCCGCCCATATCGATGCGGAAGCCGGCGCGGACATCGTCGCAGATCGATACAACGCCATGTTTCTTCAGCAGCAGGTGGGCTTCGCGCCAGTATCCTTCCGCGGGCAACTCGTTGTCGCGAAACACCGGATGATGATAGGGCGACGCGATGAACGCGGCGACTTCACCCTCGTGCTCGTCCAGAACCCGGCGCAAGGCATCGACGTCGTTCCAGGGGATGCGGATGACATTCTCGTGGTCGGCGGAAATGACGCCGCTACGGTCGGCCGATTGCATCCAGGGCGAGGAGCCATGATAGCCGCCTTCGATAGCGATCAGTCTGGCGCGTCCGGTTGCTGCCCGGGCCATCAGGACAGCCATATTGGTCGCATCGGCCCCGTTCTTGGCGAAAGTGGCCCAATCCGCCGCCGGAACCAGTTCGACGAGAAATTCCGCGAGTTCGACCATGACCGGCGAGGCTAGCGTACAGGTGTCGGCCAGCTTCATCTGTTCCCGGTATGCCGAGTCGACCACGGGGTTTCCGTAGCCGAGGATCATCGGGCCATAGGCGCACATATAGTCGATGTATTCGTTGCCGTCGACGTCCCGGAAGCGGGCGCCTTTGCCGCTCCGGGCAAAATAGGGGTAGGTTCCGAGGGGCTTTTGCACTACCGGATTGAAGTGACCGGAAATACCGTTGGGAATCACCCGGCCGGCCCGCTCGAACAGCGCGCGGCTGCCGGAATAGTCATGTGGTTTCATGTTCAGTTTCCGCTTTCGTCCTGCACGATGTTTTCGTGCCTGTAATACATCATGTATACCGCGAAGATCAGCGCCACGCTGGCCATGAAGCCGGCGAAGAACAGATGATACATCGCGCCTTCGAGTTTGCTTGAGCCGTCCGGGTTCTGGATGAAGTAATTTACGCCGGCGGTGAACAGATTGCCCATCGAGATGGACAGGTAGAAGAATGACATGATGAGCGACTTCATGCTTTGTGGCGCCTGGGTGTAGGAAAACTCCATAAAAGTGATGACAAGCAATACCTCGGCTGAAGTCAGTAGCAGATAGGCGAGCAATTGCCAGGCGATGCTCGGTGTCGCGCCGTTGCCGATCTGTGTTTCGACCCATGCCGTTACCAGGAAGGGCGTCACGGCGAGAATCATGCCCATGGACATTTTCCGGCTGGCGGTTACCGTGAAGAAGCGGCCCATAAACGGATAAACGAGATAGGTGAAAACCGGCACCAGCAAGATCACGAGAAACGGGTTTGCCGACAGCAACTGCCCCGACAGCACTTCACGGCCGAACAGCATCCGGTCCATGTTTTCCGCCTGCAACACCCAGGAACTTCCCATCTGGTCGAACAGGGACCAGAAAGCCGCCACCAGTACGTAGATGATTGCCAGCCGCTTGATCACGCGCACGCCTTCGGGGCCGGCGATGTCCTTGAGCCAGGTCCTGCCCGCCGGTGGAATATGCACGAACTTGTAGCGCCCCATCCAGAACACCAGGGTCGCCATTGCCATGAAGAAGCCCGGTACGCCGAATGCGACCGGAGCGCCGTAGTTTACGAGCAGCCAGGGCGTCGCCAGCGATGAGGTCGCCGAGCCGACGTTGATTCCCATGTAATACCAGGAATAGGCGCGTGACATCAGGTGCTGGTTGCTGCGGCCAAACTGATCGCCCACATTGGCGACCACGCAGGGTTTGATTCCGCCCGAACCGAAGGCGATAAGCGTAAGCCCGAGGAACAGGCCGGCCCGGGTGTCGTCGAGCGCGAGGGCCATATGCCCCGCGCAATAGACGAGCGAGAGGAAGATGATCGTGCGGTACTTGCCGAGATATACATCGGAAAGAATCGCGCCGAGGAAGGGGAGGAAATACGCCGTGGCCGTGAACAGATGAAACCAGGTAGTCGCCTCCTCATCGGTCATCGTTGCCGGAAGCCCGTCGCTGGTCATCAGGTATTGCGTCATGAAAATGACGAGAATCGCGCGGACGCCGTAGAAACTGAATCGCTCGGTTATGTCGTTGACGATGATGTAGGGAATGCAGCCGGGCATGTCGCGGGATGCGACCGGGGCTGTGCGATAAGTAGCAACCTTGCTCATGCCTGTATATCCGGTTTACTTCGGCCCGGCTCTGGCGAGTATTCGTGGACGGGCGCCGGCATTGGGCGTAGTCTACAGAAATCGAGCGAGTATGCCGCGATGAAAAATCTGTTTAAGGATACGAACATCCCCGCCCCCGTCAAATATATTGCCGGCTTGTTTCTGTTTGCTGCATTGCTGAATGTTGTTTATTTCCTGGTTTTTGCCCTGGTCAATCCATTGGCGATACTCGCTTTGGTAAAGGCGGCAATCAGTTGGTTTTTCGCCTATGGCCTGCTCAAGCTGAACGGCACATGGCGCGCATTGGCGCTGATTCTGGGCTGGCTCGCGCTCGTCTTGACGCCGATTTACCTGATCGCGGCGCTGACCATGCCGGCCACTCTGGAATCGGTTGCCGAGCTTACAATGATCGATCTGGATTTCGCGATTTATGCAGGAATAGTATTTGGTTTCCTGTTTGGTCTGGGCCTGGTGCTTGCGTTGGTCCGGCCCGACGTGAAAGCGGCTTTCGACGCCAATACAGGTTAGGTGCATGAGAGCATCGAAAATCTTGTGCGGTTTACCGGTCGCCGTTGTGGCGGCAATGGGTGGAGCGGTCATGGCGCAGGAAAGCGCGGTGCTGGCGCAACAGGAACTCGAGGCCTTTCTCGAAGACTGGAATCGCGCGGATAACGAAGCCTTGCGCGAACATCTGAGTTTTCCGCACGTTACGCACGGTGCGGGGAATCTGGTGATTGTCGATACGCCTGCGGAATTCGTTCAGGATTTCGACCTGTTGCGCAGTCAGGGCTGGCGCCGCAGCACTTTCGACAACTTCGAGGTCTTGCAGGTATCGGAGACAAAGGTCAATCTCCTGGTCGATTTCCGCCGTTACAATGCCGATGACGAGGTCATTTCGGATTCGCAGGTGTTTTACGTCATGACTTTGCAGGACGGCAGGTGGGGCATGCAATATCGTTCCGGCGGACCTCGTCCCGAGCAGTTGGACGCGAGTCTGCTGGAAAACGCTGAAGCGGCGGCGACGGCGGCGCTGCACGAGTTTTTCGCGGCATTCAACGCCGCCGACAACGAAGCCCTTTTCGCCGTCAACCACGTTCCACAGGCCGTGCTGTTCGAGCTGAATTTCCTCCATGGCGAAAACCGCGGCGCCGCTCCCGTAACGGTCAATTTCGAGCGCTTGCGCGATGTGGAAGACTGGAGCCGCAGCGAAGCCGAGAACATCACCCCGGTACACATAACGCCCAACAAGGTGATCTTCGAGTTCCAGTTCAGCCGTTACAACAGCAACGGCGAGCGCTACCGCACCATCCCCGCCGTTTGGGTCATCACCCGGCAGGGCGAAAAATGGGGCGTAGAATTCCGCTCCCTGATGACACCGAGCTTCAGCCTCTAATTTTATAAGCCCCTGTTTTCTCTAATAATACGATGGTTCAGACAAGCCGGATTTTCAATCCCCGTAGCTGAACACCATCAGCCTTCCGGGCAGGTTGGGGCCGGAAACCGCTACGGCGAGGTACTGTACGCCGTCGATTTCGTAGGTCATGGGTGAGCCGGAGGCTCGGCCGGGCAATTCGACGGCGCCGAGTTCCGCTCCAGTGAACTTGTCGTAGGCGCGCAACATGGCGACTGTTCTGCCTTCCTCGTTGGTGTATGTGCCGCCGTCGCCGGCGACCGCCAGGGTCTTTGTGACCAGGATGCCGACGAAGCCGGGCTGGCCGGTGCGAGGTATGTCCATTCCCTGCAGGGCCGGGTGGTCGCGGACGTTGTCGGGGGTTTCGCCATGGGCGACTTGCCAGAGTATCTCGCCCTCGTTCATGTCGATGGCGCTGATTTGCCCCCAGGGCGGCTTGACCAGCGGCAGGCCATCGACGATCAGCGGTTCCGTGCGGCGGTTGGCCAGGTTGACGTAGTTCATGTCTGAACGCGGCGAAGGCGCCATGGAAAGCACCTGGGGCGTCGATTTGTAAAAGATGTAGAGGATGCCGGTATCCGGATCGACCGCGCCGCCCGGCCAGTTCGAACCGCCGTTCCCGCGTGGTAACTGAATCGTGCCGCGGGTGCCGTCGTCGGCTTCGGCCAGCGAGGCCGGTGTATAGATCGGGCCGAGCCGATAATTCGACGCCACTTCTATCGCTTGCGCTTTCAGTTCCGGCGTGAAGTCGATCAGATCGTCGAGCGAGATGCCATGACGGCCGAAGGGCGGCGGTTTGACCGGAAAGGGCTGGGTCGGCGAAATACGTTCCCCCGGCACGTCGGAAGCGGGAACCGGCCGCTCTTCGATTTCAAACAGCGGCTCGCCGGTGCGTTTGTCGAACACGAAGGTCAGACCCTGTTTGGTGACTTGCACGAGGGCTTCCCGCCGGGCGCCCTCGATGTTCACGTCCACCAGGATCGGCGCCGAGGCCAGATCCCAGTCCCAGATGTCATGGTGAATCGTCTGGAAATGCCATTGCCGCCGGCCGGTATGCAGATCCAGCGCCAGGATGCTGTTGGCGAACAGGTTGTCGCCGTGCCGATGGCCGCCGTAATAGTCCCCCGTGGGAACCTCGGTGGGAACATAGACGAGACCGAGTTCTTCATCGGCGGACATTTGCGCCCAAGCGCCGGTATAGCCGGTGTAGGTCCAGGAATTGTTCAGCCAGGTGTCATTGCCGTATTCATCGGCCATGGGAATGGTGTGGAAGATCCACAGGCGATTGCCCGTGCGCGCGTCGTATCCGCGGACATGACCCTTGGGCTTGGTCATGCTCGTCGGCGCCCGGCCGCCGAGATGCGCCGCCCCGATCACGATCACGCCATCGGCCACGATCGGCGCGGCATGCAGGCCGACCTCGCCGGTTACCGGATCGAGTTCCTGGTCCATCTCCTGTTTCAGATCGACAACGCCGCCGATGCCGAAGTCTTTGATTCGATAACCGGTTGCCGCGTCCAGCGCGATCAATTGATAACCCGGAGTCACGTAGAGAATGCGGCCGGATTCAGTGCCGTCATCCCAGAAAGCCAGGCCGCGCCCGGAGAGCCGGCGCGGTGCGCTGTCGCCCCGTTCGCCCTCGTCGAACCGATGCATCCAGATCAATTCGCCGGTTTGCGCATCGAGCGCGGCCACATCGCGCCTGGTGCCCGCGGTGGTGTACAAGGTTCGGTTCACCATGAGCGGAGTGGACTGGAAGTTGTATTCGGGGAAGGGGCCGAAGTTGCTGGTGTCGAATTCCCAGGCGAGGTCCAGGTCGTTTAAGTTGTCGCGGTCGATGATGTCCAGCGGGGAATAGCGGGTGCTGTTCAGATTTCCGCCGTAAGTCGGCCATTCGTGGTCCCGTTCAGGGGAGTATTTTCGCAGCGCCATGCCCGCGGTGAGCGAGCTGTAGATATTCCCGTTTCGATCGGCGATTACGCCTTCCTGGCTGCCGTCCTCGTCATGGTCTTCGAGAAATATCGTGATCCTGCCGTCGCGCGCGCTACCGGCGCGAACGCCTTCTTCGAGACCGGGATTATTGTTCGGAGTCGAACTCGAATCCGCGACATAAAGCAGGTCGTTAGCGTCAATGAACATGCCGCTGGGGCGTCCGAACTGCGTCCAGGAATCGATGAAGTTGCCGTCCTGGTCGAAGATCTGCACCCGATTGTTGCCCCGGTCGCCGACGAAAAGCCGCCCCTGGGAGTCGAAGGCCAAAGCATGAGGCACATCGAACTCGCCGGGCTCGGTTCCTCTTTGACCCCAGGTCTTGATGAAACTTCCATTGCTATCGAACTTGACGATCCTGGCGTTGGATCCGGGGCCGTGACCGTCTCCCACGAAGATGTCGCCGTTTGGCGCGACGATGACGGCGGACGGCCGATTGAACTCATCTTGTCCGTCGCCGGCCACGCCGGGTTTGCCCAGGGACATGAGCAACTCGCCGCCGGGACTGAACTTGAAGACCTGGTGGCCCTTGCCGTCGCGCCTGGGATCAGTACCGTTCGGGCCTTCGTCGTCGGTTACCCAGATATTGCCTTCGCGGTCCACGTACAGCCCGTGAGGCCGCAAGAACATGCCCCGGCCGAAACTGGTCAACAGATTGCCGTCAAGATCGAAGCCCATGACGGGGTCGAGATCGGAGCCGACACAATTGTTCGCGCCGCAACGATCGAATACCCAGATCGAGTCGCCGTCCGGGTGCAAGGCCAGACCCGAAGTGGCGCCGATGCCCCTGCCCGGCGGTAATTTGAAGAAGGTTGTTTCGAGACTGTAGTCAAATACGGTGCTGACCGATGCATCGGGTTGCTGGGCCGCTGTCGGCTGCGCCAGGTTCAATAGAGCTGCGAGCAGCAGGAAGATTCCGGCTCTTGTCGTGTATCCGACATCCGAGTCGCGGTATATTCGCGAACGGTCGAAAACCGTTCCGCGAGTCCGGGTAAGGATCATCGGCATCTGTCCTCCTTGCTACGACTGTTCGGGCATTCTATGGCCAAACCCGGAACGCGCCAAACCAATGTGCGGATTCAGCATGTAGGGGCGAGGCATGCCTCGCCCGCGGGTGTAAGGAGAACGCATTTGAACGATCCACTCTGGCAGCCGCCGGTCGAGCGCATCAATGAAAGCGGGATGCAGAGTTTCACGAGCCATCTGGAAGACAGGCTCGGATTGCGATTTCAGGATTACGGCGAACTGCATCGCTGGTCGGTCGATAGTCCGGAAGCCTTCTGGGAACAGGTCTGGCAATTTACCGGAATCGTTTCGTCGACTCCCTGGGACAGGGTGCTGACCGATGGTGACAAGTTTCCCGGCGCCAAATGGTTCAGCGGCGCCGGCCTCAACTTCGCGGAGAATCTGTTGCGCCGCCGCGACGATGGAATCGCCGTGATCGCCCGGCTTGAGAATGGCCTGCGGCGCAGCTTGAGTTTTGCCGAACTTCACAAGCAGGTTGCGCAATTGGCGGCTGCATTGAAAGCAAGTGGAGTCGCGCCCGGCGACCGCGTCGCGGCTTTCATGCCCAATGTGCCGGAAACGCTGATCGGTATGTTGGCCTGCTCGAGCATTGGCGCGGTCTGGTCGTCGTGTTCGCCCGATTTCGGTTTCGCCGGGGTCATGGACCGGTTCGGCCAGATTGCTCCGAAGATTCTGCTGGCCTGTGACGGCTATTTCTACAATGGCAAGCGAATCGACTGCATGCCGCGAGTGGCTGAGATCGCCGGGAATATCGGCAGTCTCGAGCGGATAGTAGTCGTTCCCGTCGCGGGAATCGCCGCGGATATTCGTCAGATCCACCGAGGCGTTTTGCTCGATGACTACCTGATTTCAGAAAACACACCCGCGCTTGAATTCGAGCAGCTTCCCTTCGATCATCCGCTGTACATCATGTATTCGTCCGGTACTACGGGTGTGCCCAAGTGCATTGTCCATGGCGCCGGCGGTACCCTGATCCAGCATCTGAAAGAACACCGGCTGCATGTGGGGTTAGGGTCTGGAGACGTGTTTTTCTATTTCACCACCTGCGGCTGGATGATGTGGAACTGGCTTGTCAGCGGGCTTGCGAGCGGCGCAACACTGGTGTTGTACGACGGCTCGCCGTTTCATCCCGGCCCGGCAGCCTTGCTCGACTTGGCGCAAGAGGAGAGCATTTCGATCTTCGGAACGAGCGCGAAATACATCGCGGCGATAGAAAAGGAACACCTGGTTCCCCGCAAGTCACACAACTTGTCGGCGCTCAAGACCATCCTGTCTACCGGTTCGCCGCTTTCCCACGAGAGCTTTCGGTACGTGTACCGCGATGTAAAGCGGGATGTGTGCCTGTCTTCCATATCCGGCGGCACCGATATCGTTTCCTGTTTCGTGCTGGGAAATGAGTGCATGCCAGTCTACGAAGGTGAGATTCAATGTCCTGGCCTTGGCATGGCAATTGAATTCCGCAACGAATCCGGCGAGCCGACGATAGGCGAGAAGGGAGAAATGGTTTGCGCCAGGCCTTTTCCGAGCGCACCCATCGGTTTCTGGAACGATCCCGGCGACAGGAAATATCTCGGCGCCTACTTCGATGCGTACCCGAGTGTGTGGACCCATGGCGATTACGGCGAACTTACGGCAAACGGCGGAGTGATCATTCACGGCCGTTCCGATGCAGTGCTCAATCCCGGCGGGGTTCGAATCGGCACCGCCGAAATCTATCGCCAGGTGGAAAAACTCGACGAGGTCACCGAGAGCATCTGCATCGGCCAGGAATGGGAGGGCGATGTTCGGGTCGTGCTGTTCGTAGTATTGCGCGAGGGGGCCGCGGTCGATGAAGATTTGCAGCAGAGGATTCGCCGGACGATCCGCTCCGGCGCGACGCCGCGCCATGTGCCCGCGGTGATCGTCCCGGTAGCGGACATTCCCCGCACGCTCAGTGGAAAAATCGTCGAACTCGCCGTACGCAATGTGGTGCACGGTCGGCCGGTGAAGAATACCGATGCGCTGGCGAACCCGGAGGCGCTCGAACTGTTTCGCGACCTGCCGGAACTGCGCCAGGGGTAGGGCGAATCAGCCCGGATTACGTTTCCTGAACATGACCATGGGCTGGTTGCTCATGACCAGTTCATCGTTCTGGTTGAACACCTTGTTCTGCATGAATACCGTGCCGATTTCCGGGCGCGAGCGCGATTCCTTCTTGTCGATTATGGTCGATTCCATGCGCAACGTATCGCCCGGAAACACCGGCCTGGTCCAGCGCAATTCATTGATGCCGGGCGACCCCAGCGTACCTTTGCCGCCGCCGGTCATGTTTCCGACGATCATGCGCATCGCCATGGCGCAAGTATGCCAGCCGGAGGCGCAAAGATTGCCGAACAGCGTTTTCGCGGCAGCCTCGTCGGAAAGATGGAATGGTTGCGGGTCATATTTCTCGGCGAACTCGAGGATTTCCTCCCTGGTGACGTGATACCTGCCGAATTTCTGCGTAGCTCCGATTTCAAAATCTTCGAAATAATCCGGCAACGGCATTTTTTAAGTCTCCCTGACGCTGTTATTGCTGCACAAACTTCAGCACTTCCCGATCGCCTACCGAGGCGCCCCAGATGACGCCGCTGTCGTCAACCGAAAAGCCTTCGGGAAAGCTCGTGCCGCCGCTGGGGCTCGGGTCGGGGATGAAGTCGGTGATGATGCCGTCGAGCGTTCCCACATAGATGCCACGATGCCAGCCCGGGTTGAAACCGTATTCACCTTCCGCCGCGCGTGACTCGGAATCGACGACGTATAGCGTGTCGTTGTGAATGCGTACGCCGCTCGGCCTGCCGAAATGCGTCCAGATGGCGAGCAGTTCCCCATCCGGTGAAAGCACCTGCAGGCGGTTATTGGTGCGGTCGCCCACATAAATTCGGCCCTGGGAATCGACCGCCAGGGAATGGGGGCAGTCGAACTGCAGCGGTCCTGTGCCTCGCTCGCCCCAGGCCTCGATGAATTCGCCTTCCGCGGTCATATGCACGATGCGGCGATTCGACTCGGGATTGATGTGACCATCGGCGATATAGATCGAACCGTCCGGCCCGATAGCCAGATCAGATGGCTCGTTGAACAGGTCCGGCCCTTCGCCGCGAATGCCGGGCCGGCCCAACTCGATGAGGATTTCACCTTGCTGGTTGAACTTGAAGATCTGGTTGCCCTTGACGCCGTCTTCCACGCCCGCGTCCACGATCCACAGGTTGTCATCGTCGTCGACAATGATTCCGTGCGGGAAAACGAACATCCCTGCGCCGAAGCTGAACAGGAACTCCCCTTCGGGGCTGAACTTCAAAATGGGGTCCACATCCGA
This sequence comes from uncultured Pseudohongiella sp., assembly GCA_951812965.1. Taxonomy (GTDB): domain Bacteria; phylum Pseudomonadota; class Gammaproteobacteria; order Pseudomonadales; family Pseudohongiellaceae; genus UBA9145. The sequence goes on from OX638341.1 coordinate 1,244,114, forward strand.
ATCCGAGCAACTGTTCATCCCGCAACGCTCGAACAGCCAGATATTGCCTTCGGAGTCGACATCGACCGCGTTGCTCGACCCCATCGCACGGCCGTCAGGCATTTCCACGAGATCCCTGACGATCTCGTAGGAGTTCGGATAATCGGGCAGCAGGGAGTTCTGCTGGGCTATCGCGTTGCCGGCGAGTGCAATCATTGATGCGAGAATTGTCAGAAAGATATTGCGGCTAGCAGTCATGGCGATTCCTCCGCGGTTCGGTTCGTCAGTGAAATTCCACGCGATACTAGTGCGCGTTCTTCCGCGATGTCAACGCATGTCCGCCTCCAGCATGTAGGGGCGAGGCATGCCTCGCCCGTCAGTTGCACGGTTTCGGGGCTGTTCGCGGGCGAGGCATGCCTCGCCCCTACGGTCTCACATGTATTTGTACCTGAACAGGCAAGCCCGCCTTTTACCTGTTGGTGAAATTTGCTACTTTCCACCTTTCCAGGAACCGCCACGGCAGATCATTTCATGAGTACGAGCAGGTTAGGTAAGCCGCCCAGTTTCCTGTTAATCGCGGCAACCGCTATGTCTTTCGCTGTCGGCGCAGGGCAGGCGCAGGCCGCCGCGGCAAATAGCTGCCTGCAGGAGTTCGGCGCCCAGGTGCGAATCGACGGCGCGACCTTCGTCATGGGAGATGACAACACGTATCCCGAGGAAGGGCCGGCGCATGAAGTCATCGTCTCCGGATTCTGGATCGACAACCACGAGGTGACGAACGCGCAGTACGCGAAGTTCGTTGCGGAAACCGGCTATGTGACCGTGGCCGAGCGGCAGCCGGACCCCGAGGATTGGCCCGGTGTGCCGGCCGAATCGCTGACGTCGGGCTCCGCCGTGTTTACACCGCCTGAAGCAGGCCGGGCGCCGGCCAACTGGTGGTCATTTGTGCCTGGCGCCAATTGGCGCCGGCCCCAGGGTCCGGACAGCACGATCGAAGGTATGGAAAACCACCCGGTCGTGCATGTCGCATGGGAAGACGCCAAGGCGTACGCCGACTGGGCAGGCCGCGAACTGCCTACCGAAGCGCAATTCGAACTCGCGGCGCGCAGCAAACGCAATGGGACCTGGCCCTGGGACGGTGGCGAACTCGCCCCGGGCGGTCATCATCGCGCCAATACCTGGCAGGGCGAATTTCCGGTGACGAACACCGGCGAAGACGAACATGCAGGGCTGGCGTCGGTGGGCTGTTTCGAGGAAAACGATTACGGCGCGTACGATCTGATCGGGAACGCCTGGGAGTGGACGACCAACTGGTACGCCCCGAATCATATACCGGGAGATTCCGCCGACCCCGCCGGACCGGCGGAAGAGCAGAGTTTCGACTATCAGAACGGCGGCATGCCGGTGAAGGTCATCAAGGGAGGATCCTTCCTTTGTGCGCCGAATTATTGCCTGCGCTACCGGCCGGCGGCGCGGCAAGCCGCGGATATTGGACTCGGCACAAACCACACCGGGTTCAGAACGGTACTGAACGACTGAATCAGGCGGCGATGGTTTCCAGCCGGTCCGAGATTCGGTATTCGGCTGTCGTGTTCCGCTTCACGTCTTCGATCGAACTGCCGGGCATCAACGCGGTCAGTGTCATGACGCCGTCATCGAACTCGAATACCGCAAGTTCGGTGATCAGGACGTTTACCGCGCCGCTCGCGGTCAGCGGCAAATCGCAGCTTTCCACGACCTTGCTCGTGCCGTCCTTGTTGGTGTGGGTCATGGTTACCACCAGCCGCTTCGCCCCGGTCGCGAGATCCATCGCGCCGCCAACGCCGAGCAGCGGCCGGTTCGGCACCGCCCAGTTGGCGAGATTGGCATGCTGATCGACCTGTAAACCGCCCATGACCGCAACGTCGATATGGCCGCCGCGGATCATCGCGAATGAATCGGCGCTGTCGAAATAACTCGCGCCCGGCAGGGCGGTTACGGGAATCTTGCCTGCATTGACCGGAAAATCCAAGGCGCCGCCCTCAGTGGGTTCCGGTCCCATTCCCAGCATGCCGTTCTCCGAATGCAGAATGATGCCGTCGTCCGGGTTGATGAGATCGGCTACCAGGGTCGGAATGCCGACGCCGAGGTTGACGATATCTCCGCGCCGCAACTGCCCGAGGGCGACCCTGGCGATTGCCATGCGCACCGGGTTCGACTTCTTGCCGCTGTCGGCTATCGAGGCGGATGTGCCCAGATGGTCCAGCCGCACATTTTCCTGCACCAGGTAGTCGACAAAACAGCCGGGCGTGTGAATGGCGTCCGGGTGAATCTCGCCCGTGGGAACGATTTCCTCCACTTCGGCGATGACGGTGTCGGCGGCGGTCGCGATTGCCCGATTGAAATTACTTTCGGTCATGCGGTATTGCAGGTTGCCCGCGGAATCGGCCCGCCAGGCGCGAATGAATGCGATGTCGCCCCGGATGGGTTCGACGAAAACCATCTTGCGGCCGTCGATGACACGAGTCTCGCGGCCCTCGGCAAGTTGGGTGTCTACGCAAGTCGGTGTAAAAAATCCTCCGATGCCCGCGCCGCCTGCGCGCAGCGCTTCGGCAAAAGTCCCCTGCGGAATCAACTCGGCTTCAATAGCGCCGGATTGCGCTGCCACGACCGCTTCGGGATTGCTGGTGAAGAAAGAACCCATCATCTTGCTGAGTTGGCCGTTGCGTAACAGCCGGCTGCCGCCGAGGCCGGACTCGCCGATGTTGTTGCCGACAAAAGTGAGATCGCGCGTGCCGGTATCAGCGAGCGCGTGCAACAGGTGGACGGGAGTTCCGGTCATGCCGAAACCACCGACGAGCAGCGCGTCGCCGGAACTGACCCTGGCGGCGGCCTGTTGCGCGGTAATGATGGGGACGGTCTTCATACGATTTATTTCCCGGTCTTGTCAACGCGCAACATGATACGCCATGTTGGAACGAGGCATGCCTCGCCCGCGAATTGCCCCGACACTACGCAACGCCCACGGGCGACGCATGCGTCGCCCCTACCGAATCCACATTACGTTTGGAGCAAGTTGTAGGGGTGAGGCATGCCTCGCCCGCGCCGCGGCATTCTTTCAGGGAATGGCAGTCAGCTTCTCGTGATGGCCCACGGCTTCGGATTGCAGCCGTTCCGCCTGCCTTGAGACCCAAAGCGCGACATTCGAGTGCGGAAGCAGGCCGAGACCGTCGGCGCGATAGTCGAGTTCTTCCAGAACGCGTTCGTAAGGGCCGAACCCCTGCAAACGGAAAGGCACCACGATCGGCGTCAATCCTTGCGTATTAGCCTGTTCGATGTAGGCGCGGATTTCCTGTTCCGCTTCCCGTCTTTTCTCCGGCCAGTCCTCGCGCAGGGTGAAAACGCGCATTTCCCGCAATCCAAGTTGCTCGCCGGCGCCCCTGGTGCGCTGGGCGATCTTTTCGAGCCAGCGCTGGTTTTCGGCATCGTCGCCGGGTCCGTGCGCAATAACCACGGCAACTTCGTTTTCGGGGTCCGAACTGAGGCCGCGAATTCGCGAAGTCATGACTTCGTCGATTTCAGCGGCGTCCGCCAGACCGTCGACGCTGACGTGGAAGGCCAGATCCGTATCCACTTTCCAGAATCCCATCGGCATTCTCATGTTGGCCCTGATCTCTTCGAGCCGTTCCTGATCCGGCCGGGGAGGCGCGCCGTTGCGCACGCCGAGAATCTGCAGGGTCCGGTCGTACCAGCTTTCGCCGGAAACGAATACGCGCACGACGCCGACATGGTTGACGCCCCGGGATTCCAGTCTGCGCACCGCCTCCTCAATCGAGCCGGCGTCCGCCATGCCTAGGGCCATTTCCACCGGATAGTTCCGCTGCAGCGGTTCAACGGCCGCCGCCAGATGGGCGTTCCATTCCGCGCTGCCGCCATGGGCCATGACCATCACACCGTAGTTGAACTCTTCGCCGGCGACGGGATTTTCCGCGACGGGCGTCGCAGCGCAGGAGGCAAGCCCCAGCGCGGCGGCGCAGATTGAAACCCAGTGGTGCAATGGCCGGGAATTTTCGTTTTTCATGGTTTTTCCTTGGGTTTTGGCGCTAGATATCAATATGCAGACCAACGCGGAAGTTGGTTCCGGGCTGCTGTGCGTTCTGAATTGAGGAGATCGAATCCGAGTTCAGGCTGCTGATATTGATCCAGCGCGCATACAACTCATCAGTCACGTTGAACACGCCGAATCGCAGACGCGCCGCATCGGTCACATTGAAATAGCCGATCAGGTCGACGACGCTGTAAGCCTCGGCTGTTACATGGTCGGGAGCAGAAACCCGGTCCTTCCCGCCGACCGCCGTCAGCAGCAGTTCGCCGCCCCAGCGCGCGGAGGTCGCGTCGTATCTCAGTCCGGCCACCGCGGTCAGCGGGTCCACCGAATCGAGCGGAGTCGATTCCGTCTCGTTATCGCCGCGGGCATAGGCAAGCGCGGTGCGGATCTGCCATTGCTCGTTCAGAATGAACTGCCCGTTGATCTCGGCGCCGCGGGTTTCGACCTTGCCGATATTCCGGTTCTGAAACAGGCTGATGGGCCCTTCGGTTCCAACAAATGCATTTTCGATGAAATTCGTATAGCGGTTCCGGTACGCGGCAAAGCTCAGGAAGGCGTTCGCGAAACTTCCCCGCACCCCGATTTCCAATCCTTTGCTGTTTTCGGCGGCAAGCTCCGGGTTGGGGACCGTGGCGTACTGGAATCCCAGGTTCACGAAGGACTGGTTCGCTTCGGCGAAATTCGGCGGCCGGTAGCCTTCGGCGTATTGGCCGAACAACGACCAGGTTTCGTCGAAATCGTAAAGCGCGCCCAGGCTCAGCGATGCCGCGCCTTCGTCGATCGATTCGACTGCAAATCCGTAGTCCCTGATCTGACCGGTGCCGTCAAGCGCCGGGTCCGGTATCGCTTCCATTTGATAGCGGTCGTAGCGCGCGCCGGGGATCAAGGTAAATCGGCCGTCGCCGAAGGACAATTCGTCTTGCACATAAAACCCGGAGCGCGTGGTGGAAGTATCCGGAATAGTCTTGTTCGGAAATACTTCGGGCGGTGCAAATGGAAACGCGGATATTCGGCAACTGGTCTGCCCTGTAGCAAGATCCTCTTCGCAGCGATCGCGCGGCCGCTGGGTGTCGGTCTCCTCGAGGTTCGCGCCATAAGCGATCGCGTGGGTCACTGAACCCGTCTCGATCGTCTTGCGCAGATTCAGGTTCATCGCCAGGGTCTGCTGGTTGAAATCGAAAGTGGTTTGCCGCAAGGCGCTCGTTCCGCCATAGGTGCGCGGGTCGCGCGGATTTATAAAGGAATAGCTGGTGCGCTGCTGCCTGGTATATTGAGTAGCGTCGGTATCCATCTGGTTGACGCTTGCATCGAGGTCGTCGAACAGGGCGAGGCCAGCCTGCCATTGATACTGGATGCCAACCCGAAGTCGCTCGGTATCGTCCAGACCCTGGGAGGCGGAAACCGACCGGCCGATGTCGGAATCGAGTTGCGTGGCGATTTCCTCGACGAAGTTGTCGACGCTGAATCGCAATAGTTGAATTGGTGACAGATCCCAATTCAATTGCAGCAACAGGCTGTCGGAGTTTCCGTCCTGGGGATTCAGGCGGCCGGGGCCGTTCACTTCCTGTTCCGCGAATTCCCGATGCGTGTATTGCGTAAGCAGGCCGAGATCGCCGCCTTGAAACGCTGCCGTGAATCCGCCGCGATTCTGCTCGTCCGCATCGGCGGTGGATGCGCGCAGCCCGAAGAAGGTGTTTCGGCCCTCTTCGAGATAGTCTCGGGGGTCCTTGCTGGTCAGAATGACCGCGCCGCCGATGGCGTCGGCGCCGTAGAGGACTGAAGCGGGACCGCGAATCAACTCCACGGTCTTGATGTTGTCGGTGTCGATGTTGTCCCGGCCATAAGTCGCGGGGCCGGCTTCATAGATGTCGTTGCTGCGAATGCCGTCTATTACCGTCAGTACGCGGTTGCCGCCGATGCCGCGAATGCTGAATCCTTCATTGCCGCCCCGGCTGGCCGTGCTGATCGACACGCCTGGCTGGAAGCGGACGATGTCGTCCAGATCTTCGGTCATTTCCCGCTCGATCTGCTCGGTGGTTACCAGCGTCACGGTCCCGGCGATGTTCTCGATCGTGCGCGGCAGCCGCGTCGCATTGACGATCAGCTCTTCGACGCGGTCGCCGCCTTCCTGCGCCGCCGCCGGTCCCGCCAGCGCGATTCCGACGAAAGTGGCAAGTGTGGTTCTTGAAATTGAATGTATCTTGCCAAGTCTCGTCTGCCGTGAGATCCGTTTCCCGTCGATCATGATTTGCTCCGCTGGCGTCAATGCGGAGGGGAGAATAGCGGAATTTCTTTCCGATGTAAATACAAATGATAAAGATTCGCATTTACATCTGTATTTGGTCAGCGTTCGGGGAAAACGTCCAGGTCATCGGCGAGGATCACGTCGCCGTCGTAAATGGCGCTGACCTCATCCAGCACCATCTCTTCTTCGGTGCCGTAATACAGTCCGTGGTAGAGCACGAGCAAGCCGGGCCGGGCGATGTTCGCCAGCCGCGCCAGTTCTTCCGATGTGGTGTGGGCGGCATTGTGATAGCGCTGAAATCCGGGCGAGTTCTGTAACAGGCCCTGCTGGCTGATCACTTCATGAAAAAGCAGGTCTACGCCTTGCGCCTTTTCCACGAGCGTTTCGCTATAGGCCGTGTCTCCGCTGATCACCAGCGACACGTCGTCGGTCGTAACCTTGAAACCGAATGCCGGGTGGATATCGCCGTGGTCGACGGCAAATGCCTCGATCACGAGATCGTCCTTTTCCAGCAGAATCCCGGGTTCGATGGTTTGGGCAGTCACCCTGAAGCCGTCCGGATTCTGGACCGGCTGCAGACCGCCGGTTCGCAACTCGATGTCGACCGAGTTCATTTCCAGCAATCCGCTCGCAATCCGCTCGATTCCTTCCGGCCCCCAGGCCCGGAGACCCGCGTTGCGCCGCCACCACATGGTATGCGCGAGTTCGGAAAAATCCATCGTGTGGTCACTATGCAGATGCGAGAAGAACACGCAGCAGATCAGGCTCGGATATAGCGAGGGGATATCGTATTTATAGCGGGCGACAACAGCGTTTCGCACCGCCCCCGCGCCGGCATCGAACAGATAGCTCTCGCCCTTGTGAATGACCGCTATGCTCGAGCCTGCCCGAAAGGCGTCGGGAATCGGCGTACCGGTGCCCAATACGACCACGCGGGTCGGGGCCAGCAACTCGCTTTCGGAAGGCGCATCCCGCAGTTCGACTCTGGCGCTGGGAAGCGTGATCGCGAACTCCGCATCGGTAGCCTGACCCGCGGAATATTCCGCAGACAGGAGCGCGCCAAGCGAGACCGAAATGAGCGCGAACGGCCTGAATCTGCTCGATTTCATTCTTCTTCCCCTCTATTGCCGATCTTCCAGCCTGCCCGCACCGCCGAGTTCGTAGTAGACCAGAGGAACGAAATCGACCGCGGTCCAAGTCGCTTCCTGGCCCCATTCGGCATCGTAGTCCGCGGTCGGCTGCGCGGTCATGATTTCATCGAGATGCATGCCCTGGCGAATCATGGCGTAGACGCGGTCACGGATGTCGAGAATCATGTCGCGGAATTCCACCATCTCCGCGCGGCCGACGACTTCGAGGCCATGGCCGGGAATGACCCTGGTATCGGGGCTAGCCATGTCAATGGCCATATCGAGTGCCGCAATCGTCCCGCGCAAGGTGCCGCCGTTGAACTTGTCGACGATCGGGTAACTCGTGGTTCTGAACACGTCGCCGAGATGCAACACGTCGGACTCGGGGAAGTAGACGAAAGTATCGCCGTCTGTATGCGAAGGCGGCGCCAGAAAGGCGCGGACTTCTTCCCCGTTCAGGTGAAACGATATCGAATCGTTGTACGTCACTACCGGCCGTGCGGCCACCGGCTGCTGGGGCGCGAAACTGCCGCCGTTCCTCGGGAAATGGCTGCGCTCTTCGAGAAATTTCACGCGGGTATTTTCGTGCGCGAAGATCAGCACGCCCATGGCTGCCAGATTCGCATTGCCGCCGACATGATCGCCATGGATATGCGTATTGATCAGGAAGCGGATTTCGTTACCGGTGACTTCCCCTACAGCCGCGACGACCTGGTCAGACATCGGTGCGAACAGCGCATCCACGAGCAGAACGCCTTCCGATCCGATAAAGGCGCCGATATTGCCGCCACCGCCCGGCCGCTGAATCATATAGACGTTCCCGGCGACGTGTTCGATGGAAAGTTCGGCATCCGCGAAACCCACCTGGGCGAATGCGAACTTGCCCGCGGACGTCATCAGGCCTGCGACCATCAGGCCTGACAGCAACTTGCGCAATTGGATCATTTTGTTATCTCTTCTTGCCGTGAATCGAGAATTAGGCTACATAGTACCTGAACCAAAGTTTCGATACGCGCAACGAACCGTAGGGGCGACGCATGCGTCGCTCGGAACGTAACTCGTACCAGATAAAATTTTCGACTTCGTTCAATCAGGAGAGAACAATGAGTTCCAAACAATCTGATCGAAGGGAATTTCTGAAACGCGGAGCAGCGTTGGCCGGTGGATTGGGCCTGGCCGCGGCTAAACCGGCATCGGGCCAATTGCCTGATCCCGAAGGAATGATAGTAGGCACGGACGAGCTTGTCGGCTATGGCAAGCGTTCCCGTTTCGAAAATTCGCAACGCATACCTCACGGCGGCAGACATTCGCCCGACGCTTTCGGCCTCGATTTCCACATCGCCGCTCCGTTGCAGGAGTCGGTGGGAGTCATCACGCCGTCTTCGCTGCACTATGTGGGCACCACGCGCGGCTCTTTCGTACCCGACATCGACCCCGCCAAGCACCGTCTGATGATCCACGGCCTGGTCGACCGCGAACTCGTTTTCACCATGGAAGAATTGCGGCGTTTCCCCTCGGTGACCCGCCTGCATTTCATCGAATGCGCGGGCAATCGCTCCCGCAGCAGCCACACAACCGTGCAGGAAACACATGGCATGACGAGCTGCGCCGAATGGACCGGCGTATTGTTGTCCACCTTGCTCGAAGAGGCCGGAGTTCAGGACGGCGGTGAATGGATCGTCGCGGAAGGCGTAGAGGAAGTGAAAGGGGCTTCGACGATTCCAATAAACAAGGCGATGGACGATTGCCTGCTCTGTTATGGCATGAACGGCGAGGCGGTGCGTCCCCAGCAGGGTTACCCTTTGCGGCTGCTCGTTCCCGGCTTCGAAGGCATTTTCAACGTGAAATGGCTGCGGCGCATCAAGGTCGTGGACCAGTACTACATGACCTACAACGATTACGGTCACCTGACCCAGGACCCGGCCACCGCGGCCCTCGGTTACCAGATCGGGCCGAAATCGGTCATCACTTTCCCTTCCGGCAGCCAGCGGCTACCCGAACCCGGCTTCTACGAGATCAGCGGCCTGGCCTGGTCGGGCGGCGGTAAAGTCGCCAGAGTGGAAATTTCCACCGACGGCGGCCGCAGTTGGCAGGACGCCGATATCCGCGGCGAGCCTCAGCCCATGGCGCACACCCGATTCAGCATGAACTGGACCTGGGACGGAAACGAATGCGAGCTTCAGTCCCGCTGCACCGATGAGTTGGGGCAAGTGCAGCCAAGTCGCGCCCAGGTCGCCGCATTCTGGAACCAGCCGCCGGATCAGGTCAGGGTAAAGGGCCAGGACAATTCGATCCAGCCTTGGAGAATCGACAGCGACGGCAACGTTCACAATGCGATCAGTTAGTTTTTCCCGGAAATTGCCTTCGCGAGCGCAGCCAAATTCGCTTGCGGCATTGCCGAATTTTCGTAGGGGCGAGACATGCCTCGCCCGGAAACTCAAGCTGCTGGGCCTGTTCTTGCTGTCGGTGGGAGTCTGTGCTCAGGCGCAGTCTCCCACTTACGGCCTGGGCAGAGCGCCTACCGCCGAGGAAGTGGCCGCCTGGGATATCGCCATCAGTCCGGACGGGAAGGAACTTCCGGCTGGTAGCGGCAGCGTAGCAGAGGGCGAAGAACTCTACGTGCAGAAAACTTGCTTCGTCTGTCATGGGTTGAACGGCACCGGGGCGACGGCGCCGCGGTTGATCAAACGCGACGTAGGAGAAGTGGACGACCCCTGGGATTACGGCCGGGTGCTGCCGATCCGCTCGCCCTATGCAACCACGGTCTGGGATTACATCAACCGGGGCATGCCCCTGGGCTTGGAAGGGACGCTCACGCCCGACGAGGTCTATTCGATCGTGGCCTACCTGCTTTTCCTCAACGATGTGATCGAGGAAGACATGGTGCTCGACCAGGACAGCCTGCCGAAAATCGAAATGCCCAATCGCACCAATTTCGCCCGCGTCCCGGACTGGTTCCCCGGCCAGCCGAGGCTCGAAGGCTATCCTTACTGACTTCTGGCCCGCAACATTTGCAAACTTTCCCGAATTTCAACTGACAGGAAACCCAGCATGCAAAGTTCCAGCACGCGCCGATTCTGCCTGACCGCCGTTTTCCTGGGTCTGGCCGCGGCCTTTTCGACGGCAATGGCGCAATCGCCCCTGGAATCCTATACCCCGGTGACGCCGGAAGAGTTGAGCGACCCACCGGACGGCGACTGGCTGATGTGGCGCCGCACGGCCAACCACTGGGGCTACAGCCCGCTCGATCAGATCAACAAGGACAATGTCGGCGACCTGCGACTGGCGTGGGCCTGGACCATGGGTCCGGGTTTGCAGGAAACCACGCCGCTGGTGCACGACGGTGTGATGTTCCTGCCCCAGGCCTGTGATTTCATCGAGGCGCTCGACGCCCGCGACGGCACCCTGCTTTGGGAATATCGCCGCCCGGAAGTCGATCACGCGGCGCCGCTGTCCTGCGCCAACCGCAACGGCACGCTGTACAAGGATCAACTGCTGCTCGCTACCAGGGACGCCTATCTCGTATCGCTGAACGTTTACACCGGCGAAGTGACCTGGGAACGTCGCATGGGCGACTGGACGGTGGGCCAGCACTATTCCGGCGGGCCCCAGGTGTTCGACGGCAAGATCATCGCCGGCATGTCAGGCTGCTATTACATCAATACCAGTTGCTGGGTCACCGCCCACGACGCCGATACCGGTGAGGAACTCTGGCGCACGGGCACCGTGCCGCGAGTCGGCGAGCCGGGCGGCGAGACCTGGGGCGACGTGCCCAACGAGCAGCGCCGCGGCGGCTCGGCCTGGATGCCGGCGAGTTACGATCCGGAACTGAACCTGATCTACATCGGCGTGGCCGTGCCCATTCCCTGGGGTTCGATCCAACGCGATACCGACGGCGGCGATGTGCTATACACCAATTCCACGCTCGCCCTCGATGCGGATACCGGGGAAATCGAATGGTATTTTCAGCACATCCCGGGCGGCAACTGGGATCTCGATCACCCTTTTGAGCGCATCGTGGTCGAAAGCGAAGTGGCGCCGGATGCCGATGCGGTTTCCTGGATCAATCCCGACATCGACTCCGCCGAACGGCGCAAGGTAATCACCGGCATTCCGGGCAAGACTGGGATCATCTGGACGCTCGACGCGGCGACCGGTGAATTCCTGTGGGCGCGCGAGACCAATTTCCAGAATGTCATCGTCGGCGTCGACATCGAGAACAACAAGGGAATCACCAATATCGATCTCGACATTACCGAGATCAGGCAAAGGAAGTTCGTCTGCCCAACGACGCGCGGCGGCATCAACTGGAACTCCGTGGCCTATAGCCCGCAGACCAATGCAGTCTACACTCCGACCAATAACGCCTGCATGGATTACTACCTGAATCCGGTCGAGCCCGTGGTCGGCCTGCATCACCGCTCAGCCACGAGTCGCATCGTTGCGGCGCCGGAGCTGGAAAACCAGGTCGGCCTGCTGAGTGCGGTCGACGTGGCGACCGGCGAAGCGCTCTGGACCCACCGGCAACGCGCCGGCATTGGGGGTTCGGTGCTCACCACCGGCGGCGGCCTGGTCTTCGTTTCGGATGACGCCAGGCGCTTCCGCGCCTTCGGCGCCGACTCCGGCGATGTGCTCTGGGAGCAGATTCTCAATTCCACGGCCGGCGGCTTTCCGGTTACCTACACCGTGGACGGCGTGCAATACATCGCCATCGCCGCGGGCGGCGGCGTCACCTATCGCATGCTGACGCCGGAGCTTCAGCAACGCGGCGGCGGCAACATGCTGTTCGTTTTCCGCTTGCCGTAATTGCCGGCAAGTATTGAAGAGGGGAAATTGATGCAACTTATGCTGAGAATTCTGATTATCCTGGCCTGCCTGCTGGCGATTCCGGTAGCGGCGGTCGCCACTGCCGCGGTGAAGCAGCGCTTCGCCGACGGGCCCAACCGAGTGTTTTCCGGCGGACCGCTGGTAGCGGGAGAGTTGTATACCGGCCCTGAGCCAGACTGGAGTTTCGTCAACGAGATTCCAACGGTCGAATTGCAATTGCTGAACCCGGCGCAATCCCGGCGCATCTGGATCGCTGAAGCCGAAGGCAAGTTGTACGTCTGGTCGGGCTACATGAGCACAACGGTCGGGCGCATCTGGAAGCAGTGGCCGGTGCAGGCTGAGCAGGACGGCCGGGCGATCATTCGCATCAACGACATTCGCTACGAACGTCAACTCAATCGCATTCAGTCTGGTGACGAACTCGACGCGATCGCCGCCGCGATAACCGGCAAGTATCCATCGCAGACGACAAGAGCGGGGATCGAGGCCGGTGGCGTCTGGGTTTTTGAAGCGGCGCCACGCTAGCGGATCAGGAAACTGAAAATGAAACTGTTTTATTGGGCCATAGCCATTGCAATCGTCGTTACGATACTCGCCGTCCTGCTCGTTCCCGGCGTGGACGATTTCGTCGAACAGACTTTTCAGCGGTACCTCGGGCGGGCGGCCAGATAATTGGAAGCGCCTCACGGGCGACAATGCATCCACATCGCAGGGGTGAGGCATGCCTCGCCCGCTGTCAGGCTGGAGCCAGTCTCATGAAATCATCCAACTTCAATCGGCGCCGATTCCTGCAGGCCAGCGGCGCGGCCGCGATCTGGATTCCCACCTCGGTGCGTGGTTATACGACAGCCGAAATCGAGAGTTTCTTCGTTGACGGCGAGATGCAGGTTGATGTCTCGAAATGGGAACTCGACACGCCGGCGCTTTGCGTCGATCTGGATCTGCTTGAGACCAATCTGGCAAAAATGCAGGCGACCATGGGCGCGAACGGAATTGCCAGCCGGCCGCATGCCAAAACGCACAAGTGTCCGGTGATCGCCAGGATGCAGATTGATACCGGCTCGGTGGGAATCTGCACAGCCAAGGTGAGCGAAGCCGAGGTCATGTTCCGTAACGGTATCGAAGAAATTCTCATGACCACGACCAATGTCACGCCGACCAAGATCAATCGGGCCATGTCCCTGGCGGAGGAGTGTCCCGGTTTCGTTCAGGCGACCGATTCCATGGACAATGCGCGGCTGCTGTCCGAGGCGGCGGTAGCCAGGAATCTTGTCGCGGACGTGGTCGTGGACGTCGACCCCGGCATGGGCCGCACCGGCACGCCGCCGGGACAGCCCGCTTTGAACCTCGCGCAACTCGTCGATCAGCTCCCCGGGCTTCGCTTCAGGGGAATGCTCAGCTACGATGGCGCCTCGCAACATGTAGCAGGCTTCGCCGCGCGCAGAGCCCGTACCCTGGAAGCGATGGCGCCTGCCGCGGACACTCTCGAACTGCTGCAACGGTCCGGCCTGAGAACCGACATCTTCAGCGGCGGTGGCACCGGCACCTATAACATCGATCACGAGGTCAGCGGACTGACCGACGTCCAGGTCGGCAGCTATGTCTTCATGGACGCCCAGTATCTGGAAATCGGCGGCGAACAGGACGATACGGTCTACTCGGATTTCGAGCCCTCATTGACGATCCTGGCCACGGTGCTGAACGATCAATACGCCGGCCGCGCGACATCCGACGCGGGCGCCAAGGCCTGCACGATCAATCGTCCCTGGCCCGTCGTCAAGGGCGAAACCGACATCAGCTACACCTCCGGCTCGGACGAGTTCGGCACCATCCGCTATGGCGAAAACGCCTCGCGCACATACCAGGTCGGAGACAAGCTCGAATTGATCGTCTCGCATTGCGACCCCGTGGTGAATCTCTACGACCACATCTACGCCATCCGCAACGACCGGGTGGAAGCAATCTGGCGCGTAGCGGGAAGAGGAATGTCGGCCTGAGGCGGTTCGCAGTTGCTATCCATGCAGCGACCGGACGCTTCGGAAATCCGGGCCGGTTCGATTAGTCCAGCGCCGACAGCCGAGCCAACTCGCCGGGCCAGTCGAGGATGCGCCGGTCGGCGGTGATCAGCCGGCAGCCTTTTTCCATAGCGGTGGCGACGATGAAGCGGTCGGCGGGGTCGGCATGAAATTCGGCGAGATTCGCGGCTTTCGAACCGATCGCCCCGTCCACCGGAAATTCGATCAATCCCTGTTCGATCTGTACCCGCCGCCAATGTTCCGGCGTGTAAGGAAGACTGATTCTGCGCTTGCTCTTGAGCATCGCGATTTCCCAGAACGAAATCGACGATACGGCGAGCTCGCCGGATTGCCATGCCTGATCCATCCGGGTTCGGGCATCCGATCCAAGGCGCTTGTCGCCGGTGCGAAGCCACAACAAGACATGCGTGTCGATGAGCAACAAGTTTCAGGAACCCCGGCTTGAATCCATTTCCCATTCGACTTCGATCGGTTCCATGATATCGCCCAGAATTTCTACCTCTTCCTTGTCGATACCGAACAGGCTTGCCGGTTTGGTTCGATAAGGCACGAGACGCGCTATCGGTCGATTGTTCTTCGAAATCACGTACTCTTTTCCGGTTTCCGCAACTTCGTCCATCAACTTGAGACACTTGGCCTTGAATTCGGAAGCCTTGATCGTCGGTTCGTTTGTGCCGATGTCGGTTTCCATTCGCGTTCACCTGTGGCAGCAGTTCGATTCAGGGATAATACCATGGTCATGACCATGGTCAATTATTACGCGCCGTCATTCAGCAATCCCAAACTGTCATCCTGCAGCCCCAACTGTCATCCTGCGCGCAGTCGCAGGATTCATTGACAACTTGCCAGCGGACAGGTGACTTGTTACAACTCGTTCGCTCGCTTGAATATCGGGAGATCCCTTAGCCATGCCTGAAGCCTGCCGCAATGCTTTTTCGCTTTCTTGTCTGGTGACTACATTGTCAGCGGTGGCGCTGAGCTTTTCCGCAAGCGATTCGAAGGCGCAAGTCGCGGACTGGACCTATTGGGGCGGAACCAGGGCCTTACAGCGCTACTCGCCGGCGGACCAGATCGATGCCGGCAACGTGGACGAGCTGGAAATCGTCTGGCGCAGGCCCGCCGCGGACCGGTCGGTTACCGATGCCGACCCGCAGCTTCGGATTTCCGGGAATTTTCGCGCAACGCCCATCTATGTCGACGGCGTTCTCTATACTTCCAACGGCGTCGGCCTCGTCGAGGCAATTGACTCGGCCACAGGTGCCACCCGCTGGGTGCAGCCCTTCGATGCGGACAGTCTCCAGGCTGCCCGCGGCTCCTCATCCCGTGGCATCGAATATTGGTCCAATGGATCGCAGGATCGTATTTTCGCCGTGCGGCTGGGCAATCTCTACGCATTGGATCCGGCCACGGGCGAGCCTGTCGCAGATTTCGGCGACTACGGCGCCGTCAATCTGATTCCCGAGGGTGCGGAGACTTTCAGCCTGGTATCGAGCTCACCCATCGTGGTGAATGGCGTGGTCATAATCTCCGGCACCGTCAATGGCGCCGGCGACGGCGGCACCCAATGGCGCGGCGTCCATTCCGAGGACGTGCGCGGTTTCGATGCCATAAGCGGCGAATTGCTGTGGACCTTTCACGCCGTCCCGCGGGAAGGGGAGTTCGGCACTGATACCTGGGGCAACGATTCCTGGCAAGACGCCGGAGACCTCGGATCCTGGTGCTGCCTGTCTGCGGACGAGGAACTCGGCCACGTCTACGTTCCCTTCACGGCTCCCACCGCAGCGTACTTCGGCGGCCACCGGCCTGGCGACAACCTGTATTCCAACAGCCTGGTCGCCATTGACGCGAGTACCGGCGAGCGGGTCTGGCACTTTCAGATGGTGCATCACGACGTCTGGGAATACGACAATGTGGGCCCGCCGGTACTCGGCGATATCGTCGTCGACGGCCGACCCATCAAGGCGGTGATGCAGGCCAACAAGACCGGCTGGGTTTACGTGTTCGACCGCGTAACCGGAGAGCCGGTCTGGCCGATCGAAGAATTGCCGGTGCCGCAATCCGATGTGCCCGGCGAAGTGCTCTCACCCACCCAGCCGTTCCCGACAAAGCCGGCGCCGATCGCAACCCAGGGCATCACCGAAGCGGACATTGTCGACTTTCCCGAAGTCGCCCAGGTCGCCCGCGCCACGGTGGCGAACTTCGTCACCGGACCGATCTTCACCCCGCCGAGCATCGTCAGCGATGAGCCCGGCGGCAACCAGGGCACGCTGACCTTGCCGGGCTCCTGGGGTTCCGCCAACTGGAACACCGGCGCATTCGACCCCGAAACCGGCTACTACTACGGCTTCGCCAACGACATCCCCCGCGTTTACCGGCTCGTTCCAACCGACGAACCCGACGCCGACATGCCCTACTGGAGCCCGAACCGTGAAGCGCCTTACCTGGACGGCATCCCCCTGACCAAACCGCCCTGGGGCCGCATCACCGCCATCGACATGAACACCGGCGAGCACATTTGGCAAATCGCCAACGGCGATTCGCTCAGCGACCATCCCGACCTGGACGAACTCGACCTGCCCACCCTGGGCATCGCCAGCCGCCCCGCCGCGCTCCTGACGAGAACGCTGCTTTTCATCGGCGTAGGCAGCAACAACCACGGCGGAACCCAACCCAACATGTGGGGCACCGCCTTCCGCGCCTACGACAAATTCACCGGCGAGGAAGTCTGGCGCACCGACCTGCCCTCAGGCACGACCGGCGCTCCGATGAGCTATATGCACGAAGGAAGGCAATACATCGTGGTAGCCGTCGGCAGCTTTGGTGACGAGCCGGAACTTGTGGCATTGGGGTTGCCGTGAATTGAAAAGAGGAACACACGCCTGATAGGTGTGTCCCATTACTGCTATCTACCACCTGCTAGATCGATAAAACTTCCAGTTACATAAGAGGCTTCTTCACTCAATAACCATAAAATCGCATCCGCTACTTCCTTTGGATCTCCACCTCTTTGCATAGGCAGGCTCTTTGCCAATTTTTCAACTCTGTCTGGATCGCCACTATTCGTGTGAATATCAGTGAAAATATATCCAGGTCGAACACTGTTAACCCTTATGCCGTCCGAAGCTACTTCTTTTGACAATCCGATTGTGAGTGTGTCCATTGCTCCTTTAGAGGCGGCATAATCAATATATTCTCCAGCAGCACCAAGTCTGGAAGCTGCGGAAGATACGTTTACAATACTCCCGCCATTTCCGCCAAAAGAAAGCCCCATTCTACGAACTGCTTCACGGCTGCACAAAAAGCAACTTAAGACATTTACAGTCAATATGTGATTGATCCTGTCCCCAGTCATTTCGGAAAGTCGATTTTTTTCTGCCAATACACCAACATTATTAACTAACGCAGTTACAGTTCCAAATTTCTTATCGACTTCTTCAAATAGTCGAATCACTTCTGTTTCTTTACTAACGTCAGCTTGTACGGTAATACACTTCCCATTTTGGTTTCGAATTCTATCTGCAACTTTTAGTGCAGCAGATTCGTTTTCGATAAAATTGATACAAACTTCATATCCAAGCTTGGCTGCTTCAATTGCAGTAGCAGCTCCAATACCTCTGCTACTACCTGTAATGATGGCAATTCTCTTTTTCTCTGGTTTCATTCTAGAGATCGCTCCTTGTTCAATAGACAATGACAAAATTACAAATGAATCAGCCGCTCAATCCGAGATCCCGAAGTATCGATTCGGCGCCGCGGAAGTCCTTATGCCGGGGGTGATGTTCCACGTTCTCCCCGATCGCGATAAAGTCGTACCCCAATTTCTGGCTTGCCTCCCGGTCGTATGGGCTGTCGCCAAAGTACGTTCTTCGCTTCGCGCCACCCGATGGCAAGGCGCGTTGTTCGGCGATCCGCATGATATCAACCTTGCCAATTGCGTCCGAGGAGGATGCGATGGACAGTCGGCGTGGGTCGAGTCCGATTGCTCGGAGCTTGATCCGCGCCGTTTCCTCCCATCCTCCCGTGGCCACTGCCACGCAGACCCCTGGCTGCTTCATGAGCCGCCTGATGAAATCGCTCGCGCCGGGTATCTCCGGCAGTATCCCGTCGCGAGCAGTCACGTAATCCGCCACAAGATTCGTGAAGACTTGCCTGACCGCGTTATGCACCGAGAGCCGATTATTTTTCATCTTCGACCGATCAATAATCTCATTGAGAATCCCGCTGTCGGTCCGGTGACGATACCCGGACCAGTCAGCTTCGATCTCGGTTCCCAGCACGGTCCGCACGGACTGAACGTAAAGCTGACCGTCGAACGTCTCCGAATCGGCCAGCGTACCATCAAGGTCGAAGGTGACTAAATTCATAAGCCAATTGGGTCAATCAAGCTCGCTTTCACAAACAGCTCTACCCGGTACCTCATGCGCTTCATTCAGCCTCCTCCTTCCATGCTCGTAATCTATCACGTGTCTAATCGAGTCTCATGGGATACCCAGTTGATCACGAGATGGGAGTCCCATTGTATTAGTTGGAATAGAAAATATAGGTTGTAATCTATATAGACTCTGAGCTATGGTAGGGCATGGAGTGGGAAGTAGCGTTTCGACCGGCATCTCGTGGCACAAAGTGAAACAGATGAGGAAGGAGGAAGCGATGGTAAAGACTCTAAACAAAAAACTTAGCGGACTTCCCGAGGCCCGGCACGAGCGCATTCTCACCGAGGCCGACCGATTGTACGCCGAATACTTGACGCTTCAGGAACTGCGCAAAGCCATGAAGCTGACTCAAGAGCAGTTGGCCGAAATGTTGAAAATTCGCCAGGCAACCATTGCGCAGACGGAAAAGCGGAGCGACCTAATGCTTTCGACGCTGCGCAGCTATGTCGAGGCAATGGGAGGCAAACTGAGCTTGACGGCGGAGTTTCCCGACCGGGGTCCCGTTTCCCTCGTGGGCTTCGGCGACTTAAGCGATTGAAATCGGAGTTATCGCCATGAACGAAAACGACTTTGAGTTGATTGAAGGGAGCGGCAACGTTTTTCTCGATTTCGGTGACCCGGAAGCGGATCTGAAGCACGCCAAAGCGGTTGTTGCCGGCCGCATCATTGCCGTACTTGATGACCGCGGCCTGTCCGTGAGGAAAGCCGTCTCGCTGACTCGATTCGCCGCCGCCGACTTCTCAAGGGTATGCAGCGCGGACCTGCGACGATTCACGCTTGACCGGCTGATGAAGATGCTCGCCGCCCTCGATGCGGACATTCGCGTCACGATTCAAATCGCAGGCGGCGGCGAAGGCGAGACAGCCTTGGCATCTTGAGTTCTTGAAGAGCGTTAGCACAACTTGCCGGAATTTTGGGCTGAGACCTGAATCTCGTGGCACAATGCGGAACAGACAAAGATTCGGGATGGCATGATGGATAGATTCACGGGGATTATTCACTTCACTGGACTTCGTATTATCGGGTCCGGCGTGTGGGCGTTCGCTCTGCTGCTGTGCGCGAACATGAGTTTCGCGGCCGAATCCGGCAGCCTGCAAAAAGAGTTTTTCAATGTCGGCTCGACCTTTTCAAACGTGGTAACCACGAGCCACGGAGGTGTGACGACGATTTATGTCTCCGGGCAAGTAGGCATTTCCGACGGCGAGATTCCCGAGGATTTCGGGCAACAGGTCGAATACACTTTTGCGAACCTGCGGCGACAGTTGCAGGCGGCGGGCGCCTCCCCGGAAGACGTTGTTCAGATTCGCACTTACATCGTGGAAATAAGCAGCGAAAGAGTGTCCGCTTACAACCAAGCGAGGGTGGGGTTCTTCACGCAGCAGAACAAGCCGGCGTCGACCATGGTGGGAGTGCCGGGGCTGGTCATTCCGGAATTGCTGGTTGAAGTCGAAGCTGTCGCGGTAATCGAAAATTAAGTTCGCAATGGCATCCATGAAGGCAAGAATTTTCAGTCTGGCGAATCGAGTGCGATTGTACTGCGCAGCCTTGCTTGCAGCGCTCTTTTTGCAGTTTTCAGCACCACAGGCAATCGAGGCTGATGAGGGGGCCTGGCGGGTCGTGAATTACTGGTCCGAATGGTGTGCTCCCTGTCGTGTAGAGATTCCGATGCTGAATGCACTTCAGGAACGTTTGAACTCCAGCGACATCCGGATAGTCGGCATTAATTTCGATGACGACCCTCGAGAAGTCACCCTCGATATCGCGAACGAGCTGGGCATTGAATTTCCCGTGCTTGGCCGACAGGAAATAGAAGCGCTTGGGCTTCGGCCCCCGGATGTATTGCCCACCACCTACATTCTTTCTCCGTCTGGTGAAGTGACTGCGAAGCTGATAGGAATGCAGAGCGAGCAGGACATTCTCAAGGAACTGGCGAGTCAGGGTCTGGTTGAAGAGACTCAACCATGAATACGCCGCCAAAGTCCCTGTTTTTCAATCTCGCCGCTTCCACGGTCGCGGCGTTTGTTGTTTCAGGCCCGGTCTTGGCTGCTGACGTCTCTGTCACGCGCCTGGAAACACCTGCCCCGTCGAATAGCAGTCTTTCACGAGTAGTGGCCGACGAATCAGGGCGGATTTACTTGTCCTGGGTTAACCACAGTGAGGAAGTTGCCAGTCTTGTCTTTTCTCAACTGACGGATGACAAATGGTCCGAGCCACAGACGGTCAGTCAGGGAGACGACTGGTTCTTCAACTGGGCGGATTTTCCCATGCTGTCCGTCAATCAGGGCAACAAGACCGCGCATTGGTTGAAAATGAGCGCGGAAGGCAACTATGACTACGACATTGAAGCGAAATTCTTCGATTCGGGACATCAGGGGTGGAGTGAGCCGAGGATAATCCACAATGACGGAGTCAGTGCGGAGCACGGTTTCGTCTCCATGCTGCCGGTGGGAGCGGGGCGCACATTGATCTCCTGGCTTGATGGGCGAAATACAAAGTCGGGTGAAAGCCACAGTGCGATGACATTGCGCGCTGGCGTGTTTGATTCAACCGGCCTGACGATTGACGAATGGGAACTGGATAGCCGGGTCTGCGAATGCTGTCAGACCAGTTCCGCGATGACTGCCGCGGGCCCTATCGTGGTGTACCGGAATCGATCGGATGAAGAAATCAGGGACATCTATTTCACCCGCTATGTCAATGGCGCCTGGACGGCGCCGCAAGCAGTTCACAACGACGACTGGCGGATTGCCGGTTGCCCGGTGAACGGGCCGGCGGTTGCCGCACGGGACGATCAGGTAGCCGTCAGTTGGTTCACCGCCAAAGACGATACGCCTGCAGTCAAATTGGCGCTGTCTGACGATGGTGGAATGAGCTATTCCGAACCGGTGCCGGTGGCCGGCCCGCATACGATCGGCCGTGTTGGCGTCGCCATTCTTAAATCAGGCCGCGTCGTAGTGAGCTGGCTCGACACGGAAAGAGATGGCACACACATCATGCTTTCTCTCTTCACTCAGGACGGCGAGTTCGTCAGCAGCACCGAAGTTGCGGCAACAAGCGCTTCTCGCCGCAGCGGCTTTCCCGTGATCGTTGAAACAGACGAGTCAGTCTACGTAACCTGGACCGATATCAGCGAGGCTCCGCAAGTCAATGTCGCAAGGGTAGATTTCTGATGCCTGTTTGAGGCAGGGAATCTCAGGCCGGCAATTCCCATTTGGGAATTCGGAACATCGCGCGACATTCTCCAACAATTGGAACAATCTGGCGGAGAGGCAGGGATTTGAACCCTGGGAGGGCTTGCGCCCTCTCTTGATTTCGAATCAAGCCCGTTCAACCGCTCCGGCACCTCTCCGAAGCCGGGATTATAGACTCGATTGAAGTAATTTCCCGAGTTTTGGTGGGATTCAGGCGCGCATCTCCACAGCAGTTCCCATTCAAGCCTTGGTCCGGATATCTGCACCAGAGAGTCAAGCCGCTTGCGTGGTTACTGTCAGCCGTTGTCCAAGTGCTTTAAGCGCTTTTTCGATCTGGCCGATGTGCGAGCGATGGTCGAGGTCAAGAAGACGTCGTACCGCGCCTTCCGAAACTCCGAGCCGTGTGGCCAGCGCGGTGTTTCCAATTCCGTCGGCGCGCATCGCGTTGTACAACGCAATCTTGGCGGCAGCAAGCGCCGGTAAAGCGATCATGGGCCGCCCTCGCGCGGCAGAAGGTTTGGGAATGTCGCGCCGTGCCCCGATGTAACCTCCCAAGGCAGCTATCAGGCAATCTCGTGCCTGCGCCAGCGCCTCGGATTCGTTTCCCCCTTCGGTCAGGGCTTCCGGAATGTCGGAGAAGAATACAAGGATCGAGCCATCCTCCTGGCGCGCCAATTCCGCGGGCCATGCCATAGTCTGAGTCACACCTATTTCCCCTTTATGCCGTTCCAACTCACAAGTCTTCTCGATTCAGGCCCAGTTGCCGGACAATTGCGGACAGAAGTCCCGCACCGATCTCCTTGCGGCGGTCCTTGACCGTTGTAAATCGATTCCCGTAATTAAGCCGCCCATGGCTTCCCTTACCCGGACGGGTATCAAAACGAACTGCCACACCACGTTCTCTACCCAGTCGCCGCACACGGCGGACAACCTCGTTACCAGTCATAATAATCGTACATATATGTGCGATGCAACAATGCCGCGGGCGCTGTGTAGAGAGCACATAATCTGTCCGGTCTTGTAGCACAAGGTCTGTCCGGTTCTCATCGGATGCGGGAGGAAGCATCTGATGAGACGAACAGCCTGGTTGCAGGAGACGCGAATGGAACGTTTTGAGGAAGCCTTTGGTGCGTGGACGGAGAGTCGGCTGACGCAGGAAGAAGCTGCGCGGCTGCTTGGGGTGTGTGAGCGCACGTTTCGGCGCTGGATAGATCGGTATGAGGAAGCGGGCCTGGACGGATTGATCGACAAGCGCTTGTCGCAAGCATCGAACCGTCGCGCGCCGGTCGACGAAGTGATGGCGTTGGTGGATCGCTACCGGAACCGTCACCGGGGTTGGAACGTGCGTCATTTTCATGCCTGGTACCGGCGCGATGGCGGGAAGCGCAGCTACACCTGGGTGAAGAACGCCTTGCAGGCAGCGGGCCTGGTGGCGCGGGCGTCACGCCGCGGAGCGCATCGCAAGCGGCGGGAGCCGGCGCCGTGGCCGGGCATGCTGTTGCACCAGGATGGCAGTCGCCATGAATGGGCGCCGGGTCGGATGTGGGATCTGATCGTGACCATGGACGACGCCACGAACGCGCATTACTCGATGTTCTTTTGCGAGGAGGAAGGTACGTGGAGCAGCTTTCGCGGCATCCGCGAGGTGATTGATGCGCGCGGTCTGTTCTGTTCGCTGTATACCGACCGCGGCAGTCACTACTGGCACACGCCGACGGCGGGCGGCAAAGTGGACAAGGGCAATCCGACGCAGTTTGGACGGGCGATGAGGCAGCTGGGCATCGAGATGATTCCGGCGTACTCGCCGGAGGCGCGGGGCCGTTCGGAGCGAGCGTTCAAGACGCACCAGGACCGACTGGTGAAGGAGTTGGCGCTGGCGGGGGTTGCGGAGATGGAAGCGGCGAATCGGTACTTGCGGGAGACGTACCTGCCGGCCTTCAACGCGGAGTTCGCGCGGCCGCCGCGGGAGGAAGGGTCCGCCTTCGTGGCCTGCGGCGACGCCGATCGGCTGGACGAGATCCTGTGCGAGCACCATGAGCGGGTCGTCGGGCACGACAACTGCGTACGCTTTCGTCGAAAGGTGCTGCAGATTCCGCCGGATCGGTACCGTTGTCACTATGTGAAGGCGACAGTCAAGGTCTTGCAGTATCTGGATGGGTGCGTTGCGATCCGCCACGGCCCGCGCGAACTGGCGCGATACGACTCCCAGGGGAAACTATTGACGGAGAATTTACGGACCGCCGCGTAGGAACGCGGCGGCGGCCGGCGTCTGGGGGGGCCTTTCCGGGCTACGCCCTCCAAGGCCCCCCAGACGCCAAAAACAAACCGGACAGATCATTTGCTACAGAACCGGACATTTCTATTTGCTCTTAACACAATGCCGCGGGCGCTATATGGGCGTAGCTGCCGATGAACGGCATCTTCCCCGAGAAGTTATTAGACCGGACCCAGCGGAGATATCATTCAGCAGGCCGCCAATTCGCGGGAGTGGGGTTTCCTGGTGGTGAAAATGTTTTTTGGAGCCAAATTCAGCTTAGAATCAGACTTGGTGTTACGAACTTGTTGATGACGGGAAAGATCTATGAATCATTCAAATAATCACACTCGAAGACTACTGTGGCTGCTCTTGCTGTTACCCGTGGTTTTTCTTGCCGGCCACATTTCGGCCCAGCGCACCGTCGAGCCGTCCTGCGACATGTGCCAGGCCGAGTTGGTGCCGCTGGAAGAAATTCAGCGATATGTGCAAATCGGCCAGAGCGAAGCCGTGGGCGATATGCAGATCCGCTCGATCGACGTCGGCCGCACTCAGGTGCAGGTTTCGCTGGTGCATCGTAATGCCCTGGCAGAGCGCGCCAACCGGGTGGCCGAACACAGCCTGGTTACCGAAGTCTATTACATGCTTTCCGGCGGGGGCACCGTGCTCACCGGGCCCGAATTGATCGACCCGGTTCCGAGAGCCGCGGACAGCTACAACGTCACCAATCTAAATGGCCCGGGACACAATGCCGCGGATGTGCGCAACGGCGTGACGACCGATCTTGAGGCGGGCGACGTATTCGTGATTCCGGCGGGCACGGGCCACGAGTTCATCGAGATCCCCGATCATGCCACCTATATCACCTTCCGGATCGATCCCGACAAGGTAGTCGCTTTAATGAACGCCGAGGATTCGGCCGCTTTTCTCGAAGAGCGGCTTTGAAGCGGTTTTCGATGATCCGGATTCCGCTCTGCCTGTTCGTGGCGCCCGCAAGCTTCGCCCTGCTTTGCGCGGCGCTCGGCGCCTTCGCGCAAATTCCGGCAGCCGGGCCAGATGCGGCGCAGATGGTGTGCTTCGCGAATGCGCGCCTGATCGATGGACGGGGCCGGGTTTTCGACAATGCGACGCTGCTTATACGCGGCGATGTCATCCTTGATGTCGGCGTCGCGAATCCCGGCTGTGACATCACGCAAGATCTGACCGGCAAGACCGTCATCCCCGCCCTGGTCAACACCCATGCCCATCTCGGATGGGAAGCTTACGGCGACTGGGGCTCGCAATTCTTCACCGACGAGAACCTGATCGATCATCTTTATCGGCATGCCTATTACGGCGTGGGAACCATCATCTCGACCGGCAGCGACAAGGAAGACGTGGCGCTACGCGTCAAGCTCGAGCAGCAGAAAGGCAATATCGGCGGCGCCCGCTACCACCTTTCGCCCGGCCTGGGTTCGCCGGGTGGCGGCCCGAATCCGCGATTGACCGACGATCCCGATTATTGGGGAGTGAACCCAGTCGCGGATCCGGAACAGGGAGTCCGCACGGTGCGCGATCTCGCCGCGCGCGGCTACCGGATCGCCAAGATCTGGATCGATGACCGGGACGAGCGCCGCGGCGCGCAGATCAAGGTTGCGCCGGAGATTTATCGGGCTGTATTGAATGAGGCCGCGAATCAGGACATCCGCATAATCGCGCATGCCACGACCTTGGCGGATCACAAGGCGCTGGTCGCAGCAGGTAGCCGGCGCTTCATACACATGCCCTATGACGCAGCCGTGGACGATGAATACCTTGAAATGGTGCGGCGCAACAATGTCTATATCGTTCCTACCCTGGGCATGATCACCAAGCGCGAGCCCTGGTACGTTCCGGCATTCCGCGACCCCTTCTTCCACGATCAGGTTCCGCCCGCTGTGCTCGAGTCGCTGAACGAGAACTACTCGCCGCCTCCGGCCGAGCGCAGCGCCGCCGAGGAACAACGCTCTGCGATGCTGGCGGCCAATCTGCTCAAACTGAAAGATCAGGTTATCCTCGGCACCGACGCTGGCGCCGTGGGAGACTTCTTCGGCTATGCCGATCATGTGGAGCTGGCCTTGTTCGTGCGAATGGGCATGACCCCGATGGAAGCTCTGGTTGCGAGTACGTCACGCGCTGCCGAAGCATTCGGGCTGGACACCGTGGGATCGCTTGCGGCAGGCATGGCGGCAGACTTCCTCATCCTGGACGCAAACCCGCTGGACGACATCGCCAACACCCGGCTGATCGACGAAGTCTATCTTCGCGGACAGCGCGTGGACCGGAAAGGATTGAGAGCGTTATGGACCGAAGAAAATTGAATGGCTGGTCTGGCCTGAGGGCTTTGGCTTCCTTTTGTGTGGGAAGCGGATTTCTGTTTGCCGGTTTCGCCGCCTTTGGGCAATACGGCGATTCTACGGGCGAATGGCCGAGCTACGCCGCGGACGCGGGCTCTACCAAGTACACTGCCCTCAGCCAGATCGACGCGGACAATTTCGGCGATCTCGAAATCGCCTGGCGCTGGCGGTCCATCGATGCCGATCTCGACTTGGCCGCGTTGCTCGGTGCCGACTCGGAACCACCGGGATTCGGCCGGCTGCAGGCGACGCCGCTCATGATCGACGGCGTGCTCTACATGCTCACCGCGCTGAACCAGGTCGCGGCGCTCGATGCGGCCAGCGGCGAGACCTTATGGACTCATGATCCGCAGGTTTATCTTTCCGGCCCGTCCATCAGTCCGTTGGGTTTTCATCATCGCGGCGTCGCCTGGTGGAGCGACGGCGAAGACTCGCGGGTGATTGTCAGCACCAACGACGGCTATGTATTTTCGCTGATTGCCGAAACCGGTGCAGTGGACACCGAGTTCGCCGGCGGCCGGGTCGATATGACCGAAGGCATTCCCAGGGCCGAACGCGACGGCCTGGACTGGCAGGGCGCCCAGCCTCTCGGCGCGGTATCACCGCCGGTGGTGGTGGAGGATGTCGTAGTCGTACAGCAGATCACATCCAACCGGCCCCGCTTCAAGGAACGCCCGCCGACCTGGATTCGCGGCTTTGATGTTCGCAGCGGTGAATTGATCTGGACTTTCCATACGATTCCCCAGCAAGGCGAATTCGGCGTAGAAACCTGGCAGGAGGAATCCTGGCGCTATACCGGCAACGGCGGCGTCTGGACAATGATGAGCGCCGATCTTGAATTGGGTTACGTCTATCTGCCGACTGAAGCGCCGACCAACGATTTCTTCGGTGGCCATCGCCCCGGCGACAATCTCTTCACCCAGAGCCTGGTCGCGCTCGATGCCCGCAGCGGTGAGCGCGTCTGGCACTTCCAGATGATCCATCACGGCATCTGGGACTACGACACGCCCGCGGCGCCGAACCTGATCGACATCAATGTCGACGGCAGGGAAATCCGGGCCATCGCCCAGGTCACCAAGCAGGGATTCGTCTATGTGTTCGACCGCGCGACCGGCGTGCCGGTCTGGCCCATGGAAGAGAGGCCCGTGCCGGAAGGCATCATTCCAGGCGAAAGAACCTCGCCGACCCAGCCTTTCCCGACCAGGCCGCCGCCCTTCGCGACCCAGGGACTGAGCGAAGACGACCTGATCGATTTCACGCCGGAATTACGCGCCGAGGCGTTGGAAATACTGGAAAACTACACCTATGGACCCCTGTTCACACCGCCGAGTCTGCCGGATGACAACGGCCACCGCGGCACGATCCTGATGCCGGGAGCGGGCGGTGGCGCGAACTGGCCAGGGGCCGGGATTGACCCTGAATCGGGTGTGCTGTTCGTTCCTTCATCGAACAATCCCACGGTCCCCTTGATGGCCACTCTCGACGCCGACGAATCCAATTTCAACTACACGCGCCTGTCGAACCAGGGCGTGCCCGGACCGCAGCGTCTGCCGATTCTCAAGCCGCCGTATTCGACGATAACTGCCTATGACATGAATCGGGGCGAGATTCTCTGGCAAGTTCCCAATGGTGCGGGTTCGGCGCGGGTGGAGAACAGTCCGGCACTGGCAGGGATCGAACTGCCTCCGCTTGGCGGCGGCGGCCGCCATTCAGTGCTGGTGACGGCCAGCTTGCTGATTCACGCGCAAAACACCGGCGGCAGGCCGATACTGGTGGCTCGCGACAAGGCGACCGGCGAAGAATTGGCGAGCGTTGAATTGCCCGCCAATCCGGGTGGGGCGCCGATGAGTTACCTGGTAGACGACAGGCAGTACATTGCCTTGAGCGTTCTCACCACGCCTGTACCGGAGTTGGTGGTCTTTGCCCTGCCAGCAATCTGATTCACACCCCCAAGAACGGTGCTCAATGAAAAGCGGGCGAGGCATGCCTCGCCCCTACAGCAGAATGCGTGTGCCTACGGGTAGGGGCGAGGCATGCCTCGCCCGAATGGCGATGGTTACAATTGTTGGGACTTTTGGGCGCCGTATTCCCGGAGAATCTCAGCCGCTGACTGTTCCGGGACCGGCGCGTTCGATTCCAGATTCAATATGCTCGGCCTGGCCGGCGCCTCGGCAATGTCGAGTGGCGTCTGGCCGCGGCCGTTCACGGCGTTTACGTCGGCTCCGCGCTCGGCCAATTCCCTGACAATGGTCAAGAGGTTTCTCGCCGTCGCATCGTGAAGCGCGGTTGCGCCGGTGAAGTCGGCCTGGTCAATGTCTACGCCGTGCTCAGCAGCAGTGATCACGGCCTCCCGAGCTAGCCGCTCTTCACCAACCGGGTCTTCGGTGGCAAGGACATAATATCGATCACGGTCGCTGGCGCCTCTCACTGCCGCCTGCAAGGAACTTGCAAATCCGCCCACGACCTCGGGCGGCGGCGGATTGACGCGGGATTCCCTGTCACGCAGTCGACGGTAACTCTCCAGCGTGGTCATAAAAGGGTCCGCTCCGCCTCGCTTTAGCGCGCGCATGATTTCCGCCTCACGGAAGTTGGCCGCAAGCCAGTACGGCGTGGCGCTCACCATCGGGGTTCGGAAAGCCCAGTCTTCGCTTGCGCGTTGTGTCGGGGTGGGCCGTTCAAGACGCACGTTCGGGTCCGCGCCATGTTCGAGCAGCGCGATCACCATTTCGAGCTCGCCGCGCAGCACCGCGGCGTGCAGCGCGTTGTAACCGGCGCCCATTGCGTCTGGGTCTGCGCCCTGGTCGAGCAATCGGCGCGCCAAAGTGAAGTGTCCGCTATGGGTCGCCACCACGAGCGGGCTGGCGCCGTTGCCTGCCACACCGTCGATTTCCGCTCCCGCTTCGATCAGTAACCGGGCCACTCCACCATGGCCGTTGCGTGCAGCGAACAACAGCGGCGAATAGCCGCCGAGTCGCTCGACGATGCCCTGATCAAAAGCGCCGCCGTTCGATGCGTCGGCATACATGAGCCGGGGGCGCACGGTCGAGCGCGCTTCCAGTTCGGCCCCGGCGGCGATCAACTCCCGCGCGACTTCCATATGCCCCTGGGCTGCCGCCCACATCAGCGCGGTCTGTCCGCGCGAGCGTTCGACGGCGTTCACGTCCGCTCCGGCTGCGATCAAATGCCGAACGCCCGCGGCCGAGCCTGTCCGCGAAGCTGTCATGACGGGGGCCTCACCCATCGGCAAGGAGAGATTCGGATCGGCGCCGGCTGCGAGCAATAGCTCGATCAGGCCGGCATGGCCGCCTTCGCTCGCTACAAACAGTGGCGAGGCTCCCAGGCGATTGACCGCGTTGACGTCTGCGCCGGCTTCGATCAGCAAGGCCGCCATTTCCGGGTCATGCCGGAAAGCCGCCCAATGCAACGCGGTCGCGCCGTCGGCCTGGCGCGCGTCCGGGTCAGCGCCGCCATCCAGCAGAACTGCAACGGCCTCGACATCCTGATGCCTGGCGGCTTCGATCAGGGTTGCATCCGAAGCCTGTGCCGCGCCGGTTGCGAAAAGGAGAATCGCCGGCGCCAGGCCGGCGATGAGCCTTATCCTGACTTGAGACAGCGTCCCGAACATCGGTTTACTCCTGGCGCGGCGCTAGACCTCGCTCAACAATTCAAGCGGGCCGGTGCTGTCGCTCAACTGTTCCACCGGCATGCCCATCTTGTCGAGCATCGTCAGATGCAGGTTGCTGGCCGGCGTACCTGCCGGATAGCGGATATGACGGCCGCCCTGAAGCTTGCCAGCGCCACCGCCGAACAGCACGAGCGGCAACTCGCGGTTATCGTGCAGGTTGCTGTCGGACATGCCTGCGCCATACAGCAGCAGCAAGTTGTCGAGCAAAGTTCCCTCGCCGTCCGGCGTCGCGTCGAGCTTGTCGAGGTAGTAGGCGAACAGGCTGGTATGGAATTCGTTGATCTTCGTGATCTTCTCGTACAGCACCGGGTCGTTGCGGTGATGCGAGGTCGGATGGTGCGAATCCGGCACGCCGATTTCGGCATAGGTGCGGCCGCTCAGTTCCCGGCCCATCATAAAGGTGATGACGCGGGTCAGGTCGGTTTGATAGGCCAGCACCTGCAGGTCGAACATGAGCTTGGCGTGCGCTTCGTAGGTATCCGGCACCCCCGAGGGTTGCGTCAGTTCCGGCAGGTCGCGGCTGCTTTGCGCTTCGGCCATCTGGATTCGCCGTTCGACGTCGCGTACGGCATCGAGATACTGGTCGAGCTTGGCGCGGTCGCCGGCGCCCACCCTGCCGTTAAGTTCGGCGACTCGCTCGTTCAGGGAATCCAGCAGGCTGCGGTCCTTGCGGATGCGCTGGAGCCGCACGGCCGGATCGGTAGTGCCGATGTCGCCGAACAGGCGCTCGAACACCAGCCGCGGATTGGTTTCCATCGGCAGCGGCGTATTCGCGTCGCGCCAGGCGATGGTGCTGGTGTACAAGCAACTGAAACCGATGTCGCAGGAGCCGAACACGTCGTTTTCGTCGAGCGCGAGTTCCAGCGAGCCGAGTTGCGTCTCCTGGCCCAGTCGGCGGGCCACGAGCTGGTCGATGGACACCGATGCCTGGAGATCGCTTTCCGTGCGGGCGGGTGTCGCGCCGGTGAGAAAACGGGTCGAAGCGCTGGCATGCACTCCGGCATTGCTCGCCACGCCATTGAGCCCGCTCAGCACGAGCATTCGGTCGCGCCAGGCGGCCATAGGCTGAAGAATACGGGTGAGTTCGAAGTCCGTTCCTTCGGCGGCCGGCGTCCAGGCCTTCATTGCCATACCGTTCGGTACGTAGACCACGCCGAGCCGGCGCGTCGCCTGGGGCTGCGTATTGGCCAGCGCCGGCGTCATGCTGTCGAGCAGGGGCAGCGCCAGGCTCGCGCCCAGACCTCGCAACATCGTACGCCGCGAAAGTTTCTTCTTGAGAATGATCATATCTCGATACTCGTCTCTATTTTGCGCATCTGGAACGGGGCGCTTTCGATCACACCCATGATCACCGACGACCAGCGATATTCGTCTTCTTCGGCGGCGCGCACGATTGCGCGCACCGTCGGCATGTCATAGTACTCCAGACCGCGCCCGAGAGCATAGGTCAGGAGCTTTTCGGTCACCGCGCCAACGAAGTCGCGGGGCTTGTCGAGCAGCAGATCCCGCAGTCCGTTCGGCCCGTCGAACTCGGCGCCGCCGGGTATCGCGCCCGAGGCGTCGATCGGCTGACCCGCGTACAGGTCGCGCCATTTGCCCACGGCATCGTAGTTTTCCAGCGCGAAACCGAGCGGATCCATGGCCGCGTGACACGAGCGGCAAGCCGGATTCTCCCGATGCTGGGCCATCGCCTCGCGCATCGACAACACCCTGCCGTCCTCGTTGGCTTCCTCAAGCGCCGGCACGTTGGGCGGGGGCTCCGGCGGGGGCGCGCCGAGCAGATTTTCCAGTACGTACTTGCCGCGCAGCACCACCGAGGTGCGATTCGGATACGAAGTCACCGTCAGCAGGCTGCCATGGCCGAGCAGGCCGCCGCGCCGGCCGCCGTCGAGCGCGACCTTGCGGAAGCGGTTTCCGTAGATGCCGGGGATTCCGTAATGTTGCGCGAGCCGCTCGTTAACATAGCTGTAATCGGCGCTCAGCAATTCGAGCATGCTTCGGTTCGAGCGAATCTGGTCGTCGATGAACAGTTCGGTCTCTCGTTTGAAGGCTTCGCGCAGGTTTTCGTCAAATTCGGGAAAGCCGGACGGCAGTGGATAGTGGCCATCGAGATTGCGCAAATAGAGCCATTGGCCGACGAAGTTTTCGATGAAGGCGCTTGCCCGCGGATCGGCCATCATGCGATCTACCTGTGATTCGAGTACCCCGGAATCGCGCAAGGCGCCGCGTTCGGCCAGATCGAGCAGCTCGTCGTCCGGAATGCTGCTCCACAGGAAGAAGGACAGCCGTGACGCGAGTTCGAGATCGCTGATCGCGTATACGGCGCCGGGTTCGGCGTCCGCCGCATCCTGCTCGATGCGAAACAGGAAGTCGGGTGAGACCAGCACTCGCTCAAGAGCGAACTGGATTCCCGTGTCGAATCCGCCGTCGCGGCGGCCGGTCTCGTAGAATTCGTACAACTCGGCAAGATCGCTCCCGGTCACAGGGCGGCGATATGCGCGGCGCGCCAGCGTGCCAAGAATCTCCCTGGCGCAGGCCGGCTCCGCATCGGCGCTGACCGGGCTGCAAGTGAAGATTTGCCGCCGGCTGGGTGTGTCGCCGGGCCCGTCAACCGACAACGGCCCTTCGATGGAGATGCTGCCCAGGCTCGGATTGGCGTCGGGCAACTCGGTTACCGCCAGGTGGTAGCCGAACAGGCGCGGTTGCAGGATACCTTCGGCTTCCCACATCTCGCGCGGAAAAGTCGCGCCGATGATGCGCGGGCCGGCCTCCACCGGAATCTCGAATTCGAAGCCTTCCTCGGCGAAGACCATCATGAACTCTTCCCAGTCGTCGCTGCCGCGGATATTGCCCGCGAAACTGTACGGCGCCGGAGTTCCCGGCGCATCGCCGCCGAAGCCGAAGGTTTCGAGACGCTCGCCGTCAAGACTGATCTCGACCTCGTGGGGCGAGTCGTAGCCGCGCACGAAATCTACATAATTGGTCTGCAACTTGACGGTAATCCGATATTCGCCATCGACCGGGAAGTTGTGTTCGAACGCGGCGCCGCCGCGTGAGCCGAAAGGCAACTCATCGCTGAGCCGGTCGTCCTGGATCAGGTTCAGCGGCACTTCGTAGGTTTTGATCAGGGTTGAACGCGGCGTGGCGCCCACGGCGAGTTCAGCGATCTTGTGCGCAGCCGAGACATAGCGCTCCATCAGCGCCGGCGAAAGCGACAGCACTTCAGCGTTATTGTCGAAGCCGTGCCGGTCGGGCGGGTCGGGAGGAATCAGTTCGGAGACTTCGATGTCGAGATCGAGCAGGTCACGCACGGCGTTGCGGTACTCGGTCTGATTAAGGCGATGAAATGCCTCGACCCGCCCCGGATTCACCTGTTGTGCTGCTACCCGGTCGAGTTCGGCCTCCAGCCAGACGCGAAATCCGTCGTAACTCGCCTTGTCCGGGCGCGGATTCTCCGGGGGCGGCATCACGCCTACGCGCAATTTGCGCACGACATTCTCCCACAGCGCAGGATTCTCCGACAGATCGGACACATTTTCGGTGTCGAGCGTCAGACCGACATCGCGCAGTTGGGCGAAAAGCTGCGATTCGCCCGGCGTAACGGGCAAATTGACGATCGCCTGGTTATGGCAGGTGACGCAATACCGGTCGAGCAGCCCCCGCTGCGCGGCAGCATCGCCCGCGGCGCCTGGAGCCTCCGCGGCCAGTAGAAAGCCGGATGCCGTAACGCCCATGCCGAATGCAAGCAGTTTGATCATGCTCAATGGAGCCTTTGCCATATCAGGCCGAGAATAGCATCACCCCGTCAGATCATGAAGCTTCTGTGCGTGTTCGGTCAGGGCCATCTTATAGTCACATAGGTAGTTGGGGTTCTCAGTTGTTTGGTTTGATTGCGGTCGGGCTGGGGGGGTGTTGTTTTGACGGTTTTGCTCGTTCTGTGGACGGGAGCGGTTGGGCGGGAATCGATATTGGCACTTGCCAGCTTGTTCGGTACGGTTTGGGCCGGTGCGTTTTGGGGCTGGGTCAGGCGGCGTTGACGACTTCGCGCAGGGCGTCGCCCTGGCGGGCGGCGTAATGTCGCTGGGCCTGTGGTTGGTGCTTGAAGCGGCCGCGCAGGCGGATGATGGAGATGGCGACGTTGGACAGGCAGGCCAGATTGCGGGGCAGTTTGCCGTTGCGGACCCGAGACCGATCCTCGTCCCAGGACCAATCGCGAACATAGTGAAGTCGATTTTCGATTTCCCAGTGTCCGCGGTTCAGGGCGAGTATTTCCGCGGGGCCGGCGCGGTCGGCGCCGAGCGAAGTGAGACCGTACACGGTTTCGACGGTGGTGGTGTTTTTCTTCAGGACGGTGCGCCGCCGGCGGATGCGGAAAGCCTGGCGGCGTCCCGGCAGGGCGGCCAGATCGTCCGGGCATTCCTCCAGCGACAGCAGCGCGCAAGCGCGTTCCTCCAGGCGTCCGTGGCCCTTGTCGAGCGTTTCGGCGGCGGGCGCGGCGTCGAAGGCGGCATTGAAGGCCGCGAGGTCTTCGCGCAGGGTTTTGCGGTTGCCCTTGACGGGCATCACATAGTCCGCGCCTTCGTCGAGGATCAAGCGCGCGGTTTTCGGGCAACTGTGCAAGGCGTCCAGCGTCAACACGCGACCGCCGACGTCCAGTTCCCGGATCAGGCGCCGGGCGCCGCGGATCTCCCCGCCCGCGCTGTCCGAGGCGGTCTGGCCGGCGACGATGCCGGCGCCGTGCGTGACCGCGGCCAGCAACATGCGCCCGTCGTCCGGCCCGGCCGGCCGATGGAGCGGGGCAGCCTTGCCGTCAATGGCCAAAGCGCCCTCCGGGGGCCGCCGGGCGGCCGAGAACCGCCGTACCGCCCGGTCCAGCGCGTCCGGATCGATACCCGACAGCAGGCGGTGCATGCTCGCCCGCGAAGGCGGTGTCAGCCGACCGGTGGTCGGACTGCGAAAAGCCCGCACCGCCGCCAGTTGCCGCTGGTCCAGCCGCGCCCCGAACTCGGCGATGGCGGTCGGCCCCTGGGCGCCGGCCAGCTTCGCCGCCACGGCAATGGCCAGCACGCTCGCCAGCGAGTGCCGCACCCCGCGCGCGCAACGAAACTCCGGCACCTGCCGCAGGTGATCGAACAGGCTGCGCAGTCGGCCGGGTTCCGGCAACTCCGGCTCCTCTTGTCCGCAACCCCAATGCGCAGGTTCGGCCAGCCCGGCCAAGTCAGTGCCCGCGCTCGGCGCCAAAGGCCGCAGCCACACCGTCTTCGGCTCTCCGTGCGCCACCCAGCCGCCGCCGGACCGGGCGTAACCACGCGTCACGCCGACTTGCTCCCACCCGGCGGCGCGGTAACACACACCCCGGAATCGGGACGGGTCGACGAAAGTCTCCGCCAGCAGCACCGGATGGCCGAACCGCGCCTCCATGTCCGCGGAAAGACGGCGCGCCGAAAGCGCCAGCACGCGGGAGGCCAGGTTCGGCGCCCGACCGCGGGGCAGCACCAGAAAACGGCAGTTGTTCGCAATCAACCGCAAACGCCTGAACTGCTGCTCCGGCGCCCAGCCGATCCAGGCGTCCCGCGCCTTGACCTTGAACGCCCCGGCGCACCAGCCGAGCAGCGCCAGCCATTCACCGTCCGGACCCGTCGCCACATGCCGGATCCCGTGACCGAACATGCCTCGGAAACCCAGATAGTGCTCCGCGTCCATCACACGATCCCACCGGGCCCGCTCGGCCGCGTCGGAAACAGGCCGCACCTCGACCGCGGACAGGGAAAAACCCAATTCCACAGCAGCGTCGTTGTGCTCATGTGCGCGATCAGACATGGAACCAGCGTAACCCTTCCAGCGCCAAATGTCCAGACCGGAAATTTCCGGCAATGCTTCAGTTGGTTAACGACGACTTTAAGATGGCCCTGGCGTGTTCGGTAGGGGCGAGGCATGCCTCGCCCGTCAGTTGCACGGTTTCGGGGCCGTTCGCGGGCGAGGCATGCCTCGCCCCTACGGTCTCACATACCTATACAGCTACAAAGTTCAACAGGATCATTGCCGGCTGCGCCAGCGGTCGAGTAGTACGGCGAGGATGATGACCAGTCCCGTGATCAGGCGCTTGAAAGGTTCGGACACGCCTAGTTGCGCAAGGCCAGTCTGCAATACCGAAATGATCAGTACACCGATGAACGCACCGATAATCGATCCGCGCCCGCCCATGAGACTGGTGCCGCCGATGACGGCAGCGGCGATGGCCGACAACTCAAGGCCGATTGCCGCATTCGGGTCCGATGCTCCGAGGTAGGCCGCGTTCATGAGCCCGCCAAGCCCTGCCAGCAGTCCGGAAATCACCAGCACCGCCGCCAGGTAGGGCTCGGTGCGGATGCCCGAAATCTTTGCTGCCTGTTCATTGGCGCCGATGGCGATCAGGTAGCGCCCGAATACCGTGCGCGTCAGGACCATTTGCGCCAGGATCACCATGGACAGCGCGATCAGGAAGGACGGCGAAACGCCAAGGCCGGATATCGGCAATGACAATGCCTGGATGTCAGGACCGATGTACATGGTCTGCGAGCCAGTGATCATGTAGGCCATGCCGCGACCGGCTTCCAGCATGCCGAGCGTCACGATGAAGATCGGCAGGCGGAGATAGCTGCCCAGCAAGCCGTTGACGAGGCCGGCGCAGCCTCCCGCCAATATCCCCAGGGCCGCCGCCAGCGCCAGCGGCAACTCGTAGACGGTAAAGGCAACGCCGACGACCGCCGCGCTCACCGCGACTACCGAACCGACCGACAGGTCGATGCCGCCGCTGATCAGGACAAGGGTCATGCCGATGGTGACCACGGTCAACGCCGGCAGTTGGGTCAGGATCGCCGCCATCGTGCCGGTGCTCAGGAAGTTGTCCGCGGTTACTGCGAAGAACGCCACCAGAAATAGCAGGGCGAGGAAGATGAACAATTCCTCGAATGCCAGGCTCAGTTTTTGCAATACCCGATTCACGCCCGCTCGCCCTTGAGTTCGCTGAACGCCGCTGCAAGCAGTGACTCCTTGTTCCACTGGCCGCGACCGAAATCGGCCACTGCTTTCCCGTTCGACAGCACGAGGATACGGTCGCACAGGGCCATCAACTCTTCCAGTTCGCTCGAAACCACGAGTATCGCGGCGCCCTTGTCGCGCAATTCGCGCAAATGTTCGTGAATGGCCAGTTTCGAACCCACATCGACGCCGCGGGTCGGCTCGTCCAGCAGGCACACGTCGGATTCCGCTTCCAGCCAGCGGGCGAACAGCAGTTTCTGCTGGTTCCCGCCGCTGAGCCGGTCGATGATCTGCAACGGGCCTTCGCATTTCACCTTGAGCCTGGCGATCAGTTCCTCGCTCACGCGCTGTTCGCGTCGCGGAATAATGGCGGCAAGCGCGCCGCCCAGTTTTCCCAGGCCGGCGATCGTGGAATTCAAACTCACGGGTTTTCCGGGGAATATCCCCTGGGACTTACGATCCTCGGCGATCAGGGCCATGCCGTTCTTCACGGCGGCCCCGGCGGAATCGATCGAGATTTCCATCCCGTCTTCCATCAGCGTCACCTGGCCCTCGCGCTCGGTCGCAAGCCCGAAAATTGTGTGCAGCAGTTCCGAGCGTCCGGCGCCCGCAAGTCCGGCTATGCCGATTATCTCGCCGCGATGGCATTCGAGCGACAGCGGTTCAGGGAAGTCCGCGCTGGAGACGTTTTCGAGTTTCAACCGCAGTTCGCCGGCCTGGCGCGGGCTGTCGTTGCCATGAACGATGAGGTCTTCGCCGGACATGGCCCTGATGAGGTCATCGCTGCCCAGGGAACCGCAAGGCGCGGTCAACGCAATGCTGCCGTCGCGTAACACGGAGACCGTGTCGCACACTGCCAGGATGTCGTCCAGGCGATGGGAAACGTAGAGTACGCCGAGGCCGTCGCGGGCTCTCTTTTTAATAATCTCGTGCAGGCGGTCGGCCTGGGGCGAGGTCAAGGCCGAAGTGGGCTCGTCCAGAATCAGCAGGCGGCAATTCGCTTCCGGCATCGACAGCGCCTTGGCCAATTCCACAAGTTGTTTCTCGGCAAGCGTCAGATTTTCCAGGGGGGATTCCGGGGCGACTTCATCGAGACCCACCAGGTCCATCAGGCCTTGCGCCCTTTGCCTGACCTCGGGCCGGTCCACCGTAAGCGCATTTCGGGGAAGCTCGGCCAGCAGGATATTCTCGGCGACCGATAAAGGTTCGATCAGGCTCAACTCCTGGGAGGCCAGCGCGATTCCCGCGTTCAGCGCCTCGCGCCTGGTTTTCACGCCAAAAGGCTTTCCATCGAGTTCGATTTGCCCGGCATCGGCATCGGCATCGGCATCGAGCAGGCCGCTGACGATATTGATAAGTGTCGTTTTCCCCGCGCCGTTCTCGCCCACCAGTCCGTGTATGCTGCCACGGGAGACGTCGAGACAGACGTCCTTCAATACCGGCGCGGCAAAGCTCTTGCCGAGACCCCTGATGGCAATGCAGTTGGTCATGTAGCGCCGTCGCTATTGCCCGAAAGATTCTGCCGTGACGAGTTCCAACGGAGTCTCCCTGTCCGCAGGAATGACCCCGGTCTCCAGCACTTCGAGCGCATACTCGATGCCGAACACGGCGAGTTGGTCGCCGAACTGATCCACGGTGGCGACGACGGCGCCGGACTCCAACAGGGGATGAATCGCCGAAATATTGTCGAATCCGGCGATCGTCACATCGTGCTCCCGCGCAGCCATGCCGACCGCCGATGCGGCCCCGAGCGCCATGTTGTCGTTTGCCGCCAGGATCGCATCCAGCTCGGGGAATTGGGTAAGAATCGCCGAGGTCACCTGGGCGGCCCGGGTCTGATCCCATTCGCCGCTTTGCCGGGTGACGACCTCCATGTCCGCCGCCGCCACCGCTTCCTCGAACCCGTTTCTGCGCTGGATCGAATTGAACGCCGAAGTGATGCCTTCCAGGATCGCCACCTGGCTGCCGCTTTCCAGATTTCGCAATGCGTAGTCTCCCACCATCCTGGCGCCGGCGAGATTGCTCGGGCCGATAAAGGGAATCTGCAACTCGTATTCAGCCAGCACCTCGGCTTCAAGTCGGTTATCGATGTTGATGACGACGATGCCCGCCACCGCCGCGCGCGACAGCGCCGGCACCAGCGCTCTTGAATCCGCCGGTGCGATGACGATGGCGTCCACGCGGGAACTGATCATCTGATCGACCAGGGCAACCTGTTGCGCCAGGTCGCTCTCGTTGCGAATGCCGTTGACGATCAACTCGTACCGGCCCGCATTTTCCGCCTGATGCGCTTCGGCGCCATCGGCCATGTTGACGAAAAACTCGTTGGCCAGGGATTTCATGACGAGCGCGACGCGGGGCGCATCGGACGATTCGTCGGCGCCGCATGCCGCCAACAGCGACAGTACGCCAAGCGCCAGAAGATTATGGATCCTGTTCATTGTTTACCTGGTCTCGACTAATGCGCACAAGCATAACATCGGAATTGCATGACCCTGGCGCAAGTATTCGAGCTAAATGTCCAATTCATGTGCGTATGGCATTGCGTCCTGGGCGCCGAGCCGGGTAACGGCTATCGACGCCGCCCGGCAGGCAAATTCTACGCTGGCTCCAAGGCACAGGCCCCGAGCCAGCGCCACCGCGACCGAGCCGTTAAAGCAGTCTCCCGCCGCGGTAGTGTCAACTGCGTTTACTTCAGGAGCTGGAATCAGTCGGGCATTTTCACCAGTCGCCAGCAGCACGCCACCGGCGCCCAGGGTAACAGCAACGTTCGCAGCGCCCGCGTCGAGCAATCTTGCCGCAGCCTCGTGAGCGGAGTTTTCGTCGCTCACCTCGATTCCGGAAATAATTTCCGCCTCGGTTTCGTTGGGTGTCAGCAGGTAAGCGCCCGCAACGAGTGAAGAGGGCAATTGCCGGGCGGGGGCCGGATCCAGAATGATCCTGCATCCTTTTTGGCGCGCCAGCGTCACCGCATGCTTCACCGTCTCCAGCGGAATTTCCAACTGCAACAACACCAGCGAAGCATGGGGAATCTCTTTGAAAGCACTCTCGATGTGCTCGCAATCGACAGAGTCATTCGCCCCGGGCGCCACCACGATATGGTTTTCTCCGCTGTCGTCCACGCTGATCAGCGCTACGCCCGAAGGCCGTTCGCCTTCGCGGCTCACCAAACTGGTATCGATGCCTTCCGATTCCAGTCTTTCAATGGCTGAGTCGCCAAAAACATCCGCGCCGACCTTGCCGACCATCGCCACCTTCGCACCGAGCCGCGCCGCCGCTACCGCCTGATTGGCGCCCTTGCCTCCGGCCTTCATGAAAAACTCGCCGCCGATTACTGTCTGCCCGTGTTGGGGCAATTTCGGAGTCTTGACCACCATGTCGGTATTGATGCTGCCGATCACGGTGATCTGATGATGAGCGCTTGTGCCCATGAACGGTATCCCTTTATTATCGGGCCCTTTCGCAGCTACTCGGCGGGCTGCCTGGAGGCGGTTACTCTATTCAGTTGCCCGGGGAAAATAAAGAATCCCGAAAAGCCCAGCTCAAAAAAAGTTCAGAACAGGCCCAGACAGAACATGGTGAAAATTCGCGAACGAATCCAGACGATCGGCGCTTTCCTCATCGCAACAAGCTGCATTCTCCTTCCGGCGCTGACCATTGCTGCGGAAGATTCCGTAACGCTGTCGACGGCGGAATTGAGAGACAAGATCAGGGGCGCCTGGGCCGCGCAAACCATCGGCGTGACCTACGGCTTTCCCGTCGAGTTTCGTTTCAACAGCAGGCGCGTTCCCGACGACCATGAAATACCCTGGTACGACGGCTACCTGCTGGAAACCTTCACCGAGCGTCCGGGCGCCTATGACGATATCTACATGGACCTCTCTTTCGTTCAGGTCTACGAGGACGAGGGCTTCGACGCGCCCGCGCAGTCATTCGCGAACGCTTTCGCAAATGCCGAATACAGCCTCTGGTTCGCCAACCAGGTCGCCCGTTACAACATCCTGAACGGCCTCACGCCTCCCGAGTCCGGGCACTGGCGCAACAACCCTGCCGCCGACGATATCGATTTTCAGATCGAGGCCGACTTCGCCGGCCTGATGGCGCCGGGGATGGTCAATTCGGCGATCGAAGTGAGCGACAAGATCGGCCACATCATGAATTACGGCGATGGCTGGTACGGCGGCGTTTTTATCGCGGCGATGTATTCGCTGGCTTTCATAGAGGACGACATCGAGACCATCGTCGACCGCGCGATCGACGTGATTCCCGAAGAAAGCGATTTTCACAAGGTCATCGACCATGTCATCGCCCTGCACGATGAGAATCCCGACGACTGGAAATTCGCCTGGGACGGCATCAACCGGGAGTGGGCGCATACCGATCTTGGCCCCAGAGGGCTCATGAACCCATTCAACATCGACGCCAAGATCAATGCGGCATGGGTCGTGCTGGGCCTGCTTTACGGCGACGGCGACTTCGGCCGGACCATGGAAATCGCCACGCGCGCCGGCGATGACGCCGACTGCAATCCGGCCTCGGCCGCCGGCATACTCGGCACGATTTACGGTTATGACGCGATTCCCGAA
Source organism: uncultured Pseudohongiella sp. (assembly GCA_951812965.1). Classification (GTDB taxonomy): domain Bacteria; phylum Pseudomonadota; class Gammaproteobacteria; order Pseudomonadales; family Pseudohongiellaceae; genus UBA9145. The sequence goes on from OX638341.1 coordinate 1,285,962, forward strand.
TTCTGGAAACAGGGCCTGTCCGATGTGGAAGGTCTCGATTTCGCCTACACCACGATCTCGCTCAACGAAGCCTACGACATGTCCTACCGCCACGCCCTGCAAATGATTCGCCGGGAAGGAGGACTCGTCAGCGAGAGCAGCGTGACGATTCCGGTGCAGACGCCCGAAGTCGTGCCGTTCGAGGATTCCTTCGAGAACCATTACGCAAATGAGAATATTCAACTCGGGTCCGGCGAAGGCCGTGGGCGCACTTTCGTCGAGATGGGCGAGTCCTACACATTCGAATTCGATGGCATCGGCTTCGCCCTGATGGGCGCCGCCCAGGCGGGCGGCGATGAAGATCATGTTTTCACGGCGGAACTTCGCGTTGATGGCGAGTTGGTGGAAACAGCGCAATGGCCTACGAATTTCGTCACGCGCCGTTTCTACCTTTTCTGGCAATACGATTTACCGGACGGGGATCATGTAGTGGAAGTGAGATTGCTCAATCCCACCGAGAACGCCAGGGTAATGCTCGATGGAATAACCGTTTACGGCGCCGAGCCGATTACCGCCGATTAGTCAACGCCGCCGGCAAAATGTAGTATTGCGCCAACAAACACAATTCCCAAGTACAATCCCCGAGGAGTTTTCTATGAAGAAGTCGTTGTTCGCTGCAGGCGCCATTTTGGCGTTGCTATTTTCGTTTGCCGCATTCGCGCAGGACATACCCGAAACCGTTACGGTGACGAGTTCCGTGTTCGAACATCACGGCATGGTTCCCCTGGCGAATTCCGCCTATGGAGACAACACGTCGATCGACCTGTCCTGGTCGAATCTGCCGGAAGGCACGGTGCAACTGGCGCTGATTTGCGACGACCCGGAAGTCGTCATGATCGGCATGATGGAGAATCCCTTCGTGCACTGGGTCATGTACAACATCCCCGCGAGCGCCTCGGGCCTCCCGGCGGGAATGTCGGCCGACGCCGAAGTCATGGGCATTGACGGACTCGATGGCGCGATCAACGGCCACAACGGGCTCAACCGTCCCGGCTATTTCGGCCCGCGCCCGCCAGACAACGGTCATCTCCATGCCTATCACTTCCGGGTATATGCAATCGACGCCGACCTCGACCTCGAACCCGGCCTGAACAAGGACCAGTTGCTCGAAGCCATCGACGGTCACGTCCTGGCCACGGGCATGCTGATGGGACATTACCAGCACGAGGAATGAAACGCAGGGAAGTTGCCGAAGGGGGATCCGGGGAACCCGATTCCCCCTTTGACTCGCCTTGTTTTTCCCCATATGCTCGACTTCCCTGAATCCAATTCGGTGAAAGAAACCTTTTCATCGTATTACAGGTTTTATACGGGAGTATGAAAATGATACGAAAGTCCGTTTCCAGCTTGATGCTCGCCGCGACGCTGGCGATTACCGCATTTTCCGGCCAGGTTCTGGCCCAGGCGGCGGAGTCGGTTGAGCCGTTCAAGGTCGGCACCTTCGCGGTGAACGACACGCCGTTCGTGGGTCTTGTCGTACGTGATGACTCGCTGATCGTCGACCTCGATGCCGCGAACCGCGCCATGCAGATGCAATGGCAATACAGCGATATGGAAATGCCCGGGGATATGGTCGGGCTGATCGAGCAATACGAGTACGGTCTGAAGTACCGGCTCTACGAACTCATGAACTGGCTGGTCGCGGAAGATCTGCTCAGCAGCGGCACCGCCTATGTGCACGATGTTGAATCCGTCGACATCCAGGCGCCGATCCAGTATCCCAGCAAGATCATGAACGCGGCGGTGAATTTCTATACCCACGCCTGCGAGGGATGCACACCCCAGCAATTGGCGGAACGCACTCGCCAACGCCAGGAAAACCGCGGCGTGCCCTACCTTTTCCTGAAGCCCACCCGCGGAGCGGTGATCGGCCATGGTGAAGACATCATCATGCCTTTCGGTCGTGACGAGATCGAATACGAAGTCGAAATGGCCATCGTCTTCGGCAGAACCGGCAAGTACATTTCATCCGCTCGCGCCTACGATCATGTGTTCGGTTACATGGTCGCCATGGACGTATCCGACCGCGGCGGGCGTCCGCCGGGCGGTTACGGTTCGGGTCAGGACTGGTTCGTAGGCAAGGGCCACGACACCTTCGCTCCGCACGGCCCCTGGATCGTGCCCAAGGAATTCTACGGCGACCCGATGGACCGCCTGCACCAGATCACCGTGATTGACGGTGTAACCGTTCAGGAAGCCCAGGCCGGCGATATGATTCACAATATCCCGGAGTTGATCGAATACGCTTCCTCCCTGATAACCGTATTCCCCGGTGATGTGTTGCAAAGCGGCACTTCCGGCGGAACCGGCGCCGGGCGGGTTCAGCGCGCCACGGGGTCCGGCTACCTGGTCGATGGTGAAAACATCAGCGCCAGTATCGAAGGGATTGGCACGCTGACGCACACAATAGTCGCCGAGCGCGACGTACCCGACGATTTGTCAGGAGCGCAACTGCCGCCGACCGCCACCTATCGCGACCGTTAGTCGCCGATAGAGTCCTGAAAGACCAAGGGGCGCCAGCCGGATATTTCCGGTTCGCGCCCTTTTTTTTGAGGCCGTTCGCGGGCGAGGCATGCCTCGCCCCTACAGTCTTGGATGCATCTGAGGCATAGCACTAAACATGTTGAACCGGTAGGGGCGACGCATGCCTCGCCCTTTGCTTGTTGGCTAATAATCAGCGAATCAGGTTGACGGTCACGGTGGCCGGCTCTCCGTCGGCTCTCAAGCCGTAGTATTCCACGTGGTATCTGTTGCTCGTGTAGGTTTCGCCCCGTGTAGTGCCGTCGAAGAACGGCCGATTGATGCCCAGATTGCCCAGGGAGAGCAATTGTCCCGGCTCCAGTTGCTTGCCGTAGGATTGCAGGTGGTCCCGCAGCCATCTGACCACGTCGATGGGCCGGTACCAGTCCGCCATCGAGTGCGCCGTTTAAACATGCAGGGAAATCCCACATTACGCGGGGCTCGAATTACAGCACCAGGGTCAGCTCGGCCGTGGCGCGCAACGCCTGTTCGGTGTACGCTAAACGACAATTGATCGCGTCATGTTGCGGCAGGGTAATGGTAATTTAGGCGGGGATCCTATAGCGCCTCGAAATACAACTTGAAAATCGGTTTTTTGTTCGACTCGCAGGAATAACAGAAAGACCAAACAAGTTGTTTTCTTACAGCATTCTCCCTGAGGTCAATTACCTAATTGTAGTCAGATTTATAGGAGTCATATCATGATAAATAAACATATCGTTGCGGGAATTTTGTTACTTGCTGGCTTGTTGCTTAACAACGCATCAGCCCAGGATTCGAGCTATGATCCGGAGCGAACCGCGCTACTGTTGGTTGATCCATTCAATGAGTTCTTGTCGGAAGGGGGTAGATTGTATCAACTTTCCAAGGAAACACTTGATGCCAATAATGCAATACAACATATGGTTGAAGTGACCGATGCCGCTCGACAAGCAGGCATGCGAATAGTTTATGTCCCACATCATCATTATCAGGAAGGGGATTACAGCGGTTGGAAGTTTCTTAGTCCGACACAACTAGGCGCGGCAAGTGGAATGGTGTTTCAAGCAGACACGTGGAACATTGAGTATTACCCCGGGTTGGAAAAACAAGCTGGAGACCTGGAAGCTCGACAGCATTGGTCATCCAGTGGTTTTGCGAATACGGATTTGGATTTTTTGTTAAAACTGCACGGAATAGATCATGTTGTATTGGCAGGTATGCGAGCGAATACTTGTATTGAATCCACCGGCCGGTACGCGGTTGAGCTAGGCTACCACACCACCCTTATTAAGGATGCCATAGGCGCCTTTAGCATGCGTGAAGTCGAAGCCGCGGCTGAAATTAATTTTCCAGCGTTTGCACATGCTGTAATGACTACGGAAGATTTTGTGAAGGCAATAGAGTAGCGCATGCACCCAATTGTATCGCCGCTGCCATCTTTTCCGGCAATATGATTTGCCGAATAGGGATCATGCAGTCGATGTGAGATTGCTGAATCCCGCCGAGGAGGCCAGGTCGATGCCTGATGGCATCACCATTTACGGCGCCGGGGCGGATGCGGCAGACTAAAGTATTGAACGCAGCCAACAACCTTGGGGACTTATCCCTGAAAAAGTCGATTACCGCGGCAAGCGTCATGACAGCAATGCTGTTTTCGTTTTCCAGCTACGCGCAGGACATTCCCGAAACCATTACGGTAACGAGTTCCGCCTTCGATCATCACGGCATGGTGCCGATCTTGGCCTGGAGCCCGGATTGAACAGGGATCAGCTACTGGAAGCGGTCGACGGTCACGTCCTCGCGACCGGAATGCTGATGGGGCATTGCGAACGCATGGAATAAACGGTGAGGATCAATCTGTTACATGTTGAAACTTTTGGCTTTTGCGCCTTTGTTAGTCAACAATATTAGGATAGAAAGTTCACCCTTGATCGTTATTCGTGTTCTGCACAGGAGTATGAAAATGCTACAAAAATCCGTATCAAGCTTGATGCTCGCCGCGGCGCTGGCGATTTGCGCCTTCTCCGCTCAGGTCTCGGCTCAGGCCACGGAGGCGGTTGAGCCATTCAAAGTAGGTACCTTTGCAGTGAACGACACTCCATTCGTGGGTCTCGTCGTAAGTAACGACTCACTGATCGTCGACCTCGACGCCGCGAACCGCGCCATGCAAATGCAATGGCAATACAGCGACATGGACATGCCCGAGGATATGCTTGGGCTGATTGAGCGATACGAGTACGGTCTGAAGTTCCGAATTTATGAAGTTGTGAACTGGCTCGTCGAGGAAGATCTGCTCAGCGACGGCACTGCCTATGTTCACCCGGTGGACTCCGTGGACATCATGGCGCCGATTCAATACCCCAGCAAGATCATGAACGCGGCGGTGAATTTCTATACCCACGCCTGCGAGGGATGCACACCCCAGCAACTGGCGGAACGCACTCGCCAGCGCCAGGAAAACCGCGGCGTGCCGTACCTTTTCCTGAAACCCACCCGCGGGGCGGTGATCGGCCATGGTGAAGACATTGTCATGCCTTTCGGTCGTGACGAGATCGAATACGAAGTCGAAATGGCCATCGTATTCGGCAGAACCGGCAAGTACATTTCGTCCAGCCGCGCCTACGATCACGTCTTCGGTTACATGGTCGCCATGGATGTCTCCGACCGTGGCGGTCGCCCGCCAGGCGGTTTCGGATCGGGTTCGGACTGGTTCGTAGGCAAGGGCCACGACACCTTTGCGCCGCACGGCCCCTGGATCGTGCCCAAGGAATTCTTTGGCGATCCGATGGAACGCCTGCACCAGATCACGGTAATCGATGGCGTGACCGTACAGGAAGCTCAAGCAGGGGACATGATCCACAATATCCCCGAATTGATCGAATACGCTTCCTCGCTGATCACCGTATTCCCCGGTGACGTGTTGCAGAGCGGAACCTCCGGCGGCACTGGCGCCGGCCGAGTTCAGCGCGCCACGGGTTCCGGCTATCTGGTCGACGGTGAGAACATCAGCGCGAGCATTGAAGGAATCGGCACGTTGACTCACAGGATCGTCGCTGAACGCGACGTACCCGACGATTTGTCAGGAGCGCAACTACCGCCGACTGCCGCCTATCGCGACCGCTAGTCGCTGAAACAATTCTGGTAAACCAATGGGCGCCGTCCGGATCATTCCGGCCGGCGCCCTTTTTTTTGAGGCCGTTCGCGGGCGAGGCATGCCTCGCCCCTACAGTCTTGGATGCATCTGAGGCATAGCACTAAACATGTTGAACCGGTAGGGGCGACGCATGCGTCGCCCTTTGCTTGTTGGCTAATAATCAGCGAATCAGGTTAATGGTCACGGTGGCCGGCTCTCCGTCGGCCCTCAAGCCGTAGTATTCCACCTGGTACCGGTTGCTCGTGTAGGTTTCGCCCCGTGTAGTGCCGTCGAAGAACGGCCGATTGATGCCCAGATTGCCCAGTGAGAGCAGTTGTCCCGGCTCCAGTTGTTTGCCGTAGGCTTGAAGGTGGTCCCGCAGCCATCTGACTACGTCGATGGGGCGGTACCAGTCCGCCATGGAACGCCGCTCGATCACGCTACTGTTTTCGTCAAGCACTGCGTATTCCATGTTGTTCAGCCGAGCCAGCCACTCTTCGGTCGGCTCGATGGGAACGGGGTCGCCGGCCAGCGCGATGCGGCTCGTCATGTTTCCGACCACGGCCCGCGCCATGGCATTGTCGTCAGGCGCCGCGGTCGGATCCGGCACCTCGGCGAATGGGACGAAGGCATCGAGCCCGGCCAGTATTTCCAGGTCGGTTCGCGCCTCGTTGATGGACTCGCTGCCCACGCGAAAGGCGAAGTCGGCTTCGAGGAAACTTCCCGCTCCCATCTCGTCCACGCGAACCGAGGCACCGTTGCTCACGAACATGCCGGACAGCATTTGCGCCCGAATGCCGCCGGGCGGAAAGTATGGACTGGTAGGGCCGGGGTTGTGGCCGCCGGTCTTGTAGCCGACGACTTCTCCGAAAGTCGGACGCAATATCTCCACCGTTTCGTCCTGCCAGCGATACGCCTCTTCCAGCGACAATTCCGGCGCGAACGGCCGGATCGCCCTGAAATTCAGAAAGTCGTCAATCAAAGCCTCGACCGCTGCGCGAATTTCCGCCTCGTCAGCGTTAGCCGCCGAATCGGGCTGGGCAAGGGCGCTCCCCGCCCAGACCGTTGCGGCCATCAAAGCGCATGTAATTGCGGGGGCGACGATTGGCGTCCTCAACACTTCCATAGCGCAACCTGTCTTTCTACAATTCGACCAACCGATGATACTCGAAGTTCAGGAACCAGATGATTCTGTTAAAAGGACTCCCCGGCTCACCCTATACCCGGAAAATGCTCAGCCTGTTGCGATACAGGCGTTTGCCCTACCGCTATCTGCACGCCCGTCATGGTGAGACCAAGGGTCTGCCGCAGCCGAAGGTGAACCTGATTCCAGTCTTTTATTTCCGCAACGATGACGCAAAACTCGAAGCGGAAGTCGATTCAACCCGTATCCTTCGCCGGCTCGAAATCGAACATGCCGGCCGTTCGGTTATCCCGGAAAATCCCGTGCTGTGTTTTCTCGACTACCTGCTTGAAGACTACGCCGACGAATGGCTGACCAAGGCGATGTTTCACTACCGCTGGCACTTCGACGCGGACGCGAAAATGGCTGCCGGGATTCTTCCCTATTGGGGAGACATTACCGCGCCCGACGAGACAATCGCGGAGAAATCGGAGCAGTTCGGCCAACGCCAGATCAATCGCCTTTACGTGGTGGGTTCAAACGAAACGACAGCGCCGATAATCGAAGCCAGCTACAAACGTTTTCTGCGACTGTTTACCGAGCACCTCGAACGCTTTCCGTTCCTCATGGGCGAACGACCCGGCGCCTCGGACTTCGCCGTATTCGGTCAACTCACCCAACTGGCTCAATTCGATCCCACGTCGTCCCGCATTGCTTTGGAGCAGGCTCCGCGAGTCTATTCGTGGGTGTCCCTGACCGAAGACCTGTCCGGCCTGGAGCCCGAACCAAAACACTGGCTCCCCGACTCTGACGCGCCGCGAACCCTGTCGGCATTGTTTGCGGAAATGGGGCGAACCTACGTGCCCGTCATGTTAGCCAACGCGGCTGCGTATCGAGCCGGTAAGTCGAAGGTAGAGTGCATTGTCGACGACAAACCCTGGCAGCAGACCACGTTCGCCTACCAGGCCCATTGCGTCGACTGGATTCGCGAAGAATACGACGCGCTGGATGCAACGGCGCGTAGTACCATTGACGCATTGTTGGCAGGATCCGGCTGTGAAGCGCTGTTGGTTCAGCGAACTGATGGACGCGGTGAAAGCCCCAACGCCTGTTCCACGTCCGCCCAGGAAACGAGCTTGAAATTTTGATTGGCCGAAGGCCCATCGTTGACGCCGTCCTGCACCACGAGCAAGCCGCGGGGGAACGAATCGCTCAAGGCGGTGGCTGTCACCGCCAGACCGTCGGTATCCTCAACGCCGTCGACACCGGCTAGCGCGGCAGCCGCTAACCGGAACGAACCGATATAGCTGTTGTTCCGCGCCAGATCATAGACGGCGAAACTGCTGTCGCCCTGGCTGGATACGATCAGATAATGCTCATCAGCCGGGCCGCGGTATATGTCCATCCCTTCCACATCCGCGGTCAAACGGCCGGATGCGACAGCATCAAGCAGCCGAATTTCATGCGCTCTGGCGGCATCCGCCGGCATCAGCCAGACCCCGTGTTCCTCCTCTCCCAGGTAAAGCATCCAGGCGGCATCGTCCACCGCGCATCCTTCCGGCCCGGAATCGAGTTTCCAGGCGCCTTCCAGCCGTGGCTGCAGAATGCCGCCGGGATTGAGGCGCCAATGCTGGTACTCGGCTTCGGTACTGTTGACAAAAACGTGGGCTTCGCCTGATTCATCGACTCCCATACAAATGCCGTAAGGGTCGGCGAGGGTCAGAGGGACTTCGAGCGCGAAGCTGACAAAACCTTCGTCGGAAATGCTGAATATGTCGATAGCATCGTTGCTGCGATTGCTCGCCACGGCCAATGTCGAGATTTGATCGTCGAGCGCGATACCGCCGCGCAAGTCCACGTTGTTCAGACGCCCCCGTTCCAGGAACTGCACTTCTTTTCCGGCCAGATCGTAGACAGCCAGACCGCTGCGCTTGTCGGTGCCGAGGATGAGGCTGGCCCCGGGCACGGCGGGGTGCAGCCAGATTGCCGGATCGTCGGCGGCGTCGTCACTACTGGGGACCGGCGAAGTTTCCAACAGCGGATAAACGACCTGCGCGTCCTCGCGAATCGGCGCCTCACCGCCGCAGGCGGCGAGCAGCGCGGCGAAACAGCAAGCCAGTGCTCTCCTGCTCATTGCGGCCATCAGAACTGATACCTCAGGCCAAGCATGTAGGTCGAGCCGTATTCGTCGTATTGCGACAGCCGGCCGGTATTGCCGAAATAGTAATATTCCGGGCGATCGTTGAGATTCAATGCGGCGCCGCGTAACTGCAGCGAGTCGCTGATGCGATACTTGAGCGTGAAATCGATTTGCATGTGGGAACTCGTGTAGCGGTCACCAAGCTCGTAGTCTCCCACTTCATCGAGATAATCGCTGCGATAATTCGCGGCCAGCCGCAAATCCCACGGACCTTCGTCGTAACCAACGACAAGATTGGCAGTGTTGTCGGCCTGCTTGAAGTATGGAATCACGCGCTGGCCGGCAGCCGCGTCGGCCGGCAGTTCGGATTCACCGTCGGCGCGGGTGTAGTTTACGACGAAGAGCAAGCCGTTTTCCCAGACGGTCTGAAAGGAAAACTCCATGCCGAAAATGTCGCTGTCGCCGGTATTGACGTACGTGCTCGCCCGGTCCCAGGTCTGCCCGCGCAGGAGCAAGCTGTCGCTTACCACTTCGACGATTGAATCTTCGATGTTCTTGTAGAACACTCCAGCGGCGACAGAGGTTTCCCCACCCAGATAGTGTTCGTAGCTCAGGTCAAGATTCCAGGCGGAAGTGGGCGCGAGGCCGGGATTGCCGCCTTCGATCTCGTTATCGTCCACATCGATGATGGCGCCGGCCCGGGACTGCTGAAAATCGGGTCGCACCAGGGAACGGAACAGGCCGAAGCGCGCCAGTTGATTGTCCGACAAGGTGAATCTGGCGTTGACGGACGGCGCCAGGAAGGAATAATCGTTGTCGAATGAGACGAGACCGGCAAAGCCGTCTCCGTCGAAACGCTTGCCGGCATAGGTGGCGCTGGTGTCCTCGTAGCGCAGACCGTAGACCCAGGAGGTGGCGTCCGTCACCGTGGTGGCCATGAGATACGCCGATGCGACGTCTTCGTCGGTGCGCCAATCGGCGGGGACCGATTCTTCCTCCTCATCGCCGCTGAATTCGAATTCCGGTCCGGTGTCGAGGCAAGTGGTGCCGTCGCTCAAGGCAACGGCGCCCGAACCAATGCGGTCAATGTAGGAACGCACGTTGTGCGAGCTCGGCGCAGGCCCGTGGACGCTGTTCAGATAGGGCGGGATGGAACGCAGGCCGTCACCCGGCAGCAAGATGTCGTTCACTGGCTCGTAGGCGCAGAAATTGTAGTCGTTGCGTTTCTCCCGCTGGCGCATCTTCAGACCATATTGCAACTCGGTGGATTGATCCAGGATCCAGGTCATGTCGAATTTCGCGCCCACGTCGCGATCGGTAGTCAATCCATTATCGTGTTCAAACGCTTTGAGCGGGAAGCTCGCCGGATCGGAAAATTGGTCTGGGAAGCTGACAATGGGACGCCTTGGGTGGCTGTTGTCGTACAGGATGGGCGAGTCCACCTTATCGCTGCGATAGATAGCCGCGTATTTGCGGGTGTCGTCCTGCTCCGAACGGGATCCGAAAAACTCCAATGTGATATTGCTGCCGTTATCGAGCCGCCACTCCGTACCGAGTTGCATGGAACTGATTTCGCGCTTTTCGGGCCGCCAGCGCGCTTCGGTGTCCACCTTGCTGTCGGCATAGCTGAAAACATTACCGCTTATGACCGGGTCGTTGTCTTCAAGCCCGTCCCGGGTTTCCCATTTGGCGCGGTACTCGGTGTCGAGATACTCGTTGTGAAAAGTTCGCAGATAAGTTCTCGCGCCGCTGTCCGACAGATAATCGAGGTTCACCACAATGCCTTGCCGTTCCCGTTCGAGGTCGTAGTAACGCATTTCGTAATCGTCATTGGGAGCCGTGTTCGACCAGCCGCCGTTTTCGTTATTGTGGGCGACGATATGCCGGCTCTGATCGCTGAGCACGACCGCCGCGCCGAATTCTCCCCCGCCCACCCGAAATCGGTCAGTGTAGGTGGCGGACAATTTCGGATTGCCCGCGTCCCTGGTCAGTTCATTCCAGGACGTTTCGGCCATGACGCGGACATGACGATCATCGAAGCTGAGCGCCGACAGGGTTTCGAGATCGATGGCGCCGCCAATGGTGTCGGCGTCGAGGTTTGGTGTCAGTGTCTTGTAAACCGTCATGGAATCGAGCAAGTCGGTTGGTACGCCGTCCAGCATGATGCCGCGGCGGTCTTCCGGCGAAGTGGTGCTGACGCCGTTTATGGTCATGGCGTTGAGATCCGCATTCATTCCCCGCACCGTTACATAGCGGCCTTCGCCCTGGTCGTTCTCGACCATGATTCCGGCGATCCGGCGCAGGGATTCCGACACGTTGATATCGGAGAAATTGCCGAGAGCGTCGGAATCCACCACGCCCACGATCTTGTCCGAATCGCGTTGTCTGGCGATGGCGTTCCGCAAGGCGGACCGAGTTCCCGTAACCCGGATTTCCTCGATCAGCGAGGCTTCTCCGGCGCTATCCTGGGCGTCGGCCTGAACCGCGCCGAAGCATGAAAAAAGAACCAGCGCGGTTCCAATCGGTTTCGCGTTATTCCACACAAGCATGTCAAGTTCCTCTACGACCGTTCCCATAACCAAAATTGATGTGGCGACTTCACGTGTGGCAGCATCCTACTTTCGCCATGTTACGAGCAGGCGACACTTTTTTTGCAGAACGATTACAGACGATGACGAAAGACAAATCAGCCTTGTGCGAGGAATTGGCGCGAGCCTACCGCGTGTTCGGGGCGCTCGGTTGGGGCGACCTGGGCGATGGACATATCAGCGCGCGGGACCCGGAACGCGGCGACTGCTTCTGGATGCTGGCTTATGGCGTTACGTTTCCGGAAGCCACCGCCGACGATATGGTGCTAATCGACCGGGATGGGAAAGTGGTTGCCGGCGCCGACGTCGTCAACTGGTCGGGCTATCATATCCATCAACCGATACTCGCCGCGCGCCCCGACATAGGCAGCGTGGCTCACACGCATACGTCGTGGGGTGTGCCTTATTCCGCACGGAACCGTCTGCTCGAGCCTGTCACCCAGGAGGCCTGCATCTTTTTCGAAGACTGCGCCTTGTTCGACGACGAGGAAGTGCAGGTACAGAGTCTCTCGGCCGGTGCGCGGATCGCGCAAAGCATGGGTCAAAACAATTCGGTGATATTGCGCAGCCACGGCTTGCTTGCCGCCGGTGCTTCCGTCGCCTCGGCGGTGGCGCGTTTCGTACTCATGGAGCGCGCCGCGGAAGCGCAGATGAAAAGCCCCGACAGTCAGCCCATTTCCGCGGACGCCGCCCGTTTCGCCAGGGCCGACCTGACCGGAGAGGATTACCTGCGCAACACCTTCAATTTCCTGGCGCGTCATCACGGCGTGTATTGAAGTCAATTCGCTCAAGGCAATGCCAAAGCCATCAGGCGTTCCGCCTCTCCGCTCGCTCCTCCGCCAAGCGCGAACACGATGTACTGCTTGCCGTCCGCCAGATAGGTGATGGGCGCCGCATGGAAGCGCGCCGGTAACTGCAGCCACCACAGTTCTTCGCCGGTGTCCTTGTCGTACACGCCGAGGCGATTGGTCTCGAAACCCTGCCCGATGAAGAGCAGCGTTTTAGTTAGCAGCGGACCGCCCAGCTTTTCGAAATTGCCCATCGGCGCCAACTCAAGACCTTGCAGATCGGGATGATCGGTGGGCCCGGTTCCCACCGGCACATGCCAGAGCTTTTCACCCCGATTCATGTCGAAGGCGACCAGTTGCGAGTAGGGCGGTTTGAAAAGCGGCAAGCCACGCGGCCCGCTCAATTGTCGCACTTGCGGCCGAATCGTCAGATCGGATTCGGGAGACTCCGGAGGGCTGATATTTACCGTGGAAAAATGCGCCCAGCTAGGGACAAACAATCGATTCGTTTCCGGGTCAAAGGCGGCGCCCCACCAATTCGCGCCGCCGCTCCAGCCGGGCCGGATGATGTTGTCTCCCGGCGCGGGCGGCGTATACAACGGGCCGCTATGGTATTGGCTGAATATCTCCAATGCCTCCGCCCGGAGTTCCGGTGTGAAGTCGATGAGGTCGTCTTCGGTGGCGCCGTTTACCAGAAACAACGGTGGCCTGGTCGGGAAAGGTTGGGTCGGCGAAGTGAATTCACCCGTCACCGTCGAGGCCGGAACCGCTCTTTCTTCAATGGGCCAAACGGGCTCGCCGGTTTCACGATCGAAGACAAAGGTAAAACCCTGTTTGGTAATCTGCGCCACCGCCTTGATCGGACGGCCATCGACAACGATGTCGATAAGGTTCGGCGCGGCCGGTGGATCGTAGTCCCACACCGAGTGATGCACGAATTGAAAATGCCACGCCCGCTCTCCGCTGTCGGCATGCAAGGCCACCAGGGAATTGGCGAACAGGTTATCGCCGGCGCGATGGCCGCCGTAGTAGTCGGGCACCGTCGTTCCCACCGGCAAATAGACCAGCCCCAGTTCTTCATCGGCGCTCATCAGGGTCCAGACATTGGCGCCGCCGGTGTATTCCCAGGCGTCGTCGGGCCAGCTATCGGCGCCGAATTCGCCGGGATGGGGAATCGTATGAAAAATCCACAGCATCTCGCCCGTGCGCGCATCGAATCCGCGTACATGACCGGGCGGCGCTTCACGAAAGTCGGTTCCTTCCGTCATGGCCGAACCCACGATGACAACGTCGCCGACCACGACGGGCGGTGAACTCACCGCATAAAGCGAAGGATCGATGGTTCTGCCAAGATCGCGTTTGAGATCGACTCGGCCGCCGCGTCCGAAGTCCGGATCGGGTCTGCCGGTCGCCGGGTCGATGGATAACAGGAACGTGCGGCCGCCGGCGTAGAACAGTCTTTCTTGCCGGCCATCGGTCCAATACGAAAGACCCCGCGTCATGAAACCATGCACGGCGGGCCTCCCATCGAGATACAATACCGGATCGAAACTCCAGAGAGTTTCCCCTGAAACCGGATCAATGGCTGCAATCTGTCCGAGTGAGGTCGTCGTGTACAACACGCCGTTGACCATCAGCGGCGTAACTTCATAGGCGTAGGTTCGAAACGAGCCGCGGTTCTGAATGACTTCGTTGTTTTCCCGCAGTTCCTGGTCCACGGATTCCCAGGTCCAGGCGACCTGCAGGCGCTGTACGTTGTCCGCGTTTATCTGATCGAGCGGTGAGTATTTCGTGTGCGCGGCATCGCCGCCATAGCTGCGCCATTCGCCGTCCCCGGCTCCCTGCTGCGCCAGCACACAGTCAAGAAAGAGACAGGACGCCAGCAGCGGAATCAGCCAATATTTCATGGCAAACCCAATACCACCAGTTCCGGCGGCGTTCCGAGCATGGTAACCGCCACATGTTGCTCGCCGTTGGCGCGGAAAGTCACCGGCGGGCCGATAGGCTGAGCCGGCAGCGCCACCCGGGCGATCGTGGCGCCGGTTTGCTTGTCACGCGCCACCAGTGGGTAGCTGCCGCCTGGATCGGGTGTTCTTTGCGCCGAGATCAGCAGGGTCTTCGTTACCAGCACCTGATCCCAGCCATTACCAAGCGGAGGCAACTCCACATCTTCCAGCAGCGGGTGGTTCAGCACGCCGGGCGCTCCCGGTCCGTTCGGTACCTGCCACAGGATTTCGCCCGCGTTCATGTCGACCGCCGTGATTTGCCCATAGGGGGGCTTTATCAGAGGCAAGCCCCGCGGGCGCAAATTCGTGGTGACATTGCGCACATAATTCAAGGTGGCGTCTTCCGCGGTCGGCACCGCCAATCCGGAGCGGCTCGGCGTGGAGACGGAGGGTATGTAAAGGATGCCGGTTTCCGGGTCGACCGCGGCGCCCATCCAGTTGGCGCCACCGATGTATCCCGGCATATGAATCGTGCCGAAACTGGATTCGGTCGGCAGCGAGGGCGGTGTGAAAATGGGTCCGAAGCGATGTTGTTCGAGCATTGCCACAGCAGCCTCGTGCAGCTCCGGAGTAAAGTCGATCAGGTCGTCCACGCTCAAATTCTGGCGCTCGAACGGCGGGGGTTTGCTCGGGAAGGGCTGGGTGGGCGATGCGCGTTCCCCCGGCACATCGGACGCGGGAACCGGCCGCTCTTCGATGGGCCAAATCGGTTCGCCGGTAATGCGGTCGAAGGTGAACACGAATCCATGCTTGGTAACCTGGGCGACCGCCTTGACCAGTTCGCCGTCCACGGTGATATCGATCAGGTTCGGCGCCGCCGGCGGGTCATAGTCCCAAAGGTCATGGTGCACCATCTGAAAATGCCATAGTCGCTGGCCGGTCTCCGCATCCAGCGCCACCAGGCTGTTGCCGAAGAGGTTGTCTCCGAGCCGATGGCCACCGTAGTTGTCGTTGGTGGGAGAACCGACCGGCAGATACACGATGCCCGCCTCGACATCGGCGCTCATCAGCGTCCACACATTGGCATGGCCGCTGTATTCCCAGGAGCCGTCTTCCCAGGTTTCGTTACCGAGTTCCCCGGGTTGGGGAACGGTATGGAAAGTCCATAGCAATTCTCCCGTGTTTACGTCGAATCCGCGCACATGACCCGGCGGCATCTCCTTGTAGTCGGGCTGGTCCGATATCGCCGATCCCACGACAATGACATCGTCCACGATTATCGGAGACGAGGTCACCGAATAATTTATCGGCGCCTCACGTCGCGCCCGGGGAATGCCGGCGATCAGATCCACCCTGCCGCCTTCGCCGAACCCGGGAATCGCTTCGCCGGATTCGGCATCGACTTCAATCAGAAAACCATCGCCGGTTCCCCACACAACCCGGGATTTTTCGCCGTCGGTCCAATACGCCAGGCCGCGATTGCTGAAGCCGAGCATCATGATCGGGATGCCCGAGGCATAGCTGCGGGGATCGTAGGTCCACAAGGTTTCGCCGGTGAGCGCATCGACGGCAGCGGCCTGATACAAGGGCGTGGAAATATAAAGCACGCCATCCACTGCCAGCGGGGCGGCTTTCAGCGCATTGATGCTGACCTCCGGAACATCGTTGGCAATCAGCAGATTCGGGTACTCGGTCTTTAATTGGTCCAGATCGAAGCGCCCGTCGATGGATTGCCAGCGCCACTTGATTTCAAGCCGGTCGAAGTTGTCCTCGGTGATTTGATCCAGAGAAGAATACTTGGTGCTGCCGCTGTCGCCGCCGAAATAGCGCCAATCTCCCTCGACCATTCCTGTTTGGGCATAGCCGGCGGAGGAGGCCACACAAATTGCGAGAAGGAACAGCCCGGGAATTCGTTTTGCCATCATGTGAGCCAAACCCCATCGGGAAACTGTAAACTTCACCGTACTTAGCCACTTTAGCCCTGTCAATGATTTGCGCGGGTTCGGTAGGGGCGACGCATGCGTCGCCCGCGGATCTTGCACAGTATCGGGGCCATTCTCGGGCGAGGCATGCCTCGCCCCTACCTTCTCGCATGAAACGGAATCAACCGTCAATTGACTTGACGCACTGAAATCCCCAGCATCAGCATAGATTCCCGCAAGAGGATTTCACCATGTTGAATCGTCGCCAGTTTCTCCGCCGTACTACAGGGTCGATGTTGGCTACCGGTCTGTTCACCCACCCATTCCTGTCTTTGGCGCAGTCCTACGACATGATCGTCCGGGGCGGCCGTGTGATCGATCCTTCCCTCCACTTCGATGACATTTCCGACGTGGCAATCGCAGGCGGGCGCATCGCCGAGGTGGCGAACAATCTGGCCGCCGGAGCAGCACAGGAAATCGATGCCGCGGGCAAGTTGGTGATGCCTGGTCTACTCGATGTCCACGCTCACTATGCGCAAGACGCCCAGGGACCGCATATTTGTCTTTCCGATGGCGTTACCGGCTGGGTGGATGCGGGCTCGGCAGGGGCGGATCAGATCGACGAGGTGGTAGCGATTGCACGCTCGGCGCCACAGCCGGCGCGAGTGCTGATCAACATTGGTCGGCAAGGTGTGATTCCTGCGGGAGATACCGCCGATCTGGCTCTTGCCGATGTCGAGGCGGCGAAGGCGGCAATCGCCCGCAACCGGGATTACGTTGTCGGCGTCAAGGCGCGGCTGACCGCGGGGGTGACTGCCGACGATGTCGAGGTGCTGCGTCGCGCCCAGGAGGCGGCCTCCTATTTCAATTTGCCGGTGATGATTCACATGGGGCAATCCGCCACGCCCATGGGCGAACTCGTGGCGCAATTGAAACCAGGCGACATCGTCACCCACATGTTTGCACCGCCACCGAATGCCATCGTAGATGGCGATGGGCGGATTTTCCCGGAAATTCTCGAGGCGCGCCGTCGCGGCATCTGGTTCGACGTTGCCAACGGCCGTGTCGACCACATCAGTTGGGATAACTTCGATACTGTCATGGCGGCGGGGTTCTGGCCGGACACAATCTCCACCGACGGCTTCTCAAACAGTCGCAGCGCTCCCGGCGTGATCGATTTTCCCAACATCATGTCCAAGTTTCTCAACTTCAGCGACATGAGTCTCAGCGACGTCGTCGCCTGCGGAACCGGCAATGCCTCGCGTCTGTTTTCCTTTCTCGGCGACAAGGGCACGCTGAATGTCGGCGCCCCGGCCGATATTGCCATCCTCGAATTACGCGAAGGCAGTTTCGAATTTCTCGACAATTACGAAGGAGTGAGAATGGGCGGCCAGCGCCTGTTCCCATTCGAGACCATACTGGCCGGGAGGCGAGTGCCGCGGGCCTGAAGCTGCGAGCAAGTGTCGCCGGCTAGAGTAGCCCCGCCAGGGTTACCGGATTATTTAGGCTCTGCGTCCCAGATCGTGGACATAATCAGGCCCGATCGCTTCGATGCTGGTGGTTCCACTGCCGCGCATGGCGATATCCAGTTCCCGGTTCAACAGATCCAGGACCCTTTCCACACCCGCCTGCCCGAACGCTCCCAGTCCGAAACAATAGGGCCTGCCGATTCCTACCGCGGAAGCGCCCAGGGCAAGCGCCTTGAAGACATCGGTGCCGCGGCGGAAGCCGCCGTCGATAAGGATCGGAATGCGCCCGTTCACGGCGGCGGCCACTTCCGGCAAGCATTCAATCGTGCCTCTACCGGTTTCAGTCGCTCTGCCGCCGTGATTGGAAACCACGATGGCGTCGGCGCCGCTCTGCACTGCCATGGCGGCGTCGAAACCGACCTCGATCCCTTTGATAATCACCTTCATGCCGGTGACTTCCTTCATGCGTCCAATCACCTCCCAAGTCATGGCGGCATTGTTCAAGCTCGCTCCCTGCATATCCAGTCCGTCGAACATGGGCTTCAGCCGGCCCGTATGACAGTCGGTGCAATTGCGCGTATCGGAACGGGTCATTCGCGCCTGGGTTTCGGTATTGCGCCCGCCGGGCAAATCAACGGTCAGGCACACCGCGGTACATCCCGCCGCTTCCGCCCTCTGTAACATGAGAACGGTATTTTCCCAGCGATTCGTTGCATAAAGCTGATGCCAGATGGGTGCGCCGCGAGCTTCCGTCACTGCCTCGACAGAAGTCGATGACTGTGTGGACAAGATCATGTGATGCCCTTTTTCGGCGGCAGCTCTCGCCGAGCCCAATTCGGCATCGGCGTGATAGGCGCCCTGACTTCCCACCGGGCAAAGCACGATCGGGGACTCGGCCCCGGTACCCAGCAGATTGACCGAGGTACTTATCTCGCTTACATCGACAAGGCGCCGCGGCTTTATCTGAAAGCGGCTGAAGCCTTCGCGATTCGCGAGAATCGTTTCGTCGCTGTCCACACCTGTCGCCAGGTAACCGAAATGGGCGGGCGGCATTTTCTCCCGGGCCAGTGCCTCCATTTCGAAAACGTTGATGACTTCGCTGGGGTCGGTCAATCGCTCTCCCAGTGTTTCCTCCACTTCCTGGGCGAAAGCGGAATAACTGGTGAGCAGGGGGCTGGCGGCAAGATACTTGAGAAACTCTCGGCGGTGGGTCATGCGGAACTCCGGAAAAGGGGTGCGGTAACCGGGGGTTTTCAAAATACAGGGATTTCAATCTGTTTGCACACATGTGTGCGGGTTCGGTAGGGGCGACGCATGCGTCGCCCGCGGGTGTTGCGCGATATCGAGGCCGTCCGCGGGCGAGGCATGCCTCGCCCCTACATTCTCACTAGTATCTGAACCTGCACAACAGGAAGGGGTGCTCGCCCCGCTCGAGTTCTGCTTTAATGCGTCTGTCCTGTCCGATGGCGGGGATCCACTTCTCTGGAGAGAGCGCATTGACCATTCGTTACGGCATCATCGGCACCGGCATGATGGGCTGCGAACATATCCGCAACCTGGCGGCGATGGACGACGTGAAAATCATCGCGGTGGCCGACCCCAACGCCGAGCCCCGCGAATGGGCTCTGAAAGCCTGCGGCGACCGCTTCTCGCCGCGCGTGCATTCAGACTACCGGGAGATCCTTGACTCCTGGGACGTCGATGCCCTGGTTGTGGCTTCCCCCAACTACACGCACATCGACGTCATGCGGGATATCTTCACCACAGACAAGCACGTCATGCTGGAAAAGCCAATGTGCACGACGCTCGCCGATGCCCTGGAAGTCGATGCGGCGGCCAGGGCGCACAAGGGAGTAATCTGGGTGGGACTGGAATATCGTTTCATCCCGACCATCAGTTCCCTGCTCCGGCATTTGCCCGAAGTAGGCCAGGTGAAAATGTGCGCCATTCGCGAACATCGATTCCCTTTCCTGCGAAAAGTGGGAGACTGGAACCGGTTCAACCGCAACACCGGCGGCACACTGGTCGAGAAGTGCTGCCACTTCTTTGACCTGATGAACCTGGTCGCGCCGGGGAAGCCGTCCCGCGTGCTGGCGTCCGGCGCCCAGTCGGTCAATCACCTGGACGAAATCTACGACGGCGAGGTTCCCGATATTCTCGACAATGCTTACGTCATCGTGGAATACGACAGCGGCGCGCGGGCGATGCTGGATCTTTGCATGTTCGCGGAAGGCTCCCGGCATGAACAGAACATCGCCGTGACCGGCGACGTCGGCAAACTGGAAACCACCGTGCCCGGCGAGGAGTTGTATGTCAGCAAACGAGAAGGCAGGTCGGGCGATTCGATTCCCGTCTCAATGGACGCGCGAGTCAGGCATACTGGTTTTCATCACGGCTCGAGCTTTCTCGAACATCGGGAGTTCATCGACGCGATTCGCGAAAACAAACCCGCGGCGGTAACGACGCGGGACGGCCTGATGTCCGTGGTGATCGGGCTTGCCGGCCAGCGATCCATCGAGACAGGCCAGGCCGTGGATGTCGATTCACTGCTGGATTAACGTCCACCCACCGTCATTCTGCGCGGAGCGAAGCGGAGTCGCAGAATCTCGTCACATCGATCAATGAAACGCGGTATCCCATAGGAGAGCAATAGTGGAAAATGAAAAAACGAGTAAAAGCAGACGCGGATTTATAGCCAAATCAAGCGCGGCGGCCGGACTGGCAGCGGTCGCGGGTTTGTTCGGCAAAGGAGCGAAGGCTCAAATGGTGGAGGTCAATGCCATGGGCCCAACACCGGAACAAGCCCGGGCTTTTGTGCAGCTTCCGGATCAGCCGGTGGTAATGGTGAATCTGCTCAAGTTCGCCGATGAAGCGAGCTATAACCAATACGGCGCCGATGTGGTCGAGCCGCTGTCTCGGGTTGGTGCGGAAATTATATTTTCAGGCGAGTGTCGAATGACTTTTATCGGCAGCGTTGAATGGGACAGAATTGTGCTTGTGCGTTATCCCAATTCGCGAGCTTTGCTGCAAATGGCGCAATCTGCCGAGTATCAGGCTATCAGCGGCAGCCGCACAAACGGATTGGAAGGCCAGATTAATCTCGCTGTGTTCGAAAGTTAACGAATCTGTTGTTCTCATTGATTCAGTTGGTAATCTGGAGCGGCGGGGAAGATCGGAATCCGAACCATGATATCGAAACTCCTGAAAATCCTGACTGGAACGCTTCTCGCCATCGCGTTGATCGGCTTGGGGGGATTCGGTTTCGTCTTCTTTTCGCCGCGGCCGACGCTCACTACCGACCCGGCGACGCTCGCGGGCGACGGCGGCACGATCAATTACTGCGAATTGCCGGAACTGGACGGCAGCGGCGCAATGGCGGCAGACATCCCGAAAGGCAATACGCCGGGTTGTGCTTACTCCCACTTTCCGCTTCCGATTCTGGCGCAATGCACCGAACCGCTACCTGAAGAAGCCGATGACATTCGCGGTCTCTGGATCGGACGCACCGGCAATGTCGGGCATGTGGAAAGAGTTGAACAATGCGGCGCGCGCACTGTAGTCACCGCGGCTGGCATCATTCACGATTCCGGACCCAACAGCACGGGTGGATTCAATACCAACGACACCTTGGGTTCCGTGATGTTCACGATCGGTGATCGGGAGTATTGCCCGCGGACATCCGCCGGTATGTTCTGGAACGGCGGGGTGCTCGAATTTCGGGCACTGGGCTGGGGGCCCGTGGTCGTCAGACGCTACCTGGATGGCGAACAATTGGTGTGGGAATACGTGGATGGGAGCGTTACCCGCATGGACAGGCTTTGCCGGCTGCCGGAAGAACACAGGGAGCCGAGACCCCGCGGCCGCAGACTCGCCTTCTTCGCCGACCGGGCCTCACTCAACTGAGCTGAACTGCCTGGGTCTTGTTCCGGACAGGCTCTGCCATTGGGTGAGGGCCGGTTACCAGAGCCGGCGCACCACCATGTGTGGATTGCTACCGTAACAGGCCTGCTTCTTCCATGCGGGCGGCTCTCAATATGGAGGGGAAGGAATAGTTGCCTTCGTGGCAGGCGAATTCATAGAGTTTTTCGCCAGGCGCCATTCTTTGCAGAGAAATTTCACCCGTTATCGATTGCGCGTACACCAGTGGGTCGACGATCGTGAATCTGAAAACCAGTTCATCTGGTGAAACCGGCGTAAAGGTCTCCGTGATTTCCAGTTCCGCTGAAGCTCTGAGAAAAGCATTAGTCTGCTCCGGCCGGAAATTGCGGGTATGAATGACCAGCGAGTCGCCTTCGTAACGCGCGATGGAGTCTCCCCGCCATTTTGGTCCGAAATTGTCCAGGTGATCGTCCGCGAGTCTGACGATTCGCGCGGCGCCGAAATACTCCCACAAGATCAGAACGTAGTTACCGTTCTGTACGATCTGGATGTTGCGCGAAGGGTTGTCGCCGTCGGCGGAGTTTACGGCGCCGAAGGTGTATAGCAGGGGTAGCTGCACCAGGGCAGCGATGCAACGGTCCTGAATCGATCTCATTTCAGGCCCGTCGGATGGACCGAAACCCTGCTCGCGCCACTGCTCGTAGACGTCCTTGAAATCCAGCCGCGGAGGCAATCGGCCATCGGGAGGGTCGATAATGATCGAGGTTCGATACTCGCCGTTTATGCGTGCTATTTCGATGGGAGCGATGTCGAAATTCTGATCGGCCTGCTGGTTGATGACTCCTCCGACGGGCGGTGGTGGCCTGGCGGGGTCGCCGGGTAATAATCGCCGCGCTTCCTCCTCGCGCGCTATCCGTTCCAGCTCTCGGGCCTCTTCTTCGGTGTACGCCTGTCGGTTTCCCAGGCTCCTCGGGCGCAGAAAAGGAGTTTGGGTTGCATTGGTCCATAGCCCCTGCAAATCAGGGTGGCCGTATTCGGTGCGGGGGACGGTCCAGTCAGGGTCGGCGCCATGCACATTCGCCTGCAAGATCAGCAACAAGGCGAATAGTGGGCTGACCCTGTGTGTCATTGCGCCTCAATATGCCAGAGTGTCTGGCCTGATCTGGAATTTGACCATCTTGCTCGTCGTTCCCTTGCCGCCCTCGGTATGCCAATTGAAATTGGTGCCGTAGTTGGCCCATACGGCGCGGCCTTTCCAGCCGGTGTCCGGGTCGTCGATACGGCCGTCCAGTCCGCGGGAATAAAATCCCAGCGGGTAGGGCACACGCATCGTTACCCATTCTCCGGTGCCTGGATTCAGTACCTTGAGCGAATCGGACCCGGAGCCTGTCGCTATGGGAATGTTCTCGCCAAGGCCAAGGGTGTTGAAGTTATCCACCCAATTGTAATAGTGGAAGTCGGCTTTCACATCCGTGCCCTTCATGGTCGGACCCGGCGCTTCGTAAAGGGTCCAGCCTTCCGGGCAATGCTGGGAAGTCACCGCGCTCGGCCCGTTTAATACTTCGCATTTGCTGCGATCGAAACTGGCCAGGTGGCTGCTGCCGGACAGCGCCGTCCAGATCACGCCATTCCTGTCCGCATCGATTCCCCGCGGCCCGAATCCCTGGATTTCCCCATCGATAACCGGCACTTCGTACACTTCCGTGATACAGGTCTCCGGCGGATTGTCGCCGATGTCGAGGCGATAGATGCGGCCGGGAAACTCCTCGCCGGCGCCCCAGACCACGTTGTCGGCCGGATTCACGATGATGCCGTAATTCGCACCCGGCGCCATTTGGGTATCGAGACTCGGGTCGAACTCGCCCCCCGCGTTCGGGTCGAACAAGGGACCGACCGGCGGGTTCCATGGTTTGGTGATGCGTCCGTCGCCATTGGTATCCACCACCAGTGGACACCAGCCCTGGGACAGTTGCTCATCGCCGGTTCGGTCGAATTCCCGCGTATTCACCCAGCCGATCACTTCGCTGAGCGTGCTGAAGTAGAGCTTGCGGTCCTCGCCCCAGCCGAACTGCAGGTGGTGCGTGCCGAAGCAGGTGTCGATGAGCCCGAATTCTTCCGTAGCCGGATCGTAATAGGAGGCCTGACGGGTACTGGCCCGGGGGGCGTAGTATTCCACGAATCGATTGTCCGATCCCGGCTGGCACCATTCCGGCAAGGTATTGCCTCTGACCTTGGTGGTCATCCATACCCGGCCAAGTTCATCGAACATCGGATTGTGGGGGTCCGCCGGGCGCTGCCACAAGGGCTCATCGCCGTAGTAGGTGGACGGCACCGGAAACTCCTGGGCGAAGCGGGTTACCGCGGGATTGTCCGGGTTGTCTCGAACCGCTATCACTATCTCTCGCCAATCATGCGTTTCGGTGTCCAGTTCCAGCAGCGATCCATGCCCGCCGTCAACGCCGTATACCAGGCCGCCGGCGTTGATCGTCGGCTCGCGTTTGTCAGTGGTGATCTCATCGTGGATATAGGAGGACTCATTGCCCCAGTCCCATTGGGTAATGACGATATTGCGTTCGATGCCGGCGGGACGCGGCGGCGCCGGCGGAATTTCTCCTGCCGCTATGCGATCAGACCAGTCTGCGTAGGTATCCATGCCGAGCGGCCCGAAGCGATTGGCAAAAGCCGCCATGACCGGCCCCCGTACGCCCATTGCCGTGCGGTAGCGCCATGCCTCGACGCTGGACTCGAATTCGAGATGGCTCAGGTTATCCAGCGTACGGGTCGCCTTGTTGCCTAACTGGTGGCAGAGCTGGCATCTCTGCTTGGTCATGTCGATCCACTGCGCCTGGCTGCGCATGGCCTCGGAAATACCGTTGCCGTCCGGGCCGGTGCCGGGAAACTCTTCGTGTCCTGGAATTTCGAGCAATGCATACCAGTAGTTGGCCGGATACACCTGCGCCGCCAGCAGCGGGTCTTCCGCCGTGAAGACTTTCAGGGTGACGCCGGACGATCCAGGCCGCAGGAACACCGGGTCGGAATCCGCCAGGCCGTAACCTCTCACCCAGACGCTGTAATGTGCGTCGGGGAGTTCAGGCAGGACAAATCGGCCGTCGTCATCGGTCACGACGATCTTCACGAAGTGAGTCGGCGTGTCGTCGGTCTCGGCTATGACCCAGACGCCGGCCTCGGGGCCGCCGGTGCTCTGGACGGTGCCTTGAATCACGCCTTCGTTCGCCGGTTGCGCTGCGGCGGGCAACGCGGCCACCGCCAAACACAGGAATACAAAAAGCGATTTTTTCATTTCGTTAGCCCTGGTTCTATACCCCTAATTGAATCCATTTCCGAAAATGGTGCGCCCACGATTGTAACCCTCGGGCATTGGCAACACATTATTGGCTTGTGCCCAAACTTCGTAGTCGGCGAGCATTTCTTCAAATAATTGCGGCCGCGAGTCTTTCAAATCATGTACCTCGCCTGGGTCTGTCTTGATGTTGTACAGATGCCATTCGGTCTCGTTCTGTTCGAATCTGTTGATTACGATTTTGTAGTCACCCTTGAATAGAACGCTGCTGCCACCGAGTTCATAGCCAATGGGTTCGGAGGGGGAATGGATCTGGTCGGTAGTTCCCGCCAGGTGATCAGCCAGACTCGAACCGACTATGGGTTCAACAGCGCCACCGTTCCAGCTTCCTTCATGATCATTGATATCAACCAGATCCAGAATAGTGGGCGCAAGATCGGTCACAAACGTGAATTCATCAGTCAATTCGCCCCGCCGCGTTATGCCTGGACCCGAAATCACCAGAGGCACGCGCAGACCACCTTCGTTGGCATGAAACTTGAAGTAGATCAACGGTGAATTGGCGATCGTGGCATTGCCTGGACCGATCGCTACCCAGGAACCTCTCTCTCCCAGGGTTTCGTAGTCTGTGCGATATCCCATCTGTTCAAACCATGCGTTGAGCGGGGAGTTTCCGTCGGAATCCACCAGACTTGTACTTGCCGCTCCGTTGTCCGAGGTGAAAATGAAGATCGTATTGTCGTACTCATCAATACTTTCCAGGTACGACATCAAGCGCCCGATGTGCGCGTCCATCGCGTCGACCATGCCGGCATAGACTTCCATACGGCGAGCGTCATAACGTTTCTGTTCATCCGTCATTTCGCTCCAGTCCCGGGTGCCGGGAGTCGCTGTCACGTCGGACCCGGCGGGAATTACACCGTTGCCAATGGCCGCCTGCCGCCGCTTTTCCCGCAAAACAGTCCAACCCTCATCGTAGACTCCGGCATACTTGTCTGAATATTCTTTTGGCGCTTGCACTGGTATATGCACGGCCTGGAATGGAATGTAGGCAAAAAACGGTTGATCGCTACTCTCGTTCGAATCGATAAACTCGATGGTCTTGTCGACAAAATATTCCGAAGAATAAAAATCATCGGGCAAGGTATGGGGCGCCCCGTCCGCATACCAGTTGGCCTGGTCGTGGATGGGGAGATAAGTGTGTTGCGCCCAGTTATCCGCGCCGGTGTCGGCCAGGGCAATGGTGCGATCGAATCCCCGCGCCGAAGGCAGCAAGGAAGGCGTGTGTCCCAGATGCCATTTGCCGGTCATGTAAGTGTGGTAGCCATTCGCCTGCAGAAGGCTGGCCAGGGTTACGACCTTGTCGCTGAGAACGCCCTGATAGTGATCGAAAGCCATTTGCTCCGGAGGAATGGATTCAGGGATGTTGGGGACACCGTTTCGATGACTGTCCACGCCGGTCAACAGCATGGCGCGAGCCGGGGCGCAATTTGCGGCGGTATGGTAGTTGGTGAACGATAAGCCTTCCGCGGCGAGTCGCGCGATATTCGGTGTATTGATTTCGCTGCCGAAAGGCGAAATGTCCGTATAGCCAAGATCATCCGCAAGAATCAGAACGACATTGGGGCGATCAGGCTGCTGTGCGTCAACGAGAGTTGGCGCGCCAAGATTCATGAGCACAGCTATACCAAGAAAAAACAGGATTCGGAATTTCATGACTTATTCGCTTTTTTAGCGGGAGCTTGAGCGCTGGTAATCCAGGTTCTGAAACTCCAGTGTAAATGAAACCGGAACGGATACAGGGAGATAACAAATCGCGTCGTCACAGGCCTGGTAGTCGAGCGTGCCGGACAATGTAATCGCGTTGACTTCCTCCATCACATCTTCAGTTTCCGCTGAAGCATTTACCACGGCTTCCTGTATCAGGGTGAAGGGTTCCTGGTAGACAGGAACATACTCATCCAGGGGCTCGAAATAGTAGATTTCCGATTGCGGAAACTCCACGGCTTCGAAGCGGACAAATTCCGAAGGCGCCATATTGAATCCGATCACTCGATAACCCTTTTCCTCGGCGCCCGGGGCATAAATGTGCATTTCAGGGCCGGGTTCAACATCGACGGCCAGAGAAAAGCGAGTGCCGTTCGTGACAACGGTATCGCTTGGATAGGCGGTGAAATTCAGATGTGCGGAAGTGCCTTCGATAGCAGCGATCGGGGACAATCCTATGCCCGATTTCAGCATGACGTTGGAAGTGGTCACTCTTTCCCGATAAAACTCTTCGAAGTAACGGGCAGTGACACGGCCATCGGCATCCAGCACGAATGTTCCCGGAAAGGGAGTGCCGTTGATCATCCGGCGTAGTTGCGGAGAATCGAATACGGCCGCCGCAACATATTTATGGATATCGGCTACCACCGCGGGATCGTTTCCATTGGGCCCAAGCCCTTCGGCGACCACGGTATTCAGAATGCCATATTCCCTGATGGTGGCGGAATCATCGTCCGACAAAAGCGGGAACGTAATGCCGCGCCGCTCGGCGAACGCAGCCAGGGTATCCTCCGAATCGTAGCTGATAGCAGCTACGCCTATTCCGGCGTCTTGCAGTTCTTTCGAACGGTCCTGCAACTCCACGAGTTGCGCTTTACAGTAGGGTCACCAATCCGCCGAACGGTGAAACAGCAACATGGCGCCATTCGGTCCCATGATGGAGTCCAGCGTCTGCGGCCGGCCGTGCTGATCGGGCAGATTGAAATCGGGCACGTGTTCGCCCACTTGTGAGCCCAGGGAATGTACGTCGATCGGGGCTCTATCCTGGGCGGTGGACGATATGGGAAGCGCAAGCAGCAGGGCAGCAATCATGGAAAGGAGGCAGGCGTTTCGTTCGGGCATTTTCATGGAGTGGCTCTCCATCTGGAAAATTCAACATACCAGCAATGCGGCGATTATGGGAGAAAGAAACCGATTTGTAACAATTAGCGACAGAGTCAGACAATGGATAGTCCCTTCCCGGAACATGGGGTACAGTTCGTCGCTTGGAAGCATTCCTGGGTGAACAGCGATGAGAGCAGGAATATTCTTCTCTACTGCAGTCCTGCTCGCGGGAATCGCGGGATTTTCCTATTGGTTCCTTGCCTCTCCATGCGACCGCACGCCCGGAGGGTATTTGTTGGGGGAGGAATCTCAAGAGGTAATTTCCGACTGGTCGTTCGTCAATGACGTGCCCATATGTCAAATCCAGACGAGCGTTTTCATTCTTCCTCATTCAATCAATTTGAATTGCTCGTCCATAGAGAACGAACTCTTCATCGGTTGCATGAATTGCGAAGGAAAGCGCTGGGGCGCCGCGTTGACTGAACGTGGTCAAGCTCGAATTCGAATCGGCGGCACCGTGTATCCTGTGGCGGCACGACGGCTAACGGACACTGCTGAAAAGGACCATGCCTGGTTATCGAGCAGCATAAAAGCGGAAAGACCCCCCGGCACTCCGCGACCACCGGACAATATCTGGTGGACATTCCATCTTACATCCGCGAACTGATATCCAAGGGACATCCACCAAGATATTTCCCCGATCAGGCATTTTTTACGGATCCTGCAGGCGTCGTCCCGGACACGCGGACCCGTTGATCGCAGTAACTCTCAGTAGATCAACTCTCAGGCTGGCGAAAGCATCCATGTCAGAACAGCGCACGTAGGTGAAGCGCAGGTCGAGTTCATCGCCATCCCCAAGGCCAGAATTAAGCAGCAGAGGCTGCACATCGTGAAGAGACCAATTGCGCGCCAGACTCAATTCCTCAAGCTGGTTCAAACCAGCCAATGCGCTCACGTCTGTAATGTTGTTGTTCTCAAGCCTCAAGACTTTCAACGCATGCAATCGCCTGAGTGCGCCAATGTCTTCGATTCTGTTATTGCTGAGAAACAAGTGCTCCAAATCGATCATCTCGCCGAGGGCGCTAATGTTGGAGATTGCGTTGTCATTCAGGCTTAGTTGCTGCATGCCAGACATACCGCTCAGTGGGCTTAAGTCCTCTATCTGATTGTTGTGAGCCCACAGCAGTACCAGGTCATCAAGGTTGGCGAGTGCACTTATGTCCTTGATCTCACTATTATAAATACGCAGATGAGTAAGTTTGGCAAGATTTGCCAGGGGGCTTATATCCGATATTGCATTGAGATGAATGCGTAACAAACGCATCTCCGTGAGGCCCGCTAGTGGGCTTATGTCGGTTATGCCATTAAACACCACGTCAGGATCGCGCCCATCGTCCATGTTGAGATAATGCTGGAGTTGATAGGGGTACAGCCCGTGCACATGTAATTGGCGTAGCTTGGTGAGCCCCGCCAGAGGGCTGATATCAGAAATCGGATTTTCACTGACGATGAGCTGTTCCAGGTTGGTCAACTCACTTATGGGGCTGAGGTCACTGAACCAGTTGGTGTGCAGATTCAGACTCACCAGATTTTTCAGGTTGCCAAGCGGGCTTATATCCGTAATCAGTCGATTGAGCAGAGTAAGTCTGGTCAGGCCAGTGAGGTTCTGAATCCCGTCCAGGCTCTCGAAAGGCTTTTCCGGCGACGGCCTCAAGGTGCCACCGTAGACCACGCGCTGAATGGTTGTTCCGACAATAAGCTGTTCAAGCTCTGCCGCCAGGCCGCAGCTCAGTGCTGCTCCTGAATCCAGCCCCAGCGCTTCATTAACCACTTCGGCCAGATCCTGATCGGCAAAGGTGACAATCGCATCCGACGAAAAATCCCGGCAGTGGTCCGTGGGAGACAGGATAGTTTGTGCCTGCGTATTGGCAAAACGGATTTCCGCAATAGCAATGCCGCTTTCACCAGCCACCGAATACAATAACCAGGTCTTGTCGCCTTCCTGATAAATGGCCGGATCTCTGAGTTGGTGAACCCGCTCATCGATGTAGCCTCCTCTTGAAGCTTCCAAGGGCAGGTCGGCGCCTTCGTAATCCATTTCAGGCCGCAATACTTCAATCGGGTCAGTTGCAGTCCATTCATTCCAATCATCTTTCAACTCGATTGTGGAAAGCATTATGCGTTCCGGTTCATCGCCCCGGTTGGTGAAGAATACATAGAGGTGTTCATCTCTAATCAGCAGAGCCGAATGGCGCATGTCGGGAGTGAAAAACCGGGGACCCGCTTCGAAATCCGTCAAGCCGTCGCGAGAGCGATAAAGGAAACCCGGCATGCTCATGGCGTAGTGGAAGCCCTCGTGCTCAATCACGCGAAAGTAGGGGCTGCCCAAATCTTCTTCTCTGCCTTCGAAGTGAATACCGTCTTCAGACACGGCTGCGCGTGTGAACTGTCTGCCTACTCCCCGGCCATGGTAATACATCACTATTTGCTGAAGATCTTCACGCACGTGCACGTCTGGTGATGCGATATGTGCATACAGTGGTGCATTCCGCCCCGGGGCAAGTGAACAGGGAGGGCAAGTAGCAGGAAAGAAGGAGTCTTCGAGTCTCAAGGAGCCTGGTGAATACACCGTCCAGGGGCCAGTGACTTCATCGGCGTAAGCCATGCGAATGTAAGAGCCGCGGTGATCAGCAAAATAGAGATAGTAGCTGCCAAGCGGATTCTCGACCCACTCAGGCACCTTGATCAACGAGGGGCCCTGAATATTGCCGCCCATTCGGGCATCCATATCAGGCGTGATGATGGGACCATCGCCAAGGCGAGTGACAGTGAAGTTGGCTGGCTCCGCAGCGTGCGAGGCTCCAGCAAGAGCCGACAGTGCGTACAAGAGTAGAGTCAGTAGTTTTGCAGTTTTCATCATGGTTTTCGCGGTTATCTCCAAGAGTTTTACTCACTCATTTTCGATACTACATTTATTCCGGTCTCGGGATTGGCGTCATCTCCCGGATCATGAAAAAAGCCCGCTGCCACGCTGACCGAGACAGCCGGACTTGCTTCAGCAATGCATGCAATGACGTGATTATCCGGATCATCATCGGCGAGCGCGAGTGGGTGCACGGAATTGCCGTTATCAAGCAGGACCGATACGGCGGTTCGCTGGGCCTCGGCCAGATCAGCGCCCCCGGGTCCGGTAACCCCGCCTTCCCAGGTTAGCTGGACTGCTTGCGCGGTTTGTTCCGGGCATTCCCCTTCCAGTCCTGAATTGTCGGGTGCGAAGCGCTCGGCGAATACGAGACTCGGTCCAGCCGCGAGTGCTGTCACTTCCTCACCTTTTACACCAAGCAACGAGTTGCCGTCGACATCTTCGAGCTGTTCCACGATCTCGACACTGACCGGCAGGGAGTCTCCCGGACTAAAAGGGCCGATGAGAAGGACAGTTCGTTGTTCCAGCGATTCCAGAGCAGGGCGAAGGGTTGCACACAATGGAGTGACAATCTCACCGGAACTGATTTCAACTGCAAACGCAGTTGGAGAAACCGTATCGCCATTTATCTGGACAGAAAAGATAACGGGCATTCCATCCTGACCGCCAGCCGGCGGCAGTCCGCATAATCGAATGGCTCCTGGCGGCAAGGGGTCCAGTCCGTGATAGACAGACAGAATGCGCGCTCCATTCTCATTTTCATCGACATTGTCTTGAGCTTGCGCGTGATTACAGGCGCTTGGTGACAAGAGAATGAAAAAGAAGGCAACTGGATGACAGATCAGCTTCTTGAGTATCGAAGTGCACATGAACATTATTGTCAATTCACTATTTAAATCAACGAGTTAAAACGATGTGCCAGGTGGTGTAACAAGAACTATCGGTCCAAACCCGCCAGGAAGCGCAGGAGTCTTATTTCGATTCCCTCGGCAACTCCGGGGACAAACAGAACAATGAGTACTACGGTGAGCAGGACACCGGCTGCAATAAAATAGGAATATTTCATATTGTTCAACTTGATCCCCCGTTCTCATTTCGTGGAGCAATTTCGAAGAGCCACAGAGTCTCCGCTTCAACTTCGGCGGGAGTCATTTCGACGCGGTATTTGCCTGTGAATGCCTGTGTTACCTGTTCTATGATCGGGCCCGATGTGATGCGCGTCAGCATGATGGGGTAGCGCTTGCCCTGTATTCGCATTGTGCCACGGCCATCCTCTTCCGCCTGCGCCGGCCATTTTTTCCAGTAGCGTTCTCTGAGCCCGCCCATGTAGTTGGAGTTTAGATAGAGTTTGCCGTCAATTTCGACAATCCACAAAGTGCGGGACCGGGGAGGGTTGAGAAGCTGCAATTCGAATGTCCTGACTCCACGGACGAAGCTCCAATCCGATTCCCAATCCGTCACCAGTTCGCCGGATTCCAGCGGTCCGCCGCTGAAAATTACGGACGGTCCATCAGAGGAGCGCGACGAAATCGCCAGGGCGCCGAGTGCGACGACCGGGATAAGCACCAGCGTTCCGATGACCAGCGCCAGGTACCGAACTACTGCTTTGCTATCAAGTTTCATTTGCTCTGCCTCTCCAGTGTGCCTGCAGTACAAGCTTACGAATCCGATTAACGCAATTACCGGGTTCGATCATTTGCGAGCGGATTTTTGCGTCCCAAGACAAGTGCCAAAATAGATACTCAACTCCAAGTCGAGTATATCTTATCTGAAATTGCTGTATTTTTTACTCAGGTCGCACTATTCTCACTGTGAAGCAGGCATAAAACAAACCGCTCCTCTAATTCGTTTCAGTGTCTTTCTGACTAGGAGCATTCTTCGAATTTGGCTTGGGCCCTCACCGGATTATGACTATCTATTATCGAAAATTAACAATATTCGTGATTCCTTTACTCAACCTGCTATTGCTAACTGGCTGTTCCACCGAAAGTGAGCCGGCGATTGTAAGTAGTGATGATAATGCGAGTGAAGATTATGTCAGCGCGGAAATGCGCTCCCGTATCAATCAGCTTATGCAAAGTGTCGCCAACGAACCCACCAGCGAGAGCACTATTGCCGAGCGAGCAGACTTGCTGGCGGACTGGATTGACGCCTATGCGCTAGCAGGCGGTGAAGTTGGACTAGATGCCCCTCGAGTTCGCCTGCAGGCAACATTGCCTCCAACTGGTAATGCAGCCGCCACACAGTCACGCAATGTCGACCGCTTCGTACGTGAGTTTGCTTTACTGGATGAAGAAGGCGCTCTCGGTTTTCTCAGTGCCGATGACCTCGGGCCGTTTGTTGTGGGTTCGATGCAGGAGCTAAGCCAGACCTGGCGAGTGGGAACACGTGAAATGGAGATCGGCGGGGGCTTCTGGGTGGCTCGGCATTTCGCTACGAACTTTGGCCAGTTCCAAACTGACGATCCCGCGGGATCAGGTTATGTTTCCATCGAAACCACTGACGACGATGCAGTGTTTGAAAGAGAGACCATATCAGCAAGGGGTCCTCATGGCGGCTTTCGAGCCCCCCAGCCAGCCATTGCCTTTCGACTAACTGAAGGTACATTGGATAGAGGCTCAAGTGTCACAATAACTTATGGTGATCGACGACAGGGTGGTCCCGGTATACGAATTCCTACTTTTGAGAGCGAGCGATTACCACTGCCTCTGTATGTGGACCTTGATGGTTCAAGTGAATGGAGATACCTTCCTATCATTCCGTTTGTAACCAGCGGAGGTGAGGCTACTGGCGTACATGCTTTCGGACCAAGCGTAGTGGAACCTGGCGAAATCTTTGAATTGTCGGTGCGTGCTGAGGACCAGTATTTCAATCGGGCCAGTGGAGATGTACCGGCTTTCGAAGTGCTCATTAATGACGAAGTTGTCGCAACTACTGCCGCTGGTGATGAGGCCATCACTGTATTGGAACTGAGCCTCGAGAATGTTGGCCCCCATTGGGTTTCCGTGCGCAGCCTCGATGGTGATATCGCGGGTACAGGTAATCCTATTCTGGTGGAGGAAGACCCTGAGTATCGTATCTATTGGGGAGACACTCACGGACACTCCGGTTACTCGGAAGGTATAGGAACTGTTGATCAATTCATGCGCTTCGCCCGCGACGATGCGCGTCTCGACTTCGTTACCCATTCCGAACATGACTCCTGGCTTGATGCCGGAGAGTGGGAACTCATTCGCAGCACCAGTGCAGAGTACGATGAACCGGGAAAATTTGTTCCTTTTCTTGGCTGGGAATGGACACGGCACACTCGATTTGGCGGGCATCATAATGTTCTATTTCGGGATATAGAAAATCAGACACCGGTATCGGGATTGCAATTCCCAGTATTGTCGTCGCTTTATGCCGAGCTTCATGAACGTTACGACCCAGTTGATATTGTAGTGATTCCCCATGCTCACAACCCAGGCGATTTTCGTCAGTCCGATCCTCAGCTTGAACCCGTTATCGAAATTATGTCTGCCCATGGATCGTTTCAATGGTTTATGAAGGAATACCTTTCCCACGGTCATGAAGTAGGCGTAGTTGCAGCATCCGATGACCATTTATCTCGGCCAGGTTACTCAGCTCCTAACAGGGATACCCTGGCTCAGCGTGGTGGCCTAGGTGCAGTGTTGGCGCCACAGAGATCTCGTGACGCCATATTTGACGGCATGAAAGCCAAGCGTACTTATGCGACGACCCAGGATCGAATGATCCTGAAGTTCAATGTTAATGGTATCAATATGGGTCAACGGGCAGCTTATAGTGAGGCCAGAACTATCTCAGGCAGAGCTATAGGCACCGGACCAATTCGATCCGTCACCTTATTTAAGAACGATGAAGTGCTATGGCAGGAAGAATATTTGCTGGAGGACAACGCGGGTAGTGAGCAGGAGCTGTTGCTCAGTTTCAATTCTGACGAAACACCTGCTTTCAATGGAGACGCACCAAGAGGCTGGCGCCATTGGCGTGGCGAGCTTCAAGTAAACGGGGCTGAGTTGATAACTGCGATACCGCAGGATTTTTACAATCCTGCGACTCAGTACTTCCAGCAAGACGAAAATCTTATCTCGTTTGCAACTATTACCAGGGGTGACACCAGTTCAATTCGTCTGAGGTTGGCAGAAGTAAGCCAGGATGCTTCAATTTCAATAATCCTGGAAGAAGCCACAGAAACAGGATCTGCACCACCTTTCTATCGCTTACATGCCACCATTCCAGCAACCACTGCGGAGTTAGACTTGGCAGAGATTGTTGATGGCAAAATGGTTAGAAGTCTTCCACAAGCCGAATACCCTAACGACAATGTCACTCTCCGCCGTGTAATTAGCGATGGCGAACGAGACGTTAGCTTCACAGTTTCGGATGTTGAGAATGCAGATCAGGGTGACTACTACTATTTTAGAGTAGAGCAGGCTAATGATGAAATTGCCTGGTCGAGCCCGGTATGGGTAGGAGGATTCTCATCAAAATGAATATGGTAAAGAAGGGGGAGACTGATCCATTTTTATAATAGAAGTGGCTACCCGGGGCTGAAGAATCCAAACAGCCCTAGGGCGTGTGTCCCCTGCGGGCTTCGCGCTGGCGTGCTCGTTGCAAACTGCTAGCGCAGTGAGTCAACCTGGTTGGTGGTTATCATCCAACCTCTAAACTCAAGACATAAAATTAGTCTAGTGCTCGATAGTTGGCTTCCTCAGGCGGTGCGTAAACAGGTGGACTATCGAATAGTGGTCCCTTCAAATATCGAACTGACGACTCCACAGCCAACTCACCGATTAGTTTCCACGCCCGTTCTGCCGCCTGATAGTCTGGACCATTGCCACCCAGGCTTACTGCGTTGTCCCTGATCACTTCGTAATGCTCCAGGTTTGCATAGTGTGACAGCGTGTAAACCTCATCGTATTCAGGGCTTTCTACCGGTGTGCTCGCTGGAAGATAGGCTATTTTCCATTTACCCACGGGGCGCATAACTGTGCCGCAGGTCGTGCAGGCGCGTAAAATAGTGAAATCATTCGCTACAGCCCCATGGCAAAGCGCTATTGAGGTATGTCAGAAAGTGATACTATCGGTCATATGGAGGATCAGCCGATGCCCAACGTCCACCTTACCGAACCCATGCGCGATTATGTGCGAAAGCAAATTAAATCAGGAACATACGCCAACCTGAGCGAAGTTGTGCGCGCTGGAATCCGGCTTTTGATGGATAAGGATGGCGCGCGCCAATTCTATGCATTGAAGACCGAACTTGAGCAGGCGGTCAGCGAAGCCGACGCCGGTGCTTTTTCATCCTTTGACGCCCAGGCTTTCGAACCCGATGCTTTCGAAGAATAGCGGAGGATCATGACGATCCAGCTATCCGACCTTGCCCGGTCCGACCTTGAGGACATACGCGATTTCACAACAAGAACATGGGGCAGAGCGCAATGGCTGACGTACTTTCGCCAGATCGCGGGAGCCTTTGAACTGATCGCGCAAAACCCTGAAGCCGGCATGGATCGAAGCCTCTTCGTCCCTGGCATGCGATCGGTCAATTGCCGGAGGCATGTAATCTTCTTCAAGTGCCTGAACGCTGCAAATGGAGCGCCGGTTGTCCTGCGCATCATTCATGGCAGGCGGCACATGCCCGCACTGGTTTACTACGATGATCTGGGCGGGATATGACTCCATGCCGGTGGAGGATGGAATTTGTCATTACCCGGTTCGCCAGCGCCAGTTTGCCAAAAGCCGGCAATAGGCGCACCTCCGGAAGAAGCGGCGATGCTCAGCGGCGCGGTGCGATTCCAGCTACCGGGCATCGATCAGCGACCCGGAACCGAAAGAGCAGATTGATAAATGGTGCCCAGGGGCGGAATCGAACCACCGACACGAGGATTTTCAGTCCTCTGCTCTACCGACTGAGCTACCTGGGCGTGTAAACGGAGCGCGCGGAAGGGCGGTATTTAACCTTTCGGCTGGAATGCAGTCAAGCGCACCGGCGACACAAGCGTCAAGCACCGTCATTCGGGCGGGACGTAGCCTGCGGCGCGGTCGTATTCCTCGTTGTCGAGGAACTTTTCCATCTGTTCGTTCAAGTACTTGCGGTCGTCGGCGACCGCCAGGTTGAGCTGCTTCTCGTTGATCAGCATGGTCTGTTGTCCCAGCCATTCCTTCCAAGCTCGTTGCGACACCGTGCGATAGATTTCCTGGCCTTTTTCGCCCGGGTAAGGCGGAACGGGCAGGCCGGGGAGTTCCTCTCGAAACTTTCTGCAAAATACGGTGCGGGTCATGGCTCCTCCTTCGCTGGTATACCAAGTCGGACGCCAAAATAGGCACTCAAGGGCAGAAAGACAAAACAGAAAAACCAGAACCAGATTGGATAGGGCAGCAAAGTCATATTGAATACAGCGCCACCAAACAGTAATAGTCCTATTCCGACACCATACGCCGGATGTCGGTTCGTGCTAAGTCTCGTGGCCAGCCATGTGGCTGTAATCATGGTGATCACCCAACCGATCCCTCCAGCAAAAAGCGCCCAGGTTGGATAGATGGCGACGTGTTGCACCACCTCTTCGCGTGTCCCCGCAAAGTCTGCCGGAAATGGGTGGAGTAGCGTGCCTACCCACTCATTGCTAGCCAACAGGAAGAGCGCCACAAGAAAGCTCAAGAGTATGGCGCCTGTATTTTGCAAGATCAGTCGGGTCATACATCAACTCGTAAGTGTTCAGACCGCCGTTGTTCGAGGGTCGCCGGTTGAGCGAGCAATTTTCTGACCGGGGCGGCGAGTCCCACCTCCACCGGTTCGGCGATAGAGTACCAGAGCCAGCGGTCCGAATCAGCCACGGAGGGGGTGGTTCGAGTGACCATGTAGCGGACAGGCTTAATGTCCAGTCTGAAGTGGGTGAAGCCATGGCGGATGGGCGCCAATTCCTGTGGCCTTGCATCCTTGATTCGCAATGCGGGCAGCCCGGCAGGCAGTTCATGTTTCGCCACTGCGATTTCCGGCGCGACGGTGGGTGTCCCATCGGTGGATTCGAACTGGGGCAGGGAGTAGAGTGAGCCCCAGATGCCATGGGGCGGGCGTTTTTCGAGCAGCACCCGGCCTTCGCGGTCCTGCAGGATGAGCATGGTAACGGAACGGACCGGCAGGGTTTTCGCGGGCTTCTTGCCGGGGAATCGCTCGATCTCGCCGCGTTTCCGCGCCAGGCAGCGGCCCTGCAACGGGCATTGGGGGCAATCGGGATTTGCGCGCGTACACAAGGTGGCGCCGAGATCCATCATGCCCTGGGTATAAGCGGCGACGCGGTCAGGAGGCGTCAAATCTTCGGTAAGTGCCCAAAGTTCTGCCTGTGTTTTGCTGCTTCCGGGATATCCGTCGACAGCGAAGCAGCGCGCCAGCACCCGTTTCACGTTGCCGTCGAGAATCGGCGCCCGCCGGTCATGAGCCAGTGCGAGAATCGCCCCTGCGGTCGAGCGGCCGATTCCGCTCAGGCGCTCAAGCTCCTCAATCGTATCGGGAAATCTGCCGCTGCATTCGTCCACAATCGTTCGTGCCGCCTTGTGCAGATTTCGCGCCCGTGCGTAATAGCCGAGCCCGGTCCACAAGTGGAGTACCTGGTCGATATTGGCCGCGGCCAGGGAGTTTACGTCCGGAAATCGCTGCATGAAGCGATTGAAGTAAGGAATGACGGTCGCAACCCGGGTCTGCTGCAACATGATTTCCGAAACCCAGACCCGATAAGGGGAAGGATTGGCCTGCCAGGGCAGATCGTGCCGGCCATGGGTCTCGAACCAGTCGATCACGGCATCGGCGAAACCGTCCATCGCCACCGGTCCGGATTCAGTTCGCGTCGGCATCGCCGCCCAAGCGGGAAAAGATTTCGCGCACCGTATTGAAGTCCGGCCGGCAGAACTGGGTGACGTCGTCGCTGAAACGGGCCGAGCATTCCACCGGCCAGGTAACGCCCTGATAATTGCCGCTGACCGGAATCGTCTGGGTGAGCGGTTCGCCGAGCATGGTGAGCAGCATTTCGTAATCGAAATTGCCGCCTTGCAAGTCGGCGACGCCCTTGCCCTCGGCGCTGAAATTGTCCATTTGCAGATTGAAGCCGTGCTCGGCGCCGAGGCCGCCGTCGAGCGCGAGATTGCCGTTGATCTCGGAAAAGCGGATCAGGTCCGGCCATTGCTGGATTGCCTCGCCGCTGGGACTGAGCGCCGCGATAGACGTGAAAATCTGCTTGATCAGGCCGATGTTTACCAGGTTTTCGGTGACGCTGAATGAAGCGTCTCCACTGAGATCGTTTAACAGACCGCGAATGGAATGGCCGCTTGCGTTGAAAGCGGTGTCGACATGCAAGCGCCCGCTGAGCACGTCGAGCCGGGTAACGAGCGGCGCGATTTCAGAAATGGCCAGATTTTCGCCCTGCGTTACGCCCGATAACTCGCCATTGGCGGCATTCCAGCGCATGTTGGCTGAAAAGACTCCTCCCAGGAAGGCGACCGGCGGTATTTCTACATCGAGTACCCGATCTTCGACATTGGTAAAAACCGACAGGTTCTCGATGCGCAGGTCCCATGCGGTCAGGGCGTCCGCGGCGATGGAGCCAGACAGAATCAGGTTCTCCAGACCCGAAATTTGACTCTCAGGCTGCGGCAACGCCGGCGCGACCGGCGCGCCGGGGATAGTCTCGGCTTCTTCCGGGTCAATTAGTGTACTGATATCCATCACTCCGATGTCAATTTCGTAGCGGACATTTGCCGGCAACGAACCACTGGCAAAACGGATTTCGGTTTCCGCTTCCAAAACTGTCTGTTCGGGCGAGTCGACTACCGCCTCGGCGCCCAGGCCGTCCGAGTCTCCGGAAAGACTCAATTCCACGCTTGCGGGCCACTTTCCGTCCGGATTGCCGTTGGGTAAAGCGAGAGCGGCTTGCTCGGGCGCGGGAAGAATGCCGAGATTTCGCAGCAGCAGCCGGGCGTCGAATTCGTTGCTGGCAAGATTTGCCTGGTAACTCGGATCATCCGGGTAGTTGTCAACTTCGAGCCGGCCTTGCAGCAGCACGGGCGTACTGTTCAGGTCCAGGTCGGTAACCGCATAGCGGCCAGACTCCGAATTCGCTTCGATATTGCCTGCAAGCCCTATCGTGGTCTCGCGCACTTGCCGGTTGGCGCGGTCGAACCATTCGAGATCGAAATTCACCTGGCCAGGGAAGGCCTCGCCCTGCAGATTTACTTCGTTGCCAACCAGTTGCAGATTCTTCAGCAGGAATCGCCGCCCGTTGTTCAGATTCTGCAAGTCCAGCCGGCCGTTCTCCGCGGAAATGCGTTCGGGCAATAAGGCTTGAGCGCCGGAAGTTGCATCCGTGCGATGGGTGTCCCATATGCTGTTACCTTGGGCGTCCACGTATACATTGAGGTGAAATCCGTCGATGCGCAGTTCCTGGATCACTAATTCGCCGCGCAGCAGGGCGCCGCGGTCCAGGTCGAACTGAATGAAGGAGGCGGAAGCCAGTTCCTGCGGCAAACCCGGATTGCGCAGGCGCGCGTCTTCGAGCGTCAGGCGGGCCGAGGGCAGCAAGTCGAGATCGATCTCTCCGGCAACGAGCAGTTCATACCCGGTGGCGGCAGCAACCTGTTCCTGCAAGATCGCCCGGTATTGCGCGGGACTGGTAACCCAAAGCGCAGCGGCGACAATGACCGCCACAACGGCCAAACCGATGCCGAGCAGGATTTTCTGCGTACGATTCAACATGCGCCGATCCGGGTTTGCCGCCGATTACCAGAAAGAGGAAGTGTAGCGGAATGGCCCGACTGCCGCACGAGCCTCTGCGCTGTGTTTATCCGGCCGGAGCGTTATAATGCGCAGCCTCAGTGGTGGCCGCTCCGGCACATTCGGTGACGCAATCATGAACAAGCAAGCGCGCAGCGCCAGCGTTCAGCGCAACACGAAGGAAACCCGAATTTCCGTCTCGCTCGACCTCGACGGCAGCGGCCGTTTCGAGGCGGAAACCGGGCTGCCGTTTCTCGACCACATGCTCGATCAAATCGCCCGTCACGGCATGATCGACCTGACGATCAAGGCTGAAGGCGATCTGGAAATCGACGCCCACCACACCGTCGAGGATCTCGGCATAACCCTGGGGCAGGCTCTGAACGAGGCGCTCGACAAGACCGGCATTCGTCGCTACGGCCATGCCTATGTGCCACTTGATGAAGCGCTTTCCAGAGTGGTGATCGATTTTTCCGGGCGTCCAGGACTTGAGTATCACGCCGATTTCGCGCGCGCCGTTGTCGGTGGATTCGACATCGACCTGTTTCGCGAGTTTTTCCAGGGCTTCGTCAATCACGCCTTCGTCACCTTGCACGTCGACAACGTCCGCGGCCGCAACGCTCATCATCAGATCGAGACGATCTTCAAGGCATTCGGCCGCGCCTTGCGCATGGCGGTGGAACTCGACTCGCGCTCGGCAGGCGTGATTCCATCCACCAAGGGCAGCTTGTAGGCCGAGTTTCGGCCCCGGATCGATCCGGCGGCGCACCTGAAACAGCAGAGTTGGACAAATGAGTACGGTCGCGGTCATCGACTATGGTATGGGCAATCTGCATTCCGTCGCCAAGGCGGTGGAGCATGTCGGCCGCGAACTCGATCTCGACATCAGCGTGTCGATCACCGCGGACGCGAAAACGATCGCGCAAGCGGACCGGGTCATCTTTCCCGGCGTCGGCGCGATTCGCGATTGCATGGCCGAAATCAACCGGCTCAATGTCGGCCGGATGGTCGCCGAGGCGATGCAAACTCGCCCGGTGCTGGCGATCTGTGTCGGCATGCAGGCGCTGATGGCGCGTTCGGAGGAAAACGGCGGAGTCGATTGTCTGGGACTGACGCAGGGCGATGTGCGCTATTTCGGCGACGAGTTGCGCGATCGCTCGGGCGCGTGGCTGAAAGTGCCGCATATGGGCTGGAACGAAGTGCGGCAGAGCCGGAAGCATCCTCTGTGGGAAGGGGTGCCCGACGGCAGCCGCTTCTACTTCGTGCACAGCTACTACGTGGAGACCAGCCGGGAAGATCTCGTGGCCGGCAAGACGACATACGGCGAGGAGATGGTCTCCGCTTTCGCCGACCGCAACATCTTCGCCACCCAGTTTCATCCGGAAAAAAGCCAGACCGCCGGCTTGCGCCTGCTCGGCAATTTCCTTAAATGGCGTGGAGAATCATGACCCCAACGACCGTCATTCCGCGCGGAGCGAAGCGGAGTCGCAGAATCCAGCATGGGAATAATCAACTATGTTGGTAATCCCGGCCATCGACCTCAAGGACGGCAAATGCGTACGCTTGCGCCAGGGCCGTTTCGACGAGACCACGGTATTCTCGGAAGATCCGGTGGAAATGGCTGGCCAATGGCGCGAGTGCGGCGCCCGGCGGCTGCATATGGTGGACCTTGACGGTGCGGTTGCGGGCTCTCCCAGGAACGCAAAAATCGTGAATGCCATCGTCAGGAGCTATCCGGATCTGCCGGTGCAGATCGGCGGCGGCATCCGCGATCTGGAAATTGCCGAGTCGTATATCGAGGCCGGCGTACGCTACGTCATCATCGGCACCCAGGCTGTGCGCGAGCCCGAGTTCGTTGCCGCTGCCTGCGAGCGATTTCCCGATCAGGTGATCGTGGGAATCGATGCGAAAGACGGCATGGTCGCTACGCAAGGCTGGCTGGAAGTGAGCGAAATCAGCGCCGTTTCGCTCACCGAGCGATTCGCGGACTGTGGCGCCAGCGCCATCGTCTATACCGATATTTCTCGCGACGGCATGATGAAAGGAGTAAACGTTGAGGCTACAGCCAACCTGGCCGCGCAATCGGCTGTTCCGCTGATTGCTTCCGGCGGCGTGACCGACCTCGATGACATCGTCAGGCTGAAGCAGGCCGCGGCCGGCGGCGCCGGCATCATCGGCGTAATTGCCGGGCGCGCCTTGTACGAAGGCACACTGGATCTCGGCCAGGCCCAGGCGGAAGCGGACGCCGGCTAATGGGACTCGCCAAACGCATCATTCCCTGTCTCGACTGCGACAACGGCCGCGTGGTGAAGGGCGTGCGTTTCGTTGACATACGCGATGCCGGCGACCCGGTCGAAGTCTCAAAACGCTATTGCGACGCCGGCGCCGACGAAATCACATTCCTCGACATCACCGCCAGCCACGAAGGGCGCGCGACCACGGTAGATACCGTGCGCGACATTGCCGCCCAGGTCTTTATCCCGCTGACCGTAGGCGGCGGCATCCGCACGCTCGACGATATCCGCATGATGCTCAACGCCGGCGCCGACAAGGTGGGAATCAATACCGCGGCGGTCTTCGACCCGCCATTCGTTCGCGCCGCCGCCGAACGCTTCGGCTCCCAGTGCATCGTCGTCGCGGTCGACGCGAAACAGGTAGCGGGCGACGCGGAGCCGAAGTGGGAAATCTTCACCCATGGCGGGCGCAAGTCTACCGGCATCGACGCCATCGAATGGTGCACCCGCATGGTCGACTACGGCGCCGGTGAAATCCTGCTGACCAGCATGGACCGCGACGGCACCAAATCAGGATTCGACAACCAGCTAAACTGCGCCGTCAGCAGCGCCGTCCGCGTACCCGTGATCGCCTCCGGCGGCGTCGGCACACTCGAACATCTCGCCGAAGGCGTACTCGAAGGCGGCGTCGACGCGGTGCTCGCCGCAAGCATTTTTCACTTCCGCGAATTCACCATCGAA
Source organism: uncultured Pseudohongiella sp. (assembly GCA_951812965.1). GTDB lineage: Bacteria > Pseudomonadota > Gammaproteobacteria > Pseudomonadales > Pseudohongiellaceae > UBA9145. The sequence goes on from OX638341.1 coordinate 1,329,345, forward strand.
CAGGCCAAGCGCCATATGGCCGCCCGCGGTATCGAAGTAAGGCTGAGCGGAGGAACCGTCTAATTCTTTTCAACCGGCAACAGGTCGCGACCGACTCCCGATCTGAGAATGTTGTGAATATGTTGTAATGCAGCTTCGTTCCGTCCGAGCAGAATCTCCGGTGAAGTCCCGCGCTCGGCGTTCAATTGAACGTTTTCGATCATTTTGTAGTCCTCGTTCACAACGACGTCCTCGAATCGCGAAGCGCTTTCTTCATACGAATATCCGGCTTCCTCAAAGAGTGGCTGCAACTTTGGGTTTATGTACCAGGAATAAATCGTTCGGGATTTCGAAGGCGAGCCTTCAATCGAGAAAAATTGCAACAAGCCTACGCCGAATGAGTCCACAATCATGATGGTGTTCGGATAAAGATAGTACATGGTGGTAACAATCTGCGGGTAAGGCCATCGATCCATGTTCACTGATAGAAATCGCATAAGGTCCAACTTTTGACTGGGGAAAACAGCGCGAAGATTTTTATTGAAAACCTCGCAAGTTTGTAAGTTCGCTTTCATCTCATTGCCGAGAGATTTCGCGTGAAGAACATCGACGTGATAGTTTTCAAAGAAAGAATCGATTGCCATTTTCCAGTTTGCCCGCACATCGATAACTCGCGTCAACGTATATGGGAAATCTGCGAATTGCCAGTGCTCCAGGTCTCCTTCAAGTCCGCCCAGGCACTCGGCTTCGTCTACGGGTTCGCCCTGGGACGGCCGTACCCACAATGTCCCGTGAATTTCCGCTGAAGGAAGTTCGAAGAGTGATAATTCCTCCCGGGGGACATCTCCAAAATGATTCTGCTTGTTTATAGCCAATAAACTCCCATCGTTACCGTATGTCCATGCATGGTAAGGACACGTGAAGCGCACTTTCGACCCGCGTCCTTCGGGTACGATCGGACTTCCTCGATGTCGACAGACGTTGGCGAAAGCTCGAAATCGACCTTTACCGTCTCGAACCATAAGAATCGGGGTTCCGGTTCCATTGTCCGACCAATAAGTCTTGGATTTGGGTAGCGCGCTGGAAATACCCATGCACAACGCGGTGTTTCGAAAGTATACGTCCCGCTCCTGCTCCGCGAGCTGTGGGCAGGTGAAATCCGACATGGGTACACGCAAGATGCCACCCGCATCCGCAGTGGTATCGTTGGCGATGTGTTCGCTGATAACGTCCAAAATCCGAAGTCGTTCGGACTTGTCCATAATTTGAAATTCCTGGATGAGACGAGTGAAGTCAATTGCTTGTACAGCAATTGAACATTCAACGCAATCCGCGCCAACGACACCTCTTTCCATTTGAGTTGTTAGAGTCTAACTGCGCCGTAGTTCCTCTGCTGCCAATCGGATTTGCTCGTGAACTTTGGATGTTCCAGGAAACGGAAACATCTTCCATGCCTGAAGAGATGAATAACAGAAAGTGAAACCGATAGTGAGGATCATGAACCATTCGTCATCGTCAAACTTCTCCGAGCCGAAAACAAGGAGCCAGATGCTCCAGACGAGAACGATCAAGCCAACCGTGCCATGTAAGCCAATAACGGGCTTCCGCCACTTTCCGAATCTCCCGTGTGGGCGCCAATCGTTCGGAAGAGCCACTATGGTGCGCCACCCGGCACTTGCCATTGACCACTTCGGGTAAAAGCAACCGGCCCCCTCTCCAATTTTTTTTAGCACAATGTGGTAGCTCACATCCAAAGAAGGAAAAAGGCTGAAGGGTACGCAATAAAATATCGATCCGAACATCAGCAGAACCAGGTAGATTCGGGGTGGCTGATTGTCAACGATTGCCACCATGCCGGCGACCATAACGGTGAACGCCGTTATTACTATCGTGGCAATTCCGCCGAGAACCCAGCGGCGTCCGTAGCCGCGGGGTACCAGATATGCCCCGACAATCGATACCAGTATGCCGAAAAAGACTCCAAGCCCGGCTCCGAATATGCCAATCCAGTTCTCAAATTCCGATGACCACCACGCTTCCATCGTCAATTTTCCTCGGTTGATGTGGTCGCAGACCGTGCGAGGTCGCGCACCGCGCGGGCTCCAGTTATAGTCAATTCGCCCCTTTCCACCAATGCCGCCAGCAGATCGGTGAGAGGGTCTGATGGCGTTCCATCGACCAGCTTTCGAAGACGGTCGATCACTTTATCCACGCGGCCGCGAATTGTCGGATAGCTCACTCCGTAACTTTCGGCCAGGCCCTTCAGGGAACCGGACTGAAGAACCAGTTCCGTGATCAGGTTCAGGTCTTCGCGAGGGAGTTGCATCAGCAGATGGTCAGTTTGCCCGCTTTCTTGCGATTTTAGATTTACTAAAGTCATGTTTCAGTATTTTCAATTATACTTTCACATAATGCAAGAATATTTTAACAAAAAGGAAAAAATTAGGTCAGGGGAGTTTCAGGGGCAGTGCGACGCGATTGTTTTTTCCCCAATTTCTCGGCCAATTCGGCCCGCATGGCTATACTGGCATCGTGAGGAAACATTGGATCCGGAAATGAGGGGAATCAATGAACAATGCTCTTCACGATACGTTGTCCGTTACCAGGCGCTTTAAGGAATCGGGTATGGAGAATTCTCAGGCTGAGGCGGTAGTCGAAACTACGCACCGGAGCATAGTTGCCGCGACGGCGCATCTGGCTACGAAAACCGATTTGAAAGCCGAATTGAATGCTCTGGAGTCAAGGCTGGCATGGCGGATGTTCGTTACGATGTTCGGAACCATGTTAGGAACGATGATCGGAGTGGCCGGGCTAGTTGTAGCTGTCCTGCGACTGTTCCCCGCATGACCGGCCAGATATCGGCCGCAAATTAATTCCTGCGCAGGGTATTCAGGCCCTTCAGCAGATTCAGCGCTTCGTTGAGCGGATAGTCGGTGGTCAGCACCTCGGCTGCGGACGCCAGCGGGGCGATGTTTCCATCGATTCCGTTTTGGTTTTCCAGGCTTCCAGGCAGGTCAGCTTCGGCGAATTGCGTGACATTGCGCGAGCGCCGGGTAATGAAGGCCTCTTCCACGACGATGTCGGGTTCGATGCCCTGGGCCTGGATCGAGCGACCGTCGGGAGTGTAGTACAGCGAAGTCGTCAACTTGATCGCGCGGTCCTGATCGAGCGGCAACACTGACTGCACCGAGCCCTTGCCGAAACTGCGCGTGCCCATGACGACCGCGCGGCCGTGATCCTGCAGCGCGCCGGCGACGATTTCCGCGGCGGAGGCCGAACCGCCGTTGATCAGCACAACCACGGGCAAATCGGGCGCCACGGTTTCCGCGTTGGCGAAATATTCGGTGGCGGTCTCCTGCATCCGGCCCTGGGTGTAGACCACGCGGCCGGAATCGATGAAAGAATCGACCACGCCGACGGAAGCCTGCAATACGCCGCCGGGATTATTGCGCAAATCGAGCACGAGCCCGTTCAATTCCGGATTCTCCTCCAGCAAACCGGCGATTTCATTCTGAAAGTCTTCCCCGGTATTGAGCTGGAACACGGGAATGCGCACGTAGACATAGCCCGGTTCAAGCATGCGGCTGCGTACGCTGCTGATGGAAATGATCTCGCGAGTGATTTCGAGATCGAAAGGTTCGAGCCCGTCTCGCGAGATCGTGACAGTCACCCGGGTTCCGGGCTCGCCGCGCATCCGATTGGCGGCGTCCTCCGGCAGCATGTTCCGCACCGGCTGGTTGTCGATGGCAATGATCAGGTCGCCCGCGCGGACTCCGGCGCGGTCGGCGGGAGTATCGTCAATTGGAGCAATTACCAGGATGTAGCCGTTTTCCTGGCCCACTTCCACGCCGAGGCCGCCGAATTCGCCGGAAGTCGTCTCTTGCAAGGAATCGAATTCCCGGCCGTCGATAAAGGCGGAATGCGGGTCGAGATTCGCCAACATCCCGCGTATGGCGTTTTCGAGCAAGGTGCGATCGTCGATCTCTTCGACGTAGGACATGCGGATGCGGTCGAGCGCCTCGGTAAACAGGCGCACGTCATCGAGCGGCAGGGGCAGCGGTTCCTGCTGGGCCTGTACGGCTCCGGCAAGGCAGAGCAGCGCGCAAAACGCCGCGCATAGTCCTGAGCGATTTTTTTTCATGTGATGTCGATTCCAGGCGAAACGTTCGATGCGAAATTTTCGATCCGAGGCCCAATACTTCCAGTTTATTACCGGCTTGGCAATCCGCTATCGGCAGGCATTTCCAACAGACTTTGCAGCGGAATTGCCCAAATCCGCTCGTGCAGGCGGTAACTGCGGTTACCGGGATAGATGACGTCGATCCGGTATAGTTGGAGCGATTCAAGCGCCGCGAGCATTGAGCGTGTGCGTTTTGGGGCATCGGTTCGTTTAAACTCGAAACCCCGTTTTCGAGCGCCGCGAGTCACAAGCAGATCGAGTTCGGCGCCACCCTGAGTTGCCCAAAACCAGGTATCGCTGGATTGGATTTCCGGCAGCCGTAGTACTTGTTCCAGCGCAAATCCCTCGAAGCTGGCGCCTACCTTCGGATGCGCGGCAAGGTCTGGTGACGTTTCTATCCCGAGCAAACTGTGGAGCAAGCCGGAATCGGCAATGTAGACCTTGGGGGATTTGATGATGCGTTTGCCCGGATTTCCGATCCAGGGCCGTAATTGCCGCACCATGAAGGTCGAACTCAGCAAGTCGAGGTAGCGGCGGACAGCGGTATGCGAAACCCCGAACGATCGCCCGATCTCGGAGCCGTTCCAGGTTTGACCGTGATAGTGGGCAAGCATTGACCAGAAGTCTGACATGGTGCGTGAGGGAATCCTTGAGCCAAGCGTCGGTAAATCCCTTTCCAGGAAAGTGCGGGTGAAATTCTTGCGCCATTCCAGGCTTTGGCGATGCGTGGCCGGAAGATATGCCCGAGGGAATCCACCTCGAAGCCAAAGGCGACGCCAGTTTTCCGGTCCGGTCTCTTGCATGTCAAAACCGGATAGTTCATGAAATGCGATGCGGCCGGCGAGAGATTCCGAACCCTGGCGCAGCAGGTCCGGTGAGGCGCTGCCCAGCACCAGAAACTTCGCCGGAGATGGGGCGCGGTCCGCCAGCACCCGCAGCACCGGAAAAAGTTCGGGACGACGTTGCACCTCATCGATGACGATTAGTCCGCGCAGAGGTTCGAGGGCAAGCATCGGTTCGTCAAGCTGGCCGAGGTCGCGGGGATCCTCAAGGTCGAACCGGGTTGCCTCTCCATCCCATTCGCACATCAAAGCCTTGGCAAGCGTAGTCTTGCCTATCTGCCGCGCCCCAAGCAGCGCGACAACCGGATTTTCGCTCAGCAATCTTGCCAAATGTTGCTTGTGCGCCGCTCTTGAAATTTCGGTCATCCATGTATATTGATCGATAGATGTTCAATTAGCAAGGATAAATCTCAATGAATTACACGGAAAAACATGGGGAAAAACATGGGACACCCATGCGAAGCCGTGAGAGAAAACCGATCTTTGCCGCTTGCGCCACTTCAAATCTGTTAGAATCCCGCCTCTTGCCTGTCTGTCGCGTTAATTCCCATGGAGCTTGTTGAAGAAAAACTGGATGAACACCATCTCGACGAAGGCGAGGTGGTGGATGTAGTCGTGCGCTTCGCCGGAGATTCCGGCGACGGCATGCAATTGACCGGCTCAAATTTTACGCTGGCGACAGCTCTCTACGGCAACGATCTTTCCACTTTCCCGGATTTTCCCGCGGAAATTCGCGCGCCGATCGGAGCGACCTTCGGCGTATCGGCTTTCCAGATATATTTCGGTTCGGACGACATCGTCACCGCGGGCGATGCGATCGACGTGCTGGTGGCGATGAACCCGGCGGCGCTGATCACCAATCTGGCCAATGTGATCGACGGCGGCCTGGTAATCGCCGACCGCGGCGCCTTTACCGCTAAGAATCTGACCAAGGCCGGCTATTCGGTCAACCCGCTCGGCGATGGATCATTGTCTGAGTACCGGGTACTCGATATCGACATTTCCGCCCAGGTTCTCGCCGCGGTGGAATCCTTCGGGCTTGGCCACAAGGGCAGCCTGCGATGCAAGAACATGTGGACCCTGGGCCTGGTCATGTGGCTGTTTGACCGGGACCGCGCCGCCACGATCAGAAATTTGAAAACCAAGTTTGCCGACAAACCGGAAATCGCCGAGGCAAATATTGCCGCCCTCAATGCCGGGCACGCATTCGGCGAAACCGCCGAATTGCCCACGGGAATTCACGTTTACCGCGTGCCCAGAGCAAGGTCGGAACCGGGAGTGTATCGCAACGTCACCGGAACCCAGGCACTGGCCTGGGGTTTGCTGGCAGGGAGCGAACTGGCCGATGTGGACATGCTGTTCGCTTCTTATCCGATAACGCCGGCCTCGAACCTGCTGCATGAATTGTCCGGTCGTCGGAATTTCCGCATCAGCACCTTCCAGGCCGAAGATGAGATTGCCGCGGTATGCACTGCCATCGGCGCATCGTTTGCCGGTTCGCTCGGCGTGACTTCGAGCGCCGGCCCGGGTATCGCCTTGAAGTCGGAAGGCATGTCGCTGGCGATAGCGACGGAACTTCCGTTGATAGTCATCGACACCCAGCGCGGCGGACCTTCGACCGGATTGCCGACGAAGACCGAGCAGTCGGATCTGAACATGGCGCTTTTCGGCCGCCACGGCGATACGCCGTTACCCGTGATCGCGCCTGCCACGCCTCCGGAGTGCTTCGAAATTGCACAGGAAGCCGTGCGCCTTGCCACTCGCTACATGACGCCGGTCATACTGTTGTCGGACGGTTATCTGGCCAACGCCGCCGAACGCTGGAGAATTCCGCGGATTGACGATCTGAAACCGTTCGAGGTCAAGTACGCGCAACAATCGGCGGATTTCAATCCATCGAAACGCGATCCCGGAACGCTGGCCCGCACCTGGGCGAGGCCCGGCACGCCGGGCCTCGAGCATCGCATCGGCGGCATCGAGAGCAATTACGATTCCGGCAATATCTCCTATGATCCGGAAAACCACCAGAAGATGACCGACATGCGAATCGCCAAGGTGGCGGGCATCGCCGGTGACATACCCTTGCAGGAAGTCGATCTGGGCGATGATACGGGCAAGCTGGCGTTGGTCGGCTGGGGCTCGACTTACGGCGCCATTCACCAGGGCGTGAAGAGAGCGAGGCTGGAAGGGCTTTCGGTATCGCACATCCATGTGCGCTATCTGAACCCCTTGCCGCGCAATCTCGGCGATCTTCTGCGCGGTTTCGATTCGATCCTCGTGCCGGAAATGAATACCGGGCAATTCGTCCGTCTGCTGCGGGCGGAATATCTGCTGGAAGCCGAAAGCCTGAGCAAGGTTTCCGGCCAGCCCTTCAAGATCGGCGAGATTCTCGCGGCCATCCATATCAAATGCCGCGAGCAGGAGGCTGTGCAATGAATCAGCCAAACTTGACGCTGAAGGATTTCGCCTCGGACCAGGAAGTGCGCTGGTGCCCTGGCTGCGGCGACTACGCCATCCTGAAAACTGTGCAGAAGCTGATGCCCACGCTCGGCCGGCCGCGGGAAAACCAGGTGTTCATTTCCGGCATCGGTTGTTCCTCGCGTTTTCCCTATTACATGAACACCTATGGCTTCCACACGATCCATGGCCGCGCGCCGGCCATCGCTACCGGCGTGAAGCTGGCGAATCCCGAACTCGATGTCTGGGTGATCACCGGCGACGGCGACGGCTTCAGTATCGGCGGCAACCACATGATCCATACATTGCGCCGCAACCTGGACATGCAAGTGCTGGTGTTCAACAACGAGATTTACGGCCTCACGAAGGGCCAGTATTCGCCCACCTCCAGAGTCGGCACCCACTCGCCTTCCTCGCCCGGCGGCTCGGTCGAACCGCCCCTGTCGCCTTGCGCGGTCGCCTTCGGCGCAGGCGGCGCATTCATCGCTCGCTCCATCGATACCCACGCAAAGCACTTGTCCGCGGTAATCGGTGCCGGACACGAGCACAAGGGCACGGCATTCATCGAAATTCTGCAGAACTGCCCGATTTACAACGACGGCATTTTCGAACCGATCAAGGACCGCCAGACTGCGCCGGATTTCCGCGTGGAAGTAGAACATGGCGAGCCGGTGGTATTCGGCAAGGACAAGGAAAAGGCGATACGGCTTGACCGCGACAGCCTGACGCTTGAAGTCGTTCCGTCAGACTCGGATGACGTGCTGGTGCACGACGAATCCAATCTCGCGCTCGCGCAATTGCTTGCAGCCATGAATGGACCCGATTTTCCGATCGCCATCGGTGTTCTCTACCGGCGGCAACAGCCGAGCTTCGACGAACAATTCAGCCGGCGCAAGGGGAAGTCCCGCCAGGGAAATCTCGGTGCGCTCCTGCTCAGCGGCAATACCTGGGTGGTGACCTGAGTCGAATCAGACGATCTGGCGTTTGACGAGTTCGCGGAATACTCCGCCTGCTTCCATCAATTCCTCGAAAGACCCGAATTCCACGACTTTGCCCGCCTGCATCACGTAGATTCGGTCGGCCTGTTGCAGAGTGGACAGGCGATGGGCAATGACGATGCGAGTCGAACTCAAAGCGGCCAAGTTTTTCATTACTTCGGCCTGACTTTCGTTGTCGAGCCAGTTTGTGGCCTCGTCAAGCAACATGATGCGCGGAGTACGGATTTGCGAGCGGGCGATCGTCACACGCTGACTCTCGCCGCCTGAAAGGACCGAACCGCTAGTGCCTACCGGCGTCATCATGCCCATGGGCATGGCCTTGATTTCACTTTCGATGCCGGCAGTCCTGGCGGTTTGCCAGACTTCTTCGACGGTTGCTCCTTCGTGGTGGGCGACGATGTTGTCCCAGAGGTCCTGGGGATGAAGTTGCACCGCCTGGGGAACCGCTCCGATTTTCCGGCGCAACTGTTTCAGGTTCAGGCGCCGAAGATCGCGGCCGTCGTAGTAAACGGCTCCCGAAGTCGGTTGCTCGAGTCCGAGCGCGAGTTGGAACAGCGTACTCTTGCCGGCGCCGGATTCGCCGGCGATAGCGATGAATTCTCCAGGATGTACGCGGATCGTGAAATCGTCGAGGATCAGCGGGCCGTCAGGGTCGTAGCGAAAAGTGATATGGTCGAACAGAATTTCGCCACCGAGATTTTCGACTGGCTCGCCTTCGGCAGCCGATTCGGGTTCGACGGCGAGCAGGGGTCTGATCTGTTCGAGACCCGGCATCATGGCGGCTACCGCCCCGAAAGACTCGCCAAGCCGTGCCAACGCGGCCTGGAAGGCGATGTAAATGGTATAGACCACGAGAAAATCACCGACCGGAATGGTCCGGCTCTCGCTCGTGGCCACCGCGTACAGCAGCACTGCACCGGTCAGCAAGGGGAGCGCGGCGCCGAATGCCTGCAACTGTCCCTCGTAGGCGCCGAGTTCGAGTTCCGCGCGTTTCTGCTTGCGATAGTCCCGCGCCCAGATGGCGAAAGCCGACCCTTCCGCGCTTTCGACGCGTAGTTTCGCGATCCCGCTGATGATCTGGAAAAGTTTTCCTGTTACCGACCGCACCGCGCCGATCATACGGCCGTAGGGCAATATCTGGCGCATGCCGAGGAGGACAGTAATAAGCAGGGAAGCTATGCTGAAAGCGAGGGCGATTACACCGAGTCTGTCATCGTAAAGGAAGATGACGCCGAACACCGGCAACAGAAAAACTATCGACAATACACAGTCGGCGACGACGCCTTGCACGCCGCTGCGCATGTTCTGGAAAGTCATCCCCCGCATGGCCAGATCTCCGGCAGGGTAGCGATGCAGAACGCCCGAGGGCAGCCGCAGAAGGCGGTCCCAGAAAGCGGCTTCGATGCGCGAGGCCGAACGCCCTTCAAGCCGCATCAAGGCCATGCCTTGCAACATGTGCAACAGTGCGCCAAGCACACCGAAGCCGGCCAGCGCGGCCGCTGCTGCGTATATCGCACTGAGGTCGCCGCCCTGCATGATCTGGCTTGCCGTGAAGCCGAGTGCAAGAGCCGGCAACAGCTTGATCAGGCCTGCCGGAAGACCGGCCAGTATCAACCGAAATACGTCGGCGGCCGCCCCATGCAGACCGATGCGAAGCAGATCGCGCGCTTCCGCGCTTCCGGGGGGCAGTGGTCGATAGAACATCCAGGCCTCTGGCTCAAGCGCCGCCGCTCGGTCCGCCGTCAGCCGGACACTGCGCTTGCTTATGGGGTCGACTTCCCGGTAGCGCCCGAAAGCGCCGGGTAGCAGAACAACCGGCCGGCTGTCCTCGGCTCGGAACGCCAGCATTGCATTGCTGTCTCCGCGCCACCATTTGTCTTCGGCCTTGAGTTTTACGCGCCGGGTGCGAACCGCCGACGCATCGAGTACGTCTATCAGCCGCAATGGCGTTTCAGATGCGCCTGATCGCCGGGGAATCCTGAATTTGATTCCTTCCTTGCGGCCTATGATTCGTATGGCTTCCGCCAGAGCCGTATCTTCCTGTTCCGCTTCATCTTCAATCGGCAAGTCGTAGATGTTGAACAGCCGCCGCCGCGCCGCGTCTTCGTCCCGGCGGCGGCTGCTTGCCCGGGCGCGTTCGAGATTTGCACGATCGACCACCGCCAGCCGGCGATTCAGACGCTCCAGCGAGAACGCAACCGCATGGAAATCGGCCAGCGCCGACAGCAGGCGCCCTTCTTTTGCCAACGTTATGGTAGAGACCGCCGTCACTTCCGTCCGGTCGAACAAGGTTAGCCAGTTCGCCGGAGTCAGTGGTATTGCGCCTTCCCGAGATGCGTTCGCTCCGGCAATTTCCGTCCAGTCGACAAGATCCATGTATAAGCCGACCCCGGAAGGCGGCCGGGACACCCATACTACGCCACGGCGCACGGAAAGCGCGCCGGGTTCGAGGGTTCGCGTCGTACCGCGTACGGCCATTGCGTCCGGCCGCGGACGATGGGTCACATATCGGGACAGGGTTTCGGCAAGGTCGGTCAGCCAGGTCTCGGTCTGCGCCGCCAGTTCGGCAGGATTGGCGTCGGTCAGTACCGCGGCCGGAAGTCGTTTCAGCATAGTGCCGGGCAAACCCTTGGCGATCAGGCAGAGTTTCGAGTCTTCCACGTCCGGCGCGACTGCGGGCAGGAAGCGGCCCGCTCCAGCGCGCAAGAGATGTTGCGGCGCCGCCTGCTCCTCGCCGTCCTTGGATTCGGCCAGAAACAGATCGACGGCGCCTTTGTCGATGAACCAGATAAAATCCGGATCGTCGAGACTTGCCGGCAGGTTGCCGGCGCAAGGAATCGTATCCCCGGAGCGGGCGGCAAGTTCGGCGATCGACGTGTATTTCGAGGAAGGCATCGCTTCACCCCGCCTTCACAAGCTTGTAATAGACGCCATCCTTGTCCGCTATCAACTCATCGTGGGTTCCGCGCTGCACCTCCACGCCCTTGTCGAGGACGATAATTTCGTCACAGTCACGCACCGTACTAAGGCGGTGCGCAACGATCAGACTGGAGACACCGCGGCGCCGCAAGGCGTCGTCGACGAATTCCTCGGTCGCGGCGTCAAGGGCGCTTGTGGCCTCGTCGAGAATGAGCACGGTCGGATTGCCGACCAGTGCGCGGGCGATTTCCAGTCTCTGCCGCTGTCCGCCGCTGAAATTCACTCCGCCTTCCTCTACCGGGGACGAATAACCGAGCGGCCGACACAGGATTTCGTCATGAATGCAGGCGTCGCGCGTCGCGGCAATGATGGTCTCGTCGGGGATGGCCGGATTCCACAAGGTGATGTTGTCGCGCAAAGTCGCCGAAAACAACACCACGTCCTGATCGACCATGGAAATGGAACGTTGCAGTACTTCCTCCGGAATCTCGTATCGCGGATGACCATCGAAAAGGATTTCGCCCGACCAGGGCTGATTTAAACCCGCGACCAGGCGAGTCAGCGTCGATTTGCCGGAACCGCTCGGGCCGACAACGGCGACTCGCTGGCCGGGCTTGATCACCAGATTGAATTCCTTGATCAGCGGTGGTTTGCCCTTGTTATAGCCAAAGGTGACGTCGCGGAGTTCGACCTGTCCCGCGAGTTGCAGCCGTCCGTTCAAGGTGGGGATTGATTCCGCTTCGGGATTACGGCGCGTAAAAACCGGATCTTCGGCGGTTTTCGTGATGTCTTCCAGGCGGTAAAGATCGGACTCGATAGCCTGGCGCTTGTCGGCAAATTCGACGAATCGCCCGATCGGCGCAAGAAACATCGCTGCCAGGATAAAGAATCCCGCCAGCGCTCCCAGCGTGATTTCTCCACTCGCAACCTGGGCTCCGCCGAAGGCCAGGACGATTGCGCCGGCCAGAATCGTCATCAGTCCCGGAAGCGCGGTGTTGACGTAGCCGAGTTCGGAGAATTTTTTGCGGGCGTCGTGTTCCAGCGCCTGCTGGCCGGACCAGCGCGCAAAGTAGCGATCATCCGCCGCCACCATGCGCAAGTTGTCCGCATGATTGAGCATTTGCATGCCCATGCCTAGCAGCAATCCCTGCTCTCTCCTCATCGCGTCGCTGCGGCCGGTGCGCAGTTCCTTGACGAAATGCGCCAGCACTCCGTTCGCAACGGCCAGCGCCAGCACGATCAAGGCGAGTCGGACGTCAAGGACCAGCATTGCTGCCAGAAACACGAGGCCCGCGGCCATATCGACGATAAGCACTAGAAATTGCTCAGTGAGATTTTTTGCGATTCTGTCTATGGCCGAGACCCGGTCGGTCAAGTCACCAACCAGCCGGTGATTGAAAAAGTCCACCGGCAGGCGCAGCAGCCGTGAAAAGCCACGGCTATACCCGGCAATCGAGATTCTGATTGAAAGTCTTTTCAGAAATCGATGCTTCAGCAAGGACAGGACGTAAACCAGGACTCCGCCGACGGCGAGCAAGGCGGCTGCCAAGACGCCCCAGGGTTCCTGGTTTATCAGCACCTGGTCCACGAAGACACTGACGGTCGCGGGAACGACAAGCGACAGCAGCGCCAGCATGAGGCCGCAGGCAAATGCGCCGGCAATCGCGCCGCGCGATCCATCGAGCCAGGCGCCGGCCTGATGCATGATGCCGGCCCGTTGGCCGCCCGGCTTGAAGTCTTCGCCGCGTTCGAAAGTCAGCCCGATCTTGCTGTATCCCTTGCTAAACTCCTCGACGGTAAGTTTCCGCCGGCCAGTGGCAGGGTCGTTGAGGTAGTAATGTTTGTCGTCGAATCCTTCAAGGATGACGAAATGATTGAATTGCCAGAACAGGACCACCGGCATCGGCAATTGCCTTAGCATCTCCGCGCCTACACTCAGCCCGCGGCATTCGAGGCCATAGTGTCTTGCGGCGCGCAGGATACTTGCCGCGCTCGAGCCGTCTCGGCTCACCTCGCATTTTTCTCTCAATTCGGTTAGTGGAACCCAACGCCCGAAATGGGCCAGAACGCTTCCGAGGCAGGCGGCGCCGCATTCGGCAGCATGCATCTGTAACAGAATTGGAGTCCTTATCCTTTGTTTTTTTGGCTCTGACGAAGATTTATTGGAATTCTTGTTCGTCGAGCTCGAACTGAGTGGTGACATTCAGGAGTTTCCAATTCCCATGAGCGAGATTGGCGGGAAGTTACCCAGTTCAATGACAATCCTGCATTCCGCGAAATCAAGCCCTGTCAGCCCGGGGTCTTCGCCAAGCACGATTTGGACGTTGTGCATGGCCGCCGGGGCCTCGAATTCACGCAACCCTGCCGAGTCCGAAACCGTTTCGGCATTGAGTGAAGCCACTTCGCCTTCGAGGCGCAGTTCTTGACCGGCAGCAGGCGTTAGTACGATCGATGCCGCCATTCCAGCTTCAATTTGCCGCGCGATGTCTATTTCGAGCCAGACCAGTGCCTGCACGGCGCGACCGTCGTCGATCGGATTACCGGCAGATTCCATTAACACGCCGTCGAGCGTGACGCTGCGCGTGATGCCACCGAAAAACAGCCATGCCACCAATGCGAGCAACACAAACGCACTGGCGGCGACGAGCAATCGTTCCCGCGGAGTGGAGATAATCAGCAGCCGGTCGAGTTGATCTCGCTCTTCCTTCGCTTGAGCTACAACGTCTTGAAACGATTCAAAGAGATCATTGAACACGAAATTCCCCGGGCGCCACGGTCAGGAAAACCTAACAGGGCAATAAGAAAAAATGTTTGGACAGTTTACGATAGGTTCTCTTAGCATTACTACCAACGCCGACTTTAGGTTGAGGCGCAACGCATTTCGCGTTGCCGAACACACAGCAAGTTAGGAGAGTTCTTATGAGAACTGGCGATCAAATGCTGAAGCAGCTTGTCGAAAAATCCGCGCTGGATGCAGATTTCAGGCAAAATCTGTTGACAAACCCGAAGACTACCATCAGCCAGGAATTGGGAATCACCATTCCCGATTCAATGGAAATCAAGGTCCATGAGAGCGACATGCAGACAGTGCATCTCGCGTTGCCCCCGGATCCGCATATTACCGAGGAGCAACTCGAAGCGATTTCTGCCGGACTTTGCTGCTGCTGGTAGTTGTAATTATCCGGTCAGTTATTGGCCGGTTTCTCTGAACTTCAACCTTCTTCAGATTCAGAGGTTGGTTTGACCCCCGCTCATTCCTTGAGCGGGGGGAATCTATCCTGTGATCGGCTGCGGACCCAGGTTTCGTGAGTAGGAACCAAGCCCTTGAGCCATCTGGGAATAGCTGGAAAGGGGAAACCCACACCTTCGATTCCAATCCGCCTCGTTGACGAATGCCTGATTCAGCAATTCGAACATGCTGTTGAACTTGCTCAACGCGGCACAATCCACTTCAGCCGGGTCCGTTACCTTGAGATAAAGAGGCCACGCGCGATCCCTGGCATGACGCCAGAATTCACTGTCGTATCTGGAGCCGCAACTATAGTGCCAGCCAACGAACAGACCGTTGCAGAGCACGTTATTGATCAAAAAACGATTCACCATCGGCACGTCGCGTTCGTGGATTTCGGTCGGACGGTTCAGTCGCATGTGGAGCACCATGCCGATCTGTAGTTGGGCGAACCCGATCGCCGTCGCTTCCAGCGGTTCCATAAAGGCCGCTGCGTTGCCAATGCGGGCCACCGCGCCATCGTAAATATTGCGGTGGACAAAATTGGGAAATGAAATAACGGCGCGTTGTTCGAATTCTGTTACGCCGTCGGCGTCAAGTAGCGCATCGAAGTCCGATTCGACTTCGTCAAGTCCGGATAGACTGCTATTGTAGACGTAGCCGTAGGATGTGTGTGCGGTAAGCGGAATTACGAACACCCAGCCGTGCGGCCGCGCGACCGCGCGCGTATAAGTGTGCTGCTGGACCGGTTTTCCACGCGTTTTCTCGATGATTGTCGGGCAGCGTCGAATCACGGCTCTGTTCGTGGGTATGAAGGAAATGTCGATGTGTTCGTCCGGGTCGTGTTCTCTGGGGAATCCACGAGCGTCAAAAACCAGGTCGTAACTCTCCGGTGAGCGACCCTCGAATTCAATTTGCGCGTCGCCGTCCGCTCTGGAAATATTCAGCACCTTTGCGTCTATGTGCTGGGCGCGGGTACTTTCTTGCAGCAAGTCGCCCATCAGGTCGGCCGAAAGGTGGTAGGCATACGACACCTGTTGCGGTGCGAAATAGTGGGTAAAGTCTCGATTTCGGCGGCCCCATCCTTCGAATTCGATGCCGTACTTGCGGGTACCCTTCAAGCGTTGTTGGACGATTTCATGAGGTAAGCCGGAAAGTTGCTGCAATTGCTGGACCAGGCTGGGCCAGCTTCCTTCGCCCACACCGATGACCGGGATGCGCGAGTCATAAATATGGTGTAACTCGTAATCGTCTTCGGAGAGGAGGTTGGATACGCAGGCGGCCGCCAGGGAACCTGCCGTGCCTCGTCCGACAACTGCAATTTTTCTTAGCGATTCAATGCCCGGCTGTGTCACTATTTCATATCTCCCGCTAGCATGGTTTTATTCCCTACAATGACGCCGCCCCTGAAAGCACCATGAAAACGTAAGCCTTCACTTTGATCAGACGGTTTTCGGATATGACCAGTTTTACGTGGTGAATTCCACGCAGGAACACAAATCGGCCGGACTTCCCGAAAAGCGGTGTGGGCTTCGAAACCCAGTTGGCAAGTTCCGCAAGCTTATCAGGAACTACGATATCCTCATGGCTCAGGGCTTCCAGGAATGGATCCCAGTCAGCAAGGTCATCGAGCCAGTATCGCGATTCTTTTGTATATCTGCGCTTGATTACCGGCGTCACTCCAAGTATCGGGCCGACACCGTCTTCAGTCACGTCGATATTGACTCCAGTACTCTCGAAATTCGCTTTTTCCTTGTATCGTGAAACTATGGAATCGACGATCCGGGTCTGGCCCGGCCAACTTGCCTTTTCCAGAAACGAACACAATTCCGGTAGTGTATCGAACCCCCAAATTCCCAGTCGCACTGCTCGTGAACGCGACGGAAATACACCGAACGAATCAATGCGGGTATTTCTCGGTTGCACGTCGTACACTCGCTTGATCGCCTCCCACTGCGCTTCGATTCCTTCCCAGCCGGTGCTGGACACAAGCCCTTCAACCACGATTTCCAGGTCATTCAATTGGCCGCTGCCACCGGCTATCGGACGTTCACTTGGTCTCAGGAACATCCCCGGTTGTGCCGGTCTTATGCCTTGCGCCGAACCGATGTCGAATTCCAGCATCAACTTGCGTCCGACGATTTCTCGCAACATCGAGTTTTCCGCATCCATCTCCTTGAACAGCCGCACGATGGCGTGCGCGAGCGCATCGGATTCGTTGGCCCTCGCCCGTTCTTCGAAATCGGCCGCCATGCTCGTACCGCTGGCCAGCGAGGCGCCGAAATCGGCCTGGGGCCTGGCTTCGTGCAATGGCAATTCAAAGCCGAACGGCAGCGCTCCCATGGTGATGGGAAGTTGCTCGGCGCATTCCAGAACCTGCTCCCATTCCCGGTCTCCGATCAGGACAGGCGAAACCCGGTTTCTGAAGTGCCCGAGCAAGTCGCCCATGCTGTCGCCTTCGTCGGCCAGACGGTCATGGGTGAGCAGGATTGCTTCGTCGATATTCATTCTCTCTCCTCAGGCGATTACCGGCGTGGGGTTGAGTTCGGCTTCCGCCAGCGGGCTCTCGCGCAAGCCCATGTCGACCGGAACGTCGTACAGGCGGCCGGGCGCGAGTCGTTCCCAGAAATGGCGCATACCGGGCACTATGACCCTGACCACGGGCAAGCCGACATCGGGCCGTGTCTGATCCAGCACGAGCAGTTCCATGCCCCCGGCCTCGATCAGGCCCTGGCAATATTCCACGTCGTCGCGTGCGTCCGCCGATTCGATCACAGGATAGTCCTGCGCCTTGCGCATCGGCGCCTCGGCCGGCGCCAGCCAGGGGCAATCCGCGAGTCTCGCCGTTTTCCACCACCATAACGCGAGCGGGTCGTCGATCATGGGCTTGCCGTCACGTCTGCCGGGCCGCGGCAGCCAGGTCAGGCACTGGTTCAATTCGCAAATCGCCCGTTGGGCGGCGACCTTGGGGTCGGCGTGGGCGCCGGCGCCATAAATAATGTCTTCGGTCTCCGCGCTCGGCCTGCGCGAGAGCGCCACGAAAGCGGGAATGCTGATATCCGAGCTTACATCGAGCACCCACAGATCTCTTTCGTATTGAACGTAATATTCAGCGGCGCCTGCAAGGTACTCGTCATTGAAGCTGGCAAGATCGACCGCCGGCGCCCGCAGACGGTTGTACCACCAGATCGCGAAGGCATCGCGTTCGGCCAACTCGAAAAAACCTTGCAGGATTGCTTCTTCGCGGGTATTGCCGGCGGCGCAGCCATTGGAATCGGCGATCAGGTCGAATTCTCCGCGCTGCTCGGGCGCCATGCTGTAAAGCATCGATGTCGGCAGATAGCGATGCTTTCGGCTTGAGAGAGACCAGACCGGAGTCCAGTCGATTTGGGCGTCGGGGTCGAGGCGCGGAGGGATGACATTGTATGGGTGTCCCTTGCTGTTGATGGTTTCGGCGTTATCGAGTTGGGTTTCACTGAACAATTGAACCTTGTTGGGGTGGATAACCGCTTCATCGGCAAATTCGCTGAAGCGCTTGCGGCTACGGATTTCGTCACCATGCAAGGCGCCCGAGTATCGTTCCACCGCCTCGCAAAGCGCGCTGACCTCGGATTGTTCTCTCGTGCTGCCCTTGCCGGCGCTCTTGCTGCGCAAGCTGCGCCGTAGCGAACTCAGATTTCGGCTGCGCATGCCGAGATTGCTGCCGGCCCAATGGACGTGCAGCCAGGAATCTGTTTCGTCGGTCGTGCGCTCAAGCCAGGTGACAACGCCACTGACCGGGCTCACCAGGTGACGGTATTTCGCCAGCGTCACTTCCGGCGCCACCGTGCGTGAGCCGCCGCTGTTGCTGACGGCTTTGGGGCTTGCCTTGAGTTGCAGCGGAACCGGCGGCCGCTCCGGGCGGTATAGCGCTTCATCGCCGCAAGCCTGGCATTGCGGCCGGCGCATTACCTGATGCCGTGAACTTTCGAAACGGCCGGTATTGATCGTCAGCGCGTGCTCGTGAATCGGCGCCGCATCGCCCAGCACGATCCACTTCAGAATTTCCGCGGCGATCAGTCCGTAAAGCGCATCGATGACAGCGGGTTCTTCGGCGAAGGGCTTGAAGGCGGCTTCCTCGCCACCGAGATTGCGCAGGAAGTTGTGGACTTCCTGGTGAGCGCGCAGGCGATAGCTCAGACAGGCCCAGCAGGGGCCCGCGCCGTCCGCGTAAAAAACGGGACCGAACAGCGGCTGGATGCCTCGGGCGCGCACGAGCATCCAGGGCTTGCCGCTCTCGAGCCGGCGACGGTTCTCCTCCGAGAAGCGCTCTTCGAGATAATCTTCGCAGGAGATGACGCTCAGAGTGGAATTTTCGCTTCCTGTGCGAATTCCACTTTCCTTGAGCCGTCGGGTCAGTTCGCCATCGTCGCCGCCAACGTCGATGCCGGTTTCCGCCAGCCGCTGCTCGACCCAGCGCGGCGAGGCGCCGAGCGAGGACCAGTAAGCCGCCCGCTCCCGGTCCATGTCATGTTCGGCGGAAAGCACATACCCCTTGGCGGAAAGCGACGCCAGCGCCGTGAGAATTTCCGTGGCCGCATGGCGGTCTTCAAGCGCGGCGACTATTTCGCCTTGCGCATGCCGGCCGTCGAGCAGCGGCAACAGATCGCAATACAAGCCGCCGTGGAGCAATGTATTAAAGGTTTCGGAAACGAGCAGCGTCTGCTGTTCGCCGATCACGTGAAAGCGCAAGTGCGGAGTAAGTACGGGGTGCTCGACCATACCCTGGTCGGCAGGGGTAGCTTTCCTCAGGATACCAGTCCCGGAACCCTCCATTTTCACTAACCTTCCGGTTTGGCTTCGGCCGTCTCGTGCAATTGTTCCGGCGGCGGTCCGTTTTTCCGTATTTGTTCGAGAATTTCGTTGCTCCGGCTGCCAATGGACAAATCACCGGTCTCGTAGACGCATCGCGCCTGAGTCAGGTCAGGTGATTCTTCGAGCCCGGAACTTTCGCCGAATTCGGCCAATTCACCAAACGGCATCGCGAGAATCGCAATTGCGCCTTGCGGCTGCGGTGAAAATATCAGGCTGTCCCGGGCCAGACCGGAAAGGGATTCGCGAAAGCGCTTGCCGAGATTTTCGCTGTCAGCCGGGGACAGGCCGTCATGTACGAGCAGCAACTCAAGCGGCGCTTCGGGGAATACCTCCCGGGCGGCAAAGTCACCGAGAAAAATTGCCGCCAGACCGCTCTCGCGCAGCGAACCGCGCCGGTCGACGAAATCGGCGACCACGGCGGCCAGCACTGTCGTAGTCGCAGCTTCGGCGAGATTCGACAAGGCGACTTTCGCCTCTTCCGGCGAAAGGTTGCCGCGCACGATATGCATGCCAACCTGGAACGCCTTGTCGTTCGACCAATTGCGCACGACCTCGGCGGTTTCCTTCGCATCGGTAGCGGGAATCTCAGCAATCTGACTCTTCATTTCCTGAACGTCCATTTCGCGAGTCCAGTACAGCCGGGTCAGCCCGCGACGCGCGATCGATTCGGATTCAGAGTCGGGTCCGAATCCTTTCGGCAGGTCGAGATCGGTAAACTCGCGCTCGTTCAGATTGTCGAGCAGTTCCGGATTGCGTTCTATCCATCCGGCAAGCCGCGGAGCGGCGTCGTAGATCTCCACGATGGCGTCAAAAGCGTCGGGTCGCGCCGCCGACACCGGGCTGTCGTAGGCGCTCCAGTCTTCGATTTCGGGATAGAAGTGCTTGCGCCATTGATCGACGATGGGGTCCATTTTGGCGAACCAGCGCTTCGGCCGCACCACGAGATTCATCATGTCGCCATAGGTTCCGGGCAGATGCGGGGATTCTTCAGAGCCGTAACTCTGCAACAGCGGATACTGCCGGCTCGCGACCGCGTGGTGGTCCGCGTGGCGCTGCATGTTGAAAAACAGCCAATTGCTGAACTTCCAGTCGGCGCTCCAGGAATGGCGCGGCATCACCTTTTCCCAGCGGCCGTTCGCCAGCCGCACCCGGCGCAAACCGTAATGTTGCATGTAGTTGCTGAGCTTCATTGAAAAGACGCAGCCGTAGCCGAGGAAAACAAAGACCAGCATCGCCCAGATGCCGCCCATCCAGAATACCAGCCCGTACCAGAAAGCCAGGTAGAGGCCATAGCGCCAGAAAGGATTGCTCAAGTGCCAGACCGGCAGGCGCCGCCGCGCCAGTCGCTCATCGACCACTTTCCAGGAGTTGGTGAGATTGCTGATGATTTCCTTTGGGAAATAGCTCCAGAAACTCTCGCCCTTTGGCGCCGATCCTACATCGTGAGGCGTACCGACCTGTGCATGATGGATATAGACGTGTTCGGTGGAATACTGCGGGTAGGAAGCGGAGGCGAGCAGAAATTCGCCCAGCCGACGTTCCCAGATGGCGCGCCGGTGAATCATTTCGTGACCGACGATGAAGACTGCCTGAGCCTCCATGGTCAGAATGATCGCCAGCAAGATGTCTTCCCAGATGGCGAAGGGGTTCGCGACCAGAATTTGCCACATGCCGAAGACGAGGGTCGGGGGCCACAGAAAAGCCCAGGCCCAGGCCGGCAAATTGTGCCAAAGCAGGCGGCGTTCCGGCGTCCTGGCCGGATCCATGTTGCGGCCGTCGAGTCCGATCGCCTTGTCGACCGCGCCGCCCGTGGTCATGAAAAAGAGGAATGGAGCCAACAGCCACCAGCCGCCGAATGCCGCTGCGGCAATAATCAGCGGAAAAACGCAAAGTGGCAGATAGTGCGGCAGCGCATTGAGGATCGATGGTTCGATCAGCTTCCCGAAATCCTTTTTGTGTGGGCTGAAACCACCAGTTGAGACTGTATCTTGTGGCATGGTAACTTCCCGACTGTTTTTGCTTCTCCTTCTATATTAACACCGCGAAGCGCGGGCTTGAATGCGTCAGACCGCGGTCGCTCTTGACAGGCGCTCCAGTGCCTCAATACAGAACGCGGTTGTCATTGACTCGGAGGCATGGCCGATCTGCCCGAACACGCCCCATTTCAGGGATTGATCGCCGAAAGCCAGCAACTCCGGCCAACTGCCGTCTTCGTTTTGCCAGGTCAGCAACTTCTCGAACTGGGCTTTGGTATCGACGCGGTCCAGACTGTCGATATCAGAGAGCGCCGAAATTGCCTGGGCCGTGAGCAAAACGTTGCCGAATCCTTCTATCTCGTCCCACAGTTCCAGAATGCGCACCGCGAGTTCCGCCCGCAGATGATCGAAGACCGGTGCGGCGCGGACCATGGCGCGCGCGATCGAATAGTAAATCGTGACCGTGTCGGGGTACCACTTGGAGGTACCATGCAACTTGTCTTCTCTAATCAGTGTTTCCAGCCAGCGTTGCGCCGGCCTCGTTTCCGGGCAGTCGCCAAGCCAGGCAATGATATTCGCATTGACCACCGGGTCGGCTTCGATGCGGAATCTCGCCACCACGTCGGGTTCGTTTTCTGTCAGCAGCCAGGTCATGAAGCGGCCATTCTCGTCGCGGTTCGCCAGAATTTGCGGAATACTCCTTCCCAGCACGATCCAGGGATGAGAGCCAATGAGCAGCGAGCAAAGAGTGGTGCTATCCAGATCCTGGGGCAGATGGCGGTAGTAGCGCCAAAGCCCGGGGTACTCCATGGTTTCGACGATATAGTTGAGCGTTCGGGCATAAATCGACTTTGCGCTCACTTCTTGGCAACTTTCCAGCGCCAGCGCACAGAAGGCGGAGACAAATGCAGGCTTTTCATAATGCCGGGGAATGTCAGGATCGGCGATATTGAATCTGATGCAATGCCAGGCTCCGTTTTCGTCTACCACGGACTCCAGAAACCCAAGGCCGCGCCGGATGCTCTCCCTGCCGGCCCCGACAAGTTCTGCGGCGCTCATGGCGCTGACCGGGGCGGTCAATTGCCTTTGGGCGGCGGGACGCAATGGCGGCGCGGGGTCGTGCATCGTTTTCTTGAGAAAGGCCAATGAGGTCTGGCCGGTGATGGCTGCCTGCCGCTCTTCCTCGCTGCGCTTGCCTGGCGGCGGAAGCACCAGATGTGTAACGCCCGAGGTCATTTCGTGAACGTGTATTGCATGATAATCGGCGAGAGTGACGCCGAGTTCCTGTTCTATCGTCCGCTTCGGATCAGCGACCAGACGAGCGTGGAACGCGCTGTCTTCCATGGCCTTCGTAATGAGGAATCTTGCAGCGTTAATGGTCTTGTTCATTGAATTCGTGCTGATTCGCGAAGCTGCCGACAGACTGTTGAGGCAGGCAATTCCGCTCAGCGCGGATCGAGCCGCAGAAACCGTCGCGGCGGGAAGCCGGTCATGAATTTGAAGACCAGCCCCGCGTCGTAGATTTCGGCGACGCGTTCGAGTTCATCGCCGGCCAGCGGTACGGCAAGGTATGGCCGCGCTTCACCATCGACTTCGGTTGCGACTTCGACTTGTGGGCGTTCCATCGCGCGGCTGTACCATTGCCGCGGCCAGTGATTTGCCGCGACATAGATATTTCCGTCGATATCGCGCCTTGAAATTACACGCTCGTGGGGATTGCCGGCATCGTCCGTGGTGACGATTACGATGCTGTCGCCGCCGGCAGGCTGGAAATAGCCGAGCATGGACTCGAAAGCGACCACCAGCAGCACATAAACCGCCGCCGCGATGACGGCGATGCGAATCCAGGGAGATCGGGTAACGGCCATGAAACTCCTCCTTTGGCGCATCATAACCGCCCCGGCAATGTCATTCCATGCAAGAGTCGAATTTGCTAGGCTGGCCGACCTTGACTTCCCAGGCGCTGTCGTGACGCACTGCGGAGTATCTGGCGAACAACTGGCGCTCAGTGGCGGAATGGGATTCCCGCGCGGCGGAATAGGGATTCAATGCCTGCATCGATGCAGAACCGGCAACATGCCGTGACGTTCATCGTCATTCTGGTACTGATCGAATCCATCGGCTTCGGTATCATCCTGCCGGTCATGCCGCAACTGATCATGGGTCTGGGAGACGTTTCGCTTTCCAGCGCTTCGGCCATCGGCGGCTATCTCATGTTCACTTATGCCGCCGTGCAATTCTTCGCCGCGCCCATACTCGGCGCCATGGGCGATCGCTACGGGCGCCGGCCGATTCTGATCTACACTTTGCTGGCCCTGAGCCTCGATTACCTGCTGATGGCCGTCGCGCCGACCCTGTTCTGGTTGTTCGTGGCCAGGTTCATTGCCGGCGCGGCGAGTTCCACTTTCTCCCTGGCCTATGCCTATATCACCGACATCACCGAGGCCGAAAAGCGCGCCCAGCGTTTCGGCATGGTCGGCGCGGCATTCGGCGGCGGGTTCATTCTTGGGCCCGTGGTCGGCGGTCTGCTCGGCGAATTCGGCGAACGCATTCCGTTCTATGCCGCCGCCGCGCTGGCGATGATGAATTTCATTTATGGCTATTTCGTACTCGGCGAATCCCTCGGCAAGCGCGACCGCCGCCGATTTGAAATGAAACGCGCCAATCCTGTCGGCGCCCTGAAGCAGGTGGCCAGGTATCCAGTGGCCGCAGGCGTGGCGACCGCGTACTTCCTTTACATGCTTGGCCATTTTTCGCTGCCGGCGACCTGGACCTACTACACCATGGAGAAGTTTTCCTGGTCCGAAAGCCAGATTGGGCTCTCGCTCGGCTTCGCCGGCGTGTTCATGATTCTGGTGCAGGCTTTCCTCATCCGCTGGGCGATACCCGCCATGGGAGCGTTCCGTACCGGACTCATCGGCTTGCTGGCACTGATTGTGGGCTTTTGCGGCTATGCTTTCGCCGCCTCGGGCTGGCAGCTCTATCCCTGGCTGGCAGTGGCCTCGATTTCGGGCTTCGTTACCCCCGCGCTGCAATCGGTAATGACTGCACAGATTCCCGCCAACGCCCAGGGAGAACTGCAAGGCGCCCTCAGCAGCCTGAGCAGCATCACCGCCATTCTCGGGCCGCTATTGATGACGCAACTCTTCGCTTTTTATAGCGCCCCGGACGCCGCATTCTATTTTCCCGGAATGTCCTTCATCGCAGCCGCGGTCCTTTCCGCGCTCAGCTTGCTGGTCTTCGTCGTCACGGTCAAAGGGTTAGGCTCGGTCGGCGAAGCCGACAAAAAGCAACGCTTTTTGAGGGCCTAATGGCTCGCCAAGGATGGCATGCATGAATCAATTCGAAGTCTCGTAGGCGTCCGGTCTACTGAGCAGGAGCACTGAATCCTCAAGGAATCCGCTCCCTTGACATGCCCTGATGTGGGTGGTTATATCGTTTACCCGAAATTAACCCAGTGTTTCCCTTACGAGAGTAGGCTGAATTATGAAGACAAAATGGTTGCTCTTCGCCCTTGCCGTGGCATTCGCGGGATGTTCTCAGGACACGACAACGGGCGGTGGCGATGCTGCCCAGGCCGCCGAATCCGGCGCCCAGGATATTCCGAGGACGCCCAGCGGCAGGCCGGATATGAACGGCATTTGGCAGGTTCTCATGAACGCCAACGATAACCTCGAGGCGGCGCCGCCAAAGGCTGCGTATCATCTGGTCCCCGGCGATTTCGTACCGGTGCCCAGCCCCGAAGTCGTCGCACTTGGCGCGGTCGGCGCCGTGCCGGCCAGCTTTGGCGTGGTCGAAGGCGGTACGATTCCCTATCTTCCCGAAGCGCTGGCGCGGCGCGACGAGAACCGCGAGAACTGGGTGACCATGGACCCGGAAATCAAGTGCTTCATGCCGGGCGTACCGCGCGCTACCTATTTGCCACATCCGTTCCAGATATTCCAGAGCGAGAGCGCTTTCTTCATCGCCTATTCCTTCGCCGGTTCGGTGCGAAACGTTTTCCTGGAAGACCCGGGCCCGCCGCCGCTCGATTCCTGGATGGGCCAGTCCTACGGTTACTGGGAAGGCGACACTTTCGTGGTCGAGGTGACCGGACTGGACGACCGCACCTGGCTTGACCGGGCAGGCAACTATCACAGCTATCAGCTCAAGGTGACCGAGCGTTATGACATGGTCGACGAAAACGTCATCATGTATTCAGCCACCCTTGAAGATCCGGAAGTCTACGAGCGGCCCTGGACCATCAGCATGCCGCTGTATCGCAGGCTTGAGGAAGGCTACGAGCTTCCGCAGTTCAAGTGCGTGGAGTTCGTGGAAGAACTGATGTACGGACAATATCGCAGGGGCGGCGAGTTCGAGCAGCGCCTGCGCGAGGAAATGCTGCAGGAACAGCAGGATCAGCAATAAAAAAACCGGTTCGGGGCGCTTGGCATTCACTCGGGCCATTGGATAGAATGGCGAGGATTGTCCTCGCAAAGAACTCTTGGCAACTTCAGGTAAAGAGGTAGATTCATGAAAATCAAATTGTTGGCTCTGGCAGCGGTTGCTGCGGTCGGCGTAGTAGCCATCAAGCCCACGGCTACCGCGCACCACGCTTTCTCCGCGGAGTTTGACGCCAATCTGCCGGTACGTCTCGGCGGTCCCATCACCCGCGTTGAGTGGATCAATCCGCACACCTGGATTCATCTGGAAAACAACGATCCGGAGGCTACGCGTGATCCCGGGCCGTGGATGGTGGAAGGCGGCACGCCCAACACCTTGCTGCGCCGCGGAATCAATCGTAATTCCCTTCAACTCGGTGAAGAAATCATCGTCACCGGTTACCAGAGCAAGGACCGTCTGTGTGATCCCACTTGCCGCGCAAACGGCAGGGATATCACCTTCCCGGACGGTCGCAAGTTGTTCATGGGTAGCTCAGGCACCGGCGCACCGCGCGACGGTTCTGATCCGACCGAAAACAACTAGCACTCGCCGGATTACAGTTTTTGCCCGGTCGTCGGTCCGTCAGGACTGACGACCGGGTTTTTTTTTGTCCGAAATTATGCCGGCGAACCAAGCCGTTCAGGGCGTGGCAATTGGTTCGATGACGCGCTCGAAGTCGCCGCCGTCACGAAAGACAGTGGAAGTCTGGTAAAAGCCCGCGGTGTATAGCCTCACCAGAATCGTTTGTGCCCCGCGGTTTTCCCAGAACCAGCCGTGGATTCCGGTGAACGGCGCATACAACGAACCCATGCGTTGGCTGGCGTTGCCCTGCTCGTAGCTCTGCACTTCTTCCTCTTCGAGGCCCACGGTCTCGGCATGCATGTCGTAGTACACGTCATCGTCCGCAATCCAACTGAAAACCAGCGGCGCTTCCTGGTCCATCAGATATTTGTATTCCACCGACTGGAACGGACCGAGTTCGAACTCGACGTAATCCTCGCGATGCATTTCGACCTGTTCCTCGAAAGGATTGGCGCCGCTGGAAAGCGCGGTAAGGCCCAGCAGGCCGCCGACGCGAAGAGGATCCTGGCCGAACTCGGCCGGCAGGATGAAAGCGAGCAATACCAGCACGGAAACGAGAAACGCGCCGATGCTGGCGATCATGAGGCTTTTCGGTGAGGGCGGGGCAGTGGGTTGATCCATGGCGGAATCTCTAGGGCAGTAGAATGAATGCGCTGAGCTGGAAGCCGGTCAACAGGAATCCGCTGCCGAGCAGGACCGTATTGGTTGCAAAGGCGTGGCGCATGTAGGAGCCGCTTGTGCGCCAGACGCTCAGCCCGATGTAGACCAGTGACAGGGCCAGAATCTGACCGATTTCGACGCCGACATTGAAACTCAGGATGTTGGCGACT
Source organism: uncultured Pseudohongiella sp. (assembly GCA_951812965.1). GTDB lineage: Bacteria > Pseudomonadota > Gammaproteobacteria > Pseudomonadales > Pseudohongiellaceae > UBA9145. The sequence goes on from OX638341.1 coordinate 1,356,613, forward strand.
AAACCATAGTCGGATAATTCGAACTCCTGCAATTTGGTCGCCAGGCCGAGGCCGTGGAACAGGCCGAACACAAACACCGCGATTCGGGTATTGGGTTCGAACCCCAAGCGTTTGAATCCGCCCATGTTCTCGAACGCCTTGTAGGCCACCGACAGGCCAATGATGGCATCGATGAAATAGGCGTTGACCTGCAAGTCGGCGAGCACGCCGAACAGCAGCGTGATGCTGTGGCCGATGGCGAACAGGGTAACGTATTGGACGATGTGGCCGGGCCGGTAAAGAAAGAAAATCACGCCTACCAGGAACAGCAGGTGATCGTAGCCGGTGACCATGTGCTTGGCGCCGAGATAGATGAACGGGCCTATGGCCGGGCCGTTGATGTTCTGTACGAAGGCGGCGTCGGAGCCTTCGATGGTGTGAGCGAGTAGCGGGCTTGCCGCCAGCAGCAAAAATAACCCGATCAGTAGCCGAAAAGTTGCAAGGTAATCCCGTGGTGCAGGCATTTCGGTCAGTCAGAGGTGAAACGGCTGTTGATTTCGGGGTCGTAAGCCTGGTGGCAGGCGGAACAAACGCTGTAGATGTCGGCGCCGGCCTGGAACAGGTCTTCCTTGTTGCGCGTCACCGCGGCGGCCATTGCCCTGAATCCGGCCTGGGTCAGCCCTTCCGAGTAAATCATCCAGGCGTCGTTATCGAGCGCGCGGCCGGGCAATGTCAGCAGGTTACCGGACTCCGCCACCATGGCAGCGCTTGCGACCACATGCTCCCAGCCTTCGTCGGTGGTGGGATAAAGTTCACGATATCCGTCCCGATCCTCAACCCAGCCCGCCGTGCTCCAGAGTCCGTCCGCCGCGGGCTCAAGCACGTGCAGCATCAATTCCTGCATCGTGAGCGTCGTGTCGAAATTCATTTCCGCGGAAACCTGAGCGGCGCCGTCGTCCGCGGATTCCGAACAGGCGCCCAGCAGCAGACCGAGGCTGCAAAGCAAGAGGACCGCGTACGATGTAGTTTTTTGCATGATGGTTCCCATTCCGGCTGCCAGCCGCCAAAGTCTGCCGCAAAACGGCCAATATTTCTATTTCTTTGGTGCGCCGCCCACCGGACTCAGTATTGAATTTGTCGCGGGCGGTTGATTTGCTGGCGGATTAGTTCTTCTTCGAGTTGGTCGAATTGTTGCAGGGTTTCGCCGCGGACGCGGGTGTTGGAATTTGTCACATCGAGGTCGTCTTGCCAGCCGCCAAGCGTTGACCGAAACTCAAGTTCGCTGATGCGGCGTTGCAGCGAAAGGCCGCCGGCGCGGCGCGCAGGGCGCTCGTTGAGCGCTTCGAATGCGACCACGACGAACTCGGTTCGGCGGCGCAGCGCTTCATCGCCGCAGACTCGCTCAACACCCACCAGGCGCTGCCGGTCGCGCTCACTGTTGGATCCCGCCGCCGGCGGGTTTTCGACATAAGCGTTGCGCCATTCTTTGAGTTCGGCGCAATGTTCCAGATAGCCGGCAAGTACTTCGCCGTCGATCAAGGCCAGAAAGCTGGCGCATTCTTCGGGTTGGACGCTGCTCAAAGACTCTGCAATTCGCTCAATGCAGACTCGCGCCTCCTCATCCACGGCTTCCAGAATCGACTCCGCGGCGCCGATGCGCTCCTCGAGAGTCATTTCCTGAGCAAGGGCAGAACCTGCCAAAGTCAAGCTCAGCGCCGCGAAACAGTTCGACACGATCATCATCAAGTGCTTCATTTTTCTGATAATAACACTAAGCTATTGAGGACAGTCCGCTTTTCTGGCGCAAGTCTTTCTCAAGTGGCCTGATTCCCGAGACATTGATGGTTTCACGCGCACGCGCCAGATCCCAGGAGCGCTGCAAGTTCATCCAGTATTCCGGCGTAGTTTCGAAGAAAGTGGCCAATCGCATTGCCGTATCAGCGCTCAGGGAGGTTTGACCCCTGACCAGACGTTCAATCCGGGTGCGGGGCACGTCCAGCCGCTTGGCGAGAGTGATCATGCTCATCTCCAACGGTCGAAGATAGAGTTCCATGAGCACTTCGCCCGGATGGGAAGGGTTTGTGATAAGGCTCATCTCAAATTCCTTTCAATGGTAATCCACAATCTCTACTTCACCTGGACCTTGTTCGGTCCAGACAAACACATGCGCCACTGGTTATTGATGCGTATTGAGTACTGTCCCGCACGGTTCCCGCTCAAAGCCTCCAGGTGGTTCCCCGGAGTACTGACGATCATGCAATCTTGTATCATGACGTGATACGCAGATAAAGTTTGTGTGCGGGTTCAGCATGTAGGGGCGAGGCATGCCTCGCCCGTCAGTTGCACGGTTTGGGGGCCGTTCGCGGGCGAGGCATGCCTCGCCCCTGCGGTCTCACATGAATTTGAACCTGCACAGTTTGAACAAGTACAAGCTTTGGCTTGGGAAGTTGACCTTTGGAGAGGGGCTTTCCAAAATACTCGTCCGCCCAGCGACAAGAAGCGCCGCCATGATTCGTCAGCAACTCCTGCCAGCCATTGCAGTTCTGCTTGTATCCGCCTGCACCGAACCCGTCAGCACCAGCGGTACGCTGGATGAGACGCCGGTCGAACCGCCGGTCGAAATCGAGGTTTTGTCCACCCAATCCTGGCTGGTCACCGGCGGCGATGCGCTTGTTGAAGTGCGGGTAACGGATGAGGAACGGAGCTTTCAGCAGGGCGATCTGCGAATCGAGTTGAACGGGGCGGATGTCACCGGGCGTTTCCGGTCAGTGGGAGATCGGGCATTGCAAGCACTGCTCGATGGACTTCCCGTGGGCGAAAGCGAATTGAGCGCGCGCCTGGCCGGCATTGACGAAGCCGCCGGCTTGACGATCACGAACTGGCCGATCTCCGGTCCCATGATTTCCGGGCCGCACGAACAGCCGTTTTATTGTCAGACCCGGGAATTCCGTACAGTGGCCGGCGAGTTTCTCGGCGAACCGAGGGACCGGTTCTGCATGATTGAAACCAGGGTGGACTATGTCTACTGGAGCGACCTTGACCAGGAGTTCAAGCCTTATCAGCTTCAATTCGGCGGGCTTGCGCCGTTCGATGTTGCCGAGATCGAAGGTCGGGGCAGGACGATTCCCTATATCGTCCGCGTCGAGACCGGTACGGTCAATCGCGCGGTTTACGAGATCGCCATGTTGCACGACCCTGCGGACGTGGAGCCCGACCCCTGGCAGCGCAGCGCGGGCTGGAACGGCAAACTGGTCTACACCCACGGCGGCGGCTGCCGCGGCGGCTGGTATCAGCAGGGCACGAGCACCGGCGGCGTAATGCGCCGGGGGCTGTTCGAACAGGGTTACGCGGTGGTGTCCTCGTCACTCAACGTGTTCGGCCAGAATTGCAACGACCTGCTCGCGTCCGAAACCCACATCATGGTGAAGGAGCGCTTCATCGAAAGATACGGCGTGCCGATCTACACCATCGCCACCGGCGCTTCGGGCGGTTCCTACCAGTCGCACCAGACCGCCGACAATTATCCGGGTGTGTTTGACGGCATTATCGTTGCCGCCAGTTTTCCCGATGTCACCTCTGCTACAATTTTCACCGTGGCCGATGCGCGGCTGTTGCACCACTACTTCGAGGCGCTCAGTCCGGGCGAGTTCAGCCTGGAACAGCAACAGGCGGTAGCCGGCTTCGGCGCCTGGGCTTCGATTCCCAATCTTAGCCGCGGCGCCGCAAGGCTCGATCCCATCTTCGAGCCCGGCGCGCCTCCCGAAGACCAGGGCGGCGAGGTGAGCATCGACGAGTTGCGCGCGGTGTTGTATCAGCCCGGACCGGGCGGCATCCGGGCGACGGTATACGACCATACCGTGAACGTATACGGCGAAGATCCCGATAGCGGAATCGCCTATCGTCCGCTCGATAATTTCGGCGTGCAATACGGCCTGGGCGCCTTTAACGCCGGCGTCATCACGGCTCGGCAGTTCATCGATCTCAATCGCGGCATAGGCGGATACGACCGCGACATGAATCATGTGTTCGAGCGCCATCGCGCCGACCCGCTTGCGCGCCGGCGCGCCATTGAAACAGGGCGCATTCTGTACGGCGGCGAAGGCTTGGCGGTGACTCCCGTGATCGACTATCGCAGTTACACGGATCACGCCGAAGATGGCGACATCCACATGATCGTGCATCAGTTCTCGACCCGGGAACGCATGCGGATCGCCAACGGCAGCACGGGCAACCATGTCATGCAGATCGGCGGACAATGGGGATTTGAACCGGGCCAGGACGATCTGGCAGAACTGTTCCGGCAAATGGACGCCTGGATTCTTGGTATCCAGACCGACACTTCATCGCTGACTCCCCGGCAAGTCGTTTCCGCCAATCGGCCGTTCGAACTGAACGACGCCTGCTGGGACACAACCGGGCCGCAACGAATCAAGATCGAGGAAGAACTCGGCTTTGCCGGCAATGGCCGCTGCGCCGACTTTTATCCCGCCTATCCGACACCGCGCCATGTAGCCGGCGCCCCATTGGCGAACAATATCGTTTCCTGCCGGTTGCGGCCGGTGAACCGGGACGACTATCGCCAGCCGCTCACGGAGCGCGAATGGGCGGAATTACAGCAGATCTTCGAGGACGGCGTGTGCGACTGGAACCGGGGAGACGCCAGCGGCGCCCACCATCAGGGAACCTGGCTGTCTTTCGGACCCTCCCCGGTCAACAGAATCAATTGAGGCCTTCTGGCAGCGAGAATACGTAGATCGCGTTGCCCCAGCGCGGGTAGGTGATCTCGGTTGCGATGACGCCGGGCACGGTGCGTGGGCTGGTGCCGCCGAGGGCCGTGGTCACCGCGATGTACTGCTTGCCGTCGATGGCGAAGGACACGGGATGGCCTTGCACTGAAGTGCCGAGGCGGGTTTCCCAGAGAATTTCGCCGGTATTGACGTCGAAAGCCTTGAAGCGCCGGTCGAGATCGCCGACGAAGACGAGGCCGCCCGCAGTCGAAATTGTGCCCGTATGCAGCGAAGCGCGCTGCTCGTGAGCCCAGACCTCTTCCAGCGTATCGGCGTGATAGGCGCCGACCTTGCCGAGATTGCCGTCGGTGCCGGGCATCTCGAAGAACTTGCGGCTCGCCGCCAGACCGCCGCCGCCCTGCACCAGCGCGACTTCGCGCGCGGCGTTTTCGAGGCAGGTCTGGCTCAAGGGCGCGACGATCAGCCCGGAGGGTGGGTGATACGTCATTGAATGCCAGTCCTTGCCGCCGGCGCTGCTCGGGCAGGCCGAGGTCCATTCGTCCAGTTGCGCGTTCTGGATGTCCTCGCGGTAGGTCACCGCGCCGGTTTCAGGGTCGATATGGGTAAAGGTGTTCTGGAAGACTGTTTCGGTAAAGCCGCTGAACTCGCCGGTGACGCGGTCGTTCTTCCAGAGGATGCCGTGCTTGCCGATGGAATAGACGAATTTCTCCTCGCCACGGTCGATCAGCACTCGTTCGAATACTTCGTCGAGGTCCAGCGCTTCCGCCGGCACATGCTGGAAATACCAGTCGAGTTCGCCGGAGTCCACGTTCACCGCGATGGTGGCGTTGGTGAACAGGCCGACGTCGTTGATCGTCATGTGGCGGCTGACGGGAACCCAGGGCTTCTGCTGGGCGGTGCCCCAATAAGTGAGCCGCAATTCCGGATCGTAACTGCCGGTGATCCAGGTTTCGCCGCCGGCGCGGAACAGGTCGTCCAGGCCGCCCCAGGTGTCGCCGCCGGGCTGGCCCGCCTCGGCAATGGTTTCGAACTGCCAGAGCAATTCGCCGTTGTCGGCGTCGTAGGCGCTGACGAAACAGTCTTCCGGGATATAGCGGGCGCAGCCGGCCAGCCCCGAAATCACCATGCCGTCGGCTACGATGGGTCCGCTTGAATTGGCAAAGCCCTTGCTGTTGTCGGCAATGACCGTTTCCCAGACCTGCTCGCCGGTGCGGGCGTCGAGCGCCACCAGCCTCGCGTCGGTTGTGGCCTGAATGATTTTGTCGTTGTACATGGCGATATTGCGCATGTCCTGGCGATTGGCGGGGCCGGCCCAATGCTCCCAGATCAGTTCACCGGTCTTTCCGTCGAGCGCCTGGATTACATTGCCGGGATTGATCAGGTAGACGATGCCGCCATAAACCAGCGGCGCCGGCTCGGAATCGCCCTCGTGCATGTTCCAGACCCATTCCAGGTTCAGGTTGGCGACGTTTTCGGTATTGATTTCATCGAGCGGACTGTAACTGTGGCCGAAAAAATTGCGCCGGTGCATGGGCCAGTCGGCCGGGTCGGGATCGCGCAACATCTCCGCGGTAAGCGGCGTGAACGGCACGAAATCCTCGGTATTGCCGGCTACGGTCAGACCCTGCGGCGCCGGCGGTTCCGGTGGCCTGCGCAAGGCCACGATGCGCGAAATATTCTCTGCAATGACGAAATCGCTGGCTCTAGTGAGCGCACTGCTGACGCTGTCGACACCGTTCATCGCCAGCATGTGTGCGACGATATTGAGATAGTCCTCATCGGTCATGTTGCCGGCGCCGCCCGGCGGCATATTGGACTGGATATTGCCAAGCAGCAGTGCCGGAGTCTGTGTGCCCCAACGCTGAACGAAAGACTGCCCGATCAGCAAAGGGCCGAGAATTGTGCCTTCAAGCTCCGCACCATGACAGGCGGCGCAATTGGTGGCGTAAGCGACTGCGCCGGCTTCGGCCTGGGCGCTAAAGTCCAGTGCCACCTCGGCGGCTTGTTCCGAAGCACTGTCCTGGGGAGCGCAAGCCGCTAACAACAGGCATGCGCCGGCGCCAGCTATCCAGGTCTTGAGAAAGGAGCGCCGGGTGTCTGGGGAATCGGTCATGGTCCAGTCCTCTTTCGGATGCCTGGTTTATTGAGAGCGGGGAAAAATCCAGCCACGCAACTCGCCGGGAGGATTGCCTTCGCTATGAATCTGCACGTAGAGCGAGTTTGCGCGCAACGCGTCTACCTGCTCGTCGGTCAATTCGATTTCGCCGCTGAGCTCGCCGCCGGTCGCCGCGGTCACCACGAGTTGGTGTACCGCCGGGCCGGGCTGGGCAGGCGGGCCGTTATGCAAATGCGCCACGGTGGCGACAGTACTCATGCCTTCAAAGGTTCCGCTCACCGTAAGCATATTGCCTTCCAGCGACAGCAAGACTTCGCCTTCACCGGTGATGCTGTCCACCGTCTGCGGCGTCGTCGGCATGGGCGACAGCCGGGCGCGAAAATTTTCAGTCTGTGCCGAGACCAACAGTGGAGCGGCAAGCAGGACCGCCGACAAAATCCACGCAAGGCTGCGAGCTGGCATCTTGATTTTCTCCTGACAAAAAACAGGCCCGATGTTAGAACACTGCGCGGCAATCGTACAGAACAGGTTTTTCCATTAATTGGCCGGCGCCAGCCATTTGTACATGATGAGGGCGTCCACATGGCCTAGCGCGGGATGCCGGAAAGCCTTGGGCAGGCGGCCCACGGTGTCAAAGCCCAGGCTTTCCCACAATCGGACGGCGCCTTCGTTGCTGGCGGCGACGAAATTGAATTGCATGGCCTTGTAGCCGAGTTCGAGCGCGATTTGCTCGGAGTGCCGGCACATGGCGGTAGCGAGTCCCTGGCCGCGGGCGGCTGGGTCGACCATGTAGCCGCAATTGCAGACATGGGCGCCTGGCCCGTCGAAGTTGGATTTCAGATAGTAGGTGCCGAGGATCTTGCCGTCCTGTTCGGCCACAAAAGTCTTGCGCGGCAGTTCCATCCAGAGTCGCCGGGCTTCATCTTCATTCGTGTCGGGATCGAAGCCGTAGGTGTCGCCGGCGGCCACGATGGTCCTGAAAATCGGCCAGATCTGCTCGAAATCCTTATCGCTCGCTTCGCGGATATTCATGCCGTTCAGAAATTCAGCCGCTTGAAGATTATATTGGGCAGCCATCGCACGATGGCCATGACGATGCGCCACCAGCCCGGCACGTAGACCGTCTGCTTCCTGCGGGATACGGCGCGAACGATGCCGCCTGCTACCTGCTCGGGCGAAGCGAACAGCGGGCCCTTTTCCAGATGTGCCGTCATGGGGGAATCCACCAGGCCCGGGCGAATGTCGATGACATGCACGTCGGCGCCATGAAGCTTTCCGCGCAGTCCTTGCAGATACGCCGACACCATGGCCTTGGCCGAACCATAGACGTAATTCGAAGGACGGCCGCGGTCGCCGGCAACTGAAGTGATAACCGCGAGCGTACCGTGCGCCTGCTTGCGCATCCTTGGCGCCAGTTCTGTCAGAAGTGAAATTGGACTAAGACCGTTCACGTTAAGCGCTTCGAGCGCGGCGTTTGTGTCCTGCTCGCAACGCGCCTGGTCGGGCAGGGTTCCGTGCGCAATCAGAACAAGATCGACAGATTTTAAATCGGCAAAGGCAGCTTCAATCATTTCAGGATGATTTTCGAGCCTGGCCAGGTCAGCTAGCGCCGTTTCAACCTCGCCTGCACCGGCGCCTGTCAATCGTTCGCGCAGCGCCGCCAGCTTCTCGCCATTGCGGGCGATCAGGTAGAAGCGATTTTCGGCAGCGGCGTATCGCGCCGCCACCGCTTGTGCGATCGCCGATGTTGCGCCAAAAATGAGTATGTTCATGCACTCAGCCCCGTCAGGCCGATGCGGTCGGATTGCGCCGAGCGGAAACGCATGTTCGGGTCGACCTGTTGTTTGATTGCAAGAAACTTTTCCCAATCCGGATAGCCCGACTTGAACACAGTCTCGCTCATGCGCGCGTCCTTCGCCAGATAGATGCGCCCGCCATGGTTGAGTACGATCGTGTCGAGTTGTTCGAGCAAGGGAAACAACGATGCTTCGCGGCGGAAATCCAGCGCGAGGGTAAAACCGCCGGCGGGGAATGAAAGCAGATTGCCGTTGGCCGGCCCCATCTTCTTCAGCACCGAGAGGAAAGAGCCCTTGCCGGCGTCGCTCACCCGCTGCAGCACGGTTGCGATGCCGTCGCGGCCTGCCTCAGTGGGCAACACGAATTGGTATTGCAGAAAGCCCGCGGCCCCATACAGGCGGTTCCAGTCGCGAATCCGGTCGAGCGGGAAAAAATACGCTTCGTGATCGAGGCGGTTTCTGCCCGCGCGAAAATTCTGCCAACGGAAATAAGCGGAATTGAATAGCGACAGGCTGTGGCGATTGAGCAATTTTCCCGGCGTCGTGAATGGAACCCGCAGACCCAGTCTGCCGCGATTGCGCAATTCGCCGCCGACCTCGTGTTCGGCAAGATGGACAATGCCGCGCCCCATGCGCGGTCCACGCGCGAGGCAGTCGAGCCAGGCTACCGAGTAACGCGCCTGTTCATGCACTTTGAGCAACTCAAAACACTCATCGAGTCCGGCCGCGGGCTGCGAGCGGGCGATCATCATCGAACCGGTGATCGGGACCAGTTGCATCTCGGCTTCGAGAATGATGCCGGTCAGGCCCATGCCGCCACAGGTGGCCCGGAACAGTTCCGGGCGCCGGGTTGGGCCGCAATGCACGACCTCCCCGTCGGCTAGCATAAGCGTCAGGCCGCGCACATGTTCGCAGAAACTGCCGTCGCGATGATGGTTCTTGCCATGAATGTCCGCCGCGACCGCCCCGCCGACGCTGACCATTGCGGCGCCCGGCAGAACCGGCAGAAACCAGCCCCTGGGCACGATTTCCCGCAGGACTTCGCGCAAGCTCAGACCAGCGGCGCAACGCAGAACCCCGGTGGCGGAATCGAGTTTGCAAACATGGCGCAAACCGAGGCTGCTGATGACGTCTCCCGCCAGTGCGCTGTCGCCGTAACTCAGCCCACTGCCGCGCGCGATGCAAACGTCTGGCGACTCGCCTTCCAGCATGGCGCGCAAACCATCCACATCCGCCGGTTCGTGCTGCCGCGCCACGAGCTTGGGATAACGCCCCCAGCCGTGGATCAGCATCTTGCCCCGTTCCAATTCATGCACTGATTCATGCAGCGCCCTGCCAAGCCCTTGCGGCACGGTTATAATTGCCGGCCCAAGTTAGCGCAAGCGCAGGGAAGAACCAAGCCGGGCCCGCCCAAACCGCGGCTCGACCACGGGCCACTCGAATTCCACAAGAAATCTTCAGGAGATAAACGATGGAAAAACTGCTGGAATTCGCCCGCGACCTGGCAAGGGAGGCCGGTCGGCTGATCGTCAAAGAACAGCAGCGGGCCGGCCTGAACCAGGAGTTCAAGCAGGGCAGCGAACTCGTCACCCAGGCCGACCTGAAAGCCGACCGCCTGATCTGCGAGCGCATCGGGCGAGAGTTTCCCGAACACCTGATCCTATCCGAAGAATCTTCTCCCGACCTGGCCGATGTGCAACAGTCGCCGCAACCCGTCTGGATCATCGACCCCATCGACGGCACCGTGAATTTCGCCCACGGCCACAGCCAATCGGCAGTCTCAATAGCCTGGGCGGAAAACGGCCGCATCGCACTGGGAGTAGTCTACAACCCCTTCACCGACGAGATGTTCAGCGCGCTTCGTGGTCAGGGCGCAAGCCTGAACGGCAAATCCATCAGCGTCAGCAACGAAACCGAACTTTCTCGAGCCCTGATCGCCACCGGCTTCCCCTACCGGAAGACAGGTCTCAAACCACTGATCCAACGACTAGACGCCGTACTGCACAATTGCGCCGACATCCGCCGCCTTGGCTCCGCGGCCCTCGACATCTGCTGGGTAGCTTGCGGCCGCCTCGACGGCTTCTACGAAACCCTCAGCCTGTGGGACTTCGCCGCCGCCGGACTAATAGCCAGAGAAGCCGGCGCCCAATACGGCCATTTCTCCGAATTGCCTCAGGGAGCCCACCCCGATTTCCACAACGAAGACATCGTCATAGCTAATCCGGCCCTGTTCAAGCCCTTGAAAGCAATTTTGCAAACGGCAGACAGCTAATGCATGAGCGACGCATGCGTCGCCCGCAGGACGATTTTCAGAGAGATCAGGTGCGGGCGAGGCATGCCTCGCCCCTACATGTGGCCCCTGCTCGACGCCTATAATTGCGCCGAGAGAATCTCTTCTTCTACTTCCCGCAATCTGTCCTTGCCGAAGAACATTTCATCGTTGACGAAGAAAGTGGGCGCTCCGAAGCAACCTCGTTCCACCGACGCATTGGAATTTTCTATCAGCGTCAACTTGACTTCAGGGCCCTGGGAACCCGCGATGATGTCTTGCGTCGGCAGCCCCGCATCCTCCAGAGCCTTGGCGATCACTCCCGGATCCCCCATGTTCAGACCCTGCTCCCACATACAGGAAAACACCGCATCCACATAGTGCTCGAAATAGTCCTGCCCCTTGGCAAAAACAGCCCCTCGCATCAAATGCAGCGTGTTCACCGGGAAATGCGGATTCATCCGGAAATCGGTGATCCCGTGCTTGCGCACGAAACGCTCCGTCTCGATGGCGTTGTATTCCGACTTGTTGCGGACGCCGGCGAATTGCTCCATCGGCGAACGGTTGTTCGTCGATTTGAAAACCCCGCCCAGCAGAATCGGAACATAGTCGAAGGTCTCGCCCGTACGCCGCTCGATTTCCGGAATGACCTTGTGCGAGTAGTAGCAGTTGGGACTGGCGAAATCGAAATGGTATTCCAGTTTCATATTCAAGCTCCGGCGCCGATGAAATCATCGGCGCCGCTAATCAGGGAAACAATGTTGGTATGTGGATCAGTTGGCCGGCTTGACGAACTTCAGCGTCATGCGGTCGCTTTCGCCGATAGCCATGTACTTGTCTCGGTCCTCATCCCCCAGGCGATAGGTAGGAGGCAGCGTCCAGACGCCTCCCGGATGCACTGTCGGATCCTTCAGATTGGCATTGATCTCGGAAGACTCGACGAATTCGAATCCAGCCGCGGCGGCAATTTCCTTGACGTAGGCTTCGGTGACGTATCCCGTGGTTTCCATGACTTCCATGCCGGCGTCAGGCAGGGCGCGGTGTTCCACGACTCCCAGAACGCCGCCGGGCTTCAGCGCCGCATAAAAGGCTTCAAAAAACTCGTTTTCCTGTCCGGCCATGATCCAGTTATGGACATTGCGGAAAGTCATCACCAGATCGGCGCTTTCCGCCGGTGCGATCGCAATTTCATAGGGGGGAAGGAGATTGCGAACCGTGACGCGCCCGTACAGGTCGTCACGTGCGACCATCTTGTCCTCGAACCCATTCAAGGAGCGTTGCTGGCCCGCGGATGTCGAGTTGGGTGAGAAATGCGCGGCGTAGAATCTGCCCTGGTCCCGCACGTAGGGTGCGATTACTTCGGTGTACCAGCCACCGGCCGGGTGAATTTCGATGACTGTCGAATCCGGGCGCAGCCCGAAGAATTCCAGTGTTTCCACCGGATTGCGAAATTCATTGCGGGCGATGTTCGCCTCGCTGCGGTGATCGCCGACAATCAACTCTTCCAGCGTGAATTGCGCTTGCGCGGACAACGTAAAACCGAGCAGACACGCGGGAAGCAACAACCAGACTAAACGTTTCAGCATCTGAGTATCCTCAATAAAGGGCTTGGAAAGTTTGAGCCGCGATTCTGCCATGAACCGTTCCATGAGGCCAGTGGTTGTGCGGGTTAGCGCGCCCGCCTTCAGCATGTAGGGGCGAGGCATGCCTCGCCCGTCAGTTGCACGGTTTCGGGGCCGTTCGCGGGCGAGGCATGCCTCGCCCCTTGTTTGTTTAAATAGTGCTGCCGACGGCCCACTGGTGGGCCGTCGGCAGGCGGTGGCGAACCCGTATCGCCCCTCGCATGAAATGCGAATCGTAGAGTGGGACCACCGCCTTTCCAATCAAACCTGAATAGATACGCGGATCAAGACCGCAAACAAGGATAGGAGACTGGAAAGCATGAAGAAGCATAGCGCAAGATGTGTACATCCAAAAGACGACCCCGGCCCTTGCACGGTCGGCATCGACGTTTCCAAGCGTCATCTTGACGTGCGTGAACTCCCCAGCGGACGCGAGGCTCGGTTCCCGAATACCAGGGAAGGCGTTCGCGCGTTTCGCACCTGGGCCTGCCCCCGCGTCGAGCGAGTGGTATACGAGTCCACCGGCTCCTACCACGTACTGTTGGAGGATATGTTGGTCGATCGGCTGCCGTTGTCGCGGATCAACCCCCAGCGAGGCAAGTGCTTTGCCGAAGCGCTAGGTTCGGTTGCGAAGACGGACCGGGCGGACGCGCTGGCGCTGGCGAAGATGGGCCGGGCGCTGGCGGACGACCTGAAAGGGACGCCGGCGCGTACCCGACAGGAGAAAGATCTGGACGAGTTGCGTAGCGCGCGCGAGGCGGTAACGAAGTCGCTTACCGTGCTGAAAGGCAGGCGGGAGCACACCCGGAACCGTCTGGTTCGTCGCGAGATCGAGAAGGACATTACCCGCGCCATGCAGCAGACCGAACGCTTGGACAAAGAACTGGAGCGGCTGGTGACGGCCGACGCCGAGTTGACCCGAAACATGGCGCTGCTGGAATCAATCCCGGGCATTGGCCGCCCTACCGCTATCGGGCTGCTGGTACAGGTGCCCGAACTGGGTAGACTCAGCACCCGCGAGGCGGGAAGCCTGTTGGGCTTGGCGCCCGTGGCCGACGACTCCGGCAATAGGCACGGAAAACGGTCCATCCGCGGCGGCCGCAAACGCGCACGCACGCTGCTGTACATGCCAACGCTGGCTGCAATCCGCTGGAATCCCGTCATGCGGGAGCGACACCTGCGATTCAAACAACAGGGCAAACCCGGCAAAGTCGCGGTCACCGCAGCCATGCGAAAGATGGTGCTGATCGCGAATGCCATCGTACGGGAAGGAAAACCCTGGCAGGCAGCTCACATGCCCAAACCGGCCCATGTCGCGGGATGATGCAAACGCCTGACCAATGCAAACAGCCCGCGATCACATCCCCTAATCAACTAGCTGTCGGAGCCTGTTGCTATCCGTACACCAGAACACTTGCAAACATAGATACTACGGTCTCAAATGTATTTGAACCTGCACAGTGGTCAAGCCACTCCCGCGCAACACGGGCAACTTGCCGAGCCGCTCAGCATCACCGCTTCCGCGGTTCTGGCATTTTCTTCCGCCGTCTTGCGCGTGACGCTGACTCCAGCGGCAGCCGCTGGTACGGCATCTGGCCGGATTGCGACCCCCTGGCCGAACCAACCTGTGTAAATCTGCAAGCGGTGATTGTCGATGTCGCTGCGGACGACAATGCTGTTGGCATCGGTCACTTCAACTTCGAGCATGGCGCCGTCCTGCAGCACGACGGCCTGGGATGAATCGGGCAGGTTGGTAATGCGGAAACTCGTCGCTTCGCCCCGGCGGGAAGGATCTGCGGAATAGGTGGAAACGAACAGCGCGCCGCTGTCCCTGTCATTCCAGGCCTGGGAGACGCCGAAATTCGGAAAATCCACGCCTTCGACGGTGGGCGCGCCGTATTTGTCGAGATGATTCGCCTGGAAAGCGGTGATCCAGTCGCCCTCACCGATTTCGTTGACCATCATCTGGGCGCTTTGCTGGCCGCGGGGCCAAGGCTCGTCGAGATTGAACCACCAGCCGAAGCGGTCCATGCCGTCGCCGAACCAGCGCGGATCGTATTGCCGCTCCGCCGCGGCGGTGAGCCGTTCGATTACGGTGTTGTCGCCCAAAGCCCGAGCCATGACCAGGCCCGGTGTACTTGCGCCTATTTCACGGCGCGGGTCGCGCCAGCCCAGCGATTCGACCAGCGATTCATATATCTGTGTGGCAAGTTCCGGCGATTGCGGCAGCAGGTGGAACGCGGTGCCCGCTCCGGCGCCGGCTGCTCCGGGGGCGTTCACCTTGAAGTTCTCGAGCGGATCGTAATACGTGGTCATCCATTCGATTTCGTTGCGATCGTTGATGCCCATGTAATTGTCGCGGCAAAACTCGACCCAATTCTCGAAAACGCCATGGGCGGGGCGTCCGCCAAGCCTGTCGGAAAGATAAATTCCCAGCCCCGCGGCGGAATTGCAGAAAGGCCAGATCTTGGTGTTCTCGCAATGCGGGCCTTCGGGCTGATCGGTATATTGCCTCCGCAGGTAATCGACGATGCGGGGCTGGGTCCACTCGAAATGCTCGTTCTCGTAGCCCGCCACCAGCCAGGGTTGTTCCCACTTGTCGTCGCCGGAGATGTACTTGTAGATGCTGAGCACCAGGTTCAGCCAGCCGCGGAAAAACAGGTTGCCGGTGGCGCCGATGGGGTCGGGATCAAGCCCCCAGGGCTCGACGCCGTTCGCGGTCCAGCCGGGCGCGTCGTAATTTCCGCGCACGCGTTCGGGCCATTGCTGCAGCAGGCCCGGGGGATAGTTCTGCCGGTCCGGGCTCGGCCCGATGAAGGTGTTCCAGTCGATGGCCGCCCAGAAAGTCGTATGCCGCGTCGCCAGTTCGTCCATGATTCGCGTATAGACTTCGCGCCAGGCCGGAGTCTGGTCCGCCATCAGCAACATTGCGTAACTGGAACTCGACAGATCGAAACGCGGATAGCTCAACAGGGGCGGTGAGGTGTACTGGTCCCACCAGGGATGTGGCTCCTCGCCGCCGTAACTCCAGTCGTCGGGCGTGGTCGCCTTTTCCCAGAGGAAACGCAGCCAGCCGCGAGTGCGTTCGTTGTGCTCGGGGTGCAAGGTGGGGAACTGGCTGTGAGTCGCCAAATCAGGCGCCGCGCTCTCGCAGCCTGCGAGTACCGATGCTCCGGCCAGGGCTGCGGAGCTTTTCAGAAAACCTCGTCTCGAAGCGGCGATTTGTGGAGGCATGGCGGTTCCGTTACTTCCTGTTTCCTGCCTGGAAAGTTAGCGTAAACCAATGCCCGCCACAATGACGCGTGCGGGTTCAGCATGTAGGGGCGAGGCATGCCTCGCCCGTCAGTTGCACGGTTTCGGGGCCGGTCGCGGGCGAGGCATGCCTCACCCCTACGGTCTCACATGTATATGAACCTGCGCATGACGCAGAGGATTGGGTGCTACACTGGCGCGATGAAGGACACCCATGAGAACTCCGAGCTTGAGCGGCGGCTGCGCGCGGCTGAAGCTGACAAGGAAGGCCGGTACGACAAGCGCACGGAACATCTCGATGAAACCGGCCGGGCCATCTTTATCAATCGGCTGATCCTCGAAGATTCGCCCTATCTCCTGCAGCACGCCCATAACCCCGTGAACTGGTATGCCTGGGGCGAATTGGCTTTCGAAGTCGCAAAAGCGGAAAACAAACCGGTGTTTCTGTCCATCGGTTATTCAACCTGCCATTGGTGCCATGTCATGGAAGTCGAAAGCTTCGACAACGTCGAAGTCGCAAAGGTGCTGAATCGGCATTTCATTGCCGTGAAGATGGACCGGGAGCAATATCCCGATATCGACGAGGTCTACATGACCGGTGTGCAATGCCTCAGCGGCCACGGTGGCTGGCCAATGTCGAATTTCCTGCTGCCGGACGGGCGGCCATTTTTTGGTGCGACCTATTTCCCGCCCGGCCAGTTCATTGCCGTGCTGGAACAGGTACAAAGCGTTTTTACTTCCCGCTTCGACGAAGTGGAGCGCAGCGCCGCCAGCCTGCATCACTCGATAGGGCTGATTCTGGCGGAACGCAAGCAGCCTTTGGCATTGGCGGAGGACTTGCCGGAAAAGACCTTGCAGGCGCTTTACCAGCGTGAAGACGAGGAATTCGGCGGCCTCGCCGGCGCTCCTAAATTTCCCCAGGAACCCTTGCTGTTACTGGCGCTGGACCAGGTCTTGCGCACGGGGGACCGGCGCGCGTACCGATTCGTTGAGCGCGGTCTGCGGCATATGGCCATGGGCGGCATCTACGACCACGCGGGCGGCGGCTTTCATCGCTATAGCGTCGACGCGCAATGGCTGGTGCCGCATTTCGAGAAAATGCTCTACAACCAGTCCCAGTTAGCGCCAGCCTATCTGCAAGCCTGGCAACTCGACGGCAATCCATTCTTCCGGCGTGTGGTCGAACAGACGCTGGATTATGTAGTGCGCGAGATGCAATTGCCCGAAGGCGGCTTCTGTTCGGCAACCGACGCCGACAGCGAAGGCCGCGAAGGCGTGTTCTTCGTCTGGGGCATGGAGGAACTCGAGGAATTGCTCGATGAACGGGAACTCGAATTGTTGATACGCCATTACGGCGTCAGCGTGCCCGGCAATTTCGAAGGCGCCAATATTCTGCATCTGAGCGAGCCGTTTCCGGAAGGCGAGACCGTCGCTGCGCTGGACGACATTTTGCTGCGCTTGCGCAAAATTCGCGCAAGGCGTGAGCCGCCCTTACGCGACGACAAGGTGATCGCGGGCTGGACCGGCGCCATGATTTCGGCTCTCTGCCAGGCCGCCTGGGCGCTCGACCGTTTCGACTGGCTCGATGCCGCCGAGCGAGCCGCGTCGCATCTTTGCCAAGGCAATATCGATGCAGATGGAGGGCTCAGGCGCATTTGGCTGCATGGATCGTCTTCCATCGACGGTCAACTCGAAGACTACGCGAATCTGGCCCTGGCCCTGCTGCAACTTTCCGATGTCACCGGCAAACAGGAATACCTGCTCCAGGCTTCCGGCCTGATGAAACAAGCGCTAGGCCGGTTTTTCGACAAGGACCAGAACAGTTTCTATCTTGCGCCGGACAACACGCCCGGGCCGCAATTGATCCGCTCGCGCAACGCCAGCGACGGCGCCCAGGTCTCTCCGGTAGCCACGGCGCTGGAATGCTTGATCGGCCTGAATCGCCGTTCGGCCATGCTGCCGGAGGCGGATGCCGCGGAGTTCGGCAGCGAGCGCATTTCCGCCTGTATTCGCGAACTCGCGGCCGCAATCAACGCCAATCCCGTGGGACACCCATCTTTGTTGCGGGTGATCAGGACTTGGCAATCGGGCGAAATCGGACCGTTGCAGACCGCAGGGGAAGGCCGTGCGCGGGTGCTTGCGCGCAGATCGACAGAAGACGGAAATCACGCAATAGTTATCCGACTTCAGATCGCTCCGCGCTGGCATGTAACCGCGCCGGATCAGGCAAGCGGCGATTTCGTGCCGTTGTCCATGTCGCTCGATGAAAGCGAAGCAAACTGGAGTCTGGGCGACATGCAATGTTCCGGCGCACGGGAATTGCTCGCATCGCCAGGGAGCGAAAGCATCGAAACCCTCCAGGGTGAAGTGGAACTTCGTGTTGCCCTGTTGCCGGTTCAGAGCGCCGGAAACGGCCAGAACGAATTTTCCGCCAGTACGCACCTGCGCCTGCAAGTGCAACTATGCGACGATCGTTCCTGCCGGCTGCCAGAGACCCTGCATTTCCGGCTCTAGCGGTTCGTTTCGAATGAAGATTCGGCGAAATCCGCCGGTAGATGCACCGACAAATGCTCCCAGGCCTGCTGCCGACGCATTGGGTCTTCGGCGAAAACAGATTCGAAGAAGCTCGACAGGGCGATCTGCGTGATCATGATCTGCCGGCCGGGATGGATTGCCTCGGGCGGCGGCATGTCGCCGCATATTTCGGGGCTGGCCAGTTCCGTATTGACTCCATCGTTCATTTCGCCGAACAGGCCGTAATCTACGTTTGATTGGTCGTCGAGCACGTCGAGTACCGCATTGCAGGCAATGCCGTCGGGATTGTCCATCAAGCGGAAGGCCGGGTCTGAGATGCCGGCGAAGCCGAGATGCGAGCCGCCGTCGATCACCAGCAGGCTGCTGTCTGGCGCGCGCTCAAGCATCGTCGCGCCATTGCTCGCGTATTCGATCAGGGCGTCCGCCGTGCCGGCTATTGAGAGCAATTGCGCGTCGCTATTGCTGAAGAATTGCGTCGTGAATCCGGTTGAAGGGCCGGCAATCGCGGCCGTGGCGCGAACGCGCGGGTCGCGCCAGCGCGGATGGTATGTGGTCAGGTAGCTGGTGAGCCCGCCAAGCGAATATCCGCTGAGGCCGATCCGCTCGGGATCCGGTTCCGCCGCGAATGGACGGTCGTCATCCGGCCAGGCCAGCAGGGAGTCGATCAGAAAGCTGATGTCCGCCGGCTGGTTCACCACATCGAGGGCGTTTGCGCCGCCTTCGGTGCTGCCCGAAGTCAGCGGATAGTCGGGCGCCGCGACAATATAGCCCAGGCCGGCAAGATGCGCGGCCGCATATTCCAGTTCGGACCGGCTCGAAAGAATGCCGTGGCTGTGGACGATCAGCGGCAGGCGTCCTTCCACGTCCCGTGGATACCAGACAGTCAGCGGAAAAGTCCGTTCCGGCTTGCCGGGTACATCGCGATTCGCATTGGTGGGCCGGCTTTCGTCGACGAAGATCACATCGGTTTGACCTACGAGGTATTCACGATCGTCCAGCCAGGTGCGGCTCGCCGTACCTTCCGCCGGCCTTTCCGGCGAAGTAAGGACAAACACCGCGCCACCGGCGGTCGCCAGCACGACCAGCAAGGCGACAAGACCGATACCGATAATCTTCAACCATCTCATGACGAATCTCCGTTTTTGTTCCAGTAGTAGCGAACCTTCAACTTGTTGAGGTAGTTCCAGGGAAGCACTTTGTCATGTTGCATTCTGCCGACTACGATACCCGGCGCGATGCCGATCTTGTCTGCAAATCCTGCGACATCTTCGAATCTGTGAGCGAGGAAAGGCAACATTTCAGCGTCTTCGGGCGGAATCAGGAAATCCCGGGCAAACGCATCGGCTTCGTCTTCAAATTCACCTTCCAATTCACCGTTCATTTCCAGGAACAGCATCTTCTTTCCATGTAAAAGTATATGCGCCGCCTCGTGAAAGAAAGCGAACCAAAGTTGATCGTTGGATCCGTATCGCAGGCTGAGCATCAACAAGGCTTTGCCGCTGGATAGCCATTTGGTGGCGCCGGTAACCGGGCAGCCGTCGGGGGCGGGCTGAAACACAACGGCTACGCCGGCGCGCGCGCAAGCATTGGTCAGAGCGGGAACGAAAACTTCGGGATCGGGTTCGTTGGAAAGGGTTCTCAATCCTTCAAGTTCGGCCCTGAAATTTGACTTGTCGAATGGCTCGCAATGCAGCCGCGAGGCTTCGATCTCGCCCTTGCGCAGCCACGCCGCAACTGCTGCGGCCTTCTTTTCGAATATCGGCGACGCCTTGTAGGCCGCTAGCGCGGCAGTCGACTCGTAATGTTCGCGCCAGGCCTCGACCGAGGCGATGCCGAAGAATTTCAGACATTCGGACACTTGCATCGCCTTGTCCTTGAATTTTTCCACCCAGCCGAACTTGACCATATGTGACAGCGGAAGTTCGTCGAGCCAATCTGCTTGGCCGGCAAGAGCGGACAGTTCATCTTTCCGGGCAATCCCGGCGCGATATCCGGCTTCTCTGGCAAGCCAGAAACGCACCGGGCCGCCAATTACTTTTTCGAGGCGAAACGCGGTGTCCTGGGTAAGCGGCGCCTTGCCATTGATGAGTAAGTTGACATGTTTCGACGTATACCCCGTGCGCTTGGCAAATTCGGCTTGAGACCATCCGAGTTCTTCGAGCCTGTCCTGGATGCTGTCACCTGGTGGGGAAACCCAACGGGGTTCGAACCGGGAATCTTGCTTAGTCATGATAGTCTCCAATGAATTCGATTCGGATAGAAGTCACTTCCCTCCAATCAATGGCTCCTTCCGTTGTTTCCGGGACGGGATCGTCCGCCGCTTCGAAAACCAGACTGTGGCCGCCGGACAGGCGCAATGCAAACTGGCCGTCCCTGTCACCCTTGAGCGGATACGGGTAGCCGATCTTTACGTCATCCAGTCGAGTTGCCGCCATCAAGTCAGCGAGTCGCGATTGAAGTTTTTTCGCGGAAGCGCGGCCAAATTCGCGCTCGGCCATGCGCGAGTCCTCGCAAATCTTCTTCAATGTTCGATTGGCGAACGCCAGATCCATTGCGGATTTGCCAATAATTTATTTACTTCATCAGTAAACTAATGCAAAAAAATAGGAAAAGTATTATTTACCGATACGGTAAATAATAATTGGAAGCATACTTTCGAGAATTCAAGATGTCAATTTTGAGCTGTAAGTTAATGTCGAATCAGGCTCAGACTTGAATTTGTTCGAAAAACTCCGGCACGACTTCGGTTGCCGGGCCGTATACTCCCCGATCGAAATTACCGCCCGTTCGTTCGAGGTTCAATTCCACGGTTCGTGCGCCGCCGGCCCTGGCGGCCTGGTAGAAGCCTGCGGCGGGATAGACATTGCCTGATGTGCCGATGGAGACGAACAGATCGGAGGCGGCCAGGTCATTGAAGATTTCGTCCATGTGGAAAGGCATTTCCCCAAACCAGACCACATGGGGGCGCAGCCCGCCGGGGCGCCTGCAACAGGAACATTCGGAATCGGGGAAGACGTCTTCGCGATTCTCGAACACTCGCGCTGAATATTCGCAGCGGATTTTGAGCATCTCGCCGTGCATGTGCCGCAAATTGCGGCTGCCGGCGCGCTCGTGCAGATTGTCGATGTTTTGGGTGACGAGCAGGAATTCGCCGGTGAAATCCCGCTCGAATTCGGCAAGCGCGATATGCGCCGCGTTGGGCCTGATCTCCGGCTGTTGCAATAACCGCCGCCGCTCGTTGTAAAAATTGTGGACGAGATGCGGGTCGCGCGCGAAGCCGTCCGGAGAGGCCACGTCCTCCACCCGATGTTCCTCCCACAACCCTTCGGCGGCGCGAAAAGTGCGGATGCCCGATTCGGCGGAAATGCCGGCGCCTGTCAGCACGACTATGGAGCGGGGACTTGGATCCATGAGCGTGAATCATAACTGCTTGTCGGTATAATGCAGCACATTTTTCATTCGGGAAGAGGCTACCCATGACCAGTTTGCAAAAGGGCGATTCGGCGCCCGCATTCAGTTTGGCGGATCAGGAAGGAAATATGGTCAGCCTGGCGGATTTCGCCGGAAAATCGCGCGTGGTGCTCTATTTCTATCCCAAGGCGATGACGCCGGGCTGTACGGTGCAGGCCCAGGGTCTGCGCGATTCGGCCGAGGGACTTGCGGCGCGCGACGCCGTCGCGATCGGCGTCAGTCCCGACCCGGTCAAGCGGCTCAAAAAGTTCGAGGAGAAAGAAGAATTGAACTTCACATTGCTTGCCGATGAAGACCACGCTACTGCTGAAGCCTATGGCGTCTGGGGTCTAAAGAAGTTCATGGGCAGGGAATACATGGGCGTAAATCGCGTCACCTTCGTCATCGACAAGGACGGAACCATCGTCCACGTTATGGACAAGGTGAAAACGAAAACCCACCACGATGACGCCCTCGCAGTGCTTGATTCCCTCGACTAAGCGATGCTGCTGCACCACCGCCAGTACTCCGGAGACGGCGAACCGCTTTTGATCCTGCACGGACTGTTCGGCAACCAGGGAAACTGGGGCTGGCACGCCAGGCGGCTGGCCGACCGCTATGCGGTATACGGACTCGATCTGCGCAATCACGGCGCCTCGCCGCACGACGCGAATATGAGCTATCCGGCCATGGCCGCCGACGTGATCGAGTGGCTGGATGCCCAGGGCATGGAAAGCTGTCATCTGCTCGGTCATTCCATGGGAGGGAAGGTGGCCATGCAACTTGCCTTCTCCGAGCCGGAACGGGTGGACAAACTCCTGGTGGCGGACATCGCTCCGGTTGACTACAACGTTGCGGCGACTAAGTCGCGGCATCCGGCGCTTGGCGCGATGCTGGGGCTGCCCGTGCAAGAAATAAAAAGCCGGGCCGAGGCGGACGAATACCTGCGTGCTGCCGTTCCTGAAGATCAAGTGCGGACATTTCTCCTGACCAACCTGGACCGGCTTCCGCAAGGCTTTCGCTGGCGCTTGAACCTGTCAGCCATCGAAGCCAACTTGCCGGCCTTGTCGGGCGCACCCGAAGCCTCGCAGCCGTTTGGCGGCCCTGCGCTGTTTCTATTCGGCGAACAGTCCTCGTACCTGCATTTCGACCATCAACTGGAAATCAGACGCCTGTTTCCGGCTGCCGAGATACAATTATTAAAAGACGCCGGACATTGGCTCAATGTGGAGCAGCCGCAAGCTTCACTTGAGGCAATCGAACATTTTCTTGTAAAGAACGGGCAGGGCACGTGACCAGACTCAGCGTCAACGTGAACAAGATCGCCCTGCTGCGCAATTCGCGCGGGCGCGATTATCCGGACGTGACGGAATTTGCCCGCCGCGTGATCGGGCTCGGCGTGCGCGGCATCACCGTGCATCCGCGTCCCGACGAGCGTCACATCCGCCGTGGCGACGTATACGATTTGCGCGAGATGCTCGCCGATTATCCCGATGTCGAATTCAACATCGAAGGATATCCTTCGCCCGATTTTCTAGCGCTCGTAGAGCAGGTGAAACCCGACCAGTGCACCCTCGTTCCGGACGCACCTGACCAGATAACATCGGACCATGGCTGGGACATTCCCGCCAACCTGGCGTTGTTGCAGGAATTTACGTCACGGCTGCGTGAAGCCGGCATTCGCAGCAGCCTGTTCCTCGATCCTTCGGTCGCGATGGCCGAACACGCGCCCGCCGCGGGCTGCGACCGCGTCGAACTTTATACCGAAGAATATGCCCAGGCCTTCGGCGGCAAGGAAGAAAACGAAGTGCTGGCGCGCTATCGAGCCACGGCGGCCCGGGCCACGGACCTTGGCATCGGCATCAACGCCGGCCACGACCTGAACCTCGTCAACCTCGCCCGTTTCCTCGAAATCGAAAACGTCCTCGAAGTATCCATCGGCCACGCCCTCATCGTCGAATGCCTCGAACAAGGCGTGGAACAAGTCATTTCCCGCTACCTGGCCGTCTGCCGGGACCGCGCATGAATCGCATTTATTACGGATACTGGATCGTTGTCGCAGGTCTGGTTACGCAGTTCATCGCCATAGGCATGTCGAACTATGTCGCCGGGGCCTTCATGGTGCCGATGAACGACGAGTTTGGCTGGACCCGCGCCGAATTCAGCGCCTCGCGCTCGATCGGGCAACTCGTGGTTGCGTTCACCGGCTTCATGATCGGTTCCTGGATCGATCGCTGGGGCGGCCGGCCCTTCATTTTTGCTGGTGCATTGTTGATGTCGGCGACGATGTACGGATTGAGTCTGATCCAGAATTTGCCTCAATGGCTGTTGCTGAACGGAGTCATCCTCACCATCGGCAGCGCCATGATCGGCAATTTGGTAATCAGTGTTTCCCTCGGTAAATGGTTCGTCGAACGGCGCGGCTGGGCGGTGTCGCTGGCCGCCATGGGAATCTCCGCTGCCGGCATCCTGATACCGCCGGTCACGACTTTTCTGGTGGATGATTTCGGCTGGCGCGAATCCTGGCGGATTTTGAGCTTGATCACCTTGTGCCTGACCTTGCCGATGGCGGCGATCGTGCGCCGCCGGCCCGAGGACTTCGGGATGTTTCCCGACGGCAAGACGCAACAGGAACTCGATCAGGGCCATGGCGCGGCCGCCCACGCGGACTTCGCGCGCTCCATGACCCGCGCCCAGGCCATGCGCACGAGCGAGTTCTACATTCTCGTCATCGCCTTCGGCCTGTTCCAGATCTCGATCACGGTGATGCTGCTGCAGACGATTCCATTGATGACCGATGCCGGATATTCCCGTATGGTCGCGGCCGGCATGGTGCCGCTGGCCTCGGTACCGGCGTTTTTCAGCAAGCCTTTCTGGGGCGTGCTCATCGACCGTTTCCAGCCCATGTTGCTGACCGCTATAGGAGCCGTCATTACCGGGCTTTCGGTGATTTTCATCGTCTTCTCCATTGCCAACGGACTGGATTTTCTCGTTTACGCCGGCTTCCTGGTCATGGGTGTCGGCTGGGGCGGCATGCTGCCGCTGCAGGAAGTGATCTGGGCCTCGTTCTTCGGCCGCCGCTATCTCGGTTCGGTACGCAGCATGGCCCTTCCCTTTTCCTTCGGGCTGTCGGCGGTCGGTCCGGTGCTGGTGGCCCTGTATTACGACATTGCCGGCAACTACAACCTCGCGCTCATCGCCATGGGCCTGTGTAATCTCGCCTCGGCTTTCTTGCTGGTTCGCTTGCAGAACGACACTGTCGCCGCGGCGGGCGAAGGACTTCCGCCGGCCACCGCGGACTAATCGTCAGCTTCCCGCAACATCGGTTCGAGCACTGCCCAGACGTTCTCGAGGATGGCGGGCTGTGCTTCCGCCACGGGGTGGATGCCGTCGTTCTGCATCAGTTCCGGGTTTTCCGGGATTCCTTCGATAAGAAACGGAAGCAGCGGCAGTTCGAACTCCTCGGCAAGGTTGAAATAGTTCTCGTGGAATGGCTCTGTGTAACGTGGTCCGTAGTTTGGCGGAATCCTGATGCCTGCAAGCAGTACGCGCCCGCCGTCCGACTCGATCAGGCGGATCATCGCGGCGAGATTGTCGCGAATGGCCTCGACCGGAATGCCGCGCAGGCCGTCGTTACCGCCGAGCTCAAGAATTACGAGTTCAGGCCGGTATTCCGCAAGCATCGCCGGTAGGCGTTCGAGGCCGCCGGTCGTGGTTTCACCGCTGACGCTGCCGTTGATGACCCGGAAAGAGGGATACTCCCGTTCGATTCGCTCAGACAGCAGTTGCACCCAGCCCTGTTCCTCGCTTATGCCAAAGGCGGCGCTGAGACTGTCGCCCCAGACGAGCAGATTGCGCTGCTGGGCCACGGCCGGTATGGCCGTGAGCAGGAACAGCGCGAGCAGAATGATTGATCTGACAAAAAACAAAGGCATGGCTGGCGAATACCGGAGCTTGCGTTTGCACTATAATGACTGCCCTTCAAGGTAGCAAACAAGCCGCGAAAACATGATCCGTACTTCAGGGCTGACCAAGCGCGTGCCGACCAGTGAAGGTGAATTGACCATCCTCCAGGATGTCGGTTTGCATATAGAAACCGGCGAGTCCGTCGCCATCGTCGGCGCCTCGGGTTCTGGTAAATCCACCTTGCTCGGCCTCATGGCGGGTCTCGATATCGCCACGGAGGGTGAAATCTGGCTAGACGGCCAGAAGCTTTCGGACATGGACGAGGAACAGCGGGCGCTGCTACGGGCGCGGGCCGTAGGTTTCGTGTTTCAATCCTTCCAATTGCTGCCCAGTCTGACGGCGCTCGAAAACGTCATGTTGCCGATCGAGTTGAAAGGCGACCCCGGCGCCGGCGACAAGGCGCGCGAATTGCTCGAGCGGGTCGGCCTGTCGGACCGTTGGCGCCATTATCCCAATCAACTCTCAGGCGGCGAACAGCAACGCGTCGCTATCGCCCGTGCGTTTGCCACCAGGGCCCGCGTTCTGTTCGCAGACGAGCCTACCGGCAATCTCGATACCGCTACCGGCGGCAAGGTCATCGATGTGCTGTTCGAACTCAACCGGGAGTTCGACACGACCCTCGTTCTGGTGACTCACGATGAGCGACTGGCGCGCAAATGCGGCCGCATCATCAAGCTGGTGGCGGGTCGCGTTGCCAGCGAGGAACCCACCGCGGAAGTAGCCCATGCCTGATGCCGCACACCTGGGCCCGCGCGGTCTGCTCATTGTCGCCTGGCGCCTGATGTGGCGCGACTGGCGCGGCGGCGAATTGCGGCTGCTGTTTTTCGCGCTCGTGCTCGCGGTGACTTCGGT
This sequence comes from uncultured Pseudohongiella sp., assembly GCA_951812965.1. GTDB lineage: Bacteria > Pseudomonadota > Gammaproteobacteria > Pseudomonadales > Pseudohongiellaceae > UBA9145. Next base: position 1,383,198 of record OX638341.1, read on the forward strand.
GACGGGAATCGCACTGTTTACCGACCGTCTCGAACGTGCGCTGATGCTGGAATCAGCCAATATGCTCGCGGCCGACCGGGTGCTTCACACACGCGAGCCGGCGCCGGCCGAAATCGACGCCGAAGCCGTCAACCGCGGATTCCGCACCGCGAGCACCTTGTCTTTCACATCCATGGCGTTTTCCGACGGTGGCAATATGCTCGTTGCCGCCAAGGCAGTCAGCGATGAGTATCCCCTGCGCGGCGAAGTGATCACGACCCTGCGGCCGTTCACTCGCGGCGCGCCGGTGGTCAGCGGCCCGCCGCCGGGCGAAGTCTGGCTCGAATCGCGCGCCTTGCCGGCTCTTGGAGTCGAAGTCGGCGATCAGGTATTCGTCGGCGAAACGGAATTGACCGTGGGCGCCGTGATTATTGCCGAACCCGACCGGGGCCAGGGCGGAATAGTAGACAACGCCGGCCCGCGGCTGATGCTGCACATGGACGATGTCGCCGCCACCAATGTCGTCCAGCCCGGCAGCCGGGTCAGCTATCGTTCGCTCTTTTCCCACGATGATTTCGACCGGCTCGACGAATTCGAACAATGGGTGCGCGACACTTTCGAAGGCAATTACTACATTCGCGATGTGCGCGAGGAAAGCGAAGAGGTCGCCGAGGCGCTCGACCGGGCCGAGGGTTATCTACTGCTTGGCTCGCTGTTCGCCGTCCTGCTCGCGGGTCTGGCGATCGCCTTGAGCGCCCGGCGTTACAGCGAGAGACATTATGACTACGTCGCCATATTGAAGACTCTGGGCTGCACCTCGGGCCGCATCAGCGCGATCTATCTGCTGATACAGTTGAAGCTCGCGACGCTGGCGGTGTTGCTCGGCTCAGTACTCGGCTATCTCGTACACGAAGGCATTCTGCGCGCCTTGCAGGCGAGCTTGCAGGTCGACTTGCCTCCGCCGGGAGCACAGCCTTACGCCATCGGCGCCCTGACCGCTTTCATCTGTCTGCTTTCGTTCGCACTACCGCCCCTGCTTGCCCTGCGGGAGACGCCGCCCTTGCGGGTTTTGCGCAAGGATATGACCCAGACTCGTTTCAGCGACCGCATCCCCTACGCCTTCGGCATCGTCGGCAGCGTTTTTCTCATCTGGTGGTACAGCCAGGATCTGGTGCTCACTTCCCTGCTTGTCGCCGGCGTCGCCGGCACCGGGCTGGTGCTTTCCCTGATTTCGCTCGTATTCCTGACTTCCAGTGGATCGGCGGGCATGAAGGCCGGCAATGCCTGGAAACTCGCCATGACCGCCGTGCGCAGGCGGCGCCGGCAAAACGTGCTGCAAGTCATGGTGTTCTCGGTAACGATCATGTCGCTGCTGATCCTGGGATTGTTACGCACCGATCTGATCGCCGACTGGCAAGCCCAACTGCCGGAAAACACGCCCAATCATTTCATGATGAATATCACCGGCTCCCAGGTGGACGGCATCGAAGCGTTCTTTGCCGACAACGCGGTCGACGCCAACGCCTTCTATCCGCTGATCAGCGCGCGGGTGCGGACCATCAACGGCAGCGAACCGGAGCCCGAAGGCGAAGCCGGCGAGGAGGAACGCGGCGCCTCGCTGGTGGAGAACAATCAGTTCGACGATGCGCCCGCCGACGATGCCGCGCCTGGTTCGGGCGAATCCGCTGAAGCCGAAGGCCGCAGGGTACGAGGCCGCCTCAGTCGCCGCCAGGTAACCTGGGCTGTCGATTTGCCCGTGGACAACCGCGTTACGGCCGGCGAGTGGTGGCCGGAGAATCCGCGTCCGGGACTGGTTTCGATCGACGAGGAATATGCCGACTGGCTCAATATCGAGATCGGCGACACCATGGAATTTGAAATCAACCAGCAGTTCGTCAGCGCCGAAGTCGCCAATTTCCGCTCGGTGCGCTGGGACAACATGCAACCGAATTTCTTCATCATTTTCACGCCGGGAACGATCGATCATCTCGGCGGCACCTTCCTGTCCACGGTGCTGCTCGAAACCGAACAGAAACTGCTTCTCAACGATCTTATCCGTCAATATCCCACCATCGTCGTCGTCGAGATCGACGCCTTGATCGAGCAGATTCAGAACATCATCAGCCAAGTGACTTCAGCTATCGAACTGATTTTTGGCCTGGTGCTCGTGGCCGGGGCGCTGGTGTTGCTCGCTTGCGTCAGCGCGAGTCTTGACGAGCGTTTTCATGAAAACGCGATCCTGCGCACATTGGGGGCGGGGCGTAAACTGATTCTGACCTCCCTGCTGATCGAGTTTTCCTTTATCGGCGTCGTTGCCGGCGTGATTGCCACCCTGGGCGCGGAAGGCGGGGTTTTCTACCTGCAGGAATGGGTATTCGAGCAGGATTTCAATTTGCACTACTGGGTCTGGGCGGCCGGGCCCGCGCTGGGGACCGTGATCATCGCAGTCCTCGGCGTCAATTCCACTCGCAAGGTCGTCAACACGAGCCCCTTGACGGTTTTGCGCCGCGTGGTTTAATTGCCCGGTCTTTCCCAGCCGTAAACGAGCGAATGAGCATCCGCATGGAATTCCTGTCGCGAAACGTCCTGCCCGCCGCCTTGCTGTTGCTTGCTGCGCCCTTGCTGTTCGCACAATCGCTGCAATCGGTTACGGCCGAACGCTGTTTGCGCGGCGACTGCCTGAACGGCGACGGCACGATGGAGTTCGACACACCCTGGGGCAAGGGCCGCTATGTCGGCGGTTTTCTCGACGGCGAATTTCACGGGCAGGGGAGGCTGGAAATTCCGGTTTCCTTCGTTTCCGAAGAAATCTATACCGGCGATTGGAATCTCGGTCTGCGCGAGGGCCGCGGCAAACACTGGAACGGCCGGGGCAATCTGTATATCGGTCAATGGAAGGATAACAAGCGCCACGGCATCGGCACTTACGTATTCAACCTGCCGGAATGGCATGAGAACCGGAACACCGAATTCTGGTTCAAGGACAACACGGAGAATTACACCGGCGATTTCGTGGCGGACCACTATCACGGCCAGGGCACCTATCGCTGGGCCGATGGCACCAAGTTTATCGGCGAATTTTTCGCCAGCGAAAAACACGGCCCCGGCACTTTTTATTACGAGACCGGTACCGCACGCCAGCAACTCTGGAGTTTCGGCGAATTCGTGCGCTAGGCCCGAAATCGCCTGACGAGCGCCGTATAATGAATCTTGAATCGCAACGGCGGGAATATCTTTCCGGCGGATTGAGCCGCGGCGACCTGGCTGCGGACCCGCTGACCCAGTTCGACCGGTGGATGCAGCAGGTGCTCGAGGCGCAGGTTCCCGACCCTACCGCCATGGCCGTGGCCACCGTGGACGCCGATAGCCAGCCCAGCCAGCGCATCGTCCTGCTCAAGCATTTCGACGAGCGCGGATTCGTCTTCTATACCAATCACCAATCGCGCAAGGCGCTCGAGCTTGCGGGCAACCCCCGTACCAGCTTGCTGTTCCTTTGGAACTCCATCAACCGGCAGATCAAGATTTGCGGCACGGCCGAGCGAATCGGCAAAGAAGAATCCGCGGCCTATTTCTCAACCAGGCCCCGCACCAGCCAGTTGGCGGCTATGGCGTCGAGGCAGAGCAGCGTACTCGAATCGCGCGAGGCATTGCTGGCGGAGTTCGAGGAACTCGACCGGCGGTATCGGGAAACAGACGTTCCGCTACCGGAAGACTGGGGCGGTTTTCGCGTCAAGGCGCATGAATACGAGTTCTGGCAGGGGCGGCCGGACCGTCTGCACGACCGCTTCCGCTACTCCCGCGGTGCGGCGGAAGAGTGGATCATCGAAAGACTCGCTCCCTGATAACTCCCCGATACTGTTGAATTTTATTGCACCCTGCGTATGGAAGTGCTAATAGATAAGATTCGTGGGGGAAGAACAACAACAGGAAGTTTAGACCTTTCGATCGGGGTTCGAATCCCCACGCTCATAATCTGCACTGTGGGAGAACAGAAATGGGCAAGAAAATTGTTGTGGGATTGGGCACATTGTGCGCCATCGTTGAAGGCGTGGCGCCCGGAGTAGTTCCGGCCGACGCCTTGATGATCGCGCTGGTTTTGCTCGGACTTGTCTGGGGATGGATGGGCGTGGACGCAAACGACCCGACCATGTATTTCGCTCTGGCCGTGGCCGTGGGTATGACCGGTGGATCGGATGCGCTGGGTCACTTGCCGGCGGTGGGAGCTTACCTGGACGCTATCATCGATGCACTTTCCATCGCCTTGTATTCGGGCGTGGCGACTGTAGTAGTCCTTCGGATCATCGCGCGATTCACGGAAGAATAGGTAGGATGCGAGCTCTCGCGCTCGTTTGAGCGCGAGAGCCTTGCAGCCTGGAGCTGCCTGTCAGGGTTTGACCTTCGGGTCTTGACGGGGCAGATGGTCTCGTAGTGCCTGAACTTTCACTGAACAGGCGGAAGTTTCTTCTCGGCGAGCACGCGCTTCAGGCGCGCATATTGTGGCAGGCCGTCCTTGTAGGGTGGATAATCTTCGCCGCGAATCAATGGCGCGAAATAGGCGCGGGCGGCGTCGGTGATATGGAATCCGTCGTCTGTAATATATGAAGGCGGCATTTTCTTCTCTACGTTGGCGACATCCGCCAGCGCCGCCTCGCCGATGCTCCAGGAATACTCCTCGCCAACGCCGCGCACGATTGCGGGCATGACGGCATTCTTCCCGGTCATGGCGAATTCCACCGCCGCCTTGCCAGTCGCATAGGCCTGTTCCACGTCGGTTGCTGATGCAATATGGCGCGCCGCGCGTTGCAAGTAGTCGGCTACCGCCCAATGGTACTTGTAGCCGGTTTCCTGTTTGACCATTTCCGCGATCATGGGCGCTACGCCGCCGAGTTGGGCGTGACCGAACGCGTCCGTGCCGCCGGCTTCGGACAGAAACTTGCCGTCGGGCCCCTTGACGCCTTCGGAAACGACGATGGCGCAATAGCCGTATTCGCGCACGCATTCCCTGACCCTGCCCAGGAATTTTTCCCGGTCGAAGCTGACTTCGGGAAACAGGATGATATGCGGCGGCTCGTCAACGGATTCGCTTGCCAGGCCTGCGGCCCCCGCGATCCAGCCGGCATGGCGCCCCATCACTTCCATGACGAACACCTTGGTTGAAGACTCGCACATGGAGGCAACATCAAGACCGGCTTCGCGAATCGATACCGCGACGTATTTCGCCACCGACCCGAAACCGGGGCAGTTGTCGGTGATCGGCAGGTCGTTGTCGACCGTCTTCGGCACGCCGATGCAGGTGATTGGAAATCCCTTTTCGATGCTCAGTTGCGCAATCTTGTTCGCGGTATCCTGGGAATCGCCGCCGCCGTTGTAGAGAAAATAGCGGATGTCGTGGGCCCGGAAAACTTCCAGGATTCGGTCGTATTCCTGCGTGTTTTCGCTATAGGACTTGAGCTTGTAACGGCAGGAGCCGAAAGCGCCCGCGGGCGTATGGCGCAACGCGGCGATGGTCTCGGCCGACTCCTTGCCGGTGTCGATCAGTTCCTCCCTGAGCGCGCCGACGATACCGTTGCGGCCGGCATATACCGTGCCGATGCGGTCGGGATACTGCCGGGCAGTCTCGATCACCCCGCAGGCGCTGGCATTGATGACGGCCGTCACGCCGCCGGACTGGGCATAAAAAAGATTGGCTTTGCTCATGGATTCCAATGTCCTGATCGAGGATGCGCTCCACGCGCCTGCGCGGGCACATGCCCGTCAGCGGGGCGGAATAGTAGCAGGGCATCGGAAGTCTCGCCATTTGAATTCATTGCAAGGCCCCATACAAGCATCGGCAACGCTAACAGAGTTGGATCGGTCCGGGATAACGTGCCATCAATCTATCCGTAGTCAGCAAATTCAGTCCTTCGATTCGGGATTGAGCGATCAGCACGCGATCGAACGGATCCTTGTGGATTGGGGGGAGCAGGTCAACCTCGGCGGCTTGGGCGCCGGTAACCGACAGTTCGACATAACCGTTCTCAAGCAGACCGCGTCGCAGCAACCTTGGATCAGCCTGGAAGTCCGGTCTCCCAAGCCCATTCTTGAAGGCGATTTCCCAGATAGAGGCGGCGCTGAAGCAGGGTTGTGTTTGTGGGTCTTGCAGCAGGGTCCGAACTTCATTCGCGAGCCGATCCGGGTCCCCCGCGGCCCAAAGCAGGAGCTGAGTATCGAGCAGACAGTTCATTTATCGCCTGCGAACGAGTTTTCGATCTCGCTCGCGCCCATGCGGTTGAAGTCTTCCGGCGTCTTGATTTCGCCGGCCATGAATCCAAGCCGCTGCACCGCATCGGCCGCCGGAGCGTCCAGCGCCATGACCTTGACGACCGGCTTGCCCGAGCGCGCGATGATGAACGGCTCTCCATCGGCGGCCTGGGCAACCAGTTTCGACAAATGCGTTTTTGCTTCGTGCATGTTGTATGTGCGCATAATCCGCTCTTAAACTTAGTCTATGTGACTTAGTTTACTCTGACAGCTTACTGCGTTCAAGCCCTGGAAGATTCGAAACTTTATGCTCCCCGCTTGCCAGTATAGGCAGGCGGTGCAAAAATGCCGCATTTCCGGGGCAGGAAGCGGGCAATGCGAATCATCATCGGCATGTCGGGCGCGAGTGGCGTGGTCTACGGTGTGCGCCTCTTGCAGGTATTGCGCGAACTTCCCGAGGTCGAAACCCATCTGGTGGCGACCGATGCCGCCAAACTCAATCTCTCGCTGGAGACGGACTACGGTTTTGACGAGGTCAAGGCCCTGGCCGATTATCATCACTCCAACAAGGACATCGCCGCGAGCATTGCAAGCGGTTCTTTCCGCACCGATGGCATGATCATTGCCCCCTGTTCGATTCGCACGCTGTCGTCCATCGCCAATTGCCACACAGGCTCGCTCATCAGCCGGGCGGCGGACGTAACGCTGAAGGAGTGCCGCCTGCTCGTGCTGGCGCCGAGAGAGACGCCGCTGCACGCCGGCCATTGCGAAATCATGCTCAAGGCCGCCCGCCTCGGCGCCGTGCTCGCGCCGCCGATGCCCGCGCATTACATCCGGCCGCAAACGGTGGACGAAATAGTCGATCATCACGTGGGCCGGATACTGGACCTGTTCGGGATAGAAACCGACCTGGTGAAACGCTGGACGCGTGGCGGTTGATTCCGTTTCATGCGAGACGGTAGGGGCGAGGCATGCCTCGCCCGCGAACGGTCCCGAAATCGTGCCACTGACGGGCGACGCATGCGTCGCCCCTACATGAAGGCGCACATCGTATGGACAAGCATCGGCGCTGCTTTTATGCTGACCTTCCCACCGTTTCCCAACAGGAGGTCGTCCATGATTCGTTTTACCTGCAAAGACAAGATTTCCCTGGCCCTGGCAGCGGCGCTACTGGCAGCATCCGGCGTTGCCTTCGCCCAGAAAGTCATGACTCCGACCAACAACCATCCCAATCCGTACACGACCATCAACGACTATTTCGAACTGCCCGATGGCCGCGAATGGGGTTCGACCAGTGCCGTGGACATCGACATCGACGGCGAGTCCATCTGGGTAGCCGAGCGCTGCGCATCCAACAGTTGCGCGCTGTCCGACGTCGATCCGGTGATCAAGTACGACCCGGAAGGCAACGTCGTTACCTCGTTCGGCAGCGGCTTGATCATCTGGCCCCATGGCATTCATGTGGATAGCGACGGCAATGTCTGGATCACCGACGCGCGCGCGGCGAACGCTGCCGAACTCGCCGAGAATCCCGACGCCGCCGGCAAGGGTCATACGGTCTACAAGTTCAGCCCGGAGGGTGAAGTGCTGATGATACTCGGCACTCCAGGGGTGGCCGGCGACGGCACCGGCCCGCTGCTGAACTCGCCCAATGACGTAATTACCGACCAGGACGGCAATATCTACGTCGGCGACGGCCACGGCGGCCAGGGCGCCAATGCGGATCTTTCGACTGTCGCGCGCATCGCCAAGTTCGACGCCGAGGGCAATTTCATCGAAAGCTGGGGCCACATCGGCACCGCTCCCGGTGAATTCCGTACGCCGCACAGCCTGGCGTTCGACTCCCGCGGCAGACTTTTCGTCGCCGACCGAGGCAATGTGCGCATCCAGATTTTCGAACAGGACGGTACTTTTATCGACGAGTGGCATCAGTTCGGCCGCTTGAGCGGCATCTATATCGATGCCAACGATATTCTCTATGCGGCGGATTCGGAGTCGAGCGCGACTTCCAATCCGGGCTGGCGGCGCGGCATCCGCATCGGCAGCGCGGTAACCGGCCACGTGTTCAGCTTCATACCCGATCCCGACCAGAATCCCGGCGGCACCAGCGCCGCGGAAGGCGTGGCCGCCGACATGCACGGCAATGTCTACGGCGCCGAAGTCGGGCCGCGGCAACTCGTCAAGTACACAAGGGAAGACTGATGAATCGATTCATTCCTGTATCGCTGGTTCTGTTCGCAAGCGCGGCATTCGCTCAGATCGACGAGCCGGACTGGTCCGAGGTCGAAGAGGAAACGCTCAAGCATTTCCGCTCGATCATGCAATTCGATACCAGCGACCCGCCTGGGAGGGAGTTGCCGGCTGCCGAATACCTGTATGAGGTGCTGGCAGCGGAGGACATTCCGGTGGAAATGCTCTGGAACGACCCGGAACGCCCCAATGTCATCGCCCGGCTCGAAGGCGACGGCAGCAAGGAGCCGCTGTTGATCATGGCGCATACCGACGTGGTCAATGTCGACCCGGAGAAATGGATCTTTCCGCCCTTCAGCGCGACGGTCGACGGTGGCTATGTCTACGGGCGGGGCGCCGTCGACGACAAGGACAATGTCGCGGCCGGCCTGATGATCATGCTGCTGCTCAAGCGGCTCGACGTGCCGTTGGCCCGGGACGTGATCTATCTCGCCGAGTCCGGCGAGGAAGGCGCGACCGAGTACGGCATCGAATTCATGGTCAACGAGCATTTCGACAAGATCGACTCAGAATTCTGTCTGGCCGAAGGCGGCTCGGTGGCTCGCGTGAACCGCGAAGTGCAATACTCCGGCGTGCAGACCGTGGAGAAGATTCCCTATCGGGTAGAGCTCGTCGCCACGGGAGTGGCGGGCCATGGCTCGGTCCCGTTGCAGACGAATTCGGTCGTCACGCTGGCAAGGGCGGTGGCGGCCATCGCCGATTGGCGCACCCCGATTCGCCTCAACGAGACCACGGCCGCGTATTTCGAGCGGCTGGCGTCGATTTCTCCGAGTGATGCCGCCGAGCGTTATCTGAATGTGCTCGACCCGGGCCTTGCCAGCGAGTCGGATGAGTACTTCCTGGCAAACGAGCCGCGCCACGCTTCCATGCTGCGCTCGTCGCTGTCGCCGAACATATTCGACGCCGGTTACCGCATCAACGTCATTCCCTCGGAATCCCGCGCCAGCGTGGATTTTCGCGCACTGCCCGATGAGGACATCGTTTCCTTCCTTGAGGAAATTCGCGGCGTAGTCGACGATCCCGCGGTGGAAATCAGCCTCGGCGTGCGCAATACCCGCCCCCGCGGCCAAAGCAGTCTCGACACCGATGCGTTCAGGGCTATCGAGTCGCAAACCCGTGACCATTACGGCGTCATCACTCTGCCGACCATGAGCACCGGCGCCACCGACATGGCCTATCTGCGCGCGGCAGGAATCCAGTGCTATGGGATCGGCCCGGCCATCGACCGCGAAGACGCGGCCCTCGGATTCGGCGCCCATAGCGACCAGGAGCGAATCCTGATCAGCGAGCTGCACCGCTTCGTGCGTTTCCACTATGACGTGGTGATCGAACTGGCGGCCCAATAGGAGTCAGGAGCAAGCGGCGCTGGAGATCGCCGTCAGCAATTCCCGGATTTCTCCGTCAAGCGCAATGCCGCGGCGCCGAAGCAGCGCCTCGGCATTGCGCCTGGCGGCCTCGGCAGCTTCGGCCGGCGCGCCGGCTTTGAAGTCCGCGCAGGCTTCCTGCATCATGCGCTGCTGCAATAACTCCGCGGCGATTTCATCTGCCTTGATTCTTTCGCGCAGATCCTGCTGTTCCTGATTGGTTGCGAATCCCGGCCCCTTCAGCCAGCGGCGCGCTTCGCGCAGGGGCCGAATCAGGCGGCTCTGCCATTGCCGCGAGATTTCGTCTATCCGTGTCCACAGGTCCTCGCTGATCAAACCATGCTGCGCACCGAACCAGCAGCAGAACAGCACCGCGTTGACATCGAGACCATACCGGTCCTGCAATATCAGGCAATTCTCTTCCACGTTCTCGCGACCGTACAAGGCAATCGAGTACGCGGGAAAATCTGTTGGTTCCTCCATGACATTCCGATTTAACCGTTTCGGATTTGTGCTATAAGCTACGACATCTCCAGCCCATGTTAACGTAACCCATTAATATTTAAAGGGTTGTCGTATAGCAACTTAACTCAAGTTCAAATTGGCAAGCAAATCACAAGCGGACTAAATAAAATTCAAGCGTAGGGAATCGCACGAACGGCAGTACCGCTTGTCAGAGCCTGCGTCAGTCCGAACTTAAACTCTCCTGGCCGCTTTCTGGTAGACGGCATTGCGCTCTCGCTTACCGACAGCAACAACCGCGATGACGATATCCTTTTCGCGAACCTGATAGACGAGCCGATACCCCGCGCTGCGAAGCTTAATCTTGTAGCAATGCTTCATGGTGCTCAAACGATCCTGCTCGACTTGTGGATTTATCAGACGATCCGCCAGCTTATTCTTGAACTGGTTTCGGATGTCCAGGTCGAGCTTCTTCCACTCACGCATTGCACTCGTCAGGAAGATCAGCCTATAGCTCATTGATATCGACTTCTATTTCGGCCTCGCCGTCGCGTTCGCGCACCAGCGCCGCGAGCTCCAGATCCTCAATCTTGTCGAGCATGGCTTCCCATGCCGCTGCGGGAACTGCATAAAAGACCGGCCGATTACGATTCAGGATCGCTACCGGCGACCCCTCAGCGTGCTCGATAACAGCCATGGGATTCTTCTTCAGCGCAGAAATCCCGGCGCTTGCCTCGGCAAGGATTGGATGTATCGTGTTCATGAAAGGACCATTTAATCAACCTATTAAAAGAGGATTATTATGCCATTTAAATTGCAAGTCAACATGGGTGTGAGACAGGCAGCGCTGGCATTGGAGCAAGGCAGGCGGGGAACTTCGGCTTTTACGGACAGGAACTAATTGGAATAAGTGCTATAAGACACGCCACGGCGCGTTGAATCAAGTAAGCAGCAAGCCACTTCATAATTCTGCATCCGCCAGTATCTTGCAGCCATGAGTTCTTGATGTTCTCGTGCCGCAGGCGCATATTAAGTGTACGTAAAAGACGCAAAAACGTGTTCTTTAAGTATACTTAATCAATGAAATGCTCGACTGCGCTAAAACGGCTAGTTGACTGGGACAAGAAGGGCCGCCAATTCTTCACTACAGCGGACTTGGCCAAAATCTTTCACGATGACAGCCCTCGTGCTTTCAAGGCTGGCCTGCAGCGCATGGTGGCGCAGGAAATACTGCGACGCCCGGTGCGCGGCGTTTATTATTTCGCTCTGAGCCAAACGCGGAGTGACGACAGCATTGAACAAATTGCCAGAGCGTTGCGCCGGGGCGAATACAATTACGTCAGCCTGGAATCCGCCTTGAGTGAATATGGCGCGATCTGAAAAGAGTGGGCAGAAACACCCACCTGGTTAATGAAAAGGAACTGGCCGATCATGGTTAGGCTGATCGACAGAGCGGATTTCGAGGAACTTACCAACCTCGCCATGACGAATTCCGGGCGTACCCATATGCGTCCGGAGATTCAGAAGGAATTGTTGCATTACGGCATTCTCTACAGCCTCGATGACGCGGGTTTGCTGGAGCGGACAAGAACTGCCCTCCGGTAATGCACATCGCCAAATCGACCATCGGGATTTGTGCTATAAGACTCGCCACGGCGCGTTGAATCAAGAAAGCAACTAGCAATACATGCATCTGCACATCATCGGCATCTGCGGCACCTTCATGGGCAGCCTCGCGCTGCTTGCCAGGGAACTCGGTCATCGCGTCAGCGGCTGCGACGCCAACACGTATCCGCCGATGAGCACTCAACTCGAAGACAGTGGCATCGAAGTGCTCGAAGGCTATCTTCCCGGGCATCTCGATGCGCGGCCCGAACTGGTGCTGGTGGGTAATACCATTTCCCGCGGCAATGCCGTGCTGGAACGCGCGCTGGAGGAGGGTACGCCGTACATGTCTGGGCCGCAATGGCTGGCGCAGCATGTGTTGCGGGACAAATGGGTGCTCGGAGTCGCCGGCACGCATGGCAAGACCAGCACGAGCGCGATGCTGGCCTGGATTCTGGAGTACGCCGGGCTGCGGCCGGGCTTTCTGATCGGCGGCGTCACCAACAACTTTCCCGTTTCGGCGCGCCTGGGCGAGACACCGTTCTTTGTAGTCGAAGCCGACGAATACGACAGCGCCTTCTGCGACAAGCGCTCGAAATTCATCCACTACGCTCCGCGCACTACGATCCTCAACAACCTCGAGTTCGATCATGCCGATATCTTCGAAAACCTGGCGGCGATCCAGCGCCAGTTTCATCATCTGCTGCGGGTTTTGCCGGGCAATGGTCGCATCGTCATGCCGGCCGATGAGCCTGCGCTCGATGAAGTTCTGGCCCAGGGTTGCTGGACGCCGGTGCAACGAATCGGCATGAATTGTCCCAGGGCCGACTGTGAGCGCCTGGCTGGCGAGAACAAAGTTTTCTGGAATATCCGGCCGCAGGCCGATGACGGCAGCGAGTTCGAACTCGAAAAACATCGAACCGGCGCAGGAGAGCCCTTCGTGGCGGCGGTTTCCTGGAACCAGACCGGGCAGCACAATGTCCGCAACGCTGTGGCTGCCATCGTCGCTGCCGAACACGTTGGAGTCGGTATTACGACTGCGGCGGAAGCGCTCGGGCATTTCCACGGCGTGAAACGCCGGCTGGAGTTGCGCGGGACTGCCGGCGGCATTTCCGTCTACGACGACTTCGCCCACCATCCCACCGCCATCGCCACTACCTTGCAGGGCCTGGCGGCGAAACTCGGCGGCGAGGGCAGAATCGTCGCCGTGATCGAACCGCGTTCAAATACGATGAAAGCCGGCGTGCATCAGCATACGCTGGCCGCGTCCGTGGAAAAGGCCGATCAGGTGGTCTGGTTCCAGCCGGAAAACTGCGGCCTCGATTGTGCCGCGCTCACCGCGGCCGCGACGCCGCCATCGCATGTGTTCGACAGTGTCGACGCCATCGTCGCCTTCCTCGCCGAACACTCCAAACCCGGCGGCCACATCGTCCTCATGAGCAACGGCGGCTTCGGCGGCATTCATGAGAAATTGCTGCGGGAGTTGGAGGCGTAATGAACAGGATTGAAAGAGAGTCACAATGAGCCAGAAGTTTGAGAAGTTGAAAGTGCTGCTGAAGGAGTTATTCCAACTCAACTAGCCCGACCTGGATTTCGGTATTTATCGCGTACTGCATGCCAGGAGTGAAGAAGTCTTGCAGTTCCTCGACATGGAGGTAAATTGTATAAATTGAGAGCCATTTAAAATTTGACCAGATGAATAAAAAGGGCCAAATTTTTGGTTTAGAGATACTTCACTAATAACTCAATTAGTTCTAAAAGTTGGAGATCAGAATGAATGAATATACAACCAAACCATTAAAAATTTTTTGTAGCTACTCACATAAAGATGACGAATATCTAGAGAGACTTGAAGAATGCTTGGCATATTTAGTAAAAGAAAGAGAATTAGAAATTTGGAGCGATAAAAATATATTGCCAGGATCAAACATACATCACTCAATAAGAAAAAGGATGAAATCGGCAGATATTTTTATATTCCTCCTAAGCCCCAGCTACTTATCATCCGATGAATGTCTAAATGAGTGGCGCGCAGCTGCCAAAATAGAGAAATCTGGCAATAGATTTTGCACTAGAATTCCTGTTGTTGTTAGAGATTGTGACTGGATTGACTTGTTAGATGGGGACAATATAAAGGCGTTGCCAAAAGATGGGAAATCGGTCGTAGAATACGCAAACCAAGATAAAGCATGGAATGAGGTATGCATTGGAGTAAAGTTGGTGATCTCAAAATTGGTCACCGAATTTAGACCAAAATCTTCTTTTCTAGATAGTCTAGAGGCAACCGAATTTTCGTCAAACGATCCCATTAAGTTAAACGAAATATTCGAGTTTCCTAGTTTGTCATTAATGCCGGACAACCCAAATGATATAAACGTGTATGAGGAAAAAGAAATAGCAAATCTAGATGAATTAATGAAATTCGATGAAATATTGGTTCATGGCGAGGACATGAGTGGAAAGTCTGCTTTGTCAAGGATTCTATTTTTAAGATTTGTTGAAGCGAACTGGCCTGTTTTATATTTTGATTTGCACAATACATTCGGTCAGCCTTCTGAAAAGACTTTTGAAGGAGTGTTCCAGGAACAGTTTGAAGGGAGTTATGGCTCATGGAAGGAATCGGGGGAGATTAAAACAATAATCATTGACGGATTAGGGTCTTCAAAAAGAGATAGAAGGTTGCTGGAGGTGGCTAGTGAGTACTTTGGAAAAATAATCATTTTTTCTTCTACAAATATTTATAGATCATATTATTGGGATGATACTTTACTCGCTCGGTTTAGGAAGCTGGAGATAATGCCGTTAACACATGTAATTCAAGAAAGATTAATTCGCAAAAGATTGCGATTGATGAATTCAGGAGAAGTTGTCAAGGATGGTCAGGTGGACCAAATAGAGTCCAAGGTTAATTCCATCATTCAGGCAGAGATTGTTCCACGGTATCCCTTCTATGTTCTCAGTATCATACAAACGCTTGAAGCGTTTATGCCAAAGGATTTCAACATAACATCCTATGGCCACTGCTATTACGCACTAATCTTGGCAAGACTTATAAAGTCAGGAATAGCGAGAAGTGACGATTCGCTAAATGTTTGTCTTCAATTTTCTGAGAGACTCGCTTACGCTAAATATAGGTCTGAAAGCATAGATGGAAACAAATTTGCAGAAAAGGAATTTAAAGTGTTTATAGAAAAATATAGGGAAACTTTTGTATTGCCAGATTACATATTCAATCGAATGCAGGGGGGCGAATACGGACTCTTTGATCATTCGGGTACGTTTATGGTTCCTTATATGATGTACTATTTCTTGGGAATGTATCTCGCAAAAAACGCGAATCAAGAAAAGCTAATAATTGATAAAATTTGTGAGCATAGTTATGCGCATACAAATCATCTTATTTTGTTATTTACAATACACCACGCAGTAGATGAGGATATCGTTGACACTATATTGATTAGCACAATGTATACGGCTGATATCTATGCTCCATCAAAGCTTGACAAAAGCGAAACCAGTTTATTTCGAGAGTTTGTTGAAAAACTTCCAAAAGACATTCAGTCTGAGAACGATGTTCTTAGCGAAAGAGAACGGGAAAGGGAGCAAAGAGATATAGGGGAGCGAAGAGCGAGAAGTTATGAAACTGGAACGGAAGCACAATCTAATGCAGACACAAATGGTGGCAACTTTATTTATAAAATATTTAAGAATAATGAGCTGTTAGGGCACATTCTAAAAAATCGATACGGTAGAATGGAAAGAGATAAAATAGTGGAAGTGATTGAAACAATATCAGAAGGAGGCTTGAGATTAGTTGGCGGGTTGTTAAGTGACGGGAATGAAATTCTGGGGTTGGCGACTTATCTGCAACATGTCAATCCAAATCTAAATGCAAGTCAGATAAGCGCACGTGTTGAATTTTTGTGTTTCTTTTGGGCGATGATAAACGTTGAAAAAATTGTTGCTAATGTATCACATAAAGGAATTAGGGAATTGGTTAGAGATGTAGCACGAGAAAAGAATACGGCTGCTTATGACATTATTTGGTTCTTTAGCTCACTTGATAGTTCAGAAGAGCTTTCCATAGATTTAAAAGAACGACTTGAAGAGTTATACAAGAAACATGATGATTCTTTCGTAAGAAAAGTATTGTCAATAAGAACTCAACATTATATGAACACTCATAGGAGCAAAGTGTCGATCGAGCAGCAAGTATGTTCTGTCCTTGGTTTACGATATAAGTCTAAGGGGCGAAAGTTGGGTGCTAAAAGATAAAGTATGAATATAGTTGGGATGTGAGGTTTAGGGCTATTTTGTGCCACGTAGCCAGTTCATGGGCACTGCATAAGTATTTGGTGCGGACTTCAATGCCAGACAATTGTTGCCCGTGTAAAGCAGTACTCCGCCTTGCCAGTTTTTCCCTGCATGATCGGCCAGGCGACTCAGGCCTGCACCGTCCTTGCTCTGTATTCTTGTAGCCTTTTTTACTTCCACCCCCCAGACGTGTTTGCCCTCCTCCATCACCAGATCAACCTCGATCTGGTCCTTGTCCCGGTAATGCGTAAAACGGAATTCGCCGTCCACCCAACTCGACTGACAGATCAATTGCTGTACAACATTACTTTCCAGAATTGGACCAAATCCAGTATTTGGGTCAATCCAATCATCCAGCTTCAAATTACAAAGGAAACTGGCAATGCCGGAGTCGATCAGGTGGATCTTTGGCGCTTTTACCAGCCGCTTCGCATTGTTCCTGTGCCAGGCCGGCAGGCGTCGCAGTAGAAATAGCCGCTCGAGAATTCGGATGTACTTGTCGACAGTTTCCCTGCGTAATCGAAGTTCGTTCGCCAGAGCGTTCAAGTTCAACAAATTGCCCGATCTTAAAGCAAGTATCTCCACCAGCCTCAGCAGTTCGTCTTCATCCCTGACGTTGGCGACATTCTTGACATCACGCTGAATGACCGTATTCAGGTAACTCCTGAACCATCGGCGTGCTGCACGTTCATCGTTGCGCCTGACCGGCTCTGGATATCCACCTTGAATCACGGATTTGGCGATCCCTTCGATCTCCCGTTGTTGACCCTCGATTGCCGGCTTTATCTTGTTTGTCAAAAGCAAACTGAGGAATGACACCGGCCTTGCATGCTTCTCCTGCTCAGATAATGGGTTCAAGTAGATAATTTCAACCCTGCCCGCGAGAGATTCCTGCACACCGGGCAGCAGCAGCAAATTGGCTGAACCCGTAAGAATGAATCTGCCAGGTTTGCGATTGCTGTCGATCGACGCCTTTATTTCCGGCAGCAGTTCCGGTACGCGCTGTATTTCGTCCAGTGTCACGGTTTCCGGTAGTCCCTGCACAAAACTTGTCGGATCTGTTCGAGCTGTATCCAGCATCGTCGTGTCATCAAACGATATGTAGCTGCGGTTCGGCTCCAGTCCCCTGACAAGCGTTGTTTTACCTGTCTGGCGTGGCCCCAACAGGCACACCGCGGGCGTATCGGCTAACGTCTCCGTCAGTTGGGTGGCCGCATATCTGGGGAAGTGCTGCATTTTTTGCTCCTTTCTCGCTTCGCAGTATAGCGTCCAATTGCCTATTAAGCGACCGTCCAATTGCCGGTTGTGCGGTCGTCCAGTTGT
This sequence comes from uncultured Pseudohongiella sp., assembly GCA_951812965.1. Taxonomy (GTDB): domain Bacteria; phylum Pseudomonadota; class Gammaproteobacteria; order Pseudomonadales; family Pseudohongiellaceae; genus UBA9145. Next base: position 1,400,735 of record OX638341.1, read on the forward strand.
CTATTGACATAGCGTCCATTTGCCTATTATGGCGGCGTCTAATTGTCTATTGAGATTCCGTCCAATTGCCGGTTGGAGCGGGGCCGCGTGTTGCCGGCAAGGGCGCGACGGGGGGATTTGTTGCCGTATCCCGGCCAGTGGCGGATACTATCGGGGATTTGCTATGGAATCGTCGATATGACCAAGGTAACTTCGCTGGACATCGCCGATTTGGCCGGAGTTTCTCAATCGACGGTATCGCGCGCCCTGCGCGAGAGCCCGCTGGTCAATCCCCAGACCCGGCGCAGAATTCAACTCATCGCCCGGGAACACAACTACAAGGTAGACATCAGCGCCAGCAACCTTCGCTCGAAACACAGCCGCACCATCGCGATGCTGGTGCACCAGGAGTCTGAAATGGACTCCGACATCAATCCATTTTTCGTATCCATGTTGGCAAGTATTACCAGGGCCGCGGCGGCGAGGAACTACGACGTACTGCTTTCATTCCAGCAATTAAGCGAAAACTGGATTGTCGATTACCAGAACAGCAACAAGGCAGAGGGAATCATATTGCTGGGATACGGCGGATACACCGACTATATCCGCAAGGCCGAACTGCTCGATGACGCCCACGTCCTTACCTGGGGGCCGGTGATCGAAGGCCAGCCCGGACATTTTATCGGTTGTGACAACCGGCAAGGCGGATACATCGCCACGCGGCACCTGCTCAGCCTGGGTCACCGGTTGATCGCGTTTCTCGGCGACATTTCCGACGATTGTCCGGAGATTCAGGATCGTTACTTCGGCTATCGCAAGGCATTAGGCGAGGCTGGAATTCGCCAGGACGAGGCCTTGCAGGCGCCGGCTACTCCCGCCGAGCGCAGCGGCTATCTGGCGGCGCAAGAACTGTTATCCCGCGACGTCGAATTCAGCGCGGTATTCTGCAGCAGTGACTTGAGCGCCCTGGGAGCGGTCAAGGCTTTCAGAGAAGGAAAATTGTCGGTTCCCGCAGACATTTCCGTGGTCGGTTTCGATGATATTCCCGCGGTATCGTACACAACGCCTGCGTTGACCACGGTTCGGCAGAACACCGCCAAGGCTGGAGAGATCATGGTTGACGTACTGTTGCGGCTGGTGAATGGACATACGGTTCAATCGCAACTGATTGAACCGGAACTGACCATCCGCGCCTCCTGCCGGCCGTATTAACCGGACTCCCGGCAAACTTCGGCAATCAGGCTCGAGCGAGGCGGCAATACCAGGCTGCCATTGGCGATGGCGCCCTGTCTGGCGGGGAATCCATTGAGCTGCTGTAGCCGTTGGCCATCGAACAGAGACAGTTCCCGTTTGTGGACCTGGCGCTCTTCGTCATCCAGATTGAAGCAGAGAACCAGCGTTTGCTCATCCGTTGCGCGCGTGCAGGCCAGCACATTGTCGTTCCGCGCCGGAAGAAACTTCAAATCTCCATGTAGCAGTGCGGGTTGCTGCTTGCGGAAATGCAGGAAGTCGCGAATGCAGGCGAGAACGGAATCGGGGTTTTGCGTCTGCCGATTCGCCGCCAGCGCAAAATGCCGGGCATCGACCGGCAGCCACGGGTTGGCGCTGGAAAATCCTGCGTTGGGGGCGTCTTCGCTCCACGGCATCGGCGTGCGGCAACCGTCCCTGCCTTTGTACACAGGCCAAAAACTCAGGCCGTAAGGATCACGCAGTTGCTCGTAAGGCACCTCGGCTTCAGGTAAGCCGAGTTCATCGCCCTGGTATATGCAGATTGCGCCACGCAGGCAACCCAGCAGGATGGAAAACAATTTGGCGGAGTCCGTATCGGGATCGTTGCCGGTCCAGCGGCTGGCCACGCGTTCGACATCGTGATTGCCGATAGCCAAACAGCACCATCCGCCGCGGGCCTTTGCCTGCAGGGTTTCCAGAGTTTGTCTGATATGGCTGGCCGATCCATCCGGTCCCATCAGTTCGAAGCTGTAGGCCATATGCAAGTGGCTGTCCCCGCGGGTGTATTCACCGATCACATCCATTGACCGGTCTGAGCCGATTTCACCCAGGGCGATGGCGTCGTACTTGTCCAGCAGGCGTCGGATATCTTCCATGAAAAGAAGATTGTCGGGGTGGCTGTGATCGAACAGGTGTTCCTGCATACCGTACGGCGATGCCGCCTCGCCACCGGTTAGAAACGAGCCTGCCCCGGAGTGCCTGGGCGGATTATTACGCAGTTGCGGGTCGTGCATACAAAAGTTGATTGCATCCAGCCTGAATCCGTCCACTCCGCGTTGCAACCAGAACTCAAGATTGCTTAATCCAGCCTGTCGGACTTGCGGATTGTGATAGTTCAGGTCGGGCTGCCCGGGCAGGAAATTGTGCAGATAATATTGGCGACGTCGCGGCTCCCACTTCCAGGCAACGCCTCCGAATACCGACAGCCAGTTGTTCGGCGGACTGCCATCGGGCCGCGGGTCCGCCCAGACGTACCAATCCGCCTTGGCGTTATCCAGATCGTTGCGGCTTTCCTGAAACCACGGATGGTGGTCCGAGGTATGGCTGAGAACGTGGTCGATTATGACCTTGATTCCGCGCCGGTGGGCCTCGCCGAGAAGTAGGTCGAAATCTTCCAGCGCGCCGAACACGGGATCGACCTGACGATAATCGCTCACGTCATAGCCGAAGTCCTTCATCGGCGATTTGAAAAACGGCGAGATCCAGATCGCATCCACGCCGAGTTCCTGAATATAGTCCATTCTGCCGGTAATGCCCGGGAGATCGCCGGTCCCGTCGCCATTGCTATCCATAAAACTGCGCGGATAAATCTGGTATATGACGGCGTTGCGCCACCATTCACTCATGGCCGCATTCTCCCGGACGCTTGTTTTCGAAAACTGAAAATCATTCTTGAGTGGGCCGACGCCAATTCCTTCTGGAAATCCAGCCTGCTGGAATCGTACCGGGGATAATTCGGATTTGTATAGATAATCGCCTATGAATACGTATTCATTGCGAGAGCCTCGCCAGTCCTGCCTGCGGTGGCTTGCATGGCAAGTCAAAGCCTGTATTCTGATTCCGGAACAATAATGCCAGGCCGAAATTTCACTGCCGACTACCCATAACTCTTCCCAAGACTCTTCCTGAAACCATGCCGGATCATGCGCCAGTACAGCAGGTGGTCATTGCCGGAGGCGGCACGGCCGGCTGGATGGCGGCGGCTCTCCTTGCCAAAACGATGGGCTCCACAGTCGATATTCGACTGGTGGAATCAGAGGAAATCGGTACCGTCGGAGTAGGGGAAGCCACTATACCGCCGATTCGGCAGTTCAATCAGGTGCTCGGCCTGGATGAGAACGAATTCCTGAGACGGACCCAGGGCACCTTCAAGCTGGGCATCCAGTTCCGCGACTGGGGCCGGGCCGGCGACTGCTACATGCACGCATTCGGCGAGGTCGGGCGCGACCTGGGCATGGGCAGTTTCCACCAGTATTGGATGAGGGCGGTCCGGGAGGGTAACGCCGGACGATTCTGGGACTATTCGGTCAATGAGACCGCCGCCCTGGCGAATCGGTTCGACCGTATCGACAAATTGCCCGGCAGTCCGCTGCAAGGCGTAGTCCATGCTTTCCATTTCGATGCGGCCTTATACGCCCGTTACCTCCGGGAATTCAGCGAACGGCTGGGCGTGACTCGCATCGAAGGCAAGATCACGCAGGTTGAGAGGCGCGCGGATAACGGCTTCATTGAAGCGCTGGTACTGGACAACGGCGATCGCGTGGCCGGCGAGTTATTCATCGATTGCACCGGATTCCGGGCGCTGTTGATCGGCAAGGCGCTCGGTGTGGAATATGAAGACTGGTCGCACTTGCTGCCATGCGACCGGGCGGCTGCGGTGCCCAGCGAACCGGTGAACCCGCTCGGTTCGTATACCAGGGCGACTGCCCGTAACGCCGGCTGGCAGTGGCGAATTCCATTGCAGCATCGTATTGGTAACGGCCATGTCTATTGCAGCAATTACATGAGCGATGACGAAGCCGTATCTACCTTGCTCGACAATCTGGATGGCGCGGCGCTCGACGAGCCGCGCTTGCTGAAATTCACCACCGGCAGGCGTAAACAGTTCTGGAGCCGGAATTGCATTGCGCTGGGGCTGGCCAGCGGGTTCATGGAACCGCTGGAGTCAACCAGCATTCATCTCATTCAAACCGGCGTGAGCTGGCTCGTGCGCCTGTTCCCGAACCGGCGCTTCGAGCAGGCGAACATCGACGAGTTCAATCGTCAGTGCCTGTTTGATTTCGATCGTATTCGCGACTTCCTGATCCTGCACTACAAATTGAACGAGAAAGACGATTTGCCTTTTTGGCGCGATTGCCAAAACTCACCGACGCCGGAGCGGCTAAAACACCGGTTGGAACTGTTCGAAGCAGGCGGCGGTGTATATCGGGAATTGGGAGAACTTTTCACGGAGTCGGCATGGCTACAAGTCATGTTCGGCCAGAATATCCAGCCGCGGAACTACCACTCCATTGTCGACGGCATCTCTTCAAAGCAATTGCAGGAATATCTGAATAATCTGAAAACCATAATTCAGGGAGCGGTGCGGCGGTTGCCCGAACACGAAGATTTCATTCGCCGGCATTGCGCCGCTCCATCGCCATGACCGAAATTTCAACCGCGGGAGGAGAGAGCTTGAACACGCATCTCAGGCAAAAGCCTAATCTGGGATTCTGGCAAATCTGGAACATGTGCTTCGGCTTCCTCGGCATACAGTTCGGTTTTGCCTTGCAGAACGCGAATGCGAGCCGGATTTTCCAGACCCTCGGCGCTGATATGGAGACCTTGCCGCTGCTTTGGGTCGCGGCGCCGCTGACCGGGCTGATCGTTCAGCCGATCGTCGGCTACATGAGCGACCGCACCTGGAACTCCCTTGGCCGGCGGCGTCCCTATTTCCTGGTCGGTGCAGTGTTAACCACGCTGGCATTGCTGGCAATGCCCAATTCGCCGACCTTGTGGATCGCCGCCGGCGCGTTATGGATTCTCGACGCGTCAATCAATATCACCATAGAGCCTTTCCGGGCGTTTGTCGGGGACATGCTGCCGAAACGTCAGCGTTCCACCGGCTATGTCATGCAGAGCTTTTTTATCGCGCTCGGCGCTGTGGTGGCGTCCGCTCTCCCTTGGATGATGAGTAATTGGCTGGGTGTTGCGAACACGGCCCCGGAAGGAGAGATCCCTGACTCGGTCCGATATTCCTTTTTCATCGGTGCGGCGGTTCTGTTCGGCGCGGTCATGTGGACTATCGCCCGGACCAGGGAATACAGCCCGGAGCAATTGGCGAGTTTTGAAGAAAACGTTGCGGAAACTGCGAGTAGTGTGCAGGGAGGAACTCCGGTTTTTCGGTTGCGCAGCGCACTCGTGTGGTTGTCAGTGGGAGCCATGGGTCTTGCCGCGGCCGTGATTTTCGATGCCGACAAGAGTCTTTACCTGCTCGCCGCCGGCATCCTGGTCTTCGGTGCGCTGCAATACGCGGCTATCGGCATGCAGAACAGAAATCAGGTGGATAACGTGTTTTTCGACATGTGCCGCAATCTGGTGGAGATGCCCCAGACCATGAAGCGTCTTGCCTGGGTGCAGTTCTTTTCCTGGTTCGCCTTGTTCACGATGTGGATCTACACGACACCGGCGGTCACCAGCTTCCACTACGGTACGAGCGACACAGCTTCAGTTCAATACAACGAGGGAGCGGATTGGGTCTCGGTGTTGTTCGCGGGTTATAACGTCGCCGCGGTTTTTGCCGCCATGTTGATCCCCCTGCTGATTCGCCGGCTGGGCATGTTTCGTTCGCATCAGTTCAACTTGCTGCTCGGCGCGCTCGGACTCGCTTCGTTTACGATATTGCGGGACCCGGCCTGGCTGCTCGCGTCCGAAATCGGAATCGGCTTCGCCTGGGCGTCCATCGTATCAATTCCCTATGCGATTCTCGCGAACTCGATACCTGCCGCGAGGATGGGAATCTTCATGGGAATTTTCAATTTCTTCATTGTCATTCCGCAGTTGCTGGCAGCGGCGGTGCTGGGCATCATTATCGAATACGTTTTCGGCGGGGAGCCGATCCACGCCTTGTCCCTTGCCGCGGCATCCATGGTTGCGGCAGCTTTCGCCGTCTCATTTGTCGAACAGCGGAACCCATGACGGAAAATATTCAAGTCATACTCGCGGGAGAAACCAATGATTCAAAATTCGCTTACTGCAAGATTTGTAGCGCAAAGGCTGTCCTTCCTGATCGGCGTCCTCTGCATTGCGTTGCTAACGCTCGATGCATCTGCGCAATCAGACGCTTTCAGGAATCCGATACTGCGGGGCGGGTATCCCGATCCATCCATTACCCGGGTCGGGGATGACTATTACATCGTCAATTCCACTTTTGAGTATTTCCCCGGATTGCCCATCCATCACAGCAGGGATCTCGTTAACTGGACGCTGGCCGGATACGGCATACACGATCCGGATCTCTATCGCGACGCGGTAAATCTGGTGGATGTCCAATCCGATGGCGGCATCCACGCGCCTTCCATCCGCTGGCATGACGGCCTCTTCTATATCATTACCACCAATGTCTATAACCCCGGCAACGGCCAGCCGACGGAAATGGTGAACTTCATCATTACCGCGGAAGACGTGGCGGGACCGTGGTCCGAGCCCCATGTGATCGATGGCGCTCCGGGAATCGATCCGGATATTTTCTTCGACGACGACGGCAAAGCCTGGTATGTGGGCAACCATGGGCCTTCGGACCCGGAATTTCCCGGCCAGGGCGAGATCTGGCTGCAGGAACTCGATCTCGAGAACTGGCGGCTGACCGGCGACAGGCATTTCCTCTGGAGGGGTGCCTGCGACGGCACCTGGGCGGAAGGTCCGCATATCTACAAACGCGACGGCCGCTATTACCTGCTCATTGCCGAGGGAGGCACGAGTTACAACCATGCGGTGATGATCGCGGTCAGCGACGAAATCACGGGCCCCTACATTGCCAATGACAGGAACCCGATTCTCACATCGCGGAATCTGTCCTACAGCAACTGGGTGCATAGCACGGGGCACGCCGACATGGTGGAACTGCCGGACGGGCGTTGGTACATGGTGGCGCTCGGCAAACGCAACGATGAACTGGGCGACTCCAATATGGGGCGCGAATCGCACCTGATTCCAGTCGAATGGGAACGGGAACCCTTCGAGTGGAAGAATCCAAGATACGATTGGCCTGTAGTGGCCCCGGCGACGGGCAGAGTCGAAAGATCCACGCCGCTTCCCTTCGAAGACGCGCCGCAATACCGGAACGACACGTTCATCGAAGATTTCGACAGTGAAACGCTGGGTTTGCAATGGAATTTCAGAAGAGTCCCGCTGCCCGGCATATATTCCCTGAACAGCCGGGAGGGGTATTTACGTCTTTTTGCTCACGAAAACGTGATCGCCGAGCGTGGGCGCGCCGCGTTGATGGGAGTGCGGCAGCAGGAAAGCGATTTTCAGTACAGCGTCAAGATGGCGTTCGCACCGGAGCGGGATGACGTCGAGGCCGGCGTCAGTCTGTTTCAGAAGGACGACAACTATCTCAATTTTACGGTGGTGCGCAGCGGAGGGGAGAGCATGTTGCAACTGGTGCTGGCGGAAAGAGACCAGGCCCCCGTCACGATCGAACGGCAGGCGCTCGACGATTACTCGGGCGAAATCGTGTTCAGGGTCGTCTCCAGGGACCGCAAGTATCGGTACGAGTATTCGCTCGACCAGGGCAACAGCTTCAACGTATTCGCCGAAACCGATGCCGCGAGGTTATTGAGCCGCGGATACACCGGCGCCTACCTGGGTGTCTACAGTTCAGGAAACGGCAATTCATCGGATGAGTATGCAGACTTCGATTGGGTGCGTTATGAAGGGTATGAACGAATCTGAACGCTGGTCGCGCTTTTCGGGGCGGCTGTCGGTGGTGGTCAGAATATGCGCGCTTGCGTGCGTGCTGCTGTTTTCCGCTTGTGCGGAGCGGGTCGAGGAACGGCCGCCGAACTTTGTTGTGCTCCTCGCGGACGACCTGGGTTATGGCGATCTGGGAATCTTCGGACATCCGACCATCAAGACACCGAATCTGGATCGGCTGGCCCGGCAGGGGCTGAAGCTCACGCAGTTCTATGCCGCGGCGTCGCTTTGTACGCCGAGCAGGGCCGGCTTGCTGACCGGCCGGCTACCTGTCAGAAACGGTATGGCAGGAGACCGGGGAGTGCTGTTCCCCGATTCGGCGGGAGGATTGCCTGCAACGGAGACAACGCTCGCCGAAGCGCTGCGGCAACGGGGTTACGCAACTGCGATGATCGGTAAATGGCATCTCGGCCACCTGCCGCAATATCTGCCCATGGAGCACGGTTTCGATCACTTCTTCGGCATTCCCTATTCCAACGATATGCGTCCCGAGCAGGATTGGGATTATGCGCAGGAGAACTTTCCACCGCTTCCATTCATGGACGGCGGCGAAGTCATCGAGCAAAGTCCCGATCAGAGCCGGTTCACCGAACGTTTTACCCGGCGCGCGCTCGAATTCATCGAAGCGAACCAGGCGCGGCCTTTCTTTCTATACCTTCCTTACACGGCGCCGCATACGCCGTTGGCGATCAGCGCCGAAAGGGCGGGCAAAAGCAGAAGAGGCCTGTATGGCGACGTAGTCGAAGAAGTGGACTGGAGCGTAGGCCGGATTGTCGCAACGCTGGAAAGCCTCGGGTTGGGGGAAAATACACTGGTGATCTTTTCCAGCGATAACGGACCCTGGGGCTGGCAAGGAGTCAACGGAGGATCGGCGGGCCTGCTTCGCGGCAAGAAGGGCAGCCCCTGGGAAGGGGGATTCCGTGTGCCCGCCATCGCCTGGATGCCTGGCACGGTTCCAGCGAACACCTTGTCCGAATCGATAGTAACCATGCTGGATCTGATGCCCACTTTCCTGAGCTTGTCGGGCGCCGATTCCGGCGCGAACAGACTCGAGCGCCTGGACGGTGTCGACGTCAGCGATTCACTGCTGGCCGCACAGCCGGTACGCGACGAAATGTTCTACTACCGTGCAACCGACCTGATAGCTTACCGGCGCGGACCCTGGAAGATTTTTGTCCGGGACCCGGATCCCTGGTCGGACGAATACGGGGAAGAGGATATTCCGTTGTTGTTCAACGTCGAAACGGACCCGTCCGAACAATTCAACATCGCGCGGGATCATCCGCAACTGATCGAGTCGCTTTCGGCGCGGGCCGCCGCGCACATGGATTCCGTGGAAGAAATCCCCTCTGAACTTGACCGGATTTTGCCCGAGTTTCAGGAGAGCTTCGACCGCTACAATCAGTAGCGACGAAGTCGGCTCAGTCCCGGAAAACAAAGGCCTTCCGCAAAGCTCTGATATGAATACGTATGCATTCCATTGCTAATCCCGGTGCATAAGCCTATAAAAACAGGATAGTTGAATTCCGGGTATTGCCGGATGACTGAATATGCGAGGGTTACCATGTCCCGAGGAACACATGATCGCCGAAAAGGCGATTTTTCGAAGAATCTCAAGCCGCTTTCCCTGGCGGTAGCCGCTGCCCTGAGTCCGCTCGCCGGACAGTCACTGGCCCAGGAAGGCGCCGGAATCGAGCAAATTGTCGTAACTGGTTTCCGCCAGAGTCTCCTGAACGCCATGGCGGTGAAGCGGAATTCGGAATTGATCGTGGAAGCGATATCCGCGGAGGATATCGGCAAACTCCCGGACAACAGCATCGCCGAAGCCTTGACGCGGCTGACGGGCCTGGCCGGACAACGCCTTAATGGCCGCCAGCAGGTGATCAGCATTCGCGGCCTGGCGCCGGATTTCTCTACCGCATTGCTGAACGGGCGTCAGCAGGTCAGCGCCGGCGATAACCGGGGCGTCGAATTCGACCAGTACCCCTCCGAATTGCTGCAAGGCGTCGTCGTCTACAAGACACCGGAAGCGTCGCTGACCGGGCAGGGACTCGCGGGCACGGTGGACATGCGCACCATCAGTCCGCTCGATTACGACGAGCGTGTGGTCGTGGTCAATGCGCGCAGGGAGTGGAACGAAGTCGGAGCGCTCAATCCCGAGATGGACGATGCCGGCTGGCGTTACACCGGCTCGTATATCGATCAAACCGCTGACGGCACGATCGGTGTGGCGCTGGGCTATTCGCACATCGGCTCTCCCAGCCAGCGCGAAGTGATCGATATCTGGGGATACAACGACTACAACGGCGCCAACGTGATGACGGGCGCCAATCCCAAGGCGCAGTCCGGAGAATTGGAGCGCGACAGTTTTATGGCCGTACTCGAATTTCAGCCAAGCGAGCGAGTCAATTCGACGGTCGATATCTACACTTCCAGTTTTGAGGAGACCACGCTGTCCAGGCAATACGAAATGCCGCTGTTTCCGGGGTGGTTCGGGACTACCTTGAATAATCCCCAAACAAACGGCGGGCTCGTAACCGGCGGCGCGTTCGACGGCGTCAAGGCAGTGATCAGCAATAATCTCGAAGCGCGCGACGCGGACCTGTGGGCCGCCGGCTGGAATCTCGAATTCGACATGGACGACGACTGGACCGCGACCATCGATGTCAGCCATTCCGCGGTCGAGCGCCAGGACGTGATTCTGTCGCTCAATACGGGAACCGGTCCCGCCGGCGAGGGCTTGCGCGACACCGTGGGATTTTCAATCGGCGCGCATGCGCCCAGATTCACTAACGCGGCCGATGTCTCCTCGCCGGGCGCTACGGTCCTGACCAGCCCGATGGGTTGGGGCGCTCCCGCCATTCCCGGCGGCCAGGTCGGTTATGACAATCGGCCGTCGATCGACGACGAGTTGACCCAGATCAAGCTGAGCGCCGAACGCTATCTCGGCGGCGCCATAGAAAGCGTCGATTTCGGTATGCAGTTCGACAGCCGCAGCAAGTCCAGAAACGCCAGCAACCAGGGATTCATCGGACTGCGCAGCGGCGCGCTCAGCGAGTCCTTCACCCCGACGGGCGCGGTCACCGTGCCCTTCGGCCTGTCCGCCGTCGCCACCCTCGACCCTGAAGCGTTGTTCGCGAGCGGAATCTACTATCGCGCGGATCATTTCGGCGGCGGCGTACTTTCAAATGACTGGACCGTGGACGAAGACGTTACCGTCGCCTACGTCAAGTTCAATATCGATTCCTCGCTCGGCGACGTGCCGGTGACGGGGAATTTCGGGGTGCAGGCGGTTCGCACCGAACAGAGTTCGTCGGGGTCAAGCGCCGCCAACGGTGGCTGGCCCCCGCCTTCGAGCGCGGCGGAAGCGACCACTTTGCAAACGGTCACCGGCGGCGCCAGCTACACCGAATACCTGCCGAGCCTGAACCTGAATTTCGAAATCGCGGATGCGCAATATATACGTCTGGGCATTGCGCGCACCCTCGCCCGGGCGCGGATGGACGAGATGCGGGCGGGCCGGGAAGTGAATTTCAACGCCAGCCTGGCCGGTTCCACTGATATCAACCAGGCGCCCTGGGGCGGCAGCGGCGGCAGCCCCGACTTGCGCCCCTGGATGGCGGATTCGATCGACCTGGCTTACGAGTGGTATTTTCCCGATGCCCAGGGCTACTTCGCGCTCGCGACTTTCTACAAGGATCTGACGACTTATATCTACGAACTGCCCAGGCTCGTTGACTTTGCCGGATATCCCACCGGCGGCGTCACTCCGGCGCTGACCACGGGCATCGTAAGCCGACCGTCCAATGGCGACGGCGGCAACGTTTCCGGCTACGAGGTATCGCTGCAAGTCGCGGGGGAATTGCTGGCGCCGGCCCTGGAAGGATTCGGCGCGGTATTCAACGGATCTTTCACCGACAGCGAAATCGCGCGCGGCACCGGCGACCCGTCAACTCCCTTGCCGGGTCTGTCCGATACCGTCATGAACCTGACTTTCTTTTATGAACGAGGCGGTTTTTCGGCCCGGATAAGCGGCAACCACCGCTCGGATTTCCTCGGCGAGGTGCAGGGATTCGGCGCGGGCCGGACCTTGCGCTCCATCAGCGAGGAAGAGTTGATTGACGGCCAGATCAGCTACGCTTTCGAAGGCGGCCGTTTCGATGGCTTGACCTTGTATCTGCAGGGAACCAACCTGACCGACGAACCTTTCGTCGGATTCCTCAACAACGATCATCGGCAGATCAAGGACTGGCAGACTTACGGCGCGACGTACTTCGTCGGCATGTCGTACCGGTTTTAACGCCGGTTCGATGCAAATGAGCCGTTCGGTGTTCATGGCAAAGGCGGGCTTGCTGTCCGCCATTGCTTTGTCCTCATGGGCACATTTCGCCCAAGCGCAGATCGAGGCGCCCGACCCGGATGCGCTCGACGCGGTCCTCGACCGATTCGTCGACGAAGGTCACTACCCCTTTCTTTACGCTCGACTCGAAGACCGGGACGGCAATGTCGCGTACGAACACAGTGTGGTTAATCGGGACTTGCTGCCGGATACGGAGATCGACGGACAAACCTGGATTCGAATCTGGTCCATGAGCAAGATAGTTACCATTTCGGTAGTTCTCGACTTGGTGGAAGACGGTATTCTGAGCCTGGAAGATTCGGTTGCAAGATATATTCCGGAGTTTTCCGACATGCAAGTCGCGGTCGCTTCCGATGGCAGGAGTCTGGCTGAAGTCGACTACGAGCAGGCGGTCTCGGCCTGTCCGTTTGAACTCGTGCCCGCGAATTCCGAAATGACCGTGCGGCACCTGATCAACCACGAGGCCGGGTTCTACTACGCCACCACGGGAATTCCGTGCATCGATTCCGAACTGGCGGAAAAGAACGTGGCGACCGCGGCGAATGCCGATGAATTCATAGCCAATCTCGCGGACTTGCCGCTGATCCAGCATCCGGGAACCACGTATTTCTACGGGACCAATACCACGATCCTGGGTATGGTGGCCGAACGGGCGACCGACAAGAGTCTCAAGCAATTGGTAGAGGAGCGCCTGACAGGACCATTGGGCATTGAAGGACTGCAATACGATCTGCCGCCGGCGGCTGATCTGCTGCCGAGATTCAGTGGCCAGGACGGCAGCTTGCGAATGGCGCATTCTGGTGAGTTGGATATATTCGGGCCGGACGTTCCCGACTACGACCCGGAGCATCAACTCCATCTGGGTGGTGAGGGCATGTTGGCCACCGCCGACGGCTATGCCGATTTTCTGAGAATGCTGCTGAACCACGGAACTCTTCACGGAACCAGATTCCTGGAAACCGCGACCGTCGAGAATATCTATGCCCCACACACGCAACTCGACAATCCCGAAGGCCATAACGGCTTCAATTTGTGGGTGACCGGGGAGCCGACCAGGGCTCGAGAACAGGGAGAAGAAGGCCTGTGGGTCGGCGGGGGCTACGAGGGAACCCATTTCTGGGTAGATCCCAGGCGGGAATTTGTCGGTATCATCATGTCGCAGATATTCTGGATCAATGAAGGCGGCTATGGCAGGGACGAAGCGTTTCGCGGCGAACTCTATCGGCAATTCTGGGCCGCGGAATCGCAGTGAACGCCTCGTCTCGTTCCTGAAACTCGCGCTCGTGAAACCCACGCCGCGGTAATTCGAAATGGAGGGCCAGGGTCAATGATCACAACGTATCGGCGTTTGCTTGTCGCATTGGTCATCTACGCCGGATGGCCGCTATCACTCAGCTTCGCTGCTGAAATCGAGCGAGTCGAGCCCCCCAACTGGTGGACCGGATTCAGCAATCCCGACGTTCAACTGCTCGTTTACGGCGAAGGCATCGGCGAATCCAGGCCCGAAGTGGATTATCCGGGCGTTGCGGTGCTTGATACGCTCGCTACGGAAAATCCGAATTACCTGTTTGTGCGATTGCGCATTTCCGCGGAAGCCGAACCCGGACAGTTCGATATCGTATTCAGCGGCGCTGACGGTAGCATAACGCATCCTTACCGCCTGGACGCGCGCAATTCAGACCCCGAACACACGCGCGGGTTTTCCTCGGCCGATGCGATCTACCTGATTACTCCGGACCGCTTTGCCAACGGCGACCCCGGCAACGATGAAATCGACGGGCTCGGCGACATTGTGGACCGCGGCCAACCCGGTGCGCGCCATGGCGGCGATTTAAGGGGCATTATCGACCGGCTCGACTACATCGCCGGGCTTGGCTTCACTGCCGTCTGGCTCAACCCGGTGCTCGAAAACGCGATGCCGGACTACTCCTACCACGGCTACGCAACCACCGACTTTTATCGGGTCGACCCACGCATGGGCAGCAATGAAGACCTTGCCGAACTGGCCCGCGTCGGCCGCGAGAAAGGCGTGGGTCTGATCATGGACATGATCGTCAACCATGGCGGACTGCACCATTGGTGGATGGCCGACCCGCCCATGGCCGACTGGGTGCACCAGTGGGACGGCTATGTCCAGACCAATCACGCCAAGACGCTCAGCCTCGACCCCTACGGCGCCGAAATCGACCGGCGCGAGTTCTTTGACGGCTGGTTCGTGCCCACCATGCCCGATCTGAATCAGGGCAATCCGCTCATGGCCGAGTATCTCATCCAGAACGCCATCTGGTGGATCGAGTACCTGGGTCTGGCCGGAGTGCGCATGGATACCTATCCTTACTCCGGCAGTCCATTCATGGCCGAGTGGACGCGTCGAGTGATGGAGGAGTTTCCCGATTTCAACGTGGTCGGCGAGGAATGGACCGAGAACCCCCTGATTGTCGCGTACTGGCAAGGCGGCGGGGACAAGCACGACGGTTACCGCTCATGGTTGCCGAGCGTCATGGATTTTCCCTTGAACTCGGTTCTCGCTCCTGCGCTGGTAGCCGATGAAGCGTCGTTTCAGGGTCTGATAACCCTGTACTCTATGCTGGTCAACGACGTGCTGTACCCCGACCCCGGCGGGCTTGTGACCTTCGGCGACAATCACGACATGATGAGAATTTACTCGCAACTCGGTGAAGACTACGGCCTGTTCGAACTGGCCATGACTTATCTGGCGACCATGCGCGGCGCGCCGCAAGTCTATTACGGGACTGAAATACTTACCCCCAGCAGCGGCGACCACGGTGTAATTCGCAGCGACTTTCCCGGCGGCTGGGCCGACGACGACGCCGATGCCGTAACCGGCGCGGGCCTGACAGACGAGCAATTGCGAGCGCAAGCGCTGGTCGGAACGCTTTTCAACTGGCGCAAGACATCCGCGCCGGCGCACGAAGGCGAACTCACGCACTTTCTTCCGAAAGAAGGCGTATACGTGTATTTCCGGTCCCTGGGCAGCGAGCGCGTGATGGTGGTGCTGAACAAGAATTCCGACCGCTACGCTCTTGATACGGCTCGTTTTGAAGAAGTCCTCGGGGATGCCCGCAGCGGCGTGGATGTCATTCGCGGAGGCACTTACGATCTGACCTCGCCCTTGAATCTCACGCCGCGCACCGCGCTCGTGCTGGAGATCGACTGACGCGGTTTTCCGTTTGGCAAAGATCGCCCCATTGCCCATAATTCGACAATCCCTGGGCACCGGGCGCAACTGTGCTGAACGATCTGATCGAAGCAAGCGGCTGGAGTTCCGAACAATTCCTGGCCATCAGCATCATGGCATTCGTGGTGGCGGCACTCTCGGTCGTCGTATTCCGCATGTTGCGAATCTTCCGCATGGTGAGCCGCAAGCCCCCATACGAGCCCAGATTGCGGCCCCTGCGCCGCCGCCGGCTGATTTATCCTGATCCCGACGAGGAAGAGTCCCCGGAGGAAGAGAAGTGAGCAGGTTCGGAACAGGGTTTCTCTCTTTGCCGACGGTCCTGGCAAGCATCGCGCTGCTTGGCTGGGCCGGAACCATCGAGGCCATCATCATCCGCCACGACGTCAATGCGCGCCGGCACGAAGTGCGCGCCGCCGAGTTTCCAGCGGTCTTTTACCTCGAGCAACAGGGCGGTGACCGCATCTGCGCAGCCACCGTCATTCATGTCCGCTGGGCTCTCACCGCGGCCCATTGCGTCCACGAAACCTCGCTCTCGCAGACCCTGGCAGCCGGCGGAGACTTTGGCGTAAGAGTCGGTGGCCGCGATCGAGTGATCGACACTGCCGTGTTACATCCCGACTACGACGCAGGCAGAACTCAGAGCACCGACCTGGCCCTGCTGCGTTTCACCGACACATCAACCGCGCCGGTGATTCCCCTGCAAACCGATTCCACCGAACTGGGGCAAATCGTCACGCTGGTTGGTTGGGGATTCTTCGGATGGGGCACTACCGGCCGTGAATTTTCCGACGGCCGGATTCGCATGGCGGCCAATCGCATTACAATGGCCGGCGAACGCCTGCAAATGCGCTTCGACGATCCGCGCCTGCCGGATTCGGAAGCCCTGCCGATGGAAGGCACCCCAGGTCTCTGGGACAGCGGCGGCCCGGCCCTGCTCGGCGACCCCGGCAACTATCGCCTCGCCGGTGTGGCCGTCGGTGAACTCGAAGGCGAGCGCTTCAGTGAGGAAACCCAGGGCCGCTACGGCGCCATCGCCGTCTACGAGCGAATTTCGCTGCATCTGGAGTGGATCGAAAGCCTGATCGGCGAAAGCTTTGTGTTAACAGTTGACGATGATCGGAGATTGAACGACTAGCCGAACAGAAGTGCGCTAAACTTGCCGCGCATGTGACTCAAGGAATCCCGGCGTGACAGGGCCAACCGCAAAAGTCCAAAGCCTTAGCTCATTTGTCTGGTCGATCGCTGAAATCCTTCGCGGCGATTTCAAGCAATCGGAATATGGCAAGGTGATTTTGCCGTTTGTCGTGTTGCGGCGTCTCGATTGCATTCTTGAGCGGTCCAAAAAAGCAGTACTCGATGCCGAGAAAACGATCCCGAAAGGCGCCGACGACGCCACTCGCGACATGATTCTGTTCGGCGCGGTCGGCGGCAACGTCAAGGTTTACAATCTGTCCAGTTTGACGTTCGAAACTCTCAAAGGGCAGGAGGCCGGGCAACTTCACCAGAATCTGATCGACTACATCACCAGATTTTCCGGCAACGCCCGCGATATCTTTCTCGAAAAGTTCCTGTTCACGGACCAACTCAAGCGTCTGAACGATGGTTGCATCCTCTTTCAGGTCTTCCAGCGCTTCTGCGAGATCGACTTGCACCCGGATGAAGTCTCCAACATCGAAATGGGGTATCTGTTCGAAGAATTGATCCGCAGATTCTCGGAAATTTCAAACGAGACCGCTGGCGAGCATTTCACGCCGCGAGAAGTGATCCGCCTGATCGTCGAACTGCTGGTCGCCAACGACGATGCCAAGCTGACCGGCAAGGGCATCATTCGCCAAATATACGATCCGGCCTGCGGCACCGGCGGCATGCTGGCTCTGACCGAAGAAGCGCTCAAAGACTTCAATCCTTCGATTCGCGTCGAACTGTTCGGGCAGGAACTGAACCCCGAATCCTTCGCAATCTGCAAATCCGACATGCTCGTGACCGGCCACGACCCCGAGCAGATAGCCTTCGGAAATACGCTCAGCGGGGACCAGCACAGAGACAGGAAATTCCACTACATGCTTTCCAATCCACCCTATGGCGTGGACTGGAAAAAGTATCAGGAGCCAGTCAAGGCCGAGGCTGAGATCATGGGCTTCGACGGGCGCTTCGGCGCGGGTACGCCCCGCGTTTCCGATGGCCAACTGCTGTTCCTGCAGCACATGATTTCGAAAATGCGAGACGACGAGATCGGCTCGCGTATTGGAATTGTAATGAATGGTTCGCCGCTTTTTACGGGTGGCGCAGGGTCCGGCGAAAGCGAAATCCGCCGCTGGATGCTGGAAAACGACTGGGTCGAGGCCATCGTCGCGTTGCCGACCGATCTGTTCTACAACACCGGCATTCAGACCTATGTCTGGCTCCTGACAAATCGGAAATCACCGGATCGTAGGGGAAAAGTACAACTTATCGACGCAAGCGGAGAGCAATTCTGGAAGTCGATGAGAAAATCACTTGGTTCGAAGCGCCGCGAAATTCCCGATGAAGCGCGGCACGAAATCGTCCGAATTTACGCCGACTTCCTGAACGGAGATAGCACGGAATCCGATGTTTCAAAAATCTTCGATGCGACGGATTTCGGCTTTCGAGAAATCCGCGTCGAGCGGCCACTCAGGCTGAACTTTCAGGTCAGCGATAAACGGCTCGCCCTTCTGGGTGTACAGAAACCCTTTATGCGACTTGATGATGTTGAAAAGGCCGCTGTCGAGGCGGCGCTAGGAAACATCGGTGGTCAGCTTTTCACCAACCGCGATGCCTTTGAGAAAGCTCTGGCCAAGGCGCTGAAGGCGGCGGGCGCCAAAATACGTGCGCTGGTCATAAAGTTTATTCTGGCAGCGCTGTCCGAGCGCGACAAGGATGCCGATGTTTGCATCGACAAACATGGAAACCCCGAGCCAGACCCTACTCTACGCGACCACGAGCTTGTGCCATTTACCGAAGACTACCGTGACTACGTAAAGCGCGAGGTCGAACCTTACGTACCCGACGCCTGGGTCGACGAAAACTATCGCGACGCTCGCGACGGCAAAGTCGGTCGCGTCGGTTACGAGATCAATTTCAACCGCTATTTCTACCAATACGTCCCTCCGCGCCCGCTCGACGAGATCAATGACGAACTGAAAACGCTTGAAGACGAGATCGCCGAACTATTGAAGGAAGTCGCTCGATGAGCAACGAATCCGCTCAACACGGCGGATGTACCGGAAGCGAAGTTCGTGGTGCTGAGCCTATGATGCGGCTCAGACACATGGTTCGATTAGGCCCTAGTCCTGTGGAAGCCCGTGCCCTTTCCCCAATGGATGAAGTCACGTTTGCCCCGATGGATGCGCTGGCTGATGGGTTGGGTGGTCTAGACACATCACAAACGAAACCATTAAACGAGGTTATGAACGGCAGCTATAACTACTTTTCGGAAGGAGATTTGCTTCTCGCGAAAGTCACGCCGTGTTTTGAAAATGGGAAAAAGGCGATTGGCGAACGACTGTCCAATGGTGTCGGGTTCGCAACATCTGAAGTCCATGTTATTCGTCCTGACTACAAGAAAATCGATGTGCAGTTTTTGCGATTTTTGCTTTGCTCTGAAGACTTTCGTGCCGAAGGAATGAAGAGTATGACGGGCGCGGGCGGACTCCGACGCGTAAGTGAAAATGGAGTTTTAAACTACTGTCCCAAAATCACAGATCCGGATACTCAAAAGATCATTGCGGATTTCCTTAATCATGAGACTGCCCACATCGATCAACTGATTGAGAAGAAGAAAGAACTGATCTCAGTTGCAGCGAAACGTATTGAATCTCTTGTCGATAAGGCGATCTCCGACCGAAACGTCCCACGCATTCGATTAGAACACATTGCACGAAGAGTACAGAGGCATGCTCGACTGTCAGAGCATGGTGAACTTGTTAGGCTGGGGATTTACAATCGTGGCCGTGGAATCTTTAAGAAACCAGCTGCTGATGAAGAGGATATGGGAGTGTCCAATTTCTACTTCATCAAGGCGGGAGACTTAATTTTAAGCGGCCAATTTTCTTGGGAAGGAGCGGTCGCTTTGGCTTCTGAGGATGAAGAAGGATGTGTGGTTTCGCATCGCTATCCAGTTTTTCTTGGCCGACCTGGTGTAAATACCGCATATCTGTTTGGGTTTTTCCGTTCTGGCTTCGGTGATTTTCTACTTAATGAAGCTTCACGCGGTTCTGCAGGCCGAAATAGGCCATTAAATACATGGCGACTCGGCAAAGAAAAGATTCCATTGCCGAATGATGATTTACAGCGCGCTATTGAACAGGCGATCTTTTTTGAACGAGAGCTCAAAAGAAAGACATCAACTTCCCTAACACTTTATTCTGAATATCGCTTCGCATTAATTACCGCCGCTGTCACAGGGCAGATCGACATTGCGACATGGAACAACCGCGGGCAGACTGACCGCAACCTTGATGCAATTGAGCAGGCCACGCAAGCATGACCGAAGAAAGACGCCTCGCTGTTGTGAACGACTTGCTGCGCTTACCGGCTGAGACCGCCTGGGCGGAGTTCAAGGAAAACAACATCAAGCCCAGCACGATAGGCGAACGAATTTCGGCACTAGCGAATGCGGCCAGACTGGCGGATCGTGAGAATGCCTATATGGTTTGGGGCATCCGCGACAGCGACCATGCAGTTGTCGGAACGACTTTTCGTCCTGATGCGAAAAAGGTGTCCGGCCAACCGCTCGAATTTTGGCTGGCACAGCACGTGAAGCCGGACCTTGCGTTCACATTCTACGAGGTCATTCACCCGGACGGACGTGTGGTTTTACTGGAAATTCCGGCCACCACGCTTTCACCCATCGAATTCAACAAGGTCGCCTACGTCCGCATCGGCAGCGCCACGCCAAGACTCTCGGAACATCCTGACCGCATGAGGGAACTCTGGGCAAAGTTACAACCCTACGCTTGGGAACATGGCACGGCCGCACAATTCCAGACCAGCGATCAGGTATTGTCGTTACTGGACTATCCCGGCTACTTCAACCTTATGCGGCAACCCTTGCCCGATAACAGAGCCGGCATACTCGACCGGCTCAAGGCCGAGGGGCTTATCACCCCCGATGCCGATGATCACTGGAATATCACCAATCTCGGTGCGATTCTCTTTGCCAAAGAGCTGACCAGATTCAATGGGCGCCTCGCTCGTAAGAAGGTTCGATTCGTTGCATACGATGGCGACAACCGCACCGCCAAGGTGGCAAAGAGAATAGAGAGTGAGCTTGGGTATGCGACTGGATTTCAGCAATTGATCGATTTGATTGCCGGCCTCCTTCCTCAAAACGAACACATTGGAACAGCTTTGCGCACTGAAACCGAGATTTTTCCCGCGACCGCCATGCGCGAACTTGTCGCCAATGCGCTGATCCACCAGGACTTTACAATTACCGGTGCGGGCCCGCTCATCGAGCTATTCGAAAGCCGGATCGAAATCACCAATCCGGGTACCCCGCTTGTTTCGATCGAACGCTTTATTGATTCTCCGCCGCGGTCGCGAAATGAAGCGCTAGCCGCGTTGATGCGCCGCATGGGGGTCTGTGAGGAACAGGGGACCGGTATCGACAAAGTGGTCGCGGCTGTTGAGCTTTATCAGCTTCCCCCGCCGGATTTCCGAGAGGAGCAGCAAGCTACGCGGGTGGTCTTGTTTGCGCCGCGGCATTTCGCCGAAATGACCCGGGATGAACGTATTCGTGCCTGTTATCAACACACCGTGTTGCTCTATGTAAGTGATAAGGTGATGCGAAACGCCTCGTTGCGCCATCGCTTCGGCATTGAATCGCGGAACAGCGCGCAAGCATCGCAAATCATCCGTGCCGCTCTGGACCGAGATCTGATCCGCCCCGCTGACTCCGACCATCCAAAATCAGGCTATGTTCCTTTTTGGGCATGATTTGATCGGGATTTGATTTTGATGGGATTACGACGAGTCATTCATTGACGGTAAAAATAGAAAGTGCCGTATTTTCAATTAGTTGCAGCAAGGGTTGGCCATCTGAAAAGATTTGACCGGGATTTGATCGGCGGGCTACTCCCGACTGGAACATTACGCGGAAACTTGCTATGGCATACAAACACAGTAACAACAAAAAACCCTTGTATATCAATGGATTGAAGATTTAGTGGCTGACCGGAAAGATTTGATCGGGATTTGATTTTCAGCCTGTTTCTGATCGGACAAAAAAAGCAAACACTTTGTTTTTCAATAGGTTATGCTTCGCTGGGCAGGTCAAAATAATTTGATCGGGATTTGATTGGACAAGAAAAAAACGATCATGCACGGCACTCGAAGCATCCACAAAGAGATCATTCTTCAGCAGCACCTGGTCGCGCGGCTTGTCGCCGGTCAAGGCTACGAAGAGAGGACCTCGGACGACTACGACCGGGAACTTGCCCTCGACAGGGAACTGGTGTTGCGCTTTGTAAAAGCCACGCAACCCGGCGAGTGGGCGAAGCTGGAAGCGCATTACTCGGCCTCCGCGGAAGCCGAGTTTTTCAAGAACCTTGAAAAAGC
Source organism: uncultured Pseudohongiella sp. (assembly GCA_951812965.1). Classification (GTDB taxonomy): domain Bacteria; phylum Pseudomonadota; class Gammaproteobacteria; order Pseudomonadales; family Pseudohongiellaceae; genus UBA9145. Next base: position 1,422,817 of record OX638341.1, read on the forward strand.
GCTGAAGACCCGCTCGACGCTGGATGTCTTTCGCGCCGGGGTCAAGATGGTTCCTGGCATCAAATTCGCGCTCTGCTACTTCAAACCCGCCAGTTCGCTGGAGCCGAAGCGGGTGTGGGAGTTCGAGGCGAACATCCTGTCGGTGATGCAGGAAGTGGAATACAGTCGGCGGCACGGCAACCGCATAGATCTCGTGCTGTTCGTCAACGGGATTCCCGCAGCGACGATGGAACTGAAGAACCTGCTTACCGGTTCGACTTTCAAACACGCGGAACGCCAGTACAAGACGGATCGATCTCCCGCCGGGGAGCCGCTGCTGACCTTCAAGCGCGGCGCGCTCGTCCACTTTGCGATGGACGAGGACAATGTGTCGATGACGACGCGCCTGAGGAATGGGAGAACGCGATTTCTCCCGTTCAACCGGGGCCGCGAGGGCGGCGCGGGCAATGAAGATATCGCGGACGAGTTCCGTGTTGCCTACCTGTATGGGGACGGCGCCTGGGGCAAGGCGATCTTTTCGCGTGATGTATTGTTCGACGTGATCGGCAAGTTCATGCATTTGGAAGTGAACGAGAACAAGGAAGACGTAATGATCTTCCCGCGCTTCCAGCAGCTTGACGCCGTGCGAAAGATGATGGACCACGCTCGCGCCAATGGCGTGGGCCGCAATTACCTGATCCAGCATTCCGCCGGTTCCGGCAAGTCGAACACCATCGGCTGGACTGCTCACCAGGCTATTAATCTGCATGACACGAACGATCGGCCGATCTTCAACACGGCGATCATCGTCACGGATCGCGTAGTACTAGACCGGCAGCTACAGAACACGGTTTCGCAGTTTGAGCAGACCGCCGGCGTGGTCCAGAAGATCGACGGCACCTCGAAGCAGCTCAAGGAAGCGATTGCCAAGGGTTCGCGGGTCATCGTCACGACGATCCAGAAATTCTCAACCGACCATTTGAAGGAAATTTCGGGGCAGGGTGAAAGGAAGTTCGCCGTCATCGTTGATGAGGCGCATGGCAGTCAATCCGGCAAGAGCGCGCAGGCGATGACAGACGCGCTGACGCGAGAAGCGACCTCAAGCGACGATGTTGAGGAAATCATCGCCGAATATCAGAAGCAACGCGGTCCCCAGCCCAATATCAGTTTCTTCGCCTTCACCGCAACGCCACGAAACGTGACGCTTGAAAGGTTTGGCACAATCGGGCAGGACGGTCTGCCGCATCCGTTCCACCTCTACTCGATGCGTCAGGCCATTGAGGAAGGCTTCATTCTGGATGTGCTGCAAAACTGCATGACTTACCAGGCGTACTATCAACTTGAAAAAGCCATTGAGGACGATCCGGAACTGAGCGGCAGGCGCGGTCAACGCAAGGTCGCCCGTTTCGCCGCGCTCCATCCCACTGCCATCGGCCAGAAAGTCGAGGTCATCATCGAACACTTTCGCCGTCACGTCCTGCGTGAACTGAACGGACTGGCGAAAGCGATGATCGTGACGCAAAGCCGCGAACAGGCTTTACGCTATTTCTTCGGCGTACGCGACTATATCAAAGCGCACGGCTACACGGACGTCAGTGCTCTTGTCGCGTTTTCGGATGAGCTAAATGTAGATGGCGAAAAGTACACCGAGGCAGGATTGAACGGATTTTCCGAAACCGAACTGCCGGGCCGTTTCGACGGATTCAAACCGGATGGCTCTCCGTATCAGGATCAATATCAGATCCTGATCGTCGCGGAGAAGTATCAGACCGGCTTCGACCAGCCAAAGCTTAGCGCCATGTATGTCGACCGCAAACTCGCGGGATTGCAGGCAGTGCAGACTCTTTCGCGACTCAACCGCACAATGCTGGGCAAAGAGCAGACTTTCATTCTCGACTTCCGTAACACGATCGAGGACATCCAGGCCGCGTTCAAGCCGTATTACGAGGCCACCGCATTGGAAGCATTGTCCGACCCCAATCAGGTTTATGAATTGGAAGGCCGGCTATTTAAATTTGGCTATCTGGACCGGGAAGAAATCGAGCGCTTCGCCAAGACCTTCTACAAGGGACCGCTGGATGGCGGCGACCGGGTGCGGCTTGAAGGGCTGGTTCGAGCGGCAGTCGCCCGATTCGAGACCGACGATGACGAGGGACGTCAGGAGGAATTCCGGCAACTCCTGCGCAGCTACATGCGCTTCTATAGCTTTATCGCGCAGGTTATCCCGCTCGACGATACCGGACTTGAAAAACTCTTCACCTATGCCGCATGGCTTTCACGGTTGCTTCCTAACCGGGAAATGCCGCCGGATATCGAGATTACCGATGACATGCTGCGGCTTCAGGCATTCAAGATCGTAGAGAAGGGGAAGGGCACCGCTTCGCTGAAGAAGGGCATTTCTGAGCCACTGCCGCCGATACACAAATTTGGGGCGAACCCCTATACGGAGGATGAGAAAAAGGAGCTTTCGGAAATCGTCAGATCCTTCAACGAGCGCCACGGCACAGATTTCACAGAAACCGACATGATCCGCTTCGAACAGGTCAATCGCGAAATCCTTGATGGAGACATGGCTGAAATGCTAAGAAACAATCCCCCCGACGTTGTGTACACCGCATTCCATGAAGCATTTTTTCAGGGCGCCATCCGAATGTTTCAGCGAGACAACGAAATGCGCGACATCGTCCTCACCGATACCGAAGCGAGGGACAAGGCCACACGCCACTTTTTCAACCGAGCCTTGAAGGAAGTCAGAGAGCACGCGTGACGAGAAGAAATCCATTCTGGTTAACGCTATTCACTTTCATGTAGTTTTTGAAATTGAGTAAAGGAGCTTATGGCATGCTAAATGTAAGCAAGAAAAAGGCGATACAGCGTCTTGAATCACTATTGGTTGAGGGGAAGCTGTTAAGTCCAGAATTAGGTCATACACGACAATTGCAAAAATGGAATGAAAGCGTGAGAAGCGCATTTATTTATATTTTTGGTGAAGATAGTCGCCAGTATTCGAGGCTTCCCGATAGTTATACTATAAGCCCAAGCGGAATAAGGATTTTCTTGGATGCAATTATTTCAGTAGTTGAATCAAACCTTGAAGATATAGAGCATTTCTGGGATGGAAATGGAGGTGTTGAGAATAAGATGGTCGATCAAATAAGATCTATGTCACCAGATTTTCGTGTTCCAGTAGAGAAAAAGCTCGAAAAGAAGATCTTTATTGTGCATGGCCATGATGTAGCATTTAAGGAATCAGTTGCAAGATTTTTGGAGAGCTTAAATTTTGAGACCATTATCCTCCATGAGCAATCAGATAAAGGTCGCACCATAATCGAAAAAATGGAGGATCATTCAGATGTTGGTTTTGCGGTAGTACTAATGACCCCAGACGATCAGGGGGCCACAAAATCGGAAGTCGACCGCCTTCAATATCGAGCTCGACAGAATGTGATTTTTGAGCTTGGATTTTTCATTGGCAGACTTGGAAGAAATTACGTATGCGCACTGAAGAGTCCTGAAGTTGAAATTCCTTCTGACTATGATGGCGTTATATACATCAACCTGGACGGGGCCGACGGATGGAAGATTAAGCTAACACGAGAACTTAAAACTGTCGGGTTCGAGATAGATACTAATTCAGTGTTCTAGCCGAGGCATAGATTTTAAATGACAGCAAATCTCAATTCTGGGTAGGGTACCGTTTGATGGATTTTGCGAGGAAGTTTATGTCATCTGTGAAGAATGGGCATTAGCAGGCTGCTAAAGAACTCCTTCATTAACGTTCGGTTTGATAAAATCCCGACCGGTATTGTCCGTTTCGGGAGATCGCCATGCGAGGCACCCACATGCAGCCCCAAAGGCTGTTCAGTTATGTGAACCTGGAAGATTACGTGTCGACGCCTCCGTTGCGCATGATTCGAGCTTTGACTAACGAGGCGCTCGAAGCGCTGTCGTCCGATTTCGACGCACTGTAGTCCCGCGAGGGCCGCCCCGGCATCGCGCCGGAGAAGTTGCTGTGCACCTCGTGGCTGCGGGACGACGTTTAGGCGCGTTTTCTGGCGGAGTTGGTGGGCCTGCCCCTAAGTTAAGGGTTTGCTAGTTTTCGGAAGAACATTCTATTGGGCCGTTCGCATACTGTAAAATTTGGAGTACTCCATTGATTTCCCTGACTATTCCTCGAAATGACCGAGTGTCGCCAGCCTGCGAGGCATGGAGACGTTTAGTTTGCACATTCGTGCTATATGGCGGAGGCTAACAATTTCGCCTATAGTTGGCGCGTCGAAAAAGCAGAGTGGGTCGGTTTGCCGACTTGCTGGGCCGAATGGGGGCATCATGAGTCAGGTCACGCAATCCACGGAGGGCGGGCAACAGCGCAAGTTAACGCTTGTCGAAGTTTCGGTTGTTCTGGTGGCGAGCCCGACAGACCCGTCGATTCTCAACCCTGACTTCTTGCGTCACAACGAAATTATTGACAAAACACTGGAACTGAAGACTCCAGCAATAGCTACGCCGATGTTTTCGAGGATTGAGTTTGACAAGGAAATTGTCGTTAGCGCTGAACCCAATCGATTTGTATTTGAACAAAAAGTGTCTCACCTCGAAGAAGGCGATATTGCAGTGCCAAACATTGTTAAACGGTTTTTGGAAGTGGTTGTTCACCCCAATTACAGTGCGATAGGGATAAACCCCAAGGCGATCAGAACTTCCAGGGGAAGTGAAGAGTTTGAAATTGCGAATGCCCTAATAGAGGGTGGTTCGTGGATGGCCTTCAAAGACGTTGCACCGGAGGTCCAACTGAAGGCCGTGTACAATTTCGAGAAAAGGAAGATTGCCTTGGATATTGGCGGTATCAGGCTGGAAGATGAAAATGGCGGCATACATCAAGGACTTTTTTTTCAGGCGAACATACATCGGGAACTCCAGGGCGCAACCGGTATGGAACGAATTGAGATGGCACAAGCAGTGATTTCGGCGTATGGGGAAGATTTTGCCGATTTTCACAGACTTGTCGATAAGTTCGAAACACTAGGGGTGAGGCCATGACAGCCACTTCTTACGTTACACAGATTAAAGCTAACGTGCCCATTGGTGACATGCGGACGAATCTTCAGACTGGCACTGATCTTGCGCCTAATAATCTAAGCGCCGAGACATTTCTTGACTCAGAAGAGGATTGGTCGGAGAAAGTATCCAGAATTGCCCTATCGCCAGACTATATTGAACATCTGTATGAAGCGTTACGACCGCCTGCTACCGCTAACAAGCCTGTGGATGCGGACATGTCATTTTCTCGGGAAATTTCCGCTTGTACGATTGATCGTATTGACTTTGGCGGCGTGCACAGTCCTGAACTACAGGAAGCTTTACATGATCTGGATGATGCCGACACGGAGGCAAGGGAAGAGGATTACCCTATCCCGTCTGACTTGGCGCGTTCGAACGCACGCAGGTTGCTTATAACTCTGTATGCGATTTTCCCACACCGATTCGAAGTTTATCCCACTCAGGACGGCGAGATGGCAATTGATGCGACTGGCGGTTCTGGGCGTTCGGTATTGTTGCTATGCGAGTCAGACGGTGGTGCGCTATGTTTGGTGAATATGAATGGTCGTCAACGACGTGCGCGGTATCAGGATACAGTTTTACTTCCGGACGGCTTTATTCGCGAGGCTTTGCAAGAACTCATACGGAAAAGAGACATTGCTAAGTGACAATTGAGGACGACATTGCGCCCGGGGAACGACTCGGACGAGGCGTATTTTCCAATAGTAAAGCCAAACGCGCCCGTCGAGGACGAGTATTGCACAGTGTATTTCTGGAAAAGGCGGGTGAAGCCCAAATTTCTACAGATCGCCTCGACAAGTCCCCTATTGCGGAGGCGATCAGCATTGCTAAAAGCGTAGCCGCGGCCCGTGCGAATCCATTTTATGGATGGGCCACGCTGACTGCTGAGATGGCAACTCAGAGCGAGAGGGGGGTAGCAGCAACGCCGCGGCTCGATAACCCGTATCACGCCGATATAGTTTTGCCTGGGTCCGCCATTGAAGATAGAGAAGAACAAAAGCGCCATGCTCAAGAGCTAGCCGACGCCTCTAAGTGGTTCGACTTGGCTGATGCTGCCGAACTAATCGAGTAGAAGATCACATACGCGCTTGTAAACGGCACACTGTCTTGCTCCATCTGAGCGACAAGGCAATGCGGAACGCCAGCTTGCGGGATCGTCTGGACAATGAATCGAGGAATACCGCGCGGTCGTCGCAATTCATCCCTGCCGCCTGGACCGCCGTGGTGACCGGTGTGTCATTTTGAAGTGTGTTCGCTGCAAAGAACCAGCGACTTGGTTGGGAAAATGTCTTTTGTGACCAAATGGGGGGTCTGGTGCTAATTCCAAATACCGATCTGCCAGATGATATGCGTCAATACTACAACGAAGCGAACGTGATCGCCCAAGCATCGCCTCGCGCCGCCGCCGGTTTGGTTCGCCTTGCGATTGAAGCGTTATGCGAATCTCTCGTTCCCGGGAAGCGTAATCTTGATGCCGCCATACGCTCCATTGTGGACAGAGGTTTGTCCGAGAGAACTTAACAGGCGCTTAATGTTGTCCGGGTCGTAGGAAACAATGCTGCTCATCCGGGGCAGATTGACTTAAAAGATGATGTGGCGACCGTTGATGCTCTGCTTCGTTTGGTTAATTTGATCGTAGAAGAAGTGATCAGCCGAACTAAGTAAGTTGATGCGATGTACGACGCCTTGCCTGCCGGAATACGTGAACGAATAGCAGAATCGGATAATTCAGGCAACGCGGGTAAGGATGCAAATCCGTAGCCATATCTTCGGAGAGGAACATCTCAATTGCCGCGTTCGGCCAAGAACCGTGCCAGCGCTCCGGGACGTCGGGCCACGGGCTTGAGGGGCTGTTTGGGCGCTGCTGATTTTACAAGAACACCAGCCTGCTCCAGTCCCGCCAGCCGCTCTTCAAGCGTTGGCTGCCGATGCTTTTTGATCGAGCTAATCTTCGATTGGCTTTTATCACGCTGCATCATCCAACAACTCATTTTCTCTGTAAGGAAGTTTCATAATCTCTACGCAATTCGCGGCAGCCACGGCCATGACTCTAACTTCCAAGGGTCTGCCGACTTCCATCGCCGCTTTTCATGACTGGCTTATCCAAAGTGTGTACATTAGCACAGGGGCGCAAATCTGCTACCATTCGGGACGCTTTCGGCCGAAGGCCGTTCCATTATCCTTCCCGCAAATTCAGACCAGGAGCAAGTAAAGATGACGATTGCAGCAGGCGACAAGATTCCGGCGGTTACTTTCCGCGTACTGACCGATGAAGGTCCCAAGCCGCTGACCAGCGACGAGGTATTTGGCGGCAAGAAAGTGGTCATGTTCATCGTGCCGGGCGCTTTCACGCCGGGCTGTTCGCTGTCGCACCTGCCTGGATTCGTCGTCAACGCCGATGCCATCAAGGCGAAAGGCGTGGACACCATCGCCTGCCTGGCGGTGAACGACGCTTTTGTCATGGGCGCCTGGGGCAAGGCGCAAAATGCCGATGAATTGCTGATGCTGGCGGACGGCAATGGCGAATTCGCCGCCGCCGCAGGGCTGGAAGTCGATTTCAGCGGCTATGGCATGGGCGGCCGGGCCAAGCGCTGCGCCATGATCGTGGACGACGGCACGGTTACTCATCTGGCGGTCGAGCCCGGCGGCGATATCGGCGTCAGTTCGGCCGAATCCATTCTGGCGCAGCTCTGAAGCGGCGCGTCCGCGTCCGTTCCGCGAATCCGCAAGACTGCAGGAGCCAGGCCATGATTACGAAAACCCTCGATTACAACGATGGCGATACCGTACTTGAAGCTTATGTGGCCTACGAGGAATCCGAAACGCAAAAGCCGCTGGTGCTGGTGGCCCACGACTGGACCGGCCGGCGCGAATATCCCTGTCGCGCGGCGGAGCGGTTGGCCGAATTGGGCTATGTGGGATTTGCCCTGGATATGTACGGCAAGGGCATTTTCGGCAAGGACGGCGATACCGCCGGCAATTCCGCGCTCATGGCCCCTTATGCCGCCGATCGCGCGCTGCTGCGCCGCCGCATTCGCGCCGCGCTGGTAGCCGGACGCAATATACCCCAGGTCAAGGCGACCCATGTCACCGCCATGGGTTATTGCTTCGGTGGCATGTGTGTGCTGGAACTGGCCCGCTCCGGCGCCGATGTGCTTGGCGTGATCAGCATGCATGGCATTCTCGCTCCGGGAGATGGCATGACCAACGAGGATATTCACGCGAAAGTGCTATGCCTGCACGGGCACGACGACCCCATGGTTCCACCCGAACAGGTGCTGGCGTTCCAGCAGGAGATGACCCAGGCCGGCGTTGACTGGCAGGTGCATAGCTATGGCGGCGTCCAGCATGCCTTTACCAATGCAGCCGCGAACGATCCCGAACTCGGCGCGGTATTCAACGCCGTGGCCAAACATCGCGCATACCAGTCAGTGAGAAACTTTCTGGCCGATTTGTTTAAACACGATTGATCCTGGTCGATGACGCTTTCCGGATAATCGTCAACTCATGACTGAAGCCAACGACAGTCGGGATCCGCGGAAGCAGGCCAGGAGTATTCCCCTGCACAGCCGCATCGGCTTGTGGCTCGGTCCGCTGACGTTTGTCTGCACATTGCTATTCGTTGATCTTGAGCCGGGCAATCCAGCCGTAACGCGAATGGTCGCCGTCATCCTGCTGATGGCGATCTGGTGGATTACCGAGGCGATTCCGCTGGCGGCGACGGCGCTTTTGCCTATCGTGCTCTACCCGCTGCTCGGTATCATGCGCGGCCGCGAAGTGCCGGCGGCCAATCTCGCCGAACTTGGCGAGGGCGTATTGCCCGGCGATATCGACATTATCTTTCCCAATGTCGCCGATCAGTACATGGACTGGGTCATCCTCCTGTTCATGGGCGGTTTCATGATCGCCGTGGCGGTGGAGAAATGGAGCCTGCACCGGCGTATCGCCTTGAACGTGTTGCGCATCATCGGCGGCCAGCCGCATCGGCTGGTGCTGGGTTTCATGGTGGCGACGGGATTCCTGTCGATGTGGCTTTCGAATACCGCCACGGCCATGATGATGATGCCGATGGGTCTGTCGCTGGTTCTGCTGTATGAGGATCTGAACAAGCAGACACTCGCGCAAGGCGGCGAAGTACCCGCCAACGCCGGCAATTTTTCACTGAATCTGCTGCTCGGAATCGCTTATTCCGCGTCCATCGGCGGTTTCGCGACCTTGATCGGCACGCCGCCCAACGGCGTACTCGTCACCCAACTCGGACAACTGTTTCCGGAAGCGCCCGATATCACCTTCTCCGCCTGGATGCTGTTCGCGCTCCCGCTCAGCATGGTCTACATGCTCATCGCCTGGGTGTTGCTGACGCGCTTCATTTTCCCGTTGCCGAAAGAAACGCCGTTCAGTGGCGAAGGCTTCATCGACCGGGAAATCTCCAAACTCGGGCCCATGAGCGTCGAGGAAAAACGTGTCGCCTGGGTGTTCTTCAGCGTGGCGGTATTATGGATGACGCGCAAGGAACGCCTGCTCGGCGAGGAAATCGACCTGTTCGGCTGGAGTTATTATCTGGACTCTCTGCTGACGAACCTCGGCGGCTCGCCCGTGGGTTACATGATCGACGATGGCACCGTTTCCATCGCCATGGCGCTGACCCTGTTTATCATCCCGGCGAGCAAACAGGTCGGCGGCCGGCTGATGGACTGGGAAGACGCGAAAAAGATTCCCTGGGGCATCCTGTTGCTGTTCGGCGGCGGCCTCGCCATCGCCAAAGGCTTTTCGACTTCCGGCCTGTCCGATTACGTCGCCATGCAACTCGGCGACCTGCTTGGCGGCGCCAGCCCGTTGGTTATCGTCTTGAGCACCGTGGCTTTCATCACCGGCCTGACCGAAGTTGCGTCGAACACCGCCACCATCTCGCTGTCGCTGCCGATCATGGCGAGCCTGTCCCAGGCCATCGAAGCGCACCCATTGCTGTTGCTCATTCCGACGACGCTGGCGGCATCCTGCGCTTTCATGCTGCCGGTTTCCACGCCGCCCAACGCCATCATCTACGGTTCGGGCCGGGTACCGATCGTCAAGATGGTGATCGCGGGGATCTGGCTTGATCTATTGTCGGTATTGCTGTTGACCGCGTTCGTCTACACCGCGGGGCATTTTACCTTCGGCGTGCTCGGCGACCTGCCCGCCTGGGCGCTGCCCTGATTCCGATTAAAAAGTCGATTTCGACTATTTTTTGCCCTCGGGTCATTGTGCTACGGTAGGCTCCATGCGACATCGCAAACATCAGCCGCCGGCAACGGAACAGGAAAAGCTCTCGGACATCGAACTGCTGCGCAAGCAGATCGAATACCTGCGCGCTCTCGTCCATACCGACGAATTGACCGGGCTCTCCAACTTGCGTCATTTCAACGAGACGCTGAGCCTGGAACTCGAACGCACCCGGCGCACCGGCCAACCGACTTGCTTGATCTTGATGGATCTCGACAATTTCAAAGAAGTTAACGACAATTACGGACATGAAGTCGGCAACTCCGTGCTTTGCCATTTGGCGGAACTGATCCGCAGCGCCACCCGCCGACTCGACACCCCCTGCCGCTTCGGCGGCGATGAATTCGCCGTCATCCTTCCGGGCACCGGACTGGAGCAGGGAATCGGCCTCGCCGAACGCCTGCGGACCCTGATTGAGCGCTCCCCGTTCAAGAGAGGCAGCATCAAACGGCAAATCAGTGCCAGCTTGGGGGTCGGAGTGTATGAAGCCGAAGGCGAAGATCTCAGCGAAAGGGAATTCGTCGAAGGCGTCGACCGCTTGCTCTATCTATCAAAACGCAAAGAACGCGGCCGCATCTGTCATCCCTTGGCCAGTAACGCGAGCCGGTGCAATATCGCGGCTGTGGCGCCCCAGATTCGATAGTCCTCGTAGTGCAACTCCAGCGTGCGGCGTTTGACGCCGGCGTACAGGTAACTGCTGCGGACATAGGCTTCGGGATTGAGAATGAGTGCGAGCGGAGTCTGGAAGATGTCGGCGACTTCCCGCGTGCAGGCGGTGAATTCGAGATTTGGCGGAATAAGGCCGACCACCGGAGTTACGCGGAAACCGGAGGGCAGCTCCATCGGCCCGAGTTGTCCGATTACTTCCACCTGATCCCGCGGCAGGCCGATTTCTTCCTCGGCTTCGCGCAGGGCGGCGGCTGCAAGGTCGGCATCGCCGGATTCGCTGGAGCCGCCCGGCAGGCTGATCTGGCCGGCATGGCTCTTGAGGTTTTCAGATCGGACCGTCAGCACGACTTTGCTATTGCGGGTATCTCCCGCGGGTCGCGATACGGCTATGAGCACCGCGGCTTCGCGTAAGGCGCCGGTATCGCGGGCGAGGCATGCCTCGCCCCTACGGATGTTGGGGTCAGCGAGGCATGCCTCGCCCCTACGAAAGTTGGATTCCCCGGAGGGAGGGGAATCGCCCCGGCGGGAGACAGGTCCTGCACCGAGTCGAGCAGGATGACTGATCGGTGAGAGCCGATCCCCTGCCGGCGCCTCGAACAGCGCCAGCAGGGATTCGAAGGCGGGATCGATTATCGGAAATTCCAGGTTGCGGAGATGAAGGCTCGCGCCGGCTGGCCGACGAAGTAGCGGTCGCCGGTGAAAGTCGTCCAATCCGCGCGTTCGGCGTAAAAATCATCCATAACATTGAGCAGGACGAAGGACCAGGTCCAGCTTTCGCTGGCGTCGTATTGCGCCCGGATATTGAAGATGTCGTGACCTTCGTAGGAGGCGGTGTTTTCCGGATTGGTGAAATACTCGCCCATGTTCACCCATTCGAATTCCGCGCGCAGGGACGGACTCGCCTGCCAGGTCACGCGATAGTTGCCCCAAAGGTTCGGCGCGGTGTCGATTTCCTTGCCCTGGATGTCAATTCCGCCGGAAAGCTGTGAGTGCTGATATGTGTGTCTGGCGTAGTTGGTGACCGCGTGCAGCGTGAGCGCGTCGCTGATGTCGTAGGCGAGGGCAAGTTCCAGGCCCCGGTGCCGGGTCATGGCGCCATTGAGATTTTCCCGCGAGCTGTTGGTGATGATCTCATTGTCCTTGTCCATCAGGTACGCGCTGGCGGAATAAGTCAGGGCGTCGGCGCCGCCGCTGAACGCGAATTCGACACTGTCGAGTTCGACCGAATCGAGATCCGCCACGCTCTGCCTGTTCTGCAGGCGGTAGAGTTCGGTGGCCTGGGGAGCGCGGAAACCGCGTTGTATGCGAAAGTCGAAGCGATTGTTATCGTCAAGGTGGTAGCTGAGGGCGACCTTGGGCGAAAGATTGGAGAAATCGTCGCTGCGGTCCGCGGGGCGGTGATAACGGCAGCCGCCGAAACCGCAGGCGACGCCCTGGTCGTTGGTGCGGCCGTCGATCATCCGATTGTCGTAATCGTAGTTGACCTTCTCGATGCGGGCGCCGAATGAGAGGATCAGATTCTCGGCGAGCGACTGCTCGTAGCTGACGAAACCGCCGATCATGGCGGCATCGACAGTGAAGTCGTAATGCCTGCCCTGGGGGATCGTGTTGCGCAGGAATGCCGAGCCAGCCGTGGGGTTGGCCTGGAACTGCTGCAATTTGCCAACTGTGGATTCGCCGTCGATACCGAGAGCCACGCTGGCGCCGTTGTCCAATTCGCGATAGGCGCCGGATTGAAAGCCGGCGCTGCGATGGTAAGTGTCCTCGACGGGGTCGCCGGGGAGGAAGTGCTGCATGAAAGTCATGTTCACTTCGCGCACATAGGGGGTCAGCACCATGTCCCAATCGCCGGAATCCCAGTTGACGGAAGTCCAGAATCGCCCGTTGCGGCTGTCGCGAAACGCCTCGGGGTTGGGGTTGGTCTTGCGCCGCTCCGCGTCCAGGTAGGCGTCCGTGCCGGTGACGTAGCCCGCGGTTTCCTGATTCAGGTTGATCATGGTGAAACCGCCGTCGAGTTGCACCCCGCCGAAATCCAGTTCGTACAGCCAGGAGAATTTCTGCTGATCGACGCCGCTGTCCGCCTGGTAACCCTCTTCCTCGATTCCGTTGAACAGGAACAGATTGCTGACTCCTTCCTCTTCCGTGCCGAATTGCCCCTGGACGCGCCGGGTCCCGCGAGGGCCGGCCTCGATCGTCAGCGACCCAGCCTGGCCGGGGTCCGGCAGCACCACATTGATCATGCCGTGCATGGCGTTGGAGCCCCAGAATGCGCTGCTCGGACCGCGCACGACTTCGATGCGTTCGGCGTTCTCGGTATGGGCGTCGAACATCTGGTTGACGTTGCAGAATGCGTTGGAGCGAACGGGTATGCCGTTTTCGGCCATCAGGAATGCGCCGCAGGCGCCGGCGCCGGTAAGTACCGGAGAGCGGATCGAAGCCAGGCTTTCCTGGCCGTTGTTGCGATTGATATTGACGCCGGGCACCCGATTCAGGGCTTCCTGGTAATGCGTCAGCCGCAGCAGCGAAAGTTCCTCTTGACCGATTACCGACACGGCAGCATTGACGTCGGAAAGACCTTCCGACCTTCGGCTGTTCGAAATCACCTGGATTTCCTGGATGGATTGTTCCTGCGCCAGGGACTCAGAGGAGTACAGGCCGGCAGCCCAGGCAATCGCGGTGAATACTAATTTCCGTTTCATTGATCTCTCCGAATTCAGAGCTTGGATATTTTTCGACGCGAGAATATAGCACGGGCGCCGGAGCGTCTGGCGTAACTCTTTGTAATTTCCACTGGGCGCTTTCGTACTGCTCAGGGCAATCGCGTAAACTTGCAGCCCATTAGATTGAACCTCAGCAATCCTGCCACGAGTCACTCCATGACCGCAGACAGCGACGCCTCCAGCCGGCGAATCGTAATAGCCATGGTGATCCTCAACGCGTTCACCACGCCGGTGATGCTGTCGGCCACCAATGTGGCGCTCCCCGCGATCAGCGAACATTTTGCTTTGAGCGCGACGATGGTGAGCTGGGTGCCGATGGCATACCTGATGGCGAGCGCCATGTTCATCCTGATTTGCGGGCGGTTGGCGGATCTGTTCGGGCGCAAGCGGGTGTTTCTTATCGGCACCGCGGCCGTAATTCTGACGTCCGTCTATACCAGCCTGGCCTCCAACGGCGCCATGCTGCTCAGCGGCCGCTTTCTCCAGGGCGTAAGCGCCGCCATGCTTTACGCGACCCAGATGGCAATAGTTTCTTCGGTTTATCCACCGTCGCAGCGCGGCAAGGCGATCGGCATCGTCGTATCGGTGATCTACGCAGGGTTGATGACGGGCCCGATTCTGGGCGGGTTGGTAACGGACTGGTTTGGCTGGCGCGCAAACTTCTATCTTCACATTCCTTTGTCCCTTGTCGTGCTGTTCATCGGTCTCGGCCTGGTGCGCGAGGAATGGTCGGGCGAAAGCGTTGCCTTTGATTTCGCGGGCGCCGCGCTGTTCAGCCTGTCGATACTGTTTCTTTGCCTGGGCGTCAGCCTGTTGCCGAGTATCTTCAGCGCGATAGTGCTGTCCTGTTTTGCCGTGAGCCTGCTTTTATTCGTTCGCCACGCCAGCATGGCCGAGAATCCGATCTGGGACATAAGAGTGTTTTTCGGCAACGCTCTCTTCACTCGCTCTTGCGGCGCTTCGTTGATCATGTACACCGCCACTTATGCGAATCTGGTTTTGCTCAGTCTCTATTTGCAGGAACTGAAATCCCTGAGCGCCTCCCAGGCCGGCCTCATCATGGCTATCCAGCCGGTTTCCATGGCGCTGCTTGCTCCAGTCGCCGGAAGACTCTCGGACTCGATGGAACCCAGGGTGCTGGCATCCTCGGGAATGTTGCTGACTGCCCTGGGCCTGTTCCTGCTCAGCGGTCTCGACGCTGAAAGCCGGATACTCACCGCGGCGGTCGCACTGATCCTCACCGGCATCGGATTCGGTTTTTTTTCCTCGCCGAACACCAATGCGATCATGAGTGCAGTGGACAGGAAAGATTACGGCCTTGCCTCCGGCGCGGTTGCCACGACCCGGATACTGGGACAACTTGGCAGTATGGTGCTGGTAGCGCTCGCCATGTCTTTGCTGATCGGCGACAGGTTGATCGACAGCAGCACCTTGCCTCAACTGGAACAATCCATACAATTCAGCTTCAGCCTCGCGGCCGCAATCTGCGTGCCGGGCATTCTGTTGTCCATCTTGCGCAGCCGAATGCATCAGCCGGGCGCGCGAGGAAGCTGAGATTCGCAGAGGGGCATGATGAACGGGGCAGGCAGTCACAAAGCGCGCAAGACAGCCGCGCATGGCAATTGGAAGTCTCCGCTTACCGCCGAGCTGATATTCGGCAAGCGCCAGACTCCAGGCAATCCGACGCCCTGGAACGGCGGGATGTTGTTCCTGCTGACGATGCCCGATGAAGGAAACGATCTTGCGCTGATGTTCGGAGACGGTCGTGGCAAGGTTGCTCGAATTTCGCCGGCCGGTTTCAATTTGCGCACGAGGGTGCACGAATATGGTGGATTGCCATATGGCGTGGGCGAAACCGACGTCTTTTTCTGCAACTTCGAAGACCAGGAAATCTATCGGCAGCGCTTCGATACGAAGACGGCTGAATTTTCGATGCCCGAGCCGGTCACCGATTCCGGCGGTGTTCAAACGCGTTACGCAGACCTGGTGCATGACCCTGTCCGCAATCGCCTCGTCTGTGTGCGCGAAGATCACGGGGATATTACAGGGCCGGCCAGCCAGGTCAGGAACGCCCTGGTGGCAATCGGCCTGAAAGAGAATCTGCTGCCGCAACCGGCGGACTCTCACGAGATTCTGTACGAAGGCAGCGACTTCGTTGCAGGGCCGAGTCTGTCCGGCGACGGCGCATTGCTCGCATTCGTTACCTGGTCCCATCCGAACATGCCCTGGGACGATACGGAAATCAGATGTTCGAGACTGAACGCCCGGGGCCTGATCGAAGATTGTTTCCAGATAGACGAAGCAGTCGCGGCCTCGAAACTGCAGCCCCGATTCGACACCGGCAACCATCTGTATTTCCTCTCGGATAATTCAGGCTTCTGGAACCTGGCGCGAGTCGATTCCGCGAATCTCGGGCCCGGCTGTTCCAGCGATCCCGTTTATCCGGCTGCGGCCGACTGTTGCGGACCGCCATGGGAGCTTGGAAATCGGAACTATGCGCTCGGTGAAAACGGCCGGATTTTCATAACCCTGGTTGACCGCTGCCTATGGCAGTTGCATGAAGTCGCGCCGGACGGAAGCAAAGTGAGGGAGCTTGAGCAAGGCAGGGGGTTGCTGGATCAACTTAGAATCGACGATGACGGCAGGGTCAGTTATGTCGCCGCCGGCGTCGACGACTATCCCGCCGTACTTTTGCAAAACCTTGGACGAAACCCGGGGCGAGACGTAACGTCCAGCACTGTTTCCACGAAGACTGTTTATCGTGGAGCGGTTCCCAACGCGCTTGCCGAGAACCTGATTTCCCGGCCGCGGCATTTCGAATTTCGCGGCAAAAGCGGTGACGCGGCGTATGGTCTCCTGTACATGCCCGTGAACCCCGATTTCGAGGCGTCGGCAGGGGAACTGCCGCCGCTGCTGGTAAACGTGCATGGCGGACCCACAGGAACGGCGAGGGCGGCTCTCAACCCCATGCACCAGTTCTGGACGTCCCGCGGTTTCGCCGTGCTCGACATCAACCACCGCGGTTCCACTGGCTATGGCCGGAAATTTCGCCAGGCGCTGTACGAGCAATGGGGAGTGTTCGACATAGAAGACGTGATCGCCGCGGTGGAGCATCTGATCGATACGAAAAAGGTGGATGGGAACCGGGCAGCTATCCGCGGCGGCAGCGCCGGGGGTTATGTGGTGTTGGCGAGCCTGGCCGCCTGTGATCTGTTTTCCGCCGGCGTCAGCTATTACGGCGTCGCCGACCTCGAATTGCTCGCACAGGACACCCACAAGTTCGAATCGCGATACCTGGACCGTTTGATCGGCCCCTACCCGCAAACGCTCGATCGCTACAAACAAAGATCACCGATCAACCGGCTCGATGAAATTTCGGCGCCGGTGCTGATTCTGCAGGGAACCGAAGACAAGGTGGTTCCGCCGTCTCAGGCCGATCTGCTTCATACCGAACTGAAGAAGAGAATCGAAGGCGTGAAATACATCAGTTTCGAGGGCGAGGGTCACGGTTTTCGCAAGCCGGCGAACCAGATTCACGCATTGGAAGCGGAACTGGAGTTTTATCGCGGCAATCTGCGGCTCAAGTAACCGATTGGCACAAATTGAGGCAAGCACGTAAACTGGCCGCCCCCGATGAACGGGGTGGATAGAGGAGAAAAAATGCGCACCAGATTGACAGAAATGCTCGGTATCGAGCACCCCGTCGTACAAGGGGGTATGCAATGGGTGGGGCTGGCGGAACTTGCTTCGGCGGTTTCGAATGGTGGTGGGCTCGGCATACTCACCGCACTGACCCAGCCAACGCCGGAAGATCTGGAGAAGGAAATCCGCCGCTGCCGGGAAATGACCGACAAACCGTTCGGCGTAAACCTTACGATACTACCGACTATCAAGCCGGTGCCGTACGAGGAATACGCCAGGGTCATAATCGAATCGGGCATCAAAATCGTCGAAACCGCGGGCCGAAACCCCGAACCGTTTCTACCGCCTTACAAGGCGGCGGGCATCACCGTCATTCACAAGTGCACTTCGATCCGCCATTCGCTGAAAGCCGAACGCATCGGGGTGGATATCGTCAGCGTCGACGGCTTTGAATGCGCCGGTCATCCCGGTGAAGACGACATCACCAATTTCATCCTGCTGCCGCTGGCGGCGCGCAAATTGTCGATTTCCTTCATCGCCTCAGGCGGATTCGGCGACGGGGCCGGTCTGGCAGCGGCGCTAGCGCTGGGCGCCGACGGCATCAACATGGGCACTCGCTTCATGGCCACGAAGGAAGCGCCGATTCACGAGAAGGTCAAGCAGGCCATGGTCGATGCGACCGAACTCGACACTGCGCTGATTTATCGCACGCTGCGCAATACCGCTCGGGTCTTCAGAAACGGCATCGTCGAACAGGTGCTGGAAATCGAGGGGCGACCGGGAGAAACGAAATTCGAGGACATACGCGAGCTTGTGCAAGGGGTCAGGGGCAGGGAAGTGTATACCCGGGGCGACCTTGACCATGGCGTCTGGTCTGCGGGCATGGTAGTCGGCCTGATCGACGATGTTCCGACCTGCGCGGAACTCATCGGCCGCATCGTCGAGGACGCCGAGCGGATCATCGCCGAACGGCTCGCCGGGGTAACCGGCGTGCAGGATTCCCAACCGACGTGGAGGAATGCCGCCAATGAAGGTGCGTGACAAGGTAGTAATCGTCACCGGCGGCGCCAGCGGCATCGGCCGGGCGCTGTGCCTGCGCTTCGCCGCCGAAGGCGCGCGCGCGGTCGTCGTCTCGGATATCAATCTCGAAGGCATCGACCGCACCGTGGCGGACATTGCCGGCCAGACCAAGGTGCTGGGAGTGCGGACCGACGTTGCGGACGAGGAAGACGTGTCCCGGCTGGTGCATAACACTCTCGAAGCCCACGGCCAGATCGACCTGTTCTGCTCCAACGCGGGCATTTTCACACCGGGCGGGGAAGAAGTTTCCACCGCCGACTGGCAGCGCATCTGGGACATCAATGTCATGTCCCACGTATACGCGGCGCGGGCGGTGCTGCCTGGCATGCTGGCCCGGGGCGAAGGCTATCTGCTCAATACTTCCTCGGCTGCCGGGCTGCTCAGCCAGGTGGGCTCGGCGCCGTATTCGGTGACCAAACATGCCGCGGTCGGCTTCGCCGAATGGCTGTCGATCACTTACGGCAAGCGCGGCATTCGCGTTTCCGTGTTGTGCCCCCAGGCGGTGCGCACCCAAATGACCGCGAACACCGATGGCGGCGTTGCGGGTCTGGACGGCATACTTGAGCCCGAACAACTCGCCGATACGGTGATCGAAACGCTCGCCGAAGAACGTTTCCTGTGCCTGCCGCATCCGGAAGTGTTGACCTACATGCAGCGCAAGACCGATGATTACGACCGCTGGCTCGGCGGCATGCGTCGCCTGCATGAGCGCTTCGAATCCGTGTATCGACAACGCGGGCAAGACGACGCCTGATACAGTCCGGGAGATATGCATGATCGCCAGAATGCTGGTTCTGCTTTGCCTCCTGATGAGCGCACCGGCGCTGGGCCAGGAGCGAGTAACGCTCGAGGACGGAGAGACTCTTGCGGTTTTCATGGTCTGGCCGGAGGAAAGAGTGGAGCCGGGGCGTCTGCTGATCCTGTTCGGTGGAGGACCGGGCAACGCTTCCATCGCGGCCGACACCTCACGCTGGCTCGGCAGCCAGTTCGCCGCCCGGGGCTGGGTCGTGGCCGCGCCGGTTTCGCCCGACAATCGTTCCTTCCGCGGCCCGCGCAACAACGAAAGGGTTGTGCAACTGATCGAAGCGCTGCAGCAGCGCGAGAACATCGCGGCGGGCAAGACCATGCTTGCTGGTATCTCCAACGGCGGCTTCTCGGCGCTGGAAGTGGCCCGGCGCAATCCGGAGAACTATTTCGGCGTGATCGCCGTGCCGGCGCTGTCAACTTCGGAATTCGACAACCGGCCGTTACGCGGATTTCCCGTCTATCTGCGCATCGGCGGGGACGATGAACTCGGCTGGGCGGACCGGTTCGACGAAACCGTAGATGCACTAACCGGCGCCGGAGTCGACCTCGACGCAGCCATTCTCGACAGCGCCAGACACATGTTCCAGATGAGTTGGGAAACGCTCGATCCCTGGCTGGAACGAATTGTGCCTGCGCTGTAGGGGCGACGCATGCGTCGCCCGGACTCCAAGTTGCCGAGGAGTTGCCGATTTCGGGCGAGGCATGCCTCGCCCCTACAATTGGTCATGTATATCTTCGGAAGACTCATCTTTCCTGCTCTCCTGCTTGGCTTTGGCGCGTTGGCTATTGCCCAGGACAGGCAATTCCGGCCCCTTACCCAGGACATGCTCAACGATCCCGATCCCAATGACTGGCTCATGTGGCGGGGGAATTACGAGAACTGGGGTTACAGTCCGCTCGATCAGATCAACACCGAAAACGTTTCCGAATTACGCCTTGCCTGGTCTTACGCAGTCGGGCCGGGTGGGACAGGCATGCAGGTCGAGCCCACGGTCTATGACGGCGTGCTCTACCTGCGGCATCCGGACGAAACCCACTCGGCTCATGACGCCGCCACTGGCGATGTGATCTGGGAGTTTTCCCGGCCGCTTTCGAGTGATTTCCTCGAAAACGATCCGGGCCTGAGCCGGAACCGGGGCCGCGGCGTTTTCATCTATGAGGACAAACTGATCACGGCAACGACAGACGGTTACCTGATTGCGCTGGATCCCGCCACTGGCGATGTGATCTGGGAAGTGGCGCTGGGAGACTATCGCGACGGCGATCAGCCGAGCGGCGCTCCGGTCGTATTCAATGGCGTAATCACGGTGCCCTGGAATTGCACCGCCTGGACTTCGACGGAGATTTGCCACATGTCGGGCTACAGCGCTGAAAACGGAGAATTGCTCTGGCGCTGGTACACGAGTCCGACTCCGGAAGACCCCATGCACCGTACCTGGGGCGACGATCCGCAGGTCTATCCGTTCGAGGAAAGGCGCAACATGTCGCCCTGGATGACTCCCGCGGTCGACAAGGAGCGGGGGCTGTTCATTTTCGGCGTCGGCTCGAGCGCGCCGCAACAGCCCGCGCTGGCCGGGACCGACGGCGAGTGGCCGGACCGGCTCTACCAGGGCTCGACAGTTGCCCTCGATCATCGCACCGGGCAACTGATCTGGTGGGCGCAACATCATACAGACATGTGGAACAACGACGCGGTATACGACCACATCCTGGTGGACTCGCCGCTGCGACCTTCGCCCCCGGATTCGCTCGGCGTCAATCCTGCAATTCGGGCGGGGCAATCCAGGCAACTGGTGATCGGCGCCTTCTCGAAAGATGCGATCTTTTATGCGTACGACCGCGGCAATGGGGAGTTTCTTTATGCTCGACCGACGGCGTATCAGAACGTCATCGAAAGCTATGACGCGGTTACCGGGGCGTATCGGATAAATCCCGAAGTCGTCATGAACGCGGATCCGGATCACGCGGCCAGGGTCTGCAAGGAAAACCGCCAGGTGCCCCAGGGGGCGTACAGTCCCTTGACCAATGCCTACTATCTACCCGCCTTCAACGGCAATTGCACGACGATTCGGCTTACTTCGCTCGAACCGACGCTGGAAACCGGCTACAACAATACGATCATAGCCTCGCAGCCGAGCCCGGCCGGTCATCTGGGCCAGCCCGAGGCAATTAACGTCGAAACCGGAAAAACTTTGTGGCGGCTCGAGATTGACACGCCGATGTATGGCATGTTGACCACGGGAGGCGGGCTGCTGTTCACCGCCGACACGCGGCGGCGTTTCTACGCCATTGATCAGCACAACGGTGAAATTCTCTGGCTGACCATCCTCAGCGGCCTGAGCGACATGGCGCCGATAAGTTTCGGCGTCGACGGCAAGCAATATATCGCGGTGATCTCCCCGGGCGGCACTGTAGGCTCGAACCAGCACGTCGGGCAGTTGGGAATACCCGGCATACCAACCGGATACGGAAGAAACGGCCACACCTTGTTCGTCTTTGCGTTGCCGGACTGACGATGTCGATGCCGGATTCGTCTGACAACAAGTAAACTCAGGAGTTTTCCAGTAATTCCACCCAATTGCCGTCCGGGTCCGCGACGATGGCGATGGATGTGCCCGGACGAATTTCTGTCACAGGCACTACGATCCGATAACCGGCCGCACCGATTTTTTCGACGCAGTCATTCATGTTTTCGACATGTATCGTCCAGTACCGGTAGCCGGTAGCGCCCCGGATGCCTCCCCGCGGCGCCTGCGCTTCCGGCGCCGGCTCCAGTTCGATCACTTTTACGATGCTATCCCCCGCCTTGAAACGATGCATGGCGCCGCCGCCGGGAAAGGGAATGGCGGCCTCGAACTCCAGTCCTAGAACATCGCGATAGAAAGTCAGCATCGGCTCGATTTCACGAGCGATGATTCCGATATCAATGGCGTCCTTTTGCAGTTTCATGGAATCAGCCCATGATCGCCTTGGTTTCGAGGAATTCCTCGAAGCCTTCGACGCCCCATTCGCGGCCGTTGCCGGATTTCTTGTAGCCGCCGAAGGGCGCGGCGAAGTCCGGGCCGGCGCCGTTGATATGGACATTGCCGGTACGAAGCCGGCGGGCGATATCGCCGGCGTGCGATGGCTCACCCGAAACGTATCCCGACAGCCCGTACTCGGTATCGTTGGCGATAGCCACGGCGTCCTCGTCGTCCTTGTAGCCAATGATGCAAAGCACCGGCCCAAAGATTTCTTCCCGGGCGATGGTCATGTCGTTGGAAACGTTCGCGAATACTGTCGGCTTGATGTAATAGCCCGAATCCAGTCCATCAGGCCGGCCGGGGCCGCCGACGACTAGTTCGGCGCCTTCTTCGATGCCTTTTTCGATCAGCCCCTGGATCTTGTTGAACTGGATTTCGCTGGAAACGGGCCCGAGTCGGGTCGTCTCTTCCTTCGGGTCGCCGACGGTGGCCTTGGCGGCCGCCGCGCGGGCGATCTCGGCGACTTCAGCCATGCGCGACTCGGGAACGAGCATGCGCGTAGGCGCATTGCAGGACTGGCCGCTATTGCCGAAACAGCCGACTACGCCGCCGCTGACGGCGCGAGCGAAATCGGCCGCGTCATCGAGAATGATGTTTGCGGACTTGCCGCCGAGTTCCTGGGTGACTCGCTTGATGCCGTCGGCCGCGTTGCGGGCGACCTCGCGTCCGGCGCGGGTCGAGCCTGTGAAGGACACGACGTCGATCTCGGGATGCGCGGATATTGCGACCCCGACTGTCGGACCGTCACCGTTAACCAGATTGAATACGCCGGCGGGCAATCCGGATTCCGCGATCACTTCGGCCAGCAGGTATGCGCTGACGGGAGCGATTTCACTGGGCTTGAGCACCATGGTGCAGCCAGCCGCGATGGCGGGCGCGACCTTGCAGGCGATCTGGTTCAAGGGCCAGTTCCACGGAGTGATGAAGCCACACACTCCGGCCGGCTCCTTGACGATACGCGAGTTGCCGCGGTCTTCCTCGAATTGATAGTTCTCCAGGATGGGGACGATGCTCTGGAAATGCCCTAGCCCGCTGCCGACCTGTGCGGTGGACGAAAGCCGCATCGGCGCGCCCATTTCATCGGAGATCGCAGTGGCGAATTCGCCGGCGCGCGCCTTGATGCCGGCGATGATATTGTTTATGACTTCGATACGATCTTCCACGCTTGAACAGGACCAGGCGTCAAACGCTGCCCGTGCCGCCACGGCCGCCCGGTCGACATCTTCCGCCGTACCCATGCTGATGGTGGCAAATGCCTGTTCGGTTGCCGGATTGATGACTTCGAGCAGTTCCCGTCCCGCGGGTTCCTGCCACGATCCGTTGATGTAAAACCGGTTATAGGCCTTGAGCATTGCGAGACTCCTGAATTTTGGCTGGTTGCTGTATTCGGGGCGGTCCGATCTGGGCCGGCCGCTGCAAGGGGCGCTCAGTATACTGCGAATATTCCGCTAAATCAGGCCCGCCAGCAGGCTGAGGGCGGCTTCGAACTGGGGGTCGTTGGGGGACGCTGAGTCGAGTGGCCAGTCGGCGGGCAGTTCGGGTGGCAGGCCGCCGGCGGTGGGGGAACCGACGCTGGTAACTCGCTCGAGTCGCGAAAGCTCTCTGCCGAATTCCTCGGCAGCGCCGGCTGTGGTTTGGTCGACGATCATTGTTATCGGATTGGAGTAGTAATTGCCGAAATCGCCCGGCAGAAACAGGGCCAGATGCTCAGGGCCCAGATAACCGGCGGCATTGCGCAGGTCCACGATCAAGCTGTTGGTGCTCGTGAAGTCCGCCATGATGCGTTGCAGGACCACCAGATCGTTGGCGTTGCCGCTGATGCCCCACAACCGCACGTAGCCAATTACCTTGTTGCCCATGTTGAACTGTTGCACGCTGGCTTCGACCGCGCTGCGGTAGCTGTCGAACAGATTGTTGAAGACCGTGGAGACCGCCGCTTCCTGTTGTGCACCGCCGCGGGAATATCCCAGGCGGAAAATTCGGTGGTCGGGTTCCGGCGTCGCCGGTGGCTGGGGGTTGAAGGAGTAGACCGGGTGATAGGGCTCGCTATTGACGGTAAGAATCTGGTCTCCGCGTCGCAGGCCCGCCGCGGACGCGGGAGAGTTGTCGAGAACCGCCGAGATCATACGGCGACCTTCGACCGTGGCAATCGCAATACCGATATGGTTCAGGCGCTGCTGCCGGTCCGAGCGGCGGCTGCTCAGCGCGGCCCCGAGATATGCGTCGAGACTGTCATACATCGGCGGTTCTCATTGTGGTTGCAATTGCGGACTACCGCTGCATGACCTCCAGCGCTCTCTGGCATGCAGGCCGGCTGTAAAGCCGATTGCGAAAATCGACGTACTGTTGCGGCAGATCGAACTCGAAACGGATCGCCCAGTTGAAGGTGTGGGCGAGCAGGATGTCGACCAGCGTAAACGAGTCGCCGATCGCGTAATCCCCGTCGTCCAGCAGATTTTCAAGGGCGTTCAGGGCCTTGACGAATTCGAACTTCGCCGTATCTAACATCAGCGGAATGCGATGCTCCTCGGGCAGGGCGAACATGTGCTTGCCCGTGCTCCACAGCGGCTGTTCGAGTTCGGCGAGTACGAAGCAGGCGAGTTCGTCGATGCGGGCGTAAACGTCCATGCTGGCGTTCGGCAGCAGGCCCGACTCGGGCGCCGAACGCGCGATGTAATACAGGATGGCGACGGATTCGGTCAAAGTGAGATCGCCATCGACAAGCGTCGGTACCTTGCCCTGGACGTTCACCGCAAGATATTTCGGATTCTTCGCGCTGTCGGGAACCTCGGCGTCCGTACGCAATTTGACCTGGACGTATTCGTATTCAAGCCCGCTTTCCTCCAACGCCCACAAGGCGCGGAAGGAACGCGACTGCTGAAATCCATAGAGCTTGATCATTGATTTTCCGCCTTGCCTTAAACAAAGAAGGCGTGGCTGCCGCCAGCCACACCTTCTTCAGTCTTCTTGTCCTGCCACGGAGGATTCAGCCCGCCGCGGCGCCGGTTCGGCCGGATCAGTCGATGGCGAAACAGTAGAAATAACCGTTGCCGCCGGTCCCTACCAGATCAGCCTGGCTGCAACCCCGTGAGCCGTGGGCGCTGTTCCAGGAAGTGGGGTTCTGGCCGCCGCCGGTGCGGTCGAAATGTCCTACATGTGCGGATCCTTCTCCGTTGGCCATCCAGTTGTTGCAGGTATGGTTCGCGCCATCGTCGACAGTGCGTCCGTCCAGCGTGGAACCCGTCAGGATGTCGTGCTGGTTGGGATCGTCGCCGCGGCCGTTAACGATGTCGCCATTCTCGGTCAGCGCGGTCTGCTTGTTCAGATTGTTCAGCGGACCGTGCAAATTGTTGAGATTGGAGGCGACTTCCACGCCGTTGGCGTTATACCAGGGGCCGAATCCGATCCGGTCGCGGGCATTGACCGCGGGCGCACCATCGCTGGCGTGAGCGCTCAGATAGGCGCGCCAGGTCTTGCCGCTGGAGCCGGCCGCTTCCGCCAGGCTCGCGCAATGCGCGTCGGCGCCTGCCAGACCACCGAGATTGGCGCCGTCGCCGGAGCCCACACTGGTGATAAAGAAGCTCATTTCGTTTTCCTGCGAATGTAGCGTGGAAAGCGAAAATACCGCGACCAGCAATGCGGCGGAAGTTGCGATAAGGGGTTTCTTCATTGGGCTGCTCCTCAAACGATTACGTTCGGAATTATTGGGGCAATGCCATGGCCGTCAGTGAACTGCCGGTTTGCAGGATAACATACTGCCTACCCTCGTGGACCCAGGAACTCATGCCATAGCGGCTGATCGCCGGCACCTCGACCCGGGCCAGTTCCGCGCCGGTCATCTTGTCCAGGGCGAACAGATGCGGCGTGCCGTCGCCGGTGACGTTGCCGTAGATCAGCATGTTGCCGGTGACCACCATGGGGCCGACCGCGCCGGAGCCGGTGTTGCCGATATCGACTCCCGCCAGGGCAGGTAGGTCGCGAATGCGGTCCGGAGTGTATCCCGCGGGAATCATCCACAGATGCTCGCCGCTGTTCATGTCGATCGCGGTGATGCGGCTGTAGGGCGGCTTCCACAAGGGAATGCCGGCGGGGTGCCGGGGGCTGGGCCCGCCGCTTCCTGCCGCATAACGGGACAAGGTCGTGCCGGTAGGTTCTTCGTAGTAAGTATCCGCTTCTTCGCCACTGACCAGGGTGCGGGCGCCGCAGCTATAACGGGAAATGATGTACATCACGCCGCTGTCCGGGTCGGCGACGGGCGGGTGGGTGATATTGACCGCGCCGGAAGGACACATCAGGGCTGCGGTCTTGCCGGACGGATGGGTGCGGTGAATCGGCGGATTGAAAACCGGGCCCATAATGAAATTCGACACTGCCTCAAGCGCTTGCATGCGAATTTCGGGGGTAAAGTCTGTCAGCAGTTCCTCGCTGGAGCCGACGTATTCGAACGGCGCCGGCCTGGTCGGGATCGGCTGGGTTTCCGACAATAGCTCGCCCGGAACCGTGGAGGCCGGCATGGGCACTTCCTCTATCGGCCAGACCGGCTCGCCGGTGGCCCGATTAAAGGCATAGACGTAGCCCTGCTTGGTCGCCTGGGCGACTACCGGCGTCGGCCCGGACTCGGTCGTAACGTCGAGCAGGATCGGCGCGGTCGGCGTGTCGTAGTTCCAGATGTCGTGATGCACCATCTGGAAGTGCCAGGCGCGCTCGCCGGTGGCGGCATGGAGCGCGATCAGACTGGTGCCGTACAGGTTGTCGCCGGGATGGTGGCCGCCGTAGTAGTCGATGGTCACGCCATTAGTGGGGATGTAGACAATGTCCAGTTCCGGGTCGGCGGAAATCGGCGCCCAGGAGGATATATCGCCGGTGTACTGCCAGGCGTCGTTTTCCCAGGTCTCGTGGCCGTACTCGCCGGGCTGCGGGATGACATTGAATTTCCACAGGAAATCGCCGGTGCGGGCGTCGTAGCCGAGGATGTCTCCGGGCACGTTTTCGATGCGGGACTGGTTATAGCCCTGTTCCGCGGAGTTGCCCACCACGACCACGTCGTTGACCACGATCGGCGGCGAAGACGCGGTGATATAGCCGCGCTCCAGCGGAATTCCTTCATAGGGATCGTAAGGGTGGCCCAGGTCGGCGAGCAGATCGACCACGCCGGTTTCCGGGAAGCCTTCAACCGCTACCGGGCCGCCGAAGCCTTCCAGCGGTCGTCCGGTAGCCGCGTCCAGTGCGGTCAAAAAGAAGCCGGGGGAGATGATATAGATGACATCACGGCCGTCGATATTGGCGTAACCCACGCCCTTGCCGTAATCGGCGCGCATGGAATAGGACCAGCGCCGGGTGTCGGGCTCGCGGTAGGACCACAAGGTGGCGCCGGTTGTCGGGTCGATGGAGACCACGTGGCGGCGCGCGCCGGCGACCGTGTACAGGCTGCCATTGATGTAACTCGGCGTCGAGCGGCCGCTTTGCGCCTCGAAGCTTGCGCCGTCCCAGGTCCAGGCGACTTCCAGATCACCGAAGTTCTCCGGGGTGATCTGGTCGGCCGGGGTCGAACGGGTGTGGGCGAAATCATTGCCCAGGGTGGTCCACTCGATGGTGTCCTGGCCCCAGGCTATGCCGGACAACAGCAACAGGCCGGCAGTGCAGGTAATCAGTCGATTCGCTTTCATTTTGCGTACCTCTGTCTATAGGGCACTACGGAATCAGCCCGGCACCGCGTATGGCAGGCGGAATGCCGGGGAATTTCCGAGGTTACCCCAGCATCTCCCGTTTGTCATGCCTGAATACGGGCAATACTCGGTCCTTGGATCCCGTGATGTCGTCAGGCCGCAAAGGGGCGAGGCATGCCTCGCCCGGCAGGGTGGGGATTAGTCGAACGAACCCGCTGGACCCGGGAAAACCACTGGACTCTGGATGTCGTCGGCCGACAGGCTCGAAACGCCGAAGAAGTGGTTGTCGATGACGATGTTTTCCAGCGTAAAACTGTCCACATCGCCCACGTCGCGATGAAAGTCCCAGGTCGGTGAAGTCGTGAGTCGCCAGTGCACCCGGTAACCGGCGGCGCCGGGAACCCTTTCCCAGTTCAAGGTGGTGCTCGGACGCACCGCTCCTTCAATGACGACATCGGCCGGCGGCGCCGGCGCCCAGGCCATGGACGCCAGAGTAACCGCGTTCAGCGCCGTAAGCTTGGCGGCGTATTCGAAATTCACATGCTCGATCACATCGCCATAAGCGATGCCGTCTTCAACGCGGATGTCCTGATGCTGCTGGGTGTAATTCTCGTTGGTTTCCATGATCCGCACAGCGGGGAAACCGGCTTCGTTGAAGGGCCGGTGATGGCCGCCGCGGCCGAAACGGTCGACCCGGTAGATCATCATGGTGTCGAGATTGGGGATGTAACGGTCCGCCATGGCATCGACATAGCGAGCGATATTGCGCGAGGGAGAATCGACTTCCCCGCCCTGGAAGCGGCGCTGGTTGGCTTCGTCGGCGGTTTCCACATAGCGCGTACCTTCGGAAAACACCCTGGCGGTAGTGTTGTTGCTGACGCCGTTGACGCCGGTGATGTTGCCGATCATGTCGTTATTGAGCACGGCATCGAGATTCCAGCCGTTGTCGATGGCGTATTGCGCAAGAATGCGGCCCCCATGCAAGCCCTGTTCTTCGCCGGAAAGACCGACGAGGGCGACAGTGGCAGGAAAACGATACTGGCTCAACACCCGCGCCGCCTCGATGGCGCCGGCCATGCCGGAGGCGTTGTCGTTCGCCCCGGGTGAATCGGCTTCGAAATCCATCGGGTCGCTGTTCCGGGAGTCGATATCGCCGGACATCATCACGATCCGGTTCGGCTCGCTTTCGCCCCGCAGCAGTGCGATGACATTAACCACTTCGACCGGGTCGGGGATGCGGTTCTCGCCGGAAACGACGCCGCTGACGGTAAACACTTCCAGGCAGCCGCCGCAGGCATCGGAAATTCGGTTGAATTCGGCCTCGATCCATCGGCGGGCCGCGCCGATGCCGCGGGTGTCCGAGCCGGTTTCCGACAGGGTATGGCGCGTGCCGAATCCGGCCAGAGTCCGGATGTCCCGTTCGATACGTTCGGCGGAAACCGCGGCTGCGATGTCGTGAAAGTCCCGCTCGGCCGCAACGGTCGGCGCCGCCTGGAACAGCACCGGTAACAAACCGGCGATGGCAATACTGCGAATATTCATTTTGGTCCTCCTGTCAGGGGGTTCAATCTAAGCAGACAGGCGGGATTATGTGAAGGGGGTAGGGCATCCATGGGTCGGGGTGGGTGTCCCATTGCGATGATCGCATCGAGCAACTCGGAATGGTCGTCCGGCCACGCGGATATCGTCTCTAACATTGCACCAACGGAATGGTCAACAGGGTCGGGATCGAATAGACAGATCTGTGTCGTGCGCTTCTGTCGCATGAGGCCCCCGACGTTTTGGTGTGTGATTGTGTCGCTTCTTAACCAACACAAAAATACCCAAACCGCCGATTTCTCACCACACGCCTCAGAGTTGTTCAAAAAATAATCAGACAGTTAGGGATTTACGGACAGAAACTAAATACCACTCGATACTCCCAAGGTTATTATGGAGCCAACCATGCCTGCTAAAATACTTGCAATCCATGTTCTGTGGGCAAACAAAATCCTCTTAACCTTTTCCCTAAATGAAAGTGTGTTCCAATATTTTCTCCAAATTTCCCGACACAGCAGCGAAAGATCCCGTTGTGTCTTCATTTTCACGGAACCACCTCCCTCGAAATATAGGTTTACATGATGTTCATATGCAGCAACTTGGGAAAAGTTAGCAATATACGTTCCAGAAAAATTCTCATACACTGCTCCATCTGGTTTATATCCCCATGTCTTTCTATTCCCTGGACCAACTTCTTCCTCATAGAATCCCCGATGCTCAACTTTGTACATTGATTCAATCATTTCTACCTCTCTTTTTTTCCAGCGGGAATGATTTGTTCCCGGAACACTCCCAACAGCACCTATGGGACACCCATGCCGCTCTCTGCCGCCCATAAATTGGCGTGGGTGTTCCATCATGGTGTTTCAGGCCGTTAAGCAGCCCATCTCGCCGAGAGAACCTCGGCCTGTTGCAAGACAGTCTGAACGGCGGCGTCCTGAAGGTCCGGCGGATAGCCGTGTTTGCGGAGTATGCGTTTGACCAGAACCCGCATTCGCGCCCGCGCCGATTCCCGGTGTTGCCAATCGACGGAAGCTTTGTTCTTCAGGCTGTTCAATAGCTCTTGGGCGATAACACGGAGTTGGTCATTGCCCATGACCTCGACCGCGCTCTCGTTATGGGCGAGGGCGTCATAGAAGGCAATTTCCTCTTGGGTGAGCCCTTCCTCTTCGCTCCGTTTGTGTGCATCGCGGATGTCCCTGGCTAGTTCGATCAGCCGCTGGATGACCTCCGCGGTCGTTATCGCATTGGTATGGTAGCGGGCGATTGCCTCTTCGACTCGATCCGAAAAAGCGCGGGTCTGCACAATGTTGACGCGGCTTTGCGAACGTATCTCGCCGTTGATGAGCTTGCGTAGCGCCTCCAAGGCGAGGTTTTTCTTTTCCATCCCCTTTACCTCGTCGAGGAACTCGTCGGAGAGGATGGATATGTCCGGCGATTCCAGCCCGGCAGCTTCGAGAATATCGATGATATCGGTTGAAACGACGGCGCGGCTGATAATCTGCTGCACGGCCAGATCCCGCTGGGCGGAAGAAGGTCCCGCGCCCGGAGCACTTTTGGCCAGCGCTGACCGGACGGTCTGGAAAAAGCCGACCTCATCGCGGATGCTCCTCGCCTCGTCGCTCGCGGCCGCGAGGGCGAACGCCTTGGTAAGGGCGAGTACAGCATCGTTGAAACGGCGATGCGCTTTCTTCTTGCCTTCCTCGGTCGTTTCTTGGGCCGCCTCGCGCTGCTGCATTTCCAGAACCCACTCGATCGCATGGGCGAGCGCCACGAGCCGTTCCTGCGGAGAGCCCGTAAGCCCGGCCCGGTAATCGAAACCGTGAAACATACCGCCCACGATCTCGTATTTCTCCAGCATCACGGCGACAGCTTCGGATTCGTCGATGCCGGCATGTTGCCGATCTTCGCCCGAATACTGGCTGAGGGCCGATTTCAGATTCTGGGCAATGCCGATGTAATCCACGACCAGCCCGGCTGGCTTATCGCGGAATACGCGGTTCACTCGCGCGATCGCCTGCATGAGACCGTGTCCCCGCATGGGCTTGTCGACGTACATCGTGTGCATGCTTGGCACGTCGAAGCCCGTTAGCCACATGTCCCGGACGATGACCAGCTTGAGCGAGTCTTCGGGGTCTTTGGCCCGCTTGGCTAGCAACTCCCGGCGCGCTTTGCCGCCTATGTGCTGCTGCCATTCTTTCGGGTCCGAGGCGGCGCCGGTCATGACGATCTTGATGTCTCCGCTCTCGTCGTCGCCACTTTGCCACTTTGGGCGCAGCTTGATGATCTCATCGTAGAGCGCAACGCAAATCCGCCGGCTCATGCAGACAATCATGGCCTTTCCGTCCATGGCGACGACGCGATTCTCGAAATGCTCCACGAGGTCTCTGGCGATCAAAGCGAGACGATTCCCGGCGCCCACCACAGCCTCGACGTTCGCCCATTTCCGCTTAAGTCGTTCCTGTTCACCCTCGGCTTCGTCTTCGGTCAATTCAGCCACTTCTTCGTCGAGCTTCGGTTTCTCGGAATCGTCGAGTTCAATACGGGCTACGCGGCTTTCGTAGTAGATCGGAACGGTCGCGCCGTCCTCCACGCCCCGATTTATGTCATACACATCGATGTACTCGCCGAACACGGCGGGCGTGTTTACATCGTCCTTCTCGATCGGCGTTCCGGTGAAGCCGATGAACGAGGCGTTTGGGAGTGCGTCGCGAAGATATTTTGCGAACCCGTAGGAGATCTCGCCGGTCTTGCGCTCAACTTTGGCCCGGAAGCCGTATTGGCTGCGATGCGCCTCGTCTGCGATCACGACGACGTTTCGTCGTTCGGTCAGGGCTGAATACTTAGTCCCGCCGCTTTCAGGCGCGAACTTCTGGATAGTCGTGAATACTACGCCGCCGGAAGGGCGAGTCAGAACTTTCTGCAGGTCGTCTCTGCTGTCGGCCTGAAGCGGAGTCTGACGAAGCAGGTCGCGGCACATGCTGAAGGTGCCGAAAAGCTGGTCGTCGAGGTCATTGCGGTCGGTGATGACAACGATGGTCGGGTTCTCCATGGCCGAGTGGGCAATGATTTGCCCGGCGTAAAAGGCCATGAGCAGGCTCTTGCCGGAGCCTTGCGTGTGCCAGATGACGCCGATACGGCGGTTGCCGTCCAGACTCGTGGCGGTAACCGTGCTTTCGACCGCGTGACGAACGGCGTGGAACTGGTGATATCCGGACACAATCTTGACGATGCCCGAACCGGTGTCCGCAAACACCGTGAAATCGCGGATCAAGGTCAGAAATCGAGATTTCTCGAACACTCCTTCAATAAGCGTTTCGAGTTCCGGCGTTCCCTTTGGCGCGATAACTGAACCATCCACGGTGCGCCAGGGCATGAATCGTTCGAGATTGGCGGTAAGAGAGCCAATGCGTGCATGGAGTCCGTCCGATGTCACGAGCACAGTGTTTGTGCGAAACAGGGAGGGAATCTGGTCCTTATAGGTTTGAAGTTGGTTGAAGGCGCCTTCGAGGGTGGCGTTTTCGTCACCGGGATTCTTTAGTTCAATCACGGCCAGGGGTAGCCCGTTTACGAACAGCACGACGTCAGGGCGCCTGTTGTGGCTGTGTTCGACCACGGTGTATTGGTTCGCCGCGAGCCAGTCGTTGTCGTCTACATTGTCGAAGTCGATCAGTCTGGCGACATCTCCACTAATGCTCCCGTCCTCGCGAGCGATTTCGACTGGCACGCCTTCAATCAGATAGCGATGCAGGCGGCGATTCTCCTCGATGAGCGACGGGGTTTCGATCTGTTGCACCTTGCGCAAAACTTCTTCCAGTGTCTCGGAGGGCAGGTGAGGGTTGAGTCGTTCAAGTGCGTCACGCAGCCGCGTGGTCAGCAACACTTGGTCGTGGCTGACGCGCTCCGGTGTGGAACCTTCCGGGGAAATGTCCGGCCCGTGTAATACGGTGTAACCGAGTTCGGAGAGCCATTCGAGAGCGGCATCCTCAACTTGGCTTTCAGTGAAGCTGGCCATCAGGCGACTTTTCTGCCCGGCCCCAAGACGAATCTCGCTCGTTCACGGCGGAGCATTTCATAGGGATTCACGCAGAGCAGACCGAGCCCAACACAGACATTGGAATCGAGAATGTAATCGGTCATCCCAAGACTCCGACTTCGCGCCCGATATTGTTGAACGTTTCGGAGCTACGGGTTCCCAACATTCGGAATGCGTCCCGATAAAGCGTCTGGCCTTCGAGCGTGCTCACGACCAACGCACGGGCGAACCGCCGCCCGACCCGTGCGACGGTCGTGCGATAGAAGTCGCCGCCGCTGCCCGCTTGGACAAGTTTCCGCAGACGTTCGTTCTCTTGCCTCCATGCCGCATCAAAGCGCTCGCGAGTCAGCCAACCCGCATCGAGCAGGCGGCGCAGGATGACCAGCGTGCTGACTTTGAAGTTACGCGCCAGCCGGGACAGCGCGTCCGGGAGTGGCTCGTTTCGTCGCAGATCGGATTGCAGCACGCGCAGGGGTACCAAAAGTTCCGCTGCTACCGCGTTGCACCACACCTCCTCGTGGCGGAATCCGGTTGCGGGCGCGGCTCCAAGATTCGACAGGGCGGAAGCCCCGAGCCAAACATGCGCGAGCTCATGGGCGAGCGTGAATATCTGTGCCGCTTTCGTGCCCTTGCCGTTGACGAAGATCAGTGGCGCCAGCGGATCGCACAGCGCGAAACCGCGAAATTCGCCGGGATCGAGACGACGGCTGGTATTGCTCATCACGATCCCGCTCACCATGACGAGAACGCCGGCCTCGTCGGCCTGGCGAATGAACAGCCGCAGCGCATCGATCCAGGTCGAACACTCCCGGCGGGCGACTAGATCGAAGCCCAATGTCTCTCGAATCCGCGCCGCAGCGGTTGCAGGGGACGTATTCATCGAGGCGCTGCCAACGAAGTCGAGATCGGGCTCGCCGGCGACACGGGCGAATTCCCGAAACCAGCTCTGCCGTTCCTGGCAGGCGTAGATCGTGTCCAGCAGATTCGAGCTGGGGTGTGAGACCGCATGTCCAGCGAAGGTGCGGAAATCTGGAATGGGAATGGATTCCTTTGGAGGCTCCGAGAGGAACAGATAACCGAAGGGTGCATGGACGGCGCGGGCCAATGCCTCCGACTGCTTCAGCGTGGGCTGCGTTCGGCCATCTTCCCACTCTGGGAGTTTCCTGAACTTCGCCGTCAGCTCTTCCTGGGCAATCCCGGCGCGCTCGCGTGCCCAGCGGAGGAGGCCTGGATTGACTGGGGCGCGGATCATGCTACTGCCTCAATTGCCTTTTTGGCATCCCCAAGGCGGAATTCACCGGACATGAGTTTCGGCAGGAGGAGATCGCGAGTCTCGGAAAGGGTTCGAGACTCCTGGGCGTTGGCGATCACGCCGTCCACAAGTGGCTCAACCAGAGCTGCTAGAGCCTTCCAAGGCCCCTCCGCTTGGGGCGTAGTCATCTCATAATTGCCGGCGGCCGCTACATTCGCGCGCTGTCGGCCCGATGTCCCCGTCATACTCCGTTTCGCATGCGCGCGGAACTCTGGATCGCGCGCCAACAAATAACTGGCAGCCTGCGGCAACGGCTTTTTCGACCGGATCACAATGAACTCAGTGGAGCCTGCTCCTATCACGGCATCACCGAGGCCAAACACAAACGCGGTTTTTCCGTTTTCTAGACACGGTGTGATACGAGCAAAAAGTGTATCGCCATCGCGATATTTGGAGCCGGACTTGAACTTCCTTTGCCGAGGGAGGTTTGGAGTCAGGCCACTGGTCGGGAGAGCCGCCATATCAAGATATGGGGCGCAGGTTCCCATCTTCAGCGTTTCGCGCGGATTGAACTCGAATAGATGGTTTACGGGTTGTGTCACCCACCCGACTGGCTTGCCCTCGTCGTCCAGCGCATCGGGAAACAGGTCCCAGAGTTCCGGGGCCAGGTAGGGAGCGCGGCCTTCGGCCTTGGCGCGGGTGGGGCCGAAATCGACGAACCAGTCCTTGAAGATCGCCCGCGCCATCGCCTCCAGCGTCTCGTTCGTCCGGCGGTTTAGGTCGATCTTGTCGTCTAGGCTAGAAAGGATCGCTGTGATGGATTGTTGCATTGAGAGCGGTGGAACAAGTAACGGAATCTCCTTAATGTTGTATAAAGGTAATTTAGGTTGTGTAGAGCCAACTATTCTTTGTTCAATCGCGTCCTGTCCGTTGGGACTCACAAGAAAGTAATACAGAAATTTTCTATCTATTTTTTCGTCATCGAGATTTACCAATTTTGCACAATTTTCCGTAAGACTGGCCTTATCCAGAACATCAGGAACAATAGCACATAGCCCGATTGTGCCAACGATGGAGATAATTAAATCCTGCTTACTAACGATGTAGTTCTTGATAGAAGGGAAAACACTTTCCGGTACGTACAGCAGGTCGTTTACAGAAATCTTATGCCCCTTGATGTCACGGGTTCTTATATACGGATAGTTAGTCGGATATTCGACTAGACCACTACCATTGGGTAAACGTTTCCCTCCCTTTATTTTGGCAAGCTTACCTAGCTTAACTTCACACCACTCATCCATCGAGTCTGATGATCGGAGTACAGCGTCGACCGCTTCAGAATTAGCTGGCGGTATTTGTACGGTCAGTCCATCGCGCAGAATGATTTTACGGAATGATTTGTCAATCCTCGCCCAGTCAACAAGATCGACCTTGAAGGGGAGATAGGACTCGCTAAACGCTTCGGCCAGCGCTGAGCTAACGCCCAGCGGAAGTGGCTCGTCGCCTAGGATGGCAAGGTCGAGGTCGGAGTAGTTTTTCGCTGTCCAGGTGGCGCGGGACCCGAATGCCAGTACTTCTCGATCCGGTACATGTTGACGCAAGACGTTGCACACGATGTCCAAATCGTCAGGCCGAAGGTCAAGTAACGGTGCTGTTGTACTCATGCCAGACGTTCACGCAATCTTTCACGCAAGTAGATCGCCTCTTGTAGAAAACGAGGAATACCTTTGACAACTTCGAGCGCAATATCTTCGTTGTATGTATGGCTGGTCTTTCCGCGCATTTCGCGAAAGCCTCGCCAGTCTGGCCAATCTCCCAGCAACAAGCCTTGCTCGTTACCGGTTCGGATCAGATCCTGAAAAGTCAGCGTGTCGATCTCATCTGGGTTGGCAGATGCGAATTCAAGATAGCGTTTTAACACTTTGTGGCCGAGTTCGTAGGTGAATTCGAAGCGCTGGACCAGACCATCCCGAATTTGCGTATCACTCGTGTCCCCTTGATATCGTTCCAGTCCTTCATCAAGGCGTTGGATCGCGCGTTCAAACGGGCCAATTTCCAAGTCAGTGCTAGTCATCATGGTCTCCGAGCTGGAATCCAAGCTTAGCCAGATTTTGTGCGATTGCCGCATCCAGTTTAGCCGCATCCTTTCGTTGCTTCGTTAATTGAGCGACGAGGCGTTCCATCTTGTTTGCAAAGGGTACGCCATCGTCTTCCTGCTTTGCTGCTCCCACATAGCGTCCCGGCGTCAGCACATTGTTATGTTCCTTGACTTGTTCCAGTGTCACGGCCTTGCAAAAACCGGGCGCATCATTGTAGACGGCCGTATCCGGCTCGCCGCGCCATGCTTGGTAGGTAGCTGTAAGCTTACGTATATCCTCATCGTCGAATTCTCGACGGGTTCGATCCACCATATGTCCAAGCTTTCGCGCGTCAATGAACAGCACCTCGCCGCGCCGATCACGCCAGCCATTGCCCGGATTCTTGTTGCGGGCAAGAAACCAGAGACAGGCGGGAATCTGGGTCGAATAGAAAAGCTGACCGGGCAGGGCGACCATGCAATCCACAACATCGCCCTCGACCATGGCGCGGCGGATATCACCCTCGCCGGACTGGGCTGACGACATTGAACCGTTGGCAAGCACCACGCCCGCCGTCCCGTTTGGGGCAAGATGGTGGAGTATATGCTGAAGCCAGGCGTAGTTGGCATTGCCCGTCGGCGGCATACCAAACTTCCAGCGGGCATCTTCCCTCAGCCGGTCGCCGCCCCAATCGGAGACGTTGAACGGTGGATTAGCAAGGATGAAGTCGGCCTTGAGATCCTGTAGTTCGTCCTTGTGGAAACTACCCTCGTTGTTCCACCGGATGTCGGCATCGATGCCGCGCACTGCGAGGTTCATCTTGGCGAGCCGCCAAGTCGTGTAGTTGCTTTCCTGCCCGTAGATGGCGATGTCGCCGATACGTCCGCCATGCTCTTCCACGAACTTCTCGGACTGGACGAACATGCCACCGGAGCCGCAGCAAGGATCGTAGACACGGCCTTTGTAGGGCTCCAGCATCTCGACCAGTAGTCGGACGACTGAGCGAGGCGTGTAGAATTCGCCGCCACGCTTGCCCTCGGAGCCAGCGAAGCTGCCGAGGAAATACTCATAGACCCGGCCGAGAATGTCGCGGGACCGGTCTGACTCTTCGGCCATGCCGATCCCGCTCACAAGATCGATGAGTTCTCCGAGCATCACCTTGTTTAGCGCTGGCCGGGCGTACTCTTTCGGCAGGACACCCTTGAGCGAGGCATTTTTAGACTCGATCGCCAGCATGGCATTGTCGATGTACTTGCCGATCGTCGACATTTTGGCTTTGGCTTGCAGGTGCGACCAGCGAGCCTCCTTCGGGACCCAGAAGACGTTTTCGGCGAGGTATTCCTCGGGGTCCTCCGCATCGGCCAAGTCGTCTTCGAGCAATTCCGCCCGCTTTGCCTCGAAGGCGTCCGAGATGTATTTGAGGAAAATCAGACCCAGGGCGACATGTTTGTAGTCGGATGGCTCCATGTTGCCGCGCAGCTTGTCCGCCGCGGCCCAAAGCTGGGCCTCGAAACCGAGATTTGCACCGTTGTTGCTTGCCTGCTTTGCCATTTGATCCTTTCCTGATTCCCACAGTGAAGGTCTTATCCATCTGTATTTTGCTGCTTTCGTTGGCTACCGCCATTGCGATGCTCGACGTTCGCATCGGACGTCAGCGCTACTTGTCGAAGGCACCCAGCAGCTAACAGCGGATTACGCCAGAGTTCCCGGCACATGGCAATGTTGGGGAGAGCAGGCATGGGTTGAAATGCTATATGGAGTACCTGATGTGCCCATTCAGGCATGTCGCCAGCAACAGAAGCAATTTCAACGACCGCATGACAGCTTGGGACGAATACCGCCTGCCATGTTTCGACGGCAGGTCGAAAACGCCGAAATCTCTAGTTTTGAACTGTCTCATTGACGGGGAAGCTTACGCCTATGATTCAGTACAACGCAGAATACGTCGACGATTGGTTATGTATCGAGGACCGAAACGAACGGATTAATGCGTAAAGTGTTGGGTGCTGTCCGCGCTGGCATGTGCCTACCAGAAGCGAACGAATCCATAGATTACCCACTCTACAAGCCCAGAAGGAGAGTCGTCCTCGCTACAATCACTAGTCAGGTGGGGCTTGCACAGACCATAGGATTCGACGTATACATTACGACTTTGCCTAACTCTGGAGTCACGTCGGCAGTGTCGATTTCCAATCTCATGCTCAACTTTGCGCCGGTCACCCTTTCGGGAGAGACCATACTGAATGTTGGCTACAGCCCCTATGAGAAAGACATCTTAATTGATTTGCGCACGAGGTTCGCGCAAACCCATGTTTTCATACGAGACGGGAAGGAAAACAGGATCATCGAAATTCCAGTAGTCGCGGACGCTGAGCCGATAAGTAACAAGAGCATGGAAATTGATCTCAAGGAACACTCTTGGTACTGGGGCCAATTGTTAAATGCAGCACTTGTGCGAACGTTCCATGGGAAGCGAGATATCGCACGCGACTATCCGGTCGAGATTTTGGGAAAGGTAGAGTTGAACTATATTAGGCATGAGAGACTGCCAATATGGGTGCAACAGCGCCCACTCCTGCAGTTTATTTCGCGTACGATTTACGGGTCACAAGGACTTCCGCTCTTTGGGTTGGTTTGCGACGCGCGGATGCGAAACCTTTTGCTCGCCCCATGTTCGGAGTTGATGGCGACAGGCGTGTCGCCTGTTGGAAGATACGTGCTGGTCGACCTTCCAGCGCGAGACTCTCGCATTTCGGATTGGGCGCAAACTGTTGGCAAGGTATGCAAAATCGAAGGTGACACGCTTATCCTTGAGGATAATCGAGAGGATTTTGAGACGATTTCGGCGCGAGACGCAAGGCTGAGTGCCAGCCGCGTAAATTTCGATTGGTGTGTTAACCAGCTTCTCGGTTCGGAAGCCGAGAAAGTTCTTAAGGATTCGAGAGCTAGGGCGACGAAACTTCATTGTGGCCCAGGCCGATTAAAAATGATTGAGGATACGCTGGCGTTTCTTCGAACTCAGTCGCTTCAGGCTGCTCCAGGTGCTGTGTTTGAAATTAGGACAATGCTGGCCTCTAAGCATCCAAGTTTCCCAATTTCGGAGATGATCGAGAAGCCTTCATTAGTATTTGATCCGTCAGGGATGCGGACAAATCGTTGGAACGAACGTGGAATCAAGGACAACGGCCCTTACGACCAGCGTACGTTCACACCTAAAAAGCTCAACATTACAGTCATTTGTCAAGCTCGACATGAGGGTCAAGTCGAAGCTTTCGTAGCAAAGTTTCTTGATGGTATGCCGGATGTAAAGACAGGCCGAAAAGGGTATGAGACGGCGCGTTATAGTGACGGATTTCTGCGCCGCTTTCATCTTGAAGGATCAAATGTCCAAACCTTCACAACTACCAATCCCAGTATTAGAGGTTATCAAGAGGCCTGTACTAACGCACTGGAGTATGCGTCAAATAACGGCATCCAATGGGATCTGGCTCTCGTACAGGTAGAAGAGAACTTCAAAGCACTGCCGGGTCATCAAAACCCCTATTACGGCACGAAATCAATGTTGCTGAAAAATCATGTGGCGGTTCAAAATTTTCGGTTGGAAACCATGAGGCAAGACTCGAGAAATTTGGTTTTCACGATGAACCAGATGAGCCTCGCGTCATACGCCAAACTCGGAGGCCGGCCTTGGCTTCTTAGCGCAGAGCAGACGGTGGCTCATGAGCTTGTTATAGGCGTAGGTAGTCATGTGTCATCCAACAGCAGAATTGGCGGCGGAACACGATATGTTGGTATCACTACAGTTTTCTCCAGTGATGGTGGTTACCATCTGAGCGAACGGACTAGCGTGGTTCCGTTCGAAGACTATACTGCAGCACTTGCCGAGACGTTAAAAGTCACCATTCTCCGTGTGCGAGATGAGGATAACTGGAAGTATACAGACCGAGTGCGATTGATCTTCCACATGTTTAAACCGGCAAAAGATGTAGAAGCAGATGCGATAAAGGCGGCAGTTGAAGGTCTTGATCTTAACAATGTCACCTACGCGTTTCTCCACGTCGCGCCAAATCATCCTTTTGTCATTCTCGACAGGAATCAGAAAGGCCAAAAGTACTTCGCGTCTAAGAAAGGTGTACTTGGCCCAACGCGTGGCGTTCATTTGAAACTGGGGGATTACGAGTCACTTGTAGTGTTTTCGGGAACGTCAGAACTAAAACAAGAAACCGATGGTTTACCCCGTGCCTGTCTCCTTAAACTTCACCGCAATTCGACTTTCAGAGACATGACTTATCTTGCACGACAGGCATTCGACTTCGCAGCGCATTCCTGGCGTATTATGTCGCCAGAGCGGTTTCCAATATCGATCAAGTATTCCGATTTGATAGCAGAACGCCTGACTGGACTGAAACAAGTGCCGGGATGGGATGATGACGCTGTGAAATTCCGTGAGATTGGTCGTACTCCCTGGTTTTTGTAGATGAATCTCGGTGATTTGGATGCCACCCTTGTAATTGAACCAAGTGTCTATCGTGCGCTTCCGCCTCATGTGGCGGCGTTTTGCAGCTATCTGGTTCATAGCGACCGCAAGTGGCTTGAGCAACATGCTACGCTTACCGGAGACGGCCAGCCCTATCAGCAGGTCGCTGCGGCAGGTTACGCATTGGCTAGGGATCCGTCTAGGGACGGGCTTGTTTCTGTTTTCAACGGAGCGTTTGAACATCTGTCTGGTCGGACTTTTTTCGCAAATGGTCGTACGCCGCGTTTTGAGGTCGACAGCATCGCTCTTCTGGGTGTAGCGCTTGGCGTCAGCGCTACGAGCATCCCGCAAGCTGCCATTGAATGGTTCGCTGATCTTTTGCGACGCTCCTCGGAGACACTGCATGGAGACCAATGGCAATGTGAATTGGTGGAGCTTGCGCGAGGCG
This sequence comes from uncultured Pseudohongiella sp., assembly GCA_951812965.1. GTDB lineage: Bacteria > Pseudomonadota > Gammaproteobacteria > Pseudomonadales > Pseudohongiellaceae > UBA9145. The sequence goes on from OX638341.1 coordinate 1,464,556, forward strand.
CTATCGGCGAGAAGCCTAATGTCTTGATTGAAGACAAGAGACTTCGACTGGCGTTCTCAGAAAAGCCCTCCAATGTTGAGCGTCAGGATGCATGGGCTGAAATGGTTCTGTGTTGCGGAGACAAAGACGCCATTCAAATTGCCTTAAATCGAGCGGTTTTCAACAAGTGTGCGGTGTCGCTTGCTTCCCTTCCCATTTCAGGAGCGGGAGTTACAGGGCTGATCTCAATTCTTGAAGGTCTTGTGCAGTCGATGTCTCACTGGACCTACGAAACGAGTCAGCGGGTCAAAAATGTTACGCCTCAGCAATGGGAAATCGATCACGAGTATCATGTGCAGAATCTGCTTTGGACTCTACTTCGACCCGTGTTTTCCGACCTTGTGGATGAGCAATCGTTATCCAAAGTCGGACACAAAACACCTCGGTATGATTTGGGTATCCCATCGCTTGGCGCGATTATTGAGGTCAAGTTCATGCGCAAGGCAGGTTCCGTGGCTTGCCGCAAGATTACAGAATAAATTGCTGCTGATCGATCACTCTACCTTCGCCCCACGACCGGTTACGATAAGTTGATCGCTTTCATTTGGGACGATTGTCACCAAACTGAAGAACATCAGACTCTAAAAGAGGGTCTCGAAGATATGGTGGGAATCGAAAAAGTTGTCATCCTACCGCGTCCGTCGCGTATGGACCGTGGAGCCGGTCAAAGAAGTTGACATACCGACAATTAGTCTTGCAAGGGAACGGACTTAGCGGAGTTGTGGCGATCAGCCTTACTCAAACAATATTTTTTGGACGTTGAGAGAGGTTAGTGAATATGCCATCCAGTTACGCTCTCGGAAAGCACTTCGAGTCCTTTGTCCGTCAACAAGTCGAGACTGGATGATATGCTGCTGCCAGCATCCGCGGGACACCCGCCCCACTAGGCCGCCCATGAGCCGGAGTGGGTGTCCCTTAACGACTTGTCGACCAATGGCTCACCGCCATCGGCGACCCCACGCTGGCCGACGCCATACTGGACCGGCTGATCCACAACGCCTACCCGATCAACATGAAAGGAGAATCCATGCGAAAACGACAATCCCGGTTGACTAACCACGACCCTTCCGGGCCATAATGCAAAACCCGCGTCGCTATGCAACCAACGGTGGCTGCTTTGCTCCGGTCCGGGTGGCAGGCTTCAAATGGAACACATGGCAGACTTCAGCGGTTTACGCAGTCAAAAGGAGAAAACTATATGAAGTGCACGTACAACGGAAAGGAATACTCTGGAGGCTCGGTGGTCTGCCAAGCAGGCCAGTTAATGCGTTGCACTGCAGGACAGTGGGTAAATTGGGGCGGCAGTTGTCGAGCCGAAGATGGCACGCAGCTTCTTTGGATTACGGGTGATGATTCTGACCCGGAAATATGCGCGACTAGTAACGATCACCAAGCAAGGCTCACATCAAGTTGTGACGTGAGCGAAGATACTGCAGATTTAGTACTTCCAGAGGGAGTAACTTGCGCCGGAATTTGGGCATACGCGGTAGGAGAGTTAAATGACAACAGCCGGTTCGTTGCGATTACCAAAAATTGGGGGTCCGGGCAGGAGTCATTTAATCGACTGAAAGCCTGCTATGGATCTAATGCCAAGCGTGCCACTTACTTTCGCGGAAGAAGGCAAATTGTGTGTGCGCCTTGCCTGACGTGTAAGGTTGGTGGCGTTGATTGCTAGGCGAGGTTCGAATATGTGGAGGCAAAGAAGAGTGCTTCCAATTTACATTACTATGGTGGCAAGAACGTCAACGGATCACTCGATGAACTCTTTGACTGTTCCCCCAGATCCTTTTCTGGTGAGGGATGGCGGGAAGGGGTTTTAGTAGGGAATCTGAACATGGGAGCAGAGTCCAGTGATTGGTACATTCACAAGGTTGCGTGAGGGTATGCAGAAAGCCATCCATGGGACACCCATGCCGCAATGCCGACCATGAGTCAGAGTGAGTGTCCCACCTTGGCTCCCCCTGACCTTGTGCCGGACCGATCTATTGCCCTCAAATCGAACTATTAAGAAATCCTTTCTAGTTGCTTTGGAAAACATTGATGGGGAATCCGCAAGACACTCACCCCGCGATGCCGCCCACGGGTCGGAGTGGGAGTCTCGTGTTAACTTCTAAACTAAATGATCTTACCTTTTTACTTTATTCTTGACGGTTCAAGCTATATATCATATATAGCCATAGTCGATTAGATAAAAGAAAAAGCTCAAACCGCCATGTCCAGGCTCATATCCGCGCCCTTCTTCAGCGCTCACCCGGTCTTCAGCCGCGCCGAATACGCCGCGGCTGTTGGCCGTAGCCCTCAAGACAGGGTAGTCACAGCGATGCTCGTTCAGCATCTTCAAGCCGGCAACATCCGGCGCATTGCGCGCGGCGTCTTCGCGTCTGTGCCAAAGCACGCCGATGCCGGCAAATGGTCGGTCGACCGCTTCCTGGCTGCCTCCCGTCTGCGCCGCGGGGGCGTGATTGCTTATCACTCGGCTCTTGAATTGCACGGCTGCGCCTTCACGGAGGGGCATGACGTGCAGGTCATTGCGCAAGGCGAGCCCGGTATGTTCGAGGCTGTCGGCTTCGCCTGCCGTTTCGTCAAGCCACCGCGCGGCATCTCCCAACGGGATGGGTCGATGGCGGACGGCCTCACGACTGTCGACCGTCTGGGAATGGATGTAAGTGTGACGACGATTGAGCGGACTATCGCGGATGTCTTTGACCGCTATGACCTCGGCGGAGGCGCGGAGGAACTCTTCAACTCGCTGGACCTGGTTGCTCGGGTCGATGCGGTAGCACTGGTCCACTTTGCACGCGCTCTCGGCAACGCCACGGCCGCCGGCGCGCTGGGCTATTGGCTGGAGCGTGAACAAGAACGACTGGGTATTGTGGACAATGTGCTGGAAGGATTTCGCAAGCTAATGCCACCCCAGGCACGATATGCTCTCGGCGCAAAATCGGGTCAGGGGAAACTGGCCAAGGGTTGGAACGTCATCCTCCCCATCGGCATAATCAATCATGACAATGAATAACCCTGTACACCCTGGCGCTATCGTCCGAGAAGACTGTTTGAAGCCGTTGGCCTTGTCGGTTTCGGAAGGCGCTAGACGGCTTGGCGTCGGCCGTCAGACGCTTTCCCACCTGGTCAACGAAAAGGCATCCGTTTCCATCGAAATGGCTTACCGGCTGTCGAAAGCATTCGGCTCTACGCCCGAGACGTGGCTTGGCATGCAGATGGCTTTTGATCTTGCCCAGTCCCGTGACCTGGACCAAAAAATAAAAGTCGAGCGCATTGTCGCTGCATAGAGTTTGTTCAGTGTCGGCTTGCCTCTGAATCTGATCGCTGCGGCTTGGCTATCCAGCACCGAACTGGAAGGTTGGGATGCAACATCCGTGGGATACTCAGGCCGCTAAGTTGCCGGTGGGTGGAGTGGGTGTCCCATCTTGGCGCTAGCCACGAAGGCAACTACAGTATGGCAGCCATAGTGGCCGGCTGGCGCACCCGGGAAGTCCTCGCCGAATTCAACGTCGAGGATTAACGCGCAATGTCGCCGATGCCGGAGGCGACGCGAATTCTGAATTTCATTTCAGTCTCTGAGAGAGAGGAATCATCTTGTGATCGCGAGTTTTCGCCGCCACCAGAGAATTGGCCCGGTAACTACCATTACGATGGCAAGGACGGCGAGAAAGTCGAGAAAATAGCGGGCGTGCCGGCTGATGATCGTGCCGCTGTGAATATCGAACATGAGCAGCATAAGGGGTGTCGCCTCAAGCCTCGGCAGCGTTATGGGCGTTTGGCTGAATCCAATGGACGGGTCGCCGTGAAACATGGCCGCTCCGTTAATTACGTACCAGCTCTCGTTGCTCAAGGTTGCGTCGGACGGCATTCCAACCAAACCGGGAATCATCCGCCACTTCCCATCCGCGAGTGATCGGTAAAAGCTCGGCCCGCCTAGCCCGCCGGCAAACAATTGATCGCCGATTCGTTTCAGGCTCCACACGAATCCAGGCGAGACGGGCGCACCCTGTTCGCGCATCCAGTTTCGGCCACTGTCTTCCGAAGTAAGAACTCCGAGACGGGTGCCGATAGATAGCTTGGCGTCGTTATCCGGATAAGCGACCACATGAGAAATTTCGCGATTCAGCGAGCCGAAATCGTATACCGGCGGAAGCAGGTCGCGAGCGACGGTATTGCTGACGAGCGCAGGGATCCATTCGTCCCGGTGGTCCATGACGATTCCCGTGGCGGAGAGGTATATCACGGGAAAAATCGCCATCAGTCCCAGTATCGGGGCATGGAGATTGTAGAGGCTGTTCAGGAGCACGCGACGGCCGCGAATTCGGTCGCGCCGGTACCACCACTGAAGCGTGCCGGTCAGGGCAAGTAGCACAAACAACACGGCGCCCAGATCATTGAGGAGCAGATTGATATCTCGGCGCATGAACGACCGGCCAAGATGGGTGTCGAACAGAAAGCGGGACCAGCTAACCTGTTCCGGGAGACCCGAGACCGATGCCTGTTCGAGGTTCAATGTTCTGAAGCTGACTGGATCCGCAATTGAGATCTTGACAATCTGGCTGCTGTTTTCTACCGCGACGAGAGTATTTGAGCGGGCGCCATTGTCGAGCGCGGTGAGCCGGCGCCCCGCGAGACCCTCGCGCATTGCCCGGGCTGGAGACTGGTTGGGCTCGAATCGCCAGAGTCCATCGTCGGTTGCTATCCAAAGCCGATTCCAGCCGAGGGCGAGGTCGACCACAATCGCGTACACCATTGGCGAACCAGCCACCCCTTCGAAACGCACGCGGTTCCAGGTATCGGCGCCATCGCCGCTGTGCCAGAGCCCGGCGGCGCCTCCGGCTACCCACTGTTGTGAATCCCCGGGATTGGCTTGCAGCAGCGTGATGTGTCGCGTGGCCAGAACCTCAACGATCTCATCCGGCAGCATCGAGTTGGGAATCCCTAACTGCCATGCCCAACGCCAATCCTCTCTGTGGTCAAGCACCAATCCCGAGAGTCCGAGAATCGCCAGCCAGATCGCGCCGAACAAGCCGAGCCACTTGTGAATCTTGAAGATAGTTCTACGCCAATTCATGCCGCTGGAGTTGCTTCCAAAAAGGTTGGCTAGCTGTTTCCTTCAGCTTTTCCCGACACGACAAATGGGCAGGTTACCGCGCCGTCCGGCGCACTCTTCCGCGGCGCGCCATACCCGTAATGATGCCCCCAGTCGCGCCGAGCGCTGCCGCCATCTAGTCACTCAGGTTGAGTAAAATTCTAGCACATGGCTTCAGAGCGATGAATGGGAGGCGACTACCGGGACTTCGGACAGATCCAACACATAATTGAGGTCTCCGGCTTTGGTGCACGGTTAATGAAATTTTCCAGAGTCGAATGTCACGCCTGCTTCGGCCACTCCAAATGCCAGTCGAATCGGCGCACCATGAAGCAGATGACCTCTCGATCCACACCATCACAATCCGGCGCCTGGCTGCCCGCAAGATGCGCACCCACATGCTCCAGCGTGCGAACCCGTTCTATCCGCTGTTGTAAACAAATAGATGTGTCCGGTTCAAGAACATATAGACTGTCCGCTTTCCCAAAGCGGATTCCGATTCTGACACGAACGCCGCGCGGTCCTCCTTCGGCGGACGGGCGAACTCGGCGTTGAAAGCCGGCAGGCAGGTCTCCCGCACATACCGGTTCGCCGGGCAATCTCCGAAACGCCCAGCCCCTGGTTCTTTAGTTCATTGTCAGTACCCAGTTGTAACTGAGTCTCCCGCCGCCACGCCCATATAGCCTCCCGGTCGCCTCGAAAAACGACCACTGTACGACCGGACACTTTGTGTGTTCTAAAACCGGACACTTTATTTGTTCGCTACATTGCATAAGGCTGAGATTTGACAGATGAAAAAGAAAGTTACAGGCTTGGCGGTGGGAGTACGAAGAATCGATCTCATCGATCTGTCAATAAGCTCCCCCTCTGGCATTCAAGCCCCGCCGGGCTAAAGGATCGGAAATTCGCTAACTGACCGCACCGGAATCCGAAGCCGGTCAGTAGCGCGACAAACCTGCCGGAGCTGACGCAAAGGAAAGATTGATACAAGGAATGAGCTCGTTGAACAAACGCATACTTTCCGCCTTTGCCTTGCTGGCGGCCCTGCCGGCTGCCGCGCAACTGCCTGACGAGGCCGCGAACCGGGAACATTTCTTTCCCCTGGTTGCCGACGGCGGTGGCTTCCGGTCCTATCTGTTCCTGACCAATGCAGCCGACGCGGCGAACCAGTGCGCGCTTGCGCTGCAAGGGCCGAATCTCGATACCGGCATATTCGAAGCCAACGATGCGGTGACGCCAGCGGGCGCGGGCGTGACCATCGATCTGCTCGGGGCCGGCGCCAGCCTGACCCTGATCAGTACCGCGGAGCAAGCGCTCGCATTCGGCTACGCGACTCTGGAATGCGCGGAACCCGTGGTTGCCCGGATGCTGCTTACCTTGAGCGATAACGGTTCGTCCATAGCCATGACCGCGCTGGAAAGCACACAAGCCGGCAGGGAGTTCCAGTTTTCGGTGCTGCCGCGGCTGGGTCGGCTTGGTCTGCTCTTTTCCAACGACAACAGCGTTGCCGCCGCCTGCGCCGTCGAGCTGGAAGACGCCGAGGGCGCAAGCGCGGGCGGGGGAAACGTTGCCTTGCCCGCGCAATCAACCGCCTTGCAGTTTCTCGGCGATCTCATTCCAATCCCGGACGGATTCGATACCGGCGTCGTCACGCTGTCCTGCAATGAGGCAATCGCGGCGCTCGGACTTCCCCTCAATGGCGCCACCTTTACCGCGCTGCCGGCGATTTCCCTGGACAGCGGCAATACCGCGCAAGCCTCCCACATCCTGCCTCTTATTGTTGATGGCGATGGATTCCAATCCCAACTGCTGGTGACGAATCTCGCGGAAACGGCCAACCAATGCACCATGAATCTGCTCGGGGCCGGGCTGGACGGCGGCAGATTCACAAACTCTGATGGCGTAACCGCCGCCGGGTCCGGCGCCACGCTGGAACTCGCGGACCAGGGCGATACCTTGTCTATGCTCGGCAGCGGCGAGCAGGCGCTCGCCTTCGGCTATGCCACGCTCGACTGCGACCAACCCGCGACCGCCTTGAATCTGCTGTCCGTGAGCGCGCAAGGCAGCCCGGTCGGCATGGCGGTCATCCCCAGTTCGCGGACGGCGGGGAGCTTCGCGTTTCCGGTCGTGCCGCAAGCCGGAAGATTGGCGCTGGTCTTCACTAACGATGCGGATACCGGGGCTTCCTGCACCATCGAGCTGAATGACCACGAGGGCGGAAACGCAGGCAGACAGTCCGTGCCGATTGCCGCGAAATCCACCGCCTTGCGATTTCTCGCGGACTTGTTTGATCGGGTGGACGAATTCCCCGGCGGAGAGGCGGCGGTTTTCTGCGACCCGGAAGTCGATGCCATATCGTTGTCGCTCAGTGGCGCCGTCTTCGCGGCGCTGCCGCCCACGATTTTTTCCTCGATCGAGCTGGAGCCGGATCTCATGCCGGTTTTCGGCAACATATCGTTCCCGCAAAAGAAAGTGTACCCACCCGACGCGCCCATCGAACCACTGCAACTGCCGACAGCTTTTGGCGGCAATGCGCCGTTGAGCTACTCCCTTGAGCCGGAGGTGCCCGGATTGCGCTTCGACGCCACTACGCGCCAACTCACGGGTACTCCGACAGTTCTTGGTGATTATCAGATGACCTACACCGTTTCGGATTCGGATGAAGATCAAGTTTCACTTTCATTTACCATTACCGTAGAACCCGATAGAACTATCGGAGCAGTGATCGTATCTATTCCGGATGACAATCTGCGAGACTTGCTTTTAGAAACTCTGGGTAAAGAGTCAGACGAGCCAATATACGATTTTGAATTGGAAGAGCTTAGGCGTCTGGATGCAAGCAATGCGGGGATCGAGAATCTTGAAGGGCTGCAATACGCCAAGCAACTAGAGTACCTCGATCTCGGACCAGCTCCCTATGACCCGGTGAACGGATACGTAAACAGTAACCGACTGTCAGATCTTTCGCCGATATTCGAACTGGAGAATTTGACTTACTTGTACTTGGATCTCAACGATTTGCGGGGAGTCATACCTCCAGAACTTGGGCAACTAACAAAACTAAGATATTTGAATCTTGAGAACAATAATCTGACTGGATCTATTCCTCCGGAACTGGGAGCGCTGACTGAACTGCAGAGTCTGAACCTTTACGGCAATCAATTAAGCGGCTCGATACCTGCAGAACTGGGGGCGTTGACTGAACTGAGGTATCTGTACCTCTGGAGAAATCAATTGAGCGGCTCGATCCCTTCGGAGCTGGGAGCGTTGACTAAACTGACGTCTCTGAACCTTGGGTTCAATCAATTAAGCGGCCCGATCCCTGCGGAACTGGGAGCGTTGACTGAACTGACGTCTTTGGACCTTGCGTACAATCAATTAAGCGGGCCGATCCCTGCGGAACTGGGAGCGTTGACTGAACTGACGAGTCTGAGACTTTCGTCCAATCAATTAAGCGGCCCGATCCCTGCGGAACTGGGAGCGCTTCATGATCTTACATTTCTGGACCTAGGAGACAATCAACTAAGTGGCCCGATACCTTCGGAACTGGGAGCATTGACTGAACTGACGTTTCTGTTTCTCTCATTCAATCAATTAAGTGGCCCGATCCCTGCGGAACTGGGAGCGTTGACTGAACTGACATATCTGGACCTCCGGAGCAATCAATTGAGCGGCGGGGTTCCAGCAGCCCTGCAAGCCATTTGCAATATCGCCGGTGTGCGTTGCGAATTCGCCGACAGCCATAGCCCACCGAGCTTCGCTAATGTCAGCGCGCCGCGGGATCAGACTTACACACTCGGCAAGGAGATCGAACCACTGCAACTGCCGGCAGCCTTTGGCGGAGATGCGCCAATCGTCTATCTGTTGGAGCCGGAAGTGCCCGGGCTGGAATTCGACAGTGAAACACGGCAACTCAGTGGCGCGCCGTCTGCAACTGGTGTGTACACCATGTCCTACAGCGCAAGGGATATTGACTTTGACGCCGATACTCTCGAATTCACCATAACGGTGGTCGTTACGGTAACGTCGGAATCCCTTATCAACGTCAACGGTTGCAGTGATGGCAGTTTCGTCGCTGATCCCAGTGGCAACCCGGAACTGGTTAGCGACTGCCAGTCACTGGTTGGCTTCGCCAACGCACTGATCGAGACCGGCCTGATTGCGGAAGACAATGTGATTCGTCAATGGGGTTCGGGCGATCAATTTAAGCTGGATAGATGGGATGGGATTGGGGTTTCCGGCTCACGGATCGATAGCATTAATTTGCGTGGACGCGAGCTCAAAGGCGATATCCCTCCCCATCTTGGTGAACTGAGCGCGTTAACCAACCTGTACTTGAGAAGTAACGAATTGAGTGGCTCGATTCCTTCGGAACTGGGTGCGTTGATTAAACTGGAGAGGCTGGATCTATATAGCAATCAAGTAAGCGGCCCGATACCTGCGGAACTGGGAGCTTTGACTGAACTGACGTCTCTGAGCCTTGGGATCAATCAATTAAGCGGGCCGATCCCTGCGGAACTGGGAGCGTTGACTGAACTGACGTCTTTGAGCCTTGGGAACAATCAATTAAGCGGGCCGATCCCTGCGGAACTGGGAGCTTTGACTGAACTGACGTCTCTGAGCCTTGGGATCAATCAATTAAGCGGTCCGATCCCTGCGGAACTGGGAGCGTTGACTGAACTGACGTCTTTGAGCCTTGGGAACAATCAATTAAGCGGTCCGATCCCTGCGCAACTGGGAGCGTTGACTGAACTGACGTCTCTGAGCCTTGGGATCAATCAATTAAGCGGTCCGATCCCTGCGGAACTGGGAGCGTTGACTGAACTGACGTCTTTGAGCCTTGGGAACAATCAATTAAGCGGGCCGATCCCTGCGGAACTGGGAGCGTTGACTGAACTGACGTCTCTGTACCTAGGAGACAATCAATTAAGCGGCTCGATACCTTCGGAACTGGGAGCGTTGACTGAACTGACGTCTCTGAGCCTTGGGAACAATCAATTAAGTGGAACCATACCCTGGGACTTCCGGGGACGCGTTATCCAGCAAAAGCTTTCGCTGAATATTTCTGGAAATCTGATCACCGGGTATGCGGCGCCGCCCGCGAGAATCCGCAATCCAGCCTACTCTCCGGAAGCGGCCGAAAATGGCAATGCCGCCCACCACTCGATTTCCTACTTCCAGGGGCCGCTGCTGCTGGAATGGGACTGGCAAGGAGAGCGGGTCGAGCATCAGACGCCAATCCTAGGGCGCTGGGCCGGGCTGGCGGTGAGTATCGATCATGCGGTGGAAGAACCACCATTGGTCATTAGCCGGATTCTGGACGCGCGGAATATGGTGCTGGCCGAGAGTCTCGCCGAAGCGGCGCCTCCCGTCACGGAAGAAATCGCCCCTGGCCAGTGGCGCACCGAGTATATGTTTCACTTGCCGGGCGAATTGTTTCAGGCCGGCAATCAGATCGTGCATGTCATCGACCCGGATGACGAGCTTGCCGAAACCGATGAAACGGACAACGTGGCGGAACCCATCGTTGTGTATGGCGAACAACCGCCAAAGTTCCGGGTGACATTCATTCCGGTGCAACTCGCCACGCAAGAGGAATTTATATGGAGTGGCGAGCTTGATCCCGAGGCGCTGATGGCGGGGACGCTGGCTTTTTTACCGATCGCCGATGACTTCGAGGCTCGAATCGGCCCGCCGCTTGCGTCCAAGGTAGAAACAACAAAGTTTGAAGCAATCGGCAAAGTGCGGGAGTTGTGGAATTTGGAAGCGGACCCGGACGAGTTCTATCACGGCATCGTAATGAATGAGATTGTTGGAGGGATTGGTGGGGGTCGGATTGCTGTAAGCGACTATAATTCGATACACAGAGTCATTCCGCACGAATTCGGCCACAACCTTAACCTGCGGCACACACCGGGTTGTGATGCAGTTGGTGTCGACGAAAACTACCCGTATCCGGATGGCCAACTGGGGCCTGAGCGGGGCTGGGAACTGAACTGGCGGCGATTCATATCGGGAGAAAACGAGGACTACAGCGACGTGATGTCCTATTGCCTGCGACAGAAATTCATTTCGAGCTATAACTACCGTCTGGCTTCGGAGTATTGGCTATCTTCTGGTAACGAAACCAGCACCAGTATGGTGACGACGGCGCCGCTTGTCGAAGGCGAAGGGTATTCCCCGGATCCGGTTTCGGGAGGAGGATCCGGCGCGAGTTCGAGTCAGGCTGCTTCAACATCGGCGGACAGCGCCAGCATAGCCCTGTCCGGCCGGATCAGCGCCGCCGGCGCGTGGAGCCTCACCCAGGCGCAGTTGTCCAGGCGGGCGCCACGTGCGCCGCCGGTGGAAGGTGCCTATACGCTGATCCTGTTCGACGGCGCTGGTATACAAGTTTACGGAGAGCCGCTTACGATCATGGAACTCAGCCATGGCGATGAGTCGTTCTGGGCGGCGCGGACGCCGATACCGCTGCGCACGGCCCGAGAAATCGTGATCCTGGATGCCCGGGGCGTTGAAGTGCTGCGGCAACCGCTGCCGGAACTGGAGTGATCGATTCAGCTCCCAAATCGGGGTGGGGCAGTCTTGCGGTATCGCCTTTTCAGGTGGCCATCCAGCAATAGTAGAGTTTATGGCGGAGTTTATGGGACACCCACTCTGCTAGAACACCCATAGGTCGAAGTGGGGCTCCCATATCGATGCTGCGAGAAGCCGCTCACGTCAGATCTGTTATTGACTGCTGTTTATAGGCACCATGCACTCTGCTAGTGATCTAATTGTTTCGGCACAGCGGTCTGAAAGAACTTTAGGAGGAAGGGTGCTCGGCGCGGGTGGCACAGGGCAGTGTTTCGAAGCTATTGCGCATCCTCACCGCGCTGAACCGGAGCAGCATCCCAATTGGAATGGATATTCCCGCTATAGGTTGCATCCACTAAAAGACCGCACGAAAGGACGACATGCCGTCACCGTATCGGCCATCTGGCGACTGACATTTCGGTTCGAAGACGGACACGCGGTGGATGTCGGTTATCTGGATTATTACCAGGATATCCTGACATGGCATTGAAGGTCCCGGTGCACCCTGGCGCAATCGTGCGAGAAGGTTGTTTGAAGCCGTTGGCCTTATCGGTTTCGGAAGGCGCAAGGCGGTTCGGCGTCGGGCGTCAAGCGCATTGTCGCTGCATAGAGTTCGTTTAACGCACGGAACAATCTCCAGATTTGAGTTGCTCCGGTGTGAGAGGGTTTATTTCGCTATAATGCCGCGCGGATTGAGGCAGACAGCGCCTCGATCCGCGACTTTCCAAGCTGGATTTCCCAGTAACGGCAGGGACGGATGAGCGAGACGGTATTGCGCCTCGACAAGGTCGACAAGAGCTTCGGCGATTTCAAGGCGGTCGATCAACTCAGCGCGTCGATTATACGGGGAAAGATCTACGGATTTCTCGGGCCGAACGGCGCCGGCAAAACTACCACCGTACGCATGATGCTCGACATCTTCAAGCCCGACCGTGGCGAGATCAGGGTGCTGGGGCAATCTTCGGCAATGCTGGTTCGCGACCGCATCGGTTATCTGCCTGAAGAAAAAGGCTTATACAAGAAAATGAAACTGTGGGCTGTCATTCAGTATTTCGCCATGCTCAAGGGCTTGCCGGCTCGCGAAGCGAAAGGTCGTGCGCTCTATCTTCTCGAAAAGTACGGACTTGGCGAATTTGCCAATGCCAAGGTGGAATCGCTGTCCAAGGGCATGGCTCAGAAAGTGCAGTTGTTATGTACCGTAGCCCACACTCCAGAACTTGTGATACTCGACGAACCGTTCGGCGGGCTCGACCCGGTGAATCAGGCGGCGCTGGAAAGCATGATAGAAGAATTGGCCTCCGAAGGTCGGACGGTGATATTTTCCACGCATGTCATGCAACATGCGGAGCGACTATGTGATCAAATTTTGCTGGTGGCCGGAGGCAGGAAGATTTTCGATGGGACAGTGAGCGAGGCAAAGGCCACGATTCCCGGCAGTGTTGTTTTGCAGACTGACAGCGATGTGTCTGTTCTGGATTCCGTTACGGGAGTGACAAGCATCGAATCCGTCGAGTGCGCAAACGACGGGGCAATGCAATCCTGGCGCTTGCACATAAGCGATCGACTAGACCCGCAAGACGTACTCGGCGCCTGTTTTGACCGCAGCATCAGGCTCAAGAGATTCGAAGTAAACGATCCAACCCTGCATGATGTTTTTTTGCATCTCGTGGGGAACGGGAACCAAGCAACAAGGACCGATCAAGCGGCATGAATACTGTCCGGATAGTGGCAAAACGAGAATTTCTGGAAATTGTCCGAACCCGGTCATATTGGCTTCTGGTTCTGATGCTTCCGGCCATCCTGGTCATAGGGCTTTTCGTAGGATTCGACTTAGGAAGCGGCGTAGAGCCGATAGACTCGGAAATTGTGGTCGATGCGTTTCGAGATATCGGGGCAGGGCAAGCAGCAGCCTTTTTCCCCTACTTGACGCTAATTGTCCTCATTCAATCGATGCAATACCTGCTCAGTAACATGGTCGAAGAAAGATCCAGTCGCATAATTGAAATGTTGCTATCGTCGATTACCCCCGACGAATTGATGAAAGGAAAACTCCTGGGTGTTGGGCTTGCCATTTTCCTTTCCCTCGGCATTTGGCTGCTTTCATTATTGGCCATTGCCTATATTGCATTTTCTTTCCTTACCGATAGTTCCGTTTCAGTCATGTCGGGAATAATCGGCGAGTTACTCGGTTTCGAGCTGCTATTGCTGCTCCTGTTCTACTTCATATGTAGCTATGCGCTGTATTCCGGATTCTTTCTCGCGATCGGCGCCTTGTGCGACACCTTGAAGGAAGCGCAGGGGATGATGTTTCCGATTTCGCTTGTGATAATTCTGCCTTTCGCAATTTTTCCTCTCCTAATTCTTGGGGAAAACGAAAGTTCCATTCGAATTTTGTCCTGGATTCCATTGTTTACCCCTTATCTGATGCTGGAGCGCATAAATTCGGGAACTGCTTCAATGATCGATTTTATCGGAAGTTCGGTGCTGCTGATTGCAAGTATCTATTTCGTACTCTGGCTGTCCGCAAGAGTTTTTCGATATGGTGTGCTGAGATCTGGGCAGCCTCCGAGACTAGTCGAAATCTTTCGCAGTATCCGCTCCTCCTGAAATCGCTATTGACGGCAATACCGATCTTGCAAATACTGGCGTTAATCTCGTTGGTGCGGGCGAGGCATGCCTCGCCCCTACAGGTGAACTTAACTGGAGCGAATTCATGATCCATTTTCGTCTGCGGGCCTTGTTGCTCGCCATTGCCCTGTTTTCCTTTTTTCCTGCCGCTTCGGCTCAGCAGCTCGATCAGGCTACGGTGGACGGGTGGTTTGAGTCTTTGTCCAACTGGGGTCGCTGGGGTCCGGACGACCAGATGGGGACGGTCAATCTCATTACCGAGGAAACTCGGGTGGCCGCGGCGCGGCTGGTGCAGACGGGCGTTTCGGTCTCGATGGCGCATGAATTGCTGGAAGAGGAGGCGGCGGATAACTTCAGTCCCTTCGATCACCGCATGACTTCCATCGGCAGCAGCCCCGGACCCTGGTCCGGAGACTTCGTCGGCGTCTCCTATCATGGCTACGCGCATTCGCATCTCGACGCGCTTTGTCATCGGTTCCAGTTCGGTACGATGTACAACGGCTACCCGGAAGATGAGGTCACCGAGGAGGGCTGCGCCAGGCTGGCGATCACGTCCTTCGGCGATGGCATCTTCGGCCGCGGCATCGTCATGGATTTTCCCGCAATGCGCGGCGTCGACTGGCTTGAGAACGGCACCGCGATCACTACGGAATGGTTGAATGAGTGGGAGGAATTGCATGGGATTACCGTCGGCGCGGGCGATATCGTGCTGATCCGCACCGGGCGCTGGCCCCGGCGCGAAGCGCTTGGGCCGTGGAATCTGGCGGAGAATTCCGCCGGTCTGCACGCCTCGGTGGTGCAATGGCTCAAGGAGCGGGACGTGGCGCTGATCGGCAGTGATTCGGCGCTGGATGTAAAGCCTTCGGGTGTCGAGGGTTACGGCTCGCCGGTGCATGCCCTGGTGCTGGTCGCCCTGGGTATGCCGATTTTCGACAATCTGGACCTGGAAGCGGTGGCGGTTGAAGCCGAACGTCACGGCCGGGCGGAGTTTCTGTTTACGACCGCGCCATTGCGTGTTTCGGGCGGAACTGGTTCGCCGTTGAATCCGATTGCCACGTTTTGACAGCGGCAATCCACGGGCGGGCGAGGCATGCCTCGCCCCTACAGGTGCCCTGACTTTTCTACCACTGAAACTGGACGCGGCCGAACAGGTTGATACCCTGGCCGTACATGCGGCTGCCTATCGGCACGACGCCTGCGGCAACGCGATTGAAGCCGGTCAGGTGGTTGACGTAATCGGTATCGAACAGGTTTTCCGCGCCGAGGGTGAACGTGATGCCCTGGCCGGTCAGCCAGTTCAGGTAGACATTGGTCAGGTTGTAGCCATCGGTCGGGGCCGCATTGTTCTTGGGATTCATCGGGTCAAAGGTATTGGTGCGGGATACCTGGTCCTGTTTCAGCACGATAACCTGCTCGATCCGGGCCGAGAAGCCGCCAGCCTCATATAGCAGCGAAACGCGGGCGTTGTCCGGATTGACGCGGTACAGGTAATCCGCAACGTCACCGCGCTCGGCATTCACGTGGGAGGCCATGCCTTCCATGCGCCAGCGGTCGTTGAAGGTATAGCCGAAGCTCAGATCCACGCCGCGGAATTCCGCTTTGGTATTGGCGAACATGAGCGGTGTCGGGTCGCCGTTGGCATTGCGACTGACGCCGACAACCGCCATATGCGTCGCTGGAACGCCCTGGATGTAGTCGTCGACGTCGCGCACGAAGAATCGGGGAGAGAACCAATCGACGCCATTGCTCCAGTCGAGGCCGAGTTCAAACTGGTCTGAGGTTTCCGGCCGCAGGTCGGGATTGCCGACATAGTTATTGCCGTCGCCGAGACCGGCATTGATTTCCAGCGGAATCCACAGATAGCGCTCCTGGTATAGCGGCGAGCGCGATTTGCGGGCGTAACCCGCTTCGACCACCAGGTTGGAGGTCAACTGGTAACGCGCCTTCGCGACCAGGTCATGATTGTCGTCGCTTTGCTCGCGGTCGCGCGAGTTGAAGCCCTGGCGCAACATCCATACCGCCCGCGGCGGTGTGCCCATGCCCCACATGGCAGGATTCATGTCCACCAGCCGGGCGGGAAATGCATCCACTTCGCCGGCGCTCATATCCACCTGCTCCACGCGGCCGCCGAATTCGACGTACCAATCGTTACTCAGAATCGCCGACCATTGAGCGAAAACGGACTTGCTGTCGGTCGCAACGCCATTGAAATTTTCCACGAAGAACGGTGCGAAATCCGGGTCGCTGACGAGTACGTCGTGCTCGCCGTCCTTGCCTTCGGCGCCGACTTCGAGCAGTCCCGGGCCGACTTCGAGGTCGAAGGCCAGCCGGAAACCGGATTCTTCGCTTTCCGCGAACGCGAAGCGCTTGTCGTCGCCGACGAATGGCGGCAATGGCAGGCTGGAAAAATCGGGCGCCGGCCGCAGCAGGAAATTACTCATGCCATGTTCGATGTTCGACTGGTAAACGCCAAACTCGACGCCGAGATTTCCGACCTGCCCGTTGTATCTGAAATTGAAGGTGTCGGTGTCGAACCAATCGATGTCCATGGGCAGGGTGGGCGTGCCGCTGTCCTCGGTTTCGATGCGATGGGCGTCGATGAGGACTTCGTGGGAGCCATTGCGGAATCCATAGCCGACTCCGTAAATTGCGCGGCTGTACTGGGTTGCGGCCACCTCTCCTTCGGCTGATTCGTAATTGTCGCCCTGGTCGAGATTACCGATGCCGTAGAGCCGGTGATTCGCGTTGCCGCCACCGAAAATCAGCGAACCGCTGGTACTCCCCGCGGCGGAGCCGGCCGACAACTCGGAATCGCCTTGCCAGTCCCAGCCGGCGCCGTCATTGAATGCGGGGCGTTTCCAGCTCGCCGTCGCGGCGCCGCCGATGCCGCCGCCGGTGGAAATCGAAGCGATGCCCTGTTCGACCACGAGGTCTTCCATCAGGGCCGAGGGGATATGGTGCAGGGGAGGCGCCATCCAGTTGGGGCCGCCGCCATGAATCAGCATGCCGTCGATACGCACATTGATGCGCGGACCGAACATGCCGCGATATTGAATCTGCCCGGTCAGGGGGCCGTTGTGATTGGCGCCGCCGCCGGGAACGCGGTTGATCAGCAAGGCGGAATCCGCGCCGGAACTGGTGCGCTGGGCATTGAACTGGGTTTCCAGAAACTCCTGCCGCCCGACGACGCGAATTTCTCCTACTTCCTCGCCCTGTGCGAACAGCGGTGTGGATGCGACAAGCAAGAGCGGCGCAATTGCCACGGCAAGAACTGATCTGGTCCCCGGCACGGGTTCTCTCCGGTATCTACTTGAAAGTGCGCAAATTATAGGTTTGCTCATGCCGGAATCCGATGTGGCATATTGTCACAGCACTGACGGGTAACGCGTGAATCCGCGGGCGATTCGCGGTAAATTTGACAAGTTGAATGACACTTCGAGACTAATGGGAAACATGCCGGTTCCGTTCCGCATCCTGATTCCGCTATTGGCTCTGCACTTGCTGCCGGGGCAGGCCGCACTTGCGCTTCAACCTGAGGCAAGCGAGGAGTCAATGCCCGAGGCGAGCGAAGAATCTCTCGCCCTGGCAAGGGAACTGGAACAACGCGAACGGCACGTGGAGAATCTGCGCGGCGAACTCGGTGTCTACCATCCCGCCCTGGAGGAAGCCTACGGCGAACTCGGCGGCTTCTATCTCGAACTGGAAGATTACGAACAGTCGATTTCCATCTACAACGATGCGCTTGAAATCGCGCGCATTAACGAAGGGCTCTACAGCGAATCGCAACTGCGCATCATCGACGCGATGATCACCGGCAACGAAGGCCTTGCCGATTGGGAATCGGTCGACGATCTGCACCAATTCCGCTACCACATGGCGAGCCGTCTGTGGGAATTGACCGACAGCCGCCACCTGGCCGCGATCGGAACCTGGGGCGACTGGAAAATGAGATCGATCCGGGACGACCTGCTCGGCGACAGCAGTTGGGGCGTTCAGGCGGCGATAGACGATGCGGGTTCGGTCTACCGGCGCGCAATTGCCGCACTCGAGCTGGAGCCGGAAGCGCGCCCGCGCGATGTGGCCAACCTGGTGCGCGGCAAGGCCGAACTCGACATTTACATGATGCGTGCGGTCGCCAATACGCCCTACAACTATTTTCCTTCGAGCGTGCCTCGTTATGTAAACCAGATGCGCTGCCGCATGGTGCCCGGTCCCAACGGCCAGGCGGTGCGGCAATGCGTGAACGTGCAAGTGGAGAACCCGCGCTTTCGCAGTTCCCAGCGCGACAACAAGCGCATCGCAATGACGCGCTATTCAAACGCGATCAAAAGCGGTATCGAAAGGCTGACCGCGATCCGTGACGGCGAAAACGGTCTTTCCCGGTCGGAGCTGGCGGAAATCGATGCCCAGATCGCGCAACTCGAAGCGGAAAACCAGCAGAATCTCCGCCGCGGCCGCCGCGGCTTGCTGTTCTGAGCGCCCGCCAAGGTTCAGATTCAAGGGAGACTGTAGGGGCGAGGCATGCCTCGCCCGCGAATGGCCCCGTCACCGCGCAACTGACGGGCGACGCATGCGTCGCCCCTACCCAACCCGCACACGGCATGGACAAACTCCCCGATTCGTAGTACAAACAGCACTGTTCGACCGCAGTTTGCGGTAAGACACATGAATGGAGGAAACCCATGTTGAAAATTGCCAGCCGACTGACCTGGCCGCTGCTGCTTTGTGCGGCGGCGCTCATAGGTCATTCAGCAGTCGCGTTGGAAGAAGGAGACAGGGCGCCGGATTTTTCTCTCCCGGGCTCTGACGGCAACTCTTACAGCCTTTCCCAGTTCCTCGGGGAAAAGCCTGTTGTCATCGCTTTTTTCCCGAAAGCCTTTACCAGCGGCTGAACTCAGCAATGCAAGGCGCTGCGTGACAGTGCCGAGGAAATCCAGAAATACGATGTAGCGTATTTCATGGTCAGCGTGGATACGCTGGAAGACAATACCGAATTTGCCGAAATGAATGATGCCAGCTTTCCGATTCTGGCCAATCCCGAAAAGGACATGGTTGAAGCGTATGGAGCGCTGATGCCGGCTGGATTCGCCAATCGCTGGACTTACTACATCGGTTCCGACGGCACCATCCTGCAGATCGACAGGGATACCGACCCGGAAACCGCCGGTGCGGACATGGCGCGGACCATGGGAGAACTGGGCTTCCCCCAGATCTGAGTTTCGCTGCAGGGATGAATTGAATTGAGAAAACCCGGCGCAAGCCGGGTTTTCGGCTTAGCCCATGAAGAAGTCAGGTTTGCTGATCATTGCCGGCGTTGCGATCGTTTCGCTGGCCGCGCTCGTCTGGTTGAGTCTCAGTTTTGAAGAGCCGAGTGAACCTGTCACGCTGGTAATCGAACCTCCCGCTCCGATTTCGGCCGAGCCGGAGCCGGAACCCTCTCCACGCGCGGTTATTCCCCCCGCACAGACAGCGGTCACGGCGGTTGAACCTGCCGAAGAACCCGAACCCGTTATCGAAATCCCGGCGCAGCCCGAAGTCGAGCTCGTACCGGAACCGCCGGCAGAATCCGACGCGCCCGAAGTCGTGCTGCCGAGCCTCAACGACAGCGACGGGATCGTGCGCGAGCGACTCCTGGCCTTGCGCGGCGGCGCTGTATTGCTCGGTTTGATCGCCGACGACCAGTTAATCCGCAAGTTCGTCGTATTCGTCGAAAACATCAGCCGCCACGAGTTTCCCCAGACCGATCTGCCGTATCGTTCCCTCGGCGTGGAAATGCCCGTGCGCGAACTCGACCAGAATCTGTTCCGGATGGAAGAGGACGCCTATACACGCTTCGACGGTTTCATCGACACGATGACGGCGGTCGATACCGAACAGGCCTATGCCTTGTACCGGCTGTTGCGGCCGTTGTTTCAGCAGGCCTATGCCGAAATCGGCTATCGCGGCCGTGATTTTGACGACGCCTTGCGCCAGGCGATCAACAATGTGCTGCAGGCAACCGATGTCGAAGGACCCTTCCAGTTGGTGAAGCCTTCGGTAATGTATCTGTTCGCGGATTCGGAACTCGAGAACGCCGACGCCGTGCACAAGCAATTGATCCGCATCGGTCCCCGCAACAGCACCCGCCTGATGGCCAAACTGGCCGAATTCGTCGTCTTGTTGTAGGGGTGTGCTGGCCGAAATTGTCGTCTTGATGTAGGGGTGTGCTGGCCGAAATTGTCGTCTTGATGTAGGGGCGAGGCATGCCTCGCCCGCGGATTCGCGCAAATTCCAATCCTGCGAGTACAAACATGAGCAAGCCTCCAAAATCAGATCTCGTCGTTCCAGCATCGCTGGTCGATGTCGCTTGGCTGGCCGAGAATCTGGCCGCGCCAAATCTCATCGTGCTCGACGCCTCGATTCCGCCGGTTGTGCCGGGAATGAAATCGGTTAACGCCGATGGACCGTTCAAGGCGATTCCCGGCGCCCGCCGCTTCGATTACGACAAAGACGTGTGCAAGCCCGATACTTCGCTGCCGCATATGTTGCCGAGCCCTGAACTGTTTGAGCAGAAAGTGCGAGAACTTGGCGTCAACGCGGATTCAGCCCTGGTCGTGTACGACGATTGCGGCATGTACGCCAGCCCGCGGGCGTGGTGGATGTTCCGCGCCATGGGCCACGACAATGTTGCGGTATTGAGCGGAGGCTTGCCAGCCTGGGTAGCAGCAGGCCAACCGCTGACGAATGCGCTGGCGGAAGCGGCGACGGCCGGCGATTTTGCCGCCAACTTCAGGCCGCATCTGGTCAGCGATTACCGGACGGTGCTGGAAGCGCTGAACGATGACTCGCGCAAGGTGCTCGATGCTCGTTCACCGGGCCGCTTCAAGGGGGTCGACCCCGAACCGCGGCCGGGACTGCGCGGCGGACATATGCCCAAAGCCGGCAATCTGCCGTTCGTCCGACTGCTGGAAAACGGCGCTATGAAGCCGCCCGAAGAACTGCGCGAGATATTCGCCGAGTTCGGCGCTCCCGGCCGCCGCCTCATCAGCAGTTGTGGCACCGGCATCACCGCCTGTGTGATCGCTCTTGCCGCCCATGAGGCCGGCCTGGACGACGTCTCGGTCTACGATGGCTCCTGGGTCGAATGGGGCACTCCGGGTCACTTGCCTGTGGTTGTTGAGTAGCGGGACGGCCCCCACCAAATTCGCTTTGCGAATTTGACTCCCCCGGAGGGGGAGTGGTTGCGAGCTTCGGGAAGAATTGCGATGAATGAATCGATGGGGATAGTGGTCAGCACCTTTTACCGGTTCGCTGCGCTGCCCGACTTTCGCTCGCTGAGGGAACCCCTGCACGAAGATCTTCTGCGCAATGACGTGCGCGGCACCGTATTGCTCGCAGCCGAAGGCATCAATGGC
The DNA here is from genome assembly GCA_951812965.1 of uncultured Pseudohongiella sp. Lineage (GTDB taxonomy): Bacteria > Pseudomonadota > Gammaproteobacteria > Pseudomonadales > Pseudohongiellaceae > UBA9145. The sequence continues at coordinate 1,486,285 of OX638341.1, forward strand.
ACTGTTGCGGGCTCCCGCGAGGGGATAGACGCCGTGCTCGGAACTATTCGCGCCGATTCGCGCTTGCGCGACCTGCGCACGAGGGAATCCCGCAGCGAGGAAAATCCCTTCTATCGAACCCGGGTCAAGCTGAAAAAGGAAATCGTCACCATGGGCGAACCTGACATTGACCCGCGGTTCATGGCGGGCGCATATGTTTCTCCGGAAAGATGGAACGAGTTGATCGACGATCCCGAAGTGCTGGTGCTCGACACGCGCAATCACTACGAAGTGCAGATCGGCAGTTTCGAAAACGCGGTCAATCCGGAAACCGACTCTTTCCGCGAGTTTCCGGAATACGTTCGCAAGAACCTGGATCCGGACAAACATCGCAGAATCGCCATGTTCTGCACCGGCGGTATCCGCTGCGAGAAATCCACCGCCTGGCTCAAGCAGCAGGGATTCGACGAGGTGTACCACCTGCAAGGCGGCATTCTGAACTACCTGGAAAGCGTGCCGCCGGAAGCCTCGCGCTGGCGCGGGGAATGTTTCGTGTTCGATAACCGCATCACCGTGGACCACCGATTGGAGCCGGGCTCCTACGATCAATGCCACGCCTGCCGCATGCCCATTTCAGACGAAGACAAGCAAAGCCCGCATTTTGAGAAGGGAGTCAGTTGCCCGCATTGCCACGATCGGCAGACCATTGAGCGTGCCGAGCGATTCGCCGAGCGCCAGCGCCAGGTCGACATCGCCCGGGAACGGGGCGAGCAGCATATCGGCCAGGATATGGACGGACTCATGCGCAAACGCAGGCAGGAAAAATTGCGCCACAAGGAAGCACAGCGGAACAATTCGTAGGGGCGAGGCATGCCTCGCCCGGAATTTGCATGTGGCAGCGGTAAGTCTCGGGCGAGCAAGAGCAGCGAAACAATTCGTAGGGGCGAGGCACGCCTCGCCCGGAATTTGCATGTGGCAGCGGTGAGTCTCGGGCGAGGCATGCCTCGCCCCTACAGGTGAATTTGGTTATAGTCGGGCGGTACTCCGTTCCCAAGGTGTCCGGCCGATGAATTCTGCCACAAGTGTGAAACCGCCTCGTATCTTTCCTGTCATCCTCGGCCTCATCGCCGTGCCGCTCCTGGTCGGCGGACTGCAACTCGTCTTTCTGGAGGGCTCGATGTATTACGTCATCTCGGGCCTGGTGCTGCTGTCCTGCGCGCATCGGATCTGGCGCAGTCAGCCCTCTGGCGCGTGGCTCTACGGCGGCTTTCTGGTGGCCACCATTGTCTGGTCCTTATGGGAAGCGGGCGCCGATCCATGGGCGTTGGCGCCGCGCATTCTGCCGTTTGTCGCACTTGGCCTCTGGTTTATCACGCCGTGGTTCCGCAACTCGCTGCATCAGGGCTCGCCGCCTCCGTTACTGCAATCGAGTATCGCCAAATGGTCGATACCGGTAACCGCGCTGGTCGCGGTCTACGCCATCTGGAGCGGCGTCGGTTATGAAGTGAACGAACTCGCCCCGCGCAGCGGCGTAAATACGATAAGTACGCACACCGACTGGCCTGCTTACGGCAACGACCGGGGCGGCAGCCGTTACTCTCCGCTGGACCAGATAAACGCCGGGAACGTGGCCGATCTTGAAGTGGCGTGGACTTATCGTACCGGCCAGGGCGGTGCATTCAAGGCGACTCCACTGCAAGTCGGGAATCTGCTGTATGTCTGCACCGGCGGCAATGTCGTTGTTGCTCTCGACGCCGACAGCGGCGAACTCCGCTGGCAATTCGACCCACTGATCGATCCGGCTCATCTCGAGACTGCGCGCTATTTTACTACCGGCTGCCGCGGCGTTTCGTATTACCAGGCGCCGCAGGAATACCAGGGCGAATGCCGGGAACGGATTCTTACGGCAACCACCGACACCCGCCTGATCGCGCTCGATGCGCTCAGCGGTGAGCGTTGCCTGGGATTCGGCGACCAGGGCGAGGTCGATCTGACCATCAACATGGGCAACGATCCGCGTATTTTCAATTTCCAGACATCGCCCCCCGGCATCGTGCGCGGCAATGCCGTGGTCGGCGGCTGGGTGTTCGATAACCAGTCGGTGGGCGAGCCTTCGGGGGTGGTGCGCGCCTTCAACGCCATCACCGGGGAATTCGCCTGGGCCTGGGACATGGGTCGTCCCGGCGAACACGGAGAACCGCTGGCGGGGGAGGTCTACACTCGCGGCACACCGAATGTGTGGAGCCTGTTCAGCGTCGATGAGGAACTCGGGCTGATCTATGCGCCCACCGGCAACGAGACACCGGATTACTTCGGCGGCTATCGCATGGAAGCCAGCGAGCAGTACGCCAGTTCCGTGGTCGCCATCGACGGCGAGACGGGCTCGGTGCGCTGGTCTTTCCAGACCGTGCATCACGACCTGTGGGACTGGGACGTACCCTCGCAGCCGACGCTGATTGATCTGCCCGGCGATAACGGCGAAAAGGTAAAGGCCGTACTCGTGCCGACCAAACGCTCCGAAGTATTCGTGCTGAACCGGGAAACCGGCGAGCCGATTTTCGATGTCGAGGAACTGCCGGTGCCACAGGAAGGCGGCGTACCCGAAGACTATGTCGCCCCGACACAGCCCTTTTCCACCGAGCTACCGCACTTCCGCAACGACATCACCGAAAACATGATGTGGGGCGTAACGCCTTTCGACCAACTCTGGTGCCGCATCGAATACAAGAAGATGCGCTATGAAGGACATTTCACCGTGCCGGGCACCGAGCCTATCTTCCAGTTCCCCGGCAATGCCGGCGGGCATAACTGGGGTAGCGTCAGTGTCGATCAGGTCAACAACATCATGGTCGTCAATCCGATGATCGTCGGTAACCGACTAATCCTGATTCCGCGCGACGAATTGCCGGAAGGCGTCCAGGGTAATCAGTTGGGCACGCCGTATTCCCACGATACCCGGCGCTTCATGTCGCCGCTCGGCATTCCCTGCAACCAGCCGCCTTTCGGCATCATGGCCGCGGTCGATCTCGAAACCGGCGATCTGCTCTGGGAGCGTCCGATAGGCCTGGCCAAGGACAGCGGCCCCTGGGGCATTCCAACACGCGTCCCGTTGACTATCGGCACACCGCAAAGCGGCGGCACCGTCACCACCGCGGGCGGCCTGATCTTCTCCTCCGGTTCGTTCGACAATTCCGTGCGCGCGGTCCATATCATGGACGGAGAGGAGTTATGGCGCGCCGACCTGCCGTTTACCGCGCATGCTACGCCGATGACCTATCTTTCGCCGGCCGGCGAACAGACCGTGGTGGTGACCGTTCCAGTCTTCAATTCGACATCGGGCTCGGGATTTCGCGCCTTGCCCGCTGACCAGGAAGATCCGCAAGGCGGCTACATCATCGCTTACCGACTTCCGCGCATGGCCCAGGCGCCGGAAGAACTCTAGTTTTCGGAACCGGCCACTTCAAAATCGATGAATTCAAAGTCCAGATCTTCGTTCACGCGCATGTAAACGTTGAAAAGCCGCCCTGCCAGGTTCGGGTCGTTACGTACGCTCAAATCAGGCAGGTAGAAGCGGAACTGCTCATCAACCAAAGCTCGATGCTGCCAGGTCTCGTTCGCTGTCCCGATTTGTTCGACGTTGCGTTGCGAAAAAACCAGATTTACCGGATCTGAGATCGCCAGGTCGAAACCAAAGATATATATGCCTTCTTCGAGCCTTACTTCGGTTTCGCCTACCGAAATTACACCGGTGGCGGCATCGTAGACATTGCTTCCCGCGCTGCCGGCTGTTTCATCGCGTGGATACAGCGTTAATTGTGAACCGATTTCGAAATCAGGCGCATAGCGGCAACGATTGCCGACATGCAATTCGTTGTCGGGCGCGCGGTCCCAGCCGCGCGGCAACTCGCCTGCCTCGGAACGGGCGACGACGGCGTGGCATTCATCCTGCAAGTTTCTTGCGTCCGGCTGATTGCCGCCTTCGACCCAGTCCTGCAAAAGGTTCCAGGCGGCTATTGTCTCCGACTCGCGAAAATCGCAATGAGAGGGAGTCGATTCGTCGATCACGCCCACCGTCAACTGTTCAGGAGTCACGAGGGATTGCAGCACGGACTGATTCTCCACGTTGACAATTCCGTCTTTGGAGGTGTGAATCGAAACGATGCGGGTATCGCCGACTGCGCCGGTCGGGATGTAGTTTTCCGCGAGCGTCCGGCGCGCCGCGGGCAGGCCGATGCTGCGCCGGATGCCGCGGTTTATCCGTTCGTCGCCGTAGTCGACGGCGACATTGTGGAATGGATTCAGGCCATCGAGTTTGCCAGGCTCGTTGATCAGGCGCGGCAGCAGAAAGGTTCCATAGAACATGCCCACGGTGAACATCACCGCCGACCGGGTCGGCGCCAGTCGCTGGATTCGCTCGTAATTTTCGATCTGGTTATTTTCGGCAAGCTGCTTCCAGGATTCGAGCAGCAAGCGCTGTTCAACTTCCCGGCTGCCGATGCGCAATTGCAGTTCGGCTTCTTCGAACAGGTTGTCTGCGGCGTCCTTGCGCGCGCGCAGATCGTCGATTTCCGCTTGCAATTCGTCGCTTCGTTCTTCGGCCGCGATCCGGCTCTGCAAAGCCGAACAGGAATCCAGTGACCGCAGAAATTCAAGTTCACTGCCGAGTCCGGGGGTCTCGTACCAGGGGCCGGGCAGAAGTGCAACGTCGTCTTCCGCGCAAACCGCTTCAGTCACCATGCGCAAGTCAAATGCATTCACCCAGTTCTCGGAGCCGGCAACCGCGCCGCATGCGAGCAGGGCGCCATCGGGTTGAGGGATCAGATCTTCCTCGATATCGCGCATACTGACGATGGCGCCCATGGACGCGCCAATCAGATAAAGCGGTTGCGGCGCTTCGGGGCCGAATCGGGCGGAAATTTCGATGAACTTCTCGTACAACTGCTGATTTGCCAGGTGAGAATCGAATACCGCCCAGCCGGTCTGCAGATAACTGGAAGCGGCCATGGCATAGCCCTGTGACAGGACGATGCCGGCGAATTCGCTCAGGCTCGGTTCCGGCCGCACTTCTCCCACGGCTGTGCTGCCGGTTTCCAGCTCAAGATCAGACAGGTTCGCGGCCAGCAGGTCGCTCGTGTCGATGCCGCCGAAATAGGTTTCCAGGCCGTGATTCCAGATCACCAGGCCCTTGTCCGGCGTCCAGCCTTCCGGGATGGCGACGGTGTAGAAGCCGTTGTCGGTCTGGCCATACCAGACGGGATAGCAGCCTCCGATGGGGGCCTGATACTGGTCTTCGGGGCAATCTTCGGCGGCGAACGTCGGCGTACAAAAAAAGGCAGGCAATGCCAGCAATGCCAGCGGGCGAAGAAGTTTTCGCATCTTCCAGAGTATCCGTGAATCGATACCAGGAATTTCGGCAGAGAAAGTTGAATCCTAAGAGGTTGGATCCTGCGACTGCGCGCAGGATGACTCACCCACCGTCATTCTGCGCGTAGCGAAGCGGAGTCGCAGAATCCCCGCGGCTAAACGGCCGGCATGACCTCGGGCCTTCGCGCCAGGTGGTCAGTGATCTGTTCCCAGCTCAATGCAAATTCAAGCACCCGGCGGTCGCCGGCGAAGGGTCCCATGACTTGGATGCCCATGGGCCGCCCGTCGGCATCGAACCCCGCCGGCACATTTATCACCGGAACTCCCGCCAGGCTGCCGCCGATGACCACTTCCATCCAGCGATGATAGGTATCCATTGTTCGGCCGTTGATCTCCGCCGGCCAGGGCGTGGTTTTCGGGAACGGGAATACCTGGGCGGTTGGCAGCATGAGGAAATCGTAGCTTTCGAACAGCCGGTTGACTTCGGCGTACCAGCGCCGCCGGATTGCGTCGGCCCGGTAGATGTCGTCGGCGCCGAGTTCGTAGCCCTTCTCGATTTCCCAGACGAGCTCCGGCTTGAGCAGCGGCCGAAGTTCCGAGTTTTCGTAATATTCCCTCATGCCGATGCGGCCCTGATTGCGCAGGTTGAGCCAGCACTGGAACAGTTCAGCCATGTCGAAGCGGGGCATAACCTGCTCGACGGTGGCGCCGTTGGCTTCCAGCAACGCCAGGTTGCTTTCGCATAGCTCGAGTATGCCCGGCTCCATCGCAAGATAGCCTTCGTAGTCGCCGAGCCAGCCGATGCGCAAGCCGTCCGGCTCCAACGGCCGATATTGGTCCTGCTCCGGCAGCGCCTGACGCAATGCCGCCGGCTGTTCCGGTCCTGGTTCCATTGCCAGCGTATGCAGTAAACGGATGGTATCGGAAGTGTTTCTTCCCATCGGGCCGGAAGTCGACAAGGCGCGGGAGAAGGGATCGTTGCCACTGACAAGTCCCGCGCTGGGACGGAATCCGATGACATTGTTGAAAGCGCCGGGATTGCGCAGCGAGCCCATCATGTCGCTGCCGTCCGCGATTGGAAGCATGTGCGTTGCCATGCCGCAGGCCGCGCCGCCGCTGCTGCCGCCGCTGGTCAGTTCGGGGTTGTAGGCGCAGCCGGTAGCGCCCCAGACCTGGTTGTAGGATTGCGAGCCGAGCCCGAATTCCGGGACGTTGGTCTTGCCGATGAAGATCGCGCCCGCGGCGCGCATGCTTGCGGCCACCGCGCCGTCCTGCTCCGGGATGCGGTCCCTGAACATGGGCGAACCGCTGGTGTAAGGCAGCCCGGCGACGGGGGTGAGATCCTTGACCGCGTGAGGCATGCCATGCATCCAGCCGCGATACTGGCCGCGCGCGAGTTCGGCGTCCGCGATTTCGGCCAGATCGAGGCATTCGTCGTCGGGCAACATGCCGATAACGGCATTGTAGACAGGATTGTACCGGCGAATCCTTTCCAGATACGCCTGCATCACTTCCAGGCAACTCACTTCCCGGCCGGCAATGGCGGCGGAAAGATCGACCGCGGAAAACCCGGTGATGTTCACCGGCAGCGCAGCGGCGATTGCGCGCCGGGCTGTACCGGAAGCGGCCAGCAAGGCCACCCCGGTGTTAACGCTTGCGCCAACAAAAGCTCTTCGGTTCATGTCGCGGAGCCTGTATGACAAAGGATGTCTTGCTTTTGAATATGGTCAGTGGTCATCATTTTTTTGCCAAAAAAAGGGGCGGTCGAATGACCGCCCCTTTTGGTTCCTGCTACTGGTTTGAACCAGCCCCCGATTACTAGAAGTCGACTGTCAGGCGACCGTAGTAATACGCTCCCTGCCAATCCATTCCGGTTGCCGAGGAATACAGACGGCCGCAGCAGTAATCGCCAATCGAATCCTGGGCCGGATACTCGTCCCACACATTCCTGGCGCCTACCGACAGCCGGAACATATCGTTGAAACGATACTGTCCTTCGATATCGGTATACCAGATCGGATCAAAGGTCTGGAACGTGGTGCCGTTTTGGGAGTTGATGGACTCGCCGTAATAGCTCAGCCGTCCGATCAGCGTGAGTTGATTCACCTCGTGCCGTGCGGTAATCACGCCGCGCCAGTTCGGATCGAAGTTCTCGAAATCGAAGCGGGCCTCGGCGTTCAGATACTCACTTGGATCGGTGTCGAAGCTGTTCTCGGTGTAATTGAACGAAGCGGTCAGGATGGTTGTGCCCATTTCGCCCCATTCGATCGGAGTGGTCGCAACGACATCCATTCCCTGGGTGCTGGTGTTGAAGCCATTGGTGAAGTAGAACACTCCGCCAATGGAATTGGCGCCGGCAACGCCTGCATCCCTGAGCTTGACAAAGTTCTGCCAGGCCGCGGTGTTGTCCGCCTGATCGTCATCGCTGCTGGACACATCCAATGTGGAAATAGCCTGTGTGCGGTCCTGCACATCGATGCGGTAGAAGTCCACCGTAACGTCAATGGTATCGAGCACCTGAGCGGTGAAACCGATCGTGTAGTTGTCGGACTTCTCGGGCTTCAGCGGAACCGCTCCGAGAGCCTGGGCAATCGGGCCGCCCGCCGGGAAAAGGCCAGTGGCAACCGGAAAGCCGGCGGGCAATCGGGTGGACACGTTGGTGGTGCCCTGCTGGCCCGGAGTCGGCGCTCGGAAAGCGGTGCCGATTGAGGCGCGCAGGCCGAAGTTGTCGGTAACGTCAAGCTGGCCGGCGAGTTTCCATACGATTTCCGCGTCGAAGTCTTCGTAGTCTTCGTAGCGCACCGCGGCTTGCAGGAACAGCTCGTCGGTGACGTCGCCGCTCAGGTCGCCGTATAGCGCGTAGGAGTTACGTTCGTAGACGTCGGAAAACTCCGGCGAATAGCCGGGAAATCCGTTGGATCCCACGCCAACCGCGCGAAACACGGCATCAGAACCACTGGCGCAATCGAGTGTGGAGCCACCGGCGATTACTTCCATGCCCCTCGCCGTCGGAGTGTTGTCGGCATAGGCGCCGGTTCCGGTGAGTTGACCGTCCGGGCCCGCGTTACAGAAGCCCCAGGGATCGGGCAACGCATATGGACCCTGGCGGTAAGAGACTTCCTCACCCTGCACTACGTCATAAGACTCGTCCATCCACGATGCGCCGAAAGCGAACAGCGCGCCGTTGTCGAGATCATAGGTGAAGTCCGCCTGCAACTGGGTTTCGGCGTTGATCAAGTCGCCCGGACGGAAGGAGGTCGGGGAATCCGGACCCATGGAAGGATTGATGGTGTTGCTCAGCGTGTACTGGATTTCGCTCTCGCCGGTACGGACGCTGAAATCGTAGCCCAGGCCGCTGTCCATCTCGCCGCGTACGCCGCCGACGACGGACATGTCGCGCACATCGCCGAAGAAACGCGGCGTGAAACCGCCGGGATGTATCTCGAGCGGGAAGTAGATCGAGCCGTCGGGTTCGCGCAATTCCTCGATCGTGCCGTTGTACGGATATCGATAGAAGAAGCTGCCGTTGCTGGTGCTGTCGGAAAAGTTGCCGAAGCCGTACAGCTCATTGTTGCCGTCGAGATCGATGCCGGCATTGAAGAACACCCGAGCGGCTTCCGCGTCCGGTTGTCCCCAGGGCTGCACTACGTCGCCATCACCGATGTTAGCCAGATTGATATTGGCCAGATACGTCTGCCCCCTTGCATCTGCCCCGGTTGCATAACTTCTGCGAGTTCCCAGTTCTCCGCCTCTGCTGCCTCCGAAATTATTGAATTCCGGATTACCCTGGTCCAGGCAGAACCATGAGTTGCAATACTGTTCCGCGCGGGTGGTCTGGGCGGCTTCGTAGAACTCGCCGGAAATGCTGAGGAATCCGTTGTCGCCCAAGGGCAGGCCGATGTTGCCCTGAACGGTGGTGGACCCGCCGTCGCCTTCGTGGTATTGGCCGGAGTCGATGCTGACGCTGCCGCCTTCACGGTTATCCTTGAGCAGGAAGTTGATCACGCCGGCGATGGCGTCCGAGCCGTATTGCGCCGCCGCGCCGTCTCGCAGAACCTCGATGTTCTGGATCGCAACGGCGGGAATTGTCGCCATGTCAGGGCCTTGCGTGCCCGAACCGCCGATCGCTACCAGAGCTGCCCGGTGGCGTCGCTTCGAGTTGATGAGCACCAGCGTCTTGTCGGTCGGCAGGCCACGCAATTCCGCGGGGCGGATGAACGAAGCGCCGTCGGAGATCGGTTGGCGTGAAATGTTGAAGGAGGGCACCAGCGTCTTGATGATGTCGTTGGTGTCGGTATACGAAATCGCTTCGATATCGCTGGCATCGAATACGTCGATCGGTACCGGCGAATCCGATACGGTTCGAGGCCGGCCGCGTGCGCCGGTTACGATGATCTCTTCGAGATCGGCCGCGTCTTCCTGCGCCAGCGCTACCGGCGCGTAAACCGCGGGAGCCATGAGAGCCAGCGCTATCGCGGGCGATAGAAACCTGGCCGTCTTTTGTTGTCTAAACATTGTCTATCCCCTAACAGTATTTGAGTGTGACCGTTCTGTTGGCCGGCTACGGCCATAGTGAGCACGCGTCGAAGGATCGGAACCGCGAAGACCCCGCCATCGGGCGCGTACGACCTGCCAAGAATAAGCATTTTGTGGCAGCATGTCCAACGCAATGGGGCAAACATGAGACAATTCCGGCAAAAATAGGAGACTTGCAAATTCTCGGGACTGCATGGCAAAAAAACATGAAATGTATAGCCGTGGCGCTACTTCCTTTACTGTTCCTGGCCGGGGGCATGGAGGCTTTCTCGCAATCCGCGCAAGACATCAGTTTTGTCGAAACCGACGTGCTGCGCATCGGCTATGAGGAACATGGGCCGGAAGATGGATTCCCCGTAATCCTGTTGCATGGCTTTCCCTATGACGTGCGTTCGTTCGACGGAGTGCATCCTCCCCTGAGCGAGGCCGGCTACCGCGTGCTGTTGCCGTATCTGCGCGGATACGGCTGGACGCGTTTTCTCGATCCGGATACGCCGCGCATGGCGCAGCAATCGGCGCTGGCGCAGGATCTGATCGATTTCGCCGATGCACTGGGTCTCGAACGATTCGCCGTGGCCGGGTTCGACTGGGGCAACCGCGCCGCGAATATCGCGGCGATATTGCACCCGGACCGGGTAAGCGCGATCGTCGCCATGGGAGGCTATTCGGTGCAAAACACGCTCGAGGCGGGTGGCCCGGCGCCGGCCCTGCTCGAATCGCGCCTCTGGTACCAATGGTATTTCAACACGGAGCGAGGCGTGCGCGGTCTGCGGGAAAACAGGCACGGCATCATTCGTCTGCTATGGGATACCTGGTCGCCGGCATGGAGCTATTCCGATGCCGACTACGCGGCATCGGCGCCATCGTTCGACAATCCGGATTTCGTCGATGTCGTCATCCACAGTTACCGGCACCGGCATGGCAACGCGCCGGGCGAGGAGGGGCTTGCCGAAACCGAGCGCCTGCTAGCCGAACGCCCGCCGGTGACGGTTCCGGCTATCGTGTTGCGGCCGGCGGAAAGCGGATTCGGGCCGCCGGCGCGAAGTCCGGCGGGAGATCAGGCCAGGTTCACGCGATTGATCGACCGGCGGATCGTCGAAGGCGCGGGCCACGATTTGCCCGCGCATCGGCCCGACGCAGTGGCGGACGCCTTGCTGCGCCTGTTGGAGAGCGGCTACTGAGCCTTCGACGAACCGTTGACGGTTGATTCCGTTTCATGCGAGACGGTAGGGGCGAGGCAGCCTCGCCCCTACTGATCGGCCTTGCTGTTGATCTCGGCGAATACTTCGCTGCTGCCGTCATTGCGCAGTAGCAGGATCTTGTAAGGCGTGAACCGGTCGCCGATTTCCATGCCCGGCCCGCCGATGGGCATTCCCGGCACCGCCAGTCCGAGTGCGTTCTCGGGGGGATCGGCGAGAAACATGTCGATGTACTTCTCGGGAATATGGCCTTCGAAAATGTAGCCCGAGGCCGTCACGGCGGTATGGCAGGAGTGATACTGCGGCCGCAGTCCAAGGTCCAGCTTTACCCGGTTAATGTTCACGGGATGGAAAATCGTGGATTGGTAGCCGTGCTCGTCCATGTGTTCTATCCAGCCCACGCAGCAAGCGCAAGTTACTTCCTTGTAAACGTTCAGGGTGATGTCGTCGATCGATTGCGCGGCGGCGGACGGAATATGCAGCCAGACCGCCAGGGTGGCCGCCATCGCGCAGAAACCGAATGGATTGCGTGGCTTTCGAGATTGAATTTCGTTGTTCATGTCTTCCTCGCTTATTCTGCGACACCGTCGTCAAGATCGTAAATCCGCTGCACCGCGAGCATATCGGCGCCAAGCTCGCTGATGCCGAGGCTGTCTTGATGATGGCGCAGGTCGACCCGGGCCGCGGCTTCCTCCGCCGAGTAGCCCTGGTTCTTCAGCCGCATTACTCCAGCATGCAGGTCATTATAGTAGGCCTGCACGTAATCGATGATGCGCAGGTCGGTGAACCCGTCGCCGTGTCCCGGAAGCACCAGTTCGATGTCGAGTTCCTTGAGCCGGCCAAGCGTCGCGCTCCATTCTTCGACGTAGCCGTCGCCCATGTAGGAAGGCCGTCCGAGCATCATGTCGCCGGTGAAGACCATTTTCTCCGCCGGCAGATAGACCGCCAGATCGCCGCCGGTGTGTGCGCGACCGAGCCAGATGAGCTGAATTTCCCGGCCTCCGCGATACAGGGTCATGCGATCGCTGACCGAGACGTTCGGCGCCACCGGGTCGGTCTCTTGCTGGGCGTTGACGTGGGCGCGCCAGAAACTCAATTCGGTTTCCAGGCCGGCGCGCGCCTCGGCGTCATCGGCGGCGGCAAGCCGCGCCTCGACATCCGCCACGGTGTTGTCAAAGCGGTCCAGCGAACGCAGATAGGTGGGATCGTTGAGCGGATCGTCACTCAACCTGGCGCGGGTGTATTCGTGGCCGATCACCTGGAGATCGTCGCCGAAGGCTTGTGTTCCATAAGCGTGGTCGTAATGGAAATGGGAGTTGATGACGGTAGTCACAGGCTTGTCGGTCACCACGGCGATCGAATCAAGCAAGGCGGCGCCCGCCGCCGGGGTGACGTGGGAATCGACGATGACCACGTCTTCGTCGCGTTCGATAACCAGCGCGTTGCTCATCGTGTACAAGGTCCCGTTGCCGACCGCGAACCAGACTCCGTCGGCGACGACCTGCAAGTTGTGGGTATCGGTTTCGATGATTTCCTGGGCCTGGCTCAGTGCTGCCGGCAATATTGCGGCAGCCACGATCAGGCAAGACAGCATTCGCATGGCGCGGGACCTCCGATTGCTACTGAAAGATGTCCGGCAACTTAGCAAATGCGCCGATGTGCGGCAACAGATTGTGCGGTTTCGCACCCGGTCTCGTAGGGGCGAGGCACGCCTCGCCCGGGGGGGGGGTGTTGTATGGTTTCGTGGCCGTTCGCGGGCGAGGCATGCCTCGCCCCTACGGCCTCACATGTATCTGAACCTGGACGTAGATCAGGCTCGGCCGAGATGACGGACCAGCATCGCGGCCAGAGCCAGGAAGAGCAGGCCGGGAATGATCGGCAGCAGCAGCCCCGCCAGGCCGATAATCGCGCAGGCGGCGATAGCCACAACAAGAATCGTTTTTACGATCAGGCTGCCCAGATTGAGCCTTCGAACCGTTCTCATAATTTTCTCCAGATGTCCCTGAAAATATCTGAGCAGTATTCATGCCAATTTGTAAGTTATTGTATTTAGCGGAGTTAATCTTTATTTCATTTTGAAAGTGGGACAACCTTGGCGAAAGTTGCCAAAACTTGGGCGATTACCCGGAATTCGGTGGAGTCGAACCCGGCGAAGGCCATGAAATTCAGGTACAAATCGATTGTAAATCCGGGGTCGGGGCTATATGCTGCGCGCCATGTCGGAAGTCATCGCTACAAGCCCCGCGCCGGTCAGCGGCAAGGCCAGGATTAAATCGATCGATACCCTGCGCGGCGTCGCGCTGCTGGGTATTCTCGTAATCAATATCCTCGCCTTTGCTCAGCCGATTGGCGCACTGTCCGACCCACAGGTCGACGGCGCCACGGAAGGGGCGAATTTCGCCTTGTTCGCGGGGGCGGAGATATTCGTGGAAGGGGGCATGCGGGCGCTGTTTTCCATGCTGTTCGGCGCCGGCTTGATGATTTTCATGAACAAGCCCGATGCCGACCCGGGCGAAGTGCGGGGGCTTTACTACCGGCGCACGGGGCTGCTGATTCTGTTCGGACTGATCAATGCCTACCCGCTGCTCTGGGTCGGCGACATTCTTTACATCTACGGCATGACCGGACTGCTGCTGTTTCTGTTCCGTGATCTCAGCGCGCGCGCGCTGCTGCGGTGGGCGCTTGGCGTGTTGCTGTTGACCACGTTGATTCACAGCGGTCTGCATGTGTCCTTGCGTCAACTCGGCGAGACCGTGGCGCAGGCCCAGGCGCTCGCTCCCGGCGTGGAAATGACCGAGCAACAACGGGAAGCGGTGCAGGCCTGGGACGCCATGCTCGAGGGACAGGGCCTGTCGGAAGCCGGTCAGGCCGAAGAAATCGAAGCCAGAAGATCGGGCTATGTCGACAACTTCCTGTTTGCTGCCGGACTCTCGGTCTACGTGCAGACAGTCGGGTTGCTCGTTTTCGGGCTTTGGGATGCGCTCGGCATGATGCTGCTCGGCATGGCGCTGATGAAATGGCGCGTGTTCGACGCCTCGCGCAGCATGAAATTCTACCTGTTGCTGACGCTGCTGGGTTTTGGCGTCGGAATTCCGCTGAACGCATGGGAAACCATGACATTCGTGGATAGCGGGTACCAGATTCATTGGCAGTCCGTCAATCGGCCCACCTACGATATCGGGCGATTGGGTCTCGCGCTTGGATACACTGGCCTGGTAATGACTATTTGCCGTTCCGGCGCGCTTTCGCGTTTGCAGTCGGCGCTTGCGAACGTTGGCCAAATGGCGTTGACGAATTACCTGATGCAGACCGTGATCTGTAATTTGGTTTTCCTGGGAATCGGCTTGGGCCGATTCGCCGAATGGGATCGGCAAGGCATGTATCTGTTTGTGCTCGGCGTCTGGATTTTCCAGATCGTGTTCAGTCATATGTGGCTGAGACACTACCGGTTCGGACCCTGCGAATGGCTCTGGCGCAGTCTTACCTACCGCCGCCGGCAGCCGATGGCCTTAGCAGGCAGTTAATCCGTAAATTTTCGATCGGCTGCCGGGGCTCTTTCCATACGCCTCGGCCGGCTGGATTTATTTGTCGAAAGATCGATATGCAAATTTCAATCTTGCAACTTGACCGGAAAACGTTCCGGGAGATGGTGCGCATCGCCATACCGATGGTGGTGTCACAGGGCACGTTCGCGGTCATGATTTTCACCGACCGCTATTTCATGTCCCAGATTTCTCCGACTCACATGGCGGCCGCGCTTGGCGGCGGGGTCGCGGCGTTCTTCTCGTTCTGCTTTTTTACCGGCCTGTTCTCCTACAGCAACGCGCTGGCCGCGCAGTACTTCGGTTCGGGCGAGTTGCACAAGTGTCCGAAAGTCGTGACCCAGGGCCTGATACTGTCCGTCGCCAGCCTGATTCCTCTCGGCGCGATCACCATCGGAGTGCTGCAATTATTTAATCTGCTCGATCACGATCCGCGGCTGGTCGAACTCGAACGCGTCTATTTTCTGATTCTGATGGCCGGGGTGTTGCTGCCGCTGGCAAAGACCTGCTTTTCATCCTATTTTGCCGGCATCGGCCGCACCCGCGTGGTCATGATCTGCGACATCTGCGGCCTGCTGCTCAATGTGCCGCTCGCCTACGTCATGATCTACGGTCATCTCGGTCTGCCGGCCATGGGCATTGCCGGCGCCGCCATCAGCACCAATATCGCGACGCTGTTCTCGCTCGGACTGTTCGTCTGGTTCTACATGAAACCCTTCCATCGCGTCCGTTTCCGCGTGATGCAATCCTTCAGATACGATGCCGGGATCACGCGCCGCTATCTGCGCCTGGGGCTGCCTTCGGCGGTGGAGTTGTTTCTCAATGTCGCCGCCTTCAACCTGTTTCTGCTCATGTTCCAGTCTTATGGCGTAGTTGCCGGCGCCTCGGCGGCTATCGTCTTCAATTGGGACATTCTTTCCTTCGTGCCGATGATCGGACTCAACATAGCCGTGATCAGCATGATCGGGCGATTCGTCGGCGCCGGCGACATGGAACATACCAACCAGGTGATACGCGCGGGCTTCGCGCTCGGCCTGTGTTATTCCGCTACGCTTGCCGTCATCTACATATTGTTCCGCTTCCCCCTGGTTGAAATATTCACGCCGCCGGGCGGAGACTTCGAGGAAATTCGCGCGCTGGCGGGCTTCATGATGATCGGGCTGTCCTGCTATACCATGGCGGACGCCACCTGCCTGGTGGCCGGCGGCGTATTGCGCGGCGCCGGCGACACACGCTGGCTGATGATCGCTTCGGTCACCTTGCATTGGGCGATGCTGGTGATTCAGTACTTCATCATTCTCGTCTGGCGGTTGAGCGCCCAGGTATCCTGGATTGTCTTCACCTTGCTGGTATTCAGCATCGCCGTCGTTTATGCGTCGCGCCTGCGGGGCGGCCGCTGGCGCAGCGAGGAAAAACTCGCCGCCGTAATGGCCGAGTAGGGGCGAGGCATGCCTCGCCCGCCAGTTGCACGGTTTCGGGGCCGTTCGCGGGCGAGGCATGCCTCACCCCTACAGTCTCGCATGTGCTGAACCCGCAAACCCACTTGTCGACCGTATCATCAACAGGTAGGCTCTACCGATCAACTTCACAAGCTTCAAGGTGCGGTGATGAATAGATCAACCAGCGTGTTGCTGCCCGCTTTCGCCTTGCTGGGACTGGCTGTCGGCGTCGCCTGGTCCCAGTCACAATATCCGGAAGGGCTGCTGAACCAGAAGAGCAGCTTCATGCGTGGCGCCGCCCGGGCCATGGGAGAGCCGTTTCGCGGGCTGACCACTTCCGGCGGACTGATTGAAGGTCTGTTTTCCGTGCGCGATACCGAAGTTTCCACCGCGCCGGTGCGAGAGGCCGCAAATGCGTTGCTGTCCACGCTGGACACCGCGCAATTGAGCCGGGCGCATTTCGCCGTTGAAGATCCGGAATGGCGGGACTGGTCCAATGTGGATGTCGGCATCTTCGCCCGCCGGGGCGTCAGCCTGGAAGAGATGAACGAAGAGCAGAAAGCCGCGGCCTGGAATCTGCTCGA
The DNA here is from genome assembly GCA_951812965.1 of uncultured Pseudohongiella sp. GTDB lineage: Bacteria > Pseudomonadota > Gammaproteobacteria > Pseudomonadales > Pseudohongiellaceae > UBA9145. The sequence continues at coordinate 1,502,928 of OX638341.1, forward strand.
TGTATCGCTCAGCGCCGCGGGCGTAGAGAAGACCCGCAGCATCATGCGCACCGAACAGACTCTGCTCGAACTCAATGGCGAGCCGATCCGCTACCATGAGGAGAAATACTATTTCACCTTCATGGGCATGCCCTCGGAGTCCGAACCCTGGGGCTGGCAACTGGATGGCCATCACCTGGTTATCAATTACTTCGTGCTCGGCGACCAGGTGGTCATGACGCCCGCGTTCTGGGGTGGAGAGCCGGTCGTGGCCGAGTCCGGCAAGTATGCGGGAAACATCATCTTGCAGGGCGAGCAGGACCTGGGCCTGGCGCTGATGCAATCCCTGAGCCCGGAGCAGCAGACTACCGCCACCATCGACCCGGAGAAGACCCGCAACAACATGGTGGCCGCCGCTAATCAGGACAACCTCGTGCTGGACCCCGAGGGAATCCGCGGTTCGGAACTGGACAGTTCCCAGAAGCTGGCGCTGCTGGCGGTGATTCGCGAATACGTCGGCAATCTGAGAGATCCCCACGCCGATGTCACCATGGAGGAGATCGGTGAACATCTGGACGAAACCTGGTTCGGCTGGCGCGGCGGCAGCGCGGATGACGCGGTGTTCTATTACCGCATCCAGAGCCCGGTCATCCTGATCGAATTCGACCATCAGAATCCGGTGGGAACCCTGCAGAAGAATCAGCCCGGCGTACCCACAAGAGACCATATCCATACAGTTGTCAGAACACCGAACGGCAACGATTACGGCAAGGACCTGCTCGCGCAGCATCTGGCGGAGCAACCGCATTGATCATGACCAACACCCTTCGAATCCTGTTTTTCAGCGCATTGGCCGCCTGGGCGGCTCCTACGCTTTCCCAGTCTCCCAACGCCTTCGGCATTCCCACGGCCGAGCGTGCGAATCCGGCCGCCGGCATAGTCACGGTGCCGGGCAGCCGCGCCCAGGGCTTCGCCGGCCAGGGTCGATCCGAGGTCATCGCCCGCCACGGCGTTGTCGCGACCAGCGACCCGCTGGCGGCGCAGGCGGGGCTCGAGATCTTGCAAAAAGGCGGCAATGCGATCGACGCGGCGGTGGCCGCGGCTGCGGTGCTCGATGTCACTTCACAAAACGATACCGGTTTGGCCGGGGATTTGTTTGCATTGGTATGGAGCGCGGCCGACCGCAGGCTGTACGCGCTGAACTCGGCCGGCTGGGCGCCGGCAGGCTGGACTCCCGAGTTCTTCAAGGAGGAACTGGGAGTCGAGCGGGTGCCGGGGCGCGGTGTGAATTCAGCTACGGTTCCCGGCGCGGTAGCCGGATACGACGCCTTGCTGGAACGTTTCGGCACCATGGATTTCAGGCAGACGCTGGAACGCGCGGCGCGCATTGCCGAAGAGGGATGGGGGCAATCGGAACGGCGGCACGTGGATCTGACCAGGCAAGTCGACAAGTTACTGGAAGATTCCGACTCAGCCAGGGTGTTTCTCGACGGGCGCGAGGCGCCGGCGCTCTATTCCATCATTCGCAATCCCGGCCTGTCCGATGCCTTGCGGCTGTTGCAGGAAGAAGGCAAGGACGCGTTTTACCAGGGTGCAATCGCCGATGCCCTGATCGCCAAGGTGCAATCCCGGGGCGGCGTCATGACCCACGAGGACCTGGCGGAGTTCGAGCCCGAATGGGTAGAGCCCATTTCCACCGGTTATCACGGTTTTGACGTACATCAATTGCCGCCGCCGGGGCAGGGATGGGCGGCGCTGGAAATGCTCAATATTCTGGAAATGTGCGCTCCGGTGCATGGTCTGAGTCTTGCGGCGCTCGGACCGTCGAGCCCTGATTACTGGCATTTCATGGTGGAAGCGAAGAAGCTGGCGTATTCCGACTTGCAGGCGTACAACGCCGACCCGCTGTTCAATCCCCCGCCGCTCAATCAGTTGCTGTCGAAGACCTACGCGCTCTCGCTCTGCGACCGCATCGACATGAACAGGGCCGCCGAGCCTGCGGTTACCGGCGGGCTCGACGGCGGTACGATCTATCTCACTACCGCCGACCGCTGGGGCAATATGGTGTCCCTGATCCACAGCATTTTTTCGGTCTATGGCAGCGGCGTCACGATTCCGCCGTACGGCATGATTCTGCACAATCGCGGCGTGGGCTTTACGCTCGACGAGGATCATCCCAACGTGGTGGCGCCGAGGAAGCGGCCGTTTCATTCGATCATCGCCGGTTTCGTTTCCCGCAACGGCGAACCGCTGATGACCTTCGGCAACATGGGCGGCGCGGTTCAGCCTGAAACTCATGCCCAGCATATGGTGAACGTGATCGATCACGGCATGAACGTGCAAATGACTACCGACGCCGCGCGATTCACCCATAGCCAGAACAGCAATGTGCTGTCGCTGGAGCATAATCTGTTCGATTTGGTCGGGCCCGCGCTGCGGGCGCGAGGGCACAATGTGCGCGGCGTGGACGGCGGCGCGGTAGGGGGCTACCAGGGCATCCTGTTCACACGCGACCCGGAGATGACGCCGCCGCTATTCAATCAGCAAAGCATTGACGAGGACCTTCCGGTGAATGGCGTCTACCGCGCCGGTTCCGACCACCGCAAGGATGGCCAGGCGGTTGGTTGGTGAGACCCGGTTGGTGAGACCCGGTCGGCGAAGCCGACGAAAAGCAAAGCTTTTCGAGGGTCGCAAGACTTGCCATGGATGGCAAGTTTGGGGCTAATCGAAGTAGAGGACTTGCGCCAGGGATGGCATGTAAAGCCTGTCAGAATCCCAAAGAGATTCTGCGACTGCGCTTCGCTCCGCGCAGAATGACGGAAAGGAGTCGCACAAGGGACGGCATGTAAACTGTTGGGGGAAAAAATATGACTGAAGTAAGTTGGTTGGCCGTAATCGTCGCAACGATCCTGAGTTTCATGTTGGGCGGGCTGTGGTATTCACCGCGGGTTTTCGGCGCCAGATGGGCGGAAGGCGTGGGCGTGGACCTCGAATCTGAAGACGCGGGCAAACATGCCGTCAAGGCGCTGTCGACGCAATTCGTCAGTACCTTGCTGCTGGCCTGGCTGCTCGGCGCGATGGTGGACGCAGGTGAATGGTTAATGATTGCGGTGACCGTGAGCGTGGTCGCGGTCATACTGATATCAGCGGGAATGTTTCATCGCAACAGTCATTTCGCCGCAGTCATCGAGGGCGTCTTCGTCGTGGTGATGTCGGCGATTATGGTTGTGGTCCACCTGGTGCTCTGACCGACGCTGCGTGTATGCACACGAGTCCCCGCGCCGCGGCGCCAGGATCCTGCGCGCTGAAGATCGCGTGGATTACTGCCAACAGATCCGCTCCCGCGGCTAAAACCCGGTCTGCGTTATTTCGATTGATTCCACCGATCGCCGCTATCGGCAGATCCAGCGTTTTGCGCGCCTCACGCAGAATTTCCAGCCGGGCGGGCGAGGCTTCCGGCTTGCTGACCGAGGGGAAAAACCTCCCGAAGGCGACGTAGTCGGCGCCCTGGTCCTGCGCGGACCGGGCCAGTTCCAGTGAGCCATGACAGGTCACGCCGATGATCGCGTCGGGGCCAAGTGCGGATCGTGCGCTGACGATATCGCAATCCGCCCTTCCCAGGTGAACACCGTCGGCGCCGCTGAGCGCGCACAATTCCACGTTGTCGTTAATGATCAGCGGCGCCTTGTGCTGCCGGCAAATCTCAAGCAGCAACCCGGCCTGCCGGCGCGCCTTTTCCCGGTCGCCATGCTTGGCGCGGAACTGAAGCATCGCTATGCCGGCCCCCACGACTTCGCTCAAGAGATTCTCATGTCCGGGCTGGCTCATGAAGGCATCGTCTGTGATCGGATAGATTCCGGAAAAGCTCATGATTCGCGCGTGAATCCGCGCTCGGGCAAGTGTTGGCCGGCGCCGGCGCGCCAGCCTCGATCAAGCGTTTGCCAGGTGAATTGCTGGGCATTGCGCAAAGCGGTCTCCATTTCATGGCCCAGGGCCAGATTGGCGGCAATCGCGCTGGACAAGGTGCAGCCGGAGCCGTGGAATTCGTGCGCCAGCCTTCGCCAGCGAAATTCCATCGATTCGAGGCCTGCCCGGAACCAGCGATTGACGACTTCCTTGCCGGATTCGTGGCCTCCGGTCAGCAACACGCTGCCGCAGCCACGACGCAGCAGGTCGCCGGCCGCGGCTTCGGGCGAAACCGCTGCCGGCGCCAATTGCATCAATTCGACCGAGTTTGGAGTAACAATCGTCGCCTGTGGCAGCAGTGATTCACGCATGGCCGCGAGCACTTCAGGGCCCGTAAAAGCGTAACCGCCGCCGGCGGCGCAGACGGGGTCCATCACTACCGGAATGTCATCATGTTCACGCAACAGTCCGCTTACGGCCTTGATGGCGCCGACGCTGCCAAACAGACCCAATTTGAAACAGCGAACCGGCATGTCCGCCAGCACTGCGCGGGCCTGATCCGCAATCAGGTCGGCAACTACGGGAACCATCCTGCTGGCGTCGACGGTGTCCTGCACCGTCAGCACGGTCGCAACGGGTGCGCAATGACATCCGAGGCTAAGCAGGGTTTCCGCATCTGCCTGCACTCCGGCGCCGCCGCTGGGGTCGAGTCCGGAAAAGCAAAGGACAATGGGTTTGCCGGTATTCATGCCGATTACAATACCGGCTTGACGACGACCAGAACGACGATGGCGATCAGGAGGAAGACCGGCAATTCGTTGAAGACGCGGAAGAAGACATGGCTGCGTACGTTGCCGCCGTCGCGTAAGGCCCCCATGTAGACCCAGCACATGACGTGATAAACGAGCAACAGGGCAACGAGCCCAAGCTTGGCCTGCATCCACCACCAGGCGAGAAAGTAGTCAGGATTGTCGAAAAGAAGCCAGAATCCGAACAGCAGCGTGGCCGCCGCGGCAGGCGTGGCGATTCCCCAGAACAACTTGCGTTCCATGACCACGAAACGGTCACGGCTGATCGCGTCCTCGCTCATGGCGTGATAGACGAAAAGTCGCGGCAGATAGAAAAGGCCGGCAAACCAGCACACCATGGCAATGATGTGAAAGGATTTCAGCCAGAGCATGGAAGTTTCTCGCCGGGCATCGACCGTGTAAGATAACCGCCTTTTCAAGCGGCGAAAGCAGTCTAGCATGATTACCGCGGGCATTGTGGGCGCCACGGGTTACACAGGCGTGGAGTTGTTGCGCCTGTTGTCGAGCCACTCGCATGTTGAAGTGAATTGTGTGACTTCGCGAGAACTCGCGGGCACGGCCGTGCCGCGCCATTTTCCCAACCTGCGCGGCCGTCTCGACCTCGAGTTCAGTGCGCCGGAAGCGCCGGCGCTGGGCGAATGCGACGTTATCTTCTTCGCCACGCCACATGCGGTCGCCATGAAATCCGCCGCACAGTTTCTTGCGGGCGGGGCCAGGGTAATCGATCTCTCGGCGGATTTCCGCATTCGCGATATCGACTGCTGGGAGCAATGGTATGGTACGGCTCACGAATGCCCTGATCTGGTGGCCGAGGCGGTGTATGGACTGCCCGAAGTCAATCGTGAGCTGATTCGCGATGCGCGCCTGATCGCGGTTCCCGGCTGTTACCCCACCGCCATCCAGCTCGCTTTGCTGCCCCTTCTGGAAAATCGCCTGGTGGACGAGTCGCGGCTGATCGCCGATGCGAAATCCGGCGTCAGCGGCGCCGGACGCAAGGCCGCCGCGGAGTACCTGCTTTGCGAAGCCTCCGAATCGATCAGCGCCTATGCCGTAGCGGGACATCGTCACCATCCGGAAATCGTGCAAGGGCTGGAGACCGCCGTCGGCGGTCCCGTGACATTGACCTTCGTGCCGCATCTGACCCCGATGATCCGTGGCATTCTTGCCACCTGTTACGCACCTGTTCGCGACCCGGACGCCTGTAGCGCAGAGATGTTGCAACACGCATTCGAACGGCGATTCGCCGGCGAGCCCTTCGTACAGGTGCTGCCCCAGGGAGAATTGCCCGCGACCCGGGAAGTCCGCGGTTCGAATGTCTGTGAAATCTCGGTTAATTACATAGAAAAATCGGAGATGGCGGTTGTGCTCGCGGCGGAGGACAATCTGGTCAAGGGGGCGGCGGGCCAGGCAATACAATGCATGAACATCATGTTCGGGTGGGAAGAATCCAGGGGCCTGGAGGGAATCGGGTTGTTGCCCTGAATTGCTTGCGCGTAGCAGTGGCGGCAAGCACAATTGCAAGTTACCTTATTGTCAGAGAGGATAGGCATGTTGAACAAGAAGCCGGGAGGCGACATGGCCAGTAATACCGTAAAAAACCACACACTGATTTCCAGTTCCACAACGGTGAATGGGGATATTCATTTCGAGGGCGAACTCATTATCGAAGGTCGCGTAGTCGGCAAGGTGCTGGCGGAGGAAGATTCGGAAGCGCAATTGCGAGTCGCCGAGAACGGCTCCATCGAAGGCGACATCGAAGTGCCGCTGGCGGTCATTAACGGCAGCGTAAACGGAAATGTGCGGGCATCGAAGCACATTGAGCTGGCCGCGCAAGGCTTGGTCAACGGCAATGTGGTCTACAATCTTATCGAAATGGTCATGGGTTCTGCTGTGAACGGCAGTCTGACCCGCATGGACCGGGAAGAGCCGGAAATCGCCTTGCTGCAAGTCGACAAGGAAGAAGACGCGAGCGTCATGTAAGCCGCCAGAACGCGCCCCGGCTGACCGGGGCGCACCGATCGCGTTACAATATCCCCCTGAATCGATCGTTTCAGTCCCATGGCGAACAGGTTCGCCATGGCTGTGATGGAGCAGATATGTCCGTAGTGCAGTCCCAGGATCCCGTAATCATGCAGTTCACCGACCAGGCGGCGGACAAGGTGCATCGACTGATTGCGGAAGAAGGCAATGACAATCTGAAATTGCGTGTATTCGTTACCGGCGGCGGCTGCTCCGGTTTCCAGTACGGCTTCACCTTCGACGAAGACGTGGCCGAGGACGATACCGTGGTCCACAACAAGGGAGCGAGCCTGCTCGTCGACCCCCTGAGCTTCCAGTATCTCGTCGGCTCAAAGGTCGACTATGTAGAGGGGCTGGAAGGGTCCCGCTTCGTCGTCCAAAATCCCCTGGCTACGACAACCTGCGGCTGTGGGGCTTCTTTCTCGATCTAGCCGCCTTTCCCACCGGGAAAAATTCCGCCAAGCACCACCGGATGTCCGGCGCCGGTGAAGCAGCCGGTCTCAAGGTAATTCGATTCCAGTGCCTGCTTTGCCAGCCAGGCAAAACATACTGCTTCGACCATGTCCGGATCCATGCCCAGCGCTCTAGTGGTGGCGATTGCACAACCTGGCAGGTTTGCGGAAAGCCGCTCAAGAAGGAACGCGTTGTGGCTGCCGCCGCCGCACACGTGGAGGTCGTCGAGCGGGCCGAATCTTCGCGCGGCCTCGGCGATCGTCGCTGCGGTCAGTTCCGCCAGGGAGGCCTGAACGTCGGCTGGAGTCAGAGTCGCGGCGACAAAATGCCGTTCCAGCCAGGCGGCATTGAACAGTTCTCGCCCGGTTGACTTGGGCGGCGGCGCCCTGAAATACGCGTCTCCGAGCATGGATTCCAGCAGGGATTGCGAACACTTGCCCCCGGCGGCCCATGAACCGCCGCGGTCAAAGGGCTCGCCGCGATGTTTCGCGGTCCAGTAGTCGAGCAGCAGATTGCCGGGACCGGTATCGAAGGCCATGCAAGGCTCGTCGGCGGACAGAACCGTCAGATTCGCTATGCCTCCAATGTTTACGATGCCGCGCCTGCCGGTGTCCGGCATGAAACACGCCCGATGCAACAGGGGGGCGAGCGGCGCGCCCTGGCCGCCGGCGGCCATGTCCCGGCGCCGGAAATCCGCGACGGTACAGATACCTGTCGCCTCGGCGATCCGGTTCGGATCGCCCAGTTGCATGGAGAAGGAAGGATCACCGTCAGGTTCGTGCCAGACGGTCTGACCGTGGCTGCCGATGGCGCGAATGCGGCCGGCAGGTATTCCCTGTTCTTCCAGCAGTGCGCAGGTCGCGCCGGCGAATGCGCTGCCCATGCGCGCATCGAGTCTGCCCACTTCGCTTGCCGGAACGGCCTTGCCGTCACAAAGGGCAAGAATGCCGGTGCGCAGGTCTTCATCAAGAGGATGTATTCGCGATGCGATCAGTCTGGGCTGATCTTCAGCAAAGGAAACCAGGGCACAGTCGATGGCGTCCATGCTGGTGCCGGAAATAAGCCCGATATAGAGCTCGTCCAGATTCATGCAAGGCGCTCAGTCCGCGCTCACCCCGGTATCTCTCCTGACCAGATCCTGGTTACGCGCGTCGAATTGCGCCAGCAAGTATTCCGTATGACTTCTGAAGCGGTCCATTTCGTCTTCGCCGATGCCGGGCGCTGGAGGCATCAGTTCGTTCGCGCGGCTCGGATTGCGGGGCACGCCGTTTTTCAGCACTTCGTAATGCAGATGCGGCCCGGTGGCGCTGCCGGTGGCGCCGACATAGCCGATCACTTCGCCCTGGCGAACCCTGACGCCCGGCTTCATGCCGTCGGCGAATCGGGACAGATGGGCGTAACGGGTTTCGAAGCCGCCTGCGTGAGCGACAATCACGATATTGCCATATGAACCGTAGCGGGAAGCGCGGGTAATACTGCCGTCGCTGGTGGCCCGAACGGGAGTGCCCGTCGGCGCCGCATAATCGGTGCCCTCGTGGGGACGGACCCGCTTGAGGATGGGATGCAGGCGTTTCGGATTGAATTGTGAACTGATACGGAACACATCGAGTGGATTGCGCATCAGGCCGGTCCGCATATTATTGCCGTCCGGAGTGAAATAGCCCACCTGGCCGTCGGCGGTTTCGTAGCGCACGGCGAGATGTTCCTCGCCGCGATTGACGAAGCGGGCCACGAGCATGTCGCCTTCACCGACATATTCGTCCTGCAGATATTGCTGTTCGTAGAAAATGGCGAACTGGTCGCCGGGTTGCGTGTCGAGCATGAAATCGATCTTGCCGCCGAAAATGTCGACCATGCGCATGCTTTGCGTCGGCGGCACCCGTTCTCGTTCGGCCGCCGCCAGCAGGCTGCTGTATACGGTGCCGCCCCTGATCGCGGTTTCTATGCGCGGCGTATGCCTGATGCGCTCAATGCTGAACTCATCTCCATCGCGCTCGAACGCCAGTTCCTCCAGCGGCGACCGCACCAGGCGAAATTCGTCGAGACCGCCGGATTCGTCAAGTCTGAAACCGAGCCTGTAGCCTTCCTTCATGGCGTTCAGCGACCTGGCTTCTTCTCCACTTCGCAAGAGCCGCGCGAGATCGGCAGGATCGAGATCGAGTTCCGCGAACAGCTTGCTCAGCGAATCGCCGTATCTGACTTCGACGAATTGCCAATCGGTGGATTGCAGCGGCGCGGGTGAAGGCTCGGGCTCCGCTTCGAGCTGAAGCGGTTCGACGGATTCGGATTCCGGTATTTCCGGCAATACCGGCAGATCGAAGGCTATATCGGGAGCAACCGAGGCAGCTAAAGGCTCGGACTCCACCGGCGCCTGCGCCAATGTCATGACAAACAGGCCGATCGCGCCGAAAGGCATCAGCGCCATCATCGAACTTCGGCCATCCCCTCTCGGGCGGCGTTGGGTGGATGGAATGCTGATTGCGGTTCCTCCAATACGCCGGCTCCCGCCGGCGGTCCTTGCGGTCAAGCGCAGAAGGTTACACTTTTTTTGCGCCTGTTTCATCTATCCATGCTGCCGAATTTACGGCCGACAAATTAACTATCGGCTTTCTTCAAAGGTCGCCAAATCCACGGCCGACTGTTGTAAGATCGGCAACTTTCCCGGTTGTGGGCCAAATTGCGGCCCGCAGCCATTATGACAAGAGCGGGGAAGCATTAGTTCCCGTTAGCTTGATAGGCGCGGACATGGCGCAGGAATCGATAGTCACCGAACTCGAATCGAGAAAACTCATTGCCCAACTCGCGGGCGGCGAGGAACTCGTAGAGCATCTGGCGAGCGGGAGTCGCACCGTCTATTGCGGATTCGACCCCACGGCGGAAAGCCTGCATATAGGCAATCTGCTCCCCTTGCTGGCATTGCGCCGCTTTCAGCTTGCCGGCCACAGGCCCATCGCCCTCGTCGGCGGCGCCACGGGCCTGATCGGCGACCCCAGTTTCAAGGACACTGAAAGAAAGCTCAATTCCGTCGACGTCATAGCCGACTGGGTAGAGCGGATCAAGCCGCAACTCGCCCGCTTTCTCGATTTCGACTGCGGCGCCAATTCCGCGCTGCTGGTAAACAATCTGGAGTGGACCAGGGATTACGAAATGCTCGGCTTCCTGCGCGACGTCGGCAAGCATTTCTCGGTCAACAACATGATCCAGAAGGAATCGGTGAGGCAACGCATAGAACGGGACGGCGAGGGAATTTCCTATACCGAATTCAGTTACATGATCCTGCAGTCATTCGATTTCTCGGAGTTGTGCAAGCGTTACGATTGCACGATACAGGTCGGCGGCAGCGATCAGTGGGGCAATATCACCGGCGGCATCGATCTTACCCGGCGCCTGCACCAGCAGCAGGTCTATGGCATTACCTTTCCGCTTATCACCAAGGCCGACGGTTCCAAGTTCGGCAAGACCGAGGCCGGCACGGTCTGGCTCGACCCCGCCAAGACTTCGCCCTATGCCTTCTTCCAGTTCTGGCTCAACGCCGCCGATGCGGACGTCTATGATTTTCTGCGCTATTTCACCTTTCTGCCGCCTGCGAAGATCGAGAAGATCGAGCACGCCGACGCTGCCTCGAATGCCCGGCCCGTGGCCCAGGGCGTTCTGGCGCGGGAGGTAACCGGGCTCGTGCACGGCGAGCAGGGCCTGGCGGCGGCGGAACGAATCACCGGGGCGTTGTTTACCGGAGAACTTTCCGGCTTGGGGGAAGACGACCTGCGGCAACTGGAACACGACGGCCTGCCTTGCACCGAAGTCGCGCCGCAAACCCCTTTGCTGGACGTGCTCGTGGAAAGCGGCCTGGCGCGTTCGCGGCGAATCGCCCGGGATCTCGTCAACAGTGGCGCCGTCTCGGCGAATAACGCAGTTCAGAGCGCCGGCGACGACCCGCTCGATCGAAATCTCGCGCTACACGGAAAGTACTTCGTCATCAAACGCGGCAAGAAGAACTTCCACCTCGCGAAACTCGCCTGAACGCTCTACTGTTCCCCGGCCTCTCTTGCCATCCTCTCCTCGGCCCGATGCCCGGACAGGATGTTGTACATGCCGTAATTACCTTCGTGGCAGGCGTATTCGTAGATCTTGTCCGGGGTGAAATCGAGCAGGATTTCGCGTGTGTACGGCGCGGTGAACGCTCCGGGGTCGTCCGACGTGAAATGATACTGGATTTGGTTATCACTGATTCGGGTCAACCTTTCGGTATTCACTTTCCGCTCAGTGCCGGGGCTGGTGCTGCTCGCGTCGGAGTAGTTGGTGGTCTCGACGACCAGGGTGTCGCCGTCCCACCAGCCGCGTGAATCGCCGTGCCACAACTTGATACTGTCGGTCAGATGAGGCTGTTCGACGATGGGAATCACGCGCACGTCGTGCGCCATTTCCTGGATGATTGCCACGGTGTCGCGAGTCTGCACGATCTGCCAATAGCTGTTGTAGCCCGAACCCAGCCGCGGCGCGCCGAAGGACAGGCAGCGCTCGCCGAGCGGACGGTCGGTCCAGGAATCCGCCGGGTGCAGGCGCCGGTGTTCAGCCAGTTCGCGGGCAGTCGCGACCGCCTTTGGAGTGCGCGGCGGATACCTGCCGTCCGGCGGATCGATGATCTGTGAGGTGCGGCGGTGTACGATCCGGTCCACGATCCATTGTGAGTCGTAATTGCCCGTGGTGGGATCGTAAGAGTTGATCTCGCCGGTTACCGCGGCGGAAAAGAAGCCGTCTCCGAACAGCGCGTCCTCGCCCGACAGATTCACTTCCCGCGCACGTTGCTGCAGGAAGGCGATCTCTTCTTCGGTAAAGTATTCCCGATCGGCGTATGCGTCCGGGCGCTCGACCGGGGTCAGGGTGTTGTTTTCCCAGACACCTTGCAGGTCCGGATGACCGTCGATGGTGCGCGGCACTTCGTACTCGCTTTGCGCAATGGCAAGCGCCGGCATGATCAGCAAGGCGAGCAATACACCCGATGTTCCGAATGTTCGATTCATGGCAGGTTTTCCTCACAAAGGAGCAATCTCCCGATTATCGCCAATCGGAAGATTACTGCAAGCCGTTGTGCGGATTCATTATGTAGGGGCGAGGCATGCCTCGCCCGTGAGTGTTGCGAGGTACCGGGGCCATTCGCGGGCGAGGCATGCCTCGCCCCTACATGCGGGGCACGTACGGCCGCGTTACCAGATGCTCGGTGTCGGCGTCGGGCAGCGGCGTCATCTTCTGCGGCCGGCCGGTCTGGTTGTCTGCGCCATAGAGATTGCCCGCCTCGTCCGCGGAAAAGGAGTGCATCTCGATCCAGTAGTCATGGCCTTCGGCCGGCAACAGCCAGGTATAGTCGCGTGAGCCGTCTTCGAGATCGAATTTCACGATCTTCGGCGGATCGTTATCGGTCACCCAGGCGAAGGAATCGCTTACCGTGATATCCAGCGGCGTGTCGAGGTCTCCCCAGGTAGTGACATACTCATAGGCCGGATACTCGGCGGAGTCCATCGCCGCAGTCTGCTGGAATACCTTGACATTACGGTTGTTGCGGTCAAGCACGTAGAGCCTGTCGTCCGGTCCGACAGCGATGCTATGCACGCTGGCGAATTGATGCGGCTCGGTTCCTTCCTCGCCGAATTCGGAATGGTAAGTGCCGTCGGCGTTACGAACCACAACGCGCTTGTTGCCGAGGCCGTCGGCGATCAGGAATTTTCCGTCCGGCAGGAAGGCGACATCCTGCGGCTGGTTGTAATGCGTGGTGTCATTGCCGGGAATATTCTTCTCGCCGAGGGTCATCAGCAACTGATTGCCATCGTTAGAGAAGACATAAATGATGTGACCGGTTTCTTCAATCAGCCACAGCCGGTTCTCCGGGTCGTAGGGGCTCATGCGCAGGCGATGCGGGCCGGGCCCGTTGGTGCCGGTGAACAAGTGATCCCAATGGTCCCAGACTTCAAGCACCTCGCCTTCGCTGTTGACCACATAAATGCAATTGCTCCAGACCCGGCCGCGGCCGCGCAGCACGTTCCAGCCCATGGAGCCGGGGAAATTCGTGTAGTCAGGCGGAATCGGATTCGGCAGCTCGGTTATGCCGCGCTGCAGAAAGAAGATGCGATCCTCGGATTGCGCATACACTCCCGCGTTGCCGCCCCAGGAAAATCCTTCCGGGCCGAATGGCTGCATCCATGTCTCGGTATGGTACTCGTACGGGCTGGGCCCGATCGGCCCCCGATCCTGGGAAAGTACCGGACCGGCGAGCAGGCTACCCAGAATCAGGATCGCTGCGATTTGCATTTTTATCATGATGCCAGTTCTCTTTAGGGCGATTGTTTGGTTAGCGGAATCTAGCATTAGCGGTTCGAGATGAGAAGGGCGCCGGCGCCGGATTGAAGCAGATTGCAAGCCGTGGAAGTTACCACTATGCTAATCCACGAAGTTGGGGGCATGTGAATGACCAAGCATCCTAAGCTTGCAAAGAAGCTCAAGCTTCTCTACCAGTTGAAAGTCAGGCCGGACATCAACAGCAACCGGAAACTGGCCGATTTGCTTGGTATAAGTCGCCAATCCGTCAGCAGGTGGGGAACGGGCGGCGGCACGCAGTCCGGCGACGCCATTCCGGATGTGCATTACTTCCGGGTTGGACAATTGTTCGGCATCGATTCCTATCTGTTTACGCTGGAATACGAGAAGTTCGAAAAAGAGGTCAGGATGACGCTGGAACGGCGCAATCGAGCTAGACAGCATAGGCCCCGGCGTATTTTCCACAGCGATCTGCCGGCAACCAGTAAAAAATTGTTGGGCCGGGAAGTCGAACTCGCCTTCCTGAATGAGACCTGGGATCAATGCGCGGCCAATGTCATCCAAGTTACCGGCGTCGCGGGCGTCGGCAAGAGTTGCCTTATAAACGAATGGCTGGCGGGTATGGGCGCCTGCAGTTATCGGGGTGCGGAAACGGTCTTTACGTGGTCATTTCACAATGGTTCCGGAGTGCGCTCGAATATGGCGCCTTTCGAGCTGTTTCTCTCTCGCGCCCAGTCAATGCTTGGCGATGCCGTTGTAATTCAGGATGATTCGAAAGGTCAGGTCATGCGTCTGGTACAAGCGATCAGGCAAAGTCGGACATTGCTCGTGCTCGATGGAATACAGCACCTGCAGTATCGCCATGGTACCGGATTCGTTCAATTCGAAAATCCCGCTTTCTCCATGCTCGTGCGGGAGTTGGCAATTAAAAATTCCGGACTATGCGTACTCGGGTCAAGACGGGGAAACGCAGACTTCGCCAAGATCGGCGCGCCTCGCGCTGTATCACTCGAACTAAGGAGCCATTCCGAGTCTGCGCCGCGGTAATTCCTGTCGGTTTCGGCGGCCTGGAGTCAGACCGCCGCAATCATCGATTTTTCAGTCGGACCCCGCCAAAGAGCGTTGCTGGGCCGCCTGTCTTTCCGCCACGAGCTTCTCGTACCCTTCTTCGTCGAGATGGGTAATCGCCAGCCAGGCGTGGGTCATTTCGTCACCGGTGCGGCTGCCGCCATACACCCACTGATCGGGGTCGGGGTTGTTGGGGTTGGCCGCGGTGTTATCGTACCACTGCTTCAACACCAACACGGCGCCGGTCGGTACGAGCGGGGCCACATCGTCATCGTAAATGTGACTGTGATGCCAGGTGGCGCTCCAGTTGGAGACCTGGCTGATCTGCTCGGCGCGGCCGGTTTCCGGATAGAAGATTTCCAGCGAAGCGGCGTTCATGCGCAGATGGCCATGAGGCTGGAAGCTGTCGACGCGGATCGGATGGTCGAAGGAGTGGAAGCCCTGGGTCATGTGATAGCCGTTGGGCGGAATCACCAGGTCGTCCTGCTCGTCGATCCTGTACAGCTTGAGATCCTGCTTGTACTGCGCTGTTTCGACATACTCCTCGTCGTGCAGCCAGAGGCCGATCTCGACCACGTTATCCGTAATCATCTGGCCTTGGGCTGTCGGCCCCACGCCGCCGGGAAACATGTGAATGCTCCAGCGCACCATCGAGCCGGCAGGAATCGTGCGGCAGACGCCGTCAGGAACGATTTCTCCCCATTTGCCCATGGCGTACTCGGTCAACTGGCCGTAACGCTCCATGGAGCCGTCTTCGTGCATGATCTCGACCGAAGAATTGGCATGGTGGACGACAGCCGAGGCGTCGCCTCGCGGCTTGACCTGAACCGCCTTGATGCAGCGGTCGGTGGTGATGCCGCTGGGCACGTAGTGATTGCTCCACATGTCGTTGCCATTGGCGGGGATGTCGATGGGAATGGAAGGAATCACGACAGTCGGCTCACCGAACTGATCAATGAAACTCCACTCGGAAGGATCGCTGAGTTCGGGAGCGGGAACGACCACATCGGGGTCGCCGAGGGGCGCGCCCTGGTCAACCCAGGCGACGATGGTGTCGATTTCTTCCTGGGCCAGTCTCCAGTCGCCTTGCAAATCCTGGATGCCGATGCCGTGGTCGTAGGCGTAAGGCGGCATTTCGCGATTCGCCACGCGCAATTGAATCAGCGGCGCCCAGGGACGGATCTGGTCATAGGTCTCGAACTGCATGGGGCCAATGCCGCCTTCGCGGTGGCAGACCACGCAATTCTCGTTGATGATGCGTCCGACATGGCTGTTGTAGGTGATTTCCCCGGCGTCTTGCGCCAGGGCCACAGAGCTGATGCCGATTACGGCAAGAAGTCCCGCCAATACTCGAATCTTCATGTCTTGCTCCCGAATGTATGTTTATTCAATCGATTCTTGCATGCCAAAAAAAGCCCCGCAATGACACAACCGTAACAAAGTTTGACAACGGTTGCGCCATTGCGGGGCGTGTAAATTGTCGCAGCGTCAGTCTGAGCCTGCGAGCGATCTTTGCTCGGCTGCTTCGCGTTCAGCAACCAAAAGCTCAAACGATTCCTCGTCGAGATGGGTGATGGCGATCCATGCATGAGACATTTCATCGCCTGTCCTGCTGCCGCCGTAAACCCACTGATCCGGGTCGGGATTGTTGGGATTATTGGCGGAGTTGTCGTACCACTGTTTGATTACCAGCACCGCGCCGGTGGGAATCAGCGGCGCCACGTCGGCTTCGTAGATGTGGCTGTGATGCCAGGTCGCGCTCCAGTTGGATATCTGGCTGATCTGTTCCGTGCGCCCGGTCTCCGGATAGAAAATCTCCAGTGAAGCGGCGTTCATGCGCAGATGGCCATGGGGCTGGAAGCTGTCGATTCGCACCGGATGGTCGAAGGAGTGAAAGCCCTGGGTCATGGTGTAGCCGTGGGGCGGGACGATGAGTTCACCGCCTTCGTAGCCGTGCCGGAGCCCGTAGGAACGCAGGTCCTGCTTGAGTGGTTGCTCGCGCTCGATGTAGTCCTCGTCATGGAACCAGAGGCCAATCTCGACTACGTTGTTCTCGATCACCTGGCCCTGTGCCGTGGCTCCGACGCCGCCTGGAAACATGTGGATGTTCCAGAGGATTCTCGAACCTTCGGGAATCGTGCGGCAGACGCCTTCGGGAACGAGTTCGCCCCATTTGCCCATGGCGTATTCGGTCAGTTTTCCATAACGCTCGTATTCACCGTCGGGAGCAGGTGCGAACACGTCGGAATTGGCATGATGCACCACCGCCTTGGCGTCGCCGCGCGGCTTCACCTGCACCGCTTTGATGCAACGGTCGGCGGTCAGCGTGCTTTCGACAAAATGCCTGCTCCAAAGGTCATTGCCGTTGGCCGGAATGTCCATGGGCACCGAGGGAATGACGAGATCCGGCGCACCGAATTCTACCTCGAAATTCCATGCGTCGGGATCGGGCAGATCCACCGCCGGCGGTGTTATGTCGGGGTCGCCCAACGGGGCGCCTTGATCGACCCAGGCGACGACGGTGTCGATTTCATCCTGGGAAAGGCGCCAGTCGCCTTCGAGTTGCTGAATGCCGATGCCGTGGTCATAGGCGTAAGGCGGCATTTCCCGATTCGCCACCTTGAACTGGATCAGCGGCGCCCAGGGGCGGACCTGATCGTAGTTCTCGAACTGCATGGGCGCGATGCCGCCATCCCTGTGGCAGACCACGCAATTCTCGTTCATGATCCGCGCGACGTCACCGTTGTAGGTAATCGCGTTATCCTGCTGGGCCAGGGCCAAAGCCGGCAGGCCCAGAACTGCAAGGAAAAGTGCCTGGGAAAGTTTCATCTTGTCCTCCTCGCTTCACTCTTCTAATCGGAACCCGCCAACGAGCGTTGCTGTTGAGCCTGACGATCGGCCAGCAACTTCTCGTAGGTTTCGTCGTCGAGATGGGTGACGGCGATCCAGGCATGGGACATTTCGTCACCGGTGCGCTGACCCCAGGTCACCCACTGATCCGGGTCGGGATTGTTCGGATTGTTGGCGGTGTTGTCATACCACTGCTTGATTACGAGCACGGCGCCGGTCGGTAGCAGCGGGGCCACTTCGGGCTCGTAAATATGGCTGTGATGCCAGATTGCGCTCCACTCGGAAATCTGGCTGATCTGCTCGGTACGACCGGTCTCCGGATAGAAAATCTCCAGGGAAGCGGAGTTCATGCGCAAATGGCCATGAGGCTGGAAGCTGTCGATGCGCACGGGGGTATCGAAGGAGTGGAAGCCCTGGGTCATCATGTAATCGTTCGGCGGCAGAACGAGTTGACCGCCTTCGTAGCCGGACGTGAGTTGATATGCGCGCAGGTCCTGCTTGTGGGGCTGTTCGCGCTCGATGTATTCCTCGTCATGGAACCACAGGCCGGTTTCGACCACGTTGTCCGTGATCATCTGGCCGGGGGCGGTAGCGCCGATGCCGCCGGGATACATGTGGATATCCCAGGAGATACGCGAGCCCGCCGGGATCGTGCGGCAGACTCCTTCCGGAATCAGCTCGCCCCATTTGCCCATGGCATACTCGGTAAGCTGCCCGAACCGTTCGTACTCGCCGTCCTCGTTCGGGGCTTCCACGTAAGTATTGGCGTGGTGTACCACGGCCTTGGCGTCACCCCTGGGCTTCACCTGCACCGCCTTGATGCAGCGATCGGCCGTCAGCGGCGTGGAAACGAAATGCTTGCTCCAGATGTCGTTGCCGCTGGCGGGAATGTCGATCGGAATCGAAGGCACGATCAGATCCGGCGGACCCAGATCGCGTTCGAAATTCCAGTCGTCGGGGTCGGGCAGGTCCGCAACAGGAGGGATCACGTCCGGGTCGCCTTGCGGGGCGCCCTGATCTACCCAGGCGACGATCGCATCGATGTCTGCCTGGGACAGGCGCCAGTCGCCCTTCAAATCCTGGAGGCCGATGCCGTGGTCATAGGCATAAGGCGGCATTTCGCGATTCGCCACCCTGAACTGAATCAGCGGCGCCCATGGGCGGACTTGTTCGTAATTTTCGAACTGCATCGGTCCGATGCCGCCCTCCTGATGACAGACTACGCAGTTTTCGTTGATGATCCGCGCAACGTCGCCGTTGTAGGTGATTTCGCTGTCGTGCTGGGCCAGTGCCAGAACCGGCAGGCTCAGAACCGCCAGTACAAGAACTTGGGAAAATCTCATCGGGTTCTCCTCATGCTGCTGTGTTCACGTTGTCCTTGAATTTTAATCATTGAAACTTGCATTCGATCCGGCCAAGTCTACGCCGGTTCGCCCGCAAGTGGAACAGTCATTGACGCAAAGAAAAAGGCCGGCCGGATTGCTCCGGCCGGCCTTTTCGATTCTTGTCGAAAAGATGTTACCCGCGATTCCTTCAGTCGGAACCGGCCAGGGAACGCTGCTCCTTGGCCCTGCGATCAGCGACAATCTTGTCGAAACCCTCGTCGTCCAGGTGAGTGATGGCGATCCACGCGTGGGACATTTCGTCACCGGTGCGGCTGCCGCCGTATACCCACTGATCCGGATCCGGGTTGTTGGGGTTGTCGGCGGAATTGTCGTACCACTGCTTGATCACCAGGATCGCGCCGGTCGGCAACAGCGGCGCCACGTCGGGCTCGTAAATGTGGCTGTGATGCCAGGTCGCGCTCCAGTTGGAAATCTGGCTGATCTGCTCGGTGCGGCCTGTCGCCGGATAGAAAATCTCCAGGGAAGCGGCGTTCATGCGCAGATGGCCGTGAGGCTGGAAGCTGTCGATGCGCACAGGGTGATCGAAAGAGTGGAAACCCTGGGTCATGGTGTAGCCATGAGGCGGTACGATCAGGTGGCCGCCTTCGTAGCCGGAACGCATCGGATACAGACGCAGGTCCTGCTTGTAGGGCTGCTCAGCCTCGATGTAATCCTCATCGTGGAACCAAAGGCCGATTTCAACGACATTGTCCTTGATCATCAGGCCTTCGGCAGTCGCGCCGACGCCACCGGGGAACATGTGGATGTCCCAGGAAATGCGCGAGCCGCCGGGAATCGTGCGACAGACGCCTTCGGGCATCAATTCGCCCCATTTACCCATGGCGTATTCGGTGAGTTGGCCGTAACGCTCGAACTCGCCTTCTTCGTTCATGGCTTCCACATAGGAGTTGGCGTGGTGCACAACGGCCTTGGCGTCACCGCGCGGCTTCACCTGCACCGCCTTGATGCAGCGGTCGGCGGTGAGGGTGCTGGGCACGATGTGCTTGCTCCAGAGGTCGTTGCCATTGGCTGGAATGTCCATGGGAATCGACGGAATGATCAGGTCGGGAGCACCGAGTTCCGGCTCGAAGTTCCAGGCGTCCGGATCGGGCAGATCAGGAGCCGGCGGGACGATTTCGGGATCGCCCAGCGGAGCGCCTTGCTCAACCCAGGCGACGATGGAATCGATTTCTTCCTGCACCAGCCGCCAGTCGCCTTCCAGTTCCTGGATGCCGATGCCGTGGTCATAGGCGTAAGGCGGCATTTCGCGATTCGCCACCTTCATGGAAATCAGTGGCGCCCACGGACGGATCTGATCGTAATTCTCGAACTGCATCGGGCCGATGCCGCCTTCGCGGTGGCAGACCACGCAATTCTCGTTAATGATTCTCGCAACGTCACCGTTGTAGGTGATTTCGTGCTGCTGGGCTTGCGCGCCGAACGCGACCGCGCCGACGACCAGGATTAACGCTTGCGCCAGTTTCATGTGGTTCTCCTAGATTGAGAGTTATCTTCCTGACGGGATACCCGTCAAATACTAAGTTCTTACCCACTCCAAGTCCATGATTCGCCCGCTGTAAACATGCCGGCGAATGCAACAATTTGAAACAGGGTTTACTCGGTTACCGTTACCCGCTGATAGACATTGGTCCAGCAGCACTGGTCGCCGTAAGAGCTGTCCGGCGCCGAATGCACGTCGACTGCCGCGCGAACGATGTAGTCCCCGGGGGCCGAAAACGTCGCCATCACCATGGCGGATCCCGCGCCGCCCTCGATTACGGCTTCATTGTCCGAGGGGCCGGTAAATCGTTCGAAACGCGGATCGTCCGGATCAAACGGATTTTCCGGCTCGGGGGCGTTGGGGTCGCGGGTGAAGGTGACTTCGCCCGGACCCTGGTGTTTATTGAACTCGACGCCCATGTCGAGCGGCTCCCCAAAGCGCGGATCTTCCGGGTCGCGCTCGGCGGGGTCGCTGGCGTTGAGCACGAATTCGACCGTCTCGCCCACGGCGACTGTGGAGTCGAAATCGGAGATGTTGCCCGTCAGGCCGGCTGAAAGTTCAGTGTCGCCGAATGCGGCCAGCGGCTGCAACGAACCCTGCGGACGCGGCCGGATGAAGTCGAGTTCATACGCGGAGGCGCCGCGCCGGCCGGGGACCCGAAGCACTTCCGCTTCACCGGTTTTCACATTCCACCAGACGTCGATGTCCGACTGATCGGCGGGCAGGGTGACAGTGAAAACTCCCGTGCCGCGGCCGGAAGGAAAATGAGTGGGTTGCATGCCGTCGAATTCGGCGGGCTCGATGTAGTTGTTCTCGCCGAGCGGAATGTACACATCCTCATCCGTATTGCGATTGATGAATCCGAACGAGATGGTCGTGGTGCCGTCTTCATTGGCGACCCAGCCTTCCATCAGCGGAATGATCGGCAGCCCTTCCGGCGGCGTCAAGGACAGAAAACGGGGTTGGTCGTCCTGGCCCTGTGTCGGCAGTGAAACGGCCAACAGCAGCAGGGCGGCAGGCGCCAGCAATGACTTGTGCATGCGTCGCATCGATTGGTTCCTCTTCGTACGATTCAGAATGCTTGCGGGCAATGGAAGGCCGCTACGGCCGCCCGTATCAAGCAGACGCAAAGCATAATGGCAAGGCCGCGAATCGTCTAGTGTCTGGAAGGCTCAGAAGCGATTGAATTGTAAGCAAGTGTTACGCTGTTTGCCCGTTCGGAATTGGACAAGCCATCGCGAAATGTGTAGTTTCGGCGGCTTTCACGCAGCGTCGAATGCAGGCAAAATCGAACGCGGGGCGCCCCTCATGACTGACCGCAATCCTGTCATCGAACTTCGCAACGTAGACAAGTTCTACGGCGATTTTCAGGCGCTGTCGAACGTCAGCATGACCGTGGGTCCGAGCGAGCGGGTGGTGATCTGCGGGCCCTCCGGTTCCGGCAAGTCGACCCTGGTCAGATGCGTCAACCGGCTGGAAGAGCACTCGGCCGGCCGGATTTTCGTCGACGGGGAAGAACTGGGCGACAGACAGACCGACATTCGCACGATCCGGACGAAGGTCGGAATGGTCTTCCAGCAGTTCAATCTCTTTCCGCATCTGTCCGTGCTCGAGAATCTGACCATCGGTCCGGTCCGGGTTCGTAAACT
This sequence comes from uncultured Pseudohongiella sp., assembly GCA_951812965.1. GTDB lineage: Bacteria > Pseudomonadota > Gammaproteobacteria > Pseudomonadales > Pseudohongiellaceae > UBA9145. Next base: position 1,524,856 of record OX638341.1, read on the forward strand.
GCCGAAATCGCAGGCCGTCGAACTGGCGCTTGAATATCTCAAGCGCGTGGATATTCTGGAGCAGGCGGAGAAATATCCGTCTCAACTGTCCGGCGGGCAGCAGCAGCGCGTGGCGATTGCCCGCTCTCTTTGCATGGAACCGGGCGTAATGCTGTTCGACGAGCCGACTTCGGCGCTGGACCCGGAAATGATCAACGAAGTGCTCGATGTGATGACCGATCTCGCGGAAAGCGGCATGGCCATGATCTGCGTGACGCACGAGATGGGATTTGCGCGCAAGGTCGCCGACAGAATGATCTTCATGGACGAGGGCGAGATTATCGAGTCGGCGCCGGCGGAAAAATTCTTCTCGAATCCGCAAAGCGAACGCTGCCGAAGATTTCTCGACCGGATTCTGGAGCACTAGGGTGAGTTCGACCATGCGGCAGCGGGCGACGCCGGGATCGACCGTAATCTCGGTCGCGCTGTATCTGGCCCTGATCTACCTGCTCGTGCGGCTGGCATTGAACGGCGCCGCGGCCATGGGCTACAACTGGCAATGGTACCGGGTGCCCGAATACCTTTTCCGATTCACCGATGACGGGTTCGAATGGGGTGAGATCCTCCTGGGTCTGACGGCGACGCTGAAACTTTCGCTGCAGTCCTTTCTGCTCGCAACGGGCCTGGGCGCTATCGTCACCGTGCTGAGAATGTCCGGACTGGTAGTCGGTAACGCCATGGCGGTGGCATTTCTCGAATTGGTGAGAAACATGCCGCTGCTGATCCTGCTGTACCTGTTCTATTATGTGCTGGGACCGATATTCGGCCTGGACCGGTATGCCGCGGCCGCACTTTGCCTGGGCGTGTATCATGCCGCGCTCGTTTCCGAAATTCTGCGGGCGGGCGTCAATTCGGTCGATGGCGGCCAGTTGGAGGCGGCGCGATCCGTGGGCATGTCGACGGTGCAGGCATATCGCCACATCGTCCTGCCGCAGGCCGTGAAGTTCCTGCTGCCGCCGATGACGGGAGAGGCGGTGCATCTGATCAAGAGTTCGGCGATCGTGAGCGTGATCGCGGTCGTGGAGATGACCACGGTCGGCCGCAACATCATTTCCGATACATATATGAGTTTCGAGATCTGGTTCACGATAGCCGCGGTTTATTTGCTGGTTATCCTTGTATTGTCTCTGGCGGCATCGCAAATGGAAAAACGATACGCCATTGCCGGGAGGACAAAGTGATTTTCAGAAGATTCGGTATGGCCGGGTTGCTGGTATCCGCGGGGCTTGCCTTCGGCGTGTCATTGCCGGCGCTGGCCCAGGATGTCCGCCAATCCATCGCGGCCGAGAGCGTGATCGAAAGCATCAAGCAGCGGGGCGTGATCAGGATCGGCCTGTCAACTTTCACTCCCTGGTCGATGCGCGCGATGAACGGCGAGTTGATCGGATTCGAACCCGATGTGGGCCGCAAGCTGGCCGAAGACATGGGGGTCGAAGCCGAGTTCGTGCCGACTGCCTGGGACGGAATCATCCCGGCTTTGCTGGCGGGCAAGTTCGACGTGATCATCAGTGGCATGTCCGTAACGCCCCAGCGCAATCTGACCGTGAATTTCACAAATGCCTATGCGTATTCCGGCATGACGATTCTTGCCAATAGACAATTGACGGAAGGCTTTGAACTGGAAGATCTCAACAGTGCGGACGTGACCTTCAGCGCCAGACGGGGAGCGGTTCCCGCGAGCGCGATCGCCGAAAGGTTTCCAGCCGCGGAACTGCTCTTGTTCGACGACGAGGGCGCGGTGGTCCAGGAGGTCGTGAACGGGAACGCTCATGCAACCATGGCCGCGGAGCCCCTGCCATCGCGAGAAGCCCGCAATTACCCCGACACCTTGTACATTCCTTTTGACGTAATGTTCAGCCAGTTGGGCGAAGGATTCGCCGTGCGCAAGGGCGACCCCGACGCATTGAACTTCTTCAACAACTGGATCGCGCATTACTGGCGCACGGGCTGGCTGCAAGAGCGCCATGACTATTGGTTCACTACTCAGGAATGGAGCAGCGAGGTGCTGCAATAGTTGCCGGCCCAGTAACAGGCTTCCGCAATGCAAAAACTATTACGACGCCTGACATGGATCGACGCGGTGCTGCTTGCATTGCTGGCGGCGTTCGTCGCCTGGGTCTGGATTCAGATCGACGGCAGGTTGAACTACGTCTGGCGCTGGGACATCATCCCCGCCTACATGTTCCGGTTCGACGAGGCCGAGGGCCGCTGGGTCGCCAACCTGTTCGTGAGCGGATTCATCACGACATTGCGCATCAGCGTGTACGCCAGCGTTCTGGCGTTGATTCTCGGCGTGATGCTTGGTCTGGCGCGCACCGCGCGCAATCTCACCATTAATCTGCTGGCCCGGACCTACCTCGAATGTTTGCGGAATATTCCTCCGATCGTCGTCGTTTTCATCTTCTATTTCTTCCTTTCCGAGCAATTGATCGTTGCTTTCGGAATCGAAGAATGGGCGCGCGGCATCGCCCGGGGCGAGAACGCGCGTATCTGGGAGTTTTTCGTCGGTGACCCGCGCTTGCTGCCTGCGCTGCTTTCGGGAACCGTCGTGCTTGCGCTGTTCGAAAGCGCCTTCGTCGGCGAGATCGTGCGGGCCGGCCTGGAATCGGTCGATTCCGGCCAGAAGGAGGCTGCCCGTTCGCTTGGCATGAGCAGGTTGCACGAACTTCGCTTCGTCGTGCTGCCCCAGGCGATGCGCAAGGCCATGCCCCCATTGGCAAATCAATTCATCACCCTGGTCAAGGACAGTTCGATCATTTCGCTGATTTCGGTGCAGGAGCTGACCTACAGGACCGTGGAACTGGTCTCTTCGACTCGCGCCATTTTCGAAGCATGGATTACTACCGCGGCGTTCTATTTCGCCTTGTGCTTCGGCCTTTCGCTGCTCTTTCGGCGACTGGAAATCCGCATGCGCTAAATAGTAAAGTGGCGCGTTGATTCGCCACCCGCTATTTCTCGCCGCGATGCGATCCATGACTCTGAACAAGCTCATCCGATACAGTCTCCTGCCGGTGCTGCTGGCCGTGCATGCGCCGGCATGGGCCGCGCTCGAGCGCGTCGATGATTTTGCCTTGCTCGATCAGCGCGGAGAATTTCATCAATTGAGCCGCTATCGCCATGTGCGTGCGCTGGCGGTCATGGCCTACAGCGCGGAGTGTCCGTCCATGGCCGGCATGGCCGAGCATTTCACCCGCCTCGCGGGCAGTTTCGGCAGCCGGGGTGTCTCCTTTGTCTTTCTCGACATCGAAGGACTCGGCCGCGAGCGTTTGCGCGCCCTCGAACTGGAAATGCCGATTCTCGACGATGCGGGACAAATTGTTTCCGCGGCGCTGGAATTCGGGCAGGCCGGCGAAGTTGCATTGCTCAATCCGGAACGGCTGTCGCTGTTTTACCGGGGTGCGGCCGACTCCGGGTTCGAGCAAGCGATGGAAGTCCTGCTGGCGGACGGTATTGCCGACAGTATCAGGGCGCCGCTGGAATCGGGTTGTCCGTTGGAGTTTCCGGTGCGCGAGGCCATGCTCGCCGAGCCGCCGGATTACGTTTCAGAAGTGGCGCCGCGGATCATCGAGAATTGCGGAATGTGTCATCGCCGCGGCGGAGTCGGACCCTTCGCCCTCGACAGTTACCTGATGTTGCTGGGCTGGTCGCCGATGATCCGCGAAGTGCTGCTCAACAAACGCATGCCGCCGATGCAGGTGGACTCTCACATCGGCAGTTCCGGGGACGCGCGCCATATCGGCGTCGAAGACCTGCAAGTGCTGGTCAACTGGATTGACGCCGGCGCACCGGGCACAACAAGCGGGGAGGCGGACCCGCTGCAGGCGCTGGCCGAACCGCCCGCGCGCGAATGGCAGCTCGGCGAGCCGGATTACATCGTCCAGTCGCCGAGGCAGGACATTCCGCCGACGGGAGTGCTCGACTATACCTATGAGGTAGCCGAACTCAGCTTCAATGAGGAGAAATGGGTGCGGGCGCTGCAATACCTGCCGGGCGACGAGTCCGTATTGCATCACCTGATGACTTTCGTCACCGGCGACGGTGAAGATTTCTGGGGCGCCGAACGCCATACGGAGAACAGCACGCGCAGGTTTCTCGACGGCTATGCGCCGGGCCAGGATCTGCTGCGTGAATTTGCACCGGGAACCGGAGTACGTATCGCTCCGGGCGAGAAACTGTCCATGCAATTCCACTATGTGACCAATGGTCAGACTACCAGCGACGCCACCCGCATCGGCCTTTATTTCACCGATAAGCCACAGGGAAGAGAGATACTGACCGAGGCGGTTTCGACCCGTTTCCTGCTGCCGCCGAACGTGTCCGAATTCCCCTTGCGGGCGAACCGGAAAATCGAGCGGGAAATAGTACTGATCGGCGTTCGCGCACGGATGAATTACCGCGGCAAGAAGATGAAGTTCGCCTACCAGGCGCCGGGCGAGCCGCTGCGCGAGATATTCTCGGTGCCGGCTTACAATTACGGCTGGCAACCCAATTTTCGTCTTGACGAACCGCTGGAGCTTCCCGCCGGCTCGACCTTGCATGTCATCGGCGCTTTTGACAACTCGATATCCAATCCCAACAATCCCAATCCGGACGCCGAACTCCGGTTCGGCGTCGAAAGCTGGGAAGAAATGTTTACCGGGTACTTCACCTATTACCATGCGCAGTAAGCTGACCGAACCGGCGCCCGAAGTCGATCCGCAATTCGCCTGTTATCTGCGCGAACCACCGCGGGTGTCCTATGTTCAGCCGGACGATTCCTGGCTCGAGCGCCGGCTGATCGCCGTGCTCGAACTGCTGTCGGGCCGACGCCGGGTCGAGCGCATCTACTGGCAGTTGAAGTCAAGAAAGCTCGGCGTAGACAACTTTTTCGAAGAAGGCCTGCGGGCGGCCTCGATCGGAATCGACATGGACGCAAGCGCACTCACCGGCCTTTCGCCGGAGTCGCCGCTGGTATTTGTCGCCAATCATCCGTTCGGTGTGGTCGATGGAATGGTTTTGTGCGACATCGCCGTCAAGCTGCGCGGCGATTTCCGCATCATGCTGCATAGCCTGCTTTGCCAGGACAGGCAGCTCGCGCCTTATTTTCTGCCCATTGATTTCACCGGCACGCCGCTGGCGCGCAAGACCAATATCCGTTCCCGGCAACTCGCACTGGAAGCGCTCGATAAAAATATCCCGGTGCTGATCTTTCCCGCGGGCGCTGTGTCGACGGCGGGCAAGCTGGGTTTCGGCGAGGTTCGGGACGGACCCTGGACCAATTTCGCCGCGAAGATCGTCCGGGACGCACGGGCAACGGTTGTTCCCATTTATTTCCACGGCCGCAACAGCCGCAAGTTCCATGTCGCTGCGCATATCGCCGAGCCATTGCGCACGGCGCTGCTGATTCACGAGGCGCGCAACAAGTTCGGCAAAACCTTGCGCGTGGAAATTGGCAGGCCGATTCCCTGGGCCGCCATGCAGGCGCTCAATGGAAGACAGGAGTTGACGGACTTTCTGTACGACCGGGTTCAATCGCTCGGAGGCCCTACCCGGCGCGGGTCCGGAAATGGCTCTTCCAGATTCCGGGCAGCCGGGTGACCTTGCCTGCGCTGTCGGTCCAGACGTGCCGGGTAAAGCCGGTAACGAGCACCTCGGAATCGCCGCCGGTGGAAATTTCGTAGGCGAAAGTCAGGCGGCGGCTGAGGCTTTCGGCTATCCAGGTTCTCACACAAACTTTCTGGCCGTAGCGCAAGCTCCCGGAAAAGCGCACATGGGCTTCGGTTACAGGTAACTGGAAACCGCTTTCTTCGACGTGGGCGTAGTCGCTGCCCATATCGCGCATGTACTGACTGCGGCCTTCCTCGAAATATACGAGATAGGTGGAATGGTGCACGATGCCCATGTTGTCGGTCTCGGCATAACGCACATGGAACTCGCTTTCGACGAAAGTATGCGAGTCCCGCGGAAAATGCGTTGTTCTGGCGCTGCTGGACATGGGCGATTTCCCGAACTGCCGAAATTCGCCCGGATTATAGTCGGATTTCCCCGCAAGTTGCGTGGCTGCTAAACGCCCTGATATCTGGTACTGTCCAAAATTCTTTTTCGCAGGGCAGTGGGCTCCAGATCATGCTAAATTTTCCCGAGCCGCCAAGGGAATACGATTCGATATTCCTGGAAGAGACCGACAAGACCCTGCCCAGGAAGATTGATCAACGAACCCGCTACGCTTTTTTCAGCACCATTGCCGAAGGCGGCAAGTCGCTGATCAAGTCCTGCAAGGACCAGCATCTGTCGCGTTTCGTCTGCTACAAGACCTTGCGGCCCGAATTCGCGCAGGATGAAGTCGAACAGCAGCGGCTGATCCGCGAAGCGCGGGTTTCCGCCATGTTGCAGCATCCCAATACCGTGCCCACCTACGAGTTGGGGCGCGATTCCCGCGGCAATCCCTATTTCACCATGAAACTCGTGCATGGCTATACCTTGCGGGAGGTGCTGGACTTCCGCTCGCGTTACGACCTGACGCAATTGATGGAAGTGGTGATGCAGATCGGCTACGCCCTGGAATACGCGCACACCCACGGCGTCGCGCATCGAGACATCAAGCCGGAGAACATTCTGGTCGGACCGTATGGCGAAGTGCTCCTGCTCGACTGGGGGCTAGCGAAGGTCTGGGGCGCCCGGGGCGAAGGCATGAACGACGCCGCCGGCCGCCAGGCGATCTCGGTCGGCGATATCAACATTACCGGCAAGCACAAGGCCCAGGGCTCGGCCTGGTACATGTCCCCCGAGCAGATTAACCAGGATCCCGATATCGACTATCGCACCGACGTGTTCAGTCTCGGCGCCGTGCTTTATGAAGCGCTTTGCGGCAAGCCGCCCGCCAATGGCGAGAAGCTGCACCAGATCATCGAAAGTGTGCTCAAGGATACGCCGCCGCCGCCTTCGGAAGTAACGTCTGTTCACGTTCCCAGGCTGCTTGAACAAGTCTCGATGCGTTGCCTGGAGAAAGATCCGGGCAACCGTTTCGACACCATGGGCGCCATGGTGCGGGCATTGCGCCAGGATTGGCAGTCCGATCTGGTCTGAAAGGAGGAATATTCATGCGTTCGTTGCGGACACTCGTAGTAGTTTTCGGCCTGGCGGCGCTGCTCGCCGGCTGCGGGCCGGAACAGGAATCGCCTGAGTTGGCGGCGTCGGCGGCGGATCTGGTTTTTCTCGGCGCGAACATCGTCACCATGGATGAAACCGAAGCGGAAGCAGTCGCGGTCGCGGGTGACCGCATTGTCGCCGTGGGCAGCCGGGAGGAAGTCAACGGATACATCGGTCCCGACACACAATTGGTGGAACTGGAAGAACGGGCGCTACTGCCTGGCTTCATCGATGCCCACGGACATTTTTCCGCGGTGGCGCGTTATCTCGATCTGCTTGACCTGTCGTCGCCGCCGGTAGGGGAGATCACCGGCATAGACGACATCGTGGATGCGATCCGGGAATTCATCGAAAACGAAGCGGTGCCGGCGGGCGAGCTTGTGCAGGGATTCGGCTATGACGATTCATTGCTGGCCGAGCAGCGGCATCCCGACCGCGACGATCTCGATCGCGCTTCGACCGAGCATCCCATTGTTCTGCGGCATGTATCGGGCCATCTGCTGGCGGCGAATTCAGCAGCTCTCGATGCGGCCGGCGTCAACGCGGCTACCGCCGATCCGCCCGGCGGAATCATTCGCCGCCGCGCCGATGACGCCGAGCCGAACGGCGTCATGGAAGAGACCGCCATGGGCCTGTTCCCCTCTCGCCAACTGGCTCCCGGGCGCTACCGGGAATTGCGCCGTCAGGCAATGGACATTTATGCGTCCTATGGCATCACTACCGCACAGGACAGCAATCTTTCGCCCGGCTATGTGGAGACCTTGCGCGAAGAAGCCGAATCGGCGCCGTTTCCCATCGACGTCGTCAGTTTCATAACGGCGAACAATCTGACCGACGAGGAACTCGCGGTGGTTCGCCACGACAGCGATTACGCGGGCGGCTTTCGCAACGGCGGCGTCAAGTTCATCCTCGACGGTTCGCCACAAGGGCGCACGGCATGGATGTCGCAGCCCTATACCGAAGGCCCGCCCGGCGCTGCCGAGGATTACGTGGCCTATCCCAGCTATGAACCCCAGGCCTGGCTGGACCGGATCGGGCTCATGCTCGACCGCGGTATGCCTGTGCTGGCCCACGCCAACGGCGACGCCGCCATCGAACTCATGATAGACGGTATCGACAATGCGCTCGCGGGCGGGCCTGCGCCGGATCATCGCTCGGTCATCATTCACGCCCAATTGATTCGCGCCGACCAACTCGACCGTCTGCCGGCGCTGGGCATTATCCCTTCGTACTACGCCGTGCATCCCTTCTTCTGGGGCGACTGGCACCGGCGCAGTTTCGGCGAACAGCGGGCCGCCTTCATCTCACCCTCGCGGGCGACAATCGAGCGGAATATTCCCTTTACCATCCACAACGATTCACCGATCGTGCCGCCGGACATGATGCGGCTGATTTCCATTGCCGTGAATCGCGAAACCCGCGGCGGATTCGTGTTGGGTCCGGAGCAGCGGCTGAGAGCGCGGGAAGCGCTGCATGCAGTCACTCTCGGAGCGGCCTACCAATATTTCGAGGAGGACGAAAAAGGCAGCATCACACCGGGAAAACGCGCCGACCTCGTCATTCTGGGCGCCAATCCACTGACGGCCGATCCGGCGGAGCTGGCTGACATCCCGGTGCTCGAAACTTACGCCCGCGGGCGTTCGATCTTCCGCCGCGATGCAAATGAAACCCCGTAAGCGAACCCAACTACTCCCCCTCCGGGGGAGTCAAAACCGCGCAGCGGTTTTGGTGGGGGCGAATTCACTCGAAAATTCCCGAAAGTAAACCACAAGTAAAGGAGAAATCATGCAACTTGCTTTCATAGGTCTGGGCGTCATGGGCTATCCCATGGCTGGTCATCTGCAGCAAAAGGCGGGTGCGGTCCGCGTTTACAATCGCAGCGCGGAAAAAGCCCGCAAATGGGTTGAGGAATTTGGCGGCGAAAGCGCGTCGACGCCCGCGGAAGCGGCGCGGGACTGCGACCTGGTGATGCTGTGCGTGGGTAACGATGACGATGTGCGGCAGGTTGCCCTGGGCGAAAACGGAGCACTGGCGGGAATGAAGCCGGGTTCAATCCTGATCGATCATACGACGGCGTCGGTTACGCTGGCGCGGGAATTGGAGGCCGGAGCGAGTTCGCGCGGGGTCGATTTTCTCGATGCGCCGGTTTCTGGTGGTCAGGCCGGAGCGGAAAACGGCGCCCTGACGATCATGATCGGTGGCGAGCCGCAAACCTACGAGAGAGCCGAGTCGACTCTGGCGGCCTATGCGGCTTTCAGCAAGTTGATCGGGCCGGTGGGCAGCGGCCAGTTGGCCAAGATGGTCAACCAGATCTGCATCGCCGGTGTCGTGCAGGGATTGGCGGAAGCGCTCAATTTCGCGCTTCGCGCGGGGCTCGACGCCGAGGCGGTGATCGAAACGATATCGAAAGGCGCGGCGGGTTCCTGGCAGATGAGCAATCGCTGCCAGACGATGTTGCGCGACGAATACGAATTCGGATTCGCGGTGGACTGGATGCGCAAGGATCTGGGTATGGCGATAGAAGAGGCGGAGCGCATTGGTGCGGAATTGCCGGTAACGCGAACGGTGGACAGCTTCTACCGGGAAGTGCAGGAAATGGGCGGCGGGCGCTGGGACACGTCGAGCTTGCTGACGCGCTTCACCCGCCGCTGAGGGAGAAAGTGAAATTATCCGGGTTGTTTGCCCTCGCGCCGGCCTGTTAGCATCGCGTTCGATATGAGTTCCATCAGCGCCCAAAAATCTGCACCGGCGGCGGCCGCGGAATTTGATCCGACCACGCTAGAATACTTCCGCAGTGATCGCTTTCATCCGAACAGTGATGTCGAACAGACCATCGCAGGGCTTGTTCTGCGCCAAGGCGCCATGACCCAGGCGCAAATCTCGCGCTCGATCAATCGCCCTCAACAGACTGTTTCGCGCCTGCTCTCGCGCCTGATCGAGCGTGGTTCATTGCGACTTGGCGAGCGCGTTTCAAGCGGCAAGCGGGGACAACTCAGCGTCAAGGTCGAGATAGTGTCCGATTATGCGTACTCGTTCGGCGTTGCCATTCTCTGGGATGCGCTGGCCGTAACTCTGATGGATTTCTCCGGCGGGATTATCGACAGCAGGACTCGCGTCATGGCCACAATGTCGCATGATGCAGTGGTTCTTGAACTTCGCCGCATGATCGACGATTTGAAGACGCATTGGTCGATTGATCCCGACCGGATTTTCGCGGCCGGGGTTGGAATTCCAGGAACGTTCATGCGCGAGACCGGGCAGGTCAATACGCCTCTGGTGCTTGAAGAATGGACCAATGTCAACCTCGAGGAGGTGTTGGCCCATGATCTTGAACTTCCGGTATGGGTGGAGAATGACGGTAACGCCGCGGCGATCGGCGAAAGCTTGTTCGGGGTTGGCCGCCGGGCGCGCGACTTTGTTTATCTTTACATCGCCACCGGAATCGGCGGAGGGGTCATTCACAATGGCCAGCTCGTGCGAGGCGCTTTCGGCAACGCGGGTGAGGTCGCGCAGCTATTGCCGCCGCTGATCTATCCGCATCCGAACCTGAAACTGTTGCGCGAACTCATCTGCCGCCACGAAATAGAAGTGGGATCAGTGTCCGATCTCGTCATGAACTTCGATCCCGACTGGCCAGGCGTCGACGAGTGGATCGCGCGCACGCGCGACTCGCTGTCACTGATCGCCTCGGCCTCCGCGGCCTTGCTGGACCCCGCGGTAATTGTCATCGGCGGGCGCATACCCCGCGCCCTGACGCAGAAAGTCATCCCGCATATTGAAATCTTCGATCAGCGGCGGCGTTCCTTCGAGCGCCCCTTGCCGGCTATCGTCGCCGCGGAAGCTGGCGGAGAATCAGTCTCGGTAGGCGCCGCGGCGCTCCCGTTCACGAAGTACTTTTTCCGCTAACGCAATCGCAATACTCCCAAAATGCGTAAATAAAACTGAAATAACTGGCCATTTGGTATTGTTATTTACGCACAACGGGTATAGCATCAAGAGAACACAGTATTTCCTTTACAGAAAATCAAAGGAAACGGGGGGTTGAATATGCGTTGCTTTAAACTGACGGCGATAGTGTCTGCTTCATTCATGTATGTATGGTCCTGCGCGGCATTGGCGCAGGAAGCGCCTGATTCGGATCGAGACTCCGATATCGAAGAAATCGTGGTGACCGGCACGGGCGTTGCCCGGACGGGCTTCGACACGCCGCAATCTGTGTCACAGTTCGCGGAGGAAGATCTCAGGTCTTTCAATTCATCAAGTCAGGCCGATATCCTGACCCAGTTGCCGGGCATCAGCGCCGAGGGCGGGGGCGGCGAAGTCGCGACCAATGTATTTCACCGCGCGCTTCCGTCTGGCGGCCAGTTCTCGTTCACGCCACTCCTGTATGACGGCATGCCCTCGTTTACGACCTTCGGTCTGAATTCTTCGGCCTTTGACGTCTACTTTCGCAACGATCTTGGCATTGAGCGCTCCGAGTTCGTGAGCGGCGGCGTTTCGAACTTGTTCGGCCCGGGTTCGGTAGCCGGTATTATCAACTATATTTCAGCTACCGGCGGACCGGAGCCGGCCGGTACGGTGCAGCTTGAAACCGCCGAAGAAGGCAGATTCCGGGGCGACTATTTCTTCAGCGGTCCCCTTGGCGGCAGCGACTCGAACACCTTCTACGCGCTGTCCGGATACTACCGCGTCGACGAGGGTCCGCTTACATCGGGCCTCGACACCCAGGGCTATCAGCTTCGAGGCAATATCAGGCACGAGTTCGACGATGGCTCGGGCTCAATGACCCTTTACACCCAGTTGATCGACGACAGCGTGCAGTTCTTCCTGCCATTGCCCGTCGATGGCCGGACGCGGGAGCGGGTCAGCGGCAACGACGGCGCCGAAGTATTCACCATGAATACGGTCGAGGCGATCGGCCTGGGATACGATACTCCGGGCGGCCGCTTCCAGACGCCCATCGGCGACGGCGTCGTCACCCAGGGACAGATGGTCGCTTTCGTGCTCGACAGGGATATCAACGACGACTGGACGCTGAATACGAAACTGCGATACGCGCGCTACGATCACCAGTTCAATCTTTTCCTCGATGGCGACGCGCTTGGCCCCAATACGCCCGAGACCCAGGCCGAGTATCTTTCCCGGCGCGGCATAGATTCCGCGTTTCATGACCGCGCCCGATTCACCTATGTCCAATCCGGCCGGAATTTGGCCCCGTCCGACCTCGTGTTCGGTAATCGCACGCTAGATCGCTGGCGAGACGCGACCGACATGTCGGCGGAAATGAGCCTGGGACGCAACTTCCTTGTCGGCGATGCCGAGCATGGCCTTACCATCGGCGGGTTTTTCTCGAATTCGCAAGCCGACGATCTCAATTACATCACCACCTATCTGGGCGATTTCCGCAATGCGCCGCTGCTGGTCGATGTCGAACTGATGGGGGTCGAGGAAGACGCCTCGGGACAACTGGCCGCGGCCGCCGACCCTGGCGCTGTGTACCACTGGACCCGTAACGGACTGGCGAAGAGCAATGGACTCGTGGGATACCGCGATCGAAGCGCGCGCCGCGCGGCGTTCTATATCGCCGATCAGATCGAGGCCGGCCGTTGGTCATACGACCTTGGCGTCCGGGTCGAGCGCCTGGAAGGGGATGTCAAGCAGTTCAATACATCGTCTTTCGTGATGAGCAACGATCCCAGCGTAAGCAATAATATCGAGACTGTCAGCTACACCGACGGCTCGCTGACCAGCGACTCGCTCGGCGCCACGGAGTGGGCGGTTTCCGCCGGCGCGCTGTATCGGTTGAACGACGAGGTCAACTTGTTCGCGAATGCTTCCCGCGGTTTCTTTTTTCCGCAGATCCGCAGCGTGCCGTTCAATCAAGGAAGGCTGGCCTCTTACGCGGGCGAGATCATCGATACCATCGAGGCCGGAGTAAAGTACGAAAACCAGACCATAACGGCTCAGGCGCTGTTTTTCAGATCGACCCTGGATGACCGGCGCAATGTCGATTTCATCAACGATCCTAATAATCCCGGTAACATTATCGAGGACGTGTCGCTGCAATCGACCGAGGCTTATGGCGTTGAAGCGGGCGTGATGCTGTATCTGAACGATTATATTTCGCTGAACGGCAATATCACGCTGCGCGAACACGAATTCACCAAGGCCGATGGCAATCCGGCGATAGTAGGCAACGAACTGAGGCGGCAGCCGACCGAAATGGCCAACCTCGGCGCCCGTTTCGCCTATCAGGGTTTCGCGGGCGCCTTGTTGTACAACTATCATGGCGGCAACTTCGCCAACGACTCGAACACGGTCAGCCTGGACTCTTACGGGTTGTGGCGGCTGGAAGCGGGCTACTCGTTCGACCTTGGCGACGATGACGCCATGCGCGTCAGTTTGCATGTTTTCAACTTGACCGACGAGCAGGGCATAACGGAAGGTTCGCCGCGTCAGGGCAACGCGCAGTCAGGCCAGCCCGCGCAGTTCTTCGTAGGCAGGCCTATTCTTCCGCGGCGGGCGTCGCTCAGGGTCACTTACGACTTTTAGGGGATAATGCGCCGGCGGATGATCTCCGCCCAGCCCCCGGGAGCGGCGGCCCCCGGGGGTCGGTCGCGGAGGAACCCCTAGCGCTATGAATGCTTTCGATTACGTCGTCATCCTCGCCTATCTGGCGATGCTGTTGGGACTGGGTTACTTCTTCAAGGAGCAGCATTCCAAAAAGGACTACTTTCTCGGCGGCCGCGAACTCGGCGTATTTCCGCTTACATTGTCGACGATGGCCACGCAACTCTCGGCCATCAGTTTCATTTCGGCGCCGGCCTTTGTCGGATTGCGCGAAGGCGGCGGCATGGTGTGGCTGTCCTACGAGTTCGCCGTGCCCATCGCCATGCTTTTGCTCATGGTGTATGTACTGCCCGCGCTCTACCGCTCCGGCGTGGTCAGCATCTATGATTTTCTTGAGCGCCGCTTCGGCATCTCGACCCGACTGCTGATCTCGTTCGTTTTTCTGGTGAGCCGCGCTTTTGGCACCAGCATCGCCATCTACGCTACCGCGCTCATTCTGAACACTGCCATGGGCATAGATTTTTTTGCCGCCATCGCCGTGATCGGAGTGATTACCCTGATCTACTCATTCCAGGGCGGAATGAAGGCGGTGGTTTACTCCGACGCGGCGCAGATGATCCTGATATTTTTCGGGGTAGCCATGATTCTGGTGTTTTCGTTGCGCAACATGGGTGGTCTCGATGCTTTCCTGACCAATATCGACACCAGTCGCTTGACCGTGCTGCGTACCGATTCCTGGGGCTTCTCGGGCGATGAATGGGGGCTGTGGCCGATGATTTTCGGCGGTATCGTCCTCTACGCTTCCTACTATGGCTGCGACCAGACCCAGGCGCAGCGCACGCTGTCGGCGAGAGACGAAGGCGCGGTGCGGCGCATATTGCTGTTCAACGGACTGGCCAGATTTCCGGTGGTCTTGCTGTACTGCGCCACGGGTCTGGTGCTGGGTACGTTCGCGGTCATGAACCCGGAATTTCTCGCCCAGATCGATCCGGCGGCGCCCGACACGCTGGTTCCGCTGTTCATAGTCCAGTACATGCCCAACGGGCTCATCGGCTTGCTGATCGTAGCCTTGCTCGCGGCGAGCATGTCGTCGCTGAGTTCTGTGGTCAATTCGCTGTCCGCGGTCAGTATCGAGGATTACATGCGCCTGACCGGGAAAAAGCTCGACAAGGACCGCTACGTTTTCTGGTCGCGGGCAACCGTATTGTTTTGGGGCGTCGTGATCGTCCTGTTATCCGTTTTTGGCGGCGGTATCGCGCCGACGGTGATCGAAGCCATAAACAAGATCGGTTCGGTATTTTACGGGCCCATACTTGCGACTTTTCTGCTGGCGATCCTGTTTCGGCGGGTAAATTCGTTCGGCGCCAATGCCGGCTTGCTGACCGGGGTAGGCGTGAATCTCTATCTTTGGCTTGGGGAGCCGCAGATATTCTGGCTGTGGTGGAATTTCATAGGCTGCGCCGTTACCATCGGCGTCGCCGTGCTTGCGGCGGCATTCGCGGGCGGAAAGGCGGCCCTTACGCGGGAAGTGGAGCGGAGTTGGGGCGTCGGGGTATGGGAGCGCGGCGAGACCATTACTTTGCTTGCCGCTTTCGCGGCCATGCTGCTGATTGGCTGGCTCATTCCTATCGCGTTCGGCGCTTGAGCGTTACCGGCCAAGCCAGTAAAGGGCTACCGCGGCTGTCCACGAAAAGTTTCCGCCTCCGCAGCCCTCGCCCGTTTCGGAGTTGAAGTATTCGTAATAGCCCCCGGCCGTCTCGATGCACTTGCGAGTGTTACTCCTGATCCGTTCGGCAAGGTCGTCATATCCATACGCACGCAGTCCTTCAGCGATCATCCAGTTGATGTGCAGCCACACAGGCCCGCGCCAATAGCGCTGGGGTTCGTACCGGGCGCTCGCCGGATGAGTCGATGATAGTCCGAAATTGCTTGCGCCAAGCCATTCCTCGACCAGGGCAGCCATTGCCCCCGCCTGCTCGTCGTCCGCGAGCAATCCGAAGAGTGGGAGTAGCGTACCGGTGGTGACCTCGGCTAGCGGCGCGTCCGCGATGATGTCCCGATTCAGAAAGCAACGATCTCTGCCTGACCAGCATGCGCTGACCGCCGCCCGGGTTCTGGCGAGTTCGGATTCAAGGCCGGGAATGGCGGCATCTTGCCCGAAAATCCGGCAAAGTTCGATCAAGTCGCGGGTGGCGCGGTGCAGGATGGAGACCGTGCCGATATCGACCACCCGATATGGCGAAGCAGCGGAGATGAGTTCCGGATCGAAATCGTTCTTTTTCTGAAGTTCTATCAAATGCAGGTAACGGTTGTACTCAAGCCTGCCCGGTCTTTCCTCTTTGTCGACGTGCCCAAGATCACGGCGCCGATACTTCCATTTGACTTCCGGGACACGGGCAAGCGGGCCGTCCCAGGCAGGACTATTGTCCATTCCCGATTCCCACGGATGAAAACTTTGCACCAACCCGTTGTTGTCGCGATCCCGGTCGCGATACCACCACTCGTGATAACCAAGCAGTCCTGGCAGCAGCGCTCGCGCCTCGGCCCGGGCTCTCGCGGCATCGCCGGATCGCTGCAACATGAGGTTGATCGCCGTTGCCCAAACAGGTGGCTGGGAGATGGAACTCGAAGGTATCGCGGCCTTGGCGCCCCAGACTTCGGGTCCGGGGAAATAGGATTCCGAATGGCCATGAAACAGGATATGCGGCAACATGCCGTTATCCCATTGGCCACGAAACATGGTGTGCGCCTCCTCCCATGCGCGCGCTTCGTCGAAAGTGAGCCAGCCGAGCGCCGTTATGGCCGAATCCCAATTCCATTGGAAGGGATAGAGGCCCCTCGTGGGCACCGTGTGACCATCCTGGTCGTTTTGTCGCAGAATCGCACGGGCGGAGTCAAGATCGATCATTTTCCCTGCTTGCGCCGCCTTCCTTCATGAATGACGTTTGCTTGCGTCAGCCTATGCACTGGCATCGCTTCATTGCGAGAAAATAGCACTGATCGAGGGGTCAAAGCAAAGCCTGAAACCAGGGGCGACGCATGCGCCGCCCCTGATTGCGGATTTCCCGGAATCAGGACAGATCGAATCTGTCGAGTTCCATTACCTTGCTCCAGGCCGCCGCGAAATCGCTCACGAACCTGGTTTGCGAATCGGCGCAGCCGTAGACTTCCGCTAGTGCGCGGAGCTGGGAGTTCGAGCCGAAGATGAGGTCGGCGCGAGTGGCGGTCCAGCGCAGTTCGCCGGTTGCGCGGTCGTGGCCTTCGAACACATCTTCGTCGTCGGATACCGGGCTCCAGGCCGTGCTCATGTCGAGCAGGTTGACGAAAAAGTCGTTGCTGAGGGTTCCCGGCCGGCCGGTGAATACGCCATGGTCGGAGCCGTCGGCGTTCGTGCCGAGCACGCGCATGCCGCCCACCAGCGCCGTCATTTCCGGCGCGGTCAAGGTCAGCAGTTGCGCCTTGTCGACCAGCAGTTCCTCGGTGGAAACTGAAAACTTTCCGCCGAGGTAGTTACGGAATCCGTCCGCCGCTGGTTCCAGCACGGCGAAGGATTCCTCGTCGGTCTGTTCGGCGCCTGCGTCGGTGCGTCCTGGCGTAAAGCGAATATCGACTTCCTGTCCTGCCGCGCGCGCCGCCTGTTCGATCGCGGCGCCGCCGCCGAGCACGATCAGGTCCGCCAGCGAAACCTGTTTGCCGTTGGCCGCTGCGTTGTTGAACTCCTGTTGAATGCCTTCCAGCGCAGCGAGTACCTGTGCCAGATCTTCCGGCCGGTTGACTTCCCAGTCCTTCTGCGGAGCCAGGCGGACGCGGGCGCCGTTGGCGCCGCCGCGCATGTCCGAGCCGCGGAAAGTCGAGGCTGACGCCCAGGCCGCGGAGACGAGTTGTGAGACGCTCAGACCGGAAGCCAGGATTTTGTCCTTGAGCCCGGCGATGTCCTGATCGTCGATCAGGGCATGGGCTACCGGAGGGACTGGATCCTGCCAGATGAAATCTTCGGCGGGCGCTTCCTTGCCGAGATAGCGGGCCTTCGGACCCATGTCACGATGGGTCAATTTGAACCAGGCGCGGGCGAATGCGTCTGCCAGTTGCTCCGGGTTCTCGAAGAAACGCCGCGAAATCGGGCCGTAGATCGGATCCATGCGCATGGCCATGTCGGCCGTGGTCATGATCGGCGCATGCCGCGTGTCCGGGTCGTGGGCGTCGGGCACCGTGCCGTCGCCGGTATCGCCGACAGGCTTCCACTGATTTGCGCCGGCGGGGCTCTTGGTCAATTCCCACTCGTAACCGAACAGGTTCTCGAAATAGTTGTTGTCCCATTGCACCGGATTCGTGGTCCAGGCGCCTTCGATGCCGCTCGTGATCGCGTCGCCCGCCTTGCCCGAGCCGTGGCTGCTCTTCCAGCCGAGACCCTGCTCGGCGATGGCGGCTGCTTCGGGTTCCGGTCCGACCAGGTCGGCGTCGCCGGCGCCATGACATTTGCCGAAAGTGTGACCGCCGGCAACGAGCGCCACGGTTTCCTCGTCGTTCATCGCCATGCGGCCGAAAGTCTCGCGGATGTCGCGCCCGGAGGCGATTGGGTCCGGGTTGCCGTTCGGGCCTTCCGGATTCACGTAAATGAGGCCCATCTGGACCGCGCCGAGAGGGTTTTCCAGTTCCCGGTCGCCGCTGTAGCGGTTATCGCCCAGCCAGGTATTCTCCGCGCCCCAGTAGATGTCTTCCTCGGGTTCCCAGATGTCCGGCCGGCCTCCGGCGAAGCCAAGCGTCTGGAATCCCATGGATTCGAGCGCGCAATTGCCGGCTAGAATCATCATGTCCGCCCAGGAAATCTTGCTGCCGTACTTCTGCTTGACGGGCCAAAGCAGCATCCGCGCCTTGTCGAGATTGCCGTTATCCGGCCAACTGTTGACCGGCGCGAAGCGCTGGTTGCCGGTGCCGCCACCGCCGCGGCCGTCGGAGATGCGATAGGTGCCCGCGCTGTGCCAGGCCATGCGGATGAATAGCGGCCCGTAATGGCCGTAGTCCGCAGGCCACCAGTCCTGGGACGTCGTCAACACCTCGCAGATGTCCGCTTTCAGGGCGTCGAGATCGAGGCTCTTGAATTCCTCGGCGTAATCGAAGGCCGCGCCCATCGGATCGGACTTGTCCGAGTGCTGATGCAGGATCTTCAGATTGAGCTGGTTCGGCCACCAGTCCTGATTGGACGTGCCGAAGCCTGCCGCGAATTTTTGCGCGGCGCCCGTAAACGGGCATTTGACGGTGTCGTGCATGATTGCTCCTTGGGTTTGGCGTCAGGTTTCAATATGGGAGTCGAGATTTCGATCTCAACGTTTCGCCGGGTAAATTAGCATATCTCTTCTTATTTAGATAATTGATATTGCAGCACAAATTCATCGATAAAAACGATAATTCGCACCGCCAATTCCCGGCCAAACTGCTTTTCTAGATTATTTTGCCGAAAGTTTGCCTTCCCTGAAGAAACCTGCCTAAGCTGATCCACGAAGTGGAGGGGAATCGGAAGGAGCCCGTAATGAACGCAATCGTCACCGCATTCGCCGAGCAAGGTCTTGTCCTTGGGGCGATATTGTTGCTCGCAATCTATTTGCAGGCAAAAATTCACAATGAAAGCACCACCTTGCGCAAGGATATGTCCGATATGAAGGATGACTTGCGCAAGGATATGTCCGATATGAAGGATGACTTGCGCAAGGATATGTCCGACATGAAGGATGACTTGCGCAAGGATATGTCCGACATGAGGGACAGTCTGCGCAAGGAGATGTCCGAAATGAGGGACAGTCTGCGCAAGGAGATGTCCGAAATGAAGGACGATCTGCGCAAGGATATGTCCAAAGTGAAGGATGATTTGCACAATGAGATGAAAAGCCAGGGCACACGGCTGGCGCGGGTCGAGGGAGTGCTCTCGCGGGGTGTGGCGCACGAAGCGGTCGCCGAGCAGCCTTCCGGCGAAGGCAGCCAGCCGAAATAGACCGGGCGCCTGTGTCGTTTCTGTTTGCCGAAACTCAGCCGGTGTAGCAAGCAACTTCTATATATGGAAACAAAGGGCTCCCGAAGGAGCCCTTTGCCGTTTTCCCATACGATCGTCTTGCCGATCAGAAATCGTAGACCACGCGTCCGTAGACCATGCGGCCGAGCGGGTCATGCAACTGGCCGATGACGCCGGAGAACAGCGGGGAACGCTGCGCTTCGCGGTCGAACACGTTGCGGGAGCCGATCGTGAACGCCATTTCACCGTCCCAGAACTCAAAGCCCCGATAGGTGTAGGCAATATCCATGTCGGTCCAGGCGAAAATGCCGGCTTCGGTGATCCAGGGGCCCACATTGTGGGTGCTGTTGGCCACCGCGGGATTACCGAAGGAACTGCCGTAGACCGGTCCGCCCACATAGGTGCGATTACCGTTGCCGTCCTCGCTTTCGGTCTTGTACTCGACCGAATCGATGTAGTGGACGGTGGCGTTCACCGTGTGATTGCCCATCGACCAGACTGCTCGCAGATTCGCCTTCAACTCGGGCAGCGCCGGCGCCGCGTCTGTGGCAATGTTGTACAGACCTTCGGCATGGCGGACTGTTTGAGTCGGGTTGTTCTGGTAAGTGAACTCGTCGATGTAGGTGGCTAGCAGGTTGAGCCGCAGATTTCCCCAGTCGTTGAGGGAAAAGTTGTAGTTGCCCTGGATGTCGTAGGCGGTCACGGCAACCTGGGAAGCGTTTGTGCTACCCGTTTGCACCAGCAGAATCTGGTGAATGTCTTCCGGGTCGCGCACGATGCGGGGGTCCGACAAGCCGCTGGCAAGCCACGAACGAAGCTGGTCTATGCTGGGCTGCTGACCCGCGCCTTCGCCGGTGCCGCTGAAGCCGGACCAGTTCTGGAAATTGAGGAAATCAACATCCATGATCAACTGGCCGGGGGCCGAGACGATGCGGTTGCCGAATTCGGTATTGTTCCAGGTGACGCTCAAGTCCCAATCGTCGAATGCCAGATCGACACCGAACTGCTGGGACTCGGAACTCTCGTTCTTCAGATTCGGGTTTCCGCCCGAACAGCGGCTAGTGAATGCGTCCCAGGGGCCAAAGCGGTCTGTCACCGAACTCAGGCCGCACACTTCGGGAGCGAACAGTTGCTCCAGCGTCGGCGCGATGAACGCCTCGCTCTGGGTCGCCCGCAGGGTCAGCCACTCCAGTGGCGCATAGGTAATGCCGTATTTCGGGTCGGTGGAAGTCTGGCCGGTGCTGAATTCCTCGCGCCGCACTGCAAGCTCCAGTACCAGATCGTCCAGCACGGGAACCGACAATTCGCCGAAAAAGGCGTCAACCTCCCGGTTGCCGTGGGTGATGTCTTCGGGAGTCGAGGAGCCGATATAGGGTGCGCCCCTGATCTCGACGGCGGCCGGCGTATTCTTGTAGGAATCGTCGCGGTACTGGTAGCCGACGGCGGCTCCTATCGGCCCGCCCGGCAACTCGAAGCCGAACAGCGGCACTTCACCGTTGAACACGATATCCAGCAGGCCAAGGGTATCTTCCACCTGCTCGCGTTCCCGCGCCGCGATGGCGTCCAGCACGTGGGAGTAGGTGCCCTGGGACGGGTCCGTGATATAGAAGGGCGTGTAGCAGCCATCCCGGTCATTGACCACGTCGCAATTCAGCCCCTGAACGATCGCGTCGAAGTCATAGTTCTGATTCGACATGAAATCGATCTCGCGATAGTTCCAGGTGTAGGCCGCCGTACCCTGCCAGCCTTCGATGAAGGGCACATTGAAATCGCCCTGGAAGGTGATTCGATGCAGCCGGTCCATATTGTCCGACAGATTGTCCTTGTCGGGAGAATGCGCCGAAATCTGTGTCATGGACTTGTTGAGAATGCGGATGCCGCGAATGCCCACGTCTTCGTACAGGGGCAACCAGGGGACCAGACCGCCGTTCGGAGTCAGGATCGGGTCGGGTACGCCATCGCCGTTGAGGTCCATGTTGGGATCCCTGTCCGGAATTCCGTCGGCATTGTGGTCCACGGCAAACAGAGGCTGTCCCAGCGCGTTCATGGCGCGAAAGGGATTGTGCGGAATCTCGCCGCGAACCGCCGGCAGTTCCCGCACGCGCTGGTTGCCGGGGTTTGAAGTCGAGCCGTAGCTCACCTCGCCGTAGCGCGTGGAAAAGCCCTGCAGCGAGAGTGTGAGATCGTCGTTGACGTCCCAGGTTGCGTTAGCAAAGAACTTGTTGGCGCCGATCGGATTGCGATAGCTGTGATTATCGCCGTATTCGAACATGCAACTGACGCCGTCGGGGTGGGCAAAGCCGTAACGGCTGGCAACCTGGTGCGGTGTGATGTAGTCCCGTTCCGCTCCGCAGTTCGGATCCTTGGCCCTGATCCTGTCACCGGTGTATTCGCCATTCTCGTCACGCGTCGGCAGCCAGTAGTTGCCTGGTGCGGTGGATGACCAGGTGAGGCCGGAGTTGGCGAGCACCGGGCGCTCGTCGTATCCGAGACGGCCGGATTGGCGGAACTCGCCCGCGAGTACCAGATCAACATCGCCAAACTGTTCGCCCCACATTACCTGAATCGCATGCTCGTCGTAATCGCCGCGGGAGTCCTGCTCGGCGAAGGTCTCCACGCGCAGGCCTTCATAGCTGCGATACGGAACGAAATTAACCACACCGGCCACCGCCTCGTTGCCGTACAGCGCCGCGGAGCCGTCCGCCACGATATCCAGGCGCTGGATGGCGATAGTCGGAATAAGCGCGTTGACGTTTTCATTCACCAGCCGTTTGCCGTCAAGCAGGGTCAACGTGGACCGGGCGCCCAGCCCGCGTAAATCGATGTTGGTGGCGCGGGAATCCGCGCCTGAGCGCTGGAAGGTATTGGTGATGGCGGATGCGCCGCCGTTAACGAAAGAAAGGTTTTGTACGACCTCGCCGAGATTCATCGTGCCCTCGGCTTCGAGGTCCTCGGCAGTGAGTTGAGTTACCGAAGACGCCTGGGTGAAGCCCTCGGTGCGGCGGATATAGGAACCCGTTACGATAACCTCTTCGACAGCAGCCTCGTCCTGCGCCATGCTCGTGCCGGCGAGCGGCAAAAGCGACAGGGATACGGCCGCGCAAAGCAGGCTTTTCCGATGTGGAATCTTGAATTGCATTTTGTCTCTCCGTCCAAATTCGAGTGAAGTTTGCACGCGAGTGACGACGGCAGCCGTCTGGTTCTGGTGTTGCGGCCTGTTACCGTTTGGCGATTCCCCCACCGGCATTCCCGCCGAATTGAAAGACAAAGCCAGTACGTACTTGCAGATCAGGACTCTGTCAGTCGAAGACTATCCATGTCCGGATCAGCTAAAACCTCTGGCCGATCCCATTAATTCCCCCGTAAATTGCCGATAAAAAATCGCCGCGCCAATTTGCGCACGGCGAAATACTAATAGCAAAATTGCGGAAGTGTCAATTTTGAAATCCGGAACTCGCCGGAATATAGTTTGACACCGCCGCAAAAATCTTTTTAGTATCCTGCGATGCGGGAAGCCCCGCTTGGCGAAATTTATTTACGAATAGCCTGGTTCGGCTGGAACGGAACCGAAAAGCCGCGAAACGACAGAGCCCCGATCCGCATGTACGTACTGGCTTTGTCAAAAAAATAGACTGGGCGTTCGGCAGATTAAGCGCCGTGCAGGGATTTCCACAACAACAGGTCGAATCGGCATTCCGCGCCGGTTTCGCTCTTATAACAGTCGAATTTTCGATGGAGAGATACTATGCAGTTCAAGATTCCACAGAAGCGAAGCCTGCTTTGCGCGGCTATTTCGCTATCGCTCTTGCCGATCGCCGGCACGAGCATGGCGCAGGACGAGGCCGCGGTAGAAGAGGTTATCGTAACGGGTTCGTATATCCGTCGTTCGGAAGGCTTCAACCAGGCGTCTTCGGTAGTTCAGCTTACCGCTGAAGATCTCGAAGCCGAAGGCACCTTAAACCTCGGTGAGGTGGTGTCGCAGCTCACATTCGTGAACGGCGACGCTTCCCAGATCACCAATACGATTCAGGGGCAGGACTCCCGTTCCACCACCATCGACCTGCGCGGCCTCGGAGCCCGCTCAACATTGACCTTGCTCGACGGCAAGCGCCTCGTGAACGAGAACATACTCGCCATGATCCCCACCATCGCCATTCAGCGAATGGATATCGTGGCGGACGGAAACGCGGCGCTGTACGGAAACGAGGCGGTGTCGGGAGTCGTCAACATCGTGCCCTATACGTCTTATGACGGTTTCAGGATCGAGTCGTTTGCCGAAGGCGATACGCGCGGCGATTACGACGAGCATTCGGTGCAGATGCTGTGGGGCGGCGATATCGGCGGCGTCGACGCGGTGTTTGCCGGCCAGTTTCACCAGAACAGCCGGCTGGCCTGGAACGAACGGAGTTTGCTGGCCAACTCGGGCCTGGTGATTTCGTCGAATGCGCCGGGCAACTGGTTTGTACCGGAACGTGGTGAGGATGGTCTCTATACCGGTGGCCGCGGTCGCGCCGCGGACCCGAGTTGCACTCCGGGCTCGGAGCGAACCGACTATACCCCTGGCGTGGCCGCCAACGCGTATGGCATGAGGTTGGGCACAAGCTGCTTCTTCGATTTCGGCGACCAGCGCAGCGCGCGCGAGCCGCTTGAAAAGACTCAGTTGTTCACCAACCTTACCTACGACGTCAACGACGATCTGACGCTTTCCTTCCAGGGCTACCACACTCGCATCGCTGAGCGGACATACACATCGACTTCCAATCCGGGCAACTCCCGAATCGGTGAATTGCCGGTGGTGCGCGGCGAAATGCCGGGTAACCCGTTCCGGGCTTGCGCGGGCGGCAGATTCGATCGGTTCAATCCCTTCGTTTGTTCCGACCCGGCCGATGCGCTTTTCGGCGTCGACTATGATGGAAATGGCCTGCCGGACCGCTACGGTCCAGATGTGGATATGAACGGCGATGGGCTGGCCGATGCTATCGTGCATCCCAACGGCTGGATTCCCCTGTACGAAGACGTGGTCGCACGAACCTTGCGTCCGATCAACAAGACGCATACCCGATCCCATGGCCACTCTCCGGACGCCGCCAACCTGTCGGATAACATCGACCATGTAAGCCGCTATTCGTTCGACGCGGATTTCACGGTTCCGTTCCTGGAAGGCTGGCAAGGCACCGCGGCTTATACCCACGGCTATCGCGAACTCCAGTTCATGTCCAACCAGAACTATGACATCCAGCATATGATTCAGGGCTTGAATTGCGATGTCGTCTTCGAACGCAGCGCCTGTTACAGTCCGTTCCTGATCGTCAACCCCGAGGACAACAACTCGGTTGACGTGATGAACGCGGTCGCTGGACGCAGCATCGAAATCATCGAAGACAAGCTGACCACGGTGGACATCGTTCTCAACGGTGAGATTCCATTGGGCGAGTTCGAGTTGCCGGGTGGACCGATCGGCGCTGCCGTCGGTTACCAGTTCCGCGACGACAAGTACCTGAACATACCGTCGGAAGAGGAATTGGCCGGCGACACCTGGATCGGCAGTGAAAACAAGGAGTCCGCCAGCAGCGGCTCGCGAAACATCGACGCATTTTTCGCCGAGTTCGCGTTGCCGGTGCTCAGCAATCTGGAAGTGGAACTGGCGGTGCGCCACGAGGAATTCAGTACCGGTCAGAGCGCTACGGTTCCGGAATTCGGCGTGACTTTCGCTCCGCTCGATTGGCTCACGCTACGCGCCACCACGGGCGAGGCGTTCATTGCACCGACACTGGAGCAACTGCTGAACCCGGTCACTTGCGGACTGGGTACGGTGAGCGATCCGTTCAGCACTTTCGAGGCCTGGACCACGACCTGCGGCGGAGGCAATCCGAATCTGGATAACGAGACTTCCGATTCCAAGCAGTTCGGCTTCGATATCGCCTTCGACGATTTCGACTTCAGCGCGACGTGGGTGCAGATTGACTTCCAGAACCGGATTGTCGGCAAGAATGCCCAGGATCTGCTCAACGAGGAGTACGAGATTTTCAGGCAGGCAACCGGATATTCCGGTGATGGCAAGCCGTCTCTCGATCAGTTGCAGGCCTGGGTGAACGATCCCCGCTCCAACCCGGAAATCATCCGTTCCCGAGGCGACGTTTCCACAATTCTGCAGATCTGCTGCCGCGGATCGATCAACGCGGAATTTGTGAAAGTAACCGCCATGGACTTCGACGCCAACTATACTTTTGGCTTTGAAAACATCGGTGACTTCCGCGTTGGATTGCAAGCCACTTACGTTCAGGAGTTCCTGGTGCAAAGCGACCCGGAAACCGCTCCTCGCGACGTGGCCGGCAAGTACAACTGGGGTACCGGAGCAGCGCCTGAATTGCCACACTGGAAGGCGAATCTGCGGGCAAGCTGGACCAACGGTAACCACGCAGTGGTATCCACGGTCCACTACATCGACGATCTGCCTTACGATGGACCCGCATACTCGCACATGGACTTCTTCAGCGGTTTCTACCGTCCAGGCAATATCTACGACACCGGCATCTACGCATGGACCGATATGGACCTCGCGTACACCTACCGCGGTCTGGAGTTCCTGGACGGCGAAATGGCCATGACCCTTGGCTCGCGCAACGTGTTCGACCGTGAACCGCAGCGCTCTCCGGAGTTCATGGGTGTAGTCGGTGGCTTGCAGGATGTCATGGGACGCATCCTCTACGCCAGAGTGGTTTACGATTTCTGATCCGGAAATCGTTCGCAACCAAAAAGGGCTCCTTCGGGAGCCCTTTTTCTGTGCCGGCAATTTTGTCGCTTGCGGTGTTTAACCCGAAAGCGAGAGGTAGCCGATCAGCAGTGTGACGGTGGCGATTTGAGAGGCAATGATCGTAACGCTCCAGCGGGCCTGGTTCAGCCGCAATCCGCCCTCGAGCAGACCCAGCCTCAAGTCCAGATAATTGCGAGTTACCAGGTTGCGTGTTGCCATTGCCGTCACATCGCTTACCGTTTCCGCCTGCGCCATGGGCATCCCCGCTTCACGCAGCTTCTTGCTTGACTCCAGCGTGTCGAAGGTATGTAGCATGCCTTCCTATGCTGCTTCCAACGGGCGGAAAAGCAACTATCCGGCTTTCGCGCTCTGCTGGGTCTTCGGGACGGGAGCCGGCGGTCCGAGCCTGCCTTCGATGCGCGCCACGCGAGCCGATACTTTCCCGATATCTTTTCGCAATTCGTCTTTGCAGCCCGATATCTCCTTGCTCAGGTTGACTTCGACCTGTGCGACATGCCCGGACACACCCTTGATGTTCTCTTGCAATTTGGCGGTACTCTCCGCAACCTGCCTGATCTCCTTGCGCAAATCCGCGAATCCCTCTGCGGCCTCCTTTCGCGAAGCTGCGTCTCCCTCTGCGATTTCCTTTTGTAATGTTGTGTCTCCTTGTGCAAGCTGCCGAATTCCTTGTTGAATTTCGATTGCAGCCAGATGACCAATAGTGAAATCAGCAGTAGTGTCAGCAGCATGTTCGGCGCATCTTCGTTCAAGGCGGAAAAAATTGCGTTTATCATGGTGGGGCTCACTTCAGTCTGTTCCCGTACCAAACTCTAGTGGCAATTTTCCGCAAGCGCGTAGATTCGGGCGAAACTAGCCGGCGGCGACTATCTGCCCACTCATTTCGTGATCACGCTAGCACACACTGGAGAGCCACGTGAAACTTTTGCGAAAAATAGCCCAAAGCGTTTACACTTGGCCCCTCACCGCACTCGTCGAATCGATGAAACGAGACCAACGATGAAAATCAGAGCATTGATCAGCTTTACCGCGCTCCTGTTTGCCGGATCGTTCGCCCTGGCCCAGAACGGGGACTACCAGGTTCCGCGCACGGAATGGGGTCAGCCCGATCTGCAAGGCGTGTGGAATTTCTCTTCCGATGTGCCCATGCAGCGGCCGCAACAATATGGCACACGTCAGTTTCTGAACGAGGAAGAACTCGAGGAGCGCCGGGCGCGGATCGCAGCGAATCGCGCCGCGGCCGACGCCGCAGCCGCACAACTGGTGCTGGACCCGGAGGCGCCGGAGGCGACCAGCAATCCCGGTGGCTATAACGATTTCTGGATTGAAGTCGCGGGCCTCGGCGACGTGGTCCGCACTTCGCACATCGTTCATCCCGAAGACGGCAGGATTCCACCCGCGGTGGAAGGCGCGAAGCGACAATTCGGCGGACTGGGGCCCGATATCCCCGGCGAACGTCCCGTACGCTACGTGGTCGGCGGCATCTCGAAGGACGGCCCGGAAGATCGCGGCCTGTCCGAGCGCTGCATCGTCGGCTTCAATTCCGGCCCGCCTTTCGTGCCCAGCCTGTATAACAACAACCTGCAGATTTTCCAGAACCAGGACACCGCGGTAATCATGACCGAAATGATCCACGACGCACGTGTCGTGCCGCTGGTGGAGCAGCCGCCGCTGCATGACGACATCCGCTTGTGGTCCGGCGATTCACGCGGCTGGTGGGACGGCGACACCCTGGTGGTGGAAACGAAGAACTTCACTGGCTATCGCCAGACTTTTTCCAGCACCGGCACGGACTACGACATGGTGCTGACGGAGCGTTTCACGCGCACCGCCTACGATACCGTTGAGTACGAGTTCACCATCGACGATCCGTCCACCTTCACCGACAAGATCACGGCTGTAATCCCGATGATCAAGGTTGCCGGACAGATTTACGAATATGCCTGCCACGAAGGTAACTACGGCATGACGAACACCTTGCGCGGCGCCCGAGTCGATGAGCAGCGACTGGCTCAGGGCGACGATTTGCCCGAACGTGATTAACTCCATTCACTATCGAAGGGACCAAATGCTGATGAAAAGCACTGTAACCATGTTCCGCGCGGCGTTTGCCGCGATGCTGGGCTGTGCGCTGCTGCTGGCGGCCCCGGCCTCGGCGCAGAATGACGATATTCCGCGCACGCCGTCAGGCAAGCCCGATTTCAGCGGAATCTGGCAGGCCATCACTTCGGCGCATTACGATATCGAGCCCCATGCGGCGAGGATGGGCCCGCACCCCGGCCTGTTCGGCGCTCATTCGGCGATCCCGGCAAGTCTTGGAATCATCGAGGGAGGACGAATTCCCTACAATGAGCAGGCATTGCGAGTGCGCGACGCCAATCGCGCCAACGCACTGGAAAACGATCCGCTGACCAAGTGCTTTATGCCCGGCGTGCCACGCGCCAACTATATGCCCTTCCCGTTCCAGATCGTGCAATCGACCGACGTGATCCTGATTGCCTACGAGTATGCCGAAGCCAATCGCATCCTCTACGTCGACCAGCCCGAGGTGACTTCCCAGGTGGACGCCTGGATGGGACATTCCAATGCACATTGGGAAGGCGACACCCTAGTTGTGCGCGTGACCGGTCAGATGCCCGACACTTGGTTCGACCGGACGGGCAATCACCATAGCTGGGAAATGGTCGTCGAAGAGCGCTGGACCTACAGCGGCCCCAACCATATCGACTACGAGGCGACCATGACCGATCCCCAGACTTTCACCGAGTCCTGGACGATCAGCTTACCGCTGTACCGGCACATGGAGCCCAACATGCAATTGCTCGAATTCAAGTGCGCGGAATTCTCCGAGGAATTCCTCTACGGCGAATGGCGCAAGGAGGGAACTCCCATCGGCAACCCCCCGCAATAAACTGCCGCATGGTAGTTGAACCTCAAGTTTGGCACTGAGGGAGCGCGGCGGTGGCCGAAAGGGGCCCGGCGCAAGCCGGGAAAGGGTTCGGCTACCGACGGAAAGCGACCGGTGTTCGAGAGTTCAAAAAGCCCGCTCGCCTTGAGTGGGCTTTTTTGTGGAAATACACTCGGCGAGCCCACTGACCAGTGAGATTGATGCCATGTTTCGAAAACAGACTGAATTGAGCGCATTCGCGCTTGCTGCGACCTTGCTCTGCTGGGCTCCCGTGGTTGCAGGCCAGGACGGGTTCCGGTTCTGGACCGACGACAACTACGATCCCGCGATTCCATCCATCGAACAGGTGCTCGGATACGCTCCCGGCGAGCGGATCACCTGGCACCGCGATGCGATTCGTTATTTCGAAGCGCTTGCCGATGCAGCGCCGGACCACGTGCAAATTGTCGAGTACGCACAAAGCTGGCAGGGCCGGGAGCTGATCTATGTAGTGCTTTCCTCGGCGGAAAACATGGCCCGGATCGAGGAGATCAAGGACGGCATGCGAAGCCTGAAAGATCCCAGACTAACTTCGGCGGACGAAGCCGCGGCCATCATCGCGAATCAGCCGCCTGTAACCTGGTTGTCCTACGGCGTGCATGGCAACGAAATTTCCTCCACCGACGCCGCCATGTTGACCGCGTATCATCTGCTTGCCTCGCGCGGCGACGAGCGCGTGCCTGAAATCATGAACGACACTGTGGTCGTTATCGATCCGATGCAGAACCCGGACGGCCGCGACCGCTTCATTCACCATTTCACCAGCAGCATGGGACTTCAGCCCGATTCCGACCGGCTTTCCGCGGAGCACGACGAGCCATGGCCCGGCGGCCGCACCAATCATTACCTGTTCGACATGAACCGGGACTGGTTCATCCTGACTCAGCCGGAAACCCGGGGCCGCATCGCGGCCTTGCAGGAGTGGTATCCCGTGGTCTATGTCGACGCGCATGAAATGGGAGGGGATAGCACCTATTTCTTCGCCCCCGAGGCGATTCCCTACAATCCTCACCTGGCCGCCGATCAGACCGAAAGCCTGCAATTATTCGGCCGCAACCATGCCAGATGGTTCGACGAGTTCGGTCTCGATTACTTCACTCGCGAGGTCTATGACGCGTTCTATCCCGGCTACGGCGCAAGTTGGCCATCTTATTACGGCGGTATCGCCATGACCTACGAGCAGGCTTCCTCCCGGGGCCTGGTGTTCCGTCAATACGATGGCAACGACCTGACCTATGCCTATACCGTGCGCAACCATTTCCTGACATCGCTCTCTACGGCAGAAACCGTTGCCGTAAACCGGGAAAAATTCCTGAATGACTTTTACGACTATCAGGTTACGGCCATCGAGGAAGGCGAGCAGGAGGACAACCGCGCTTATCTGTTTCCGGTGCAGGCCGACCAGGCCGCGGTAACGCGCATCGCCGGACTGCTGACCCGGCAGGGCGTCGAGGTCTTCCGCGCAACCGAGGCTTTCGACGCCTGTGGCGTCGATTACGGTGCGGGAAGCCATCTGATCCGGGCGGATCAACCCGCCAAACGCTTCGTGCGCACCTTGCTTGAACCCCAGGTGTCCATGGAAGACGATTTTCTCGCCGAACAGGAAGAGCGCAGGGCCAATAATCTGCCCGATCAGATCTACGACGTCACCGCCTGGTCGCTGCCGCACATGTTCAATGTCGACATGAATATCTGCAACCGAATTCCGGCGGGAGAGTTCGTAGCTTCCGGACCCGATCTGTTCATTCGGGCCGAGGTGCAAGGCGGCGAAGCTTCGGTCGCCTACCTGGTTCCCTGGGGTTCGGCGCCGGCGGCGCGGCTGCTGGCGAAAGGCCTGCTTGCCGGCCTCGATATCAAGAGCAACGATCTTGCCTTTACCAACCTCGACAGGGAGTATCCGGCCGGAACGCTCGTCATCGACGTCGCTGACAATCCCGGCGATCTCTTCGGGACCGTGTCGGAACTCGCGCGCGAAACCGGCGCCGAAGTGGTCGCCGTGAACGATAGCTGGGTTACCGACGGCCCGAGTTTCGGCAGCGCCAACGTTGTGCGATTCAATGCGCCGAAAGTGGCGATCGCCTGGGACGAGCCGACCGCGGCATACAGCGCCGGCAATACGCGTTTCGTCATCGAGCGCCAGTTCGATTATCCGGTTACTCCGATCCGCACGGACCGGCTCGCCTCCGCCGACCTTGACCGTTACCAGGTGTTGCTGCTGCCATTAACCGGCGGTGGCGGCTATCGGGGCGTGCTGGGAGAGGCGGGAGTCGAAAATCTGCAAAGATGGGTCAGCGACGGCGGAGTCTTGATCGCCCTGGGCAATGCCACACGCTTCCTGGCGGACCCCGAAGTCGATCTGCTCGCGGTGCGGCGCGAACGGGAAGTCGTGGAAGTCGTGGAAGTCGTGGAAGTCGAGGCCGGCGAGGAAGAAGAGGGCGCCACCGTGGCGGGGTCGTATCTGACGGAAGAGGAACAATACCGGCAAAGGATCGCCGCGCTCGAAGACGATCCGTATGCGGTCGCGGGCGTGATGGCAAGGGCCGACGTGCATCCGGAACATTGGCTCGGCGCGGGCGTCGCTCCTGTTCTCAACGTGCTGGTGCGAGGCTCGGATATCTACACGCCCATCCGTATCGACAACGGCGTCAACGTGGCGAGATTCCAGGGCCCCGAAGACTTGCTGGCCAGTGGCTACCTGTGGGAGGAGAACCGGCGGCAACTGGCCTACAAGCCTTTCGTGTTGTCCCAGCCCCGCGGCGCCGGCCAGGTTATCGCATTCACCCAGGATCCAACCGTGCGCGCCTACCTGGACGGTCTCAACGTCATACTCATGAATGCGATTTTTCGTGGCTCGGCCCACGCGCGTCCGGTACGATGACCCAGGGGAAAAGGATATGAAACTATTAATCCGATTATTGTCGGCGTTTGCCGGATCAATTCTGATTTCCGGAATAGCGGTGGCGCAGCCGCCGGCAGCCAACTCCGACGACGGTCAGGCCGTCGAAGAAACCACGGTTCAATCCTCGATTCTGGGAGACGCCATCGGCGAGCCCGTAATTGACGAAATCGTAATTACCGGTTCCCGCATCCGGCGCGACGCCTATTCGGATTCCTTGCCGCTGACGGTAATCACCAATGAACAGGCACTGCTCAGCGGGCTCGACAACGTTTCCGAAATCCTGCAAGGCAGCGCCCTCGCATCCGGCGTACAGGTTGACAATACCTTTACCGGATTTGTCGTTTCCGGCGGCCCCGGCGCCAGTACTTTCGGTCTGCGCAATCTCGATGCGGGCCGCACCCTGATATTGCTCAACGGTCGCCGCTTTACCGCCGCGGGCACCCGCGGTCAGGTTTCCAGCGTCGATCTCAATTCGATTCCTTTCATCGCGGTGCAACGCATCGAAGTGCTGAAAGACGGCGCCTCTTCGGTGTACGGCGCCGACGCGGTGGCGGGAGTGGTCAATATCATCACCCGTCGGCGCTTTGACGATTTCATCGTCGAAGTCGATTGGCAGGACGATCTGGATTACGGCGCGGTAAGCATGTTGTGGGGCCAGACATTCGACCGCGGATATATCGACTTCGCCCTGGAAACTTCCAAACTGGGGCCGGTCAAGCGCTTCGAACGCGAGTTCAGTACCTGTAACGAGCGACAATTAACCAATGGGGATTTGCATCCATCGCTGTTTGCGCCGACCCAGGGGCGATGTTTCGGATCGATCAACGGCTACGCCAACATGTACGGACTGGCGCCCACTCCACTATTCATGGTGCACGACAGCAGAGGTAATCTTGGCGGCCTCGGCATCCCCTGGCGGCAGGCAACTGTTGCGCCTGACGGCAGTCGTTTCGTGGAATCCGGATATCGTGACGACATCAACTGGACCACCGAGGACTTGATTCCGCAACGTGAACTGATACAAGTCTATAGCGACGGCCTGCTCGACCTCGACCTGGGCGATGCGCTCGGCGCGGCAAGCGCGACTTACGAGTTCTATTTCAGTCGCAGGGAAGACGTGATAACCGGCGCTCACAGGCAACTGTTTCCATTCGTGCATCCGAATAATCCGACCAATCCCTTCCGCGAACTGGGCGCGTTTGCCAGGCCCGTCGTCATGAGCTATGACCTGCTCGACCCGAGCGATTACGCGGAGAACGACGTAACAGCGCTCAACCTCGGGCTCGACGGCGACCGCGGTGATTTCTCCTGGGACGTAAACGTCGGTTATTCCATGAGCCGCGGCGGCTGGAGCTACGATTCCTGGCTCAAGGACAAGGTCGCCCGTTCGCTTTCGAGCGGAATTGCGCCGGACGGCAGCCTGCAATGCGTAATCGATCCATTCCAGATTTTCTACGCCTCGGGATCCGGATTTGAAGAAGCTGTATTGAACCGGGTCTTGTCGGAGGGTCCCGACCCATCCTGCGTCCCAATGGATTTGTTCAATCCCAAGGCGTTACGGGGTGGAGTGGACCCGCGCGCCGCGGACTACATCAGCGAAGTCCAGCACCTGGAGACGGACTACGACCTGCTGACCGCGACATTCAATCTCGAAGGGAGGCTGTTCGACATGCCGGCGGGAGAGGCGCGCGGCGTAATCGGACTGGAATGGCGCAGCCGGGAACTCGACGACCGCCCACCCCTGGCTTCGCTCATGGATAACCAGTGGGGATTCACCGGCGCCGGACACACCCAGGGCGACGATCGGGTCAGTGAAGCTTATAGCGAAGTGGAACTGCCGCTGCTCGGCGGGAGACCCTGGGTAGAAGAGCTCACGCTGAACGCTTCCTGGCGCTGGACTGACTACAGCTCCTACGGCGATGACACTACCTGGCGCGGATTGCTCAACTATGCGCCGAACACCACATTCAGACTGCGCGCTTCCCTGGGAACTTCGTTCCGCGCGCCCGCACTCTACGAATTGTTTCTGGCCAACCAGACCGGATTCGTCAGCTCGTCGATCGATCCCTGCAACAACTTTCGCGACCCGACCAGCGATATCGATACCGGCAGCGAACAATACAAGAACTGCGCCCGGCTGGAGGATCAGGGAATCATTCCACCCGGTTATAGCGCCACGTCTTCCGTCAATGTGGTTACCGGCGGCAATCTGGATCTCAAGGCCGAAACTTCCAAATCGAAGACCCTAGGGCTGGTGATCACGCCGGATCTGGCCGATCTGCTGCCCGCTATTGGCGCCGATGTGAGTCTTGCAGTGGACTATTACGATATCGATCTGAACAACTCGATCTCACGGCTGGGGGCCGGCACCGTTTTGTCACGCTGCTACAATTCGGCCAACTTCTCCGCACCGGAATGCGCTCTCGTGGGAGATCGCACACAGAGCGGAAGCCTCAGTTCCGTCAATTCGTCCTACGTGAATGTGGCAATCGAAGGATCCAGGGGTTTCGACATCTCCTTGCGCACTGACCGCGAGTTCAGTTTCGGCGACCTGAGCGTCGACCTGCTGGCAACGCGGGTTCTCGATTATGAATATGGTCTAACCGGCGACACCGATCCCTTCCAGTACATCGGCCATCATGCCTATCCCAAATGGCGCGGTGAAGCCGATGTGCGTTTTGACTGGCGCGACTACACATTTACCTGGGCCTTGGATTACATTGGGTCAACCGACGAAGAACCGGTGTATGAGTTGTTCAGCGATACGAACGTTACCAATTTGCACAGGGCAGACGACATCCTGTTCCATACCTTGTCGGCTCGTTATTCGGACCCCAATGGACGCTTTGTCCTCGTGGCCGGCATTGTCAACCTGCTGGACGATGAGCCGCCAAGACTCGGCTGGAACAACTGGTCGCCATCGGCAACCACTCCGTTCAACTACAACATCCCGATCGGCGCCGGCTACGATTACATGGGGCGGCGCCTTTTTGCGTCAGTCAGTTATAGCTTCACGGGTCCTTGAGCGTGAAGTGACCGGAGGAACCAGGAAATGAGTTGCAGAAACAGAATCTTCGACTTTTCCGCACTGGCCGGGTTCGCTGTTGCCTTGCTGTTTCCGGCAAGCGCACTCGCCCAGGATATGCCGCCGCTGGAAGCATTCGCCATGCGCCCCATCGTCCTCGACGTGGATCTGTCGCCCTCGGGTGAACATCTCGCCGTTGTGCGCCTGCCGGGGCAGGGCGAGAATTACGTAATCCAGGTGTTCCGAACCGCCGACATGTCGGCGCCTCCGTATACGCTGGGCTCGGACACCATGGACATCGTCGGTATCAACTGGGCCAACGACGAACGTCTGCTCGTGCGCACCCGGCAGCCGGTGGAAGTTCCGGGCCGTCGCGTCGGCTACGCCGCGGCCGGCGTCGGACTGCCCGGCCGGGTCAAGACATACGCGTACAAGTTGCTGTCGGTCGGACTCGAAGGCGGCCGCTGGGTGGAATTGCCGAGCAAGTCGAATATCGCGCGCTTTGTCTCGGAAACCGTGGTTCAGAGACTGGCGAGTCCGATCGTGGTACACCGCCTGCCCGACGAAGACGACTGGGTGCTGATCGAATGGTTTGGTTCGAACGATGTCGGCACCGAGGTTTTCCGGGTCAATATCGAAGACGGGCGCAGTGAATCTCTGCTGCAATTGTCTTCGAGCTACGGCGATTATCGTTTCGATTTTGACGGAGACTTGCGTATTCGTTCGGTCGTTGCCCGTAATGAAAACCGGATTTACATGGAATACCGGCTCAAGGACGAAACCGATTGGAACGACTGGCTGAGTTTCGATGTGGACGAACGCCGCCCGCTGTCGGTGCTCGGTTTCGTGCCGGGCGAACCGAACCAGGTCTATGTGCTTACGGCCCGGAACAGGGATACCGAAGGCATATTCCTTTACGACATGACCACACCGGACGCCGAGCCTGAGCTGCTGTTCGCGATCGATCGCTATGACGCCGGCAATGTCGTAACCGCGTGCATCTCCCAGGCGTGTATCGACGGCGACGAGGATCCTCGCCTGGTGGGATTTTATTTTGTCGGCGATGCGCCGCAGATCTATTACGTCGACGAGGAAGCGGAATTGCTGCAGCGGTCCATTGACGCCGCGCTTCCCGAAGGCAACTTTAATTCGATCATTGATCGTGCGGGCGATGACAAATTTATCGTCATCCGTTCGACCGGTCCCCGTGAGCCCGGTCGCTACTATCTGCTGACCGACAAGCAGCAGATGCAACTGATCGGTCGCACCACCGCGGTCGAGCCGGAACAGCTCGGCGAAAGCCGCGTAGTCTGGTACGAGGCACGGGATGGGATGCTGTTGAATGCGGTGTTGACCTTGCCCCCAAACGGAGAACCGCCTTATCCCACGGTGGCAAATCCTCACGGCGGGCCGCAGTCGCGGGATTCGCTGCATTGGAACGGATCTTATTGGGATGAGTGGCCGCATCTGCTGGCGTCTCGCGGCTATGCCGTGCTGCAACCCAATTTCCGCGGCTCCATCGGCTTCGGCTACGAGTATTTCGCCGCCGGCGACCGGCAATGGGGCTACAAGATGCAGGACGATGTCGATGACGGCATGCAATTCCTGGTCGAACAGGGCATAGCCGACCCCGAACGGATGGCAATCTTCGGCTGGAGTTATGGCGGTTACTCCGCCATGGTCGGCGCCATGCGCGAGCCGAATATTTACAAGTGTTCGATCGCCGGAGCCGGCGTAAGCAGCATGGAATTGATCGATAAGGAACAATGGAACTACCGCTTCCGGGAAATGTTCCAGCGCACCCGTGGCGGCCTTTCACCGATCACGAACATGGACAATGTCAACATCCCGGTGTTGCTCGTCCATGGCGACCGCGACCTGATCGTGCCGATCCGGCATAGTGACCTGTTCGCGCTCGAACTCGAACAGCGCGACAAGCCGTTCCGCTACGAGAAGCTGATCGACGCCGCTCATACGGTGGACACCCTCGGCTTCGATCACAACATGCAGTTCTACACCGCGATGTTCGATTTCCTGGAAAACGACTGCAACTTCTAGGTGGCGTTTCTACACTTTGTAAGTCGCCGTCGCGTGGCGGATAGTGCGGCGGGCGTGCGAGGCAGGAAGCCGAGCCCGAAGCCTACAGGGGTGTAGGCAAGCGTTTATGAAGCGCAGCTTCATGCGCAGCTGGAACGACGGC
The DNA here is from genome assembly GCA_951812965.1 of uncultured Pseudohongiella sp. GTDB lineage: Bacteria > Pseudomonadota > Gammaproteobacteria > Pseudomonadales > Pseudohongiellaceae > UBA9145. The sequence continues at coordinate 1,562,440 of OX638341.1, forward strand.
AAGCTGCGCTTGGTGGCTGGACCGTATTCACGGCGTCCGCCGCACTATCCGCCACGCGACGGCGACGGGTCGAAGCCATCAACACCGCGAAAGCGCAGCAGAACGGCGCCAGCCGTTCGAGAATCTCACCCGGCGTATCGGGAATCAGATAGAACAGCACGGATAGCGAAAAGCCGGTAAAAATCGATAGCACAATCGACGCCGACGCCGCTTCGTATCCTGCCAGCCGCAGAAACACAATTGGACCGAAAGCGGAGCCCAGGGCGATCCAGGCAAACAAAACCCGATTAAAGATGCTTTCGGGCAGGTAGAGCGCAACCGCGACAGCGGCCGCCACGAGCAGCACGATCACCAGCCGCGATACCCGCAACAGCGAAGCTCGGCCGAGATGGCCGAGACCGAGATCGTGCGCTATTACGCCGGCTGCTACGAGTAATTGGCTGTCGGCGGTGGACATGATCGCCGAGAGTACCGCCGCGAGCAGTACCGCGCCGATGATCGGCGGCAGTAATTCTTCGTTCATATTGAAGAATATGTTTTCAGGGTCGCCGAGTTCAGGAAAAAGGATGCGGCCGGCCAGACCAAGCAGAATCATGCCGAGAAAAACCACCAGATACCAGCAAGCCACGATCCAGCGCGCCTGCAACAACGCTCGGGTATCGCGCAGGGCCATGAAGCGCACCAGCAGGTGAGGCTGGCCGTAAGTGCCGATACCGATGGCGAGGCCGCCGATGATGACGCCGGCGGCGAACCAGAAACCGCCTCCGGCGGTAAAGCTCACCTGTTCCGAGCTGCTGACCGCGTGCAATCCTTCTGCGAGGCCGGCAAGGCCGCCGACCGCGATCACTGCCGCCGAGGGCAGGAGCAAGGCGGTAATCGCCATCAGGATTCCCTGCAAGGTATCGGTGACGCTAACCGCCCAGAAGCCGCCGAGAAAGGTGTAGATCATGATGACCAGAGCGCCGATGGCGATGCTCGCGGGCAATGACATGTCGAATGTGGAGGAAAACATGTTGCCGGCGCCCTGAAATTGAGCGGCAACGTAAAACACGAAGGAAAATATGATGACCCCGGATGAGAGGTAGACGATGGCGCGCCGCGCGCTCCCTTCAGCGCCATGCGCCAGGAAGTCCGTCAAGGTCAAATGGTCGTGGGTGCGGCTGTATTGCATCAGCCGCGGCGCAATCCACCACCAGGCTACGAACATCCCGCTGATCGAACCGGCGGCGACCCAGACCGCCGAGACTCCCGCAGCGTACGCAATGCCGCTCAGGCCCAGCAGAGTCCAGGCCGAGGAAGCGCTCGATGCGTAGCTGACCGCTGCCACTACCGGACCGAGTTGGCGGCCGGCGAGAAAGAAATCCTTGCCGTCCGTGGTTCGGCGCGAGGCCCAGAATCCGATGCCAAGCAGCACGACCTGATAAATCACGAGGACGGCAATTACGATGTCGGCTCTTTCCATGTTTTGATTACAGTTGGTTAAAGGCAGATTGTTCGGCTTCCGATTCGCGCCATACCATAGCACGCCGAAGCAGCGCGGGCGACGCATGCGTCGCCCCTAAAATTTGGTCCATCCCGGAATGTTCCTGCTTCACCTGTAGGGGCGAGGCATGCCTCGCCCGCAGATCGGACGTTATCCAATTGCCTGCAAGTTACAGGGTGTTATACTTTTTTGTTGTTGTGGATTCACAACCCAAGGATTTGCCTGGGTGAAAATCATTCCAAGAAGAATCTCGCTTGCGCTGGCGGCTGGGATTTTGATCACTGGCTGTACGCTTCCGGGTTCTCAACTCCCGCCTGCCCCGGAACTCGCAGTCGAAATTCCGGACCGGTTCGCCGCGAGTGAAATCGCCGAATCCGGGGAACCCCTTTATGAACCCGTGGCTTGGTGGGAATCCTTTGCCGACCCGGTATTAAACCAAATCGTGGAAGCCGTGCTCGAATCCAATTTCGACATTGCCCAGGCGGTGGCGCGAGTCGATCAGGCCCGGGCGAGGGCGCGTATTGCCGATGCCGTCGTCTACCCCCTGGTCAATCCTGTCGCGGGTATTGTGGATTTCGACATCCCCACCAACGCGGGAATCGGCGCGCAACTCGACGAACTCGGGCTCGGTTCCGAACTGACAGATATTTTCGGGTTATCGCTGCCCGACCGCGTCGGATTGACGACATACACCTTCGGCGCCGAATTCGCATACGAGGTCGATTTCTGGGGCCGCAATCGCAATACCCGGCTCGCGGCCGGCGCGCAGCGACTTTCCTCGGAATCGGATTATGTCGCAGCGAGAATTTCGGTGCTCGCCGAGACCGTCCGCACATATCTGGAACTGGTGGATCTGCGGCGGCAACGCGAATTGGCGCTCGAGAACATCGAAATCCTGGGTGAACGCGAATCGTTGGCGCAATCGCGTTACGAAAGCGGGCTGGTCGACGCCCTGGGCCTCTACGCCACGCGCCGCGCCTTGCGCGACGCTCGCGCCGGACTGCCGCAACTCGAAGCGGGGCTGGCCGAAGCGGAAGCGCGTTTGTGGATTTTGCTCGGAGGATACCGCAACGACATCGATGCCTTGTTGCCCGATGACTTGTCCATCGCCGGAGCCGGCGAGCCGGTGCCGGCGGGAATACCGGCGGAATTGCTTATTCAGCGTCCCGATGTCGCAAGCGCCAGGCAGCGCATGGAAGCGGCGCGTTTCGCCCTCGGTGCCAGACGCGCCGAATTGCTGCCGGCGCTATCCCTGTCGGGCTCCATCGGCTTGCAGGCGACGGATGCCGGCGACTGGTTCGATCCCGATCAATGGTTCCGCAATCTTGGCGTCAATCTGCTTGGACCGGCAATCCCGGGTTCGCGCCTGCGCGACAATGTCGAACTGGCCGAAGCGCAATTGAGTGAAGCCGCGGCCGCTTACGGTGGTTCGGTCGTCACCGCCGTCAATGAAGTCGAGGCTGCCCTGGCCGGATTCGAGGCCGGCCGCCGCCGTCACGACGTCCTGGTTTCCTTCCTCGACGAAGCCCGGGCGGAATCCGAATTGCAAGGGCAGAGATATTCGGCCGGCGTCGGAAGTTACCAGGAAGTATTGACCGCCGCGCAGGTTCTGGTCGGTGCGGAAGCGGCGCTGTCCGCGGCGGAGCGCGACCTTGGTTTTGCCAGGTTGGCGCTGCATCGGGCTCTCGGCGGCGCCTGGACTGCCGATGATGTTGAATATCTGCGGCAAAGCCGGGCAGACTTCGCGCCTTTCTTCGCACCTTTCTTCGCGCCTGTGCGGGCGATCGCAATCCAAACCAACGAGTGAACGCCATGGGCAGAATAACCGGATTTGTCGCCGCTATTGTCATTGTCGCCGCATCGGTGGGCCTGGCGATGTTACTGATCTCGCTGGCGCCCGAGCCGGAAAGCCGCGAATTGCCGCCCCAGATTCCATTTGCCCTGACCGGCACTATCACTTCCTCTCCGGGCGCCATACCCGTGTTCGGTTCGGGGACCGTACGGCCCGCCCGGGAAGTCAATGTGGCGCCGCAAGTGGGCGGCAAGGTCAGCAGCGTACATTCCGCATTCGTGAGCGGCGGCCGGGTGGAAGCAGGGCAGACACTGTTTGAAATCGAAGACGAGGATTACCGGTATCGGGTCGAAGTCGCCATGGCCGATGTGGCGGCCAGGCAGGTTGCATTGCTCGAAGCGGAAGAGCAGGCTGAAATTGCCGCGGACGAATATGAAAACTTTGCCCGGCGCCAGGCTGACGACTCGCTCGCGGAACCAAGTTCGCTAACCTTGCGCCAGCCTCAATTGCAGGCGGCCGAGGCCGCTCTTGCGCGCGATGAGGCCCGGCTTGCCGAGGCCCGGCTGGCGCTGTCCCGGACCGAAATAACCGCCCCCTTCGATGGCTATGTACGCGTCGAATCGGTCGATGCCGGCCAGATCGTGGCGCCCGGGCAAGTGGTGGGAAGCCTGTTCGCGGCGGATGCGGCGGAAATTCTGGTATCCCTGCCTGACTCCGACGCCGCCCTGATTCCCGGACTTTGGGAACTGCGCGCGGGTGACGACTCGCGGCAGGTCGCGGCGCGTGTTATCGCCGAATACGGCGAACAGAGTTTCACCTGGAACGGTTATGTGGACAGGGCTGAAGTTTCGGTCGATTCGCAGACGAGAACCGTAGACGTGGTCATTCGCGTGCCTGACCCGTTTACCGCCGGTTCGCCGGTCAACGGCTCGGCGGCCGGAGGCAATCCGCCTTTGCTCGTCGGCGAGTACGTCGATGTCGAGATCGAGGGCGTCGTGATGGCGAACATTTACCGGATTCCGCGCGCGGCGCTGCAAGCCGGCAATGAGGTCTGGGTAGTTGATAGCGGCGGAACCGTGGGTATTGTTCCGGTGCGGATTTTCCAGCGCGCCGACGATGAAGCGTATGTCACGGGTTCCCTGCAGGCCGGCCAGCCGGTGATTACCGGCGGTGTGCAATTCGCTATCGATGGAATGCGCGTGCTCACCGAGGCCGAGCCGCTGTAATGAACGCCAACGATCCTTATCATGGAGAGCCGTCAGGCCCCATCGCCTATATGGCGAGCAACGGCGTTGCCGCCAATCTGCTGATGCTGGTCATCCTCGCCGCCGGACTCGTCTCCCTGACCGGACTCGAACGAGGGGCCTGGCCGATCGTGGACTTCTATACTATCGAAGTCTCCATGGCCTATCCGGGCGCCAACCCGGAAGAAATTGAAGAATCAATCGTAATCAAGATCGAAGACCAGGTCAGCGGGCTGGCAGACGTCAATGCGGTGCGTTCGGTAGCCGCGCCGGGCATAGCTTCGGTGCGGATCGAGATGAATTCCAGCGCCGATATGGACCAGGCGCTCGGCGATGTGGAATCGGCCGTGGCCCGAATCCAGACCTTTCCCGCCGGCGCGGAACGGCCGGTAGTTCGCGAGATGACGAGCAACCAGAGCATCATCCGCATGATTCTCTACGGTGACATGCCCGATCGATCGCTGAAGGAACTGGCCCGTCAGATCGAAGATGAGATTACCGCCTTGCCCGAAATTTCACTGGCCGAAGTCAGTGGCATTCGCGAATATGAAATTTCCATCGAAGTTCCGGGACAGCGGCTGCGCGCGCTTGGCCTGACCCTGGACGATATCGCGAATATCGTTCGCGCCAATTCGCTGGATCTTTCCGCCGGCAGCATCGACACCAGCGAAGCGCAGGTGCGTGTGCGAACCCTGGGTCAGCGCTACGTGCAACAGGAATTCGAGGACATCGTGCTTGTGGCCCAGGACGATGGAACCGTGTTGCGGCTCGGTGATATCGCCACGGTCCGCGACGAGTTTCAGGATATCGACATCATCGTGCGGCACAGGAATCTACCGGCAGTTTTCATTGAAGTTTACCGTTCCGAAAACGAACGGGTCATGAACGTCGCCACGGCGGTCCATGAACACCTCGCCAGCGAGATTGAACCCTCGCTGCCGCAAGGCGCCGGCATCAGCATCTGGAACGACGAATCGGGAGCTTATTCCGAACGCGCCGACTTGTTGCTGAAGAACGGCTCCCTCGGCCTGTTGCTGGTATTCATCGCGCTGTCGTTGTTCCTGCAGATCAGGCTGGCGATCTGGGTCAGCGTGGGTCTGGCCACAAGTTTTATCGGTGCGCTCGCGGTCATGTTGCTGTTCGATGTCGCCCTCCACGCCGTTTCCCTGTTCGTATTCGTACTGGCGATCGGCATAATCGTCGACGACGCCATCGTGACGGCGGATAGTATTTACAAGGAACGCAGACAGGGATTGCCCGGCGTAGCCGCGGCGATTCGCGGAACGCGCAAGATCAAGACCCCATTGACCTTCGCCGTACTGACCTCGATCGCGGCATTCATTCCCCTGCTGTTCATTCCCGGAGGAATCGGCGATATCTGGCGGGCGCTGCCGATCATCGTCATCGGTATGCTGGTGATCTCCCTGGTGGAATCGCTGTTCATTCTGCCCGCTCACCTGGCGCATCTGCCGGGACCGGACTGGCGTCCAACCAACATGGTCGACCGATTTTTCGCCGGCACCCAGGGCATGGTGGAGCGGGGCTTGCAAACCTTCATCGAAGGGCCGCTCGACCGAGCGCTCAGATTCACCACCGCTCAACCGCTGGTGATCGTCGCCGGCGCCATTGGCGCACTCATCGTCAGCGTTTCGCTGGTGCCCGCGGGTCTGATCGCGGTCATATTCGCCGATGTGGTGGAAGGGGATTTCGTAACCGCCTCGCTGGAAATGCCCGATGGAACCACAGCCTCGCGAACCTGGGAAGTTGCCAGGGAACTGGAAGCCTCCGGCCTGCGAGTGATCGAGCGACTCTCGGCCGAACAGCCGGAAGGATCTCCAGACCTGCTCGACGGAGGCATTCTCATAGTAGGACAGCGGCCGAGACTCGAAGGCGGCGGCGTGGCGTCGCAGCCCAGCCTGAATCCCGAAGCCAATGTCGCCACCGTGGAATTCAAGCTGATCAGCGCCCAGGAACGCGACATCACCACTACTGAAGTCGCCCAGGCCTGGCGCGACGAGGTGGGCATCCTCCCCTATGTACGCGGCGTCGTATTCAGTGGCGAATTGATCGATCTGGGCAATCCGATTGAAGCGATCCTGTCCCATCCGGATCCGCAGCGGCTCGTTGAGCATGCGGAATCCCTGGTCACCAGCCTGCGCAATATCGAAGGAGTATTCGATATACGCTCGGATCACACGCCGGGTGTACGCGAAATGCAATTGGAACTGCGGCCGGAGGCCCGTACTTTCGGCTTGAGCTTGCAAGATCTGGCCGTGCAGGCGCGCGCGGCCTTCTTCGGCGCAGAAGCATTGCGTGTGCAGCGCAACGGGGAAGAAGTCCGCGTGTTCACCCGGCTTCCCGAGGCGGAACGCGACGCTATTACCGATATCGAGGAATACATTATTCGTACGCCGTCTGGCGCCGAGGTTCCCTTGCGGCAGGTCGCTACGATCAAATCGGGCAATTCTCCCCCGGCGATCAGTCGCAGGGACGAGCAGCGCGTCGTCACAGTCGCCGGCGATGTCGACACTGACTTGATCTCGGCGGGAGAAGCCAACGGCATACTCACCGGCACGATTCTGGCGAGTTTGATTGAGGAAGACCCGGATCTGAGCTACATCCTGGGTGGCGAGCAACAGGTGCAGGCCGATTCGCTCGGCTCGCTATATCGCGGCTTCGCGCTCGCAATGCTGCTGATCTTCGCATTGCTGGCAATTCCCCTGCGGTCCTACACCAAGCCCTTCGTAATAATGTCGATCATTCCCTTTGGTTTGATCGGAGTAATGATCGGTCATTTGGTATTACAAGTGCCTGTCAGCGCGACAACGATCATGGGTGTCCTCGGTCTCAGTGGCGTCATCGTCAACGACTCGCTGGTGATGGTCGACCTCATCGACCGGAAGCTGCTGGACGGGGCGACTCCGCGCAACGCGGTAATCGAAGGCGCCAAAGGACGATTCCGACCGATTCTGCTGACTTCGGTGACAACCTTCATGGGCTTCACGCCGTTGATTCTCGACCGCTCCATCCAGGCGCAATTCATGTTGCCTTTCGCCGCCTCTATCGGTGTAGGCGTATTGATCACCACCTTTGTCCTGATGCTCCTGGTGCCGGCGATCTCGATCATGCATCTTGGCCTGATTAATCCGAACGGGCGTTCCCGGCAGCCATTGCCGGCTGCAAGTTAGCGGATATCCCGGTTTTCGCGAGCAGAATGCCGGCAGCGACGAATTTGCATGGCATGTCCATGCCGAATTCAGCTACACTTTCGTGAGTTTTTGCTTACGGAAAAAGCTGCCCAGTCGAAGACCTGTAATCGGTCGGGAAAACAGGAATGACATTCGCCGAAGAAATTCTGCTCTTGCTGCTGGACGAAAACACCGGGTACTTTGCACCTGTTCCCGAATGGCAAATGTCTTGTGCTTTCGCCGGCGGGGTGCTCATGGATCTTGCCCTGAAGAATCGCATCGATTCGGACCTCAAGACGCTCACCCTGATCAGCAAGGAGCCAACCGGAGACGATATTCTCGATCCGGTGCTTGGGGAGATCGCCCGAGAGGAGAAAACCCATAACGCCCAATTCTGGGTCGAACGGATAGCCGCCAGGGCCGAAAGCATCAGCGACAATGCGTTCAACCGCCTGGTCAAGATGGGAATTCTCGACTTTGACTCTGCCGGTTTCTGGTCGCTTTCGAAAAAGGTATCCCGCACCGGCCGCTATCCACTCGTGGACGGTGCTCCGGGGGAAGAGATCAAGCAGCGGATTACGCGCATTCTGTTGACCGATGAGATTCCGGACCCGCGTGATATCGCAATTATCGGATTGCTGAACAATTGCGACGGAGTGCGTACCTTGCTGGAGCCGGAGGAACTGGAAACCGCCCAGGAACGCATCGAATTACTTAGCGGAATGGACCTGATCGGGCGGACCATCGGCGAAGCGGTGCGCAGTTCGTACCGACCGCCGGAAGCCTTGCGCACCCGGCACCGCAAGAAGCTGCCATCGATCGGCTTGCTGGATATTCTGCGCTCACGCGCAATGCGGCAGGGAAATTTACCCAAATTCTTTGCCCAACAGGCCGAAAAACACGGGCCGGTTTTCGAAATTAAAGCTGGCGGCCGCAAATACGTCGTTCTCGCCAGCCAGAAACTCAATCTCTGGACCGGCAAGAAAGGGCGCTTGCTATTGCGGACCCGAGACTATCTGGAGGATTTTCAGCACGAATGGGGGACCGCCAGATCGATTGCCAGCATGGATGGCGCCGATCATTTCCGTATGCGCAAGTCCATGCGCGACGGCGTGTCTCGCGTCGTCGTCGAAGACCGGATGCACGATGTGATCGCTCTTGCGAAGAAAACTTTCAGCGGTTGGAAGGTGGGTAGCGATATTCCCGTCGAAGCGTCCTGCCAGCATCTGATCGGTGCGCAGATTTCCGAATTGAGCTTGAGCTTTGTGCCGAGTTTCAAAATACTCGACGATCTGCTGAAGTTCGAATACCGCGCACTGTTTGTGCATGTTCTCGATTTATTGCCGGGTTTCATGCTGCGTACGCCGCGGATGAAGAGATACAAACAAAGCGTACTCGATCTATATGCGCAGATTCACGCGACCCATACGCCGGCGCAACGAGCAGGCAAGCGGCGTGATCTGGCCGACGATCTCTTGGAATTGCATCAATCGGATCCGCAATTCCTGCCCGAAACTGACCTGGGATTTACCTTTATCGCGGCGATCATCGCCGGTCACTATACCGGCAGCGCCTTGGCGTTTTCGATTTACGAAATGCTGGCGAATCCCGACCTGCATGAACGCATCGTCGCCGAAGCTGACGCCCTGTTCGAAAACGGCGAGCCGGATGCGAAAGCTCTGACTCCCGATACGATCGACGTTGCGCATCGTTTCTGCATGGAGGTGTTACGGCTGCATCCAGTAATAAATGTGCATCGGCGTACGGCGATGAACTCTTTCGAAATCGATGGAATACCCATCCCGGCCTATAGTGAGATACTGATTGCGTTTACGGCCACACATTTCTTCGATAAACACTTCAAGGATCCCGATAAATTTGACATCGACCGCTATTTGCCGCCGCGCGACGAGCACACACAGACCGGGGCCTTTGTGCCCTTCGGCACAGGCACCCACACTTGCGGCGGCAGGCGCTGGACCGAACTGCAACTGGTGCTGAACATATTGCTGGTCGCGCGATATCTGGACTTGGAACTGGTCCCGAAGAACTACAAGTTGAAGATCAGTCCATTCCCCAAGCTCAGCCCCGGGAAGAATTTCAAGATCAGGATCAAGGGCTACCGGCGCCCCGTCGAATCAGTCGAGATCTGATTTGCTCTGGTCGTCAACTTCAATCTCCGGATAGAACTGCCGGCACCAACGGCGATACAGCCCGATCTCCCCGTCGGACCGGCTCAGAACCGGCGTTGCCCTGTAGCGCTTGCGGCTCCAGATTCTTTCATCCTGCGCCACGTCGAGTTTCTGGTTGGTAAGCATGAACTGGTTGATCACCGGCGCGCGCCATCGCCTGGGCAGGAAACGCAAGCCCATGAAAAATCGTTTCGGCTTGCGCAATTCGCGCACCTGGCAGGCAAGTGTCAGATAGATTTCCCGACCGTCGATGGGAGTGGCCAGAACCCACAGGCGCAAGTCCATCTCGATGGTGTTTTCCCGCACCTCCACGAAAGAATAGCCTATGCCGTGGACATGGGTCACGGCATCGACGTCATTCATCATTTTCCAGATGTTGGCGATCCGGCGAATCCGCGTGAAATGAAACTTGCTGAGCAGATACGCGCCGTCGATTTCCACCTCGCCGTTCGGATAGACGTTGTCGTAGCCGTGAACGTAGCGCAGATGGGCGATATCGACGGAGTTTTCGGCGGTTTCCTGCGGGTGCCCGGGGAAGCGGAAGCGCCGGTAGCCGATGCCGCACCATTCCGGGCCCTGGGACACGTCCGGCAGAGTCCATTGCGGCATCCTGCCTTCAAGTCCCCACCAGGCGAAGATCATGCCCGCAATCTCCCGGGTTTCGTATAGTTTCAGCCGAGCATTGGGCGGGGGTGGGGCGTAAGGGGTCGACACGCATTTGCCGGAAGAATCGAATGTGAAGCCGTGGAAGGGACAGACCAGGCAGCCGTCGCGCACCTCGCCGCCAGCCTTGGGGCCCAGATGCGAACCGAGATGCGGGCAGAAAGCGTCTGCGACGCAGATATTTTCGTCAGCATCGCACCAGATGACGATTTCCTCGCCCATCCAGGTTCGCGCAATCAGTTTCCTGGCTGCTACAGTCTTTCGGTCGGTCAGAAAATACCAGCCTTCCGGGAAGGGCGGCAGTTTTTTCGCGCGTTTCAACTTCATCAGTCCGTTCTTGTTTTTCTTTTGCTTATACGACTTCAATCACCCGAACAGTTTCTGATAGGTCTGCACGAAATAACGCATCTCGTCCGGTTTCGCCATACTCAGGCGCATCCAGTTTGTGAACGGGGGGAAGGGTCTTCCGACCAGGATGTTTTCTTCCAGGAAACGAGCCTGGACTTCTTCGATCGGTTGTCCGGTTTCGATGAAACTGAAATTTGCGTCCGACTTGATGTGACTGATGCCGGCCGAGCGCAGATAGCTTTCGACGATGTCCAGTGACTCGCGCGCCGTGCGCAGTACGAAATTCGAATGTTCTTCGTCCTGATAGCTGGCATGGGCCGCGCGTATGCCGACAATGTTTTGCAAACCGGTCTGCCGGTTGGTGATTTCCCGCGCCAGTTCCGGATGGGAGAAGGCAAAACCTACCCGCAGTCCGGCCAGGCCGTGAATTTTCGAAGCCGTGCGGGTGATGATCAGGTTCCGCTGGCCGTTGCGGACAAGGTCCAGCATGGTGCTGTAATCGGGGTTGTTGACAAACTCGTGATAGGCCTCGTCGAGGAACACCATGCGATCACGTGCGATTTCGACAATGAAATCCTTAAGCGCATTCTTTTCGATGATATTTGGAATCGGATTGTTGGGATTGCACAGATAAACCAGCCTGGTGTCGGCACGGATAGCGCTCGCCATGGCTTCAAGATCCGTTTTCATGTCGCCGTCCACGGGCACACGGATTACCTCGGTGCCGTTGGATTCCGCGTAGTCCGGCAGATCCTCGAACGTGGGATTGGGGATGACGATCGAGCCGCCGCGCATTTCCGCGAGCAGTCCGCCCACTTTCAGCAGTTCCGCCGAACCTGAACCGAGGCTGATGTGATCGCGGCCTATATTCTGCTGGCCGGCGATCAGGTCAGGCAGCGGATTACCATAAAAAGAATACAGGTTGGCTTCGTCGATCGAGTTATAGATCGCGCGCAAGGCGACGCGCGACGGCCCCCAGGGATTCTCGTTCGAATTCATGCGGATGATGTGGTCCGGCCTGGGAATCGCATCCTGCGCGCGGGCGCTTTGCATCAGCTCCAGGCGGGGCAGGAACCGACCGCCGGGAATCGACTGCAAGGCGTTGGCGGCGAACAAGGCCGAACCGCCAAGTAAAAGCTCTCTTCTGCTTACTCTGCTTGCCATGGAATTTCCCCCGGTCATAAGTCACCGCCCCCGGCCGCGATATTCTGCACCTCGTCAAGCACTCTCAGGAGGTTGCCGCCCCAGAGCAACTCGATTTCTTCCTCGCTGTAGCCGCGCCTGACGAGTTCGAGGGTAACGTTGAAGGTCTCGGAAGCGTCGTTCCAGCCTTCGATGCCGCCGCCGCCGTCGAAATCCGAACTGATGCCGACATGTTCGATTCCGATCAAGTCTACCATGTAGTCGATATGGTCAACCAAGTCGGCGACCGTCGCCGGCGGGGTTTCGCTGACGTAGGCGTCGAACGCCACGGCCTGCACCACGCCGCCGTTGTCGCGGATCCGTAGCAGCAATTCATCGCTCAGGTTGCGGCTGTGGTCCGTAAGCGCCCGGGCCGAGGAATGCGAGGCGATGACCGGCGCGGTGCTGATATCGAGCATTTGCGATATGGCCTCGGCCGAGGGATGCGAGATATCGATCATGATGCCGAGGCGGTTCATTTCCGCTATGGCCAGCCGGCCGAGATCGCTGAGCCCGCCATGCAGGAATTCGTTTTCAGCCTCGCCGGTATGGGAGTCGGAGAACTGGTTGTGCCCGTTGTGCGCGAGAGACATATAACGCCCGCCGCGGGCATGGAATTCCTCGATCCGCGCAAGATCGAGGCCGACCGGATAAGCGTTCTCGATGCCGATCATGGCAACCTTGCGTCCGCTGGCGGTAATCTCGCGAACTTCGTCCGAGGTTAGCGCAATGCCGATTCTGTCAGGCGCGATTTCTTCCGCGAGGCGATGGATCGCGTCGAACTTGTCGATGGCGTTGGCGTAGGCCGCCGCATAGCCTTCCTGATCGAGCGTATCCTGGCCGGTATAGACAATGAGCCATACTACATCGAGACCGCCGGCTTCGATCTTGGGCAAGGTTACCTGGGTGTCGAGATCGCTCGTGTAATTGTTGTCCCGGGTGAAGTTGTCGGTATTGATATCGGCATGTGTGTCGAGTGTGATGACCCGGTCGTGGATGTCCCGGGCGCGCTCGATCAATTGCTGCCCGGACTCCGCATCGGGTTCGGTCTCGGGTGCGCCGGTTTCCGCCGGCGCGCTGCTGTCGCCGCAGCCGGCAAGGGCCAGCAGCAAAGCGGCAAGCAGGAAACATCCGGTCTGATGCGACGATTTCCTCGGCAGTTCAGTCATGGCGGCAATTCCTGGCTGGCAATCCGGGAAAACTACCACTCGCGGGAAACACTGGCAATCGCGGCTGGTATTCCCAGGACAGTCGGCGCCGCGTTTATCCCGGTTTTCGGGCGAGGAAACAGTAGAGTGGAGTAAATATCCCCAACTTACCGCCCATTACATAAGCGTCTGCGGTTCGATTCATCATCTGGACGACACCGGCCGAGCCCTTTGGAACGAACCTGCATGCCTCGCCGAGCCGCAATCCGGCGATTATTGCCTTGCGGCCCAGCGGCGTCCTGCGAATCGCACCTTGCAAGGTGCCGTCAAGGCCTTCCATGGGCCGATACCAGGGTGTGCCGGGGCCATCCAGAGCGCCCCTGTCCTTTGCCTCGACAACTTCGAATCCGACTGCCTCGAGCGCGCGGTTCACTTCGGAGAACGCGGCGATGCCGTCCAGCGCGATTCCCAGCATGAGTTCATCTTTTGCCGCCAGGTCCCGGTCGCTTGCGGGGTCGAACCGGTCTGTCATGCACATCTCCTGGCCCCAGAACAGGGCGCCGGGTTTCAGCACGCGATAAATCTCCGCGAACGCACCCTGCTTGTCCGGGGCATGGCAGGTGGACTCGATCGCGTAACCCGCATCGAACGAGTCGTCCTCGATGGGGCTCATGTCCATGAAGTTGCAGCGCAGATATTCCGCCAGATGATCGAGACCCTCTTCGCTGTTCCTTTGCCGGGCCTTGTCGAGTTGCTGTTCATTGTTGTTGACGCAAAGAACCTTAACGCCGGACTCGCGGGCGACCCGCCGCATCGGACCACCCAAGCCACAGCCGACGTCGATAACTCGCATATGTTCGCGCAACGCCAGTTTTTCGATCATCAGGCGCTGATGGCGAACGATGGACTCTTCCAGAGTCTCGTCTGGCGTCAACGGCGCGAAGTGAAGGGACTCGTTCCACCCGAAGCGCATGAATTCGGTGCACAGGTCGTAATAGTCGTTGACGGTCTCCGAATGATCGTAGGCGCCGCCCGCGTCATCTGCCCGCCGGCTTCTTTCCATCCAACCGCCGAATCGCGCCAATCGGCTTGGGACGTTCCAGTCCCGATACACGCTCCACAATGGTTCGATCAGTTTCTTCAACATGTCTTGTTCCCTGGTATGGCCACAACTTTTATTGTTCCAGGCAGCCCCGCCGGCAACAGTATAGATTATTTGTTAATACGAGGCTGCCGCACAGGGTACAGAAATCTTGCGTATAATCCGGGTTTTGTACTGCGGATGGTTTCGCGATGCAGCATCGAATTTTCCGGATTATCGTTTCTTTCCTCTTGCTGGCCCTCGTCAGCCAAGTCTGGGCCGACGGTGGCCGCACTCCGACTTATGCGAAGAACGGCATGGTCAGCAGTGCTTCCCGGTTGGCTTCAGAGGTAGGCGTCGAGACATTGAAAAATGGGGGTAATGCCGTGGACGCCGCGGTCGCTACGGCTTTCGCGATGGCAGTCACCTGGCCCAGCGCCGGCAATATCGGCGGCGGCGGCTTTCTTGTCTATCACGGCGGCGACGGCCATGCCACGGCTTTCGATTTTCGCGAGAAGGCGCCGTTGGCCGCGACTGAAGAAATGTATCTCGGCGTTGACGGAAGGGTCGTCAACAACTCCAATCATTTCGGTCCGCTCGCGGTCGGAGTTCCCGGCACCGTGGCCGGACTGTGGAAAGCGCACCAGGAACTCGGCAGCCTGCCCTGGGCCGATCTCGTGGCCCCTGCGGTCGCACTGGCGCGCGACGGCATTCCGATTACGTATTCGCTGCAAACCGGGTTCGCCCGCAGCCAGGGGCGATTCCGGCAGTATCCTTCCAGCGCCGCCGTGTTTTTCAAGCCCGACGGTTCGTTGTATGAACTGGGCGATACCTGGGTACAGCCCGATCTGGCGGCCACCCTCGAACTGATCCGGCAAAACGGCAAGGACGGTTTCTATGCCGGCGAGAACGCCCGGCGCCTGGCGCAATTCATGGCGGACACGGGCGGCCTGATAACCGAAGAGGACCTGGCCCGCTACGAAGCGGTTGAACGCGAACCCATCCGCGGCAGCTACCGCGGACACGAAATCATCAGCATGCCGCCGCCGAGTTCAGGCGGGGTGGTGCTGGTGGAAATGCTCAACATCCTGGAAGGATACGATCTGGCCGCGATGGGTCATAACTCCGCCGAGTATCTGCATGTGCTGACAGAGACCATGCGCCGGGCCTACGCCGACCGGGCCGAGCATCTGGGCGATCCGGATTTCAACGAAGGCATGCCGCTGGAGCGTCTCACCTCGAAAGAGTATGCCGATGATCTGCGCGGCACCATCGATCTCGAACGCGCCTCCAACAGCGATCCCGAACATTTCGCCCAGGCATACGAAAGCGAGGAGACCACGCATTTTTCCGTGGTCGACAAGGAAGGAAGTATGGTCAGCCTGACCTATACGCTGGAATTCGGATATGGCTCCGCCATCGTGGTCGAAGGCGGAGGTTACCTGCTCAACAATGAAATGGGTGATTTCAATGCCGTTCCCGGCGTCACCGACGCCAACGGCCTGATCGGCACGCCGCCGAACCTGATTCGTCCGGAGAAGCGGCCGCTTTCGAGTATGACGCCGACCATCGTGGCGCTGGACGGTCAGCCATTGTTCGCGGCCGGCAGTCCCGGCGGCAAGACCATCATCAATACCACCTTGCAGGTAATCCTGAACATTATCGATCATGGCTACAACATCGCGGAATCCATCGAGGCGCCCCGCATTCATCACCAGTGGCTGCCCGATGTAACCGGCATGGAGCCGAATGGCCTTTCTCCCGACACGATCCGCTTGTATGAGGCCAAGGGGCACCGTCTGATGTCGCGCGGCACGCAAGGCGCGGCAATGGGGGTGTACCATGATCGTGAAGCCGGATTGTTTCTGGGAGCTTCCGATTCGCGTCGCGGAGACGGGGCCGCAGTCGGATATTGATCCGTCCATGAAGTTATCCGGGTTTCAGTCATGACACACGGAAACCTGCAGCGCAGGCTGGATACGGAGATCAAGGGGCAGGTCTGGTTCGACGCCTTCAATCGTGGGCGCTACAGCACCGATGCTTCCATTTACCGGATCATGCCCGTCGGCGTGGTCGTGCCGGCAAATGAGGAAGACGTCGCTTCCGCGCTGGCCATTGCCGAAGAAGAGGGCGTACCGGTATTACCGCGTGGCGCGGGTACATCCCAGAACGGCCAGGCCATCGGCGAAGCGCTGATACTCGACTGCACCCGTAATCTCAATAATGTCATCGAATTCGACGCCGGGGCGCGCACGGTCTGCGTGCAGCCCGGCATTGTGCTCGAACAGCTCAATCGCTATCTCAAGCCCCACGGACTGTTCTATCCGGTTGACGTGTCCACCGCCAATCGCGCAACCATCGGCGGCATGACCGGTAACAACAGTTGCGGCGCGCGTTCCATCCGCTACGGCAACATGGTGCACAACGTGCGCTCTATCGAAGCCCTGCTCGCCGGCGGCGTCAAGGCTCACTTCCGACCGGTTGATTCGGGAAACGGCGACATGCCGCCGGAACTGGTCGAGAAGTTGCTCGACCTCGGCGACAGCGAAGCCGAAGAAATCCGCCGCCGCTTTCCCACACTGCTGCGCCGGGTTGGCGGCTACAACATCGACGAGTTGACCCTGGACCGACCCAATCTGGCGCGGCTGCTCGTAGGTTCCGAGGGTACCCTGGGGTTCTTCCGGCGCATACATCTCGACCTGCAACCGATTCCGCGGCACAAGGCGCTCGGCATCTGCCATTTTTCGCGCTTTTACGACGCCATGGACAGCGTCCGCCATATCGTCGAACTCAAACCCGCCGCGGTCGAGTTGATGGATCGCACCATGATCGAACTCGCCCGGGAAATCCCATTGTTTGCGCCGACCGTGGAACGATTCGTCAAAGGCGAACCGGAAGCACTGTTGCTCGTCGAGTTTGCCGGAGAAGACCAAGCCGGGCAGCTCGTCTCCCTGCGCCGGCTTGGGGAATTATTGCAGTCCCTGGATTCACCGGAATCCACGGCGCGGCCTTTCGTGGTCGAGGCGGTCGATCCGGATTTTCAGAAATCGATCTGGGAAGTCAGAGCTTCGGGCCTGAACATCATGATGTCGATGAAGGGTGACGCCAAGCCGGTTTCCTTTATCGAGGACTGCGCCGTAGCGCTGGAAGACCTGGCGGACTACACCGCTCGCCTGAGCGAAGTATTCGCGCGCCATGGCACGACGGGCACCTTTTACGCCCATGCTTCCGTAGGCTGCCTGCACGTGCGCCCCGTGCTCAACATGAAACAGGCCGGAGGCGCAAAGGCGATGCGATCCATCGCCGAAGAGGCGCTGGAAATGGTGCGTGAGTACAAGGGATCCCATTCCGGCGAACACGGAGACGGCATTTCGCGCTCGGAATTTCATGAGCCCATGTTCGGCAGTCGCATGGTCGGGAATTTCGAGCAGGTGAAGAGCTGGTTCGATCCGGACAACGTCTTCAATCCCGGCAAGATCGTCAATCCGCATCGCTTCGACGATCGCACTATCATGCGTTATCCGCCCGGTTACCAATGCAAGCCGATCGAAACCGCACTCGACTGGTCCGCCTGGCAAGGTTTCGACCGCGCTCTCGAGATGTGCAACAACAATGGCGCTTGCCGCAAGGCGAAGGGCGGCGTCATGTGTCCTTCCTTCCGCGTAACGGGCGAGGAAATCCATCTGACCCGCGGCCGCGCCAACAGTTTGCGGCTGGCCTTAAGTGGGGCAACGGGTCCGGAGGCGCTGCAATCGAAGGAATTGTACGAAACCATGGCCTTGTGCGTGGGTTGCAAGGCATGTCGGCGCGAATGTCCTACCGGAGTGGACATGGCGCGGATGAAAACCGAGTTCCTGCATCAATATCGCGGTGCGAGCGGCATCAGTCTGCGCGACAGGCTGTTTGCCTGGCTGCCACGTTATGCCCATCGGCTCGGACCGCTCGGCCTACTGTTGAATCTGCGCGACCGGATTCCGGGGATGGCGCTGCTTTCGCAATGGTTGTTCGGGTTAAGCGCGAATCGCACTCTGCCGCGCTGGCGTAGCGACCGGTTTCGTTCGGCGACTGCCACGGGCGAGGGCAGGGAAGTGGTGCTGCTGGTCGACACGTTCAATAGCTGTTTCGAACGCGAAAATGCCGATGCGGCCTGCAAGGTTTTGCAGGCCGCGGGTTACCGCGTGGTAACGCCGGCAGCCGAGGATTCCCGTCCGCTATGTTGCGGCCGCACATTCCTCAGCAGCGGCCTGATGAATGAGGCGAAAGCCGAGGCCCGGCGCATGCTGGAGACATTGCTACCGTTCGTTGAGCGTGGCGCGCCGATCATCGGTCTGGAGCCTTCCTGTCTGCTCAGCCTGCGCGACGAGTATCTCGTCATGGGATTGGGCCCGGAGGCGGAAAAACTGGCCGCGGGCAGTTTCCTGCTGGAGGAATTCCTGGCGGCCGAACACGATTCCGGCAAGCTCGATCTGAAGCTGAGGCCACTGGCGCAAAAGCGGGCGTTGGTGCATGGCCATTGCCATCAGAAATCCTTCGCCGTCATGCCCGCTCTCAACCAGACTCTGGCGCTGGTGCCTGAACTCGAAGTCGAGGTAATCGATTCATCCTGTTGCGGTATGGCCGGCTCTTTCGGCTACGAGGCTGAACATTACCGCTACTCGATGGATATGGCGGAATTGAGCCTGCTGCCCGCGGTGCGCGACGCGGATGAGGACAGTCTGATCGTCGCCAACGGTGTCAGTTGCCGCGGCCAGATCAGTCATGGCGCCTCTCGCGAAGCCTTGCACATCGCCAGAGTGCTGGAAATGGCCCTGGCCTGATCCAGCCGGCGAATTCGGCTTACAGGCCGCCCATGCAGAGGTACTTGATCTCCAGGTAGTCGTCCATGCCGTATTTGGAGCCTTCCCTGCCCGCACCCGATTCCTTCATGCCGCCGAAAGGCGACATCGGGTTGGTAACGATGCCCTCGTTGATTCCGACGATGCCGTAATCGAGGGCTTCCGCCACACGCCAGATTCTGCCGACGTCACGGGCATAGAAATAGGCCGCGAGCCCTGCATTGGTGTCGTTGGCGAGGCCGATGGCTTCTTCCTCGGTATCGAATTCGAATAACGGCGCGACCGGGCCGAAGATCTCTTCCTGAAATACCCGCATCTCGGGTTTCACGGCAGTCAGCACGGTGGGCTCCACAAAGCATTCTCCATACTCGGAGCGTTGGCCTCCGGTCAGGACTTCGGCGCCGAGCGCTCTGGCGTCTTCAATCATCTCGAGTACCGAATCAGCCGCCTGACGGTCGATTAACGGACCTATAACGGTGTCCTCCTCAAGCCCGTTGCCGATGCGCTGGGATGCCGAAGCGGCGGCGAAACGTTTAGCAAATTCCTCGTAAACGCCGGATTGCACGAGAATGCGATTGGCGCAGACACAGGTCTGGCCGGCGTTACGATACTTGCTGGCGAGGGCGCCCTGGACAGCGGAGTCGAGGTTGGCATCGTCAAACACGATGAACGGCGCATTGCCGCCGAGTTCCATTGAGGTGCGTTTTACCGTGGCGGCGCATTGTTCCATCAACAATTTTCCTACCTCGGTTGAGCCGGTAAACGTCAACTTGCGCACTTTGGGATTGGAGGTGAGTTCGTTGCCGATCGCGTGTGTGTCCCCACATAGCACATTGATTACGCCGGCAGGAATCTCGGCGCGCGCTGCGAGTTCCGCCAGGGCAAGAGCCGAAAGGGGAGTCGCATTGGCGGGCTTGCAGACCACGGTGCAGCCGCTCGCCAACGCCGGCCCGAGCTTGCGCGCGAGCATGGCGTTGGGAAAATTCCAGGGTGTGATGCAGGCAGCCACGCCAACCGGCTGTTTGATGGCGAGCAGGCGCTGGTCCTTGCGCGGACTTGGAATGGTATCGCCGTACACACGGCGCGCTTCCTCGGCAAACCATCTGATGTAGCCCGCGCCGATTTCGACTTCCTTGCGTGATTCGGCGAGAGGCTTGCCTTGCTCGATGGTGATGATCCGGGACAGGTCTTCGTGATGGGCGATGATCAGCTCACATAGCCGGTGCAAGGCCGCTGCGCGCTCGTCCGCCGTGCGCTGTCGCCAATCCGGAAACGCGCGCTGGGCGGCGGCGACTGCGCGGCGGGTCTCGGCCCGACCGCAACGCGAGACCTGGGCCAGGATTCCACCCGTCGCCGGATTCAGAACCGGAGTGGTTGCGCCGTCATCCGACGCATGCCAGCTTCCATTTATATACGCCCTGGATTTCAGCAGGGTTCCATCTTGCAGTTGCATGTCACAAACCTTACAGTGCGGGCGATTATCCGGCCGAATCAGACCAGCCCTGTCGCCCAGAATATCCACACAACCATAAAGGATACCAGGCCTCCCATCAGGGTTGCGCCGCCGTAACTGAAGATGGCGTCGGGAACGCTGAGCCGGGACAAGGATGTGCAGACCCAGAAATAGCTGCTGTTGACGTACTTGATGATGACCGAGCCGCTGGCGCCGGCGAGCATCGCCGCTTCCGGTGAAAGGCCGAGATTGCCGAGCATGGGCGCGCTCAGCGCGGCCGCGGTGATTACACCGACAGTGGTCGAGCCGGTGATCATATTGCCGATGATGCCAATGACGAAGGGCAGCAGGATCGCCGGCAAGCCGAAGTCCGAGAACAGCGCGGCGATGAAATCCACTGCCGGGGTGCCGCGCAGTATCGCGCTGAGCGAACCGCCGAGGCCGGTTATGACAAGGATCATCGCCGAAGTCTTCAAGGCGGCCTCAACCCATGCGTCGCGCGATTGTTCACGGTGTTCCGTAGTGCGGATATTGCGATAGGCCAGCCAGACGCCGATAGACAGCGCAACCACCGGCCAGCCCAGGTACATGAATACGGTACGCAGGAAATGACCTTCCTCCAGCACCAGCGAGACTACGCTCTGGGCTGCGATCAGCACGATGGGAATCACGATCGGTGTGTAGGAGCTGAGCGTCGAGGGCAGATTCTCGCCGCCTTCGAGACTGCTTTCGACGCTGCCGAACTCATCGCTCGCCGGCGTCTTCACGCGCGGCCCGCAGACGTACTTGCCCCAGGCCCAGCAGGCTAGTGAGCCGAACAGGCAGGCGATGCCGCCGTAGATGATGGTCTTGCCGATATCGGCTCCCACCAGCGCGGCGGCAGCGAGCGGGCCGGGCGTCGGCGGCACGATGGCATGGGTCAATTGCAGCGCGCCGACGAGACCGGTGGACATGGCGGCGATGCCGATACCCATCGTGCGGGCCGAGGAGTGAACCAGCGGGTTGAGGATCACATAGGCCACGTCCGAGAAGATCGCGATGCCGATGATGAAGCCGGTCAAGGTCAGCGCCAGCGGCATGCGCGCCGATCCCACCAGATTCACCATCGAACGGGTAATGACCTGGATGCCGCCGGTATGCTTGAGCGCTTCGGCGATGATCGAGCCGAGCACGATGACGACGCCGATCGATCCAAGGGTATTGCCGAAGCCGCTTTCGAAAGCGTCGATGAAATTGTTCTGCTGGATGCCCGGCAGAATTCCGAACAGCATGATGGGGATGAGCAGGGCGAAGAAGACATGCCATTTCCATTTCGCGATCAGAAACAGCAGCAGGAAGATGAGTACGCCGAATCCCAGCAGGGAAACGGCTGCACTGGTATTGACCGCGGTGGCTGGATCCATGGCAGTCTCCTTTATTCGTTCTCGTCGCTTGCAAGAAATTCCAACGCGGCGTTGATCCCGCCTTTGCCATAAGGCGCGCCGGCCAGTTCCAGCCCCATTTCCACGCCGCTCAAGGTTCCCGCGAGCATCAGATCGTTGAAATTGCCCAGATGGCCGATACGAAAACACCGACCCTTTAGTCTCCCGAGGCCAGTGCCAAGTGACATGTTGAATCGTTCGAGAATGATCTTTCGCAGCCGGTCGGCGTCGGAGCCTTCGGGCAGCAATATTGCGGTAGTGGAATTGCTGAATTCATGCTCGTTGACACAGACGTTTTCCAGCCCCCAGGCTGCAACCGCGGCCCGTGTCGCTCCGGCATGGCGGGCATGGCGCATGAAGACATTTTCCATGCCTTCCTCGAGCAGCATTGCCAGCGCCTCGTCGAGTCCGTAGAGCAAGGTCGTCGCCGGCGTGTACGGAAAATACCCTTGCCGGTTGTTGTCGAGCATGGCTTGCCAGTTCCAGTAGGCATTGCGGGACGTTGAGCTCGCGGCGCGATCCCGGGCCCTGGGGCCGACGGCGTTGAAGCCGAGTCCCGGCGGCAACATCAGGCCTTTCTGGGAGCCGCTGATGACGACATCGATGCCCAGATCGTCCATCGGCAAGGGCGCGCAGGCCAGCGAAGAGATCGCATCGACCATTAAAAGCGCGGAATGGCCGCAGGCGTCCATGGCGGCGCGTACGGCGGCGATATCGCTGGTGACGCCGGTTGAGGTCTCGTTATGCATGGCGAGCACGGCGGCGATGCCGCTGTCCTGCCTGAGCCGATCCTCGACGATTTGCGGATCGATTCCCCGGCGCCAGTCTCCTTCGACCCAAACCACCTCCAGGTCGAGATTTCGCGCGACTTCCTTCCACAATGCGGAAAAATGTCCGGTCTCGAAGGCCAGCACCCTTTCTCCCGGCGAGAGTGTGTTAACCAATGCGGCTTCCCAGGCGCCGGTGCCCGAGGACGGAAACATCAATACCGGGTGTTCGGTCGCGAAAACTTCCCGCAGATTTCCGAATATCCGCAAGGTCAGTTCAGGAAAGTCAGCGCCTCGATGATCGACCACGGCCCGCGCCATGGCCAGCGATACGCGCTCCGGCACATTGGTCGGCCCGGGAATCTGCAGGTGATGACGACCCGACTTCATTCGCCCGGCCGGTAGCTTCGTTCGAGGTTCGCTTCGATGTCGTCCCGATAGAACAGCACATCGCGAAATTCGCCGGTGGCGTACATCTCCGCCTGATCGTCGAAATGCTGCGATTGCGGGTCGCTCTGCAGTCCACCGACGGTAATCGCCCTGGCGCGCAAGGGTCTGCCGAATTCCACTGCTGCGACGAAACTGTTGCCGCTGGTGCCGTACATGCGCCGCGTGCCGGGGTACTTGCGGCTGCCGAAGGAAGCCAATGCGCCCCAGCGCCCGGAAGCGAAGCCTACCGGCCAACTATCCGCCTCGTCGTCGAACTGTTGCACAATATCGCCGTTGATGCGCTGATAGCGATTGACTTCACCCCAGGGCACCTGCCAGGAGCCCCAATCGGACTCCAGTTCGGCGGCGGCGTCGCGCAAGGCGTCCAGTTTCCGCTCAGCGCCGGCATTATCCGCCATGTACTCATAAATGTTGATTCCGGTGGAACTCGCCTCGGCGCTGACGCTGTCCATCAGCGCCTGGGCCCAATACACCGCCAGCGTAGTCTCGATCGAATCGACGCCAAAGCGATAGTCCCAGCCGGCGAGCAATGCGAGTTGCTCTGCGAGATCGTCGGCGGGCGCTTCTTCGGCAGCGGCCAGCAAGGCCGGAATCAAGGGTTCGAAGGCGGTCAGCAAGGAGTCGTATGCGGCTTCGATCAGTGAGTCGAGTGTGAAATCGGTCTTGCCTTCGAGCACCCGGATGGCGTGTATGCCGCGCGGATTTTCGGGATTGTTGGCCATGTAGGCCGGATAGTCTTCCGCCCTCGGGCTATATTCGCCCGCCGCCGAGAATGGCGTGTTGT
This sequence comes from uncultured Pseudohongiella sp., assembly GCA_951812965.1. GTDB lineage: Bacteria > Pseudomonadota > Gammaproteobacteria > Pseudomonadales > Pseudohongiellaceae > UBA9145. The sequence continues at coordinate 1,586,471 of OX638341.1, forward strand.
TGGTGTTCTGGATCCAGCCGTTCGGCGGATTCAGCACGGTGATCAACTCGTCGAGCGGATGCAGGCCCTGCCAGTCGGTCGCCGGATCGCTGCCGTCGAGAGGGGCGTTCCAGTCGAATGAGAGATCGCGGCGCGGAATGAAGTTGCCATGGTAATAGGCGATATTGCCGTCGGAATCCGCGTATACGGTGTTGTTGGAGGAGTTTGTCAGCAATTCCATGGTCGCGTTGAACTCCATGTAGTTACGCGACTTGGTGCGCAGCCAGGATTGGGTCAGCGCCTGCACGGGCTCTTCCATCAGGCTGATAGCGACCCATCTGCCGTCCTGCTCACGAATGATCGGTCCGTGATGACTGTGATAAACGGTGAACTCGCGCGTGCTCATGGCATCGCCGCCCATATAATCGATCTCGACCTGGCTTTCCTGCAATCTCCTCTCTTCGTCGCCGTACACGTAGTAATAGCCATCGTCGCGCTCGACGATGGTCTCGAGATACTCGTCGATGGCGTCGGCCCGGCTTGAAGTATGCATCCAGCCGGTGTTTTCGTTGAATCCCTGGTATATGAAAAACTGGCCCCAGGTTACCGCGCCGTATGCATTGAGGCCTTCCTCGCTGACCATGTGCAATTCCGAGCGGAAGAAGAAGGAGGTATGGGGATTGATCAGGAACAGTGCATTGCCGTTCGCCGTATTGGACGGCGCGACGGAGAAACCGTTCGAGCCGCGTGGCTCCATGTCGACTACCAGGTCGTCGGCCATGGCGATCATGTCGCCGGCGCCATAGAAATCGCGCAGTCTGGCAATATTCACGCGTTCGATATCGCCACCGATCGAGCCTTCCGAGAAAGTCAGCGCCATCCAGGGTTCGAAGCGTCGGAATACCCGGGGCGTTACTTCGGGATGGGTGTGCAGGTAATAGTTCAGCCCGTCGGCGAAGGCGTCCATCAATTGCTTCAGCCAGTCAGGGCTGGTCTCGTACAGTTCTTCCATCTCCGGCTGGCGGATGAACAGGCGCATGCGCAGGTCGCGATAAATCTCGCCGGCGCCTTCGGCCTCCGCCAGTCTGCCCGTGGCGTTGATATAGTTGGTCTCGACCCGATTGAAGTCGTCTTCGGCCTGAGCGTACAAGGCGCCGAAAACCGTATCTGCATCGGTTTCGCCATAGATGTGGGCAATGCCCCAGCGGTCCCGCAGAATCTCGACTCTTGCGGCGCGTTCCTGCCAGCGCGCGATTTCCTCATCGCTGAAAACACTCGTATTCATGTTTGCATTGCCTCCTTGCGGCGCCGGACTGCACGCGGCCAAAGTCAGAAAAGTCAGTAGTACAAGCAACGACCACGGCAGCTTCATGGTGATTTTTCTCAATTTGCGTTGACGGCTTGCGACGCGCGGGGAAATACCCTTTCGCCGTTGACCCAGGTTTCGAGAACCTGGATCTGCCAGATTTCACTTGCAGGAATACCGAACAGATCCCGGTCGAGCAACAGGAAGTCGGCTTTCTTGCCGGGTTCGAGCGTTCCGAGAATTTCTTCCTGATGTCCCGCCCAGGCGGCGTCGATGGTAAAACTGGCGAAGGCTTCTTCCAGCGTCATGTTTTCTTCGGGGTACCAGCCGCCGTCGGGCTCGTTTCGCTGATCCTGCCGCGTTACCGACGCGTGCAGGCCGTAAAAGGGATTCGGGTGCTCGACCGGGAAGTCCGAGCCATTGGCGATTTTCACGCCGGTGTCGAGTAGCTTGCGCCAGGCGTAAGCGCCTTGAATGCGCTCGGGTCCAAGCCGGTTCTCGGCCATGTTCTTGTCGCTGGTGGCGTGGGTCGCCTGCATCGACGGAACCACGCCGAGTTCCGCAAAGCGCTGAATGTCGTCGAATGTCAGTACCTGGGCGTGCTCTACCCGGTGGCGCAGATCGTGGCTGCCGGTCTCCCTGATCAACATTTCGTAGGAATCGAGCACGATTTGATTGGCAGCGTCGCCAATGGCGTGGGTGTTGACCTGGAAGTTCGCGTTCATCGCGGCGCGCATCAGGTATTGCAATTGCTCATCGTTGTAGCGCAGCAGGCCGGTATTGCCCGGGTCGTCGGAATATTCTTCGAGCAGGGCGGCGCCGCGGCTGCCAAGGGCGCCGTCACCCACGACCTTGACCGAATGCATCGCAAAAAAGTCGTTTTCATCGCGGAAGCGGCCTTCCGCCAGGCGTTCCTCGTAAAATTCATCGCTCGCCGCCAGCATCAGGTTGACACGGATCGGCATGACATCCGCTTCGAGCAATTCGCGGAACGCGGCGATGACGGTACTGCCTGAGCCGGCGTCATGGACGCTGGTCAGACCCCAGCCGGCAAGGTTCTGCATGGAAACCGAAAGCGCCCGCTTGATCTCGTCGCGGCCGGGTTCGGGAATGATTCCGGAAACGAGACCCATGGCGGTATCGACGAAAACACCGGTGGGAATGCCCTCGGCGTCTCGCATGATCTGGCCGCCTTCCGGGTCTTCGCTTCGCGCCGTTACTCCCGCCATTTCCATCGCCAGCGAATTGGCCCAGGCGGCATGACCATCGACGCGTCCGAGCCAAACCGGCCGGTCGCTGATCACCGCGTCAAGACTCGCGGCGCCGGGAAACTCGTTGCTTTCCCAGAGTACCTGGTTCCAGCCTCGGCCCTGAATCCATTCGACTTCGGGATTTTCTTCGGCGAAATCGGCCACTCTTCCTGCGGCTTCCTGCTCCGAGGCTGCTCCGGTCAGAATCACCGAAAGCAGGGCGCGGCCATGACTGTACACATGGCCGTGGGCATCGATCAGGCCGGGAATCACCGTCCTGCCGGCGCCGTCGACGCGCTGGTCCACGCTCTCCGGCAGGACATCGTCCGCGCCGAATGTGCGGTCTACCTCTCCGTCGGTGAATTGCAGCGCCGAAAATCGAACGAGTTCGCGGCTGCCGTCGAGGGTGTAACCGTTCACGTTTTCCAGCAGAACGGTGTCTCCCGACGCGGGCCAGGCGGCGAAAATCGCCGCCGCGCCCAGGACCAGCATTCCTGTCAACTTCTGCATGCCTGGACTCCTATCAACCGGGTTATTCCGTGGAGGAAAATCATCGCCGCAGGCAGGCCGCGGCAACGAAAGCGTTCGGGGATTCTATGCCCGGCGCCGACAATTCTCAATTATTGCAGTTCAATCAGGAAATAATCCAAAACAGCCTTCGTTCAAGACTGTGCCGATCATTGCAGTTCGATCAGAAAATAATCGTCATTCATGAGTTCGCGGATCAGGCGGGTGAGGGCGGCGTGGGTGGCGCCGCCGATGTCTTCCGCCAAACCGCGGCCGAACAGGTTGGTTTGCCAGATGGAGCGGCCGCCGCGGTTGAGTTGCAGGTTTACGCGCATCGTCAGGCGAATTTCGCCGTCAATGATTTCGGATTCGATGGAATTCACACTGCCTTCGACGCTGAAGTCCTCGCCGCTTTCCACGAGCCGGGCGTTGCCGTGCTCGAATCCCTGGATGAGTGCCGTGCGCACGAGCGCCGTCATTTCCATCTCGGCAAGATAGCCATCGCCACCCGCCGGGTCGCTGTCGACGATCAGGCGGCCGTCAGCCAGCCCGCGGCCATCGGTAAATTCCGCCACCCGCAAGGTACCGCGCATGCGGCTCAGGTCGGCGCGGTGATTGCCGTCGTATTGGTAATTCACGTTGATCTGTTCGGCGGCTATGGCGGCTGTGCTCAAGAGCGCCGCAAGGGCCAGCATCAGGCTTCGTACAAGCATGGGATCGAATCTCCGGCAGATGGGTGAAATCCCCGCCGGACTGCGCAATCCGGCGGGGTATGGTTTCAGTTGATTTCAGTAGTCGGCCACGGCGCTCCCGGACGGATGTCGCCCAGGGGAATCATGCCGCGATGGAGGAATTTCTGCACGCGCTTGCCTTCATAGGTTTCCGTCGTATAGACGTCGCCGGCCGAGTCGGTAACGATGCTGTGAGTGCCGAAGAACAACCCCGGCTGGCGGCCACCGTCACCAAAAGTGTAGAGCACTTCCAGCGAGTCGCGGTCCAGAACGTGCACCAGCATGTTGGATCCATCAGCAAGATAGATGAACTCCTGTTCCGGATCGTGGGAGAAAGAGATGTCCCAGGTCGAGCCCGACAATGTGGCCGGAGCCACGAGTCCTTCCTTGACGAATGTGCCGTCGCGCTGAAACACCTGGATGCGATCGGCCCCCCGGTCGCAAACGTAGATCAGTTCGTCCGCCGAAGGTTCGGCGCAATGCACCGGCGGCCTGAATTGTTGGGGCAGCGGTTCGCCGGGAATATAGGTATTGTCGGCTTCGTCATCGGGCTGATTGCCATAGGCGCCCCAGAAATTCTTGAACTCGCCGGTGGAGGCGTCAAGCACGACCACGCGGCGGTTGCCGTAACCGTCGGCGATCCAGGCTTCGTTGTTCGCGGCGTCGATGGCAATTTCGGCTACCCGTGAAAAATGCGCGGTGCTGTTGCTGTCCGGCAGATTGCCCGGTTCGCCGATGGTGCGAATGTAATCGCCCTCTCGGGTGAATACCAGGATATGGGAATCGGTGCTGCCGTTACCGCCGATCCAGACATCGCCGTTTGCGGCGACTTCGATGCCGTGATTGGACTCCGGCCATTCGTAGTCGCCGTTTTCGACAGGGCCTCCCCATGCATTCACCAGATTTCCGTCCGGGTCGAATTCCAGTATCGGGGGCGCGGCGGTGCAGCAGGATGCGACTCCCCGGTCAAGGCCGAGTTCCTGGCTCATGAACATGTCCGGAGAATCACGATGCACGATGTAGACATGATCCCGGGCGTCAACGGCTACGCCGATCGTGCGCCCGAGCAGCCACTGGTTAGGCAGGGGCTGGGGCCAGAACGGATCCACCTCGAAATGCGGCACGAGCTGGTCGCTGTTGGCTGCCTGGGGCGCCTGCTCCATTCTGCCCTGTCCGATGAACAGCACCGCCAGGGCGAGCACTGCGACAAGAGCGATAATCAGGGTCGATCTGTTGATGTTCATATCGATATCCCGTGAGTTATGCAGAGTGAGATTCCGGCCAGTATAAGCCGCTTTTTTTGCTGGAACAAAAAAAGCCGCATCGGGTGGATGCGGCTTTTTTCGTTCGGCCCGGAGACGCTTACAACTCGTCGGGCGGCCAGGTCGGCGCACGGTCGGTGACTGTGACCGGCCTCATGCCCTGGAAGAGGAACTTCTGCACCCGCTTGCCTTCGTAGGTCTCGGTTGTGTAGATGTTGCCCTGGGAGTCGGCGGCGATGCTGTGGGGGGCGAAGAACAGGCCGGGTTGCCTGCCGCCGTCACCGAAGGTGTACAGCACTTCCATGGACTCGCGGTCGATGATGTAGATCTTGAAGTTCTGACCGTCGGCCAGGTAGATGAACTCCTGCTCGTCATCGGGCGAGAATGCGATATCCCAGGTGGAGCCCTGCGCCAGCGTGGCCGGCGAGATGATCACTTCCTGCACATAGGTGCCGTCGGTGCGGAACACCTGGATGCGGTCGGCGCCGCGGTCGCAGACGTAGACCAACCCGTCATTGGAAGGTTCGGCGCAGTGAACGGGGCCGCGGAATTGCTGCGGGCCAGGCACGCCGGGAGTGTAGGTCACGTCGGCGTCGTCGTCGGGACGATTGCCGTAGGCGCCCCAGTAGCGCAGGAAGTTGCCTTCGAGGTCAACCACGGCGACACGCTTGTGCGTATAGCCGTCGGCGAAATAAACCTCGCCGGCTGCTTCGTCGATGGCGATTTCCGCGATGCGGCCGTAATGCGTCTCGCTGTTGCTGTCCGCGTCCTGACCGGGAATGCCGACCTGGCGAACGAACTCGCCGTCCCGGGTGAAGACCAGCGCGTGGGAGTCGCCGCCGCCATTGCCGCCGATCCAGACGTTGCCGTCGGGGGCGACTTCAATGCCGTGATTGGATTCGGGCCACTGATATGGCGCTCCTTTCATTGGACCGCCCCAGGCGTTGATCAGGTTGCCTTCGAGGTCGAATTCGAGAATGGGAGGCGCCGGAGTGCAGCATTCGGCCACGCCGGCATACAGTCCGATCTCCTGAATACGCATGAACTGGGACTCGGTGTTGCGATGCACGATGAAGATGTGGTCCCGGTCGTCCACGTCAACGCCGATGGTATTGCCTTGCACCCAGTGATTGGGAAGGGGCTTCGGCCAAAGCGGATCGACGAGGAAGTGCGGCGCCATGACATCGTTGCTGGCAGCAACGCTCGGAGCCTGCATATAGTTATGACCGATCCCCAGAGCAACCAGGGCGGCAGCCAAGACAACTCCGGCCAGCAGTTTGATCTTGGTCATTCTTGATCTCCTCTTGGTTATGGAAGGCCCGTCGGGCCCTAGTCCGAGCGAGTATACTGCCTCATTGCGGCACAGTATACTATTCCGCCCAAAAATCAGCCGGCGCCGGTAATTCAGGAGGATGCACGATGAGAAGCAGCAGATTCGCACCGCTGCTGGCCGCGGGCGCGATGCTGGCCGGCCTGCTGATGTTCCCGGCCGCGGTCTCGGCCCATGACATTCCAAGCCGGGTCACCGTTTACGCCTTCGTCAAGCCCGAGGGCAACACGCTTACAGCGTTGTTTCGCATTCCGATGGAGGCCTTCGGTGAAATCAGTTTTCCCTTGCGCGGGCCCGGATATCTGCAGATCAGCGAAGCGGACTTTGCCTTGCGCGACGCCGCCCGGGTGTATATCACCGAATCCCTGCATTTCTACGAAAACGGAGTAGAACTCGAAGAAAAATACCTCGAAGCCACCCGGGTATCGCTACCCTCAAGCCGCGCTTTCACCGACTACGAAACCGCCCTGGAAAACATCCATTCGCCGCCGCTCGGCGACGAGGTCAACCTGTTCTGGCGCCAGGGAATGCTTGATGTACTGGTGACTTATCCGATCGAGTCGGAAGAATCCGATTTTTCGGTGGACCCGCAACTCGGCACCTTGTCCGACCTCACCACTACGGTATTGCGTTTCGTGCTGCCAGGCGGAGGCGAGCGCCTGTTCAACTATCTCGGCAATCCGGGACTGGTCGAACTCGACCCGCGCTGGCACCAGGCCGCCCTGCGCTTCATCGTCATGGGTTTCTGGCACATCCTCGAAGGCATCGACCACCTGCTGTTCCTGTTCTGTCTGGTGATTCCGGTACGCAGCCTGAGGCATCTGATACCCGTTGTCACATCGTTCACGATCGCCCACTCGATTACCCTGATCGCTTCAGCCATGGGCATCGCGCCGAGGGCGCTGTGGTTTCCGCCGCTGATCGAGACGCTGATCGCCTTGTCGATCGTTTACATGGCCTTCGAGAACATCGTCGGCGCAAGGCCGGAAAGACGCTGGATGGTTTCCTTCGGCTTCGGCCTCGTGCACGGCTTCGGCTTTTCCTTTCTGTTCAGCGAAACGCTGCAGTTCGCCGGCGGGCATCTGATTTCATCGCTGCTGGCGTTCAACGTCGGCGTGGAACTTGGACAACTGCTGATTCTGATCCTGGTCATACCGGTGCTCAATCTGCTGTTCCGCTACCTGGTCGCCGAGCGCATAGGCTGCATCCTGTTGTCGGCCCTGCTTGCCCACAGCGCCTGGCACTGGATGCTCGACCGTGGTGCGCAGTTGCAGCAGTTCACCTTGCAGTACCCGATCTTCGACAATCTGTTTTATGCGGCGCTGATGCGCTGGGGCATGCTGCTGATCGTCATCGTCGGCTGTTTCTGGCTGACCTACGAATTGTTCCGCCGGCTCAACCTGGTACTCAGTTTCGCCGAGCTCGCACAACTGCGCGAATCGAAAGCGCAGGATTGAGGTTTGGTCATCTCTTGAGATAGTGGCTTCGATCCGTCGCCGTCGGTTTGCGGGGTGTGCAGCGGACGCTGTAAATACATCCCGCTCACAGCCTTCATTTGCATTTTGTAAGCCGTCCCTGGCGCAACTTCTATGGTTTCGCCAACCCCCAGTCTCGACATCCATGTCGAGCCGTTCGGCCCTCAAGAAGCGTTGCTTCTTGTCGGCTGCGCCGACCGGGCCTCACCCTCGCACGCCCGCCGCACACCCCGCAAACCGACGGCGACTTGCGTTGTGCCGCGCCGCTCTTGACCCATTTTTGTTCAGGGTCAGATACATGTGAGACGGTAGGGGCGAGGCATGCCTCGCCCGCGGATGGTCCCGCACACGCAACAACTGTGGGCGCCGCATACGCCGCTTATACCGGTTTTTTACAGTTTGTTGTGTACGCTGGCGGCTAGTTGCTATGATGCCTCGGCTTGCAGCATCTGGGGAGAGCGCCTAATGTCTTCGGTATTCATCGTTATCTTCGGTCTTGTCGGCTTCGCGTTCGGCTGGTTCGTCTATTCCCGCTTCATCGCCGAAAAAATCTACCGGCTGGATCCGGAATACGTTACGCCCGCCAATCGTTTCAATGACGCGGTCGATTATGTGCCCACCAACAAATATGTGTTGTGGGGATCTCATTTCACGGCGGTAGCCGGCGCCGCGCCGATCGTCGGACCCGCCATCGCGGTCTACTGGGGATGGCTGCCGGCCCTGATCTGGGTGACTCTCGGCTCGATCTTCTTCGCCGGCGTCCACGATATGGGCGCTTTGTGGGCCAGCAACCGGCACAACGCGAGATCCATGGGGGCATTGTCCGAAGATGTTGTGGGCTCACGAACCCGCGCTCTGTTCATGGTGGTTATCTTCCTGCTGCTTTTGATGGTCAATGCCGTATTCGGCACCATCATTGCCGGTGAGATGGTGGATATCGAGACTTCCATAGTGCCGGCCTGGGCCGCGATTCCGGTGGCGATCGCCGTCGGCGTGCTGATCCGGCGCAAGGTCAATCTGTTCGCGATTTCCCTGATTGGCGTGACAATTCTGTATTTCACGATCTACCTGGGCACCATATGGCCGGTGGAGACTGAGTTGCGCTGGGATGGTGTCTTCCTCGGCCCTCATGGCAACTGGATCGTTATTCTCTTCATTTACGCAGGCATCGCTTCCATGCTGCCGGTTTGGCTGCTGCTGCAGCCGCGGGACTACATCAATGGCGCGCAACTCGTGCTTGGTCTGCTCGTGCTGTACAGCGCGGTCTTGATAGCCCTGCCCGACGTTACGGCGCCGATGATCAACGAAAATCTCGCGGAAGGCACTCCGCCGCTGGTTCCGATACTGTTCGTCACGATCGCATGTGGGGCACTTTCAGGGTTTCACGGCATTGTTTCTTCAGGCACGAGTTCGAAGCAACTGAACAATGAGAAAGACGCACGCTTCGTCGGCTATCTTGGTGCGCTGGGCGAAGGTTCGCTGGCGTTGATCACCATAACCGCCGTTACCGGCTCGCTGTATGCGGTTTCCGCCGTTGAATGGAGCAGCTTGTATTCCAATTTCGGCGACGGCGCCGCCAGCGCCTTCATCGCTGGAGGCGCGGCCCTGATAACCGAGGGTTGGGGCATACCTGAATCGTTTTCCACAACCATGCTGGCCGTCATGGTCGTGCTGTTCGCCGGCACTACGATGGATGCAGGCTTGCGCTTGCAGCGATACATCATCCAGGAGTGGGGCAACATTTATTCCATCGGGTTCCTCAAAAACAATTACATTTCCACCCTGGTGGCGGTGGGCTGCTGCCTTACCCTCGCCTTCGGCGCCACCAACGGCCAGTACCCCGGCGACGGCGGCATGCTGATCTGGCCGATCTTCGGCGCTTCCAATCAGATCCTGGCAAGTCTCACCTTGCTCGTGTTGTCCGTTTACCTGATGCGGCTCGAACGGCCATCGATGTTCACACTGGTACCGATGATCTTTATCGTGTTTATGGCATTTTGGGCCAGCCTCTGGTACTTGTTTGACTACTACCAGTCAGAAAATTGGCTGCTGCTGGTGCTGAGCATCGCCGTTATGGGCGCCAGTATTGTCGTGATGCTGGAAGCATTCTCGGTGATTTCGAGAATCCGCCGCGGTGAATCCACGGACGCGGACAAAGCCGTCGAATCCGCAGAATGAGGTAGCTTGCGCCCCGGCGGAGGCGATCTTTGCCGGGGCATTCCACGAAATGGCCGGAATTGATCTGCATTCGCTTATGGAAGGCCTGCCACCCGGCCTGCGGCATGCATTGGGCGAGATTTTCGAATTCGATCGAATCGACTCCACCAACGACGAAGCCTTGCGCAGGCTGCGGGCAGGCGAGACCGGCGAATGCCTGATCGTGGCGCGGGAGCAGTCCGCCGGACGCGGACGGCGCGGCCATCAATGGCAAAGTCCCGGCGGCGCCGGGCTGTATTTCTCGCTGGTGCGGGAACTGCCGCTGCCGCTGGACCGGATGCTGCCACTGGGCCCGGTCATCGCGCTTGCCTTGCGCGCGGGTCTCAGCGACCTGGAAGTATTTGGCCTGAGCGTGAAATGGCCGAACGACCTGCTTAGCGGCAATCGCAAACTGGGCGGTATCCTGGTGGAGACCCACGGCGACGATGAGCAGCGCTGCGTAGTCGTCGGAGTCGGACTGAACCTGCGCTTTCCTCCCGAAGTGATGAAAATGATAGACAAGCCTGCCGTCGACCTGGCGTCGATTTGCGAGGACGATCTGGATTGGTCTCATTTGCTGCCGGCGATCATCAATCGGCTGATCGAGTACATCGGCATCTATCGGGAAAAGGGTTTTGCTTTCTTCCAGAATGAATGGAACAAGTTCGACCGCTATTTTCAGCAGGATGTCGTGGTGCAGGTCGGCGACGAGAAAACCATCGGTCGCGTATTCGGCGTCGACGAAACCGGCGCCTTGCTGGTGCGCAATGCAACCGGCGTCCAGCGCCTGGTTTCCGGAACGATTTTTCCTTCCCGGCACGGCGCCGGTCCGAAACCGTGATCCTGGAAATCGATGCCGGAAACACCAGCTTGAAATGGCGGTGGCGCGGATCTGCGGCAAACAGTGTGCGCGGCCCGGCGCAACTTGAATCAGAACTCGCTCATGCAAGCCGGCCCGAGGAAGTGTTGGTCTGCAATGTCAGGGGCGCGGAACTTAAAGCCGATCTGGCGGCATGGACAGCGCGCAAATGGGACTTGCAGCCGCGATTCGCCAGAGTTGCGCGCGTTTGCGGCGGCGTGAGAATCCAGTACCCTGACCCTTCGAGGCTGGGCGCCGATCGCTGGCTCGCCATGCTCGCGGGTTACAGGCGGGCAAACGGAAGTTGCCTGATCGTCGACAGCGGCACCGCATTGACTATCGATGTGATTGACGAAGGCGGATTGCATCTCGGCGGATATATCATGCCGGGACTGCAAACCTTGCGTTCGTCGTTGTTGCGGAATACGGAGATTCGTCTGACACCTGGAAACGGGGAAGAATCCGTCGCGCTCGGCAACGACACCGGCGACGCGGTTCGCAACGGTACGTTGTTCATGTTGTGCGGCGCGGTGCGTGCGGCCCTGGAGCGCTTCGAGCGGGAAATGAGCCGCCTGCGGCGGGGGAAAGGGCGCCCGCGGCGGGAACATGAAAGTCCCATGCTGGTTCTGACCGGCGGAGACGCCGCCTTGCTGAAACGGGAGTTGGGTCGTGAGGGTGTACCTGTCGTTCCGGACCTTGTGCTGGACGGACTTGAAATCGCATGCGCGCATCCTGAGGAATGACAATTGCGCTATATCATTATTTTCCTGCTGCTTTTGAACATCGCGTATTACGGCTGGAGCCTGTTGCGCCCGCCGGAATCGCCCGCGGCGATGGAACCGCGTCCGCTGCGCAATGAAGGCCTGCAACTCGTGAGCGAGGCGCAGGAGGAAGAAAGGGCTCGGCTGCTCGAGGAAGCGGAACAAGTCTGCCTGTTCGTCGGCGGTTTCGCCGACATTTTTCAGGCCAGTGAATTTGCCGCCGCCGCGATTGGCGAGAACATCGAAGCAACGGTTTATGTCGCGCAGCCGGGCGACGCCGCGGAAGTGCGCTTGCAGCGCCACGTGGAGAACCTCGAAGAAATCCCGCAATGGCCTGATTTTGCAGGCCAAAGTTCCGAATTGACCGGTACGGAAAATCCGTGTCAAATATTTGCACACACTGACCATTTCCACTAGAATGCCGCGTTCCTGTGAGAGCCGTCGGCTGAAAGCGCCCGGTTGGGGCTCTTTTGGGAGGGGTTCCCGAGTGGCCAAAGGGATCAGACTGTAAATCTGACGCGTAAGCTTCGGTGGTTCAAATCCACCCCCCTCCACCAACTGGAAACTCGTGCGGGACGGAGTTGTTTCCAGAAGGCGGGTATAGTTCAGAGGTAGAACCCCAGCCTTCCAAGCTGGTCGCGCGGGTTCGATTCCCGCTACCCGCTCCAGACATGCATCCGGGTATCCGCGCAAGATCGGCTCGCATAGCTCAGGAGGTAGAGCACTTCATTGGTAATGAAGAGGTCTCCGGTTCGACTCCGGATGTGAGCACCACTTAACCATATCCCCGGGCTTCCGGAATTTCAGGCAACAAAACGTAAAGCAAGGGCAGTTACAAATGGCGAAGGAAAAATTCGAGAGAACGAAGGTACACGTGAACGTTGGCACGATCGGTCACGTGGACCATGGCAAGACGACATTGACGGCGGCGCTGACGAAGATTTGCGCGGATCGTTACGGCGGTTCGGTGAAGGCATTCGACGAGATCGACAATGCGCCGGAGGAACGCGAGCGCGGTATTACGATCGCGACTTCGCACGTGGAATACGATTCGCCGAATCGTCACTACGCGCACGTGGATTGTCCGGGTCACGCGGACTATGTGAAGAACATGATCACGGGCGCGGCGCAGATGGACGGAGCGATTCTGGTGGTATCGGCGGCGGACGGTCCGATGCCGCAGACGCGGGAGCACATCTTGCTGGCGCGTCAGGTTGGCGTACCTTACATCGTGGTGTACATGAACAAGTCGGACATGGTGGACGACGAGGAGTTGCTGGAGCTGGTGGAGATGGAGGTGCGGGAGTTGCTGGACACCTTCGATTTTCCTGGCGACGACACGCCGATCATTATTGGTTCCGCGCTGAAGGCGCTGGAGGGCGACGATTCGGAGCAGGGCATTGGTTCGGTGGAGAAGCTGGTGGAAGCGCTGGACAGTTATGTACCGGTTCCGGAGCGGGAGATCGACAGGCCGTATCTGATGCCGATCGAGGACGTGTTTTCGATATCGGGTCGCGGCACGGTTGTGACGGGCCGTATTGAGCGCGGCGTGGTGAAGGTAGGCGAGGAAGTGGAGATCGTCGGCATCAAGGAGACGGAGAAGACGGTTTGTACGGGCGTTGAGATGTTCCGCAAGCTGCTGGACGAGGGACGCGCGGGCGAGAACGTTGGCGTGCTGTTGCGCGGCACCAAGCGCGAGGAGGTTGAGCGCGGTCAGGTACTGGCGGCGCCGGGATCGATCACGCCGCATACGAAGTTCGAGGCGGAAGTGTACATCCTGACCAAAGAAGAGGGCGGCCGTCATACGCCATTCTTCAAGGGCTACCGCCCACAGTTTTATTTCCGCACGACGGATGTGACGGGCAACGTGGAGTTGCCTGGCGACGTTGAGATGGTGATGCCTGGCGACAATATAAAGATGAACGTGGAGTTGATCGCACCGATCGCGATGGACGAGGGCCTGCGTTTCGCGATCCGCGAAGGCGGCCGCACGGTGGGCGCGGGCGTGGTTTCCAAGATTATCGAATAGGACCGCCGCTGCAACCCCGGATTTTCGACGATCATGTAGGGGCGACGCATGCGTCGCCCGAAAAGGTTTATACGGGACGCCCAACCGCGGGCGAGGCATGCCTCGCCCCTACAATCCGGCAGCGACTCGCATCGAGGCGTGGACGAAAGAAGATACAGAAGTATTTGCAGGGGCCGGGTATGCCTTGCACGAATTAGGCCCTTGGCGCCGCGCAGAATGCTAAATCGCTTTTTGAAAGCGGAAAGCGAGGCCTGGCACGATGTGAGTCCGCCGCACCCGATGGGGGTATGCGGTGGCGTGCGAGGGTGAGGCCCGGTCGGCGCAGCCGACAAGAAGCAAAGCTTCTTGAGGACCGAACGGCTCGACAGGATGTCGAGACTGGGGGTTGGCGAAACCAGGGAAGTTGCGCCAGGGACGGCTTGCAAAATGCAAATGAAGGCAGTCAGCGGGCCGCGTTTACGGCGTTCGCCGTATACCCCCATCGGGTGTGGCGGACGTGGGCACCAAAGAAACACGGGATACAGAGATTTAGGCCAGTAGCTCAATTGGCAGAGCAGCGGTCTCCAAAACCGCAGGTTGGGGGTTCGATTCCCTCCTGGCCTGCCAACAGATTGCGATTTTGCCGCGTGGGGCGAAATCAGCACGGAATTCGAACATAAAATGTCAGAAAGAAGTGACCAGCCCGGTACGGACTGGATCAAGTGGGCGGTCGTCGCCGCGATTGTCGCGGGCGGCGTATACGCCAACAGCTATTTTTCGGCTGAATCCCTGCTGATCCGCACGATCGGTTTGCTCGCGCTCGCCGGCATTGCCGGCTGGATCGCCGCGCAGACCGAACGGGGTCGCGCGTTCGTCAATCTGTGCCTGGAAGCGAGGATCGAGATCAGAAAAGTCGTCTGGCCGACCCGCCAGGAAACGATTCAGACGACGATTATCGTTTTGATCGTCATCTTTATCCTGGCGCTCATACTCTGGTTTCTGGACTGGGGTCTGAACGGAATAGTGTCCAGCATCATAAGTTAGGAAAGCGGCGGAAATCACGGCCCGCATTGCAGGCCGGAAGCCGGCGGAATGGATCGGAACAGATGAGCAAACGATGGTACGTGGTGCACGCTTTCTCGGGCTACGAAAAGAGAGCCATGGAGGCGCTGCGTGACCGGATCGAGCGTTCCCCGCACAAGGAATGCTTCGACGAGGTGCTCGTGCCTACCGAAGAAGTGCTGGAAATGCGCGCCGGACAGAAGCGCAAGAGCGAACGCAAGTTCTTTCCGGGATATGTGTTGGTGCATATGGAATTGAACGACGATACCTGGCATCTGGTGAAGGAAACGCCGCGGGTAATGGGATTCATAGGCGGCACGGCGGACAAGCCGGCGCCGATCACCGACCAGGAAGCGTCGGCGATCTTGCGACGTATGGAAGAAAGCGAGGAAACGCCGGCGCACAAGACGATATACGAGCCCGGCGAAATGGTGCGCATCGTCGACGGACCGTTCAATGATTTCACCGGAACCGTGGAAGAAGTGAATTACGAAAAGAGCCGCCTTCGGGTCGCTGTACTGATTTTCGGTCGAGCGACTCCGGTGGAACTTGAATTCGGCCAGGTGGAAAAGAGCTAGAGGATTAGAAATGGCCAAGAAGATCTTGACCTACGTCAAATTGCAGGTGCCGGCCGGCAAGGCCAATCCGAGTCCGCCGGTCGGTCCGGCGCTCGGCCAGCACGGGTTGAACATCATGGAGTTCTGCAAGGCGTTCAACGCCCAGACGCAAAGTATGGAAGCCGGTCTTCCGGTGCCGGTGGTAATTACTGTCTACGCGGACCGCAGCTTCACATTCATTACCAAGACCCCGCCTGCGTCCGTGCTCTTGCGCAAGGCCGCCGGCGTCGCCAAGGGCAGCGGCCGGCCTAACACGGAAAAAGTCGGCAAATTGACACGCGCACAACTCGAAGAGATCGCCAACATCAAGAAGCCGGACCTGAACGCGGTCGATATGGACGCCGCGGTGCGCACCCTGGCCGGCAGCGCGCGCAGCGCCGGTCTCGAAGTGGAAGGAGTCGAGTGAAATGGGCAAATTGACCAAACGGCAAAAACTGATCGCGGAAAAAGTAACCCCCGGCGAAAACTATTCAGTGGAAGAGGCGGTAAGTCTGTTGAGCGAAGTCGCTGTCGGCGGCTTCAAGGAATCCATTGACGTTGCGGTGAATCTGGGCGTCGATGTGCGTAAATCCGACCAGGTCGTGCGCGGATCCACAACATTGCCCGAAGGTGCCGGGAAGGAAGTGCGGGTAGCGGTTTTCGCCCAGGGCGCCAATGCCGACAAGGCCAATGAGGCAGGCGCCGACATCGTGGGATTTGAAGACCTGGCGGAATCGATCAAGGGCGGCAATCTCGATTTCGACGTGGTTATCGCCTCGCCCGACGCCATGCGTGTCGTCGGCGCGCTCGGGCCGATCCTCGGTCCGCGCGGACTGATGCCCAACCCCAAGGTAGGCACAGTTACCGCGGACGTGGAAACAGCCGTGCGCAACGCCAAGGCCGGACAAATGCGTTATCGCACCGACCGCAACGGGATCGTACACGGCGGCATTGGCCGGATCGGATTCGACGGAGCGCTGGTGCGCAGGAACCTGGAAGCTCTGTTGGCGGACCTGAAGAAAGCGAAACCCGCTTCCGCCAAGGGCGTATTCATAAAGAAGGTAGTGCTTTCCTCGACCATGGGGCCGGGGATACCGATCGATCAGTCTTCGCTGGCCTTGTGAGCGGAGAAGGAGCTGTTCGAAGAATTTGAGAGCCTCGTCGAGAGATCGATGAGACTGTCAAAGACCGCAGGTGGCCATTGGCCTTAATTTCCTGCGCAGACGGTGAAATCCGATTTGAACCTGCCGTTCGAATTCGAATCACCTGTCGTAAATCGGCGCGGTTCGCGCCAGCCAGTTTAGCGGCGAGGCCAGCCTCGCCCGAATCAGGCGTAGGGGCGAGGCATGCCTCGCCCGAAACAGGCAGGAGTAGAGAGAATGCCTTTAGGACTGGAAGACAAGAAGCGGATAGTCGCCGAGGTCAACGAGGCCGCCGGCAACGCAATGTCCGCCGTGCTCGCGGATTATCGCGGAGTCACGGTGGAAGATATGACCGCCTTGCGCCGCAACGCCAGGGAAAACAAGGTGTATCTGCGGGTAGTGCGGAATTCGCTATTGAAGCGCGCGGTGGAAAACACCGAGTTCGAGTGTATCCGGGACGCGTTGAGCGGACCGACGATCCTCGCGTTGTCCCAGGAGGACCCCGGCTCCGCCGCGCGAGTTCTGAAGGACTTCGCCGGCGATAACGACCACTTCGAGATCAAGGCTCTGTCCATCGGCGGCAAATTGCTCGAGCCACGTGATATCGACGTGCTCGCCAAGATGCCGACGCTCGACCAGGCCCGTGCGATGCTGATGACCGTCATGCTCGCACCGGTGTCCAGGCTCGCGCGGACAGTCAAGGAAGTACCCGCGAAGGCAACCCGAACCGTTGCCGCGGTACGGGACCAGAAGCAGGCGGCCTGAACGCGAACAGCGAAATTAGAGAATTTTAAACAGGAGAATTGAAGTAATGGCTCTGTCAACACAAGAAGTTTTGGACGCAATCGCCGAAATGTCTGTTATGGACGTCGTCCAGCTCGTAGAGGCGATGGAAGAGAAATTCGGTGTTTCAGCCGCTGCCGCGGTTGCCGCGGCGCCTGCGGCAGCCGCTGCGGCCGATGCCGCGCCGGCCGAAGAAAAGGATGAGTTCGATGTTGTGCTTTCCGCTGTAGGTGACAAGAAAATCAATGTCATCAAGGCGGTTCGCGCCATCACCGGACTTGGACTGAAAGAGGCCAAGGAAATGGTCGACGGGGCGCCTTCCACCGTTAAGGAAGGAGTGCCCAAGGCTGAAGTTGAAGCGATGCAGAAAGCACTGGAAGAAGCCGGCGCAACTGTTGAACTCAAGTAAAGCTACCGAAATCGGCAGTCTCCGGACGATTCCGCATCGGACCGGAGCTTGCCTGTGCGCGCGAAACGCCATGACGGCGCTTATCTAGACCCAGGAACTCGATATGGCCTACAGCTACACTGAAAAGAAGCGCATTCGCAAGAACTTCGGCAAATTGCCGAGCGCGATGGACATCCCCAATCTGCTTTCCATACAGGTGGATTCCTACCAGCAATTCCTGCAGTCGATAACTCTAGCCGGAGATCGCAGGGACCAGGGACTCCATGGCGCGTTCAAGTCGGTGTTTCCGATCAGTTCGTATAACGATAAAGCGGCGCTCGAGTACAAGAGCTACGAACTCGGCAAGCCCGTTTTCGACGTAAAGGAATGTCAGCTTCGGGGCTCGACCTATTCGGCCTCCCTGAAAGTGACGCTGCAACTGATCCTTTACGACAAGGAGTCGTCCCAGAAGAAGATCAAGGAAGTGAAGGAACAGGAAGTCTACATGGGGGAAATCCCATTGATGACCGATTCGGGCACTTTCGTCATCAATGGCACCGAACGCGTGGTGGTTTCCCAACTCCATCGCTCGCCGGGAGTGTTCTTCGACCACGACAAGGGCAAGACCCACAGTTCGGGCAAGTTGTTGTATACCGCGCGGGTAATTCCTTATCGCGGTTCCTGGCTCGACTTCGAATTCGACCCCAAGGATCTGGTCTACGTCCGCATCGACCGTCGCCGCAAGCTGCCGGCCACGGTCCTGTTGCGTGCGCTGGGATTCACTCCGGAACAGATCCTGGAAATGTTCTACGAGCGCAACAGCTTTCGCATTACCGGCGACGACGAGCCGAAGATTTCGATCGAACTGGTGCCTGCCCGCCTGCGCGGAGAGGTGCTGTCCTTCCCGGTCAAGGGCAAGCGCGGCAAGCTCATCGTCGAAGCGGGAAGGCGCATTACCAGCCGCCATATCCGCCAGATGGAACAGGCCGGGCTTACCGAACTTGAAGTCGCCGAGGATTTCGTGAACGGAACTTCGCTCGCGGTCGACGCCATCAACAAGGAGACCGGCGAAATTATCGCACCTTGCAATTCCGAAATCGGACCGGAATTGATCAAACAATTCGTCGAGGAAGGCATTACCGAATTCCAGACAATTTATACAAACGATCTTGATTGCGGTCCGTTCGTATCGGACACCCTGCGCATCGATTCCACGGATTCCGCACTCGCGGCAAAGATCGAGATTTACCGGATGATGCGACCGGGTGAACCGCCGACAACCGAATCCGCGGAAAAACTTTTCGACAGTCTTTTCTTCAACCTCGAGCGTTACGACCTTTCCCATGTCGGTCGCATGAAATTCAACCGGCGCCTGAACCGCAAGTCGTCCGAGGGCAAAATGACCCTGGACAAGGAGGACATCGTCGATGTGCTGAAGACCCTGGTCGCAATCCGCAACGGCTTCGGCTCGGTGGACGACATCGACCATCTCGGCAATCGACGTATCCGTTCGGTAGGCGAAATGGCCGAGAACCAGTTTCGCGTGGGCCTCGTCCGCGTCGAGCGCGCGGTCAAGGAGCGTTTGAGCATGGCGGACTCCGAAGGTCTCATGCCCCAGGACATGATCAACGCCAAACCGGTTGCCGCCGCGGTCAAGGAATTCTTCGGCTCAAGCCAGCTTTCGCAATTCATGGATCAGAACAATCCGCTTTCGGAAGTCACCCACAAACGCCGGGTCTCGGCGCTTGGCCCCGGTGGACTTACTCGCGAGCGTGCAGGCTTCGAAGTGCGCGACGTGCATCCGACGCATTACGGCAGACTGTGCCCGATCGAAACGCCTGAAGGTCCGAACATCGGCCTGATCAACAACCTGGCGACCTATTCCAGGGCCAATCATTATGGATTCCTGGAAAGTCCCTATCGCAAGGTCTCGAACACGAAAGTAACCGACGATATCGATTTTCTGTCCGCCATCGATGAAAGCGAATACGTCATCGCCCAGGCCAGTGCCGCGCAGAACAGCAAGGGCGCGTTGACGGACAATCTCGTCACCGTGCGCCACAAGGGCGAAACCACGCTGAAGCCGCGGGAGGAAGTCGATTACATGGACGTGGCGCCGCAACAAATGGTTTCCGTGGCCGCCTCGCTGATCCCTTTCCTCGAGCACGATGACGCCAACCGGGCGCTGATGGGCTCGAACATGCAGCGCCAGGCGATTCCCACGCTGAAGACTGAAAAACCGCTTGTGGGCACTGGAATAGAAGGTATCGTGGCGCGGGATTCAGGGGTGTGTCTCATCGCCGAGCGCGGCGGAGTGATCGAAAGCGTCGACGCGGCGCGACTCATCGTGCGCGTTAACGACGACGAGACCGACGCCGGTGAGGCCGGGGTCGATATCTACAAGTTGACCAAGTACACCCGGTCCAACCAGAACACCTGCATCAGCCAGCGGCCGCTGGTGAAACAGGGAGATATAGTAAGCCGCAGCGACATCCTCGCCGATGGACCTTCGGTCGATACCGGCGAACTTGCGCTGGGCCAGAACATGCGCATCGCCTTCATGCCCTGGAACGGCTACAACTTCGAGGACTCGATCCTGATATCGGAGCGCGTGGTGACCGAAGACCGCTTCACCACGATCCATATCCAGGAATTGACCTGCGTGGCCCGCGACACGAAGTTGGGTTCGGAAGAGGTCACCGCTGACATTCCCAATGTAGGGGAAAGCGCACTGGCCAAGCTCGACGCATCCGGCATCGTCTATATCGGCGCCGAAGTCGACGCCGGCGATATTCTCGTCGGCAAGGTGACCCCGAAAGGGGAAACCCAGCTCACCCCGGAGGAAAAACTGCTGCGGGCGATTTTCGGTGAGAAGGCCTCGGACGTGAAGGACACTTCCCTGCGTGTGCCGACCAGCGTGCGCGGCACCGTCATCGACGTGCAGATCTTCACCCGCGACGGTCTGGAAAAGGATCAGCGAGCGCTGGAGATACAGCAATATCAACTCGATCAGATCCGCAAGGACATCGACGACGAATATCGCATCGTCGAGGGCGCCACGTTCGAACGTCTTGGCAAGTCCCTCAAGGGCAGGGAAGTCAGCGGTGGACCGATGCTCAAGTCCGGCCAGCGGCTCAGCCAGGACTATCTGGACAAACTGCCCCGGGAGGACTGGTTCAAGTTGCGCATGAAGAACGACAGCCTCAACCGGCAACTCGAACGCGCCCAGGAACAACTTGAAGAAAGACGCGCCGAACTCGACGATCGTTTCGAGGACAAGCGCAAGAAGCTCACTCAGGGCGACGACCTGGCGCCGGGCATCCTCAAGATCGTCAAGGTCTACCTGGCGATCAAGCGCCGAGTGCAGCCCGGTGACAAGCTTGCCGGCCGGCACGGCAACAAGGGCGTCATCTCGGCGATCATGCCGGTGGAAGACATGCCCTACGATGAAAACGGAGAGCCGGTGGACATCGTTCTCAACCCGCTCGGCGTGCCGTCGCGCATGAACGTGGGCCAGGTTCTCGAAACCCACCTCGGCCGCGCCTCGCGCGGACTCGGTCAGATGATCAACAAGATGTTGCGCGAACAGCGCAAGGCCCCGGCGATCCGCAAGTTGCTGACGGAAATCTACAACTCCGTCGGCGAACGCAAGGAAGACCTCAAGAGCCTGACCGACGAGGAAGTGCTGGAACTGGCGGAAAACCTGAAAGACGGCGTGCCCATGGCAACGCCGGTTTTCGACGGCGCGGAGGAGATGGAAATCAAGAAGATGCTGAAGATGTCCGGCAAGGACGAGAGCGGCCAGGTAACGCTTTTCGACGGACGCACCGGCAACGCCTTCGATACGCCGGTGACCGTGGGAATCATGTACATGCTGAAGTTGAATCACCTGGTGGACGACAAGATGCATGCCCGCTCCACCGGTTCCTACAGCCTGGTTACGCAGCAACCCCTGGGCGGCAAGGCTCAGTTCGGCGGCCAGCGTTTCGGCGAGATGGAAGTCTGGGCGCTGGAAGCTTATGGCGCCGCCTACACCTTGCAGGAAATGCTGACCGTGAAATCCGACGACGTCGCGGGGCGCACCAAGATGTACAAGAACATCGTTGACGGCGACCATCGAATGGAGCCGGCCATGCCGGAATCGTTCAATGTTCTGCTGAAGGAAATCCGTTCGCTCGGAATCGACATGGAGCTGGAAGTCAGCAAGTGACGCATTGAGAGAAATGACACTGGACTTCATCAACAGCACCGTCGATTCCCTGGAGAAGAAAGCATGAAAGACCTTTATGGCTTGCTCAAATCGCAATCGCAGTCCGAAGATTTCGATTCCATTCGTATCGCGCTGGCTTCGCCGGAGATGATCCGCTCGTGGTCTCACGGCGAGGTGAAAAAGCCCGAGACCATCAACTACCGGACCTTCAAGCCTGAACGCGACGGCCTGTTCTGCGCAAAGATCTTCGGTCCGGTAAAGGACTACGAATGCCTTTGCGGCAAATACAAGCGGCTCAAGCACCGCGGCTCGATCTGTGAGAAGTGCGGCGTCGAGGTGGCCTTGTCCAAGGTGCGCCGGGAACGCATGGGGCATATCGAACTTGCCAGCCCGGTGGCGCATATCTGGTTTCTGAAATCACTGCCGTCGCGCATCGGCCTGCTGCTCGACATGACCTTGCGCGATATCGAGCGGATTCTCTATTTCGAATCCTTCGTCGTCACTGATTCGCTGATCGGCGAAGAAGAAGTTATGGAACACGACGGGCAATTGCTCAAGCCCCCGCAAAAGGGGCAATTGCTTTCCGACGATCAGTACTACCTCGCCATGGAAAACTGGGGCGACCGGTTCGAGGCGAAAATGGGCGCCGAAGCCGTACAGGAACTGATGAAGGATCTCGACGTGGAAGCCGAGGTGATGCGCCTGCGAGAGGAGATCCCGAGCACCAAGTCCGAAACCCGACTGAAGAAATTGTCCAAGCGGCTGAAACTTCTCGAGGCCTTTCTCGAATCCGGCAACAAGCCCGAATGGATGATCATGACCGTGCTGCCGGTGCTGCCGCCGGACCTGCGTCCTCTCGTTCCGCTCGACGGCGGCCGTTTCGCCACCTCGGATCTGAACGACCTGTACCGCCGGGTGATCAATCGCAACAACCGGCTCAAGCGCCTGCTCGACCTGAACGCGCCCGACATCATCGTGCGCAACGAAAAACGCATGTTGCAGGAAGCCGTCGATGCGCTGCTCGACAACGGCCGCCGCGGCCGCGCCATTACCGGCTCGAACAAGCGGCCGCTGAAGTCGCTGGCGGACATGATCAAGGGTAAACAGGGGCGGTTCCGTCAGAACCTTCTCGGCAAGCGCGTGGACTATTCCGGCCGTTCGGTAATCGTGGTGGGGCCGGCGCTGAAACTGCATCAATGCGGACTGCCCAAGAAGATGGCGCTGGAATTGTTCAAGCCGTTCATCTTCGGCAAGCTCGAAGCGCGCGGCCTGGCGACGACCATCAAGGCCGCGAAAAAGATGGTGGAGCGTGAGACTGCCGAAGTTTGGGACATTCTCGCTGAAGTGATCCGCGAACATCCGGTGCTGCTGAACCGCGCGCCGACCTTGCACCGTCTCGGCATCCAGGCTTTCGAGCCAGTGCTGATCGAGGGCAAGGCGATCCAGTTGCATCCTCTCGTCTGCGCCGCATACAACGCCGACTTCGACGGCGACCAGATGGCCGTGCACGTGCCGCTGACGCTGGAAGCGCAACTCGAGGCCCGCAGCCTGATGATGTCCACCAACAACATCCTGGCGCCGGCAAACGGCGAGCCGATCATCGTTCCCTCCCAGGACGTGGTGCTGGGCTTGTATTACATGACCCGGGAAAAGATCAACGGCAAGGGCGAAGGCATGGTGTTCGCCGATGCCGCCGAAGTGCAACGCGCCTACGAAACCGGCAGCGTCGAATTGCATGCGCGCATCAAGGCCCGCATTACCAGCTCCAACCTTAACGAAGACGACGAACTGGAAACCAGCACGAACATTTACGATACGACTGTCGGTCGGGTGCTGCTGTTCAATATCGTGCCCGAAGGGATGCCGTTCTCGCTGGTTAACCGAAAGATGGCAAAAAAGCAGATTTCGCGCATCATCAATGTTTGTTATCGCAACGTGGGACTGAAGGAAACGGTAATCTTCGCCGACCAGCTCATGTACACCGGCTACAAGTTTTCGACTGTTTCCGGCTCATCCATCGGCGTCAACGATTTCGAGATTCCGGAGGAAAAGGCCAAGATCATCAGCCGGGCAAACAAGGAAGTCGAAGAAATCGAGAATCAATTTGCCTCGGGTCTGGTAACCCAGGGCGAGAAGTACAACAAGGTGATCGACATCTGGTCACGCGCCAACGAGATCGTGGCCAAGTCGATGATGAAGGGATTGTCTTCGGAAACCGTCACCAACCGCGATGGAGAAGACGAGGAGCAGGAGTCATTCAATTCGGTATATGTCTACGCGGATTCCGGCGCCCGGGGTTCACCGGCCCAGATTCGCCAGCTTGCCGGCATGCGCGGCCTCATGGCGCGGCCCGACGGCTCGATCATCGAAACGCCGATTACCGCGAACTTCCGCGAAGGATTGAACGTTTCCCAATATTTCACCTCGACCCACGGCGCGCGCAAGGGCTTGGCCGATACCGCTCTGAAGACCGCCAACTCCGGCTATCTGACACGACGCCTGGTCGATATTTCCCAGGATCTCGTGATTACGGAAAGGGATTGCGGCACCCGCAACGGACTTTCCATGGCGCCGATTATCGAAGGCGGCGATATCATCGCCCCCCTCGGCGACCGTGTGCTTGGACGGGTGCTTGCGAACGATATCGTCGACCCCGCCTCGGGAGAAATCATCGCCGAGGCCGGACTCATGATCAACGAGCGCACCGTCGACCGGCTCGAATCCTGTGGCGTGGACCAGGTCCATGTACGATCGCCGATCACCTGCGAGACCCGGTTCGGAATCTGCAGCCAATGTTACGGACGCGATCTGGCGCGGGGACACCTGGTCAACGTCGGAGAGGCCATCGGCGTGATCGCCGCCCAGTCGATCGGGGAGCCCGGTACGCAATTGACCATGCGCACCTTCCATATCGGCGGCGCCGCCTCCCGGGCCACGGCCAGTGACTCGGTGCAGGTGCGAACCACCGGCTCCATCCATTTGAACAACATGAAAACGGTCGAGAACTCCAGAGGCGAACTCGTTGTCGTATCGCGTTCCGGCGAACTGATCGTGAACGATACCAGCGGCCGCGAACGCGAACGCTACAAGTTGCCTTACGGCGCGGTTATCTCGGTCGGCAGGAACGCAGAAGTCGAAGCGGGCCAGATCGTCACTACCTGGGACCCCCATACACACCCGATTATCGCGGAAGTAGCCGGCGTCGTGGCGTTTGAGCACGTCGAAGAAGGCATCACCGTGCGCGAACAGACTGACGAGATTACCGGCTTGACCAGCATGTCGGTCATCGACCCGAACGAACGTGCGACCTCGGCCAAGGAATTGCGGCCGGCATTGAACGTGGTCGATGCCAAGGGCAAGCCGGTCTGCCTGCCGGGCACCACGGTGCCGGCGCACTATCTGCTGCCCTCCCACGCCATCATCGACATGCGCGACGGCGCGGACCTGCACATCGGCGACGTTATCGCCAGAGTGCCCCAGGAAGGCTCCAAGACCCGTGATATCACCGGTGGTCTACCGCGCGTGGCGGACCTGTTCGAAGCGCGCAAGCCGAAGGAGCCCGCGATTCTCGCGGAAATCTCCGGCATCGTCAGTTTCGGCAAGGAAACCAAGGGCAAGCGCAGGTTGGTCATCACGCCGATGGACAGTGCCGAGGGCGAGGCCCAGGAGCAATATGAGGCGCTGATCCCCAAGTGGCGCAACATGACCGTGTTCGAGGGCGAATACATCGAAAAGGGCGAGGTCGTGTCCGAAGGACCGCCCGCTCCCCACGACGTCTTGCGTCTGAAAGGCGTGGAGATGCTTGCGCAATACATCGTCAACGAAGTTCAGGACGTATACCGACTGCAAGGCGTGCGCATCAACGACAAGCACATCGAGGTCATCGTGCGGCAGATGTTGCGCAAGGTCGAGATATCCGATCCAGGTGACACCAGCTTGATCAAGGGCGAGCAGGTCGCGTACACCCAGATTCTCGAAATAAACGAAGAATTGCGTGCGCGCAACGAAGAGATCAGCGCGCGCAACGAACAGGCGCGCGAGGATGAGCGGGAAGAAGAGCCGGAATTGCGCGAAGCGAGTTTCGAGCGCGTGTTGCTCGGCATCACCAAGGCCTCGCTGGCGACGGAATCCTTCATTTCGGCGGCTTCCTTCCAGGAAACCACTCGCGTCATCACCGAAGCCGCCGTGACCGGCAAACGCGATTTCCTGCGCGGCCTCAAGGAAAACGTAGTAGTCGGCCGCCTGATTCCCGCGGGAACCGGCCTGGCCTACCACGAAGCCCGCAAGAAAGGCTACGTCGAAGAACTGGAAGAAGACTTCGAAGCAAAATTCACCGAAGAAATGCAAAAAGAAGTGGAAGCCTGATCGGGAAAAATTTCAATTGAACTGTTGCCGAAATTGTAATACGTGGCTTAGACCCGTCGATGCCGGGGCGGGAAGTGTGCCGGACGCCGTAAATCCGTCCCTGGAGGCTCAAGCTCGGCTTCCTGCCTCGCATGCCGTCACACTTCCCGCTCCGACACCGACTCACATTTTCGAATCGTTACCGGCTATTTCCCGATTTGCCGCAATGTGAGTCTCAGCCGGTGTGCACTGTATTGCGGGCATGCGAGGCATGGATGCCGAGCGTGAAGCCTACAGGGATGTATTTACGGCGTCCGCAATACAGTGCACACCGGCTGCGACGGATCAAAGCCACTTTTTAGCTTGACTGAAAATAGCTTGGTCATTACACTCTCGCCTCATTTTGCGAACGGCGAAATACACGGACATACATGGCAACCATCAACCAGTTAGTGCGCAAACCCAGGACGAGTAAGCCCGCCAAAAGCGGCGTGCCCGCCCTGCAAGGCTCACCGCAGAAGCGCGGCGTCTGCACGCGGGTCTACACCACCACGCCGAAGAAGCCGAATTCCGCCTTGCGAAAGGTCTGCCGCGTGCGTCTCGTGAACGGCTTCGAGGTGACTTCGTACATCGGCGGCGAAGGTCATAATCTGCAGGAGCACTCGGTAGTGCTGATACGCGGGGGCAGGGTCAAGGATCTTCCCGGCGTGCGTTATCACACCGTGCGCGGCGCTCTCGACACCTCAGGTGTCGCGGACCGCAAGCAGGGACGTTCGAAATACGGTGCCAAGCGTCCCAAGTAACTCCCAAGAAACATTTCAGGCAGGGATTTGCCGCTCATCGGCGATCTTCGACGAAGAACGGATGAGATTCGAGTAAGGCCGGGTGGCGGTCCGGAAGATCGGACGGATTATCCCGGGGAAACCTGAATAAACATAGAGGTCAGACATGCCCAGAAGAAGAGTTGCGGCAAAGCGCGAAGTTTTGCCCGATCCCAAGTTCGGCAGCAAGACGCTGGCGAAATTCATGAATCATGTAATGGTCGACGGCAAGAAATCCGTTGCCGAAAAAATCGTCTATGGCGCACTCGATGTCGTGGCGGAAAAATCCGGCGGCGAACCGCTGGAAGTGTTCGAAAATGCCCTGAGCGCCATCGCACCGATGGTGGAAGTCAAATCCCGCCGCGTAGGAGGCGCCACCTACCAGGTGCCGGTCGAAGTCCGCGCCGAACGGCGCAACGCTCTTGCGATGCGCTGGCTGGTGGAGTTCTCGCGCAATCGCGGCGAGAAATCCATGGCCCTGCGCCTGGCGGGCGAAATACTCGAAGCCGCCGACGGCCGGGGCGCCGCGGTGCGCAAGCGCGAGGACGTGCATCGCATGGCCGAAGCAAATCGCGCGTTCTCCCATTATCGTTTCTGAAACCTGAATCAAGCTTACAGAGGGCAGTAAAGTGGCCAGGAAGCACCCATTGAGCCGTTATCGCAACATCGGCATCGCCGCCCACGTGGATGCGGGAAAGACCACCACCACCGAGCGCGTGCTGTTCTATACCGGCGTATCGTACAAGATCGGCGAAGTGCACGACGGCGCCGCGGTCATGGACTGGATGGAACAGGAACAGGAGCGCGGAATCACCATCACTTCGGCGGCGACTACCTGTTTCTGGCAAGGCATGGACCGTCAATACGACGAACACCGGATCAACATCATCGACACGCCGGGACACGTGGATTTCACCATCGAAGTGGAACGTTCCCTGCGCGTGCTCGATGGCGCCGTGGTCGTGTTATGCGCGACTTCGGGCGTGCAGCCCCAGACTGAAACGGTCTGGCGCCAGGCCAACCGCTACCAGGTGCCGCGCATGGTTTTCGTCAACAAGATGGACCGCGCCGGCGCCGACTTCCTGCGGGTCGTCGAGCAGATGAAAGATCGGCTCGGCGCCAATGCCGTGCCCCTGCAAATTGCCATCGGCGCGGAAGAAAACTTCGCCGGCGTCGTCGACCTCGTGAAAATGAAGGCCATCGTCTGGAATACCGAAGACCAGGGCACGACTTTCTTCTACGATGACATTCCGGCCGACCTGAAAGGCCTGTGCGAGGAATGGCGCGAGCACATGCTCGAAGCCGCCGCCGAGGCCAACGAAGATGTGATGGACAAGTATCTCGAGGAGGGCGACCTCAGCGAACAGGACATCGTGGCCGCCATCCGCCAACGCACGATCAATAACGAAATCGTTCCGGTGCTTTGCGGTTCGGCCTTCAAGAACAAGGGCGTGCAGGCCATGCTCGATGCGGTCATTGACTATATGCCGGCGCCGACCGAAGTGAAGGCGATCGAGGGTGTCAACGACGACGGTTCGCCCGCGAAATGCAAGGCGGACGACGATGCGCCCTTCGCCTCGCTGGCCTTCAAGATCGCCACCGACCCCTTTGTCGGCACCCTGACCTTCTTCAGGGTCTATTCCGGCTGCATCAATTCCGGCGATACAGTCTACAACCCGATCAAGCACCGCAAGGAGCGCGTCGGCCGCATGGTGCAGATGCACTCCAATTCGCGCGAGGAGATCAAGGAAGTGCGCGCCGGCGATATCGCCGCGGCGGTGGGCCTGAAGGACGTCACCACCGGAGAGACGCTTTGCGATCCGAAAAGCGTTGTCACGCTGGAAAAGATGGACTTCCCCGAACCTGTGATTTCGGTCGCGGTTGAGCCGAAGAGCAAGGCCGACCAGGAGAAGATGAGCACCGCTCTCGGCAAGCTGGCCCAGGAGGATCCGTCCTTCCGCGTCGAGACTGACGAGGAATCGGGCCAAACGATCATTTCCGGCATGGGCGAGCTGCATCTCGACGTACTCGTCGAACGCATGCGCCGCGAATTCAGCGTCGACGCGAACATCGGCAAACCCCAGGTAGCCTATCGCGAAACCATCCGCAAGATTGTGGAAATCGAAGGCAAGCATATCAAGCAGACCGGCGGCCGCGGCCAATACGGCCATGTCTGGCTGCGGCTGGAGCCGCTCGACCCCGACGCCGATTACGAATTCGTCAACAAGATCGTCGGCGGCGTGGTTCCCAGGGAGTACATCCCCGCGGTAGACAAGGGCGTGCAGGAACAGATGAAGAACGGCTGTCTGGCGGGCTACCCCTTGCTGGCGATGAGGGTAACGCTGTACGACGGCTCCTTTCATGACGTCGACTCCAGCGAAATTGCCTTCAAGATGGCAGGCTCCATGGCGTTGAAGCGAGGCGCACTGGAAGCCGACCCGGCGTTGCTCGAGCCGGTCATGGCGGTCGAAGTAGTGACGCCGGAAGATTACATGGGCGATGTCATGGGCGATCTGAACCGGCGCCGCGGCATGGTGCAAGGCATGGAAGACACTCCCGCGGGCAAGGTCATTAACGCCGAGGTCCCACTTGCGGAAATGTTCGGTTACGCGACCGACCTGCGTTCGGCGACCCAGGGCAGGGCGACTTTCACCATGGAATTCGAGAAATACGCGGAAGTGCCCGGCAGTATCGCCGACAGCATCATCAACGAATCCAGAAGCTGAAATACAACCTGACGAGGTAATCAAACGTGGCGAAGGAAAAATTCGAGAGAACGAAGGTACACGTGAACGTTGGCACGATCGGTCACGTGGACCATGGCAAGACGACATTGACGGCGGCGCTGACGAAGATTTGCGCGGATCGTTACGGCGGTTCGGTGAAGGCATTCGACGAGATCGACAATGCGCCGGAGGAACGTGAGCGCGGGATTACGATCGCGACTTCGCACGTGGAATACGATTCGCCGAATCGTCACTACGCGCACGTGGATTGTCCGGGTCACGCGGACTATGTGAAGAATATGATCACGGGCGCGGCGCAGATGGACGGAGCGATTCTGGTGGTATCGGCGGCGGACGGTCCGATGCCGCAGACGCGGGAGCACATCTTGCTGGCGCGTCAGGTTGGCGTACCTTACATCGTGGTGTACATGAACAAGTCGGACATGGTGGACGACGAGGAGTTGCTGGAGCTGGTGGAGATGGAGGTGCGGGAGTTGCTGGACACCTTCGATTTTCCTGGCGACGACACGCCGATCATTATCGGTTCCGCGCTGAAGGCGCTGGAGGGCGACGATTCGGAGCAGGGCATTGGTTCGGTGGAGAAGCTGGTGGAGGCGCTGGACAGTTACGTGCCGGTTCCGGAGCGGGAGATCGACAGGCCGTATCTGATGCCGATCGAGGACGTATTTTCGATATCGGGCCGCGGCACGGTGGTGACGGGCCGTATTGAGCGCGGCGTGGTGAAGGTAGGCGAGGAAGTGGAGATCGTCGGCATCAAGGAGACGGAGAAGACGGTTTGCACGGGTGTAGAGATGTTCCGCAAGCTGCTGGACGAGGGACGCGCGGGCGAAAACGTTGGCGTGCTGTTGCGCGGCACCAAGCGCGAGGAGGTTGAGCGCGGTCAGGTACTGGCGGCGCCGGGATCGATCACGCCGCATACGAAGTTCGAGGCGGAAGTGTACATCCTGACCAAAGAAGAGGGCGGCCGTCATACGCCATTCTTCAAGGGCTACCGCCCACAGTTTTATTTCCGCACGACGGATGTGACGGGCAACGTGGAGTTGCCGGGCGACGTTGAGATGGTGATGCCTGGCGACAATATAAAGATGAACGTGGAGTTGATTGCACCGATCGCGATGGACGAGGGCCTGCGTTTCGCGATCCGCGAAGGCGGCCGCACGGTGGGCGCAGGCGTGGTTTCCAAGATTATCGAATAGGACCGCCGCTGCAACCCCGGATTTTCGACGATCATGTAGGGGCGACGCATGCGTCGCCCGAAAAGGTTTATACGGGACGCCCAACCGCGGGCGAGGCATGCCTCGCCCCTACAATCCGGCAGCGACTCGCATTGAGGCGTGGACGACAGAAGATACAGAAATATTTGCAGGGGCAGGGCCTGCCTTGCACGAGTTAGGCCCTTGGTGGCGTGCGAGGCAGGGATGCCGAGCCCGAGCCTACAGGGGTGCAGGCAAGCGTTTATGAAGCGAAGCTTCATGCGCAGCCGGAACGACGCCAAGCTGTGCTTGGCGGCTGGGACGTATTCACGGCGGACACCGTATAACCCTTACCGGGTGCGACGGACGGGGCCTCGGCACACTACTAATCAATATTTCCCGATTTGGCGCCGGCTTGTTTCAGGATGGCGGCGTATTCGGTTGATTTTCGGTGTTCGACGACGTGGTCCAGGAAGGTGCTGCCGTCGTTAAGTTGGACATTGATGTTTTTGCCGGCTTCGATGAAGAATGGAATGAAACGCGCGAACAGTCCCGCCGTCATGCCCCGGTAGGCCTTGAGCAGGATCGCGTAGTCCCGCGGCATGCCGCTCGGAGGCAGCAGTTCGAGATAGCCTTTCAGGCGCTCGTCCGACCACTCTTCGTCGCGAGTTGCGATCTGAGTGCGTTCCGCGCCGCGTTTCTTGCCTTGTTTCAAGATCGACTCCGCCGGAATTATGGTTTTAGCTTGTCGCGCAGCAACTGGTTGACCTGGGCCGGGTTGGCCTTGCCGCTGGAGAATTTCATTGCCTGTCCGACCAGGTAGCCGAGCACCTGCTGTTTGCCGTCGCGAAATTGTTGCGCCTGTGCAGCGTTCTCGGCAATTACCCGGTCGACGAGCTTTTCGATTTCACCCTCGTCGGTGACCTGACGCAGACCTTGCCGTTCGATAATTTCGTCAACGTTTTCGGATCCGGCGGCAAGCTGTTCGAACACCGTTTTCGCGATCTTGCCGGAAATGGTCTTGTCCCGGATGCGTGATATCAGGTCGGCCAGACTATCCGCGCTTACCGGCGAGGCGGCCATGTCGAGATTTTCCCGATTCAGCAGCGCCTGCAACTCCACGCTTACCCAGTTTGCGGCCAACTTGGCATCGCCGCATTGTTTCGCCACCCGCTCGAAATAGTCCGCCATTTCCCGGGTGGCGGTTAGCACACCTGCATCGTAGGCCGACAAACCGTATTCCACTTCGAATCGCCGTTTGCGAGTATCCGGCAATTCCGGCAGTTCCGCCCTGATCTGTTCGATCAGATCTTCGCCGATTTCCACCGGCAACAGGTCCGGCTCCGGAAAGTAGCGGTAATCGTTGGCGACTTCCTTGCCGCGCATCGGTCGGGTTTCGTCCCGGACCGAGTCGTACAATCGGGTTTCCTGCACGATCCTGCCGCCGTCTTCGAGTACATCCTGCTGGCGGCGAATCTCGAAATTGATCGCCTTTTCCACGAATCGGAAGGAGTTTACGTTCTTGATCTCGGTGCGGGTGCCGAGTTCCGCGCCCGGACGGCGAATCGAAACATTGGCGTCGCAGCGCATCGAACCCTGGGACATGTCGCCATCGGAAATATCGAGATAACGCACGATGGAGTGCATTTTCTTTAGATAGGCGACAGCTTCCCGCGCGCTGCGCAGATCCGGGTCCGATACGATTTCGAGCAACGGCGTGCCGGCGCGGTTCAGGTCGATGCCGGTCCCGTCGGCGAACTCCTCGTGCAGGGATTTGCCGGCGTCCTCTTCCATATGCGCCCTGGTGACGCCGATGCGTTTTTCAGAGCCGTCTTCGAGATTGATGACGATCGAGCCGCGGCCGACGATGGGGTAGTCCAGTTGGCTGGTTTGATAACCTTTCGGCAGGTCTGGATAAAAATAGTTCTTGCGGTCAAAAATCGAATGCCTGCCGATCTCGGCGTCAATGGCAAGGCCGAAGCGCACCGCCATGCGCAGGGCTTCGCTGTTCAATACCGGTAGGGTGCCGGGCATTGCCAGGTCGTAGATGTTCGCCTGGGTGTTCGGATCGGCGCCGAATGCCGTCGAGGTTCCCGAAAACAGCTTCGACCGTGTCGACAATTGCACGTGGACTTCGAGTCCGATAACTGCTTCCCACTCCATTTCAACTCTCCCCGGCGGTGGATACGGGAAGCCGCTTGTGCCAGTCAGTCAATTGCTGGAACTGGTGGGCCACGTTCAGAATGCGCGCCTCGCCGAAATCCGGTCCTATAATCTGCAAGCCGAAGGGCATTCCTTCCTCGAAGCCAGCGGGAATTGAAATGCCCGGCAGACCGGCCAGGTTCACTGCGATGGTAAAGATGTCCTCGAGATACATTTCCACCGGATCGGCCTTGGCGCCATGAGGAAAGGCCACATGGGGCGAGGTGGGTCCGGCGATCACGTCGACTTGCTCAAAGGCGCTGATGAAATCCTGCCGGATCAGCCTGCGAATGCGCTGGGCCTTGCGGTAATAGGCGTCGTAATAGCCCGCCGAGAGGGCGTACGTGCCGACCAGGATGCGCCGTTTGACTTCGTCGCCGAAACCTTCGCTACGCGTGCGTGTGTAAAGGTCTTCGAGATCGGCCGGGTCTTCGCAGCGATAGCCGTAGCGTACTCCGTCGTAGCGTGACAGGTTGGCCGAGGCTTCCGCGGGCGCGACCACGTAATACGCCGGCACCGACAAATGGTTGTTGGGCAGATCAATATCGATCAGGCTGGCGCCGGCCCGTTCGAGTTCCGCCAGCGCCGCGCGGACTCCCTTTTCCACACCGGGGCTGAGGCCTTTCGCGAAATGCGGTCGCGGCACACCCACCCGCAATCCGGCCAATGAACTGCCGAGTTCGCCGGTGTAGTCTTCTACCGGCCGGTCGACGCTGGTGGAATCGCGTGGATCGAGTCCGGCCATTGCCTGCATCATCAGCGCCGCGTCAGCCGCGCTCCGGGTCAGGGTTCCGGCCTGATCGAGACTGGAAGCGAAAGCGATCATGCCCCAGCGGGACACCCGGCCGTAACTTGGCTTGAATCCAGTAATGCCGCAAAAGGAAGCCGGCTGGCGAATGGAGCCGCCGGTATCGGTGCCGGTGGCCATGGGGCAAAGTCCCGCTGCGACCGCCGCCGCCGAACCGCCCGAGGAACCGCCCGGCACTCTGCCCGTATCGAACGGGTTGCCGACCTTGCCGAAAAAACTCGTTTCATTGGACGAGCCCATGGCGAATTCGTCCATATTGGTCTTGCCGAGCATGACTGTTCCGGCCTGCTGCAACTTCTCCACCACGGTAGCGTCGTAGGGCGGCTGGAAATCCTGCAACATCCGCGAGCCGCAAGTCGTGCGGATGCCCCGAGTGCAGAAAATGTCCTTGTGCGCCAGCGGGATGCCGAGCAACGGCCGCTCGTCGCCGTCCGCCCGGGCCACGTCGGCGGCGTCCGCCGCGGCCAGCGCCGACTCCTCGCAAATCGTTATGAAGGAGTTGAATTGCGGGTTTAGGGCGCCGATTCGATCCAGGCAGGCGCGTGTCAGTTCGACGCTGGAAATCGCGCCGCGAGACAGTTCGGCCGAGAGTTCGGTAACGGTCAGGTTCAACATCGGATTTTGCCGCTCTATCCTGAGACCTTGGGGTCGATAACCCTGGGGACGAGAAACATCCCGTTCCGGCTCGACGGAGCCAGATCCAGCAGTTCATCCCTGCGATCGGCCTCGGTAACTTCGTCGGTGCGCAGGCGCTGCACCGCATCGAGCGGATGCGCGAGCGGCTCGACGCCGTCGGTGTCGACCGCTTGCATCTGGTCGATCATCGCCAGGATTTCACCGATGCGGGCGGTAACCTCGTCGGCCTCGGCGGGACTGACCCGCAGCCGCGCGAGCGTGGCGATCTTGTCGATTTCGGATTTGTCCACAATGAGCGAGAGAGCGTCGGGTGGGTGAAGCAAGCCGCGATTATACTGGAATTGCGGCAAATTCGTATTTGCGCCGCGCGAATACGCCCGGCGCATTGGAAGCTTTGGTTAAAAAGCTTCATAATCGGCGGGATTTTGTATCCGCAGCAGGTTCGGGCGCGATTGCCCGCATGTTCGCTGGAAGTGAACTGGATTTAGATAATGTTCAAGAGAATAAGAGGATTTTTTTCCAACGACCTGGCAATCGATCTGGGCACCGCCAACACGCTCATCTACGCCCGCGACAAGGGAATCGTGCTCGACGAGCCTTCGGTAGTGGCAATTCGCGATCAGGGCGGTCAGAAATCGGTTACCGCGGTCGGCAAGGAAGCAAAGCACATGCTGGGCCGCACGCCTGGAAACATCGTCGCGATACGTCCGCTGAAGGATGGCGTTATCGCGGATTTCCAGGTCACCGAAAAGATGCTGCAATATTTCATCAACAAGGTGCACGAGAATTTCTTCTTCCCGCCCAGCCCCAGGGTGCTGGTCTGTGTACCTTGCAAGGCCACCCAGGTCGAACGCCGGGCAATTCGCGAATCCGTTCTCAGCGCCGGCGCGCGAAAAGTGCAATTAATCGAGGAGCCCATGGCCGCGGCGATCGGCGCTGGGTTGCCTGTTGACCAGGCCCGCGGCTCCATGGTGGTCGACGTCGGCGGCGGCACCACGGAAATCGCCATCATTTCGCTGAACGGCGTGGTCTACGCCGAATCGGTGCTGGTCGGCGGCGACCGTTTCGACGATGCCATCGTCGCCCATGTGCGCCGCAATTACAGCAGCCTCATCGGCACCGCCACGGCCGAACGCATCAAGCAGGAAATCGGTTATGCCTACATGACCTCGGAATCCGAGATCAAGGAGATCGACGTCCGTGGTCGCAATCTTACCGAAGGCATTCCCCGCTCGTTCACCTTGCGCAGTGACGAAATCCAGGGCGCCTTGGCGGAGCCGCTTGCGGCGATCGTGCAGGCGGTAAGAAGCGCGCTCGAACAATCACCGCCTGAACTTGCCTCCGACATCGCCCAAACAGGCGTAGTGCTCGCCGGAGGCGGCGCCTTGCTGAAGGGACTCGATCTGATGATCTCCGAGGAAACCGGTCTCCCCGTAGTCCTTGCCGAGGATCCCCTTACCTGTGTAGTAAAAGGGGGAGGCAAAGCCATGGAGATGATGGACCAATACGAGTCGGAGTGGTTACGGCTCGAATAGCAATTCGCGACCGTTCCCGAAACAGGCGCAAATTCCTTGTCGCAAGCCTCCCGAACGCTATAGACTTGTCAGGATAAGCCGACACTCTCAAGGCGCGAGAGGGTTTTCGATATCGAGACCGCAATCTTTTCAAGAAATGCGTCGCTGGAGTACCGGATCATCACATTCCTGCTCCTGTCCGTATTGCTCATGGCCGCGGACAAGCGATTTGGCTATATGGAACAGGCGCGCCAGGCGCTCGGCCTGGTCGCCACCCCCTTTTTCTGGCTGGCGGACACCCCGGCCCGCGTCGGCAATTCACTTGGAGAAATATTCGTCAGCCGCACCGAGTTGCTCGACGAAAACGCCCGCCTGCGCGAGGAACTTATGCTTTCACGCCAGCGGCTCCTGCTTGCCGAAAGCCTGACCGTGGAAAATAATCGTCTGCTCGCCTTGCAGGACGCTTCCGCCCTGTTCGAACAGGAGGTGCTGACGGCGGAGATCATCAATGTTTCTCCCGACCCTTACACGCGGCGCATTTTGATTAACAAGGGTGGCCGGGACGGAGTGTTCGAGGGACAGGCCGTGCTTGAAGCCAACGGACTCATGGGCCAAGTCTTACAGGTTATGCCCTTTTCGAGTTGGGTGCTGCTCATAACCGACGTCAATCACGTGACTCCCGTGGAAGTCAGCCGCAACGGCGAACGGGCGCTGGCCAGGGGGGGCCAGGACGGCGATACCGAACTCGATCTCGAATTCGTCATCCCCACCCAGGATATCGAGGTCGGCGACACGCTGATCAGTTCGGGCATGGGACAGGTCTACCCCAAGAACTACCCGGTAGCCGAAGTTATCAGCGTACACAGGAGTCCGGTACAGCCTTACGCGACGATCAAGGCTAGGCCCATGGCGCAGGTTGGAAGCACGCGCCATGTCATGCTAGTTCTTGCGGCGACGGTGCAGGACGTTCCCGCTTTAGCGGACGGGACCGAAGGCGGCGCCGATGAGGAATCCACCCTGGCTG
This sequence comes from uncultured Pseudohongiella sp., assembly GCA_951812965.1. Taxonomy (GTDB): domain Bacteria; phylum Pseudomonadota; class Gammaproteobacteria; order Pseudomonadales; family Pseudohongiellaceae; genus UBA9145. The sequence continues at coordinate 1,623,605 of OX638341.1, forward strand.
CAATAGAATCGGCGAATTGAGTCTCGCCGATGGCCGGTTCGGTAGTGTTCAACAGCCTGATTGTCATGTCCTTCATTATCGCGGGATTGCTGGCGATCGTTCCGATGCCGGAATGGGCGATCTATTTCCGCCCTGAATGGGTCGCGCTGGTAGTCGTCTACTGGGTGATCAACAATCCCGAACGAGTCGGCATCGGCATCGCATGGATGGTGGGCATCATGGTCGACGCCCTCACCGGTTCGCTGTTCGGCCTGCATGCGCTGGGACTGGCCCTTGTCGCCTGGCTCGCCTTGCGGCTGCGGCTGCGGCTGCGGCTGTTCAGCGTTTCCCGGCAAGCCAGCGTCGTGCTCGTGATCGTCGGCCTGCAACTCCTGCTGAGTCAATGGCTGCAATTTCTGTTCGATCTGCCTCGGGGGACGAACATGATGTTTCTCGCGCCGGCGGTCACCAGCGCATTGTTCTGGCCGCTGGTATGGCTCCTGGTTGGAGGAACCATTCGTTCGCTTGATCTGAAATAGTGGATTTACTGCTGTATGGCTGATGAAACGTCCACATCGAAGCGCAAGCCGCGTAGAATCCTGCCGGCGATACGCCGACAACTCGTCTTGTTGCCGGTCGTATCCGTCGTGTTGCTGGCGGCATATGTCAGTGCGGGCAGGCAGTTCATGCCCGCGATTTCAGACTACTCGGAGTTTTTCGAGAACCAGATGTACGCAGTAACCGGCGTGCCGTTCCGGGTGGAATCGCTGCAAGGGAGTTTCAGCGGTTTCAATCCCGTGATCGAAGTCAACGGACTGTCCATGCAGGTGGCCCCGGCCCCGGGAATGCCCCAAACTCAGGAGCGCGCGCTGGAATTCGAACGCGGCATGGTGGTCGTGGACATGGCCCGCAGCATCTGGGAAAGGCGCTGGGTCTTGCAGGAGTTTGTTGTCGAACGACTCGAACTCGAACTCGAACAGACCAGCGACGGCGGCTGGCTGCTCGGCGACATCGACATGCAGGGCGGCGCCGGCATCGATCCTGACACCTTGTACCAGGCGTTCCTCGACATAGCGCAACTCGACCTGCGCGACGTAGTCGTAAACCTGCGTACCCAATCCGGCGAACAATTGCGATTCATGGACGGCGTGGCCACGATCCAGAATCGGGGCGGAAATCACTTTCTCCACGTCGATATCACACCGGAAGGTCAAAGCCGGCAGCTCGCTCTTTCGCTGGAAGTGCGCGGCGGCGACTTGTCGGTTATCGACGGCAGTTTTCACCTCGCCGTTCCCGCGGCGGATTATTCGGACCTGTTCAGTGGCCAGAACGTCGCCGACATCAGTCTGGAAGAATTGGTTGGAGGAGGCGATATCTGGCTGAGTTTCGAGCAGGGCGAATTGCGCGGGATCGTCGCTACCGCCGAACTCGACGGTGTTACGTTCAGGTTCGGCCAAGGCGAACTGACGAGCCTGGATTCCCTCACCGGCTCCTTCGAGATGCGCAGCGAAGAAGAAACCGCGCTTTTCTCGGTTTCCGGACTATCCTTCGATCATGAAGGCGCAACCTGGCCCCGAGCCGACCTGCATCTTGTTCACCTGCCCGAACAATCATTGTCGTTGCGCGCAGACCGCTTCGATTCGGCAATTGCGGCCTCGCTCGCCACGAGCCTGAAGCTACTGCCCGAATCTCCGGGAGGCCTGCTGCGGCAATTGCAGCCGGCCGGCGTACTGGAAAACGTTGCCCTGGAGGCGCCCCTTGGGGAAAACGGCAACGAACCGTTCAGTGTCAGGGCCAATGTCACGGGCGGCGCCGTCGCCTCGGTGCGCAATTCTCCCGCCATGTCGGGTCTGACTGGCTACCTGGAAATCTCCATGGACCTCGGAGCACGTCGCGCTACAGGTCTGATCGAGGTCGACTCAACCGATTTCACGATCAACATTCCCAGGGTCTACACCTCGACCTGGGCCTGGGACGAGATGAACGGCAGCCTGGGATTCGAACTTGATTACAGCGATGGGCAAAAACTTCGGCTGACGAGCAGCGTGCTCGCGGGCCGCTCGGGCGATCTCGAATCGCGGCTGCAATTGACTTCGGCGCTCGACCAGACCCCGGACGGAGAACGTGAGAATGAACTTGAGCTGCTGATCGGCATCCTGAATATGGATGCAGCGAACAAGACCCCGTTTCTGCCCGATGGGCCGGGGGTGCGGGATGGCTTGCGCTCGGGAATGGAATTTCTGGACCGCGCGGTCATCGATGGCCGGTTAAGCAATACCGCCGCCATCTTCCGCGGCCAGACCGTACAAGGCTCGGACCGAATTACCAAGACTTTTCAGAGTTTCTATCAATGGCAAGACGGAAGCCTGCGTTTCGACCCGCAGTGGCCGCAACTCGAGAGCGACCGCACGCTTGTGTTGACCGATGATGAAAACATCAACATTTTCATGGAAAACGGCGAGAGCCTCGGAATCGAGGCGGACATGATTGAAGGAACGGTCCGAGGAGGCGAACCTGAATCAAGCCTGCTGACCGTTACCGGAAGGGGACAGTCATCATCCGCGGACGCACTGGCCTACCTGCAATCGGCGCCGGCCGCCGAAAACCTGCGCAGCGCCATGGCCGACTGGCGCATGCGAGGCAACCTGCAAGGCGAGTTTGAACTCGAAGTTCCATTGGGTGTCCCGGATGCCGAAACAGACATGCGGCTGCAACTGGATTTCAGCGACAACGACATATGGGTGTCCCAATACGAACTCGACCTATCCGATGTAAACGGCAAACTCTGGTTTGACACGCGAACAGGAATCGAAACAGGCGAATTCACTGCCGGACTGTTCGGAGGCGATACCGATATCGAGGTTTCGAGCCGGGGTGAGCCGGGCGAAGTCGAGCGGATTACCGTGGTTGCAAGGGGACGCGCGGAGCGCCGGGCGCTGATGCAATGGCCGCGTAACAGCAGCATTGTCACGGGGCTGCTCGACAACGCCAGGGGTTCCTTCCTGTACGCCGCCGAATTGCACCTCGATCAGACCGATGGCGGGGCAACTTCGTTACGGGTCAGTTCCGATCTGGCGGGGCTGTTTCTCACGCTGCCCGAACCTTTCGCCAAGCAGGCGGGGGAGCCGCTACCCTTTCTCCTGCAGGTCGACCAGGTCGACGGTGTCCAGAACATCTCAGGAACGGCGGGATCTCGCCTGCGCTTCAATCTGGAGTTGGCGGACTCCGTGGTCCGTCGGGGAAGGGTGCGCCTCGGCGGTGGGCATAGCGACACCGTCGAACCCGACAGCGGCCTCGTGGTAGATGGCCGTCTCGAGCGCATGGTGCTCGATCAATGGGCCGAATTGCTCGGCGACATCAGGTCCGCCGCGCCCGAGGACCTGCGGGAAGTGTTCGCATTCATGGATATCGACGCCGGTGAACTGGATGTCTACGGTCAGGCGCTCGAAGACGTGCATTTGCGGGTAGATCCGACGCCTCGGGGCTGGCATGCAGCGGTGGAGGGCGAATCGGTTCAGGGCGCCGTCGAGATTCCTCTGGACGCAAACGATTATCTGCAAGTGCAACTCGACTACCTGCGATTCTCCGGCCCCGGCGAGCCGGAACCCGAAGCGGCGCAAGCGGAAAGCGTAGTCGCAGCGCAGCCGCGCGTGGACCTGCTGGCCGGAGTAGACCCCCGCGAGTTGCCGCGCATGCGTTTCGCCGTGGGCGAAATCTCCATCGGAGAGGCCCCCTGGGGCGGCTGGAATTTCACCCTTGAGCCCGATGCGGACGGGGCGGATTTCAATGATCTCGGTTTTGATTTTCGCGGCTTGCGCATGACCCTGCCGGAAGCGGTCGCTGAGGAAACGGAGCAATCGATTTCACCCCGCCTGCGCTGGATTTACGATGGCGAGGATCATGCGACCGAACTCGCCGGTCTGATTCAGGCGGACGATCTCGCTGCGGTGCTGCTCGAAAGCGGGTTCGCCGCAAGTCTCGAAAGTCAAAGCGCACGATTCGCGACGGACCTGCAATGGCCCGGCAGTCCGGCCTTTTTCCACGGTTCGCAGTTGAACGGCAATATCGATCTGCTGGTGGAGAACGGCCGTTTCCTCGAAACCACTGCCGGAGGCGGCGCCCTCAAGCTCATCAGTATCATCAATTTCGACGCGATCATGAGCCGCCTGCGCCTGAGCGACGACCTGTTGCGCCGGGGTCTGGCGTTCGACGAAATTACCGGCCGCCTGAACATGGACCGAGGGTTGGCGCGGATCGAGGATCAACTCGTGATCTCAGGGCCGTCCAGTCTGTACCAGATCACCGGCGATGTGGACCTGCGAAACGAAACCATCGCCGGCGAAATGTACGTGACATTGCCCGTAAGCGACAACATCCCCTGGATCGGCCTGATAACCGGCAATTTGCCGCTGGCCGTCGGCGCCTATCTGTTCGACCAAATCTTCGGCGATCAGGTGGACAGCCTGACCAGCGCCGTGTATACCCTCGAAGGTTCCTGGGAAGGCCTCGAACCGCAATTCAAGCAAGCCTTTGGCGCTCCTGGCGAAGATTGACGGATCGGGAACATGACACGAAAACTCGCCGCGGTACAGATGGTCAGCGGGCCGGATGTGGACAAAAACATGACGGATGCCGCCGAACTGATCGCCGAGGCGGTAGCTCAAGGCGCCGATCTGGTGCTGTTGCCCGAAGTGTTTGCCGCGCTCGAAGGCAAACCCATGCGCACTCATGGCGAACGACAGGACGCGCCCGGGAGTCCCATCCAGGAATTTCTTGCCGGACAGGCGCGCCGTCACGGCGTTGTGCTTGTCGGCGGTACTGCGCCCCTGTCATCGCGCCCCGGATTGAACGAGGACGACGCCGATTACCTGATCGAAGACGGCCGTGTACGCGCGTCGAGCCTGGTCTACGATGCCGAGGGGGTTCTGCTTGCCCGGTACGACAAGATTCATCTGTTCGATGTCATGGTAGAGGACCGGCAGTCACAATATTCCGAATCGCTGACATACGAAGCAGGCTCGGAAGTCGTATGCGTCGACAGCTCGGCAGGCCGGATCGGCCTTTCGGTCTGTTACGACATACGCTTTCCCGAACTGTACCGGCAACTGTTCGGTCTCGGAGCGGAGATCGTCACCGTGCCCGCGGCTTTTACGGCGGTCACCGGCGCGGCGCATTGGGAAAGCCTGTTGCGCGCGCGCGCCATTGAGAACCAGTGCTACCTCATCGCCGCTGCCCAGGGCGGACGCCACGGTCCAAGCCGTGAAACATGGGGCCATTCGATGATCGTCAGCCCCTGGAGCGAAATTCTCGCCGAGCTCGACAAGGGCCCGGGGGTCGTCCTGGCCGAAACCGACCCCCTGCTATTGCAGGATATCCGCCGCAGAATGCCTGTCGCTGACCACATCCGGCTGCATTGAATCGCAGCGATCCGTCCCTTCCTGAAAATTTGGCGGTCCAGCTATTTGAGCCGCCGCTATTGGTGTTACTATCGATCGGGCGGGAACCCCAAAATACAATGGATTCTGGTTGGCGCTCATGGCTAGGCCGATCGAGTACGACGAGGCGGAAGTGCTGGCCAGGGCGCTTGAGCAGTTCTGGCGCGAGGGATACGAGGCAAGTTCGGTCAACAAGTTGCTCGATTGCTGCGGCATCAATCGAGGCACTCTGTACAATTCCTTTTCCGACAAGAACACTTTCTTCAAGATCGTAATCAATCACTACAACGACATGCTTGACAGGCAGATCGCCGCCTCATTGAAAAACCCGGGCCTGGGAACCTGGGAGTCGATCACCGTGTTTTTCGACGAGACCGTGGTCAACGTGCCGGTGCGGCAGCGCAACCTGGGCTGTCTGCTGGTCAACTCGTTATGTTCCAGCGTCAACTACGACGGGGAAATCAAGCGCGTGTTACGCGCCTCGCTCAACCGCATGCGCAAGGCGCTCGTCGAGCGCCTGCGCGAGGCCAGGGCGAAAGGCAAACTGAAGAAGGGCGTGGACGAATTTCTTGCCGCCGATTTCCTCATTAACACTTTGTACGGCATTCGCGTCAACTCGCGCAACGGCAAGAGTGCGCGGCAACTCGAGAGCCTCGCTAAGCACGCCATCGGTTCCCTGAAAAAGTAACCGTTCAGCATCTTGCAGGAGGCTGTTGATTCCCCGGTATTGACTGCTATACTCCTGCTGATTATTGATCTGACAGGAATCCGCGATGAAAAAAGTTGGCGTCCAGCACAAGTCCGATGACTCCAAGATCGATCTCACACCCATGCTCGATGTGGTGTTTATCCTGTTGATCTTTTTCGTGGTAACGGCGACATTTCTGTCCGAAACCGCCATCAGCGCGGCGAGCAGCGACAGCGACAACGATCAGCCGCCGCCGGAACAGGATCTGGAAGACCGCAACATCCTGTTCGAGATAGGGCCCAATAACGAAATAATCCTCAATCGCAATCCGCGTCCCATCATCTCGACCCAGATCCGGTCCAATATCGACCAGCTACGCGCCGAAAATCCCGGCGCGACGGTAATCATCCAGCCGAACTCGACTTCCGACGTTTCCACCCTGGTGATGATCATGGACGCCGCGCGCCAGGCCGGTATCGGGGAAATCTCGATCGTCGATCCCAACTGAATAGCCGCTGGAACAAGCACGAAGCCCGCACCTGCGCCAATGAACTCGAATTGCGCGCGTACACCTCCCGCCTGCTCGGACAGGATCCTTCGCTCGTACTGCATGGCGGCGGAAATACTTCGGTAAAGGGCGGTCTTGCCGATGTCTTCGGTGAGACGCGGCGGGTGCTCTTCGTCAAGGGTTCGGGCTGGGACCTGAAAAGCATCGGCGCGGCAGGATTCGCACCCACCGATTTGAACTACCTGTTACGCCTGGCGGAACTCGAAAAACTCTCCGACAGCGAGATGATGCGCCAGCTCCGGCTGGCGACGCTCGATCCCGCCGCGCCCAATCCGTCGGTGGAAGCGATTCTGCATGCGCTGATACCGCATCGCTACGTGGATCACACCCATGCCGACGCCGTGGTCACGCTCAGCAATTCGCCCGGCGGCGAAGGTATCCTGCGCGAGTTGTATGGCGACGAAGTCCTGGTGCTGCCTTACATCATGCCTGGCTTCATTCTCGCCCGGCAGGTAGCTGCCGCCACCCGTGGCGCCGACTGGAGCGCCCTGCGCGGCATCGTGCTGCTGCAACACGGCATTTTCAGCTTCCACGAAGACGCCGAGGGCAGTTACGAGGCAATGATCGAACTCGTGAGCCGCGCCGAAACCGAACTCCTGCGCCGTGCCCGGAAACACGGGACTGCGAAATTTCAAGGGACACCCACTGCGGATTCCGGGACAGATCATGGGACACCCACCTCTTTGCCCTTGCAACTCAGCCGCCTGCGCAAGGCCGCCGGAGAAATCCATGGGACACCCATGCTGGCCAGGCTTGACGCTTCACCTGAAGCCCGCGCTTTCGCGCAGCTTGAAGATTGCGGCGAACTGATCCGCCGCGGCCCCCTGACGCCGGATCACAGCTTGCACGCCAAACCTTTCGGCGCCGTTTTCGATGAAGATCCCTTGCCGGGCCTGCGCGAATTCGAGCAGGAGTATCTGCGCTACTTCCACGACCATGCCGACGAACATCACCGTTATCTCGACGCCGCGCCGCGTTATGGCATCTGGCGAGGAAACGGCATGGTTTACCTGGCGCTGAATTGCAAACGGCTGGAAATCGTCGCCGACATCAGCGCGCATACCATCCGTGCAATCCGGCTGGCCGAGGCCATCGGCGGCTGGCGCGCCTTGCCCCGAGAGAAACTGTTTGAAGTGGAGTACTGGGAACTTGAGCAGGCCAAGCTCGCCAAGGCTCGCTCCGCGCCGGAACTGCAAGGCAGGATCACCCTGGTTACCGGCGCCGCCTCGGGTATCGGCCGCGCCACGGTCGAGGAACTGCGCAGCCGCGGAGCATCCGTGATTGCGTTGGACATTCGGGAAATGGAGGGTTTGGATTCGCCCGAGGTGTTGTGTTTGCGCTGTGATGTTACTGATTCGGACGCCGTCCAATCGGTCTTGAATGAGGGTGTGCTGCACTTCGGCGGTCTCGACATCCTGGTCAGCAATGCCGGCAATTTCCCCTCGAGCGCGAGCCTGGCGGACATGACCGACGAAGCCTGGGAGCAATCCATGCAATTGAATCTCGGCTCGCATATGAAAGTGCTGCGCGCCTGCCTGCCCTTGCTGGAAAACGGATTCGATCCGGCCGTAGTCTTCGTCGCTTCCAAGAATGTGCCCGCGCCGGGTCCCGGGGCCGCGGCGTATTCGGCGGCCAAGGCCGGGCTTACCCAACTCGCCCGGGTAGCGGCGCTGGAAGCTGGGCCCCTGGGCATCCGGGTGAACGTCGTGCATCCGAATGCGGTTTACGACACCGGAATCTGGACGGAGGAAGTGCTGGGCGAGCGGGCGCGGCGCTATGACATGGACGTGGAACAATACAAGACATCGAACCTGCTCGGGCTTGAAGTAAGCAGCCGCGACGTTGCCGCTTCGATCGCCGTCCTGGCAGGCGCCGCGTTCAGCCGCACCACCGGCGCCCAGATCCCGGTGGATGGCGGTAATGAGAGGGTGGTTTAGCTACGTGTGGTCTCCTCTCCATGAGAACGCTCGCATGGGTAACGAGAGAGTGATTCAGGCTTTGATCGAATTCGAATTATGCTGATCGAAGGCAGGCAATATCGCAGCATCTGGTATGAGGCGGAAAACGATCAGGTCTGCTTCATCGACCAGACCCGGCTGCCGCACGAATTCGAAACCCGCCGCTTGCGGACATTGGCGGACGCCTGCGAGGCGATCGGAACCATGCGCGTGCGCGGCGCCCCCCTGATCGGGGTTACCGCCGCTTTCGGCGTTTATCTCTCCTTGCGCGAAGACCCGAATTCGCTCGAAACCGCGATAAGGCAATTGCGCGACACGCGGCCGACCGCGGTCAATCTGCGCTGGGCTCTGGATCGGGCCGTGCGGGAGTTGCCGGCGCATTCGCCGGTGGGTGTCCCATCAGAGAAGGCGCTGAAATTCGCGCTGGGTTTGGCCGAAGAAGATGCTGCCTGTTGCGAGGCGATCGGGCGGCATGGCGGCAAAATCCTGCACCGGCTCTGGCAGGAACGATGCGGGCAAGACCGGCCCTTGCAAGTGCTGACCCATTGCAACGCCGGTGCTCTGGCCACCGTTGATTGGGGCACGGCGCTGTCCGGAATTTACAAGGCCGCCGCGGCAGGAGTGCCTTTGCATGTCTGGGTCGACGAAACCCGGCCGCGCAACCAGGGTGGGGCGTTGACCTGCTGGGAATTGCGCCAGGCGGGAATCGACCACAGTCTGATCGTCGATGGCGCCGCGGGTCATGTCATGGCCCGGGGACTGGTTGATATCTGCATCACCGGCAGCGACCGCGTCAGCGCCTCGGGAGACGTCTGCAACAAGATCGGCACTTACCAGGTCGCGCTGGCGGCCAGGGACAACAATCTGCCTTTCTATGCCGCATTGCCCGTTTCGACCATCGATTTCGACTGGCCTTCGGCGACGGAGCCGATCCCTATTGAAGAGCGTGAAGCGGAAGAAGTCTCAATGGTCGGTGGCATAGAGAAAAGCGGAGGCGAAGTGCGAATCCGCCAATACCCCGAAGAAACCGTCGTGCGAAACTATGCCTTCGATGTAACCCCGGCCCGGCTTGTGAGCGGCATCATCACCGAGCAAGGCATGTTCAAGGCGAACCGGGACTCTCTCGCGGCGCTGGCTCGGACGAAATTCAGCCCATCTGACCCGTAAGCCGGCGCCCTCCGAGAATATGCAGATGGATATGGAACACGCTTTGTCGGGCGTCCGGCCCGGTATTTAATGCCAGACGATAGCCGCTTTCCGCAAGGCCCGCCTCGTCGGCGATCTCCGCGGCGCGCAATATCATGTGGCCAAGCAGAGCCTGATCTTCCGCGGAGGCCTTGTTCATGTTGCTGATGTGTTTGCGGGGGATGACCAGGATATGGGTCGGCGCCTGTGGGCTGATGTCGTGAAAGGCGATGACAAGATCGTCGGCGTAAACTTGTTCAGAAGGAATTTCGCCCGCTACGATCTTGCAGAAAAGACAATCCTGAACCATGCTCTCGAGCCTTGACGGGAGATGGCTCGCAGACTAACAAATACACCCGGCTTGGGATAGTCTAGCGCTATGCGTCGAAATACCGTTTTAGTCCTGCTGCTATTGGCCGCGTCACTGGCCGCGGCCCAGGAGCCGCAACTCTACGGCTACCGGGTCGTCAATACCTATCCGCACGAAATCACGGCCTTCACCCAGGGGCTGATCTATCGCGACGGCGAACTCTGGGAAGGCACCGGCAAGAACGGTCTTTCCAGGCTCGCCAGGATCGACCTGGAATCCGGCGAACGCAAGCAGACCGTGCAACTCGCCGACCGCTATTTCGGCGAAGGCATCGAAATGATCGGCGACCGCATCTACCAGCTCACCTGGCGGGCGCATATGGTCTTCGTTTACGACCGGGCAAATCTCGAACAACTCGAAACCCACTATAACGCGCGCGAAGGCTGGGGCCTGGCCTTCGACGGTGAGCATCTGATCCTGAGCGACGGCTCCGCGAGTCTGCAGTTCATCGACCCCGAGGGCTTCGTTCCAGTGCGGGCAATCGAGGTCACCGTGAGGGGCCAGCCGCTTAACCTGCTCAACGAACTCGAATATATCGACGGCGAAATCTGGGCCAATGTCTGGCAAACCGATTTCATCGTCCGCATCGACCCGACAAGAGGCGTGGTGAATTCGATCGTCGATCTGACAGGTCTTGCGGCTCGGACCGATCTCGGCAGCAGCGAGGCCGTGCTCAACGGCATCGCCTGGGACAGCGAAAACCGTCGCCTGTTCGTGACCGGCAAGCATTGGGCCAATCTGTTCGAGATCGAATTGACGGAGCACGGGCAGTAAGTGGCGCACGCGGCAGCCAGAACCGCGGTGCTGATAACAGCCGCCCTGACGCTATCCGCCTGCGATTCCATGGCCTGGTATCTGCAGGCCGCCCAGGGGCACCTGGCAATCGTTACCTCGCGCCAGGACATGGACGCGTTGTTGTCCGACCCTGAACTGGCGCCCGTCCTGGCGGCGAAATTGCAATTAGTGCTCGAGGCCCGGGAATTCGCCGAATCCGAACTCATGCTGCCGGCCGGCGGCAATTATCTCGAGTTCGTCCAACTCGACCGGGAACACGCGGTCTGGAACGTGTTTGCCGCGCCGGAATTTTCCGTCGAGCCCGTCACCTGGTGCTATCCCGTTGCCGGCTGCGCGGCATACCGGGGATATTTCAGCGAAAGCGACGCGCAGGCCTACGCCGGCGAGCTGGAGGCGCAGGGATTCGACGTCTACGTTGGCGGAATCGACGCATACTCCACTCTCGGCTGGTTCGACGATGCGCTGCTCAGCACCGTGGTCGGACGCCCCGACCATCAACTGGCGGCGCTGATTTTTCACGAACTCGCGCACCAGGTCACCTATGTGCCCGATGACACAACTCTCAGCGAAAGTTTCGCCACGGTGGTCGAAATGGAAGGCCTGCGGCGCTGGCTGGAAACTCGCAGTCAATCGGAATTGCTCGACGAGGCGCGGGCGGACGCCGAACGCCGTGGGCGCTTCGTGGAATTCGTGTCCGGGTTTCGCGATCGTTTCGAAGAATTGTACGACAGCGAAATGAGCGAGGCGGATATGCGCCGGGAAAAAGCCGGTCTGCAACAACGCATGCGGGCCGAATACGAGGCTTTGAAAGTAGAATGGGGCGGTAACAATGGCTACGACGGCTGGTTTTCCCGCTCACTGAACAATGCCCAACTCACGACCGTCGGCTCATACAACGATCTGGCGCCGCAATTGCGGGAAATTCTGCGGCAGGCAGGCAACGATCTGTCCGCTTTCTATGAACGGATGCGAGAATTGACGCGAATGAGCCCGGAAAACCGGGAAATTTATCTGGATTCCCTCGAACTCAGCGATCAAGCCGGCGGCGGGTAGCCTCTACCAGTCCGGCGTAGAATTCCGAATCCGGATCCTTGGCCAAGGCCGATTCATAAGCCGCAAGCGCCTCCTCAAGGCGGCCCTCCTGTTCCAGGATTCGTCCCAGGCTGCGGTCGTAAAATGCGTTTTCGGGCATTACGCCGATTCCGGCCCGATACACTTCGATCGCCTTGTCCGCGTCGTCGGCGTTGTTGTACTCATTGGCCATGACATGAACCTGGGAGTCGTTGCCCGGGTCAAGCTCGATGGCCCGCAGGTCGTAAGGAAGCGCTGCCTCGAAATCCCCCGCCGCCCGTTCGAGTTCGCCAAGCGTGGATACCGCCGCGATCAGGCCGGCGGTGACTTCGGTCTGCAATTCGACGTAGCGGGCGAGCAGTGGACGCGCTTCGTCGTATCGCTCCAGAAAATAATACACGTTTGCCAGGTTGCGGATCGCATCAGGGAATTTCGGATCGGCGGTTATCGCCTTGCGGTATTCCTCTATGGCCTCTTCGTATCGCTCCAGGTTGCTGTACACATTGCCGCGCCGGAACATGCGCGCGGCAAGTTCCGTATCGATCACCGGCCCGGCCGGAGGCGCCGGATCCTGGGCCCAGGCTGTCACGGCAAGGGCGCAAATCAATACAAGGACCGGCAATCTGGACATGCGCTGTCTCTCCTCTGCGCCTTTAGGCATTTCTGAAAAATTCCCTCCATGGAATTTTTCATTGTCGCAAAACAAAAGCGTGGTTTTGTTTTGCTCCCGAATTCAATGGCTTACGCAATCGAATTCGGCGGCACATCCTTGTGCCGCAGGGAAGCTCTGACTTGATCAGAGCTCCCTTAGGTCAAAACGATTCTTGCCGGCCCGTCGGCCTCATCGCCCACCGCGCCGATCATGGCGGCCTGTTCGAGGCCTGCTTCATGCAGGGCCGCAAGGCAGGATTTCGCCCGCGCCTCGGGCACCGCGGCGAGCAGCCCGCCGGCGGTCTGCGGATCGAACAGGATTTCATAGCGCGCGGTCTCGCGCAATTTGCTTGCGCCATCGATATTTTTTTCAGTCAACTTGTTGTCGGCGTGCAATGAGCTGAATACTTCACGTTCCAGGCATTCGAGCGCACCGTCGAGGGCGGGAATGTCTCCGGGATACAGTTGCACCGGGCCGGAAACGATCATCTCCAGCAAATGGCCCGCGAGGCCGAAGCCGGTAACGTCGGTGCAGGCGCTGGCGCCGTGCGCGGAAAATATGGCGGCTGCGCCGCGATTGGAGACGAGCATTCCGCGCAGCGCCGCGTCGATCCAGGTCTGGCCCGCCTGGTAGCGCATGTCCGCCGCCAGCAATGTGCCGGTGCCGATAGGCTTGCTGAGAATTAGCACATCACCCTGTTTCATGCCCTGCTTGCGCAAGGTCTTGCCGGCTCTGGCATGGCCGTTGACGCTCAATCCGAATTGCAGTTCCTCGGTTTCGGACGAGTGACCACCGAGCAACCGGCAGCCTTCTTCGGTCAGCGTCGTGGTGCAGCCAAGCATCAGTTCGCGCATGAGGCCGCGGGTAATCGAACGATTGGCGAACGGCACGCCGACGATCGCCAGAGCGGAATCGGGCTGTGCGCCCATGGCGTGAATGTCGCCGAGACAATGCAGGGTCGCGATCCTGGCGAACAGCCAGGGGTCGTCGATGAAGGCCTTGAGTTGATCGATCGTCTGCCACAACTCACAGCCTTCCGGTACGGGCACCTGGGCCGCGTCCTCGACGCCCTTGTCGACGATGCCGGCGGTGGCCGGAATCGTTTCGAGTACTTCCTGCAGGATGCTGCCCGCCACCTTGGCGCCACAGCCTCCGCAACGCAAGGCGTGCTGGCGCAGTTCGCGCTCCTCCTGCCGGTCCACCAGTCCCTTGGCGATCGTCAGCTTGTGCCGCATGCGCGGCAGATCGCGATACTTGCGCAGAAAGCGCTGGTCGATCCAGTGCTTGAGCCGCCAGACCCAGCGGCCCCGGAAGAACAGATTGTTGCGCGAAGCCAGCGCCCTGCCGTCACCGAGATTGAGCATGGCAAGTGCATGTCTTTGCGGAGTAAAACGGACCAGTCTTCTGCCGGTGGCGTAGCGCAAGAGGTTCCGGGCGAGCGGCTTGCCGTGACGCACCGCGTAAACGCCCGATTTGGGCCGTTCCATGCCGCGGATCGTTGCCGCGTCGCCGGCGACGAAGACGTACTCGTGGCTGGTGGACTGCAAATTCCGATTGACCTCGAGGAAGCCGTCCGCGGTAGTCGCCAAACCGGCTTTTGCGGGCCACTCGGGCATAGCGGCGCCGGTGGCTACGATTATGCAGTCCGATTCGATTTTGCCGTCCTCGCCGCCGTTCTCAAAAAGCACCGTATTTTTCGCGAATCCGGATACATAATGTCCGGTCAGCGTTTCGATGCCTTTCTGTTTCAATTCCTCCCGTACGCAATCCCGCACCTGCTGATTGTGCGAAGGCAGGATTTCGTCGGCCGCGGAAATGATGCTGATCGAGAATTCGGCGTCGGTATCGCCGCTGTCCCTGAGGATCCGCGCCCTGATCGCGCAGGCCATCTCCACGCTCGCCGGGCCGCCGCCGACAATTGCCAGCTTGTAACCCGTGCCTTGCCGCAGGCACAGCACCGCCTGCTTGCGAATGTCCTCCCATTCCGCCAGAAAGCCGTCGATGGGTTTGACGCGTACGGTATGCTCGGGTGCGCCGGGCATGCCGCTCGTGTCTGGAATCGAGCCTATGTTGAGCGAGAGCACGTCGAAGGGCAATTCCGGCCGCTCCGGCAGCGAGATTACGCGGGCTTCAAGATCGATCGAATCGATATCGGCCTGGATCAGCCGCGCGCCGCCGAACCGCGCCAGCGGCCGCAGGTCGATGAACATGTCTTCGGGTTGATAGCGGCCGGCGATGAAGGCGGGCAGAGCGCCGGAATAGGGGACCAGTATTTCCCGGCTGATCAGCGTTACCATCAATCCCGGCACCGGCCGCATGCCCAGACTGCGAATCACTGCCAGATGACTATGTCCGCCGCCGATCAGCACCAGGTGTTTCACCAGCGGTTCGGATGCTTTCATGGGTCGCATCGCGCCATTTCACACAAGAGCGCTGATTGTACATTGTTTGCAAGTGCCCAATCCGGGCGAGGCATGCCTCGCCCCTACCCATGCCCGGAAACCGTGGACACGAAAGTTCCGGTGTCGCGGGACGGACCTAACCCATGCCCGGAAACCGTGGACACGAAAGTTACGGTGTCGCGGGACGGACGTAACCCATGCCCGGAAACCGTGGGTACGAAAGTTCCGGAGTCGCGGGACGGACGTAACCCATGCCCGGAAACCGTGGGCATGAAAGTTCCGGTGTCGCGGGACGGACCTAACCCATGCCCGGAAACCGTGGGCATGAAAGTTCAGGTGTGGCGGGACGGACGTAACCCATGCCCGGAAACCCTGGGCACGAAAGTTCAGGTGTGGCGGGACGGACGTAACCCATGCCCGGAAACCGTGGGCACGAAAGTTCCGGTGTCGCGGGACGGACGTAACCCATGCCCGGAAACCGTGGGCACGAAAGTTCAGGTGTCGCGGGACGGACGTAACCCATGCCCGGAATCCGTGGACACGAAAGTTCCGGTGTCGCGGGACGGACGTAACCCATGCCCGGAAACCGTGGGTACGAAAGTTCCGGAGTCGCGGGACGGACGTTACCCATGCCCGGAAACCGTGGGCACGAAAGTTCCGGTGTCGCGGGACGGACGTAACCCATGCCCGGAAACCGTGGGCACGAAAGTTCCGGAGTCGCGGGACGGACGTAACCCATGCCCGGAAACCGTGGGCACGAAAGTTCCGGAGTCGCGGGACGGACGTAACCCATGCCCGGAAACCCTGGGCACGAAAGTTCCGGAGTCGCGGGACGGACGTAACCCATGCCCGGAAACCGTGGACACGAAAGTTCCGGTGTGGTGGGACGGACGTAACCCATGCCCGGAAACCGTGGGCACGAAAGTTCCGGTGTGGCGGGACGGACGTAACCCATGCCCGGAAACCGTGGACACGAAAGTTCCGGTGTCGCGGGACGGACGTAGGGGCGAGGCATGCCTCGCCCGCGCTTGCCCGCGAGAGCGCTTTACAGTACCGTTGTCTGCTCTGAATCGGGGCCCATCGGCCGGAATACCGGGAGACAACAATGCCAAACTCTCTTTTGCGACTACTTGCCTGTTCAGTGCTGCTGCCGGCCGCATTTTCCGCCCAGGCGCATTGGCAACTCGACAATGACGCGTCGACCTTGAGCTTCGTCACCATAAAGGCCGATCACGTCGGCGAAGTTCACACTTTCGACCGACTAACGGGCGAGATCGACGACGAAGGCAATGCCGAAATTACCATCGAACTGATCAGCATCAATACGCTCATTCCGATCCGCGACGAACGCATGCAGAACATGCTGTTCGAAATCGACCTGTTCCCGGAAGCCAATTTGACCGCGCAACTCGACATCGACCAGTTCGCCGAACTCGAAGTCGGCAGGAGTGCGACTACAAACTTCAATTTCGACCTGTCCATGCGCGGCCAGTCGAATACCTACCAGGCCGAGGTCATGGTCACCAGGCTTGCCGATAACGGCATCCAGGCAAGCACCTTGAAACCGGTTATCGTCGTTGCCAACAGTTTCGACCTTGTCAGAGGCGTCGAAGCCCTGCGCGAAGTCGCCGGCTTGCCCAGCATCAGCAACGCGGTACCAGTCAGCTTCAACGTGGTATTCTACAACAACGACTGAACAGCCGCGGGCGCTGCAAAGGAACGGATAGATGGAACCGGCATTCAAGCCCGAGGACTATGACGTTCCGCCGGAATACCGGCATTGGCCGGGAGATACCGCCGAGGATAATATCGGCCCCTTCTTCTTCTACATGGACGGACCTCATCCACGTACCGCTTTCCGCCCCCGCGAAGAGCATTCCAACACGCACCGCACGATCCATGGCGGCATCCTGATGACGTTCGCCGATTACACGGCCTGCCTCGGCGCCAGCGGCGGCGAGCAGGAAAGTTCGGCCACGATCAGTCTGAACACCGAGTTCGTCGCACCGGCCCACGTGGGCGACTTGCTGCTCGGCGAATGTGAGATCCTGCGCCGCGGCCATTCGCTGGTTTTCGTGCGGGTGAAAGTGTACGCGAGCCACCGGGTGGTATTAGCCGCCAGCGCGGTCATCAAGCGGTTGCGCGATCGTACGGAGCAGAAATAACCGGTTGCCGCTCTTCGGTCGAGCCGGGCGCCGGCCTCAGATCGAATAAACCTTCGCCGCGGTATCGTGAAACAGCACCTGTT
Source organism: uncultured Pseudohongiella sp. (assembly GCA_951812965.1). GTDB lineage: Bacteria > Pseudomonadota > Gammaproteobacteria > Pseudomonadales > Pseudohongiellaceae > UBA9145. Next base: position 1,640,956 of record OX638341.1, read on the forward strand.
TCTCTTCTTCGCTGAAGTCCGCGACCATTTTCTTGAATCCGTTCCATAACACCTGGTAGCCGATGGATAGTCGGTCCACCGGAAAATTGCTTTCGAACATGCAGCGTTCCGGGCCGAAACATTCGATGGCATGCATATACCAGCGCTTCTGCACCGTGACGAATTCATCCGAATCCGGCGGCCTGGAATCCTCGTGCCAGCCGAAGCCGTTGTCGGGCATGGCCAGGCCCCCGAGCTTGGCGTGGACGTTCTCGTAACGCGCGAGTTCGGCGATATCCTTTTGCCAATGCGGAAATACTTCATCCAGCCTCCAGCGGCCGATGCCGAGCGGTGTGCCGAAATGGTCAAGTACGAATGTGCATTCCGGCAGCGCCCTGGCGAGATCGATGAAGTCGCGCAACTGGTGGTGATAGTGCCAGGCGTCGAAAATAAGTTTGCGAGCGGCCAACTCCCGCAGTCCCTTGCGGAAGAGCGGATCGGCATACAACCCTTCGGGCGCCTGCACGTCGATGAACAGCGGCGCCTTCCGGTCCACCGCCGCGCTTTGTCGTATGCCGCGCAAGCGCCCGCCGCAGATTTCCTCGTGCTGGTCGAGCAATTCGCCGAGCATGGGAGTATCCGCAAGACGCAGGTCCGCATGGGCGACAATGCCGGCGATGACGGGTCCGCCACCGCTGTCGCTTTGCCGGGCGAGTTCGGTGATGTAACGCGTTTCCCCGCTCGGCCGCAGATAATCCGCGCCTTCGCGCAGCCAGAATGCCCGACACTCCATAAAAACCGACTTGACGACGTTATGTCCGCTGCCGGTATCTCCGCAAAACTCCGGCAGCAGGTAATCTCGTCCGAAACGCTTTTTCCAAAGATGATGGTGCGGGTCGATGATCGGCCGCTCAGGTTCAAGCGGCTCCTCTCTTACCTGCGCCAGCCAGCCATCCGAGCCGGGTTGTAATTCAGACATTTTTCGTCCTCGTTTGCAGTACCAAGCCCCCACCCGGTGACGGCACTCGAAGCCACAATACTTGCGTCCGCCCCATTGTTGTAGTATGCCTGCCTGCGAGCCGCCGGGCCGTGACAGGGAGCAGCAGATGCTCAATCAGCCAGGCAGCGAAGTCAAAAAAAATGGAATAACGCATGAGCATCACAGCAAGCGTCATTATCGCCTATCTCGTATTTTTCGCCGCCGCCGGCCTCTACCTGAATCGCCGAAACACCAGTTCCTCCGACTGGGACATCGGCGGCGGCACGCTCGGCATCGTTATGCTTGCCGCCGGCATCGCCGGCACCCGCATCGGCGGGGCCGGGACCTACGGCGTCGCCGGCGACGTGATCTCCGAAGGCCTCGGCCATCTCTGGTACGGCGTGAACTCCTTCGCCGCGTTGTTCCTGGTGGGAGTGTTCTTCGCCATTCCCTACCGTCGCCTGAAACTCGTCAGCGTCGGCCAGGCTTTCGATTACCGTTTCGGGTCCTATCGCTGCCAGTGGCTGACCAGCCTTTGCGTCCAGGCGGAATATCTCATCGTCAATATCATCGAACCTTACATCATCGGCTCCATCGTCAGCGGCGTCACCGGCATTCCTTTCGGGCTCGGCGTATTGATCGGCGCGGTGGTCATCATCTCCTTTACCGTTTTTGGCGGTCTGCGCGGCACGGCGATCACCAATATCGTGCATTGCTCGGTGATCATTTTCGGCTTGCTACTCGTGGGTCTGGTTGTCATGAACAACATGGGCGGGTGGAATTCGGTGCTGGAAAGCGCCAATGGCATGCTCGCGGAGGCGTCCCAGGATGAAGTGCGCTGGTGGAGTTTCACCGGTATCGGCTGGGCGACGATCATCGCCTTGTTCATCTCCGCCACGATCCATACGCCCGCCGCATCGGTCTATGCCAACTACGCCAGCAGCGCGGCGCGCCAGGAATACCTGATTCCGGGATTTTTCCTGGCCGGAATCGTCGCCGCTCTGATGCCTCTCGTCGCGGGATTCATAGGCATTCTGACCATGGCGACCTATGGCTCCGAAGCGGGGCTGTCGAGCTACCTGAACATCGCCCAGCTAGCCATGGATTCCGGGCAGATTCTCGGCGGCATCGCGCTGGCCGCGGTGCTAGCGGCGGTTATTTCCTCCGGTGCGCCAATCCTGCTCGCGAGCGCGACCATGCTGGTAAACGACTGGGTGCCGGGGTCGAAGAACTTCTCCTCAGAGAAGAAATTGATGGCCTACAAGATTGTCACCGTGGTCTACGGCTCCGCCGCCGCCGTCATCGCCTGGCTCGGCAATATCACGTCGGTGTTGCAATTGCTGTTGCTCGGCTTTGCAATGGTGGTGCCGCCGGCGGTCGCAATCGGCTACGTGCTTTACTGGAAGCGCACCACCGAAGCTGCGGTATTTTGGGGCATAGCCTCGGGTTTCGCCGGAGGCCTGACCATGTGGCTGTTCAACACCCTGTTCGACGACGTGGAAAACGCCACCGCCGGCGGCTTCGCCCAATGGTGGCACGAGCTGATCGTCTACCTTGGCGAATGGTCCGACCCGTCCTTCCTGACCCTGATGCTGCCGCTGCTGATCATTCCCATCGTCAGCCTGCTTTTCCCCAACGGCGAGTCCGACCGCGACAACTGCGAGTCCTTTTACAAGCGAGTAGGCCGAATGCAACGCGATTTCAGTTGGAAGTAGCGACTTGCTTAGCTTGACGCCGTTTCGTCTCCGGCTTCGGAGAAATTGGTTATAGCCACGTTGCCATGTGGAAATTCGGCGACAATTTTCAATTGTCCGCCCATGGCTTCAATGTATGCCCGAAGGTTGGAAACATACATGTCTGCTCGACGTTCCAGTCTGGCGACCGCCGGTTGCTTGACCTTGAGAACTTCACCCAACGCTTTCTGGGTTAAAGCCCGCGCCTCCCGCAGTTCATGAAGAAGCATGGCTTCGCGCAACTCCGCCTTGCGGGCGGTTACACGCGCCCGACGCCGGGGAGTAAAGTCCTTGGTTAACTGTTCAAAAGGATGCCGTCCACTCATTCAATCAACCCTTCCTCTTTAAGTTCGCACAAGTGATCGTCATAAAGCCGGTCGGCCAGTGGAACCATTCGCTTGTAGAACCTGCCGTCACCGGTTTTGTCCCCTCCGATCAGCAATATCGCCGTTCGTCTGGGATCGAAGGCGTAGAACACGCGGTAAGGGCGACCGTCGCATTGGATGCGCAGTTCGCGCATGTGACTGTGATGGGAGCCTTCCACACTCGAAGTGTACGGAAACCCAAATTCGGGCCCATGTTCCACCAGTAATTCGACCACGGCAGTCAGTTCTTCCTGTGCGCTTTCCCCGATGCCTGACCACCAGCCTCCGAATTCATCCGTGTACTCGACATTCCAAGTCATCATGGCTTATATATTCCATCGATGGAATATTGTCAAGTCATCGCGACAAGTCCCGCAGATACAATTTTTTTGCGTTGGATGCCCCCGATCTACATTCTGGGCGGAGCAGAGCGGAGTTGCAGAAACTCGTCCAAGAGACTCCGGCATGCGATTAGCGGTGGGAGTGACGCCATAACGGGAATTGGCCGACCGGCCCTTGTCTCGAGAGGAATTCGTAGAACGTGCGAACGCACTGCGGCGTGAACTACGCTCGTCGATCGACAGCACCGAAATTATTCGGGCGCATCGTGACGGGTGCTGTTGCAAACTCGACGGAGGCTCTTCCGAATGAGAGCATGCGTGATCGGCGCCAGCATCGCCGTACAATCGTAAGATTCCCCGTCAATGAGACAGTTCGAAACTAGAGTCTCGGTGAGTAGAACTAACGCTGCATTTCGCCGTTGGCCTGGATGAGGAAGGGGCCGGGTTCGCGGTAGCCGCGTTCCAGCAGGGACACCAGTTCCTCGGCGGTGTCGGCTTTTGCCCCAGGGACGCCGAAGCCTGCCGCCATTTTCACCCAGTCGATATCGGGATTGCCGATATCGAAAAGGCTTGCGGCGATTTCGCCGGCTTCGGTGATGCCGAGCCGCGAATATTCGACGTTGAGGATGTTATAGGTTCGATTGGCGAATATCAGCGTGGTGACATTGAGCCCTTCGCGGGCTTGGGTCCAGAAGCTCTGGTTGGTGTAGGCCGCGCCGCCGTCGCCGAGTAACGCGAGTACCGGACGGTCGGGGCAGGCGAGCGCGGCGCCGGTGGCTACGGGGCCGCCCTGGCCGATGGCGCCGCCGGTGAGGCTGAGCCAGCTATTGGGCGCCGTATGCTGACAATAGGGGTAGGCCGCATTGCCGCCGCCGGAGTCGGTGCAGACGATCACTTCTTCCGGCATCTTTGCCGCGATCGCCTGGATGATGTTGCGCGTACTGAGCGGTCCTTCTGGAAGCGGGAATTCCTTGTGTTCGAAGCGTCGCGCGGCCTCGTTTTCCGCGCCTACTCTTTCCGCCAGCCGTTCGAGCGCATCAACCGAGTCTTGTTCGATGGCCGTGAGGCGGCTGACCGCGCAATTTTCAGGCAGCAGCCTTCCGGGAACGTTCTGATAAGCAAAGAAACTTGCCGGCGCATCGCCTCCGACGAGAACGAATTGCTTGATGCCCGCAGTTTCCGCGAGCACCTGTTCGGGGAAATAGGGCAGGCGCTCGACAGCAATGCGTCCAGGTCCGCCATCGACCCGGGCGGGAAAGGTGCCGTTGAGCAGCCGGCAACCCGCTTTCGCGGCGATACGGCCCGCCGCCTCGAGGGCGTCGGGCGTGGCCGCATGATGCTCAAGCAACAGCGCCGTCGGCTCGCCGTTGCCGAGCAATTCAGCTATGTCGCCGATCGCCTGCTCGTCGACTTTCGCCCGTGCCGGCGCCGGATTCGGTTTTACCGGGCCCGGACTGTCGCTCCAGGCTGCGTCTGCCCCCATGATCAGGGTGGAAATTTGTCCCAGGCTGCCGCCATGGCTGCGCAGGCTGGCGCTGACCGCATCGGCGCCGTCCTGGGCCAGGCTTTCGCTGGTGGAGCAGGATTTGACCCAGCACGAATAATTGCGCGCCAGGGTTTCGATGTCCGAAGTCAGCGGCGCATCGAAGCCGATGTGATAATGCGGATGATTGCCGACGATATTGACCATCGGCGTATTCGCGCGCCGCGCATTGTGTAGATTGGCGATACCGTTCGCCAGGCCGGGCCCGAGATGCAGCAAGGTCGCGGCGGGCTTGCCGGTCATCCTGCCGATGCCGTCGGCGGCGCCGGTGCAGACGCCTTCGAACAGCGCCAGCACTGATTTCATGCGCGGCACGCTGTCGAGCGCCTGCACCAGGTGCATTTCGGATGTACCGGGATTGGCGATGCAGTATTCGATGCCGCAATCTGCAAGGGTTTCGATCAATGCCGTGGCGCCGTTCATGAGGAGTCCTTGCCGGTGGTGGCGAAATTTTTTTAGGGGCGATATCGTATTGCTCTTCGCGCCGGGATGATATTCTCCGGTCGCGGGGTAACACAAGGCATCCGGGCACTGGCCTGCGTTGTCAGACGCCAATCCGGGGGGAAACACCATTATGGAAATGAAGGGGCGGCAGAATATTGCCGCCGGCCGTCAGCAAGTTTGGGAAGCGCTGAACGACCCTGAAATCCTGCGGGCCGCCATTCCAGGCTGCGATAGTTTCGAGCGTACCGGCGACAACGAGTTTAACGCTCGCATTACCAATCGAATCGGGCCGGTCAAGGCGAGTTTCGGCTTCCTGATCGAACTCGATGAACTCGACCCGCCAAATAGTTACCTGATCAAGGGCAAGGGCCAGGGAGGCGCCGCGGGCTTCGCCAATGGCGGCGCAAGGGTATCGCTCGAAGCCGATGGCGATCAAACCGTGCTCAACTACGAACTCAACGCCAGCGTCGGCGGCAAGCTCGCCCAACTTGGAGGCAGACTCATCGATGGCGCCGCGAAGAAACTCGCCGACCAGTTTTTTTCCCGATTGGGCGAAGAAATCGCCAAGATGGAGCCTCCGAATGCGGAAAAGCCCGATGAGCCCGAATCCGATAGCGAACCCGAAGCCCGGCAAGGAAACCGCTTGCTGATCAGTCTCGGCTTAACCATCGTCATCGCCGCCATAGTCATCTACTGGCTGGTCTGAGTAAAAATGGAAGAGCCAACGCTAATAATTACGGGCGCGTATCTTCCAATTGTTTGGTTAGCGATTGCAGTATTTTTTCAGGATTTTTGATTTACTACGCTGTGGATGCCTGGCCTTTGGGTCGAGTAGAAACATGCAAGGAGAAACTAGCATATGAAGATTGATCTGACAGTGAATGGTCGGGCGGTTGCCGAGGAGGTAGAGCCACGCACTTTGCTGGTGGAGTTCCTGCGGGAACAACTCCGCCTGACCGGCACCCATGTGGGCTGCGACACCAGCCAATGCGGTGCCTGCGTGGTCATGATCGACGGCAAGTCGGTAAAATCCTGCACCATGCTCGCGGTCATGGCCGACGGCTGTGACGTGACCACGATCGAAGGACTCGCCAGTGGCGCGGAGTTACATCCGATGCAGCAGGCCTTCATGGACAATCATGGCCTGCAATGCGGCTTTTGCACGCCCGGCATGGTTATGTCGGGGCTCGATATCGTCAACCGTCACGGCAATGAGCCGGACGATGCGACCGTGCGCCGGGAACTGAGCGGCAACATCTGCCGCTGCACCGGTTATCAGAACATCGTCAAGGCGATTCGGGCCGGCGCCCGGGCAATGGGAGAATAGTCATGCAAGAGAATGGTATCGGCGCCAGCGTGCGCCGCAAGGAAGACCAGCGCTTCCTGCTGGGCAAAGGCCGTTATACCGACGACATCAATGTCGAAGGCCAGACCTACGCCTGCTTCGTGCGATCTCCTCATGCCCATGCCGAAATCGAAGGCATCGATGCGTCGGCCGCGACGGCGGCGCCTGGCGTGGTAGCCGTTCTTACCGGCGATGACCTCGCCGCGGACGGCATCGGACCGTTGATTTGCGGAGTAACGGTGACCAGCGACGACGGCCAGCCGCATCGCGCACCGGCCCACCCGGCGCTGGCCCAGGGTAAGGTGAATTATGTCGGTGACCACGTCGCCATTGTAATCGCCGAGTCTCTGACGCAAGCCCGAGACGCCGCGGAACTCGTTGAAGTGAACTACCGGCCACTGCCGGCGGTCGCGAGTACGGCCGACGCGGCGAACGACGGCCAGCAGCAGATTCACGAAGAAGCTCCGAACAATATCTGCTTCAACTGGCCGTTCGGGGACAAGGCGGCGAACGACGAAGCTTTTGCGGGGGCGCACAAGGTTTCCAGCATCGATCTCGTCAACAACCGCATGGTGACCAATCCGATGGAGCCCCGCGCCGCGCTCGGCGAATACAACTCGGGCACCGAGGAAATCACCCTGCACCTGACGACCCAGAATCCTCACGTGCACAGGCTGGTGCTGGCGGCGTTCAATCAACTGGCGCCGGAACACAAGCTGCGCGTGGTCGGCCCGGATGTGGGCGGCGGCTTCGGCGCGAAGATCTTCATTTACGCGGAAGAACTGGTGGTGGGCTGGGCCTGCCGCAAGGTAAACCGCCCCGTGAAATGGACCGCTGACCGCACTGAGGCCTTCCTGTCCGACGCCCATGGCCGCGACCATGTCACCCGGGCGGAGATGGCGCTCGACGAAAACGGCAAGTTCCTGGCCATGCGCGTAATTACCACGGCCAATCTCGGTGCGTATCTTTCGACTTTCGCGACCATGGTGCCGAGTTACCTGTACGCATTCCTGTTTGCGGGGCAATACACGACGCCGCTGATTTACTCCGAGGTCAAGGCGGTGTTCACCAATACCTCGCCGGTAGACGCCAGCCGTGGCGCCGGCCGCCCGGAAGCGACTTACTTGCTCGAAAGGCTGGTAGACGTCTGTGCGGCGGACATGGGGCTCGACCCGGCGGAAATCCGGCGGCGCAACTTCATACCGAAGGATGCCTTTCCGTACCAGACCCCGGTTGTGCAATGCTATGACAGCGGCGACTACGAGGCGGCACTTGACCAGGCGATGGAACTCGCCGATTACGCCGGATTCGATGCCAGGGCGGAAGAAGCCAGGGGCCGCGGCAAATTGCGCGGTATCGGTTTCTCCTCCTATGTGGAGGCCTGCGGCATCGCTCCTTCGGCGGCGGTCGGTCAACTCGGCGGCGGCGTCGGACTGTGGGAATCCGCCCAGGTGCGCTTCAATCCAACGGGCAATGTGCAGGTGTTCACGGGTACGCATTCACATGGCCAAGGCCATGAAACCACCTTCGCCCAACTCGTCTGCGACCAACTCGGCGTTCCTTTCGAGAACATCGAAGTGATTCACGGCGATACCGCCAAGACCCAGTTCGGCATGGGAACTTATGGTTCCCGTTCGCTGGCCGTCGGCGGCGTGGCGATCGCGAAAGCCTGCGACAAGCTCATCGCCAAGGGCAAGAAGATCGCCGCCCACGCCATGGAAGCGGCCGAAGGCGATATTGAATTCGCCGGCGGTAATTACACGGTGGCGGGCACCGACAAGGCGATGAACATCGCCGAAGTCGCTTTCAACGCCTATGTGCCGCACAGCTACCCCGAGGGTGTGGAGCCAGGTTTTGACGAGAACGCTTTCTTCGATCCGATGAACTTCTCCTTCCCGGCCGGTACGCATATCTGCGAAGTGGAAGTGGATCCGGCGACCGGTGAAGTGGAAATCGTCGATTACACCGCGGTGGACGATTTCGGCAAGCTGGTTAATCCGATGATCGTCGAAGGCCAGGTGCATGGCGGTATCGTCCACGGCATCGGCCAGGCGCTGCTGGAAGGCTGCCATTACGACAAGGATGGCCAGTTGGTAACGGCGTCTTACATGGACTACGCCATGCCGCGGGCGGACAATGCGCCGGAATTCAAGATCGACTACGCGCCGACCGATCCGCCGCACAATCCGCTAGGCGTCAAGGGCTGCGGCGAGGCGGGCGCCATCGGCGCCCCGCCGGCGATCATCAACGCGATCGCCAATGCCATCGGGGCCAAACATGTCGAAATGCCGGCAACGCCGGAAACGGTCTGGCGCGCCTGCCAGTCCGCCAATTAAGCGAAAGCGGGAGGAGATAGCACAATGTACGAATTTTCTTATCATCGACCCGCTTCGGTCGCCGAGGCGGCCGAACTCATCGCCAACGCTGCCGACGGCAAGCTCGTTGCCGGCGGACAAACTTTATTGCCGACCATGAAGCACCGGCTGGCAAGTCCATCCGATGTGATCGATCTCGGCGGCATTGCCGAATTGAGCGGCATTGTCGTCAACGGCAATATAGTCACCATCGGCGCCATGACGACACACGCCGAAGTGGCAGCGTCGAGCGAAGTCAGGGAAGCGATTCCCGCATTGGCGGCGCTTGCCGACAACATCGGCGATCCGGCCGTGCGCAATCGCGGCACGCTTGGCGGCTCCATCGCCAATAACGATCCGGCCGCGGATTATCCCGCTGCGGTGATCGCGCTGGGCGGGACCGTGCGCACCAACCGCCGCGAAATCGCCGGCGAGGACTTCTTCACAGGCATGTTCGAAACCGCGCTTGAGGAAGACGAGATCATCGTCGCGGTGGACTTTCCGCGACCCGAAGCGGCTTCGTACATGAAATTCGAGAATCCAGCCTCGCGTTACGCCATTGTCGGAGTTTTCGTCGCCAGGACCGCGGCCAAGCCGCGAGCGGCCGTCACCGGCGCGACGGCCTGCGCGCATCGGGCCTTTCGGATCGAAGAATCGTTGCAGGCCGGCTTTGGCTCGAGCGCACTCGACGGCTTCGAGGCGCCGGTGGACAAGATGAACTCGGACATCCATGCCAGCGCCGAATATCGCGCTCACCTCGTCAAGATCATGGCCCAGCGCGCGGTGGCGGCCTGCGCTTGAGCATGCCGACGCCGGCCAGCATCGAGGAAGTCCAGAGCCTGCTCCGGGACGGCAAGTATGTCGCGGACCGGGCGCTGGCGACGACGCTGTTCCTTTCCCTGCAAATGGGCCGTCCGCTGTTTCTCGAAGGGGAGGCCGGGGTCGGCAAGACCGAGATCGCCAAGGTGCTCGCGTCCGGCCTCGGCCGCCGGCTGATCCGCCTGCAATGCTACGAAGGGCTCGACGTTTCCTCGGCCGTCTACGAATGGAATTACGCCCGGCAGATGATCGAGATCCGGCTGGCGGAAGCGTCCGGGGCGGTGAAACGGCAGGACCTGGCGGCAGATGTATTCGCGTCCGATTTTCTGATCGAACGACCCTTGCTGCAGGCTCTGCGCGAAGACGAAAGAGGCGCGCCGGTGCTGCTCATCGATGAACTTGACCGCACCGATGAACCGTTCGAAGCCTACCTGCTGGAACTACTTTCCGATTTTCAGATTTCCATTCCTGAAATCGGCACAATTGCGGCGCGCGAAGCGCCGATCGTCGTCATCACTTCCAACCGCACACGGGAAATTCACGATGCCCTCAAGCGGCGCTGCCTGTATCACTGGGTGGACTATCCCGACGCCGAGCGTGAATTGCAAATCGTCGAAGCCCGGCTGCCGGGAATGGACACGGGATTAAGCCGTCATGTCGTCGGCTTCGTGCAACGCCTGCGCGAACAGGACCTGTACAAGGCGCCGGGCGTGGCGGAAACCCTCGATTGGGCCCAGGCCCTGCTGCAACTCGACCAGGTCGCGCTCGATGGCGCCGCCATCGACGACACTCTCGGAACCTTGCTGAAGTACCAGGATGACATCGCCCGCATCCGCGGCAGCGAGGCGGCGCGAATTCTGGAAGAAGTGAAAACCGAACTAGCTCTGCAACCGAATTGAGCCGAGTCATGCAAGTCTCCGGCAACTCGCGCGACAGCGGCCGCATGCATGAGAACATCATGCATTTCGCCCGCCTGCTGCGCGCCGCCGGCTTGCCGGTCGGCCCCGGCAAGGTGCTCGACGCCATCCGCGCGGTCGATCTGGTCGGCTTCGGCAGCCGAACTGATTTTCACAGTTGCCTGTTCGCGATCTTCGTCAATCGTCGCGAGCAGCGCGAATTGTTCGACCAGGCCTTTCACATCTTCTGGCGCAACCCTGCCTTCATGGACCGAATGCTCGGCGCCATGCTGCCTACCGTGCTGGGCGAAGACCGCGAACAAATGACCGAGATGCGCCGCCGACTCGCGGACGCCATGAGCGCGGGGGGCAGCCTCAGCGAACCCGCCGAGGACCGGCTTGAATTGCATGGCATGTTGACGAGTTCGGTCAGCGAAGTATTGCGCGAGCGTGATTTCGAGGATATGTCCAGCGTCGAGCTCGAACAGGCAAAACGGGCCATCGCCCGATTGCGCCTGCCCAGGGACAGCATCGCCACCCGCCGTTTCCGGCCCGACCCTCGCGGCCGCACTCTCGACCGGCGCGCGAGCTTGCGCGCGTTGACCCGCCATACCGACGGCGTGCCGCTAAAATTCAGCAAGCGCCGCAGGCGCCAGCCGCCCCTGGTGGTGCTGTGCGATATCTCCGGCTCGATGAGCACCTATTCGCGCATGTTCCTGCACTTCATGCATGCCATCGCCGCCCAGCGCCGGGTACACAGTTTCGTGTTCGGCACCCGGCTGACCCACATCACCCGGCAACTCGTTCATTGCGACGTAGACGCCGCCCTCGAACGCGTCGCCGAAGCGGTACAGGACTGGTCGGGCGGTACGCGTATCGGCCACTGCCTGCACCTCTTCAACAAGCATTGGGGACGCCGCGTTCTCGCGCAGAACGCGACTACCCTGGTGCTTTCAGACGGCCTCGAATGCGACAACGCCGAGCGCCTCGACGCGGAAATGGAAAGGCTCGGCAAGTCGAGCCGGCGCCTGGTCTGGCTCAATCCGCTATTGCGCTGGGACGGCTTCGAACCGCTAGCCCAGGGCGTCAAGGCCATGCTGCCCCACGCCGACGACTTCCGCTCCGCCCACAACCTCGAAAGCCTCGACGACCTCGCCCGAGCTTTGTCGGGGAGAAGGGAATAGGATTGTGCGTTAACGCCATGGGATTCTTTACCGAGTCTTAACGGGGGCGTAAACTTGGGGTCGAGCGAGGAGCGGTCGATGACGAAGCCAATCAGAATCACGATCAAGGGAAACCATGCCGGCTATGATGATGCGCCAACGGTAGATGATCTTCTGAGCCAAATTCAGGATTTTGTTGCCTTACTAAGTGGAGTCGAAGAAGCAATTGCAACCAGCGGCAAGGCAGAGGGCAAGGCACAGCTTGTCTGGCGGGTTACCGACGTGACAAAAAATTCTCCTATTACTTTTGAGGTCACGCCATACCCGGAAAAGTTTGGGCAAAATGTTGAGTATCGCGCCGATCAAGTAGCTGTAGCTGCTGTAAAGGGATTGTCTCAAATCTCTGAGGGCACTGATCGACCTGATTACTTTACAGACAAAGTCATAGATAAGGCCGAACGCATTAATCATAGAGTCACAAACGGTCTTGAGGATACGAAGATTGATTTTTGTGGTTACGATGATACACCAGAATTCAGTTTGACCAGAGAAATTGCAGTGAGATCTATTGAGAACATCGACCTAATCAGATCTCCTGGGCCGAATAAATATAGAGAACTAGGCTCTATAGAAGGATTTATTGCCCGCATTGAAATTGACGGTTATGGTCGACCTTTGATTTGGCTCCGCTCTCGTCTTGGCCGACAATTTTTTAAGTGCATTTCTAGTGAACATAGCCTTGACAGGATTGGTCATTATGAAGTGTCTAAAGTTCTGAAAGGCATGAGGGTAAGAGTTCATGGGCTAATTTTCTATAAGGGATTGCAACAGATCGACAAGATAGAAGTTGATAACGTTCATGTTTACCCTCTCGACAAAGAGTTACCCACTACCGCTGATATAGTGGCGCCAAACTTTACTGATGGCGTGGAATCCTCTGATTACTTGGAGGCTTTGCGAAGGGATGGCTAAGGTTACCAGGATCTATTGGGATGCTTGCACTTGGATAGCATATATAAATCAGGAGAAAGAAATTGAAAGGCCCGACAAGACTATCGAGAATCGATTTGAAATGTGCCGCGCCATACTCGACCGTGCGGAACAAGGAAAGATTGAAATCGTAACCTCTGCTTTCACGTTAGCCGAAGTTTGCAAGCTTCCAAACGTTGATACAAGCCCACTGGATCGATTACCAAGTTTCTTTGAAAAATCTTACATTCTGATAGTGCCAGTGGATATGGCGGTTGGGCTAAAATCGCAAAAAATACAAGATTCGGGCCTCGTAAACATAAAACCTCCTGACGCAGTCCATTTGGCATCTGCTCAAATTGCATCAGTGAGTGAATTTCATACATTCGACGATAAAATTTTGAGACTTGATGGGCATCTTACTAACCTAGATGGAAGAGTATTAAAGATTTGTAAGCCAACTGAAGGAAAACCTCTAGGGCCCTTATTTGATGGTCAAAAAAATCATAGCGATGAGTAAGAGTTACGTGTTTTTTCAAGCATGCACACCGTTAGCTATTCCCAGTATCAGTTATTAGTCGGCTAATAGCCTGAACATTGAGTAGATATGCTCGGTGGATGCCTCTATTTTCTGTCCGCAGCAACTAAAATGCAGGGGTTGTAGATGCTCCCCATGCAAGAATCCGCCCTCTACTTCTTTGGATAGATCGCCGTTCTTAATGTTCTTGGCCCAGTATGCATCAATTCCGATGAGGTGGTCCTGTTTTACAGGACAGTCCGAGGGCCGATTTAAGGTGTGCCCGAGTTGAATTGCAGCCCTCGATGTTCGGAGCCTACGCTTGGTACAAAATGCTGTCAACGGCGATGCGGCGAAGTTGAAATGTCTCCCTCGGCCTTGCGCGCAGGGAGCGTAGCGACCGAAGCGCAAGGCCGCGCCGCCGCGTCGGCGGCTCACGCGGCTTTTCCCCATTTGTCCCGGTAGACTTCGCCCGGCGCGCGCCCGTCGAGAGACGAGTGCGGACGTACGCGGTTGTAGAAGTCGAACCAGTCGCCGATCTCGCGTTCGGCGGCGCGGCCGTCGGGCAACTCGCGCAGATACACCGCCTCGTACTTCAACGAACGCCACAGCCTTTCTATGAAGATATTGTCCAGATAGCGGCCGCGGCCGTCCATGGAGCAACGCGCCCCGGCGGCGCGGATGCGGCCGGTGAAGTCGATGCTGGTGAACTGCGATCCCTGGTCCGTGTTGAATATCTCCGGGGATCCGCTACGCAGCACCGCCTCCAGCGCCTCGATGCAAAAACCGACATCCATCGTGTTCGACAACCGCCATGACAACACGTGCCGGCTGGCCCAGTCCATGACCGCAACCCGATAGAAAAAGCCGCCGGAAACGGGAATATAGGTGATGTCCGCGCACCACACCTGGTCCGGACGATCAATGACCAGATCGCGCAGCAGATACGGATACACCCGGTGTCGTGGGTTGGGCGCGCTGGTGCGCGGTTTGCGGTAGATCGCTTCCATGCCCATCAAGCGCATCAGTCTGCGCACCCGGTGCCGGCCGGCGACGATCCCCTCGCGCCGCAGATGGCGCAACATCTGGCGGCTGCCGTAAAACGGATGCGCCAGATGCATTTCGTCGAGCCGGCGCATCAGCACAAGATTCTCCGCGCTTTCTCCCGATGGCGGGCAATACTGCGACGAACGACTCACGCCGAGCAGCGCTCACTGTCGGGACAGGGACAGCCCGCAACCGCGGTCGATCATGGCAATCCGTTCGGAACGGCTTAGCGCCCCAACCCGCGCAGAAAAAAATCCCGTTCCACCGTCAACTCGCCGATCTTGGCGTGCAAGTCCCGGATCGTCGCTTCCTGTTCGGCGCCACGTTTCGAACCGGAACCCGAAAACACTTCCCCGAGACTTTCCACAGCCTGACGCTTCCAGGCGTTTACCTGATTCGGATGTACTTCGAAACGCGCCGCGATCGCCTGAACCGTGTCGCGCTCCCGCAGCGCCTCCAGCGCCACGCGCTTTTTAAACTCCGCCGTAAAACGGCGTCTCTTCCTGGTCATGCTCATGCCTCCTGTCGGCACTGGAGCACACCTTAACGAACTGTCCAAAAAAGCGGGACCACCTCAGTAAACAGCTACGATGCCCCGGAGTTGCTAGCGGGAGTCATTGGCCTGGTATCGGTTATCTTCAGTTGGAATGAAGAAGGCACGGAAAAGTTTTCCAGATTGGTGGGCAATATGGGTGTAGCCGCCGTTTTCAGCGCCAATCCGATTCTAATGATTGTCACGGTGACAAGCCTGGCTCGCGCTTTCCACAAAGCCGAACATTCGGGCAAGTACCTTACGGCGGTGGATGGACTGCTTAAAGGTGGAATCGGCACCGGCGCAACGCTTGCAGCCGCATCCCAGATCGCGGTTTTTGGCGGCCCAGCCGGCTTGACCCTGCTTGCCGGGCTATCCGCGGGCCTGCTTGCGAATCGAGCGACCAGGAACATCAGTGTTGTCCAATTGCGCCAGTTCACCATGGAACGAACCACAGCAACGGCAACAGAGATCAGGGCGATAGCATCGCCAGCAGTCTGACCGACCGACCAACCCGGAGCTTTGAGCAACCGCCCAAAGATCGAGTAAAATTTCTGAGTTGGAGCCATAAGCTCTATGCAAGGAATTTGCGGTTACGTTTACTCTAACTCCGTACTAAGGTGCGGATTTCGGAGGGCTTGTGGCATCTGCGATTGACCGAATTCGAACTCTTGATTGAAGCTATGGCTTTCCACAAAGGGTTCTGTCCGCAAGCAACCTCTTTTGGCTAAGGGTAAATTCCTTACTGTCTTTGGTAGAGAATACTTTGCCACGCGGATCGTCTATGAGGTTCCTGGACTTAAAATCTTTGTGAAGGTTCGGTTCATTGCTGAAAAGGAGGCGCGCGCCAGAGAGTTGCGCAAGCGCAATGACGTGCTCATCGTCTGAGGTGCAAGCGTTTGAATCGTGCAGTTCGTCGGCTCGCTCATTGACCTTTGCTCTATCGAATAGTCGGAGCCTTCCATACTGAATCGCTGTCTCACTCCATGCGCGGAATCGACCATCGTGGGTGAGTTCGTCAGCGAGCTTGCCGCCCATCACAAGGAATGATCGACCGCTATCGAGCCACTCGCGAAATTTCTGTCCGGCGGGAGTCTTTACTTGGCCAAATACTTCGTTGGTCACGTTCGCGTCCAAGATTGCGCACATTAGTATTGTACCGACCTCGCTGCTTCTTCCATGAAAAAATTACCGTAGCTCGGCGGCGCGCCAATTAGATTTCCGTTTTCGTCTATACGCATCGAATGAATGTGAACGTCGATCTCCCTTCTCTCGAAATAGAGAATTGACACATCGTCTGGCGATAGGGGAGACCTTTGGTCGCGGATATCCATTCGGATGCGATTGAGAAGGAAGTTACTGTGCGTCTCGGCGATGATTTGACGGTCAGTCGCTAAATGGCAAAACAAGCCCCCAAGAGCGGCTTGCGCGCTTGGATGAAGATGCACTTCGGGTTGTTGCAATAGAACGAGGGAAGGCGCGTCTGGGCGCATCAACTCGGTAATCAGCGGCAAAACTTGGCTCACGCCGTATCCGACATCCACAATGTTGCGCCACGGCCCCCTGAGCTTTTCGCCTCGTTTTCTGACTTCGATCTGAAATGGCCGTCCTTCGTGCCTGCCGAGGGATTTGATCTCGATTTCATCAAAGAGTCCGGCGGCGGTGCCAAAATCCACCAGTTTTTTCTTAAGGGTATTCCATTCGCGAGGGTATTGGCGGGCCAGATAGGCCAAGTACATGGGAACATAGTCGCCTTCGGGATCCCGAGCTGGGCGGGATGGATTGTAGGTTCGCTGTGGCTTTGATCGCACAGGCGCACTGGCAAAAAGTCGTAAATCGAGCCCCTGTCCTAAAGGCTGGAGCTGCAGTTCTTCGATCAATTCTTCAATGTCCTCGGAGGGATGCTGGGAATCCTTGCGGAAGTCGCTTCGCATGATCCATAAAAAGTGCAATGGAATGAGGTGCGTAACTTCTGATCGTGGAAATTGCACGTTGATTTCTTCAGTCCACGAAGATCCCAGCTTGGTCTCGGCATGGAGTTGGAGCTTTCCATTAACTTGCTTTGCGCTTACAGAGCCCTTGTCATTCGAGATACGCCGAACAGTCGGAAAAGGCGCGGTTCCCTTTCTTTCGAAGGTGACGCTAAAAGACGTTGGGGATGAATCGGCATTTCGAGTTCGCAGCCCTGCCTCGAAATGTTCGATTCTGGCGGCTGACCCGCCTCTGCGATGAACAATCTCCGAGAAACTTCCCAAGTCGTAAGGTTCTTCTTTGAAATCGGGAACTTCGTTGTTTTGCGACACTTCCCAAAGAGCGCGAACCAGCGCCAGGAAGGAAGTCTTGCCTGTGCTGTTCTCACCTACGATCAAAGTGAGCGGCGCCAGTCTGGCGAAGTGTTCGTCACGAAAGCAGCGAAAATCGCGCAGGGTGATCTGCTCAATGTGTGCATTGGATTCAAGGAAAGTGTCGGGCATGGCGGGCTAAGCGGATGGTTGCTTTGCTGCCGCAGTCTATACGATTAATCTTGGCTTGCCAAAACTCCAGCCCACTTGGACCTTGGCTTTCCAGCGGGCGGTCGTTGTAACGGGCGGTCTGTCGCTTGAATGGGACATTTCCATGCCGTGCATGTTCCTACCCATCCACTGCTGTTGTACTGACATGCAACTTTGCTAGGATTGACGGGTTTTCATCAGGGGAGCAGCGGGCATGAAGTCGAAAAATCCGGAAGCGGCGAAACCTGTCGATCTCAAGCGCAGGAGCTTGCTGGCGGCGGCGCCTTTCATGATCGTGCCGCGCTATGTGCTTGGCGGCCAGGGATTCATTGCGCCGAGTGACCGGCTCAATATCGCGGCGGTGGGCGCCGGCGGCAGGGGCAGGTCGAATATTCGCGATGTCGCACACGAAAACATCTACGCGCTTTGCGAGATCGACGACAAGCGGTTGGCGGATACGCTGGCGGAAGAATTCGCGGCGCCTTTTCGCGACCGGGTAAAGACCTATCGCGATTACCGCGAGATGCTCGACGAGAATCCGGAAATCGACGCGGTGGTGATCAGCACGCCCGACCATATGCACGCGCCCATCGCTGCTTCCGCCATGGACCTCGGCAAGCACTTGTACATTGAAAAGCCGTTGTGCCATACCGTTGCCGAAGCCCGCTACCTCGCCCGGCGCGCTCGGGAAACCAATGTCGTCACGCAGATGGGAAACCAGGGTCACGCGGAAGAGGGCGCCAGGCAGATTAACGAATGGGTGGCTTCCGGCGAACTCGGCGAGATCCGCGAAGTGCATTGCTGGACCAATCGTCCGGTTTGGCCCCAGGGCATCGCGCGGCCCGAAGGCAGCGACGCCATTCCCACGTCGGTCGACTGGGACTTATGGCTCGGCGCTGCGCCCACGCGCCCTTATCTCAACGAGATTTATCATCCGTTCAACTGGCGCGGCTGGGTCGATTTCGGCACCGGCGTCGTCGGCGACATGGGCGCGCATATCATCGACCACCCCTACTGGGCGCTCGGGCTCGATCTGCCGCAACGCATCAGCGCGAGTTCGACCCGATGGGGCGAAGGATACGAAAGTTTTCCGCTTGCCTCGAAGATTCATTTCGAATTCGCGGCAACGGCAGCACGACCCGCGGTCAAGATGACCTGGTACGATGGCGGTCTGTTGCCCGAGCGTCCTCCTGAACTCGAGAACGGCAGGCAGATGGCGGGCAACGACGGCGGGGTGCTTATCGTCGGCGAACGCAAGACCCTGATGCATGGCGTCTACGGACGCGATCCGGTACTGATTCCAGAATCGGTGCATCTGGAAACTCCCGCGCCGCCGCAGTCCCTGCCTCGTTCGAACGGCATCTATCAGGAATGGATCGACGCCATCAAGGATCGCTCGAAGGTCACCACATCCGATTTCGAATACGCCGGCCGCCTTACCGAGACCATGCTGCTCGGCAATATCGCGGCGCGTCAGGCGCATATGCACCGGGTGATGGAATATGACGGCGCGGCCATGCGCTTCACCAACGACGATGAGGCAAACGCCATGCTGGACAAGGAATATCGTCCCGGTTACGGCCTTTCGTGAGCGCTGCCGAGCAATATGACGCAATCGTCGTCGGGTCCGGCGCCGGCGGCGGCATGGCAACCTGGCGGCTGGCCCAGGCCGGGCTGCGGGTAGCGCTGGTCGAAGCCGGCCCCTGGTACGACCCGGCCGACGACAGCCAGCGCACCCAGTTCCGTTATCCATGGGAATCTCCGCGCCGGGGCGCCAGCACGAGACTGCGCCCTTTCGGTGACTTCAACGCCTGCATCGGCGGCTGGGAACTCGACGGCGAACCTTTCACCACTGCGCCGGATACCCAGTTCATGTGGTGGCGGGCGCGTATGCTCGGCGGCAGGACCAATCACTGGGGCCGCATCTCCCTGCGCTTCGGGCCGCTCGATTTCAAGCGGCGCGACATCGACGGCCTCGGCGACAACTGGCCCATCGGCTACGAAGACGTCAAGCCGTATTACGACGAGGTGGACAAGCTGATCGGCGTGTTCGGCACCAATGAGGGATTGCCGAACGACCCGGATGGTTTCTTCCTGCCGCCGCCCAAACCGCGCCTGCACGAGCTGTACTATATTCGCGGCGCGCGCGCGGCCGGAGTGCCGGTCTATCCTGCGCGCAAATCGATTCTGACCAAGCGCATCAACAATGATCGGGGTGTATGCATCTATTGCCGGCAATGTGATCGCGCCTGTTCGCTGCACGCCGATTTTTCCTCGAGCACAGTGCTGATCTATCCCGCGGTGGCGAGCGGCCGCGTAGACGTCTATACCAACACCATGGTGCGCAAGGTCGATACCGGCCCAGACGGCAGCGCCACCGGCGTGTCCTGCATCGACCGCGGCAACCGGCAGGAACTGCGAATCAACGGCCGTAGCGTGGTGCTCGCCGCTTCGGCCTGCAGCACCGCCCGTATCCTGCTCAACTCGATCAGCACACAACACGATGCGGGGCTCGGCAACAGCAGCGGACACGTGGGACGCTACCTGCACGATTCCACCGGCGCCAGCCGCGCGGCCTTCCTGCCGGATCTGATGGACCGGGACATCTACAACGAAGATGGCGTCGGCGGCATGCATATCTACACGCCTTGGTGGCTCGAAGACGCGAACCTCGACTTCGCTCGCGGCTATCATCTTGAGATCGGCGGCGGTATGGGCATGCCATCCTACGGTTTCGGGTTCGCCGCGAATCAATACAACGAGTTTCTCGGGCAGCGGGTCGGCGGCTACGGCAATGGACTGCGCGACGATGTCAAGCGCTTCTACGGCTCACGCCTGAGCATCGCCTGCCGCGGCGAAAGCGTTCCCCAATACGGCAACTATTGCGAACTCGACCCGGATGTGGTCGATGAATGGGGCATTCCGGTACTGCGATTCAACTACCGCTGGACCGATCAGGAAATCAACCAGGCCCGCCACATGCAGGACACCATGGAAGAATTGCTCGAAGCGTCGGGAGGCATCCTGCTCGGCAGCAAACCCGGCCCGGAGCGCCAATACGGTCTGACTCAGCCCGGAGAGATCATCCACGAGGTCGGCACGACGCGCATGGGCGACGATCCCGCCACTTCGGTCACCAATCGCTTCGGTCAATTGCACGACGCAAGCAATGTTTTCGTCGCCGATGCCGGCACTTTTGTCTCCCAGGCGGACAAGAATCCGACCTGGACGATTCTCGCCCTGGCGTGGCGCACCAGCGACTACATCATCGAACAGATGCAGCAGCGGAATCTGTGAATCATGAATATGAACCGCCGTGAAACCTTGAAATCATTGCTGCTGGCGCCACTCGCAGCGGGCGCCGCCGCAACCGCGGGCTGCGCTCCCGGCGCGCCGGTGCACTGGACCGAACTGCCGAGGGAATATTCCTATGGGCGCACCGAGGCCGAACAGCAGCGTGATCGTGAACTGTTCGCCGAAAGCTGGTTCAGCGAGCACGAACTCGTCACTATAGCCGTTCTCTGCGACATCATCCTGCCTTCGGATCATCCCAACGGCGGCGCCCTTGACGCAGGGCTGCCGGATTTCGTGGAATTCATCGTCAAGGATCGGGAGAACCTGAAACTGCCGGTGCGGGGCGGAATCGCCTGGCTCGACAGTTACGCCGTCAACGAGTTCGGCGCGGATTTCGTCAATATCGACGAGCCCCAGCGGCTTGCGATCTGCGACCGCATTGCCTGGACCGATGTGGAAGATCCCGTATTGCGGCCGGGGATCCGCTTTTTCTCGCTGATGCGCGATCTGACCCTGACCGGCTACTATACTACCGAGCAGGGCTTGCTGGACCTTGGCTACCAGGGAAACGTGGCGAATGTCTGGGACGGCGTGCCGGCGGAAGTGCTTGCGCGTCACGGCCTGCAATACGAGCCGGAATGGCTCGACAAGTGCGTAGATCAGTCCCGGCGCGATATCATTGCGACCTGGGACGATGACATGAACCTTACTAGTTGATTGATACCGCCATGAAAAAACTGATATTTGCCTGTGCCGCTCTCGCCGCGGCCACCGTGACCGCGCTGGGCGCGGAGAACCGCGAAATCTGGGAACCCGAACCACAACTGGTGAACGCGCCGGGCAACGGCGCGCCGCCATCGGATGCGATCGTGCTGTTCGACGGCACGAACCTGGATCAATGGATGCGCATCGAGGACGGCGAGCCCGCGCGCTGGGAAATCGCCGATGGCGCGGCCACGGTAACTCCAGGCAGCGGCTCGATTCGCACCCGGGAGTCGTTCGGCAGCATGCAATTGCACCTGGAGTGGCGCCCCACGGACGTCATCAGCGGCAGCAGCCAGAGCAGGGGCAATAGCGGGATTTTCCTGCATGGGGTGTTCGAGGTGCAGATTCTCGACAGTTGGGAAAATCCGACCTATGTAAACGGCCAGGCCGGCTCTGTCTACCTGCAATCGCCGCCGCTGGTCAACGCGGCGCGGCGGCCGGGCGAATGGCAAAGTTACGACATCGTCTTCACGGCGCCGGTGTTCGAACAGGGCGAACTCGTTTCGCCGGCCTGGGTAACGGTATTCCACAATGGCGTGCTGGTGCAGAACAACGTGCGGCTGGCCGGCGCCACTTTCACCCCCGAACCCGTCTATGAAGCGCGATGCGCGCCCTATCCCAGCGAGCAATTGCAGGACTGCACCGGAAAAATGCCGCTGAGCCTCCAGGACCATGGTCAGGTCGTGTCTTTCCGGAATATCTGGCTGCGGGAACTGTAGGAAGGAATCCATGACATTCCCATCGCGGCAGGCCAGGCCCGCCGGACCGGGGCATGTGCGGCGCCTGTCCCGGGTCGCGTGTATCGCGTTCGTTTTGCTGTTCCTGCCGTTCGCCCAGGCTCAGGTACCGCCTTTGATCGATCTGGATTCGTACCCCGAACCGGAAGATTTCGGGCGCCTGCATTTCTACCTGGTCACCGTCGATGTGGGAGACCGGCTCTGGGACAACTTCGGCCATTCCGCGTTGCGCATGCACGATGAAGTCAGCGGCGCCGACATGCTGTTCAACTGGGGCGGGTTCGACGTCAGTGGCGGCATGCTCAGTTTCGGCTTTCGTTTCTTCCTCGGTGAGATGAATTATCGATTGTTCACGGTTCCGACCGGGCAGGCATATGCGCTGTACCGGGAGGAGGAGAGGTCGGTCTGGGAGGATCGCATCAATCTCAACAATGTCGAGAAAGCGCGCCTGTATCAGCGGCTCATGTGGAACCTGGAGCCGGAAAATCTCGTCTACGAATATGATTACTTCGACGATAACTGCACAACCCGGTTGCGGGATTATCTCGACGAAGCACTCGACGGCAGGTTGAGCAATCAATACACAGGCACGACGGAGACAACCTACCGGCAGGTTGTGCAGTCGCATTACGCATCGCTTTCTATAGTCGCGATGTTGCTCGATCTGGCCATGAACAGCAATATCGACCGTGCGATGAGCGAGTGGGAAAGCATGTTTCTGCCGCTGAATTTGCGGCGGTTGTTATCGCGGATGGACAGCGACGTGGCGCGGGGAGGCGAACAATTGCCCTTGCTTGCGGAATCGCGGCTGGTCGAAGAATTTCCGCCGCCGTCCCGGCAATGGAACGCCTATATGGTTTTCGTGTTCTTTCTGTTCTCGTTCGCACTGTGGCTGTTGTTCGCGACAAAAAGACGGCGCTACAGCCGGTTTATGGATTCTTCGCAAAATGTCCCGCGAACGATGTCCCCGGCGGGATACCAGGCGCTCGGCGCGGCGACCCTGATGGGGTCCATATTCAGCGGCATGTTGGGCAGTCTCATGCTTGGTAGCTGGTTCTGGTCCGGCCACGAGGATTTACATCACAATTTCAATCTGCTGTTGTTCTGGCCCACTGACTTTCTCGGTATCCCGGTGGCGCTTCGCTGGCTGTTTCTGAAGTCTCCCTGGCCGCTGGATCAGTACAGCGCGCCCTACGTGAATTACTATTTTCTGGCGCATATGCTCGGTATAGGAGCATACGCGGGTATCCACTTCGGCGGCTTGACCGAGCAGGATCTTTCCAATGTCGCGATATGGCTGCTCGCGCCCATGGCGGTCGTCATCGTATTGGTCTGGCAGCGCGGCTACCGGCGTACGGAAAACGCCATTATGCTCTAGTACTCACCTCGCGCGGGACAAGCGCCCATGTTAATCTTGCGGCCCGGAGCGGGCGTCGCGGCAGACGTCCGGAATGCCGGACCGGCGCCGGAAAATCCAGTTTGGGAGAAAAAAAGTGAATGCGGATTTTACGCCCGAAGATATAGCCTTTCGGGAGGAAGTGCGGGAGTTCCTGCAAAATGAATTTCCCGCGGAACTGCGCGAGAAAGTCGACGCCGGCATTCGGCTGAGCAAGGACGAAATCGTCCGCTGGCAAAAGATACTCTATGAGCAGGGCTGGGCCGCCCCCAACTGGCCCGTCGAATTCGGCGGAGCCGGCTGGACCGCCACGCAAAAACACATCTTCGCAATGGAAATGGGTCTCACCGGCGCGCCGGAGCCCGTGCCTTTCGGCATGAAGATGGTGGCGCCGGTGTTGATGGCCTATGGCAGCGAAGAACAGCAGCAGCGTTTTCTGCCCGATATCCTGCAAAGCAATGTCTGGTGGTGCCAGGGTTACTCCGAACCGAATTCCGGTTCCGACCTCGCCTCGCTCAAGACTTCCGCGGTGCGCGACGGCGACGATTACATCGTCAACGGCAGCAAGACCTGGAACACTTACGGCCAATACGCCGATTGGATCTTCTGCCTCGTCCGCACCGACACCACGGTGAAAAAGCAGGAAGGCATCAGCTTTCTGCTCATCGACATGAAATCGCCCGGCGTCTCACACCGGCCCATCGTACTCATGGACGGGCATATCGAGGTCAACGAAATTTTCTTTGACGACGTGCGCGTTCCGGCGGCGAATCTCATCGGCGAGCAAGACAAGGGCTGGACTTATGCCAAGGTGCTGCTGACTCACGAGCGCACCAATATCGCCCTCGTTCCACGCAGCACCCGCCGTCTGCGCGCCTTGCGCCGGGCCGCGGCGAGCCTGGACGACGGATACGGCGGCAGCATGCTCGACGATCCGGTGTTCAGCCACAGGCTCGCCGAACTGGAAATCGAACTGAAAGCGCTCGAATACACCGAATTGCGCACCCTGGCTTCGCTGAGCGTGGGCAAGTCGCCCGGTCCCGAATCCTCGATCCTGAAAGTTGTCGGCACTGAGCTCGCACAGCGCATCGACGAGATGTTCGTCGAACTCGCAGGTTATCACAGTCTGCCGTATCTGCCCGAACAATTCGACGAAGGATTTCAGGGCTCGCCACTGGAGCCGGGCGTTCCGGCGGGGCAGGGCCTTATTTATCTCAACGATCGCAAGTTGTCGATTTTCGGCGGCTCCAACGAAATCCAGCGCAATATCGTCAGCAAGGCCGTGCTCGGCCTGTAGTCACGGCGAAAAATAGAGGTCAGAAAGTGGATTTTTCCTATTCCGAAGAACAGCAGATGCTGAAGGAAAGCGTCGGCAAATTCGTGCAACAGCAATACGATTTCGAATCCCGCAATCGCATCGCCGCAAGTGACGCCGGCTACAGCGAAGAAAACTGGAAGCTGTTCGCCGAACTCGGCTGGCTTACGGTGCCGTTCAGCGAAGCCGACGGCGGTTTCGGCGATTCGGCGGTAGATGTAATGGTGATGATGGAAGAATTCGGCAAGGCCATGCTGGTCGAGCCCTACCTGGCGACGGCCGTGCTCGCGGGCAGGCTGCTGGCGGCGCTCGGCAACGAAAAACAAAAAGCCGAAACGCTGCCCTCGTTGATGGCGGGCAAACTACAACTCGCGCTGGCCTGGGCGGAGACCGGGTCGCGCTACAACCTGGCGAATGTCCGACTGAGCGCGAGAAGCGAAGGCGGCGACGTCATTCTCGATGGGGTCAAGGTCAATGTGCCGAACGGCCCGAATGCGGACAAATTACTGGTCACCGCCCGCGAAAACGGCGCCGCCGCCGACCGCGAGGGGATCAGCGTGTTCCTGGTCGACCGGGAAGCGGACGGCGTTCATGTGCAGGATTATGTAAACATCGACGGCGGCCGTGCCGCAAAAGTAACTTTCAGCGAAGTGCGAATTCCCGAGTCGGCCCGGTTCGGCGAGGCCGGTGGCGCGCTCACTGCGCTAGAGCAGGTGGTCGATCACGCCACTGTCGCGGTTTGCGCCCAGGCGGTAGGAGCGCTCGACGCCTTACTGCAGAAGACCGTCGAATACAGCAAGACCCGCAAACAGTTCGGCGTCCATATCGGCAGCTTCCAGGCGCTGCAACATCGCATGGCGGACATGTTCATGGAGTGCCAACTCGCGCGCTCGATCACGGTGATGGCGGCGATGCAACTTGACTCGGACGAGTCCGCGGCGGCCAAGGCTGCCGCGGTCAGCGCCGCCAAGAGCCGCGTCGGCAAGGCAATTCGCCGGGTCGGACAGGAAGCGATACAGATTCACGGCGGCATCGGCATGACCGATGAACTCGACGTTTCCCACTTGTTCCGCCAGGTCACCGGACTCGAATTGCTGTTCGGCGACGCGGACTTCCATACCGGCCGTTTCGCCCGCCTGCAGGCCGCCGGCAAGAAACACGACTGAACGCGGCGTTATTCACCGTACCATGAGTGAATTGATACTGGTCCGTCACGGACAGGCGACTTTCGGTGCGGAAACCTACGACCGGCTCAGTCCCCTCGGCCACGAACAGGTACGCAAGCTCGCCGCGCATTGGCGCGAGACTGGCGAATCTTTCGATTGCCTTTATTGCGGCAGCTTGCGGCGCCAGCGCGAGACCGCCGAAGAGCTGCTCGGCCTGGTGTCCGGTGACGGTTCGGAACCGAGCGAGGATCCGGCGCTGAACGAATACGACGGCGACCCGCTGATCCGCTCTTACCTGCGGGATTTCGCCGGGGAAGAGGGTTTCGATCCTGCGCCTGAATGGCCGGTGCGCGACCGGACGTTGTTTCAGCGGCTATTCGAGGCGGCGGCGGCCAGATGGATTGCCGGCCACCTCAAACCCGCCAATGGCGATGCGAACTTCGAACGTTGGCCCGATTTCCAGTTGCGCGTGCATCAGGCGCTCGATCGCATCATGTCGCGCCACGTGCAAGGCAGCCGGGTGCTGATCGCGACCTCTGGCGGTGTCATTGCCCTGGCCCTGCAACGCGTGCTGCGTTATCCGGATTCCGAAGCCATCGCCACCAACTGGATGGTGCAAAACAGCTCGATTACCCGGATCAAGTACGGCAATGGCAGAATCTCGCTCATGCAGTTCAACAGCCTGCCGCACCTGGAAGGGGCCGAGACTCAATCGATGATTACCTATCGCTGAATGCCGCCATGACCGCAACCGAACTCGAAGACCTGGCGGGCCGGATCAGGCCCGGAGAGGAATTGCCCCTGGAGAGGCTGCGGGAATATCTGCGCCCGGTACTCGGCGCCGCGGCAGGCGAACTCGAAGTCACTCAGTTTCCGGGCGGTCATTCGAATCTCACGTATTTGCTCAGCAGCGGCGACAAACAGTGGGTGCTGCGCCGCCCGCCGTTCGGCAGCAAGGTGAAATCGGCCCATGACATGTCACGCGAATACCGCATTCTCTCCGCGCTGAAGGACGTTTTCTCATATGGACCCGTGCCGGCGCACTTTTGCGACGATCACGACATCATCGGCTGTGATTTTTATCTGATGAACTACATCCGCGGCCTGGTCATCCGCCGCGAATACCCGCCGGGATTGAACTTGAGCCCGGATCAGACGCGCCGGCAACTGTTCAATTTCTTCGATGTGCTAGGCGATCTGCATTCGGTGAATCTGGCAGAGGCCGGGCTGGAAAACTTCGGCCGCCCGGTGGGTTATGCGCAGCGCCAGGTCGAAGGCTGGATCCGGCGCTGGGAAAACGCGGTCACCGAGGATACCGTCAACTGCGACGCGATCATCAAGTGGCTGGGCGACCACCTGCCGCCCGACAGCGGCCGTGCAAGTGTCATCCACAACGACTACAAACTCGACAACATGATTTTCTCGCTCGAAGATCCGCTCAAGGTGATCGGCGTACTCGACTGGGAGATGGCGACAGTGGGCGATCCGGTGATGGACCTTGCCTACACCCTGGGCTACTGGGTACAGACGAGCGACCCGGACTGGTACCGCGAAGCGCGCACGATGCCTTCCGACGTGCCGGGCGCCCCGAGCCGGGCCGAAATCGTCAGCCGCTTTCGGGAGCGCACCGGTATTGCGGTCGACAATTTCCCCTTCTATTTCTGTTTCGCCCTGTTTCGATTGCTGGTCGTGGGCCAGCAAATCTACTACCGCTACTACCACGGCCACACCCGCGACGAGCGCTTCGCCGGCTTTCTGCACAAGGCTTTCGTGCTACAGAAAATGTGCGAGTTGATCATCAGCGGAAAAATCGAGGATTGAACGAATATTTCCTGTCGGAGCTTGGGGCTGACGGATTTGCTGTGATTCGCAGATTTTGGCTAAAAAAACCTGATTGCAATAACGAACTGTGCAGGTTCAAATACTTATGAGACTGTAGGGGCGAGGCATGCCTCGCCCGAGAACGGCCCCGAAACCTTGCAACTGACGGGCGAGGCATGCCTCGCCCCTACATGCTGAACCCGCACACAAACTTGAAAAGTGAGTGCGATCAGGGCTTAATTTCCTTTAGCCTTGAGGAGGGACAAAAAGGGCAAAACCATGAAAATCAGCATTTCACGAGTGATGATGGTCCTGGTGCTAGTGACTGGCGCTTTTTCCGGCCCCACTTCTTTTTCCCGGGATAGTCAGGTTAACGCGGAGCCCGAAGCAAGCCTGCAGGCAGAAGGAAGTATCGAGTCCGGGCAATTGCCTTACATCACCATCGAGGAGATTCGGGTTACGGCCGAGCGCTCGCCATTCGTGTTGCGTCGGCAATTGGAAGCGGTCACTGAAAATTTCATTGCCGGTTACAACGATGTGAATGATGTCGAAGAGTTTGACATCAATTGCAAGATGTCTGACTGGACCCATACCCGCATCCAGGAACACGTCTGCGTGCCGGTTTTTTTCGAAAGGGCGTTGGCGGATGCTGTCCAGACTGGTTTTTTGATCGGTGACTTTACTTTTACAGAGATGTCATTCGTGGCCTTCGCTGAAAGACCGAGGTTTGAACAATTGCAGAATCATATCTTGCAGTTGGCGCTGGAACATCCCGATTTGGTGGATACCCTGCTGGAATTGGGCAAGATCCAGGCAGCACTGGATGCCAAGAGGGATGAGTGCATGGCCAAGCCCGGATTTCTTGGTATCTTCCGACTCTGCCGCTAACAATTCATGGGACACCCAAGCGGCAAAATTTACAATTCCACAGGAGAATGCAATTGATGAAAACACTGATTCGATATTGGCAATTCCCCGGAAAGTTTCTGCTCGTCCCCCTGGCGATTTTTGCCTGGCAAGGCGTCGCTGATGTAGCCGTCGCCCAGAGCGAGGAGGTGACCCGCTATGTCCGCTTCACGGACGACACCGGCACCCACAGCGGCATTCTCGACGGACAGACCATAAGCGTGCTCGACGGCGACCCGGTCTTCGATGACGGCGTAGCCCCGACGGGCCGGACGGTCGCCCTGGGTGATGTGGAACTCGAGATTCCCATGGACCCCGACAGAGTGCCTAAAGTGTTTGGCGTCGCGGGGAACTCGAACAACCCGAACGGCAATCCGGTCGCGGTCGAGCATCCGTCCTGGTTCGGCAAGGCGACCACCTCGCTTGCGAGGAACGGCGCCCCGGTCGAGGTTCCTTTCGGCGCCACGAATTTCAACTTCGAAGGCGAACTCGCACTCATCATCGGGCGGGAGGGCCGGCACATTCCCGAGTCCGAGGCGATGGACCATCTTTTCGGCGTGGCTGTCAGCAACGACTGGAGCGAGAACGACTGGTGCGGGGAGCGGCGGGGAATCGAGGAGCCGAGCCATGTCTTCTGCAAGGCCGGTGACACCTTCGCCACCCTGGGCGACTACGTGGTCACGGGGCTCGACCTGAGCGATCTCGAACTGACCGTCAGGCTCAACGGCGTAGTCGCCGCCCAGGGCACAACCGCGGACTTCCGCAACAATCCGGCCGCGCTCATCAGCAAGCTGAGCCACTACGTTACGCTCAAGCGCGGCGACATCATCCACACCGGTACGGTCGCGCCGCCGCAACTCCCCGGCACCCGGCGCCAACTCTGGCAGGACGACGTCGTCGAGGTCGAGATCGAGGGCATCGGCATGGTGAGCAATCAGCTCGTGCGCGTAACGCGGGAAACTGTCTCGGGCCCCGCACTTCCCGAGCCCGATGGCGTTAGCGCTTACGTCCGTTTCCAGAACGCGGAAGGCTATTCCTTCGGCATGCTGGAAGGGGATCAGATCCGCGAGCTCGACGGCGACCCGGTTGCAGGCGGCGCCGCCCCGACCGGACGCAGCTTCGATCTTGCGGATGTCGAGCTGGGCTTGCCGGTGGATCCGGAACAGCCGGGCCGCAAGGTGCTGGCTGCCGCGGCCAACTACCATCCCGTAGACGGCATGCCCAGACAGGTGCCGCATCCGCGCTATTTCTTCAAGGCCCCCTCGGGGCTCAGCCAGGATGGCGGCGAGGTTCAGAAGCCGCCCGAGGCCGAGTTGATGATTCCCGAAGGTGAACTCGTGCTAGTCATCGGTCGCAGTGGCCGCCACATTCCCGAGAGCCAGGCCCTCGATTACATATTCGGCGTTGCCGCGGGCAACGACTGGACGGAATTGTCGTGGGTAACGTCCGATCGTGGAGTGAGGCCGCTCAAACTCGTAAGCAAGGCGACAGATACCTGGGCTGGCCTTGGCAGCATGATCGTCAGGGGCCTCGACTACAGCGACCTCGAGATCAGCGTGCGGGTCAACGGTGAGCTTCTTTCCCAGGGACAAACCTCGACGATGATCAATCGCCCGGCCCGGCTCGTGAGCTATCTCTCCCGCTACATGACGCTTGAACCCGGCGACCTGATCTACACCGGCGCGATGCCGGTGGTCCCGGGAATGCGGCGCAACATGGAGGTGGGGGACGTCGTCGAGGTCGTGGTTGAAGACCTCGGAACCATAGAGCAGGAAATCGTCCCGATGCCGGCCTGGCCCCACGGGAGCCCCTGAGCCGACTCAATACACCGGCCTTCTTCTCCCTTCCCCGGCCCGCCCCAGTCACGGATTGGGGCGGCTCGGGCATCGGTGCCGCAGTCGGCGTATACCTTGTGCCCCCTTTTGCCAGCATCAGTTGGTTCATACGTCTCCAGAATCCGGACATCGTGTGCAGGTTCATGAGACCGTAGGGGCGAGGCATGCCTCGCCCGCGAATCCCCTAAAAATCCTGCCACACCCGCGGGCGACGCATGCGTCGCCCCTACCGGTTCGATGGAGATCGTGCCTGGGGATGGCGTGAATGTTTGTCTTGCTGTAGGGGCGAGGCATGCCTCGCCCGCGAATTCCCCGAAAATCCTGCCATACCCGCGGGCGACGCATGCGTCGCCCCTACCGGTTCGATGGAGATCGTGCCTGGGGATGGCGTGAATGTTTGTCTTGCTGTAGGGGCGAGGCATGCCTCGCCCCTACATGAAGGCGCACACATCGTTTCATTAACTGGGCTGGTCTGATAACTTGTCTGCCCGCTCATTCATCGGCAGGAAGTTCATTGTGAAAGGTGGGTCGTCCTCTCCCTTGCCCCGGCCTGTTGTGGCGTCGGTGGCTTTTGTCAGCGGCTTTTGCATCATGACCGTGGAGATGCTTGGGGCGCGGATCATGGCGCCTTATTTCGGCGGCTCCGTTTCGGTCTGGGGCAGCATCATTACTGTGTTCATGCTGGCGCTGGCAGTGGGTTATCTGCTCGGGGGGCGCTTGTCGATGCGCAATCCCAACGCCTTGGTTTTCGCGAGTTTTTATGTGAGCGCGGCGCTTTTTTCGCTGCCGATCATATTGTTCGCGGACGCAATCATGCGGCCTATTTTTCTTGCTGTTGAAGACGCCCGCTATGGCTCTCTGCTGGCTTCGATCGTCATGTTTTCGGTACCGACTACCCTGCTCGGCATGATCTCGCCGTATTCGGTGCGGCTGCTGGTGGAAAGTCAGGAGCATAGCGGGCAAATGGCCGGGCTGCTGTTCTTCGTGTCTACGATCGGAAGCGCCGCGGGCACGCTGGGGACTTCCTTCTATTTCGTGCTCTGGTTCGAGGTGAACCGGATTCTGTGGGGCGCGGTTACCGCCTTGTTGATCGCAGCGGCTATAATTCTTCTGGCCGGATACATGCGTGGTTCCCTTAGCCTGCGGGTAAGCAGTCATGAGACCTAGACTGGTTATTTCCCTGTTCCTGCTGGCGCTGGCGGCGCCGGCGGCGGGTGAGGTCATTCATCAGGAGCGCTCGCTCTATCGCGATATCACCGTTGAACAGAACGGGCCGCGCCGCTGCCTGATCTTCAATGTGCATCGCGGCGACCGCAATCAGACCTGCATCGATCTCAATGAGCCCGAACGCCTGGTATTCAACTATACCCGTATGAGTTTCGCGGGACTGCTGCTGACTCCCGAGCCTGAATCGATTCTCGTCGCCGGGCTCGGCGGCGGTTCGATTCCGATGACTTTTGGAGACCTTTTTCCGGATGCGCTGATCGATGTGGTGGAAATCGACCCGGCGGTCGTCAGCGTGGCAAGGGAATTCTTCCTGTTCGAGGAAACCGCGAACATGCATGTTCATGTGAACGATGCCCGGGTATTCATCAAACGCGCCGTCCTGGAAGGCAGGAAATACGACTACATCATGCTTGACGCGTTCACCGGCGACTACATTCCGGAACACCTGCTGACCCGCGAATTTCTCGAAGAGGTCAAGCAGATTCTGAATCCTGACGGCGTCCTCGTCGCCAATACCTTTTCCACCAGCCGCCTCTACGACCACGAATCGGTTACGTATCAGCGGGTGTGGAACGAGTTCTACAATTTCAAATTGCCGACCTCGGGCAATCGTATCATCATCACCAGAGACGGCGCCTTGCCACCGCGCGGCGAACTCGTCGGCGCGGCCCAGCGGTTGGCGGAAAGCATGGAGAAATACAGCATCCCGCTGCTCGAATATCCGGCCCGCATGTCGACCCGGGTCGACTGGGACATGAGCAGGCGCGTGCTGACCGATCAATATTCACCCGGCAACCTGCTGCGCGACTAGCGGGCGCCGAATCAACCGGAGAAAAATCATGCAAAGAATCTTTTCTACAGCGCTGCTGACCTGTTGCCTGTTACTGACCGGGGCCGTTCTCGCCGACGTTGAAATCAAGCGCGATGTGGTCTATGGGCACAAGGACGGCATGGCGCTCGTCTATGATGTTATCCGGCCCGAGAATTCGAATGGCGCGGCCGTCGCCTTCATGATGAGCGGCGGCTGGTTCTCGCGCTGGTCGCCCCCGGAAACGCTCGCAGAAGGATTTTTCAGCGATATGCTCGATGCGGGCTTCACGATGATTCCGGTCTATCACGGCAGCGCGCCGCGCTTCAAGGTGCCGGAAGCATATGCCGACGTTAGCCGGGCGATCCGCCATATCAAGCTTCATGCCGAAGAGCATGGCTTCGATCCCGAACGGCTCGGCGTAACCGGCGGCAGCGCCGGCGGCCATCTTTCGCTGATGATCGGCCTCGATGCGGATTCCGGTGACCCCGAATCCAGCGACCCGGTCATGCGCGGCGACAACCATGTTGCTACCGTGGTCGCCTATTTTCCACCAGTGGACCTGCGTCCCATTACCGGCCCCAACGACCGTTTCCCGGCGCTCGATTTTTCACCCGAACTGTCCGAGTCGATTTCTCCGATTCTGCACGCGGACGCCGATGATCCGCCCACTCTGCTGATCCACGGCGACGCCGATGATCTCGTTCCCATCAGCGAGTCGGAAAACATGTACGCGGAATTCCAGGAGCAAGGCGTGGAAGCGGAGTTCGTGACAATCGCCGGCGGCCAGCACGGCTTTCGCGGCGAGAGCGCGGTCAAAGCCGACCGGCTGCGCCTTGCTTGGTTTCAGGAACGTCTGCGAGCGAAGTGAAGTCCCAGATCGTTAATCGCAGCAGACGTGGACCGTGAGCACGTCGCATCTGGCGTGATGCAGCAGCTTCATCGCCGTGGAGCCGATCAGCGCTTTCCAGCCTGAGTGGCCGTGGCTGCCGATGACGATGGCGTCGGCTTCGATTTCTATTGCCAGGTTGGGCACTTCCGCGGCCGGGGAACCGGGCAGGGTATAAATCTGGTCTTCCTGCAGTCCTTCCTCTCTGGCGATGGCCTTCAGGCGTTCGGCAGCGAAGGCTATGGCTTCCTCGTGCAATTCATTAATGTTGACCGCGTACAGATCCATGCTGTAGGCCGCCGCGACGGGTTCGACGACGTGCACCAGGAATAACTTGGCCGGATCTTCCGCCAGTCGCACCGCGGTGGTAATCACCTTGTGCGAATCGCCGGAAAGATCTATGGCTACCAGAATCTTGTTGTACATCGTCAGGTACCTTTCAGTCACACCGGGATTTGCCAAGTAATTCTAGCTTTTTGAATCACCCGCATCCAATTCCCGCGTTGCTTGGAATCTACTCCGAAACGTCTTGTAGTTGTATTCCTCGTCAATCAGATTACTGCCCTTGAGTTCCCCCAGGCCAAGTCGCTTTCGGTTCGCAATGAATTCAAGCAGCGCTTGGTGAACCAGAGCCTTCTCTGAGCAGATTCCACTCAATTGGCCAGCTTCACGCAATATCTTCGGATCGATATCAATGTTTGTAGACATACATCCTTACCACTTCAAGCCTGACGGATCATGTTCCTGGCGATGACGATCTGCTGGATCTGGCTGGTGCCTTCGTAGAGACGCAACAACCTGACATCCCGATAAAAGCGCTCGACCGCGAACTCGGACATGTAGCCCGAGCCGCCGTGAATCTGCACCGCGCAGTCGGCGACGCGGCCGACCATCTCCGCGCAGAACAATTTGCAGGCGGCCGATTCCAGTGTGATGTTCTCGCCGGCGTCGCGCTTGCGCGAGGTTTCCAGCACCATGCAGCGTGCGGCATAGGCTTCGGTACGGGAATCGGCGAGCATTGCCTGTATGAGTTGCTGTTCAGCGATGGGCTTGCCGAATTGCTTGCGTTGCATGGCGTACTCAAGCGCGTCGGCGATCAGGCGTTCGGCCAGACCGACGGCGACGCCGGATATATGCAGCCGGCCGCGGTCGAGCACCTTCATCGCGGTTATGAACCCTTCTCCTTCCTCACCGATGATGTTCTCGGCAGGCACCCGGCAGTCTTCGAATATTACATCGCTGGTGAGCGAACCCGCCTGGCCCATCTTCTTGTCGACGGAACCGAGCGTGATTCCAGCGGCGCCGCGTTCGACGATGAACGAGGAAATGCCGTGGGCGCCCTTGTTGGCCGGATCGGTTCGCGCCATGACATTGAAGGTATGCGCGACCGGCGCATTGGTGATGAATCGCTTGGAACCGTTGATCACGTAGTGGTCGCCGTCGCGGACCGCGGTGGTCCGCAGCGAGGCGGCGTCCGAGCCGGCTTCGGGCTCGGTGAGGCAAAAACAACTGATCCATTCGCCGCTGGCGTATTTCGAAAGATATTTTCGCTTCTGCTCCTCGGTCCCGTTGAAAACGACCGCGGCCGAACCGATGCCGTTATTGGTGCCGATCAGCGAGCGGAAAGCCGGTGAAGTCTTGCCGAGTTCGATCGATACGAGAATTTCCTCTTCCATCGTGAGGCCAAGGCCGCCGTATTCTTCCGGAATAGTCAGGCCGAACAAGCCGATTTCCTTCATTTCACGCACGATTTCTTCGGGAACGCACTCGTCTTCGGCCAGGCGATTTTCCGCCGGGACCAGCCGTTCGCGCACAAATCGCTCGATCAGCGCAAGCAACTGGTTCAAGGTCTCCTGGTCTCTGATCATGACTGCCCAACCGTATGAGAGGGCGCCAAGTTAACACAGCCGCAAGAACTTTTGAAAAGTGCATGCCGCCCTGGCACGGCTGTGGTGGCTTCGAGCGCTGTGCTATTATGGCGCCCGCCTCAGCCGCCCGGCGACGGATTCTTCAACTCCAGACAAACCTCCGGAAAAACCTCGTTCGAGTCGGCCATATTTACACAGGAGCCACCATGTCACAGGCAGTAAGTTATTCGATTCGGGACAAGATCGGCGTGATCAGCGTCAAGAATCCGCCGGTGAACGCCCTCTCGCAGCGAGTGCGTGAAGGCATACTCGATGCCATCGGGAAGGCTCGGAAAGACAAATCCGAAGCCGTCGTGCTGTGCTGTGAAGGCAGGACCTTCATCGCCGGCGCCGACATCACCGAATTCGGCAAGCCGCCGATGGAGCCCGGCCTGCCCGAGGTGCTGAGCGCCATGGAAAATCTGAACAAGCCCATCATCGCCGCGATACACGGCACGGCGCTCGGCGGCGGATTCGAAACTGCATTGGCCTGCCATTACCGTTGCGCCATAGCCAGTGCGAAAGTCGGCCTGCCCGAAGTCAAGCTCGGATTGCTGCCCGGCGCGGGCGGAACACAGCGCGTGCCCCGAATAGCCGGCGTCAGGGCCGCGTTCGACATGATCACTTCGGGGAATCCTATCCCGGCAAAAATAGCCCACGACATGGGCCTGATCAATGAAATCATAGAAGGCGACCTGGTCGAAGGCGCAATCGGTTACGCGCGAGATCTGGTCGATTCCGGTGCACCGCTCAAGCGCATCCGCGACATCAATATCGACTCGGCCACCATCGAGCCCGGATTTTTCGAACAGGCGAGAAAACGGGCCAATGCCCGCGCCCGCGGTCAGATCGCCCCGGACCGTATCGTCAGTTGCCTGGAAGCCGCGGTCGAGTTGCCAATCGACAAGGGACTGGAACGCGAGCGGGAACTGTTCCGCGAGCTCGTCAACTCGACCGAGTCGGCAGCCATGCGTCATATTTTCTTCGCCGAACGCCTGGCCGCCAAGATCAAGGGGCTGCCACGCGAGACCCCGGTGCGGGAGATCAAGCAAGCAGCGATCATTGGCGGTGGCACAATGGGCGGCGGTATTGCCATGTGTTTCGCCAATGCAGGCATTCCGGTCGTATTGCTGGAGATCAACGAAGAAGCGCTCGACCGCGGCATGAAGATCATCCGCAAGAACTATGGGATCACGGTCAAGCGCGGCAAACTAACCGATGCCGATGTGAAAAAGCGCATGGGCCTGATCACGGGCGCCACGGATTACGCGGACATCGCCGGCGCCGATATCGTGATCGAGGCCGTATTCGAAAATCTCGACCTGAAAAAGGAAATCTTCGCCAGGCTCGACGCGACCTGCAAGCCAGGTGCCATTCTCGCCACCAACACTTCCTACCAGGACGTCGACGCCATCGCCGCCGCCACTTCCCGGCCGCAGGATGTGATCGGCACGCATTTTTTCAGCCCCGCCAACGTCATGCGGCTGCTCGAAGTCGTGCGCGGGGAGAAAACCGCGGACGATGTACTTGCCACGACCATGGGCCTGGGCAAGCGCATCCGCAAGGTCTGCGCCCTTTCCGGTGTCTGCTACGGATTCATCGGCAACCGCATGCTCACCGGCTATGGCCGCGAAGCACAATTGCTCCTGCTCGAAGGATGTACGCCGCAGCAGGTCGATTCGACGCTGGAGAAATTCGGCATGGCCATGGGGCCGGTCGCCATGGGCGATCTTGCCGGTCTCGACGTCGGCTACAAGGCGCGGCAGTCGCGCAATACCGAGGGCGACGATCCGCGTCCTTATGCAGTCAGCACGCGGTTGGTGGAATCCGGTCGGCTCGGTCAGAAATCCGGCGCCGGATACTACAAATATGACAGCGATACCCGGGCGCGCAATTCCGATCCTGAAGTCGAAGCCATAATCCGCGAAGAGGCCGAAAAATTTGGCATCGAGCAACGCGAAATCAGCGAGGAGGAGATCATCGCTCGCTGCATGTATCCGCTGGTGAACGAGGGCGCGAAAATTCTCGAAGAGGGCATCGCCCAGCGCGCATCCGACGTTGATGTGGTTTACGTATTCGGTTATGCCTTCCCGGTAGCGAAAGGCGGCCCGATGTTCTACGCCGACCAGATGGGTCTGAAGAACGTGTACGAGAAAGTGCTGGAATTTCAGGACAAGCACGGTGAAAAGAACTGGCAACCCGCGAACCTGTTGCGGGAACTCGCCGAAAGCGGCGGCAGCTTCGCAGCCTGGGACAAGCAGCAAGGATGATCAGGGTGGGCGACGCATGTCTTGGTGTCAGCAGCGCTTTGTAGGGGCGACGCATGTCTCGGTGCCAGCAGCGCTTCGTAGGGGCGACGCATGCGTCGCCCGCGCAAGCCGAAAAAGCAAAATGAGATGACGACAATGATTGCGTATCAAACCACGACTCCTGGCGCACCGCTGGCGGAAGTGTCTGCCGAAACGCCTGAGCCGCAAGGGTCGCAAGTGCTGCTGAAGACGCTTGCCTGCGGCGTCTGCCATTCCGATATACATCTGCATGAAGGCGTGTTCGAACTCGGCCACGGCAAGCAACTCGAAGTGGGCAGGCCTGGCCAGGTGCTCGGTCACGAAATCTACGGCGAAATCCTTGCCTTCGGGCCCGAGGCCGAGGGCGTTGCCGTCGGCGACCGCCGGGTCGTGTATCCCTGGATCGGCTGCGGCGATTGCCCGACCTGCGCGCGCGGCGAGGAACAGCTTTGCACGCCGGGCCGGGCGCTTGGCATCGTCGCTCCCGGCGGCTTCGCCGATCATGTGCTCGCGCCGCATCCGCGTTATTTGTTTGACTGCGGCTGCGTTCCGGGCTCGCTTGCGGCGACCTATGCCTGTTCCGGCCTGACCGCGTATGGCGCCCTGAAGAAAATCGGCGAGATCCGGGCCGGCGACGAAGTGGTCATCATCGGCGCCGGTGGCGTCGGCATGATGGCGATCCAGATCGCCCGTGCGGCCTTCCGGATCGATCCCATCGTGGTCGATATCGACGAAGCCAAATTGCAGGCCGCCAGGAACCTGGGCGCGAGCCGCACCTGGAACGCGGGCGATCCCCAGGCGGCGAAGGCAATCCGCAAAGCCACCGGCGGCGCGCTTGCCGCGCTCGATTTTGTCGGCAACGAAGCTACCGTGAATTTCGGTCTCGGCTGCCTGCGCAAGGGCGGCGCCCTGGTCATCGTAGGCCTGTATGGCGGCGCCTTGAACATCCCCATCCCCTTTCTGCCCATGAATGCCCGCGTCATCCAGGGCAGCTACGTCGGCAACTTGCAGGACTTCTCCGAATTGATGGAACTCGTGCGGGCCGGCAAGATCGATCCGATCCGTATCTCCGAACGGCCGCTGGCCGAGGCGACCGCGGCACTGGCGGACCTGAAAGCCGGCAAGGTCGAAGGACGCCAGGTACTCGTAACGGAGCTGGCATGAACGGCGAGCTCGAACTGTTCCGGACGGAGACGCGCGACTGGCTGGAAAGCAATTGTCCGGATTCGATGCGTACGCCGATGCTGCCGAAAGAAGTGGTCTGGGGCGGCCGCAATGCCGAATACGCGAATCCCGACAGCGAGCTATGGCTTGAGCGAATGGCCGCGAAAGGCTGGACCTGCCCGCAATGGCCGGGGGAATACGGCGGCGGCGGGCTGAGTCCGGCCCAGGCGGAAGTTCTTGCCGAGGAACTCGCTCGCATTCGCGCGCGTCCGGCGCTGACCAGTTTCGGCATCAGCATGCTCGGGCCGGTATTGCTTGAATTCGGGACGCACGAGCAGAGACTCGAGCATCTGCCGAAGATCGTGCGCGGCGAAATTCGCTGGTGCCAGGGATATTCCGAACCCGGTTCGGGCTCCGACCTGGCAAGCCTCAATACGCGGGCCGAATTGCAAGGCGATCACTACATTATCAATGGCTCGAAAGTCTGGACTTCCTACGCCGACAAGGCCGACTGGATCTTCTGCCTGGTGCGCACCGACTTCGAAGCGCCAAAACACCAGGGCATCAGTTTCATTCTTTTCGACATGGCCGGCGCAGGCGTCAGTACCAGGCCGATCATGCTCATCAGCGGCTCTTCGCCTTTCTGCGAGACTTTTTTCGACGATGTGAAAGTGCCCGCCGGCAATATCGTCGGCCGTCTGAACGATGGCTGGACTATCGCCAAGCGCCTGTTGCAACACGAACGCACCATGATTTCGGGCTTTGGCCTTGCCGGTGGCCAGGCCGAAGGCGGCGGCGCTTCCGAGGCGACCGT
The DNA here is from genome assembly GCA_951812965.1 of uncultured Pseudohongiella sp. Lineage (GTDB taxonomy): Bacteria > Pseudomonadota > Gammaproteobacteria > Pseudomonadales > Pseudohongiellaceae > UBA9145. The sequence continues at coordinate 1,680,806 of OX638341.1, forward strand.
GGAAAGTACAGCCAAGCGTTACCGGGGCGATACGGAAAAACTTTCCGATCCGCTGCTGCGCGACCGCATCGCGCAATTCAAGATCGACTCCGAGGCCTTCGCGCTGACCTCGCGACGCAGCGCCGAGGAGTCCGCCGGGGGCGGACCGAGCCACATTTCTTCGCTGCTCAAGTATTACGGCTGCGAGTTGAACAAGCGCCGCTGTGAACTCCTGCTCGAAGCCGCGGGCAACCGGTCGCTCGGCTGGGAAGGAGAGGGCTTTGACGCAGGCGAGCTCTCGCTGGCGCGGGAATGGCTGCGCTCCAAGGCCAATTCCATCGAAGGCGGCACTGCCGAAATCCAGCTCAACGTGATTGCCAGAAGGGTGCTCGACCTGCCCGACCTGACCGGCATTTTGCGTGGGAAACGTTAGCGTAATGTCCGTCTCATTGCGGCTGAACGAAGAACAGCAATTGTTGCGGGAGTCGGCGCGCGGTTTCTGCCGCGAGCAGGCGCCGCTTTCCCTGCACCGCAAATTGCGCGACAGCCGGGATGCCGATGGCTTCGACCGGGGACTATGGAGGCAGATGGTCGAACTCGGCTGGACCGGAATGGCGATCCCGGAAGCTTATGGCGGCTATGGATTCGGCCATACAGGACTTGGCCTGGTGCTGGAGGAGACGGGACGCACGCTGGTGGATTCGCCGCTGATCGCCACGGTCCTGCTTGGCGCCAATGCGATCCTGGAATCCGGCAGTGAAGCCCAGAAAGAGGAGTTGCTGCCGCGGATTGCCGCCGGCGAATTGTTGCTGGCTTTCGCGCTCGACGAACATATCGTCCACGATCCCGCTCGCGTCGATTCGACGGCCACCCAAGGCAATGGCGGATATACGCTAAACGGCGGCAAGACTTTCGTACTCGACGGGCATGTCGCAGACCGGATCATCGTTATCGCTCGAATCGACGGCGAGTCGGACGGCGCCGATGGCCTGGGCTTGTTCCTGGTCGATGCCGCGGCCCAGGGCGTGGAGATTACGCGCACGATCATGGTCGACGGCCGAAATTGCGCCAATATCGTGCTGAACAATGTCGCGGTCGACGCAGACAATTTGCTTGGCGGTTCGGCGACAACTCCGGAAGCCCTCGATCGCATTCTCGACATCGCCCGCATCGGCCTGTCGGCGGAAATGCTCGGCAGCATAGAGGAAGTGTTCGAGCGCACTCTGGACTATCTGCGCCAGCGCGAGCAGTTCGGCGTACCCATCGGCGCATTTCAGGCGCTGCAACATCGCGCCGCGGAAATGTACAACGAAATCGAGTTGAGCAAATCGCTGGTCCGCGCCGCGCTCGCGGCTTTGGACGATCCGGCGAGTAGCAGCGCCCGGATCGCGCGCCTGGCCAGCGCCGCCAAGGCGAAGTTATCGGAAGCGTTCTTTCTGGTCAGTAACGAAGGCGTTCAGATGCACGGCGGCATCGGCATGACGGACGAGTTTGATATCGGTTTCTTTCTCAAGCGCGCCCGTGTGGCCCAGCAATTCCTCGGCGACGCCGGCTTCCACCGCGACCGCTACGCCACTCTGCATTCGTTTTGAGGGCGGGAAGGTCCGCCCGGGCCTCACAAAGCGATCTGGATTCCAGCCCGCTTTCCCGCATTCCGCGCGTCCCGCAGGAACGATCCGTCGGTTCCCTCGCGCGCGGCCACGATTTCGATGTCTTCCGCGCCGACGCGGTCGCCAAACAACAATAGCGCGTCATCCGGATCGCATAAATTCGAAGTCCAGATCAATCCGTGAATGTCGTTGAATTGTGAGTGGATGGCTTTCGCCCACAATGCCGTGTGCTCGTATTGGATGGCCGAACTACCGATCAGGAGTTCTCTGCTTATGCCCCATTTGGCCAAATCCGGCGCCCGCAACCGCGCAAGCCGCAAACTCCGCCGATGTAGCAGGGTGCTGTGACGCCGACATTCGAGCTGCCACCGGGGCACGGTCAAGCGCTGATCGTGGAAAACGGTTTCATATATCGCCGCTTCGACCGTTCCGGCCGCGTACAGCGAAGGAATGCAGCGACCGTTCCGGTCTCGAATCGGCGCGAATCGCGTCTTGTTTCCGAGGCAGGGATTGAAGGCATTGCCCGCGAATGTCGATCCGTGCACACGATGCAGCACCGTTCCCGCGGCAAGTTCATGCACATTCGGAGCCGCAAGCATTACCGGCGGAGTTGGAAATTCAATCATGCGATTCCAGCCTCGCCTGGACTCCTATCCAATTGCGATGTCCGCCATCTGGCGGGCGGCGTCGACAACCGCGGCGGGATTGTCGAGGCATTCCCGGGGCTTGTCGCCATTGAGCCAACCGTTGTTCGAGGCGAACCAGAACGCGATTTGCCAAGGCGTCATTTGCGGCGGCATCAGCGCGAGAATATTCTTGACAATCGAACGTGGCGCGCCGTTTTCGAACTGGAATGCCGGATAGTGGTCGCGACCTCCGATTCGCAGCGCGAAAATCTTGCCTTCCGCCTTCCATCGCGACGCCGGCACGCTCGTGTTCCTGGAGCGCAGCCCGGACATCTTGTGTATCTGAGTTGCGGTCAGCATCGGCGTTTCTTTCGCGTAATCCCGACGCATCTGGAGATTCTCGGCCACCAGATCGCCTTCCGGGCCGCTTTCCGCGGCAAGCAGCAGTTCAAGCGCACGGTCAAGATGCCGCTCGCGGCTCGAATCGACAAGCCCCTGCGGAAACATGTTGTGCAGCCGATTCAGTTTGTCGATCAGGCTGCGCATCGGGCCGGCGGGAGCGCGCACCAGTATCCACTCATCTCCGGCGTATTCGCCCGGAGGCTCCTTGACGCGGGGCGGCAGGCGCTCGACATCTTTGGAGTCGAGTGTCGCCCAGTAGATTGGTCTTGTTTGCATGGTTGGTCCGAAAATCCGTAAAAAGCATGATTCGATTAGAAGTTTAACGAAGTTTACGGAAAATGACAATCCGCATCGATTCCAATCTGGTTTACACTGGCCGCTCGGCCAAATCCGACTCGCTTCAATAAATCCGGGAGGATAACAATGCAAACTCTTGGCAGAATCCCTTTCGTTGCCGCCGCTGTATTACTGTTGCTGCTCGCCGGCCAGGCCGGTTTCGCCCAGCAGGAAACTGACCCGACCGTCTGGGAATCGGCGATGCAAGCCTTCGATGAACAGGATCGGGCTTCATCCCCGCCCGAGGGCGCCATCGTTTTGACCGGCTCCTCGAGCATCGCGCGCTGGAACGATCAGGCAGCCGCCGCGCTTGCGCCGCTCACCGTGATCGCCCGCGGTTTCGGCGGCAGCACGATGGAGGATGCGCTATACCATCTGGATCGGGTCGCGCTGCGATACAAGCCCCGCGCTATCCTTATATACGAAGGCGACAACGACACCTGGGGCCGGGTTGCGGAAGAGAAGATCGTCGATCAGTTCGAACAGATTGTCGCCCGGGTGCACGAAGAATTGCCGGAAACCCGGATCTACGTGATGTCAGTCAAGCCCAGCGTCGCGCGAGTGGAAGTCTGGCCCGCGGCGCAGAAAGTGAACGGGCAATTGAAGGCGATCGCCGCAGCCGACCCGATGGTGCATTACGTCGATGCAGTAACGCCTTTCATGAAAGCGGACGGCACGGTGATGACCGACATCTTCGTCGACGACAATCTGCACTTCAACACGATGGGCAACCTGATCTGGGGCGCCACTATCCGCGCCGCCCTGATGCCCAGGGAAGCGCGATACGAAACGTTGCACTGATTGAAGATCAGTATTCGTCGTAACCTTCGGTAAGTTCGATGCGGACGCCGGCGGGGTCGGTGATGAAGGCTATCTTGAGTTCGATGGCAGGGATTTCGCGGAAGGGCACATCGAACTCAATGCCTTTGGCTTCGAGTTCGCGGCAGAATGCTTCGAGGTTTTCGAATTCAAATCCGATGTGGTCGATCGCCGCGCCCTGAGTGGCAGCGCGTTCCTGGTCGGTGGCGCCAAAACTGAGATTCATTCCAGGGGCGTTTGTGGTCGTGGCGATGGAGCCGCGCGGACGAACTTCCAGGCCGAATACTTCGGTATACCATTTCAGTAGATCTTCATGCCCCGGCGTGATGAAATGCACATGGTAGCCCATGATTTCAACGTGCAGGCTCTGGTCTTCCTGTAATTCAACATAAACGTCGTCGGGCAGCATGACATAGGCATTGGTCTGCCCTTCCGCACCGGTAAACACGCGCCCGACTTCATATCCTGCGGCGGCCCATTTCTCCAGGAATCGCTCGATATTCCGCACCTTGAACCCAAAATGATCCATGACGGTTTCGCGGGAACCCATGGTAGGTTCGCGCTCGGTAAGGGCGACCAGCATATTGGGCAGCCGCACCGCGGTCAGCGGGCCTTTTTCCACTACCACGCCATCGAAATGTTCCACCCAGATCTGCTTGTGCAGTTCCATGTCCGAAACATTGAGGTGAACATGGCCATAGGTAAGGCCGGCGGGATTGGGCGTGGCGAGCTGGCCGAGCGCAGGAGCCGCCAACGCGAGCGCGAGTATGGAAAACAATAGATTCTTCATCGAATACTCTCCTACGAGAACCGGCTACTTCGAGAACCGGCGCCCGGTTCAGGAAAACAGACCGGTCGCAATCCGGGCCATGAAACCAGTTCAGGACAGGAAGATTAATTCCACTCTCACGCGCTTGCCAGCAAGATTACACACTGTTTCAAATTTCTCTGCGGTGCCTGAAAACAACACATTGGCTGGGTAGTTAGGTAACACTTCTGTAAAAAAATGGAATACATACAGACAAGTTCTTTATCTCAATGAAAAATTAAGTAGACTAGCCCTCTGAGCAGTTTCGGCGACAAGATCGAAGCGCTTATGAAACAACCTCGGAATTTTCAGAATCAAGGGGAAATCAAGATGCAAAGCAAATTTCCGGGTGCTCGCAAAGCGATCACCCTGGCCGTACTGGCCGGCCTGTCCATGCCTGTTGCAGCGCAAGAGGACGACGAGGGCATCGAAGAAGTAGTGGTTACCGGTTCCTTCATTCGTGGAACCCCGCTGGACGCGCCTTCGCCTGTGCAGTTGATCGACCGGAACAGTATCGAAGCGCAGGGCGCCGCGGTTGTCTGGGACGTAGTCAAGAATCTGGAAGTTAACTCCGGTTCATTTACCAACCAGGGCTCGGGAGAGCGTTCTCAAACCGAGGGAACCGCAGTAATCAATTTGCGGAACCTGGGCGAAAACTCCACCCTGACCTTGATCAACGGCAAGCGCATGGCGCCGCACGCTGGTGAAACCACGACAGGCGGCGAATTCGTCAACATCAACGCCATTCCGACCGTAATGGTAGACCGCCTTGAAGTTCTTACCGACGGCGGTTCTGCGCTGTATGGCGCGGACGCCGTGGCCGGCGTGGTCAACGTTATCATGCGCACCGATTTCGAGGGCATTGAACTCTACGGCGATATTCAGGGAGTGGAAGCTGCCGGCGACGCTTTCGACCAGACCGCAAGCGCTATCTGGGGCTGGGCCAGCGATGATGGAGATACGCATTTCGTCATCTCGGCCGAGCGTTTCGAGCGTGACAGACTTAACGTGCTTTTTGGCAACCATATCGATGAAAACTCGCAGTTCTTGGCCACCACATCGTCGATTGGAGGTGCCGTTGCGTCGCCATTTTTTGGCGCGAATATCAATCCTGCGTATATCAATCAGGAGATCACAGATTACAACGTCTCCCAGGGCGGTGAAGACTCAGCGATTTACAGCGATCCTCTTTGTGAATCCATGGTGGGAACAACCGGAATCCCGTTCCAGTATGGCACCTTGCGCGAACAGCGCGGGGAACGCGGCGGCGCATGCCGGGAAGATGTGGCTCGCTTCAACTTTCTCGAGAATCAGGCCGAGCGCAGCAGTGTCGCTCTCTCATTCGACCACACGTTCAGTGAGTCGGCTGAGTTTTATCTGTTCGCCACCCATTTTGAAAATCAGGTAACTCTCCAGGGTGGCGGCTTGAACAATACGGGCGGGTCCAGCACGACACGGGGACCGACGGTTTTCCTCGCTCCTCCAGGATCGTTTATCCGCAATGCGGGCGCATTCAGTCCGATTTTTGCCGGCAATGCCACTGGCCAATACCTGGAATTGGGTTTTTTCGCTCCGGAGATTGGATTGGAGCGCCCCACCATGGCAGACATGCCAAATAATCCACTGGCGTTGGAAAATGGTGGAATCAACACAATGATGTGGGCCAATCCGCGGGACAACATTCCCCGAGACGGACAGCGCTCCAACTTCACCAATACCGAGTCTGACCTGATTCAGACCGGCTTCCGCGGAGATTTCCAGTTTAATGATCGCGACTGGAACTACGATGTAAGCCTGTCCTGGTCCAGCACAAGTAACGAGCAGTCCTATCAGGTTTTCAATCGCGAGCGAACCGAGCTTGCCGCCTTGGGTCTTGGCGGACCGAACTGCACTCCGAACGGAGTACCCGATTTTGATTTCGGAAATGCGCCAGGCTTTTTAGGAGCCTTGACCGGAGCAAGTGGTCCGGCGGCGATAGTCCCTGGATTGTTCGACAACGCCTGGGCGTCGTATTACGGGCCAATGACCCAAACTTTCTTTCCCGGCTATGTATTTACCACTAGGGAAAGCTTGTCTTACGGTTTGACGAGCAACAACCAGGGACAGGATGGCTGTATGTTCTACAATCCATTCCTGACCCAATTTACGGATCCAAATCTGGCCAATAGCCCCGAACTCATGGATTGGATGAACCAGACCGTCTTGCGTGCGGACAAGCGCAACAAGCTGCGAGTTTTCGATGCGGTTGTCGGCGGTGGGTTGTTCGATATGGCCGGAGGTGAGGCGGCGTTCGCGGTCGGTGCGCAATATCGTGAACGCACTGCAGATTCAATTGCGCCAGAGTTGAACTTTCCCGGACTGCAAAATCGAATTCTGGGATATGACGAAAACGGCGTCCCCAACAGTTTCCATTACGTTGCCAACAACTACGAGTGCTCCAACTGCATTTTCAACTACAACAACGTGCGCACCACGAGTGCGGTGTTTGGTGAATTGCAATTGCCGATCCTGGAAAACGTCGAGACCCAGTTAGCGCTGCGCTGGGAAGATTACGGCGGCAATATCGGCAGTGAACTGTCACCGAAAATCGCCATGAGTTGGCGGCCGATCGACGATTTGCTGCTGCGCGGTTCCTTCTCACAGTCTTTCCGGGCGCCCAACATCGGTATCGTTGAAGAGGGTCTGGAAGCGGGCAGCATCGTGTTCAGGGATCCCATATCCAATCAGCAAGTGCGTGCGGGTCTGATCGATCCTACTCCCGAGAATGGTGAAGTCGAACAGACCTTTACCTTGGGCGGCCCCGCCCCGCATGTAGGCAATGAGTACGCCGACACGTATTCCGTCGGTTTCATATGGACGCCTTCCGGCGCTTTGGACGGGTTTAGTGCGCAGGCCGACTTCTGGCGCTTCGAAGTTACCGACAGAGTGCTTCCGGAGCCTGGAATTTCCGCCGTGCAGCCGGAAATCGATCGATTTCTGGCAGTACGTGACAATCCGGCCAACTACATCTTGAACGACAGCATATCGGCGGACTCGCCCATATTGGATGTACCGTGTGACCCTAACGCGCTAGAGTCCGAATTCGGTCGCGACTCAGACGAAAGATTGAACTGTGTGGTCAATCCCGCATTGTATGAGGTTGGCGACCAGGGCCTGGGTATTAGCCGGGCCGCACGGAGTGAAAGCGCCAACTTGATCACCTTGACTCTGGCGGCGATTAACGCCGGCCAGATCAATGCTGACGGTGCCGACGTCAAATTCGCATACAACTGGGACAATGAGTTTGGTCGCTTTAGAATCAGCACCGATTACACGCACGTGCGGCAGTACGAGCTGATCGGTGTTCCCGGCCTCGAACTCGGATTGCTGGACACCGGCGTATTCGATGCCGCGGGAACTACCGGAAACGGCCTGCATGTGCGTTCGTTGCCCGACAACAAGGGCAATATCACGTTTTCCTGGCAGCGTGACCAATATGGTGTGACGCTGATCAACAGGCATATAGGTTCTTACCAGGAATTGGCCTACGACTTTGCTTACGAAACTGGAAACGACCTGGTTCGTTCCCTGTTGCGCCGTAAGGTCGACAGCTACCAAACCTGGGATGCCCAGTTCCGATACGAACATGCATGGGACAATTCCGCATTCGGCAATACGACGTTCACGTTTGGTGTGCTGGACCTGCTGGACCAGGATCTGCCATATCGTGAAGTCAGCGCCGGCAACTACGACGCCACGGTGTTCGACCCGCGTGGGCGCAGGCTCTATGCAAGGGCTCTCTGGAACTTCTGATCCGCCGTAAGGCATTCGGAAACAAAAAAACGGCGGTGGGCAACCCACCGCCGTTTTTGTTTCTACTTCGGTGTCTTATCGATTCAAGGTTCCGCATACATCTTGCCGATAACCCCCCTCAGTTGCGCAGCTTCATCCGAAGATAACCGGTCGAGAACTTGACCCACCAGGCGCTGTTTGCTCATGGTTCGTATCTGATCTACCGCAATTTCGGAGTCCCTTCCCGCGCATTTGATTTGCAGGCGAGTTCGCCAGCGAGGATGGAGCGAAGAAGTGAGTGGGCACACAACTACTGTGTCCAGCAGCCTGTTCAGATCGTCCTTGCTGACGATAACGACAGGCCGGACCTTGCGGATTTCCGACCCGATGGTGGGATTCAGGTTGGCATGTCGAATTTCGTATCGCTTCGGGAAATTCGGCATCAATCGAGACCATCGGCGGTGGCAACGTCAAAGTCATCCCAATCTTCGTTCTCTCTGGCCATGTCCCGGTAAGTTTCCTCCCAGGACAGCTTGCCGTTGTCACTGGCGCGCAGCATGATGCCGTTTTCCTGTTCTTCCAGCACCAATTCGTCGCCCCAGCCGTACTTCTGGCGCAAGTGCTTCGGTATTCTTATGCCTTTGGAATTACCGATGGGGACTAATTTTACTTCTCGGATATTCGGTGAAGTCGACATTTCGTCCAGCCTCCGGACTTCAGATAAGTAATTATGGTAATTACATAATCAACGTTGGTCAAGGATCAGCCCTGAAGAACCCGCACATACGCTTGATTTGGTTTTTCAAGCTGGATACAGCAAACGCTCGGGACACCCACCAAAACACTTGGGACACCCACCATGCCAGTGACTCCAGCCTGCCAGGCAAGCGCCTTGGCGTTGCGTGCTTTCAGAGTGGTGAATTGAGGAATATCCGGGTTTGCTCACCGACCCAAAACTATGCAATTTTCAGGTTATACATGAATATTTCTCGGTTATTTTCATTTATCAGGTGAAAAATCCCTATTTTTTGCCTACAATCGCGGAATCCGATACCTCAAATCGAGTCCAGCGCTCATGTTCCAACGCGCTCTTGCGTCTCCGCTTGAATCCGGCAATAGCTTTTTCCTGCTCGGCCCGCGGGGAACCGGCAAGACTACCTGGCTGCGGCGGCACTTTCCGCGGTCGCCTTTCATCAACCTGTTGCAGTCGGAATTCTATATCCCGCTTTTGGCGAATCCCGGCCGCTTGAGAACAATGATCCCGCCCGGTCACTCTGATTGGGTGGTGATCGACGAAGTGCAACGCGTTCCCGAACTATTGAACGAAGTGCACGATTTGATCGAATCTCAGGGAATGCGCTTCGTGCTGACAGGGTCGAGCGCCAGGTCGCTCAGGCGCAAGGGAGTAAATCTGCTTGGCGGCCGCGCGCGAACCTTTCACATGTTCCCGCTGACAGCGGGAGAACTGGGGGTGGATTTCGATCTGGCCGAATCATTGCGGTTCGGGCAATTGCCTGCACGGTTCAGCGACCCTGACCCACATCGCTATCTGCAATCGTACGTGGAAACTTATATGAGAGAAGAGGTCGCACAGGAAGGTCTCACCCGCACCATCGGAAACTTCTCGCGATTCCTGGAAACCGCCAGTTTCTCGCAAGGTCAGACTCTCAACATCAGCAATGTCGCCAGGGAAGCGAACGTATCGAGACCGGTCGCGGAAAACTATTTCTCGATTCTCGAAGATCTGCTGATCGCAGTGACATTGCCCGTTTTTTCCAGACACGCAAAACGAAAGCTCGTTTCCCAGAGGAAATTCTTTTTCTTCGACACAGGCGTCTTTCGCGTAATTCGCCCGGCCGGGCCTCTCGACAGCGAGGCGGAAATCGACGGGCCAGCGCTGGAAACTCTTGTCTTGCAGGAGTTGCGGGCAGTCAACGAGTACCGCGAACTCGGCTATGACATTCATTTCTGGCGCACGAGCGGGGGGCTCGAGGTCGATTTCGTACTCTATGGCCAGCGCGGTCTCGTTGCGATCGAAGTCAAGCGGTCGCGAAATCCGGGATTGAAGGAAACCCGCGCATTACGCGAATTCCGGAAGGACTATCCGGAAGCGCAATGCTATTTGTTCTATGGCGGTGACGCGCGGCTTTACCTGGGCCATGGCATCACGGCGCTGCCGATCGCGGACGCTTTGCAAGAGCTTGGCGGCATCCTGGCAGGCTGATCGAAGCCGAAACAGTCGCGCCAGGGACGGCGTACACGAGTCAAATCGCGCCCGTTCAGCCGGTGCTTTTCTGCCGCAACTCGAAATTGTAGGACATGCTGATGCGCTCGGTTTCGGTGTGTTGCTGGCTGACGCCGTGATCCAGCCAGGCCGGAAACATCAGCAACTTGCCTTCTTCCGCGGGCAGCGTCGTGATCAATGTGTTTTCCGCCCGGTTTTCGCGCAGCGGGGCGGGCACCATCCAGCGCGCGGGGCGCGGGTCCTTCAGGCTGATCGGCGCGGCGCCGCTTTCGCACTGGACATAGAACACGCCGCTGATCTGGGAATAGGGGTGTACGTGGTCGCGATGGTAGTTGTAGCGCGAATTGATGTTGCACCAGAGTTGGGTTATTACCAATTCGAAATTTTCCAGGTCCCAGTATTGCTTGTGGCCGTAGTCGTAGGCGACCTCGAACATGAAATCGACGAGATTGCGGAAAGCCGGGTCGGTGTAGAGCCGGTCTCGACTGCGGAATGAAGTAAAGCCGTAAGGGTAATGTTGGGCGGAATATTCCCGACCCGACTGGTCCTCCTCGCGGATTTCACGGATGCGCCGGATCAGTTGTTCCTTCTCCGCGGAGAAGCCGGGATACCAGGCTTCGTGCAGAAAGGTCGGGAACAGCGCCCGCAAGGTCATTTTCGGCTGTTCTGCCATATGTTTCAGGTCACCTCAGGTAGTAAGCCGTAGGGGCGAGGCATGCCTCGCCCGCGTTCAATCGGCGATAGCCTGGTAGATGCCGTTGCGGAGAGTGCTGTAGTCGTTCAGGCCGGTGGCGGGGATGATCTGGGTCAGATAGACCACTACCAGTTCCTCTGCCGGGTCGACCCAATAAGTCGAATGATAGGCGCCGCCCCAGCCGTATTCGCCTTCGGTGCCGAGACTGCCGTTCGCGCCGAGGTCTTCGAGCACAGAGTAGCCGAGGCCGAAGCCCTGGCCGCCGCGGAAGGGGATGTCACCCAGGTGGCTGACGGTCATCAATTCGATCGACTTGCGCGAAAGAATGCGCTCACCATTGAGTTCACCGCCGTTCAGGGTCATCTGCAGGAAGCGTGCGTAATCGCGCGCCGTGGACAGCAGGCCGGCGCCGCCGGAAAAGCTCATCCGCGGACCGTCAACGTACATGCCCTGACTAAGCATGCCATCGGTTTCCGGTCTGGCTTCAACGCCGTTCGGGCCGGGTCGGTAGACGGTCGCCAGGCGGTCCCGTTTCGTTTCAGGCAGGTAGAAGTGGGTATCACGCATATCCAGCGGATCGAAAATGTGCTGCTGCAGGAAGCTCTGCAGGTTCAATCCGCTGGCTTTTTCGATCACGACCCCGAGGATGTCGGTGCTGTAACCGTAGATCCAGCTTTCGCCGGGATGGTCATCGAGCGGCAGCGCACCCATACGGGCGATTGTTTCGGCGATCGGCTCGTCACGGTTGGCGAAGTACCAGCTCTGGAAGCCGGCTTCCTCCCAGCGATCCTGGGCCGGCCCACTGCCGTAACTGACGCCCGCGGTATGAGTAAGCAGATGGCGGATCGTGATCGGCCGGGCCGCGTCTTCGAGTACGTAGCCGCCGCTGCCGTCGGGCACGGCCACCTGCATGTTGCGCCATTCGGGAATATGACGGCCGAGCGGGTCGCCGATGGAGAGCTTGCCTTGCTCCTGCAGGATCATGATGCCGGTGCTGACGATGGCCTTGGTCTGGGAGGCGATGCGGAAAATGGTGTCATCGCTCATCGCCGCGCCGTTTTCCTTGTCGCGCCAGCCGTTGGCTGCGGAATAAGCCACCTGGCCGTTGCGCAGAACGAGTACGACCTGTCCAGCAATGCGATCCTCGATCACAAACGCTTTCAGGTTCGCATCAAGCACTTCGAGCCGCTCGGCGGACATGCCAAGTTGCTCGGGGTCGGCCTTGACGAACTCCTGCGCCAGCGCCGCGCCGGAGAAAACGAGTACCAAAACGCCGGCCAACACTCGATTCAGAATTACCATGTTCATATTCTCTGTATTGCTGTCCGATGGCGCTCAAGCTTAGCAAGATAAGGCGGTTACTGGAATGTGCAGGCAATGGATTCGTTCACACGTGCCCAGGCTCAGAAACATGTGAGACGGTAGGGGCGAGGCATGCCTCGCCCGCATGTCAGTACCGCAGCAATATGAGGTGGTCCCGCTTTTTTGGACAGTTCGTTAAGGTGTGCTCCAATGCCGACAGGAGGCATGAGCATGACCAGGAAGAGACGCCGTTTTACGGCGGAGTTTAAAAAGCGCGTGGCGCTGGAGGCGCTGCGGGAGCGCGACACGGTTGAGGCGATCGCGGCGCGTTTCGAAGTACATCCGAATCAGGTAAGCGCCTGGAAGCGTCAGGCTGTGGAAAGTCTCGGGGAAGTGTTTTCGGGTTCCGGTTCGAAACGTGGCGCCGAACAGGAAGCGACGATCCGGGACTTGCACGCCAAGATCGGCGAGTTGACGGTGGAACGGGATTTTTTTCTGCGCGGGTTGGAGCGCTGAGCCGTTCCGAGCGGACTGCCATGATCGACCACGGTTGCGAGTTGTCCCTATCCCGGCAGTGCGCGCCGCTCGGCGTGAGTCGTTCGTCGCAGTATTGCCCGCCATCGGGCGAAAGTGCACAAAACCTGGCGCTGATGCACCAGCTAGACGAGTTGCATCTGGCACATCCGTTTTACGGCAGCCGTCAGATGGTACGCCATCTGCATCGCGACGGGATTGTCGCCGGTCGGCACCGGGTGCGCAGGCTGATGCGCTTGATGGGCATGGAGGCGATCTACCGCAAACCGCGGACCAGTGCGCCGAACCCGCAACACCGGGTGTATCCGTATCTGCTGCGCGATCTGGTCATCGATCGTCCGGATCAGGTGTGGTGCGCGGACATCACCTATATTCCCGTTTCCGGCGGCTTTTTCTATCTGGTTGCGGTCATGGACTGGGCCAGCCGGCAGGTGTTGTCATGGCGGCTGTCGAACACGATGGATGTCGGTTTTTGCATCGAGGCGCTGGAGGCGGCGCTGCGTAGCGGATCGCCGGAGATATTCAACACGGACCAGGGTTCGCAGTTCACCAGCATTGACTTCACCGGCCGCATCCGCGCCGCCGGGGCGCGTTGCTCCATGGACGGTCGCGGCCGCTATCTGGACAATATCTTCATCGAAAGGCTGTGGCGTTCGTTGAAGTACGAGGCGGTGTATCTGCGTGAGTTGCCCGACGGCCGCGCCGCCGAACGCGAGATCGGCGACTGGTTCGACTTCTACAACCTGGTGCGTCCGCACTCGTCTCTCGACGGGCGCGCGCCGGGCGACGTCTACCGAGACAAATGGGGAAAAGCCGCGTGAGGCGCCGACGCGGCGGCGCGGCCTTGCGCTTCGGTCGCTACGCTCCCTGCGGAAAACCAGTCAGTCAACGACAGAAGGGCAACTGCGATCTTATGTCCTGCCCTAAAGTGTGCAGTTTCCAGTTGCCGAAAGTGTGCAGTTTTCAATTGCCCAAAATGAGCAGTTTTCAGTTGCCATTGACACAGGTACGGATAGCCCGATCGGCGGACATGCCGACCGATGTGTTTTACCACGTTACCGGCGCGGGATAGCGCGCGATCAGCGTATCCGGGGTAACGATCGTAAGCCCGTTCAAAATGGCTTGAGAAACCAGACCCCTGTCGAATGGGTCTGCGTGAAGTTCCGGCAATAGCGCATCATGCGCGGCGCTGCTTTCGTCGAAGGGGAGCGGCTCCAGTTGCAGCCATTTTCGCCTGCTTTCCACGTATCGATCCGGTCTTTCGGGCAGTCGCAATCGGCCCAAACGGTACTTGATGGCGATTTCCCATCCCGAAAGGGCGCTGAGATACACTTCATTGCGGGGGTCGCGGCAGCAATCTCTTGCTGTTTTGGACAATTGGGGGTCGTCAGTAGCCAGCCATAGGAAGGTGCAAGTGTCGAGCAGCAGCCTCATTCCGGATCGTTCGCGCCTTCGAAGGCGGCTATAAGACTGTCGGGGAGAGATTCAAAAAAACTGGCGGGAATTTCCATACCCCGGTCGATACCCACCGGGCGCCAGGCCGCGGGCGAAGCGCAGCTCGGTTTCCGCTTCGATCACGAGCCGGTTCGAACTGCTCACCGACGCCGTGGCGTTGAGCTCAGCAGAGTCCCCCGACAGGCTGAATTCCAATTCCGCGGGCCATTGTCCGTCCGCATTGCCATTGGGCGCCGATAGCAAAGACTGTTCAGGAGAGACCAGTCAGCCAAGATTTTGCAATAGCGTTTTGGCGTCGAATTCATTGCTGGTCAGATTTGCCCGGTAGCTCGGGTCGGCCGGAAAATCAGTTACGTCCAGGCGACCCTGGAGCGACACCGGTGTACTGTTGATATCGAGGTCCGCAAGCGCCAGTCCGCCCGAATTCGCGTCCGCTTCGACGTTGCCGCTCAGGCCCACCTTCGCCTCTCGCAATCGCCGGTTGGAGCTGTCGAACCATTCGACGTCGAAATTCGCCAACAAAAGGAAGGACTCGCCCTGCAAATTGACGTTGTCGCCGACTACTCGCAGATTCTTCAGCAGGAAGCGCCGGCCGCTGAACAGGTTTTGTACGTCCAGCCGGCCGCCCTCGGCCGCTATACGCTCGGGTAGCAGGGAGGCCGTGTCGGATTCGCCGCCGAAGATCGGAACCGTTTCCGCCGGCCCGGCGTCCCAGATACTCGTGCCCGTGGCATCCACATAGGCATTGACGTGGAAGCCATCTATACGAAGTTCCCGAATCGTCAACTCGTCGCGCAGAAGATCGCCTCGATCAACATCCAGTTGCACGAATGCAGTCGAAGCGAGTTCTTGCGGCAAGCCAGGATTGCGTAGCCGCGCGTCTTCGAGCGTCAGCCGGGCCACTGGCAACAGGTTGAGATCAATCGCGCCGGCCACGACCAATTCATAACCGGTGGCGGTGGCAACGTAGTCCTGCAGCGTGGTCCGGTATTGCTCGGGACTGTTGACCCAAAGCGCGGCAAAAACAATGGCCGCCACTACGGCCGCCACGATACCGAGCAGGATTTTTCGCGGGCGATTCAACATCTACTGGTCCGGGGTCGAAGCACAATCAGGTTCATGAGACACCCGCGACCGCCAATTGCGACGGAAAAGAAAGAAGTGTAGCGGAATGCCTCAAGCGCCGCACGACTGCTCCACTATGTTCGCTTGGTTAGAGCACGAAGTGGCGTTAGCCGCATGAGTCGCCCCTAGGCGCCTGATTGGCCGGAGCGGGCGTTTGGCTTTGGCCGCGGGATTCGCTCCGCTGCGTTTCTCCCGCCGCGGCGTTATAATGCGCAGCCTCCCAGGCGACCGCTCCGGCACAACCGGTTAGGCAATCATGAGCAAATAAGCGCGCAGCGCCAGCGTTCAGCGCAACACGAAGGAAACCCGAATTTCCGTTTGGCTCGATCTTGACGGCAGCGGCCGATTCGAGGCGGAAACAGGTTTGCCGTTTCTGGAGCATATGCTCGATCAGATCGCCCGTCATGGCATGCTCGATCTCACGATCAAGGCCGAAGGCGATCTCGAAATCGACGCTCACCACACCGTCGAAGATCTCGGCATTACCTTCGGACAGGCGCTGAATCAGGCGCTCGACAAGACCGGCATCCGCCGCTACGGCCATGCCTATGTGCCCCTTGATGAAGCGCTTTCCAGGGTGGTGATCGATTTTTCCGGGCGGCCGGGACTCGAGTATCACGCCGATTTCGCGCGCGCCGTCGTCGGCGGATTCGACATCGATCTGTTTCGCGAGTTTTTCCAGGGTTTCGTCAACCATGCCTTTGTCACCTTGCACATCGACAACATCCGGGGCCGCAACGCGCATCATCAGATCGAGACGATCTTCAAGGCGTTTGGCCGCGCCGTGCGCATGGCGGTGGAGTTCGATCCGCGCTCGGCCGGCGTGATTCCGTCCACCAAGGGCAGCTTGTAAGTTGAGACGTTCGAGCCCGGTTCCCCCGGCACGCCTGAATTCCGCGAGTCAAAAAGCATGAACACGGTTGCGGTCATCGACTACGGTATGGGCAATCTGCATTCGGTTGCCAAGGCAGTGGAGCATGTCGGCCGCGAACTTGAACTCGATATCGACGTTTCCATCACCGCGGACGCAATGACTATCGCGGCAGCGGATCGAGTCATCTTTCCCGGGGTCGGCGCGATTCGCGATTGCATGGCGGAAATCAACCGACTTAATATCGGCCGGATGGTTGCCGAGGCTATGCAAACCCGCCCGGTTCTCGCGATCTGTGTCGGCATGCAAGCGCTGATGGAGCACTCCGAAGAAAACGGCGGCGTCGATTGCCTCGGATTGGCGCCAGGCGCAGTGCGCTACTTCGGCGACGATCTGCGCGACGAGGCCGGCGCCGACGAGATTACTTTTCTCGACATCACCGCCAGTCACGAAGGACGCGCGACCACGGTCGAAACCGTGCGCGACATCGCCGCTCAGGTATTTATTCCCTTAACGGTCGGCGGCGGCATTCGTAGCCTGGATGACATCCGCATGATGCTCAATGCCGGCGCCGACAAGGTGGCGATCAATACCGCCGCGGTATTCGAACCGCCTTTCGTCCGCACCGCTTCGGAACGCTTCGGCTCCCAATGCATTGTCGTGGCGGTGGACGCCAAACGGGTCTCGGCGGGAGAAAAGCCGAAATGGGAGATCTTCACTCATGGCGGACGCAATCCCACCGGCATTGACGCCTTGGAGTGGTGCGGCAGAATGGTCGACTACGGCGCCGGCGAAATCCTGCTCACCAGCATGGACCGGGACGGCACCAAAGAGGGATTCGACAACCAGTTCAACCGCGCCGTAAGCAGCACGGTGCGCGTGCCGGAAATCGCATCCGGCGGCGTTGGCGCACTTGAACATCTCGCCGCGGGCGTACTTGAGGGCGGCGTCGACGCAGTGCTCGCCGCGAGCATTTTCCACTTCCACGAATTCACCATTGATCAGGCCAAACGCCACCTGGCCGCCCGTGGCATCGAAGTCCGCTTGTAGGGCGAGCAACGGTATTGCGTGATGTAACGGAACAGGTCGTATTCTCCACGTTTCGGTGTATTTGTCATTGAGAAGCGCGGGGGCCTTTCGCGGTGGTTCGGGCGCCATGGCCAATTTTCGGCGAGCAGGCGATTCGCGAACACGACCAGGTTGCGCATGATGGCGATAATCGCAACCTTGGGCGGTTTGCCGACGGCCTGGAGGCGCTGGTACTTGACCCTCAGTGATGTCGCCACGTTCGTTCACGACTTTCGACATCGAATTTGCGCACGACTCCGCATCGCTCCTCAAGGTATCCGACGGTTAACCTGGTCTCGGGCAGGATAGCGTTACTGATCAGCTCGCTATAGATGTATTGACGGTTATGGGCGCGTGATTCGCGCATATGCGCCATCAACGCATCCATGATTTCGAACTTTCGCCGCTGTCGCCCGCCCCCGCCGACCCCGAGGGAGGATTTAGCGAGATCCCGCTACAACCGTTTTGATCTAGCTGGAGCTAGCGGCCTTCGCTGTCGGCCATTGCGAAGCCGAAGCCCCTTGGCGCCCATTGCCGCTCCTTGCGGCAGTATGCCGCGGCGCCGGAATAGCCTTTCTCCTTCAAATCCTCCCCCTCAACCACTAAGAAACGCCTTTGCCTTCGGCGCAGCGTAGGCCTCGCGGTTGAAAGTCAGGATGCGCATCTGGAGATGTCTTCGATTTTTTTGTTTGCCTGCTGAAACCACCAAAAGTGTTACTGATTACATTTCTGTTGTTACTTTAAGTAATCTTATGTTACGATACTACACGTTTTGGGTGGCAACCATATCGCGTTGCATAAAAGTGGCTAAAAAATTGGAGTCCGAAATGAAACATAGTAATCGCCGGGGCGAACACCAGCAGGTCGCGCGCCCTTTAACAAATAACCTTGTTTGTGTTCAAGAAATCCAGAGCTCTTTGCGGATTCCAAAAAAATCCTCGAGCTTTGGCCGATTGGCCTTGGGCGCAGTGTTCTGGACAGCTCTGGCGCTTTTGCCTGGCATCTCATTGGCTCAGGATGTGGCAGTCTCACCGACGCGGCTGAGCGTGCTGGAGGGTGGCTCGGCGGAATACACGGTAAGGCTCACCCGCCAGCCGACGGCGGATGTCACGATTGGGGTGGAGCGCAGTACCGTGCGGGATTATTCCGACGATAGTCTGACGGCAGAACCGGACAAGCTTACCTTCACTGTCGAAAACTGGGATGCGCCGCAGACTGTGACGATCTCGGCGGCCGAGGATCTCGACGGCGAAAACGGCTCGGGTGGATTCAATCACAATGTGGAAAGCACCGACAGCAACTATGACGGTATTCAGATCAGCGGCGCCTTGGCGACCGAGGTCGACAACGATCCTGTCGGGGTAACAGTCTCGCCGCTTACGCTGTTGGTACCCGAGGGCGGCTCCAATGAATATACAGTGAGGCTCGATACCGAACCGGTGAACAATGTCTCGCTCTACGTGCTGTCGCGACCTACGAATGACAGTGACCTGACGGCGCCGAGCAGCAGGTATACCTTCACCAAGGAAAACTGGAATATTCCGCGGGCGATACGCATTACGGCGATTGAGGACTCCGACAAGCTGGATGGTGTTGCGGTCTTCGATCACGTTCTGGAGGGGGATGACCCTAGCTACAACGACGATGTCATCACCGCTATCGATTCGGTTACGGCCACCGAGGCCGACAACGACAAACTGACGCTGACGATTCAGACGGACGCGTCGGCCCCGGTGGGCGGCGCTTTCGAAGTGGAAATAGTCTTTTCCGACAGCGTGTCCGGCTTTACCCTCGCGGATATTGACGTGAGCAACGGAAGGGCGTCGAATTTCAAGGAGATTAATTCGCGGACTTACACGGCCACGATCACGCCGCAAGCGACCGGTAAGGTCAAGGTGGACGTGGAAGCGGGCGTGGCCACGGACAGTGCCGAAAACAGCAATAAGGCGGCGGAGTCTCTGGTGATCGAGGCGGATCTGACGGGTCCGACGGCGGCGATCACCAGCGCAGCCTCGGAACCCGTGTCCGGCGCATTCGAAGTGAACATCGTTTTTGATGAGACGGTGACCGGTTTCGAACAAAGCGACATCACGGTAACGAATGGCACGGTGACCGACTTCAGCGTTTTGGAGACGAGCTATACGGCGGAGATCACCCCCGCGGAGAGCGGCAGGGTTTACGTGAAGATTGATGCGAACGTGGTCGAGGACGCGGCCGGTAACGGCAACAGGGTAGGGAAGAACTTTGTCATCGAAGCGGATCTGACGAGGCCGACGTTGTCAATCACAAACGCAAACCAGCAACTTGTAGTCGGTGCGTTCAGGACGATAATTCGATTCTCCGAGGACGTGTCCGGCTTCACTCTCGCGGATATTGACGTCAGCAATGGAACGGCATCGGAATTCGAAAAGAATTCTTCAAACAGTTACGTGGTCACGATCACGCCGCAAGCGACCGGCGAGGTCAAGGTGGACGTGGAAGCGAACGTGGCCACGGACGATGCCGGCAACGGCAATGAGGCGGCGGAGTCCTTGGTGATTGAGGCGGATTTGACGAATCCCGCGGTGGCGATCACCAGCGAAGTCTCGGGACCTGTGTCCGGCGCCTTCGAAGTGGACATTACTTTTGATGAAGCGGTAACCGGATTCGAACAAGGCGATATCGCGGTAACGAATGGCTCGGTGACCGACTTCAATGGTTCGGAGTTGAGATACACGGCGGAGATCACCCCTTCGGACAGCGGAGAGGTGACCATAAGCATCGATGCGGACCAGGCCGAGGACGAAGCCGGCAACGGCAACGAGGCAGCGGAAGACTTTGTCATCGAGGCGGATCTGACGAATCCGACGCTGGCGATCACCAGCGCAGCCGCGGGGCCGGTGTCCGGCGCTTTCGAAGTGAACATCGTTTTTGACGAGGCGGTGACGGGCTTCGAACAAAGTGACATCACCGTGACGAATGCCACGGTGACCGACTTCAGTGGTTCGGAGACGGACTACACGGCGGAGATCACTCCTTCGGGGAGTGGCAGGGTGCTCTTGAGAATTGGTGCGAACGCGGCCGAGGACGCGGACGGCAACGGCAACGCGGCATCGGAGGTGTTTGTCATCGAGGCGGATCTGACGAGGCCGACGGTGGCGATCATCAGCGGCGCCACGGAACCCGTGGAGGGCGCGTTCTTAGTGAACATCATCTTTAGTGAGGCGGTGACGGGTTTCGAACAAGGCGATATCACGGTGACGAATGGCGCGGCGACCGACTTCAGCGGTTCGGGAAGGAGCTACACGGCCGAGATCACCCCTTCGGCGGCCGGTGAGGTGACCGTAAGAGTCAATGCGGACCAGGCCGAGGACGCGGCCGGCAACGGCAACGAGAAATCGGAGGAGATTATCATCGAGGCGGATCCGGCGGGTCCGACAGTAGCGATCACGAGCGCAGCCTCGGGACCCGTGTCCGGCGCCTTCGAAGTGAACATCACATTTAGTGAGGCGATTATTGGTTTCGGACAGAGCAATATCGCGGTGACGAATGGCGCGGTGACCGATTTCAGCGGTTCAGGGGCAAATTACAAGGCAGAGATCACTCCTTCGCAGAGCGGAGAGGTGACCGTAATCGTTGATATGGATGAGTTCGTCATCGAAGCGGATCTGACGGATCCGACGCTGGCGATCACCAGCGCAGCCGCGGAACCCGTGTCCGGCGCCTTTGACGTAAACATCGTTTTTGACGAGACGGTGACCGGTTTCGAACAGAGCGATATCACCGTGACGAATGGCTCGGTGACCGACTTCAGCGGTTCGGAGACGAGCTACACGGCTGAGATCACCCCTTCGGAGAGCGGGGAAGTGACCGTAAGCATTGTCGCGGACCAGGCCGAGGACGCGGCCGGCAACGGTAACGAGGCCGCGGAGGATTTCGTCATCGAGGCGGATCTGACGGATTCGGAAGACGAGATCGGCCCGAGGACTAAAATCCTGACGGAGGCGTCGAGCCCGGTTGGCGGCGCTTTCGGGGTGGCAATAACTTTCTCCCAAATCGTGGACGGCTTCACCGTCGATGATATTGGCGTTCGCAACGGAACGATCTCGGAATTCAAGGAAATTTCTACGCAGATTTACACGATCACGATCACGCCGCAAGCGACCGGTGAGGTCAGGGTGGATGTGGAAGCGGACGTGGCTACGGACGGCGCCGGCAGAGGTAACGAGGCGGCGGAGACTTTGATCGTCGAGGCGGATCTGACGAATCCGACGGTGGCGATCACCAGCGCAGCCGCGGAACCCGTGTCCGGCGCATTCGAACTGAATATCACCTTTAATGAGGCGGTGATCGGTTTCGAACAAGGCGATATCACGGTAACGAATGGCTCGGTGACCGACTTCAGCGGTTCGGAGACGAGCTACACGGCCGAGATCACCCCTTCGGAGAGCGGGGACGTGACCGTAAGCATTGGCGCGGACCAGGCCGAGGACGCGGCCGGCAACGGTAACGAGGCCGCGGAGGATTTCGTCATCGAGGCGGATCTGACGGATTCGAAAGACGAGATCGGCCCGAGGACTAAAATCCTGACGGAGGCGTCGAGCCCGGTTGGCGGCGCTTTCGGGGTGGCAATAACTTTCTCCCAAATCGTGGACGGCTTCACCGTCGATGATATTGGCGTTCGCAACGGAACGATCTCGGAATTCAAGGAAATTTCTACGCAGATTTACACGATCACGATCACGCCGCAAGCGACCGGTGAGGTCAGGGTGGATGTGGAAGCGGACGTGGCTACGGACGGCGGCGGCAGAGGTAACGAGGCGGCGGAAACATTGATCATCGAGGCGGATCTGACGAATCCGACGGTGGCGATCACCAGCGCAGCCGCAGAACCCGTGTCCGGCGCCTTCGAAGTGGACATTACTTTTGATGAAGCGGTAACCGGATTCGAACAGAGCGAAATCACGGTGGCGAATGGCGCGGTGACCGATTTCAGCGGTTCGGGAAGGAGCTACACGGCCGAGATCACCCCTTCGGAGAGCGGGGACGTGACCGTAAGCATTGGCGCGGACCAGGCCGAGGACGTGGCCGGCAACGGCAACGAGGCAGCGGAGGATTTCGTCATCGAGGCGGATCTGACGGATTCGGAAGGCGAGATCGGCCCGAATACTGAAATCCAGACGGAGGCGTCGAGCCCGGTTGGCGGCGCTTTCGAGGTGGGAATAGTTTTCTGGGAAGTCGTGGACGGCTTCACCGTCGATGATATTGGCGTTCGCAACGGAACGATCTCGGAATTCAAGGAAATTTCTACGCAGATTTACACGATCACGATCACGCCGCAAGCGACCGGCGAGGTCAGGGTGGATGTGGAAGCGGACGTGGCTACGGACGGCGCCGGCAGAGGTAACGAGGCGGCGGAGACTTTGATCGTCGAGGCGGATCTGACGAATCCGACGGTGGCGATCACCAGCGCAGCCGCGGAACCCGTGATTGGAGCGTTCGAAGTAAACATCGTTTTCGATGAAGCGGTGACCGGTTTCGAACAAGGCGATATCACGGTGAGGAATGGCGCGGTGACCGACTTCAGCGGTTCGGAGACGAACTATACGGCTGAGATCGCCCCCGCGGGGAGTGGCGTGGTGACCGTAAGCGTCGATGCGAACCAGGCCGAGGACGCGGCCGGCAACGGCAACGAGGCGGCGGAGACTTTAATCGTCGAGGCGGATCTGACGAATCCGACGCTGGCGATCACCAGCGCAGCCGCGGAACCCGTATCCGGCGCATTCGAAGTGAACATCACCTTTAGTGAGGCGGTGACCGGTTTCGAACGGCGCGAGATCACGGTGACGAATGGCGCGGTGACCGACTTCAGCGGTTCGGAGATGAACTACACGGCGGAGATCACCCCCGCGGTGACCGGAGAAGTGACCGTAAGCATCGATGCCGACCAGGCCAAGGACGCGGCCGGCAACGGCAACGAAGCTTCGCGGGAGTTTGTCATCGAAGCGGATCTCACCAGGCCGACGCTGGCGATCACCAGCGCAGCCGCGGAACCCGTGTCCGGCGCGTTCGAAGTTGACATCACCTTTAATGAGGCGGTGACCGGATTCGAACGGCGCGAGATCACGGTGACGAATGGCGCGGTGACCGACTTCAGCGGTTCGGAGACGAACTACACGGCGGAGATCACCCCTTGGGGGAGTGGCGCGGTGATCGTGAGCGTCGATGCCAATCAGGCCGAGGACGCGGCCGGCAACGGTAACGAGGCAGCGGAAGACTTCATCATCGATGCGGATCTGACGAACTCGGAGGACACATTCAGACCGACGCTGGAGATTCAGACGACGTCATCGGGTCCGGTGAGCGGCCCTTTCCAGGCGGTAATATTTTTCTCGGAGATCGTAGACGGCTTCACTATCGAAGATATTGATGTGCGCAACGGAACGGTGTTGGAATTCGAACAGCGTTCTTCTCAGGCTTACACGATCGCGGTCATACCGGAAGCGACCGGTGAGGTTAGCGTGGACGTGAAAAGGAACGTGGCCACGGACAGCGGCGACAACGGCAACAAGTCGGCGGAGTCTTTGGTGATCGAGGCGGATCTGACGAGACCGGCGCTGGTGATCGCCAGCGAGGCCGTTGGCCCGGTGGGTAGCGCGTTCGAGGTAAACATAGTTTTCGATGAGGCGGTAATCGGCTTCGAGCAGAGCGATGTGCAAGTCACCAACGGTTCGGTGACCCGCTTCAGCGGTTCGCAGACGAACTACACGGCGCGGATCGCCCCTTCACAGAGCGGCGCGGTGACCGTGAGCGTCGCGGCGGACGCGGCCGAGGACGCGGTCGGCAACGGCAACGAGGCGGCGGCGGATTTTGTCGTCGAGGCGGACCTGACGGGACCGACGCTGGAGATCGCCAGCGAAGCCTCGGAACCCGTGACCGGTACGTTCGTGGTGAGCATCGTTTTTGACGAGGCGGTGACCGGTTTCGAGCAGAGCGATGTGCAAGTCACCAACGGTTCGGTGACCGACTTCAGCGGTTCGCAGACGAACTACACGGCGCGGATCGCCCCTTCACAGAGCGGTGCGGTGACCATAAGTGTCGCGGCGGACGCGGCCGAGGACGCGGTCGGCAACGGCAACGAGGCGGCGGCGGATCTTGTCGTCGAGGCAGACTTGACGGGACCGACGGTGGCGATCACCAGCGAAGCCGCGGGACCCGTGACCGGTGTCTTCATGGCGACGATCCGCTTCAGCGAAAGCGTATACGGCTTCGCGCTGGCGGATATTGACGTGATCAACGGTGCGGTCTCGAATTTCGAACGGACTACGTCGCGGGATTACAAGATCACGGTCACGCCGGAAGCGACCGGCGAGGTCAAGGTGGACGTGGGCGCGAACGCGGCCACGGACGGCGTCGGCAACGGCAATGCGGCGGCCGAGTCTTTGCTGATCGAGGCGGATTTGACGAGCCCGGCGGTGGAGATCGGCAGCGAGGCTGTCGCCCCGGTAGGTGGCGTGTTCGAGGTGAGCGTCGTTTTCGATGAGACGGTGACGGGTTTCGAGCAGAGCGATGTGCAAGTAAGCAACGGTTCGGTAACCCGCTTCAGCGGTTCGGAGACGAACTACACGGCGGAGATCGCTCCCGCGGAGAGCGGCGAGGTGAGCGTAAGCATTGGTGCGGACGCGGCCGAGGATATCGCCGGCAACGGCAACGCGGCATCAGAGGCGTTTGTCATCGAGGCGAATCTGACGATTCCGACGGTGGCGATCGCGAGCGAAGCCGCGGGACCCGTGGCTGGCGCGTTCACGGCGACGATCGTTTTTAGCGAGCCAGTGACCGGCTTCGAGCAGAGCGATCTGCAAGTAAGCAACGGTGCGGTGGACGGCGTGGACGGTTCGGGCGCGAACTACATCGCGCGGATCGAACCCGCGGAGAGCGGCCCGGTGACCGTAAGCATCGCGGCGGACGCGGTCGAGGACGCGGCCGGCAACGGCAACGAGAGTTCGGAGCCGTTCGTCATCGAGGCGGACCTGGAGCGGCCGCGAGTAACCGTCACCGGTCCGGCCGATCCGGTTGTGGCCGGCGCGGGCGAATTCGAAGTGACGATCGCCTTCTCGGAACCGGTGCAAGGTTTTGCGCGGGAGGATATCCAGCTCGGCAACGCGACGGTGACGGATTTCATAACGGCTTCATCGCTGGTCTATCGAGCCATGATCGATCCGGCGGCGCCGGGACAGCCGGTGGTGGTGGAGATTCCGGAAGACGTGGCCGCGGATCTGGCCGGCAACGGCAACCAGGCGGCGGAGCCGTTGCAGGTGGAAACGAAACTGGTGGTGAGTTTCGGGGAGTCCGACTTCACGGCGATTGAAGGAGGCGAGGCGGCGGCGGTGACGTTGACGCTGAGCCTGGCCGCGAACCAGGCCCTGGCGATCCCGATTCGCTTGACCCGGCCGGAAACGACGACAGTTGACGACTATGCGGTCGAGGGATTGCGGGATTGGGATGCCGAGGCAGGCGTGGGAACGCTCGGCGTGCCGGCCGGCGCGACCGAACAGGCGTTCAGGATCATCGCCAACCTTGACGAGGACGGTGACGACGAAACGCTGGAGCTGGGATTCGGAGACCTGCCGGAGGTCGCGATGGCCGGGGAGTCGGCCGCGGCGACGGTAACGCTCAAGGATAAGGGCCTGGTGGACCTCCAGGTGAGTTTTGGGCAGTCGAACTACACGGTAACGGAAGGTGAGCGGGGCGAAATCGAAGTGACGATGTCGCCGGCCGCGGACCGCACCGTGGACGTTCCGCTGCGGGTTACGCTCGAAGGCGGGGCGACGCTGGAGGACTATAGCGGCATACCGTCATCCCTGGTGTTCGAGCGAGGCGAGAGTCGGCGCATGGTTTCCCTGGCGGTCGCGATGGACGAGGCGCACGATCCCGGGGAGGGTATTGTGCTGCATCTGGGCGAGCTGCCGGAAGCGGTAAGAACGGGCGATCCCGCCTCGGTCCAGGTTCGATTCGACCAGCGGCGCACGGCGGAGCAGTTCGCGCAAACGCAGGAGGCGCTGCTGGCGGTAGTCGGGCGTTCGATGGGCGAGAGCGCGCTGACGGCGATCGAGAGCCGCTTCGAGCGGCATCGGCAGTGGGATCGATTGCAGGCTGTCGCTGATGAGCCGCCACTGCTGGGAGATAACGCCGGCGTGGCCCCGGGCAGCGCGTTGCCGGGATCGTTGACGTGGAGTGTATCCGCGCGGACGCCGGCAAATGTCGCGGGGGCCTACCCCGGCCTGGGCAAGGCGCCGGGAGTAGCGGCTTACGGGCAGGAACCAGGCTCTGGGTCTGGACTCGAAGGCGCGCTGCCGGGAACCTTGGCGAGACCCGCGGCGGGGAACGGAAACCCTGGGCGCGATCTGTCGGCGGCGGGTTTCGAGATTCCGCTGGACCTGCGGGAACGGAAGAGGAGCTGGACGCCGGTGTTGTGGGGACAGGGAGACATACAGCAGTTCAACGGCGATCTGGAGCGGCTTGGGACGGACTACAAAGGCGGCCTTGACGCCGCTCATGTAGGGCTGGACCTGTATACCGACGAGCGTCTGCTCGCTGGGCTGTCCTTCATGCGCAGTTGGGGCGACCTGGATTACAGCGACGATGGAACCGACGGATTGCTGCGCAGTCGCATGGACACGGCGCATCCCTACCTGTACTGGCAGCCGAACGAACGGGTTGGCGTATGGGGCGTTGGCGGCTTTGGCGCGGGCGACTTGGGTCTGGAAGAGCTGGGCCGCGCGCACGATTTCGATGCCGATTTTCGCATGTACGCCGGCGGCGTGAGAGCGCTGTTGAGCCGGCGCGGCGACAACGAATGGGGTGTGCGGGCGGATGTCTTGTCGACGCGTCTGGCGACCGATGCTTCGGCGGATATCGCCGGGGTGAGCGGCGAAGCTCGGCGGGGCCGGTTGATGCTGGAATGGATTCACGACGAATCGCTGTCGGCGGATCGCACGCTGCGTCTGAAGTTGGAGGCCGGCGGACGTTTCGACGGCGGCGACGCGGACCGCGGCGCGGGCATGGAAACCGGATTTCGAGTGGCGTATCTGGATGCGAACAGCGGTCTGGACGTGTCGCTGCACGGGCGCGTGCTGCTGGTGCATGAGAGCGGCTACCGGGACTGGGGCGCGGGCATCCAGGCAAACTGGGATCCGGGTCTGAAACGGCGCGGCTTCCGGGCGTCGGTAGCGTCCTCCTGGGGCCGGGACGGAGACGGTCGGACCACGTTGTGGGACAACGCCGACGCCATTACCGGTCCAGTGGGAGCGCTGGCACAGGGCTCGCGGCTTCGCATGGAAAGCGAAGTGGCCTACGCCGGATTGCGCACACCGGGTTTGCCGGGTCTGTTTACGCCCTACAGCCGGCTGCGCTGGACTGGGCGGGGCCGGGAGTTGGCCTGGGGAACGTCCTGGAATCTGGTCGCGAACGGGCAATCGACGTTGCCTTTCACGCTGGAACTGGAAGGCGTGAAGCGGGCAAACGCAACAGGCCAATCCGATTACGGTGTGCTGCTGCGCTTGTCGATTCCCCTCTGAAGACCGCACAAACCACGGCGCTCGGGTTCGGGCGCCGTGGCAGTGCGAACAGCGTTAGCGGGAGTTCATGATTCTTCACGGTTCAGTTCGATCGCGAGCGCGCGGATAAACCGAGACCCGGGGCTTAAACGCCGCGGGTTCCGGGTACCGGTGACACCCTCCCGGAGCCGGGACGGAGAAGGTCGGACAACACCGCTACCATCACCCGCCCTGCCCAGACAGGAGCATTGCTGGCACTGACAACCGAATAGCGCAAACATTTGCCACACCCAATGCGGCAGGACGCGATCCACCAGCGTCAAGCGCAATTCCCTCCAAATCGAATACGCTTCCTCGAACAACAGCAGCCTCCGCTCCAGACTTCTGCGCGCCAATCCCATACAGCTTCACCGCTGTCTTCACTACCGGTAACTGTACGACCGGACACTTTGTGTGTTCTATGACCGGACACTTTATTTGTTCTCTACACGGGCGATTTTCGCCATTGACATCCGTCGATAGTGCGTGCACCATGCCCGCCCATGAACAGAGTGCGTTTTTACTTCTGGTTTCCCAACGCGGGCAGCCGGAAGAATTCTGAGTAATTCTTCACCGGCCGCCCGGAGTTGTGGCGGTCGTTCTGTTTCTTCCCAGTAATTTCCAGTCACGGCTCCGGCAGGCCAAGCGGAGGAACCCGTGATGGCAACGAGTGGAATCAAAAGACTTCAACCCGGCCGGCAATACCGGCACGAGACCGGCGGCGGCGTCCGTGTGCATCTGTCGGTCGAGCAACTCGACTACGCGACGGCGATGGACGAACTCGCCGACGCGCTCGACGACTCGCCGGGCGTATTGCTGCGGTCCGGCTTCGAGTATCCGGGGCGGTACACTCGTTGGGACATCGGTTTTATCAACCCGCCTTTGCGTCTGATAGGCCGCGGACGCAAGTTGACGATCGAAGCGCTCAATCGGCGCGGTGTGATCCTGCTTGCCGAAGTCGAACGGGCGCTTGCGGGCTGCAAGTCCGCACAGAGACTATCCCGGGAACAATCGGCAATTCATGTCGACATCCGCGAAGCCGAAATCGGTTTCAGCGAGGAGGAACGTAGTCGGCAGCATAGCGTCTTTTCAGCTCTGCGAGCCCTGATTGAATGGTTCCACAGCCCGGAAGACCCCTTTCTCGGGTTGTATGGCGCATTCGGTTACGACCTGACGTTTCAGTTCGAGGACATCGAACGCCATCAGCAACGCGGCCCGGACGACCGCGACCTCGTGCTGTATCTGCCCGACCGGATTCTGGTGGCCGACCATCGCCTCGAACATGCCCAGGCCTATAACTACGATTTCATCTGCCGCGCGCCAAACCGAGAGCACCACGGAGAAACCACCGGAGGCCTCAAGCGGAGCGCGGACGCAACGAAGTTTCTGCCTGCAACCGGCGTGGAATGGCAATCCGATCACGAGCCCGGTGAATACGCATCCGGCGTGAAACGCGCGAAAGAATTCTTCAGCCGCGGCGATCTGTTCGAGGTTGTGCCCGGCCAGACATTTTCCGCGCCTTGCAAGGATAGCCCGGCAGAAGTGTTCAAACGCCTGGCCCGAACCAATCCCGCCCCTTACGGCGCATTGATGAATCTCGGCGAACAGGAATATCTCGTTTCCGCTTCGCCGGAGATGTTCGTTCGGGTCGAAGGAGACTGCATCGAAACCTGTCCCATCTCGGGAACCATCGCGCGCGGCGGCGATGCCTTGAGCGACGCCGAACAGATACGCCGGCTGCTCAATTCGACCAAGGAAGAATCCGAACTTTCCATGTGCACCGACGTGGACCGCAACGACAAGGCCAGGATTTGCGAGCCAGGCTCGGTGCAGGTCGTCGGCCGGCGCCAGATCGAGATGTATTCGCGGCTGATTCATACCGTCGATCACGTCAAAGGGACGCTGAAAGCGGGTTTCGACGCACTCGACGGCTTCCTTTCGCATACCTGGGCCGTAACCGTCACCGGCGCGCCCAAGTTGTCGGCCATGCAATACCTGGAGAAGTACGAGAAGTCGCCGCGGCGCTGGTACGGCGGCGCCATCGGCCACATCGGCTTCAATGGCAATCTCAATACCGGCCTGACCTTGCGCACGATTCGCATCAAGGACGGAGTGGCGGAGGTGAGAGCCGGAGCGACCTTGCTGATGGATTCGGACCCTGCATCCGAGGAGCAGGAAACGCGCCTCAAGGCGCGAGCCCTGATGCAGGCCCTGGGAGTGGACGTCAAACCGCTCGCGACGCCTGCCGACCGCGAGACTCGGCCCGGGTTCGCGCACATGCGCGTGCTCATGGTCGATCACGAGGACTCATTCGTGCACAGTCTCGGCGATTGTTTCCGGCGCCTCGGCGCGGAACTGCTGACCTTGCGCCCGGAGGCCGCCCGCGATTACCTGAATCGGGAACACATCGATCTACTGGTACTGTCTCCAGGTCCATCCGAGCCGAAACGATTCGATGTCGCGGCGACGATTGCTTGCGCGCTGGAGACGGAAGTTCCGATTTTCGGCGTTTGTCTCGGACTGCAAGGCATCGTTGAATATTTCGGCGGTGAATTGCGCCAATCGCCGACGCCCATGCACGGAAAACAATCGGCCGTTTCTCACGAAAGCACTGAATTGTTTTCAGGACTTCCCGAGTCGTTCCAGGCCGGCCGCTATCATTCGCTGGTGGCCGACACTGTACCGGATTGCCTGAAAGTAACGGCGCAAACCACGGATGCCGTAGTAATGGCGGTGGAACACATCGAATTGCCCATCTGGGCCGTGCAATTCCACCCCGAGTCCATCATGAGCCTGCAAGACGGCGACGGCCCCCGGCTGATCCAGAACCTGCTGACCCTAGCCGCCGGCTGCCTGGTTGCGGGAAGCATCGATGAAACCGCGGTCAGGGCGAGGCATGCCTCGCCCCTACAGTAGCCCATAAGGCATGCCTCGCGGGTATGATGAACTGCGGTCCATGTGTAGGGGCGACGCATGCGTCGCCCGTGTTCGGGATATGCACGCTCTGATGTGGTCTTACAGATTTCGATTGAAAAGCACGGCGATGCGTACCCCCGCCAGGCCGAGACGCTGCTCGGACAGGCGGCGCATGTCTGCGATATAGGCTTCGAACAACTCGATTTCCGGCATTTCGCGCCCGGACCGCTCGGCTGCAAGAATTTCGCGCTCGACCGCTTCGGGATACACCACGCTGGTCAACAAGGCGCGGCTTTCGTGCATCCAGGCAGTCCAGTCGAGCGGCTCGGACTCGATTTCGCTCAAGTCCATGGACTGTAACGCTCCAGTGATGGAATCGACGCTGGCGAGGATTCCCTGTTCGCGCAGCGCCCGATCCCAGGCCGCGTGCAAATTGCCTTCGCTCGTATCGATGCCATTGCCGCCCGCGTCGCCGGAATCGAACAACCGCACGGAAAACAGCGAGCCCGTATGCAGCGGCTGGTGAATGTCTCCGGCCAGGTGCAATACCCAGCACAACGCCACTGCGCGTTGCCTTGCTTCCGTTGCCGAGTCGGCCAACAGGCGCATGTTGAAGTCGAGCGCAAAAACCACGTTGTCCACATCCGCTTCACTGCGAATCGCTTCGCCGTCCGTGCCCGCAATGTCGGGCAACGGATCGATACCGACATAAACATTGCCCTGTGTCGTCGCGGCATCGCGCAGCCAGGCGCCGTCTATATAATGCCAGTTACCGCGATGATATCGAGACCGCTCGCCCCGCGGCAGCCCGCGGGCGATGTCCGGCCAGAACGCCGCCTGGCCCAGCAGCCAGGTATCGAATTCCAGTTCGTTGCCGGTATCTATGAAGTCCGGAACCTGCCCCATGAAGTCTTCACTGAAGCGAGGGTGCGCCCGCAGGATGGTCACGAGTTGCTCGCGAACCCCGGGTTCGAAATACTCCACCGCAACGGCGGCGCTCACCCGGTGGCCAACCGAATCCCAGGCCAGGACCGGCGCGCCTGAAGCAACCAATGCTGCCAGCAGCAGTGACAGCAGGATTCTGCGCATGTTCACGTTTTCCCTGAAACCGAAGGACCGCAGGATAGCCGAAAATTGTGAAGTCCGTCTTGCAGGGGCGCGCTAATTCGGGAATTCGTTCAGCAGCAAGGCAGCCATGGTCTGTGCATGGCGGTCGACCACTTCGTCGTCCTGCACATCGATATCGAACAGAAGTGCGGCTTCGGGCGCCATCGAAAATATCATGGCGCCACTGACGAAAACGTAGTACCAATGCACGAATTGTTGATCATTGATTTTGCGGTCGAATTCGACGGTCTGCCGGATACCTTCCATTTTCGGGCGCAGAAATTCGTCGATCAGCCAACGCATGCGCCAACTGTCCTGTTTACCTTCCTGAATCATCATGCGATTGAGTTCGGGATTCCTGGCACAGAATCGCACATAGCTGCGAATTGTGTACGCGAGCCTTTCGTGAGGAGAAAGATCCTGAACCAGATCCTGCCGATCGCTCGTGAATTCCTGCAATTTGTGAAAATTGTGCGAGGCTGCAGCCTTCCACATTTCTTCCTTGCCACCGAAGTGGTAACTGAGGAGATTTCGCTGTACACCGGCTGCGATTTCTATATCGCGTACGGTAACCGCATCGTAGCCACGTTCGGAAAACTCCCGTAAGGCAACTTCAACGAGTTTCCGTCGGGTGACCTCGGCTCGTTCCTGCGGCCGGCGTTTACGCACTTGTTTCAGCGCTTGCGGAGGGGCTGTCATCGTATATTCAGTTCCGGCATATCGTTATCGCCATTATATCGGCAGTCTGGAATTCGCCTGCAACATCGGGGCTGCCGCCTTCAAACAAAATCAGGAAACCTCCTGATGGCCTCATTGACGGCAACACGCGCTTTCATATCAGAATCCGGCGACTTGTGCCAGGCTGGCGCCCTGCGCTTCCTGTTCGGCGTGCATGGCCTCGCGCATGGAGATGAGCGGTGGCGGTTCGGCTACTTCGCGGCGGAATTCCGGCCTTGCGTTCAGTCCTTCGAGCCATTCCCCGAGCCGGGAATGTTTTTCGCCCAGGGGATAGCCGGAGATCACCAGCCGGTGGCAATAGATGTACCAGGCGACGTCAAGCAGGCTGATCTCGCTTCCCATCAGGAAAGGACTGTCCGCAAGCCGGGAATCGAATTGTGTGAGGGCATCGTCGAAACGGGAACTCGCCAGGCGGATGCGTACATCGGATATTCCGCCATGTTCGATCATTTCGGTATGGAACGCGATTTCCTTTTGCTTGTGCGGATCGGGTTCGCCGCCGACCGTTCCCGAGCCCAGTTCTTCGTATTGCTTCTGTAACTCCAGCGGGCGCGGCTTGACGCCGGGAAAGAAGTAGCGGAAGCAGATCGCGCGCAGATCGAGGTGGAGGTCGTCTTCGGCATTGAGCAAGGCTTTCATTTCATCGGCTCGGCCGGCCGGAACGAGCGCGGGTTCGGGGAATCGTTCCTCAATATGGGCAATGATGTCATTGCTCTCGATGATTACCTGACCGTCGTGTACGAGCACCGGCACCAGGCCGCGGGGATTGATGCCCATGAACCAGTCGCTGTAATTCTCCCGGGCGACCAGATTGACCGGGCGGGAAATCCAGTCGATTCCTTTGAGATTGAGCACAATGCGGGTCTTCTGCGAACACGACGAACCCGCGAAGTGGAGCAAGTGGACGCCTTTCCAGTCGAACACTTCCCTGGTGAGGATGTCTTCTTTCTTCAACATCACCATGACGATAAATCCCCCGGGGCCGCGAGGTGCTAGTTCATTCGCTCTATAATCGCGAAACGCAACTCACACCACCAATTGCACTGTTCCGGATAGAGTTGCCGCAACCCGGCTGTCAGCGGCGACACTGAAGGTAGCAGCACTTCGTGGCGCAAGAGATATTCGTCGAACTCCGCCAACAGTTCTTGCATCAATTCGGGGTTTGTCGGGGCAAGATTGTTCACCTCACCCGGGTCCGCCGCGAGGTCGAAGAGTTCCCATTGGCCGGTGCTAAGCGGCGGCTGGGTATTGCTGATCTTCCATTGTCCGCGCCGATAGCCGCGGTTGCCGAACAGATGTACGCCGAAGGACTGGCGCACCGATGCCGATTCGCCGTAGAGCACCGGTGCAAGCGATGTGCCCTGGGGAAGGGTCTTGCCCGCGAACGCCGGATCGGACTCAGGCTGTATGCCGACAAGATCGTATACGGTCGGCACGATATCGGTTACATGAGCCAGGGCAGGATTGAAACCGCTGGCGGAAACCGACGGCCCCCGCACGATGAGCGGCGAGCGGATGCCGCCTTCGCTTACTGAATTCTTGTAAAGTTTCCAGGGAGTCACGGAGACGCTGGCCCATTCCGGCCCCTGTACCGTGAAATTGCCGGGCCGGCCGCGAGTTTCGTGAGCATTGCTCCAGTTGGCGGCAAACCACTCCGGGGTCACGCCGGGGTACACCAGCGGTCCCGGCGAACTGGCGCCATTGTCGGAGAAAAAGAAGATATAGGTATTTTCCAGTTCTCCCTGAGATTCAAGATAGTCGACGACGCGGCCGATTTGTTGGTCCATGAGTTCGACCATTGCCGCATAGATTTCCATGCGGCGCGCGTCCCGCTCGCGCCGTTCCCCGGAACGTTCTGACCAGGGCGGAAGGTGATTCGGAAACCAGCCGGGAAACCTGGGATAGTTCCACAAGTTCGTGTTGTCGGGAATGAGGCCGAGAGCGGCTTGACGTTCGGCCCGGGCCCGGCGCGTGGCGGCGGGCCCGTCGTCATAGGCCCCGGCGTAGCGGTCGAGCCATTCGTCGGGGACCTGCAGCGGATCGTGGGGCGCGGTGAAGGCGAGATAAGCGAAGAATGGAGCATTCTCGTCTCTCTC
Organism: uncultured Pseudohongiella sp.; assembly: GCA_951812965.1. Taxonomy (GTDB): domain Bacteria; phylum Pseudomonadota; class Gammaproteobacteria; order Pseudomonadales; family Pseudohongiellaceae; genus UBA9145. The sequence goes on from OX638341.1 coordinate 1,715,882, forward strand.
CTCCAGGTATCCCAGCATGTTTTCGGTGTAACTCGTACTCGAATAAAAGTCGGCTGGCAGTTCGGCTGCCGGCAGTCCGTCCCGCATATAACGCGGCACTTCGACCGGAGTCATTTCCTGCTGATCTCCGAAATGGCTGGCGCCGCCGTTGAGCAGCGCGAAAGAGCGCTGGAATCCCCTGTTATGCGGCGCCTGGGCCTCGCCGTTGGCGAGATGCCATTTGCCGGACATGAAAGTCTGGTAGCCGCGGTTCGCAAGCGCTTCGGCAACAGTGATAACGCCGTTGTGCAATTGCCCCTCGTAGTTGATGCCGAGCTGGTTTGGCGCACGCATGCCGGCCTGTACGCCAAGCCCGGTCTGGTGGTGATCGACCCCGGTCATAAGCATTGCCCGCGTGGGTGCGCAGGTAGGCGCGACGTAGTAGCTGGTCAGCAACACGCCCGCGTTCGCCAGACTGTCGATGACCGGTGTGCGGATTTCGCCGCCAAGCACGCCGATATCGGACCAGCCCATGTCATCCGCCACGATCACGAGAAAATTCGGCGGACTGCTTTCTTCCGTGATCTGCTGCGCGTTCGCCTCAGTCTTGAGCAGAGAGCTCTTGAGAAGAGCGCTCATGAGCAGGGCGCTCACGAGCACCGCGCGAATGCAAATTACAGCCAGCCGATTTCCCGCAACCAGGCTTTCTTTCATCGCAATTCTCCGTTTCTATCCGTTTACATCAGTCGGAAACAGCAGTTTCCGGCAACGCTAGAAATTGACTTCCACCTCAAGACCAACCTGCCGTGGCATTCCGTAGAACACCACAGGGCCGGACAGATAAACACCGCTGACGGGATTCTCCACATCGGTCAGGTTCCTGCCGTAGAGCGATACGCGATAGCGCCCGTCCTCGCCGCCGAGCCAGGCGATGTTGGCGTTCACCGTCGTTGCGGCATCGGCAATGAAGAAGGGATAACTCGTTCGGGTCATGGGGTTGCCGGAACTGGTAGTGCCATTGACGTTGAAATCCGACGAGTGACGGGCGTCGACGTGGATGGCCAGGTCGTTCTGCCCGAGCGGAATCGTGTAGTCGGCTGCCAGATAGCCGTTGAAATCGGTCGCCCCCCTGAGGTCGAGGAATGACCAATCGACGCCGCCGATCGTATATTCAACCCAACCGGCGTCGAGCCAGGCGAGGTTGGCGCTCAAGGTCAGTTGCCCGGAAACCAGAAAGGTCGATTCGATCTCGAGTCCGCTGATTTCGACATCGCCGAGATTGTCGGTGAGGATATCGAACTGCCCGCCTGCGCCAGGCCGCCTTTGGGCTGCATGCACATCTTCATAGTCGCCAAGGAATGCCGCGGCATTGACTCTGACTCTGCCGTCGGCGAAGTCGCCTTTCATTCCCGCCTCCCAGGACAGCAGGGTTTCAGGTTCGTAGGGCCCGACGTTCTGCGGCAGGGTGGCGCGGCTGTTGTAACCCCCGCTCTTGTAGCCGGTGGCGGCGCTGGCGTAGAACATGACGTCGTCGTTGGCGTAGAAGTTGAAACCCGCTTTCCAGGTGAATTCGTCCCAGTCCACGTCATTGCCTTCCATGAATCCGTTGGGGCGGGTAATGCTGACTTCCTTGTCGTCCATGTTGAAGCGGGCGCCCGCGACGAGGGCGAACTGATCGGTCAGGTTGATGTCGGTCTGCCCGAAAAACGAAGTGCTGACCGATTCCTGCCCGATGGATAGCAGGGGCGGCGCACGATCCGGGTCCGTGAGCGGAAACACCTGCGGCCGGGGTGGGAAACCGACATTCTGGAAATTTCTCTGGGTGAATTCTTCCTGCAAGTGAAACATGCCGATTACGTAGTCGAACAGGTCGCTGTGGGAATCCGTGAAGCGCAACTCCACGCTTTGCTGATCGTGGTCCGCGAAACGGCGAACGTGAAACGCCTGGAACAGGCTGAATGGCGGCATGGTCAGTTGCCTGGGGCGGTCGGCGGCGCCGGCGTAGCCGTCGAAATCGCCGAAGGTTTCGTACTCCAGTTGCCGGGAGCCGGCGACAATGGTGATCGTGCCCGCTGAAATGTCGTTGTTCGCCTCGAGTGTCACCCCCGAGGTTTCAAACCAGGAGTATCCGTCGACGTCCTGGTATACCTTGTATACGTCCCCGTCCCGGCCGACGCCGTCGACGTCGTTCAGTGCATTCGAAGTAGCCGGGCCGATGTAGTCGTCGGTTACGGTGTCGGCAATCAGGGTGATGTCAAAACCGTCGCCGTCAAAGGCCAGTGTGGCTCGTCCACTGCGGGCTTCCTGGGCGCCAAGGCTGGTTCCCGTATAGACATTCTCATGCTGCCCGTCGAATTCCCGCGAACTCAGCGCCACCTTGGCGCGCATGCGCCCGTCGGCGAAACTCCCGCTGTTGAGCACCGCGCGGAAAATCTGCTGGCCGAAATCGCCGACTGTCGCCTTGAACTTGCCTCCGGATTCATCCGTCGGCCGCGCCGACACGAGGTTGATGGTGCCCGCCATGTTATTGCGACCGTAGAGCGTTCCCTGGGGTCCGCGCAGGATTTCGATGCGTTCGATATCGAACATGTCCATGAGTACGCCGTTGTTGCGCGTCAGGAATACACCGTCGAGGGAGACGCCGGTCTTGGGGTCGGCATTGGGGTCCGGGTCGGTGAAGTTCATGCCGCGGATCGTGAATGAACCCACGTTCGGAATAACGCCCATCTGTGTTAATTGGACATTTGGCGCTACTCCGCTGAGATCCTCTATGTTGACGGCGCCATTGTTCTCGATTGCGGCGCCATCGAGGGCGGTCACCGAAATCGGCACGTCCTGGATGCTCTGTTCGCGTTTCTGCGCGGTGACGACAATTTCCTCGAGCGTCAGTTGTCCGTCGGCGTCGCCTTGCTGCGCGTACACGGATTGCGCCAGCAGCAAGGCAAGAGGCATGCTCACGGCGAGAAAAGCCTTTCGGGAATCAGTATTCATACCAACCTCTCTTGTGCGGTAATCGTAAGTCTCGGGTATTCGCCTGAATTTCCCGCTGCAAAATGCAAGCTACCAAATTCAAGGCTTTTAAATTTGTATTAATTCAAGTATAACACTCAAAAATTTAAGAGAGCACAAATTTTCGGCAATTACAAGCGGCTCGTCGCCGCCTGGAGGTATGCCATGCAAGTTACACCGACATCCGGCGGCAACTCCGATGAGGGCAACTGGGATCGAAGCTATGAACTGAAAGCAGTCAGTTTGCTTGCCATAGGCTTCGGTCTGGTAGGACTAGACCGTTTCATCATCGCGCCGTTGTTTCCGCTGATTGCCGAAGATCTTGGCCTTGGATACCAGGATCTCGGACTGGTCTCGGGCGCGCTGGCGTTGACCTGGGGACTGGCATCGCTGTTCCTCGGCAATCTGGCGGACCGCATCGGTTACCGGCGCGTACTGGTGACGACAACGATCTTGTTTTCGGCACTGGTGGCGATGAGCGGTCTCGCAACGGGCCTGGTGACCCTGTTGCTCATTCGCGCGCTGATGGGCTTTGCCGAAGGCGGCTTCGTGCCGGCCAGCATCGTCGCGACCATCGACGCGTCTAAACCGAGCCGGATCGGACTTACCGTGGGAATCCAGCAAATGGCGGCGCCGCTGATCGGCCTCGGTCTGGGACCGCTGATCGCCATTGGCCTGTTGCGGGTGGTGCCGAGTTGGGAATGGGTGTTCGCGGTGATCGCCATTCCGGGATTCGTCGTCGCCTGGCTGATGGCGCGCACGATCCGGCAGCAACTGTCCGCGCGGGCAGAATCCGTCGAAGTTGAAACCGCGCCCGGCGCGCCGACCTTCGGCGATGCGCTGAAATATCGCAATGTGATATTCGCCACGCTTGGAATGTTATGTTTCCTCGCGAGCCTGCATACGCTGTCCGCGCTGATGCCGAACTATCTTACCGACTACATCGGTCTCAGCATCGACGAAATGGGCGTCGTGTTGTCCGGACTGGGATTGGGCAGCGTGGTCGGCATGATCGTCATTCCCGGACTATCGGACCGCATGGGGCGAAAACGGGTAATGGCGGTCAGTATGGCGGTCGCGGCGCTGGCGCTGACCGGAATCACCTTCGCCGGCGTCGGCCAGTTGGGGCTGGCGTTGCTGCTTGCGGTCGTCGCGGCGATGATCTCGGGCGCGGTAGTGATCAATATCGGCCCGCTGATGCGCGAATCGGTACCGCCGGCCATGACAGCGACGGCAACGGGAATCGTCGCCGGCCTGGGCGAAATCTTCGGCGGCGCGGTAACGCCCGCGCTGGCCGGCGCCATAGCCGATGCCCAGGGCATCCAGACGGTGCCCTACGTTTCGCTCACAGCCGCCGTGCTTGGGGTTTTCGTGGTTGTCTTCGGGATCAGGGAGCCGGTCAGGCGTTCATGAGGTCGTAAGCGACCGGGAAGCGGTCGAGCGCCGCACAGGCCGCGGCCCGGTTTTCGCCGCTGCCTTGCAGCGATACCCGGGCAACCAGGCCTCGCCGCTCGTCATTGATCACTTCGACTTCGGCCGCGCAGCCGGCTTCGTTCGCCGCTGCCCCGAAAACGCGTTCGATGGCGCGCCCCCGCAAGCCTGGTTTGAATACCTTGCCGACAGCGGTGAGCGGCATGGTCTGGAGCACTTCAATGTGAACCGGAGCAGCGCCGCGCTCGGTGATGTTTAGTCTGGCGAAGTCGAGCAGTTCGGCAACTGCTTCCGAACTGTTGCCCGCGGAAGCCTCCGTGAGCGTCACGAAGGCGCAGGGTAACTCGCCGGCGTAGGCGTCGGGCTGGCCGACCGCCGCCGCCAGGGCGACGTCGGGGTGGGTAGAAAGCGTGTCCTCGATAATCTTGGGATCGATATTGTGGCCGCCGCGAATGATCAGATCCTTGGCGCGGCCGGTCATCCAGAAATAGCCGTCCTTGTCCTCCCGCGCCAGATCGCCGGTGATGAACCAGCCGTCGACGAAGGCGCCCTCGTTGGCCTGGGCCTGCTTGTAGCCGGCGAAGACATTGGGACCCTTGATGACGATGACGCCGGGTTCGTCGGGCTCGCAATCCCTCAGGTACTCGTCGTTCTCGTCGAACAGCACACATTTCATCCGCTGGTAGGGCGTTCGCATACCGATCGAGCCAACCCGCTTTTCGCCGTGTTGCGGATTGGCCGAACTCGAAACGGTGCCTTCGGTCAGACCATAGGCTTCGATGATGTTGGCGCCGGTGGCATGCTGAAACCGGCGGAACACTTCCGGCGAAATCGGCGCGGCGCCGCAGACGATGTACTCGAGCGAGCCGAGGTCAATATTCTCCAACGGCTGTTCGAGCAATGACGACACCATCGTCGGCACAGCCATGAAGAATGTCGGACGGTATTTCTCCACGAAACGCCAGAAGTTCGCCACCACGGCCTTGTTGCGAAAGCCGGCGGGCGTCAGGTAGACGGCATGGCCGCCGCAGGCAAAGATCGTCAGGCCGGCATTGAAGAAAGCGTTAACGTGAATCAGGGGCAGGGCGCCGAAAGTTACGGTATGCGGCCCCATGCCGCGGTAATCGCTCATCATCGAGGCGATATGCACCTGGTTGCCGTGACTCTGACGGGCGATCTTCGGCGTTCCCGTAGTGCCTCCGGTATGGAAATAGGCGGCGATGTCTTCAGTCGTAATCTCCCGTGAAAAGGAAAGTCCCGCGGGGTTTTCGTCCTGGATGGCGGCGTGGAATTCGCGGATCGGCATTCCGCCCGGGGTTTGTTCGGCAACGTCTTGAGTCTGTTCTCGTCCGCAAACGCAGAACAAGGCCTTGAGCGTGGGAACTTCATCGGCGATCGCGAGAACCTTGGTCCAGGTTTCCGATCCCTCAACCGGACCTTCGACCACGAGCGCTTCGGTTTCCGACTCGGTCAACAGCTCGCGGATGGCGCTGCTGGAGAGCAGAGGGTTCACCGGCGCCACGATTCCGAGAGCCTGGGCGCCCCAGAGGGTGTAATGGGTCTCGGGCAAGTTGGGCAGGATCACCGAGATCACTCCGCCCGGTCGTACCCCGGCGCGATGGAAAGCATTGGCCGCCCGGCGAAGGTTTTCGAGCAAGGCGCGGTAGCTGATCGTCAGCGGTTCTTCTTCGAGATCCGCCGTGAACTGAAACTTGAGAGCGGGCCGCTCACCGAATTTTTCCGCGCTGCGTTCGAGCAGTTCATAAGTATTGCGACCACGCCAACGCTGCTCGTACGGCACGGTTTCAAAAGCCTCGACATCGCGCAAGGTTTCGATTCTCACGATTGCAGTTCCCCCTTGAGGTAGGTCCGCCATTGTTCGGCCAGCATCGCGGGGTCGCCCGTTCCGAGCACAATACGATCCGGTTTGGCGAGCAAGGCCGGAGCTCCATCCAGCATCTTGCCCAGATGACCGGATTCGTCGCGGAGTTGAAGCTGTCCGTCCGCGCCGTTTGCAAGACAGCATATTGCGGCTTCCGGAAACTCTTCCTTGAAGGCGTTCGCTTGCGCCGAGGAAAATTTGCCATTCGCGAGTACGAGTACGGGAACGTAGCCCACGGTGTCATCGAGCCGAAGTTCGTCCCCGACCATGGGTTCCGGCATGGTCTTGCCGGCAGCGGCTCCCTGCATTACGCCCCTGGTGATATGGGGCATGGCGGGGAAGGGAGGGGCGCGGCCCGATTCCCGGTCCGCGAGCATCCTGCGGTCCCGTTCGGCGGCGCCGGCCTCGTCGGCCACACAGACGATCTTGCCGAGTTCGATGGCGTTCCTTGTGATCGTTGCGACATGCGGGTCGCGCTCGGACTGCACCGTATCGAGAAGGTCAACCGGGGCTTGGCCGCATAGCGCAAGCGCCAGCTTCCACGCCAGATTGAAGGCGTCGCGAATACCGGAGCAAAGCCCCTGGCCGTAGAAAGGCGGCATCTGGTGCGCCGCGTCGCCGATCAGCGCGATGCGTCCGGAACGCCAGCGCTGCGCAATGAGGCCGTGGAATTCATATATCGCGCAGCGCTCGACCTGGATCGAGTCGATACAGTCAACCCATTCGGATAATCGCGCCTTGATGTTTTCGGTGCGCATTGCCGCGTCGCGTTCTTCATCGGGTCGGAGCATGAATTCCCAGCGGTGACGCCCTGGGCCGGAGAGCGCCGAAGTGGTCGGGTTCGCCGGATCGCATAACTGCGTACTGACGTCGAAAAGCTGGCGCATGCCGGGCGGTAGAGTCACATCCACCACAAGCCACGGTTCGTCGAAACCGAGATCGACCATGTCGATGCCCAGCGACTTGCGCACGAAACTGCGCCCACCGTCGCAGCCGACGGCGAAATCCGCGCGGATTTGTTCTGCGCCGTTGGCCGTTTCAACGATTGCGGTTACCCCCTTGCCGTCCTGTTCGATGCCGGTTGCATTGGCGCCCAGCGAAATTTCCACTTCGTTCAATTGTTCGAGACGCGCGCGCAATGCCGCCTCCAGGCTGGGCTGGTGAAACATGTTGTTCCAGGGATAGCGAGTCGGCGCCAGTTGCGAGGGGGGATAGCGCGACATCAGTATTTCACGGTCACGATTGACAAATTCATAGCCCTTCGACGGGCAACTGTTTTCCAGCACGGCATCGGCGACGCCAATGAAATTCAGCAGGCGCAACACTTCGAAGTCGATTTGCACGGCGCGCGGCAGCTTGTATATTTCAGTGTCCCGCTCGACAGCACGGACGCGCAGGCCGAGTTTTGCGCAAAGAGCCGCCATCACGGCTCCCACGGGGCCGAGGCCGACTATCAGCACCTCATATTGTTGCGAATCCGGCATTGGCGAGCTTGACTGTATTGGCTAAATATTTGCTTGTTTGCGAATATACAACCCGTATACTTGCAAGTAAACATATTGACCGTTAGCATCCAGGGATTGCCCCAAGGGTTGATTCCAGGCGATCCGTCGCGGCATTTCTGAAATTTCCAGAGAAAAATCATGAGACTCATCAGTTATACGACCAACGGTGAAACCAGAACAGGCGCATTGCGTGGAGACGAGGTCGTCGATCTCAACCGGACAGACAGCGCCATCCCCACGGATATGATCGCCCTGCTCGAGGGCGGAGACGCCATGATGGCGCGGGCCGGGAAGGCGGCGGAGACAGGAACGGCAGTGACCCCGGTTGCGGACGTACGTCTCGAAAGCCCGGTGCCGGTACCGCCGAGGATTCTGGCGGTTGGACTCAATTACCTTGAGCATTTCTACGAAATTCCGGAAGAAATCCGCGAGAAGCGCGGTATGAAGGTGCCTGAGGTGCCGGTTATCTTCAACAAGCAGAACACATCCGCCACCGGCCCATTCGATCCGATCCTGCTGCCGCCCGAATCAGGCGAGATCGACTACGAGGCGGAATTGGGCGTGGTGATCGGCAAGACCTGTCGGCGCGTGTCGGAAGCGGAGGCGATGCAGGTCGTCGCCGGTCTCGTGATCGTCAACGACGTTACGGTCCGCGACTGGCAACGGGCGACGCCGACAATGACCATGGGCAAGTCCTGGGACAGCCATTGCCCGATGGGTCCGGCTCTGGTGACCCCCGACGAAATCGACGACTTGTACGCCTTGCAGGTGCGGCTCACCGTGAACGGAGAAGAGCGCCAGCATTTCAGCACCGGGGACATGCATTTCAATATTGCTCAGCAAATCGCGCACCTTTCCACGGCGTTCACCCTGGTGCCGGGGGATGTCATAGCAACGGGCACTTCGGCCGGCGTGGCCGTATTTCGCCCCGACCGGCCCTGGCTGAAAGACGGCCAGGTCGTGCGCATCGAGATCGATGGCCTGGGATATATCGAGAACACGGTCGCTCGCGACGCGGGAGAAAAATTCATTCGCTAGACAAGAGGGTTGATGCTATGGCGTATGCCGATCAGATCCGCAGAGTCAAGGACTATATCCGTCTGCCTCTGTTGTATAACCATTGGTACGTGGCCGGGCTTGCCGAGGAATTTGACACCGAACCCAGGGCGAAGACCCTGCTCGAACGTTCCATCGTTTTTTATCGCACCGAAGCGGGTGAACTCACGGCCTTGCAGAACCGCTGTCTGCATCGATCCTTTCCCTTGAGCGAGGGCTTCAAGGAAGGCGATCTGCTGGTTTGCCGCTATCACGGCATCCGCTACACTCCGGACGGCGAAATCGCGCGTATTCCCTGCCAGGATCGTCTGCCGGATGGACGCAAACTGCGCAAGTATCCGCTGCGGGAACTCGGCCCCTTCGTTTTCATCTGGATGGGCGATCCGGAGCAGCCGGATGAAGCCGCCTTCCCCGAACTCGGTTTCCTGGCGGATGCCGGTTATCGCAACATGTACGAAGCGCTTGATATCCAGGGCAGCTACCTGCTGATGCAGGAAAACCTGAACGATCTCACACACTTCGCATACCTGCACAAGGACAGTTTCCGCATCGGCGATTTTTTCTTCGATCTGCCTGCTGAAGTAAAGAAAACACCCCAGGGCGTGTGGTGCAACCGCATAGACAGCCACCCGCAACGGGCTATCGTTGCCCTGCCTCCACAGATTCAGGAGCGGGTCAAGTCCAGTGGCAAACCCGTGGAGCGCCGGGATGGCGGGATGTCGGTGTCACCGGGCGTGTTCAAGGGTTACGCACCGGTCTATGTCGGCGCCGAAGACGATCCGGGGAGAGAAGTGTACGGGCAGTACATCATGCATTATCTAACGCCCGAAACACGTACGAGCACACATTATTGGTGGTCGATTTCCTACGACTACGCTATCGATGACGACCAATACCACGATTTCTATCGAGCCCACCTGTCCAGGGGATTCGCGGAAGACAAATGGGCTTGCGAGCACATGCAGCAACTGCTCGACAATCCGACCAATGTAGACCGGGACGACCTCGTCATAGCGGGCGACAAGGCGGGCATGCTGTTCCGCAAGGTGATGCTGGACTGGGTGCTGGCCGAATACGCGGACGTCGCCTGAGTGCGCTAACGAGGCTCAAGTTTTCTCTGAAAAATTCCCTCCCTGGAATTTTTCATCATCGCAAAACAAAAGCGTGGTTTTGTTTTGCTCCCGAATTCAATAGCTTACGCTATCGAATTCGGCGGCACATCCCTGTGCCGCAGGGAAGCTCTGACTTGATCAGAGCTTCCCTAGGGAAACTGGATGTTGGCGGCGACTTCCGCGGCGTCCTGTTTTGCCTTGGCGCGCTGGAAGCTTGGACGCTGCGGCGCCCGGTCCATGAGGCCGGCGATGTTGGCGTAGTCCGCTACCGGAAATCCACTGGATGCTGCTGTCGCAAGTATCCAGAAAATGTACACATCCACGATCGACCATTGGTCGCCGTACCACCAGGTTTTTTCTTCGAGATTCGCATCGATCTGTCGGCAGGCGCCATGCAGGTATTCCTCGCCCTTGGCCTGCACGCCGCTCGGGTCGCCGTCGGTGTAGCGAATGGGCATTCGTACCTGGCGCATGAACGGATGCACCGTGCTCGAACACCAGACCAGGTCGGAGAACTGTTGCCCGCGAAAGACCGGGTCTGTTGTGTCCGGCAATAACTCGGCTTCCGGGGCAATGCGGTGAATGAACATCAGAATCGAGGCGTTCTCGGTGATAACCCGATCGTCCGCGACCAGCGCAGGCACTTTGCCGCCCGGATGAATGGCCAGATATCCGGGTGATTTCTGTTCGCCGGCGAAGATGTTGATCACCTGCTCGTCATACTCGAGCCCCGCTTCTTCGAGTGCATTCATCGCAACGAAGGAGCAAGCCCGGGGGCAATGATAGAGTTTCAGTTTCATTTCAGTTCCTTGATTCCGGATGGGAAGTTTCTGTCTCAATTGCCGCGCCGCATCATGCCGATCATAAAGCCCAGTGTTGCGCCGAAACCCGCGAATTCTGTCACATGGGGCGACGGGCCGTAAGCGCAGGGCCAGTCAACCACGCCGGCGCGAAACGCCGGCCGGGCAAATGCAAGTTCGGTGTAAGCACTTACTTCGGGGCGTGAATCGTTTTCCTCCCAGGCGCCGCCGATGCCGAGCCATTTCATGCGATACAGGCTTATGCTCCACATGACATCGGCCATGGTGTAACGTTCGCCGAGCGCCCAGGGGCCACCGTGAGAGGCGAGCTGTTTTTCGAGTTGGCCGACGTGATCGTCCATGGAACGGTGGGCCGCGCGCATTCGGTCGGGATCGCACATGAACTCGCCGGCGTCGGCTTCCTTGGCGATCTTGGCCGCATAGGCCGACGTCAGTTCGGCGTCGTCGGCAACCTCGGCCTTGAGTCTTTCGAGGACTGCGACCTTCCTGGCATGGACGCCTTCGATCCGGCCGGCCAGACCGTTCGGTCGCACATCACCGTCGGGATGCGCGCCGTACAGCACCGCCACATGAGGCGCCTGGTCGACGATATCGATCTGTGCTTCGATCTCACCCGCCAGATCCTCGGGAATGAGTCGCTCGCCGCCGGTATGTTCGTCGATATAGGCGCAGATTCTTGCCGAGTCGACCACGACTTTTTCCGCTTCATGGTCGATCAACGTTGGGACCACGCAAGGATCGAACCCTTCCGTGGTGACCGAGGATTGGCCGGTGTAACCTGTGGCCAGTTTCGCATCCGGCGCCCCTTGCAGGCGCAGTCGCACATAACCGGGCAGGTAACATTCCGGCGCCCGGTCGCGAATCGGCAGATTGAGGTCGTGTGAATCGTACGGAACCTGCTTCTCGGCAAGTACCGTGCGCACCTTCATCGAACAAAGCGATGGCGCCGCGTGATAGACCTCGAAGCGCGGTTTGCCGCCTCTGCCGTTGATTCGCCTGTTGCGATGAGAATTCGTGAATGGTTCGTTTGCTTCGGCGACGAGTCGATTCAGGTTCATGAGGATGCTCCATTGGCGCCGCGAAGGCGGTCGATGATGCCGGCGGCCTCCGCGGGGTCGCTGTCGCCGCGCCAGGCCACATGCTGGTCGGGACGTACGAGTACGAGTTTGCGTTGGTAGAATTTTGCCGCGTGGGGATCGTCGATGTGTACGACTTGCAGCGGCAGACCGACTTGGCCGGCGGCTCGTTCGAGACGTTTGCAGGACAGGTTCGCGAAATTGAGTAATGTGAACTCACGCCCGAAAGTGTCGAAGATCGGCTTGCCGTCGGTCAGAAACACATTTGGCGCACGAACCCCGGGCCAGGTGCAGGGCACATAGTATTCCCATTCGTAGTCCGGCGCCTCGCCTTCTTCGTGACAAACGACCGGCGAGTCGTCGTAGCGATAGCCCCATTCGAGCCCCCAGGCTTCGTTTTCCAGGTTGCCGGCCCCGGCGATGCAGGCGCTGACTTCTGCACGTTTCTTCGCCCCGGCTTTGCTGTCTTCGTGAATGACCGGATCGTATTGTTGGCCAATCCGCAGGCGGATAGCGGCGTGTCTGGCGGAACCTATGCGCACGCGGGCGCCGACATGGCGGCGTTCGTTCTCGTACGCCTCGAACAGTGCGGGAGCACCCCAGCCGTTCACGTTGGCCGCCAGCACCCAGGCGAGTCCCATGGCGTCGCAGAGACCGCTGTTCATGCCATAGCCGCCGGTGGGAATGACCTGGTGCACGGCATCGCCTGCCAGCCAGACGCGGCCCGAGCCATAGTTGTCGGCCAGCCCGAGTCGCGGTTGCCATGGATTGGCGACCTTGATCTCGCATTCGAATTCGCAGCCCAGGAACTCGAAGAGCACGTCTTTCGGGTCTCGCTTATCGACGTCTTCAATTTGGGCGAGGGGGATGTGTACGGTCCAGGTGTCCTTGTCGTTCTGGGAGATGATGGACCAGCCCATGGGCGATTGGATATGCCATGCCGTGCCGAAACGCTCGAACAGTTCGAGTTCCGGCGAAGTCCAGTGAATCATGTACATGCTGCGCGGCTTGGGCGCATCTTTCGATGGCTGTCCCCGGGCGGTATCGAGATAGTTGTGGTGGTCGTCGCCGGCTTCCAGATAATCGAAAGGCGTGATGGTATTGATGGGAATGCCCAGCGTTTTGCGCGTGACGCTGCCGGCGCCGTCGCAGCCGGCCAGATACTGCGACCGAATCTGTTCGATCTCTCCGGTTTCGGTGTTGCGGATCGTCGCCGTGACGCCCTTATCGTCCTGAAGGAAAGTTTCCAGGCCCCAGCCGAATCGCACCGTGATATGCCGCGACTCTTCCTCCAGCCTTCGCTTGAGCACCGGCTCGAGCTGTACCTGGGAGATGCGCATCGAGGGTTCGCCGGCCATTGTGCCGTCGTTGTTCTCGCGCAGGATGCGGCGCATGTCCCTGACGCCGGGATAGTCGAAACGGGTGAGTTCCCTACCGGCCAGATTGTCGGCCCAGATTACCGAAACCGGATGGTCCTCGGGCACTGCCGCGGCGCGTAGCGTATCGATAACTCCGAGGCGACGGAACAGTTCCATGCTGCGCCCGTTGGTGATGTCCATTTTGGGATGGCGCGTGGTAGCAGGGTTGCGTTCCACCATGATGGCGTCGATGCCGTGATAGTCGAGTTCGAGCGCAAGCATCAGGCCGACGGGGCCGCCGCCGGCAATCAGCACGGGAGTCTGTCGCATGTGCAATTCCCCCCCGGCGGCCTATTTGCGCGGTTGCATCCGGTCGCCCCATTGAACGGCGAGCAGGGCGTCCACCGGAGCCAGACCCGGAGGCCGGGAATTGTCGAACAGGTCGCCGTCGGTGAAATGTTCCATGACATTGCCGAAGGGGTCGTGCCAGTAATCAAATACCTGGCTGCCGAGTATATGCTTGCCCACGCCCCATTGATGTGAGTACCCGCCTTGTTCGAGTTCGTCGTGGCCGAGCATCAGGTCGTCCCAGTCATGAACTTCATATGCGGCATGCATCATTCCGGTTTGCGGACCTGACGGCGGCGCCTGCATCAGAAATATTGTGTGGTGATCGACGGGCTTGTCGCCGCGGTCGCAACGCATGAATGCGCCGACTACATTTTCCTTCTCGCCAAGGTAGATCTCGTCGGACGACAGGAAGCCGAAGCGTTCCTTGTACCAGGCCTCGCTGGTGCGGAAATCCTTCACTCTCAATACCACATGCCCGAGGCGCTTGACCTGGGAAGGGCGGGTCTCGAGTCGGACCGGCTTGCCCACCCGGGGCTGCTCGGTGCCGGTGTTGATTGGCGGTCGCAATTGCGGCTCGCTGAGCGGCAAGCGTTGCCGTCCGTGGACGGCGGTGATTTCGTAACCGTTGGGGTCGGTGAAGCGCACGCGCCGCCCGCCGCCGGGAGCTGTGATGTCTTCGATCGCGGAAGCGCCGGGCATCTCCGCAAGCGCTTCAAGTTCCTCAGGATGATTGATTTCGAAACCGGCGCCGACGAAACGGTTGTCGCCGGATTCGGCTATGTGATGGTAGGGTGCGCCATTGGCGCCGCGGCTGTACAGCAAACGGTCGCCGGTATCGTCCGTCCACTCGGTTGTAGTCATGCCGAAGCGGGTGAGAAACTCTCTCATGCCCTTCAGGTCGTCGACCGCGACATGAATGTAGGCGATATCGGTGGCTTTGGGATTACTCATGAAACTCTCTCGACGCTCTCTCGATAAGATCAATATATTTGCTAGTAGACAAATATACTAACACTATATTTGAAGTCAATTACAGTTTCGCTTCAGGACACCATCCGGCGCAGGCTCTCTCCATGTTTGTCGATGAAGTGGTGCTTCAGCACGCCGAGCAGGTGACCGGCAAAGACAAGGAAAATCAGCAAGGGTATGACGACCTTGTGTAACAGGGCGTAGGGCAGCCCGGCCTCGAGATTTACTCCCCAGAACAGCGGGAAGTCCCAGATAAAGAAATGTGAAAGCATGCCGCCGTAGGTCGACAGTGCGAATCCCGTGATCGGCATGGCGAGCATGATGACGTATAGCGAAACATGGACGATCTTCGCCAGCCGTTTTTCCCAGCGCGACAGTGAGCTCTCAAGCGGCGGCTGAGGTGAAACGCGGTGCCAGACAAAGCGCGCGATCAGCAGCGCGAACACCAGGAAGCCGATGGTCTTGTGCACGACGTAGTAGCCCTGCCGGTACCATACATCGTCCGGAATCATGGTCATGAAGATGCCCATGGGAATGAGCGAAAGGAACAGGATCGCCGTTGTCCAGTGCAGCAATCGCGAAATTCTCCCGAATCGCTCGGCGTCGTTGCGGTCCGGCAGCGCAAGCGTGTCATTGCGCCACCGTTGCCTCGCCGCCGCCCTGAGCAGCAATACGCCGCCGCCAAGACAGATCAACGTCAGTATCCACAGCAATGCCGGCTTGATCGGGTCGGTCGGCAACAATGGCGCTTTGGGTTCGATGAAAGCGTCCGATGCCGCTACCGCCAGAAACCAGCCAACGACCGCGAAACAGACAAGCGCCGCGCACAGCGTGCCAATGGTCCGGGTTTTCGCCGCTCCGGCGTTGAGCATCGCTGCCATACCCACCGCTGCCGCCAGCATCATAAGCGCGACCAGACTGTCGAGGTTGTACGGCAGCCGATGGTCATTGGACCCCGGTGGCGGCAGGTCGGTGGGTGGCGCGATAGTCAATTCCTGCGCTGCGGAGACTGTTGGCCAGAAGAGCATCCCAATCGCGGTGGCCAGCATCAGTACCGCTACAGCTTTGTTGATGTCGAACAACCTTGGATGTTGAGCCGGCGATGTGCGCATGTGTATTTCCCTGGTAGTCTGAGGTAGCATAATTTGAACGTAGACAAATTTTTCCACCCAGTCAAACCGAAATGGATCCAAACCCACATTGTGTACCGAATGACAGAACCGGGATTTTGACTCGGAGGCAATTCGGTTTGTTGCTCGCGGGAGGTGTCCTTCTCGAGTCCTGCCGTCCTTCGGTCACAGTCGCGGGCGAGTTAGAAATCATCGACTTTCATAGCCATTTTCTGCCGCCGGGATTCTCATTCAACCCACCTCCCACAGCCGTGGCGCCGCCGGAAATCGAACGGGCCATTCGCGACATGGGCGACCCCGGGAGCTTGCATGCTTCGATGGAGGAGCAGGGCGTGGACCTGCGCGTGATCAACGCCCCGCTGGAAATCGCTGCTCCGGCTCAGGGAGAAAACCGGACTTCGCTGGCGCGGCGACTGAATAACTCCCTTGCGGAGTTTTGCAGGGAATC
The DNA here is from genome assembly GCA_951812965.1 of uncultured Pseudohongiella sp. Taxonomy (GTDB): domain Bacteria; phylum Pseudomonadota; class Gammaproteobacteria; order Pseudomonadales; family Pseudohongiellaceae; genus UBA9145. The sequence goes on from OX638341.1 coordinate 1,732,009, forward strand.
CGAAGGCAGGTTTCTCGGTCTCGCTACTGTCGATGCATTTTCCGGGGACGAAGGCGCTATTGAACTGAGTCGTTCGGTCGAGGAACTCGGCCTCGTCGGCGCATTCGTGGAGAGCGCCTTCGGCGACAACATCATTTCCTCGGAGGTTGCCCGTCCCACGCTTGTGGCGGCAGCTCGGCTCGGCGTACCGGTATTCGTGCACCCGGTGAACGATCCCACTCACGCCGAGCGATTTCGATTACCCGGTTTCTACCAGTTGAATCTGGGTCGCGCATCGATCACATCTGCCGCGCTCGCCGGCATGATCGAAAGCGGCATTTTCGACGAGTTGCACGATCTGCGCGTCTGTTTCACAGCTTTCGCGCTCTCCGGACTGTTGTTCGGCGGCTTGCTCGACATGACTCGGCCTGACGCGCGGGAGATTCTGCGCCGACACGTGTACGTCGATACTATTGGCGTGAACTCGACCCTGATCCAGGCAGCCGCGGATGTGGTTGGCATCGAACGAATCGTGGTCGGCACCGACTGGCCGGTATTTTCCGGCTATTCCATCCGCTCGCGCCTCATGGACGTAGCCACGACGATGGGACTCGACGAACGGCAAACCCAATTAATCGCTAACGGCAATGCCCGCCGCCTGTTGAGTCTGCCTGGCGCTTGAATCCCCCTAAGTATTCTCTGAAAAATTCCCTCCCTGGAATTTTTCATTATCGCAAAACAAAAGCGTGGTTTTGTTTTGCTCCCGAATTCAATAGCTTACGCTATCGAATTCGGCGGCACATCCCTGTGCCGCAGGGAAACTCTGACTTGATCAGAGCTTCCCTAAACCTCAAGCCATTCAGCTCGCACGTCGCCGGCCTGCGTCAGCGACTCCGGCGTGCCGTCCCAGACGACCTGGCCGTGGCCCATGACGTAGAGCCGATTCGAAATACGCATGGCGATGTTGAGTTTCTGTTCCACCAATAGAATGGAAACGCCGCGGCCGGCGATTTCCAGCAGCAGATTGCCGACCTGTTCGACGATTTTCGGCGCAAGCCCCTCGGTGGGCTCGTCGATCATGACCATGTCCGGATCGCCCATCAGGGTGCGGCACATGCTGAGCAATTGCTGTTCGCCGCCGCTCAGCGCCCCGCCCGGAACGTCGGCGCGCTCGGCGAGCAGGGGGAACATGGCGAATACTTCCTCGATGCTCCAGCGTCCGGAGGGCTTGGTAGACTTCATTCCCAGCAGGAGGTTCTGGCGCACCGTCAAAGTGGGAAAGATTTCCCGGTTTTCGGGTACATAGCCGAGGCCGAGTCGGGCAATTTCGTAACTCTTGCGGCCGGCGATCTGCTCGTTTCTGAACATGATCGATCCCTGGGGCTCGACCTCACCCATGATTGTCTTCACCGTGGTCGAGCGGCCGACGCCGTTGCGGCCGAGCAAGCTCACGATCTCGCCCTCGGCCACCGCGAAGCTGACGCCTTGCAGCACGTGGCTCTTGCCGTACCAGGCATGCAGATCGCTTACTTCGAGCATGGGACCCCCACCAAATCCGCTTCGCGCATTTGACTCCCCCGCAGGGGGAGTGTTTTTTTCCGGTTGCTCTTTACGCATGGGCCTGGGCCTCGCCGAGGTAGGCTTCCTGCACGGCCGCATCGGCGCGGATTTCCTCCGGCGCGCCGCTGGCGATGACCTTGCCGTAGACCAGCACACTGATGCGGTCGGCAAGATCGAAAACGATATTCATGTCGTGTTCGACCATGACCAGGGTCTTGCCCTCGGTGACCCTGCGGATCAGGCGCACCGCATTGTCGGCCTCGCTATGACTCATCCCGGCGACTGGCTCGTCGAGCAGGATCAGTTCGGCGCCGCCGGCGATGGCCATGCCGAGTTCGAGCGCACGCTGTTCTGAATAGGCGATTTCGCCGGCGGGAATCTGCGCCTTGCCGGCAAGTCCGATTTTTTCCAGCACTTCCCCGGTGTTCTCGTTCAGCGCACGTTGCCGATCTAGCAGATGCCGGAAGGAATAGCCGTAACCGGAAGTCCAGAGCAGGGCGCAGCGGATGTTTTCGAAGACGCTCAGGCGCGGAAAAATATTGGTGACCTGGAAACTGCGAGCAACCCCGAGCCGATTGATCTGAAAAGGGCTGAGATTCTCGATCGACTGACCCTTGAACTGAATCGAGCCGGCCGTTGGTGCGAATTTGCCGCTGATCAGGTGAAACAGCGTCGATTTGCCGGCGCCGTTGGGGCCGATGATGGCGTGTTTCTCGCCGGTCTCGATATCGAGATCGACGCCTCGAATGATTTCCGTGACGCCGAAATTCTTGCGCAGATCCTTCATGGACAGGAGGCTCATGAGGTCTGCTCCTGCCCGCTATCCGCTTCAGGCGCATTGGCCGCTTCCCATGCCCTTTGCAGGCCAGTCGTCGATTTCTTCGTCAAAAACCAGCCGAGCATGGCCAGGGCCAACAGCGCGGCCCAGACTAGCACCGAATCGCGAGAAAGACTCAGGCCCAGGAAATGCAATTCGGGCTCGGCGGTGTGGGAAAGTTCGAGCAGGCAGACCGCGCAGAGAATGAACAGCAGCGCCGGCAAGCCAGTCAGCAGATACGGCAGCGCCAGGGTGTGCATTTTGCCGCGCAGCCAGGCGAGGCGGTGCATCATGATGAAACCGGCGAATCCGCGCGGCAGGAACAACACGGTCAGGACGAACAGAATGCCCAGGTAAAGCAGCCACAATTCAGTGTAATTGCTGAGCAGGAAATTCATCAGGGTCAGGATGATCACGCCTATGATTGGGCCGATGAAGAAGCCCAGCCCGCCTATGTACGCCATCAGCAGCACCCGACCCGAGGTCACCAGGTTCAGATTCTCATCAGTTAGAAATTCGTAGTTGAGTGCGAACAGGCCGCCTGCCACCCCGGCGAACAGGCCCGATGCGCAAAACGAGATGAAGCGCACCCAGCGTGCGCTGTAGCCGATGAACTCGGCGCGTTCGGGGTTGTCGCGCACGGCATTGGCCATGCGTCCGGCCGGAGTCCGGGTGAACAGATACATGAACAGGGTGGAGGCGAAGACCCAGAAGGCCGCGAGGTAATAGACGTCGACATCGCTGAAGAAATCCATGCCGAACAGGGGCGGGCCGAAGGTGCGGTCGCCGCTGACGCCGGCTTCGCCGCCGAAGAAGCCGGTAAAGATCAGCGAGGAGGCCGCGACCAGTTCGCCTATACCCAGGGAAATCATTGCGAATACCGTGCCTGCCTTGCGCGTCGAGAAACTGCCGATGAAAACGCCCGCAAGCAGTCCGGTCAAGCCACCGATCAGGGGGATGAAGGCAATCGAGAAATAGACGGATTCGTTCTCCATCATCAGCAGCGCGTGCACAGCAAGGAAGCCGCCGAGCCCGAAGTAGACCGCATGGCCGAAGGAAAGCATGCCGCCCTGTCCGAGCAGCATGTTGTAACTGAGCGCGAACACGATGGCGATGGCCATCTGGTTGAAGATTGAAATCGCCAGGATCGAATCGAAAAACAACGGCAACAGCAACAATACCGCAAGGTAGCCGGCCCAGACTCCCGATTTTGCTGTGAGGATTTTCATTGTTCGCGCTTGCCCATCAGGCCGGTGGGACGAAAAATCAGCACCAGCACGAGCAGCAGGAAAGGCAGGATCGGCGCGATCTGCGACAGGTTCAGCGTCCACAGGTCGTCAAGCGGATGGCTGCGCGGAAATTCCAGGCCGAACAAAGCCAGCAGGTCCTGCATGCCGACATTGGTTGCAATTGCGTAGGACTGCAGCAAGCCGATCAGCAGCGAGGCCAGGAATGCGCCGGGCAGCGATCCGAGTCCTCCGATCACCACGATGACGAAGACGATGCTGCCGAGTACGAGGGCCATGCCGGGGAAAGTCGTTAGTACCGGCCCGGCGATGACGCCCGCCAGGCCCGCCAGCGCCGTGCCGACGCCGAATACCGCCGTGAAGATCAGCGGCACGTTGTGACCGAGGTTCGCCACCATGTGCGGATGGGAAATCGCGGCCTGGATGATCAGACCCACGCGCGAACGGGTAAGCACCTGGTAAAGCCCGATGAAAATACCGATCGAAATCGCCAGCATAAAGCCGCGATAGGCGGAAAACTCCTGGCCGAACAGGGTGAACAGCGGGAAATCGAGCAGATCCGGCGTCTGGTAGTTTTTGGTGTCCGCCCCCCAGAAGAACTGCACAGCCTCTTCGATCAGAAACGCCAGACCGAAAGTAAATACCAGTTCCGCCACATGACCGTGCTGGTGCACGCGCCGCAGCCCGTAGCGCTCGACCAGGGCGCCGATCACGCCGACGATCAGCGGCGCGACGATCAGTCCGGTCCAATAGCCGAAATAAAGGCTGACGGAATAGGCGAAATAGGCGCCAAGCATGTAAAAGCTGGCGTGGGCGAAATTGAGTACGCCCATCATGCTGAAAATCACGGTGAGACCGCTTGCCAGCATGAAGAGCAACAGCCCGGTGACCAGACCGTTCAAGGTGGCAAATATTAGAACTTCCGGCATAAGCCGCGCTCGTTCCTTGTCAGCGCCGCGGACGCCTCATTTCACAACTCGTTTCCATCACGGTCTGTTCTGCCGGCACGAAGTGCTCGGTGTACAGGCCGAATCCGGAGTTGTCCGCGTCGAACTCGATGTTCTCGTCGGTCATCACGGAAATGTGCAAGGCCTGAATGATCTGGTGATCGCTGCCGCGCATCCAGATTTCCTCGCCGCTTAGCGTGGTGAAGCGCATGTCTTCCAGCGCCAGCGCGACTTCATAAGGGTCGGCGCCGCCGGTTTCTTCCATGGCCTGAACGAGCATGGAAAGCGCGTTCATCAGGCGCGGCTGGGTAACGTCCCGGTCCGGATGCGCCGCCTTGAAATCCCGGTAAAACTGCTTGCGCTCTTCGGTGGGGATGGGGTTGCCGGAATCGTTATGCACGAGGCGAATCCGGTTCTTGCCGTCCGCGCCAAGCGTTGCCGTGATACCGTCATAGGCCGCGTAAAACGTATAGATGGGAATATCCAGCCCGGAGTCGATGATCGATCGCGCGAGCGAAACCATGTCGGCGCCGAAATTGCCGGTGATGACGGCATCGGCGCCCGAGGCGACAATCTTGGTCACATAGGGTGTGAAATCCTTGACCTGGCCGATGGGATGGAACTCATTGCCGACGATCTCGATATCGGGCCGCTTCTCGTTCAGCATCCGTTCCGAGGTTTCGGCGACCACATGGCCGAACGAATAGTCCTGCCCGATGACGTAAACGCGCTTGATCTCCTCGTTGAGCGCAATGAAATCGGTCAATACGTTGAGTTTCATCACCGCGTGCGCGTCGAAGCGGAAATGCCAGAAACTGCAATTCTCCTCGGTCAGGATCGGATCGACGGCGGAATAGTTGATTTGCAGGATTTCCTGGCCGGGATTGCGCCGATTATGTCTGAGAACCGCCGTGTTGAGCGCATTCGCCACCGCCGAGCTGTTTCCCTGAAAGATGTAACGCAGCCCTTCGCTTACCGCGCGGCGGAACTGGATTTGTGACTCGGTGGGGCTCTGCTGATTGTCCAGCGGCACGATTTCGATCATGCGGCCGTCCAGAATTCCACCCCTTGAATTGAACAGATAGTCCGCGGCGAACTGGATTTGCAGCAGCCCGCTGGTGCCAATGGAAGCGAACGGGCCGGACAGTGGGTCCATGAAACCGATTCGCACCGGCTCGCTTTCCTGCGCCCGGGCCTGGACCGCCGCGAAAACGGCAAGGGAAATCACCAACACTGAAAAGGGGCGGATCAGGAATCGCGCGGGAAATTTCGGAAGCACTTTGATCTCACCTGGCATGGCGGCCGAGGCCGTGGAAAGCTCGACATTACCTTGCGGGTAATTGGCTTGCAAGTGGCGGCCCGCTGGCTGTTTCGGCTTCGGTTTCCGTTCGCGCGCAAAGCTCTGGCAGTGTCCGGCGCGGCCGCGGCCGCCCGCGCCGAATCAGCGCCGCGGCCGCGTCATTTCGCAATTGCTCGCGACCACGGTCTCCTCCGCGGGCACTCGGAGTTTCCGCACCAGCCCAAAGCCGGAGTTGTCGATGTCGAATTCGACGCCTTCGTTGGTATGCGCCAGGATGTGTAGCGCCTGGAAGATCTGGTGATCGTCGCCGCGCATCCACACTTCTTCGCCGCTCATCGAGGTAAAACGCATGTCTTCCAGCGCCAGGGCGATGTCATAGGGGTCGGTGCTTTCCGCCTGTTCCATGGCCTCGACGAGCATCGAAAGGGCCATGGGGATGCGTGGCTGGCTCACGTCCCGATCTGGATGGGCGGCCTTGAACGCGCGATTGAACTGCCTGCGTTGTTCGGTCGGAACCGGATTGGCGCCATCGCTGTGCACCAGGCGGATGCGGTTATTGCCGCCTTCGCCCAAGGTGGCAGTGATGCCGTCATAGGCGGCGTAGAAGGTGTAGATCGGGATGTCGAGGCCCGAATCAATGATCGATCGCCCCAGCGAGACCATGTCGGCGCCGAAATTGCCCGTGATTACCGCGTCGGCGCCGGAAGCGGCAATCTTGGACACGTAAGGCGCGAAATCCTTGACTTGGCCGATAGGATGAAACTCGTTGCCGACGATCTCGATATCGGGCCGTTTCTCGCGCAGTAGCCGCTCGGAGTTTTCGGCGACGACATGACCGAAAGAATAGTCCTGTCCAATGATATACATGCGCTCGATGTTGTCGTTGAGAGCGATGAAGTCGGTCAGCGCGTTCAACTTCATCACCGCATGGGCGTCGAATCGAAAATGCCAGAAGCTGCAGTTTTCCTCGGTCAGAACCGGGTCCACCGCGGCATAATTGAGTTGCAGTATCTCCCGGCCGGGATTGCGCCGGTTATGCCGCTCGACCGCCGAGTTGAGCGCGTTCGCCGCGGCGGAACTGTTGCCCTGGAAGATAATCCGCAGTCCCTCGCTAACCGCGCGGCGGAACTGGATTTGGGTTTCAGTGGGACTCTGCTGGTTGTCGAACGGTACGATCTCGATCATGCGCCCGCCTAGAATGCCGCCCCGGGAATTGAACAGATAGTCCGCGGCGAATTCGAGTTGCAGTAGCGCGCTGGTGCCGATGGAGGTAAACGGGCCCGACAGTGGATCCAGGAACGCGATTCGCACCGGTTCGCGCTCCTGCGCCCAGGCCGGGACCGCCGCGGACGCCGCGATAAAGATCAGTAAAGCCGCTAGCAAGCGCGTCATGCATCGCGTGGCAAAGTCCGGCTGCGCTTTCGCCTCGCTTGTGCGGCGCCGCCTGGCCGAAGCCGCGAGAATGCCGACGTTATCTCGGCGGGCAATGCCCCTGGCGCTTGCGAGCGGTGCGAACATTGTTCGATTCATAGCCAGCGTCTGACCCGGCGGCGATAATCCTCGAACTCTTCGCCAAATACTTCGCGCAGCATGCATTCCTCGTCGAGGATGAAGCGATAGTGGATGATCAGCCCGAAAACCGGCGCTACCAGCAGGCCGGCAACCGAGCCGGTGATCAGGGCCGTTCCCAACAGCACGAACACCATGCCCAGGTACATGGGATTGCGGCTGAAGCGGAATGCTCCGGATGTAACCAGCGCGGTCGCTTCCGAAAACGGAACGATTCCGGTATCCGCCTTGCTGAACAGTCCAGCGGCGGAAATCGCCGAGGCCAGACCGAGCAGGATGAGGGTCACGCCGATGCCGAGGGCCAAAGAGCTGGAGAAACTTACCAGCGGCAGATTTCGGTCAAGCAGGAAAACGGCGACCAGTCCGAGCGCGAACCAGATCGGGGGAATGATGATGCGTTTCGGGCGGTGGGGTGCCTTGTCCATTGATGGTTCACCAGTTATCTGGTTAGTAAGGAAAACGGATGCGCGGGAAAATGTTACCCGGCGATCAAATACTACGCCATGCATCCTCGACTCTTCTTCCGATTAATAAACCTCGAACAAGCCCGCGGCCCCCATGCCGCCGCCGACGCACATGGTGCAGACAACGTAGCGGGCGCCGCGGCGCTTGCCTTCGATGAGGGCGTGGCCGACCAGGCGCGCGCCGCTCATGCCATAGGGATGGCCGACGGAAATGGCGCCGCCGTCAACGTTGAGCAATTCGTTGGGAATGCCGAGTTTGTCGCGGCAATAGACGACTTGCACGGCGAAGGCTTCGTTCAGCTCCCACAGGTCGATGTCGTCCATTTTCAGATTGAAGCGTTCCAGCAACTTCGGCACGGCGTAGATCGGGCCGATGCCCATTTCGTCCGGGTCGAGTCCGGCGGCGGCCATGCCGCGATAGGCGCCAAGCGGAGTCAGTCCCTTGCGTTCGGCGACTTTGGCGTCCATCAGCACCGAGGCCGAGGCGCCGTCGGATAACTGGCTGGCATTGCCTGCGGTGATGACGCCGCCCTCGAACACTGTGCGCAGGCCGTTGAGACCTTCCAGTGTGGTCGTGGGGCGGTTGCCCTCGTCCTTTTCCAGCGTGACTTCGTGCTTGCTTTGCTTGCCGCTTTCCTTGTCCGTGTACAACATGGTCGAAGGCAGCGGCGCGATTTCGTCATCGAATCTGCCCGCCTGCTGGGCAGCAGCGGTGCGCTGCTGGCTCTGCAGGGCAAACTCGTCCTGCTGTTCGCGGCTGATGCCGTAGCGCTTCGAAACCACCTCGGCGGTTTCCAGCATGGACATGTAAGCATGCTTCGAGCGGCCGATCACTTGCGGGTCCTGGGCCCGGTAGCCGTTGCGATGCTCGTTCTGCACGAGGCTGATCGATTCGACTCCGCCGCCGACTACGATCGGCATGCCGTCGTTGACGATCTGCTTCGCGGCGGTGGCGATCGCCATCATGCCCGAAGCGCATTGTCGGTCGATGCTCATGCCGGCGACGGATGAGGGCAGTCCGGCGGCCACACCGGCCGTGCGGCCGATATTCTGTCCGGTCGATCCTTGCTGCATGGCGCAGCCCATGATCACGTCTTCCACCTCGCCGGGTTCGATTCCGGCCCGCTCTACTGCTGCCGCGATTGCATGGCCGGCCATGGACGGCGCGTCGGTGTCATTGAATGCGCCCCGGTAGGCCTTGCCGATCGGGGTTCTGGCGGTGGATACGATTACTGCCTCGGTTGTCATGCTTTGCTCCGTCTGGATTGTGATTGAATAAATTTCGTTCGATTCGCGTCCGTCACGACTCGGCAATAAGGGCGCGAACATCGTCGATGGCGGCGCGGGCGAGTTCGGCCATTTCCGCATCGGTCCGATCCTGGATCGGATGCGGCACGAAAACGCTTTTCGGCGCGATGCCGAGCGATCTGCCCTGGGCCGCTGCGGCATCCGTAAATTCGCAGGATGCGACGAACCCGGCCGGCAAGCCCCGGCTTTCGAGGTCGAGCATGTCATGCAAACTGCACGACGTGCAGGAGCCTCAGTCGGCTAATGCTTCTACCACCGCATCGCATTCGGCGCCGATCTGCTGCAGCAAGGCGGCCGGTGCGACCCGTGTGAAGGTGGGCTTGCAATAGCGCCTGACCGTCGCTCCCTGCTCCTCGAGCAGGGACTCGACTTCGTCAAGGAATTCCTTGCCCCGGGGTTTGGAAATGTCCAGCAGACCTACGGTGGCGCCAGACAGGCTGGCCAGCCTCGGCCGCAATTGGCGCTCCACCGGCTGTAATTCAGCCGTGGGGTCGAGCAATGTCGTATGAGTCATGATTGCCTCTCTGTCTCCAGGGGGGACGTCATTCTATTCTTTGGGAAACCATTTGGCTTCCTCTTTCGCCGGCGGCAACCCAGCCGCCGATTATCGCCGAAAACATGCCCGCCGTGCCGCCGAGGCTGACGATATGCAGTCCTCCCTTGCGAAACTTGCGCAACTGTTTGCCGCGCAGCGATTCCGGCGCGCCTTCGGCAACGCCATCGATTCCCCGCAGAACGGTTTCGGCGGGAACCCGCAATCGTTCGTCGAGCGCTTCCCGCAAATCGGCTTTGGACCAGCCCGCTTCGCGAATCACGCGGCGATGCTCCGGGCTGACAACAAGAATCGCATCGCACACGCCGAAGTACTTGTAATGCGCTACCGTGCGCAGACTCGCGGCGAAGCTGCTGGCGAGCGATTCGGGCGTGCGCGATTGCTGATCGACGATCCCCTGCAAGCCTTCGCCGGCGAACAGGCTGACGACCGAGTCATCCCGCGCAAAACCGCGGTCCATCGCCAGGCTGGACCAATCCGGGTCGGATTCGTCTTCGGCGAAACAATAGGTGTACTTGCCGGGATTGCCCATTACCGCGCGATCGATGCCGCCGGGAATTCCGCCACCGACGTTACGGATGACCAATTGCAGCGCGCGGCCGATGGTGGCGTTGGCGCGATTGCCCTGGCCGAGGGCGTTGACGCCGGAATTCATGGTGATCCGGGTAGCCGCGGGCCCATTGACGATAACTACCGGCGAAGAAAAATAGGTGGTGCAAAGCAGGCCGTGCATGCAGAAGCGATCATCGAGGGCGGCTTCCACCGCGGCGATGACGAGCGGGAAGTACTCCGGCTTGCAGCCGGCCATGACCGCGTTGATCGCAAGTTTCTCGATCGTGCAGGGGACGCGGTCCGGAGGAACTTCGCCGATGACCTCACCGGCCTCGCGGTTCGTACCGCCGAGCATGCGCACGACACGTTCCGGCGTGGGCGGAACTACCGGAAGACCATCGGTCCAGCCGCGTTCGAAGCAGGTCTCCATGTCGTCTTCGGCTTCCGCGAGGTCGACCTTGCGCGCGCCGAACCCGGCGTGCCGCGCCGCAAGTTTTTCCGGCATGCCCGGATCGAGCGTACGCGAACCGCAGCCGGGCCGGTGCGGCGCCAGTTCCTCGCCGAGGGCGCTAATGCCGGTAAACTCGCGCCATTCGGCCCGGTCCCAGCCGAAGATCCGTTCACTGCCTTCCCCGTCGCCACGCAACAAGGTCGGAACGATTTCGATCCCGTTCCGCCAGGAGAATTCCAGCTCGCGGTCATCGACAGCCTCGAAGTTGTCCGGAAAAGCCGGGTCGTCCTGGACGTATACCGAAAGGCCGCCGTCGAGCCGCTCCGCGAGCTGTGGAATCAACGGTTCAATCAAGGTGCAGGTGGGGCAATCCTTCTTGACTATCAGTGCGTAACGAGTGGTCAAAGCTGTCTCCGTTGCGAAGGCCGCCCGGGTGGGGTGATTTTCAGTAAATGAAGCCCAGAGTGCAAATGCCGACCAGGATATTGATGATCATGAACACCGACGAAGTGCGCGAGACCACCTTCCACAATTGCGGGCCCTTGTATGCCGCGCGGATCGCCACGATGAGCAAGACGGTGTAGCCAAGTTGGGCGAAAATACCGGCGAAATAGAACAGCCACTGGTCCCGGTCCACGGCGCGGCTGCCGAGCGCGAAGAATAGTCCCGCACCGAGAAAATACAAGGCCCAATAGGTGATCGCGAGGCCGTATTCCCCGGCCAGCAGCCGGGTGACGAAAGTTCTATCCTCTATGCTTGCCTGTGCCAGGATCAGGCTCCGCTTCAGGATGCGCCCGGCTTGCCGCTGCCCATCAGGCCGCGCAAGGCATTGGGAATATCCGCCGGGAAGACGAGGAACTTGGCATTTTCCGAATCGGAAAGCTGCTGCAGCGAATTGATGTAGCGTTCACCGAGCAGGTAGACAACGGGCATTTCCTTCTCGCCGATCGCCTCGGTAACCAGGGTGATCGCTCTCTTGCTCGCTTCCGCCAGAATAACCTGGGCTTCCGCCTCGCGCTTGGATGCTTCGAGTTCGCCCTCGGCCTGAAGGATCGCTGCCTGTTTATCGCCGTCGGCCCGGGTAACCGTCGCGCGTCGCGCGCGCTCCGCCGCGGCCTGCTCTTCCATCGCATGCTGCATGGTCGGGGAGGGGTTGATATCCTGGATTTCGACAGTCTTCAGCGTAATGCCCCAATCGGAGATGTCGTCGGAAATCGCCGCCTTCAACTTGGCCTTGATGTGATCCCGCGAGGACAGCGCGTCGTCCAGGCTCATTTCGCCGACGATCGAACGCAGCGAGGTCTGCACCAGGGTCTGAATGGCAATCTCGTAATTCTCGACGCCATAAACGGCTTTTTCGGGATTGACGATATTGATGTAGGCCACCGCGTTGGTAATCAGCACGGCGTTGTCCTTGGTGATGACTTCCTGTGAGGGAATATCGAGCACGATGTCCTTGGTGGTGACGCGGAACGCGACGGCGTCGATATAGGGAATGATGAAATTCAGGCCCGGCATCAGTGAGCTGTGGTACTTGCCGAGCCGCTGCACGACCCATTTGTAGCCCTGGGGCACCTGCCGCACGCCCTGGGCCAGCGTTACCAGCAGGAATAAGAGTACGGCTACGGAAAGAATCAGACCGGGCGAAATATTCACGTGTAAAATCTCCTCACATTTTCCTTAGGTTACATTTTTCTAACAATCAAGGCGTTTCCCGAAAGATCCACGACATGGGCGCGGTCGCCCATGGCGAGCGGATCCTCGGACAATATCTGCCATTCGTCTGATCCCAGCACCGGCGCCGGAAAGCGGATGGTGCCGCGACCTTCCTCCGTCGGCGGTTTCAGAATCTGACCTACCTGTCCGATCAGGGCCTCGCGGGACAATCCCGCCTTGGTCCTGTCCCGGGCCAGTGGCTTGACGTACCTGAACCAGCCCAGCGCCATCAAGCCGGACAACAGCGCCCAGATCGTGACTTGGGCAGCCACGGCAAGTTCCGGCACGAGCAGCAGAACGAAGCCGACCAGCACCGCGGCCAGGCCGAACCAGAATACGAAGAAACTGCCGATGAAAACCTCGGCGATCATCAGCGCGAAGCCGGCCGAAATCCAAAGCCAATAAGGCATACCAATGCTCCTTTCAGACAGGTGGCATTATCGGGCGAATGCACCGCCCCTACAAGACCGTGTGCGAAACTGCATACGGTCTTGTAGGGGCGAGGCATGCCTCGCCCGTCAGTTGCACGGTTTCGGGGCCGTTCGCGGGCGAGGCATGCCTCGCCCCTGCGGTCTCATGAACCTGCACAGACCGCGCCGGCAATTCGGTCAAAACGTGTTCAACGCCAGATTCCGTGCTTCCTGCTCCCTGCCATGAGCGTGATTGACGATCATGTCCGGGGTCACCGGCACGCGATTGAACAGGTGTCCGCCGAGCGCATCGGATATGGCGCTGGCCACAGCGGCAACCGCGGCGCCCTGGGATGGTTCGCCTACGCCTCTGGCGCCGGCAGGATTGTCCGGATCCGGGATATCGACGGCAGTGTTGTGCATCACCGAAGGCACGTCCAGTATCGTCGGCAACTTGGCCTGGTGAAAGCCGACTCCCGCCGGCAGCGCGTTCTGTGGATCGTAAACGTGTCGTTCGCTGGCGGCCATGCCGAATCCCCACACGGCGCCGCCGTTGATCTGCTGGGACAGTCCCTTGGGATGCACGATCGTGCCGCAGTCGGCAACGCCGACGAAGTCGAGGATGTCGACTTTGCCGGTTTCCGTATCTACGTCGATTTCCGCCATACCCACGCAAAGCCCGGGGGCGATGCCGCGTTTCGGCAGATTATCTTTTGCCACACCGACAAGGCCGCTGCCGGCCACGCCCTGGACTGCGCGCCGGGTGATCGGATGAATGTCGTCGGGATATTCTTCGCCGCTGTACTTGCCGCCGGCCTCGATCGCCAGCGCCGCCGCTTCGCCGTAGGTCAATCCCTGGTCGGCGTTATCCGCACGGAACACTCTGGCGCCGTCGATTTCGTAATCCGCGGCTTCGCCGCCGAATTGCATGGCGGCGATCTCCTTCAACTTGGCTACCGCGTCTTCCGCGGCGACCCAGTTCGCGCGGGTATGAGTGAATATCGTGTTGCTGCCGCCCTGGGCCGAACTGTTCGGCAGATGAAAATCGGTATTGCCGCACACGATCTCGCAGTTCTCCCAGGGAACCTGGAGCACTTCCGCCGCCGCGCGCGTGGTGGCCGCGTAGGAATAGGTGCCCAGATTGCCGACGCCGCTATGCAGGTAGACCGTGCCGTCGGTAGCGATGCGAACCAGGCCGTCATAGCCGTTATTGCCGGCGGAATGATAGCCGAGGCCGACGCCGATTCCGCGCACCTTGCTGCCGTTGCGCTGCCCCGAGCGGGATTGGCGGCCTTCCCAGTCGAACATCTCCGAGGCCATGTCCAGCGCCTCGCCGAGGAAAGCGCTAGTGACCGGCCCGCGATTCTCGTACACGGGCGAGTCGTTATGGGGCGCATTGATCCGGCGCAGGGCGACGCGGTCCATGCCCAGTTCACGCGCAGCCTTGTCCATGATCGGCGCGATGGCGGCCGACATTTCGTTCTGGCCGGGGCCGCGTTGCGCACCGCGCGGTGCGGTATTGGTGAACACCGGAATATTGCGCAGGCGCATGGCGGTGGGTGTATAGACAACGGACAAGTGCTGGGCCGAAGCCGAAGCGCTGTTGCGGCCGGTCGGGCCGCCGTCGCTGATGATGATCACATCCATGGCGGCGACCGTGCCGTCGGCCCGGATGCCGGCCTTCACCCAACCTTGCATGCCGGGCCTGCCGACTCCGATATAAAACTCTTCCTCGCGGGTTATGCGCAGTTGTACCGGGCGGTTCAGCTTGCGGGCGAAATGACCGCAGACGCCCATGATGGGGTAAGCCCGGGCCTTGGAGCCGAATCCCCCGCCGGCGTTTTCGGCGATGATGCACAGGTTTTCGGGTTCGATTCCCAGCATTTCCGCTAGGCCTTCGTTGACGGCGCTCTGGCTTTGCAGTGAACCGTGGAAATAGCACTTGCCGTTCTCCCAGTACGCCATGCTGCTGCGTGGTTCCAGGCAGTGATGCGGCGTACCGGCGGTAACGAACGATTCCTCGACGATGACCGCGCTTTCGGCGAAACCGGCCTCAAGTTCGCCATAGGTCCAGCCGTCGGCGAACTCTACTTCCCGAGGCTCCTCGCCATGGCGAAATTTCTCAACCTCGGCGGCGGGCCACTTGATGCGGGAAATGCCACCGCGGATCGTTGCGTTTTCGTCGGCCAGCGGCGCCGCCTGCCGCAGCACGTTACCGTCCGGATAGGCGTCCGGGCCTCCTTCGGCAAGAGATTCAAGCGGATCCGTGACGAAGTCGCGGCGCTCGAAATCCACCCGAATTCTGCCCAGCGCCTCTTCCGCGATGGCGTCGGTCGTTGCCGCTACTGCAAGGATTGGCTGACCGATGTAGGTAACGTCGTCGGAAGCCAGCATCGGGTTGTCCGGTGCGCTGGATGGAGGCAGGTCGGCGGCGGTAATGATGCCGAGTACACCGTCCATGCGCAGGGCTTCGCCGGCGTCGATGTTTACTACCCGGCCGCTGGGCATGGGGCTGGTATAAAGCCTGGCGTACACCAGGCCTTCTGGCTGAAAGTCCTCAACGTACCTTGCCGCGCCGGTCACCTTGCCTTCGACATCGGGAGGAGTGAAATCCTGGCCAATATGCTTGAAAGTCATGACAACAACTCCGCGGCGCGCATGACGCCGTTCAGATAGTGATCATAAGCGCCGCAACGGCACAGATTTCCCGCCAGCGCCTGTCTCGCCTGCTCCCGGGTCGGTGAGGGATTGGCCCGCAACAGGCCTTCCGCCGACATCACTTGCCCAGGAGTGCAGAATCCGCACTGGGGCGAGAGTTCTTCGATGAAGCCCTGTTGCACCGCGCTGAGACTGCCGTCCGGCATGCGCAAGCCCTCCACCGTGGTGATGGCGCGCTGCTTGACGGTGTGGGTCAGCAATGAGCAGCTATAGTGGGGGACATCGTCCAGCAACACCGTGCAGGCGCCGCATTCGCCGCGATTGCAGGCGACCTTGGTCCCGGTCAACCCGAGCCTGGTGCGCAAGGTGAAGGCAAGCGTCTCGGACGGCCCCGCCTCCACCGGCCTCGGTCTGCCGTTGATATTGAGGGTTAGCAGCCGGTCCATGACCGCACCGGGTCGCAATTGCTGGGCGCCCGCGATGTAAGCGCCCGAGGCCGCCGCGGCGCCCGAGAAAATGACGCCCTTGATGAATCGTCTTCGGGAAAGTCGGATGTCCACCGTAATTTTCCTCCGAGGGACCGGCCGCATGCCGGTCGAGCCCTCGGAATCAGCGGCCACGGACTGGCGTTTCGGCGTGGTTGAGAAGTACATAAGCTACCTTCCACCGATATCAAAAGCAATCTTCCCTTGTTGGTAAAGGAAAGACTGGTGGAGTACCATTCAAGGCGTTCGGGCTGTCACCCGATGCAGTCCATAATAACTATATAAAAGCCACTGAACCGAGTGGAGTTACGGATAGGAACCATGAAGGAAACTGCTGTCAAAGTTCTCGTAGTCGATGATGAAGAAGATCTGGAATTATTAATCAAGCAGAAATTCCGCCGCCGCATACGCAGCGGCGAACTGGAATTCCTGTTCGCCCACAACGGCAGGGAAGGGCTGTTGAAGCTGGCGCAAAACCGCGAGATTCATCTGGTTTTTTCCGACATCAACATGCCGGTCATGGACGGACTGACAATGTTGCACCAACTCGCCGAGGCCGACCTCGACGTACAGGCGGTCATCGTCTCGGCCTATGGCGACATGGACAACATCCGCACCGCCATGAACCGAGGCGCCTTCGATTTTCTTACCAAACCGATTGATTTCGCGGATCTCGAGATTACCCTGGAGAAGGGGATCTCTCATGTGCGCGAATTGCAGGCTTCGCTGGAAACCAGGGACAAGCTGGTATCGATCAAGCGCGAACTCGAAGTTGCCAGCCAGGTGCAGATGTCGGCGCTTCCCGACGAACTTCCGGCAAATCAGCACTACGACGTAAAGGCGTTGATATATCCGGCCAAGGAAGTCGGGGGCGATTTTTACGACTATTTCCAGATAGACGAATACCGGTTGGCGCTGGCGATCGCCGACGTCGCCGGCAAGGGCATTCCGGCCGCGTTGTTCGCCATGGTGACAAGGGCCTTGCTCAAGTTCATGGTCAGCAATTACGAAAGCCCCGCGACCGCGCTCAATGCCGTTAATGAGCAATTGTGCGACGGCAATGACAGTTGCGTGTTCATCACCATGTTTTTCGGTGTGCTGGACACGCGTTCCGGTAGCTTTCTCTATTCCAATGCCGGCCACAACCCGCCGCGACTCGTGAGAGAGGATGGCGGCATAGACGTAGTCGCCCCGACCGGCAACCTGGTGCTCGGGATCGACCCCGAACAGAAGTATGTCAATGCAGAAGTTCAACTCTATCCCGGCGATACGCTCGTTCTGTATACCGACGGGGTTACCGAAGCGGAGAACGTGCAGGAAGAGGAATATGGCGAACCCCGGCTTGACGAGTTGCTGCCCGGCATGGCTGCGGACGATTCCAGGGATATCGTCGAAAGCATAGTCGCATCCGTAAGGGAATATGCCGGAGAAGCCGAACAATCCGATGACATCACTTGCGTGGTGTCGCGCTTCCTGGCGAGACAGGACCCGTGAACATTCGCATCGTGCGCAAGGCGCTTGTCTGCAAGTTGCTGCTTGCTGCTTCGTCGGGCATGAGCGGTATTCTTCAGGCCGCCGACGAACCCGTCATCCTGTTCGGTCAATCCGCTGCGCTCACGGGTCCCACGAGCGAACTGGGCACAGGAATGAAGCTGGGACTCAATGCCGCCTTTAACGAGATCAACCTCAATGGCGGCATCCATGGCAACATGCTCGCATTAATTTCCCTCGACGACGGTTACGAACCCGAGGCCGCCATCGTCAACACCCGCGAGCTGATCGAGAATCAACAGGTATTCGCCTTGATCGGGCCGGTAGGCACGCCGACTTCGACCGCTGCCCAGCCCATCGCCACGGAAGCCGGAGTGCCATATATCGGCGCTTTCACCGGCGCCGAATTCCTGCGCGACGCCGAGGCCCTTCCCAATGTGATCAATGTGCGCGCCTCGTATTTCCAGGAAACCGAGGAAATGGCCAGGCGACTCAGGGAAGATCTGGACTTCGATACCGTGAGCATTTTCTATCAGGATGATTCCTATGGCCGCGCCGGTCTTGCCGGGTTGCGCCGGGCGGTGGAGAACTACGGCATGGAGATCGGCGCGGAAGTTTCCTATCCGCGCAATACGGAGGCGGTAAAACTGGCCTTGCTCGATCTGCGCCGGACCGGCGCCGAGGCCGTCGTGATCATCGGCGCCTACCAGCCCGCCTCGACCATGATTCGATGGGCGCGCAAGCTTGATTATTCCCCTTATTTCATCAATATCTCCTTCATCGGCAGCGAAGCGCTCGCACGCACGTTAGGTGAGGACGGCGAAGGCGTCTACGTCACCCAGGTGGTGCCTTTCCCGGAAGACGCCAGTCTGCCTGTCGTGGCGGAGTACCAGGCCGCCTTGCGCCGGATCGATTCAAGTGCGACTCCCAGCTTCGTCAGTCTCGAAGGTTATCTTGCCGGCCGTCTGGCTGCCGAAGGCCTGCGGCTTACCGGACCCGAACCGACCCGCGAAGGGTTTCTGCAGGCATTGAAGACTTCGGGGGAAATTGATCTTTCCGGATTCAGCCTGTCCTACGGGATGAGCGACAACCAGGGATCGGATCAGGTTTACCTGACGGTGATCGACGAGAACGGAAATTTCAACTCGGTGAATGCAATCGAAGCCAGATGAGTGAATCGGAAAAAGAAAATGCGGGCTCGGCGCCGATAGAGGTGCCTGAAATTCCCGCAGACGACGGACCAGATGCACAGCAGCATAATTTTCTGGGAACGATTGCCGCCCGCCTGTCGTTGATCCTGTTCGGCAGCGTAGTGCTGATCGCCACGGCGAGTCTGGTTGCCTATTTCGCATTACAGGTCACGCTCAACTACCAATCCCGGATTGCGGATGTCGATATGCCCAATATCGTCGATTCGGTACAAATCGCGCGGCAGAGCACTAACCTGGTGAATGGCGCCTTCCGCATCATTTCGGCGCAGACACGGCAGGAACATCAGGCTGAAGTCACGGCGGTGGAACAGGAACGGGATGCGCTTGAAGGCATCATCGAGGAACTGGATTCCCGTTCCGAACTTGACGAATACACGCAACAGATAAGGTTGCTCCTGGCTGACCTGGGCGCTCATCTCGCGTCAATCCAGGATTCGGCCTTCAGGCGTCTGCAGATCGGGGAAAGCCTGTCCTTGCTGACGGTGGAACTCGCGGAGATCAATCGCGGCATCGAGTCCGACCTGGCCCAGGCGATCGACGACCAGGGATTCTTTCTCGTGGAAGGCCTGCGGGATCTGGATGAGTCTCCGGTCCCGCTGGAAGTGCGGGCGTCAGAGGGAGAGTTTACCGTTTACCGCAATCTGACAGTAGTCAATCAGCAGGCCAACCTGACGGTGTTGCTGCTCGACGAGATGCTGGTGCTGAACGACCGGCAGTTTCTCCCGCCGATCGAGGAGCGGTTCTTCAGCGCCCTGGGCAATGCGCAAAGGGCATATTCCAACTTGCCCGCATTTGCCCAGATTGCAACGCTCGGCGCCAGCCTGCAGCAACTCGAGCGCGTCGGCACCGGCAGCCAGGGCATCGTCGAACTTCGACGCGAAGCGTTGTTGCGGCAGGAACAGGAGCAGGACTCGCTGATCATGGCCAGGGACGCTTCGGCCCTGCTCGATGCGGAAATCAGCAGTCTCGGAGCGCTGATCAGCGGCAACGCCCTGGATTCCAGCGACGCCGCGCGGGAATCCGCCGCAAACGGTATTTTTCTGCTGTTCACGATCAACCTGATCAGCGCCTTCGGCGCACTGGTCTTCGGCTATTTCTTCGTCTGGAAGTCACTGGCGCGGCGCCTGACGGCGCTTTCCGGGGCGATGCGCGAGATGTCCCGTGGCGATCTCGAAGTCGCCGTCAATGTCGGCGGCAACGACGAAGTTTCCTATATGGCGGATGCACTGGAAAAATTTCGCGAATACGCGCTGGAAGTGCAACGTCTCAACCTGGTGGAAAAGCTGGCTCAGGAACTCGACGCCAAGAACGAAAGTCTGGAAGAGACCCTGAAGGAACTGGAAAAGGCGCAGGAACAGATTATCGCCGAAGAGAAACTGGCGTCACTGGGTCAACTTGTGGCAGGCATAGCCCACGAGATCAAGAATCCACTGAATTTCATCGGCAATTTTTCCGAAATCGCCATGGAGTTCGGCAAGGAAATCGAGGAATTGCTCGAAGAGATCGAGGAATCGGACGCCAGGGAAGATATCCGCGAGATCACCGAGGATCTGGGCAAGAGCCTGGACAAGATTCGCGACCATAGCAAACGCGCCGACAATATCGTACGCAGCATGCTCGAGCATTCCCGCGGCGGAGAAGGCGAATGGCGCGAAACCGACCTCAACGCTGTTCTCAAGCAATACGTGGAACTGGCCTATCATTCCATGCGCGCGCTCAATACCGGCTTCAATATGGACCTTGTGACCGATCTCGACCCCGAATTACAGCCGCTTGAAGTGGTTCCTCAGGAAATTTCCAGAGTGTTTCTGAACCTTGCCACCAATGCCTGCCAGGCATTGGACGATAAACGAAATAAGGAGCAGGGCTTCGAACCGGTGATCGCCATTTCCAGCAAGCGACTAGAAAACGATGCCGAGTTCGTGCTGCGCGATAATGGGCCGGGCATACCGAAAAAAATACGCGACAGGATTTTCGAACCTTTCTTCACTACCAAGGAAGGCACCAAGGGAACCGGTCTCGGCCTGTCCCTTACTACCGATATCGTGCTACGACACGGCGGCTCGATTAATGTAGATTCAAAGGAAGGGGAATTTACCGAAATGCGAATTCGCCTGCCGCTGAAATCGGTGCGCAAGGACGAGGAAATCACGCAAGAGGGAGATTGAACAGGGGATGATTGCAAAACAGAATCGGAGGAACCGCGCAATGTTGCAGAGTGTTTCAGGTTCGGCGCGGAAAGCGGCCGCCGGGTTACTGCCTTTGATCCTGGCGATATCGGGCGTCGGCGCACACGGACAGGATTCAGCATCAAATTTGCGCGATGCGATCGCGGGCGGCGATGTCGCCCTGGAATTCCGCTATCGCGTCGAAACCGTCGATCAGGACGGATTCGATGAAGACGCCATGGCGTCCGTATTGAAATCACGCATCAGTTTCCGTCCCCTGGATCTGGGCAGCATGGGATTCTTCATCGAACTCGATGACGTGTCGTACATCGGTGACGATGAATTCAATAACACCAGGAACGGCAAGACCGACTTGCCGCTGATTGCGGACCCTGACGGCACGCATGTCAACCAGGCCTATGTGGATTTCAGGAATGACAGTGGCTATGTCAGGCTCGGCAGGCAACGTATCAATCTGGATGAGCAGCGATTTGTCGGAGGCGTTGCCTGGCGGCAGAACGAGCAGACCCTGGATGCGCTCACCGTGGTCAGCAATGCCTTGTCCAACGTAAGCCTCAATTACAGCTATGTACATGGCGTATCAAGGATTTTCGGCCCTGAAAACGGCGTGCCGACGGATTATTACGACAGCAACACGCACCTGCTGAATGCGGGTATCGATCTTGCCGGCGGAGGCAGGGTTTCTCTTTATCACTATGTGATCGATCTGGAAAACAGCCCGGCTCTTTCCAATCTGACAACCGGCCTGCGCTTCAGCCAGACCGTACAAGGCGAAGAACTGAACTTTCCGTTCAATCTGGAATACGCCAGACAAAGCGACTACGGCGACAACCCGGTCCCATACGAAACGGACTATCTTCTGCTGGAAGGCGGGGTCGACACGGGCGAGCTGCGTGTTCTGGCGGGCTATGAAGTGTTCGGGGGCGACGGGAGCGAGCCGGGCAAGATGTTCCGTACGCCACTGGCGACCTTGCACAAATTTCAGGGTTGGACCGATCGATTCCTGACCATCCCGCAGGGGGGCGTCGAAGACACTTATATAACCTTGACCACTCGCGGACTGACGGTCAGTTGGCATGACTTCAGTTCGGAAGCCGGTTCGGAACATTATGGCGGAGAATGGGATGTATCCTGGCAATACTCAATCAGCGACAATTACACCTTGTTGCTGAAATACGCGACCTACGACCCCGATACCCATGCCACCGACATCGACAAGGTATGGATACAGTTCACCGCCACTTTTTAGGGTAAATGGCGCGGGTTCGCGATATTATCATTTTCGCACGGAAGCGCCGATGAATCGGCGCTGCCTGGAACAAGCCAGAGGAGGCTGGAACTTTGAGCGAATCCGATCTGAGCATCCGCGTAGCGAATGATCTCAAGGAACTGGCGGTTATTGCCGAGCGTGTCGATGAGTTTTGCGGCAAGCACGAAATCTCCCCGGCCGTTGCCTACCAGGTCAATGTTTCGATCGATGAATTGCTTACGAACACCATTAGCTATGGATACGCGGACGGCGCCCGGCACGAAATCGGGATTGATCTGCGTCTGGACGGAGAAAAACTGATCGTTCGCATCGAAGACGATGCGAATCAATTCGATCTCACCGACTCTGACCCGAACAAGGCGGACACAGATTCCGAACTTGAATTACGGACACCGGGTGGACTCGGGATTTTTTTCGTCCACCAGATGATGGATACGGTCAGTTACTACCGCGAAAAAAACAAGAATATAGTGTTGCTGGCAAAGAAACTCAAGATCGAAGATTGATACTTCCAACCTCCCGCCGATCCAACCTGCCAATTCACTACTGGAATTGAAATTGTCTACTCGCCACCGATGGTGGCCAGTGCCTGGTTTCTGTCCGGCTGGATATTGATGATCTTGTCGAAGCCGCTGACTTCAAAGACTTCGCGGATGGATTTTGACAGGGAACAGAGCATAAATTTCGCATTGCGGTTCTGCAAGAGCTTGGCGGTCATCAGAATCGCTCGCAAACCCGCTGAACTGATATAGGTAAGGTTTTCCATATCCAGCACGACAGCCCGGTCTCCGTCTTCGATGGCCCCTTTCACGGATTCTTCGAACTGCATCACGTTCGAGCCATCGATCCGTCCCGTTACCATGGCCGACAGGACACCGTTCTGCCTTTCTACATTAACCTCTATCATTACTTATGCTCCAATTCAGGCTTGCCGAAACCGGCCGGACGAATCATCCGCTAAAGGTCCGGATCCTGCAATACCACGAACTCCGGATATGCTTCAATCCCTAACTCCGCCACATCCTGTCCGTGGCGTTCAACGTCTAGCGTAACTCTAACGCCCATCAACTGTCTAATCGCGTACCAGGTGAGCATTGACGCGGAAAACACGAAGGCGCCAATGACCAGAATCCCGACGATCTGGACCAGCAGGTTTCCCCCGGCCGCTATGCAAACCGCAAGAGTACCCCAAATTCCGGCGACAAGGTGAGCGGAAATCGCTCCAACCACATCGTCGACCCGAATCTGTTCAAGAATCTTCATGCTGAGAGCGCAGACCGCACCGCCCACAGCGCCGATCATTATAGCCCAATACTGGTGAACGATATCCGGGCCGGCAGTGATGGACACCAGTCCGGCGATGGCGCCGTTCAGGCTCACCATCAAATCGACCCGGCCGAATATCGGCCTGCTCAAGGCAATCGCGGCGATGAATCCGCCACAGGCCGCCAGGTTGGTATTCACCAGAATATTGCTGATGGCTACAGCATCGACAACTCCGCTCAGCGCCAGTTGCGAACCACCGTTAAACGCGAACCAGCCCATCCAGAGAATGAAGACACCCAGTGTCACGACCGGTACGTTGGAGGGCGCCGTGACCTTGACGGAGCCATCTTCACGATACTTGCCGTGGCGGGCGCCGACGATTATAGCACCGGCCAAAGCGGCCCAGCCACCGGTTGAATGTACTATGGTAGAACCGGCAAAATCCTGAAATCCCATTTGACTCAGCCAGCCTCCGCCCCAGGTCCATGAGCCGACTACCGGATAGATAAACGCCGTCAGAACGGCCACGAAGACAAAGAAGGACCAAAGTCTAACTCGCTCGGCAAGTGTGCCGGATACTATCGATGCGGTTGTTGCGACGAAGACCATCTGGAAGAACCAGTCGGACATCACCGAGTAGCCGTTTTCCAGCACGTCGCTCGCGGCGTCTGCGTCACCGCCTAACAAGGCCTTTTCCGCCTCGGAAGTGCCATAGGTAAATCGAAAACTGCCGATCAGATCGTCCACGCCCACATACATCAGGTTGTATCCGATCAGGTAGAACATCAGTCCGGCGATCGCATACAGCCCCACGTTCTTGAGGCAGATGACCGAAGCGTTCTTGGTGCGCACCGAACCGGATTCCAGCATTGTGAACCCGGCGCACATCCACATGATCAGCACGCCCCAGATGAGAAACGAAAAACTGTTCAGGACAAACTGGGTTTCTTGCGCCACTATTTTTCCCCTGGATTCCGGCTCCAGCCAGTATCCTTCGGATTCCCTCTCAAGCCGATACGGCCTTCGAGCTTGCCCGGATTACTGGGTAGTTTCCACGCCTACCGTTTGTACCGGACCGAAACCGCGGATCTCCACTACTACTGGCTCGCCCCGGGAACCGTCATAATGCACCGCTCCGGCCGGATGGAACATGAATCCGCCCGCGGGGATCGGTGTAGTTCTCGTCATATCGTGACTGGCGTCGGTTCCCGCGTGCCAGGTTCCCTCGATGACCGTAATGAAACGATCCTGGTCATGATAATGCGGATTGCTGGTGCCTCCAGCAGGGAAGCGAATCCGCATGATGTAAAGGCCTTCTTCCTGGGGATTGCCGTACAGGATGTGGGATTGGGAGCGATTGAGGCTTTCGTCCCATTCGATATCATTCAGTTGCACGATGACGAAGTCATCCCATTCGGCGGCAAATCCGGCCGGCATCAGCAATGCCAGCGCGGCGACGAAATAGCGAATCTTTGGCATGATTTGATCCTGTTTCAGTCGGAATGGTCCGGGCGTCGGCGCAAACGCGGCGCCTTTCGCTGGAATATATAAGTACGGCAGTTGCTTAGCAAGGATTAGAGTTCACTATTATGCTCACTTTCGAACGAACCGGGATCATCGCCGATGCCTGAAGACTCCACTCCGATAATTGTCGGCGCCGGCCAATATATGGAACGGGACCTGCCGCCCCAACAGGCGCAGCCGCCCATGGGTATCGCGGCCAATGCCGCAGCGGCTGCGATTCGCGATACCGGCTGCGACTACAGCATAGTGCGCATGATCGACACGGTCGCGCTTGTGCGCATTGTCCAGGATTCCCGTAACCGGCCGCGCGACGACTTCGCTTTCGGCAGGGCGGAAAATCCGCCTCGCGCGGTAGCGCGACGTATCGGCGCGAATCCGGCACATGCGATCTATGGCTGTATCGGTGGAGATACGCCACAAACGCTGGTCGGTGAAATCGCCCAGGCAATCGCGGATGGCGAAATCGGCATGGCCCTGTTGGCCGGTGGAGAGGCGATTTATAGCGCCCGCGCAGCCAGGCGGGCGGGTGTCGATCTGAACTGGCAGGAAGAGAGCCCCGGTTCCCTCGACGACCGCGGCATGGGAGTCCCGTTGTCGAGCCGGCATGAAATGGCGCATGGAATCGGCATTCCCGTGCAGACCTACCCCCTGTTTGAAAACGCCATTCGCGCACAACTCGGAAACAGCGTCGACGAGCACTTGCACTACATGGGAGCGTTGATGGCGCCGTTCACAGGCGTGGCGAGCAGTAACCCCCATGCATTTTACGGCAAACGCCGGGAAGCGGCGGAATTGGCTGCTGTCGACGAAGACAATCGTTTCATTTGCCTGCCTTACCCGAAGCTGATGAACGCGAGAGACAGCGTCAACCAGGGTGCGGCCCTGGTGATGACTTCCGCCGGCAAGGCCAGGGAACTCGGCATCGACCGCCGCAGATGGGTGTATCTGCATGGTTGTGCCGAGGCGCGGGAAAAGCTGGTCAGCGAACGTGCTGACTATCATTCTTCTCCGGCCATTCGCACCAATGCCTCGACCGCTTTCGACATGGCCGGCAAAACCGTTGCGGATATGGACTTTATCGACCTGTACTCCTGTTTTCCTTCGGCAGTTGAAATTGCCCGCAAGGAATTGGGTCTGGCTGGCGATGATCCAAGAGGGTTGACGGTGACAGGCGGGCTGCCGTTTTTTGGCGGGCCGGGCAACAACTACAGCATGCACGCCATAGCCACAATGGTATCCTTGCTGCGGGCCAAACCAGGCAGTTTTGGACTGGTAACCGCCAATGGCGGTTTGCTGTCCAAGCATGCAACGGGAATTTATTCGACCGCGCCATGCTTCGGTAAATGGGCAAAACCGAACCCGGACGCCGATCAGGCCGCGGTAGACAGCCTTGCCGGCCCCGATTTTACCGAGCGGCCGGAAGGCCGGGCGAAGGTGGAAACCTACACCGTTTGCTACCGGCGCGGCGTTCCCGTAATGGGGATCGTCATCGGCCGGTTGGGCGCCGCCGGGCGGCGGTTTGTCGCCAATACGCCCGCTGAGGAGACCTCGCTTGCGCGACTCGCGGCGGAAGAGCAGATGGGGCGGGCAGGCACGGTCGAAACGACGCCGCAAGGCAATGTCTTCGTACCAGGCTGAACCGAACGGAAAGCGATTGAGAACTGAATGCGGAAATGAAATTCAATGACCGGAAGGTATTGGTAACAGGAGGGTCGCGAGGCATCG
Source organism: uncultured Pseudohongiella sp. (assembly GCA_951812965.1). Taxonomy (GTDB): domain Bacteria; phylum Pseudomonadota; class Gammaproteobacteria; order Pseudomonadales; family Pseudohongiellaceae; genus UBA9145. Next base: position 1,758,701 of record OX638341.1, read on the forward strand.
GCAAGGCCTTGTCGCTGGCTTTTGCGCGGGCGGGGGCGCAAGTCGCGGTCATCTATCGCGAAAATAGGGAGGCCGCCGAATCCACGTTATCGCAGTTGCCGGGCGACGGACATCTGGCCGTGGCGGCGGACGTCGCAGATGCGGAAGCGGTCGAGGCGGCCGTGAACAAGGCGCTCGATGGCCTGGGGCGCATCGACATCCTGGTGAACAACGCGGGCATCGGCATCTACCATCGCATTGCCGAAGTTTCCTATGGGGATTGGCAGGAAGCCTGGCGCAAGACCCTGGACGCCAATCTGATGGGGCCCGCGAACTTGTGCTTCTGCGTTGCGCGGCACATGATCGAAATCGGCGGCGGAAGAATAGTCAACATCACGTCTAGAGGCGCTTTTCGCGGCGAGCCGCTGAAGCCCGCCTACGGCTCCAGCAAGGCGGCTCTCAACTCTCTCAGCCAATCCCTGGCCGTGGCGCTTGCTCCATACGGGATTTTCGTCGGGGCAGTCGCGCCGGGATTCGTAAACACCGAACTGACCGCCGATCGGCTGAACAGTCCTGAAGGCGAGGAAATCCGGGCCCAAAGCCCGTTCAATCGCGTTGCCGAACCCGAAGATGTCGCTCACGCCGTGCTGTTTCTCGCCTCCGAAGGCGCCGAATTCTCCACCGGAACCATCATCGACGTAAACGGCGCATCCTATCTCCGTTCATGAAGATGACTCCAGCTAAAGAGCATCGACTTCGGCCGCGCTGACGGGAGCGCCGCTATTGCTCCACGCGTTGCGTACGTAATTGATGACGGCCGCCATTTCGGCCGGGTCAAGTGCGCCGCGGAACGAAGGCATTTCTCCGCGGCCGATGATGAGTACGAGCGCGACATCGGCGCCGGAACCCGCCACGGTTTCGTTGCCGTCCAGCGCCGGATAAACGTTGGGAATGCCCTGGCCATCGGCCTGGTGACATTCGGCGCAGTTATCGAAAAACAGGCGCTGACCATCGAGTCCGGCGAGCGGGTCGGGACCGGCGCAAGCGGCAAGGAAAGCGGCGTTCAGCAACAAGCACGATCGCGGCACGGCAGAATACCTTGTTGACGAATGGTCTGGACGCAAGTATCACACACATGGGACACCCACTTACTGAATCCGCGCATGGGCGCCACTCGCATATGTTGTTCCGAATTGACAACGCCCGCTGCCGCGTAGGCCGCCGGAACCTGCTCGAAATCGATCGTTTCGAGGTCGCCCTTGGTGAACATTGGTGCGTCTACGGCCCCAATGGCGCCGGAAAATCATTGCTGATGTCGCTGATCGCCGGCCGCCGCCCCGAGACCGGCAGCTATGTGCGTTACGCGGAGGCGTTCGATCCCACGCGCGATATTCTGCTGGTTTCCTTTGAGGAACAGCAACGATTGTGGCGTCGGGACGAACGGCTTGACATCAGCGACTACAGCGAGGATGCCCTGGACCAGGGGACGCTGGTGGCGGAATTGATCCGCACCGCATTGTCCGCATCGGAACAGGATGAACAACTGTTCGACTCTCTTTGCGCGGACCTGGAACTGTGTGACTTGCTCACCCGCGGCATCCGCTTTCTGTCTTCCGGACAGATTCGCCGCGCATTGATCGCCCGCGCGCTCTACGGGCAACAATGCAGGCGCCCAAGACTGCTGATTTTCGATGAGCCGCTCGAAGCAGTGGACAGGGAATCCCGCGATCGCATTCGCGGCGCCATCGCCGCGCATCTGGGTTCGAACTGTGCGAGCCTGCACTTGTGCCGGCGCGAACAGGATCGCTTTCCCGGCGCCACGCATTTGCTGGCCATGGAACATCTGCAGGTGTTGGAGCGAGGCGCAATGAGCGAATCTGCGTGGGAGCGGGCGGCCGCGCGATTCCGGCTTCGGCGGGGCGCCGTTCCCGATCAGATTCCGTGTCTGCCGGGAACGCGGCAGAAAGACCTCGAACCCGATGCCGGACTCATTGAACTGCGAGGCGTCAATGCCGGCTACGGAGACCTGCGAGTCTTGCGCGATGTCTACTGGAAAATGGAAGGGCGACATCACGTTCTCGTCGAAGGACCAAATGGTTGTGGCAAATCCACTTTGCTGAGCCTGATCGACGGTGAGAATCACAAGGGCTACGGACAGGAAGTGTACTTGTTCGGCCGGCGCAAGGGCTCCGGCGAAACCGTATGGGACGTCAAGCGCCGCTTCGGCGTCGTATCCAACGAGTTGCACAACCACTATATAAAAGGCTGGAAAGTACTCGATGTCGCCGTATCGGGATTCTTCGACTCAGTAGGGCTATATGACGACAGCGGCACCGGCGAACAGAATCATGCGCGCGCCTGGCTGGCAACGCTGCATATTGCGGATCTCGCCAATTCCTTCTACCACCAGATTTCCTTCGGTCAGCAGCGGCTGGCGCTGCTGGCGCGAGCGATGGTAAAACAACCCGACATCCTGATTCTCGACGAGCCATGTGTCGGGCTCGACGACTATCATCGCGATTTCATTTTGGGGACGCTCGACGTGATTGCCGAGCGAACATCGACCCGGCTGATCTATGTCAGCCACGCACCCGGCGAGAATCCGTCCTGCATCAACTACCGGCTACGCTTCGAAGCCGCCGCGGACGGCGGTTATCGGCTGCAACAGTCGGAAATCTAGCTGCGGATGTAATTCTGCAACTGTTCGATCGTCGCGCGCTGGTCGCTCATGATGTCCTTGACCAGGTCACCTAGAGAGACGATGCCGACCACGAGGCCGTCATCGACAATCGGCAGATGGCGGATATGATTGTCGGTCATCAGGTTCAGCGACGCGTCGACCGCTTGTCTGGACGGAACGGAAATCACATTGGTGGTCATGATTTCTTCCACTCGGGTGTCGCGTGATCCGCGGCCCTTGAGAATGACCTCCCGGGCGTAGTCCCGCTCCGAAATGACCCCCTGCAACTCGGGGCCGGTCATTACGAGCAGCGCGCCCACGCGCCGGTCGGCCATCAACTTGATCGCATCGTACACACTCGCTTCCGGGCGAATCGAGCAGATCTGCTTGTCCTGTTTGCGATCCAGTATTTGTCGCATGGTATGCATCGCGCTTCTCCAACTACTTACCTTGGATTTTATACTCCGGCTCAGTTCAGCCTGGTCAGGGAAATATTCGCATAACCCACGTTATTGCTGTAGAAACCCACGCTGTCGTTGACAAATAATGCAAGATTGCCGTTACAGGTGGCAACGAAACTGTAGCTGCCGCTTTCCTCGTCGAACTCGAGATCGGATACTCCGATCAGGCTCGCCCGCGGACAGGACGGCTGATGCAACATGAGTTCGAACCAGTTGTGATCCCGGGAACGGCGCAGGTAGCCTACCCAGTCGTAAGGCATCAGGCTATTGCCGAAGCCTCTCTCGTCGAGTTGTTCGCCGGCCTCGTTGGTATCGATATCGCGGTCTATCCAGGCGCTAAGAATAGTAATGTCGAGGGCATAGCCCGCGCCTTCATCGAGCGCGACGCCGGTATTGAAGTTCATCTCATTGGTGAAGAAATCGATCTTTACATCGTCCCCCACCGCCAGCGGCGTTCCCGGCTCGCCATAGCGGAAAACGTTCAATTGCGGCGTCTGGCAGGCTGCCAGAACCAGAATGCTTGCCGCGGAAATGCCGGCAATCGTCAAAATCGTGTATCGTCGCACTGGAATACTCCCTGATAATTCAATTGGCGGCGTGAGGTGTTCAGTCTAACCCGAGCGGTCATGCCGTCAAGCCCCCCGGCACGCGATTGGAATCAACCATCCTTTTTCGTTAAGTTATCCGCGCGCCCTGTAAAGCGCGGAGGATCGAGCAATGAATATTTCGCGACTGCCCTTGATTGCGGCCTGCCTGTGCTTGCCGGTTTTCGCTCAGCAACTTGTTCTTGAACCGCGGGTTCCCGAACCGCGGGCTCCCGAACCGGTGGCAGACCCGATTCCCGACCGGATCGAGAAAGGAGACATCGCGGTAGCGCTGGAAGACTTGGTGCAACTACCGCGTCTGGCCGATTCCTCCGCCGTGCCGCGGACCACCAATGCCCATGCCCGCATTCAATATCTTCACTTTGTTCCTGATGGCTCCGGCCGGCTTGCAGTCAACGACCTGCGCGGCGTGCTCTACCTTATAGACGCAGATGGGGGTTCGGCGCATGTTTTTCTAGACTTTCGCGAACAGGATGTGGGCTTCGACGATTCGATGTTTCCCAACGAGACGGGACTTCTGGGCTTCGCTTTTCATCCGGACTTCGGTCGGGCCGGCGCTCCTGGCCACGGCAGGTTGTATACTGCCTATAGCGCCACTTCGGACAGCGGCGTCGCGGACTATCTCGAGCACGATTCCGAGAATCACGAAAGCGTGATCCGGGAATGGGTCGTCGACGATCCTTCCGCGAATGAATTCAGCGGTTCTTCGCGGGAGGTCTTCCGCATTGGCCAGTTCGCCGAGAATCACAATATTGGCAATCTCGCCTTCAATCCCGCATCGGCGCCGGACGACAGCGATTACGGCATGTTGTACGCCAGTCTCGGAGACGGCGGCGGCGCCAACGACCCCGGCGAATACGGTCAGTCAGCCAGCGAGCCCCTGTCTTCCATCATGCGCATCGATCCTCTCGGCGACAATGGTTCGCGTTATCGCATTCCGCCGGACAATCCTTTCGTGGAAAGGGAGGGCTTCGCCCCCGAAATCTGGGCCTGGGGGTTGCGACATCCGCAACATTTCTCCTTCGATTCCGATGGAACGATGTACATAAACGACATCGGGCAGACCCAGATCGAAGAAGTGAATATCGGTGTGCCGGGCGCCAACTACGGCTGGCGCCTGCGCGAAGGCACTTTCGCCACCGCTTTCGGCATCGGCGGCGTTCGGCCTAATCCGGTCTATCCCAGGCCCGAAGACGAGCAGGCGTTTGAGTATCCGGTTGCGCAATTCGATCACGACGAAGGCAGGGCCATCAGCAGCGGCTACGTTTATCGCGGCGGCAGCATTCCTGAATTACAAGGCAATTACGTATTCGCGGATCTGGTTACGGGCAGGATTTTCTATATCGAAACCGGGGATCTCACCCCCGGCGACCCTGCGCGGATCCGGGAACTGCGAGTTTTCATCGAAGGCGAGGAGCGCAATATTGGCGAGGCGCTCGGGCACCCGAACACATATGGACAGGGCAAGCGCGCCGATTTGCGGCTGGGGATCGACGCACAGGGAGAGTTGTACGCCCTGACCAAGGGCGATGGCTGGGTGCGCAAGTTGATGCCCGGGAGATAAGGTCGAACATATGTCGAACGGAAATACAATCAGTTGGAGCGACTTCGAGAAAGTGGAGATTCGCATCGGCACGGTGTTGCAGGCCGACGATTTTCCCGAAGCACGCAAACCCGCTTATATCCTGCACGTGGATTTCGGACCTGAGGTCGGCATTCTGAAATCCAGCGCACAAATCACCGATCTGTATACGCGGGAAGAACTTGTCGGAAGGCAGGTGGTGGCGGTAACGAATTTCCCGCCGAAACAGATCGGGCCCATCATGTCCGAATGCCTGGTAACGGGATTCTATCGTCCCGACGGGGCGGTAGTGTTGGCCAGGTCCGACAACGCCGTGCCGAACGGGTCCCGGCTGGGCTGAGAACGCACATGTCGCTTCTTGAAAACTTTGAACGCTATCCCCTGACCTTTGGCCCGACTCCGCTCGAACCCTTGCCGCGGCTATCGGAAGCCCTAGGCGGCAAGGTCGAGATCTGGGCCAAGCGCGAGGACTGCAATTCCGGCCTGGCGCTTGGCGGCAACAAATTACGCAAGCTCGAATACATCGTGCCCGATGCCATCGCCAGCGGCGCCGACACACTTGTCTCGATCGGAGGCGTGCAGTCAAACCATACCCGGCTGGTGGCGGCTACCGCAGCCCGGCTCGGCATGCGCTGCCGGCTGGTGCAGGAGAGTTGGGTTCCGGTTGAAGACGCCGTTTATTCCCGCGTGGGCAACATTTTGCTGTCACGGCTGATGGGCGCGGACTCGCGTATCGTCGATGACGGTTTCGATATCGGTATCCGCAATTCCTGGCAGGAGGCGATGCAGGAAGTGCGCGATGACGGCGGCATGCCCTATGGCATTCCCGCGGGCGCTTCGGAACACAAGTTCGGCGGACTCGGTTACGTCGGCTTCGCCGAGGAACTGCGCGCACAGGAAGCCGAACTTGGCTTCCGCTTCGATTACATCATCGTCTGCGTGGTTACCGGCTCGACCCAGGCCGGCATGATCGTCGGCTTCAAGGTCGACGGCCGCGCCGGTCGCGTAATCGGTATCGACGCTTCAGCCACCGTCGAGCAGACGCGCGCGCAAGTTGCTCGCATCGCCCGCAACACCGCCGCCTTGATCAAACTCGACCAGGAGATCCTTGATGAGGACATCCATATCAATTCCGATTACGCCTACCCGGCCTATGGCGTACCCAGCGAGGAAACCAGCGCCGCCATGCGGCTCGCGGCCCGCACCGAAGGCATGATTACGGACCCGGTTTACGAGGGGAAATCGATGCAGGGATTGATCGACTTGGCAAGGAAGGACTATTTTCCGGCCGGCGCCAGAATCCTTTACGCCCATCTCGGCGGCGTACCGGCGATAAACGGTTACGCAGATCATTTCAGCAACGAATAAACCTGGGATTTCCGACCATTAGTCCGCGCTGGCCGTTGTGTTAGGATTGCCGGGAATGCTGATCGTTGGCCCGCAATCGACGGAGGCGGAGTATGGACCGCAGAAAATTCCTGCAATACGGCGGTGTCGTATCGGCCCAGGCGCTGATGAGCAGCCGCCTCGCAGCCGCGGAGAACTGGGGCGGCGGCTCTATCAGTCATCTCATTCCGCTAGCCAATCACAACACCATTCTGCTCAAGGTTTCGTTCGCCGACGTCAGGCGCAATCCGGTGCTGCGCATCGGCTCGCGCGAGATACCCGGCCGTCCGGGCGACACGCTCGGTCGATTCTGGTCGTTTACCGCGGACAGCCTGGAAAGCGGACAGGAATACGAATTACAACTTCGCGAAGGCGGCGCCGCGCTTGCCGAATCCTGGCCGCTGCGCACGACTCCGCCGCCGGATGCGCCGGCGGAGAGTTTTCGCTTGCTGGTGTATACCTGCGCCGGCGGGCCCGACGACGCGGTTAGCCAAAACGGAGTCTGGCGCTATCTGCCGGTAAGCACGCGCCGCCGCATGTTTCAGCGCGCCCTGAGCTTTAATCCGGATCTCGCCGTGGGCATCGGCGATCAGGTGTATTGGGACCAAACCGTTGCCCGACGCTGGAACAGCGAGGCCGCGCGGCGGACCAGGGAATTCATCTGGGGCAAATACGGTAGTTTCGACGAGGATTTGCCGGTATTCGGCTCGCCCAACGAGACTACCCTGACCGGTTGTCTCGACGAGCAACTGGGTTCGCTGTACGCAACGGATTTCCGTTCGGTGCCCCTGATCCTGACCCAGGACGATCACGACTACTTCGAAAACGACGAAGGCACCGACGAAGTCTTCACGTTTCCGCCGCGCAATTTCACCGCCCGGCTCGGCCGGGCGCAACAGTCGCTTTATTTTCCCGAGTATCTGCCGGAAGCGAACCGGCCCGCTCATCTGGCCGGGTCACGGAACGATGGATTCAGTGAGTCCTACGGCTCGTATCGCTGGGGAAATCTTCTCGAATTGCTGCTGTACGATTGCCGCAGGTTCATTTCCGTCGCCGGGCCGACAAGCGTTTTCATCGAGCAGCAGGCCGAGCGCTGGATGGCGCGGCGCACCGCCGACGAAGCGGCAGCCCGCCACCTTATCCATATTCCGTCCACACCCATGGGCTGGACCGCTGGTAAATGGGGCGAGTGGTATCCGGATTTTCTGCAGCCGGACGGCACGCTCGGCCTGGAAAATCCCAAACCCTATTGGCAAAGCGGCTGGTTCTCCCAGCATCAGCGAATCCTGTCTTCCTTGTCCAACCAGGATGAGCGCATCGCGCTATTGATCTCCGGCGACCTGCACGCGATCGGTTCGGGCCTGATTCATCGCAGCGGCGGGGCAGCATTCGAAAACCCCATTCAGACGGTATTGGCCGGCCCGATCAGCACCGGCACAGGCTGGCCGAGCGGTTCGCGCGGCATCGAGCCCACGATTCCTGTCGACCTGGAAGTGGAAGAGCGCGTCAAGCCGCTGGAACAGAACGGATTCACCATCGTCGATGTGGACCCGGACAGCATCGGGGTCAGACAATTCACCTGGCTGCCGGAAATGGGCCTCGACGTCATCGACGACTTGCAACCCTTCTCAAATTTCCGCCTGAATCGCCGCGGATGAAAGGCATCTGGAAACTGCTGCTGGGTTTGATTGTCGGCGCCCTGGGCGGCGGAATCATCAATATGGGGCTGGTAGTCGTAGGCAGCGAGCTTATTCCGGCGCCTCCCGGCATCGACGTTACCGACCCGCAAAGCCTGAGTTCCGCGGCAGGCCTGTTGCAACCGCGGCATTTCATCTTTCCGTTTCTTGCTCACGCCGGCGGCACGCTGGCCGGGTGCCTGATCGCCTGCCTGATCGTGGTGCAACAGTCCAGGCTGGCTTCGATGGTAGTTGGCTGCTTTTTCCTGCTTGGAGGCATCGTCAATGCCTACATGATTCCCGCGCCGGCGTGGTTCATCGTAATGGACCTGGGCCTGGCCTATATTCCCATGGCGCTGCTGGCGGTGTGGATACATCAGCGGCTGCAAGCGAACACAAGGAGTTCCGTATGACCGCAAAGATCGATTTTTACACCAACGCCATGTCGCGCGGCCGAATCGCGCACTGGATGATGGAAGAACTGGACGAGCCCTATGAAACGCATTGGGTGGAATACGGCGAACACATGAAGTCAGCCGAATATCTGCGAATCAATCCGATGGGCAAGGTTCCTGCACTGGTTCATGACGGTGCGATCGTGACCGAAGGTCCCGCCATTCTTACATTCCTGGCCGCGACGTATCCGGAAAAGGGTCTGATCCCATCGACGCCGGCAGCGCTTGCCGATTTCTATCGCTGGATGTTCTTCGGGGCGGGGCCGGTGGAACAGGCGCTCGCGGCAAAGTCCATGAAGTGGGAAACCACGCCCGAAAGCAGCATGATGCTGGGATATGGAAGCATCCAGGACACCCTGAACGCTGTAGAGGCGGCATTGGGTAACGGGTCCTGGATTTGTGGAGACCAGTTCACGGCAGTGGATGTGTATCTCGGTTCTCACTTGAGTTGGGGAATTCAGTTCGGCACCATCGAAGAGCGGCCGATTTTCCGGGAATTCGCGGACCGCTGCATGCAACGCGAAGCCTGGCAACGCGCAAATCAGATCAATGAAAAGCGAATAGCGGAAACGCGGCAACAGCCGCCTGACGATTCCGGCGGAGATTCCTAGAAAGAGGACACAATCATGACTGGAAAATGCTTGATCGCCGCGGGACTGGCGATGCTGGCCGGCTGGCAGGGAGGGGCGCTGGCGCAAGACTCCCTGACCATAGAGCCGGTTGCAGACGGCCTTTTCGTAATCTACGGCTCCGGCGGCAATGTCGGCGTGCGGGTGACCGAAGAAGGCGTGATCTTGAGCGATGACAAGTATCCGCGGAATTTTGACGAGATTCAGTCGCTTGTGGCGACGGTGAGTGACCTTCCGGTGCGATATGTCATCAATACCCATCACCATGGCGACCATGCCGGCGGCAATGTGGGATATATCGAGATCGCCGAGATTATTGCGCACAGAAATGCGCGGGCAAACATGGTCAGAAACGAACAGGATGCACCGCCGCGACTGGTTTACGATGCCGAGACTTCGGTTTTCCTGGGGGGCGTTGAAGTCCGCGCTCTCTATCTGGGCCGCGGCCATACCAATGGCGACAGCATCGTCTACTTTCCCGATCTGGGAGTGATTCATGGCGGTGATCTGCTGCATACGACGGCGCCTTTCATCGATTACGGCAACGGCGGCAGCAGCCGCGGCTGGGTGGGCACCATGAATGGCGCCCTCGCGCTGGACTGGCATACGGCGATTCCGGGTCATGGCATGCTGATGAGCCGCCGCGATGTAGTCGCATTCCGCAATCAGATGGAACAAGTTCGGGAGCGAATGGCGATGCTGATCCGGGACGGTCTGGAAAGAGACGATGCTACCGATGCAATTCGGGATCCGTCGCTGAGCTGGACCCAGGCAGAGCAGGGGTTGTTCATGCAGCGCAGTATTCCGGGATTCTACGACGAGATCGCCGCGGAGCTGTGAGTTTCCGGTGATGGCGGAAGGCGGCAGGGATTTGCGGCAATTGCTTGATGCGATGGAGCCGCGGCTATTGCCCGATGAATTCGTTTTCTGCACATTAGCTCAAGAGCGGGAAGAAGTGGCCTCGGACTTGCTCGCGCTGGCGACATTCAGGGAAGAAGAGGGATTGAGTCTGGTGCTGGAGCGCAACCTGGCAGAGCGCCGAGGACTTCAATATGGTCCGGTAATGCGCTGCATCAGCCTGACGGTACATTCGGCATTGGACGCGGTCGGACTGACCGCGGCGATATCCGGCCGACTGGCCCGGCAAGGCATCAGCGCCAACGTGATCGCGGCTTACTTTCACGATCATGTGTTCGTGCCGGCGGCACAGGCGGAAGAAGCGCTTGAGGCGCTGCGTGAATTGAGCACGCAGCACGAAGATTGAATCCGGCCGTCGTCACGGTCCGGAATCCGGAGTGAGAAACCATGAGAAAGTTGCTGTTTCCCGTTCTGGCGCCGGTAATTTTTGGCGCTACAGTGTTGCATGCCCAGGAGACTCTTACCGTAGAAGGCCTCGACCGGCCGGTGGAGATTCTGAAGGATAAATGGGGCATTTCACATATCTATGCCGAGACCGAGCACGACCTGTTCTTCGCCCAGGGATACAACGCCGCCAGGGACCGGCTGTTCCAGTTTGAAATCTGGCGCGCCCAGGCTACCGGCACGACTGCTGAGATTCTCGGCCCGCGCGCCATTGCCCGGGACCATGGCACGCGGTTGTTCAAATTCCGCGGCGACATGGGCGCGGAGATGAGCCACTACCACCCCCGCGGAGTCGATATCATCACCTCCTTCGTACATGGCGTGAATGCCTATATCGACGAAGCGCTGGAAGATCCGGACGAATTGCCGCTGCCGTTTCACCTGCTCGGCATCTTGCCACGGCACTGGACCGAGGAAGTGGTGATCTCCCGCCACCAGGGCCTGCTCGGAAATATCGGCACGGAACTGCGAATCGGCCGCGCGGTATGCCTGATCGGCGAAGAGCAGGTGAAAGAATTGCAATACTTTCATCCCCATGAGCCGGACCTCTCGCTTGATCCGCTGATCGATTGCGAGTCCCTGCTCGAAAACAACATACTCGGGCTGTACAACGCCTACCGGAGTTCGATCCGCTTCGAACCCGAAGACATCGTGCTTGCCGAACACCGGGCCGGCGACGATGCGTTCAACCAACTCGCCGCGGTATTGCGCGAGGAAGAGAGCGAATTGAACAAACGCGCGATCGACGACATCGGCAGCAACAACTGGGTCGTCAGCGGCGATCTCACCCAGGACGGCTGGCCGATGATGATCAACGATCCGCATCGCGCGCAATCGTCGCCATCGTTGCGCTACTGGGCGCACCTGATCGGTCCGGGTTGGAACGTGATCGGGGGCGGCGAGCCGGAAATTCCCGGAATCTCCATCGGCCACAATGAGTATGGCGCCTGGGGGCTCACGGTATTCAACACCGATGGCGAAGACCTGCTGGTTTACGAAACCAATCCCGACAACCCCGACCAGTACCGCTTCCAGGGCCAATGGGAAACGATGCGCACCATCGAGGAAACCATTGAAGTAAAAGGCGGCGATCCGGTCACAGTGGAACTGAAATACACCCGCCACGGCCCGGTAACGTTTGAAGACGGCGAACGCAATCTGGCCTATGCCGTGCGTCCGGCCTGGATGGAATTCGGCGGCGCGCCGTATCTCGCCTCCTTGCGCATGAATCAGTCGCGCAACTGGGAAGAGTTTCGGGAAGCGTCGAATTACAGCAACATCCCCGGCGAAAACATGGTCTGGGCCGACCGCGACGGCAATATCGGCTGGCAGGCGGTGGGCATAGCGCCGATCCGGCGCAATTTCAGCGGCCTCGTGCCCGTGCCCGGCGACGGCCGCTATGAATGGGACGGTTATCTGCCGATCAAGGCGAAGCCCAATGAATACAATCCCGACCGCGGCTATATCGAGACTTCCAACAGCAATTACACATCGCCGGACTATCCCTATCTCGACGCCATCTCCTATACCTGGACCGACCCATATCGCTGGGCGCGCGGTTCGGAAGTGCTGGCTTCGGGCCGCAAGTTCAACATGATGGACATGATCGAGTTGCAGCACGACTACCTGTCGATTCCTGCCCGCAGCCTGGTGCCGATGCTGCGCAGCCTGCGCGCCGATGACGAGCGCGTGGAACAGGCGCGGCGCCGGCTGCTCGACTGGAATCACGTGCTCGACGCGGATTCCGTCGAAGCCGGCATTTACGTGGCGTTCGAGCGGCAATTGCTCGACAACATCGATTTGCTCAAGGCGCCGGAAGCAGCCCTGCCACTGCTGAGGATCGGCATGAAGACGATGATCGACATGCTGCTCGCCCCCGACGGCGACTTCGGCGACGATCCCATCGTCGGCAGAGACGCCTTCCTGCTCGATTCCCTGGCCCAGGCGGTGGACACGCTCACGGGCAAACTCGGTGTGGACATGGAAGACTGGATCTATGGGCAGGAGAATTACAAGCACGCCCTGATCCGTCATCCGCTGGCGCCGGCGGTGAACGAGGAGATGCGCGAAAGACTCAACGTCGGTCCCTTGCCCCGCGGCGGCAACAGCTACACCCTGGGCAATACCGGCAGTGGCGACAACCAGACGAGCGGCGCCTCCTTCCGGATTTTCATCGACACGCGCGACTGGGACAATACGCTCGGCATGAATACCCCCGGACAGGTTGGCGATCCCGACAGTCCGCTGTACGATAATCTGTTCGAGTTGTGGGCGAACGACAGGGTGTTTCCCGCGTTCTACTCCCGCGATAAGATCGAAACTGTCCTGTACGAGACACTTGTGCTGCAACCCCCGAACTGACGCAGGGGCACAAATTCAGAGTGAACGTAGGGGCGAACTGACGCAGGGGCACAAATTCAGAGTGAATGTAGGGGCGAACTGACGCAGGGGCACAAATTCAGAGTGAATGTAGGGGCGAACTGACGCAGGGGCACAAATTCAGAGTGAACGTAGGGGCGAACTGACGCAGGGGCACAGATTCAGAGTGAACGTAGGGGCGAACTGACGCAGGGGCACAAATTCAGAGTGAACGTAGGGGCGAACTGACGCAGGGGCACAAATTCAGAGTGAACGTAGGGGCGAATTGACGCGGGGGCACAAATTCAGAGTGAACGTAGGGGCGAACTGACGCAGGGGCACAAATTCAGAGTGAATGTAGGGGCGAGGCATGCCTCGCCCGAACTTAACCACGAACCATAGAGGTCCAGATATGGATAAGTTCGACAAAGACGGCGTAAGACTACCGATCAAGATCGATTCCACCTCGAACGGCGAGTTCGAGCCGGTTCCCATTTCCCGCACCAATGAGAAGGGAAATCGTCTGGCGCTGGAAAGGGCGGACGAGTTATCCAGACACAAGGGCCAGACCCGGCGTAAATTCCTGGTTTCGGCATGTGGCGCGGCCAGCACGCTGATGGCCATGAATACCGCCAACGCCTATGCAGGCAAGCGCGGCGGCTTTTTCGAATTACGCGATGAAAGCGCCCTCGATGACGCTTCGGCGCTTGCGGAAGTCGGCGGCGACGAGTTCATTTTCGATGTGCAGGGACATTACGTGAACCCCGAGGGCGAATGGCTTGGGCGCCAGCCGCCGAACGCGCGGCCTTATTCCGGATTCGCGAAGGCCTCTTGCGAACTCGCCGACGAACCCGGCGACCGCTCCTATCTCGATTGCCTGAGCGAGAGCGAGTTCATCAAGGACGTTTTCATGGACAGCGACACCGATATCATGGTGCTGTCCTTCGTGCCGTCCACCCGCGAGAACGAGCCGGTCACCATCGAAGACGCCGACCAGACCCGCCGCATCGTCGCCGAACTCGAAGGCAGCAAGCGTCTGATGATCCACGGCCGGGTGAATCCGAACCAGGACGGCGACCTCGAAGCCATGGACGAACTGGCCGAAAACTGGAATATCTCGGCGTTCAAGACTTATACCCAATACGGCCCCGGCGGCGTCGGCTATTTCCTCCACGACGACGTCGGCATGGCGATGATCGAACGCGCCCAGCGGCTGGGCGTGCGCAATATCTGCATTCACAAGGGACTGCCTTTCGGTCCGCGGTCTTACGAGCATAGTCAATGCTCGGACATCGGCATCGTCGCGAAGATGTATCCCGACATGAACTTCCTGATCTACCACTCGGGTTTCGTAACCGGCGTGCGCGAGGAGGAATTCGTCGATGGCGCCGGCCGCGATGGCATCGATACCCTGATCCAGTCGCTGATCGACAACGAAATCGGCTCCAATTCCAACGTCTACGCGGAACTGGGCAGCACCTGGCGTTATCTGATGCGCGATCCGGACAACGCTGCCCACGCCATGGGCAAGCTGTTGCGATATTGCGGCGAGGACAACGTGCTCTGGGGCACCGACTCGATCTGGTACGGCTCGCCCCAGGATCAGATCCAGGCCTTCCGCACCTTCCAGATCAGCGAGGAATACCAGGAGCGTTACGGTTATCCGGCGATCACCGATGAAATCCGGCGCAAGATTTTCGGCCTGAATGCGGCGGGACCCTACGGTATCGCGGAGGACGAAATCCGTGGCTTGACCGCTACGGACCGCGTGGCAACGGAAAAGCTGGCCTATCTGGAAGACCCGCAACCCAGCTTCCTGACCTACGGCCCCAAAAATCGCCGCGAATTCCTCAACTTTTTGAGATTGGGTGGGTGAGGGTGAGGCCCGTTCGGCGAAGCCGACGAAAAGCAAAGCTTTTCGAGGGCCGAACGACTTGCCATGGATGGCAAGGCTGGGGTTTGGAGAAACCCAAAATGTTGCGCCGTGAATGGCATGCGCAGCCCAACAGAATGCACGCAACCCGGTCGGCAAAGCCGACGAAAAGCAAAGCCTTTCGAGGACCGAACGGCTCGCCATGGGCGAGGATAAGCGATTACGCAGCGTAAGAGGCTGAATTTGTAGCCCAGCGCTTGAGCGTCCCAAAGGGATGCTCGACGAGCGCGGTCCGTACGCACATCAATTGCGAGACTGCTTTCATCTTCCCGCGATGCCGGTCTATCAGGTCCCCATGTTCCCATCGAAGCACTCTGCGTGTGGATCTCGACTTCAAAAGGCATCGATCCGAAAACGCACAATCCCGGCAAGTCGCGGCCGTCGAGACATAAAAAATGCAGCTTGTCATTAACCCGGATATTTCAGTGCGCCGTGCAAAGGTGCACAACCTCAGTGGGTGCGAAACCCACCCGGCAAGGGTCGTTCCAGCAGGTAGTAACCAGAACGGCCGTGGAGGCAACAAGACGGTCGAAGCTTCTGGTAAGGGTCCGTAAGGGACTCCGCGAGCGTGCAGGCCGTAACAACGTGCGGTGAACGCTGAGCAGGCCTCGAAAAGGGTAATGCGGAAGCCGACCCGCCTGTAATACGGGGAAGGCCGCCGCCGTTTGGGGAAGCGAACGACATGGGTACCCAACGGTTCCGCCGGGGTAGTGGCGACGGCATGTGCGAAAGAGGGGTTGTGTGCAACACGGGAAGCCCCTGGGGCGGCTGGCCAACGGTGGCGCCATGAGGCGCGGAACCGGCTTCTTGGGGTGGCGGAGAGGGTTGTAGTACCGGGGAAGCCGGGTAATGCCGGTGGAGGAAAGGACCCTTGGTCTGGGAAAGATGCTGGCAAGAGCGAGCGCGAGGTGATTGACGAATGAGTTTGGTAACACCGAAAAAGGTTGAGAAGCTCCGTAAGGCACTACATGCGAAAGCGAAGGAAGAAGTCGGGTTTCGTTTATACCTCGTTTACGACAAGGTCCACCGTCGGGACGTGCTGAGCCACGCCTACGCATTGAGCTGCGCTGCGCACGGTCTTCCGGTCCAGACCGGTTCGCCTGGCAATCTCTGATACACCCAACCCCTGGTTCTTTAGTTCATGGATAATGACGATCTCCCGCAGTTTGATCATGGCCGTGCTCCCCGACAATCCAGCGGGCATCAAGCACCAATTTCCGCGCTGCCGCCACCGCCCCCGGGGGCGGCAGCGAAAACTGGGGAATTTTCAATCGGCGCTTTTGGGGAGTATTACTGCGGTACTGACACAAAAGCCGCCTCGTGCCTTGCGGCCGGCAACTTGCCAATGCACTGAAGGACTATGCCATCAAGCGCGCCCAACGTCCCCTGCCGAAGGGAATGGACTCGACGTTCGCGGTGAATCTCGACGGCACGCCCTAGTGCAAAGGCACGGTTCAGCCGGCGTTCGCCAAGCTGCTCCACATAGCCGGGATCCGCCATGACAAGAACGACGAACGGCATTTTCATGATCTGCGCCATACTGCGGCCGTGCACAGGCTGATTGCCTGGTATCGTCAGGGGGCCAATGTGCAGCGCCTGCTGTCCGGCCAGAGAATCAAGCCGAAACCGCTGCCAACAATCAATAACATTGTCGGCACGAAATCGACCCAGTCTATTGATGGAATGGACGACATAGCAGCATCCTGATCATTGCTCATTTCCAACGTCTTCGGAGATTTCTTAGTAACAGCATGTTGATCAGTGCACCGAGCATGGGCACGACCGTCATAATGTGAATTAGACTTTCCGGTGGCTCGGCGAGGCCTGTTGACTCGGATGAATAGCCGATCACAGTCAATGCAATGCCAGTCAAGGCAAGCGATGCGCCGGCAAAGACTTTGAAAATGAGCAGAAATACGCCAATCGTGAGCGCTTCATGACGTTCACCGGTAAGCAATTCAGTCCGATCGATGGAGTCCGGTATCAATGCCCAATTCATCGTGTTGATACCAGTGTATGCGAAACCAACAAGCGCGAAGCAAATCGCAGCTGTTACCAAAGAAATTGGCGCAAGGGCAAAAAAGAAAATTGACGTCGCGAATAGGGCGTTGGCGACAATGGCGATCACGCACTTACTCAAATGTTTAACGGCCAAATTCAAGATGAATATTGACGTGATCTGACCGGCCGTGTACCAAAGGAGCAACTGAGTTGAGCTTTTGGGATTGCCAAGCCACGATTTTGCGAAATAGACGGTGAGATTAAAGTAGACAGGAATAAGCAGGGCGGAGATTGCGCAAACTGCGAGCAGTACGACGAGTACCCGGTTGAAAATCAGTTGCCGAGAGGCATCGATGAGCGAGGTTCGGCCAATGATCCTTGACGCCGAGATTGGCGACTTCGGCGTTGCAAGGGCGGTCGATATCATGACGACCAGGTAGATCAAACCAACGAGGGCAACAAATCCAAAGATTCCACCAAGATTGGTTTCGTGCTGACTCTTGAAGAAAGCAACGCCGGCTATCGAAACAGCAATTCCGGCCATAGCGCTAAAAAAAGAACGATAGACGGTGAGTGTGCCGCGTTCTGTCGGGTCTCGCGTTACTTCAGCGAGCAGTGCGTTGTGTGGAATATCGACCAGCGCAAAACCGGTTCGAAATAGCAAACTAGCAATCAGCGCCCAGATGAACGCCGAGCCTGGCAGGAGCAGGGGCATGATAAAAATTAAACAGAACAATGCCGCACAGATTGGTGCGCTGATCAGAATCATGCGCTGGTAAGACCCCAGCATGTCGCGGTATCGATCAATCAAATAACCAATCAATGGCCCCGCGATGCCATCCCAAACAAGCGACGCGAAAATGGCGAACCCTGCTAGCCAAGGGTCGAGCATCAAGAAGTCGGTTAAGAAATAAAGGTACAAGAAATCGACGGTCTTCCACTGAAGATTCTTACCGAGATTCCCGGATGCATAGCCAATCCGTTGCGGTAGATTTAGTCGAGCACGCATGCTATGTGTGGTTATCCTTTGCGACGCTATTCGTCGCCACGAGTTGAGATTGCGGTGGGTCGACATCAAGTTGCAAGTCAAAATTTATGTAAGCGCTAAGTCGAACCCTGAGGTGGTCCTGTTTTATAGGACAGTTTGAGGGCTGAATTAAGGTGTACTCGGATTGATTTGCAGCCCTCGAAAGGTGGAATCTACGCTTGGTAAAAGATGCCGTCAATCGCGGTGTGAATGCGGTCGTCGTGGTTATTGTTGACAGCCGGTCATTCATGGCCGGAATTACCCTGCCGTGGCGACCCCGGCGCTGTTGGCGTTTTGGCCGTTCATGCGGCTTTCTTCCATTTTTGCCGATAGACATCGCGCGGCGTGCGTCCGTCCAGCGACGAGTGCAGATGTGCCGGGTTGTAAAATCGGAACCAGTCGCCGATTACGCGCTCGGCGGTGTGCTCGTCGGAAAGTTCGCGCAGATAAACTGCCTCGTACTTCAGCGAACGCCACAATCGTTCGATGAAGATATTGTCCAGGTAGCGACCGCGACCATCCATGGAACAGCGCACCCCGGCCGCGCGGATGCGATCGGTGAAGGCGATGCTGGTGAATTGCGAACCCTGATTCGTGTTGAAGATCTTCGTGGCACTGTGCCGCAGCGCCGCCTTCAGCGCCTCGATGCAAAAATCGACATCCATCGTGTTTGACAACCGCCACGAAAACACCTGCCGACTGGTCCAGTCCATAACGGCGACCAGATAAAAAAACCACCGGAAACAGGGATATAGGTAATGTCGGCACACCACACCTAGTCCGGACTATCAATCGTCAGGTCGCGCAGCAAATACGGGAACACCCGGTGCTGCGAGTTAGACACGCTGGTGCGCGGCTTACGGTAGATCGCCTCCATGCCCATCACACGCATCAATCTGCGCACCCGGTGCCGGCCGGCGACAATTCCGTCGCGACGCAGATGGCGTACCATCTGACGGCTGCCTTAAAACGGATGTGCCAGATGCAACTCGTCTAGCTGGCGCATCAGCGCCAAGTTTTGTGCACTTTCACCCGATGGCGGGCAATACTGCGACGAACGACTCACGCCGAGCAGCGCGCACTGCCGGGATAGGGACAACTCGCAACCGCGGTCGATCATGGCAGTCCGCTCGGAACGGCTCAGCGCTCCAACCCGCGCAGAAAAAAATCCCGTTCCACCGTCAACTCGCCGATCTTGGCGTGCAAATCTCGGATCGTCGCTTGCTGTTCGGCGCCACGTTTCGGCCCGGAACCCGAAAACACTTCCCCGAGACTTTCCACAGCCTGACGCTTCCAGGCGCTTACCTGATTCGGATGTACTTCGAAACGCGCCGCGATCGCCTGAACCGTGTCGCGTTCCCGCAGCGCCTCCAGCGCTACTCGCTTCTTGAATTCCGCCATGAAACGGCGTCTCTTCCTGGCCATGCTCATGCCTCCTGTCGGCATTGGAGCACACCTTAACGAACTGTCCAAAAAAGCGGGACCACCTCAACCCCACCTTCCTTTCCGTGAGTCCATGAGGTTGGATGACACCTTTTATATATGGGAGGATTCCAATGCGCAAGCCTGATCAAAATACACTGTAGAGAGCAAATAATCTGTCCGGTCTTGTAGCACAAGGTCTGTCCGGTTCTCATCGGATGCGGGAGGAAGCTGTTACGGACAACTGTAAATTTCCCATTCCTGGCAACTGAAAACTGCACACATTTGCCAGATTGATCGAGATGCGATGCGCTCCACCTGTTGTTGAAGTCAACAGGATTGGAGGGCATTTCGGATGCACAGATGGGAGACGAGGATGTTGCTGAAGCACTACCTGGATCAAGGGATTTCGAAGACGGAGCTATCGAAGCTTTTTGGCGTGAGCCGCCGGATGATCCACACCTGGATTGCCGAGGGCGAGTTGGACCGCGATCTGTCGAGGGGAGGCACACGCTACGGACCGCGACAGCGCCGGCCTCACAAGCTGGATGCTTACAAGGGGATCATTGAGGCGTGAATGAAGGATTTTCCGAAGTTGTCGGTGCAGCGCTTGTTCGAGGAGGTTCGGGCGGCGGGCTATGCAGGCGGCTACAGCCGGGTGCGGGACTATGGTTTTTCGTGGAGGTTCGATGGAAATATCGTGGTTTGAACTGTCAGTGTCAGTGACGCATTAATAGTGTTGAGAGAGGGGACTCTTACTGATTGAATCGCCTCGTCTTTTCCGGAGGCTCAGCCTATTGAGAGGTAGGCAACGGCAAAGACCGCCGTGATGTCTCAATGTCGTTGACAGGTTGCGAGCCTCAAGGCAGCACGTTATTGTAGGTCAATAGTAGACAGAGGTGAATGGCCATGAACAATGGACTATTTGTTAATCTTGGTTCATTTTTTACAACAGAGAACGAAGATAGCATCGCACTAAACCCCGAAGACGAGGAAGTTCTTAGCGCTTATGAAGCGCTGATCAACGATTTTCCGAAGATAAATGCTACCACTCTTTGCGCGTTCATCAACTATAAAGGTAAATGTGGTTCTTACGGCGGCACGAAAGCATTCGTTCAAAATCGACGAAAGGATCGAAGAGTCAGAGTGACAGTTAAGGTTAGATCGAAACGAGGGATAGAGTCATTTACTTACACACGCACGAAACGGTTAAGCGCAGGAGCTCGCCAAGAATTGGGATGCACGGCTGTGCGAAACGCCAATGATCCCTGGATAACCTATTATTCATATCGCTTGATTGGTTGCGAAGTGCTTGACGCGATTGAAGAATGAGATGAGACCTGTACAGGTTTAGTATTTCCCCGACACTCGGGGTCTTCGGCGACTGATCAGGCGGCTTCCTTCACCACCATAAAGTTGTCCTTTGGAACGATGGGTGGAAGTCTCTTTCGTCCAAGCGCCTCACGCAAGACCTGAGCCGGGCTGCGGACCTTTAGGCGGTAGCCCTAGTGAGAGCGCTTCAGGTTGTAGAACGCTAGATATTGGTCCAGGTCACGCTGGATCTCTTCGGGTGAGATGTACCAGATGGTTCGGCCCTTGATCCGGAAGCACTCATTCAGCAGCATACGGTTCATGCGCTCGACGAAGCCGTTGGTCCGCGGGCTGCGGATCTTGGTTCGAACCGTAATATAGTCACGGGAGAACTGAAGGAGCCACGGGGCGGCTCTAGCAGTTGAGCGCGGCGATCCTGTGATGATTTGCGAATTATTCGCGTTTAGTGGGCTGCGGCCACACGCGTCTATGACAATGATCGCCTCTTTCTCGTCCCGCTCCGGGATAATGAGTACTGCCCCATCACCCTGGCCGACACCGACAAACACGATTTCAAGAGGGCGTGTATCCGTCGTATGATTCTTCGGTAATTAGAGTATTTC
This sequence comes from uncultured Pseudohongiella sp., assembly GCA_951812965.1. Classification (GTDB taxonomy): domain Bacteria; phylum Pseudomonadota; class Gammaproteobacteria; order Pseudomonadales; family Pseudohongiellaceae; genus UBA9145. Next base: position 1,780,191 of record OX638341.1, read on the forward strand.
TGGCGCTTCACTATTAGGCCCCCATTCCAGCTCCTGTAGCGCGACAAACTGGATTAGACGACGTGTTGCCTCATTCGAAAATGCTCCGGAGTTCTTGAGCCGTTGCCTCACCAAATTGCTCCTTTCGCGACTCTAAACCAAATCGCTCAATGCAGCGAAAACTGGGGATTTTTACTTCGGCGCTTTTGGGGAGTATTACTGCGGTACTGACACGGGAGACATACCTGCCGGCTTTCAACGCGGAGTTCGCGCGGCCGCCGCGGGAGGAAGGGTCCGCCTTCGTGGCCTGTGGCAACGCCGAGCGGCTGGACGAGATCCTGTGCGAGCACCATGAGCGGGTCGTCGGGCACGACAACTGCGTACACTTTCGTCGCAAGGTGCTGCAGATTCCGTCGGATCGGTACCGTTGTCACTATGTGAAGGCGACGGTCAAGGTCTTGCAGTATCCAGATGGGTGAGTCGCGATCCGCCACGGTCCGCGCGAACTGGCGCGATACGACTCCCAAGGGAAACTATTGACGGAGAATTTACGGACCGCCGCGTAGGATCGCGGCGGCGGCCGGCGTCTTGGGGGCCTTTCCGGGCTACGCCCTCCAAGGCCTCCCAGACGCTAAAAACAAACCGGACAGATCATTTGCTACAGAACCGGACATTTCTATTTGCTCTTAACAGCCTGATCAAAATACACAGTCGGTTGGTGCCAAGGCAGTCAACGGAGCCGCAAGTTCGGGAAGGAAGCGAAGGAAGCTTCGGCGGTGGAGCGCGGAATAGAAGGCCCGAATCACGCGGGAGAGTTTCACCTTGAGCGAGTCGGTGACGGCAGTGGCGGCTTGGTATGGGATCGCGCGCGATCGATTGTCGGCCTGGCGCAGCCAACTGTACTAGGGCAAGCTGGTGGCGCCGTCATCGGTGAAGGCGCTACCCCAGGGGGCGTTCACTGCGGTGGAGTTGGAACGAGCCCATTCGGCGGTGATCGAGGGCCACCGCGTGACGGTTCGCTTGTAGGGGACGATCGACACGGCCGGGATAGCCTCGATCGCCGTGACGTTGGCTAAGGTTCGGTGATGGTGTCACCGAATAGTATGCGAATTCTGGTGGCGAGCAAGCCGGTGGATTTTCGCAAGGGCCATGACGGGCTGGCTACGGTGATTCAGAACGAGCTGGGTCGGGACCCGTATTCGGGGGTAGCCTATGTCTTCAGAACCAAGCGCAGCGACCGCATCAAGGTGCCCTGGTTCGATGGTACCGGGCGGGTGCTGGCGTGCAAGCGACTTGAGCAAGGGCGGTTTGTCTGGCCTGCGGTTCGCAACGGCGTCATCCTGTCAATGCCGAAGTAAAATTCCTCACTGCTGTCCGGTTAAAAACCCGTGAAAAAGTAATATCATGTTTTATTTCAGTATGTTGCGGAAAAAATCGGGTGTCCCTGATTTGAACTTGAATTCGGCAGAATCGCCTATTGGCAAGCCCTTGGCGTCGAGAGGATCGTATGCACACTGGAACCACTCTGTTTTCCCAGATTATGGATTTTCTTCCATGGAAATCGTTTCATCGACTCGTGGCCCGGTACGAAGGCGACCGTCGCGTGCGCACGCTGTCCTGCGCGGAGCATTTCCGCGTGTTGGTCTTCACGCAGTTGACCTACCGCGAAAGCCTCCGCGACATCGAGGTGGTGCTTTCGGCGCAGTCGGCTAAGCTGTACCACATGGATATTCGTTCCCCCGTCAAGCGTTCCACCTTGGCTGACGCCAACGAGCGCCGGGAGTGGCGCATCTTCGCCGAGTTCGCGCAGCGGCTGATCGCACAGGTTCGAAAGCTTTACGCCGAAGAGGATTTGGGGCTGGATCTGTCGAACACGGTATACGCGCTGGATTCGACCACCATCGATCTTTGCCTGTCGCTGTTTCCCTGGGCGCCGTTCTGCGGTTCGAAAGCTGCGGTGAAGATGCACACGCTACTCGACCTGCGCGGCAACATTCCGAGCTTCATTCACGTTTCCGATTGCAAGCTGCACGACGTCAACGTGCTCAACCTGCTGATGCCGGAACCGGCGGCGGTTTATGTGATGGACTGCGCCGACCTCGATTTTGAGAGGCTCTTCGCGCTTCACGAGGTGGGGGCGTTCTTTATAATCCGGGCCAAGTCGAACGCAGATCTGCGCCGGGTTTACTCGGCGCCGAACGACCGGACGCGGGGAATCGTCTACGACCAGACCGTGGCGCTGTCGGGCTTTTACAGCCGCAAGCGCTATCCGCGCCACGTGCGCCGCATCCGCTTTAAGGACCCACAGTCCGGGAAGAATCTCATCTTCCTCACCAACCTGTTCGGTCCGCCGCCGATGATCATATGCAAGTTGTACAAGGCGCGCTGGCAGGTCGAGCTGTTCTTCAAATGGATCAAGCAGCATCTGCGCATCAAGAGGTTCTACGGCACGTCGGTGAACGCCGTGAAGGCTCAGATCTGGGTCGCTGTGTCCGTGTACGTGCTGGTGGCCATTGTCAAGAAACGCCTCGAATTGGATTCCTCACTCTACACTTTGCTACGGGTGTTTTCGGTCACTTTGTTCGAGAAAATCCTGCTGGACAAAGGGTTCCCGGATGCCGGTCAAACCCCAGAAAATTACATGGAAGACAAGCAATTGAAATTATTTGAGTTTTAATCGGACACTAGTGAAAAATCCCCAGTTTTCATTCTGTTTTGACCTGAGTTTCAGTCTCCGTTGTTTTGCTTTTTGCGCGGTCGCCCCCGTTTTTTGGGGGCGGCGGCGTGATCGGGGCATTGATCCGGGCATGCTCGGGGACGAGGTCGGCTTGTTGCCGCATTCGATAGCTTGCTCCTTCGATCTGGCGTGATGCATGAGTCGGTCGAGCAGCGCCGTGGCGACCACCGGGTCACCGAACAGTTCGCCCCATTCGGTGAATCCGCGGTTGGAAGTGAGTATCACGGCGCCTTTCTCATAGCGAGCGTTGACGAGTTGGAAAAACAACTTGGCGCCGTTATTGTCGATAGTGAGGTAGCCGATTTCGTCGATGATAAGCAGCGCGGAGCGCGCGGATGCGGTTTTTGTCGAGGGATGACTGAAAGGCGAAGTCGAAGCTTTCGAGGGTTTTGGGCGGGTTGAGCCGGGCGGTAGTCAATACGACGCCGATGCGGCGGCTTTCGCGGAAGCCGAGTTCCTTGGCGAGCAAGGTATCGATGGCTTCGAGCACGCTGATTTCTCCGAGTTCGATGCGCCGAACGATGTCGTAGCGCTTCCATGGCGCGTGGCATCTTGAGGCCGACGAGACTGAGGTGAATACAGTCGAGTAGTGCGGTCACGAGCCTGCTCCCGGTGCCGCGAGCCGCTGCGCGACATTGGCGTAGAAGTCGAGCGGGCGCGTCGTGCGACCGGTGTTTATCTGGCGGCGGTTCGGGGCCTTGTGCGCGCGCCGCGGTGGCTGGGGTCAAGTCGGCATTGGTTCTTGCCTTCGAGCACGGGATGCACGGCGATCAAGGCGCCGTTTTCGAGAATGTGCAGTTGGCCGGCGTGGATATGGATTTCGAGGGCGCGCTTGCGGGCGGCGTCCGGTACGCTGTAGAGATTGCCGACGACGGAGATCATGCCGTCGTGGTTGACGCGGCGTTCAATGGCCAGCGGCGCGCTGTAAGGCACAGCAGGCAATGGAATTAAATGTGCTTGTTCCTCGATGTAGACCGCACTGACAATACGGTGGGTGGTGGCGTGTTTTTGGTGCATTGGCCAGGCTGTCGCGCCACTGAGCGAACTGTTGATTGAGATCGTTGAGGTCGCGGAACCGGCGGGCGAGGAAGAAGTCTTGGCGCACATAGCGGAAAGGGCGCTCGATCTTGCCCATGGTTTTGGCGCAATAAGGCTGGCAGGCGCGCGGGGACGCGCCGTAATGGCGCAACAGGTCGACAAGCGCCGGATTGCAGTGCACGACGCCATCGGGCGTCTCTCCAATGATCGCAGTCTTCATGCAGTCGTACAGTATCTCGGCCAGCGCGCCGCCGATGGCCTCGAAGGCGGAGATGTGGCAGCGGAGCACGGTTTGCAGGTTCTGGCTGGCGCAGAAGCGCCCTCAGAGCCAGCGACTGCGGGACAGGATCATGGAGAACAGGCTGACGGCGCGAACGCGGCCGGGTTCCTCGTCGAAGATTACCTTGAACTGACTGAAGTGGACCTGGGCCTGCTTGCCGGGCGGCGTCTCGAAACGGCATTCGAAGGCGGTTCGCGGGCGGCCGCGCTTTGCGTAGGAAATTTGTCACGGCGGTATGGCAGCCGGTATAGCCCAGTTCGGCAATTATTTCCAAAGGCGTCGTCCAGACAATACTGGATAGGCCGCGATCCGTTCGCACAGGTAGTTCTTGAAGGGATCCAACCCAACAGTCGAGGCCTTGATCGAGGGTCTGGACTGGCGCCGGGCATAGTCTTTGAGGGTGCGTCGGTCGAGGACCGCGGCCTGACGCTCAAGACGGCAATCGAGCCCCGCGACCGGCCCGCTTATCGGGCCGATATTGGTTTATAATTTAAGTACCCGGTTTTGTGATAGTATTTTTTCATGCAGGCCCACCCCGAAGCGTTCGATCTCAAGGTGTTGCCGAAGGCTCATCGGAAGCTATTCGAGCGCCAGCAAACCGAAAATGAAGAGCTACGCACGCAGGTGGAGCTTTTCACCGATTCCAACCGTCGACTGGAACATCCGGTCAGCGAGCTGCACCGGGCAATCTACGACAAGCGCTCGCAGAAGCGGTCGTTTAACGATCGCCAACTGGCGTTCGAGAATCTGGAGGGCGCGGTGGCCAAGGTAGAGGAAACGGCGGCCGCGTCGGGTGCCGCGGTCGCATCGCCCGGACGCAGGTACTGTGCCACGCGCCGCAACCTCGGTCATCTGCCAAAGGATCTGGGGCGGATCGAGCACGTCATCGAACCGGATAGCGCGCAATTTCCATGCGGGTGCGGGGAGATAATTCGCATCGGCGAGGACCGCACCGAGCGGCTGGACCTCGTGCCGACGAAGCTTCGAGTCATCATCACGGCGCGCCCGAAATACGCCTGCCGCACTTGCGAGCAAGGTGTCCTCCAGGCGGCCGTGCAGACACAATTGATTATCGGCGGGCTGCCCACCAAGGGGGCGCCGGCCCAGGTGCTCATTTCCACGTACGTGGACCATTTGCCGCTGTACATTCAATCGCAGATCTACGCCCGTTCGGGGGTGGAACTGGAATGTTCCACGCTGGCCGACTGGGTGGGCAAGGCGCCGTTCCACCTGACCTTGGTGGTGGATCGGCTCGTCTGGCGACTGAAGCAGTCCGATCATCTGTTCATGGACGAGATCCGGGCGCCGGAGCTGGACCCGGGCCGGAGCAAGACCAAGACGGGGTATCTGTGGGCGCTGACCCGCGATCAGCGATCCTGGGCCGGACCGAATCCGCCCGGCTGCGGCGGATGCCACGCCAAGGGCTTTCTGAAGAGCTTCAAAGGCACTTTGCACGTGGGCGGTTTTGCCGCCGACTACAACTTGGTGGCGGTGCCCGGAAAAGGGTTGGTCCGCTGTTATTGTTGGAGCCACACTCGGCGCAGGATGTGCGAGATTCACGACAGCCACCGCTCGACGACCGCTGCCGAAGGGTTGCGGCGGATCGCGACCGTGTACGCCATCGAGAACGAGATCCGGGGTGAGTCTCCCGAGGCCCGGCTGTCAGTGCACCAAGCAAGAACCGCACCACTAGTTGAGGATTTCGGAGTGTGGCTGCGAAAGCAACGCGCCCGGGTCTCACCCAAGTCGCGACCGGGCGAGAAGCTGACCTATATCGCCAACCATTGGGACGGGCTGCAGGTGTTCCTCACCGACGGACGGGTTGAGATGGATACCAACATCGTTAAAAATGCCATACGGTCGCTGGCGCTGAATCGCAAGCGCAAGAATGCGCTGTTCGCTGACCATGGCAAGGGTGCGGCGGCATGGGCCCGCATAGCCAGTCTCGTTGAAACAGCGAAAATGAACGCGGTCAACCCCCAACGCCCACCTCAAGGCCACGCTCGAAGCAATCGCCGCTGGTCATCCGACCTCGGACATCGATAAACTGCTGCCTTGGGAATTTACACCAGCCAATGACTGAAGTCTACGTGGTGTAGCCACAGCGCTTACAAAATTTATTGCATAGAATAATCAAAAAACGAGCGGCAAGGGGAATTCAAGTTGACCAAAAATGTATTTTCGGGTCTCAACCAGACCCACCGTAAGATCCTTGCGATAATCCGGAAAATCGGTGCAATTAGCCGGGTCGATATTGCGAAGGCAACAGAGCTAAATGCCAGCGTTGTTACTCGGCATACGCGAGAACTTCTTGATTTAGAATTGATTCGCGAGGGAGAGCGGCTCTCTGGACAGCGTGGTCAGCCGGCAATTCTTCTAGGTATTAATTCGGACGCTGCTTATGCGTGTGGCGTGTCGTTTCAGCTGGACCGTGCCAAGTTTGTGATTACAAATTTAGCTGGCAATATTATCGAGCAATCGAGTTTCGCCTATGATCGTTCGAACGTTTCGCGCTCCGGGGAGATGGTGCGGCGCGTTCTGAACAACTACCTAGAGGGACATGAACAAGTGCGCGCGAGTTTCCTGGGCGTCGGCATCTCGCTTTCCGGTTACTACAATCCGGAGAAGCGTAGTTATACCAATCGTCGGGCGTTGGCGGAATTTGTCGGTCGCGATTTGTCGGTTGAGTTTTCAGCGACGCTGGGTCACGCGGTGGTGGTTGAAAATGATGGTACTGCGGCTGCGTTGGGTGAGTATTACGGGAATTCCTCGCTTAAATGCGAAAACATGGTTTTCATGTTGATCGGTTTTGGAATTGGAGGAGGCGTGATTCTGGGTGGAAAACCCTTTCGAGGTATGCATGGGAATGCTGGTGAATTAGGTTGGCTCTTCCCAGCACATTCGTTTGCTCAACGACCTTCGGGTGAAGACTTTTTGGAAACGCTGGGCCCGGAGGTAGATGGATTCGCTGAATTCGAGCGCGTGTACGAGCAATGTGCCGAAGTTCGGAATCGTGTGGCGGCGTGGACCGGAAGAACCGGCTACCAATTGCAATCGGCGGCGCTGGCTGCCATTGCATTTTTGGATCCTGAGTACATCGTCGTCGGCGGGGTTCTTCCTCAAAAGATTTTGGATATGATTGTCTCAGCAATCAATCTGGAGTCGATCTACAAGGCATACCCTGAATACCCGCGCGTGCGTTTAGCCGCGGCGCATCATGCCGATTTGAGTATGGCGATTGGCGCGTCGTACTTGCCATTCATAAATGATGGTATTATCGCCTAATAAATCGCCTTTCTTGACCTCAATAAGTTTAAATAAGCAATTTATGTAGAACCACTTTCGGCAATTAAGCATCGTAAAGAAGCCACAAAAGGCGCGCAAATTGACCACCTGGGTGCACTTGGAAGAGTTCCACACAGCGCACGTTGCTGGCAACACCATCTCCATCTGCCGAAATTATCTATTAATTATCAGACCGTTACGATAACAACTTGCGAGCCACATCGTCGCGATACTGATCTGTTTGGATGATATTAGACCTGAGTTCGACACTTCCACATACATAAAACCGTGTTCGGTCACGTCCGGGGAAGTGGGAATCAAGGACTTGCGGGCGTTGTCGGCTAGATATGGATTCCAAAGAGCTTTGCTCGAATCTGGTGTACGAATGAGTGGAGTCGTGCAGTGGTTCTCTGCTGAAATTGGGTTAGATGATCCATTTATCACCAAGGGGAGCGCACCGCACATGAGTAAAGATAATGTAGTTTCCCTGTCCCCGCTAGCGGCCGGAGCCATCGCCGATCCCTTGACCGACCTGCTGCGCCGCAACGCCAGGCCTTTGGTTGAAGTCGTTGTTGCGGCGGAGTTTGAGGTATACCTGTCTGTTTTCAGCGAAGAGCGGTTGCCGGACGGGCGTCGTCAGGTGGTTCGCAACGGCTATCTTCCCGCACGGGAGATTCTGACGGGAATCGGCGGGGTGGAAGTTGCCGTGCCGAAGGCGCGCGGACGTTCGAGCACGCTGGAGCCGATTCATTCCTCGTTGGCGCCGCGGTATGTGCGTCGCTGCGCGAGTCTGGACGCGGCGATTCCGTGGCTGTATTTGCGGGGGATTTCGACTGGGGACATGCGCAAGGCTTCCACGCCGCCTCCCTCCGACTCTTCCTCCCGGTACCTTTCCACCCAGCGCCGGAACGTGCGCTCGCAAACCCCGAGCATCTCCGCCGCCTGCGCCTGCGTCAGATGACACTCCGACCACATCGTGTACGTATCTTCGAACACTTCCAATCTCCGATCCTGCTTCCGTTGCGCCACGCCCATACAGCCTCCCGGTCGCCTCGAAAAACGACCACTGTACGATCGGACACTTTGTGTGTTCTCTACCAGGGCCATCTTAAAGTCGTCGTTAACCAACTGAAGCATTGCCGGAAATTTCCGGTCTGGACATTTGGCGCTGGAAGGGTTACGCTGGTTCCATGTCTGATCGCGCACATGAGCACAACGACGCTGCTGTGGAATTGGGTTTTTCCCTGTCCGCGGTCGAGGTGCGGCCTGTTTCCGACGCGGCCGAGCGGGCCCGGTGGGATCGTGTGATGGACGCGGAGCACTATCTGGGTTTCCGAGGCATGTTCGGTCACGGGATCCGGCATGTGGCGACGGGTCCGGACGGTGAATGGCTGGCGCTGCTCGGCTGGTGCGCCGGGGCGTTCAAGGTCAAGGCGCGGGACGCCTGGATCGGCTGGGCGCCGGAGCAGCAGTTCAGGCGTTTGCGGTTGATTGCGAACAACTGCCGTTTTCTGGTGCTGCCCCGCGGTCGGGCGCCGAACCTGGCCTCCCGCGTGCTGGCGCTTTCGGCGCGCCGTCTTTCCGCGGACATGGAGGCGCGGTTCGGCCATCCGGTGCTGCTGGCGGAGACTTTCGTCGACCCGTCCCGATTCCGGGGTGTGTGTTACCGCGCCGCCGGGTGGGAGCAAGTCGGCGTGACGCGTGGTTACGCCCGGTCCGGCGGCGGCTGGGTGGCGCACGGAGAGCCGAAGACGGTGTGGCTGCGGCCTTTGGCGCCGAGCGCGGGCACTGACTTGGCCGGGCTGGCCGAACCTGCGCATTGGGGTTGCGGACAAGAGGAGCCGGAGTTGCCGGAACCCGGCCGACTGCGCAGCCTGTTCGATCACCTGCGGCAGGTGCCGGAGTTTCGTTGCGCGCGCGGGGTGCGGCACTCGCTGGCGAGCGTGCTGGCCATTGCCGTGGCGGCGAAGCTGGCCGGCGCCCAGGGGCCGACCGCCATCGCCGAGTTCGGGGCGCGGCTGGACCAGCGGCAACTGGCGGCGGTGCGGGCTTTTCGCAGTCCGACCACCGGTCGGCTGACACCGCCTTCGCGGGCGAGCATGCACCGCCTGCTGTCGGGTATCGATCCGGACGCGCTGGACCGGGCGGTACGGCGGTTCTCGGCCGCCCGGCGGCCCCCGGAGGGCGCTTTGGCCATTGACGGCAAGGCTGCCCCGCTCCATCGGCCGGCCGGGCCGGACGACGGGCGCATGTTGCTGGCCGCGGTCACGCACGGCGCCGGCATCGTCGCCGGCCAGACCGCCTCGGACAGCGCGGGCGGGGAGATCCGCGGCGCCCGGCGCCTGATCCGGGAACTGGACGTCGGCGGTCGCGTGTTGACGCTGGACGCCTTGCACAGTTGCCCGAAAACCGCGCGCTTGATCCTCGACGAAGGCGCGGACTATGTGATGCCCGTCAAGGGCAACCGCAAAACCCTGCGCGAAGACCTCGCGACCTTCAATGCCGCCTTCGACGCCGCGCCCGCCGCCGAAACGCTCGACAAGGGCCACGGACGCCTGGAGGAACGCGCTTGCGCACTGCTGTCGCTGGAGGAATGCCCGGACGATCTGGCCGCCCTGCCGGGACGCCGCCAGGCTTTCCGCATCCGCCGGCGGCGCACCGTCCTGAAGAAAAACACCACCACCGTCGAAACCGTGTACGGTCTCACTTCGCTCGGCGCCGACCGCGCCGGCCCCGCGGAAATACTCGCCCTGAACCGCGGACACTGGGAAATCGAAAATCGACTTCACTATGTCCGCGATTGGTCCTGGGACGAGGATCGGTCCCGAGTACGCAACGGCAAACTGCCCCGCAATCTGGCCTGCCTGTCCAACGTCGCCATCTCCATCATCCGCCTGCGCGGCCGCTTCAAGCACCAACCACAGGCCCAGCGAAATTACGCCGCCCGCCAGGGCGACGCCCTGCGCGAAGTCGTCAACGCCGCCTGACCCAGCCCCAAAACGCACCGGCCCACACCGTACCGAACAAACTGGCAAGTGCCAATATCGATTCCCGCCCAACCGCTCCCGTCCACAGAACGAGAAAAACCGTCAAAACAACACCCCCCAGCCCGACCGCAATCAAACCAAACAACTGAGAACCCCAACTACCTATGTGACTATAAGATGGTCCTGGTGTTCTTCTCTACACACAGAGCTTGACAATCCATTATTAACATGCTAAATAAATTTTCTACTACAAGTTATCATTCCATTGTTTTGATCATGATGTCACGAGAGGGGAACCCAATAATGAAACTCCAACAATGTTGTCGTTCAATCACAAGTTTGCTCACTTTGGTCGCAGCGCTTTCGATGACAGCGGCAATCGCCCAGGAAGAAGAGAGCGAGCGCCGTGTCGGGCTCGATCTTGAAGAAATAGTTGTGACGGGTACGTCTCGCGAAACGTCGCAATTCGATGCGCCCTATGCGGTGACAACAATATCGCCGGACGAGTTGGTTCGGCTTTCACCGACCAACGTGGTTGATCTCATGAATTACATTCCAGGTGTTTATGGAGAATCGACCGGCGGGGAGGTCCAGAACGTATGGCGTATTCGAGGTGTTCCTAATGAAGGTAGCTTTACTCAAATGCAGGTTGATGGTGCACCGGTTGTTGGTACCGAAGCTGGCCTTTTCTTCGTCAAAGCCGACGGTTTCTTGCGAACCGATATCATGACGGAAAGCTTTGAGGCAGTGCGAGGTGGTCCGGCGGCGATTTATGCCAGCAATGCTGTTGCAATTTTCAACAACGTGACGCGTCGCGGTACTGACGATAAAGAAGCAGCAATCCGAGCGACGGTTGGTGATATTGGGCTGTATCGCATGGATGGCTACTGGTCCGGTCCGGTCGGTGATGACACGTACTTAGCTGTTGGTGGATTTTATAGAGTCAGCGACGGATACCGTGACACTGGCTTTACAGTCGATGAGGGTGGTCAGTTTACGGCAAATTTGACGCGTAAAATTGTCGATGGTGAGTTTAACGTTCATCTTCGATTGCTTGACGATGTGAACACTTTTTTCTTGCCCGTTCCGCTAGCGGATCCACGTGACCCGAGCAATCGGTTGGATGACTTACTGAATCCGTTTACTGGCACGTTGACCACTCCATCGTTGACGCGAGCGCAGGTACTCCGCCCAGACGGCAATGGTGGAACTGAAGTGGACATTCGTGACGTCACGGATGGACGCGCAGTGAAGGCAAATACTATTGGTCTAGATTTTACAAAGGACATTAACGAAACTTGGACTTTTAGCGGCAACGTCCGCCACTCCGACATTAGCTATAAGTTTGATGCGCTTTACTCAGGTGGACCGCCAGATGGCGCAGACGTTTTCGCGGCGAATTCCTTTGATGCAGCTGTGGCAGCGTTTGGAGCCGGGGTATCTACGATTGATTTTGCGATTGCGGGAACCGGTGGCGCGGACATTTTTGATCCGGCGAGCACAGACGGCTTACTCGTAACTGGGCTATATTACGTGTCGGAGTCCGAGGCGAATTCGATTAATGGCAATTTGCGACTGAGCGGTGAACTTGACGTTGGATTTGGACAGCACAATTTGACCGTCGGCATGTATCACGGGCGGGTCACTGAAGATGTAGATTGGTTCCGCCAGCGCCACTTGCTGGAGATTCGCAGTCAGCCGCGGCCGATTGATATGATCGCGAGGGACGCAACTGGCACCATTTTGGGCTACGTAACAGACGATGGTGTTCTTAATTACGGAACAACAGCTTGGGATATCTCTTCGGATGTTCGTGAGCAGACGTTTTTCTTGGAGAACGTATGGCAGGTTAACGGTCGCCTTACGATTGATGCCGGTGTTCGGCAACAGAATTTCGAGTATCGAGGTGGTAATCGACTATCAGTACGAGAGGATTTGGGCGATCCAACTACTCTGGCCGACGATAGCGTGCTTGGCTTGTCAAACACCTTCGTTCCGATTTCTCCGCAGAAGGTGGATCGCACGTCCTGGACGGTCGGTGCCAACTACAACATCAGTGAAATGATTGGTGTATATGGACGCTATGCGCAGTCCCACCTGATTCGACCGGCATGGGCGATCGTTCGAGGGGGAGATGTTGAGGCTGTGTCGGATGTGGATCAAATAGAGGTAGGATTGAAACTTGACTTCGAGAAATTGCAGGTTTTTGCAACGGTATTTGACACCGAATTCAATCCGTTTAATCGGTCATTCGATGGCATTGACCCAGTCACTGGGGCAGTTGAAACACAGACATTTCGCGGTTCTGTTACCGGCGAGGGTGTTGAAGTTGCAGCGTATTTTCAGCCCACGGATGTATTCTCCATATCCGGAGCGTACACATACAACACATCTGAGCTTAGTGACTTGACAAATGACTTCGGAGAGCCGCCGATATCTGCTAACGGCAATCGCACAACGCGGCAACCGGAGTACTATGGCTACATTGAGCCTGCGATCGGGTTTGATATAGATGCCGCGCGCATGGATGCGTTCTTGCGCTATCGCATCGTCGGCGATGCCTTCGTCGATTTTAATAACTCGACTGCACTACCGGATTACAATACTGTAGACGCGGGTGTAACGATCAACTTTGACACTTGGTCATTCAATATTGTTGGCCGCAATCTAAGTGAGGAGTTCGGTCTTACAGAGGGCAATCCGAGGGCTGACGTCGTTAGCGGACAGGGCTCGCCTGAGGCAATCTATGGTCGTCCGCTTTACGGCAGAACGTTCGAAATATCAGCGCAATTCTCGTTCTAAGCACGCACGGAGTTGTACCAGATAGCTACACGCTCCCGCTGTAATTGAGGTGTCCAGTTCCTAAAAGGCGGCGATCCTTCTATGACCTCCGCCGATTTTCTCCTTATCCGATAGAAGTGGGAGGTGTGTTCATATGCGCGGTGACTCAGTTCAATTGTTCAAGCTATGGTTATCTCTTCTGATTCTCTCAGGTTGTTGTGACCGCTACGCGGAAACAAATGTATCCTCGGCCGACTATGAGGCAACGATGTATCGGTCGGACCGTGCCGGATATCTAAGCGCATTGCTGATGGATCGCAACAGCAGCCACGTGATGGTTGTCGCTCATCGGGGCTGTTGGGATAACGACGATATACCGGAAAACTCCATTGCATCGATTCGACGCTGCATTCAAATAGGTGTGGACATAATCGAACTCGATGTTCGAGTGACACGTGATGGTGTACCGGTTTTATTGCACGATGATTCATTGGATCGCACTACTACGGGCACAGGGTTGGTTGCAGACTTAAATTGGTCAGATATTCGAGAACTTCCATTAAAACCAGGCGCTGGTGGCGAGGTAGATGCCAACGTTGCTCAACGAGTGCCTACGCTAGAAGAGGCGTTACAGGAGATACGAGGAAAAATCTTGATCAATCTGGACATCAAAGCAGGTGATTTTGATCAGACATTTGCCGTAGTTTCCGCAGTCAAGATTGAAGATCAAATTCTAATGAAGATGGTAGCTGCACCGCACGACACTCAATTGACAAGTGCAGAATTTTTGGGGCGCACGAAATTTATGCCCATCATCAGAGATTGCGTTGGACTTGCCCCCGGACAGTATTGTTCGCGAAAACTAAGTGATGCGGTACCCGGTTACGATCTATTTAACCCTATAGCTTATGAGGTTGTCTACACTAATTCCGGCTATCTCAGCGAAGGGATTGGGTGGCTGCTGGAGCGTGGTCGAGTTTGGGTCAACACGCTAGAACCTAACTACGCTGGTGGACTCGATGACGAAATGGCGCTCGATGATCCTGATGCAGTGTGGGGATCCTTGGTGCGTTCCGGCGTTTCGATAATTCAAACGGATTACCCAGAAGCCTTGCTTGAATATCTAGAGAACACTGGAAAACGGATGAGTAGTCAATCGGTAATTCATAAATAAGAAATGCTCAAGTCGAGTTTGGGCTAAGAATGAATGACGAGAGTGGTGAATCAATTTGCCTAGGCAATGTGTAGTAACTGAATGTGAATCACGAAGTTTCAAGCCGGATTACGAGTCAATTTAGATCTACAAGATTTCGTATTATTGCTATCATATTCGGGTACGATATGTACTATACATGCCGTCTCGCGCTTTCCATTGTCAAGAAACCGTTAATTGATAACGGCGTCTACCCGGTTGAAGAATTGGGCTCGATCGGTGCTGCTTTGTTCTACGGCTACGCCTTTGGCAAGTTCTTCAATGGGTTCCTTGCGGATCACATTCCGCCGAAAATTTTCTTTGCGCTTGGCCTGGCGTTGTCGGCCACTATGAACCTTTTCATGAGACCGACGGGAACCGTGTTCTTCGCCGTTAAGTTCTGGGCCATGAACGGATGGTTTCAGGGATTTGGCGCGCCTAGTAGCGTTGTTTCACTTAGTAACTGGATTGCGGGTCACGAGCGGGGCGCTATTACGGCATTTGGAGTGGTGGTCACTTCATTGGTGAGAGTATCACGTTCTATCTCGTTGCCGCTGTGGTTGCAATCTATGGGTGGCAATATGGCTTTTGGTTGCCAGCCGCGGTGTGTATTGTCGTTGCACTGATCTTGTATTTTGCCGTTGAGAATGCGCCACAAAAAATTGGGCTGCCACTGATCGAAGCTTACCACGGGCTAGCAGCTAGAATTCAGGAGTCGAATTCTCGTTCGACAATTCGTTCTCAGTTTGCAGTAATTGGGGCAACCCGAGATTTGAGTGCTGGCAGTAGCTAGCGCGCTGATGTATGTCACGCGCTATGGCATAAACAGCTGGGGCATCCTTTATCTTCAGAAGATAAGAGGGTATACGCTGGTCGAAGCGGGCATCTTACTCAGTGTGAACACGGCAGCGGGCCTGATCGGGGCGATTGGCTTCGGATTTCTTTTTGACAAGATATTCTAAGAACGGCGGCCACCAACAAACCTGCTTTTCGCGATCATCGAATTTGTGGCATTACTGATCATTTTCTTCGGCCCGTCAAGTTTCTCCATTATGACGTTTGCCTTTGTCCTTTACGGTATTGGGCTCAGTGGATTGCTGACATCTTTGGGTGGCCTCTTCGCGGTTGATATTACGCCTAGGGATGCTGCGGGTGCAGCCATGGGTTTTATCGGTGTCTTCAGTTACTTGGGTGCCGCGATACAAGAACAAGTTAGTGCGTCATTGATCTCGACAACCGTGGCAGTGACCACGAATGCAATGACATACAAGTTTGATAGTGCAATTCTGTATTGGGTTGAGACGTCGATTGTTTCTGCCATCATAGCGGCATCATTATGGCAAGTGAAGCCCAAAGAGTAGTTCATGGAGATACGGTCAAATCTGGCGTATGGCAGGTTGGTCATGCGGCCTCCCTGCTGTTTTCGTTGATCACTTCTTCGCCGTCCCTGAACTTCACTCCCTCGATGACTTTGCCGAGTTGCCGGAAGCCGCGTAGCCGCTTCCAGGATTTCTCGGCGCTCATCCCCATCTTGTAAATCATCGACAACATCGTCTTCCGCGTCACGCAACCCTTGGCCCGCGAACTCCGGTGACGGATCGTCGCGAACGCCGATTCGATCACGTTCGTCGTGCGCAAATGCGTCCAGTGTTTGGCCGGAAAGTCATAAAACGCGAGCAGCTCCTCCCGGTCCCGGCTCAGGCAGCCTGCGGCCTTCGGATACTTATCTTGATAACACGCCAGCCAGCGGTCGAAAGCGCGCTCGGCCCGGTCCCGGGTTTCCGCCTTTCAGATCTCATGCAGACCCCCCTTTGCCTTCGGCTGGCTCGACTTGGGCAAGTATTTCAGCACGTTTCCCGACTTGTGCATCCAGCAGCGCTGGCCGCGCGTCTCTTGATACACCTCCGACAGCGCCGACCAAAATCCCAGCGCCCCGTCGCCCACCGCCAACTTCGGCGACTGACCTTGGGCAGTCTCTTCCCCCACCAGGGCGGACACAGCCTTGCGCCTGTCCCCAATCGAAATCCCCCGCAAATACAGCCGCGAATCGCCGCGTCCAGACTCGCGCAGCGACGCACATACCGCGGCGCCAACGAGGAATGAATCGGCTCCAGCGTGCTCGAACGTCCGCGCGCCTTCGGCACGGCAACTTCCACCCCGCCGATTCCCGTCAGAATCTCCCGTGCGGGAAGATAGCCGTTGCGAACCACCTGACGACGCCCGTCCGGCAACCGCTCTTCGCTGAAAACAGACAGGTATACCTCAAACTCCGCCGCAACAACGACTTCAACCAAAGGCCTGGCGTTGCGGCGCAGCAGGTCGGTCAAGGGATCGGCGATGGCTCCGGCCGCTAGCGGGTACAGGGAAACTACATTATCTTTACTCATGTGCGGTGCGCTCTGAGGTGGTCCTGTTTTACAGGACTGAGGTGGTCCCACTTTTTTGGACAGTTCGCTAAGGTGTGCTTCAATGCCAGGAGGAGGCATGAGCATGGCCAGAAAGAGGCGTCGTTTCACGGCGGAATTCAAGAAGCGCGTAGCGCTGGAGGCGCTACGGGAGCGCGACACGGTGCAGGCGATCGCGTCGCGCTACGAAGTGCATCCGAATCAGGTAAGCGCGTGGAAGCGGCAAGCAGTGGAGAGTCTCGGCGAAGTATTTTCAGGACCTGGGCCGAAGCGTGGCGGGGAGCAAGAAGCGACGATTCGGGATCTGCATGCCAAGATCGGCGAGTTGACGGTAGAGCGGGATTTTTTTTCTGCACAGGTTGGGGCGCTAAGTCGACCCGAGCGAGTCAGGATGATCGACCGCGACAGTGAGCTGTCGCTGTCCCGGCAGTGCGAGTCGCTCGACATTAGTCGATCCTCACAGTACCACGTGTCGGCAGGCGAGAGCGCGGAGAACCTGGCGCTAATGCAGAAGTGGTCGGTGTACGGCAAACAGAACAGGCCTCCGTGTTGCCTCATTCGAGGATGCTCCCGGGTTTTGGAGCCGTTGCCTCACCTAAATGCTCCTTTCGCGATTCTAAATCAAATCGCTCAATGCAGCGAAACAGCGTCTTTAAAGACGCTGTTTCGCTGGGGCCGCAATATGCTCATCCGCAGGCAGTTCGCCAAATTCGCCGAACACCATCGCCGTCGCTTTCTCTTCCCGCCAAACCTTCACCCGACGTTGCACGTTCGCAAAAATCCATCGGGATACTCCCCGGGATGTTTGGCCTGAAGCCGCTGCAGCAATTGACGGCCCGTAGACCAGGGATTGGCTTCGAATCAGGCGTGCAGTTGCCCGGTTACCCTCATCAGCGGATCGGGTCTACGCCGACCGCGCTTCGGCCGCTCCGCCGGTTTGGCCGTGGGTCTTGCCTCGCCTTCCCGCCACGCCGTGCGCAATCCGGCCAGAAATTGCTCCAGCGGCGGCACGTCCGTGTCCGACAGTGTAGTAACCGGTTGGTCGGCGATGTCCACGATTTGTTGTTGCCGTAACCGCATCTGTCCTAATAGCCGAATCGGATCGAGTCGGCCCGACAACCCGGCAATCCGGTCGCGCACCTGCTGCGATGTTCCGGAATCCGCGAGCAGCCTTTGGCAGGGCGTGGCCGGCGGATGGTAACGCTTGCGGACACAGGAACCCTCCCGGTGTTTGGACGCCAGCTTGAACGAAGGCTGGAAGAAGTTCACAAACTAATTTGTCGTCGTGTACAACCGGGATAACGCTGCGGCAGCTTCCATACCCTCCAGGCGGCGGTACCCGACGACGCGACGAATAATCGCACCGTTCTTCTGTTCGACGAAAGCCTGGTCGTTCTTGTGCCACGGACGGCAGCGGGTGAAAACAATCCCCGAGTCTCGGCAATAGTCGCACACAGTCTCGTTCACGAAAACACTGTCGTTGTCCGTATCGAAGCCGAGCAATTCGAACGGCAATAACCTGCGGATCTCACCCAGAACCTCTCGGAGCAGTGTTTGCTCCCGGTATAGCAGCGGCGCGCACTCGGTCCATCCCGTGGCAATGTCGGTGATAACCAGCGTCTGTATTAAGCTCCCGTTAGCAACCGGGCCGCTGTGCGCGACCAGGTCGGCTTCGACAAAACCCGGCGGCGGATCCTCCCAGTCCGCAAAGGCACGCACCGGAATGCTTCGGCGGACCGACGATGGCGATACCGACCTACGGCGCCGCCCGCCAGCTTGTTCCCGTACTGCTCGAAGCAACCTGTCGATCGTCGACGCACTCATTACCAGCACCGCGGCTCGAATCTCCGGACCGAGTTTCAGGTGGCCATGCCGCTCCATTGCTTCGACCAGCGTCGGTATCAATGCCTTCAGGCGTTTGCCGCAGATCCGATCCGAAGCCTCCCACAGAACGACAATCGCCTCGCGGATCGCCTCGTTATAGATTCGCCGAGTCGACTTCGCCTCCGACCGCCGAGCTTTGGCGTCGCACCGCAGCAACCGCATCGCGTGCTTCCGGTGAAAGCCGGTGACGGCGACAAATTCATCGAGTATGCGCGTCTTCTCGGCGCGGCCAGCAACCGCGTAAAGTCGTGCCAGGGCAGTAACCAGTTCGTCTCTTGCCGCCATGCTCACTTTCCTCATCCCAATGCTCCCAAAGCAACCGTCCCGGGGAGCATTTCAGATGAGGCAACGCCTCAATTCAAGGGAGCATTTATCGTGAGGCAATGCGGCCTCTCGCGTCAATCACCTCGCGAATGCCGCGAAAGCTGCTCCATGTGCTTTCCTTCGCGCAGAAGAACATCGAGTAATTCTCCTTGGTGGCGTCGTCCATCGTCACGATCAGATCCCACATCAGACCCGGCCCCATTCATGGCGATTGCCGTCCTGATGTAATTGCATGCCCGGCCTCAGTGCCGCCTCCCGTCGATTGCGATGCGTCCCGCGGCGCGGCGCCCGCGCCACTAGGACCGCCGCCTCTTCTTGTGTTAGCCGACTCTCCGTCCAAGGCCCGAACGATTCTTCAAAACGCTCCATTTGCGTCTCCTGCAACCACGCTGCTCTTCTCATCTGATGCTTCCTCCCGCATCCGATGAGAATCGGACAGACCTTGTGCGACAAGATTGGACAGATCATGTGTTCTCTATATTAAATGTTAAAAAAACTTGCATATCGCAATATAATCTACTATCCTTACTGCAACTTGGAGGGGGTTGTAATGAGTACTCGGTCAATCAAAAGAGTTAGTGGAAGATTCCGCGCTGCGATTGTGGCAGGGTTTCTGTCGATACAATTCGTGTTTATTGTGGGGAGTGCGCATGGAGATAACTTCCCGGAAGATCACTATTGCAACGACAATCCATTCGTCCCCGTTTGTGTAAATCTTGCCAGCCTCAAGAATCCTCCCTATTCAAAATTGGGTATATTTGGACGCAATGTAATAGCTGTTCCTCATAGAGGGTTATGGGGACAAGGAGATGGTGGCGTCGACTCGATTCCGCAGGGGTCAATCGCGGCTATTAGCGCAGCAATAGATTACGGCTACAAGTACATCGAGGTAGATGTGATGCGCACACAGGATAACCAACCGATAATGTTTCACGATTATCCTTTGTATAGACTTACTTCCGAAAAATCAGTACTGAAGAACACGTTCAATACGACGGCTGATTACATTACCGACCTATTTCTTCGAACCCGCGATGGTCAACTCACTTCTCATAAGGTAGTTTTATTGGAAGACGTAGTCGATTTATTGGATGAGAATTCGACCGAAGGCGTGGCGCTCATGTTAGATCTCAAAGAACGAACGGCACTTTTTAAAAATGGCGAATGTGTTCAATACTGCGACGAACAGTATTTCAAGCGTGTCAATTGGTTGCTGAATTTGAACGCAGTTCTCGATGCTGTGCCCAGCAACCGTTATTACCTCATACCAAAAACGTTCTTGCTACCAAGTGAGATTATTGTCGGATTGAGTCAGACCAGCCCCGAAACAGGCGAAACACGATATGCTCCAGGACTTGGTTCAACTGTGTTCGATAAACTTCTTTGGGTGCCAGTGATAGTCGACAAGGAACTCGAAGAAGTTATTTCAATTATTGACCAATGGGGTCCACGACACGTCGCAGCGTTTGAGACAAATTATAAAAACCCTAGCGATGATCTATACAATGGTTTTACTCATAACGGAACTTTCTACAACAGTATTCTCGATTACATCAAGCGAGAAACTGGTCTCCGGGGAGGTTACTACTCATACGAAGCCGAGAGTCCGGAAGGTGCGTATTCGCGCTGGGCTATTGGTGAGATGAACAACTCTACTAATGATCATCGAGCCAATTACTACTTTGCATTAGCACTATCTTGGGGCGGTTTTGGTGTATACACAACCGATTATCCTAGTGCATGGAATGAAATTAATGACTAATCAATCGTCAATTCTGGTTGTTCATAGAATCATGTTCTTGAACTAAGATCCCAATCTCTTTTGCGAGATCTAATGAAATGCAACACACATATTCAGTTCTTCATACAAATTTGATGTCGGTTAAGTTCGTACTTGCAGCTTTTCCACTAATATTGGCAATGCAATCCGGACCAACGCTCGCGTATTCGGCACACGGAACATACGAGAAGGTAACGACTTGGACTGCCCCTGCCGGATCAAACAAAATGGTGATGTTGCAGCTATCGCTTAATGATGCTGACAATCCGCCCGTAACAATTTTTGAAAATATTGGACATTTCGAAATATCGCTGGAATTCCTCGGTTGGAGCAGCTTCCCCAATTTCGTACTCTCGATCCGCGATCCGCTCCATTCTAGTGGACTCATACAAAAGCCTGTAAGGTACGACCTATCACCATCGAGTATAACCGGTCATCGGTTAGTACGAATATATATTGGTGAGCATTTTATGTGGTTTGAAGCGTCCGATGCGCCCGATACGTATTTCTATCCTGGCCCGGGAGAATTGTCAGATTTTGGTGGTCCGCTGACGCGAGTCAAAAACTTTCCGATTATGTTTGGAGTCGGTCATCAAGGCTTAGTTACATTGACTAGTACTTTTGCAGGGAACGCCCCTAGAGATGCGCTATACGAATATACGCCATCCCCTTTGGCAAACAAATCCGTGCCGCTGTTGTCGGAGCTGATTGATAATGAGTGGTCTAAGACCGGACCGTTTGTAGGCGCGACTGGTTTGCAGTACGTGATCGCTAAGCCGAATGTAGCGGTAGGCATATTAATATCTGCAATTCTCTAAAATACTGACAAAGTTATTGTAAAGAATAAAGGAGAGGAGAGGAGAGGAGAGGAGAGGAGAGGAGAGGAGAGGAGAGGAGAGGAGAGTTCCCGGTAGAGTGTTGAGATTCATTCGTGTGAGCCATTTAGCAAAATTGGGCTTATTTGACGTTTATTTGAATAATATCGAGTGTTTTGGAGAGTGACGTGGAAAATATGAAAATTACGATAGTAGCAACCGCAATATTAATTGCAGTATTTTTGTTACCGATGGATGCCTGGGCACGGGTGAGGTGTGAGAATAATGTGATTATCGAAAAAGTTGGAATGGCTATCCAGCAGTATGATAGTAACCGCTTGCTTATCAGAATTCGGCGAGAAGATGGAACAACCAAATATTTTCGCTCAAACACTGATTTTGGAGATGTTCGACTAGAACGACTAACACAACTTGCCATATTGGCTTGGTCATCAAGAGCGCATGTCAAGATTTGGGTTAGCGGCAATGATAATTGTGATAATACGACGGGTGCGCTAAATGCGATTACGGGATGGTCGGGTCTCGAGTTGCAGGCAAGCTAAATTGTAGCGTAGAGTAGATATGTAGAGTATCAAGTTGCCATGTCACCGTAGTTCATGATTTAGGGAGCATCCGTCGAGTTTTTTCTTCGGTTGGTGGATTGATTCAATCGGCTTTCTAAAGTGCCTTACGCTTCGGGGGGGCCATGAACGAACCGTTCCGGATTGCGTGTGACCAAGCGTCTTGCAGGGTGCGCTGGTGCTGCTTGAGGATGCTCTCGGCGCGTCCGTGGTGGACATCGCTTGGGGTGAGCATGGTGATACCGGCGTGTCGATGCTCGTGGTTGTACCAAGGGGAAAAGGATCGGCAGAACGCGGTCGCGGCGTAGATGCCGTTGAAACTGCCCCATGGGGCCGGGATGGTACTTGAAGGTTTTGAACTGGGCTTCGGAGAATGGGTTGGTTGACGGGCGGAAGGGTTATCCTGAGGCCATCACGACGATCTTTCCCGACTGCGTGATGCTAACCTGCATCGTGCATCTCATTCGCTATTCACTGCAGTATACCTCCTGGTAGGAGAGAAAACCGCTGGCCAAGGCGCTGAAGGTTATTTACGCGGCGGCGTCGGTCGAGGCCGCCGCGCGGCAGAACTGGATCGGTTCGAGGTCGACCTCTACGGGGAATTCTACGCGGCCGCAGTACACAGCTGGTGCCGACGCCAGGAGAAGGTGATTCCGTTTTTGCCTTCTCTCCGGCGGTGCGCAAAATCTTGTACACAACCAAAGCGAATGAGAGTCGGCACAGCGAGGTCCGCAAGGCGATTCGGAACAAGGGACATTTCTCCAGCGACGAGGTGGCGACGAAGCTGATTTACTTGGCGCTGCGGAACATCACGGCACAGTGGACCCCCCCCCCCCCCCCCAGGAAATGGCATGCAGCCAAGGTGCAGTTCTCAATCCAGTTCGGCGATTGATTTGTGTTGACGGTTTGAATTTTGAAGAACGGCTCGCACACAAAATGACGTACAGGACCGGAGCGAGCCTTTTGCGACAGTAGAAGGTGGCTCTCGCCAGACCCAACGCCCGACACGCCGCCGCTGACCGTAGCCCTTTAATTCGATCCGGGCGCGATGTGGGATTTCCTTGTATGTTAAACAGGAGGAGATTCCGACATGAAGAGAAAGCGGTATTCGGAGGAGCAGATCATTTCGATCCTGAAGGAACACGAGGCTGGCGCCTCGGTTCAGGAGTTGGCGCGTCGCCATGGCGTCTGCGGCAATACGATCTATCGTTGGAACGCGAAGTTCGGCGGCATGGCGGTTTCGGAAGCGAAACGGCTGCGCGAGCTGGAACAGGAGAACGCCAGGCTGAAACGGCTGCTGGCCGAGGCTGAGTTGGACAAGGCGGCGCTGAACGAGTTGGTGCGGGGAAAGTGGTGACGGCCGCGGTGCGGCGGCGGGCCGTGGAGCATCTCAAGGGTTGCCGCGTAAGCGAACGGCGCGCCTGCCGGTTGACGGGATTCAGCCGTTCCGCGCTGAGGCGTCCGCGGCGGGGCCGGGACGACCGGGCGCTGCGAGTCCGGCTGAAATCGCTGGCGGAAAGCTACCCGCGGTATGGTTGTCCCACATTGCACGCGATGCTGAAGAGGGAAGGCTTGGTAATCAACGCGAAGCGTACGCGCCGTATATACCGCGAAGAGAGGTTACAAGTGCGCGGCAGGCGGCGCAGGAAGCTGGTTCGCCCATGACTGCCGATGCCGACACCGCAGCGGCTGAATCAGCGCTGGTCGATGGACTTTATGTCCGACCAGTTGGCCGACGGTCGCCGTTTCCGGGTGTTTAACGTGGTGGACGACTACTCCCGGGAATGCGTTTTGCAGGTGGTGGACCGCTCGATCACGGGCAGCAGGGTGGTGCGGGAAATGCAACGGCTGGATCGACCGCTGCCGCAAGCGCTGGTGTGCGATAACGGGCCTGAGTTTACCGGCAAGGCCATGTTCTTCTGGGCAAGAAACGCCGGCGTGAAGTTGCATTTCATCCAGCCCGGAAAGCCGACGCAGAACGCGTTTGTGGAAAGTTTCAACGGCAAGTTCCGGGAGTATTGCCTGAACCTGCACTGGTTCGCGAGTGTGGCGGACGCCAGGGCGATCATTGGCGATTGGAGAGAGCATTACAACGAAGTCAGGCCGCATCGGTCATTGGGCAATTCGCCGCCGAAGGCGTTCGCCCGGCAGGCAGCCTGAAAAGTGGAAATTCCACATTGGAAGCGGTTCTAATCAGGGGCTACGGTCACCGCCATGCCGACCTGCACGGCCGTCAGTTCGGTGGCGGCCATCAGCAGTCCTTCCCGCCGTCGAGGTTCATTCTCAGCAGCCCGGCAACTTTTCCCTGCACGATGTCAATGGCAACTGAAAACTGCTCATTTTGGGCAATTGAAAACTGCACACTTTCGGCAACTGAAAACTGCACACTTTATGGCAGGACATAAGATCGCAGTTGCCCTTCTGTCATTGACTGACTGGTTTTCGCATGCTGCGCGCAGGGAGCGTAGCGACCGGAGCGCAGCATGCGCGGCAATCACGTTTCCGCCTCGGCGCGTTGCTCTTCCGGCCGGCGCTGCAGCAGCTGCTGGTGTTCGCGCAAGCGGTAGCTGTTACCGCGGATATTGACGATATGGCAATGATGCAGCAGGCGATCGATCAGCGCCGCGGCCATTACTTCATCTCCCAGTACGGCGCCCCATTCCTCGAAGCCCTTGTTGGAGGTCAGTATCGTCGATGCCTGTTCGTGTCGCGCATTGATCAACTGGAAGAACAGCACGGCTCCGTCACGGCTCACCGGCAGGTATCCGATCTCATCGACGACCAGGACGGCAGGATGCGTGAGCACCTTGAGTCGACGCACCAGATTACCGGAAGTCTTCGCTTCCTCGAGCGAGCTGACCAGGTCGTTGAGCGTGCCGTAATACACGCGCCGCCCGGACTCGGCGGCCGAGATCGCCAGACTGATCGCCAAGTGCGTCTTGCCGACGCCTGGCGGACCCAGCAGGATCACGTTCTCAGCGCGGTTCACAAAGCCGAGTTCGTGCAGACTTTCGATTTGTTCGCGCTGGAGGCTCGGCTGGAATGCGAAGTCGAACTCAGCCAGGGTCTTCACTGCCGGCAGCCGCGAGGAGCGCATCGCGGTCACCAGCCGCCGGTTGTTGCGCAACGCGATCTGCGACGAAAGCAACTGCTCGATGGCTTCGGTGGCGGTGACCGAACCACTATCGGCCTGGGCCAGAATGCCATCGACTGCCTCCAGGGCGCCGGGCATCTTCAGATCGGCCAGCATCTCCCGGACACGATCCCGCCTGCTGACCGAAGGCTTCATTGCGCTACCTCCGCATAATCGCCGAGCGGGCGCTTGACCACATCGATCCGCAAGGGCGACAACCGCCGCTGCGGCGCGGTAATCTGTTGCGCCCCCAAGCGTCGGTACGGGCGCGCCGCCAGCGGATGGAGTATGCCGCGCTCGTCTCGCTCGAACCGGTCGATGGGTCGCTCGCCCGTGACGCCATGGATCCGGACATTGGCCGTGCCTTCCAGCCAACGCGCGGCCTGTTCGTTGAGATCGGCATCGTTGACGAAGGCGCGTCCGTAGAAGAAGTTCTCGCGTAAGTAACGGATCGGGCGCTCTACCTTACCTTTGGTCTGCGCGCGGTAGGCTCTGCAGGACCGCGCCACAAAGCCCCAATGCGCCGAAAAGCGGAGGAACTCCGCGTTCAGTATCAGCTTGCCGTCGCTCGTCCGATCATCCGAAAGCACCATCGCGCGCATCTGATCGAAAAGCAACTCCGCCGGCACGCCGCCAAAACGGTCGAACGCGCTTTCCAATCCTTCCAGTAGCACCGCCATGGTCTGGCGCCGGTAAAACCGCAACCACAACAGCCGCGAATGACCCAGCACCACCAGTAACGCATGGCGGCGGCCCCAGGGCAGTGTGAACGTCGCGAAATCCACCTGCGCCTGACGTCCCGGCGGCGTCTCGAAACGCTCCACAGACTCTTTCGCTTCCGTCGGGCGAATCTCGCGAACATAGTCCCGCACCCGGCTGTAGCCGCCTGTATAACCTGCCGCCCGAACCTCCTCGAACAAGCGCTGCACCGACAACTTCGGAAAATCCTTCAGTCGCGCCTCTATGATCCCCTTGTAAGCATCCAGCTTGTGAGGCCGGCGCTGTCGCGGTCCGTAGCGAGTGTCTCCACTCGACAGATCACGGTCCAGCTCGCCCTCGGCAATCCAGGTGTGGATTGTCCGGCGGCTTACGCCAAAAAGCTTCGATAGCTCCGTCTTCGAAATCCCTTGATCCAGGTAGTGCTTCAGCAACATCCTCGTCTCCCATCTGTGCATCCGATATGCCCTCCAGTCCTGTTGACTTCAACAACAGGTGGAGCGCATCGCATCTCGATCGATCTGGCAAATGTGTGCGGTTTTCAGTTGCCAGGAATGGGAAATTTACAGTTGCCCGTAACACACGACGATGATCGCGTGCGCCGTGGCCAGTTTCTTCTCCAGTCGCGCCATCTTTGCTTCGAGTTGGCGGATCTTGGGGCTCAGAGGATTGGATTCGGCGGGTTTGGCATCGCGTTTCCTCAGCGTCAGGGTCTTGAGCGCGCCGCTGGCCATTGAACGCCGCGTCAACCACGACGGCATGATCTCCGTCGTCGGCAATCTCTACAGCGTACCGGACGCCGCCCGCAAGCGCGCCCTCGAAATCCATATCCACGCCGGCCAACTGCACATTCTCGAAAACGGCGCCTTGATCGCCGTGCATCCCGTGCTCGAAGGCAAGAACCAATGCCGACTTGACCCCAGCCACCGCGGCGCGCGCACAAGGCCCCGAACCGCCGCCAGATAAACACCGGTCGCACGACGCGCCCGCTCGACTTCTACGCCAATGTCGCGCAGCGGCTCGCGGCACCGGGAGCAGGCTCGTGACCGCACTACTCGACTGTATTCACCTCAGTCTCGTCGGCCTCAAGATGCCACGCGCCATGGAAGCGCTACGACATCGTTCGGCGCATCGAACTCGGAGAAATCAGCGTGCTCGAAGCCATCGATACCTTGCTCGCCAAGGAACTCGGCTTCCGCGAAA
Source organism: uncultured Pseudohongiella sp. (assembly GCA_951812965.1). Lineage (GTDB taxonomy): Bacteria > Pseudomonadota > Gammaproteobacteria > Pseudomonadales > Pseudohongiellaceae > UBA9145. Next base: position 1,807,312 of record OX638341.1, read on the forward strand.
GCCGCCGCATCGGCGTCGTATTGACTACCGCCCGGCTCAACCCGCCCAAAACCCTCGAAAGCTTCGACTTCGCCTTTCAGTCATCCCTCGACAAAAACCGCATCCGCGCGCTCCGCGCTGCTTATCATCGACGAAATCGGCTACCTCACTATCGACAATAACGGCGCCAAGTTGTTTTTCCAACTCGTCAACGCTCGCTATGAGAAAGGCGCCGTGATACTCACTTCCAACCGCGGATTCACCGAATGGGGCGAACTGTTCGGTGACCCGGTGGTCGCCACGGCGCTGCTCGACCGACTCATGCATCACGCCAGATCGAAGGAGCAAGCTATCGAATGCGGCAACAAGCCGACCTCGTCCCCGAGCATGCCCGGATCAATGCCCCGATCACGCCGCCGCCCCCAAAAAACGGGGGCGACCGCGCAAAAAGCAAAACAACGGAGACTGAAACTCAGGTCAAAACAGAATGAAAACTGGGGATTTTTGCTTCAGCATTGAGTAATTTGATTTAGAGTTGCGAAAGGAGCATTTTGGTGAGGCAACGGCCCAAGAACTCGGGAGCATCTTTGAATGAAGCAACGCGACTCTTCATCTTGGTTGTCGCGCTACAATGTACGCAACCCGGTCGGCGAAGCCGACGAAAAGCAATGCTCTTCGAGAGCCGACCGACTCGCCAAGGGTGAGAACAAGCGTTTTCGACGCGCCAGCTTCGAGCGAAATTCGAACGACGCCGAGCTATGCTTGGGTGAGCCTCGGTCGGAAAAGTCGACGAAAAGCACATCTTTTCGAGAGTCGAACGACCCGACATGGATGTCGGGGCTGGAGGCTGGGCGGCGAGACTGGGGTTTGGAGAAACCCAAAATGTTGCGCCAAGGATGGCATGAACAATCCAGTTGAAAGCATTCAACCCGATCGGCTCAGCATGGTCTTTCTGTTGACTGTTCCAGGGTATGGCCATACTTTTCGCTCATGAAAAGTCAATCCATAAAGTCGACCTACACTCTTGATGTTCACACTGTTTCGCAGTTGGAATCATTAGCGGCATGATGGAATCTTTCAAGGTCCACCATACTCCGGCGGTTGATTAACGAAGCGGCGGGCAGGGCTTCCCCTCTTGCCGTGGAAAAGCTCAAGGCGTTGGACGAACTGCAACAGCGGCTTGCGCTCGACAAGCTATCCGCATATGTCTGGATAGACGATGTGGAGCAAGAGAGGAGGACGTCGACTAGATAAGGCTCAGGATGACCGGAGGCGCTATTAAACTCGATACATGTTTCCTGATTCGAGCGTTGGTTGCCGGTACCGCTGAAGACACGAGGCTCAGAGACTGGCTTAATGAGAACCGCAAGCTTGCCATGAGCGCCGTAGCTTAGACCGAATATCTCCGTGATTCCGTTACCGCGACAGAATTGTTCCTTTCGACTTCAATCATTTCCGATCCACTGCCATTCACGGACGAAATGAGTTCATTGGCCGCGAGCCTTTACAACAAAGCGGGGCGGCTTCGAGGTTCGCTTGTTGATTGCAAGATTGCGGCATCGGCCATCATCGAATCTGTGGCGCTTGCAACGGCTAACCGGCGGGATTTCGAGAGATTCATGGAATCTGGCCTGAGGCTGCTGTGAGCGGGAGGATTCAGATAGCGTGTTCGGGGTATGATTCCGGCTAATTCATCGATACGTCCTGCCATGCGCCACAACATGAACGGACAACAGTCCGGGGTAGACGAGGCTGCGCCATGCTCAAGAAGTTACTCACAATCATTGGCGCCGCCGTGTTTTATGGCGCTGGATTCGCACTGGAAGAAATCGATCCGGCGCTCGCCGAAATCACCAATTTCCGGCAATACAGCGCCAGTTTCGCCAGTGCGGGGCAGCCCACCAGGGAGCAGTTTCAGGCGCTCGCCGACAACGGCTTCGAGCGGGTGGTCTACATCGCCTTCACCAACAATCCCAACGCCCTGCCCGACGCCGACCTCGTGGTAAAAGGCCTGGACATGGAATACATGCAGATTCCGGTGGATTTCGGCAATCCGCGCCCCAGCGAGTATTACGCTTTCGCGGACTCCATGGCGCGCAACGAGGGCCGCAAAACCCTGCTCCATTGCCAGGTCAATGCCCGCGCCACGGCGTTCAGTTTTCTATACCGGGTAATCGACGGGAATGTGCCGGTGGAGCAGGCCAAGGCCGACATGAACACCGTCTGGCAACCCAACGAGACCTGGCGTGACTTAATCTTCGAAGTCCTCGAAGAAAACGGCGTCGACCCCAACTGCGAAAGCTGCGATTGGACTCCGCCACCGCCAAGACAATAGGATCCATACTCAAAGGGAGGATACGGAATGCAGAAAGTACAAGGAATCGGCGGGTTCTTCTTCCGGGCCAGGGATCCCAAGGGACTTGCCAGGTGGTATCAGGATCACCTCGGAATCAATATTGCCCCGACGGACATGGAAATGGCGCCATGGATGACCGAGTCCGGCGTCACGGTTTTCGCGCCTTTCGCCGCCGACACTGATTACTTCGCCGCCGAAAAGACTTTCATGCTGAACTTTCGCGTGACCGACCTGGACGCAATGACCGCGCAACTGAAGTCCGCGGGTATCGAAATCAGCCACGAAAGTGAAATGGAAGGCATCGGCCGCTTCGCCCGCATCCACGACCCCGAACACAACCCGATCGAACTCTGGGAACCGGAGGCTTGACAGAGGGGCTGCGGCGATTCATTTCAGTCAGACGGAGTAACAAAGGTGAAGAAAGAGCATATCGTATTGCCGGCTGACCCTTCGGATCCGGAAGATTTTGATGTTACGCGGGAAGCGATGGAACAAGGGCAGCGGGCTCGGTTGATAAGACAAACGAGAACCAGACTTGGACTCTCGCAACAGGAGTTTGCGAGCCGCTTTCATGTTCCGGTGGGAACGTTGCGTGATTGGGAACAGGCGCGAGCGCGGGCGCCCGACTTCGCCATTGCTTACATACGCGTCATCGGCAGACACCCTGATATCGTTTCGCAAACTGTCGGTTGATGCAGGTTGCCTGAATACAAAAAAGGCGGGCAATGCCCGCCTTTTTTGATCTGGTTGGGGAAACTACTCCGAGCCGCTCTGGTCGACGTTCTTCCAGCTATAGAAGCCCATGAACATCTCTTCCCAGCTTTGCTCGCCCCAGTGGACTTCTATGTTCGGGTCCGGGTTGAATTCGTTCTGGGAGGAGTTGTCGAAAGCGCCCGTGGCGACGATCTGCGTGCCGGCCGGAACCCGCAACGGCGTTTCAAGCTCGTGGGCCAATTGCCAGTTGAAGGAATACGCCGGCACCGACAGGATCAGTTCTTCGGAACCGTCGGGATAACGCGCCGTAAACGCCATGCGCTTGCCGCGGAAGTGCATGTGCGGCATCAGCGAGTAGATCTCGGCTTCTTCCGGCACATAGGTCACGAGTTGCATTTCGTGGTCCTTGGCCTGAGCCGGAATGTCGATTGTGAAGGCATTGCCGACGCCGCCCGACATGCGCTCGTTGGGCACGTAGCCTTCGTCATAGAAGTAAACGCCGATCTCCGTGGCGTCGACAGTTTCCCTGCCGGAAGTGGTGTAGTGCATCTGCAGGTTGAGCGTCGAGCCTGCCTTGAGCAAGCCGCCGACGCCTTCGGGATTCAGCGAGAAACTGTTGCCCGGAGCGTAACCCGCGACCGAGCCCTGATCGGGGTCGCCGCCGCCGAGTAGCGAACTGACGTCGATGTCGGGATTCGCCGCGAAGATGGCGTCGATGTCCGGTTGCTCGCCTGCGGCCATGGCCGCGAAAATCTCGGTGCGAATCGCTACCGCACGTTCCTCGGGCAGGCTGTTGATGGCTTCGATGAACAGGTCAAACCCGTTGCTGCGGCCTTCCGGCGGAATCACGGTGGTGATGATGTGATGCAGCACTTCCGGCGCGCCCGGCGCGACTTCAGAGCCGCGCACCCAGCGGTCTTCGGTCAGACCGAGGTCGATGGGAATGTTCATGTAATCGACCACTCCGGTTGCCGGAATGCTCTGTGCAGGAATTTCGATTACAAGATCAGGCTCGCCGAGCATTTCCGCCAGCGTCCACTTGGTGTCTGGCCATTCGAGTTGGGCCAGCGGGTCGGACTCACTTTCGGTATTCGCGCCGGCGTCGATCCAGCTAACGAGTTTTTGCATGTCCTCGTCGGCCAGATTCATTTCGTTGCGCATCTTGTATCCGACCTTGTTGTCGATCTGGCCGGGAGGCATGCGGCGCGTGAGCACGACTTCCCGGATCATCGGCGACCAGCCCTGCACGGCCAGTTTACTGTCCATGGCAAATGGGGCGATGCCGCCCTGGCGGTGACATTCGGCGCAATTTTCGGCGATGATCGGAGCGATGTCGCGGTCGTAGGAAAGCTCTCCGTGTGACTGAAGGCTGCTATAAGAGATGGCGGCGCCGTCGGTTGCGGCAACGGTCAGATCGACGCTTTCGCCGTTGAGAACCCGATCGAGAACCTGCGCAAGCGCGGGACCTGCTTCGCCGCGATAGAGAACTTCAAAGGTCGCCGGATCGTAAGCAATGGCTTCGTCAAGGCGAGTCAGGCCGAGCATGCTCGCGACGAGTTGCGTTTCGTCCATCAGGATGGGCAGATCGATATTCGCCTGGTCGGCTTCCGCCCGCACGGCATCGCGGCTGGCGTCGAGGCCGGGATTGATCAGCATGAACGCCACGCCCTGGAACTCGTAACGGGATCGCAACTCCTGCAACGCCGCCAGTGCTTCGGTATCGGTCTCGCCGTTGGCCTGGGGCAGCAATACGATGGCTTCCTGGTCGTCATACCAGGCCATGTGATGGAACGTGCCGTTGTGGTCGATCAAGGCAAAATCTCCCACGCGCTCGCCAGCATATAAAGGCGAACTGCCCAGCACGGCGCAAAGGGCCGTCAGGATGGTTTTTTTCACGTCATGATCCTCATGAATAAGGGTTTTTGGCTGAATTTTACAGTTCTTGCGAGAGCTAACGAGTCTAACACGAATTTGTTACCAAAGTACCCGAAATTTTATTGGATTTCGAACGTAGCATATTAGATTACATTGCCGGAAGTTCGCGCCAGCGCGACCGGCATCGCGAGCCCGGCGCGACATGACTATTGCTTGCCGCCTGGTTCTGCATCAAGATGTATGCCGTAACGAATTCAGGATCGCTATCCATGGCTAAATCCACCCGGCCTTTTACCGACGAGATCGCGGCCAGACCGGATGTTGACCAGCGGGCGACATTCGATACTTTATGGGGAATTCTCGGGGAATTGTTCGATAAGGTCAGAGCGCGGTTCGAACTTCACCCGGATCCGTCCACCGCGGATCTCCAGCCTTACCAGGCCACCGACGGCAGCGGCGCCAGTGGCTGGCTCAGCACCTACACCGGCCCCGAGATCGACTGGCTGGTGCATTCGTGGGTGGGTAACCCCAAGGCAAGTTTCACCAATATGCATCTGACGGTCAGCCTCGCCGGCAAGTTCGATGCGCCCAATCTCGGCATCGCGCTCGGCACGGTGCCGGATCTGTTCATGTATCTGGATTTCATCCCGCGCAAGGATTTGGCGACCAACCCGGACTACATGGAAAAGTACTACCGCGAGTTGAACGAGGAGCACCTGCGATTGCATGAAGACCCGGAATTGCGCAGCTTCATAAGCCGCGACTTGTACATGCGCGTCACCCAGACGGCGGCGAGTATTTGTATTACCGCGGCGGACAGCGAACGGAACTTGCAAACCCTGCGGGATACCACGCACGGAATGCTGGATCAGTGGCTCGTCAACGTCGAGAAGTCCAGCATTTTGCCGGCGTCCGCGCGATCGGTCCAGGCGGCTCGGGATGAGCTGCTGCGGCGGGAGATCGCCGAGCGCGATCCCATGAATGCGCTGGTGGAGCGAATGTACGGTAGAGAGTTGACCACGCAGTTGATCGCGGCGCTTTGGGGTGGTCGCAGAGTATTGCCAAGGCCGGCATGACGGGCCATGAAGCGGATCGCGGTCAGAGCTTTCTATCGAGCCGCGAAGGTGGCGGCTCGCGTTGCGCCTTATGACAATCTCACGCTGAAAATCCATTATCCAAGCAAATACGGCAACACTTTCCAAGAGCGGGATACTGGATTTATTCCCCCGGACGAGACGCATGCGCCGTTTCCGGTGGTGATCGTCATGCCGGGGATAAACATCTCGCTGGAGGCATATGGCTGGATCGCCGGCGCGCTGGCGCGGGCCGGCTTCATCGCTGTAACCTACAATTGGGTCACCATTGAGATCGGCGACCTGGTCAGCGCGAGCCCGGGACTGACGCTCCAGGCATTGCACCGGGATCATTACGGCAATCAGCCCTCCTGTCCGGCCTTGCCCGCCATCCTCGATGAGTTGAAGCAAGTACAGCGGAACAGTTTGCTGGCCGGGCATCTGGATCTGGACCGCCTCGTGCTCGGCGGCCATTCCGCGGGCGGAACCATGGCGCTGGTCAACGCCAACAGCGACTGGTATCCGGGCGTTCGGGGCGCCTTCACCTTCGCGGCGCACACGGCGGGAAATCCGCGGCTGGGCTGGCCGGAACAAAGCATTATGCCACTGGCGGGAAACCTGCCGCTGCTTGTCATGGGCGGCAACCGGGACGGCGTTATCGCCGGCAGCAGCTATCGTTATAGCAATACCGGCCAGTCCGCCGCGGACACCCCGGTTGAGCGCACTTTCAGGGAAGGAGTGGCGGGTGATGGCGATGGCCGCTATTTGCTAATCGTCGAAGGCGCCAATCATTTCTCCTTTGCCTGGCCGCGGGATCCAACTACCGGGCGCGCGTATCTTGACCGTCCGGCCGCTGGCGACGGCCGGCGTATGCGGGCCTACATGGCGGAACTGATCGTCAATTTCTGCCGTCGGGCTTGTATTGGCGATGCCGCGTCGATCACGGCCATGGAGACTTTGTGCAACGCCGAACATCCTTTGGCGGCGGTTGCCGAAACGAAGTGACCGCGGATCGCGCGTGAGGAGAATTCAAGCATGACAAGCAAGCAACCGAGCAACTGGCAGAAACTGATCACCGGCCAATGGCATGGCGCGCCGTCGGTATTCGAACCGGATGGCGCCTATGTGGGATACAACAACGTCTCCCGGGCGAGCGAGCGCGTCGGCGGCAAGACCCGCTACTGGATGGACACCGACTTCGATGCCATCGGCGCGTTACGCAATCGCTTCGAGATCGGGCGCTTCGATTTTGGAGTGATCGACTCCGACAACGACCGCATCTATACCGGGCCGGATATCGTCGGTTCCGGCAAACCCTATGGCGCGCTCGTGGACTCGGAGTATTTTTCCCCAGCCTGGAACAGCCATCTGCGGACCGTGAATCACGTGGTTCCCGAATTGGGCATGCAGGTCTACTCGTCGCTGCTTTTCGAGGGCGCTACACTGGTAGCCACGTTCAACGGTATATACATTGTCACCGAGGATTATGAGAAAAATCCCGTTACGCGGGATCGCGTCGCCGATTGGCTGGCCCGGGAACGGATAGAGGGCAAGCGGCCTTTCGTCTTGCCGCCAAAGCACGCAGGCCGCTGGACCGGGGAACTCGAGGTTTACGATCAAGAGCAGAAACTTGCCGGGACCAACCGCGTGACCATGGACTACCGCCCGATCAACCTGACCCGGGCCGAAACGCGTATCCGCTCCAGCGGCGTAGTCGATAGCGATCATACCTGCGAACGCACGCGCGACCACAATCGCCACCAGTTTCACGGCCCGGATCTGTTCGGCAACGGCTTTGCCTATGGCCGATACCTTTATAGCGTGCTGCATGTCTATGGCAAAGCCCTGCGCATCGAGACCAGAGACACGCTGATTGATCACGACTATACGCTGGTAGTGAACTGGAACTACTTATACTCACAACGGCGCAAGTACACCGCGCACGGCGTGTTGCGCTGGCAGCCGGGCGAGGAGATCCTGGGACCGCGATTTCTGTGACGGGCGCCGCGGGCGCGGGTAGCATCCAGTTTCACTCGAACAGGGCTACCCGGTCTCATAGTCATGCAAGGCGCCGTCCACGGCAATCACTCGGGAACCGCGGAAAAACTCGAAAGTCTGGCGAGCGCCTTCATCGCCGATCCCTGAAAGCTTCCAGACCGGACGCGGCGCGTCCGGGTGCGGGCCGAGCAGAGTTGCCAGATTTACCTTGACCACTCCGGCCTCAAGCCGGCGGGCGACTTCCAGAGCCCGTTTTCCCTTGCCGAAAACGTAGGCCGCGAGGCCGTAGGGCGGCGCGTTTGCCAGCGCCACCGCCTGCTCGATACCGGCATAGCCATGGATCGTCGCCACCGGCCCGAAGATCTCGTCGAGCGCCTGGTCTCCGCCCAAGCCGGACACCAGCGTGGGTTGCATGAACCACCCATCCAGCGCCGGCGGTTCGCCACAGCGATGCGCCACGCCGCCCAGGGATTCATAACGCGCGACCGCGGCAAGGACCTGGTCCCGGTGCAGCCGGTGGGCCAATGGGCCTAGCTGGGTGTCATCCCGCATTGAGGCGCCGATCCGCAATGTATCGAGCGCGGCGGCCGCCATCGCCAGCAGTTGGTCCAGCATGGAGTTGGGGACGATGATACGCCCGAGCGCGCGGCACCACTGGCCGTTCAGCGTGGTCAGGAGAGTACGGATCGCTGCTACTACCGCATCGGGATTCGCATCCGGAAGCATGACCAGTGGATTATTGCCTCCAAGTTCAAGCTGAGCCGGCCGCATCTGCCTGGCGCAGGCGGCCGCTACCGCGCGGCCAGCCGCAAGGCCGCCGGTAAAACTCACCGCGGCGACCCGGTGATCCCTGGTCAGCGCTGAACCGGTTTCGCCGGCGCCATGAAGTAGCTGGAAAGCCCCGGCCGGCAAGTCAGCGCGGTCAATCGCTCGGGCAATTAGCTGTCCCGAAAGTGGTGACCATTCGGAGGGTTTGAACAGCACCGGGCAGCCGGCGGCGAGCGCGCTTGCGATCTTGTGGCTGGCGATGCCCGCCGGAGCGTTCCAGGGTGCGATCACGACCGCCGGCCCAAGCGGCAGTCGCCCGACCTCAAAGTTGAGATGGCGGTTGATGCAGGTCGGTTCAGCGGTAAGGGCGGCCGCCCGGCGGAAAGCAGCCGCTGGAATTCGCGCGAGCTCTCTGGTCTGGGTAATGGGCACGCCGGTAGTGACCGCATCGGCTTCGGCGATGTTGTCCGCGAGTTCAAACAGATTGTCGGCGATTGCAAGCAAGCTGTTGGCGCGCGCCGCGGCCGCCAGTTCGCGCCAGCCGCCGTTGCCATGGACTCGCTGGGCCGCGGCGATCGCGTCGTCGATCTGCCCGGCGCTGGCGCTACGCTGACGCGCTATGCATTGGCCGCTATTGGCGTCACTAATGACATCCGGCAATTCCGCCGCCGGAGTCTCCCAGTCGCCGTCAAGGTAGTTAAGGAGAGTGTCTGGAACGGGCATTTAGCTGTCGGCGCCAACGCCGAAAGAGGACTGTTCCGCGCCGCTTATTTCCCACTGCGCGGCCATCAGCCTCCCGCGTTCCGCCGGAAAGGCCTGCACCAGCGACATGGCAAGATCGCGCAAGGTTCGAGCATGAGGCTGGGCGTCGTCGGCGCCGGACGTACCGACGCACTTGAGCGCGTTGGTCGCGAGCCGAAACGAATGTTCGGCCACTTGACCCTTGCACAAACGCCAATGCTGCACTACTTTTTGCTTTTCCAGCAGCGGCGGTGAACTCGTCTCCAACTCAAGCTGGCGCCGCAGCCACAGCATCGCCGACTCCAGATCCACCAGCATCTCGCCAATGAGTTGCTGGTGCATGGGCGAGGCGCCCAGCGGTTTGCCGGTGTCGGCGAAGGTGCGCTGCCGGAGCATGGAGATGGTCTGGTGGTAGATAGCCCAGGCCGCGCCGAGATAACAGGCCATTCCGGCAAGTTGGTTGCCGACAAAAGAACCGCGGCTGACCTGCATGCAGCGGACAAATGCGTTCGGCAACGCTAACGCGTTCTGAACCGCCACGAACACATCCTTCAGCACCAGCCCGTGGTTCGCGGTGCCGCGCATTCCGATGGCGTTCCAACGCCGGCGTTCCGAAACGCCTTCGGCGTCACGATCTATGATGAAGGTGCACAGGCCGCCGGCGTCGCTGTATCCCTCGAGTTTCGCGGTCACCAGATAGCGGTCGGCGACGCCGGTCGCGCAGCCGAAGGACTTGATACCGTTGAGCAGGTATCCGCCATCGATTGGCTTCGCTTCGGTAGTGATGGTGATCGCCGCGGTCTCGGACTTTACCGACTCGCTGGCGAAGTTGGCCAGCCACTTGCGTTCGGTTCCCATGGCGCCAAGCACTTTTTCGGCGAAGGCTCGCACCACGGGGACTTCTTCGGCGTCGAACAGGTTCTGTTTGATCGCCTCCAGCGCCAGCAGGCCGCGGGAAGCCGCGCTGCAATGAAAAAACCAGGCGAGCGCGGTCGATGGGCAGGCCGAGCCTATGGCAAAAGTGGCGGCGGCGAGATCGCGCAGCCCGCCGCCGAGGCCGCCGTAGTCTGGCGGTACCACCAGACCCAGCAGGCCAGCCTCGCTGAAACGCTTTACATGGTCGCGGCAGAACTCTCCATCCTGGTCCACCATGGCGGCGCTTGCGCGCAAGGCGGGCAGGACGCTTTCGACAATTGCCGCTATCTCACGCTCGCGGACCGTTAAGCGTTCGACGAAATGCTCGCCGACAAGTTCCATAAGGCTCTCCAGAGCGCCGTAGCGCCAATTCCGGACAAGCTTTGCGAATGTGTTTCCCGCTCGTGGATTCTCATCAGAGCAGCCGGCTCGGGGCTATGACAAATGTCAATAGGTTTCGCCGCTGGCCGGTGTAGATTGATCGGCAGGCGGACATACTGCGGCGATATGGAATCTCAATCCACAGCGGCCAGAAGCATCATCGGACTGGCGGTAAACTCCGGTGTCAGCGGTCTCAATCTGTCGACCTACTACCTCGCCTGCTTCACCTCGATCATGCTGGCGACGTTCCTGCCTCAATCCCAGGCCTTCTTGCTGGCGGAGCAATTGCGTATTCCGGAATCGGAGCAGGGCGTCATCAGCGGCGACCTCAATTTCTGGGGAGAACTCGCCATCATTTCCACTGTCGGTCTGTTCGGCGCGCTGTCGGATCGCGTCGGCAGGCGGCTGGTGATCGCCATTGGATTCGCGATCATGGGTCTGGGCCTTTACCTTTACCCTCGCGCCACCGAAGTCAACGATCTGCTGTTATACCGGATCATCTATTCGGTCGGCATCTCCGCGGTGATTTGCATGATCGTCACCGTTGTCGCGGACTATGTGCGCGACCGCAGCCGCGGCAAGGCGAGCGGTTATCTTGGCGTCATGAACGGTCTCGGCGCGATGGTGGCGGCGCTGGTGCTGATCCGGCTGCCCGCGCGCTTTATCGAGGGCGGCATGTCGGTGGTGGACGCCGGTCTGGCCACCTACGGCATTGTCGCCGCTATCGCGCTGCTGTCCGCGGTGGCGATGTTTTTCGGATTGCGCAAGGACCGCGAGGCGGAACGCGAGAGCGGGCCGGGTCTGTTGCGGATATTCGGCGATGGTCTGTCGGCGGCGCGGGATCCCGGCATTGCCCTTGCGTACGGCGCGGCTTTCGTGGCCCGCGGCAATCTGGCCGTGGCGGGAACTTTTCTGGCGCTTTGGCTGACTACCTACGGCACCTCGGAACTGGCGCTGTCGGCCGCGGATGCGCTGGCGCGGGGCGCCACCATCATCGCCATTTCCTATACCGCGGCATTGTTCGGCGCACCGCTGTTCGGCGTCATGACCGATCGCATGCGGCGCACCACGGCGCTCTCGGTTACTTTACTGATCGCCGTGGTCGGCTACGGCGGCACGATTTTCGTCAGCAACCCCTTCGGTGGCGCGATGATCGCGCTCGCGGTCGTCATTGGCTTGAGCGAAGTCGGCTGCGTGATCACCAGTGGCGTGCTGGTGGCGCAGCAGGCGCCGGAAAAGATCCGCGGCTCGGTGATCGGAGTGTTCAATCTATCCGGCGCCGTGGGCATTCTGGTCGCCAGCAAGGCTGGCGGCTATCTGTTCGACTATTGGCGGCCGGCGGGGCCGTTCGTACTTTTTGCTCTGGTCGCGCTGGCGGTGCTGGTCTGGTCGCTGAGCATCCGGTTTGCGGTTGCCTCGGACGCCGAAGAGCAATCGACCACCCAGGTATCATGACCTTCTTTCCAAAGTTTGCCGTCGGCTCGGTTGGCTACAACCTGATGTTGCTGCGGGGAGTCTGGCACGACCACATCGAACTGTATCAGCTTGACGGCGAGCCACTGGCGCACGACCCCAGCGCGGGAAGTCCGGGGCCCGGCCCGTTCGACAATCTGGTTTACATCGATTTTGACGGCAAGCGGCTGACCGCCACCAATGTGCATATTCGCGGCCGCGAGCCGGCGGCGAAAACCTTCGCCGGAAGTCTTGTCGATGGTCTGCTGGTGTTTGATTCTCTTGGCCGCGGCGCCTACCAGAATGTCGGCATGTCGGGCGGACCGGGCGTGCTGACTTTCAGCGCGCGGCAACTCGGCGCTCACACCGGCGTCTACTTCGAGCCGGATTTCATTATGCTCACCGGCCCGGGTCAGCGGCTGCGGCACACGGTGTTATACCGACACGGCAAGGCTGTGCGGACCCTGACCGCGAAAGGTACGCGGCTGATGCCCATTTGCGACCGCCGTCACCCGCTGGATCCGAGAGGCCCGGACGGACCGGTCCACGAAACTCGCTTCGAATCCGACATCTGGTCTGACCTGGAACCCGCTCGTTAGGGAAGATCTGACAATCGGACTTTGGCGTGCGTCATATCGATATGCCGCAAGATTTGGCGCCGCAAGGCATTTGACCCGGGAGCAAGACAAAGCCTCTTGATTTGCATGACTCAACAAGTCCGCGGACGGATTTGTTCAGATCGTATCCAGCGGCATGGCTGCGACGGCGGGACGCCACGCTTGACGGATTAATCAGGCGCTGGCGCGGGTCAGCGCGGGTTCCGCGGCCTTGATTGGCGGCACCAGCGGCACGGTTTCGATCACCCACCTTAACTCGGGCGACAGTCGTCTGGCCGGCGAGGGAATGGTCAGGACTTTCTCGCCGCGGCACTTTGCCACGGCTTGACTGTCGATTTTCCAGCCATGTTGTTCTATAAGCCGGCGGCGTGCGGCGCGGAAGGTGCGAATGAACTTGTCGTCGCCGAAGGACATCTCGTTGGCCAGATTGTCCGGCAGGTAGTTCGGCGAGGCTGCCTCGACGATAGTGGCGTCTTCGTTCAGGATGCGCAGCAGCCGCTTCCGCGAGTCGCGGTCGAAGAACCGCGATTTAAAGAAGTTGCGGAACTGCAAGGCGAAAGTGCGGGTGGTGTTCTCGTCAACCGGCGTGTTGGCGTCGAACATGACGATGGACATGCGCTCATTGATATCAATACGGATGCGGGCGATCATGCCGGGCAGATACCACTGCGGGAAAGTCGAGGTGGGCTGTCCTTCCTTGCGCATGCGCCGGCGCAGCCAACTTCCCTTGAGCTTTGGCGGGAATTGCAAATTCTCGGATTTTCCCCACCATTCGCCGGTTTCGATCTTGACGATATGGTTATCCTGCGCCGATTCGGGCTTGCCGAAGGTGGGATGAACGAAAGAAGCGTGAGCGATATCGGTACCGTTCTCGACGATGCGCGCCGCGTCCGCCTTCCAACTGAACTCGCTGGTCAGCATGCGCCACCGCGGGTCGTCGAATTCCTCGCAATCCGGAATCGGAAACCGCTCTTCCTCGGGCAAGTCGCCGAGGAACACCCAGATCAAGCCGTAGCGCTCCGCTACCGGGTAGGAATCTATCCGGGCGCGCTGTGGTATCGCCAGGTTTTCGCCCTCGGAAGGAATGAAGTTCAGGGCGCCATCTTCAGCATAGCGCCAGCCGTGATATGGGCAAACCACGCAATCGTCATGCAGCCAGCCGCCGGAAAGGGACCCGCCGCGGTGCAGGCAGACATCGCTCAGACAATGCGCCTTGCCTTGCCGGTCGCGGAACAGCACGAAGTTCTGGCCCAGCAGTCTTGCCTTGACCGGATCGCGACCGACACGGGCCGACCATTCCGCTACATACCAAAGGTTAATCAACATAGGCACAGCCGCCGAATACGCTTTCTTCTCGCTAGTTTACCCAAATGCCTCGGCAAAGATCATGATTTTTGTCAAAGCCCGCATGCCGGATGGATGCGCCATTGACCGCGGAGCATGATAATTGTCAAGGCTCAAGCCGGTTGGCGGACGTATCCTTGTTGTCGCAACTATCAAGATTCCGGCAATATGGCCCACGCCACCAGACAAGCTCGCCAATCCATCGACGTCGCCGGTTTCAGAACCGCCTTGAGCAGCTTCGCCACTGGCGTTGCGATTGTCTCGACCAGCGCGCCGAACGGTGAGCCGGTCGGCGTCACCATAAACAGCTTTGCCTCGGTCTCGCTGGCGCCGCCGCTTGTGCTATGGAATATCGCCAGATCGGCCTTGAGCCACCACATCTTTGTCGGGGCGAGATATTTCTGCATCAATGTGCTGGCGATGCACCAGCAGCAACTGTCCATAACATTCGCCAAAACCGGCGCCGACAAGTTTTCGGGACTGAACTGTGGGACCGGCGTCGGCGGCGTACCGAAGCTGCCGGAGTTCGCGGCCTGTTTCGAATGCGAGACCGAACACAGGCATGAAGGCGGAGATCACACCATCATCGTAGGGCGGGTGCTCGCTTTCGAGGATCGCAAGACCGACCCGCTGATCTTCTACCGGGGCAGGTTTCTGCGCAAGGGCGGACCCTACCCCGAAGACGGGCCGCAAGCCTGAGCCGCCGCGGACATGTTATCTACCCGATACTCTGCCGGCGCTGTGGACCACGTCCGGCTTGAGCAGATGCACGCGGTAGCTGCCCTCTATCTCGATCACGCCATCGTCGCGCAAACGCCGGATCGCCCGGCTCACGGTCTCGATAGTCAGGCCAAGATAGTCCGCCATGTCCTGCCGGGACATCGGCAGATCGACCACGGTTTCGCTTGGGCCGACACCGCGCTCGCGAATCTCCTGCAGCAGGTAGCAAACACGTTCGTGGGCCTTCTTCTGGCCCAGGGCAACCATGAGGTCGATGGCGTGGGAGGAGATCGATCCGCGGATGCGCCGCATGTTGATTTCCAGCGCCTCAGACTCGCCGGCGCAACGCGACAGCCGGTAGATGGGAAACTCCCGCACCTCGGCCTCGCTAAGACTCTGCAGCGAATACTCGAAATGGCCGTCGTTGGGCGACAGCCCGATGAAATCGCCCGGGTAGGAAAATCCGAAAACCTGGCGTTGACCGCACGGCGCCGACCGCTCCACCATGACCACACCCTTTTCCACCACGTAAATGGCTCTTGCCCTGGAATACTGGTCAAACACAAACTTGTGGGCGCGAACCCGGTGCAGCACCGAAGAGCACTTGAGCCAGGCGACAATTCGCTCGTCGACACCCGCGAAGAGACGCCGGCAATAGTCCGGGGAATTAGGCCCACGCTCCGGCGTCTGGCCGGTGCGACCCCCTTGCATATGAGCATGAGGCGAGGAAATCACGACATGTCCCAATTTTTCACGCGACTGCGATGCTGAAAAGATTGCAGACGAATGAAACGTCTGTCAATAGATCGCGCCTAATTCCGGCGCGCGAGCCGCGACCCGGGTCGCGCTGAATAAAGTACGAGGAGTCACCCATGGAAACCCTGGCGCGCAAGATCAGCCAACAGACGCTTGACCGGATCAGCGGGCATCTCGGCCTTGAGGAGATCACCGCCGCGAACGGACCGTTTCGCGCCTTGATCTCGCCTGCCTTCGGCGATGCCGAGATCGGCAGCATGCGCCTTTGGCGTGGCGAGAGGCTGCAGAAGATGGTTTACATCGGCATGACCGTGGCGGCCATCGGCATCGATTCCCACATGATCTTCGCCTTCACCATGCCGGACTCGCCAGTGCCGAATTTTACGCTTGATTCGGTTTACGCCAGAATGCCGCCAGTCGCCGATACGGAGCAGCCGGAAGGCGAAGAGCAGTACGCCTTCCATCTCGACCTCATTCCGAAGTGCGACCTCGGCGTCAACCACGCCTATTTGCGGAGCGTCTACCAGCCCTTGTCCGAGACCCGGCAGCGGCTGCGCGCGGCGGACGGAATCTATCCGGCGCTGCTTTCAACAACCCAGCGGGCCATCATGTCGCCGTGGATGCTGGCGCGGCGCGCGACTCCGGAGGCATACCGCGAGCAAGTCTATCCAGCGGTCGAGGAATATCTGTCCCACTGGCTGGAGCTGGTGGATCAGGGCCTCGGCGATATCGCCGACAGTATTTTCGGCGAGACAGGCAGCAGTCGCGAGGCCGCCAGCCGGACTCTGATCTTCAATCGCGAAATCGACCCGGTCTGGGCCAAGGTAGATCGAATGCTGGGCGAAGCGACTTCCGGGCAATTGCTTGCCGTGCTACGCAGCCTGGGAGTGGAATCCGCGTCCTGACCGGCGCCCGCTTCCTGCCCGCGGGAACATGACAATTATCAATTCCAGCTTGTTCTTCCCCTGCTAGGATTTAACGCAAGGGGCTATGCGAAGTCCCCGGCATTACGTGGGGGAAACATGCTGTGAAAATCATTGGCGCGTCCGCAAAACTGTCCTGCCGCGAACTGGCGGCGCTCTCGGCGCTGGCCTGCCTGCTTGCCGCGGGCGGCGCCGCTAACGCCCAGCAGTCGCAACCGGCCGCGGAAAACGAGCGTCTGGAAGCCATCATCGTGACCGCTCGCAAGCGGGAGGAATCGTTACTGGACATATCGCTTGCCATCTCGGCGTATGACGAGGAGACCATTCGCCGGCGCAACCTTGGCCAACTCGAAGATGTCGCCATGCAAACGCCGGGCCTGGCGTTCGAGGATTTCTCCAATGGCGGTTTCGGCTTGCCGGTGATCCGCGGCGCGACGCAGTTCAACGTTGCCCAACTCGAACAGAACGTGTCGGTGTTCCTGGACGGCATCTACATCCCGAGGCAATACGCTTTTGATCTGGGGCTGGTCAACACCGGCCGGATCGAGGTGGTCAAGGGACCGCAGTCGGCGCTGTACGGCGCCAACGCTTTCGCCGGGGCGATAAATTACGTTCCCAGAGAGCGCAACTTCAACGAGATCATTGGCAGTGTCGAGGGAACGTTGGGCAATCGCGACCGTGTCGATATGGTCGCCGATCTCAATATTCCGTTGGTCGAAGATGCGGTTGCCTTGCGTCTCGGCGTCTCCAGATCGGAATACGAGGGAGATTTTCCCAACAACCATCCAAACGCGGCCCGAATTGCGAATGCCGGCACCGACGAGGTGGTCGGCGGCTGGGAGAAAAGCGCCTATTCCTTTGGCGCGACGGCGCGGTTCGAGTCGCTTGAAATGAAGCTTGACTGGTACCGGTTCGAGACCGACTCCGAGGAGGGCGCGCAATTTGTCCTGACCCGCGGCAACGGCGACACCAATTGCAGCCCGACGGTATCCGGGTTCCCGGTGCCAAGACCCAACGACGCGCTGTTCTGTGGTGAATTGCCGGCCACGCCGATACCGGGCCCAAGCGGCATCTCCGGCTTGGTCAGGGACCCGAGAAGTATCGGTCTGGATCTGGTCACGGAAGTGCTGCGCGGCGAGATCGACTGGCGCATCGGCGACCGGTCGCGGATCGACTACATTATCGGCAGTATCACCAGCGACGTCTTCTCGGTGGGAGACTCTTCCCGCGACGCACTCATCGGAACGCCCAATTTCTTCGTTTGGCCGCCGGTCGTGGAGAACATTTTCGCCAGCCTGCCTACCGGAGGTTTCGACTATCAAAGCCATGAGCTCCGCTACGAGTATGAATCCGACAGTGGGTTCTACCTTTCGTTCGGAGCCTACCTGCTGGATGGCGAGGATACCGATATCCAGGTCTTCGCGGGTGCGCCGCTCGGAGGTACGGAGCCGATCACAAGCGTCAATCCGAGACCTCCCACCGATGCCGAAGGGCGGACCGAATCCGAGCGCAGATCGCTGTTCGGCCGCGCCGCGCTGCCATTCTCTGACGGCATGTTCGTGTTGGGACTGGAAGCGCGCTACACCAGGGAAGCGAAAGATTTCACCGACCGCATAGTGCGGCAAAGTTTCAGCTTCGATGACGATTACATCACGCCGCGAATAACACTGGACTACAACATCAGCCCGGATCGCCTGCTGTACGCCTCGGTGGCCAAGGGAGTCAAGTCCGGCGGAATCAACGTCAGCGGCTTCCCGGGATTGCTGGAGCAGGAGCGCTTCTACGCCCCGGACCAGAACCTGACCTACGAGATAGGGTCGAAGAACGTTCTCGCGAATGGCGATTTGAACCTGAATGCGGCCGTGTTCCTGATCGACTGGAGCGATCTCCAGACCTTGACAATTCCTACCGGGGCGCCAACCGAGGTGGCCGCCATCGTTACCAACATCGGCGCCGCGAAATCCAGGGGCGTCGAGATCGACGCCACGGCCTGGCTTTCGGACAACATCACCGTCAATGGCGGAATCGCATGGATCGACGCTACCTACGGCGATGGCACCAAGTCAGGCCGAGTGGTGGGGGCGGGAGTATGCGATGGCTCGGTTTGCGCCCGGGATGGGGATGTCAGCGGCAACGAACTGGCGCGTTCGCCGGATCTGCAATGGAGCATCGGCGCCCAGATCGAGGGGCAACTCACCAGCGAAATCGACTTCTTTATCCGCGCCGACTTCGCGGGACAGGCGGAAATGTGGGTTTCGGAACTGAACCTGGCCACCATAGGTTCCCGCAGGCTCACCAGCTTGCGGGCCGGTGTCAGCCGGGACAACTTTTCGTTTGACCTCTGGGCGACCAATGCGTTCGACGAGGACTATGTTTCCAACGCCTTCTTCATCGCCAACAGGTTCACGGTGGACTATCGGCCGACGCTGGGTCCGCCAAGACGCTACGGAGCGACCTTGCGCTATGAGTTTTGAGGCGTCACCATAGCTTCGAGCAAGTTCCAGGGCCGTGAATCGAGCAGATGAGTGCCCGGCGAACATTGCTTGTTCGCCGCTGCTTGGGGATGCACCGGCGCCAGTGTCACCGGGCCGCTTGAGCGGAACACTTCCGGTGCGGTGAGCAGGCCGTCATAGCTTCGGCGCCGCCATGGCGTGGTGATGGTGAAATCCTGCTGTAGCGAGCAGATCAGTCCGCCGCCGGCGCTGTCGCGATGGCTCGCGGCCAGGACATTGACTCGATTTTCCGCGGCGCGTTCCACCAGACCGACTTGCGACTCCCAGGCTTCGAGGAAGTCCGCCGGGACCAGCACCGTGCTCACCCCCTCCAGGGCGAGCAAACGGAAACTCTCCGGATAGATCGCGTCGTCGCCGCAAACCACCGCCAGCTTGCCGCTAGCGGTATCAAGGGTGACGAAGCCCTCTCCAGTGGCAGACCACGCGTAGCGCTCGCAAGAGTGCACCAGCGGCTGCTTGAGAATCACGCCGCCGCCATTTACCAGCACGGCAACATGTACCCCGGAGGTTGCCAGCGATGTGGCAACCAGGCAATTGTCGCCCGCGGCGCTGGAGATGCGCTTGATTATTTCGCCGGACCACTCCGGGCTGTCGAGACCGCAACTTCCGGGCAAAGACGGCAAACAGATCAGCGCCGCCCCAAGCGAAACCGCCTCGTGTATTCGCCCGCATGCCTCCTCCAGCGCCGCCGCGCCTTTTTCGGCAAGCGTCACCGTGGCTGCCTGTATGCGCTCCGGACCGGAGATCTCGCCGCTGGGCCGGATCGCTGAATCCTCGGCAAGCCGGGCGTACAGGGACGAGCGCCTGCTTGCGAAAACGTCGGTTCCATCTGCCCGGCGCTTGTTCTCGGCGAGCGTCACATCGATTTCCGCTGTAATCACCTGCTCGTCCTTGCCGGCGCGAGCGAGCACCGCGCCATCCGGCGCCACGATCTGGCTGTCCCCGGCCCCCGCGAGAAAGTGGGCGGGGATGTGGATAGCCTCGCTGGCGGCGGCAAGCGCGGGCTCGGGAATCAACGGCCCCACTTTGTTCGCCGCCACCACCCAGACCCGGTTTTCCGCGGCGCGCACCGGAATATGTAGTTCGCCTTCGTCAAAGGCCATGGAGTTGAGGCTATTGCAAAGAATCCGGGCGCCGCGCAAGGCGAGGCAGCGAGGCGTCTCGCTGATCACGCCGTCCATGCACGAATACATGGCGATGCGTCCAATTGGAGTATCCACCACGGGGCCGACGGAGGTTGCCCGCGCGAGAAAGACATTCTCGTGGCCGATCAGTACCTGCTTGTCGGCTACCGCCGCCACCTCGCCGGCGGGAGAGAAAAGTACGCTCGATCCGGTTACCTGGCCTTGCTTTCGGCGCAGGGAACAGTTGATCACCGTCCAGGCATCTATGCGGCGGACGGCGTCCGCCACCGCGGCGAGAAAGCCGCCCCCAAGTTCTACCGAAACCTCGAAGCAATGTTCCGGCCCCAGATACCACGAGCAATGATTCGAGAACTCCGGCAGCACCAGCAATCGCGGCTCATGCTTGCCGGCGGCCTCGATCATGCGCACGCAGGTTCGCAGGTTCGCCGCCACGTCATCGCCAACCTGGAACTGCGCCGCCGCTACCCTGATCCTATTGCTCATGTGCCGTTGACTTTTGTCATTTCCGAAGCTGTTGATCCAATTAGACTCATGATAAATATCGCCATGGCCGGACCGCAAGCCTTGACTATCACGACATTGCCGCCTTACACCCGATTCTGGGGCATCGATCTTAGCGACGGGGTTCGTCCACGTCATCTCGTGGCCTTCATGATTCTCGTGCTGATGTCCTCGGGCTATGCGGGCGCGATGTCGGCGCTGCAGCCGGGCCTGCTGCAGGTTATGGGAATCGATCCACGGGAGCAGGCGGAGATAACCGGCTACCTCGGCGCCGTGCAGGAAATCGTCATGATCCTGTCAATGGGTCTGTTCGGCGCCTGCGCGGACCGGTTTGGCCGGCGTCCGCTGTATGTGTTCGGCTTTCTCGTTTCCGCCGTTGGCTTCGCCTGCTATCCCTTCGCGCGCTCGGTGGTCGAACTGGCTGCCTGCCGGGTAGTCGTCGCCCTGGGCGGCGGCGCCATGTTCTGCATGATGGTGACCGTCATCGCCGACTACACGCGCGATTCGACTCGCGGCCATGCCAATGGCCTGCAAGGATTCGTGGCGGTGCTAGGCGCCTTTATGCCGCCACTGATCGCGGGTTTGCCCGCGGCTTTCGTCGGCGGGGGCGCCTCGGAAATCGAAGCGCAGCGGCTGACTTTCGTTTTGGTGGCCTTGCTCTGCGGCATCGGCGCGGTTATCGCCGCCATCGGCCTGGCGCCGCGGGTGGCGCAGTTACCCGCGGAGGCGGGCGCCAGGCTCTCGGTGATCCTGCGCGACGGCGCCCTGGCGGCGCGGGAGCCAGGAGTCGCGCTTTCCTACGGCGCGGCATTCATTTCCCGGGGCGACCTCGCGGTGACCACCGCATTTATGGTGTTATGGCTAGTGCAGTTTGGCGCGGCGCAAGGCATGCCAGCGAGCGAGGCGATGGCGAGCCTTGCCGCGCCCCGGCTGCTCGCCACGGTATGCGGGGCTTTGTTCGGCGCCATATTCATCGGCTGGCTGGCGGACCGTATCGGCAAGGTTTCCGCGGTGGCGGTGGCCGCCGGGCTGGCGAGTGCAGCCTATCTCGGCATGGGCCTGGTGGACGATCCCACCCGGCCCTGGGTGTTTGCCTTGCTCGGACTGATGGGGGTAGCGGAGATCAGCGCCTTTGTCAGCTCCCAGGCGTTGGTCGGACAGCGGGCGCGGCGCGACCGCCGCGGCGCAATAATCGGGTTCTTCAGTGTCTGCGGCGCCGCTGGCATCCTCGTCGGCACGGCCGGCGGCGGCCTATTGTTCGCCAACATCCGGCCAACCGCGCCCTTCGTGCTGTTCGGCTTTCTTAATCTGGCGGTATTTCTTTGGGCGCTGGCGCTGCGCCGGCGGGAATCCAGGGGCGCGCGGGAAACCGGCGCGGAGGCTCGCGCGGCATAGGCTAGCGTCGTCGATAATAATGCGGCTGCAATGGTTGGTCACGCCGGCCGGACGCAGATCGTCGAAGTCCGGTTGCACGATAGTCTTGGTTGAAGGGGCCAAGCACGCCGAACTTGCAGCGCGGCCCCAGTGCATCTGTCATTGCCTGTCTCCTCTTTCAACTGACGCCACTGGCGTTTTCCAGACCGTGGAACATTGATTGGCGCAAAAGGAAGTCGTATCTGCGCGCGTCATTGCCGTTAATGGCGCGCATCTCCTCGAAGCGGCGCCGATGAGCCTCGGCATCGCCCTTTTGCTCCATCATCTCCTTGTTTCTGATGGTCTGGGTTTGAATTAAATCATTGGTGACCTTGCGCCGTTGGCGGTCGAACCGCTCGAATAGCGCCGCGTCGTGGCCGTGCTTCAGACAGTGGGCGATTTTTCCGTGCAGATTCCAAACATCGTGAATGCCGCTGTTCATGCCGAAACCACCCAGGGGATTGTTCAGGTGCGCCGCGTCGCCAACAAGGAAAACCCTGCCATGGGCCATCCGCGCCACCACCCGCTGATGGACGCGATACACCGTGCGATGCGCTGTCGCCACGGCCGGGTCACCGACCAAGCTATCAAAGAATTGTTGCTTGAATTGATCGGAGAGCAGTTCCGAGTCCGATGTCTCTTCCCCGGCCGGCAACAGAATACGCCAGACCCGAGGAGTTCTCAGCAGCACCAGCCACTGATCCGGGTCGGAGATATAGTTCACCAGCGCCAGATCGGGAATATGCCGTTGCAAGTCGAAGGATGTAGACAGGCACAGGAACTTCTCGGGCCAGGTAAAGCCCTCGAACGCCACCCCGAGCCATTTGCGGATGATCGAGTTCGCGCCCTCGGCGTCGATCACATATCTCGCCGAAATCCGCTCCATCGCGTTGGGAGTCTCCAATGCCACCGTGACGCTCTCGTCGGACTGCTCGATCATGGTGACGCGGTGATTGAACAGCACCGAGGCATTTGCCTGACGATCGAGACGCCGGGCCAGCGCTCGCGCCAGTATGTGCTGCTCGCATTGCACGCGAAAGGGAAAGCGCGTCCGGTCGCACAGCTCGCTCAGGTCGAACTCGATGCGTTCGCCGCTGTGGCGATCCCGGTATTGGTAGACCGGCGCCTTCAGGCCGCGTTCAATGACAAAGCGGACGATGTCAAGTTGGTCCAGCATCTCCAGGGTTGGCGGATGGAAGGTCGATGCGCGCAAGTCCTGCGCACAGTCCGCGCCCGCCTCGCACAGCAAGACTTCGACTCCCAGCGCCGCAAGCGCACAGGCCGCGACCGTGCCGACCGGGCCGGCGCCGGCGACCAGTACCGCGGTGGATTCCATCGATCAGCCTCTTGCCAATGCCACCAAGCCTTGAGTCTAGACCACGCGCCCGCAAGCCAGCTTGATAATTATCAAGCCGACGTCCGTCGATTCGATCGCCGAAAAAAAAAATGCTGTATTCTTGAATCTTGCGAACGTCTCGCGCAACGCCTCGCGCAACGGAGGCCGAGCGCAACAGGAGGTATTGCTTGATGTACGGTTCCAGTATATTGTGCGGCGGCTGTCTGGCCTTGGCGCTTTGCATTCTGTCGGCGACGGCCGCGGCCGAGCAATCACCCGTGGTGATCCAGATTACCGGACTTCAGGATGTCAGCGGCGATCTCTACCTTACAGTGTATGACTCGGAAGATGAATGGCTCGGTGACAATGCGGTATTGCAGCGGAAAGTGGACATCGAGGACGCGCGCGACGGTGAGTTGGTGACGGTGCAAATCGAGCTTGCGGCGGGTGACTTCGCCTTGTCGATTTTTTACGACCGCAATGACAATGGCAAGCTTGACACCAATTTTTTAGGCATTCCCAGGGAACCCGTGGCGGTTTCCAACAATGCGCGTCCAAGATTCGGTCCACCGAAGTACGAAGACGCCATATTCAGCATTGGCGCCGAAAGCGTCTTGCAGCGCATCGACATGACGAACATCTAGCGAATGTTCTGGACTCAGAAGGGCGTCCGCGCCGACACGCCGGTCATTCTCGCTCCGGCAAAGCACGCATAACCTCGTCAAGCGAAACCACTGGCCGGTTCTCCGTCCCGCGGACGCCTGAAATCCGGTTGCGAGCCGCATTTCGATGCCGCGGGAGCTTTACCGGCTAGTGGGTATTCACGCATATCCATGCGCCCGGATTTGCAGAGATCGCGCCAATGGATACCCGGGTGAATCGGATCTCGATTGATGTGAAAATAGCTGGACATGTCCAAAGCTGTACTGCTGATCAATCTGGGAACGCCAGCGGAGCCCACGGCCAGGGGGCTGCGCGAGTTCTACCGTTATTTTTTCGCGGACCGGTTCGTTTTCGACATCAATCCCATTGGCTTGTGGTTGTTGCGTAATCTGATCATTATGCCGCTGCGGGCGCCGCGCACCGCCCGCGACTACGCCGGAATCTGGATGGAACAGGGATCGCCCTTGCAGGTCTATTCCGAGCGGGTCAGGCGCGGCGTGCAGGAACAGTTCGATGCGGCGGGCGCCGATGTCGCGGTGCGCGTGGGCATGGCCTATAGCAAACCGTTCATCGTTGATGCGCTGGCCGAACTCGAACGGGAAGGCCGCGATGAGATCCTGGTTTTCCCCTTGTTTCCCCAGTATGCCAGGGCGACGACGGAGTCCGCCTTTCATGCCGTGCGGACCGCGACGGCAAGCTGGCGGCAGGCGCCGAAACTCCGCTTCATCAATGACTTCTACGCCGAGCCGGCGTTCATTCGCGTCTGGGCCGAAGTCATTCGCGCCAATCTGGCCCGAGCGAACGTCGACCATCTGGTATTTAGCTACCACGGCTTGCCCGAGGCGGCGATTCGCAGGACCGATAAACGCGGCTGCTGCAATTTCGGTGCGTGCTGTGACGAAGTAAGTGAGGTCAACCGCAACTGTTATCGCGCCCAATGTATGGCGACCAGCCGCGCCATCGCCGGCGCGCTAGACCGGGAAGTCGAAGCCAGTTCGGTGGCGTTTCAGTCGCGCTTCGGCCCGGCCGAATGGACCAAACCCTACCTCGATCTGCATTTGCGGGAACTGCTCGCCCAGGGCAAGAAGCGGGTGGCGGTGGCCACGCCCTCGTTCGTAACCGACTGCCTGGAGACTTTGCACGAAATCGGGCGCGAATACCGCGAACAATTCATCGAAGCGGGCGGGGAAGAGTTGATTCTATTGCCGAATCTTAATGATGCGCCGGAATGGATAGACACAGTCTACGAAATCGCGATCCAAGAACTGCCGACAGCGTGAGTCGCCGTCTGGTGAGTGGTATTTAGCGGGCGTGTGAGGCATGGATGCCGAACGCGAAGCCTACAGGGGTGGAGGCAAGCGGTTATGAAGCGCAGCTTCATGCGCAGCCGGAACGACGCCAAGCTGTGCTTGGCGTCTGGACCGTATTTACGGCGTCCGCTAAATACCACTCACCAGACGGCGACGGATCGAAGCCACCAAAACTCAGGCCGCGATAGCCCGCTTAACCAGGTTCTGCATCAATGGGACCTTGAACCCGTTGTGAGCCAGTACTCTGGCGCCGGCGGTGGCCATCGGCGCGACCGCCTCGGCGGTGGCCATGTCCTTGCTCATTCCGCGAACGGCGTTTTCCACGTTGCGCAGTCGCCGCGGCGTGGTTTGTACCGCGCCGCAAACGATGCTGGCGTCGGTAATGGCATCGCCGTTGAGGCGAAAGGCCGCCGCGATATTGACCAGCGAGAAATCCCACACGTTGCGGTCGGCTACTTTCTCGAAATAGAAAGTAGCGTCGCGCCAGTCGGCCGGTAGCCGGATAGCGGTGAGAATATCGCCCGAGCGCATGATGGTTGTGTTGAGAATGTCTCGCGCCGGGCTGACGAAAAAGTCTTCCGCCGAGACTTCGCGTCCACCGCCGCTATTGCGAATCACCATGGAGGCGTTGAGCGCGACCAGCGCCGGCGCCGTGTCGGAAGCGCCTGCCGCGACGCAGCGGCTGCCTTCGAACAGCGCATGTTCGCGGTTCATGCCCTCGGGAGTGTCGGCGTAGCACAAATTGCCTCCGGCCCGATAGCACGACAGGCCGCGGCGATAGTACCAGCAGCGTACATCCTGGGAGACATTGCCCCCGATGGTGCCGATATTGCGAATCTGCGGACTCGCCACGATCGCAGCAGCGTCCGCGAGCAGCGAGAAGCGCTCACGAATGACGGGATCTGTCGCTACTTCGGTGAGCGTGGTCATCGCGCCGATTTCCAGCGTGTCGCCGTCCTGGCGTACGCCGCGCAGGGATTCGATTCCGCTCAGGTCGATGAGCGCATCGGTGGCTTTGGCGCGGTCCTTCAACCAACCGTAGGTATCCTGACCTCCGCCTACCAGCCAGCCCCGGTCTCCGAGGCGCTCGGCAATCGTAATCGCGTCATCCAGCATTACCGGCTGGTAGAGCTCCATATTTGGCATTACGTCATGTGATGGCATAGCGAGACCTCAGAATGTGTTGGTTTTCAGGGATTGGGTGCTGTAGGAATTCCCCGCCAGGTGATTCACGATCATGTCCGTCGTGATCGGTGCGGAATTGAACAGATGTCCGTCGAGGGCATCGGATATGGCTGACGCCAGGGCGGCGCAAGCAGCGCCCTGGGTCGGCTCGCCGATACCGCGGCCGCCTGCCGGATTCTGAGGATCCGGAATGTTGACCGCGGCTGCGCTGGTTTCCACCGGCACATCGAGGATGGTCGGCGGCTTGCTCTGATACAGACCCACGTTGGCCGGCAGCCCGTTCTGCGGATCGTAGACATGGCGCTCGAGAGCGGCCAGGCCCACGCCCCAGACGGCGCCGCCGCGCATGGCGTTGTCGAAATTCTTCGGATGCACCACGGTGCCGCAATCGGCGACCGCGGCGTAGTCGAGAATGTCGTACTTGCCGGTATCGGTGTCGAGTTCAATTTCGATGAAGCCGACCACCACTCCCGGCGGCTGTCCTACGCCGGGAATGTTATCCCTGGCGACGCCGATCAGGCCGCTGCCGGCGAGTCCCTGTACCGCGAGCTGGGTCAGCGGATTGATGTCTTCGGGATATTCCTCGCCGCTAAAGGCGCCGCCGAGTTCCATCGCGCGCTGGGCGCACTGTGCGTAACTGAGGCCGGAATCCGGATCGGCGCCGCGGAATACGCGCTCGTTGCCGATCTCGTAATCGTCCGCACTGCCGCCGAGGTCCATGGCGGCGATTTCCTTCATCTTGGCGATCATGTCCTGACCGGCAACCCAGTTTGCCCGGCTATGGGTGAACACCGTGTTGGAGCCGCCCTGGCCGGAACTGTGCGGCAGATGCCGGTCGCTGCGGCCGCGATGAATCTGGCATCGCTCCCACGGAATCTGCATCACTTCGGCCGCGGCGCGGCAGGTTGCGGCGTAGGAGTATGTTCCGAGGTTGCCCACGCCGCTATGGATATGCAACATGCCGTCGGTATCCATTCGCAACAGGCCGTCGTAGCCGCGGCCGCCGGCGCCGTGATAGCCGATGCCGACTCCGAGACCGCGCGCCTTGCTGCCGTTTTGCCTGGGCTGCTCGAGTCTTTCGCGCCAGTTGAACAGGCGTTCGCCCTGGTCAATGGCTTCGCGCACGAAGGCGCTGGTTACCGGACCCTGGCTGCCGCCCTGAAAGCCGTCGCTGTCGAGCGCGTTGACCTTGCGGAATTCAACCCGGTCCACGCCGGCGGCGGCCGCCGCCTTGTCGGTGACAGGGGCCAGAATGGCCGACATTTCGTTCTGACCGGGGCCGCGCTGGGCGCCTCGCGGCGTGGTATTGGTGTAGACCGAAATGTGGCGGAATCGCATCGCCTCGGGCTGATAGGCAACGGTAACGTGTTGCGCCGACGAGTTGCCGCTGCCGCCGCCGGTCATGCCGCCGTCATTTACGATGATCAGGTCGACCGCGGACACCTTGCCGTCTCCCTTTACTCCGACCTTGATCCAGCCTTGCATGCCGGAACGGGCCGAGCCGATGTAGAACTCCTGCTCCCGGGTGATGCGCAATTGCACCGGACGATTCAACTGACGCGAGAACTGGCCGGTTATCGCCATGTAGGGGTAGGGCCCGATCTTGGAACCGAAGCCGCCGCCGGTGGCCTCGTTGATGAAGACGAGATCGGCGAGATCGATATTGAGCATCCGCGCCAGGCCCGCATTGTTGGCGCTCTGGCTCTGGGAGGAACCGTGGAAATAGCATCTGCCGTTTTCCCAGTAAGCCATACAGGTGCGCGACTCCAGCGAGTGGTGCGGGTAGCCGATGGTGACGAAGGGTTCCTCGACGACAGCGACAGCTTCCGCGAAGCCGGCTTCGAGGTCGCCAAACTCCCATTCCCGGGTGAACTCGGCGCCGACGGGTTCGCGCCCCGTGCGCATGGCGTCGATGGCCTCCTGCGGCCATTTGACGTCCATGATCCGGGCGCTGTTGATGGTCGTGCCGTCCGGTCCTTCTTCCTGGACGGGAACCAGTGCGTTACCTTCGGGGTAAGCGGTGGCGCCGCCCGGGGAAAGGCTTTCCAGCGGGTCCACCACGAAGGGGCGGCGTTCGTATTCCACCCGAATCCGCTGAATCGCGGTCTCCGCGATTTCTTCTGTGGTCGCCGCGACGGCCAGGATCGGCTGGCCGACGTAAGTAATGTAGTCGGAGGCGAGCGCGGGATTGGCGGGAGGCGCGACCGGCGGCAGATCCGCGGCGGTGAATACGCCGACCACCCCATCCATGCGCAGCGCTTCGCTGGCGTCGATGCTTGCCACTCTGCCCGCGGGCAGGGGACTGGTCAGCAAGCGGGCGAAGACCATGCCTTCTCGGCGATAGTCTTCAGCGTACTTGATCTCGCCGGTGACCTTGCCAGGAACGTCCGGCGGAACGAAATCGAATCCTATATGCGTAGTCATGCCAGTTGCCCCGAGGCGCGCAAGACGCCGTTTATGTAATGTTCATAAGCGCCGCAACGGCACAGGTTGCCCGACAGGGCCATGCGCACCTGTTGCCGGTCCGGCGACGGATTGTCGTTCAGCAGCGCCACCGCGGACATGATCTGTCCCGGTGTGCAGAATCCGCATTGCGGGGAGTTTTCGTCGATGAAGGCCTGCTGTACAGGATGCAGCGTACCGTCGGCGGCCTTGAGGCCTTCGACCGAAGTCACGGTCTTGCTCTTGACGTTATGCGTCAGCACCGAGCACGAGTAGTTGGGCACGCCATCGATGAGCACGGTGCAGGCGCCGCATTCGCCTCGATTGCAGCCGATCTTGGTGCCGGTCAGATCGAGCCGGTAACGCAAGGTATGGGCCAGGGTCTCCTGGGGCAGAACGTCGACCGGCCGGTCGCGGCCGTTGACGTTCAATGTGATCAGACGCTCCGCGGCTGACAGCCCGGACTGCGCCTGGGCGAGGTAGACTCCCGCGGCGCCGGTCGTAGCGGCCGCGCCGGAGAAGATCACCCCCTTGATAAAACGTCTGCGCGTCAGTTTCGCATTCACTGGGTTAGCTCCGTTTGTTATGCAGAGGCAGCCCGCGCCCGCCATCGGCAGCGGGCGCGGACAATTGTTCGAGGCTAGACTTTTTGCCGGTCGATTGCAACAGCCGGAAACTCGGCCGAGAATTCAAAACTCAAACTGGATTCCGACGCGCAATTCCCACAGGCTGCGCTGTTCAAATTGATATAGTTTGAAATCAGAGTTTCCAGCGTTTCGCGCGCCTGCTCCGGGACGGTCGGGAATGCGTCCGCGCCAGCAATGGCGGCATGATAAAAATCAAGGAAAAACGGGACGTTCCGGCTAAGATTGCAGTCGCCGCGAGTCCCGAAACGCGGCGGGATATCACATGACCTATTTCCTTGCTCTGAAATACCTGCACCTGGTGCTGTTCGCCTACTGGCTTGGCGGCGATCTGGGAACTTTTCTCGCCAGCCGTCAAGTAACCAACGCCGAACTGAGTGCGCAATCCAGGCGCACCGCGCTTCGCATCATGCTCGCCTGCGATATGGGACCGAAGCTCGCCATGCCGCTGGTGCTGCCGACCGGTCTGCACATGGCGGCGGCCGCGGGCGCGCTTCCCTTATCCACCGCCGCGCTGGCGTCGGTCTGGGGCGTCGGCCTGTGCTGGTTCGCATGGGTGCTGACTATTTATCGCAAGGAGGGCAGCCTCCTAGCCGCACGGCTGACACAATTCGATCTTTACTTCCGCATAGCGCTCATAGTCTCGCTGCTTGCCTGGGTGGCGAGCCTGATTGCCGCCGCGCCCCCTCCGCTCTGGCTTGTGTCCAAGCTGCTCATTTTCGCATTGCTGGTCACATGCGGCATCGGCATAAGGTTCAATCTGAGAACTTTCAAGCCGGCTTTCGCGCAAATGATGAGCGACGGCGCCAGCGCGCAAGCGGACGCCGCGATGCGACTTTCGCTGCGACGCTGTCTGCCTTGGGTATGGTGCATCTGGGCCGGACTTTTCATCGCCGCCGCCTTCGGGCTGCGGTTGTTGGGCTGAACGGATAATGCGCGGTCCGCCATGATAGAGAAGCGGAATCCGGCTGCCGGCGCTTTCTCGAGCTGCTGCTGAGCTCGGACGCGGCCTGAATCAGCGGTTCCGGCAACTGCCCGATGCTTTCGGCTGAATTCAGGATAGCCAAAAACCGGATTGGCTTATTTGCAATCGAGGTAGTTGCCGGCCAACGATGTCCAGTTCAGATAATCTTCACTGGCCTGCAACTCTGCCGTGAAACAGGTTGATTGATCTTCGCTGGAAATCTCGCCGTATGGGATCCGCAGCACCCCGGTTTCCGCTTCCACGAAAGGAATATCTTCCGCTGCCGATCCGCATTGGATCAGGGCGGCATCGGCAAGCGCCCAGTCGCCGAAATCCAGCCAGTTCCCGGAATCCGCGGTTCCATGTAATTCGGCTGTAAAACACTGCGTTCCGGTTTCGTCGCGAAACTCGGCCATGGGCAGGTCCAAAATACCGGTCTCCGATGTCAGAACTGCGGTGGTTGACAGATACCCGTCGGAATTGCCGACACGTTCGAATATCACCAGCGCCCCGTCTTCCGCGACCAGGTAGACATGCCTGCCGTCAGGACTCGCCGCGCCGCCGGAAATTTCGCCAAAGTCGCGTACGAAGTTGTCGAAACGGTCAAAGTCACCGAGCCCTACATAGTCCGTGTGGACCAGTTGCCCGGTGTCCGGCCGCCACTCCAGGCTGAAGGCAAAGCCGTTACAAAAGACATCCGCCGCCGGCAGACCTTTGCGCGGCGCCGCGAACTCGCATATGTTCCATCTCCACCAAGGATTCGGCGGAATCTGATCCAGTTCGCCCAGCAGTAGCGGGTCCGCGTCCGGCTCCAGCCAAAACACACTGGCATCGGCTTGTCCACGTGGCCCGACCGCGAACAGATATTGATCGTCATCGCTGATCGTCATTACCGAGGAAGTGGATACGCTCGTTCTGCGGGTCGACGTCAGTTTCCCGGTTTCCGCATCGCGTTCGTAGACATGCAGTGAATTTTCGGTCAAGGCATAGACATGACTGTTCGAGTTGGAAACCAGCGCTTGCTGCAAGTCATCCAGCTCCACCGTCTGCACATGTTCCATGCTATCCGGGGTGACGGCAAAAACTTGTAGCTCATTCGAAGCCACCACATGGACGAAGGATTCAGTCGTATCCATAAACAATGCGTCCGCGCAGCGGCGATTTGAGTTACCAGTTACCGACATTCGCATCGCTTCTCCAAGCTGCTGCCGGTTGTCATCAACTGCATCGAACCGCCGCCAGCTCCCGCAATCGTAAGCATAAAGTCTGGCGCGGCGGGAGTCCCACAACAGCGCGACAGAAATTCGCCAACTTTCAATTAACTGCGCAAAGCGCAGTTCACCGCTTTCCGGGTCGCGTTCGAAAACCTGCACGCCTGGTTCCGTGGTTGCAAAGAGCGTCGTGCCATCGCTATTGAATGCAAACAGCCCTGGCTGATAAAGCGGGAAGTCAAGCTCAATGGCGTGGCCATTTGCATCTATGTCCCCATCGTTCAGTTCTCCCAGGTAATTCAACCATACCGGAGGCGCGCTCTCTTCCCAGCGCAACGTGAAGTTGCCGCCCAGAGAATTGCCGCGGGTGCCCAGCCGGATGAGATAACGGACTCCCGCTTCGGCTTCGAACGCTACTTCCGAGGTATTCCCGCCCCCCAAGCGATCTTCGGATATCAGTTTCAGGCCGCCGCCACTCCGGCGGTATACGGTCAAGGAAAAATTGGCCTCGGATTCGGCTTCGTCGACAAAAAAGCGAACCCAGCCGGAGGCCGGCGCCTCATAGCTATACCACAGGGATGCAAGGCCCGGGTTGTCGCCACGTTCGCCTGGCCCGACGGTGGCGAATTCGTTGGAGCCGCTGATGGCGCCGCTGGAATCTGCTATCGCTACGGCATTGGCCATTTTGTCGTTTGCCGGCGTTAGTCCCCAGCGCAGAATGCTGCTGTTACTACGGGACTCGAATGCCGAGAAAGATTTGTTCCGAAAGCCCAGGGAAATGAAATAACGCTGATTCTTGGCGGCATGGAAAACCAATTCAGACAAAGTACTATATGGGCCAGTTGCTCCGATCAGCTCCAGATCCGTCAACGAGTCGCCGCCAAAGACTGCCAGCGCCAGATTCAAAGAAGCGGGGGAAATGGTATCCGGGTCAAAAAGTCGCCAGGTATAGAAGCCGTCCTCTGGCGCTGTCCATGCAAACCATTTTGTTCGAACGCCTGTCGCGACTGGTTCACCGGGCTCCACGGTCGGCCAATTATCTATTTCGACATGCAATGTCGATGACTGCGCATTGCCGATGTCCTCGGCAGCTTGAAAATCATCGTTGTCCGCATCGCGTTCCGAGCGGCTCCAGGAAAGAGCGTAACTTCCGCCGCCACCGAAAGCATCGCCCGCCGCCACGGCGATTCGATATTCCTGCCCGATTTCTGCCGGAAACGTGGCCGACGAATCGGGGTAACCCGAAACCAGCCGCAACTCCGAAGGGTGGTCGCCAATGAACACGAGCGTCCGTAAATCGTCATTGTCGGAATCGAAACGCCAGTCGCCGTCATCGGGCGCTGTCCACCGGTACCAGACTGTTGCCGCCAGTTCGCCGAACGACTCGCCCGCCTCAAGAGTCGCTCCCTGATTGTTGCCCTGAATGCTGTTTTCCTCACCTTCCAACTCGATGCTGTCGGCGAAAAGATCGTTGGTTGGAGAACTCTGGGACCAGTGCAGGGTCGCTGGAGGCGCGCCGCCTGCACCATTGTGGCTAATCCGTATCTTGTAGTCCTCATGCGCTTGGGAGAAGAACTCGACAGCGGCAGAATCTCCCGTAACTACCTGCTCTATCACGCTGAGCGAATCACCTTGAAATAAATCGAGTTGAAGGCCACGGGCGCCGTACTCGTCTGAATCCGGCCTTACGTCAAACCGATAAAAGCCTTCAACCGGCGCCGTCCATTCATACCAGACCGAATTCAATGGACGTCGGGGCTGTTGCTGATTGAATTCGGGTTCACCGGCTTCCGTGGCCGCAAGCAGCAAATCCAGCCGTTGCGGACTATCCGTCAACGCCACCGCGGATACGAAATCGGCGTTCGTGGGTCTTTTCGCCGGGGCAAGGTCCGTGTCCTGGGCTCCGGAACCCCGAATTAGCAACGAGGCGGATGCAGGCCGCGCGTTCCAGGCGGTTGCGGTAAAGTAAAGTCGCGCGGCGCCTTCGCCATCATATGAAACGTCGAGTTTCAATTGCTGCGATTCGCCCGCGGCAATTTCCCCAAGCGTAATCAGCGGCGAGTCGTAGGCGGACCAATCAACTTCCGGCTCAAGACCGTCTTCTCGCGCGACTTCGAGGTTTTCCAGACTCCATCTGTAGGATCTACAGAGACCGTCCGCGGTCCGGCAATTCACCTCCAAACGCGTTCCCGCGGCGACATAGGCGTTCGCCGTCACGGTCAAGGTAATTTCGCCGGATTGCTCCAGGCTTTCCGTGTCTGTTTCGATGTGGAGACTCGGCGTGGACGCGCCGCGAATGACGGTCCAGGCCAGCGCCGCGCGGGGCGCCTCGGTAAAGATACGGTGCGCAACGATTTTCGCCCGGTGGGCGCCCGGCGGCGGATTTTTCAGGATGATCCATTCCACATTGTCCTTGCGGGAAACGGACATATGTTCGCCACAGGCGTCTGATCCGCAATCTCCATCCAGATCCAGATACAGGTCGAGATCGTTCAGCACCGCGCTTGCTATGGTGTCCGTGGGCGGTTCGTCCCAGGTCATCACCAGAGCTAGCTGACTAGCGTCCGCCGGCACCACTATATCCTGCGAAGCCAAATCCCCGTCCTCGATCCGGGAGATGGCGCCGCCGCTGGTCCAGCCGTCCGCCCGGTCCCTGTCGAGTACGCTGGTGCGGGCGGAGACCTTGCCCAGACCATAGCGGACTTGCAAGTCGCCGGGGCCGTTGCTGTTGTTGGCGGGAAACCGCGTCGGGTCCTCCAGCCAGGCGTCCGGCCGAACGGCGCTGGCCATCAGTCTCGCCCGCGTCAGCGCCGGTTGCTCCCGATGCGCGGGTTCCGCATCCATCAGCAAGGCCGCCACACCGGCTACCGTGGGCGCCGCCATGCTGGTTCCACTGTTTCTCTGGTAGCCACCGCGGCTGCCGTCGCCTCTGGCGGAATAAACTCTGTAACCTGTCGCCACTACCTGTGGCGCCAGGCGTCCGTCCGCCGTGGGTCCGTGGCTGCTGAACGACGCCAGTTCGCCGCTGTCCAGCGCCGCGCCCACGGCCAGAGAGTTTTTGGCGGCGCCAAAGTTGGAGAAGGCCCTGTCAGCCGAATTTGCCTGAGCCACGACGTAGAGTTGGCGATGGGTCCAGACCACCGAGTCCAGCTTTCGTTCGCCAACGTGCCTGCTCTCGAAAATATTTGACGAAGCCGCCAAACTCATGTTGACGATCAACGGTTTGACAAGATTGGCGCTTGAGTCGGCCTCGTCGCAGCCGGACGGTCGGCTGAGATAATCCATGCCTTGCAGAATGCTGTCGGAATAGCCGAATCCGGCATGGTGCAGCACCTTGGCGAAACGAATATGGGATACCGAAGGCGCCATGCCGGCCAACTCCGGATTGACGTAACCGTTGCCGGCGATGGTGCCGGTGACATGTGTGCCGTGGCCGTTTTCATCCACCCACAGGTCATATTCCGACAGCCGGGGCTCTCTCCACACGAAATTGGCCCCGCATATGCTTCGCCGATGCGAGGAGATATCCAGGTGATTGATGTTGAGATCGGTGTCCATGACGGCGATGGGCACGCTGGCGCCGCCGATACCCGAGAACAGCCCCGGCGAGCCGCTATACCAGCGCAGGGCGTCCACGCCCATGGCGGGCACGGCGGTGTCGTGCGCGGCCTCGACAAGCCCCACCGGTTCGATGGCCAGCACGAAATCGGCGACGGCGATTGCGTCGAGGGCCGGCCAATCTACAGTGGCTGTGTAAACCCGTATATCGGAATCAAAACGGCCCACCACCGCGCCGAGGTTTTCCAGCGCTCGGCGCCATTGACCGTCGGGGTCTCCGGCCATCAAGGTAACGAATACCGGTAATTGCTGATCGGAGGGCAGGGAGCGGGCTTCCCGGGCGAGAGCTTCGGGCAGTTTCGCGGCTCTCGGCGGGGCGCCCAGCCCGGCAACTGCCGGCAAGGACGCGATCTCTTCCAGGCGTGACGGGTCGCCCGGCAGCCGCGCGCGGACCAGACGGCCCGCCGCGCCGATGATCTCCCCGCCGAGCGCGTTCAGCGATTGTCCGAGGTCGTCCTCACTGGCGGCATCCGCCAATCCGATCCAGCCAAAAGTCCAGTCGCGGCCCGAGGCAGTGGCTTGATTGGCCAAAACGGATACGGCGTCGGGCGCATCCAGCCAGGCCGGATAGTCATCCGGGGACGCCGGTCCGGTTGCCGCCTGCCGCTGCAAGCGCTCCAGGGTCATCTGCTCGGGCGCGGCGACAAAGGTATAGCCGTCGGGCGGCGTTGGCGGCTCCCCGGGCGGCGATTCGGCATCCGGCGCCGTGGTTCCGGCGGTTGAGGGCGCGGCCTGAATCAGCGGTTCCGGCAACTGCCCGGCGCTTTCGGCGGCGATGCGATCAACCAGGGCGTCGAGCATTTCCTCCTTTGAGGCGGCAGCGGGCGGCGCTTCCGAGGCGGTGCGCGTGGTAGAAGTAGAGCGAAAAGTGGCGAGGAGGATAATTACGCCTGCCGCCAGACCAAGTAACAACAATGATTTAACGAGATTGAGCCGCAAACTCCATTTCCCCCAAAAGCTCAAACTTGTCTAACCCGGACGTTGCAGGATTGATGCGGGCAAGGCGCCAAATTTTCAATTTGATTCAGTTGCTTGAGCTGATATAAAGCGCGGCTTGTCCATGGCGGATGGTAACCGGGAATTTGTTCCTTTTCCATGCATATCCCGGCGGATGACGGGAAGAGCCTCAAATCGCGACGGACGAGCAAGAAAATGGCCGCCTCGGCCCTGCTTATGCCTGACCTTGGATTGAGTGTCTGCGCTCATGCAGTTCGAATTCGACCTTGCGCATTATTTGCCGATCCAGCCGGTAATAGAGCATCAGCGCGCTGCCGAGTACGAAGAATACAGCCGGGATTACGTTGAACATCAGTCGAATGCCTTGTATCGCCGTTTCGGTCTGGATTTCGTTGGCGATAAAGCCAGACTGGGCCAACATGAATCCGGGCAGCGCCCCGCCGACGGCCGTGCCGAGTTTCAGCGAGAACATCGATGCCGACATGACCAGCCCCGCGCTGTTTTTCCCGCTTTGCCATTCGCCATACTCGGCACAATCGGTGTACATGGAAAAGAGCAAGGTAATGGTTACCCCGAACGTGAATACCCCCAGACTATGTACCAAGACAACCTGGGCAAACTGCTCCGGCGGAATGAAGTAACACAATACCAATAGTCCCGCGTGCAGCAAGTTCATCGCGACGATCAAATGCCGTTTTTCGAAACGTCGGGCCAGCATGGGCGTCAGCAAGGCGCCGATTAGCTGACCGATCAGCCCAAACGAAGTGAACAAAGCGGTGCGGTCGAAGATCATGAACACCGCGCTTCCGTCGTCCATCATGTAATACTTCAGATAAAAAATGATTGACGAAAACCGCGCAATCAGGCCAATGATCACGACAATTCCCGTAACCACGAGCACCACCCACGAGCTGTTTGCGATTAACCCGGATAAATCCCTGGCCACGCTCGAATCGTGCCGCGCGGGCCGAACGCGTTCTCTGGTGGTTACAAAGGTGATCCAGAAGATCAACACCGACATCAGCGCGAACAGGGCGATCGTCAGCCGAAACCCGAGCACCTCATCGCCATTACCCAGCAAGCTCACCAGCGGGGTTGCCAGGGCGCCCACGCACAGCGTTCCCAGCGAAGCAAAGACAAAACGATACTGGGTCGCCTTGGTGCGTTCTTCGGCAACTGGCGAGATCACGGCGAGCAGCGCCGAATAGGGCACGTTGATCGCGGTGTACGCGAGCATGACCAGCGTATAAGTCAAATACGCGTAAGCCAACTTGCCGGCCGCCGAGAGCTCGGGGCCGAGGAACAGCAGCATTCCGAACATCGCGTATGGAACCGCCACCCATAGTAAATATGGCCGATACTTGCCCCACCTCGAATGGGTCCTGTCCGCTATCAGGCCCATCGCCGGGTCGCTGATCGCATCGACTACCTTGGTAACGAGCAGCATGGTCGCCGCCGCGGCCGGTGA
Organism: uncultured Pseudohongiella sp.; assembly: GCA_951812965.1. Classification (GTDB taxonomy): domain Bacteria; phylum Pseudomonadota; class Gammaproteobacteria; order Pseudomonadales; family Pseudohongiellaceae; genus UBA9145. The sequence goes on from OX638341.1 coordinate 1,845,294, forward strand.
AATGCCGAAAACATCCGTATAGTAGTAGAGCAGGAACAGGCCAAAGAAGCCCATGTAGAAGTTCGACGCCATGTCGCCAAGGCCGTACCCGACCTTTTCCGTGAACGACAATGGCGCGGTATCCGGCGCCTTGAGCGCTGCTGGCTGTTGCATGTCAGCGCTCCCTCGCCAACAATTGTGCCTGATCTCCCTCAAGGACGATTTGTTCTTTCGGCGTGATCGTACCGACAAATTTGTGGCGTCCTTCACCTCGAGCCTCGACTTCCCTGGGAGATTCGCCCTTGAGATCGGCAAAATTCACAAACCCGAACACGTCAAGATTCTGCATTACCAGCCAGGAATATGCCTGGAAGGGTTCCTCGTCCGGATTGCGGAAAACCAGTCCGGAGCCGTTCAGCGGGGTCCACTTTCCACTCATGCTGTCCGCTACGAATCCATACAGACCCGTGGGTCCGCTCACCGCGGGATGGAACGTGGATGCCTGGGTTGAGAAAAACAAATAGTAAAGCCCGTCGCGCCAAACCACATGAGGACGCTCAAGTTCATTGTTGACGCCATCCGCATGGAGTAATGGCGGCAACAAGGCCATATCGTCGGCGTCCGCGCCCGCGGCCGCGCCAATTGCGCCGTCGAAGTCCGTGCTCGAATCGACGAGCGAAGCGCTGAACACCATGTAAGTCCGCTTGTCGACAGGATCAACGAAGCGGCTCGGATCCCGAAACGCCTTGATAAATCCAACTTCACCGGTCAGTTGGTTAAGCGTCGATCTATAGTGGGGAACTGGTCCGATGAGTTCGCGATGCCGCCGCCATTCCCGCAGCCGGATTTCACCTCGATCGAAGGAGAGGGCGCCGCTCGTTTGAAAAATGCGCTGGATGTAGCTGGTATTCTTTTCGTTTCTGATTCCCGCCGCCGTATACCAGACATCAAGGCGAGCCTTGTCCGGCATGTAGGTGGCGCACCCCGACCACTCCCTTGCGCCCGGGGACACTGTTTCGGCGAATAACGGACCATGGTCCCGCCATTGATAACGCCGGCGCGAAAGCAGACGTAAGCGGGCGACATCGTGGCGTTGTTGGGGCTCAATGTCAGATGGCGCGGACAGACCCATCCAGAGTTCAGTATCGCCAATGAAAGCGGCTTCTCCAGTGGGCAATCGCACGGGCCATGGGTCCCAGATGTAGAGTTCCGGAAAGATCCGCGAACTCTCAACCGCGGAAAACACTACAGTAGATTGGCCGCGCCCACCGTCCAGTAGCTGGAGGTGCTTGCGTTGCCAGCTTGAGGTCATTTGACTAATCGCACCAAAAGAAAAAGGGTGGCGTGGCAACCATTTGCCACGCCACCCGATATGGCTGTCAGAATCGGTAGGTTACTCCGATGACCGTTGAGGTTCCAGTCAGCGGGCGAGCGCGAATAATATCGCCGGGCGCTCCGACGCCTTCTTCCGCTTCGGTAATCACAAACTCGTCGGTGAGATTGTTGACATTGATGTAGGCAGTCAACTCGTCGGTAATGTTCCAATTGCCGAACAGGTTCACGAGCGCGTATGCCTCTTGTTTCAGGCCGTTGTTGTCTTGCAGGTAGTATTCGGTCGAGCCTTGCAGCGCCAAACCGATCGCGAATCGCTCGGTGCGATATTCGGGGATGAGGGTGTAAATCAGGTCGGCCTGACGCCGCGGCGTATTGCCCACGATCGCGGGGTTATCGCGATCCTTGCTGATTTCAGCATCGGTCCAGGTGGCGTTACCGCGCACGTAAATGAAATCGCCCAAGGAGATGTCGCCTTCGAATTCGATTCCATCGGCTTCGTATTCGCGCACAAACGTCAAACCACTGGTCAGTTCGGCCTGGGTTTCTTCAGTCACGGTGTGAAAGTAAGTCGCGAACAAGGACCAATAGTCAGCCGTGTGCTTGTAGCCAAATTCGAACTGATCGACGTTGTCGAAACCATCGGTTGAACTCGCGAGGCTGCCATCCGCGTTGAGCGAGCCCGGCTCCTGGGTGAGACGATCGGCGATCGCGCGGCCGCCATCGCTGTAGCGCGCGAAAATCGAGACATTGTTGCTGAGCAAGTAAGTGCCTCCGATGGAGAAAGCGGTGTTGTCCGAGTCATAGTTGACGCGGGTGACCGCGGCATTGTTCTCGTTCAGGGCGCGGATGCCGCCCGCGATAAACCCAGCCGACGTTGCGCCCGGATGCTCCAGTAGCGCATCGCTGTCGAGTCGCGTGATGACGCCGTCGGCGACAGCGAATTGGCCCACCGAACCGTTGCCGTTCAGGTCATAGGGCATGTTTCCGCCGCAACAGCCATTGAGTCGCTGTCCCCGGGCCTGCACATCGTCGCGACGCAGGCTCATGTCGACCGTCCCGCGATCGCCGACGTCAAAACCGAGGTTCAGATAGGGCGCGATCGTCCGGTATTCGAGATCCCAATTCCATGCAAGAAATGTTTGCGTAATCGCGCCGTTGTCGGCGAGCACAACGTCCAGGGGATCGCCATTCTCATCGAGCCCGGCGCCTAACGCGACATAGGAAATATTCTTCGAACCGCTGCCAGCGAGAGTCTGCATGCGCGTATGCCAGTTATTCCAGGAAGTTTCAATGGCCTGCTTGCTGTAGTAAATGCCACCGGAAGCGCGGAAGTTGCCGGCATCGTAGGTCAGCTCAAGGTCATTGGCGAGCAGTCCCAGATCGTGGATTCGGGTGTCGAACAAGAGGTTGGTGTAAGCCAACTGATCTGGATTCGCGGCTTGACCGTCGATCGTCGCGGCCACGCCACCCGAACAATCGAGACTGACTCCTCCGACGCTGGCGCTTTCGCAAAGCCCCATACCCTTGCTTGCGATCGTTGCCGTGCCACCCGCGAAGCCATCGGTGAACGGCGAAATGAATCCGCCGGACATGTCCGAGGTACGAAATTTGTTGTTGAAAGTCAGTTCGTCGCTCAGATCCCTTTCGAATTCAAAACCGAATGCCGTGACATCGGACTCGATTCCATCCGAAACAGCTCGAGAATGAGGGTTGCCAAACTGGTCGAAGGCCGTGATGTTATTGGTTTGCTGAGAGTGAGTGGTTGCCGAACTGGCATCGAAACCCGGCAGAGCGCCGTAGGAATCGTTGCTCTCGACCAATACCGCGGATGGCAGATAAGTGGTTACCTTGTCGTCAAGTTTCTTGAAGTAAAATCTCAGGAAACCATCGTCGAGTTCCTTGGTTAGATTCGCTTTGATCTGCCCTCCTTCGTCACCGCTGAAGCCAGTTTCGCGAACGCCTTCGCCGCCGCGGAAAAAACCGCCGATGTGATAGGTAATGGTGTCGTCAATCACTCCGCCGTATTCAAAGTCCGTGCGGAATTCTTCGTAGTCCGCGCCAAAGCTGAAGCCGATGCTTCCCGTTTCGTCGCCGCCGGTCTTGCTGATCATGTTGATGATTCCGCCGGGGGAATTGCTCGCGAAGGTGGACGCGGAGCCGCCACGAATACTCTCGATTCGATCAACGGACGGGTCAAACCGAATCCAGTTGTCGGTATTGCCGAAGTTGATATCGCCGAATTCCGTCACCGGCAAACCGTCTTCCTGAAGTTGCATATACTTGGATCCGCCGGTTGCCAGCGGTATGCCGCGGATCGTCAGGTTGGCGTTACCACCGCCGCCGGAAGATTCGGCGCGGATGCCGGGCAAGCTGCGGAACACCTCGGCAACGGAGCGCGGCGCAAGGCTTGCGACATCCTCCGACTGCAAGGAACTCACGGATACGCTGGCCTCAAGCTTGCTCGCGCCCCTGCCGGGCACGCCCGTGACGATGATCGCTTCAATGCCGGCAAGGGCGTCTTGCTCCGCCGCGTTAGCGAGACTAATGGGCAGCAGCGCTGCCAAGGCCGCTCCAAGCGCCGCGCCTGCTTGGCGCGCTATGGTTTGAGTCTGCATGGTTTTCTATCCTCTTTCGTCCGGTTCTGATTCCACGCGAGTAAAACTCGCGAAGTCAAAATTAATCTAGCGGACTTTGCAATCGATTGCAAATGCAATCGATTGCATTTTTGTAAGTAAATGTTTTAAATGATTATTTCAAGGTATTTCAGGCTTGAAACGGCATTACATTTGACGCATTATTGAATTTCGTCCGATGTCTGGAACCCAGTAAGCCGTGAGCAAAATTCCTCCCCGAGCAGTCTCAAGCCTCCAGGATCTGGCCGATATCGCCGGCGTGTCTCGCGCCACGGTTTCACGAGCGCTTAACAACAGCACCCTCATCAATGCGGAAACGAGGAAAAGACTTCAGGCGCTGGCGAGCGAACACAATTACACCGTAAACAAGCAAGCGCGCGACTTCCGGCTCAAACAAACCCGTGTGATTTCGGTCGTGTTCATGCTCGACGCGCATTCCGAACAGCATCCGTCCGACCCGTTCTTCCTCGAGATGCTCGGCGGCATCGCCGATGGCTTGTCCTTGCATGATTACGATTTGCTCCTCGCTCACGCGCCGGTAGCGAGTATGCGTGACTTGGCAAACAGCCGGATCGTGAGAAACGCCGAAGGCGTCATCTTCGTGGGTCAAGGCGAGGAGCATCAGGCGCTGAACAAACTTGCCGACGCCGGCACACCCATTGTGGTGTGGGGGGGATCGGTAGCGGATAAACGCTATCTGCTGGTAGGTGGAGACAATGCCGGCGGCGGTTTCAGCGCCACATCGCACCTGATTGCACAAGGACGCCGGCGGATTGCTTTCTTTGGTAATACTCGAACTCCCGAAAACCAGGCGCGGTTTTCCGGCTATGAGAAAGCATTGGCTCAGGCAAACTTGCAACCCGACGAGAAATTGACCGTCGACATACCTTCCGACATGCAGCATGCGCAAGTGGTAATCGAGAATCTTCTGAATAAAAGGATTGACATGGATGCGGTCGTTTGCACCAGCGATGTAATGGCGATCGCGGCGATCGCGGCATTGACGGAGTCGGGATTCAGTGTGCCAGACGATATCGCGGTCGTCGGTTACGATGATATTCCAATCGCGAGCTTCAGCAGTCCACCACTAACGACGATACGGCAGAGCATCCATCAAGCTGGCAGTGTCCTGGTCGAGTCGGTTCTCGCGCTGATTAATGGTCATCAAGTCGCCGACACGACTTTGTCCAGCAAATTGGTGGTTCGCAAAAGCTGTGGCGCCTGATGGCAAATCAATCAGGTATTGGGGGGTTGCCGTTCTCTTGAACCTGATAATTTCATTGACCCCGCATTAACTGCTTTGGCCGGAATTGGATAAAGCTATTGTTCCCTTTCCCGCGCCACCTGCCGCAGGTAAATTTCTTCCAGCCGTTCCACCGCCGCGACGAAGCCTTCGGGATCGACAAAGGTGTCGGGACTGTAGGGCTGGCCGGGTTCGTATTTGTCGTGCAGGCCGTATTGACCGCCGTGGGCGGCTACCCAAACGTCGATTTCCATGGCTTTCTGCCGGCTGTAGGTCGAGGCGAAATCGTCGGCTACGCCGGGGTAAGTGGGATCGACCACTAATTGCTTGCCGGCGTTGATGGTGCCCATGTTGGCGATGAGCACGCGGTAGTCGCGGCCGTTCTCGGTTACGGTCATCTCATAGCTCGAACTGCCTTCGGTGTGGCCGGGGTGTTCGTATACAGTGAGGCGAATATCGCCGAGTTCGATGACGTCGCCTTCACTGATGATGCGGTCCACGGATAACGGCGGGAAGGAAACCTGCCCACCGAAATGGGGGTCGCTGAAACCGCCGTCTTCGAGCACCCTGGCGTCGTCTTCGGTAGCCCACATTTCGGCGCCGGCGATTTCCTTGATCTCGGCCAGCGCGGCGGTGTGGTCCCAATGGGATTGCTGGGTCAGCAGGATGCGCACGTCTTCGAGCCGGAATCCGAGCGACGCCATGTTTTCGCGGATCATCCCCGTGGAATCGGCAAGGCCGGTGTTGATCAGGATATGGCCTTCATCGGAAGTAATGAGGAACACCGAAAGATCGTAAGTCCCCACGCCATACAGATTGCCGATCACCTGGAAGCCGGGGTAGGGCCGGACCCAGCCTTCCGGCTGCGCCATGGCTTGATTCAGCGTCGCCAGCGCGAGAACTGTTGCAATATAAGTTCCGAGGAGTTTTGTTTTCATGGTCGAATCTCCATTCATGCGCGGCGCCGATCGGGCGAGGCATGCCTCGCCCCTACGGCAACCCGGCTTGTTCGAATATGTAGGAGCGACGCATGCGTCGCCCGAGTGCGCAGAGATTATCGCAACGCTACGCTTCTATTCATACCGCAAGGCGTCGATGGGATCGAGATTCGCCGCTTTCGCAGCCGGCAGGATGCCGAACAGTACGCCGACGAAGCCGGAAAAACCCAGCGCCAGCGCGATGGCCCACATGGGAATGTTGGCCGGGGGAAAGGATTCGATGCTGCTCGAGATGGCGGAGCCTAGGCCGAAGCCGAGGGCGAGGCCGACCAGGCCGCCCAGCAGGGACAGCAACATGGCTTCGATCAGGAACTGGGCGAGTATGTGGTGGCGCTTGGCGCCGATCGCCTTGCAGATGCCGATCTCCCGGGTGCGTTCGGTCACCGACACCAGCATGATGTTCATGATGCCGATGCCGCCCACCAGCAGCGAAATCGACACGATTCCGCCGATCACCAGGGTCACCATGTTGATGACCGTGTCAAAGGTTTCCATTAACTGTTCCGCGGTATTAATGACGAAATCATCTTCCTCGTTCGGACTTAGATCGTGGGCATTTCGCAACAAGGCTGTCAACTGGCGAGATACGTTTTCTACATCCGCTTCTTCGCTCAGGCTCAATTGAATCTGGATATCCGTGCGCGCCTGATTTCCCTGCAGGCTTTGCATGGTTGAGTAAGGCACGAGCACGATGTCGTCCTGACTGAATCCCATGATATCGCCCTTGGTTTCGAGCAAGCCGATCACCTTGAACCATTCGCCGCCGAGTTCGACGTATTCGTTGACCGGATTTTCCGGCAGTCCGAGATCCTCCCGGACTTTTTCGCCGATAACGGTAACTCGGCGTCGCGTGAGATTGTCGCTTTCAGCAATGAAGCGCCCCAGTTCCACGTAGGATTGCGAGACATCGCGGTAAGCGTAAGTCGTGCCCATGATCTGGCTGAAAGTTGTCTGGGCGGCGTATCTGACCTGACTGGTGCGGTTGGCGTACAGTATCGGGGTGATCGAAGCGATTCCCTCGCCGCGACGTTCGATCAGTTCGAGATCTTCGGGCGTCAGCCGCGCGCGTACGCCGCGCATTTGCTCGGCAATCGGCGTGTAAGACTGGATCGTCAGACTGTTCGAACCGAGCGAGGAAAAACTCTCACCGATAAAGGCGCTCATGCCCTGGGTGAGGGAAACCACCGCGATGACGCTGGCGACGCCGATGACGATGCCGAGAGTAGTAAGAAAACTGCGCAGGCCGTGGGCGAAGATCGAAATCAACGCCGAACGCGTGCTTTCCAGAATAACGTAGAACATCAGTGCAGGGGCTCCCCCGCGCGGCGGTCGCGGATGATCTTGCCGTCGAGCAGTTCGATGACGCGGTCGCCGAGGCCGGCGACGTCTTCCTCGTGGGTGACGAGAATCAGCGTCTGACCTTCGCGGTGAAGTTGATCGAACAATTGCATGATTTCCGCCGAGGTGCGCGAGTCGAGATTGCCGGTGGGCTCGTCCGCGAGCAGAATCGACGGCTCGGTCACCAGCGCGCGGGCGATGGCGACCCGCTGCCGCTGTCCGCCGGAAAGCTGGTTGGGCAGATGGTCCACACGGTCATCGAGCCTGACCCGGCGCAAGGCCTCCATGGCCATTTCCCGGCGCTGCCGGTAGCTGATGCGGCGATAGACGAGGGGCTGCATGACATTGCCGAGCGCGGTTGCGCGCGGCAGCAGATTGAAACTCTGGAAGATGAAGCCGATTTCCCGATTGCGGATTTCCGCGAGCTGATTCGGGCCGAGTTCTTCCACGTAGACGCCGTTGAGGAAGTATTCGCCTCCGCTGGGCCGGTCGAGGCAGCCGAGAATATTGAGAAAGGTGGACTTGCCCGAACCGGAGGAACCGATGAAGGAAACCCAGTCGCCGCGACCGATCTCGACGTTGATGCCATCGAGCGCGCGCACGATCTGGGAACCCATTTCATAGTGTTTGCGGATGTCCTGCATGCGAATCAGCGCAGTGTCCGCACCAGGATCCTTAGCGGCGCTCGACCCATCGGCAGGACACATAACGGCCTGGACCTGTCTACAGTTGCACGCGAGTGGCGTCGAGCCGGTCGCCATCGAGTAAATGGCGCAATTCCCGGTCCGGTCCTACGACGATCTCCACATCGTCGTCGATGCCGCTGGTCAATTCCTGGAACTCGTCATCGGAGGTGCCCACCTGAACCGCGGTCTTGCGCGCGATGCCGTCATCGTTGACGAAGATGAAGAATTCGCTGAGCAATTGCGAGCGATCCTCCTCGAAAATCAATGCCTGGATCGGCACTGCGGGAACCGCCTGATCCTGCTCGGTAAAAATCTCCGCACGGCAGGACATTCCCGGCCGCAGCACCACATTGCCCGCGTCGAGAATATCGATTTCCACCGTGAAGCTCAGGCCCTGTCGATTCGGTTCGGTCTTCGCGGTATTGGCGATGTAGCGCACGACGCCATGGATCGGCTCGTCGGGATAGGCGATAGCCACGATTTCGGCGCGCTGGCCGACCGCGAGATTGGCAATGTCGGCCTCGTCCACAAGCACCTCGGTATAAATGCTTTTCGGATTGGCTATGGTCATCAGCGATGAGCCCGGAATATTGGTGGAACTGGCGATGGCGGTTTCGCCGACCTTGATGTCGAGGCTGGTGATAAGTCCGTCGATGGGCGAGACGATCCGTGTCTTGCTCAATTGATCGTTGACTTGCTCGAGTTGTGCCTGGGCCTGGGCCAGCCGTTCGCGCGAGGACTTCAGATCGATCCTGGCCAGTTCCAGTTGGTTACGCATGGTATCGAATTCTTCCTCGCCCACGAGGTCGCTCTCATAGAGGCTGCTGGTGCGTTCGAACTGCCGTTCGAGATTCTCGATGCGGACTTCCTGGCGTTCGATATCGATGGTGTTCAGGCGCACTGAAGCCTCGGACTGTTCGAGACCCGCCAGAAAATTGCGGTCATCCACGCGCAAGACCAGTTGGCCCGCCTGGACGCGTTCGCCTTCCTCGATGAAAATTTCATCTACCTTGCCGATTACCTCGCTGCTCAACATGACTTCCTCTTCATGGGCGAGGAAGCCTGAGGCCAGGATGGAAGGACTGATGACGCGCTCGCTCACCGTCGAGACTTCGACTTCCTTGGCGTCAACGCCGATGAAATAGCGATTGACAAACGGCAGGGCGACCACTCCGGAGATCAGGAGCAGAATCAGTAAAAGCTTGCGGAGTTCCTTCATGGTAAAAAACCGGCTCCCGTGTAGACAAGGGAACGAAAGTCACCTTTCCTGTTATTGGTCACAAACCTGACATTATAAAGCCGAAAAAAGTTACAGGGACAAAGATATGGCAATGCCGCCGTTGCCGCCGCCTTCGGCGTCGACGAAGGAAACGTTGAAGTCCATGACGCCCCCCGCGAACAGGGCGATCATGCCGCCGATCAGCAGCAATTGCGGCAGCAGCGCGATAATTGCGGATTTCAACCAGGGACCCTTCAGCCATAACCGGTAACCGTATGCGAGCAGCCCCATCGTCCAGAGTTGAGTCAGACTGATTTGACCGATCGCATTGTCGAGCCCCGGGTCGCCGAATTGCAGGCCGAGATTGCCGAGTTGCAGCGGGTCGAGGTCCATCTGGCCGATCTGGCCGTTCGGGTTGAGCGCCAGCGTGATCGCCATGCCGATTACGGTCAGCAGCGACGGGATCGAGGTCCAGGTGGCAAGGCAGAACCAGTTTTTGAAGCGGAAACCATCGCCGGTCAGGGCGGAAACGAGCGTCAGCCAGCCCGCTTGCAGAACCCAGATCAGGATCATTCCGAAAATCGCGCCGAGAAATCCCGAAATCATGAAAACCATCGGCGACAGATCTTCCGTGCCCTCCCGGAACGCGTCGATCTGGTCCTGCGTGGGTTCGGCGCCGCCCTGGTAGAGCAGGCTCTCCAGGAACCAGGGTATGTCGAGGATGCTGAAGTACCAGAGCATGACCAGGGCGGTGCCACCGGCCACCAGCAGCACCGGCAGCAGCCAGGTCGGCCGCTCGCGCAGGCGGGCGAAAGCCGTTGCCGGCTCCAGCAGCATATCGAGTACGGTGCGGAAACCGCCCGCCTGTTGCATCGTAGTGGTCGACATTGAAATGGTCCGTCAACTCCGGATCGGCAAAAATACCACGAATCTCGTAAGGGAGACAGCGGCTGTGCCCCTACGGTCTCACATGTACTTGAACCTGTGCAGCGGCCGCCATGCCGACTCGCCGCCGTCGCCGAATTAGACTCGCCCCTGCGATCTCACATGTACTTGAACCTGCACAGCGGCCGCCACGCCGACTCGCCGCCGTCGCCGAATTAGACTCGCCCCTGCGATCTCACATGTACTTGAACCTGCACAGCGGCCGCCATGCCGACTCGCCCCCACCTCCGAATTAGACTACATTGGGCGGCCTGAAGTTACAGACCATCTCCAGGCATGGCGGTTCCCGAAGAAATAACCCATCGCAGCCTGCTGTTCAGGGCCTGGCCCATCATTCTCGCGAACATGGCGCCGCCGCTGCTCGGTCTGGCGGATACCGCGATCATCGGCAATCTCGGCGATGCGGCGGCGCTCGGCGCCATCGCTTTCGGGGCGCTGATCCTCTCTTTTCTCTACTACAGTTTCGGTTTCCTGCGCATGGGAACGACCGGCTTTACCGCGCAGGCGGCGGGCGCCGGCGACGATACCGAGGTGCGCGCCGTCATGGGTCGCGCACTATTGCTGGCCACTGTTATCGGTATCTTTCTGCTCCTGTTGCAGACGCCGCTGGAAGCCATCGCGTTTTTCCTGCTCGAAGGCAGTCCCGCGGTCGAGAATTCAGCGCAAGACTATTTCCGCATCCGCATCTGGGGCGCGCCGGCAGCGCTGTCCGTATTTGCCCTGTCCGGTATCCTGATCGGCCTCGGCAAGGGACGGCTGCTGCTCACGCTGCAATTGTTCCTTAACGGGCTGAATATCCTGCTCGACCTGCTGTTCGCCGGCGTTTTCGGAATGGGCGTCGCGGGCATCGCGGCGGGAACCTTGATCGCGGAATGGTCCGCGTTCGCGTTCGGCGGTTTGCTGTTGTATCGCGAACTGGCCGCGAACAAGCTGCGGGACGAAAAGTTCTGGCCGCTTGTCCGCATTCTGGATGGCGCTTCGCTGCGAAATACCGTTTCTTCCAATACCGATATCCTGTTGCGCACCCTGGTTCTGGTGCTGTCTTTCGCTTTTTTTACCAGTCAGAGCGCCCGTTTCGGCGATGTAATCCTGGCCGCGAATCACCTGCTCATTCAATTCATCGCCTTCGCGGCTTTCTTTCTCGACGGATACGCCTTTGTCGTGGAGTCGCTGGCCGGCAGGGCGCTCGGCGCGGGCCGGCGTGACGTTTTCGATCTGACGGTGCGCAAGTCGACCACGATTTCCTTTCTCACCGCCGCCGCGCTCGCCCTGCTGCTGGCGCTGGCGGGCCGGCAGATTATCGCCCTGCTCACAGACATCCCCGAAGTGCGATTCGCCGCGAACGACATGCTTCATTTCGCGGTCATTTATGTGCTGCTTTCCTTCGCCGCCTTTCAATTGGACGGAATCTACATCGGCGTTTCCCGCACCCGGCAAATGCGCAACGCGGCGTTTCAGTCCACAGCGATCTTTGTGCTGGCTTGGTGGCTGCTGACCGAACGCATGGGCGTCGCCGGCCTATGGTGGGCGATGATCGTTTACGTGGTGGCGAGAGCGGTCGCGCTGTTGCGCTATCTGCCCGGCTTGCGCGCGTCGTTCGCGCCGGCGGCTCAATCGGAGGGTATTGCGTAGGCCTCGGTTTCCACTGAAACCAGCTTGGTGCCGAGCAGGGAAATTCCGCCGCTGTAGCGTTGTTCGCCGGTGGTGGAGAATTCGAACTGGTAGCGCCGTCCGATCTGAAGGAAGCCGTCTTCGTCACGGCCCAGCCATATGCCGCGCAATACCGTGGTCTGGTCGAGCAACTGCAACTCCCGGAGACGGCAATAGCGCCTGACATAGGCAACCGTCAGGCGTTTGATCTTGTCGCTTTGCCACCAGAAGGCGAAAATAAAGGCGGCGATGGCCAGGAATATGACTACGCTCAGACTTAGCATGGCTGTTTCAATCCAGCTTTCTCTGGACGCGAAACGGGCGGCCAGTATATGCCGCCATGGGGCGCAATGAAAGTGCCGAAGGCAGCCTAGCCTTCGCGCTGAGCGTATTCCTGATAGCGCTTGATGTGGGGCTCCAGGAGTTCCAGCGCGGTCTTGTCGCAGGGCGGCAATTCGGCATCGCTCGTTTTCAGGGGAGTCACCCGCTCGCCCCAGCGGAACAGGCCCGCGGCCCAGGTCAATCCGGCGCCGAATGCCGCCGAAAGCACGTAGTCGCCGGGTTTTATTCGGCCTTCTTCCAGCGCTTCGACCAGGGCGACCGGAATCGTGCCCGCCGAGGTGTTGCCGTACCTGTCGACATTTATGATCACTTTTTCTTCGGGTATGCCGAGCCGTGAGGCAAGCGCATCGAGAATCCGCTTGTTCGCCTGATGGGGCACGACCACCGCTACTTCGTCGATACCCACGCCGGCCTCTTCAAGTACGTCGATACAGGCTTGGGCCATGCACTTGACCGCGCGCTTGAATACTTCGCGGCCGTCGAAATTCCATTCCACGTAGAGGAAGTCGTCGGTCAGACGCTCGTAGGCCGAACCAAAATTGGTGATCTGGATGGCGTTCTTGGCGTCGGCCTCGCAACCGATGCGCGACGCCAGCATGCCGACCGGTTTTTCGCTTGGCTCGACAATCACGGCGCCGCAGGCGTCGCCGAACAAAATCGCGGAATTGCGTTGGCTCCAATTCAGGTAATGAGTGATGTATTCGCCGCCGATCAGCAGAATCTTCTTGTGCTGGCCGGTTGCAATCAGGCTCTTGCACAAGTGCATGCCGTAGAGAAAACCGGTACATGCGGTGTTGATGTCCAGCGCCGCGGCCTTGCGCGCATCGAGTGCGTCCTGAACGATCGCAGCCGTATTCGGGCAGTAACTGTCATTGGTGAGACTGGCGAGCAGGATCAGGTCAAGCTCGCCCGGTTCCATGTCGGCCGCGGCCAGCGCGCGCTTGGCTGAAACCAGCGCGAGTTCGGAAAAATTTACGTGACTTACCCGCCGCTCACGGATGCCGGACCGGGTGACGATCCATTCATCCGAAGTATCCAGAAAAGTGGCCAGATCGTGATTGGTGAGCCGCGCCGGAGGCACGCACATGCCCCAGCCGGTAATCTCGGCGTGATACATCAATAATTCGCTCCCATCCCCCATTCCGAAAAGTGGCCCGGCTTCCCTACGGCTCTGCGTTTCCGGCCGGCGCCAAGCGCCATCCCGGAGTTTCCGGGACGGCATTTTGCCTGACCGGAGCATACTGTATTTTCGCCACAGGGCATAGGCAAGCGATTGCGCCAAGGCTTTTCATCATGTCGTCATTCTGCGCGAAGCAAAGTCGCAGCATCCATTTCGTCATACGATTACATCCAATTACTGGTTCCCGATTGCCGGTTGACACATGCGCCGGTATCGCCGCAACTAATGCCATCATGTTGCGGTATTTGTAATCATGTCATCATTAATCAGAACTCAGATTCAACTTACGGAAGAGCAGGCCAGAGCGCTAAAAGCTCGTGCGCGCGATCGCGATGAGGAACGTTCAATGGCCGACCTCGTGCGCGAGAGCGTTACAGAATATCTGGCGCGCCGGCCAGCGCGGGACCGTCGCGCCCTGCTGGGCCGCGCCCGCTCCCTGACCGGGCAATTCCATTCAGGCTATCCTGAAGTGGCGGAAAATCACGACCGGCATCTCGACGAGGCGTACGATTCGTGAGCCTGTTCATCGATACATCGGCGCTGTACGCACTCCTTGATGGTGACGAACCCAGGCACGCGGATGTGGTTTCGATCTGGTTGACCGTCAACGACAACGAGCGGATTCTATTCACCTCGAACTACGTCCTTGTAGAAACCTTTGCCCTGGTTCAACGCAGACTTGGCCTTGAGGCCGTTCGCAGTCTCGCGGATGTTTTCGTGCCGCTGCTACAACCCGTGTGGGTTGACGAGGCACTCCATGCGGCTGCGGTTGCATCGCTTTTCACCGCGGCGCATAGGCGCCTGTCGCTGGTGGATTGCGCCAGTTTCGAACATGCGCCGTCTTGGATTAACCGACGTTCTGGCGCTGGACGCGAACTTCGCCCGTCAAGGTTTCAACCTGCTTCCCGCGGGCCAGACATGAATTGAATACCGCCGGGCTCCATGCCCTGCGACCAGGTTGGTTTTCGCTTCGGAAAGCTGTGCTAGACTTCTCGGCGGAAGAGCATCGTCCCCGGTGGGGCGCCCGGACTTCAAACCCGGTGAAGTCCGTTGATAACGGGCTTGGTGGGTTCGACTCCTGCCTCTTCCGCCAAACTACGGATTGGAAGCGCACTCACGGATGAATTCGCACCGGGTACGGTTCCGGTGGCTGGGGCGGAGGCTGGTTGCGGAGTTGATCGGCCTGGATGGCCAGGCGGGCGGCTCGGTTGTCTGGGTCCGGATGCGTGCTCAGGAACTGCAGAGCGCCGGCCCCTCCGCCTTCGGCGCGCATCTTGTCCCATAGCGTAACCGCGGCGGCGGGCTCGTAGCCGGCTTTGTGCGCCAATTCCATGTCTAGTTGATCTGCCTCGTATTCCGCGCCGCGGCTGTTCGGCAATTCCAGCGCGACCGTGGCCAGCATGTCCGCCGCGGCCGCCGTGCCGCGGTCCCCAGTCTCGATCTCGATCGCCGTGACCGCCAGGCCCTGCAAGATGGCGAGCGACATCTGCTCGGCGGAATGATTGGCGATGGCGTGGGAGATTTCATGGCCCAGAACGTGCGCCAGTTCGTCGTCGCTCGGGTCGAGTTTGCTCACCAGGCCGCTGTAAATCGCCATGCGCCCGCCGGCCATGCACCAGGCGTTGACCATCTCGGGGTCGTCAACCAGCACTACGCTCCATTGCCAGCCTGCGGTGTGCGGCCAGGTTTGCACCGCTGCCGCCACCAGCCGGCCGGCGATACGTTCGATACGCTCGGCTAGCGCGGGGTCGCGCAGCATCTGTCCGGAGTCGGCCAGCTCACCCAGGGTTTGTTCGTAAGCCAGTCGCGATTCGTTGATCGCCAGGTCCGGCGGCACCAACATAAATTGCGTTCTTCCGGTCGGGCTTGTGGCGCA
This sequence comes from uncultured Pseudohongiella sp., assembly GCA_951812965.1. Classification (GTDB taxonomy): domain Bacteria; phylum Pseudomonadota; class Gammaproteobacteria; order Pseudomonadales; family Pseudohongiellaceae; genus UBA9145. Next base: position 1,860,718 of record OX638341.1, read on the forward strand.
GGCCGCGAAGACCAACGCTAACGGAATCGCGAAAATCAGGCGGCGCATGATCACCCTCGTTAACTCGCTCATTTGTAGTGATTGTATTCTGAAACAGGTTTGTTGTTTAGCCGCTGCGGAAGATGATCGGGACGGGTTCCCGCTGAGATTTTGCGACTTCGCCTCGCGCAGAATGACAGTTTGCCCGGGTGCTTTCGTTTTTCTTGATCCGTCCGCCGTCAGTCCGTAACCTGCTCTCAATTGTTCAATTCGGGGAAATCGGACCATGAGACTATTGCTGATCGGGCTTTGCACCTTGTTCCTGGCTGCCTGTGACCAGCCGGCGCCGGAGACATCAGTAAGTGCGCCGTCAGGCGCGGAGACCGCAAGCTCGGCGTTGCCGGGGCAGGGCGATGACGCGGGCAGGACCGTGATCTATCGCGACAGTTTCGGTGTGCCGCATATCTATGCCCCGACCGTCGAAGCCGGTCTCTACGCTCAGGGTTGGGCCCAGGCCGAGGATCGGCCCGCGCAATTGCTCATGAACCTGAAAATCGCCATCGGCGAATTGACCGAGATCGCCGGCGAGGGGGGTGTGCAGCCGTCGCTGATCTCACACATGTTCGGGCACATGCGCAATGCCTCGATTTCGGTTGCCAACATGACCGAAACCGAGCGCGGCCGCCTGACCGCGTTCGCCAACGGCATCAGCGATTTTTATCAGGCGCATCCTGAAGACGTACCCCCGTGGTGGAATCACCCCGCGGTTAACCCGGAAATGATCGATGCCTTCGGCCGCATGTTTCTCTATAACTGGTCCATCGACGAGGCGATGGGCGATCTCCGGCGCGGCGGCGTCAATCCGGATTTCATTGAAGAACAGCGCGCTTCGAATCAATGGGCGGTAAGTCCGTCGCGTACGGCAAGCGGCCACGCCATCCTGTTGATTGATCCGCATTTGGCGTGGTTCGGCGTCAGCCGCTTCTGGGAAATGCGCATCCACGCCGGCGAATTGCGAGGCAGTGGCGTTGGCCTGCCGGGTGCGCCTTATATCGGCCTCGGCCATAACGAAAACGTTGCCTGGGCGATGACCACCGGCGGCCCCGATACGGCGGATGTATATGAAATCGAACTCGACCCGGATGATCCCAACCGCTACCTCTTCGATGACGAATGGCGCGAGATCGAACAATTTACGGCAGCGCTGCCATTCCCGGACGGCAGCAGCCGCGAATACGTTTGGGAAGCCTCTCATCACGGCCCCATCATCGCCCGGGGCGAAGGGGTAGCCTACGCGGCTCGCATGGCCTACGACTCGGGCACGAATCGCAATCGCGCCTGGGAATTCCTCAACTTCGCCGAGGACTATACCGGCGCCGTCGCCGCCTGCGAAACCCTGTCGATGTTTCCGCAAAACGTGATGGTCGCGGACACCAGCGGCAACATCTATTACCAGCGCACCGGCAGGGTGCCGGTGAGGGATCTGTCATATGACTGGTCGCTGCCCGTCGATGGCAATACTTCGGCTACCGAATGGCAGGGATTCCACCCCGCGCAAGATCATCTCCAGGTGCTCAATCCCGCGGCCGGATACATGCAAAATTGCAATATCCCGCCCGACGCCATGATTCCGGATTCGCCGTTTTCGCTTGATGCACAGCCGGATTATCTCTTTTCGAGCGCTGACTATGGCCCGTCTCGCGACGGCTGGATCAACCAGCGCGGCGCCCGCGCGATCGATCTGTTAAGCGCGGATAGCGATGTCACCATCGAGGAGGCGCTCGCCTATGCCGTCGACGTGCAGCCTTACGGCTTCCGGCGCTGGCTTGAGGTGCTGGCGGCGGCGGAGGCGCCGGCTTCCGCCGAGTTGACCGAAATACTCGGCTGGGATGGCCAAATCACCAAAGACAGCTCGGCCGCGCTTAAATATTACTATTGGCGCGCGGCGCTCGATGAGACCGAGGCAGGTTCCGCGATTCGCGATCTTGTCGATGACCATTACTCCATCGTCGAACAGCGGCCGCCGCGGGCCATCGAGCTGGACGACGAACAACTGGCGACCGTGCGCGAGGCCTGGCTTAACGGCCTGAATCGGATGCTTTCCGATTTGGGCGATACCACGCAACCCTGGGGCCGCGTGTTCCGGACCGGACGCGATGGCGTCACTTGGCCAGTGGGCGGAGGCGGCGGCGACCATCTGGGACTCACCACCATGCGCACAATGGGCTACGCCGACGCCAACGAGAATCACGAGCGCCAAGGCGTCAGCGGGCAGACGTCAACGCAGATCGTGGTGCTGTCGGAGCCGATCCAGAGTTGGCTGTATCTGCCCACCGGCCAATCAGATCGCCCCGATTCTCCGCATTACCGCGATCAGTCCGAAACCGTGTTTTCCGATCGTGAACTCAAGCCGAGTTGGTGGTTGCCGGAGGATCTGGCGGGCAATATCGAATCGCGGACGGAGCTTGATCCGCGCTTGTGAAAATTAATTCTGATTCATGTATATTTTGTAGTCGTGTAAGCGCAAGTTTGGACAGGACGTAACGAGAAATTGCGGGTTACCGGAGCCCACTCGAAAAATAGGGCTGCTAAGCTCGTTTGCTACTCTACAATCTATATTCTGACGTTGGAAGTACTACAAATGGAAAATATCTCGGAAAAAGAAAAAATAATCGGGGCGCAACAGATTCCCAGAATCACCGTCGTGATCGCTCTCGCCGCCATGATGCAGTTTGCGGGCGTGGCGGCCAATGCGGCAGATCGTCTCATATTCACAAATTCAATCGACGTTACCGACGATCAGATCATTCTGGTTGAATTGAAAGAATCCGCAGCCGACAGTAATCTGTTCGATCTTGACAACACAACAATTTCTTTTGTTCCAAATGATGAGGGAGGATATTCAGTAGAAAGAAAGGAGCTGCAATGGAATCCGGATATTGGCGAGGAAATGGAAGCTTCATACCTTGATTCTTCCAGCATAATTGCTAATCGTTATACGCTAGAGAATTTTGAATTTCCGTTTTCCGGTGAAAACTTAAGAGATCTCTATGTTTCACCGAGTGGCTTAATTACGTTCAGTTCGGATATCTATTCTGGAATCATGCAGCGGATTGATGCTGGAGAATTTAGATATGATAATAATCTGCAAAATCTCAGTGCAAGTTTTTTTGAGGACACAATTTCTCCATTGTTCTGGATTTATGAGTATACTTCCATATCAGGAAAGATGTATGCAATTGAAAGTTCGGATTCAATAACTCTTACTTTCGATATCTCCGAACCTTGTTGTTTTCTAGATTCTTTCACAACTGATAATAATATTAACGAATATCAGGTGAAGCTATATTCGTCTGGAAAGATCGATTTCAGTTACAAGAATATCGAATCTAAGATGGGGGTTGTTGGAATTTTTCAGAAGCACATTTATGGCCAAGGTGAGCTTATTAATTCATTTGATATTGGAGAATCCAGTAATATATCCCCGCAATATGATATAACTAATGTATCGATTTACAAATCTAAAGATAATCGAAATGTGGAATTCGTGTATACATTTGCAGGAGATTTGTCGGCTGTACTAACAAGTGAATTTTCTGATTGGGTTCTTTCCATGAGAGCCAGCAAGAGTGGTAACACTTGGTCGTGGTGGTCATCACTTATTAGAGGTAATAGATCTAGATTGCGTGTTTATCCTAGTTTTGAAACTGTATCTGAGCCAATAATTCATGAAAATCAACTTTTTTTGAATCTTAACTTCATGGATGCTCAAGTTGGAGATGTTGTCCAAATTGAAAGCCGTGTATTAGAGCATTCAAGAAAACTAGGAGATAGCATACAGTTCGAGTTTACATATCCCGATTTAATTTATCGAGAAAGTAGATCTAGAAATATTGATTTTTCCACGGAAGAAGTCAGTAGCTTGCAGTCACGCATCTATGAAGGATTTTTTTATCAGAATGATAACGCTGTTATAACAACTCACCGGATCATGTGTGATGTTATTGGGAAATTTGGAGATATATTTACACTGGCTGCACACTATTCCAGCTTTAGAACGGATAGAGGTGCGGCGTCTTCTCCCGTGGTTTCTTATGATAGCTCTTCCAAGGGAATAGGCATTGGCTCCTGGTTTGGTGCTGGTCCGCGAGATGGCCCAACTATTGTAGGTAGTTGTAAATCATATGATTTACAATCTAATCTTGATAGGATTATTCCTTTGGGATCGGTTCCGGGAAGCAGTTTCGGGAGTGCTCCCTATCTTTATTCTTCAGGTTTACTCGTGCATGAAATCGGTCATAATTGGGTAGTGTCCCCAGCTCTTCGTGCCAAGATAGGTGAAGAAAGAGTATACCTGAGTCAGATTTCTGGTGGACATTGGAGAAACAACTTACATAGTCCGGTTGCTGTTAGTATTTCTGGGCGAGATGAGTCGTCTACAATGGGAGGCACCAACTGGCGAGACAATGGAGATGGTACATTCAGTCGAATTAGGTCACAGGTATTGACATCCGGATTTTCTTACATGGATTTGTACTTGATGGGACTCATACCTCCAGAAAATGTACCTGATTTCTATATGGTAAATAATTATGAATTCGTTGAAATTGATAGCGATGGCAATTGGCTATATACCGTTGACAAAGTAGACGTTGCTATCGAGGATGTAATTGCGGCCAACGGGCCGCGTTTTCCAACCTACCTCGAATCTCCGAAAGACTTCAACATGGCATTCACCTATGTGCGGCAATATGGAGAACCGATTGATCAAGGGAAACTAGACATGCTGCGAGGTGTAAGAGATGCTTTTTTCGATCGTTGGTGCGCTGTTACAGGTGGGTTGTCGACAATGTATTCGCAAGCGACGAGCAAGTATGAATCATCCAATCCTTGTATATTGTTGACTGATCTCGGCAACGGCACGGAAGATCCCACATATGGCGTACCATATGACTGGCCAGATTTGGATATTTCTGATTTTGCCACTATAGAGTATGGAGGATTGCAGATATCTGATCAGGATTTGAATGAAGGAGATACCTTTTCAGCCTTTGTCGAACTGGAAGGAACAGGAATCGTAGATATCTATGTTGGATTTCAGTTACCAGATTATTCAAGGGTAAATTTGAGTTCCGATGGTAGTCTAAACGAGAATTCGGAAGCTCTTCCTTTCCTGAAATCTCATGTGCTTGAAAGTGGCGTTCGTCAACGTATTGAATTGATAACTGTAACTCTTGAAGCTGGATCTAACTATGACGCCCTGCAAAAGGGAGACTATATTATATCGATTGATGTAGCTTACGAAGGTCAGAAAAATCCACTATTAGACCAGCAGAATGCTTATTCAAGATCCAAAAAGTTCAAAGTGAACTAGTTCGTTCTTGTCCATAAACTCCGTTTTCTGATCAATCTTTTGTTCACCGATTCCACGTGGCCATGGGACGTGGCCATGGGACACCCACGTGGCCATGGCGTAGCCATTGGTGTGGTCATGGGACACCCATTGGGGGATAGCCGTGGGACACCCACGGGATGGTCATGGGACACCCATGGTGGCCATGGGACACCCATCGCCCGGATCATGATAAGACGACCATAGAAATTCAGCACTTCAACCAGTTCGAGCGAATACACATCATTGCTTACCAAGATTGGCTGATTACAAAATTCCCCCCGAAATTGGTCATTTGCCGCATCTGAACTACATTTACCTGCAACAAGTCACCAGGAACCGCGGGCAGGCCATGACTCAACCTCGCTCAAGCATCGTGTCGCTGCAAGAGACGTCTTACTATCATTGCGTCTCTCGCTGCGTGCGCCAGGCTTTTCTCTGCGGTGACGACCGCTACTCCGGCAACAACTTCGATCACCGCAAACCTTGGCTGCTGCGGCGGTTGAAGCTGCTGGAGGAAGTCTTCGCTATCGATATCGCCGCTTACGCGGTGATGAGCAATCATTACCATGTGGTGCTGCATGTGGATCAGGTTCGTGGTCGAGATTTGGATCGGGATGAGGTAATCCATCGCTGGCTGCGTCTATACAAGGGCGGTCCCCTGGTGCATCGATATTTGCTAGGGGAACTGCAATCCGAGGCGGATTACCGGCAACTGGATCTGATTACCGACGCTTGGCGCGAACGCTTGACCAGCATCAGTTGGTTCATGCGCTGCCTGAATGAGTACATGGCGCGGAAGGCCAATCAGGAAGACGGTTGCAAGGGCAGGTTTTGGGAGGGTCGTTTCAAGTCCCAGGCGCTGCTGGATGATGCGGCATTGCTGTCTTGCATGGCCTATGTCGATCTGAATCCAGTCAGGGCTGGACTCAGTGAAACACTTGAGGGATCGGATTTTACGTCCATTCAGGCGCGTATCCGGCGAGTCAGGAAGGGAACACGTGAAGACAACCAGAGTTTCTCGGTTCCGAAGCTGATGCCATTCCGGGCCGGACGCGGGGAAACATTGTCCAAAGCCATATTGCCTTTTGATCTGAAGAATTATCTTGAGTTGGTGGATTGGACGGGTCGGGTCGCGCGCACGGACAAGAAGGGCAGGATTCTGGAAAACGCGTCGGCAATGCTGTCCAAGCTGAGTATGACTGAAGCGCAATGGCGATTGTTGGCCCTGGATATCCAGCGGGAAGCGATCACGATGTTTAACGGCCTGGACAAGCTGGCGGCGCGGGAAAGGAGCAAGGCATGGATGGCCGCTTGAGTCACTGCGAGCTCAATTTCATGTCCGAACGGGCAGCATGGCCCGTGCCTGCGATACAGGCTCACTGGCCTGTAATCATTGTCGTGATATGAATTTATTCAATTCAACTTTGTTTTAATCCAGACCGCCGCAGGAATGGGTGTCCTATGTACGCTTTGAGTCGCGAATGGAGATCGAGCCGAGATTTTGATCGGCTGAGCCGTCCGGTCAAACTGCGTGTGGTGGGTCTGTGCATGCCGTCCCTGGCGCGAGTATTGCGGCTTCGCTAATCCCCAGCCTCGCCATCCTTGGCGAGTCGTTCGGACCTTCAAGAGCTTCGCTCTTGATCGGCTGCGCCGACCGGACCTCACCCAAATATGCTGCGGAAGATAAAAAAGAAAATAATCGACAGCACGGCGCCGACGGGGAGGGTGATGATCCAGGACAGGAAGATTCGGCCGCTCACTCTGAGGTTTAGCGCGCTGATGCCCTTGGCGAGGCCCACGCCGAGCACCGCGCCTACCAGCGTATGAGTCGTCGATACCGGCATGCCGGTGCCGGAGGCAATTACCACGGTGGTTGCCGCCGCCAGCTCGGCGGCGAAGCCGCGGCTTGGGGTCAGGTGGGTGATATTGCGGCCGATGGTCATGATCACGCGGTAGCCCCAGGTTGCCAAGCCGATGACGATGCCGATTCCGCCGAGCAGCAGAATCCAGTTGGGCACCGTGGATTTATGGGCAAATACGCCGCCGGTTTCCACTACGCCGACTACCGCCGCCAGCGGGCCGATGGCGTTGGCGACATCGTTCGAACCGTGGGCAAAGGCCATGGAACAGGCGGTGAACACCATCAATACGCCAAAAACTTTTTCCAGGTTGTCGAGTTCGTGGCCTTCCTCATGCGCTTGCAGCGCCACGCGGCGCAGCAGCAATATGCCCAGGCCCATGGTAACGAAGCCTAAACCGATGGCGATGAGCAAGGTCTGGCCGAAGTTGAATTCAAGGTCGGTCTTGCTGAGACCCTTGATCATGGTCATCATCGAAATAACGAAGCCAACCAGGAAGATGTACCAGGGCACATAACGCCTGGCGTTGGCCAGTGGATCATCAGTGTCGAGCACCAGCTTCTGTACGCTGAGAAACAGGATCAGGGCAATTGCTCCAGAGAATATCGGCGACACCACCCAGCTTGAGGCGATGGAGCCGACCTGGCCCCACATCACGGAATCGAAGGAAATTCCGACAACCGCGAAGCCGATGATGGCGCCTACGATCGAGTGCGTCGTCGATACCGGCCAACCGCGCTGGGACGCTACCAGCAGCCAGACGCCCGCAGCCAGCAGCGAAGACAGCATTCCATAAACCAGCAACTGGGGATTTTCATCGAGGCCGGTGTTCTCCAGGCTGATTATGCCGCTACGCACGGTTTCGGTGACTTCACCGCCAGCCAGATAAGCACCGGCGAACTCGAAAACCATCGCAATGGCGATGGCCTGCTTGATGGTGATGGCTCGAGCGCCGACCGACGTACCCATGGCGTTGGCAACATCGTTGGCGCCAACTCCCCAGGCCATGAAAAAGCCGAAAATGACGGCCATGGCGAGAAAAATCGAGCCGTACTGAGCGATTATTTCAGACATGCTCCTTCCTGTTTGAAATACTTCTCTTTAGGAAATCTTTTAGGTAGGTGTGTAGCTCGGCAAGATCGGCCCGGCGGTATTAGATCATTGATAATGCAAGCGGGCCAGAGCGGAGGCGAGTTTTTTTATGACAGTTCTGTAATATAGAACATGCAATCCTTGCGGGCGATTTCGGGATTCGTCGTCACCATGAAAAGTTTCAACTTTCGCCCGGGATAGAGACGGCCTTCCTCCAACCTGAAGTACTCTTTTGCGGGTGTCGTTCCATCGCCATTTCGCACGCGCAGATTGTTCTCCAGTTCCCCGGAAACGAAACCGAGCAGGGTATCAGGCCCGACATGACCGAAATTGTGATTTTCCACAGACGGCAGCAAGGTTACGCCGTCGTCGAGCAAGCTGTGTTCGCCATAGGCGATCTCGCTGCCTTCGGTCAGTTCCAGCCGCATGGGATGATGGAAGTATTCGAGCGACATCTCCGCCGGGCTGGCGTCCAGCACATTTTCGAACGTGAAATAGCGCGTCAGTCCTTCGCCGGCGAGCATGGCCGATTCTCGATCCTCGGCGCCGCCGCATTCGACCGTGACTATGGGCATGTCCGCGCGCGTGCGTTCCATCAGCGAGCCGAGCCGCAGGTCCGTGACGATCATGCGGTGGGTAAACAGCGAGATCAGCGCTGCGTGGCGCGGTTCCATTTCGGTGCTGATCCCGAAAGAGGGGCTCGAGCCGGAAGTGTTATGGACATCGACCACGCATTCCGGTTTCGCGGCTTCGATCAATGCGATCATTTCCCGTGCGAGATGGTCAACTTCCGTATCGCCGAAAGGCGGAGTGAAACAACGGTTTAGATCCTTGCTGTGCGGCAGCATGCGATAGACGAAGCCGGGGGCCTGCTTGGCCGCGTCAACCGAGGGAATGAAGCAGATCATGTTGACCGCGGGGCGCAAACCGAGCCGCAGCAACTCGTAGAGCGCATGCAGACCGCCGGGTTCGTTGCCGTGCATCAGCGTCGCCATAGCCCGGCAACGGCTGCTGTCATTGCCGGTCAGATGGATGCAGGTGGGACCGTGCAGGCGATGCAGGAATTCCAGCGCGCTGGCGCCGAGCGAGTGGGGGTCCGGATCATGCCAGTGATGGAACAGTCCCCGAATTTCGCCTTCGGATTCCGCGTGTTTTACTTCCATCGCGCCACCGGAATATTCGCGGCGCTGTTGGCGCGATACTGTGTCAGCATCTCTATCAGCGCTTCGCGCTTGTACATGTCGCGCCGCAATTCGGCGACTTTTTCGAGTTGCCAGCGCGCTCCCGTCTTGCGTGCCGAAAGACGCTCTTCGACGATGTCGAGCAGGGGCATGAAATCGTCTTCACGAAAGCCCATGCCCGCGAGTTTTTCCGGCACCCGCGGCAGCAGTTTTTCGAGCAGCGCCGGCACCGGGAAGTACTCCGGCTGAATCTGGGTCGAAGATGGCCAGAACAGGTCCGCCTCGAGACCGTTCTGGGCGGCGCGATAGAAATTCGCCGTGCAATAGTTGAAGGGAATCGCCGGCAGCAGGTCGGTAATGTGTTCTTGCATGACCTTGGTCAGGCCTATGGCAAGCACGGCGTTCGCCAGCATGTCGACCAGGCTCGGCCCGGCCGGCAGGGAACGGAACTCGATGCGCAAGTGACCGCCGTCGGCGGGGTCGTAAACCGGCCGGTTCCAGAGCCAGATCGATCCTTGTTGCAGTCGCAGTTCGCTTAGCGAGGGAACACCTCCGGATTTGACTACGGCCACAGAGTCTTCTTCATCGCACATGGCAAGAATCGGCCGGTACAGCATGGCGGCTTCGGCGAACAGTTCGAACGGGCTGTTGCGAATCCAGTTATTGCCGAAGTTGACCCTGGCCGGAATCGGATGCATGCCGTCCTTGGGCCGGCAGTCGATCGACTGCTTGAACAGGGGAATGCGCGTTTCCTGCCACAGCCGATGGCCGAACAATGTCGGCGAATTGGCCGCCAGGGCCACTACCAGCGGTGTTATCAACTGGGCGGCGTTGTAGAACTCCGCATATTCCCGGGGCGGAACGCGCAAGTGGATTTGGAACGAGGTATTGGCGCCTTCCAGGGTTACGTCGTCCACGGCGAGTTGCAAGGTGTCGGCGCCGGTAATGGCGATTGTGAAGGGCCCGCCGCGGATGTGGGTCAATTCTCTGGTCAGAGCTTCGAAACGGGGCAATTTGGTCATCGCGTGATAACCGATATCCGACTGTTGCAAGGTCGGCAGGATGCCCACGGGCACCGCGGAACCGTTCCATTGCGCGGCGCAGGCATTGATCTTGTCGATGGCGGCGAGGGCTTCCTGCTGGGTCTTGCCGAAGCAGTGATCCGAAATCAGGCTGGGGCTGAAGTTGTATTCGAGATTGTAACGATTCAGTTCCAGAGTAAGTTGCGGGTCGTCGAGTTCCGCGATGATCTCCTGGTTGACGTGGAGGGGCTGGCCCTGCGGGTCGACGATATACAGTTCCAGTTCCGCGCCGAAAGTCAGGTCGCCTTCGCCGAAATCCGGTCTTTGCAGTAATTGCTCGAGCGCCGAAAGATTGGCCCGCAGCCTTTCGCCGAAGTGTTGGAACTCTTCGCTGCTGAATTCGAAATTGGCAATTTCCTGGCCCATTCTTCTCTTTTTCCTTCCGGGCGGGGCCGCCCTGTGAGCGCCGCTAGACTACATTCTTGAACCCTTGTCGTAAAGGAGTTTCACCGTACCACAGCGCCCCTGTCGTCATTCCGCGCGGAATGACAGAAAGGGTTGGGGAATGACAGAAAGGGTTGTCATTCCGCGTCGAACAGCTTCTCGCGATTGGCGCGCATGAACCGGATGTTTCCGTCCCGGCGCGTGAAACCGATGCCGTCGAAATACTCGAGAATCTCTATGCAAAGATTGCGGCCGATGCCGCTCGCATCGCGAAAGGCGACCACGGAAAAGCGCTCTTTTCCGCCTGGGCCACCGGCCAGTTTTTCTACCAGCTCGGCGAGGTCGCGAATCGTTTCCGGCAGATAATGCCGATTGTCCGCCACCTTCACCAGCTTGTCCGAAATTTCCGCCTGACGAAGGATTTTCTCCAGCGCGGCAAGGGGCAGTCCCGTCATTTCCGCCAGCTCCCGCGTACGCGGAGGAATCTTTTCCGACTTCTGCAGGATGGGCCGCAGTTTTTGCAGGAGCTGTTCGACCTGCTCGCCGAGCCGGGTGCTATGGCCGGGCATGTGCAAAAGCGAACCGCTGCGTTCCACTGCGCCCTCGTCGAGCAAGCGCGCGAGCAGCGCTTTCAGCAGTGGCCGCGAGATGCGTAATTCCGTTGCCCTCGGCAGTTGAGATTCACCGATGCCCTGGCGGTCGGGATGAGCGCGATGATAGCTCGCGACTGCGGCGAGCACCGCGTCCCGATGCCGCCGGAAATGTTCCCGGCCAAGCAATCGCGGATATTCGCCTGTTTCCGTGTTCAAGGCGATGCAATCGACTGGAGACTGTTGCATCTTTCGCGCCAGGCTTGCAATTGCCCCGGCGCCGAGATTGCGATTCAGGCTGAACTGGTCGAGATTGAGCCCGTCGGGCAACAGCTCGATCAATGCCCGGCACGCCGCCTCGGATTCCCGGTCCATGGCGGCGAGCAATTCCAGCCGCTCGCGGGAATCGCGGCCGCGTGCCGGCACAAATATATCGACCACCCAGCCGCCGCCCAAAGTGTGACTCGCCGCCGGGTCGCGCAGGATGAAGCGGTCGCCGTACAACACATGCACCGGTTCCCGGGTTTTCACCTGGAACCAGGTGCTTTCGCCGAGTCGGCGCAAGGTCGCCAGGTAATGACCGGCGCCGACATGCAAGTGGTAGCGCGTATTGGGCCGCGGTTCGTCCGCCCCCGGCAAGAGCCGTAAACATGCATCGAAGCGGGTGACCGGATGTTGCAGCCGGGCATCGAGCAGCCAGTCGCCACGGCCGGCCAGACCTTGCTCGAGCGTGACGGTAAGCGCCGCGCGCTCGCCTTGCCGCAACCGGTCCCTGTCTTCCTGGTGAACCCGGATGCCGCGAACCCTGGTTTCGGTCCCGCTGCCGCTGTGCAGCAGCGAATTCCCGGAGGCAGCCTCGCCATCGCGGCAACTTCCGGTGACCACCGTGCCGATACCGCGCACGCTGAAACTGCGATCGATGAGAAATCGGAACAAGCGGTCTTCGGCTGCCTGTGCGCGCCGGTATTTTGTCAGCAACAATTTGTGCAGAAAGTTGGCCAGGCGGTCGATGCCGTCGCCATCGATGTTCGACACCGGAAATACCGGAGCGTCGGCAAGACCGCTGCCGGCAAGCAGTTCGCGGACTTCGGCCTTGACCTTGTGCAGCCGGGTCTTGCTCGCACGATCGATCTTCGTAAGGGCTACGCAGCCCGAGCGGATATTGAGCAGGTCGAGGATGGCCGCGTGTTCTTCGGTCTGGGGCATGACGCCGTCGTCCGCGGCAACCACCAGCATCGCGCCGTCCACGGCGCCCACACCGGCGAGCATGTTGCCGATGAAATCGATATGCCCGGGAACGTCGACGAAGCCGAGCAGGCATTCGTCGCCATCCGCTTCGTATTGCTTGTAGGCAAAGCCGAGATTGATCGACAACCCGCGCTTCTTTTCCTCGGCGAGCGTGTCGGTATCGACCCCGGTCAGATTGCGCACCAGCAGAGTCTTGCCGTGATCGACATGACCCGCCGTGGCGACCGTCAGCGAGCGGTGGCGGGGCAGGCTCCGGGTCATGGCATCGCGCCGGACTCCGATTCAGGCCGGCCGGCGGTTGTAACGCACGATCAGGGCGATCATCAGCGCCGTGATCATCGCGACTACGATAAATCCCGCGTTGAAGATGCCGCCGGTGACGATGCCATAGCCGATCGAGCCGGTAACCAGCGCGTAATACAGGAAGGGCAGCAGGGTCTTGCGGATCACCGCGCCTTCCTTGCCGACCAGCCCCACCACCGCCGATGCGGCCACCACGTTGTGCACACAGATGATGTTGCCGGAAGCGCCGCCGACCGCCTGCAAGGCGACGATCCAGGTCGGGTCGACCAGGATGCGCTCGCCGACTCCGAATTGGAACAGCGAGAACATCATGTTGCTGACGGTATTGCTGCCGGCGACAAAAGCGCCGAGACCGCCGATGAAGGTCGAAAAGAAGGGCCAGGCCGAACCGGCGATATTGGCCACGCCTTCCGCCAGGGCGATGGGCATTTGCTCGTATCCGGCCGCGCCGCCGCTGGAGTTGATGAACACCTGCACCATGGGCACGGTGAAAACCAGTGCTGCCGAAGCCGGCAGCAAGGTACGCAGGGAACTGCCGAAAGCTGCCCGGTATTCGCCCATGCGCATGCTGTGCAGCAATATCGTCAGCAGGGAAACAATGATGAAAATCGTGCCCGGCGACCATAGCGGCTGGAACGAGGCGCTGATGTCGCTGCCGAAAATCTCCGCCCAGGACCAGGTGATGAATGGGTTTGCAGCGCGCAGAAAGGGCTCCAGTCCTACTTGCGGCAGCCTTGTGAGCACCAGCAGGCCGGCCACGAAGAGATACGGCGACCAGGCTTTCAGCAGGCTCATGCGATGGTCGGGGTCGGGCACGTGGCCGCGGTCCTGCAATGTGCCGGTCCATTCTTCATCCCAGTTCTCCCGAACGTCGAAATCCCAGGTGTCCTCAGCTTTTGGCACGAGGAAACCCTTGCGCGCCGCGGACACGACGATGGCCAGACCAATCAGGCCGCCGAACATCGACGGAAACTCGGGGCCGAACACGGACGCCACGATGACGTAGGGAATCGTCATCGCCAGGGCGGCGAACAAGGCAAACTTCCAGACCTGGAAGCCGGCGGCAAAGCTGCGCTCCGGGCCGAAGAATCGCGTCATGATCGCAGTCACCAGCAAGGGCACGAAAGTTCCCGCCAGTGCATGAATGATGGCGACCTTGGTGGCGATGAAGGCGAGGAAGGCATCCCATTCGGTAAAGCCGCGTTCCAGGGCGTAGGCGGCCATTTCCGGGTCCGCCGACAGCCCGGTGTTTATACCGACCAGGATTGGCGTGCCCATGGCGCCGAAGGATACCGGGGTGCTCTGGATGATCATTCCCGCGACTACCGCGGCCATGGCCGGAAAACCGAGTCCGACCATTAGCGGTACGGCTACCGCCGCCGGCGTGCCGAATCCCGCCGAGCCTTCGATGAAGGACCCGAACAGCCAGGCGATGATGATGACCTGCACCCGGCGGTCCGGGCTGATGTCGGAAAAGCCCTCGCGGATGGCGTACATGGCGCCGCTCTGGCGCAGGGTGTTGAGCAGCAATATGGCGCCGAAGATGATGAAGATCAGGGTCGCGGCAACGATCAGCCCGTTGACGCTCGCCGCCAGGATCTTGGTGAGCGGCACCTGCCAAACCAGCCAGGCCAGTACGAAAGCCACGACATAGGCAATCGGCATGGCGCGGCTGGCGGGCCAGCGCAGCAGTACCAGGAAAACGGCCACCGACAGGATCGGTAATAGCGAAAGAAGGGCGAGGACACCGATACTCATGACTTTTCTTCCCGGAAGAGTTGGCGACGGCTAGAGACTAGCAGATATGATTACTGGAAAGAAACGAGGCGCCGGCTTGAGCGGGCGAGGCATGCCTCGCCCCTACAACCTGCCTGAATGGTATTGTAGGGGCTGGGGACCAGTTTTCCGTCGCGAAGCACGTATGTTTTCCTCCTACAACCTGCCTGAATGGTATTGTAGGGGCTGGGGACCAGATTTCCGTCGCGAAGCACGCATGTTTTCCTCCTACAACCTGCCTGAATGGTATTGTAGGGGCTGGGGACCAGTTTTCCGTCGCGAAGCACGCATGTTTTCCTCCTACAACCCGCCTGAATGGTATTGTAGGGGCTGGGGATCAGTTTTCCGTCGCGAAGCACGCATGTTTTCCTCCTACAACCTGCCTGAATGGTATTGTAGGGGCTGGGGACCAGTTTTCCGTCGCGAAGCACGTATGTTTTCCTCCTACAACCTGCCTGAATGGTATTGTAGGGGCTGGGGACCAGTTTTCCGTCGCGAAGCACGCATGTTTTCCTCCTACAACCCGCCTGAATGATATTGTAGGGGCTGGGCATGCCCAGCCCGAGCGAACATTACTCGCGAAGGCGCGCCTGGGCGGCCGCCAGCCGGGCCACCGGCACCCGCGGCGGTGAGCAACTTACGTAGTCCAGACCCTGCCGCTGGAAGAATTCGATCGATGCCGGATCGCCGGCGTGCTCGCCGCAGATACCAAGCTTGATGTCCGGGTTGGTTCGGCGCCCGCGGTCGACCGCCATCTCGATCAACTGGCCGACGCCGCTCTGGTCGAGGCTGGCGAAAGGATTCTGGTTGAAGATTTCCTTCTTCTTGTATTCGTCGTAGAACAGGCCCATGTCGTCCCGGCTCAGGCCAAGCGTAGTCTGGGTCAGGTCATTGGTGCCGAAACTGAAGAAATCCGCTTCTGTGGCAATTTCGTCGGCTGTTACCGCGGCGCGCGGTATTTCCACCATCGAGCCGACCAGGTAGTTGATTTCGACCTTCTGGCGTTTGAGCACCTGTCCGGCCACCCGATGCACCGTGTGCAACTGGTCCGCCAACTCGGCGCGGTAGCCAACGAGGGGAATCATGATCTCGGGTATGACTTCGATGCCTTGTTTGGCGACATAGGCGGCGGCTTCGAATATCGCCCTGGTCTGCATTTCGGTAATGTCCGGGTGCAGGATACCCAGGCGGCAGCCGCGGCAGCCGAGCATGGGATTCTCTTCGTGCAGCGCCTTGACGCGATCGATGACGAAGTCGAGCGTTACACCGAGTTTCTGCGCCAGTTGCCGGCGCACCACGTCGTCGTGCGGCAGGAACTCGTGCAATGGCGGGTCGAGCAGGCGGATAGTCACCGGTTTGCCCCGCATGGCCTTGAACAGGCCAATGAAATCCCGGCGTTGATATCCGAGCAATTTCTTCAATGCTTCCTTGCGTTGCACTTCGTCCGCCGCAAGAATCATCTGGCGCATGAAATTGATGCGGTCGCCTTCAAAGAACATGTGCTCCGTGCGGCACAGACCGATACCTTCGGCGCCGAATCGAACGGCTTCTTCCGCCATCGACGGCGTATCCGCATTGGTGCGGATCTTCAGGCTGCGCAACTCATCGGCCCATTGCATGACCGTGCTGAACTGCTCGAAGGTATAACTTTTTTCCGCCTTCATGCCGCCGTTAAGCACCTGTTTCACTTCCGAATCCGCGTTTTCCACCATGCCCTGATAAATAATGCCGGTACTGCCGTCGATGGAGATGTATTCGCCTTCGCGGATTACGTGTCTGCCCGCGGTCAGGGTTCGCCTGTCGTAGTCGATGCGGATTTCGCTGGCGCCGCAGACGCAGACCTTGCCCAACTGGCGCGCCACGAGCGCGGCGTGCGAAGAGACGCCGCCACGGCAGGTAAGGATTCCTTCGGACAAAAGCATGCCCTTCAGATCTTCAGGCGAGGTTCCCACCCGGCACAGAATGACCCTGTTGCCGCGGCGGGTTTCGAGTTCGGCCCGCAAGGTGGTGAATACGACTCTTCCGGTCGCCGCGCCGGGACCCGCCGGCAAACCCTGGCCGATGGCCGCGGCGGCTTTCAGCGCCTTGGGGTTGAACACGGGCACGAGCAATGAGTCCACCGATTCCGCCGGAATCTTCAGCAAAGCGGTTTCGCGTGACATCAGCCCTTCGCGCTGCATCTCCACCGCGATGCGCACCGCGGCCTGGCCCGTGCGCTTGCCGTTGCGGGTCTGCAAGATGAACAGGCGGCCGCTCTGTATGGTGAACTCCAGGTCCTGCATATCCTTGAAATGCTGCTCCAGCGTTTGTCGAACCTGGAGCAGTTCGCGATAACTTTCCGGCATTTCCTTTGCCATCCGCTTGATGGCTTTCGGAGTGCGCACGCCGGCCACGACGTCTTCACCCTGGGCGTTGACGAGGTACTCGCCATAGAATTCGTTTTCACCGTTTGCCGGGTCCCGGGTGAAGGCGACACCGGTTGCGCAGTCATTGCCCGCATTGCCGAACACCATGGCCTGGACATTGACTGCCGTGCCCCATTCGGCGGGAATGCGATACTGCTGGCGATACAGCACGGCCCGCTCGTTGTTCCAGGAGCCGAAAACCGCGCCGATAGCGCCCCATAGCTGTTCGTTGACGTCCTGTGGAAAGTCGCCTCCGGCGCGGCGGCGGATCAGCGACTTGTAACGCCGCACGAGGGCGCGCAGGTGAGTAACGTTCAGCTTGGCGTCGAACCTGACCCCGGCCTTTTCCTTCACCGCGTCGAGAATCTTGTGGAAAGGGTCTTCTTCCTCTTCGCTTCGCGCCCGTACGCCCATCACCACATCGCCGTACATCTGGATGAACCGCCGGTAGCAATCCCAGGCAAAGGCCGGATTCCCCGACACATCGGCCAGACCTTCCACGGTCTCGTCGTTGAGACCGAGGTTGAGGATCGTATCCATCATGCCGGGCATCGAATCCCGCGACCCGGAGCGAACCGACACCAGCAACGGATTCCGGCGGGCGCCGAATTTCTTGCCCATTTGTTCTTCGATGCCGGCAATGGCCGTGTCTATGTCGCCGGCGAGCGAAGCCGGATATTCCCGTTCGTTATCGTAGTACCAGGAGCAGACTTCGGTGCTGATGGTAAATCCTGGCGGAACCGGCAGGCCGATAGCCGCCATTTCGGCCAGATTGGCCCCCTTGCCGCCGAGCGTTACGCGCATGCCGGCGTTGCCGTCGGTTTGTTTGCCGAACACGTAAACGAGCTTGTCGCTGATGATCGGAGAAGAGGATTGCCGGGCTGCAAGGGACGTAGTCATGATTTTCCCGTCGAAAAAGTTCATTTTTCGGCAGTCACGACTTCATGGCTCCGGGCGAATGTTTGCCGCCGGGGGCGAATGGAATCTGACTGCGTGGTTGTTGGGCTCACGGCGAATCTGCCATCCCGCCATGCGGGGCGATTTCGATGTCTGCCACGGGAGAGGCAGAATAATTCACCGGTCCGACAAAATCCAGTTTCGATCAACCGACGTGAGTTTTCAGCGAGGTATGACCGGCAATATCAGCCTTGACGGATGTTGTTCGCTCATGTGTATCGTCTGTCGCGCAACCTGCATCTCGGTGGTTTTCGCGAATGGCGCGCCGGTATTCAGATTTCGGGCCAGCCTGGGATAGTTGCTGCTGGTGACATCCAGGCGCAGGCGATCGCCCGGCTCAAGCAGGTAGCTCGTCGCCCACATGTCGATGACATACGGGTAAACGGCGCCAGGCTGCAACGGAATTTCCTGCTCGAACCCTTCCCGATAACGGGCGCGAATGACGCCGTCCACGAGATTGAACGAGAATCCGTCAGGCTTCACTACGACCAGCTTGACCATGAAGTCGGTATCGACGGCGCTGCTCGATGCGTATATTTCAGCCGACAGGGGACCGGTGATCTCGGTCTCTTCGGCAAAAGGTTCCGTCAGGA
The DNA here is from genome assembly GCA_951812965.1 of uncultured Pseudohongiella sp. GTDB lineage: Bacteria > Pseudomonadota > Gammaproteobacteria > Pseudomonadales > Pseudohongiellaceae > UBA9145. The sequence continues at coordinate 1,879,562 of OX638341.1, forward strand.
AGCGCAGAATGTCGTCACGCTCGTCCAGAGCGCGCTGATCGTGGGGGCCGCGCAAGGTGGGTTCCATGATATTGCCGCCCAGGGTCGGTGTCGGGTCCGCGGGGTCGTAGGTATATTGCAGCTCTCCCACGATCTCCGCCGACGGGGTAAGCGCCAGCGAGCCGTCTTCATGCAGGAAGTAGTCTGTGTAGCTGGTATTCGCGAGCGGCCACTGGTCTTCCTCGCGCCATACGTTTTCTCCCATCACGAAAATTCGGATCGGTTTGCCTTCGGGCGCCGGCCCGTCCTTCAGCCAATAGTCGAACCATTCCAGCAGCAAGTCTTCCACACCGATCAGGGCATCGGGGCCGAAATCAAGATCGCCGACGACGGAAGACTGATTCCATCCATGTGGCCAGGGGCCGATGATCAACCGCTGGCCCTGTCGCGCAGCCTCGGTCGCGGCTTCCCTGGTCATGGTCTGGTAACTGCCGATGGTGCTGCGCAGGAAAACATCGTACCAACCGCCCATGTTCAGCGCCGGCACCGACATTTCGGGTGCACGGGCCTCGAGATTCAGTGGCCGCCAATAGGCATCGTAGGAGGGATGCGCCAGCCAGTCCTGGAAATGCCGCACGTCGAAACCGAGATTTTCTCCCAATGTCTCCAGTGGGAGATGACCTATGCCGTTTATCCAGTCGATCGGGTAGTTCATGTTCGTGCGGCTTCCGGCCTGGGCAATGCCCCATCGCGCCCTGGACAAGAGCGAAAAAGCCCCGCCGGGGTAAGCGACGTCACGATAGTAGTTGCCCGGGCTTACGGCCGGCGCGATCGCCACCAGCGCGGGATTGCGGTTCAGCGCCGCCAGCCATTGCACTGAGGCGAGATAGGAAGAACCGAACATGCCGACCTGGCCGTCCGACCAGGGCTGTTCGGCAATCCAGGTAAGAGTATCGTCGCCGTCGTTGATTTCCTGAAAATAGGGATACCAGCGACCGTCGGAATCGTAACGCCCGCGCACGGTCTGAAAGACGAACGCGTAGCCGTTGGCGGTGGCGAACTTCGAATAACGCAGGCGCAGGTCGGTCGAGCCGTTGGAGTACATGTCGCGTACCAGCAGCGTGGGATACTGGCCACCTTCCGCCGGCAGGTACACATCGGTCGTCAATCGAACGCCGTCGCGCATTTCCACGGGTACGTGGTAGAAGGTCTTGACTGCCTCCGGAAAATCTTCTTCATAGTTCTGAAAGCTCTGCCCGCTTACCGGGCCGGCAATCAGGAAGACGAGCAAAGTGACGCAAAGCTGGAATGTCTTCGACATGAAAAATGCTCCTCATTCAATCGTGGTTCAGGAGTGGGTACATCGCGAACCCGGGAGCGAAACGCCCCCGGGCGCGATGTTCGGCTACCATTCGAATGATGTCCTCACGTACCAACTGCCGCCGGTAAACCCGTAGGGAGTAATCGTGTCATAGATTCCGTGGCCCAGGGAACTGACCGAACGCACCTCTTCGGGATAGACGTTGAACAAATTGTTGGAGCCCGCATACACCGAAATTCCGTTCAGGAAATCGTACCCTACCTCGAAATCAACGATCCATTGGGCGTCGTTCAAAGTATCGTTCTGAGCCGATGTCGCCACGTTGGTGAATTCTCCGAATCGGGTCGAGCGGAGGTTGGCGCGGAAGTTCTGTCCGATCCAGGTAGCGCCGAGCGAGACCAGCGAATCGGCGAATTCATCCGTGTAAGTTCCGAGTCGCGCACGATTGAACTGAACGATGGGAGAACCATTGGCCAGCACCAGCCCGGAAAGTTCTTCCGGATTGGGGTCCACGGACAGGACGGACAGATCGTTATAGTTGTACGCGGCTGTGAAACTGATGTTCCCCACGTCGGTATCCATGTCGTAGGTGGCGACAATGTCCACGCCTTCGCTGCGGGTGTCGATCGCGTTGGTGAAATAGTTCACGCCGCCGAGACTGGCGTCGAAACCGGCGGAGTCGAGCAAGGCGGATATCTCGCTGCCTATGCTGCCACCGCCCTGTGCGGCCCGGCCGTCACCCCGATTGAACTGCGTCGACAGCGCTACCCGGTCATCTACGTCGATCCGGTAGAGGTCTACCGTCAGGTCGATTCCGGCTGGGGACTGAAATGTGAATCCCACGCTGAAATTCACCGATGTCTCGGGCACAAGAGGAACGGCGCCGAGAGCTCGCGCCGCCGAATCGGTCGATGGCAGTGTTTGCCGCAATACGATGGTTTCGGCGATGCCGTCGTTGTCCAGGTCCGCGAACTGGCCGCGGCTGCCCCGAAAGCCAAGTTGCTGCACGCTCGGCGCCCTGAATCCGGTGTTCGCCGATCCGCGCAGGGCAAAAGTATCGGATAGCGCATAGCGGGCGCTGACCTTGCCGATTATTTCCTGGCCGGCTGAATCGTCGAAATCCTCATAACGAAGCGCGGCTCCGAGGAATAACTGTTCCGTTGGATCCCAACCCAGTTCGCCGTAAATATTGAAGTTGTTGCGCGACAAATCGTTCACGGCTTCGGGAGAGAATCCCGGAAATCCCTGTGCAGCGGGGGCGCGGCCGTTGTTGCCATCGGCGTAGCTTGCCGGTTCGCCCTCGGTGATGGCGTAGTTTTCCTTGCGTAATTGCGTGCCGAGCGAAACCTGGAGTTGACCGCCGTCAGCCAGACTGATGGCGCGGGTAATGTCGAATTGCCCGGATGTTTCATCGGCGATCATCTGGCCGAGATAGAACGAAGTGGGGCTGAGTGCGCCCAGGCTGGCGTTTATTCCGTGCGCATTGTTCCAGGTCGCTTCGTTTTCTCCGCTGTTGACCGAAAGATCCCAATCCCAGTCTCCCGCTACACCGCGCAAGCCAGCGACGATCTCGTGATCTTTCTCGCCGATTACTTCCCGCGGACGGAATCCTTGCGGGAAAATTTCGGGAATCGCCCTGGAATCCCGCGGGCGCCGGAAAGTAAAGTCGAGTTCCGAGTCGCGGTCGGCGAATGTCACGAAACTGTAGAATTCCACTTCGTCGAAGTCGTAACCGAAATTGATCGCCCCGGCATAGGTATTCCTGGGGAAATTTCCGTAGTTGGATGTCACCAGGCGGTCAATCGTGAACTCTCGGGGATCGAGCCCGCCGCCCGGAAGCAATGGAAACAGATTGCGTCCGGCGGGATTGGCCGGATCCGGAATCGGCACGGGACGCGCTCGGTTGGAGAAACCGGAGTCCATATAGTCCAGACTGAAATTGATAAATCCGGCATCCCCTACCTGCGTCCCGACATTGATGCCCGCGTTTCTGAACTTTCCGTCTCCATGGTCGAAGTTCTGACCACCATTCGTCGTGAAACTTCCGCCATCGCTATCTTCCTTGAGGATGATATTGACGACGCCGGCAATCGCGTCCGACCCGTATTGCGCCGCGGCGCCGTCGCGCAACACTTCAATTTGCCTGATCGCGGACCGGGGAATCAGGTTCAGGTCGACGCCGGCGGAGCCGCTGAAAAGTCCCGTACTGGTGTTGATCAGCGCGGTGCGATGGCGGCGTTTGCCGTTCACCAGCACCAGGGTCTGGTCCGGATGCAACCCGCGCAATCCGGCCGAAGCGATAAATGTCGCGGTACCGCCGCCGGGACGCTGGGGCATCTTGAGGGATGGCACCAGGTACCGCAGCGTTTCAAACAAACCCACCTGGGGTTGCAGATCCAACTGATCCGCGGAGAATACATCTATCGCGACCGGGCTCTCGGATACCGAGCGGGGTCTGCCGCGAACACCTGTAACTGTTATTTCGACAAGTTCTTCCAGTGCCTCAGATTCCTGGGCCTGGGCTTTCGACCCAATCCCGGAAGCCGCTACCAAGAGTGCTGCCAGCGCCCCTGTACCGGCTGTCTTGACCATAGCGTTCATACTTACAGACATCTTGAACTCCTCTGGTTAAAATTTACTTGCCTAGCCGAGTCACTCTACAGGAGTGGCCCGGCGCCCGATAGAAATAATTAAACACTTTTCACACCAAATTCCGGAGTACCGGAAATTTGGTGTGATCTGATAAGCTCGCCTTGAATCTCTACACGTCAGGCAATTCGTCATGAAAGCATGGTTACTTGTCGCAGCGCTGGTCTTCTGCCCGCTGGTTTTCGCAATGGACCAGGCCGAACTATCCGCCTTGCTCGAAAAGGCGCGGGCGGAAATGGACATGCCCGGGCTGCGCGGCGCCGTGCGGTTTGTGGATGGCTCGATAGTCAGCGCTTCGGTGGGGCTGGCGGATGTGGAAAATGCCGTGGCGCTCGACGATTCCGTGGGTATGCCGGGCGGGAGCACGGGCAAGACTTTCGTCGCCGCGCTGACGATGTTGCTGGTTGAGGACGGTGTGCTCGCGCTCGAAGATCCGGCGTCGAAATGGCTGGGTGGCGTCGCATGGTTCGACGAACTGCCCAATGCGGAAACGATGCGTATACGGCATCTGCTCTCGCATTCTTCCGGCATGGGCGACTATCCGGCCACGATGCGTTACGGCATGCTTTCAATTTGGCGCGCGATCAGCCGTGGAGGAATCCGGTTCGAAGTCGAGGAGTTGATCGGCATGGTCGATCGCGAGCCGCTGTTTCCGGCGGGAGAGGGCTATGCCTACACCGACGCTGGTTATCTGGTGCTCGGGCGCGTGATCGAGGCGGCAAGCGGGCGCGAATATTTCGATCTGCTCGACGAAAGAATTCTGACGCCGCTGGGTCTCGACGAAATCAGACCCCAGGACCGGTCGATACTGCAGGACATCACTCCGGGCTATATGGCCGGCGCGCGCAATCTTCGGGACGACGGCAGCATGAAGATCGATCCTTCCTCGGAGTGGACCGGCGGCGGGCTGGTCACGAATCCGACCATGCTGGTCCGGTTCTACGGGGACCTGGCCGAAAGCCGCGCGGTACGGACCGAAAGTCTTGCAGCGATGCTCGACGCAGGCTGGCGCGATCCCTCCGCGCCAGATTGGCATTACGGATTCGGTCTGTTCGTCTACGATGGCGGCGGCCGTTTCGGTCATGGCGGCCTGTGGCCGGGATATCGGACCCAGGTCATGCACTACGCCGAATCAGGCACGACGATAGCCGTACAGACCAATCGCGACGGACGCCTCGATCTGGAAGGGCTGGTGGCTCGAATCGAATCGCGGCTTCGCGATGCCCGCTGAAGAAGACCTTGCCGTTCAGACGGAACTTCTCGAAGGCGTTTCCCGTTCATTCGCCTTTACCAATCCGCAATTGCCGGAATCGTTGCGCAATGCCGCGGGCAATGCCTATCTCCTGTGCCGGATAGCGGATACGATCGAAGACGACCCTGGAATCGCGTATGCGCACAAAAAGGAATTCTCCGAGCGGCTGACGGCGATGGTGGGGGATTCCGAGGACCCGCAAACGTTCGCGAGCGATCTCGGTGCGATCCTGTCGCCGCAGAGCAGGGCGAGGGATTGCGAGCTTGTCGCCCGGGCGCCGCTTGTCATGCGCATCAACCGCGCATTGCCGCAAGCCCAGCGCCATGCGCTTGCCCGCTGCGTCGGCATCATGAGTTCCGGCATGACCGGTTTTCAGGCAAAACGCGGGCTCGGGGGCCTGGCCGACATTCGGCAGATGGAACGTTATTGCTATTTTGTCGCTGGAGTGGTCGGCGAGATGCTGACCGAGTTGTTCTGCGATTACAGTCCCCGCATCGCCGCACGGCGCGAGAAACTGATGCCGCTGGCGATCGCCTATGGCCAGGGCCTGCAAATGACCAACATCCTCAAGGACATCTGGGAAGACCGGCGCCGCGGCGTCTGCTGGTTGCCGCGGGATGTTTTCCTGGCGGCGGGAGTGGAACTCGAACGCCTGCCCGATGAACATGGCAAGCCGGGCTTTGCCATCGCGCTGCGGCAATTGCTCGGCATCGCGCGCGAACAACTCGAATCGGCCGTTGCATACATCAAGCTAATGCCCGCGGGCGAAACGGGCATTCGCCGTTATTGCCTGTGGGCTGTCGGCATGGCGGTGCTGAGCTTGCGCCGTATCCACGCCAATCCGCATTTTTCCAGCGAGAAGGAAGTGCGCATCACGCGCGCTCAGGTGCGCGGCGTCATCGCCTCGACCAGCGCCTGCGCCAGCTTTAATCCAGCCTTGTCATTGCTTTTCGCCTGGCTGAACCGGGGTCTTCCGTCCGGCTCATGAGCGCGGAACATTGCGCAACAGCAGGTCGAACAGCCGGCGCAGAGCCGGGTCTGAATGCGCCAGCAGTACAATTGCCGTTATCAACGCCGGCGCGGCGCGTTTCGGCTGCGGGATATCCTTGCCTGCGCGAAATTCTTCCGAGCGGTGAATGCGGCGCAAGGTAAGCGCTGCCATGCCGAGGGTCAGCAGCAGGTGCCGGCGGATACCGAGTTCCCGGCGCGGGATCAGCAGCGCAAAGCCGAGCCCTTGCCGCAAGTGGCGATGCGTGGCGGCCACCAGATCATCGAGGCCCTCAGCAAAGTCAGGGCCATTATCGGCGGTGCGCATTTCGTCGAGATCAAAGCCTCTGGCAACAAATGGCTCTTTCGGCAGCCAGCAATAGCCTCGGGCATGGTCAGCCCAGATATCCCTGAGGATATTAGTCATTTGCAGACCTCGGCCAAACTCGGGAGCCAGCCTCATCAGTTCTTCGCGCCTTTCCGCCACCGCGGGAGAATGATCGCAGAACAACTCGGTGAGCATCTTCGCCACCACGCCGGCGACGTGATAACAATAGCGGTCGAGGTCCGCCATATGTCGTAATCCTTCCCGATTTCGTCGGCGCTGGAATTCGATCATGCCCCGGGTCATTTCGGTAAGGCATTGTTCTATGGCCCTGCGCCGCGCGGGAGCGAATGCATGGGTAATCCGCACGATCCGGCCGGTGTTTTCAACCAGTATTCGCTCGCTGCTCGAAGCGGCGCCGGAAAGCAGCGTGGACAATTTCGCGGCCAGTGGCTCGGAGTCGGCGTGGCCGGCCACCGCGGAAGCAATTCCTCGCAACAATATTTCCTTGCGTATAGGATCGAGTCCGGGATCGTCTTCGACGGTGTCGGCGATGCGGCACAGGAGATAGGCATTGGCGACTACCTCGCGCAATTCGGAAGGCAGCAGTGGAATGGTCAGCGAATAGGTGCGCGACACTCGCTGCAACATGTCGGCCTGAAAAGCAATTTCGGCCTCGCGTACCGGCGTGGATTCTGGCGTGTCGGTCGGCATCCTGTTACTCGTTCAGTTTCCTATGACTTCAGTAACTAACGTTTTGGCGCTGAACCAGGAATCCAGATTTTCCACGACCAGGTTGCCCATGGCGGCGCGAGTCTCCACCGTTGCGCTGCCGATGTGGGGCAGCAACACGACGTTGTCCATTGACAGTAGTTCCTCTGGAACCTCCGGTTCATTGGCATAGACATCGAGTCCGGCGCCGGCGATCAGTCCGTGTCGCAGGGCTTGCACCAGGGCGGACTCGTTGACGCTGGAGCCGCGTCCCACGTTGATGAAAATACCTTCAGGACCGAGCGCGTCGAGCACTTCGAGATCGACCAGGCCGAAGGTTTCAGGGCCGCCCGGCAACATGTTGAGCAATATGTCGCTGTGTCCGGCCAGCTCGCGGGCGGATTCGAAATACGGAAACGATACGTCCTCCTTGCGTGCTCGATTATAATACGCGAAACGCAATCCGAACGGCTCCGCCCTGCGCACGATGGCATTGCCGATGCGGCCGAGGCCAAGAACGCCGAGCGTGCGTCCCGCCAGGCCGCTGCCGAAGGGGAGCGGCCCCTTGCGCCATTCGCCTTCACGTACGAAACGGTCGGCATTGACGATATTGCGTGTGGTTGCGAGGATCAGCGCCATCGCCACATCGGCCACTGCGTCGTTGAGCACGTCGGGGGTATTCGTGACCGCAATGCCTGCCGCCGCCGTGCGCTGGAAATCGATTCCGTCGACCCCGACCCCGAAACAAGACAGCACGCGCAGCGAACCCAGTTCGTAGACGATTTCGTCACAGACCCAGGAGGCGCTCGCCGCGGCCTCGCATTGACCGTCGAGCCGTTCGATCAACCTGCGTTTTTCGGCGTCGGACAGAAGCCACAAGTGATGCGTTTCGTAGCGCGCGTCGAGCTTGGCAATGGTGTCGGCATGGAAGTTGTTGACTATCAGCAAGGCCGGATTTTCAGGCATTCGTCCATGTCCTTTTCGAAGCAGCCGCCAGTATACTTTCCTGCCGGATTCGGGCAAGACGATTTTCACGGAACTTTGACATACTCGCGCACATTGAAAGTAGGGGATGCAATATGGCGGACAGACGTTGGAAGCTTTATTGATAGAGTCCCTTGAGCCAAGGCAGAACCGTCGCTAAGACCGCAGCGAAATTTGCTGGATCTTATCTATCCAAACTCAAATCAGGAATCCCTGTCAAAAAGGGATACTCCTTCCTGCCGTGAATAACTGATCCATATGCGTCACCAACATCGGCAACGCAGAAGTCGCTGACGGGCTGTTGTTGGCGCGCGCAAAAACTGCTTTTTGAAAAAAGTAACCCCGCCGGGGCCTTGCGGCAAGTCCGGCGGGGAGTAATTGCGGGCAAGTCTGGAGCCCTTCGGGGCTAAGGTCAAGAATTCAGCAAATTTCGATGCCGATCGAGCAACCTAAGGTCATGCAAAGGGGTCGATCAACTCAACGCCTGTGGACTGAAAGTGGCGCAGATTTCTCGTTACGACCACAAGCCCATGCTCGAGTGCCGTGGCGGCCAGCAGCAGATCGGCACTCTGGTTGCCAATCCTGGCGGAAAGCTGGCCCCAGCGCCGGGCCACTGCCAGATTGACTCCGAGGATATGATCCCCGTACATCTCGATCAGACTGTCCAGCCATTCACCGAGTCTGAGCGCGAATTCCGGGTCGGATTGTCGCTGCCGCGCAATACCTCTTTCGATTTCGCCAACAGTAACGACGCTGATATACAGATCGGTGGTGCGCTGATTCGCCAGCCACTCGACAACACGAGGAAATCTATCTCTTTTGCGCAAGACGGAAAGCACATCGGTGTCGACTAGATACATCAGAATTCGACTTTTCTCGGTGTAACTCCCAGCCGCGCGAAGTCTTCTCCGCCCTGGGGTATTTCCAGCAGCAGTTCGGCCAAGCCTGGCGCCGCGGCCTTTTCCATCCGGCGAAGCCGCTCATACTCGGATGTCGAAAGCACTACGACAGCCGGCTTCCCGCGCCGCGTCACCCGTTGCGGCGTACCAGCCAACGCCGCCTCGACCACGGCGCTGAACTTGTTCTTGGCGTCTTGTAGGGGCCACTCGATCATGTAAATTACTCCTTTCAATTGGCTAGATTATCTATCTAGCCGTTAGTCATGTCAAACCATTCTCAATAGCGCGGGGCGGGGCTGTGGTAGAGTTGACGGCGCTTTGCCGGGTTAGGTCCGGCGTTTGTTTGGTAATCGGAATCGTGCCCGTGAATCAAAAATTAAGATCCCTGCCTTCGGTCGACCGGGTGCTCAATGCGCCCGAACTTTCCGGGCTGATCGGGCAGTATGGCGCTCAGGCCTGCAAGATCGCGGCCCAGGCGGAACTCGCGCAATTGCGCGAGGCTTTGCAGGGGGGCGACGCGGATACGGAAGCCCTGGTGTCCGCGGCAGATTTTCCAGAAGCGATTTACGCGGCGGTGCGGCGCAGGGTGGCCGCGGAATTCAGCGCCTCGCTCAAGCCGGTGTTCAATCTCAGCGGCACTGTGGTGCATACCAATCTGGGCCGCTCGGCTCTGCCGGAAGAAGCCGTTCATGCCATGGCAATGGCGGCGGATGGCGCCTGCAACCTCGAATACGATCTTGAGGCGGGCCATCGCGGCGACCGCGATCATCATCTGGAAGCGACTCTTTGCGAATTGACCGGCGCCGAAGCCGCCACCGTGGTCAACAACAATGCCGCCGCGGTGTTGCTGGTGCTGAACACGCTGGCTGCCGGGCGCGAAGTCGTGATTTCCCGCGGCGAACTCGTGGAGATCGGCGGTTCCTTCCGTATGCCCGAGATCATGCAAAGCGCCAATTGCATCCTCAGGGAAATCGGCACTACGAATCGCACTCATTTGCGCGACTACCGCGGCGCCATCAATGATAAAACCGCGTTGCTGATGAAGGTGCATACCAGCAATTACGAAGTGCGCGGCTTCACCAATTCAGTTGCCGGACGGGATTTGAGCGAACTGGCCCGCGAAAACGGGCTGCCTTTCGTACACGACCTCGGTTCGGGCACGCTGGTCGACCTAGTGCGTTACGGATTGCCGCATGAGCCGACCGTCAACGAAGCGCTCGCCGAAGGCGTCGACCTGGTCACTTTCAGCGGCGACAAACTGCTCGGTGGACCCCAGGCCGGAATAATCGTCGGTGAGCGTGAACTTGTGGACCGGGTGCGGCGCAATCCGCTGAAGCGAGCCTTGCGGGTCGACAAGATTACCATTGCCGCCTTGCGCGAAGTGCTGAATCTGTACAAGGACCCGCAACGGTTACCGTCCAGACTGCCCTTGCTGGCGGATCTGACCCGCTCGGCGGCGGAAATCCTCGCCCTCGGCGAGCGGCTGCTGAAACCCGTATCCGAAGCGCTCGGGCCTGCCGTCGAGGTTGCCCTGAGGGAATGCAAGAGCCAGATCGGCAGCGGCGCCTTGCCCCTCGAACGGCTCGAAAGCACCGCCTTGCAAATCACCCCCATCGCTTCGAGCGGCGGCAAGGACGCGGCCCTGCAGCAACTCGCCGGGCGCATGCGGGAATTGCCGCGGCCGGTAATCGGCAGGATTCGCGATGGCAGTCTCTTGTTCGATTTACGCTGCCTGCGCGATGAAGAGCGGTTTCTCGCTCAACTGCGCGAAGCGATGTGACCGGGTAACTCTTGATTTGCTGTTGCTCGTAGACCAGTACCGCTCCGGAGGAGATTCTGCGACTTCGCTTCGCTGCGCGCAGAATGACAGGGGGGGGGGGGGGGGGATTCGCGGAAACTATTGGGCCTGATCGCGCAAGCGTGCGCCGGAAGCCACGCCGGTATTGCCGAAACCGACACCGATACGAAAACTGATCAGGGACAAGAGCGAAGCAGTCAGCATGATGAACATCAGCGGATACGCGGTTCCGTTGTAGACCACCGCCACAAGTTGTGCCGCCAGCGCCGAAAGGGCCATCTGCAGGAATCCCGTAAGTCCCGAAGCGCTGCCCGCCAGTCGCGGGAACTCGTTGATGGCCGCTGCCTGCGCGTTCGGCAAGGTAATGCCGTTGCCGAGAACGGTCAGTGAAACCGGCGCGAACAATGCCAGCGGATGCATCCAACTCGTGAGTTGCAGGGCGAAGGCAAGGCAGATGCCGAAAATGGAAATCGACATGCCGATCAGCATGAGTCGGTCGATATGCAGTCTCAGGCCGTAATGCCTGGCGATATAGCTTCCCGCCATGAAGCCGCAAGGCATCATGATGAAATAGTAGCCGTACTCGTTGGCGGGCCGCTCGTACACTGAAACCAGGATTTCCGGGCCGGCGGCGATGAAACTGAAGAAAACGACCGAGACGAAGGCCACGCAAAAGGCATAGCCGGCGAACACGCGCGAGGACATCAGTTCGCCGAAGGTTCGCAACATCGAGCCTACGCCTTCGAAGGGCACTGGTTCCTTGAGCGTTTCCGGCAGGCTGAATCCGGTCATGAACAGCACTGTCATGCTGAGTACCGCGAACGCCGTACCTATGGACTCCCAGCCATACCGGACCAGCAATTCACCACCCACCGCCGGTGAAATCATCGGAATCACGACCATTACCATGACCAGGGTCGCGATCACCCGGGCCGATTCGGCGGGACCATAGACGTCGCGAATGATGGCTCGCGCCAGCACCAGCCCGACGGCGGCGCCGAATGCCTGTACGAAGCGGCCGATGACGAGCAGTTCGATGGTTCCGGCCAGGGCGCATAGCAAGGAGCCGGCGGCACAGATGGACAGTCCGAGCAGGATGATCGGCCTGCGCCCATACTTGTCCGCCAGGGGTCCGTAGGTCAATGTGCCGAAGGCGATGGCTGCCATTGACAAGCTCAGGGTCAACTGGGCGATGTCGTCGCTGACGGCGAAATCCTGCCGGATCACGGGGACCGCCGGCAACAGGATTTGCGTGGCGGAAGGTCCCAGCGCGGAAATCGCCGCAAGCAGGACGATCAGCCGCTTTGACAAATGTTTGCGGTCGCTCACAGGTTTGCCGTGAAGTGGAAAAGGGGTGCGCCGATCAATTTTCGGAAAACAGTTCCGGGTTGTTTTCCATGCGCCTGGCGCCGTTAGCAAGTATCACGCTTGAGCCGCGCAGGATCGAACGTTGCGCCTTGCTGATCTCGAATCCGGGCCCGAAGGCCCGGGCTTGGAAAGCCCGGCTGGCCTCGCCGACGCCTTCGGCGGGAGCAGTATAGCACGACAGGTTTTCGCCTGATCTCGTGCGCAGGCAAACCGCGCCATCGTCCCCGGCTTCGAGCGGAAAGCCGTTTTCGTGTTCGCTGAAACGCGGCGAGGCGCGCAGGACATCGGCAAGTTCGCGCGAGAACCCGCCGCCGGAAACGCGCAGACTGACCGGCAGTTCAATGCCCAGGCGGCGGCTAATTCCAGGGTCGGCGCGAAAGGCGTTGCCGAAATGTTCGAGCGCAATTTCGTAATCACCGAGCTTCCAGCGCGCATCGCCCATGCGCGCGGCCACACGAGCGCGCAACAGCGCTTCCTGAACCGGGAGTTCCGCCAGAGCGCGAGCGCCATGGTCTATCACGGCGTCTTCGTCTCCGTCTATTGCGGCGGCCTCGGCGAGCCAGGAGTGGTAGTAGCCGGCATTCAGTTCGAACGCGCCCGCTGCAAGAGCCTCATCGAGCGCGCGGCGCACGACGCCGGCGCCGATCATGCGCACGAGATCGGGCTCGATCCATTCCGGGATGTGCACATCGAGCGGAGCATAGGGCCGCAGCCGATTGAGCAGGATCTCGGGACGAGTGAACAATGAGGCTGCATAGCGTTCCGAGCGCCAGGCGGAAAACAACAGTCCCGCCGACCCGATCCGGGTCCGGAGGGCCGCAGCCCAGCCGGCGCCGGCCGCTTCCTCAAGACGCATCTGGTATTGCATGCGATTGGCAATGGCATTGATCAGCGCCGCCATGGCGTCTTTCTGGAAGTCGTCGGCGCTGTACGAGCCGTTGCGGTCGGGCTGGCTCAGCGCGGTCGCCGAGAGAATAGCGGCGTCTTCGGCATAGCCCGCGAGTAACATGAATGCAGCGCTGACCATGTAATGTTCGGCGCGGTTCATGACGCCGACGATGGGCTTCTGGTTTTCGCGCCAGATCAGCATGCGGTCGAGCGCCGCGCGAGCATCGATGAAACGGCCCTGGCTCATGGTCAGATAAAGTTTATAGACCCAGGGGTCGGCGACGCTGTCGGGGTTCAGGTTGCGGGTGGCGCGGTCGAGATAGTCTTCAGCGGCATCCATCCGCAACAGCGACAAGGCAACTTCCGAGGCGTTCGTCAGATAAACGGTATCGCCGGCGCCTGACTGGGCGGCGAGATTTTCGTCTTCGCTGATCGCCCGATTGCAGACGGCCATGGAATCGACCGGCGCCAGGCTCGCCAGTTCCACCGCGCACAAGGTATTCCAGGCGCGCGCCCGCTCGCGTTCGTTCTCGCTGTTCTCCAGCACGGCCAACGCGCTGGCGCGGGCGGCGTCGTATTGCTTGAGCTTGAGTAGCGGCCAGCCGCGGAAGGATTCGATGTCCTGGCCGTAGATCTCCTCGATCCTGTCCAGATATTCGAGCGCGCGCTGCTGATCGCCCATGAGTTGATGCACGTTCGACAACTGGCTCAAGGTCAGGTAATGCCACTGGATGTTGCCCGACTCCACCGCCTCGTTGATATCCGCATAGCCGGTCAGGCTTTCGGCGCGATTGAGATGAAACAGGGCGCGGGCCAGATTGCCTTCCGCGGTGTACAGCACTTCCGCGTAGGAAAATTGCGCCGCCGGGGAATCCGGTTGCAGGCGAATCCATTCCTCGCCGAGTTCCCTCGCCCGCACGTTTTCCTCGAGTGCAAGAGCGTCGCAGATTTCCAGTGCGCGCGGATTCTTGATATCGGTAAATCCGAAACAACTGAAAGACTGGACGATCTCGATATCGCCGAGACCGGGCGCTGAGTCATCCTGAGCCAGGGCGGCAAAGCCGGCGCACGACAGCGCCCAGCCCAGCAACAGGGCCGCGATCCCGCGCCGCGGCGGGCCAGCGTCAGGCAAGCGTACTGCCGGCCAGACGCTCCATGGGTTCGCGCATATTGTCATGCAATATCCTGTTCAGGTCGGCCACTCCGGGCGCGAGTTCGATGCGGTGACCCAGCACTCGGGGCAGCAACAGTTCAATGTCCTCGGCGCTGACGAAATTACGGCCGCGCAACGCGGCGGCGACTTGCAGCGCCGGCAGCATAAGCACCAGCGAACGCGTCGAATTGCCTTGCAACACCCGTTCGTCGTCGCGCAGGTTGCGCGAAATGTCGACCAGGGTGGACTTGACCACATCCGCTATCGCCACTTCGCGGTCAATGGCGGCGCGGCTGTTCAGGAGTTCGTCGCGTGTCACCGCCGAACCGCCGCCGGTCGTGTCGCGGCGGCTTTGCCAGGTCTCGAGTACTTCGAGTTCCGACTTGCGGTCGATATGTTCCATGCTGATCTTGAACAGAAAGCGATCGAGTTGGGGCACCGGCAGTGGGTAGGTGCCGACCAGGTCGAGCGGATTCTGGGTCGCGATGACGAAAAACAACTCGTCCAGCGGATAGGTCACGTTGTCGACGGTGACCTGTTTCTCGCCCATTGCCTCGAGCATGGCCGCCTGGACCTTGGGCGAGGTGCGATTGATCTCGTCCGCCAGCACGACGTGGGCGAAAATCGGGCCGTGGCGGAAATGAAAGGCGTTACTCGCACTGTCGAAGACCGGTACGCCGGTAACGTCCGAAGGCAGCAGGTCGGGAGTGAACTGGATTCGGCGGAAAGGCGCGATAAAATGTTCGAAATCGCGGTCGTCGCCGATGGCCTCGCCAAGCGCCTTGGCCAGTGTGGTCTTGCCGGAACCGGGGAAATCCTCAAGCAGCACATGGCCGTCGGCGATCAGCGCAATGATGACGAGTTCGATCACATCGTCACGGCCAATCACCTGGTTTCGCACTACATCGCGCAGGCGCTGCAGTACGCCGATGGCGGTTTCCAGGTTTGCGCCCGTGTCCTCCCCAACCTCGTCTTGCGGAGCTTGCATAGCCGAATCCCAATTCATGTGGCGCTGTTCCTCAAAGGCTGAAAATTATCTGGCGCGAAGCCAGGAAAACGGATTCAGAATGGCCACAATCCGATACCCGGCACCGGTGTTTCCGCGAATCTCGCTACCGAGCCGCCGGCGCATGCCGTTCCAGTCCTCGATGTCCAGACGTGGCGGCCGCTCGCCCAGGGCATGCGCCAGATGCCATGCGGTCAAGGCTTCCAGCGCCGGCGCCGTTGCGCCTGCACGACGCGCGAACGCCTCACGGCTTTCGCCGAAGCGGCGGCGGATTCCCACGGCGGCAAGCCGGTCGAGGGCGGCGCGATAGCTGAGCCGGTGTTGTGCGCCCAGGCCGGCTGCCGCCGGAATCCAGAGGCGGTAGATCTTGACTCCATAGCCCGCCAGCACCAGGGCCGCAAGCAGGGCCGGCAAGGCGCCGAGCACGAGTTGCCAGTTGATCGTAAGGCCCGCCTGTTCCTGCAGGAACTCCTCGAAAGCCGCTTCGCCGCGCAACATGTCGCCGAGCAATTGCTGCAGTTCGTTTTGCGGATCGGTAGTCATGTCGACCAGGGTGCGCTGGGGCGCTGGATCGACGATAACCCAGCCGTAGCCCTCGAAATAGATTTCCGGCCACGCATGTCCGTGAATCGCCTGGATGAGCAGCGATGACCCGCCCGCGCGATTGGCCGCCGGCACCGAATAGCCGATGCCGACCCGGGCCGGAATGCCGAGACTGCGCAACATGTAGGTCGAGGCGAAAGCGAAATGCATGCAATAGCCGGTCAGGTCGCCGAACAGGAACGAAGCCGCAGGGTCTTCGGAGTACGCGTGTTCATTGGCAAGGCTGTAGATGCCGTTGCGGTCCAGGTAGCTCTTGACTGCCCAGGCGCGGGCGAATGGATCCGCGGCGTATTGCGGCCGCAGACCGCCAATTATTTCCCGCGCCAGTTCGCCGTAGCGCGGATCGTCGGGCAAGCGCAAATATTCCTGCCGGACCTCCTCGGGCCAGTCCGGGTCACCGGCCTGCCTGCCGAGCATTTCGTTCAGGTCGAACTCGGGCACGAGCGAATGCGCATCCCAGGTGCGCTTGAAGCGCAGATTGTTGGGATTGGGGGCGTTCTCGAAAGCGATCGGCGCATCGAGCCCGAAAGGCGAGCGATGCGGCACCAGGGTGCCGATGGTGGCGCTGACGAGTCTGCGGCCTTCGCTGCTTACCACTTCCCGCGCAGGCGCCCCGGGGGCCGGAATCAGATCGCGGTCCATGTCCGGATTCGAGGTGAAATCGAGCATGTAACCGTTCCATTGGGAATAGGCCGATTCGCGGAAATAGTAGGCGCCGCCGCCAGGTTCGTAGTCGTCCCGGAAAACAACGACGGCGACCGGCGCCTGCTTGTTTTCGGTATTGTTTTCGCCGTCGTGGAATGGATTCTCCCTGCGTTGGGCGCTGTTTCCCGTCAGGCCCAGATCGTCGGTCATTTGCGGCGTCGGCAGGCCGAAGGTCTGCACGTAGCCGATCAGGGACAGGCAAAGCAGGCCGAAAAGCGCGAAATGATAGGGCAAGCGGCGCCGGTTCTCTTCCACCAGCAACAGCGCCGACAAACACATCACCGCGCCGCAGCCGAGCACGAGCAGGACGGTTGCGGGGTCGAGACCCCGGCTCAAGGCGAAATCACCGAGGAAGAAGGGCCGGTTGATCATGCCGTTGCGATGGGCCGAGAGGATGATGACGAAGCCGGTGGCGACAAACAACACTTCGATAATGCCGCCGGCGCTGCTGCGTACGGCCAACACGCGCAGCGCGCCGGTCAGGGCAAAACTGAAACTGAGCCATTTGACGCCTTCCGCCAGATGGAAAGCGGCGACGGGGCCGAACAGCGTGGCGAGGAGATTGCTGCCGGTGATAATGCCGGCGGCGATCATGCCCATTGCCGCCAGTAATGCGGCCGCGAGCAGGATCACGGTAGTGCGCAGCCGCTTGAGCAGACTGTCTCGTTCCTGCAATCCGACGAGTAAGCAGGCAGCAATGCAGCCGGCGACCGCCGCGAAAGAGCCGGTGCTGACCGTCAGCGAAAGGCTCAGCAGCCAGTAGCTGCCGGCGATGATTACCGCGCGGGCCAGCGCCGGCAGAAGGCCTTGCCGTCCAGGAGTCTGAAAATCCGCCAATTGCGTCATCCGGTCAGATCTTGCGCAACTTATCGTCGTAACAGGTTCCCGTGGTCCGGTCCACCAGGACGACAGACTCAACCGTGGGCCCCAACTGTCGGCATAATACCAGCAATTCCTCACGCGAACTGCCGTCGCCCCCGTCTCTATGGCCTTCACCAGGGCTCATTGGCAGGTGGGGGCGAGGCATGCCTCGCCCGCGGTTTTGGCTGCCTTCATGACTTCGTTTTGCCGGCCGCAGCAACAAACGCCTCCAAGCCGGGCGCCGCCTGGTTTCTCCCATTCCGTCGGTCGCCAGCACCAGCGAGAATCGGCCGCGAAATGCGCCGCCTCCCAGCCCGGTCAGTCCGGCAACCGTCCCGGCCGATGCAAAGACGATGCAGTGCGTGGCGCCGCGCTGATCGGCAGCCGCCAGGAAGCGTTCGAGACCCGGCGCATGAGGCTGCCCGAGCGCGCGGGAGCGCGCCACTGCCCGCAGCGACGATTCAAGATCGCCGCAAGGCGATTCGGTGCCGTCGGCGGAGAATTGCCAGTCGTCGCCGAAAGCACCGGACTCGAGCGCCGCCCGCGCCACCGCCGCGGCGGCCTCGTCGCCGGGCCCCGCAAGCAGGTAGGCCAGGATTCGCTTGCCATGAGCCACGCTGCGCTCGCGCAAGCGCACGTTCAACTGCCGGGTGCGGGCATAGTTCTTCCAGAGGATGTCGCGCACCGAATCTCCCGCCACATAAGGCCTGATTTCCATGCGGTCGCCCACAGGTTCGCCGCTTTGCCTGGGCATGCCGTCCTCGGCGGAAAGCGAATGTAACAGGGGCAGATTCCGTAAGGTGTTGGTTCGCGGCAACACGTAACATTCCCGTTCTCGCCGGGCCCGCCAGGAATACCGGCACAGGCCGAGCACGTCGGATACCTCGAATCGCCGCGTCACATGGCTGGTCAGGCAACGCAGCCGCGGCGTGATCTCTTCTTCCAGATTCTCGTCCGGGGCGATTCGGATGCGATTGTCGATCTGGTCCGGGAATTGCCAGGACCATTGCAGGCGCACCAGCGGCAACAGCCCGACCGGCGGTAATGTGAATCCGGTCTGGTTGGGAAATCCGGCCTCGAAGACCATGCCGTTGCCCGGCCCCCGCTCCGGGTTGTTTCCCGTTTCGCGCTGGATGCGGCGCTGCAGGATCAACCCGCAGATGACCACCGAAAACAGGCAACTCAGCAGGATCGCCAGCGCGCTTATCCCGAGCGCAAACACCATCAGGTCCATGGCGCCGTAGCCGAAGAAGCGCAGCGCCAGCGCAATGCAAAGCAGCGCAACGGCGCCCCGCGCCGTCAGCGGAAACGGCCCGGCCAGGGCGCGCAACTGGGTCTTGACGGAGTTAATGAGTTTCACCTCAAACCAGCAGCCTATACGGTTTTGAGTGGATGCAGGTATTCGCTCAGCCCGGTCAAAGGAACGATTTCTCTAGCGATCATGCACCAGGAAATAATGCAATAACTGCACAATTTGCAATTACTATTTGCAATTTGTGCAAATTGTATGGGTGAACAGTCACTCCCTTCCGCGCTTCAATGAAATAGTGTTCCCCACAGCTACATTGCTTGTGCCGGCTCACCCAGCAGGGTTTCGATGCGGGCGAGTCTGTCCGTGGTTTCAAGTTGGAACGAATGCAAGTCCCGCCTTATCGAAGATACTTCTTGCGTTATAGAAGATACTTCCTGCCTTATCGAAGATACTTCTTGCGTTATAGAAGATACTTCCTGCCTTATCGAAGATACTTCTTGCCCAAACGAAGATACTTCTTGCCCTAACGAAGATACTTCTTGCCCTAACGAAGATACTTCCTGGCTGAAGCCGGACATTCCTCCTTTTATACCGACTATTTCCGTGCGCATGGCCGACAACTCCTGTCGGGTGGCGCTCGATTCCGAGTCGATTCGGCCCTCCAGGTAAAAGGTAACGGCGAGCAGGCCGATGACCAGTATGGCGTTTTCTTTCGCAATCGAGATCAGTTCGAGCATGATTGGCGACTCCTGTGAGTGGGTTCCTTGTCCCGCCAACATTGACGAGAACGACGCTATCACCAGCTTGACGGGGGGTCAAGAAATCCGGTGAATTCAGTGGTCGCCCCAAAACCACTGTTGGCCTGGCGCCACTGTCGCCCAAACTCTAGACGGAATTTGCCCGATTGCCCGGAAATGACGGTAAAAAGTTGCCCGACGCCCTTTATCGATTCACGTTCCTCGATATCCATGGGCGCACTATGCTTTGATGTTTACAAGAGTTCGATCCTGCTGCTTAGACCCGGAGCCCCCGCAAGTTTCCTGTCGCTGGTAACCAGACTGGTAGATAATGTTTCAGCCAAAGCTACATATACTGCGTCGTAAGCGGAAACATTGGCTCGAAGTTGCCAGATTCTTTGCAGCAACGGCTCATGAGAGTGCCGTTCCACATCGAAATCTCTCCAACGTTTCAGCGCCAGGGCTCCCAAACGTTCATGGACAGTTTCCCTGAGCACATAACGGCGCAGAGTCTGGGCAATCTCGAGATCGATCAAATGGGGAACGTGAATAATCTCGGTCTCATCCCTCAGGCGGAGGGACAGCCGCTTTCCAGCCGTTGTGTTCAGTAGCAACTCAATAGCGCTGGATGCGTCAATTACAATCAACGCAGTTCCCTTTCCGCGCGGATGATTTCCGCGGGCGATGGATCGAGCGCGATTTCAGGTTGCGCCTGAATAGCGTCCAAAAGTTCATTTCGGCTTGGCCGCTCCAGCGCCCGTTCGATTTCACGCAAAATGAAGCGTGACATGGAAACACCTTCGAGTGCCGCGCGAGCCTTCAGTCGTCGGTGAGTCGAAGTCGGAACATTCCGAATCTGAATCATAGTATTCATGTGGATAGTATGAAAGCATGAAAAGTTCATGTAAAGGAATATTCGCGTCGGTTACGATTTCGAATGGGGTGAAACGCAACAGGTGGGACCGCCCAGCCAGGATCGCGAATCTCAGTGCACTTTCTGGCGGTCGAGTAAGTCTTACCTGTTCCGGGAGGACTTGATTTTCTGCAGTTCCTTGACGAAAAGTGGCTCGTCAGGGAGAAATAGTGCGTGCCTCTCACCGATTCGCGCGTTCTTCGATTAGTTGCTCTACCACTGCCGGGTCGGCGAGGGTGGTGGTGTCGCCGAGGTTTTCGAGTTCGTTGGCGGCGATCTTGCGCAGGATGCGGCGCATGATCTTGCCCGAGCGCGTCTTGGGCAAGCCGGGGGCGAATTGGATGACTTCGGGTTTGGCGAAGGCGCCGATTTCCTTGCTGACGAACCGGGTCAGTTCCTTGCGGAGATCTTCCGAAGATTCGATGCCCGTCATCAAGGTGACATAGGCATAGATGCCCTGGCCCTTGATCTCGTGGGGGTAGCCGACGACCGCGGCTTCGGCGACGGTTTCGTGCAGCACCAGGGCGCTTTCGATTTCGGCGGTGCCGAGGCGGTGACCCGAGACGTTGATGACGTCGTCAACGCGGCCGGTTACCCAGTAATACCCGTCTGCGTCGCGGCGGGCGCTGTCGCCGGTGAAATAGTAGCCCGGATAGGTCGTGAAATAAGTGTCGACGCAGCGCTGGTGGTCGCCGAAAACGGTACGAATCTGGCCCGGCCAGCTTTGCTTGATGACCAGGTTGCCGACGGCTTCGCCGGACAGCTCGTTACCATCGTTGTCGAGCAGGGCCGGGTCCACGCCGAAGAAGGGCCGGGTAGCCGAACCGGGCTTGAGGTCGGTGATACCCGGAACGGGTGTAATCATGATGCCGCCGGTTTCGGTCTGCCACCAGGTATCGACGATGGCGCAACGGCCCTCGCCGACGACGTGGTAGTACCATTCCCAGGCTTCCGGATTGATCGGCTCGCCTACCGAGCCGAGCAGGCGCAGGGACTTGCGCGAAGTACATTCGACCGGCTCGTCGCCGCAGGCCATCAGGGCGCGGATGGCGGTCGGCGCGGTATAGAAGATATTGACCTGGTGTTTGTCGACGACCTGCCAGAATCGTGAGGCGTCGGGGCAGGTCGGCACGCCTTCGAACATGAGCGTGGTGGCGCCGTTGGCGAGCGGGCCGTAGACGATGTAGGAATGGCCGGTGACCCAGCCCACATCGGCGGTGCACCAGTAGATGTCGCCTTCGTGATAATCGAAGACGTACTTGTGAGTGATGCTCGCGCCGAGCAGATAGCCGCCGGTGGTATGCAGCACGCCTTTCGGTTTGCCGGTGGAGCCCGAAGTGTAAAGAATGAACAGTGGATCCTCGGCGTCCATGATTTCGGGCTCGCATTCCGCGCTGGCCGCCCCGGTCGACTTGTGATAGCAGATATCGCGCTCATTGTGCCAGGCGACTTCGCCGTTCGTGCGCCGCACGACGAAAACACTATGCACGTCGGGGCAATGTTCGAGCGCCTTGTCGACATTGTTCTTCAGCGGGATCAGGCGCCGGCCGCGCACGCCTTCGTCGGCGGTGATCACCGTGCGGCAGTCGCAATCGAGGATGCGGTCCTTGAGCGATTCGGGGGAGAAGCCGCCGAACACCACAGAGTGGACAGCGCCGATGCGGGCGCAGGCGAGCATGGCGTAGGCCGCTTCCGGAATCATCGGCAGATAGATGCAGACCCGGTCGCCCTTGCCGACGCCGCGGGCCTTGAGTGCGTTGGCGAACTTGCTGACGGCCCGGTGCAATTCGCGATAGCTGATATGCTGTTGCTGGTCGGGTTCGTCTCCTTCCCAGATGATCGCAGTCTGTTCGCCGCGGCGGGCCAGATGGCGGTCTACACAGTTATACGTCACGTTCAGTTTTCCGCCTTCGAACCAGCGCACTTCGGACGAGGCGAAATCGCCCGCCATCACTTTTTGCCAGGGCTCGTGCCAGTAGAGAAAGCGGGCGGCCTGTTCCGCCCAGAATTCTTCCGGGTCTTCGAGCGACTGCCGGTACAGTGCCTCGAACTGCTCGCTGTCCAGATGACTTTTGGCGGCGGCTGTTTCGCTAACCGGGTAGATGGCGTTGTCTGACATCGGAAATTCCTGTGCTTCTCTGTTGATGGGCGCTGTTGATGAGTGCGTTTATGCCGCAGGGATCGGATCGATTGCAAGACGCAGATTATCTATCAGGCGCGTGCCGCCCAGAAAGGCTGCGGCCAGGATGACGAGTTCCTGGTCTTCAATGCCGGCCGGGCGCAAGGTATGCGCGTTGCAGATTCCGAGATAATCAGGCTTAAAACCAGCCAGGGTCAATCTTTCGCGACCGCGGGCGGCGATTCCGGAGTAATCCCGTTCGCCACTGCGGATCTCTTCAGTGATGCCACATAAAGTGAGATAGAGCGCCGGCGCCGCTTGCCGCTCTATCGCGGATAAATAAGCATTGCGCGAACTCCTGGCAAGACCGTCGTCTTCGCGCAGGGTTTCCACGCCGGCGATGCGCGTATTCAAGCCGAGATCGGCCGCCAGCTTGCGGATAAGCAGAAACTGCTGGTAATCCTTGAGGCCGAAATAGGCAGTATCCGCCTGCACGAAATTGAGCAGTCTGGTAACCACCGTAGCCACGCCGTCGAAATGGCCCGGACGCGAAGCGCCGCACCAGCGTTCGGACAGTTCCGGCACATGCACCCGCGTCGTCAGTTCGGGGCGCTCGCCGTAAACTTCTTCCGCGGAAGGGTGCAGCAGCAGATTGCAGCCGTGCCGCGCCAGAATCTCCCGATCCTCATCGAATGTGCGCGGATAGGCGGCGTAATCTTCATTCGGGCCGAATTGCAGCGGGTTTACGAAAATCGTGACCACGCTGTAATCGCATTCTTCGCGGCAGCGCTCCAGCAAGGCGAGATGTCCCGCATGAATATTCCCCATGGTGGGAACGAGGCCGATGCTACATCCTCGGCGGCGCTGTTCTGCGAGCAAGTCGCGGGCATCGCTGATCCGTCTGACGCTGCGCATCAATGGAAACAATGCTCCCTGGCAGGGAAGCGGCCGTTTTTCACCGCGGTCACATAGGCTTTCACGGCGCCGGGGATGCCGTCTTCCGATTCGGTGAGGAAATTCTTGACGAATTTCGGTGTGATCGGCGAAATCCCGAGCACATCGTGCAGCACCATGATCTGGCCATCGGTTTCCGGGCCGGCGCCGATGCCGATTACCGGGATCTCAAGCAATTCGGTAATCGTCTTTGCCAGGGCCACCGGCACGCATTCCAGCAGCAGCAGACTGGCGCCGGACTCTTCGAGCAATTGCGCCTCTTCGATGATCGAACGGGCCTGGCTGGTATCGCGGCCCTGCACGTGAAAGCCGCCGATGCGATTGACCGATTGCGGCGTCAGTCCCATGTGCGCGCAAACGGGAATGCCGCGTTCGGCGAGCAGGCGGGTGGTGTTGGCGATCCAGGCGCCGCCTTCGAGTTTGACGACCTGCGCTCCGGCCCGCATCAGTGCGGCGGCGTTCTGCAAGGTCTGGGACTCCGAGGCGTAGCTCATGAACGGCATGTCGCCCATGAGCAAGGCGCCTTCGTTGCCGCGTTTGACGCAGTTCATGTGGTAAATCATGTCGTTCATCGTGACCGGCAAGGTGCTGTCATGCCCTTGCAGCACCATGCCGAGCGAGTCGCCGACGAGCAGCACTTCGACGCCGGCCCTTGCCGCCACGCCGGCGAAACAGGCGTCATAGGCCGCGAGGCAGACGAATTTCTCGCCCGCGCGCTTCATCTTCTTCAGATTCGTCAAGGTGACGGCGCCGGCCTTACGATGTGTGCTCATGGCTATTCCCGCGCTAATACCCGCGCTGAAAATCGGGGCGGCGCATTGTATAAGTTTTTGGTCCTCGGGCGCACAATGCCGAATATTACCTACTTGCGCCGGCTTCGTTTGCGGCGTCGGCGTTTCGGCCGAGACGAGAGCTGCTCCAGCATGTGGGTACGCTGATTTTCGTCGGCGTCCTGAAAAGTCGTCCACCACTCACCCATGCCGCCGGTGTCTTCGCCGCTGCTTTCGCGCAGGAGCAGAAAATCGTAGCCGGCGCGAAAACGCGAATGCTCGAAGCAATAGCTGACGCTGCGGCGGTCCCTGCGCTCAAGGCGGTTTTGCAGGTCCCAGATTTCCTTGCTGACGTTACTGATCCGGCGCGGAATCGTCGTATGTTGCGATTGCTCGATAACCACCTGTTCGGCAATTTCTCGCAATTGCATCAGGCTCCATTCGCCTTCCAGCCCGCTTAGCCCTCGCTGCAACGGCGGCCAGAGCAGCGCCGCCAGCAGGAAGCCCGGGGTGACGCCCAGCCCCCTGGCGATGCGATCGTCGCTGTTGTGCAGGGCCAGCGCCACCAGCCGGTCCGCGGGATCCATCGCCTCGCCCTCATCGACGAAGCCATGGCTGAACAGCGCCCGGTCGATGCCGTAGTTTCTGAGCATCCTGAAGGTTTCCGTGGCATGTCCCCCGCACAGCAGTTTCAGCAATTCGTCGAACAGCCGAGGGGAGGCGGCGGATTCGAGCAGATGGGAAAGTTCCCGGATCGGCGCTTCGGTGTCGCTATCCATGGTGAATTCGAGCTTGGCGGCGAAGCGGATGGCGCGCAACATGCGAACCGGGTCTTCGCGATAGCGTTCCCCGGCATCGCCGATCATGCGCAGGCGCCGCTCGCGCAGATCGCTCAGCCCGTCGTGGAAATCGAACAGCCGGAATCCGTCGGTCGAGTAATAAAGCGCGTTGACGGTGAAGTCCCGGCGGTCGGCGTCTTCATTCATGTCGCCGTAGACATTGTCGATCAGGGTCATGCCGGCATGCGAGTGGGCGGAATCGAGTTTCCGGGATTGTTCGCGGGACGGCGCATCCTTGAACCGGTTGCTTGCATCATGATGGCCGCGGAACGTAGTCACTTCGATGACTTCCCGGCCAAAGCGGACATGGACGATTTTGAAACGGCGTCCGATGATGCGCGAACGGCGGAAAACCTGCCGCACGTCTTCGGGAAGCGCATCGGTGGCTATGTCGAAATCCTTCGGATGCAGGCCAAGCAGCAGGTCGCGCACGCAACCGCCGACCAGAAATGCGGAGAAGCCCGCGTTCTGCAGTCCGTGGATTACGCGCAACGCGGCCGGGGAGATGTCCTTGCGGGAAATGCCGTGTTCCGCTCGGGAAATGACCGCGGCATGTTCGATTCCCGGCAGCAAGTCGACTGAGTTCACGGTAGTCCCTTATCGAATCCGGAAGGCGGAGTCAGTGCGGAATGGTCGAAACGTCCGCCTTCAGGCGGACTGTTTCTTCTTTCGTGGAATGCCGTAGCGCTGGCGGCGCTCCCACAGGCATTTGCGGCTGATGCCGAGTCTTTTCGCCAGTTCGGTTTCGGTCATGGAATCCTGATGCTCCAGTACGAAATGCTGGAAATAGTTCTCCAGGGAAAGTTCCTGACCCGCCTCGGCCGTATTTCCGGCTTTTAACCAATCGGAGCCGCGTTCTTTTCGGGCTGATTTCTCCATGGCCAGGAAGTCCTCGCCGATCGTGTCTCCTTCGGCAAGCACAACCGCGCGCTCGATGGCGTTTTCGAGTTCGCGTACATTTCCGGGCCAGTGGTAAGAGGTGATGGCGCGTTCGGCGCCCTTGCTGAAATGCATGGTTGGCGACTTGAGCCGATTGCAGGTGTCGCGCAGGATCGCCCCCGCCAATTCGAGGATGTCTTCGCCGCGCTCGCGCAAGGGCGGCATCTGCAAGCGCATGACGTTGATCCGGTAATACAGGTCTTCACGGAATCTGCGCTCGGCCACGAGTTGCTTCAGATCGCGCTGGCTGGCGGCGATCAGCCGCATATTGATCCTGCGTGACTCGACCGCGCCGATCTTGCGGATTTCGCCGTCCTGCAGCACTCGCACCAGGCGACCTTGCGCCGTTAACGGTAACTCGCCGATTTCATCGAGGAACAAAGTGCCGCCATCGGCGGCTTCGACCAGTCCCGTTCGCGCTTCGTTAGCTCCGGCGAACGCGCCTTTCTCGTGACCGAACAGTTCCGCCTCGATCAGGTTTTCGGGGATCGCGGCGCAATTGACCGCGACGATGGGATGCTCCCGGCCGCTCAATTCGTGGATCGCCCGCGCTATCAGTTCCTTGCCGGTGCCCGACTCACCATTGATCAACACCGGCGAGCCGGCACCCGCCAACTTGTGCACGCGGCGGAACAATTCCCGCATTTCCGGGCAGCGTCCGATCATGCCGGCGATGTTTTCGTGCTCGCTGCCGTCCCGCGGCGCTGCGTGGCAGTGCTCCTCGAATATCTTTTCAACAGCAGCGATCAGTTCGCCATGGTCAAAGGGCTTGGCGATATAGTCCACCGCGCCGAGTTTCATCGAATCGATGGCCGAGCGAATGCTGGAATAGCTGGTCATGATCAGCACCGGCGCCGAAGTGGCCTTGATCAGGTCGGTGCCGGGCGCGCCCGGCAGTTTGAGGTCGCTGATGATGACGTCGAATTTGTCGACGTCGTATCGATCCAGCGATTCCTGCACGGAAGCCGCTTCGCTGACGCGTAAGCTGTGCCTTTCGAGCAGACGCTTGAGCGTGCCGCGGATAACCGGCTCGTCCTCTACGACCAGAACTTGGCGTTCCGCGCCCATGTCAGGTTCTCGCTATGGCTTGTGGCGGGGGAATTGCAAAACGACTCGGGCGCCGCAGCCCTGGACCCGATCAACAGGGCTGATTATATCAATATCGCCGTTGAAGTCCTCAACTGTGCCATATACGAGCGAAAGACCAAGCCCGGTGCCCGCCCCCGACTCCTTGGTAGTGAAGAAAGGTTCGAAAATACGGTCCCTGATTGCAGGCGAGATACCGGATCCCTCATCTTCCACGGCAATCTCGACGCCTCCGTCGACTGCGCTGCAACTTACGCGGACCAGGGCGCCGGGCCGGCTGGCGTCGCGGGCATTGCCGACCAGGTTGATCAGGACCTGCAACAGGCGCTGGGAATCGCCGGCAATGACCGCCTCGCGGTCTCCTTCGAGAACGAGGTCGATCTCTCTGGCTTTGCGGTCGAGCGAAATAAGGGTTGCCGCCTCTTCCATGCAGGCAAAGACATTTACCGGCTCCATTTGCGCCGTGGTCTGTCGTTCCCCGAAATGCGCGAAGTTCATCAGCGATTGCAGAATGCGCGAAGTACGGTCGGTTTGTTCCAGGATCTGATTTGACAGGTTGCGCAATTCCTCGTCTTCTTCGTACTCGTCGCGAATGGTCTGCGCCAGGCAGGCGATACCGGTCACCGGATTGCCGATTTCATGGGCGACGCCGGCGGCCAGTTGGCCGATGGAAGCGAGCCTGGAACTATGCGCCAGACCGGCTTCAAGGATTTCCGTTTCAGTGATGTCCTCGATCAGGATGATCAATCCCTCGTGCGGCGAATCCGCCTCCACTGACTTCTCGATCAGCGCCTTGTGCAAATTGACCGTACGCCTGTGGCCGCCGAATTCGAAGCGCGCCTTGTGAGCATGGTCGGCTTCGCCGGCGACGAAGTTTATCAGCAGGTCGCGCCAGGGCTGATCGAGTTCGTCGATGCGCAGGCCGACGACCTCGCTATCGCGAATGCCGGTCAGTTCCTCCAGCGCCTGGTTCCACATCACGATTTCCCGGTCCACGCTGACCGAACAAACGCCGAGCGGAAGTTCGAACAGCATCTGCCGATGATAGCGGCGCAGGTTGTCGAGTTCGGCCGCAAGCCCCGACAGATTGCTGCGATAGGACTCGATCCGGCTTTCGATCAAGGTTACGTCGGAGCGGCGCTGATCCGGCGCCATGCTGTAGGGCAGATAGCGGTCGATCAGATTCTGGGACACGCTGGGCCCCATCAGTCCGGAAAGATTGGCTTCCAGACGCGCGCGCAACAGGCGCAGCGCGAACGGCCGCCGATCTTCGATATCGACTCCCGCGTCCTGTAAGGCCTGTTGCACTTCGCGGCCGGCCACTTTCTCGCCCAGCGGCTGGCTGAGGGATTCGATGAACTCCGCCGGTGATTTCGCCACGAGCCCGCCGCGCGCGCCGTGTTTGACCGTATCCAGGGAGCAGATTTCCGCCGCGTGGCGTTCGGCGTTCGAGGTTTTGCTGAAAATCGACACGATGCCGAAAAGGATGGCGTTGATGATCAGGGAAAGCGCCGCCGCCTCGCGCCAGGCGACCGAGTCCAGCAACAGCGGTCCGGCTTCGAGAAACAGGGGCAGAAGTATGAACCAGAACCAGACCGCGGCGCCGCCGGCGAGTCCGGCCATGAATCCGCGCGCATTGCCTCTGCGCCAATAGAGAATCGCCAGGGTTCCCGGCAGAAATTGCAGGCAGGCGCCCAAGCCGAGCACGGTGATGAAATCGAGACCGATCTGCTTTTCCGGCAATATGTGGAACAGGAATCCCGCCCAGATCACCAGCGTGATCAACAAGCGCCGTCTGCGCAGCAGCCAACGGTAGATGTCGTCTTTGGCGGAAGGCTGTTGCAATGGCAGGATCAGATGATTCAGGCACATGTTGGACAGCGCCAGTGTAATGACGATGATGAGACCGCTTGCCGCCGACAATCCGCCCAGGTAGGCAAGCAGACTGATCCAGGGTGTGTTCCAGGCATCGCCGATCACTACGGGGAAATATTCCACGGGAACTTCGGCGCCGGCGAACGTCCCGGCCCAGAGGATAGGTAGCACCGGCAGGCTGATCAGCAGGAAGTACAGCGGCAGGCACCAGCTTGCGAAAGCCAGCGCTTTCAGGCTCCGGTTCTCGTTGAAAGTGGCGTAGAACATGTGCGGCATCGCAATCGCCGCGGCAAAGAAAAACAGCGCCAGAACATGAAAGGAACCGGCGAAGTCCACTGCGCGCAAGTCTTGCACCAGGTCGGGCCGGCCTTGCAGCCACTCCTGCATGGCGGCGGGGCCGCCGAAGCCCGCGCCGATGGCGAACGCGCCCACGGCGAGAAAGGCCACAAGTTTCACCAGGGATTCGAAGGCAATGGCCATGACCAGTCCGTTGTGACGGTTTCTGCCGGCGCGCTGCGAAGTGCCGAACAGGATCGAGAACAAGGTGATGATGACGCAGAAAACCACCGCGACGCCGACTCGCGAGGCTTCCGGGGAAAGAATGCCCGCGGTGTCCGATACCGCGCGAATCTGCAAGGCAATGATCGGAGTGACCGCGGCCAGGGTCAGCAGGGTCACCAGGGTTCCCGCCCAGCGCGAGCGATATCGGAATGCGATCAGGTCGGCCAGTGAACTGAGTTGATAGGTGCGGGTCAGTTGCCGGACCGGCCGTAACAGTAACGGCGAGAACATGAAGGCCAGCGAGATGCCGATATAGCCCGCCAGATAGCCGTAGCCGTGACGCATGGCGATGCCGACAGACGTGTAATAGGCCCAGACGCTGGCGAAAACACCTAGTGAAAGCGTGTATACCAGCGGATGCAGAACGATTCTTTCGGGAATCCAGTGGCGATCCGTGGCCCAGGCGATGCCGAACAGCAGCAACAGGTAGCCGGACCCGATCGCGGCCAGTGTGGCCAGATCAAAATTCATCGCTGTCGCTTTCGCGGAGAGTCAGGGCCACGACCGCGATTGCGGCTAGCGCGGCCAGATGTGGCCGGTACCAGGCGCCGCCGGCCTGGGTGATCCAGTCAATGCTGAGCAGGAAGACCAAGTACAGGAAGACGATCAGGATCAGCATGGAATGAGGGATATACACGCCCAATTTACTCGTAACGGCTCACTCGTGGCGGCTGGCAGGTATGCCGCGCCAGGCCGGAATTCGCAGTATATCCCAATTGCCGGCGGCCCAATCGAGCAATTCCGCCGGCCCGGCAAGGTCCGTGGGCGGCGGGTGATTAAGGAAACACAATGCCCGGCGCAGCAGGGCGGCCGGCTGCCGGGTATCCACCGGCGCCGCGAAATGCTGCTTGCTCAATTTCTGCCCCTGTTCATTGAGCAGCACTGGAAAATGGGCGTAGTGCGGCCGCGGGTAGCCGAGCAAGGATTGCAGATAGAGTTGGCGCGGGGTGGAGTCAAGCAGGTCGATTCCTCGCACTACCTGGTTGATGCTCTGGTACGCGTCGTCCGCCACGACCGCAAGCTGGTAGGCGAACAGGCCATCCCTGCGGCGCACGACGAAATCGCCGACATCGCTTTCGAGATTTTGTTCGTAGCGTCCCTGGATACGGTCTTCCATCCCCCACATTTCCGGAACGGTCCGCAGCCGCAAGGCGTAAGAGCCGGCCGGGTCCCCGGTGCGCGAGCGGCAGCTTCCGTCGTATACCGAGCCCATGGCGCGCACCTGCCGGCGGCTGCAAGTGCATGGAAAGCAAAGGTTCCGGCTGAGCAGATCCTGCAATATCTCCTCGTAGGCGGAAAGGCGAGTGCTCTGGTATAGCACTTCGCCATCCCAGTACATACCAAGATCTTCCATCTGCCGCAGGATCGTGTCCGCCGCGCCGGGAGGCTCCCGGGGTGGGTCGAGGTCTTCCATTCGCAGCAGCCAGACGCCGCCGGCTGCCCGGGCGTCGAGAAAGCTGGCCAGGGCGGCGACCAGCGAGCCGAGATGCAGCGGACCGGTAGGAGAGGGAGCGAAGCGCCCGATATACCGGTCCGGCGGGTACGATTCCGAATTCAGATGCCGAATTGCTTTTCCCTGATCTCGTCGAGGGTCTTGCAGTCAACGCACTTGTTGGCAGTAGGCCGGGCTTCGAGCCGGCGAATGCCTATTTCGATGCCGCAGGACTCGCAATAGCCGTAGTCGTCCTGGGCAATGGCTTCGATCGTATTGTCGATCTTCTTGATCAGCTTGCGTTCCCGGTCGCGCGTACGCAGTTCCAGGCTGAATTCCTCTTCCTGGGTCGCCCGATCGATCGGGTCCGGATAATTTGCCGCCTCATCCTGCATATGGTGCACCGTGCGGTCCACTTCCTGCATCAACTGTTCGCGCCAGTCCAGCAGAATGCCGCGAAAATGAGCGCGCTGCTTTTCGTTCATGTACTTCTCTCCGGACTTGGCCTGATACGGAGTGAAGTTCTTCAGAACCGGTTGAGCTTCAAAGTTTCGACTTTCTGTCATGGTCAAGCGCCTCTTACGTAACCTGCCCAGGCCCGCCCGGAAAGCGGAACTGTTCGACTCTGACGGGTGCTGATCTCGAAAACCTCCACTGGGGATGCTTCCCCGCCAAGAGAAGCAGCGAAAAGTACCAGAATCAAATTATCGATGCCACAAGTTTGTGACTGTCTGTATAATTCCCGTCGCTTTATTCACCATCAGGAGTTTAAGGATGAACAGCCACATGACCGGACTTGCCAGTCCGGATCGTCTGGATGGCGTTAACCCCTTTCGCGTCATGATCATGTTGCACCGTGCCGCCGAGCTGGAACGCCAGGGGCGGAAAATCGTGCACATGGGGGCGGGCGAGCCCGATTTCGTTACCGCGCGGCCGATACGCGATGCGGCCAAGCGTGCGCTGGATGCGGGTCTGACCCAATACACCCAGGCGGCGGGAATACCCGAACTGCGCGACGCGCTGGTGCAGCATTACCGAGACCGGTATGGCCTCGACCTGCCGCGCGAACGCATATTGATCACCCTCGGCGCCAGCGGTGGATTGGCAATTCTGTCCAATCTGCTGTTGCGTCCGGGCGCCGGAGTGCTGCTGACCGATCCATCGTATCCCTGTTACCGCAATCTCGTGCGTCTGGCCTGCGCAGAACCGCAGTTGATGACTATCGGTGTGGAAGACGATTTCCAGCCTACGGTCGATCTGCTGCAGAGGCATTACCGCGACCATACCGCGGGACTGTGGCTGGCTTCGCCCGGCAACCCCACGGGCGCGGTCATTGCACGCGAACAATTGCGCTGCATCAGTGACTGGGCGGACTCTGCCGGCCTGCACCTGCTGCTCGATGAGACTTATCACGGACTGCACTATGTCGATGACATGCCAAGCATCCTCGAAATCAATCCGAATGCCTATGTCGTCAACAGCTTCTCGAAGTACTTCGGCATGACCGGCTGGCGCCTCGGCTGGATCGTCGTGCCTGAAGACAAGGTGGAACTCGCCAATATCCTGGCGCAGAACCTGTTCATTTCGCCCTCCGGATTCGTCCAGCACGCGGCGCTGGCCGCGTTTACGCCGGCAGCGCGGGAAATCTTCGAACAGCGCCGGGCTGCTTTTCGCGAACGCCGCGACTTTCTCGCAGCCGAGTTGAGCGATATGGGAATGCTGCTGCCGCGGGAGATACAAGGCGCTTTCTATGCCTATGCGAATATCTCGGCCTTCAGCCGCGACAGCGAATCGTTCTGCCACGAGTTGCTCGAGGAGCATGGAGTTGCGACCACTCCGGGAACGGATTTCGGCGAAGGCAACGGCAATGAGTACGTGCGCATGGCTTTTACCACCGGCATGGAAGACTTGCGGCTGGGGGTCGATCGTCTGCGCCGAGCCCTGAATCGTTGAACTACCCGGGCGCTCTGAGCGAGGCCAGACTGATCCGGCGTTACAAGCGCTTTCTGGCCGATGTGCGCACACCGGATGGCGGCGTCCTGACGATACATTGCCCCAATACCGGCTCCATGCTCAATTGCCGCGAGCCGGAAAGCCGCGTGTGGTATACGACTTCCGCCGATGTCAGGCGCAAATACCCCCAGACCTGGCAGATCGTCGAAGTCGGCCGCCACCTGGTGGGAATCAATACCGGCATGGCCAATCCGCTCGTGGGCGAAGCCATCGAATCGGGTCTTGTGGAGAGCCTGGCCGGGTTCACCGCGGTGCGCCGCGAAGCGGCTTACGAGTCCGGCGGCGGCCGCGCGGATTTTCTTGTCAGTCTGTCCGGCGAACAATGCTACGTCGAGGTGAAGAATGTCAGCCTCGCCGATGCCGACGGAACCGGCCTGTTTCCCGATGCGGTAACCGAGCGGGGACAGCGCCATTTGCGGGAGTTGACGGCCTTGCGCCGTTCGGGTGTGCGCGCCATGGTGATTTTCTGCGTGGCGCATGACGGCGTGAAGTGCGTGCGGCCGGCGGACGCGATCGATCCGCGTTTCGGAGAACTGCTGCGCGAAGCCGCCCTGGAAGGAGTCGAACTGCTCGCCTATGGGGCGACGTACGACATCGCAGAAGCGTCAGTCGTGCTCGACCGGCAAGTGCCGGTGCTGATTTGACGGACTGGGTCTTCTCTGAACAATTCCATCCATGGAATTGTTCATTAACGCAAAACAAAAGCGTGGTTTTGTTTTGCTGCCGAATTCAATAGCTTGCGCTATCGAATTCGGCGACACATCCCTGTGTCGCGCGGAAACTCCGATTACTCGGAGCTTCCTTGGATCGGTGCGGGGCTGTCCGGCTGGCGCGCCGGCTCTATCATTACCATCCCGTCGACGACGATGAAGGGCACGGCGAGCAGATGAGCGCCCATGCAGGGGCCGGCGAGGCAGAAGCCGTCTTCGATGCGGAACAGGGCGCCATGCGTCGAGCACTGGATCAGCGCGCCGTCCGGGTCGAGGAACCGGTCTTCCTCCCAGTTCAGCGGTGTGCCCAGATGGGGGCAGATATTGCGGTACAGGTGCAGCAGATCGTCCTTGCGCACCAGGAAAAAGTGTTCGTCGCCTGCCTCGACTTCTTTCGAGCAGCCTTCGAGCACATCGTCCGCTGCGATCAATGCCAGCATGCTCAATACCTGTCGAGCGCCTGGCTGAAATCCGCGACGAGGTCCGCCTGATCCTCTATGCCGATCGAAAATCGCAACATCGAATCGCTCACTCCCATGGACTTGCGCCGCTGCGGGCCCATTTCGAAATAGATCGTGTGCGCCACCGGAATGCCGAGACTGCGGGTATCGCCGAGATTGCTCGAAGAGACCACTATGCTCAGGCTGCTGAGAAAATCGAAGCAGTCGATGCCCGATTTCAGGTCGATGCTGAACAAGGCGCCGAAGGAGCGAAACAGCTTGCGGGCGCGCTGGTGCTGCGGATGTTCCGGCAGGCCCGGATAATACACCCTGGCAACCGCCCGATGATCCGCGCACAGCCGTGCCAGCGCCATGGCATTGGCGCAGGCCTGGTCCATGCGCAGGGAAAGCGATTCCGATCCCGTGGCCAAGGTGTGAGCCGCTTCGGGCGCAAGCGAGGCGCCCATGTCGCGCAGGCCTTTCTTGCGAATCTGGAGCAATCCCCATTCGCCGGCGTCCCCCTTGCGGTAGATGTCGAAAATATTGGGATAAGCGCTCCAGTCGAAATTGCCGGTGTCCGTGACCGTACCGCCGAGAGCGTTACCGTGGCCGCCGATACATTTGGTCAGTGAATTCACCACGAGTCCGGCGCCGACCGACTTCGGCAGGAAAAGATGCGGCGAAGTCATGGTGTTGTCGACCACGTACAGCAGGCCGCGTTGCCGGCATAACTCGCCGATGCCCTCGAGATCGGCGACCTGGGTTACGGGATTGGCGATGGTTTCGACGAATACAAGTCGCGTATTACCGCGGATTTTTTCCGCAACGGCGACGGCGCTCGTTGCATCGACGAAATCGACCTCGATGCCGAGCCGCTCGAGCGTGCGGAAGTAACTGTTGGTGTTGCCGAACAGGTGGGCGCTGGAGATCAGGTGATCCCCCGCCTTGAGCAAGGTCAGCGTGAGCGCCGCGATCGCAGCCATGCCGGTGGAAAAGGCGATGCTGCCGACGCCTTCTTCCATGTCGGTGATACGCTTCTGCAAGGCAACCACGGTCGGATTCCCCTGACGCGCGTAGGCATAGCCCTTGCGCTTGCCCTGAAAGACTTCCGCGAGTTCGCGCGCGTCCGCATAACCGAAGGCCACGGAGGGATGTACCGGCTTGTGCAGCGCCCCGTGTTCCGGTTGATCCTCGCGATCCGAGTGCAGATTGCGGGTTGTGAAGCCTTTCGATGGCATGGAAATGAATCCTGTTTCGGCGGCGGCCGCCTATAAACCGGCAAAGACGCGGCTGGATTCTATCAAATGCTGGATTTCGGCGAGCCTTTGCCGGTATTCCGCGCTGCCGGTGTCGCGATATAGCTCGCTGAAGTCGTCAGCGGAAATTCCGTCCCGATTGCCGCCCACTTCGGGCATGTATTCGGAATCGGATCGCAAATCGCTCATCCGGCGCTGAATCTCGAGCGCGCTTTCGCGATCCCGGGTGGCAAGCCGGGCCAGTGTGACGCCGACGCTGTTGGCTGTCAGGTCGGAGAAACTGAACCCGGATCGATGGCGGGCGTCGTAGGACTCCTTGGCGGTGGAAAGCATCAGCGCCAGATCGGGGCCCAGGGCGACCGTGATCGCGGCAATGGAAGTCAGGTGCTGGGCCAGATCCTGGCGCCGCTGCAGCCGCACTTCGACGAATTTGGCCGCGGGAGCGCCCGGCGCAGCTTCCGGGCCCACCAGTTGTTCGATATCTTCTCCGTTTACATAAGCGGCCAGGGTTTGCAGCAGCGCCTGGTTCTCGGCGATCGGATCGCTGCCTTGCAGCGACTTGCGCTCGGCTTCTCCAAACAAGGGGGCGAGCAAACGGCCGAGTGGGATCGCGCGCTCCGACTCGGGTATCGCGCCGGCAACTTCGCTGATCACGGCATGATATTCAAGGATGCGCTCGCGGTCGGTCTCGGATATGAGCCACTGCCGCGCCTGATCGCCCGCCCGCGCGAGCAGTTCGGGGTCCCATTGCACGTTGAAACGGATTTCCGCCGAACCGAAGTGCACGTTTTCCACATTGGCGAGCAAGCGGGCAGCCTCCGCTTGCAGCGGACTATCCGATTCCAGCGCCTCGGTCAGGCTCGGCGTCAGGCGATTCACCAGCAGGCGGGGCAACGGCAGATAGCCGATGCGCAGCCCGGATAACGCAGGCTGGCCTTCCACCTGCGTAATGATTCCCCGCAGATTCACGTACATCGGCAAAACACTGCCGAGCGCACGGCTTATTTCGAATCCAAGCTCGCCTTCGCGCAGATTTACCTCGGCCGCCAAGGTTGGGCTCATTCGAGACAGGGACAGCAAGTGGCGGCCAAGCAGGTTCAGTTCTTCCTGATTCCAGGCGAACTCATGCGGGCCGGCCACTCCCGGCGTCCGCGGCACGCTGTCGAGCAGCAGTCCTTCCACCCGCACGGCCTCGGCCCGGCTCAATTGCGGGCGCGTCTCCACCAGTGGCGTAAATTGCAGGCACAGCAGCACCGGCGCGGCCAATGCGCCGGCGGCCAGCAGCCAGAGCCGGAAGCGCTGCAACCCCGCGCCCCGCCGGGGCGTGATGCGGAGATTCCGTCTATTCATCGGAATTATTGAAACAGATGAACTTCAAGTGCGTCAATGCGCGCCGGGCCGGCGGTCATTGCCGTTGCATGATTCGCTCCGTCTGCCGACTACAGAATAAAGCCCGCGAATTCGTTACAGCGAACCGCTTAGCGGCTATAATGCCCGAACGACCCAGCAGG
This sequence comes from uncultured Pseudohongiella sp., assembly GCA_951812965.1. Taxonomy (GTDB): domain Bacteria; phylum Pseudomonadota; class Gammaproteobacteria; order Pseudomonadales; family Pseudohongiellaceae; genus UBA9145. Next base: position 1,916,458 of record OX638341.1, read on the forward strand.
TGCTCCATCGTGGCGAATACAATCCGGCCTTCTCCGATTTCCAGCCGCTCTAGCGGCGTGGCGGCGGCAATTTCGGCTTTGCTGCTGGCTGCCTGTGCCTCCAGCACGGAAAGTCCCTCGGCAGGTAGCGCGAGTTCCGCTGCCGGGGCTCAGCCCATGGTTGTGCAACCCTCGGCGGAGGGGGGTGTCGCGGACAATCAGGCCGGGCAGCCGTCGAGCGCACAACGCGCCGAGGAAGCCGCCGAACGTGCGCGTCTGGCGGCGGAGTCCGAGCGGCAACGCCAGGCTGAACTTGCGCGTCAGGCGGAACTCGCGCGGCAGCAGGCTGAAGCCGAGCGCCAGGCCGAAGAAGAACGCCGCCGCCTGGCTGAACAACAACGCCTGGAAGAAGAACGGCTGGAACGCGAGCGCCTGGCGGCGCTGGCGGCCGAACGCGAAGCAAAACTCGCCCGCATTGAAGAACTGGAATCCCGAATCGCCGAATTGCAGGAGCAAGTCAGCGCCGGCGACGCTCTCAGCGCAACCATGCGCGAAGTCGTTCTCGTATCCGAGCAACTGCTGGCGTTGCTGGCCGAGGAACAGGCCAAGTACGAGGAAGAAAACCTCGACGCCGCGGGCAATCTGATCGACGCGCCCGCGACTGACGCGATAGCCGAACTCGAAGCGCGCCGCGAAGGCCTGCTCGAACGAATCGACGGCTGTTAAGCCGCTCCCTAACTCCCTGAATCCTTGCAGCTTTGCGCTGCGCCGCGCTTCTTTTGAAGGCGGCGTTGTGATAGAGTGCGCGGCTTTGGCCGCAACCTGGGAGAACCATCCGCATGTCCTTGCATTTCACCATCCTGGTGACCACTTTGCTGTCCCTCATGGGACTCGGAATTGCCTGGTATTACATGAAAAAGGTCGTCAGCATCCCGATCGATCTCGACCTGGACGAAGAAGACAGCAAACGCCTGAAGTTCATTCACGGCGCGATCGCAAGCGGTGCGATGGCCTTCCTGAAACAGGAATATCGCGTTCTCAGCATTTTCATGGTCGCGTTCGCCCTGGTCATTGCGGTCCTGATCGACGACACCCACACTCCCCAATACCGCGAAGGCATTTTTACCGCCATCGCCTTCCTTTTCGGCGCCGCCATTTCCATCGCTTCGGGTTACATCGGCATGAAGGTGGCCACCCAGGGCAACGCCCGCACCACGGTGTCGGCCAGGAAAGGCATCTCGTACGCATTCGACGTGGCGATCGATTCCGGCGCCGTCATGGGCTTCGCCCTGGTCGGACTGGCGACTCTCGGTCTGGTGGTGATCTATCTCGTACTTAGCGCTCTCATGTCCGGACTCGGGCCGGAAAACAATCACATCCTGATGGAAGTCATCGCCGGATTCGGCCTCGGCGGGTCGACCATCGCCCTGTTCGCACGAGTGGGCGGCGGCATTTTCACCAAGGCGGCTGATGTCGGCGCCGATCTGGTCGGCAAGGTGGAAAAGGGCATCCCGGAGGACGATCCGCGCAATCCGGCGGTGATTGCCGACAACGTGGGCGACAATGTGGGCGATGTCGCCGGCATGGGCGCCGACCTGTTCGGCTCCTGCGCCGAGAGCACTTGCGCTGCGATGGTTATCAGCGCCGTCGCCTTCGCCTACGACCCCAATGCATTGCTGTATCCGATTCTGATCAGCGCCGTGGGCATTCCGGTCAGTTTCATCACCAAGCTGGTCGTCGGCGTCAATGACGAAGACGACGTCGCTCCGGCGCTGATGAAACTGCTGATTATTTCGAGCGCATTGATGGCGGTCATCATGTTCTTCTTCACCTTGCTGCTCATTCCCGAGTTCTTCACGCTGAACGGCGAGCAATACACCAATATGGGCGTGTACTGGTGCTTTCTGTCGGGCCTGATCGCCGGTCTGGCGGTCGGCCTGCTAACGGGTTACTACACTTCCGAGAATTACGAACCGGTCAAGGACGTGGCCAGGTCCTGCGAAACCGGCGTCGCCACCAATATCATTTTCGGTCTGGCGCTCGGCTATCGCAGCACCGTGCTTCCCTATCTCTGCATCGCGGTCAGCATTTTCGTTTCCTGGCAACTGGCCGGCATGTACGGCGTTGCGATCGCCTCTCTCGGCATGCTGGGAACCCTGGTGATCGCGCTCATGATCGACGCCTACGGGCCTGTTGCCGATAACGCCGGCGGCATCGCCGAGATGGTAGGGCTGCCGAAGGAAGTGCGGCGCCGTACCGACATTCTCGATTCGGCGGGCAATACCACCGCCGCCATCGGCAAGGGCTTCGCCATTGGCGCCGCGATCCTGACTTCCCTGGCACTGTTCGCGGCCTTCATTACCGCGGCCGAGAACTTGCAAGGCGAGCCGATTACCGTGAGCCTGCTCGACCCGCTCGTGTACACATCGGTGTTCATCGGCGCGGTGCTACCGTTCCTGTTTACCGCCATGACCATGAAATCCGTCGGCAAGGCGGCCTTCGACATGATTGCCGAAGTACGCCGGCAGTTTCAGACCATTCCGGGCATCATGGAAGGCACCGGCCAACCCGACTATGCCGAATGCGTGGCGATCTCCACCAAGGCGGCGTTGCGGGAAATGATCGCGCCGGGCATCCTGATCATGGGCACTCCGCTGGTCGCCGGTTTCCTTTTCGGCGTCGAAGCGGTGGCCGGCATCCTGGTGGGCTCGCTGGTGGCGGGTGGCGTGCTGGCGATCGCCTCTTCCAACAGCGGCGGCGCCTGGGACAATGCCAAGAAGTATATCGAAGCGGGCAATCTGGGCGGCAAGGGATCCGAACAGCACAAGGCTTCGGTGGTGGGAGACACCGTCGGCGACCCGCTGAAAGACACCTCGGGCCCGTCGCTGAACATCCTGATCAAGCTGTCGGCGATTCTAAGTCTGGTCTTCGCACCCTTCTTCGTCAACTACGGCGGAATCTTGCTGTAAAAGCGGGCGAGGCATGCCTCGCCCCTACAGCAAGACAGACATTCAAGCCATCCCCAGGCACGTTCTCCATCGAACCGGTAGGGGCGACGCATGCGTCGCCCGCGGGTATGGCAGGATTTTCCGGGGATTCGCGGGCGAGGCATGCCTCGCCCCTACAGCAAGACAGACATTCAAGCCATCCCCAGGCACATTCTCCATCGAACCGGTAGGGGCGACGCATGCGTCGCCCGCGGGTATGGCAGGATTTTCCGGGGATTCGCGGGCGAGGCATGCCTCGCCCCTACAGTAAGACAGAAATTCAAGCCATCCCCAGGCACGTTCTCCATCGAACCGGTAGGGGCGACGCATGCGTCGCCCGCGGGTATGGCAGGATTTTCCGGGGATTCGCGGGCGAGGCATGCCTCGCCCCTACAGCAAGACAGACATTCAAGCCATCCCCAGGCACATTCTCCATCGAACCGGTAGGGGCGACGCATGCGTCGCCCGCGGGTATGGCAGGATTTTCCGGGGATTCGCGGGCGAGGCATGCCTCGCCCCTACAGTAAGACAGACATTCAAGCCATCCCCAGGCACGTTCTCCATCGAACCGGTAGGGGCGACGCATGCGTCGCCCGCGGGTATGGCAGGATTTTCCGGGGATTCGCGGGCGAGGCATGCCTCGCCCCTACAGTAAGACAGACATTCAAGCCATCCCCAGGCACGTTCTCCATCGAACCGGTAGGGGCGACGCATGCGTCGCCCGCGGGTATGGCAGGATTTTCCGGGGATTCGCGGGCGAGGCATGCCTCGCCCCTACGCATACCTGGACGATTACGATTGCCCATATGGGGCACGGCATGCCTCGCCGCTACGCATACCCGGACGATTGCCCATATGGGGCACGGCATGCCTCGCCCCTACGCGTACCCGGACGATTGCCCATATGGGGCAAGGCGTATCTTGCCCCTGCTCACACCCGGATGATGACCTGTAGGGGCGACGCATGCGTCGCCCGCGATGCGCAGAGATTTCGCCTGAACCTTGCTTCAATTCACTGCTCGGAAAGGGATTCGAAGTGGTACAAGATCCATTCGCGGACTACGGAACTCGCTCCGGTGGCGGCTTCCGCGATTCGGGTTTCTACCGTTTGCACACATTGATAGATGCGAAAGGATTCGGTGTTCTCGATGATGAGATTGCGTACCGAAGGATTCAGGGTGTAATTGGAAATCTCGACTAGCCGCCAGTTTCCGGCCAGCGTATCACTAACGCACTCTCCCTGGCCGAGCAAATCCACGTATTCCATTTCCAGTTCGGCGTAGCCCCCCGCAGGAACATCGAGATCGAGAGACAATTCCAGCGAGCCGCCGGCCACATCGATATCCACGAAATCGATGGACTCGATTCGCACCGCGGAATCGAGCGGATTGAACGCGACCACGCGCAGCAGATCCTGTGTATTTACCTGCCAACTAGCCGAATAAAAAGCGAACTTGACCTCTCCTTCGCCAGCCTCCCCGGCAGTCGCCGACAAAGGCACCATCATAGTTGCGACAACTAATCCCTTCCTGAGCAATTCGCCAATATTCATGCTTTCGATTCTATCCGTAGACTAAATCCGCTTCCATGCAGTATGCACGATGTAAGGGGCTGCGAGTGGGGAGTGCCTGTTCGCGTCGTGGGAATCGTTGCGTGCCATGGATGGGTGAGGGCAAGCGTTTTCGAAGGGTAAGCTTCGAGCGCAGGCCGAACGACGCCGAGCTGTGCTCGGCGGCTGGATCAAAGCGACGACGACCCGATTCGAGCCTCGACAAGATGTCGAGGCGAGATTAAGCGAACAGGCACTCCCAACTCGCAGCCCCGCTCGAGGTCTGCAACCGTCGAATTTTGATTTTGGCCGGGGATGCAACATAATCGGCGACAGTTGCGCAGCCGGAAGCCGATTCACTTGAGCGATCTAGGCAAGATCAGACACATTTTGTGCGTTGCTTCCGGAAAGGGCGGGGTGGGTAAATCGACCACCGCCGTCAACCTTGCGCTGGCTCTCGCCCGTGACGCAAAGGTCGGCGTACTCGACGCCGACATCTACGGACCCAGCATCCCTACCTTGCTCGGCGTACAATCCGGCACGAAGCCCGAGGTGCGTGGCGGCAGGACCATGGTTCCCATCCGGGCGCACGGTCTGCAATGTAATTCCATGGGCTTTCTCGTCGATCAGAGCACCGCCATGGTCTGGCGAGCGCCAATGATCATTTCCGCCTTCAATCAGATTCTCAAGGACACCGCCTGGTCCGATCTCGACTATCTCATCGTCGATCTGCCCCCCGGCACCGGCGATATCCAGCTCAGTCTTTCCCAGGCGGTCCGCGTCGGCGGCGCCGTCATCGTCACGACACCCCAGGACCTGGCCTTGCTCGACGCCCGCCGGGGCATAGAGATGTTTCGCAAGGTGTCCGTGCCGGTGCTTGGCGTGGTGGAGAACATGAGCGTTCATATCTGCAGCAAGTGCGGTAACGAAGAGGCAATCTTCGGCACGGGCGGCGGCGACAGGCTTGCCGCCGATTTCGGCGTGTCCGTGCTCGCTCGGCCGGCGCTCGATCCGGCCATTCGCGAAGCCAGCGACCTGGGCGAACCACTGCTGGTGAAGCAGCCCGGACATCCGGCAAACGCGGCCTGGCTGGAACTTGCCCGGGGAGTCGCCGAGCGCTGTGCGGCCGAGCCGGTGCAAAGCGCGCCAAAAATCACGATTACCGACGACTAGCGTCGTCTTACGGAAAAGATAACCAGAAGGGGAGTGTCACAATGGATCGGGTCAACGAATTTCTAATTTTCATCGATAGTTTCCTCGGCAGTGCGTACTGGTTTCCCGCGCTGCTGCTGTCGACGGGCATCTTTTTCACCCTGTATCTGAAATTTCCCCAGATCCGGTATTTCCGACACGCCATCGCCATAACCCAGGGCAAATTCGACAAGGACGGCGCCCGCGGCGACACGAGCCACTTCCAGGCGCTTGCCACGGCGCTTTCGGGCACGGTCGGCACCGGCAACATCGGCGGTGTGGCGCTGGCCTTGCATCTCGGCGGCCCTGCAGCGCTGTTCTGGATGTGGATGACGGCATTCTTCGGCATGACGAGCAAGTTCGTCGAAGTGACCTTGTCGCATAAATACCGCAGCCAGACCGAAGACGGCACCATGGCGGGCGGCCCGATGTATTACATGGAGAAAGGCCTGAAACTGAAATGGCTGGCCGTACTCTTCGCCATCGCCACAGTGCTCAGTTCCTTCGGCACCGGAAATCTGCCGCAGATCAACAATATCGCCGCCGGTCTCGAAAGCACCTTCAATCTGGACCCGCTGATTACGGCGATTTTCATGTCGGTGTTACTGGCGATGGTAATCATCGGCGGCATAACGAGGATCGCGAAAGTGGCCGCGGCGATCGTGCCGACCATGGCCATCATTTACCTTGTCGGAGCGCTGGCGGTAATCATCCCCAACGTCGGCAACATCCTTCCTTCCTTCGCCTCCATCTTTTCCGACGCCTTCACCGGGTCGGCCGCAACCGGCGGATTTCTCGGCGCCACTTTCGCATATGCCTTCGACCGCGGCGTTGCCCGGGGCCTGTATTCGAACGAGGCAGGGCAGGGCAGCGCGCCGATCGCCCACGCCGCGGCGCGCACCGACGAGCCGGCCGACGAGGGTATGGTGTCGATTCTTGAGCCTTTCATCGACACCATCGTCATCTGCACCATTACCGGGCTGGTGATTCTCAGTTCCGGCGTATGGGCGGAAAAACTCGACAACGAATTCCAACGTGCCGACATGCGCGTTGTCAGCGGCGTTTACGTCGAGGAGAACGAAGCGCACCAGCGAGAGCTCATTGCCTACTTGAGCAACGACGACTCAACGGTAGCCGGTTTCAACGGCAGCTTGCAGGTGATTGACGGCCGTATTCAGAACCAGGCCGACGTTACCGTCATCAATTCCCGATCCTTCGCGGAAAACGTGATGTTCAGCCTTGACGGTGAACCCGTGACCGGGGAACTCGCGGTTTCCGACGGCAGGCTCGACGATCAATCCGTAGTCGTCAGCGGCGAGTCGCTCTTGCATTCGGTACCCCTGACGACCGAGGCTTTCACCCGCGGCCTGTTCGGTAATTACGGCCAATACATCGTCTCGATAGGATTGATGCTGTTCGCCTTCTCGACGGCCATCGCCTGGTCCTATTACGGGGACCGGGCGATGACCTATCTGCTGGGTCCGAGGTCGGTCATGCCGTATCGGGTCGTCTATGTCTGCGGATTCTTCTACGCGGCGCTGGCCGATACCACGGTCATCTGGAACGTTTCGCTGATTACCATCGTGCTCATGACAGCGCCGAACCTGATCGGCATATTGCTCATGCGCAAGGAAATGAAGAGCACGGTGAAGGAATACTGGGTGAAGCACGGTCGGCAAAGCCGATGAAAAGCATCGCTTTTCAAGGGCTGAACGACTTGCCATGGATGGCAAGGCTGGGAGCAATCGAAGCCAGTGATCTCGCGCCAGGGACGGCAAGCACAAACTTGCTAAACGACGCCGCGTTCAATCCACTTCCGGGCGGCGAATATCGGCGACAAGGGCCTGTATTTCGGCCGGCGGTTCGGGAGTGAAGCGGCAGACTGTCCAGGCGACCAGCAAGTTGATCAGCGCACCGATGGCGCCGATACCTTCCGGTGAAATGCCGAACAGCCAGTTTTCGGCGTTGTCGACGGCAGGATTGATGAACCGGAAATAGATGATGTAGATCGCCGTGAATGCAAAGCCGGTAACCATCCCGGCAACCGCACCCTGCCGGTTCATGCGCCGGTTGAAGATTCCCATCACGATTGCGGGAAAGAATGAGGCAGCGGCAAGGCCGAAAGCGAAAGCTACGACCTGGGCCACGTAGGCCGGTGGATTGATGCCGAAATAGCCTGCTATCAGCACCGCCATGAAGATCGACATGCGTGCGAACAACAGTTCTTGCTGTTCGGTAATATCCGGCATGAAGCCACGTTTAAGCAGGTCATGCGAGACTGCCGAGGAAATCACCAGCAACAATCCGGCCGCGGTCGATAAGGCCGCCGCCAGCCCGCCGGCGGCCACCAGCGCTACTACCCAGTTCGGTAACTCGGCAATTTCCGGGTTCGCCAACACCATGATGTCGCGATTTACATTGAGTTCATTGGTTGCATCATCACCGGTATATTGAATCAGCCCGTCGGCATTGCGGTCGTCGAAAGTGATCAGACCGGTCGCTTCCCACTTGCTGAACCACTCCGGCATGGCGCTGTATTCGACATTGTCCACGGTGTTGATCAGGTTGGTTCGGGCGAAGGCGGCGACAGCCGGCGCGGTGGTATACAGGATGGCAATGAAAAGCAGGGCGTAACCGGCTGATTTACGCGCCTCGCGCACACCCGGCACGGTGAAAAAACGGATGATTACATGGGGCAGACCGGCGGTGCCGATCATCAGCGCGGCGGTGATGAAGAACACGTCCTGAGTGCTGCGCTGACCCTCGGTATAAGTGGGAAAGCCGAGTTGCGTGCCGAGGCCGTCCAGCCGATCAAGCAGGAAGCCGCCGCCGAAAGCCTCGGTCAATTGCGAACCGAAGCCGATTTGCGGAATCACCTGACCGGTCATCAGGATCGATATGAATATTGCCGGCACCATGAAGGCGAAGATCAGCACGCAATATTGGGCTACCTGGGTGTAAGTGATGCCTTTCATGCCGCCCAGCACCGCGTAGAAGAACACGATTCCCATACCGATCATCACACCGTAAGCGATATCGACTTCGAGGAAGCGGGAAAACACGATGCCCGCGCCCTGCATCTGACCGCAGACGTAAACGAAGGAAATCACGATCGCACAGAACACGGCGACCATGCGCGCGGAATGTGAGTAGTAACGGTCGCCGATGAAATCCGGCACCGTGAACTTGCCGAACTTACGCAAATAAGGAGCGAGCAGAAGCGCAAGCAGCACATAGCCGCCGGTCCAGCCCATGAGATAGAACGCCCCGTCGCGGCCGAGGAACGAGATCAGCCCCGCCATGGAGATGAACGAGGCGGCCGACATCCAGTCGGCGGCGGTGGCCATACCATTGGCGATCGGCGGCACATGCTTGCCGGCGACGTAAAAGTCCTGGGTCGAACTCGCCCGCGACCAGATGGCGATGCCGATATAAAGCCCGAAAGTCAGAATGACGAACAGGAAAGTCCAGTATTGAACAGTCATCGCGTGGCGTCTTCCTTGCCTGTGCCGGAGCGGCGATAGCGCTCATCCAGCTTGTCCATGCGGTTGATGTAGACGAATATGAGAACAATGAAAACGTAGATCGAACCCTGCTGCGCCATCCAGAAGCCGAGCTTGAATCCACCGAAGCGAATATTGTCCAGCACGTCGACCAGCAGTATTCCGGCGCCGAAAGAAACGATGAACCATACCGCTAGCAGGCTTAGCACCAGCCGGATATTGGCCTTCCAATAGGCGTCGTCGTTCCTTTCCGGCATTTCGTCCCCGACCGTTTTTGCCCGGATTTCGCAAGTGGCTGCGATAGTAGTACACAAACCGAATTGAGTAAAACCGGCGGATCGGCTGGCGCTGTCAGAAGGGAATCGACAATCGCAGCAGCAGTCCGTATTCGGACCGTCCCATTGTGCTGGCGTGTTGCACGCTTTCCAGTTCAAGCGTAAAAGGCAGCGCCGATTGCCCTTTCGCGAGCAGATTCCAGGACGTTCCCCAGGCTATCTCCCGACCCTGTCCGGCCCAGCGCAGCCGGCTATAGGGCGTAAACAGACCCGGCAAGCCCAGCGCTTTCAAGCCGCCCCAGGCCAATTCGCTTTCCATGCGAAAGCGCGGACCCTGCCCCAGGGCTCCTGCCTGTAACGGACTGGTAACGGCATCGGCGTTGTCCCACAGGGTGGTCCGGCCGTCCCCGTCCCGGCCCCAGGAGGACGTTACCGAGGCCCGGAAACCGCGCTGTTTCAGCCCCGGATCCCAACTTGCCTGTACACCCGCGCCCCAGTCCCGGTAGCCGCTCTCATGAACCAGCAGCACCCGTCCGTGCAGCGACACGTCCAGGCCCCTGTTCGCATCCAGATACGCCACTCGAAATCCGGTTTCCATGCCGGCGCCGCGGTCCGCGTCGCCGCCGTCGAACCGCCCGCCGGCCTCCAGCTTCAAACTCAGCGAGCGCCCCGCCGACAGCGATTCGTCACGGACCCATTCCAGCATCAGCCGGCCCCGGTGGGCGTCGCCGCTCACGTCGGCAATATCTGCCGAAGCATCGGTCGCCAGACGCGTCGACAGAGCATCCGCCCGCAGGGCCCATTCGTTGTTACCGCGCCGGCTCAGCAACGCTCTCACGCCGCCGGCGAACATGCCAAAATCGGCATCGAAATCGTGCGCGCGGCCCAGTTCTTCCAGACCCACGTCGCCCGCGCCAAAGCCGCCGACGCCCCATACGCTTACCCGTTCGTTCGGCTGCCAGTACAGGTAGGGGTGCGCCGTATCCATGCGACTGCGCAGCAATCCGTCGGTTCCATCGTCGCTGTAATCCAGTTCGCCCCAACTGCGCATGACGGACAGTCCGGCGAGCATCCGCTCGTCGGCATACAGGTCCAGTCCGACGTGAGCGGCGTCGAGGCCGCCCCGATAGTCCATACCGAGCCGCTCCAGATCGCCGTTGAAATGTTGCATGTCTCCCTGACCCCACAACACCGGCGCCCAGCTCGTTTGCTGTTGCTGCTTGCCCAGGGGCATCTCGAAGGCCGCCGCCGACAGGTTGCGCGTGGAGTTTCCGACCCCCGAAGTCTGTCCCGCCAGGATTCCCGGCGCTGCGTTGCCGAATCCGGACCCCGAGCCTGGATTGTGCCCGAAAGCCGCTCCTCCCGGCGCCTCGCCGAAGCCGGGAGAGGCGCCCGGCTGCATGCGATGGCCTGCCGCGAAATTCGCTGGCGGTCCCGGCGAGAATCCCCGCATCGACGATACCGCCGGCGCGCCGCCCCGATCCGCGCCCAAGGCGCTCTGATCCGCGGCATTCAGCACCTGCCCGGCGGTAACGCTCTCGTTGCCCGCCAGCCCAGATGCGGACGCACTCGGGGCCGCCGCGCCGGCGTTGCTTTCCGGTGGTGGCGGCTCGCCAGCCGCGGCGCCCAGCCGACTCCATTGCCGATGCCGCTCGAATCTACCCTCGATGGCCGTCAGCGCGCTCTCGCCCATTGAGCGTGCGACCACCGCCAGCAGCGCCTCCTGCGTGCGCGCGAACTGCTCCGCCGTGCGCCGCTGCTCGAATCGCACCTGGGTCGAAGCGGGCTCGCCCGCATTCACTGCCTTCGGCAATTCGCCCAACCGCAGCACTATTCCCTCTCCGGGATCGTGCGCCTCGTCCGCCGCGACCGCCAGGGAAACAACGCTTCTACTTTCGCCTTGCGCGAATGCCAGGGATGCCGGTATGCCGCTATAGTCCTCGGGTGTCGCGCCGCCTTCGAGCGTTACCAGCAGCGGAATGTCCACGGCGCGATCCGCGGCCGGCGACATGGTCACTTCGATTTCGGCCTGCTGACCTTCAATTACCGTGTAATTCGCCTGCCCGAAACTCACCTGGAGGTCCAGCAGACCCTTATCCTTGAGCGTCACCGTCGCCGCGGCCGCTTCCCCGGTCATCGCGATCTCGGGAAGATCCCCGAATCCCAGCTCCAGCGTCTCGTCGTTCCCATCCCCATCGTGGTTGGCGACGATCCTAAACGTCTGTTCGGTCGCGTCAGCCGGGAAGTCGAGCGTTCCCGCGCCTGCCACGGCATCCCAATCCGACAATCCCTCGACGGTATAGTCGTCGACCGCCGTCGTCTCCGGCCGGGTCAAGCGGATCGGGATCGCCAGGGCCTGGTTCGCGGCCTGACTCAGCTTCAGCGTCACCGTTGCCGCCTCGCCCCCTTCGATCGCCGTGTAGTCGGCCTCCTGGTAGCTCACCACCAGCTTCGCTTCCACCTGGAAAGGCTCCGCCGCCTGATTGCCGTTACCGGCCAGATCCGCGGCCACATCCGCGGGGATCTCCACCACCACCGGCTGTCCCGGCGCCGCAGGATCGATCGTGGCTTGATAGACAAGCGATGAAGTCGCGACAAAGTCCGTCAACGTCGCGTTGCCGAGCTGGATATCCTCCCGCGCAAAACCTTGCACCGGCTCCGAGAAGGCGATCGTCACCTGGAACCCGCCCACGCCTGCCGGAACCGGGTCGGCCGGGCCGGTGACGGTTACTCGCGGCCGCTCCAGGTCCGCCGCGATGAGGAACGGCTGCGCTGCCTCGTTGCCGTTGCCGGCCGCGTCCTCGGCCGTGTCCGCCGCGATGCTTACGGTTACTTCTCCGCTCTCCGCGGGGTCGATTTCCGCCGTATAGTTCGTTCCCGAACCGCTGAAACCGATGACCGCGCCATTGGTTACTTGCACATCGCTCCGCTCGAAACCGGTCACTGCTTCGCTGAAGGCGAACGTCGCCGTGAACGCGCCGGACACGGGTCCCGCGGCTTCGCTGGCGATCTCAACCGTCGGACCCGCCAGGTCCGCCTCGATGACGAACGGCTCCGCTGCCTCGTTGCCGTTGCCGGCCGCGTCCGCTGCTGCGTCCGCCTCGACCCTTACGCTGACCTCGCCGCCAAGCGCGGGGGTAATCTCCGCCGTATAGTCCATCCCGGAACCGCTGAAGCCGGTCACGGTACCATTCGTCACCGCGATCCCGCTCTGTTCGAAACCCGTCACCGCCTCGTCAAAAGTGACGGATACCTCGAACGCGCCACCCACCGGAGCAGCCGCCTCGCTGGCGATCACCACGCCTGGTCTGGTCAGGTCTGCCTCAATCACCAACGGCTCCGCCGCCTTGTTGGCATTGCCAACCGCATCCGAAGCAACCCCTGCCGCAATCTCCACCGTGACCTCACCAGTTTCTTCTGGCGTAATCGTGAACGTGTAGTCCTGTGCGGAAACCTTATTGAAATTGGACGACGTTCCATTGCTCACGCCAATATCCCTCGGAACAAAGCCGTAAACACTCTCGGAGAAATGTATTGCCACCTCGAAAGCACCGCCCACCGGGGCAGTCGCCTCCGTTTGAATCTCCACCTCCGGTCTGGTCTCATCCACGAACCGAGACCGGAATACCCCAATGGTGGTGGTTTTGGTGATGCTCCTGTCCTCGGACCGCACTATGACTTCGATGGTGGTCGTGTCACCCTGGGACAGGGCGATGTCGCCGCTGGGATTCCCACTGGCAACCGGCGTACCGTTCACCGTCACCGTCGCGTTGGCTTCCGCCGCCGTCGGCGTCACCTTCAATCTGCTGGTAGTGGCGTTCACAGTGGCGGCGTAGCTCGTGGTCGTCGCGGCGAAATCCGGTCTTAGCGTCCCCGATGAGAGCGTCAAGTTCGACAGGTTCGCGTTGGCGCCGTTCGACAGGAAGTCCACTTCCACCTGTCCTTCATTCACGTCGATCCCGTCCGTGACGGTGTAGCTGAACGTGTCGGTGACGTTGACGTCGGCGTTGGCGTTGGGAGTGTAGGTGATGGTGGTTTCGTTAGCGTTGATCTCTACGGTTCCCTGGCTCGGCGCTATTGGGTAACCCACCTCCTTCACCTGGAGGAAAGTCCCGGTGTCCACGTCGGAGTCGTTTTCCAGCACGCCAATGACGACGTCAGCGCCTGCGCTGGTCTGGGCGTTGTCCGGCTTCGCCTCCGGCGGATCGTTCACGGCATGGACATTAATGGTAATGGTGTAAGCCTCTTCGCTGTCTTCCTCGCCGTCATTCACTTTGAAGTCAAACGTCGCGAACGGGACGCCGTTGGCGTTGGCCGGCGGAGTGTACTTGAGCAGACCGGCGTCGAGTTGGGCTTTCGTCACCTGGCCGCCCGCGGCGATGGCCATGCCGCCAATCGACAGCGTCCCCTGGTTCGGCCCGGGCAGTTTGATGATCTTCACGTGATTCAGCTCGGCGCGCGCGTCGTCGACGTCCGAGAAGGGGAAGTCCGCCGCGCTAAAGACGTAGTCGTTGTCTTCATTGATGGATACGGTATTGTCGGAACCCGCGATGCGGTCGGATACGGCATTTACGTTGATGGTAACGGTGTAAGCCTCTTTGCTGTCCGCAACTCCGTCATTGGCCTTGAATTTGAACGTCGCGAGATTGTCGCCGTTGGCGTTGGCTGGCGGGGTGTATTCGAGTTGGCCGGTGTCGAGTTCGGCTTTCGTCACAACCCGGGGCAAGCTGACGCTGGCGATGGCCGCGCCGCGAACCGACAACGTCCCCTGATTCGGTTCGGGCAGCGAAGTGATCTTCACATGATTCAGCGTTGCGCCGGATTTGACGCTCATAAAGAGGAAGTCATTGGCCATAAAGGTGTGCGTCGTGTCCTCGTCCATTGACACCATGAAGTCGGAAGCCGTCGGGGCGTCGTCGGCTGGCGTGGCGATAACGGCGGCTGCCAGCCCGTCGCCGGAATTGTTCAGGGCGTGCACCTCGAACTTGTGCTCAATCTCGTTGGTCAAGCCGCTCACGGTGTATCGGGTGGTGCTCGCATTGCTGCCGCTGATGGCGGTCCAATCCAGTTTCCACGTTTGGCCGTTATTTTCGGAGAAGCGATACTTGTAACCGGTGATTGTGATATTGCCCGGATCGTTCCAGGTCAGAGTGACTTGGCTGTCACTCGGCGTGGCCGAGAGATTCTCCGGGGCGGCCGGCACAGGCAAACTCGCTTCCGGCGTGGCCATTGTTTCGGATACGTGGCTGATGGTTTCTCGTTGATCGTCCACCGCCGACACGGAGAAAGTGTATTGGGCGCCATTGGTCAACGAGTCAATGACAGCGGTCGTCTTCGGCCCTGAACCGGCCGCAAAGGTAGCGGTAGAGGACGTGTTCGCCTGCTTGATCTCTACCTCATACTCGGCGACGCGGGGATTTGTGTCCCACTCCAGGTGGACCCTTCCGTTGTCCGGCGTCGCCTTCAAATTGGTCGGCGCGGGCCACAATGGAGTGGCGTTCGCGGTGTTTGCCGCGCCGGGACCAAAAATGTTCCGGGCGCGCACCGCCAACGTGTGCTCGATGCCGTTGGTCAGGCCGGTCACGATGTGTCCGGTGGTGTTTGCATCGCTGCCGCCGATGGCGGTCCAATCCGGGTTCCAATTACTGCCACTATCGTCGGAGACGCGATACTCGTACCCCGTAATGTCGTCGTTGTCCGGATTGCTCCAGGACAAAGTGGTCCGGCCATCGCCACCGGATGTCGCTTGTAAGCCCTCCGGGGCCGGCACGGGCGACAGTGGAGTGGCCGTAGCGGTGTTTGATGGCTCGCTGAAACCGGAGTTATTTTCGGCACGCACCTGAATTTTGTACTCGATGCCGTTGGTCAGACCGGTCACGATGTGTCCGGTGGTGTTTGCATTGCTGCCGCTGATGGCGGTCCAATCCGGGTTCCACGTTTGGCCGTTATCTCCAGAGACGCGATACTGATACGTGGTGATTGTGCTGTCGCTTGGATCGTCCCAGGACAAAGTGGTCTTGCGATCTTCACCTGATGTGGCGAGGAGGTTCGTCGGGGCCACCGGCGCCGCCGGCGCCGCCAACGGCGTGGCCATTGTTTCGGATACATTGCTGATGGTTACGTCTTGATCATCCACCGCCCACACCTTGAAAGTGTATTCGGTGCCGTTGGTCAGTGAATCAACGACCAAGGTCGTCGTCGAGTCTGACCCGCGATCAACGGTTTCAGTTCTAAGCACGTTGCCGTCGATGATCTCGACATGATATCCGCTGATTTCCGTTGCGCTGCCGGTGGTCCACTGCAGGTTGACTTGACCATTGCCCGACATCGCCTCCAAATCGGCCGGCGCGGGCAACAGCGGGGTGGCCTTCGCGGCGGCGGAGTTGCCGGGAACGGAGTTGTTCAGGGCGCGCACCTCGAACGTGTACTCAATGCCGTTGGTCAGGCCGGTCAAGGTGTGTCCGGTGGTGTTTGCATTGCTGCCGCCGATGGCGGTCCAATCCGGGTTCCACGTTTGGCCGTTATCTCCGGAGACGCGATACTGATATGTGGTGATTGTGCTGTCGCTTGGATCGTCCCAGGACAAAGTGGTCTTGCGATCTTCACCTGATGTGGCGAGGAGGTTCGTCGGGGTCGCCGGCGGCCCCAACGGCACAACATTAACCTCGTCCGAAGCCACGCCCTTACCGGTCGCGTTCACCGCTCGCACCTTGAACTTGTAGTTGGTTCCGTTGGTCAGATCTGGCACGGTGTGTTCGGCGGTGGTCGCGGTGCTCTGCTGGATAGCCATCCAGTCTTGCCAATCTTGATCGCCTTCTTTCTGCTGGTACTCCCAATGTTCGATGCTGGCGTTATGCGGGTCCGACCAATTCAGGGTCACCTGTTTGTCGCCCGGCGTCGCGGAAAGGCCCGCCGGCGCCGCCGGTATGGGATTCGGCGTGGCAATCACGATGGATTGGTTGCCGTTCACCACCCGCACCGCGAAGGAGTACTCGGTTCCGTTGGTCAGGCCCGTCACGGTGTATTCGGTGGTGCTTGCATCGCTGGTGATATCGGAGAAGCTCGCGCCGCCGTCGCTGCTGACCTGATACCCGGTAATGTTGCTGTTGTTCGGATCGCTCCATTCCAGCTTGACTTGACTATCGTTCGGCTTCGCATTCAAACCGGCGGGAGCGGGCCAAAGCGGAGTGGCCGTTGCTTCGGCTTCATTGCTGAAGCCGGGTGTGTTTTTTGCGCGCACTTGCAATGTGTACGTGTCGCCGTTGGTCAGTGGAATATTATGGTACAGTTCGGTCACGGTATGTCCGGTGGTGCTATTATTGCTGTTCGGGATATCGATCCAGCCCCTGTGCCAAATTATGCCGCCATCATCGGAGATTCGATATTCGTACCCAAGTATCGTGTCATCGTTTGGATTTTCCCAGGACAGCGTGATCTGGCGATCTTCACCCGAACTGGCCTCGAATTCCGTCGGTGGGGCAGGCGGCCTGTCTCCAACGTTTGGCGTGGCCTTCACTTCGGCTGTGCGGCTGATGGGTGAGCTTAAATCTTGGTTTGACAATGCCCACACGCTGAAGGTGTACTCCACACCACCATAGGTTGTAAAAACTTCCACAGTAATCGTTGAAGAATTACTATCTCCGCGACCAATCAATTGCAGTCTTTCCTGTTCGCCATTGACGGTCGAGCGGACGCGAAACGATTCGAACTCTGTAGGACCGAGCTCCCACGTCAGATCGACTCTTCTGGTATGGGTTTCCGCAGTCAAATTTTTCGGTGCGTGCCATAGTGGAGTGGCGTCCACAAAGGTTGGCTCGCCGGGACCGACGTTGTTCATCGCGCGCACCGCAAATTTGTACTCGGTTCCATTGTCCAAGCCGGTCACGGTGTGTTCGGTGGTGCTTGCATCGCTGGTGATATTGGAGAAGGACTCGCCGCCGTCGCTGCTGACCTGGTACCCGGTTATCTCGTCGTCGTCTGGATTGTCCCAGGATAGCTTAATCTTTTTGCTGTCGACTTCTGCCCCGAGACCGGTGGGTGCGTCTGGAGGCA
The DNA here is from genome assembly GCA_951812965.1 of uncultured Pseudohongiella sp. GTDB lineage: Bacteria > Pseudomonadota > Gammaproteobacteria > Pseudomonadales > Pseudohongiellaceae > UBA9145. The sequence goes on from OX638341.1 coordinate 1,933,994, forward strand.
GCGGCTGGACATGGATTTCCACCTTGTCCGAATCCTCGTCACCTCCCGCGGTCACCGTCAGCTTGAACTCCAGTGTGAGGTTGCTGCTCACATCCGGCGCCGTGAATGTGCGCACGGCCGCATTGGTTGAGTCGTCAGGGTCCGGCGCCAGCGTCAGGCCCGAGCCGACGCCCGAGGTTGGCGCCGTCTGCGTCCAGGCATAGGTCAATTCATCTTCTTCCGGATCAAAGCTGGCGCTGCCGTCCAGCGTTACCGTCGCTCCCTCATCCACCGTCTGGTTAACGCCCGCGTCGGCCGTGGGCGGTTCTTCCACATTCTTCACATTGACGGTGACATCCAACGAGGCAGTCTTGGGGAAGTCTGGATCGTTATCTGTAACGTTCAGCGTGAACTCGTATGTGTTGTTTCCATCTTCATCTTGTGGCGTCTCGAAGTCATTATAGAAGGTGGCAGAATCCTCGAATGCCACGGACAAGTTGGGTGTATTAGCTACTAGAGATTGCCTGATATCGAAGAATCTCGCGTCATCTCCAGTCGCGTAGAAAGACAAATTCGAATTATCGGGATCGCTGAAAGGATATGACACAATTTCGTTGACGATTGATCTATTCTCATCCCAATTGATATCCGTTTCTATCTCTATCCCATTGACTGTCTCCAAGTGGATCTCGGGCGGCAAGTTCAAATCCACACCAAAATTCCTAGTGTGACTGATTTGGTTGGATTCGCCTTCAAACGCTATCGCGGTTACGCGCTGATATTTTCCGTGAATGATATAATCTGCATTGGCATCTACGTTCAGCTCCCACCGCCAATTCCCTTGACTATCAGACGGCCCAGACTCTGTTGTTGTTTGCAGCGGTTCTCCATTATCAGAGTAGTTCGCACCTTCATCTGAACTGTATTTGAGCAAAATATCGATAGTTTCATTGGGACCTGCATTCGTGTAACCAGAGAGTATGAACCCGTTCGACTTTTCCGAGACATCCACAAGGTCGTCGCCTGTAATGCTGTCCACACCAATTGATTGCTGTTGCGCGAAAACCTCCGTTGGCCAGGCAAGCCAGAGCAGACAGGCAACGGCGGCGAATACGCGCAAGCCCACCGCGCCGCGGTAGCCCGCTCCGGCATCAAGTCGCGATCGCGGCCAGAGGGTTTCGAATGAGCGCGATGGGTGCCGGGGAGGTCGCCGATACGCGCTCCCATGCCGCCGGTTTGCGGCGCTATCGCGCGATCGCCCCATTCGCTCCACTTTTGCGGCAGTCAATGACACTGGATTCCTGATGGAAATCTGATATAGGAAAAAGTTATCAATATCATAAGTATTTCCAGGATGCCATGAGGTTGGAGATTCGGTCCGGTCGAAGAATCCGCCAAATGCGGATCGCGCTTGAGTTTGGCGTCTTGCGGCAGGTTGATACGAAGATGACGGAAAGCCGCGCGGTTTTGGCGAAACGGCGCCGGAATCGTTGGTGGACCGGCGCCAACAAGGGTCGCGGCAACGGGCTTGCTTACAAGTAAAACGCCTGGGCCAGCACGAGCACGGCGAAGAAGCCGATGGAGTCGGTCAAGGTGTGCAGCACCACGGAGCCGGCAAGGGCGGGGTCGAGATTGATGCGGCGCAGGAAAAGAGGCAGGTAGGCGCCGGTCAGGGCGGCGCTGACCAGATTGATCATCATGGCGAAGGCAGCGATCAGCGCCAGCAGCAGGTCGTCGTACCAGAACATTGCGATCAGGCCCATGGCCACTGCCCATACCAGGCCATTGAGCAAGGCCACGTTGAGTTCGCGGATCACCAGCCAGGCGCTGTTGGACGGACTGATGTGACCGAGGGCGATGCTGCGGATCACGAGGGTCAGGGTCTGGGTGCCGGCGACGCCGCCCATGTTGGCTACGATGGGCATGAGCACCGCCAGATATACGATTTGATCGACCACGTCCTGGAAGACGTAGATCACCAGCGCGGCAAGCGCCGCGGCGACCAGATTGACGCCAAGCCAGACGGCGCGGCGGCGGGCCGTCTTGAGCACCGGGGCAAAGGTGTCGTCCTCCTCGTCGAGGCCGGCCATGCTCATCAGCGAATGCTCGGTGCTGTCGCGGATTACGTCGACCACGTCGTCAATGGTGATGCGGCCGACTAGCTTGCCGTCGTCGTCGATCACCGGCGCCGAGACCCAGTCGTGCTGTTCGAACAGTTGCGCCACCTGTTCCGCCGGCATGGAAACCGGGATCGCCTCGATATCGGTGCGCATGACGTCCATGACCAGGGTCGCCGGATCCGACACCAGCAACTCGCGCAGCGGAAGAATGCCGAGAAACTTGTCCTGGCGGTTTACCACGTGGATGTTGTCGGTCATTTCGGGAATTTCGTCGTGGCGGCGTAGATAGCGCAGCACCAGTTCCACCGAATGGCCCTTGCGCACGGTAATCGTGTCGATGTTCATCAGGCCGCCGGCGGTGTCCTCGTCGTGGGACAGCACCGACTCGACGCGCTGGCGATCCTGTTCGTCCATCGCCTGCAGCACTTCGGAGGCGACTTGCTGGGGCAGTTGCTGGAGAATGTCGGCCAGGTCGTCGGGCTCGAGTCCGGCAGCGAGTTCGGCCACTTCGGCGGCGTTGTATTCTCGCAGGAACTCGGCTTGCAGGTCTTCGTTCAGATACTGGATGACCTCGCCTTCGGCGTCCCGGTCAAGCAATTCCCAGAGCACCGTGCGGGCCTTGGGCGGCGAGGATTCGAGCAGGTGCGCGATGCCCGCAGCGGGCAGTGTCTTGACCATCTGCCGCACCTGGTACAGCGAGCCGCTTTCCAGCGCCTGATTCAATAACAGGACGTGATCGCTCTTGTACTCGGTATCGGACATTCGCTTTACTCGTTTATCGTTCGTCCGCCTCAGGGGTCTTCACCGAAACCGTCTTCGATCAGGCGGACTATCGATGGCAGCGCCTCGTTCTCATCAGGCCCGTCCACTTCGATCCGCAATGTGGCGCCTTTCACCGCGGCAAGCATCATCAGCGCGAGGATGCTCTTGCCGTCGACCATTTTCTCATGGCCAATGCGTATTTCGCTGGAAAAGCGTGACGTAAGCTCAACCAATCTGGATGCAGCTCTGGCGTGCAGTCCGGCCTTGTTGACGATGAGGATTTCCGCGCTGCGCATGATCAGGCCCGTATCTCCCGATGACGGACCTGGACGTTGGCGATCCTGTGTTCGAAATGGCGCACGAGTTTCTCGCAGAAATACACCGAGCGATGCCGGCCGCCGGTGCAGCCGACCGCCACCGTGATATAGCTGCGGCTGTTCTCCTCGAATCGCGGCAGCCAGGTTTCGAGAAATCCGCAAATGTCCGTGAACATCTCCTGCACGATTTCGAATGATTCCAGAAATGTACTCACCGGGTCGTCGAGTCCATCAAGCGCCCGCAGCCGCGATTCCCAATAGGGATTCGGCAGGCAGCGCACGTCGTAGACGATGTCGGCGTCGGCCGGAACACCATTCTTGAAACCAAAGGATTGAAACAGCAAGGCGAGGCCGGTTTCCGATTTCTCGATAATGCGCTGACTGATTGCGTCCTGCAGTTGCTGCAGCGACATACTGCTCGTGTCGATGCTCAGGCTGGCCAGCAGGGCGATCGGTTCGAGCAGTTCCGATTCCTCGTCGATCGCTTCGCGCAGGCCGACCTGGTCGGTCGACAGCGGATGCTTGCGCCGGCTTTCGCTGAATCGCTTCAGCAGGGTTTCGCCGTTGGCGTCGAGAAATACGATTTCGACCGGGATTCCCTGTTGTTTGAGCTGTTCGACGATGCCGGGAACGAGCGAAAGGTCGACCGACAGATTTCTCGCGTCGATGCTGACGGCAACGTTGACGATGCCGTCGGATTCGGAAGAAATGCGTTCGGCCAGGGCTGGCAGCAGGCTTGCGGCGAGATTGTCGACGCAATGGTAGCCGCGGTCCTCAAGATAGCGCAGCACCGTGCTTTTCCCGGAACCCGAACGGCCGCTGATTATGGTTAGTTTCATGTCCAGGGCCGAGGCAAAAGACTTGATTCGGATGTTACGCCTGATACGTGACGGTGACAGTATATAGATCATCCACATTGCTTGTATTGCGCAATGTGAAACAGAAATCCTCGTCGTTGAACAGGGTAGCCACGGACGCCAGCGTACGCACGTGATCGTCGTCCCTGGCATTGGGCACGACGAGAAAAAAGAGCAAATCGACCGGACGGTCGTCCATGGCGTCGAAATCGATCGGCTCGCGCAGTGTGACAAGTACGCCGATTACGTGGGAACAGCCTTCCACGCGGCAATGGGGTATGGCGATGCCTTGTCCGAGGCCGGTGCTGCCAAGTTGTTCCCGGGCCATGAGGGCGTGGAAAACGGCGTCGGCGTCGACGCCGAGAACTTCTTCGGCGATCAGTTCGCTGATGTTGTAGAACAATCTCTTCTTGCTATGGCCTTCGATGGCGCAAAGGCACCGCGCGGGTGTCAATATGTCTTCCATCTGCATACTGGGAATCCTTGTCGATTACTTCCTGATCAGACTATCCCGGTGAGGGAGGCGCCAGCCGTTTACGCTCGTTGGAAGGGGGTATGGAAAGCGACTCCCGATACTTCGCGATCGTGCGGCGGGCGACCTGTATGCCGCGCTGTTGCAGCAGTGCGGTGATCTTGCTGTCCGATAAAGGCTTGCTGGCGTTTTCCTCCGCGATCAGCTTCCTGATTATGGCTCGAATCGCCGTCGATGAACACTCTCCGCCACCCGTGGTGGAGACATGCGACGAGAAGAAATATTTTAGCTCAAATACGCCGCGCGGCGTATGCATATACTTCTGCGTGGTCACCCGGGAGATTGTCGACTCGTGCATGTCCACTGCCTCGGCGATATCGTGCAGCACCAACGGCTTCATGGCCTCTTCGCCGTATTCCAGAAATTCCTGCTGGTGTTCCACAATCCTTGTCGCCACCTTCATCAGCGTTTCGTTACGGCTTTGCAGGCTTTTGAGAAACCAGCGCGCTTCCTGCAGATTGCTGCGCAGATAACTCATGTCGTCGCCGTTACCCGAACGCGACGCCAGGGCGGCATAGTCCTGGTTGATGCGGATGCGCGGTGCGCTGTCCGGATTCAGATCGACCCGCCAGGCGTCCGCAACCGGATCGCGTCTCACGATTACGTCGGGAACCACATAACCCGCGGTGGCCGGGGAAATATGCGCGCCAGGCCTGGGATTGAGCGACTCGATCAGACGTATGGATTCGCCGAGTTCCGCTTCGCGCAGCCGGGTGCGCCGCATCAACTGAGCGTAATCGTGGCTTGCGAGCAGGTCGAGATGCTCCTTTACGATGGTCTTTGCGATGCCGGTCTGTCGTTCGAGATCCGGGTCGGAGATCTGTTCAAGTTGCAGCAGCAGACATTCGGCAAGTGTGCGCGAACCGACGCCGATGGGATCGAACTGTTGAATGCGATGCAATACCGCGAGAGCCTCGTCGGGACCGATCTGCGCCTGGGGATCGAAACCGGCCAGAATCGAGTCGAGGCCGACGCTGAGCATGCCGTTGCCGTCGATGGCGTCGATGATTGCCATGGCGATCGATCTGTCCCGGTCCGACATCGTCGTCAGGTTCAACTGCCAGAGCAGATGATCCTGCAAGCTGTCTTCTTCCGAACTTCCCGCTTCGAAATCGAAGGAATCGCCGCCCCAGGACGAGCCGGTATGAGTGGATGGATAATTTTCCTGCCAGCTTTCGGCGATCGTCACCTGCTTGCCGAATTCCTTCTCCGCCTCGTCCGCGATTTCCTCGACTTCCAGCATGGGGTTGGATTCGATCATCTGCACGACTTCCTGGTGCAGATCGAAGTTGGAAAGTTGCAATAATTTGATCGCCTGCTGAAGCTGCGGAGTCATCGCCAGATGCTGACCGAGCTTGAGCTGTAGCGAGAGTTTCATGGGTGCGACAAAACTGAAAATCCGTGAGCTGCCACCCTTTTGGAGCAGCCAAATCAGTATAACTCATCCGCTTGGCACTGTCTTTGCAGTGCGCGGGTTGGGTAGGGGCGACGCATGCGTCGCCCGCAGGTGTTTCTCGGTGTCGGGGCCATTCGCGGGCGAGGCATGCCTTGCCCCTACAGTCTCACATGTATCTGAACTAAAGGGACAATCTGCCCGCTTGCGGCAATTCCGCGAAAAGCCCCGATCAGATATCGAAATTCTCTCCGAGATAGACTTCGCGGACGGTCTCGTTGGCGAGGATTTCGGCCGGTTCGCCGTCGGCGATGATGCGGCCTTCGCTGACGATGCAGGCCTTCTCGCAGATGTCGAGGGTTTCCCGCACGTTGTGATCGGTTAGCAGAATGCCTATGCCCCTGGCCTTGAGATGGGCGATGAGATGCTTGATGTCGCTGACCGAGATCGGGTCTATGCCGGCGAACGGCTCGTCCAGCAACAGATAGCCGGGGTCGGTGGCCAAGGTGCGGGCGATTTCGGTACGCCGCCGCTCGCCGCCGGAAAGGCTCATGCCCTTGCTTTCGCGCACGTGACGGATATTGAACTCTTCGAGCAGGGCCTCGAGCCGGTCAAGACGCGCCTGCCGGTCGAGGTCCTTGCGCGTTTCGAGAATGGCGAGAATGTTGTCCTCGACGCTCAAGGTGCGAAAGATCGAGGCTTCCTGGGGCAGGTACGCAAGGCCATGGGCGGCGCGGCGATGGATCGGCAGCGAGGTGACATTCCGGCCGTCGATGCGGACTTCGCCTGCTTCGGGCCGGATCAGACCGACCATCATGTAGAAACAGGTGGTCTTGCCGGCGCCGTTGGGTCCGAGCAGGCCGACGACTTCGCCGCGGCCGATGCGCAAGGAGACGTTGTTCACCACCTGGCGTCCCCGGTAGCTCTTGACCAGGCCGGCTGCTTCCAACATTGGTTCAGTCGTTCCGCGGGGTAAAAGCCCCCGCACAATTGCCGCTGGCGCGAATGAGTTCCAGTTCGGTCACGTACAGTATCGTTTCGCAACTGGTGTTCATGTCGCGCGAGACGATATCGGCGTTACCCACCAGTTCGATGACGGTATTGCCGTCTTCATCGGCATAGAACAGGATGGTGTCGCCGCTGCCGTTGACCAGGCCGCCGTCGTCGAGCGCCTGCCGGTAGCGCGCGGGCGCGCCCTGGACCGTCACCCGGCTCAGTTCGTTGGTCTCGGTACTATATTCGAGCAGCGCCTCGTCGCCGAAAATTTCCAGGCTGCCCTGGGTAATGGTGACATTTTCGGTCATATGCAAGTTGCGCACGCCATCCAGGGTAGACATCGAAGAGGAGCCGTCTGCGCTCCATTCGATCGTCTGCTCGCTGTCGTTTTCCAGCGCGTGTACGGCGACGGTCCAGCATACCAGGGCGACGAAAGCGAGGAGGCCGGCGCGGTCAGGGCTGGACATGACTGCCTCTTACGCCGCCGAGCATGAGCAGGGAGTCTTCCGGCAGATCGAGCACGAGCCCGGCGGCGTCCTGACGCAGACCGCCGGCGATCATTTGCACAGGCTCATCGGTTGACAGGATTTCGCTGTCCAGGTCGACGTCGAGCAAGGTCGTGGTCAGCGTCAGTGCGTCGCCATCGCCGCCTTGCTGGTTCAGGACGACATTGCCGCTCAATTGCAGCCTGTCGCCGCCTGGCGCAATGACGCCCTGCTCAGCCTCGACATGCCAGTCGGCGCCGCCGTTTTCATGCCTTTCGTTTGCATACAACAACAGCGTGGGCCGGGACCACTCGATGCTGTCGTCATTGAAACGGGTCTGGTTGACCGCCTGCAACGCGTAAGCGACGGCGCCGCCCGCATCATGGAATTTCAGGTCAACGCCTTCGGCGAATGCGTTCCAGGACAATTCCGCAACCGGTGGCGCCGGCGCATCCTGCATGGTTTCCAGTCCGCCAATCGCCGCCAATGCCACCACGATGGCAGCCGCCAGGGGAATCAGCGTTCGTTTCAGTACGGCCACGGCCCGCAAGTCCAGCTAAATTAGTCCAGCCAAATTCTGCGAAAAGCTTATCATGGATCAATGTTGCTCAGGGCGGCAGGAATTGATCGTACGCCTGCTGGCAGCGCAGCAGGAAATCGGTGATTTCCCGCACCGCGCCCCGGCCTCCCGGGGCCGAGGTAACGATATGCACCCGGCTGCGCACGTCTTCGTGTCCACCGGGAACCGAGCAGGCGAGCCCGGCGGCCTGCAGCACCGGCAGATCCATCAAATCGTCGCCGACAAAGCCGAACTGCCCGGCTTCGATACCGGCAAGCGCGAGGAAATCCTTCAATGCCTCGAGTTTGTCCTCGACGCCCTGGTACAAATGCGTGATGCCGAGGTCGTCACATCGCCGTTTCAGGATCGGCGAGGCGCGGCTGGTAATGATCGCCACTTGCAATCCGGACTGCATGAGCATTTTCAGGCCATGACCGTCGAGCGCGTGAAATGCCTTCACTTCCTCGCCGCCGCTGGTGAAATACAGACGTCCGTCACTGAGCACGCCATCGACGTCGAGACCGAGCGCACGGACTGCCGCCGCCCGCTTGCGCGCCTCCGATTCTCCGCAATTGAAATTCATGGGCGCCGTTACACCACGTTGGCCTGGAGCAGATCGTGCATTTTTACGATGCCGCTCGGTTCACCGTCCGCGCCGGTCACGATCAGCACGTAAACTTTCGTTTCCTGCATTATGCGCGCAGCTTCCGCGGCAAGGGCGTTCTCGTCGATCCGCACGAAGTCCTCCGACATGACTTCATCGACCCGGGTTTCGACTATGTCGCGGCCGGAGTCGATGGCGCGGCGCAGGTCGCCGTCGGTGAAAACACCGGACATACGCGCATCGGCGTCCGTGATCGTCGTCAGCCCGAAGCCCCCGGCGCTGATTTCGCGCAAGGCTTCGGTCAGGGAGGCGCCGGCGTGCACCCGCGGGATTTCCTCTCCCGGGTGCATGACATCCCTGACCTTGACGAGCAGGCGCCGCCTTGAATCGAGATCCCCGCCGGGATGCAGGTGTCCGAAATCTTCAATGCTGAAACCCCGCGCTTCGAGCAGGGACATGGCCAACGCATCGCCGAGTACAAGCGCCGCGGTGGTGCTCGAGGTCGGCGCCAGGCCCAGGGGGCAGGCTTCCTCACGCACGCTGGCGTCCAGATTCACGGTGGCGGAGCGGGCCAGTTCCGAGTCGGCCTTGCCGGTCATGGCGATCAGCGGAATGCCGCGCCGGCCCAGCATCGGCAGCAAGGCAATGATTTCCGCCGTGGCGCCGGAATTGGAGATCGCCAGCACCACGTCGGCGCCGGTGATCATGCCGATATCGCCATGGGCGGCTTCGGCGGGATGTACGTAAAGCGCCGGTGTGCCGGTGCTGGAAAGCGTGGCGGCGATCTTGTTGCCGATATGGCCCGACTTGCCCATGCCGGTCACCGCTACGCGGCCGCCGCAGGAGAGAATGATGCGGCAGGCCGCCTCGAACTCGGCGCCGATTCGCTCCGGCAAATCCGCGAGCGCCGAACGTTCGATCTCGATCGTGCGCAAGGCGCTGTCGATAAAGGATAAATTCTTGTTCATGACCGGGTCGGGCTGACCTGTGCTCAGGTATGTTGCAACATTAACGTAAACCAGCCGCAGTAGATTAACAACAAGGTCAATCCGCCGAGCCGACCGATCCCTTTCCCCCGCCTGATGCTGATATAGCAGAACAGCGAAAGCACCGAACAGATGAGCAGCACCGCCATGAAATCAAGATACAGAAATCTCGGTTCAAGCGGGCCGGGCGCCAGCAGGCCCGGGAAAGGCAGCACCACGAGCAGATTCATGATATTGGAGCCCAGGATGTTGCCGATGGCCAGTTCGTCCTCGTCCTTGAGCGCGCAGGTCACCGACAGCGCCAGTTCGGGAAGACTGGTTCCCAGCGCGACGACGGTAAGTCCGATCACTCCTGTGCTAACGCCGAGCGTCATGGCTATTGAACTCGCGGCCAGCACCAGCGCCTGGGAACTGACGACCAGCAGCCCGAGGCCCAACAACAGGTAAAACGATGCCTTGAGGTTGCTGACCGACTCGATCTGCAATTCGTCTAGTACCTGCGAAGGTTCGCTCTTGACCTTGGGCAGCATCAGCTTCCATATGAAGAACACGGCGATGATCAGGAGCACGATGGAATCGAACCAGCCCAGATACAAATCCATGAACAGCAGGCCGGTAACCACGGTAACCAGCAGCATCGCGGCGATTTCCTTTCGCATCAGCGTGGGTGGCGGCGTCAGCGGGCTTACCATCGCCCCGACGCCAAGGGCGATGCCGACGTTGAACAGGTTCGAACCGAGCGCATTGCCCACGGCGAGATCGCCTTCGTCATTGAGCGACGCAATTGCCGAGGAAAAGAATTCCGGTGCGGAGGTGCCGAAAGCGACGATGGTCAGGCCGATGAGAAGAGGAGATACCCCCAGATTGCGGGCCAGCGCCGAAGCGCCGAAAACAAAGAGGTTGGCGCCCCAGGCGAGCCCGACAAAGCCGAGGGCGATGAAGAGAATGTCAAGAAACATGAACCGCGGAATCCGCCGGGTCGAAAACAAGCGCCCAATTAGAAAGTTGTTTCAAACGCTTTGCAAGTCGGAATTTATTGACATGGGTAATTCATGTACACTGGCGCCCATGCAAAAACTGACCAAAACCTTATGTGCGCTGATACTGTTCGTCGCGGGCTCCGCTCCCGGTCTGGCGCAGCAGATGACAGCGCTGGAAACCGCGCAACTGGCGGTGGAAACGCTCTTGCAACAGGTAAGGGACACGCAGCATCTCTTCGTTACCGACAGCGAGGCCTACTATGGCGGCGTGGAAGGAGTGCTGGATCGCTTCGTCGATTTCAACGTGGTGGCGGAAGTGGTCATGAACCGCTTCGCCGACTCCGCGAGCGACGAACAGAAACAGCGCTTCGGCCAGATCCTGCGCAGGAATCTCACGCGCTTCTACGGCGCGGCGCTGCTCACCTACGCCGAACAGGAAGTGGTTTTCCTGCCCTCGGAGAATCCCGAACGCGATTCGCCGGAGAGTACCATCGTCACCATGGAATTGACCGGCGGAGGCGCCCAGACCGTACTGTTTCAGTACCAGATGTTCCTGAACGACGGCGATGAATGGAAGTTGCGGAATCTCAGTCTGGCCGGCATCAATCTCGGACGTCAGTACTTCACCCAGTTCAGCGCCCTGATGACCCAGCACGGCAATGATATGGACGCAGTGCTGGACAACTGGCAATAACGGGGACCTGGTCTTGGACTGCGATGAAATCGCCCATCTGTTGCGGGCGGACCTGCCCGATTGTGAAATCGAGGTGAGCGGCGGCGACGGTAAGTTCATGATCGTGGCCAGCGGTCCGGCCTTTGGCGGCCTGAACGCGGTAAAGCGTCAGCAGAAAGTCTACGCGATTCTCAACAGCCACATTATCAGCGGTGCGATACACGCGGTATCCATGAATCTCAAGGCGCCGGAAGACACCTGAAGCCCTCCGGCAAGTCGAACGCGGCACAAGGATGTGCCGCCGAATTTAATGGCGCAAGCCATTGAATCCGTGAGCAAAACAAAACCACGCTTTTGTTTTTCGGAGAAAACAAGTGGACAGATTGCACATCAAAGGGGGCGTCAACCTCGAAGGCGAGATACGCATTGCAGGGGCAAAGAACTCGGCGCTGCCGGTGCTTGCCGCGAGCCTGTTGACCCACGACACCGTGAAGATCTGCAATATGCCGCACCTTTTCGACATCACCACGATGCTCGAACTGCTCGGCTGCATGGGGGTGCAGCGGGTCGTGGACGAGAAGATGAACGTGCAGGTGGACAGCAGCACGATCGAAAACCTCAATGCGCCTTACGAACTCGTCCGCACAATGCGCGCTTCCATACTCGTGCTGGGGCCGCTGCTTGCGCGTTACGGCCGCGCCGAGGTGGCGCTGCCGGGAGGCTGCGCCATCGGCAGCCGGCCGGTGAATCAGCACATTACCGCCTTGCAGGCAATGGGCGCGATGATAGAAGTCGAGAACGGCTACATCCGCGCCAGCGCCGACGGCAAGCTGAAAGGCACTCATATCTTCATGGATATCGTTACCGTGACCGGCACCGAAAACGTGATGATGGCAGCCACTCTGGCCGAGGGCCGCACGACCATCGAGAACGCGGCGCGCGAGCCCGAGGTCGTCGACCTTGCCACCTGCCTCAACCTGATGGGCGCGGATATCAAGGGTCAGGGCACCGACACCATCGTCGTCAACGGCGTCGATGAATTGCGCGGATGCAGTTTCTCCGTCATGCCGGACCGGATCGAGACCGGGACCTACCTGATCGCCGCGGCCGCGACCAGAGGTCATATCAAGGTCAAGGACACCAGGCCCCACGCACTCGACTCGGTGCTGAGCAAACTCGAACAGGCCGGCGCTTCCCTCGATGTGGGAGAGGACTGGATAGAACTCGACATGCGCGGCCGGCGGCCGCGGGCGGTTTCCTTGCGCACGGCGCCGTATCCTGCCTTTCCGACCGACATGCAGGCACAGTTCACGGCCATGAACGCAGTGGCCACGGGTACGGGTTCGATCACCGAAACAGTATTCGAGAACCGGTTCATGCACGTGCACGAGATGAACCGGATGGGCGCGAACATACGCGTGGAAGGCAATACCGTAATCGTCGAAGGCGTTGAGCGACTGAACGGCGCGCCGGTAATGGCGACCGACCTGCGCGCCTCGGCCAGCCTGATCATTGCCGGGCTGGTATCCAAGAACGATACCACCGTCGACCGCATCTACCACATTGACCGCGGTTACGAGTGCATCGAGGAAAAACTGCAATCGCTCGGCGCGGAAATCAGCCGCGTTCCCGTGCGCTAGAGGCCAGGCCCATGAACTCCGCATCCGAATCGGTGATTATCGCCCTGACCAGGGGAAGGATTCTCGAGGAAACGCTGCCTCTGCTGCGCGAGGCGGGAATCGAACCGCTGGAAGACATGAAGCGGAGCCGCAAACTGGTGTTCGCTACCAGCCGGGAGCAGGTGAATTTGCTTGTGATGCGCGGCTCGGATGTGCCTGTCTACGTCGAGAACGGCGCCGCGGACATGGGTGTCGCCGGCAAGGACATGTTGCTTGAATATGGCGGCGAAGGCTTGTACGAACCGCTCGATCTCGGCATTGCGCGCTGCCGGCTGATGACCGCGGCGCCGCGGCAGGCGCCCGAAACCGGAGCCCGGTTGCGAGTGGCCACCAAGTTCACCAATATCGCCAAGCGCTGGTTTGCCGAAAAGGGCCGGCAGGTGGAACTGATCAAACTCAACGGTGCGCTCGAAGTCGCGCCGGCGATGGGGCTGGCGGATGCAATTGTCGATATCGTCGATACGGGCAATACCTTGCGCGCCAATGGACTCGAGCCCAGGGAAACTATCGCCGAGATCAGTTCCCGCGTAATCGTCAACAAGGCCTCCATGAAGATCAAGAGCCGGTTGATCCGCGCTATACTCGAGCAACTTGCCGCCGCCGTGAACCGGCGCTCCGACTAACGAATTTCCATGACCAATCCCGCGCTCGACATCAGTTTTCTGACGGCGTCGGAACCCGGTTTCGGCGAACGGCTGACGGCTGCGCTCGACCGGCGGATGCTGGTGGACGACGAAGTCACGACCCGGGTGCGCGCCATTCTCGAGGACGTTCGCGCGCGGGGAGACGCGGCGGTACTTGAATATACGCGCTGCTTTGATGGACTTGACGCGCCGGACATCACGAGTCTTGCGGTGGAGCGCGATCAGATGGAACAGTCGCTGGCGCGGCTGCCGGCGGCGAGCGCCGAGGCCCTGCGCCACGCCGCAGAGCGCATTCGCCGCTACCACGAAGCACAGAAACAGGATTCCTGGCAATTCGCCGAAGAGGATGGCTCGGTTTACGGGCAGAAGGTCAGCGCCCTGGAACGGGCGGGCATTTACGTTCCCGGCGGCAAGGCGAGCTATCCGTCTTCAGTACTGATGCTTGCGATTCCGGCCCGCGTGGCCGGCGTGCGCGAGATCGTCGCCACGGTTCCGCTTGCCTCGGGCGTCGGCGCCGACATGGTGTTCGCCGCAGCCGCGCTGGCCGGAGTGGACCGCCTGTTTACCGTCGGCGGCGCCCAGGCGATCGGCGCCCTGGCCTATGGCACGGAAACGGTGCCGAAAGTCGACAAGATCGCCGGCCCCGGCAATATCTATGTCACGATCGCCAAAAAGCTCGTTTTCGGTGAAGTGGGAATCGACATGATCGCCGGGCCGACCGAGTTGACCGTGATCTGCGACGGCGGCACCGACCCGGACTGGATCGCAATGGATCTGTTTTCCCAGGCCGAACACGACGAACAGGCGCAATCGATCCTGATCGCCACGAATGCCGAATACCTCGAATCCGTGGCGGAAGCCATGCGGCGGCGCCTGCCGGAGATGGAGCGGCGCGACATCATTGCTTCCAGCATCAATGATCGCGCGCTTTTCATTCTCGCCGACAATCTGGAGCAGGCGGCGGATGTCAGCAATCGGATCGCTCCGGAACATCTCGAGTTATCGGTTGAGGATCCCGGGGCCCTGCTTGAACATATCGAACATGCCGGCGCGATATTCATGGGCCGATACAGCGCCGAAGTACTGGGTGATTATTGCGCGGGCCCAAGCCATGTACTGCCGACTTCGGGCACTGCGCGCTTTTCTTCCGCGCTCGGCGTGCCCGATTTCCAGAAACGCAGTTCGATTATCCACTGTTCCGCCAGGGGCGCAGCCACGCTTGCGGTTACCGCCGCTGAACTCGGCCGCAACGAAAACCTGCACGCGCACGCCAGGTCCGCGGAATACCGCCTGCCTGACTGATCAGGCTTGACGGACCGCTATCAGGGATCGAACAGGATTGCCTGGCCGAAGCCGAGGGCGGCCTCGAATTCGAGCGTGCGTCCTTCGCGATATACCTGTACCCGCACGATATCGCCGGGTTTCTTTTCGCGAACTTCCATGACGATGCTTTCGTCGTCGACCACGGTAGTGTCATTGATCGCGGTTATCACGTCTCCGGGAAGGATGCCGGCGCGCGCCGCCGCACCGCCTTCGTCGACGCTTTCCACGAGCATGCCGCGGATGTTGTCGACGCCGAAGAAAAGTTCGCTCGATTGCGCAGTCAGCGCTTCGCCCGTCAATACGCCGAGATAGCCGGAGTTACCAGCGATGGCCTCATCCACGAGTTCCCGGGCCACGCCGACCGCCAATCCGGCCGGCGTGGCAAAGCCGATGCCTTCGAAATTGCCCGATTCGGACAGGATCGAGGAATTGATGCCCACCAGGGCGCCATTGGCGTCGATCAATGCGCCTCCGGAACTGCCTGGATTGATGGCGGCGTCGGTCTGGATCATGCTGACCGAAAAATCAAGATCGTGGTTGAGAGAACTGACGATGCCCTGGGATACCGACTGGCCGATGTTGTGCGGATAACCAATGGAGAAAACCACGTCGCCGATTGCAAGTTTGCCTGCGTTGCCCACCGTGATCGGCGTCAGATCGTCCATGTTCACGTGCAGCACCGCCAGGTCATTGGTTTCGTCCCAGGCAATCACGGTAGCGGGAGTGTGGCGGCCGTCGCTCAGGGTGACGGTAGCGTCGAATGCGTCGAACAGCGTGTCGACGACATGCAGATTGGTCAGAATGAAGCCGCGCGAGTCGATGATGACGCCGGCGCCCAGACTTTCCTGCTCGCCGAGATAAAGATCGACGCGGTCGTCGCCGCTGCGTTCGATGGCTTCGACATTGACCCGGGTGGCGCTGATGCTTACCACCGATACGGAGGCTCGCGCGATAGCGTCAAAGAAATCCGGCTGCGAAGTCTCGCCGTCCCGGATCAGTTCGCCAAGCGAGTTGCGGATTTCCCGGATTTCCAGGAATTGCAGGGTGACTATCGCGATCAGTACGCCGCACATTGCCGGCCAGCCGGCAAAGTTCGCTAGACGCAGAAAACGGCTCATTGGAATCACCCTCGGGGCATGCTATCACGGCCGCCCGCGGTCTCACCTGTATTTGAACCTGCACAGGCACACGAAAAAGAGTCCTAGATTACCTGATCGGCTTCCATGAGCGCCATGACCTGATCGACGCATTTCTCGACCGACAGCGCGCTGGTATCGAGTTCGAGTTGAACTTCGGCTGGCGCCCGATACGGGAATGTAAGACCGGGCACATGGGCCGATTCGTCTTCTCGAGCCGCGGCGTATAGCCCGCTGGGGTCGCGTTGCATGCAGGCATCCAGCGGCGGGTTCAGATATACCAGGTAGCAGTTCCGCCGTCCGATCACGCTGAGGGCGTGTTCGCGCGAATCCTCGTTCGGCGCCACGAAAGCGGCGCAACAGATCAGGCCCGAATCATTCAGGAAACGGGCGACATGGGCGCTGCGGCGGAGGTTTTCCGCCCGGCCTTCGGCGTCGTGGGGCAGATCCCGGCTTATGCCCAGGCGCATGGTCTTGCCGTCGAGTACCGTACTGAAGCGGCCGAGATCGAACAGCCGGCGCTCGAGTGCGTGGGCTAGAGTCGATTTGCCCGACCCCGAAATGCCGATGAACATGATCGTGACGGGACGCTGGCCGTATCGCGCCGCGCGTTCCTCGCTGCTGACATGGCCCCCGGAATGGACCACGCGCGGGCTGCGGGCCTGCTCGCAATGGATCATGCCGGCCCCCACGGTTACATTGCTCAGCCGGTCGATCAAGATGAAGCCGCCCGTGGCGCGGTTTTCACGATAGCTGTCGAAATGGACGGTCTCTTCCAGGACGATATCGAGTCTGCCGATTTCATTGAGTTCCAGTCTGGCCGCCGGACGTTCGGCGAGATTGGCGATATCGATGACATGGCGTACGGATTTGACCGTGCCGGTCACGGTGCGCGCGCCGAGTTTGAATCTGTATTGCACGCCGGGCAGCAACGCCTGTTCGGCCATCCAGACCACGGTGGCGTCGATCCGATTGCCGCCCACCGGTTGATTGTCCGGATGTGCGAGCAGGTCACCGCGGCCGACGTCAATTTCGTCTTCGAGTGTCAGCGTAACCGCCATGTTCGCGAAGGCGAGCTCGAGTTCCTCATCGAAGGTGACGATGGACTTGATCCTGCTCTTGCGGCCGGACGGCAGCACGATGACATCGTCGCCCTTGCGTACGACCCCCGAGGCGACAGTGCCGCAATAGCCGCGGAAATTCGCGTTCGGACGGTTGACGTATTGCACGGGGAAACGGAAGTCCGTGAAATTGCGGTTGGCGGACAATTCAACGGTTTCCAGCATCGTCATCAAGGGCTGATCTTGATACCAGGGCATGTTCGGGCTGGTGTGAACGACGTTATCGCCAAGCTTTGCCGACAAGGGAATGAATCGCGGCTCGACGCCTTCGAGCTTGGCGCTGAATTCGAGATACTCGTCGCGTATGCGATTGAAGACTTCCTCGGAGTACTCGACGAGATCCATCTTGTTCACGGCGACGATGATGCGCTGAATGCCGAGTAGGGAAACGATGAAGCTGTGCCGCCGGGTCTGGGTCAGCACGCCGTGGCGGGCGTCGATCAGGATGATGGCCAGTTCGCAGTTCGAGGCGCCGGTGGCCATGTTGCGTGTGTATTGTTCGTGGCCGGGAGTGTCGGCAATGATGAACTTGCGCCTGGCGGTGGAAAAATACCGATAGGCGACGTCGATGGTGATGCCTTGCTCGCGTTCGGCCTGCAGTCCGTCGACAAGCAGCGACAGGTCGAGTTTGCCGTCGAGGTTGCCTGATCTGAGGCTGTCGGCCTCGATCGCGGCGAGTTGATCTTCGTAGATCAGTTTGGAATCGTGCAACAGGCGGCCGATCAGGGTGCTCTTGCCGTCGTCGACGCTGCCGCAGGTGAGAAAGCGCAACAATTCCTTGCGCTCGTGCTGCGCCAGGTAGGCCTTGATATCGGCCATGCCATGTTCGGGATGCTCGTTCATATGACTTTCTAGAAATATCCCTGGCGCTTTTTCTGTTCCATCGAAGCTGCCTGGTCCGAGTCGATCAGCCGGCCCTGGCGCTCGGAACTCGTGGTCAGCAGCATCTCCCGGATGATGTCGGGCAAGGTCTCGGCGTCCGACTCCACCGCACCGGTCAGCGGATAACAGCCCAGGGTGCGGAAGCGCACCTTCTTGATCGTCACCGGCTGATTCTTTTGCAAGGGCATACGGTCGTCGTCGACGAGAATGTCAACGCCGTCGACATTGACTACCGGCCGGCGCCTGGCGAAATACAAGGGTACGATGTCGATGTCGTTCAGATAGATGTACTGCCAGACATCGAGTTCAGTCCAGTTCGAAAGCGGGAACACCCGGATGCTTTCGCCCTTGTTGATGTGCGTGTTGTACAGGCTCCATAGCTCGGGCCGCTGGTTGCGCGGGTCCCAGACATGATTGCCGTCGCGGAAGGAAAATACGCGCTCCTTGGCGCGCGACTTTTCCTCGTCCCGGCGCGCGCCGCCGAAGGCGGCGTCGAAGCGGTGCTTGTTCAGAGCCTGCTTCAGCGCCTGGGTCTTCATGATGTCGGTATGTTTTTCGCTACCGTGATCGAAGGGATTAATGTCGTCCTTGATTCCGTCCTCGTTGATATGCACGATCAGATCGAGCCCGAGTTTTTTTGCCTGGGCGTCACGGAAGGCAATCATCTCGCGGAATTTCCACGTTGTATCGACATGCAACAACGGGAAGGGCAGCCGGCCAGGGTAGAAAGCCTTGCGCGCCAGATGCAGCATTACCGAGGAGTCCTTGCCGATGGAATACAGCATCACGGGGTTTTCGAAGGCAGCGGCGACTTCGCGGATAATATGGATACTCTCCGCTTCGAGCTGGTTCAGATGGGTTAGATTGTAGGCGGTCATCAGCGGCGCGGGGGTCCTGGCGTCAGTTTTCCCGACCGTTGTCGAGCCGCTCTTCTTCGGATTCGAGTTGCGGTTTCTCGAGGCCGAAATCCTCGGCGAGGGCGCCTTTGCGGGATGGATCCGGTTTCGTGGCGTAGTCCTTGGGCGGCAGCATGCCGGTTTCCCCTGCGTCCGAAAGGCTTCCTTCAAAAACCGAATCGGTATTGGCGGGCAGCAGGCGGCTGGCGACTTCGGCCGAGCAAAGAGACTGGGCGCCGGTGGCGAGATGCTGATACACGTCCTTGTAGCTTTCCGTCATCTGCTTGACGAGATTTGCGGTAGTGCTGAAATGCTCGGAAACGTTCTCCCGGTATTCCCGGTCGGTTTCGCGCAGGCGCCGTAACTGTTCTTCGAGTTCCCGAACGCGCGCGGGCCCGCCGCCGAGCCTGCTGGCGAAAGCGGCGCCGATTACAAGCCCGAGGGCCAGACATGCGATTCCGGTAAGCCAGATGGTCAAGAGAGAAACCTTTGCTGTGCGAGTCGGAAAGTGGAGTCGGGGCGAAGCGGCAAGTATACCTTATGTGGAGATGTTCGGCTTGTGCCCGCGCGAGACTGTTCGCGGGCGAGGCATGCCTCGCCCCTACAGGGCAATCTCGCCTCGACATCCATGTCGAGACTTGAATCGGGTCGTTGTCGCTTTAGATCCAGTCGCCGAGCGTTGCTCGGCGCCGTTCCGACTGCGCTCGAAGCTGGCGCTTCGAAAAAACGCTTGTCTCCACTCATCCATGGCACGCGTCAACTTCCACGACGCGAACAGGAGCTTCCCCTCGCGGCCCCTTAAGTCGTGCAGAACGCTTGGCTGATCAACTTCGATCTCACCGAGACATCTTGCGCGGCCCCTTGGGTCGTGCAGTACGCCTGGCTGATCGACTTCGATATGTGTTAGCGGAATGTGCGTTAGCTGAGTTCGGTCGTCGCTGGTGGAATTGGGGTTAGAATGCGGCGTCGTTGGGGTGTGGGAAATGATGGACGTTTACGGTCGATACATGGATGCCGTCAGTGGCGGCGATGTCCTGCATGATGCGATGCAGGAGCGGGTGGCGTTACGGCTGCGGAGACTGGCTCAGGAGATTTCGCCGCGCTGGTGTCGCAAGCCGTCGCGGCTGTTGCTTGGCCTCGGACTGGCGCGGCGCGGGGCGCCGCCCACGGGGATGTATCTTTGGGGCGGTGTAGGGCGCGGCAAGACTTTTCTGATGGATCTGTTCTTCGCGGGTCTGCCGGGCTCGTACAAGATGCGGGTGCATTTTCACGCATTCATGCAGCGTGTGCATCGGCGGCTGGCGGCCTTGCAGGGAGTTCAGGACCCATTGGAAGAAGTGGCGGAGGAAATTGCCGCTGAGGCAGGAGTAATCTGCTTCGATGAGTTTTTCGTTTCGGATATCGGTGACGCGATGTTGCTCGGCGGCCTGCTCGATGCGCTGTTCCGGCGCAAGGTGATCCTGGTCGCCACTTCGAATATTCCGCCCGGGAAGTTGTATGAGAACGGGCTGCAACGAGAACGCTTTCTGCCCGCGATTGCCTTGCTGGAGGAAAATTGCGCGGTCGTCGAGCTTCGCTCGCCGGTGGACTATCGTTTGCGCAGTCTCGAGCAGGCCACCTTGTATCACTCACCGGTGACGGGCGACACCGGTGAACTGCTCAAGCGAAACTTCAACGAACTCGCTACCGGCGGGGCGGGCATCGCAGCCGGCGGCTCCATCAACATCCAGGATCGCGAAATCGAGGTGGTATATCTGGATCAGGACGTAGTCTGGTTCGACTTCAGCGCGATTTGCGAAGGGCCGCGCAGTGCGGCGGACTATGTGCAGATCGCGAAAATGTTCCACGCCGTGATCATCAGCGATGTGCCGCGGCTGAGCGATGCCGCGCTCGACGCAGCCCGGCGTTTCGTCAATCTGATCGACGCATTCTATGACTGCCGCGTGAAACTGATTCTCAGCGCCGAGGCGCCGATCCCTGAACTCTATGCCGGCGCCGGACTCGAAGCCGAGTTCGAGCGCACACGCTCACGCCTGCTGGAGATGCAATCGCGGGATTACCTGGGACTGGAACATCGAGCCTGAAGGGGTGGCAGCGGACATCCTTGTCCGCTTGTCCATGCTAGAAATCGTGACGCATTATCCGCACCGAACCGCCCGAGGTTCGCAATACCAGTTCCGGGCCGCCGCCATTGAGAGCCTGTTCGAGTTTCCCGCGTCCGCCAGAGTTATCAGGAGACGTATCGGGAAAATCCGAAGTAACCCGTCCGCCTGACGTGCTGGCGGAGAGATTTGCCCGTACGTCATCGTGCAGGTAAGCGGTTACGCTTCCTCCGGAAGTTCGCAATTCGCTGTTTCCGTCAGGCTGTTCGGCAAAGCCGACCTCGACCGAACCTCCGGAAGTCCTTGCCTGAACCGCGCCTGCGGCACTGGCGATGTCGATACTGCCTCCTGAGGTTCTCGCCTCCACCGAGGCGCCGGCATCACCAATGCGGATGCGGCCTCCAGAAGTCTTGGCGAAAACTTCTCCTTCAACCTGGTTCAGACGAATCGCGCCGCCTGAGGTTTCCGCGAAAACGGCGCCGCTGGAACTCTCCAGCCTGATGGATCCACCGGAAGTCCGCGCATTGACCGGACCGTCGACAGCGCCGGCTTCAATGTCGCCGCCGGAAGTCCGGGCTGTAAAATCTCCCTGCAGACGGTCAAGGTCGATATCGCCGCCGGAAGTTCGCAGATCGAGGTTCTGACGGTACGGCACGTTCATCGTGACGATTGCGGAACGCCGGTTGGAAAAGCCGAACAGGATGTTGGGCCGGTCGTATTCGCCGTGGATTGTTACTACGCCGTCCTCCTGGCTGAAATCGAATTCATATCGCTCGGCGTACTGAACGCTGACACTGACCTCGGAACGGTCCCAGGCGACGATATTCAAGTCCGCGCGTTCGACATCGACTACTACGCGGTCGCCTTCGTCCACGGAAAAGCTGCGCTCCACATCTTGGCCGAAGGCGCCTCCGGCATAGGCTGCCAGCGCTACCATGGTGAGGCAGGCGGCGAATGTTCTGACAACGGAAATGGATTGATTCATGTGACGCTCCTTCTGGAGTTGAATGCTCTTGACTGCTTAAGAGCAATCCTCGTGCCAATGTTTTATATCTACTACAACGCCAGTGCGCACAAGTAGTTACAGCCATTCGGCAATTTCGGGTCAATCAGAGATGGGAAACTTCGCCGATAATTGGCGGAAATGCCCGCTGCCGGGGCAGCGATCAATTCACTCGGATGATTCCGACGTTTCCTTCGATATCGATCTGCGTGCCCCATTGATCCGAAAGGCGTTCCACACGCTGCAATATCCGCTGCGCATGTTGCGTTTCGGCCATGCGGGGTATGCCCAGGCGGGAATCCGGCTCGTCGATGCCCAATTCGGTCGGATACAGTCGCACTTCCGTCAGCTCGCCGTCTTCGAACCGGCTGACGGCAACCAGGCTTTCCAGGGATTGGGTGGAGCCGCCGAAGTTTCTCGCGAATTGCTGCATTCCCCTGCCCGGGTCGGCATCGGCGTTGCCGGTCGATACTTCCAATTCCCACTGCGCTTCCCGGAAGAATTCGCCGAGCCCGTAGAAAATCGGTTTTCCCTTATAAATTTCGATTCCGCGCAAGGTCTGGACGCCGGTGCCGAGAAAGGCATCGGCGCCCGCATCGATGGCGCGGTGCGCAAGATCGACATAGAACGCGGGGGGCCGCGTACTCAGGTGCTGAGATTCCAGAATTGACTGGCTCTGGTGAATATGGGCGGCGGCAATGACGAAATCTCCCAACTGGCGCGCGTTGTGGATGTTGCGCACGATCCGGTCCAGATCGTCCGTGTTCATTTGATAAACGACGGTTCCCGGGATTTCCCCCGCTTGCGCGACTCGATAGGTCGGATCGTTACGCCCGGAACTGGAAGCGGGGAATCTCATTCCTTCTGTTGGAGAACCGGCAACGACGGGTCTTGGATTGTCGTAATTGCCGCGAAATTGTTGAAATCCATCCCGCACCTGCTGCAGAGCGTTGAATTGCTGATCGGATACCAGAATCGTTTCGCGTAAATTGAGCATGTTCAATCCGGGTCTGCCGCCCAGATTGCCGATTCGAGGCGTGGCGGCAAGACGATTGTGCTCGGGAAAGATGGGCGCATGCATGCCGATCAACGCGGCGCGGCCTTGAGCCAGTTCGAGAAAAGCCGGCCCCGCGGCTTCCTGCAAATTCCTGCCGGAGCCTGCATGCACGATTCCAGCTTCATCCAGCAAGGTATTGGTTGAGAACATGCCTTCGGATTCGGAGTCCAGAAGATGATTCTGGGCGCGGTTCACCATGTCGAAACCCATCGCCTTGAGGTCTCCGGCAACCTCATGGGTTCCAACGAAACCATTCAGCGGGCCGTCGAATTCCTTCTGGTCGGCCAATTCCCCCTCCATGTTTCCAACAGCCAGATCAGCGTCTCGAACCAGGTTCAGCACAGCTTGCACTTCCGGGTCCGCAAGTCGGGAAGCCGGTCGTCTGATCATCAGATCGCCAACACTGGCCAGGGTGAATTCTCCCCGCATGCTCATTGTCCGGTCCCTCTCATCGAGGGGTGGCAAGTCTGTCTGGGCCAAGGCGATTGGAGCGGTCGCCATACCGTACGCCAGGACAAGCGCGAAACAGAGTAAACCAGGGTCAGGCCGTGCAGGCGGGATTGGGCGAATCTGGTATCGCATGGTTGCTCCGGTCAATTCTGCATTGGCTAATTGCAAGCGGAAAACAGTTCGGTACGCACTTCCACCCCTTTCTCCGCCAGCAGCGACTGATCTTCGCAGGTCACCTGGGTATGCCTGAGTTCCACGATATCTCCTTCACCGATTCCCGGGTTTTCCAGCAGGGCCTGAATGTCGGTCAATTCAGGGTTGTAGCGCAGGTCGAGTCTGGTCAGGTTGACCAGCCCGCTCAGCGGGCCGATATCGGTAACGGAGTTGCCGGTAAGTTCAAGATTCCGCAAGGTCGTCAGCCCCCGCAACGGGCCGAGGTCGGTGAACCGGTTTCCCGCCAGCCGCAATTCCACGATGCTGGCGAGTCCGCTCAGCGGCGTAAGGTCACTCACTTCCTGCGTGTGGATATTGAGATCCTCCAGTTTGGTCAGCATCGCAAGCGGGCTGATGTCGGAGATGGCGTTGCCGAAGAGAATTCCTGACGCTCCCAGATAGTTTCTCGGCCTTTGCCCGCCGATGAAGTCGCCATGCCGATGCAGGCGAAGCACTCGCAGTTCGGTAAGTTCACTCAAGGGGCTGATATCGGTCAGGGGATTCTCACTGAGAAACAGGCTGGTCAGCCGGGTCATGTCGCGTAGCGCACTGATATCGCTGATCCAGTTGGTGTGAAGGTTCAGGGCCGTGAGCCCGGTAAGGCTTGCCAGCGGGCCGATGTCGGTCAGGCCCCGATTGTTCATGGTGAGGCGAGTCAGCCCGGTCAGATTCTGTATTCCAGCGAGATCATGAAATACATGATCCGGATCTTCCCATTCCGGAGAACCGGAGACATATCTGGTCGGGCCGGGCCCGGATGCGTTCAATGCGGTCAGTTCGGCAAGGATGCTGCAACGCAACGGTTCCTGTTCGCCGATGTCCAATGCGTTGCGAACGATTCCCTCCAGCACGGGGTCCGCGAAAGTGGCCGTAGATTGCGGATTCTCGGCACAGTGTTCATCCGGAGCGAGAGCCTGCTGCGCACCAACTGAATTGACACTGAGAATGCCCATGCAGAAGACCGCGAGCGCACCGACAATTTGCAGCCGGACGTCCTGAAATCCCGAAGAAATATCTGCAGCCTTGAATTTGTTCATGTCTGTGGATGGTTCTCCCGCCAGGGCCGATAGTCCATCGGACAGTACAAGGCCATGATCGGAAATACAATAACGGAAGACTGTGGACCCTGTGACTGACGTGCGCTCAATTCCGCGTGTCGCAGCCCAATGACCCGAACGGCTACTACCAGAGCCGAGAACTCGTTCCACATGACAAGGATGCGGCGTGACTATATTGGACAAAAACGGATTGCACACTATAATCGTGCACACAACGCTAGTGCAGAGGCTCCGACATGAAGAACATCATCCTGAGCGCCGATGAAAATCTGATCGCGGAAGCCCGGAATATGGCCGCGAACGAGGGCACGACCCTCAATGCCCGGTTCCGCGAATGGCTCGAAGATTACGTTCAGCGAAAGCGCAGAGCGGAGGAGGCCATGGAATTGGTTCGCGAATTACGGGTGCGCGTTCGCACCGGCGGGCGCAAATTCACCAGGGACGAAATGAGTGAGCGCTAGTTTTCTCGATTCGAATGTCCTGCTGTATTTGTTCGACGAACACAGCCATCGCAAATTCGGGATTGTCGAAAAGCTCGTCGACAGAGCGCTGCGAACCGGAAACGCAGTGATCAGCTTCCAGGTCGTGCAGGAAACCTTAAACGTGGCTACAAGGAAATTGGAAGTCCCCTTGAGTTCCGGGGAAGCAAACAGATTTCTTGAAACTACCTTGCTGCCGCTGTGGAAAGTCAACCCAAGCCGGGAACTGTACCGTAGAAGCCTCGAAATTCAATCTCACTATCAGTTCAGCTTCTATGGCTCGCTAATCGTTGGAGCCGCGCTCGAGACGGGTTGCGGCACACTTTATACGGAAGATTTGGAACATGGACAAGTCGTTGGAAGACTGAAAATCTTGAACCCGTTCCTGACGGACTCCTGAATGGTCAAACTTTGACTAATAATCTGTTTGATCGGAGGTCGCGCCTTGCGTTGTCTCCGACGGCTGGCGGATTGGCTGACTGGTCTCCAGATTGCATTCGCCGCCCGACGCGGCTCTCCCTGCGTCCGTCGACAAGAATAGCAGGCGCCCGCTGGAGCGCTAGATTTCGAAACAAATCAGGTTATTGGCCAATGCGTTCTCACACGGAAATCATTTGATTCCGGACGGGTGCTCATGTAACATCCGCGCTCCCTCGAAATACCTTGATTCGAACGAGCGATGAAGACCTATAGTGCGCATCCGGGCGAAGTGCCCCAAAACTGGCTTTTGGTGGATGCCGAAGGCCAGACTCTCGGGCATATGGCGAGCGCCATCGCCACGCGGCTGCGCGGCAAGCACAAGGCGGAATATACGCCGCACGTCGATACCGGCGACTTCGTCGTGGTCATCAACGCGGACAAGGTTCGGGTCACCGGCAGGAAGGCCACCGGCAAGATTTATCATACCCATTCGGGTTACCCAGGCGGGCTGAAATCGCTTACTTTCGAGCAGTTGCTTGAGAAGTCGCCCGAGCGCGTGGTGCGCCTGGCGGTGCGGGGCATGATGCCGCGCAATCGGCTCGGACGGGCCATGTTGAAGAAACTGAAAGTCTACGCCGGCGGCGAACATCCGCACTCGGCGCAGCAACCGCAAACCCTGGAACTGTAGACGCGAGACGAAATGCAAACCGAACAGTTTTACGGCACCGGCCGCCGCAAGACCTCAACCGCGAGAGTGTATCTGACCCGCGGCAAAGGCAATATCGTCGTCAACCGGCGTCCGCTGGAAAACTATTTCGGCCGTGAGGTGGCGCGCATGATCGTGCGTCAGCCGCTTGAAGTCGTCGACATGAACGAGCGTTTCGACATTACGGTTTCCGTGCGCGGCGGCGGCAGTTTCGGCCAGGCCGGCGCTATCCGGCATGGCATCACCCGGGCGCTGATCGACTACGACGGCGAACTCAAGCCGACCTTGCGCAAGGCCGGGTTCGTGTCTCGCGACGCGCGCGAAGTCGAACGCAAGAAAGTCGGTCTGCGCAAGGCGCGCAAGCGTCCGCAGTATTCCAAGCGCTAAAAGAATTTATTCCTAAAATTCAGTAAGTTGTCCTGAAGCGGGCGTATACTCGCTTGATATTTTTTGGCGGATTCATTAGCATGCGCCCGGTTTGCCCGCGCGCGTGGGATTTCCAAGTTTTCTCAATCGATCAGGAGATGTACCGAAGGTGACTGACGACAGTACCAAGACCTTGCGCAGGCGCTTTCTCGTAGGTACGACATCCTTGCTGGGAACTGCCGGCGTAGCCGGCGCCGCGGTGCCTTTCATCGGGTCATGGAATCCGAGCGCCGAAGCAAGAGCGGCGGGCGCTCCGGTCCGCATCGATATCGGCAATCTGCTTGAAGGTGAGTTACTTGGGCCGATACCCGCCTGGCGCGGCCGGCCCATCTTCATCGTGCGGCGCGGCGCCGAGGCGCTCGAGGCCCTTAACCGCGACCCTGACCGGCTCACCGATCCCGATTCGGAAGAGCCGGAACAGCCTGCCTACGCACAAAACGAATTCCGCTCGCGAACACCCGAATTGATGGTGCTCGTCGGTCTTTGCCCGCACCTTTTCTGTTCGCCGACTCCGCATATCGAGCTGCGGCCCCAGCCCTTCGATGCAGAATGGAACGGCGGTTTCTTCTGCCCCTGTCACGGCTCCCGCTTCGATCTCGCGGGACGGGTGTACAGCGGCTCGCCGGCTTCGCGCAACATGGAAGTGCCGCCGTATTCGTTCGAGGACGAGAACATCCTGGTGATCGGCATCGACGAGGAGAGCGCGGCATGAGTGAACAACCGCAAGCGGCGAAGCCGGGCGGCCGGCTGCAAGCCGCCCTGATCGCCGGTGTCGACTGGGTCGACGCCCGGCTTCCCGTCGTCTCGGCTTGGGAAAAGCATATGTCTAAGTACTATGCCCCGGCCAATTTCAATTTCTGGTATTTCTTCGGTGTACTCTCGCTGCTGGTGCTGGTAATCCAGATTCTTTCGGGCATCTGGCTGACGATGAACTATACCGCCAGCGCCGAAGGGGCTTTCGCCTCGATCGAATACATCATGCGCGACGTCGAATGGGGCTGGCTGTTGCGCTATGTACATTCGACCGGCGCTTCAGCCTTCTTCTTCGTGGTCTACGTGCACATGTTCCGCGGGCTGATGTACGGCTCCTATCAGCGCCCCCGGGAGTTGATCTGGATTTTCGGCATGGCCATCTACCTGATCCTGGTGATGGAAGGTTTCCTCGGCTATGTGCTGCCCTGGGGCCAGATGTCCTACTGGGGCGCCAATGTCATCGTGTCGCTGATCGGCTCCATTCCCATCATCGGCGAGGATTTGCTGATCTGGGTGCGCGGCGACTACCTGATCTCGGGCGCCACGCTCAACCGCTTCTTCGCCTTGCACGTGGTGGCTCTGCCACTGGTGCTGATCGCCCTGGTCGTGCTGCATATCCTGGCCTTGCACGAAGTCGGCTCGAACAATCCCGACGGCATCGAGATCAAGCAGAACAAGGGTCCCGACGGCATTCCCGTGGACAGCGTGCCGTTTCATCCCTATTACACGATTTTTCACGATCTCGGCGGTGTGGTGCTGTTCCTGATCGCGTTTTTCGCGATCGTGTTCTTCGCCCCGGAAATGGGCGGCTACTTCCTCGAAATCGCCAACTTCCAGGAAGCCGATTCGCTGCGCACGCCGGAGCATGTGCCTCCGGTGTGGTATTACACGCCTTTCTATTCGATGTTGCGCGCGGTAACCGTGCCGCTATTCGGCATAGACTCGAATTTCTGGGGTCTACTGACGATGTTCAGCGCCATCGCCATCATGTTTTTTCTGCCCTGGCTCGACCGCAGTCCGGTGCGCTCCATGCGATACAAGGGATGGTACAGCCGTATCGCCCTGATGCTGTTCGTGGTCAGTTTTTGCATTCTCGGCGTACTTGGCGTTCAGACGGTGAGTCCGGCCAAAGTCTGGCTGGCGCGGATCATGACCGCGGTCTACTTCCTTTATTTCATTCTGATGCCCTGGTACACGCGCCTCGAAAAAACCACGCAGCCGCCGGACCGGCTTACCGGTCGCTGGATCAGCATTCCGCAACTGATCGGCAGCATTCTGCTGATCGCCTTTCTGGTGGTGCTGCCTTTGATGCTCGTTTCCGAGCGTGCGGAAGCGGCGGAATCCGGCAATCTCGATCTCGACCACGTGGAAACCGATTTCATGGACAAGGATTCCCTGCAACGCGGTTTCAATTCCTACATGAACTACTGCGTGTCCTGCCACGCGCTCGGTTATGCGCGCTATGAACGCACCGCCGATGACCTCGAAATTCCCTACGAACTCGTGCTTGAAAACCTGATCTTCGACGATACGCTGATCGGCGATCGTATCGAGAACTCGATGTCCGTGGACCACGCCAACGAGTGGTTCGGCGTGGCGCCGCCGGATCTGACGCTGGTCTCGCGAGTGCGCGGCCCCGACTGGCTGTATACCTACCTGCGATCCTTCTACAACGATCCCGCGCGGCCTTTCGGGACCAACAACAGCATTTTTGCCAATGTCGGCATGCCCAATGTGCTCCACGAATTGCAGGGAGACGTAATCTGTGACGATCACGGCACGGACGATCCCACTCAATGCGAGCTCAGCCATGTCGAAGGCTCGGGCAGCATGAGTGAGGCCGAGTTCGACGCCATGGTCGGGGATATGGTCAATTTTCTCCACTACATCGGCGAGCCGATCCGCTACCGGCGGCAGCAGATCGGCATCTGGGTATTGCTCTTTTTGGGTCTGTTATATATTTCCGTCGCTCTCATGAGCCGCGAGTTCCGCAAGGACTATCACTGAGGGACGCCGGCCGTCCACAAACGGGGAAAAAAATGGGAGTTATCGCGAAACGGTCGTCCATGACCTTTTACTCGGACCCTGTCAGTCATTACAGCCATCGCGTTCGTATCGTTCTCGCCGAAAAACAGGTGACCGTCGACCTGATCGACGTCGATTCGGAAAATTTGCCCGAAGATCTGGTGGATCTGAATCCCTACAACAGCCTTCCGACCCTGGTCGATCGCGATCTCGTGCTGTACGAGGCCGATATCATCATGGAGTATCTGGACGAGCGATTCCCCCATCCGCCCCTGTTTCCCGTGTATCCGGTGGCCCGAGCGCAAAGCCGGTTGTGGATGCACCGGGTTCGGCGCGAATGGTGCACGTTGGTGGATCCACTGCTGGCGGGCGAGGGAACCGATGCCGAACTCGAAGCCATTCGCGACAAGTTGCGCGACAGCCTGATCGCCACGGCGCCGATTTTCGGCGAAAAACCCTTCTTCATGAGCGACGAGTTCACGATCGTCGATTGTTGTGTGACGCCTATTCTCTGGCGCCTGCCGGTGCTGGGAATCGAATTGCCGGAAACACGCGCCACGAAGCCGCTGATCGAATATCGCAACCGTCTGTTCAATCGCGACTCGATCAAGGCAAGCCTTTCGGAACTCGAACGCGAAATGACCGCCTGATACGGTTCAGTTCAGATACTCGAATACCTTGACGACCCGGGTTACCCCGCCCACGTCGCTGATCAGGGCCGCCGCCTGATCTCCCTGCTCCCTGCTGACCACTCCCAACAGAAATACCGAGCCGTTTTCGGTTACGACGCGAATGTTGGCTCCCGAGACGGTGTTGTTGGTCAACAGCAAGGCGCGCACCCTGGTGGAAATCCACGCGTCGTTGCCGCGGGCCAGAATACCCGTATTGCCGGTGACTTCCAGTTCGTCGTGTATGCGCCGGATTTGCGAACTCGCCTCGCTGGCAATTTCCACGGCGCGCCGTTTCATATCCGGAGACGGCACCTGGCCCACAAGCAGAACGATGCCCCTGTGGGCGGTCACATCGATATTGGCCTGGCGCAGGACCGGTTCCTGGGCGGCAAGGTTTACCCTGATGCGGGTTTCGATTGATTCGTCCGTAATCAGTCCGCCGACGGAACGTTCCGTTACGTCTTCCTGTATGCCTTCCTCGCCCGTGGTTTCTACCAGAATGGTTGTGCAGGACGCGGTCAGCAGCAAGGGGACGAAGATCAAAAGCCTGAATTTCATGCGTCTTCTCCTCCAAATATCGCTGTGTCGATGAAGTCACAAAGACAATGAATAACGACCAGGTGCACTTCCTGGATCCGGGCGGTGCGTTCGGACGGAACGCGCACCTCGACGTCTCTCGCGCCGAGATTCGCCGCCATGCGGCCCCCATCCCTGCCGGTCAGCGCAACGACGATCATATCGCGTTCATGGGCGGCGCGGATGGCCTGCACGACATTGCCGGAATTGCCGCTGGTCGATATCGCCAACAGGACGTCGCCTTCCCGGCCGAGAGCAAGCACCTGCTTGGCGAAGATTTCGCCATAGTCGTAATCGTTGGCGATGGCGGTGATGGTGGAACTGTCGGTGGTCAATGCAATGGCCGGCATGCCGGGCCTTTCCCGTTCGAATCGATTCAGCAATTCGGCGGAAAAATGTTGCGCGTCTCCGGCCGAGCCGCCGTTGCCGCAACACAGAATCTTGTGGCCGTTCAGCAAGCTGTCGACCATGACCGCGCCGGCGTCCTGGATCGAATGCGGCAATTCCTCGGCGGATCGCTCCTTGACCGCGATGCTGTCGAGGAAATGCCGGGTAATTCGAGAAGTCAGGTCCATTCGTACGGTTCCACAATAGCTGCAAATTGTATCGGCTGCGGCCCGGAATTATTTTAGCGTCGATCAGTAGGCGGAAAACGCATCGCGAATCCATTCGAGCCGATCTTCTCCGGCGGGCCCGCCGCCGGTTATCGCGACCACGTCGAAACGGCAGGACTTGTGCTGCCAGTTTCTCAGCTTCAGAAACCAATGCGCCGCCAGCCGCAGTTTTCGCTGCTTGGCGGGACCGATTGTTTCCTGGGCGCTGCCGTAGAGGTCGTTTTTTCGATAACGCACTTCGACAAAGATCACATTCTGCTGCCGGTCGCGCATGATCAAGTCGATCTCGCCGACGCGACAGTTGAAATTGCTTTGTATCAGCGACAGGCCCTGTTTTCCCAGGTAACGCAGGGCGCGTTGCTCCTGCAGACCGCCGAGCTTGCGCCGATTGACAGGGCTTCCCGCCATGGCCGCGCTTCAGTCGCCCGGTTCGGCGAGAGGCGCCGCGACCCCGTTTACAAAGCGCCCCGGCGTGAGCCGCCGATGAATGCGCCGGCCTTCTTCCATGTGCAATTCGCCGGTGGCGCCCCGCAAACTGGTTACCTGTCGCACCAGAAATTGTTGCAGCCTCGGGTAGAGGCGAAAACTGTCGATGCCCATGGCTTGCAATCTGCGCTCAGTGCCGCCGGCGGCGAGGGATCCGTCAAGGTCCTGCCACATGAGTGGCGCGTCGGCGAAAATTACGCCGTTGAGGTCCCGATTCAGGTCCGAATTTTCGAAACCATCGAAAATCGACGGTAGCGCGAATACCGGAAGGTCTTCGGCGTAGTAGAAATCGAGCGCGGGTTTGATCTGACGCCCCACCTGCGGATTCGCCATCAGGAAAATGAAATCGATGTCGCGGCGCCGACGCGGCGTAAATTCGACGTTGGCGCGGGGCAATACGTCCAACAGTCGTTGCAACCGCGCCTCGCTGGCGTCGATATCGAGAACGCTCTTGACCACTTCGGTGAAATCCCCCGCGCCGAGATACGCCGCCCTGGAAACGAAGCTGCCGCCGCGGGCCTGCCAGCGTTCGACGAAAATGTTCTGCAAGCGCAGGAAAACGTCATTGGCGGGATAGATCGCAGCGGCATTGCGGTGCCCGGCCTGCCAGGCGAGGTCGATGACGGCGTCGATCTCGTCTTCCGGCGCAAGGGCGAACTGGAAAAGCCGGCCATCGCCGGGAGGCGGATCCTCGTCGGTATAATTCAGCGCCAGCGTCGGAACTGGCAATTCGCCTTCTGCAAGCAATTGGTTGACGAGTTCCTTGAACAGAGGCCCCACGACCAGGTCCGCGCCCTCGGCCACCGCGCGCTCATAAATCGGGCGGATATCGTCCGCGCCGGAACTGTCGAACAGCGAAATGCGCGGCACTTCGCGCGAAACCGCGAGCGCCTCGTAATATCCAGCCAGAAAGCCCTGTTGTACAGCAGCGCCGGCAGCTTCACGCAATGGCAGGATCAGGGCGATATGGCGCGGCCTTTCGGCCCAAGCCGCTTCGAGTTGCGCCAGTTGGTCGGGCAACTGGCGGGCTGCCGAATGCTGTTCCCAGGCCCGGCGCCAACTCACCAGGGATTCCAGTTGCCGCGGGATGCTGTATTGACCCAGATCCACAACCCGGGCCAGTTCGATCCAGCCGCGCAACTCGTAGCTCGTGCTGGATGCCGCCATTTCCTCGAGTTCGCGACCGGCCAGGCTTTCCAGCGAGGCCCAGATCTTCCGGCGCACGTCTTCGCCCGCGCCGCCGTCGAGCAGGCCGGTAATTTCGGCCCAGGCGCCTATCGCCTGGCGTGGCTGTTCCATCGCGACATTGATATCGCCCAGCAGCCGGAAATAGTCGATGAAATAATCCGCCGAGCGGCCCGGCACCGCGATTTCACGCAATTGCGACATGGCTGCGCCGCCATCGTTCGCCGCCAGACTTATCCGGCTGCGCAACAAGGCAATGCGGACTTGCAGGTCCGGGGACGCCGGCATCGCGGCTTCGACTGCATCGGCCGCTTCGAACAAGCGGCCCTCGGCGTACAGGCGTTCGGCCGCGTCGAGGCGCAACAGCGCGGCCTCGTCCCCCGCGGCCGAATCGGCCCGGACGAGCAGGGCGGCGATGGTATCCTCCCCGGTCACGGTAACGGCAGGCTCGCGCACACCCGGCGACGCACCGCAACCGGCCAGCAGCAACAGCAGCCAGAACAGGATATAAAGACGCATTAAAGACAAAATAGAATCCGAAAAACTGAAAACGGCGCGGCCTTGGCCTCGCCGATGCAGGAAGATTAATACAGCTTGCGGTTTTTCACCAATTCAACGGAGAAATTTTCAGCATGGCGGAAACAGGCTGCCTTTACGTGGTAGCGACACCGATCGGTAATCTCGCCGACTTCTCCGCTCGCGGCCGGGAAGTGCTGGCCGCAGCGGACTGCATTGCCGCGGAAGATACCCGGCACAGCGGCAAATTGCTCGCGCATTTCGGCGTAAATCGCCCGCTGCTGTCCTATCACGACCATAGCAGTGAACGCACCCGGGACAAGTTGCTGCGGATGTTGCACGAAGGCGCCAGCGTAGCGCTGATCTCCGATGCCGGCACGCCACTGATCTCGGACCCGGGCTACGCCCTCGTCAAGGCCGCCCGGAACGAAGGGATCGAAGTCCTGCCCATACCCGGACCGAGCGCCCTGATCGCCGCGCTCAGTGTTTCGGGACTGCCGACCGACCGCTTTACGTTCGCCGGTTTTCTTCCCGCTGCGCAAGCCGGGCGAAGAAAGCGTATCGAAGAACTCAAGGAAGAGGCGGCCACCTCGATAGTTTATGAATCAGCCCATCGCATGCTCGACTGCGTCGACGACTTGATCGAGATTCTCGGTGAGGGGCGCCGCGTCTTCATCGCCCGCGAAATGACCAAGCAATTCGAATCTCATTTCCTCGGCAGCCTGGAGCAGGCGTCGGTCTGGCTGCGCGAAGATGCAAACCATCTCAAGGGAGAATTCGTCCTCGTTCTTGCCGGACACGAAGCAAAGCCCGGCGAGGACGAACGCCTGCCCGAAGCCCTCCGCATCGTCGCCCTGCTCCAGGACGACCTGCCGCTCAAAAAGTCCACGGCGATAGCCGCAAAAATCACCGGCCTCCGCAAGAACGAAATCTACCGCGCCGCAGTACAGAAGTGAGTCGGAGCCACTTCCCGCGACGGAATCCTTATGCGAATTCAGGTACATGCGAGACCGTAGGGGCGAGGCATGCCTCGACCGCGGTTGACCCCGATACCCTGCAAGACCCACGGGCGAGGCATGCCTCGCCCCTACATAAACCCGTCCAATGTATTGTCAAGAACAGGGAACTTCATTAGTCTGGTAGCCGAGTCAGCCGGGCAATCGCTGTTCGTTTCTACTGGAGCGGGCAGAGGAAAGTCCGGGCTCCACAGAGCAGGGCGCCAGGTAACCCCTGGGAGGCGCGAGCCTACGGCAAGTGCAACAGAAAGCATACCGCCGGACGACAGTCCGGTAAGGGTGAAATGGTGCGGTAAGAGCGCACCGCGCGGCTGGTAACAGTCCGTGGCAAGGTAAACCCCGCCCGGAGCAAGGCCAAATAGGAATCCCATGGTGTAGCTCGCACCGGATTCGGGTAGGCCGCTACAGGTCCGTGGTGACGCGGGCCGCAGATGAATGATTGTCCTCGACAGAACCCGGCTTACAGGCTGACTCGCCCTTTTCCCCCGGCCCGTACCCCTGGAATCGAAGATTACCCTTTCTAAGTAATTCCCCTCGATGGGTGTCCCATCAATCTCTTCGCAACACACAACGGAATCGGGCATGGCGCAACTGTTTCCGACCCGGTAGGGGCGAGGCATGCCTCGCCCGAGAATGTCCCGAAAATCCTGCAAAACCCGCGGGCGACGCATGCGTCGCCCCTACGCAAAACGAAGACCAGTACGCAAACTCTCGCACCATGTGAGTCGCCGTTGGGTCGGGCTGTGCCGCGGGCGTGCGAGGGTGAGGCCCGGTCGGCGCAGCCGACAAGAAGCAAAGCTTCTTGAGGACCGAACGGCTCGACAGGATGTCGAGACTGGGGCCAATCGAACCCGACGGCGACGGATCGAAGCCACAATACTAACAACATGTAGAAAAGTGGAAAATATTGGTAATTTGTGGGCGAATGTGGTTTATTTGTACGATAATTTTGAGGGAAAGCCATGTTTCGCGGCATGAACACCGTCAGCCTCGACGCCAAGGGGCGTCTGGCCATGCCTGCACGCTATCGGGAACGCCTGTCGAATGACCATGGCGGCCGTCTCGTGGTGACCATCGATATCGACACCAGACATCGGTGCCTTTCGCTATATCTCCCCACCGAGTGGGAGAAGATCGAACGGCAGATCGACGGCATGTCCGGACTCAACGAACACGTACGCCGCATGAAACACCTGCTTATCGGTCATGCCAACGACCTCGAACTCGACCGTAACGGCAGAGTGTTGCTGCCGCAGGAATTGCGTCAATACGCCAGTCTCGAAAAACAGGTCTGTCTGGTCGGACAATGCAAGAAGCTGGAAATCTGGAGCCAACAGAACTGGCTCGACAAACGCGGAGAATGGCTGGAAGAAGCGCATGAACAGGGAGAATTGCCGGAAGAACTCAGAAGCCTGGCTTTGTAACGGCGAACGGCGATGAACACAGCCGGGCATCAGCCGGTAATGAGGACAGCGGTCGTGGAAGCAATGAATCTTCGACAAGATGGAATTTATCTCGACGCCACTTTCGGACGCGGCGGCCATAGCGCGGCAATCCTCGAGCGGCTCGGAGCCGGCGGCCGGCTGTTGGCCATGGACCGGGACCCGGAAGCCATTGCCGCGGCGCGGAAAATGGCCGCGAACGATTCGCGGTTCGAAGTCATCGACCGCCGCTTCGGCGAATTGCGCTCCGAACTGGCCGAGCGCGGACTCGAAGGCGCAATCGACGGCATCCTGTTCGATCTCGGCCTTTCTTCACCGCAAGTCGACGACAGCAGCCGGGGCTTCAGTTTCAGCGGCGACGGTCCGCTCGACATGCGGATGGACCCGCGCAAGGGCATCAGCGCCGCCGAGTGGATCAACAAGGCGCCGGAGCGGGAATTGGCGGACGTGATCTTCCAGTTTGGAGAGGAAAGACACTCCCGGCGTATCGCCGCGCGCATAATAAAGGAAAGGAAAGGCGAACCGATTACCACTACCGGGCGGCTCGCGGCCATAGTCGCCGCCGCCCTGCCCCGGCGAGAACGTCACAAGCATCCCGCCACTCGCGCCTTCCAGGGCATACGCATCCGCGTCAACGAGGAACTCGACGAACTTCACAAGGGCCTGGCGGGCGCATTGGAAGTGTTGCGCGCCGGTGGTCTGCTCGCAGTGATCAGTTTCCATTCGCTGGAAGATCGCATCGTCAAACGCTTCATTGCCGATCAATCCCGGGGCGATGATTTTCCACGTGATTTGCCCGTCACCAAATCGCAACTGCGGGCGCGAATTCGGCCGATAGGTAAGTCAAGACGCGCCACCGCCGCGGAAGTGGCGCGGAATCCGCGTGCCCGCAGCGCGATATTGCGCGTGGCGGAGAAATTGCAATGATGGCAACAACCGGGGCCCGGCGTCATCCTGCCCGGCCAAGCGCAAACCATGGCCGTCCCTCGCCCTGGGCCTGGGCCGGACTGGGCCAGGCTTCCACTTATTTGTTGACGGTGATTCTGCTGGCGATTTTACTGACCGGACTGGCCACGGTCGACGTGACGCAGCAACACCGGCAGATGTCGAAGGAATTACAGGAACTTCGCGAGCAGGTTTACCTGCGGGAAGAGGAAAGAGGGCGCCTGCTGCTCGAAATCAGCACGTTCGCTCTTGCCGAAAGGATCGAGCGCGTCGCCCGGGAAGAATTACGGATGCGTGTGCCCGAACCTGAAGATATCGTGGTGGTTCACAATGACCAGAAATAAAAAGTCGAAACCTGCCGACGCCTGGCGGCCCGCGCTGTTGCTTCTACTGATGGCGCTCTGCATCGGTATCGCCGGATGGAAAGCAGTGGCCCTGCATGTATTGGACCGCGATTTCCTGCAAGAGGAGGGCGACGCGCGCACCGTGCGCACCGTTCCGCTGGTGGCGAATCGCGGACTGATTACCGACCGCAACGGCGAACCCCTGGCCATAAGCACGCCGGTCAAGTCGATCTGGGCCGATCCTTCGGAAATCAACCCGCGCGGGGAAAGCATCGGCGAACTTGCGCGCCTGCTCGAACTGGATTCGGGAGCGTTGCGCACACGATTGGAAGAGAATCGCGGACGCCGTTTTCTTTATCTGCAACGCCATCTGGCGCCGTTCGACGCCGAGCGGGTGCTGGCCCTTGGAATTCCGGGAGTCTACGAACAGCAGGAATATCGCCGCTTTTATCCTCACGGAGAGATTACCGCGCACCTGACAGGATTCAACGATATCGACGACAACGGCCAGGAGGGCATGGAGCGAGCCTATAATAGCTGGCTGCAGGGCGTTCCGGGCAGCCGCCGAGTGATCAAGGACCGCCGCGGCAACATCATCGAAGAGTTGAACACCATCGAACTTGCCCAGCCCGGCAAGGATCTGCGCCTGAGCATCGATATCCGTTTGCAGAATCTCGTATATCGCGAATTGAAATCCGCATATCTCATGCGCAAGGCAAAGGCCGCCACGGCGGTAGTAATCGACGTCAACACCGGCGAACTGCTGGCGGTCGCCAATCAGCCCTCTTACAACCCCCACAACAAGACGCAGATCGAAGATCTCAGCGTGACCCGCAATCGCGCCTTTACGGATATCTACGAACCCGGCTCGACCATGAAGCCGTTTACGATTGCGGCCGCGCTGGAATCCGGACGCTTTACCCCCGACACCGTCATCGAAACGGGCAATGGCTGGATGGTCGTCGCCGGCCGCACGGTACAGGATCTGTTCGGATACGGCACTTTGACCACGACCGGCGTCATTACCAAGTCGAGTAACGTCGGCACGAGTCTGATCGCCGCCGAAATCGGCGCCGACCCGATCGTCGACGTGCTTGAGCGCTTCGGCTTCGGGCGTGCGCCGGGTACGGGATTTCCCGGAGAGCAGGACGGCGTGGTGCCCGAGCCGGGGCGTCTCGGCCGGCACGCCACTGCCGTGCTTTCCTTCGGCTACGGCGTTTCGGCGACCGCGGTGCACCTGGCCCAGGCCTACTCGATATTCGCCGATGAAGGCCATCGCAAACCGGTTTCCCTGCTCAAGCTGAGTGAGGACGAAATTGCCGCGCTGCCACAGCATCGGGTGATAAGCCCGATCATTGCCCGGCAGGTCGTGGAGATGCTCGAAACCGTCGTGGACCGCTCAAGGGGAGGGGCGGTCACGGGCGCGCGCATACCGTTTTACAAGGTGGCCGGCAAGACGGGCACTTCTCATGTAGTGGGCTCGTCGGGTTACGAGGAGAATCTGCACAATTCGTTATTCGTCGGACTGGCGCCGGCGACAAGACCCGAGATCGTGGTCGTCGTCATCGTCAATGAGCCCAAGGGCGACGAGCACCTTGGCGGCCAGGTCGCGGCGCCGGTGTTTTCCGGCATTGCCGCCGGCGCCATGCGTATCCTGAATGTGCCGCCGGACGACGCGCCACGGCCCGAGCCCTCCAGGCGTATTTCCGGTCAATCCGGCGCAGAGGGCCTGCCCGAACTATGAACCCGGCTGAATCATTGCCAATCAACGCCAGTCTCCCGGAACTGATTCACGGGCTGGCGGACTACGACAAGGGAGAGGCCGGGATAAATCTCGAAGTAAGCGGGGTGCAACTCGACAGCCGCAAGGTCCGGCCGGGGGATCTGTTCATGGCGACCTTCGGCCGGACCCACGATGCCCGCGAATTCATCGGCGCCGCCGTCAGCCGCGGCGCCGTGGCGGTGCTGGCCGAGTCCGGCCGTGATTGGCAGGGAACGCGCCGGCTGGGCAAAGTACCCTTGATAGCGGTCGATCACCTGATGGCAAAGGCCAGTGAAATCGCCGGCCGTTTTTACCGTGAGCCTTCTCGGCGCATGTCGGTCATCGGCATCACCGGCACCAACGGCAAAACCACCTGCTCGCAATACATCGCCCGGCTGCTGGCCAGGTCGGGTTGTCCAGCGGGAGTCATCGGCACCCTGGGCTACGGCATTCCCGGCAAACTTGCCGAAAGTCCCTTGACCACGCCGGATGCGGTATTCGCGCAAAAGGCGCTGGCTGAGATGGCCGATGCCGGCATTCGCTCGGTAACAATGGAAGTGTCTTCGGTGGGATTGCATCAGCGCCGCGTGCAAGGCATTCGATTCGATACAGCCATTTTCACCAATCTGACTCGTGACCATCTCGATTACCACGAAAGCATGGAGGATTACGGCGCCAGCAAGCGCAGATTGTTCACCGGGCCGGATCTGCGCCATGCGATCGTCAATCTGGACGACCCTTACGGCATGAGGATCGTCAACGATCTGAGTTCGAACGTGGAAGTGACCACATTCGGCATCGGCAATCGCCAGGCGACGATCCGGGCGGAAAACACAAGCATCACCAGGCAGGGCTTTCGAGCGGAAATCGTCACGCCCGCGGGCGCCGGCTTCATCGACTGCAAGCTGCTTGGCAGATTCAACGTCAGCAACATACTCGCGGTCACAGGCGCCTTGCTTGCCGACCGCGCCATGCTCGGTGACCTGGACATCGAACGCATCTGCGATCTCGTCTCGGGCCTGCATTCAGTCGACGGCCGCATGGAAGTATGGGGCAGTGATAACGACGTCACGGCCGTGGTCGACTACTCCCACACTCCGGACGGTCTCGAAGGCGCACTGGCGGCGTTACGGGAACACTTCACCGGCCGATTGTGGTGCGTGTTCGGCTGCGGCGGCAATCGGGACAAGGGCAAACGGCCGATCATGGGCGCCCTGGCGGAAAAACTCGCCGATCATACCGTGATCACCGACGACAACCCCAGACTGGAAGACGGCGATGCGATCGTGAGCCAGATACTCAGCGGCATGAAGACGCCGGCCGCGGCGCATGTCGAACGCGATCGGGAAAGCGCGATCCGCCGGGCAATCAACGAGGCCGAACCCGGCGACGTCGTGCTGATCGCCGGCAAGGGGCACGAGGATTATCAGGAAACGGGCACGAGCCGGAGTCATTTCAGCGATGCGGGCGTGGTGCGAAAGGCATTGCTGGAACGCACTTCCGAACATGCCGGAGCGGGACATTGATAGGTGAAGTTATGCTTGATGCGCTGGCGGCGGAGTTGAACGGCGAATTGACCGGCGGCAACGCCGGCTTCAACGCCGTTTCCACCGACACGCGCAAATTGCGCGCGGGCGAGTTGTTCTTGGCGCTGAGCGGAGAGAACTTCGACGGCAACGAGTTCGTGCCCGAGGCGAGCCGGCGCGGCGCCGTGGGCGCGGTTGTCAGCCGGTTGTCCGGGGAAGAGTTGCCGCAATTGCTGGTCTCCGATACCGGCCTGGCTCTGGCGCGAATCGCGCGCATCAATCGTGAACGATCCCCGGCCCGGGTGCTGGCCGTTACCGGCAGCCAGGGCAAAACCACGGTCAAGGAAATGTTGCGCTCGATATTGTCGAACGAGGGCGAGTGTCTGGCGACCCGCGCTAATCTGAACAATACCGTCGGCGTGCCCCTCACGCTGTTGCGAATCGAGGCCCGGCATCGCTTCGCGGTGATCGAGATGGGCGCCAACCGGGCGGGGGAGATCGCGTTCAGCACGGCCGCGGCACAACCCGATATCGCGCTCATTACCAATGCCTCCATGGCTCACACCGAAGGCTTCGGCGGCTTGCAGGGCGTAGTCCGGGCCAAGGGCGAAATCATCGAGGGGCTGCGGCCGGACGGAACCTTGCTGCTGAACGCGGCCGACACCAACTTTGATCAATGGCGCCGGCGCGCCGCCGCGTTCCGTGTGCGCCGCTTCAGTTTGCACGAAGCGCCCGGGTCGAACTATTTCGCTGCGGATATCGCTCTCGATGGAAGCGGCCGGCCCGCATTTGAACTGGCGGGCCCTCATGGGCGGATCGGCATCCGCCTGCAATTGCTCGGCGAGCACAATATCGCCAATGCCGTGGCGGCGGCCGCCGCCGCATTCGAAGCCGGCGCCGGACCCGAATCCGTGCGACAAGGACTCGAGGCGACCGCTCCGGTCCCCGGCAGGCTCTGCCCGGCAGCGGCTCCCGGCGGATTGCGCATCATCGACGACAGTTACAACGCCGGGCCGGGCTCGTTCCGCGCCGCTATCGATCTGCTTGCGAAGCTGCCCGGTCCGCACATATTGGTCGCGGGCGATATGCTGGAACTCGGCGACAGTGAACAGGCCGCCCATCTGGAAGTCGGGCGATATGCATCGAGCCGCGGCATCGAACGACTCTGGGCCACCGGCGATCTCTGCCGCCATATGGTCGGGGGTTTCGG
Organism: uncultured Pseudohongiella sp.; assembly: GCA_951812965.1. Taxonomy (GTDB): domain Bacteria; phylum Pseudomonadota; class Gammaproteobacteria; order Pseudomonadales; family Pseudohongiellaceae; genus UBA9145. The sequence continues at coordinate 1,975,903 of OX638341.1, forward strand.
TGAACAGGGTCGGCATTTCTCCGGCCGGCAAGAACTGATCTGGGCGCTGCGCGGCGATCTCGAGCCGGATTGCGTCATTCTCGTGAAAGGATCCCGGGGCGCCCGCATGGACGAAGTGGTCGCGGCGCTGCTGGATGGAGGAAAAGCCTGATGATTTACTGGTTATCCGATTACCTCATGCTGATCGACAACAGTTTCGCGGTATTGCAATACATTACCGTGCGCGCCGCCTTCAGCGTCATAACGGCACTGATCGTCTCGCTGATCTTCGGCCCGATCATCATCGAACGGCTGAATGTGGCCCAGGTCGGTCAGGTCGTCAGGTCGGACGGGCCCCAGACTCATTTCGAGAAAGCGGGCACTCCCACCATGGGCGGAGTTCTGATCCTGCTCAGCATAACCGTCAGCACGATCCTGTGGTCGGACTGGAGCAATCACTACGTCTGGATCGTACTCGCCGTGACCTTGCTGTTCGGCGGCGTGGGATTCGTCGACGATTACCGCAAACTGGTCAAACGCGACCCGGCGGGGCTGCCCGCGCGCTGGAAATATTTCTGGCAGTCGGTATTCGGCCTGGCCGGCGCCATCGTGCTCTATGTCTCCGCGCCCGGCAGCATCGAACTCGAATACATAGTGCCTTTCTTCAAGGATTTCGCTCTCAATGTGGGCATCGTTTACATCATCGTCAGCTATTTCATGATCGTCGGCTTCAGCAATGCAGTAAATCTCACCGACGGCCTCGACGGGCTCGCCATTCTGCCCACGGTGCTCGTCGGCGGCGCACTCGGTGTAATCGCTTATCTGGCCGGACACAGCGAATTTTCCGCCTATCTCAATATTCCCTACATCTCGGGGTCGGGCGAGATTTCGATCTTCGCCGGGGCGCTGCTCGGCGCCGGCCTCGGCTTTCTCTGGTTCAACACTTACCCGGCACAGGTTTTCATGGGCGACATCGGGGCGCTGGCCCTCGGCGCGGCGCTGGGTGTGATGGCGATCATATCCCGTCACGAAATCGTTCTGTTCATCATGGGCGGGGTTTTCGTCGTGGAAACGGCATCGGTAATCATCCAGGTCGCCTCGTTCAAGATGACCGGCAGGCGCATCTTTCGCATGGCGCCTTTGCACCACCATTTCGAACTGAAAGGATGGCCCGAGCCGCGAGTGATCGTGCGCTTCTGGATCATTACCCTGATGCTGGTCCTGTTCGGACTGGTGACACTCAAGTTGCGCTGAAGAAACGGAGCGGGAGATGATCGGTTGCGCGCAGCAAAGTTCGGCCAGCGTCATCGTCGGTCTCGGCGATACCGGGTTCTCCTGCGCACGTTATTTTATCCGCCGCAACCTCGACTTCCGGGTCGTCGACAATCGCCGGCGTCCACCGCGGCTGGCGGATCTGGAAAACCTGAAGCCGGATGTCGAAGTCGATCTCGGGGAGTTCCACGCCGAAAAGCTGCTTGACGCGCACGAACTCGTGGTCAGCCCGGGGGTGGATTTGCGCACGCCGGCATTGGCGGCCGCGGTCGAGGCCGGCGTGCCGGTCACCGGGGATATTGATATTTTCTCGCGTGAGACGCGCGGCCCCATCGTCGCGGTCACCGGCTCCAACGGCAAGAGCACCGTTGTCGAAATGCTGGCGCGGATTCTCGATGAGGCCGATATCGATTACGGTCTTGGCGGCAATCTCGACGGGCGCAGTTTCTGTCCGGCGCTGAACCTGCTTGAAGATGAGGACAAAGACTGGTATCTGCTTGAAATTTCCAGCTTTCAGCTTGAAACGACCCGCCGGTTGAACGCCGAAGTAGCATTGATTCTCAATCTCAGCGCCGACCATCTGGACCGCTATGACAGCGTGGACGACTACGCCCGCGCCAAGCAACGCGTGTTTCGCGGCTGCCGCCGGATTGTGCTGAATCGCGACGAACCGTTCAGCCGCCCGCCGGATTCCGTTTCCGCCCCTGTCATCAGTTTCGGGCTCGATGCGCCTGCGCCGGAGGAAGCGGGATTGCTGCAATGCGAAAGCGAGCGCTGGCTCGCATTGGGCAACGAACCCTACTTGCCCGTGAGCGCGTTGAAGGCGCCGGGCGACCACAATGTTTCCAACGCCCTGGCGGCCATGGCGCTGGCGCTTGCCATGGGCGTCGGCAAGGAACCTATCGTTACCGGATTGGGCCGGTTCGCCGGTCTCCCGCACCGCTGCCAGTGGGTGGCGAATATCGCCGGCGTGGACTACTACAACGACTCGAAGGCAACCAACCCGGGCGCAACCGCCGCCGCCGTGCTGAACCTGGCCCGCGCCCGGGCCGGACGCATCCTGCTGATTGCAGGTGGTGTCGGCAAAGGCGCCGATTTCTCTGCCCTCGCGCCCGTCGTGCGCGAATCGGCGCGCGCCGCGGTCCTGATCGGCCGCGACGCCGAACGGATCGCCGGGATATTGAACCCGGAAATTCCGCTACGTCTTGCCGATACTCTGGAAGAAGCGGTAGCCATTGCGCGGGAGCAAGCGCTGTCGGGCGATGCCGTGCTGTTGTCACCGGCCTGCGCCAGCTTCGACATGTTCGAAAATTTTCAGCATCGCGGCGAATCTTTCATTCGCTGCGTGGAGAGTCTGCAATGACAGTTTTGTCGGCAACGGCCGGACGCCTGCAATCCGGCGTGGCTCCGTTACAGGAGCCTCGGCCAAGCGCCGTGCTGCTGGTAACCATGCTGTTGCTGGCATTCGGCCTGCTGATGATGACTTCGGCTTCGGTCGAAATTGCCGACAGCCGTTACGGCGACCCGCTCTATTTTCTCAAGCGGCAGTCGATTTTCGCCTGTGTGGGCGTGGGACTGATGTTCATGCTCATGCTCGTGCCGATAAATTTCTGGAACCGTCTCAACTTGCTATTGTTGCTTGGCTCCTATGCCATGCTCGTCATCGTGCTGCTGCCGGGAATCGGCCGCGAAGTGAACGGTTCGATGCGATGGATAGATCTCGGTTTCTTCGCCTTGCAGCCGTCGGAGCCGGCGAAAGTGCTGCTGGTTATTTATCTGGCCTCGTACCTGGAGCGGCACCGTGAGCGCGTGAGCGCGACCTGGCTCGGATTTCTCTTGCCGCTGTTGCTGATTGGAATAGCGGTGGTATTGCTGCAAATGGAGCCGGACCACGGCGCCATGGTAATTCTGTCCCTGACCGCGCTTTGCATGGTCTTCCTGGCCGGCGCCGGAATCTGGCGGGTGCTGTCGCTGTTACTGCTGTCGACAGGCTCGATCGCCTTGTTGGCGTATACCCAGCCGTATGTAGTGAGGCGATTCACGGCGTTCCTCGATCCATGGGCGCCGGAAAACATATACGGCGCCGGTTATCAACTCGGCCAGGCGCAAATCGCCTTCGGCCGTGGCGGATTATTCGGCGCCGGGGTCGGCAACAGCATCCAGAAACTCGATTTTCTGCCCGAAGCGCACAATGATTTCGTTCTCGCGGTCATAGGAGAGGAACTCGGTCTGGCGGGAGTGGCGCTGGTGACGCTACTGTTCTGCATGCTGGTCTGGTGCTGCTTCTCAATTGCCCGTGAAGCGCATCTGCGCGAACGTTTCTTTTCGGCGTATCTGGCCTGGGGACTGGGATTGCTGTTCGCGGGCCAGACCATGGTCAACATCGGCGTCAACCTGGGCCTTTTGCCGACCAAGGGCCTGACCCTGCCTTTCCTCAGTTACGGCGGCGCCAGCCTCATTGTGTGCTGTGGAATGATCGGACTGCTGTTGCGCATTCAATACGAAACCGAATGCATATCCAGACCGCACGCCGCCCGGCGCCGGAGACTGCCATGAAGGCGAAACGGGTTCCGATCGTGCTGATCATGGCGGCCGGCACCGGCGGACATGTGTTTCCGGCGATCTGCATCGCCCGGGAATTGCAGCGGGCGGGCGCCCGCATTCATTGGCTCGGCACCCGAACCGGAATGGAAAACAAGTTGTTGCAGGAAGAGAGATATCCGTTTCACGCCATTACCGCGACCGGCCTGCGAGGCAGCAGCTTGGGCCAGCGCCTTCGCGCGCCTTCGATGCTGATGCGCTCGCTCTGGCAAGCGTTGCGAGTAATGCGCAAGGTCAAGCCCGATTGTCTGCTTGGCATGGGCGGCTATGTTTCCGGTCCCGGCGCGCTTGCCGGACGCCTGCTGCGAATCCCGGTCATGATTCACGAACAGAATGCGGTTCCCGGTTTCGCCAATCAAGTGATCAGCCGCTGGGCGAACCGCATCTTCGAGGCGTTTCCCGGGACTTTTCCGGCCGAAGACAGGGTTGAGTTCACGGGAAACCCGGTACGCGACGAAATCGTCAAGATCGGCAGCGAGCGCCGCTACAAAACGCGCAAGGGTCCTTTGCGTTTGCTCGTGCTCGGCGGCAGCCAGGGCGCCCAGGCCCTGAACGTGCTTATACCGGAGTTGATCGCGACCTGGCCCGGCAAGCAGGTTCCCGAAGTGCTGCATCAATGCGGCGCCGCCACCATGTCCGCGACCATGCGGCGATATCACGATCTGGGCGTCAGTCTGGCGGGTTCTCACCGGCTGGTGGGATTCATACGTGAAATCGCGGAAGCCTATGCCTGGGCCGACCTCGTGTTGTGCCGTTCGGGCGCCAGCACCGTCGCTGAAATCGCGGTCTGTGGCCTGCCGGCAATCTTTGTGCCCTATCCGCACCACAAGGACCACCAACAATTGCTGAATGCGCGCTGGCTGGCAGCGCGGCAGGCGGCGGAAATCATTGAGCAGCCGGATCTTTCCACTGAGCGGCTGCGCGAAATCCTGTTGCGGCTCGATGACAATCGCGACTGGGTAGCGGAAATGTCACGCAGAGCCCTTGACATGGCGATAACAGACGCCGCCGGACGCGTGGCGCGATCCTGCATGGAGGTTATCGATGGTTGATCCCGCACCGCTCCAGTTTCCGCCCGGTATGCGCCGCATCAGAACGATTCACTTCATCGGCATCGGCGGCGCCGGCATGTGCGGCATCGCGGAAGTCCTGTTCAATCAGGGCTATATCGTGACCGGCTCGGATCTGCGTCCGTCCACTGTTACGGCAAGGCTTGAACGCATGGGCGTGCGGATTTTCGCGGAGCACGAGGCGGCCAATGTCAGCGTCGCCGACGTGGTGGTCTATTCCTCTGCCGTGCCCAACGACAATGTCGAATTGCTGGCGGCTGTGCGTGCGGGCAAGCCATTGATTCCCAGGGCGGAGATGCTGGCTGAATTGATGCGATACCGGCATGCCATCGTGGTCGCCGGCACGCACGGCAAGACCACGACCACCAGTCTGGTCGCCTCGGTACTGGCCGAGTGCGGACTTGATCCGACATTCATCATCGGCGGCGTGTTGAACAGCGCCGGCAGCAATGCCCGGCTGGGGGAAAGCCGTTACCTGGTCGCTGAAGCCGACGAGAGCGACGCTTCTTTCCTGCATTTGCAGCCGCTGGTGGCGGTGGTGACCAATATCGAGGCCGACCATATGGCCACTTATGGCGGTGACTTCGAGAATCTGAAACAGAATTTCGTGAATTTCCTGCACAACCTGCCTTTCCACGGGCTTGCGGTGCTCTGTATCGACGATCCCGCGGTCCGCGAAATTCTGCCGCGAATTTCACGGCCGGTTATCACGTACGGATTCGGCAAGCAGGCGGATTACCGCATTACCGGATTGAAACAGGATCAGCACCGGACAGAATTCGAAATCAGCCGCCCCGACGGGCGCGGGCCGCTTTCCCTGGAATTGCAGATGCCGGGCCGTCACAACGCCCTGAACGCGGCCGCGGCGGTGGCAATCGCAAGCGACGAAGGCGTGGCCGACGAGAGCATTCTCTCGGGAATCGCGGAATTCGCGGGCGTCGGCCGCCGCTTTCAGCAACTCGGAGAATTTTCGGTGCCCGGCGGTTTCGTGCAATTGATCGACGACTACGGTCATCATCCGACCGAACTCGAAGTGACCATCGCTGCGTTGCGGGCAGGCTGGCCGGGCCGCCGGTTGGTCATGATCTTCCAGCCTCACCGGTACAGCCGCACACGCGACCTGTACGAGGACTTTGTCAGCGTGTTGTCGGGAGCCGACGTGCTCCTGTTGCTGGAAGTCTACAGCGCCGGGGAACAGCCTCTGCCGGGGGCCGATTCGCGTTCCCTCTGCGGTTCGATCCGGCAGCAGGGCAAGGTCGATCCGATTTACGTGGCCGAAGACGGTGAATTGCACGCCATCCTCACCGGCCTGTTGCAGCCCGGCGATATCGTACTCACCCAGGGAGCGGGAAATGTCGGCGCCCTGGCGCGGAAACTCGCGGAAAAGGGCTTTTCCGGCGGCGATGGAGAGCAAGCGCAATGACCGGGCGTCAGTTGTCGGACAGCATCACCGGACTCGGCCGTATCGCTGTGCTGATGGGCGGTGATTCGCCCGAGCGCGAAATTTCGCTGCTCAGCGGCAATGCCGCCTGGAACAGCCTGCAACGCCTCGGCTTGCCGGCGACGGCGATCGACGCGGGCAGGGATGTCGCGGAGCGACTGGCCGACGAACAGGCGGAATTCGTGATCGTCATGTTGCATGGCCGCGGTGGCGAAGACGGTTCTATCCAGGGCTTGCTGGAAATTCTGGGCTTGCCGTACAGCGGTAGCGGAGTGCTTGCCTCGGCATTGGCGATGGACAAGATCAAGAGCAAACTGATCTGGAAACAACTCGGCTACGCCACCGCCGATTTCATCGAACTGAAGGCTGATACTGACTGGGATGCGACGATTTCCCGGCTTGGATCGGCCGTGGTCAAGCCCGTTTCCGGCGGATCCAGCCTGGGTGTCGATATCGTGCATAGCGCCGCTGAACTCGAGCGTCAGTATTCAGCCGCGGCGGCTTTCGATTCGCCGGTAATGGCCGAGACATACGTAAAGGGCAGGGAGTTTTCCGTTGGCGTGCTGCAGGATGAAACACTACCGGCGGTGGAGCTTCGGACACGGCGCAAGTTTTTCGATTACCGGGCGAAATATGAGGATCAGGAAACCGAATACATTTGTCCGCCCGATCTCACTGAAGAAAAACATCAGGAGCTGCTGACCCTGGCCCATGACGCCTATCGCGTGCTCGGTTGCCGGGGATTGGCCCGAGTGGATCTGATGCAGGATCGGGACGGGAAGTTCTTCCTGCTCGAAGTGAATACGGTTCCGGGTATGACCGGACACAGCATTATTCCCATGGCGGCAAGCCGTCTGGGCAGGAGTTACGACGATCTGATGGAGCAAATATTGACCTGTGAAGCGGAGGCGCCGAGGCCATGAAACGCGCCGTGAACGCAGCCGAAGCCCGCCGCGGTGTGATCCTTGTTCGTATGTTGGCACTGCTGATAGTGGCCACTTCGGCCGCGAGCGCGGCGCTGCTGACCTGGCGGCACTGGAACGATCTGGAACCGCGATTCAATCCGCCGCTGACCCGGGTCGAACTCGAAGGTGAATTACGGCATTTGTCCACGAATGAGATCAGGTCGGTGCTGGAGCCCTACGCGGGGAAAGGATTTTTCGACCTCGATCTCGATCGGGCGAGGGCGCAGGTCGAGAGCCTGAAATGGGTAGAAGCTGCGGCCATCGGGCGGCGCTGGCCGGACACATTGACCGTGCGCATAACCGAGGAGACCGTTATCGCGCGTTGGGGCGAAAACCAGTTGATCACTCAGCGCGGCAATGTAATCAGCCTGGACTTCACCGAAATCGATCGGTCACTGCCTCGACTCAGCGGCCCGCCGGATTCGCATTTCGAGGTCATGCGGCAATACCAGCGGCTGAACCAGATTCTGTATCCCGCCGGCCTGCGCCTGAGTGGATTGAGTGCGAGCCCGCGGCGCAGTTGGCGGCTGCAGTTGAACGGCGTTACCGAGGTCGTGCTGGGCAGCGAAGACCTGGTGAACCGGCTGCAACGCTATGTCGACTTCTACCGCCGTCAGCCCGAGCATGAGCGGCTCCTGCATGAGGTGGCGGATTTGCGCTACGGAAGCCAGTTCAGTATCAGATTGAGGGAAGCGGATTCCAGCGCCGAACTGGCGCGGCGCTGAAACGAGTAAGCAAAAATGAGCGAAACATCGGAAAAGAAAGGCAACATCCTGGTCGGGCTCGACATCGGCACGACCAAGGTCGTGGCTCTGGTTGGCGAGATTTCCGACGAGGGTGAGTTGAATGTGGTCGGCGTGGGCAGTCATCCCTCGCTCGGCATGAAAAAAGGCGTGGTCGTGGACATCGAATCCACCGTGCTGTCGATCCAGAAAGCAGTGGAGGCGGCGGAAAAGGAGACGGGGTACAAGATCACTTCGGTCTATGCCGGAATCGCCGGCAGCCATGTCAAGAGCATGAATTCCAGCGGTGCGGTATCGATCCGCGACGGTGAAGTGACCAGGGCGGATGTCGATCGGGTGATCGATTCGGCGCGTGCGGTCGCCATTCCGCCGGACGAGCGCATCCTGCATACTGTGCCCCAGGAATACACGATCAATTCCCAGAACGGCGTCAAGGAGCCGCTCGGCATGTCCGGAGTGCGGCTCGAAGCCAATGTGCATCTGGTCACTTGCGCCGTGAACGCGATGCAGAATATCGAGAAATGCATCCGTCGCTGCGGTCTGGAAATCGAACAACTCGTACTCGAACAACTCGCTTCCAGCGAAGCCGTGCTTACCCGCGATGAAAAGGAACTCGGCGTCTGCCTGGTGGACATCGGCGGCGGCACCACGGATATCGCCATCTTCACCCAGGACGCCTTGCAGTACACCAGCGTCATACCGGTTGCCGGCGATCAGGTCACCAGCGACATCGCCACCGCTTTGCGCACGCCGCGGCAGAATGCCGACGAACTCAAGATCAAACATGCCTGCGCACTGGTGCAATTGACCAATCCGGAAGAAAACATCGAAGTTCCCAGTGTCGGCGACCGCGAACCGCGGGAATTGTCACTGCAAAACCTGGCCGAGGTGGTCGAGCCCAGGTACGAAGAACTGTTTCACCTCATTCAGCAGAAACTTGTCGTCAGTGAAATGAAAAACCTGCTCGCCGCGGGGATCGTCATGACCGGAGGTTCAAGCAGGATGCTCGGCGCGGTGGAACTGGCCGAAGAGGTTTTTCATGAACCCGTTCGCGTAGGAACGCCTCAGAATGTCAAAGGACGTGCCGATATAACTAGCAATCCGATCTACTCTACAGGAGTCGGATTGTTGCTGTACGGACTGAAAGCCTTCGAGGAACGGGGCGGCCTGGCGGAGCAAAAGGAAGAAGTGACAAATACCGATTTTCTGGGCTCCGCCCGGCAGTTTTTCAGGCGATTCATGTAGTCGCCGGAAGTGGTTTGCCGGCATGGCCTGGCCGGCAGGATATCAAGAAGCGCAGTGCGTGCGCGGATTCACAGTCAGGAGTGTAGCAATGTCAGAACGAACAGAAACATTCGAGATTCTCGAAAGCCCGATTCACGCGGCGAAGATCAAGGTTATCGGCGTCGGCGGTGCGGGAGGCAATGCGGTGGAGCACATGATCAACCGCAATGTCACCGGCGTCGACTACTATTGCGCCAACACCGACGCCCAGGCGCTCGGTCTGCTCAGCGCTTCCAGCAAGATCCAGCTCGGCAGCAAGATCACCCGGGGTCTTGGCGCGGGCGCGGATCCGGAGGTAGGCCGCGCCGCGGCGCTGGAAGACCGCGAACAGATCCGTGAAATCCTGCACGAAGCGGATATGGTTTTCATCGCCGCGGGAATGGGAGGCGGCACCGGCACCGGCGCCGCGCCCGTGATAGCGGAAGTGGCCAGGGACATGGGCGTGCTTACCGTCGCCATCGTAAATCGGCCGTTTCCGTTCGAACAGCAGAAGCGTATCACCGTGGCCGAGAAAGGCGTTGTCGATCTGGCTCATCATGTGGACTCCCTGATTATCGTTCCCAATGCAAAACTGCTCGAAGTACTGCCGCCGGACACGACAATCATCAAGGCTTTCGAGGCCGCCAATGACGTCTTGCACGACGCCGTCAAGGGCATTTCGGACATCATCACCAAGCCGGGCCATATCAATGTTGATTTTGCCGATGTGAAAACCGTGATGTCGAAGCGCGGCATGGCCATGATGGGAACCGGCATCGCCTCACGCGATGACGCAAATCCCGGCGCCGCCGCCGCGCGCGCGGCCATATCCAGTCCATTGCTGGAGAATATCGATATCAGCAGCGCCGGCGGCATCCTGATGAATGTTTCCGGCGGCGAGCATCTCACGCTCAGCGACCTGACCGCGGTAGGCGAGGTGACTCGGGAAATATGCGACCTGGACGACGATATGCTGATTTCGGGTATGGTTGTCGATTCGGAACTCGGCGACAAGGTTCAGGTGACGCTTGTAGCCACCGGATTGAAGGGCAAGGCATTCCATGAACCGGGGCAGGAAGAGGAAAAATCGGAAGAGCCGCAAACCGGGCAGCCAAAACGTCCGGCAAGACGTCCGGTCGCGCAGGCGGGAACCGCCGGAAGCGTCAGACAGGGAGCCCGCGAGCAGGAAAGACGCAGCCAGGGCGCGGAAAGAGACAGTGACTCCGTCGCGGCCGCGGAGCCGGTCTCGATCAACCGCGCAAGCGCGAAAAAGGCCGCCGATGACGGCCCGGGCAATCTGGATTACCTGGATATTCCCGCATTTCTTCGCTGGAACGTTGACTGATTGTCGCAATCGGATTGAGAACTTTTCTCATTTCCATCGGTCTCAGCCAAGAATGCTGATAAAATAAAACCCGTCGCGGCTGCCCTGAATCTTGGGAAGCCGCGTATAGTCTGGTAGCATTTCAACAAATCGAGGCTGGGCCTGAACCCCATGCTGAAGCAGCGAACCCTGAAGAATCCGATTCGCGCCACCGGCGTGGGCCTGCATACGGGTAACAAGGTCACCTTGACCTTGCGACCGGCGCCGGTAAATTCCGGTATCGTATTCCGCCGGGTGGACCTGGATCCGATCGTCGATATCGGGGCTCGGGCGGGTAATGTCGGAGACACTACGCTTTCCACTACCCTGATCAAGGACAGCGTCCGCGTAGCTACTATCGAGCACCTCATGTCGGCCCTTTGCGGACTTGGCATCGATAACGCCATAATCGAAGTCGACGCCGCGGAGATTCCGATCATGGACGGAAGCGCCGGGCCGTTCGTGTTTCTTATTCAGTCCGCGGGCATTGAAGAACAGCCGGCGAGCAAGAGTTTTATTCGTATCAAGAAACCGGTCTGTCTGCGCCAGGGCGACAAATCCGTCAGCCTTGAGCCATTCGATGGCTTCAAGGTCAGTTACACCCTGCTTTATGACCATCCGGTCTATCGCAAATACACCAAGTCCGCCACCGTCGATTTCTCCAGCACATCTTTTGTCAAGGAAGTATCCCGCGCCCGCACTTTCGGCTTCATGCACGAATTCGAGGAATTGCGCAATCGCAATCTCGCGCTCGGCGCGAGCATGGACAACGCGATTGCCGTCGGCGACTACAAGGTGCTGAACGAGGATGGATTGCGTTACGAGGACGAATTCGTCAAGCACAAGATTCTGGACTCGATCGGCGATCTTTACCTGCTCGGCAGGAGCCTGATCGGGGAATTCAAGGGATACAAATCCGGACACGCATTGAACAATGCGCTGCTGCGAACGCTTGAGGTAACCGACGATGCCTGGGAAATCGTCCATTTCGACAAGGAAGCCAGCGTACCCATATCCTACATCAGGCCGGTGCTCGCCGCTTGATTGAACCGTTTTCTCTCAAAAAATCCCCTCCGCCATTGAACCTTGAGTTAATGACTCCATACAGCAGGATACCGGCCGGCTATTCACGGCCGATCCAGGCGGGCAGATGAAACTACTCGGCAAAATCTTCGGCAGCAGCAATTCGCGCAAGTTGAAGCGGATGCGCAAGACAATCGCTGCGATCAATCGGCTTGAGTCGGACTACGAAGCCAGGACCGATGAGGAAATTCGCGCCGGTACGGAAACACTGCGCGCCAGGCTGGAACAAGGGGAAAAGCTGGAGGGATTGCTGCCGGAGGCTTTCGCCGCCGTGCGCGAAGCGAGCAAGCGCACCCTGAAAATGCGTCATTTCGATGTGCAACTGATCGGCGGCGTCGTACTGCACGAAGGCTCGATCGCGGAAATGCGCACCGGTGAGGGAAAGACCCTGGTGGCGACCCTGCCGGCGTATCTGAATGCGCTTTCCGGCGAGGGCGTACATATCGTTACGGTGAACGAGTATCTGGCCGAGCGCGACGCGAACTGGATGCGGCCGATCTACGAGTTTCTCGGCCTTGACGTCGGCGTGATCAAGGCCGGCACGACGGTACCCGAAAAACAGGCCGCCTATGGCTGCTCCATCACTTACGGCACGAACAACGAGTTCGGTTTCGACTACCTGCGCGACAACATGGCCTTCAGGCTCGAAGACCGCATGCAGAAGCCGCTCAATTTCGCCATCGTCGACGAAGTCGACTCGATCCTGATCGACGAGGCGCGCACGCCGCTGATCATTTCCGGCGCCGCCGAAGACAGTTCCCAGCACTACCAGGACATCAACAAACTCATTCCGCGGCTCAAGTTGGGCAAACGTGCGGAGAAATCCAAACTCGAAATGATGGACCGCAATTATGTGGCCGAGGAAACCGGGCATTTCACCGTAGATGAGAAGACGCGGCAGGTTGAACTGACCGAATCGGGTCATGCCTTCGTCGAGGAGTTGCTGACCGCCCGCAAGTTGCTGAATCCGGGCGAGTCGCTTTACGCCGCGACCAATCTCACCTTGTTGCATCACATTCATGCCGCACTGAAAGCGCATCACCTGTTCCAGAGGGATGTGCAATACATCGTGCAGGACCAGCGTATCGTGCTGATCGACGAACATACCGGCCGCACCATGGAAGGCCGGCGTCTGTCCGAGGGTCTGCACCAGGCGCTCGAGGCCAAGGAAAAGTTGCCGATCCAGAGTGAAAGCCAGACCCTTGCCTCAACCACTTTCCAGAATTATTTCCGCATCTACCGCAAACTCTCCGGCATGACGGGCACGGCGGATACCGAAGCTTTCGAGTTCAATCAGATCTACGGCCTCAACGTGGTCGTCATTCCGACCAATGCGCCGATGATCCGCAAGGACGACAACGACCTCATCTATCTGTCCATGGAGGAGAAGTTCGAAGCCGTGGTCAAGGACATAACCGAAATCAGCGGCAAGGGCGCGCCGGTGCTCGTGGGCACGGCCTCGATAGAAAACTCGGAACTGCTTTCGAACTTTCTGAACAAGAACGGCGTCAAGCACGAGGTGCTCAATGCCAAATTTCACGAAAAGGAAGCGCATATCATTGCCCAGGCCGGCCGGCCCGGCGCGGTGACGATCGCCACCAATATGGCGGGCCGCGGCACCGACATCGTGCTCGGCGGTAAATGGGAGGCCGAGGTCGAAGCGCTTGAGACTCCGGACGAGGCCCGGGCCAAGCGCATTCGCGACGAATGGCAGAAGCGGCACGAACAGGTGCTGGAGGCGGGCGGATTGCACATCGTCGGTACTGAACGCCACGAATCGCGCCGTATCGACAATCAACTGAGGGGGCGCGCCGGACGCCAGGGCGACCCGGGACATTCGCGGTTCTATTTGTCGATGGAAGACGATCTGATGCGGATTTTCGCCAGCGAAGGCGTAAAGAATTTCATGCGCCGTCTCGGCATGCAACGCGGCGAGGCGATCGAGGCCGGCATGGTGACGCGCTCGATCGAAAAGGCGCAGCGTAAGGTGGAGGGGCGCAATTTCGATATAAGAAAGCAATTGCTTGAATATGACAACGTCGCGAATGACCAGCGCACGATTATCTACCGGCAACGCAATGAACTGATGAGCAACGAGGATGTCACCGAGATGCTCGACGGCATGCGCACAGAGGTGATCGAACAGATCGTCGACCGCTATATTCCACCGCAGAGCATTCCGGAACAATGGGACCTGGAAGGTCTGGAGCAATCCGTAGAAGTCGAGTTCCGTTCGAATCTACCGGTAAGCGAGTGGCTGGACGAGGACGAATCGCTGCACGAAAATCAGCTCAAGGAAAGGATCAACACCGTTATCAAGGAGGAGTACATAGCCAAATGCGCCGCCGTCGGCGACAAGATGCGTCTGTTCGAGAAGCAGATCATGTTGCAGATTCTCGACACCTTGTGGAAAGAGCATTTGGCCACCATGGATCATCTTCGTCAGGGAATATTTCTGCGCAGTTACGGCGGCAGGAATCCGCGCCAGGAGTACAAGCGCGAAGCTTTCTCCCTGTTTCAGGAATTGCTTTCGAACTTCCAGTTCGAGGTGGTGAAGATGCTCAGCCAGGTAAGCATCCGCCAGGAAGACGAGGCTGCCGCCATCGAGCGGCGGCGGCAACAGGAAGCGGCGCGCGAGCGCATGAATTTTCAGCACCAAAGCGTATCCGCCCTCGGCAGCGCGGCGTCGGAGCAGCAGGCCCGGCTACAACAGTCGCCGCAATCCGGGCAAACCGGGCAATCCGGGCAACAGCCACAACAGCAATTGCGGCCGCAACCCTTCGTTCGCGATGTGCCGAAGGTAGGCCGCAACGCGCCTTGCCCTTGCGGGTCCGGTAAAAAATACAAACTCTGCCATGGCCGCATCCGCTGACGGCGGCTTGCCGCCGGAGCCGGTCAGAATTGTTCCCGGCGTGCGGCTGGCGGCTGTACAAGCCAATATCCGATACCGGGACCGGCTCGATCTGGTCGCCGTGGAATTCGCTCCCGGCAGTGAGACCGCCGCCGTATTCACGCGAAACGCGTTCCGCGCCGCCCCGGTGGAAATCGCCAGGGAACATCTGGCCGCCGCCCGCCCGCGGTATTTGCTGGTTAACGCCGGCATCGCCAATGCCGGGACCGGAGCCGCGGGACGCAAGGCGGCTCTTGCATGTTGTCAGGCATTGGCGCGTCATTGCGGCGTGGCGGCCGAGCAGGTGTTGCCGTTTTCCACCGGCGTCATCGGCGAGGCGCTGCCGGCCGATCGAATAGCCGGCGCGCTGCCGCAATTGACGGCCCGGCTCGATGCCGGCGCCTGGCCCGAGGCGGCCCGGGGCATCCTCACCACGGACACCAGGCCGAAGACCGCTTACGCCGAACTCCAATTCGGCGAAAACACCGTGCGCATCGCCGGCATCGCCAAGGGCTCGGGCATGATCCGGCCCGACATGGCGACCATGCTGGCCTTCGTTTTCACTGATGCCAAACTCAGCGGCGACCAGGTGAATTCGCTTTTGCGCGAGCAGGTGGAACACAGTTTCAATCGCATTACCGTCGACGGCGACACTTCGACCAATGACGCCTGTGTACTGACGGCAACCGGCGCGGGCATGGCGCTGGAAGAGCGGGACGGCGCTGCCTGGGACAGTTTCCGCTCGGCGCTGGCGGAAGTGTTTCGGCGGCTGGCGCAGGCGATCATTCGCGACGCTGAAGGCGCGGGCAAGTTCATTACCGTGTGTGTCAGCGAAGGCGCCACCGCCGGCGAATGTTTGCAAGTGGCTTACGCCGTGGCCGAATCGCCGTTGGTAAAAACCGCCTGTTTCGCCTCGGATCCGAATTGGGGGCGAATTCTCGCCGCGGTCGGCAGGGCGGGGCTGGCGAATCTCGATCTGTCGGAGTTGCGGATTTTCCTCGGTGGCGCCCCGGTGGTATCAAACGGCGAACCGCATCCGGACTATTCCGAGGAGGCCGGGCAGGCCGCCATGGCCGGAACCGACATCCAGATCGATATCCGGCTTGGCCGCGGCAATTGCCGGGAAACGGTCTGGACTTCCGACCTGAGCCACGAATACGTGCGCATCAATGCCGAATATCGCAGTTGAAGCCAAACCCGCGCTAGCGCCGGTACACGTCATGGTGGCGGTGATTCACAATCACCGCGACGAAGTGCTGGTCGCCTTGCGCAAACGGCAAAGTCATCAAGGCGGCCTGTGGGAGTTTCCCGGCGGCAAGCTGGAACCGGGCGAGCCGCCTTTACAGGCCTTGCATCGCGAGATTCACGAAGAAACCGGACTTCGGCTGCTGGCAAGCCATCCGCTTTGCCGGGTCGAACATCGCTATGCCGACAAACACGTGCTGCTTGATGTGCATCTGGTAAGCCGTCATGCCGGAGAGCCGGCCGGCAGGGAAGGTCAACGGGTCGAATGGCGGGCGCGGCGGGAACTGTCCAGGGCTGACTTCCCGGCGGCCAACGCCCGTATCGTAGAATTGCTGCGGCTTCCGCAAACGATCACGATCACGCCGGCGGCGGAAAGCGAAAGCGATTTTCTGGAATTGATGCGAAAATTGATCGCCTCGGGCCGGGAACTCGTGCAGGTGCGCCAGCCGAATTTGCCGCCGGGCCGCTATCGGCAATGGTTTATCAAAGCTATGGAAATGACCGGGGGCAGCCCGACGCGATTGTTGTTCAATCAACTCCCCGACTACTATGAACCCGAATGGCGCGGAAGCGGCTTTCACGCCTCAAGCCGGGTTCTCGCGGAACTCGATGCGCGTCCGGTTCCGCCGGCATGCATGTTCAGCGCCTCTTGCCATTCGCTGGAGGAACTGCGCCTGGCCGAAACTCTTGGGGCGGATTTCGCCCTGCTCTCGCCGGTGCATGCAACGGGTAAATACCAGGCCGGACAATTGCTGGGTTGGTCCGGTTTCCGCCGGCTTGCGGATCAGGTAAGCCTGCCGGTGTACGCTCTCGGCGGCATGCGCCCGGAACAGGCGCGTCAGGCGCGGGTTCACGGCGCTTTCGGCGTCGCCGGCATCAGTGGCTTTATCTGCTGAGAAGGTTTATTGCAGGGATTCGGAATCGGGTTTGTCGGGCGGCGGGCCGGGTTCGCCCGGAACGCGATATCTATCGGCGGCCCATTCGCCCAGATCGATGAGTCTGCACCGCTCACCGCAAAAAGGCCGGAATGGGCTGTCCGGCGCCCACTCCACTTGCTTGCCGCAAGTCGGGCAATTTACTGAAACGTTTTCGTTATTCACGGGTTTTCGCCGCGCTCGAATAGCGCTCATGCAATTCGCGCACCCTGACATCCAGCGCGCTTTCTCCGCCTTCGTTGTCGATCACGTCATCGGCGGTGCGCAGCCGCTGCTTGCGGTCTGCCTGGGCGTCGATGATCGCCTCGATGGTGGCACGGTCGCTCTGGTCCCGCAATAAGCTGCGCTGCAACTGGGTTTCCCGGGAAACGTCGACGACGAGCACGCGATCGACCAGCCGGCGCTGTGAAGTTTCCAGCAACAGCGGGGAAACAAGTATGCAATATGGAGTCTCGCAAGCGGCGATTTCCTGCCGGATGCGTTCGTCGATAAGCGGATGCAGCAAGCCTTCGAGCCAGGCGCGCTCCGCGCTGTCGGCGAAAACCAGCTTGCGCAGGAGCGAGCGGTCCAGAGCCCCGCCGGCGGTCAGAATTCTATCGCCGTATCTTGTGCGTATCGCCTCCAGCGCCGCGCTGGGCGCTCGAACGACCTCCCGCGCGACCACGTCCGCATCGATGATTTCCACGCCCAGTGCGGCAAATTTGCGGGTGACCGTACTTTTGCCGCTGCCGATGCCGCCGGTGAGTCCCACCGTATACATTGATCCGGTCTTCCTTCAGCCGAGCCAGCCGGACATGCGTTCCGGCCCCACGAGCAGCACCGTGAATCCGGCAAACACGAGAAATGGGCCGAAAGCGAGCGGCTGCGACCAGGCCCGTCCGCGAATCGTGACCAGGGCCAGACCCCAGATCGCGCCGGTAACCGATGCAATGAGCACGATGAACGGCAATGCGATCCAGCCCAGCCAGGCGCACAGAGCGGCAAGCAATTTGAAATCACCATGGGCCATGCCTTCCTTGCCGGTCAGGATTTGATAGGCGTAGTGAAACCCGCCAAGCAAGAGGTAAGCGGCAGCCGCGCCGATGATGGCGTCGGCCGGGCCGGTTCCGAGCAGGTCGGGGAATAACGCGTTCAAGAGCAGACCCAGCCAGAGCAGCGGCAAGGTAATGATGTCGGGTAGCAACTGGTTTTCGGCGTCTATGATCGCGAGTGCGATCAGCATGTAACAGAACAGCAGCAACGCCATCGTGAGCCAGCCGGCGCCGTAAATCAGGACCAGAAATCCGGCCAGCAAGCCGCAGGCCAACTCCACAGCGGGATAGCGTAGCGAGAATCGCTGCCGACAGCCGGCGCATTTGCCGAGCAACAGCAAATAGCTGAAAACCGGGATCATCTCCCAGGGCCTGATGCGGCGCTGGCAATTCGGGCAGTGGGACCAGGGGCGAACCAGATTGAACGGCCGGCCTTCGGCATCACGGGGATCGCGCAGCAGACCCAGAAAATGCCTGGTTTCAATCTGCCATTGCCGATTCAGCATGATCGGCAGACGATAAGTGACCACGTTGACGAAACTGCCGATCATCAGACCCGCGATCAGGAAAACGGTGAAGGCCTGGGCAGGAGAACTATTGAGAAATTCCGGGAATTGCATGAGCCTGCCGTGTCAGAGGACTGAGCCGAGCCGGAAAATTGGCAGGTACATGGCGATCATCAGCCCACCAACCAGGAGACCAAGCGCAGCCATTATAAAGGGCTCAAGCAAGGCCGTTAAGCGGTCTACCCGACTTTCGACGTCTTCTTCGTAAAAGCTGGCGCATTTGTCGAGCATGGCGTCAAGCGCTCCGGATTCTTCGCCGATTCCGACGAGTTGTTCAAGCATGGGCGGAAAGATCTCCGACGTGCGTATTGCCCCGGCCAGTGACTGGCCGTTACGCACGTCTTCGCGGATGGCGCGGGTAGCGTCTGCATAGACCACATTGCCCGTAGCCTCGGCCACGGACTCGAGCGCGTCGGTCAGCGGAGCGCCGGCCCTGAACAGAGTCGCCAGGGTGCGGGCAAAACGGGCGATGGCGGCATTGCGCAACAGCGGTCCGATCACCGGCATGCGCAGCAGCAGACGCTGCCGCAAAGCGGCGGCCCGTAATGAACGGCGCGGCAGCCAGACCGCGGCGCCGGCCGCCGCCGCGGCGATGGCTGCGGCCTGATGCCAGTGCGCCACGGCCAGGTCTGAAAGTCGTAGTACGAACTGGGTAAACAAAGGCAATTCGGCGTTGAGCCCGGCAAAAGTTTCGGCGAAAGTGGGTACGACCCGGGTAAGCAAAACCATGGTGACCACCAGCGCGATGCTGACTACGGCAGCCGGATAAGTAAGCGCCTTGCGGACGCGGGATTTCAGCTTTTCCGACTTTTCCCGGTAGCCCGCGAGCCGGTCCAGCATGGTCTCCAGCGTTCCCGATGACTCGCCGGCGGCTATCAGGCTGCAATACAGCGAATCGAAATGGAGCGGATGCCGCGACATCACGTCGGCCAGGCCGTGGCCGCCTGCCAGATCGTCTCGCAACTTGAGGATCAGGTTGCGCAATGAGGCATTGTCCGTACTCTCGGACATGATATTCAGCGACTGCACCAGCGGGATCGCCGACCTGATCATGGTCGCCAACTGGCGGGTAAAGATGGCGATATCGGCCGCTGAAATCTTGACCCGGCCCGTGCCGAACCAGGGTCGCGGCTTGCGTCGGATCCGTTCAGGCCGGACTCCCCGACGGCGCAACCGCGCTTTTGCCAGCGCAAGACTTGCCTCGGTGATCTCGCCCTGGACCGGATTGCCTTGACGGTCGGTTCCCTTCCAAACGAAATCTACCAGAACATTCATTGCCGTGCCTGCCTCCACCGTTTCAAGTGACGCGATTGACTTCGTCGAGACTGGTCAGTCCCGCCGCGCAGGTATCGAGCGCCGCCCGCCGCAAATCGCCGTGTCCTTCCTCTCTTGCAAGTTCCGCGATCTGGAGAGCGTTGCCGTCCCGCATGATGATGTCCGCCATGGCCGGACTGATGGGCAGCAACTCGTAAATGCCTACCCGGCCCCGGTAGCCGCTTTTGCATTGTTCACAACCCTGGGCGCTGAACAATTGCAGGCTATCGATCTCGCCGGGCGGAAATCCTGCCTCAAGCAGCGTATCGCGCGGCAGAAGCGAAGGTTTGCGGCAATGCGGGCACAACTTGCGGGCCAGGCGCTGGGCTATGATCAGCCGCACCGAAGTCGCCAGGTTGTAGGACGGCACACCCATGTTCTTCAGCCGGCCCAGGGTTTCTCCGGCGCTGTTGGTATGCAGGGTTGAGAGTACGAGGTGACCGGTCTGAGCGGCCTTCACGGCAATCTCGGCGGTTTCCAGATCACGGATTTCGCCGACCATGAGCACGTCCGGGTCCTGCCGCAGGAACGCTCGCAATGCCAGCGCGAAATCAAGTCCGATTCGATTGTTGACGGCAACCTGATTGACGCCTTCGAGATTGATTTCCACCGGATCCTCGACCGTGGCAATATTCCTTTCAGGCTTGTTGAGCAGGCGCAGTCCGGCATACAGGGTGACCGTCTTGCCGCTGCCGGTGGGTCCGGTGACCAGTATCAGACCCTGATTCGCCCGTAGGGCGAACAGATATTGTTCGCGCTGTGAATCCGTCAGTCCCAGGGCATCGATATCCATTTGCCCGCCGCCGCCGTCCAGTATGCGCAATACCAGTTTTTCGCCCCAGAGCGTGGGCAGGGTGTTCATGCGGAAATCGATTCCGTCGCCGTCCGCCAGGCGCAGCCGAATGCGGCCATCCTGGGGCAGCCGCCGTTCCGAGATATCCATCTGCGCCATGATTTTCAGCCTTGATGCGATGCGCCGTGCGATATTTACGGGAGGGCGGGTGATTTCGTGCAGGATTCCGTCGATGCGGAAACGCACCCTGCAGATCGTTTCGAACGGTTCGAAATGAATATCCGATGCGCCGGCCTGCAAGGCGTCGAGCAGCAGCCGGTTGACCAGGCGCACGACGGGCGTCTCGTCGGCGCCGGCAATCTCGCCGTTGGTGTCGGGTTCGGGCGCCGCTTCTGTCTGCAGATCGTCAAGACCGAGGCCGTCGAGCAGACTCTCGCCACGACTCTGCAAACGCAATGCGCGTTCCAGCTTGTCGGCTTCCACGACCACCGGCTGCGCCACGAGGCCGGTGCGAAACTTGATCTCATCGAGCACGGCCATCGCCGCGGGCTCGGACACGGCGAGCAGCAACCGGCCGCGGCGGCGCATCAGCGGCATGGCGCGGTGCTTGCTGATCAGCTTGTGATCAATCAGGCCCCGCTCGATCGATTGCGGGTCGAAGGCGTCAAGGTCGAGCAAGGGCGCGCCGAGCGAGGCGGCCACCGACGCAGCCGCGGCGGCCCCGTACTGGTCTTCGGTTGTCGACTGGCCTGTGTCGGCGATCAGCACAGGCCGCTACTCAGGCAGTTGCCGCCTTCGGTCCAGCTTACGGGAGCGGTCACGCCGCCGGCGCTCAGGGAATAGGTAACTCCGTTCAGGTTGGAGCCTTCTTCCTGCCGCCAGGTCATGGTGATAACGCCGTCGGTTACGTTGGCCCCGTGGGCCGCGGCGGTTGTCTGGACGTTGGCGGGAATGCCGAGGGCGCCGCCGTCGAGGTCTGTCAGCGCGTCTGGCCCGCGAGTCTGGATGGCCAGTTCCACGGCGGTCTTCAGGGGCGTCACGGCCAGCACGAGTTCCGAGAACTCGGCGCGGTCTGAATAGTTACGATAGGCGGGCAGGGCGACCGCGGCCAGAATACCGATGATCGCCACGACGATCATGAGTTCGATCAGGGTAAAACCTTGTTGAGAGTATTGCATGACTTCCGTCTCCTTGTGACTGCAAGGAAAAGCGTAGAAACGTTTTCCAGAAAAGGAGACATTTTCATGAAAAAGAGTAAGTGGCTTCGATCCGTCGCCATCTGGGGGTCGGCCTGCAGCGGACGCTGTGAATACGTCCCTGTACGCTTCGAGCTCGGCTTCCTGCGTCGCACGCCCGCTGCATACTCCCATCCCGGCGGCGGCTCACGCCGTGCTCGCCGAACCGCACAACTCGGACAATCCGTAGGGGCGAGGCATGCCTCGCCCGCGAGCGGCCCTGAAACCGTGCAACTGACGGACGAGGCATGCCTCGCCCCTACTTGCACGCGGCTTTGATGTGGGGTAGGTTTTCCGGCTGTTTGGGTTGCTGCTTGATGGTAAGCTATGTCGGTACTGCGCCGACCGGTTCATGCGGAGGGTTGAAATGAAGACAGCGTTTCGGATTGCGATGCTCGTGCTTTGTCTGTTGGGGGCTCAGTGGTCTGTGGCCCAGCAAAAGACTGTCGCGGACGGCGTTTTCACTCAGGCCCAGGTTGATGCGGGCAAGCCGGTTTATGACAGCGTGTGCCGCACTTGCCACGATATGCGTTTCTATCGCGATTCGCTGCGTTCCTGGAACAACCAGCCGTTGCTGTGGTTCTGGGAATCGATCCTTGGCACCATGCCGGCGGACAATCCCGGTTCGTTGATGTTCCAGGAATATACGGATGTGGTGGCGTATATTCTGGCGGAGCAGGGTTTTCCTGTCGGTGAGACTCCTCTCGACCCTGATAATGGCATGGACGAGATTCATATCGTCCAACCTTGATCGACCGAACGGCCTCACGCTTCAGCGGGCAACGATGCGTAGAACGCAGCGAGATCGGCTATGTCCTGGTCGGACAGTTGTTCCACGAAGGGTTGCATCGAGATGTCTTCGCGCACGCCGTCGCGGAAGTCCCTGATCTGTTTCGCAAGGTAGGCCTCGTGCTGGCCCGCGAGATTGGGCCAAAGCGGATTCGCGCTGATTCCGTTGGGGCCGTGACAGGCTGAGCATAGCGCCGCCTTTTCCCGGCCCGCGTCCGCATCGCCTTCCTGGGCCAACGCCGGCGCGGCCAGCATTGCCGCCAGCCACAATCCGGCGCAGAGGCGAACCAAAAGCCGATCGGTGCGTCGCTCAGTACTGCCATTCATAAGCAATTCCTCCATATTATCCGACTAGGCCGCGGCGGCCGATTCTGATTCCGGGTCGGGCACCTGTTTTGCCGGGCGGGTTTCGTCCCGGCCGATGGTCAGCAGATCCCAGAACAGGATTGCCAGTCCGGCGGTCATTACGACGCCGAATATCATGCGCCATTGCATGGACTGCACGAACCAGGGCCGGGTCTGACCGTCGAAGAACGCCCCCCAGGTGGAGCCGCCGACGGCGCGTTCGACGAATGCCTGCTCGTAGCCGGCATGCACGACCATGGCCACCAGCGGAATCGGCTCAAGCGCGGAGAAGAATCCGCCCAGGCCGAGCCAGTATTCCGGCGTGCCGATCCAGAAATAGTGGTGTCCGAGACCGAGAATTCCCGAGCCGAACATCAGCGCGACTTCGATGTACAGCCAGGTTGTCACGATCCTGCGGCGCGCGCCCAGCGTCTTCATCAATCCCCAGGCCATGATGCAGCCGACCAGCACTTCCCAGGTCCACGAGCGCCCGCGCTTCGGCCTCGGAATAGACCGTGCCGAACAGCGGCGCCTCCTCGCCGATGACCGGTCTGAACATGCTGCGCTCGTTGTCGAACTTGTAATCGATGCGATGGTTGATGACCGAATAGGCCGGCACCCGCTCGGCCTCGCTTCCCGCCAGGATTACGGACATCGAGTGAAAGGTAAGAAAAATGAGAATCACGAACATGAACGCGGTGACGAAGATCGCGGTCTTGCGCCAGAAATTGTCGCTCGCCCACCAGACCTGGTCAGTCATGGCTTCCTCCCTTGTGATCGTCGACGGAATCGTGAGTAGCGACGGAAAGCCGCCAAATGAACCGCGGCGCCAGGTAATAGCCCGCCAGCAGAATGACGATCAGCGCCAGCCAACCGCCTGTCAGTCGCAGATTCCAGGCCAGCGCCAGAACGGCAACGGCCAGGGCCAGATAAGAGACATTGGAGAGCCGGCGCAACACGGCCATATCGCGCAAGCGCGACAGCGCAAGAAAGATGGCGTAGCAAGCGCCGAAAAGAACCGCGGCGCCTGCTGCAAGCGTCGCCAGGACGATCCGCTGCACTTCGACCGGTTCGATCACTGCCGCTCCTCCGCCCCCACGAGGATACTTCATCCTAACAAGGGACTGCCGGAGATTTCCAGACCCTGTGCGGGTTGGGTAGGGGCGACGCATGCGGCGCCCGTCAGTTGCGCGGTGACGGGGCCATTCGCGGGCGAGGCATGCCTCGCCCCTACCGTCTCACATGTATCTGAACCCTGACAGACCCGTTTCAGCGCATCAGGGCGGTGAAAGTCTTGCTAGTGGTTTTCCAGAAGCGGTCCGAAACCCTGCATTTGATCGTCAATTCCGAATTGACGCAGGGCGTGCCAGTAGGTGGCCGCGTTGATGGCGATGACCGGCTTTTGCAATTCATGCTCGAGTTCTACGGCAAGCTCCAGCATGCACAGGTTCGTTCCCACCTGAACGATCGCATCCACGTCGTCTCCGTCCAGTTCCGCCACAACCCGGCGCAAGGTATCGCCCGTCACTTCGGCGATTGCGGTCCAACTGGGGCAACGCAGGCAATGGTCGCGAACGGTCCGGATGCCGTAGTCCGCAAAAAAACGGATGACCTCGCGATTGGCCGCCGGGAAATAGGGGGAAAGCAGGGCAACCCGCCGGATGGAGCCGTAAGCTTCCATGGCGGCGATCAAGGACTCGGATCCAATGCTCAACTGAAGCTCGCTGGCCTGTTCGATGTTTTGCCGCCATTGCCGGGCGCCCTCGGCCCCGCCATAGAAAGTGACCGCGGACATACCCATGACCAGATAATCAGGCGAGCAGGTCAGGACGCCTTTGACGGCGTCTATCGTGTTGTCGGAAATTTTCATGGTGCCGGCGATGAAGGTTTCGTCGGACACCGCGTTCGCATTCTGGACAATTATGCGGCTGTAATGGTTGGTGACGCCGGGCGCCCGCATGGCGTCGAACTCGGGTTGGACGATAGTGTTGGTCGATGGGCCAAGTACACCGAACTTGGCTCGCCAACCCAGGACGTCGGTCATGGGCCAGGTCTCACAAAAGCACTCAAAAAAGCTCTCATCAAAGCGTTCATAAAAGCGCTCATCTTCGTGGTCGCAGGGACCATTCCGCTGCTATTGATAATAGGGATTTTTCCAGGCCCCGATAGAGCGTGAGCGCACCGGCTGGATCAGCTCAGGCGGCTCCGACAGCGGGTATCCTTCACCCCAGTTCACCGGATCGCCCTTCATCTCGATGCTGGCGTTTTCCGTGTACCAGTCGACGAGATCGCCGTCGCAGCGGAGTATCCAGGTGCAACCGTCCTTTTCGCCGGCGGTGAAGTCACCGTGACGCACACCGGCGGGGCGAAAGAAGTACTGGCCTGTTGTCATGGTGCCGAAGTTATAGTCGAACTCGCCGTCGAGGCAATAGGCCTCCTCGAAAACCGGGTGGTGCGCCAGCGGATGTTCCCGCCAGCCCGGTTTGGCCTTGATCAGGCGGGTGTAAAATCCGGTCACCGGGTCACGGTACAGCAACTTGATGAAGAGTCCCGGCACGGGTGTGCCGCCGCGGTCGAAATTCATCGGGCTGCCGTGCTCGGGGTCCACTACGTCGTACCATTCCATTGCCTCGGAATCGCAGATCACCAATTCAGCCTGTTGATCGATGTCGGCGCCGTCGCGGCCGGTGGGGGTGAACCGCCAATCGCCGAACTCCCGGAACAACAGAATTTGCGTCCCTTTCGCGGCTTTCGCCTCGGGAGTCCAGGCGCCCTGCGGAGCGCACCAGTATCCGCCTTTTCCGAGCTTGGTATCGCCGATTTCGATCTCGCCTTCCAGCACGAACCATTCGGTCAGCGCGGCGTGGAGGCCACCCGGTCGTCGCCAGTCGCTCAGAAATTCCACCTTCAATGACGCGGCGCCGTTCTCCTCGTCATAGCACAGGTTGCGCTGACGCGCCTCCCCGTTGCCGCAAGGAAGTTCGGCGATGTGCCAAAGCAGATCCACCTCGTCAATCAGCTCGACATGAGGTCTCATCTCAAGGCCCTCCCGGGTAATCAACATTGTTGGAAGGCAATGTTAACGGCGACAGAGTATAAATAATAGTATTTAATATTTAAGATAATAGTTTATTATTATAGTTATATCAGGGTGAGCTCAGGACATCATGGATACACGGCTGCTGACAAGACTAGGTACCTTGCGCCAACTCGAAATTTTCATGAAAGTGGCTGAGACGCAAAGTATCGCGCGGGCCGCGGAGGCGCTTTATCTGAGTCATTCCGCCGTGTCGGTGCAGATCCGCAAACTGGCCGAAGCGGTGGGACTGCCCTTGCACGAAGTGATAGGCAAGCGACTCTACCTTACGGAGGCCGGGCGCGAGGTCGTTGCAAGCGGTCGGGAACTGTTTGAAGTGATCGCCCGTCTCGACGGCAAAATCAATAATCTCAAGGGCTTGACCGCTGGCACGCTAAGCATTTCCGTAGTCACCACCGCCAAGTATTTTCTGCCACGGATTCTCGGACCCTTCTGTCAGAACTATCCGGAAATCGATGTGGCGTTCATGGTCGGCAACCGGGCTCAGATTATCGAACGGCTGAACGGCAACATGGATGATTTCTATATCTTCAGCGACCCACCCGAAGAGTGGGACATTCATAGCAGGCCGTTTTTGCCCAACCCACTGGTGGTTATCGCCTCGGTCAAAAACCCGCTGAAACTGCGCAAGCGACTGAATTGGGGGGATTTGCACGGGCAGAAGTTCCTGATGCGCGAGCAGGGATCGGGTACCCAAATCTCGATTCGGAAATACTTGCGCGAACAGGGTCTCTCACTGGGCAAAACCATGGTGATAGAGAGTAACGAGGCCATCAAATACGCGGTGATCGCGAATATGGGGATTACCATTCTGTCGGCGTATGTGCTTGCCAACGCCAGGGAAGACGGCCTTGTGCAACTTCGGGTGGAAGGGTTTCCGATCATGTCCCACTGGCATCTGGTAAATCTCAAGTCGAAGAAACTCTCGACCATCGCCGAGCGCTTTCTGGACTTTGTCCTCAACCGCGGCCGCGACGTACTGCCAATGGAGCATATAGAACAGCAGGTGCAACGAGCGCTGGCCCGTCGCTAGCGCGCGAGGACCGATGCCGCCGGCGCAGTCTGATAAAGCAGGGCGCGTTTGCGCAGGAATCGGCTCATGCCCGCCGGGCCCATGCGCGACCCGCCCATGCCCGAGAAGCGAAACGAGTTCTTTTCGACATCGTTTGCGGTGGCGGTAAGGCTTGCGTCATTGATGCTGACTCCGCCGACTTCCAGCCTGGCGGCAATGGCTTCGGCTTCCGCTTGTGAGCCGGCGAAAACCGCGGCGGAAAGCCCGTAATCGGACTGGTTGGCCAATGCGATTGCATCAATGGTGGAATCGAAAGGCGATACCGTGATCACCGGCCCGAATGTCTCTTCGCGCATGATGAGCATTTCTTGCGATACTTCGCTCACCACGGTGGGCCGGCACCAGTCGCCGCCGCCGTGATGCTCGATATTGCCGCCGCAATGCACTCGCGCGCCACGGGCGAGCGCGTCGTCGAGATGCCGGCGGATCGTCGCTGCCTGACCGGCGAAGATCAGCGGACCAATTTCCCCGACATCGGGGTCGGAATCGTTCAGGCTGATGCTTGCGGCGGTTTCCACCAGCGCCGCAATGAACTTTTCATGAATTTCACGCGCAACATAGGCGCGCTCCAGGGACTGGCAGGCCTGGCCGGTGGCGCCGAAAGCACTGCGGGCGATGGCGCGCACCGCATTTTCCAGATCAGCGCCGGCGGTGACGATGGCAGGATCCTTGCCGCCGAGTTCGAGAAAAGCGGGGATAAACTTCCGTGCCGCGTGCACGGCTACCTTGCGCCCGGTGGTGACGCTGCCGGTAAAGCAGATCGCATCCACTTCATCGACCAGTGCCGCGCCGGCGCCGCCATCCCCCGTTACGAAGCGGAATACAGTTTGCAACTCCGGCACAGCGGCAATGCTTTCCATTAATGGCTGCACGAAACGGGAGGTTACCTCGCTCGGTTTGACTATCACCGCACAACCGGCAAGCAGCGCCGGGATCGCATCGAGCGCTGCCAGCGCCAGCGGAAAATTCCAGGGGCTGATGATGCCGACCAGGGGATAAGGCGTTTTTACATGACGCCAATCGACGGTCGGCGCCATGCTCGAGCGGCCTGTATCGTCCTCGAGTATTGCCGGCGCCTGCTTGAGCCAGTAGTCGATCAGATTGATCGGCTTTTGCGCTTCAAGCCGGGAAATCTGCCGCCGGCCGGTGTCCGCCGTCAGCGCTTCGGTGATGGCTTCGCTGCGCTGGGCGAGTTCATCGCGCCAGTCCTCAAGCGCTCGGCGGCGGTGGGAAAGGCCATTGCCCTGCCACGTGGTCTGGGCGCGCCGCAATTCATCGGCCAGGCCGCTGATTTTCGCGGGCGTCCAGTTCTCGACTTCGCCGTTGATGCGCCCGGTGCGCGGGTCTCTTGCGGGGATAGTTTTCATGCCGCACGGTATCCTATGGGAAGTCCGGCATCGGGCGTGAACCCGAACAATTCGACTTCCGGCAGCGCCGCGCTGACCAGTTCCCGCACCTCGATCAGCGCCGCCAGATCGATACCGGTCGAAAGGCCCATGGATTCGAGCATGAACACCAGATCCTCGGTCACGATATTGCCGCTCGCCCCGGGCGCGAAGGGACAGCCGCCGATGCCGCCAAGCGAACTGTCGAGCGTGGTAATGCCGAGTTCCACGGCCATCAGCGCGTTCGCCAGTCCTTGCCCTCTCGTATTATGCAAATGCACTCCGCAGAGCTTTTCGCGGCCGCAGTTTTGCCGGATGCCAAGCACGAGCCGCTTGAGCTGCTGCGGATTGCCATAGCCGGTGGTGTCGGAAAGGCTGACTTCGTCGACGCCGAGTTCAACCACCTGTTCCGCCAGGGACAGAACCCGATTCTCCGGCACGGGGCCTTCCAGCGTGCAGCCGAATGCGGTGGAAAGGCTGACTTCAAACTGTGGCCGCTGCCGCGTGGGCAAGCTTCGGAGAAACTCGACACAGGCCCTGATTTCCTCGATTACCTGGGAGTGAGTCCTGTTCAGATTCTTCAGCGAGTGGGATTCGCTCATGGAGAACGGCAGGGTCACCTTGTGCGCGCCATTGGCTGCGGCGTCCCTGAGCCCCCGCAGATTCGGCGCGAGCGCGGCCACGCACAGGCCTTCCAGTCCGGTGGCGTAGCGCACGATTTCCGCAGTGTCGGCCAATTGCGGGAGCAATCCGGGGGGAACGAAGGAGCCCACTTCCATCTCGCGGCAGCCCGCGGCGTATTGCGCGGCGATCCATGCCCGCTTGCTCGCCGTTGGCATGATCGGTTGGATACTTTGCAGGCCATCCCGCAAACCCACTTCGCTGATGAGAACGTCTACCTTTTTCATTGTCGCGGGCATTTGCGCAGATCCGGAGCCATTGAACAATTGAGCTATTGTTATAACAACATGACAAATATACCATTAGCGGACCTTCGATAAAACACGAGCGTCCGGATTGAAGCAATTGCAGCAAAGCGCCGATGAGTTGCCCCTGTCGGGAATAAGGGTCATCGAATTTACTCATATGGTCATGGGGCCGGCCGCCGGCATGATCCTGGCGGATCTCGGGGCCGAGGTTTTCAAGATTGAACCGCTCGGAGGCGACAAGACGCGCCGGCTGCAAGGATCGGGAGCCGGATACTTCCCGATGTACAACCGCAACAAAAAGAGCCTCTGCATCGACCTCAAGAGCGATCGCGGCCGCGAACTCGCGCAGCGGCTGGTTGCCGACGCCGACGTGCTGATCGAAAACTTCCGCCCCGGCGCGATGGACGCGCTGGGTTTCGGCTGGGAAGCGATGCAAGCCGCGAACCCGGGACTGATCTATTGCTCATTGAAGGGCTTTCTCTCCGGCCCTTACGAGAATCGCACGGCGCTCGATGAAGTCACCCAGATGATGGGTGGGCTCGCTTACATGACCGGACTTCCGGACCGGCCGATGCGGGCAGGGGCTTCGGTGATCGATGTCACCGGCGGCATGTTCGGTGTCATCGGCGTGCTCGCCGCGCTGGAACGGAGACATGGCAGCGGCCGCGGCGAACTGGTTACCGGATCCCTGTTCGAAACCACGGCCTTTCTCGTCGGTCAGCACATGGCGCAGCAGGCGGTCACCGGCGAGGACGCACAGCCGATGTCGATACGCAGTTCGGCCTGGGCGATATACGATATCTTCAAATGCCGGGAAGGCGAGAAGGTATTCGTCGGAGTGGTCAGCGATTCGCAATGGCGCCGCTTCTGCGACGAATTCGAGTTGGGGGAATTCGCGGCCGACGAGTCGCTCGGGAAGAACAATGCGCGAGTCCGCCAGCGAGACCGCATTTTGCCTGAAGTCTCGCGGATGTTCGCCGCCATGAACCGGGACGAGATGCTTGACCGGCTCGACCGGTCCGGCGTGGCTTTCGCCGAAGTCAACAAGCCTTCGGATTTGTTAGACGACCCTCATCTGAACGCCGGGGAGGGTCTATTGCCGGTGAGCTTGCGCGACGGCGAGCGAGCCGGCGAAAGCGCCCGCTTGCCGGCTCTGCCGGTCGAATGGGCCGGCGGGCGTTTCGGGCTCAGGCACGATCTGCCGGCAGCGGGCGAGCAAGGCAGGGAAATACTCGCACAAGCGGGCCTTACAGCCGAAGAGATCGAGGAACTCGAGCGCGCCGGGCTCGTGCAGTTGCCGCAGGGAAGCTCTGATCAGGTCAGAGCTTCCCTGCGGCACAAGGATGTGCCGCCGAATTCGATGGCGTAAGCCATTGAATTCGGGAGCAAAACAAAACCACGCTTTTGTTTTGCGACAATGAAAAATTCCATGGAGGGAATCTTTCAGAGAATACCTAGCCGTCCGGAAACTCGTAAACCCAGGGCCTGCGATCCCGGTCCGCATCTTCAAAGGCCGCAATGGCGGCTTCATGGCGTAAAGTGGCGGCGATGCCGTCAAGTCCATCGAGCAGCAGACTGCGCCGGGCCGGTTCGATATCGAATTTAATTTCCTTGCCTTCCCGCCAGCGGATCCGTTGGGCGGTCAGGTCGATTTCCAACAGGTTGCCGCGGGGGTCGATCCGCACCCATTCGGCCAGCCGCTGTATTGAATTTTCCTCCAGTTCGATCGCCAGAATTCCGTTCAATGCGCAGTTGTTGAAAAAGATTCCGCCGAAGGAGGGCGCCAGGATTGCCTTGACACCGAAATCCTTCAAGGCCCAGACCGCGTGCTCGCGTGAAGAGCCACAGCCGAAATTATCGCCGGCAAGCAGAATGCTGGCCCCTTGATATGGATCCTGGTTCAAAATGAAATCGGGTTCCGGCTCCCGGTTTTCCGCGGATCGATAGCGCCAACCGGAGAATAGCGCTTCTCCGAGTCCTTCCTTCGAAACCCGCTGTATCTCCCGAGAAGGAATGATCGCGTCGGTATCGATATTCGGCTGCAGCAAGGTCGCTGCGATGCCGCGATGGAAAATCTGCGTTTGCAGATTCATCGTGAATCCTCCGCCGCGCTGATATAGCCCCGGCAAGCGGAGGCCGCCACGGTCAGGGGACTGCCGAGATGAGTGCGCGCGCCGGGGCCCTGGCGGCCCTGGAAATTGCGATTGGTCGAGGAAATCACCCGCCGGCCGCCGAAGGATTCCCCGCCGGCGTGAAAGCAGAGCGAACAGCCGGCTTCCCGCCATTCGAATCCCGCCGCCCGGAAAATTTCATCGAGCCCTTCCGCTTCAGCCAGTCTTTTTACCGCGCTTGAGCCTGGCACGCACATAGCCTGCACCCAGGGTGCTTTTTTTCTGTTGCGAAGATAGTTCGCGGCTGTCCGCAAATCGTCGATACGATTGTTGGTGCAGGAACCGATAAAGGCCGCGTCGATGCGGATCGAACGCAGCGGCGTGCCGGGTTCGAGATCCATATAGGCCAGCGCTTGCCGAGCGGCCAGGGATTTTTGCCGATCTTCGAATGCCTCGGGTTCGGGCACAACGCCATTGATGTCCGCCAATTGCTCGGGATTGGCGCCCCAGGTGACCGAAGGCGCGATTTGCGCGCAGTCGACTTCGAGTTCGCGGTCGAATTCGGCGCCATCATCGCTGCGCAATTCGCGCCAATGGGCCTGCGCCTGTTGCGCCAGCGGCCCTCGGGGAGCAAAAGATAAGTCTCGAACATAAGCGAACGTGCTTTCATCAGGCGCGATCATGCCTGTAAATGCTCCCATTTCCACGGCCATATTGCATATCGTGAAGCGCCCGTCCATGCTTAGGGCGCGGATAGCGGGACCGGCGAACTCGACCGCATAGCCTCTGCCTGCTCGACTGCCAAATTTGGCAATCAGATGCAGAATCATATCCTTGGCGGAAACGCCCGGGGCGGTTTCTCCATGAAAGTTGACCCGCATCGAGCGCGGCCGGCTTACCCGCAAACTGCTTGTGGCCATTGCGTGTTCGGCCTCGGTGGAGCCGATGCCCCAGGCGAGCGCGCCGAGAGCCCCCAGCGTACAAGTATGGCTATCCGGACAAACCGCGCTCATGCCCGGCAG
Source organism: uncultured Pseudohongiella sp. (assembly GCA_951812965.1). GTDB lineage: Bacteria > Pseudomonadota > Gammaproteobacteria > Pseudomonadales > Pseudohongiellaceae > UBA9145. The sequence continues at coordinate 2,008,442 of OX638341.1, forward strand.
GACTATGCCGTTTTCGGCGGCTACCACGTGCACGATGCCCTGGCGGGAGTCGTCGATGTCGAACAGATGAATTCCCGCCTTGCGGGCGCTGTGCCGGGTCGCTTCGATGAATTCGCGGCCGCCGGGCACGAGAGTAATGTCTCCCCGGCCCGGCCGGGTATCGACTATGTGATCCATGGTGCAGAACACGCGCCGGGGGGCGCGTATGCCGCATCCTGCCTGTTCCAGTCCGCGCAAGGCGATACTGCCCGTGCGTTCGTGCAGGAAAATCCGATCGATGTGGACGAGGCTGTCGCGACCGCCGAGATCGGTGACTTCGTGAAGATTCCAGAGCTTTTCGAGCAAAGTATCAGGCATTTCAGCTATGGTTCCCGATGGCCGCTCAAGCGGCGGAGTTTTCAGGTTCCGAAACACGCAAGAATGTAGGGGCGAGGCATGCCTCGCCCGAGAATGGCCCCGGTGCCGTCCCCGCGGAACCTGCGCCGAACCCCTACAGAAGCTTGCGCGGACAAACCCCGCTGTCTATAATCGATTTCGATTTAGATATATTGACCTATCAATAGTACAAATGAAACCGACACAATTGAAGTCCGTTCGCCCCGCGGCGGCAGCCGGCCTTGCAGTCCTGGCATCTTTGCTTTTTCTGCCGGCAGGCGTCAACGGTCAGGATCTGGAGCATTTCCTCGGCTGGTTCGCCGGTGAATACGACAACAACGAACAGGTCTGGCAGCAAGGCGAGGACGGCGTCGCTCCTGAAGACCGGCACGAACATATTCACCACATTTTCATGCCCGCGCCTGCCCAGGCCATCGGCGAACATACCTTTTTCATCAAGCAATACCTCGGCCGCGACTACGAAATTGTCTACCGGCAGCGCTTGTACAGTTTCAGCGTAAACGAAGACCGCGGCGCCATCGAGCTCGCGATCCACAGTTTCAACGATGAGGAGAAATACCGCTACGCCGACCGCGATCCCTCGCTGCTGGCGGATCTGGCGCCCGCCGATTTGCGCAATGTGCCCGGCTGCAATGTCTTCTGGCGGTTCAACGAAGATCACTATGTCGGCGAAATGGACGAGGGGGCATGTTTCTACTATTCCGAAGCCATGGGACAAAATGTCTACATCACCGACACCTTGCGTCTGACCGCCGACGAAATTCACATCGGCGACAAGGCTTTTGACGAAGACGGCAACCTGCTTTTCGGCAGGGATGAACCCCATCGCAACCGCAAGGTGCGGCATTTCGACGGCTGGGGCGCCGTTCGGCGCGGCGCGTTCGCCCCGGACGCGGACAATCCCGACGAGATGCTGCTCGTGCCCGACCTGCGCCTGCACAATGAAGGACAGATTGTGCCACTGGTCACCGCCGAGGGAGATGCGACAGGCTACAGTGTCGAATTGGCGCGGCTGACCTATCAGAACACACGCGTCGCGGTACTCAAGCTCGGCATCCTCGATTCTGAAACCGGAGAGACCGTGGCCTATTCCTGGGCCAATCCCGGTGCGGGCAGAATCGGCATCAACCTTGGGTGGTTGCAAGTTGGGATGACAGCGAACGACTTATAGTGTGCGAAGCAGGAAGAGATTCTGCGACTTCACTTCGCTGCGCGCAGAATGACAAGGGAAAAATGTTCGTCATCCTGCGCGTAGTCGCAGGATTCAGGCACGATGACCACAAACAGACAAGTAATTCTCGCCGAAAAACCCGAAGGCGTTCCCACGCCCGAAAATTTTGCGTTGCGTCAGGCGCCGCTGCCGGAAACGCCGAAGGGCGGCGTACTCTGCCGAACCCGCTTCCTGTCTCTCGATCCCTATATGCGCAGCCAGATCGCCGGCCGGCACCCTTCCGGCACGGTGGCGCCCGGCGAAGTCATGCGCGGGGAAACCGTCGGCGAGGTCATGGAATCGAATTCGACGGAATTGCCGGTGGGGCGGCTGGTGCGTTGTATGGGCGGCTGGCAGGAATACTCGGCTCACGCGGCCGGGGAGGCACAGTTGCTCGACGAGGCGATCACGCCGCCGTCCCATGCCTTGTCGATTTTGGGCATGACCGGTCTGACGGCATACGCCGGCATGGTCTGGCAAGCCGGCGTCAGGGAAGGCGAGTGCGTACTGATTCCCGCCGTTACCGGGGCTGTCGGATCCGCCGCCGCCCAATTCTGCGCCTTGCGCGGCGCCAGAGTGATCGGCATCGCCGGCTCGCAGGCCAAGTGCCGCTTCGCCAGAGAATCGCTTGGCGTTGAAGCCTGCATCAACCGGCATACCGAGGACATCGGCGCAAGACTTGGGGAACTTTGCCCCTCCGGCATAGACGTCTATTTCGATCTGATCGGCGGCAGCCTTCTGCAAACCGCCTGTGCGCATCTGGCCGACCACGGCCGCATCGTACTGTGTGGACTCATGGCCGAATACAACCGTAGCGTGCGCGAACCCGGCCCGCCTCCAGGCCTGCTGATCGCCAAGCGAGCCGTCGTCAGCGGACTGGTGGTCTACGATTATGAAGACCGGCGCGAAGAATACATCCGGGAATGTCTGCCCTTGCTGAATGCGGGCAAGATTCACCAGCGCGAGGATATCAGCCAGGGCCTGGAAAGCGCGCCGGACGCGTTCTGCCATCTCATGCTTGGTAAAAATTTCGGCAAGGTGGTCGTTGCGTTGTAAAGAAAGCCGCCCCGATCAGGAATTCAACTGGCCGCGCAGCCAATTCCTCACTCGGCCGCCTGGCGCGGTGCCGGTCAGTTCGGTGGCCAGGTCCGAAGCCTCCAGCAGTCGGGCGGCGTCGATGCCGGTTTTCATTCCCATCTGCTGCAACATCACTACAACGTCTTCCGTTGCCACATTGCCGCTCGCGCCGGGAGCGAAAGGACAGCCGCCGAGGCCGCCGATGGAACTGTCGAACCAGCGGATGCCGGCCTGCAGCGCGGCATATACATTGGCAAGGGCCATTGCCCGGGTATCGTGGAAATGGCAGCCAAAAACGCCGGGTCCATGATCTCCGGCCAGGGAAGCCAGCAAGGCGCCGACCTGGGCCGGGTCCGCCGCGCCGATAGTGTCGGCGAGCACCAGACGATGAATGCCCGCCTCGACGAAGCGTGCGGCAATATTGTTTACTATCGCGGAATCCACGGCGCCCTCAAAAGGACAACCGAAACTGACCGCTACGATAACGATGACTTCGATTCCGTCGGCGCGGGCGAGATCTATAATCTTCCAGGCCGCGCGCTCGGCGTCTTCCATGCCCATGCGGGCATTGCGCCGGGCCATGGTCTCGCTGGCATAGACGACCATGGTGACCGATTCGGCGCCGGCGTCCCGGGCGAGTTCATACCCCTTCATATTGGGAATCAGAAAGCTGTAATTCGCCGGTCCCTGCCGGTCCAGGGATTCCAGCAGCAAATCAGTGTTCGCCATTGCCGGAACGGCTTTCGGCGATACGAAACTGCCGGCCTCGATGCGCGAAATACCCGCTGCCTCGAGCGCCCGAATCAATTGCAGGCGCTCGGCAACCGGCAAAATGCGGCTCTGGCTTTGCAGGCCGTCGCGCGGGCCGACCTCGTTGATCGTGACTCGGTCGGGCATGACTGGGTCAGGCATCAGCGGATCACTCCTGCTTCGCGCAGCCGCGCGGTCTCGCCGGCGCCGATGTCGAGGCAGTCGCGCAGCACTTCGTCGGTATGTTGCCCCAGCCGCGGCGCGGCGCCGAAATCCCCGGTCGCCGAGCGAGACAACTTGATCGGATTGCCGGGCCCTCGGGTGCCGGCGCCATCCGGATGCCGCAGTTCGACCACCATGTCCCGATGCAGTACCTGCGGGTCGGACAGCGCCTGCTCGAAATTATTGACCGGAGCGCAGGGAATGCGTTGCTCCTCCAGCCGCCGCAGCCAGTTGGCGCAGCTATCGCCCGACAGCACTTCGTTTACGCGGCGGGATATGTGTTCACGCTCGCGCCAGCGCCCCGGCTGGGTGTCGTATTCGGGTTTGTCGAGATCGGGGCAGTCGAGCACCTTTTTGAGATTCTGCCAGAAGTTGTCGGTGATGACCGCGATGACGATGAAACCGTCGGCGCAGCCGAATGTGTCGTATGGCACATGCACGAAATGGGAGTTGCCGATGGGATGCGGGTTCTCTCCTGACAGGAAATACATAGTCGCCATGTAATTGAGCATCGAGATCTGGCAATCGAGCATTGAAATGTCGACTTCCTGGCCGCGGCCGCTGCGTTCGCGTTCCTGCAATGCCGCGAGCACGCCCATCACCCCGAACATGCCGCCGCCGAGGTCGCCGATGGGTATACCGGCGCGAACGGGATGTTGCGGATCCGGGCCGGTAATCGACATGCCGCCGCCCGTGGCCTGGGCGACCTGGTCGAAGGCCGGCCGCCTGCTGCCGGGGCCGCTGGCGCCAAAGCCGGTAACCGTGCAGGCGATAATGCGTGGATTGACCCGGGCCAGGCTGGCGTAATCGATTCGCAGCCGTTCCGGCACGCCGGCGCCGAAGTTACTGATAACGACGTCGGATACTGCCACCAGCTTGTAAAAGAGCTCCAGACCTTCTTCGTTCTTCAAATCGATGGCGATACTTTTCTTGTTGCGGTTGAGCGTGATGAAATAGGCGCCCATGCCGTCCAGAGAGTACCTCGGATTGTTTGCGAGCAACTTGCGTGTGCCTTCGCCGGCCGGCGGCTCTACCTTGATCGTCTCGGCGCCGAGGTCGGCCAGAATCATGCTAGCGTATGGCCCGGACAGCATATGGGTGAGATCGAGTATGCGAATTCCTTCGAGCGCGCCCGGCATGCCGGTTAACTCCTGATCGTACTGGTTGAATGGCATTGTATTAATGATATACCTTTAGGGCAAACCCTTGGTTTTCACCGGAGGCGGCATGGAAACGACAGACCGGACAGCGAAAGAACTTTACCTGGAAATCAAGGCGAATCCGCGCCCGCGATTCGGCTTCGGCGACAAGGCGATCCTGGTCAATGTGGATCTGCAAAAGGCTTACACCCGGCCCGACCTGTTCGCCACGGCATATGAAACCGATCCCGCACAGAAGGAATACATCAATCGCCTGAGCGCCGGATTCCGCCGCGTGGGCTGGCCGGTGGTCTGGACTTACGTGGCCTACCTGGAGTCTGGCGAGGATTGCGGCATCTGGGGCACACGCACCGATACTCCTGATTCCCTGCAAAATATCAAGCACGGTTCGGAGCGCGCCGAATTTGACGATCGGCTCGAGATCGACCGCGAACGCGACGTAATCTATTGCAAGAAAATGCCCTCGGCGTTTTTCGAGACCCAGTTACAGTCCCTTTGCGTCTGGCATCGCGTCGACACCGTGGTGCTGACCGGCGGCTCGACTTCGGGCTGTATCCGTGCGAGCGCAGTGGATTCCCTGTCGCGAGGTTACCGCACTATCGTTCCCGAGGAATGCGTCGCCGACAAGCACGAAAGCGTGCATTTCGCCAATCTGATGGATCTCGCCATCAAGTACGCGGACGTGATCCCGGTCGCCAATGTCATATCCTGGCTCAACGGATTGCCGCCGCGCGCATGAAAGCGGACCTGGAACTGTACGACTACTGGCCGTATCGCGATCGGCCGCGAATCATCTGGCCCGGCGGCGCCAGACTTGCGTTCTGGGTAGCGCCGAATATCGAATTCTACGAACTCGACCCGCCCGCCAATCCATACCGCAAGCCCTGGCCGCGGCCTTTTCCCGACGTCGGCAGCTATTCGATCCGCGACTATGGAAATCGCGTAGGGCACGAGCGCCAGATGCGCTTGCTCGAGCGCTATGGAATCCGCGGCTCGGTTTCGCTATCGGCGGCGCTCTGCGAGCACCACCCGGAGATCATCGACGCCTGTGCGGAGCGTGACTGGGAGTTCTTCAGCCACGGCATCTACAACACCCGTTACACCTATGGCATGTCCGAGGAACAGGAGCGCGAAATGATCCTCGACGCCATGGACACCATCGAAAAGCATACGGGCCAACGCCCGGCCGGCTATCTGGCGCCGGCGCTGTCGCATTCCGAACACACCATGGATCTGTTCGCCGAAGCCGGCGGTATCTATACCTGCGACCTGTTCCACGACGATCAACCGACCCCGGTGCGGGTGCGCGGCGGGCAGCGCTTCATTTCAATACCGTATTCGCTCGAGATGAACGACACCATTGCCTATGTCGTCAATCGCATCGAGCCTCGGCGCTACGGCCGCATGCTGCGGGACAATTTCGACCGCCTGTACGCGGAAGGCGAGGTCAGCGGCACGGTGATGTGCATTCCGACGCACAACTACCAGGTGAGTTGTCCGCATCGCCTACATGCCCTCGAACAAGCCCTCGAGTACATCACGGGGCATGCGGACGTCTGGGTGACCACCGGACGGGAGATTGCCGAGTATTTTCTGGATCACTTCCATGATGCAGTCTCCGAAGACATCCTCCGCAAACGGGAGTGCGCCCGGGAAGTCACACCCATGAAGTCAGAAAAGCAGCGCGCAAATGGCTCTTGATCCGAAACTTCTGCAATACCGCCGTCGCGGGCGCGGCATGGACCATGATCGCTACGAATGGTCCCGGTTGCATGAACGCGAGCCGGTAAACTGGCCCGATGGCGCGCGGCTGGCTTTGTGGGTCAACGTTTGCGTGCAGTTCTTTCCCTTGAACCAGCGCGGCGAACCCTTCGCCCCGCCCGGCGGCATGAGCATGCCATATCCTGACCTGCGCCATTTCAGCCTGCGCGATTACGGCAACCGCGTCGGCATTTTCCGCCTTCTCGACACCTTCGACCGGTTCAGGCTCAAACCGAGTTTTGCCGTCAACGGCGCCATGGTCGAGCGGGCGCCTTACCTTGTCTCGGTATTGCGCGAGCGCGGCGACGAGATTCTCGCCCACGGCTGGGACATGGACAGCTTGCACCACGGCGGCCTGGCGCCGGAGGAAGAATCCGAATTGATCAAGCGCAGTCTCGACAGCCTGCAAGAGGCAATGGGCCGTGAAGTGCGGGGCTGGCTCAGTCCGGCGCGTAACGAAAGTCCGTCAACCCCGGATCTGCTGGCAGAGCAGGGGCTGGGCTGGTTCGCCGATTGGGTCAATGACGACATGCCCTATTGCTTTCATACACGCGCGGGAGACTTGTGGGCAATGCCCCTATCGAATGAGCTGGAGGATCGATTCATCCTCATGCAGAACCTGCATTCCGAGGATTCCTGGGTGGACCAGGTCTGTGATGCCTGCGATTTTCTGCTCAAGGAGGCGGACACCGCTGGCGGACGCATTCTTTCCCTGAATCTGCATCCCTGGCTCATGGGCCAGCCGCATCGCATCGGCCGGCTGGAGGCGGCGCTCGATTACATCACGTCGCAACCCGGCGCCTGGCCGGCCGCTCCGGGGGAGATACTGAAAGTTTGCGCGGGATGAGAATTCCCGAGGAGATTCTGCGACTTAGCGCAGAATCTATCCTTTAGACGAACTTGGTCGCGCCAAAAAACGCCACGGTAGCGATGCCGATCCAGTACACGTAGGCCAGACGTTTGCCGAATCGCAGTGATTTTTCCAGGGTGACTTCCACCTTGGCATTCGGTCCTGCCGCCAGTACCCGAAACAGTTCCGTCCATTCGCGCATGATGTAACGCAATTGCAGGCCGATGATCAACAGCAGGCCGTAGATCAGCACTTTCCAGGCAAACCATTTCTGCCCGGTTCCCGCTTCAAACGGTCCATATCCGAGCAGCGAAAGGGCTGCGGAAATCAGCAGGGCGGGGATGACGAAATAGCGGATGCGCTCGTCCCAGATGGTCAGCCGGATGCCGCGGTCAGTTTCGCGATAGACATAAGCGGCCCAGCACAAGGCCAGCCAGCCGGCGAACAGGACCCACATCAGCCCCAGCCAGGCGCCGCCCAGAGGCTGCACACCCCAGATGTTGCCCATATGCAATCCCAGCGGCAGCAGCAGAATAATGCCAGTGCGGGCGAGAATGTCGATCCGGTAGGCGGTTTCCATATGCCGCCGTCGTTCGTCCATGGACAATTCGCGGTTTATGACATGTTGCGAAGTCTGGAACACGCCCCATTCGCCGCCGAGCCAATAGACCATGGCGATGATGTGCAGCCAGCGCAGCACTGCGAGTTCAGTGATAAACATGGTTCCTCCCTGCTCAGATCGTGGCGCCGGCAGCGGTGGCGGGCGGAATCATCGGCTGTCTTACCTGGGTAAGAGCGGCGAGCGCGACCACGATCAACGCGGCGAATATCAGAAACGGCAATTCATAACTGCCGGTTGCATCGTAGATCACTCCGGTAAGCCAGATGCCGAGGCCGCCGCCGCTTGCGTCCAGCACGGTAATCGTGCCCAGGATCTTGCCGGCGTCGCGGGTGCCGAAGGTATTCATGACGGTAAGTTGAAGCAGGGTGTACACCCCGCCCCAGCCGAGCCCGAAAGATGTTACCGCTACCCAGATCAGCGCTGTATCCATGCGGATAAGGATCAGCGAACCGACAAGCATGATCAGGATGTTTCCGTAGAATACCATGCGCTTGTCCAAATAGTCCGCCGCCAGGCCGAAAACGAATTTTCCGACCAAGGCGCAGAAAAAGAACAGACTGATGGCATTGGTCGCCACCTGGGCGCTGAAGTCGGCGTCGGTCATGTAAACGAAGATATGGGCCTGGGTGCCGAGTACGGTGTAGAAAGTCGACATGGCGATGATCGCCAGCGCCCAGAACGAGCGGCTGCGCAAGGCATCCGCGAAAGCCATGCCGGCATTCGGGTCCGTGACAGGCGCGTCCGTGACGGTTTGTTCCCGGACGTCGGGTTTGTCCTTCACCAGCAGCCAGGTCGCCACGAGCATGATCGCGGGGAACAGGCTGCCCCAGGCGAAAGCGCTGCGCCAGTCGAGCGCCTCGACCATAGCGGTGCCATATTGCGGAAACACTATGCCGCCCATGCTCGTGCCCATCAGCGCGATGCCGATGGCCGTGCCGCGAAAGCGCACAAACCACTTGGAAACGAGAATGACCGCGGCATTCAGCCCGCAAACCACCAGCACCAGGGAAAACAGTGCGTGAACCAGATACAGTCCGGCCAGGCTGTCGAGCCGACTATAGGCCAGATTTCCCAGGATCAGCAGCACCCAGCCGGCGAGCATGCAGCGGCGCACGCCGAGTCGGTCGATCAGGATGCCGATGAACGGCGCGAACAGTCCGGCGAGCAGCAATGTGATCATGTCCCGGAACTTTATCTCGCCCAGGGACCAGCCGAATTCGCTAATGAATTCAACGTCGTAAACCGAGAGGCCGGAGATCGTCTGGCCGTTGCTTACCATCAGCACGATGCCGGCGAAGACTGCGATAAACCAGGGATATATCCTGCTTTTGGTCATGGAGGCCATCGGGGTTGCTCGCAGTCGAAAATATGACCTAATGTAATATCATTAAGCGTTAGTTGCAAATTGCGCTGGCATTGGGTTCTTGTCATTTCCGAACTTTGATATATCATTATAACTATTTATAACAAATGGAATTTACCGTGAATGCGTTCGATACCCTGAGTGATGAGTCCCGATTCAAGGAACTCGACAAATCTTCGCCGACCCCGCTGTACTTCCAGCTATACAGTCTGCTGAAGACGCTGGTGCTCGACGGTACGCTGCCGTTCAACAGCCGCATGCCCACCGAGGAAGTGCTGGCGAGTCTGTTCAAGGTTTCCCGGATCACCGCCAAGCGGGCGATGGACGATCTAGCCGGCGAAGGTCTGTTGGCCCGCAGCCGGGGCAAGGGTACGCATGTAATCTACAAGTATTCGCCGCGGCCGGTAAAGGCGCCGCTGGTGGGAATGCTGCAGGAAATCGAGACCATGGCGCGCAACAGCCGCGCCCGGGTGATCCGCTGCAGTTGGCAGGAACCGCCCCAGGCGGTCCGGGACGAACTGGGACTCGATCCGGGAGAGAAAGCCTTGCACCTCGTTCGGGTCCGGCAGCGCGACAAGCTCGACTTCGGCTATTACACGAGCTGGACCGCCGGCGTGGAAATGCCGTCGAAACCTTCGATATTCGAGACCACGCCCAGGCTTTCCTATTTTCGCCAGAAGGGCCTTGAAGTGACCCACGTCAAACAGACGCTGAGCGCCGAAGCCGCGGATGCCGAGGCAGCCGGGGCGCTGGACGTGGCGGAAGGCAGCCCATTGCTCAGCCTGACCCGACGTTCCTACAACAAGAGCGCAACAGGCGAGCGCATGCACGATTATCTGCGCGTGCTTTACAACCCCGAGCATTTTCGCTACGAGATGGACCTTGAGGTCTAGTAAGGAAGCGGATCAGCGGCCGCGGTCGAGAATTCGGCGGCGCGCCGGCAGGTTCAGCATCGCCGTCTTGCCGCGTTCGCGGCGCAGGGCCTCAATGTCGAGCTCGGCGAAGCCGCACATGGATTCGCCGAAGGCGGCTTCAGCCAGCAACTTGCCCCTGAAATCGACAACCTGGGAGTGGCCGTCGGTCGAGTCTTCGGGAAAACCCGGCCCGGCGATGCCCGCGCTGTTGGCGGACACAACATAAACCTGATTCTCAAAAGCGCGCGCGCGTTTGGCGATGTTCTTCGGCGTGAGTTGCAGGCTGCCCTGTTCACTGGATGAATGACAGATCACCTCGGCGCCGCGCCGGGCGAGTTCTGTGCTGATTTCGGGATACAGGATTTCTTCGGACGCGACGCAGGCAAGCCGGCCGATTTCGGTATCCGCCACCGGATACAGTGCGTCGTCGCCGTAGATCTCCAGAAAGCGCTCAAGCACGTCGTACGGCGTCGGCGCGAACATGGAAATCTGCCTGCGGTAGCGCAGAATCGCTTCTCCGGAAGGATCGATGATGAAGCTGCATTGGAAATACAGGTCGGGAAAATTATCGTCGGTTTCGTATGCGTTGCCGGAAAGATAGACGCCGTTGCCGCGGGCGGACTCACCGAGCAGTTCGTATTCGGGACCGTCAGGGTGTAAACAAGCCCTGGCCCGCCATTCGGCGGCGTCTTCGCCGCGGGGGTAGCCGGTGAGGAAATATTCCGGCAGTACGACGAGGCGGGTGTCGTCGCCGCTATAGGTCTTTATGAATTGCCGGCTGCCGCGAATCAGGCCGTCGCAACGTTCGATGCTCGCCCGCATCCGCGCCCTGGCCTCGTCCGCCGTGCGGCAATCGTTCACCGCATGGCAGCGCATTTGCAGCGCCAGCGCGGCATACGGCGTGGTCGTCCGGTCGTTTCCGCTGCCGGTCATTCAAGTTCCTCCCTGCGGCGTCCTTCGAGCAGCATAACGCGAAATTCTCCGGCGCCTTCGCGCAGCTTCCGCACTTCCGCATAATCGGGAGAATTCCAGAATCGGCGTGCGCTGGCCATATCCGGCCAGCGATGCAAGACCAGGCGCACATCGCCCCAGTCGCCTTCGAGCGCCTCCGCGGCGCCGCCGAGCACGAGATATTCGCCGCCGAAGCGGGCTACCAACTCGGGCACCTGCTGCGCGTAGGCCGCGAATTTCCCGCGATCCGTAATCACTGCCTCAACTACGAGGTAAGCTGCCATGACTGCATTTCTCTTATCAGTTATTATATTGACATATCTTTATACCATCTGATACGTTCGAATCGAATACAGGAGTGAAACCATGAAACTTTTCCCGGGCCGTCTGACGTTACAACTGGCCCCCATTCTGGCTTTGGCGTTCGTCGCAGCGTCGGCGCCTGCTGCCGAACTCGATCCGGCCACCGCTGAAGGCAATATCGCCATCAACCGCAAGATTCACTGTTCGCTGGAAGACGCCTCGCCCCAGGTTTTCCAGTGGTTCGGGCGAGCGTATTCGCGCGTGCCCGGGGAGCCCGACCGGCATCTGTTCAATCTCGACGGCATGAACATCAGGCAATGCGTGAGTATCGACGATCCGGAGCGGGGGCCCGGTTATCGCATGGTGTCGCGCGAACTGATGCTGTACCTCGACCCGCAGACCAACGAGGTGCTGCGCAGTTTCGCCAATCCCTGGACCGGAGCGGACAACAACGTCATTCACGTCGCCAACGATCCGGTAAACGGCCGTCCGACTTTCGCCCGCAGCGCCGAAGGCGAAGACATACCCTTCGACTTGCAGGACATCAACGGCAACTGGCTGATGCGAATCGAGGTGCCGCTGTTCTACACCAATCCCATGGGGGGCGACTACCAGACATACATAGGGGGAACGTACCACGCCACCGAAATCTTCGATTTCAACGGCGACACTGGAGAATTGCTCGACGCGGATGCACCGGTGGCTTATCCCGTCGTGTCCTGGGTGCGGCTGGCGCCCTGGCTGCCGTGGATGCAGATGGGCAATCGCGTGGGCATGATGTATTTCAACGCCATGGGCCGCAAGCTGGAAGACTTCGAGCAACTTTCGGCAACCATGCGCAACGAAATCGCCGAGAGTTATCCGGCATACGTGGCGCCGCCCGATCTTGACGATACCAGACCCAACGAGACTTCCTGGACCTTCATGAAGAAGATCATCGACGGAGAAAGTCAATGAGAATCCGATTCGCGGTCGTTTTGGCGGCATGGCTGGCTGCCGCTGGAGCATTGGCCGACACCGTGCCCGACGACCAGCGAGTGCCCATCGACCTGCGCCGTACGACCCTGGTGGTACAGGACATCGAGCGCTCGCTGGAGTTCTATCGCGACGCCCTGGGCATGGCAGTGATTTACGACAATCTCATTCTGACGCCGAGAGAGGCAGCCGGCGTGGAAGACGCCGAGCGGGCCTTGCGGCTGGTGATGCTGCGGGCGAACGACGACTACATCGGCGTTGTCGGTCTGCTGCAATACTACAAACCAGTGAAGGAAACCATCGATCTCACCGACACGTCTTTCATGCAGGGCACAGCGGTGCTGCTGTTCAATGTCGAAGACCTAGACGGCGCGTTTGGCCGCGCGCGGCAAGTCGGCGGCGTGGTGGTGATCGACGAGCCGATGCCGGTGTCCTATCCGTCATACGACGGCGAAGGTGTGATCGACGTAATAGTGAGCACCTTGCAGGATCCCGACGGTTTCACCATCGAGCTCAATCAGTTGCAGGGGGAACTGCGCTAGGCGGGAGCAGCGCCAGTTCGGAGACCGCGGCGCGGATCGCGGCGAGGCGCTGCTCCATGGCGGGCCCGCAATGGGCCATGCCGATGTTCGACGGCAAATCCATCTCGTCGAGGCGGTCGGCGTATTTGCGCAGCATCCCGCCGCGCCAGCGGATGATCCGCGTGGGCGCGGAAACCCCGAGCAGGCGGCTGGCGTCTTCGTTCAGAAAGGCGCCGCGATAGGCGCGGGCGTAGTCGAGCCCGGCGCGAAGCTGATCGACCAGCATCTTCTGCCGCGTCTCCAGTGGAACGGCGCCCGCCGGGGCGAAGCGGTGTTCCTCGTCCTGCTCGAACCAGGGAAACCATTGCCAGGTCGCGTTTACCATCTCCCAGGCTTTTTGCAAATGGGCGCCGTCCTCGCGCGGCGAGAGATCGGGAAAATATCGCGCCAGTATGTATTCGCGCTCGGCGTCGGTGAAATGCGCCGCGTTGTCCAGCACCAGGAAAAGCGCGGATTCGGGCCAGGCGCGGGTGAATTCGATGGCGATCTGGGCGCCGGTGGAGGAACCGTAAACGCCGACCCGATCGAAGCCGAGCGCGGCGATGAACTGCTTGAGCCAGGTTACGTATCCGCTCAAGTCTTCGCCTGGTTCGGGCAGGGGGTCCGAGGCGCCGTAGCCCGGCGTGTCGGGAGCGACCGCGAACACGCCTTCCGGCAGCGCGGTCATCGTCTGTTCCATCCAGGCCGACGACAAGGGCGAAGCGTGCATCAGGATCAGCGGCAAACCGCCGCCGCGATAGCGGTAGTGAGTTTGCCTGCCGTCCGCGAGTTCGGCATAGGCGCGCTTAACGGTTGAATCGGCCACTCCGTCCCCCGTTTATAAGCCGAGGACGCCGGGATTCATGCGTCGACACGGATCCAATTCCTTTTTGAGCGCCTCGATCAGGCGCCAATTGGCGCTTTGCAGCCCGTCCCGGTACTGGTACGACTTGCCGAGTTGCAGATGCGCGGCGCCCAGCTCCGTGAACAATGCTATCAGGGCTTCCCGGATTTCAGTAACCGCCGCTCGCGCCGCCGGGTTTTCCGGAAAGCCGCGAATTCTGCGCAAATGTCCCGGCTCAACGCTGCGGCGATGAACCTCTTCCAGCGCATCGGGCCAGAAAAAGACAGGCTCCAGCACCGTGCTATTGGCGGCCACGGTGGTCAACAGATAGCCCACGCCGATTTTGTGTTCGGTCAGGGATTGCTCGAATCTGTCGAACAGTTTGCCAATTGCGTCCATGGCGGCGATGGCGCGAGAGTGCGGAAAAATGCCATGCACGGGAACCCAGCGTTCGCCTTCCGGCCCGATGATGCTGTTGACCGGACCGAAGGGATTGGCCCGCAACACCCTGGGAACGGTATCGGGCAATTCCCGGCCGCCCTCGCCGCCGGCGATTTGCCTTACCGCTTCCAGCCGCTCGGCCGCGCCTGGCCCGGTCCTGTCCTCGATCATGACGCTGAAGGACCAATCGACATTTTCCATGAAACCGCGTCCGGTCCTGGCGATGCGAGCTCCTTCTGCCAGGCCCTTGCTCACGCCACCGGCGGATTTCATCACGCCAAGCAGATTTTTCGCGTCCGCGGCCAGACTCTCCCTGCGCATGCGCTGGGCTTGCAGGAAAGGGTCGAAACCAAAGCATTCCATGACCAGGTCCTGGCGCGAGATTTCGGCCATGGCCGCCAACATGGCGGGGTAGTCATCGAAGGCATACGCGCCGAAGGCCCGGCCCGGGACTTCCGGCGCCAGCCGCAGGGTCACGGCTGCCTTCACGCCCAACGCTCCGCAATCGCCGCAGAATAGCCCGGTCAGGTCAGGACCATGCTGACGGAAGAACGGCGTGGAATTCTTCTGACCAGCGGAACCGGTATCGAGTATGGAGCCGTCGGCCAACACGACTTTCAGGGCCAATACCGATTCGGCCGCCGAGCCGTGATGGCCCGAACCCCAGAAAATGCTGTTCTGGGACAGACTGCCGCCGACCGTGGCGTGGATGCCCGACAAAGTGCCCCAATAAGGCGTTCGCAGGCCGGTCCCGGCCAGCGCATCCCGCAGTTCGCGCCACGTCGTTCCGCCTTCCACAGTGACGTACATGTCCTGACGATTGATTTCAAGCACCCGATTCAACCCGCGCATGTCGATGAGAACTGAATCGGCTTCGGTGGGAACGTAGCCGCTGCTGTATGACATGCCGCCGCCGCGGGCAATTACTGCGCAACCTGCGCCGGAGGCTTCCGCCACTGTTGTCGCCAGTTGTTCGATGCTGGCCGGACGCAGCACCGCGCCCGCGGGCATACCGCGGGTAAAAATGTCCTGGGCAAGATAATCGCGGCTTTCCGGCTCCAGGCTCAGGGCATCGTTTCCGAGCAACGAGCGCATCCGCTCGATCAGGGTACTGTCGATCACCTGACCGCGGCCGTCATGACTTCGCGGGCCGCGCGTTCGCCGGATTCGAAAGCGCCTTCCATGCCGGAAAATTCGGAAGCAGTGTGTTCGCCGGCGAAGTGTACGCCGTTGAGCGGTTGCCGCAGGGCATCGTAATAGCGGCCGATCTGGCCCGGCGCCCAGGCCGGCCAGCTTCCTCCACTGAAAGGATCGGCGGCCCAGCGCACCAGTCCGCGCATATGCAGATTGCCGCGCGCGCCCGGATAGATGCGAACGATGTCTTCCATCACAAGTTCGCCGGCTTCGGTTTCAGGCAAACTGTCGTAACGGTCGCAGGCGTTGCCGTTGATCCAGACGGTGACCAGGGCGTTGCCGGAAGACGCGTCGCGCCTGGCAAACAGCCGGCCGAATTCGGCATTGGACCAGATCGAGCCGGGAATGCCGGTTGCATCCCATTCATCGCCTGAAGCTTCCAGGTAGGCCTGCGTCACCTTGTTGAAGACGACCGTGTCGATCGCTTCGCGTTGCCGAGCGGGCAGCGGAGAGCTAAATTCGACTCGCCGCAATGCCGGCAAGGGCAAACTCAGGACGACGGCATCGGCATCGATTTCCAGGCCGCTTGCGCATTGCAGGCGCACGCCGTCGCCGCGGCTGTCGAGCCTGGTCAGCGTTTCGCCCAGCAACACGGGCTGCGTCAGACGCGCGGCCATTGCCTCGGGCAAGCGCATGTTGCCGCCTTCGACCTCGAGCAGGGAAGCGCCTTCGGCGGCGGCGCGCTGGAAGCCGGCCACGACCCGATACAGGCTCAGCAGAGAAGTGTCGGCAAAGGTATTGCCATAGCCGTTGTTGGCGCCGAGCAAGGCAAGCCCGGCATCGTCCAGCCCCTGGCCGCGAAACCAGTCGCCGGCGGAAACGTCGTGTTGGGACATGCTCTGCGCATGCCAATCGGAAGTCTGCCGAAACGGGGGCTCGCGCAACAGGAAACTGGTCAGTCGATCCGGAGTAATCGTCCTGAGTTCTTCCGGAAATGGATTGCGCGGCGATTGCGGCCAGGTCTGACGGGTTTCGGCCTGGCCGTCGATGAGATAAGAGACCGGGAATGCGCCGCCTGCTTCGCCGGTTACCAGCCTTACCCCGGCTTGCGCGGCGGCTGCCAGCAGCCGGCGGTAGTTGGAGCCGATCTGGCTGCCGCCGGCCTCGGGACGGCCGGGAACGTCGTCCATGGTCAATATGCGCCCGCCGACACGGTCGCGGCCTTCGATGACGACTACTTCAAATCCCGCTTCCTGCAACAGCAGCGCGGCGTGAAGTCCCGAAAGTCCCGCTCCGGCGATCGCCACCCGGCGTTGCTGGGCGCGGATCGCCGATGGCAGGGCGGCAAGGGCGGCCGATGCCGCGGCGCCGGCGAGAAACCGCCGGCGTGTGATCAGGCCGCCATCGAGTCTTAGCATTTCCGTTTCGTATCGTTTCGGTGATCAGAAATCATAACTCAACTCGAGCCCCAATTGACGCTCGCGCCGCGGCAAGGCGAAGAAGGCGCGAGGCGCGCTTCGGTCGGCGGCCGGCGGCGCCACGTTGAGCGAAGCGAAAGTGAAATACGGAGATTGCAGCCAGCGGGTGGCGAGAATCGCCGAATCTTCGTTCAGCAGATTGCGGCCCAGCAATGCCAGGCTCCAGTTCTCGCCCCGTATGCCGATGCGCGCGCCCACCAGGGTTGCCGCGCCGGTGTAGGACGACTGATGCAACTGGGTATAACGCTTCGATTCGTAGCTGACATTGATATTGCCTACAAAGTCGAGGCCGTTGCTCATCGGACGGGAAAAATCCACGAACGCGCTGGCCTGATGCTTCGAGCCCATGGGGAACTGGTGCCCTGCGACCGAGCAGTCGCCCATGCCGCTCGGATTCATCGACGTGGCCGGATCTCCATTGAATTTGCCGCCGCCGCTGGTGAGGGACCATTGGAACTCGTCACAGCCGCTGGTGAACTCCGAATCCGCCAGAGCGTACGTGACGCCCGCTCGGGTAAATTCGCCGAGTTGCGCGAGCAGGTCCACTTCGATTCCCGTGACTTCGCCGTCGGCCTGGTTGGTGACGATGGAGTTGAGCGCGCCGCCCGGATCGGCGACCGGGGTAGTGAGCTGGTACTTGCTGATATCGGTCCAGAACAGCGCAAGATTGAGTTGGCCGCGGCCATCGAACAACGCGGTCTTGATGCCGCCTTCAAGGTTTCGCGATTCCTCTTCATCATAAAAGGCGCGGTCTCGGGCGGCGCCCTGAGCGCCGTTCAGACCGCCGGGCTTGATGCCTTCGGAATAGATTCCATACAGGATGGCGTCGTCGTTCAAGCGATAGTCGAGTGTGACGCGCGGTGCGATGCTGGTAAAACTCTTGGCGCCGCTGAAGTCGATCATACCGCTGGCATTGATGTCTTCCTGCGACTTCTCTTCGTCTGCGTACCGCAGTTCAACGGTGGCGCTGGCGCGATCCGAGAAGTCCCAGCCGACGGAGCCGAACACCGCGGAATTGGTGATGCTGTTGTCGATACCGTCCGGCGTGAGACCGCCGCCGGGTATGATGTCGCTCGCGTCGTCTTCGAGCTCGTACTGGAATACGCCGACGCTCCAGCGCAGGGCCGCGTCGGCGGCGGAATCGAGCCGCGCCTCGTAGGCGGTCTCGCTGTATTCGGTGATGCCGGAAATCGCGAAGAACGCTTCCGGGCCCAGGAAGAAGTTGGTCGAGCCGTGATCGGAATCCGAGCCGGTCCTGGCTTCTTCGTCGCGCCGCGACACCTGGAAGGTGAGCGTATTGCCAGAATCGAGTTCATACGCGGCCGAAGCCGAATATACGTTGAGTTCGCGCTGGACTCCGCTGAACGCCACGCCCTGGCCGAGCGAGTAGACATTGCCGAAGAATGTGCTGCCTGGGTTGATGCCGGGGATCACGTTGGGCACGCCATCGGCGTCCGGACCGTCATTCAAAGCGATTGGCCCCGTCGTGATCTCCCCGCAGAAATACTGGTTCGGATTGCGGCTTTCCACCAGCGGCCAGTAGGCCAGCGAGCGGAATCCCGGATAACAGTTGTTCTCGGCCGCCGATTGCAGGAAGAAGGGACGGGTGCCGTCGTCGTCTTCCTGATGCTGCAGGCGGCCGGTGAAGGAAAACGATTCGTTCGGAGTCCAGTCAAGCGTGACATTGATCGAGTCGCTTTGCTCCTGCCCTACCGGCTGATCGGTCACTTCGTTCGTCCATTGCCCGTCGAATTCGTAGTGCCGCACTGCCGCCTGAATGGCGAGCACACCGTCGATCAATTGCCCGCCGACGCTTCCGATGAGTTCCTGCTCTCCGTCGCCGAGCCCGCGAACCCTGGCCCTGCCGGAAAAATTCTGACCGGGACGGCGGGTGACAAAATTGATCGCGCCCGAATAGGTATTGCGGCCGTAAAGCGCGCTTTGCGGCCCCTTGATGACTTCCACCCGCTCCAGATTCGACATGTCGAGCGACTGGATATCGCCGGCGTAATACATGCCGTCGACGAAGTAGGCGACACCGCTTTCCACGCCGAATTGCACTCTGGCGAGAATATTGCCCTGGCCGCGTATCACCGGCCGTTCTGTCGAACGGCCGAAGGCGCTGGAGAAACTCAGCCCGGGCGTGAAGCGGGCGATATCGGTGACGCTGTTGATGTCGAGTTGTTCGATCGACGTGGTGGTGAACGCGGACACCGTCACCGGCGCCTCGTTCAGGCTTTCCTCGACCTTGCGGGCGGTGACGGTGATTTCCTCGATCAGGCTGTCCTGGGCGAGCGCCTGCCCGCTGAGGACCAAACCGGATACGATCAAGGCCGTAGTCGGAATTCGGAATCTGGTGAGACTGCTCATGTTGTGGACCCTCGCGAAAATGAGTTCTCGTTATCTGGCTGTCCGGTGATTCATGTCCTGGCGGACCAGAGTTCATGTAATCATATTCGTATAATGTTATATTTTTAAGCGTTATGCTACCCCCAAGGAGAAAAAAGTGTCGAAAGCAGGAAGAATACGCAGTATCGTCAAGCGCACCACGCTGATCGTCAGGGATATGGAGGCCAGCGTGCGCTGGTACGAGCATGTGCTTGGCATGTCGGTCTGGCTCGATACCGAGTACGTGCTTTCGGGCGAAGGCATTGCCGCCGGTTCACCCGGCGACCGGACCCATCTCGTCATCTTGCAGGCAGAACACGACAAGATCGGCATGATCGGTCTGTTGCAATGGCTGGATCCGACGTTGCCCGCGCCGGAGATCGACTATTCCGTCGGTTACGGAACGCCGGTATTCGTCGTCGAAACCGATGACGCCGCCGAACTCGCGCGCCGCGCGGAAGAACTCGGCACGCGGGTCAAAACCCGGGAACGCCATTTCACCGTAACCGGCGCCGGGGGTCAGATCCGTCATCTCAAGGGGACCGCCCTGCACGACCCGGACGGTCACTTTTTCGAATGCAACCAGGTGTTACGGATCGAGCAACCCGCGGAATCCGGGAGGGCATCCCCATGAGCATCCGTTTTCAGCGCGCCAATTTCCTGGTTTCGGATATCGAAGCCGCCTTGCGCTTTTACGTTGATGTGCTGGGCATGGAAGTCGCGTTCCGCAAACCTCACCGCGACGAGAGTTATTCCCATGTCGTGTTCGGACTCGACTGCTCCAATCCCATTGGTTTCGTTGCCTTGAGCACATCCACGGAGCCGCGGGTGATGGGCCTGACCGAAGTTGCCGGAATCGAGCGGCTGCCGGCGCCGCGCCGCTCGACCATCGTGCTGCACGTCGACGACCCCGACGCCGTGGTCGACCGCGCCCGGGCCGGCGGCTTTGAGGTTTTTCCCGAACAGGAACTCATTACCCACGACGGACGCCGGGGCCGGGAGATCGGCCTGCTTGACGCCGACGGCAATGTAGTGGTGATCTATCGCATTACCGCGCCGGCGCCAAAATGAGAATTGAATGAAGAACCAGGCTAGCGCCGGACATCCGCCGCAATTTCCGGCGCCCTCGCGCGCCTGGTTGCTGGTTTCGCTGTTGACTGTCGCCTATGTAGTCTCCTTCGTCGACCGCTACATCCTCAGCCTGTTGATCGATCCCATCAAGGCTGATCTCGGCCTGAGCGATTTTCAGATCGGCATCTTGCTCGGCCCCGCTTTCGGCATCTTCTACGCGACCATCGGCCTGCCGCTCGGCTATCTCGCCGACCGTTCGCGCCGGACCTGGATCGTCGCGGCCGGCATCGCGGTCTGGACGCTGGCGACAGCGGCTTCGGGGCTGGCGCGCAGTTTCGCCCAGATGTTTCTCGCGCGGCTTTCGGTCGGTATCGGCGAGGCGGCGCTCAGCCCCTGCGCGATGTCGCTGATTGCCGACTCGTTTCCCGAAGATCGGCGCGGCAAACCGATCGCGCTTTATTCGAGCGCCCTGTCTCTCGGCGCGGCGCTCGCGGCCTTGCTCGGCGCCGCCGTGCTGACCTGGACGAACACGACGGAAAACCTCGCGCTGCCGCTGATCGGTGAATTGACGCCCTGGCGCATCGCGTTTCTCATCGCCGGCCTGCCGGGACTGATCCTGGTGGTTCCTTTTTTGCTCATGGGCGAGCCGCCGCGAATCTCCTCTTCCGCAAACCGCTCGCACAGGCATCTCGGCCACATGTTCAGCCATGTCTCCCGCCATGGCCTGACCTACGGCTGCTTCGTGAGCATTTTTTGCTACATGACCATCGTCGCCTACAGCCAGGGTTGGCTGGCGGTCATGTTCGACCGCACTTTCGGCTGGCCGGTGGAGGTGTTCGCGCTGTACGACGGCCTGTTGCTGATCGTGATCGGGCCGCTTTCAGTCATGTTCGCCGGCTGGCTGTCGGATTACTACAGCGAGCGCGGCGCCGCGGACGCGCCGATGCGAATCGCCATTCTCGGATTGTTTATTTCGGTGCCGCCGGCGGTAATAGGACCCTTGCTCAGTAACGATATCGCCGCTTTCCTGGTGGTCTCGGCCGCGACCATCGGCGCGGCGTTCATTTCCGCGGTCGGCATTACCGCCCTGCTGAAGATCATTCCCTCCGGTATCCGCGCCCAGATTATCGCCTTGTACTACATGACGATCAGTCTGGCCGGACTATTTCTCGGGCCGAGCCTGGTCGGACTATTGAACGATATGGTCTTCGGGGTGGACGGCGTGCGCTACAGCGTGGCGGCGATACCGCTGATCTTCGGACTGCCCGTAATGCTGCTGTCGCCGCTGACGCTGAAGCTGTATCGCAGAGCCTTGGAAGACCCCGCTTTCCGAGACTAGTCGGTGCAATTCTCGAGTATGTCGTCCATGGCGTTGCGGTCGCGGTTCTCGATGAACAGGTCGTATTTTTCCGCGATCGCGTCCCACAGGCGCACGTATTCGCACTGGAATTCCTCCCGCGGCAGGTAACGGCTCGGACCGCGGTCGCGCTTGCGGCGGATTTCGCGGCGGTCGACCATCATGATGTTCAGCGGGTCGTTGGCGAATTGCAATTTCGCTTGTGGCGACCAGCGGTCTCCGCCATGGGTGTGGGCGTACATGAGCGGAATAACGTGGTCGATATCGAGTCGCATGGCGACATCAAAGACCTCGCCCGTATATTCGTCGACCCATTCGCCGGTGCGCACGACACAGTTGCGCGGATTGGTATAGCGCACCGGAACCCTGCTCGTGAGAATCAGCACTTCCTGCCGCGTGGACTGGCAGTCACCGTCGAAATCGAGCTCGAAATTCCAGTCGTCGGTGTTGAAGAATCGCTCGCGCTCACGGCGATTCGACGCCATGCGTTCGGAGCCGATGCGGGTGAAGGTGTCCGGGTATACGCAGCCCGGCATGTGGCAATGGTACGAACGGCCGTAATAGTGACCGCCGTTCTGATCCAGGTTGCCGATATGGGCCGATGCGGCCGGAATGAACAGGGCAACCAGGCCCAAGAGTGTGAGACGAAAGCGGTTCATGATTGATCCTCCGAACGGGATTCCGCGCCTGCGCGCGGAATGACATGCTTTGCCACCGTCATCCCGCGCACGAGCCCGGCCACCGTCATTCTGCGCGCAGCGAAGCGAAGGCGCAGAATCTCTTTGGGCCTCAATCGAGCAGGAACGACAGATCCGCGGCGCGGCAATGTTTGGTCAATACGCCCAACGAGATATAGTCTACGCCAGTTTCGGCGATTTTCACCAGTGCCCCTTCGTCGATTCCTCCCGAGGCTTCGAGTTTGCATCGCCCGCCGCACCGCGCCACGGCCCGGCGTATGTCGGCAAGGCTGAAATTGTCGAGCATCGCGATATCCGTTCCCGCCGTGACGGCTTGCTCGAGTTCATCGAGGTCACGGACTTCGACTTCCACCTTTTTCTCCGGGTGCGATTGCCGCGCGCGGCTGATGGCCCCGGCGATTCCGCCGCTCGCGCGGATATGGTTTTCCTTGATGAGGTAAGCGTCGTACAGCCCCATGCGATGATTGTGGCAGCCGCCGACGCGCACCGCGTATTTCTGCGCGCTGCGCAGTCCCGGAATAGTCTTGCGGGTATCGAGCAGCCGGCATTCGGTATGGGCGACCGCGGCCGCCAACTCCCGGCTGCGGGCGGCTATGCCGCAGAGCAATTGCAGAAAATTGAGCGCGGTTCGCTCGGCCGTGAGCATCGCGCGGCAGTTGCCTTGAATCGCGTACAGAACCGAGCCAGCGGGGACGCTGTCTCCTTCCTCGAAATTCCAGTCGGCCGCCAAGGCCGCATCGAGTCGCCGGTAGGCTTCATCGACCCAGGGGCGTCCGCAAAGCACCGTGGCCTCGCGCGCAATCGCCCGCCCCGAGCCCTCCGCCGTCTCTTCCAGCAGGGCCGCGGTGATATCGCCGCCGCCGATGTCCTCGGCCAGCGCCCGGTTCACCTGTTCGCGAAGATCGTCCGGAATGAGTTGCGGCGCCGGACTCACAATCCGGCTTCGGCAGAGGGCTGACGCAAGGTGAGTTGTGAGCCGCGCTGGGAGAATTCGATGCGTTGCAAGGCGCTCATGCCAAGAAGAATCGTGTCGCCGCCCATGCTGGGAGTAATGCTTGCCGAAAGGTCGTGCAGCACGATATTGCCGACGATGAGTTCGTCGATATTCGTGGTGTATACCGTTACCGTGCCATTTGCCGTCGACGCCCGCCCGGGGTAGCCGCGTTGCAGGCCGGCCGCTTGCGCGACATGGCTGGGGATGGCGACGTCGGTGGCGCCTGTATCGAGCAGGAAAACTACCGGCACACCGTTGATTTCGCCGCCCGCCACATAATGACCCTGGCGGTTGCGTTCGAGCACGACCTCGCGGGCGCCGTCCGGCCCGACCAGGCCTTGCAGGGTCCGATTGGGATTGGCCTGGCCGTCAAGCCAGTTATTGAACACCCCGGTCAACGCGGCCAGTCCGAGAGCAAATGCAAATATCAGCATGCCCTGGCCGATGCGCCGGCCGGGAGGTCTGGGTTCGGGAAAGACAGCCATGGCCCGGATTATCCGTCAGGCAGGCGGGAGCGGCAACAGGCTATTCGAATTCATTCATGCGCGAACGGGCGTAGGCAACGCGCTCCTCCGTCGGCGGGTGACTGGAGAGGTAGTCCAGCGGGGAATAGGAGGTCGATCCTTCTTCGCCGCCCGCATCGGGAGTTTGACCGCTATCGCCATCGTCGGTCGAATTCTCTTGATCGCGCCGCCGCAGGTGATAAGCCTCCAGCTTCTGCAAAATAGTTGCCAGGTGCATCGGCGACAGGCCGGCTTCGATCAGGCGGTCCACGGCGAAGGCATCGGCTTCGCGTTCGAATTCCCTCGAATTGGCCGCGAGCCCCACCGACAACGGCAATCCGACGAGCAATTCCCCAACCGCGCCGATATCTCCGGTGAGCACGGCCAGCATCACCAGCCAGGCAGAGGCGCGAAATACATTTTGCTCGACATGCCGCAGTCTGGCGTGACCGAGTTCATGAAAATAGACTGCGAGCAATTCCTCGTCGCTTTCCGCCAATTCCACAAGCTCGTCGGAGAAAGCGATCATGGTCGCGCCCAGGGTTACGGCGTTGGCGCCGAAGATGCCGGCTTCCCTGAATTCGATCGTCGCGACCTCGCCGTGCGACAGAAAGTACCGTTCCAATTCCTCTCGTCGCTCGGGTGCGATGCTGGAAGGCTCCAGAAAGACATCCAATTGCGACATCAGCACTCCCGACACTTGCGCGCTGATCTCCTCGGGTACGGTCACGGCCAGCCGTGCAGCGAGCGCGGGCACACCCCGGAAGGCGAGGCCGGCCAGCATCGCGACTACGAGCGCGGCTGCGGCGAGGACCACGGGCATATGCCGCTCGACGCGGCCGGCCAGGCCCGGGTTCAGCGCCAGCGATTCGCGCAATCGTTCGACTCCGGCTCCGTCTCCGGTGACGAAACTCTCTTTTCCGCCGAATGTGATGCGCGTCGGGGTGCCCGGCAGCGGACTCGAGACTTGCAGTTCTTCACGATCTACGCTCAAGCTCAAGCCTTCGTCGGCGATCACAGTGACCGCCGAAGCCGACCAGTGCAGTCGCGCGGAACTGCCCTTGCTGCGATCACCATCGAACCATGTGCCGCGTACTTCGTTCAAAAGCCCAATCCGAGATCAAAAGCTTCGCCGATTTCTTCGCCCTGCGCCGAGATATGGTCAAATTCGCCCGCGGCGAAGGAATCGAGTTGCCTCGCTTCCAGACGAATGTTCGCCATCAAATAGCGCGCGCGGCGCACCGCTGCCCAGGGATAGAAGAAGCCAAGCGTCACGACGATAAGAAAAGTATTGCTCAAAATCAGGAGCACGTATTCGATGGAAATGCTGTTGCGCAGTCGGTTGCCGCCGAATTCGATGTTGTTGAATACCAGATTGTAGAACATCGCCTGGTAGATTGCCGCCACGCTTGCGTATACGAAAAGGAAGCCGGGGAAAACCGCCAAGGTGGCTTCCACTTCGGCGGGCAATTGCGATTCCCCGCCCCCAATCATCGCGGTGAGAATGCCGATGGAGAACATCAGGACTATCGCAAGCATGAAAATCACGATCGTCGCTGCAAAGACACTAATCCCGATGCCGTAAAAGCCGCGCACGGTGGCTGATGAAGTCGAACGGGTCGTTCCGAAACGGTAATGGTCGTATTGAAATCGGTTGATCTTGTACCAGGCGAAGGGCAATCCGAAGCCGAGAGTGGCGACGCCGAACAAGGGCCAGAAAAGATGCGGCGGATAAGCTTGCCGGTGTCCGCCGTCGAAACCGAAGCGCACCCCGCGCCAGGCTGAATTGGACGAATTGAAGCGCAACGATTGAACGACCGCCAGCGGAATCAGCGCCAGCAGCAGCGCGAAGGTGATCCAACCCGCTGCAATACTGATGTAGCCCGCGAAGGTATAGGCAAGCAGGGCCGCCACGGCGATCAGGCGGCCCTTGAGAATTGCGATGGGGCTGGCGAGATATTCAAAGCGGTCGCCGGCAAGTTCGGTGTTGCCGTAGAAATACCTTTTGGTTCGGACTTTGGCCCAGGCGGAGTAGATACCCAGGGTGAGAATCGTGAACAGCATGTTCACGATCCAGATGCGGAAATAGTCCGAGCCGCTGCCGTGGAATGCAAATTGTTCGGTGGTAAACTGCTGTTCCCCGGAGGTATCGATAGTACTGCTGCCGGAATTTTCAGAATCGATCATAATGCGCTCCCTGCGGGCGGGGCTTGCCTTGGATTGTGGTGAACTGATCATCGCGTAGCCTAACACAGTCGATTGTAGTTCCCACAACATCAATGGGACACCCATCGAAAAATATCAAAAAAATCAATGGGACACCCATCGTGACAGGATGCGGGGCAAGGAGAATCAATGAAGAAATTCGGAATCGGCCAGCCGGCGGCGCGCTTTGAAGACCGCCGCTTCCTTACCGGCGCCGGCTCTTATATCGACGATGAAAACCTGCCGGGGCAGGCAGTTTGCGTATTCCTGCGATCTCCTTATGCGCACGCCCGAATAGCCGGAATCGAACTGTCCGGAGCCCAGGTCGCCGACGGCGTTGTCGGGATCTTCACCGGGCCGGATTTGCGCGCCGCGGGCATTGGCGACCTGCCTTGCATGGCGGATGCGCCGAACGCTGACGGTTCGCCCTGTTACAAGCCACCGCGCCCGGCGCTGGCGATTGGCCGTGTGCGCCATGTCGGCGAGCCTGTGGCCCTGATCGTCGCCGAAACCCGGGCGCAGGCGCAGGATGCCGCCGAGGCGATTCTCGTCGATTACGAAGAACTGCCTTCGGTCGTCGAGACCGGCGCGGCCATGGCCGAAGACGCGCCGCGCTTGTGGCGCGAAGCGCCCGACAATCGCTGTTTCGACTGGTATGCCGGCGATGCCGACGCCACCGCCGCGGCATTGGACGGCGCGGAGCATCGGGTCGAACTTGAATTGATCAACAACCGGCTGGCGCCGAATTCAATGGAGCCTCGCGGGACGATCGCCTCGGTCGAAGACGGCCGCATGGTCTTGCGCGTTTCCTGCCAGGGCGTGCACTACATCAAGCGGATGTTGCTGAATGGGGTTTTCGACTGCGCCGAGGAGGATATCCGTGTGATTTGCAAGGATGTCGGCGGTGGTTTCGGCGCCAAGATCTTCTGCTATCCGGAGTACGTGGCGGCCCTGCATGCGGCGCGGGTTCTCGGCCGGCCGGTAAAATGGGTGGCCGAGCGCGGCGAGTCCTTTCTCAGCGACAGTCATGGCCGCGATCACGTCACCCGGTTCGAAGCAGGTTTCGACAGGGAATTTCGTTTCACCGGCCTGCGCGTTTCCACCATAGCCAATCTGGGCTCGAGTTTGTCGCCCTTCGCGCCGTTCGTCGCCACCTCGGCGGGAGTTCCCATGTTGTCCGGCTGCTACCGGATTCCTTGCGCCCTTGCCCGCGTGCGGGGCGTGTTCACCAATACCGCGCCGGTCGACGCTTATCGCGGCGCCGGCAGGCCCGAGGCGATCTACGCCATTGAGCGACTGATGGACGCAGCGGCGCGCCGGCTCGGCGTTTCGCCCGCGGAACTCCGCCGCCGCAATCTGATCAGGGCTGCCGAAATGCCATTCAGAACCGTACTGGGTTCGCATTACGACAGCGGAGAATTTCCGCAAATTCTGGAACGGGCGCTCGAACAATCCGATTGGCACGGATTCGAGGAGAGGAGGGCGCAAGCCCTGAATCGGAACAGATTGCGGGGCATCGGCCTCGCCAGTTATATCGAGCGGTGCGGGGGCGGTGCGCCAGAGCAGGCCCGGCTGATTGTCGCGGCCGATGGCCGCATCCATTTACATATCGGCACCATGTCCAACGGCCAAGGGCACGAAACCGCGTTTCGGCAAATTCTCTGCGAATATCTTGAAATCGAACCGGAGCGGATCAACGTCGTCCAGGGCGATTCCGACATCATTGTCCGCGGCGGCGGCACCTCGGGATCGAGATCGGTGCCGGTGGGCGGGGCGGCCATTGCGGCCTGCGCGAAACAGTTGATTGCATCAGCGAGCGGGAAAGCCGCGGATGCGCTGGAAGTCTCGGCGGCGGATATTCGCTTCGAAGCTGGACGTTTTCATGTTGCCGGTACCGACCGCGGCCTTGGTTTTGCCGAGGTGGCCGCCCACGCGGCGCCGCCGGACGGCGGCCCTGCTTTCGACGAGACCTACAGTTTCGCGCCTGAGCAGGCGACCTATCCCAACGGCGTTCACGTTGTCGAAGTGGAGATCGACCCCGAGACCGGCGAGCTCGACCTGGCGCGCTATACCGTGGTCGACGATTTCGGCCAGGTGATCAATCCGAATCTGCTGCTCGGTCAGATTCACGGCGGCATCGCCCAGGGACTCGGTCAGGCATTGCTGGAAGATTGCCATTACGACCCGCAATCAGGCCAACTGCTTACGGCGAGTTACATGGACTATGCCATGCCGCGGGCGGACGATTGCCTCGATATCGACTTCTCGCTTCGTCTGGTTCCCTGCAAGACCAATCCCCTGGGAATCAAGGGGGCGGGAGAGGCCGGCGCCATCGGCGCGCCGCCGGCGATAATGAACGCGGTCGCCGACGCCCTGCGCGACCATGGCGTGGACCACGTGGACATGCCCGCCACGCCCCAGGCGCTTTGGCGGGCGATTCGGGGTCGCGGCAATTGAGGTTTGAGACGCGAATATCTTTTTCGCCCCGTTCGGCGCAATGCCCTTCGGTTCGCGCCCCAGTAATGGGACACCCATCGCGTTTGCGGCATTTCGCGCTCTTTGCTAACTTTTCCGTCGACTCGCCCTTAGTCCGCATAAGCAGCGCAGAGGCAGTAAGTGACGGAACAAACCGACGGAAAATTCAGCCGCCGCTCGATGCTGGGCCTTGTCGGCGGCATGGTGGCGGCGACGCCGATCATGGGCCAACCGCCGAACCGCTTGCGGCCCCAGGCGGGCGATGAACTCGTTTTCGACGAAGGCCCGCTGCAAGGCGAAGTCGTGCGTCCAGGATTGCTCGAATTGCATGCCAGGCCGATTTCCGCCATGGCCCGCGACCCCGCCAGCGGCGTCGTGCGCGATGGGTCGCGGCTCAATCGGGTCATGCTCACGCGAATCGAATCCGAGCGGCTGACGCCGCGCTTCCAGCCCAATTCCGCAGACGGCATCGTCGCCTATTCCGCGGTCTGCACACATACCGGTTGCGACGTTTTCAACTGGGACGAAGAACAATTGCGCATGGCCTGCCCCTGCCACGAGTCCCAGTTCGACATCTATGACGGAGGACGCGTGGTAGGCGGCCCGGCGCCGCGGCCACTGGCCATGCTGCCGCTTGAGATCGTCGACGATACGGTACGGGTTGCCGGCCCATTCCGCGGCCGGGTAGGTTTTCAGCAGGCTTTCTGACAGGGGTCGATCATGCTCGGATTCATAACACGCTCGCTCGGTTTCGCCATTGTGCTTTCAGGCCTGGCGTCGGCCCAGGAGATGCCGCCATACACTCCGGTTACCGCCGACCGACTGCTGAACCCGGAGGCGGGCAACTGGCTCATGTACCGAGGCACTTACGACTCGCACGGCTACAGCGCGCTGGACCAGATCGATTCGGGCAATGTGGCGGAACTGGAACTCGTCTGGAGTTTCACTACGGGCCTGCGCGAAGGTCATCAGGCGCCGCCTGTCGTCAACGACGGCTATATGTACGTCACGACGCCGCAGAACCACGTGCTCGCGCTGAACGCCGCCACCGGCGAATTGCTCTGGCGCCATGTGCGCTTCCTGCCCGACGACCTGCAACAGATGCACCCGACCAATCGCGGCGTCGCGCTCTACGGGGACCGGGTCTACATGGCCACCGTCGACGCGTACCTGGTCAGTCTCGATGCCTTGACGGGAGAGGTGATCTGGGAAGTGCCGGTGGAGGATTACTACAACGGTTACTACATGACGCTGGCGCCGCTCGCGGCGGACGGCAAGATCATGGTCGGCGTTTCCGGCGGTGAATGGGGAATTCGCGGATTCGTCGCCGCCTATGACGCCATGACCGGAGAAGAGGCCTGGAAGACCTACACGATTCCCGCCCCCGGCGAGCCCGGCGCGGAATCCTGGCCGGGCGACGATTCCTGGCAGACCGGTGGAGTGCCGGTCTGGATTACGGGTTCCTACGACCCTGAACTGAACCTGACGTATTGGGGCACGGGCAACGGCGGCCCCTGGACCGGCGACACCAGGCCGGGCGACAACCTCTACGCAACCTCGGTCATCGCCCTTGATGCGACCAGCGGCGAGCTGCGCGCGCACCATCAATATCACTGGAACGATTCCTGGGACTGGGACGAGGTATCCGCTCCCCTGCTGATCGACTTCGAACGGGATGGGCGCGTGATCAGCGGTCTGGTGCATCCGGGCCGCAACGGGTACCTGTGGTTTCTGGAGCGCGGCGCGGACTCGATCGGATTTATCGACGCCGGGCCTTATGTATACCAAGACGTGTTCACCAGCATCGATCCGGTTACCGGCCGGCCCGAATACGACGGAAACAAGAAACCCGGCATCGATTTCGAGGTGGACTTCTGCCCTTCGCTCTGGGGCGGCAAGGACTGGCCGCCGGCCGCATTCAACCCGGAATCGCGCCTGCTCTTCATTCCGGCTAACGAAAACGTCTGTTCCACCATGGCGGGCGAGGAGGCGCAATACAGCCCGGGCCGGACTTTCATCGGCCGCGGCCAGTCGGAAAACGGCGGCTTTTTCATTCGCGAAGGGGCCGAACATATCGGCGAGTTGCAAGCGTGGAACGTCGACACCGGCGAAGAAGTCTGGACCACTACTTTCGCAAGCCACAATTGGGGTCCGGTGCTTGCCACCGCCGGTGACCTGGTCTTCATGGGCGGCACCAACGACCGTTACTTCCGCGCTTTCGACGCGAGCACCGGCGAGATTCTCTGGCGCTATCCGACGAGTTCCGGAATCACCGGAGTGCCTTCGACCTTTGCCATCGGCGGCAGACAATTTATCGCCGTGCAAAGCGGCTGGGGCGTAGACGCCCAGCGCGAGCAGAATCTGATCAACCTGGTGCGGGGATCCGATTTTTACGTGCCCCAGGGGGGATCGATCTGGGTATTCGCATTGCCGCAATAGCGCGCCCGCGGAATTGCCGGACTCAGTCGATTACCGAACCGGATTGTTCGATCAGCCGTGTGCCGGCGCGCATGGCGGCGTCGGCCAGCGGACTGATCCAGCGCTGGTCGTGAAACGCCACCCGGTATACCAGACCCATGCGCCGCTTGGGTTCAGGCTCCGCCAACCGCAGAAATCTCAGGCTGGGCGAAGTCTCCCGCTCGGCAGCAGCGGCTGTTTCGGGAATCAGGGTGAGGCCCGCGTCGGCTCCCGCCAGACTCGCTACGCTGCCAAGCGATTCGAGGCTGCGATGGACGCCTTCCATTGTCCCCATCGAGCACGCGCCCAGCACCTGATCGCCCAGGCAGTGACCTTCATTCAGGGCAAGCAACGGGCCAAGATCGGATTTGGCGAGGTTATCGGCTTTCAGGTCTTCCGAAAGTTCGCGGAACGCGGCAAGTCTGGACGCGGACCCGGCGAGCAGGAGCCGGTCGTCGAACAATTCCCGCTCGGTCAATTCGAGCATCCCCACGGGAAGGGAAATGATCGCCGCGTCGATATGCCCGCCCAGCAACTTGTTCAGCAATAGCTTGCTCGTGGCCTCGTACACGGCTATGTCGATCCATTCTTCGTTTCCCCGCAGATTCTCTTTCAGCCCGGGAATGAGATAGGGCGCCAGCGTCGAAACGATTCCCAGTGCGATATTGAAAGGACCTTTATTGAATCGTTTGCCCATGGTCTCAAGCAGCAGCGCTTCATCGAGAACTCGCAGCGCCTGCTCATGGATTTCCCTTCCCAGCGTGGTAAGGACGACGCCGTGACTGTCACGCTCGAACAAGGGCCAGCCCAGGTTGGTTTCAAGTTCGCGCACTTGCAGGGAGAGCGCCGGCTGGGAAACGAAAACCGCCTCCGCCGCGCGGGCGAACGAACCGTTCTCGACGACCGCCTTGAAATAGCGAAGCTGGCGCAAAGTAACGGGCATTAATCCGTATTTCCTTGTTTGTGGCTTTGATTGGAGCCTGAAGAATTGGCCGGCGCCATTGTCGCATTTTTTTACGGATCGAAGGAAATGACGGTGAGGAGTATCAAGATGCGGGAGACGGGCCTTGAAAGCAGGACCCGCTCCCGCGAAATCCCAATCCGTAGGGTTTGCCCGCCTGGTTCTTTCGCCAGACTTCCACGCCAGCGTTTTTCAAACTCTAAAGTCTTCGTTAAGAGTTGACCGGCTAACGACGACCACAGGGTGACGCAGAACGAAAATTCGATCCAATACCGTTTACTTGGGGAGACGATAAGAAAAACTTAATGTTGTGGCGGCCGGAGCCATTCCGCGGCTGCCGCCGGCGCGGCCTCGAGACTATGCAGAAAGGCTTCGAGTTGGCGCAATTGGCGGCTGGAAAGACCCAGCGGCTTGGCTTCGTTGTGGCCCAGCATGGAAGTCGGCGCTTCGTCGTAGTGTTGCAGGACTTCTGCCAGTGTCCCCATCTGCCCCGTGTGCATATAGGGTGCGGTTAGCGTGACATTGCGCAACCCCGGAGTCCTGTGCGCTCCGGTCAGTTCGTTGTCGAATCGGGCAAAACGCAGTTCCGCGCATTGTCCGGGCGCCGCGTCGCTGAATTCGCCGAGGCAATTGAAGGGGTCGTCGCGCGCCAGCCGTACACCGTCAAAGCGTCCCACCGAGGGCAATTGCCCCAGGACCGGAAGGATACCGGTGTTGTGGAAATCGTGGTTGGTGAATAGCGGACCGTTATGACAATTGACGCATTGCGCTGCGCCGATGAACAAATCGAGACCGGCGATTTCGTCCCTGCTGAGAGTGTCCCCTGGGCGGTGGTGGGTGTCCCCTTGGGGGATTGCCGCCGCATCGGCGTAGTCGTCGAAGCGGGATCTTCCGGGCAGCAACTTGCGCTGATACGCCGCCAGCGACTTGCCGGCATTGGCAAAAGCGCTCGAAATCTTGAACCTGAGGTCGGGGTCGAGCATGCGCCAGTTTCGCCGCCCGGGTTCATCGCCGAGCGGCGAAGCCGACTCCGGTAATCGGGCCGGATCAGGCAGGGATCCGAAGATTTCTTCGTACATGGTCTTGTAATCGGGGTCGGACGCGAGCAGACGGACGATGGCGGTGCGCCCCGCGCCCTGTTCGAAATGAGTCTCCAGCGGCGTCAGGGCCTGGGCCCATTGGCTGTCGCGGCGGCCGTCCCAGTAAAACCAGGGGCTGTAGGCGGTGCCGATAAGTCCGGGCGTATGGCGCCGGCCCGGGCCGGTTCCCACCGCGATCGGCAGACCGTCCGTGAACGAGAGTTCCGGCCGATGGCAGCTCGCGCAGGAAACGGCGCCGTTGGCGCTGAGCCGCGGGTCGAAAAACAATCGGTGGCCGAGCGCTGCCGCCCGCTCGTCGTCGGCCGCCGAATTGCTCGAATCGGGCGGCAGCGGCGGCAGCGCGCTGAGGGAAAGCGAGCTGATCAGGGCGGTTTCCGATTCGGTCCAGCGCTCGGGCAAGGGTGGGGGCGCCAGCAGCCAGACCAGTACCGCGGCGGCAATGAGCAGAAAAATTGCCGAGATGCGCTTGTTCACAATTCGATTTCGATTGCGGCGCCGTCGATATCCTCTCCCAGGGACATGCCAAACTCTAACAGCCAGCGGCCCGGCATGTGGAAGCGAACGCCTTGCAGCAGATAGACTCCTGGTTCGAGTTCGGCGGTGACTTCAGGTCGTGTCGGCAGGCCATGATCGTGTTCCGGCATGCCTCCCAGCACTTCGAACTGCGCCCCGGTGACGGGCGCGCCGTCGGCATCGGTCAGCCGCAGTTGCCAACTGTGTATGCGGTTGATTGTCAAAGGCGACAGATCGCTGCTGATGTGCAGGCGGTTGCCGGCTTCGGTAACAACGGAAAATTCCGCCTGCTCCCCGGCCCAGGCCAGGACGGAAGCGAGAAGGAGCGTCAGCGCAATCGGCAATCGGCAGTTCATTCCGCTTTGGTGTGCGCCACCATTTCAAAGCAACCCATGATCATGCGCGAATGATCGAAAATCTGATCAAATGGAATTTCAAGCTGATCCGGATGCATTCGCGGGTCCTGCATGACCTTCTGCATGCCGGCATCCCGGATTTCCTTCGATTCCCAGACAATCCAGGAAAAGCAGACGGTTTCGTTCTCCTGCAATTCCACCGCACGGGGGAAAGAAGTCT
Organism: uncultured Pseudohongiella sp.; assembly: GCA_951812965.1. Classification (GTDB taxonomy): domain Bacteria; phylum Pseudomonadota; class Gammaproteobacteria; order Pseudomonadales; family Pseudohongiellaceae; genus UBA9145. The sequence goes on from OX638341.1 coordinate 2,042,751, forward strand.
TTTTGCCGTGCGGCACCTCGACTCCCCAGTTATCGACATATTCGAGTGCGCCGTGTTCCAGGAAGACTTTTGCCGCCAGGCGGGCGGAGTTGAGATATGCATCTTTGTTGTCGCTGGGGACGGGGGTTATGAAGCCGTCTACAAATTTCATTTGTTTGTTCCTTTGGGGATTCCAGTGGATTATACATGCCATCCCTGGCGCGACATTAGTGGCTTCAATTTCCCCCGGCCTCGCCATCAATGGCGAGTCGTTCGGCCCTCAAGAAGCTTTGCTTCTTGTCGGCTGCGCCGACCGGGCCTCACCCATCTACAAATTTCATTTGTTTGTTCCTTTGGGGATTCCGGTGAATTCAGTTCTGCCGCGCAAGCAGCCACCAACGCATGGTTTCGGTGACCAGGTCGGATGCGTCTTGCTGCACGAAATGCCCGGCGCCGGGCACAGCGACGATAGTGGTATCGCCGTCGTTCCAGTCCCAGGTATTGTTCAAGCCGTTGGAATGCAGCGCTGTGTCCTCGAGCCCATGGAACAGCAAAAGCGGCACATCGAGTTGCGGCGCCGCGCCGCCGGCGATGGAATCGCCGCCGTCGCCCGACGGATAGTTCTGCTTGTAGTACGCGAGCATGGCGTCGAAGTCGGAGCGGCCGAAGGCCTCGACATAATGCGCTCGATCCTCGGGATCGGTCACCCAGCCCGAAATGGTCTCGGGAGTCATGGGGCCGCCGAAAAAGATGTCCGGGTCACTTGCGCTGCCGGCCTGAAACGCACGGGCATAACCGCTGTTCTGTTGCTGTTCTTCGTTGCCCGCCAATTCCCTGCCCAGTCCGTTTGGATGAGGCAGGTTCAACACGATCAGGCGATCGACCATTTGCGGCAGGGCAAAAGCAAATTGCCAGGTTACCGCGCCTCCCCAGTCATGACCGACTATCGTGGCGCTGTCGTGGCCCAAGTGGCGGATGACCGCAGCCACATCGCCGACGAGCAGGCTCATGTCGTAGTTTTCCTGGCCTTCGGGCGCACCGCTGCGGTTATAGCCGCGCTGGTCGATGGCGACGACCCGGAAGTCGTCCGCCAGACCCTCCATCTGATGCCGCCAGCTATACCAGAAATCCGGAAAGCCATGGATCATGACCACCAGCGGACCTTCACCGATGGCAGCATAATGTATGCTCACGCCGTCGTTGTCAGCAAAGCCGTGCTCGACTTCATCCCGGATATCCGCAGCGGCGTTGCCGGCGGTAAGTACGAACACAAGCGATGCCAGTGCAGGGGCGAATTTCATATGGAAGGTCTCCTCACAAGGTTAGTTTCGCTAGGCCACTACCAGCGCGGGCAGGCGTTCGATGAACCAATAGGTAGCAATTGCGCCAAGGCCGTACGCCAGCCCGCGCTCCATGCTGAACATCATGCCGCTACCGGTGCGCCGGATAGCATGGTACGCCGCCAGCAGCACGCAAATAAAGCCGATCTGGCCGAGTTCTACGCCGATGTTGAAAAACAGCAAGGCAAGCGGGATGTCGGCGTCGCTCAGCCCCAATTCCCCTAGCGCGCCGGCAAACCCGAAGCCGTGCAACAGCCCGAAAGCGAAAGCGACGAGCCAGGGCTTGCTGTGGACCAGCGTCGTCTCGCCACGCTGCCCCATGATGATCTCACGCGCCAGGAAGGCGATGGAAAGCGCGATCAGCACTTCGATCGGCGCGCCCGGAACCGGGAATATGCCGAGTACGGCGAAAGCCAGCGTGATGCTATGGGCGATCGTGAAGGAGGTCACTGTCTGCACGAGTTTCCAGAAACTCTGCATGAGCAATAGCAGGCCCAGTACGAACAGCAGGTGGTCGATGCCGAACAGGATATGCTCGGCGCCGATAATGAGATAGCGTCCGGCCAGGGTGGTCCAGGAACCCGCGCCGGCCTTGAGTTCGGTCAGGGGAACTTCGATCTCGGCGCCGTCGCCTGGAACGTAAGCGGTAACACCGTCGCCTTCGAGCCAGTTGGCGATGACCAGAACACCAGCAAGCCCCCAGGGAAAGACGAGGCTGTCGTCGACGTTCAGTTGCGGTTCGCAGGAAAAGCGATAGGAAAAGGCGGCGGGCGGCAATCCCGTACAGCGTTCCGGCAGGATGCGTTCGATATTGAAAAGCGGCGGCACCTGGGCGTCGACAACCGAGAGCCGATACGATCCGGGTTCGGATTCCTGCAGGATTACCCGGGCCATGCCGGTAATGTTTATGTCATGCGCCTGGGCGGGCAGGGCCGGCGCCAGCAGCAGGGCGAACAGAAGCAGTTTGCGCGCCGAGTCAGTCATTGACGACGATGACATAGTCATCCCACAGCCGGTCGACTTCGATCTGTAGCAGCCGGTCTTCCTCGGTGGCGATCCAGTCGAGCCGCACCCGGTCGATGATTTCATCGAATTCAGCCAGTTCCGCTTCTGCGCGTTCGGTCACTCGCAGCCAATGTTGGCCGCGATTGCTGATATACGGCCCGACCCATTCGCCGGTTTGCGCCGCGAATACCTGATCGGAGAACCCGTCGCTGAATATGTTCGAAAGGTCGAGCCGGTTTACGTTGGGAAGAGGCGAGTCCGTGCCGGGCTCAAGCGCCGTTATTTCTTCCGGTTCGCCGCCGGCGGCAAGCAGCGCCAGGGCTTCATCCGCGGGGTCGCTGGAGTCGAACACCAGTTCGTCGACAGTGACCGTTTCCAGAGTGGTGTAGCGGTCGCGGTTGACGTCGTAGTAGGCGCGCAATTCCGTTTCATCCGGCTGAATGACTTCGCCCGAGAGCACGTGGCGCATTTTTTGCGCGAGCATGTCGTGAATTCGCGCATCGTTGTCGAGTTCGAGCCTGACTGCTTCGCGCACCAGAATCTGTTCTTCGATGTAGAGCGCTGTTATCCCGTCCCGTTCCTCTTGCGTCAATTCCCTGCCGGCGGACAATTCCTGCATGAAAATACGGGCGTCGATGTCCTGTTGTCTGACTTCGAGCACTTCGCCCCCACCCAGGCTGGAGATGCCGTAAATACCGAACAGCAACGCTGCGAGCACGACGAAATGCGTCATCGGTTCATGCAGTAGCCTGTTCGAGGCTGATGGCTTGCCGTTATCTTCCGACATGAAATTGATTTCGGTTTTTCCGAAAGGCAGAGTTTCTATATAGTGAGAGCCCGATGCAAGTGCCGAATGACTGTCATTCCGTGCGGAATGACAACAGGGGCCGCCGAAATGGAAAGGCTGACAGACGACTACATCGCTTCCTGCCCGCGTGGCGGCGGTCTGATACAGCGCGGACACAACATGACCAGGATCGAAACCTTTGTCGACGCCGCCTTTGCCTTCGCCCTGACCCTGCTCGTGATCAGCATCGACGAGATTCCCCGCAGCCCCGCCCAGCTCGTGGAAACCGCGAAGGACATTCCGGCCTTCCTGATCAGCGCGCTGTTCATCGGTCAGTTATGGTTGGTGCATGTGGATTGGAGCCGCATATTCGGCCTGCAGGATCGCCTCACCGTCGTGCTCAGCCTGGCCATCGTCATGCTCGTACTGATCTTCGTGTACCCGCTGAAACTTATGTTCCAGTCGGGAATATTCTACTTCTCCAGCGGCGCGCTGGGGGCGAACATCATGGTGGACGACGGCGAATGGACGGATGTGGACGTATCCAACATGTTTCTGTTCGCCGCGGCCGGCGTGCTGTGCCTGGCTCTTGTCGTGATCGCGCTCTATCTGAACGGCCTGCGTTTCACAGAGCAACTGCGCCTGAACGCCGCAGAAATTCGTGTGTGCTGGAGGCGGATCGTAATCGCCGCCGTGGTAGGCGTTACCGCGATAGCTTGCGCGGTGGCGTCCAGATTCCTGACCGGGGAGGCGCTGCCCTGGGCGGGAATGGGCTATGTGAGTCTATTCGTCAGTCTGCCGCTTGCTTCGCGGATTTTCCGGCGCCTCTACCCGTTGCCGCCTCCGGATTGACCGTTCCGCAAATTGTCGAAGGATTCGAACAAACCCCGTTCGTTTGGAATGGGCCTCCTGTTGTACACAGAATTCCCGCATCTGTATAATCCGCTCTTTGCAGGTGTAGCCATCTCATGTTGCGCATTGTTGAAGAAGCCCTGACATTCGACGACGTTCTCCTCCTGCCCGCCCACTCGACCGTTCTGCCCGCTACAGTCGGCCTCGACACACGGCTGACCCGCGCGATTCCGCTCAATATTCCATTGATTTCCTCCGCCATGGACACAGTCACCGAGTCCAGGCTGGCCATCGCCATGGCGCAGGAAGGCGGACTCGGCGTCATCCACAAGAACATGAGCGTCGAAAGGCAGGCCCGTGAAGTGCGTCTGGTGAAGAAATTCGAAAGCGGAGTAGTACGGGACCCGATCACCATTCCCGTCCATGCCGCTGTGTGCGATCTCGTGGAACTCATGCGCGAACACAATATTTCCGGCATGCCCGTAGTCGATGGCGCCGGGCTGGTGGGCATAGTCACCAGCCGGGACGTGCGCTTCGAGACGAACATGGACGCCAGGGTCGAGAGCATCATGACTCCCAGGAAGAGTCTGGTCACCGTGGGCGAAGACTACGACCTGGAGGAAGTCAAGGCGTTGCTGCACAAGCATCGCATCGAGAAAGTCCTGGTAGTCAACAGCGGTTTCGAGTTACGCGGATTGATCACATTGAAGGACATCCGCAAGTCCGAGGATTTTCCCGATGCCTGCAAGGATGAACTCGGCCGGCTGCGGGCAGCCGCCGCGGTCGGTGTCGGCGGGGAAAATACCGAGCGCGTCCAGGCGATCGTCGAGGCCGGCGTCGACGTGATCGTGGTCGATACCGCCCACGGTCATTCCCAAGGCGTACTCAACCAGGTGAAAGAGATCAAGGCGCGCTATCCCGAAATTTCCGTGGTCGGCGGCAATATCGCCACCGCCGACGCCGCTCGCGACCTGGTCAAGGCCGGCGCGGACGCGGTCAAGGTCGGCATCGGTCCCGGTTCCATTTGCACCACGCGTATCGTTACCGGTGTGGGCGTGCCGCAGATCACGGCGGTGGCGAACGTGGTCGCAGCGCTGAAAGATACCGACGTTTGCGTGATTTCCGACGGCGGCATCCGCTATTCCGGAGACATCGCCAAGGTCCTTGCCGCGGGCGCCCATGTGGTCATGGTCGGCTCGCTGCTGGCGGGCTCGGAAGAGGCGCCGGGCGAGGTCGAACTTTACCAGGGCAGAAGCTACAAGACCTATCGCGGCATGGGCTCCCTGGGCGCGATGTCCTCGTCGCAAGGCTCCAGCGACCGCTATTTCCAGGATCTGGAAGCAGGCGCCGAAAAGCTGGTGCCGGAAGGCATAGAAGGCCGGGTTCCCTACAAAGGGCCGATGTCGGCCATCGTGCATCAGTTGATGGGAGGATTGCGTTCAAGCATGGGCTATACCGGCTGCAAGACCATAGAACAGATGCGCACAAGCACGCACTTCGTCAAGATCACCGCCTCGGGCATTTCCGAGTCCCACGTGCACGATGTCAGCATCACCAAGGAAGCTCCCAATTACCAGGTCTACTAGTACCGCGGGCGCGGCAGCCCCGGCCGATATCCATGCACAGAAAATCCTGGTGCTGGACTTCGGCTCCCAATACACCCAGTTGATCGCGCGCCGGGTGCGCGAGGCCGGCGTGTATTGCGAAATTCACGATTACGACATCGGCGAGGCCGAAGCACGGGCCCTCGCTCCGAACGGAATCATATTTTCCGGTGGACCGGAATCCGCCGGCGCCATCGCCGCGCCGCGTCCTCCTGAATATCTTTTTGAACTGGGGGCGCCGATTCTCGGCATCTGCTACGGCCTGCAGATCATGGCGGAGCATTTCGGCGGCAAGGTCGAGGCGTCGGACAAGTCTGAATTCGGCTTCGCCCAGGTCGCCGCCGAAACTCCCTGCCGCCTGTTGCAGGGCATGGAAGACCGGTTTGACCTGAGCGGCAAGGCCCAACTCGATGTCTGGATGAGTCACGGCGACAAGGTCACCGCGGCGCCGCCCGGATTCGTTGTCGCGGCCGCGACCGAAAGCGCGCCGATTGCAGCCATGGCCGATGACGAGCGCGGCTTCTACGGCCTGCAGTTCCATCCCGAAGTCACCCATACCGCCCAGGGTCAGCGCATCATGGAGCGATTTGTCCACGAAATCTGCGGCTGCGATTCGTTGTGGACGCCGGCCAACATCATCGAAGACGCGATCGCCACGATCCGGGAGAAGGTCGCTAACGACCAGGTCTTGCTTGGGCTTTCGGGCGGAGTCGATTCGTCGGTGGTGGCGGCCCTGCTGCATCGGGCCATTGGCGATCGACTCCGGTGCGTTTTCGTCGATAACGGCCTGTTGCGGCTGCAGGAAGGCGACCAGGTCATGGCCACCTTTGCCGCCAATATGGGAATTCAGGTGATCCGGGCCAATGCCGAAGAACTCTTTCTCGAGCGTCTGCGGGGCGTGGCGGAGCCCGAGGCCAAACGCCGCATCATCGGCAACACGTTCATTGAAGTGTTCGAGCAGGAAGCGGCGCGTTTGCCGGAAGTGTGCTGGCTGGCGCAGGGGACGATCTATCCGGACGTGATCGAATCCGCCGGCGCCCGCACGGGCAAGGCAAGAGTGATCAAATCGCACCACAATGTCGGCGGGCTGCCCGAGACGATGAAACTGGAATTGCTTGAACCCCTGCGTGAACTGTTCAAGGACGAAGTGCGCAAACTCGGCCTCGAACTTGGCCTGCCTTACAAGATGGTTTATCGCCATCCATTTCCCGGCCCGGGTCTGGGCGTGCGTGTAATCGGAGAGGTGCGCAAGGAGTATTGCGATATTTTACGCTGTGCGGATGCGATCTTCATCGAAGAACTGCATCGCGCAAACGTCTACGATAAAGTCAGCCAGGCATTCGCGGTATTCATGCCGGTGAAATCGGTCGGAGTCGTGGGAGACGCACGCCGTTACGCTTGGGTAATCGGCTTGCGCGCGGTTGAAACAGTGGATTTCATGACCGCCCAATGGGCACGGCTCGACGTGGAACTGCTGGAAGCAGTATCCAGTCGAATCATGAACGAGATTCCCGAAGTATCACGGGTGACTTACGATATATCCAGTAAGCCACCCGCTACGATCGAGTGGGAGTAGACCGAATTTTCCTGTACGTTATTGAACCCGGTCCGAACCCGGTCTGAATCCGGCAGGAAAAAGTCAATCAGGATTTTTCGTTCCGTACCGCGACAAAACCGGACTGGCCCTTGCCTTTCGCCCTGCGCACGGTGTAGCCGTACCGCCCCAGATTGAACTTCCGATCATTCTCGAATCCCGCCAGCGCCCCTGTGATTTGTTCGGCAACAGGATCGACTGTCGGAACCTCGGTAACTTGTCTGGCAAGCCACTTGGAGAATGCATCTTCAGCGAGATCATCGCCGATAGACTTGCGTAATGCGTTCAGCTTTCTGACTTGACCTTTGGTCAGGGATTTTTCGTCTATAGCCATAATACTCTCCAGCGAATCTGTGGCAATTAATAGTTCATCCTTATCTGAAAATAATGGATGCCAAAACGTTCTCGAAATCGGGCGCGAGGATACTTCAATCCACAAAACGTATCAAGTGCCATTAAATGCAAGTAAAGTCTTTAATTCTTTCTGACATTATTTCTGTTGACCGAGAGTTAATGCGAATTCTTTCAAAAAAATTCAAAATATTTGTGAAATCGCGATTCGTCAGTTACTGAAATTCCCGGATAAACTACATTTCAATTCAATCGGAACCTCATGCTACTGGAGGTTTCGGCTTTGAAGGATTCGCCAAAAGCAGGGGCGGCGATCATTCTGATGCTGCCTTGCGTGGTCTGGTCCGCCGACGCGGAATTGAACGTCAGCATTGAAGCGCTCACATTGATCGTTGCAAACAACTCGCCGATCGCGCCCGGTGGTGAGATAAGGCTGGTTTGGAGCGATGAATTCGACGGCGCCCGGCTAGATCCGGAATCCTGGTTTTTCGAGTCGGGCGATGGCAGCCAATATTCGATTCCCGGCTGGGGCAATAGCGAGCTGCAATGTTATCTGCCGGACTATGCCAGAATCGAAAACGGCAATCTGGTCATAACTGCACGCCGGGAACCGCAAAGCGAATTCAGTTACACATCCGCCCGCATCAACACCAGGGCCCCCTGACTCCGCAACGACTTATCCGGTTTCGATGGAAGTCGACTATGTTCGCGTCTATTCGGGAGCGCCCTGAGCAGTGATATATGAGTAGTGATATAGTCGCGTCCTTTTCTTCGAAACCAGATGGATTCCCGAACGATGTGGGCCTTCCTGACCGTCAAGGAAATACCGCGCACCGGTTGGAGTTCGGCCCACCCGCTGTATCTGCGGCCGCCGCTGATTACCCTGGCGCTGATGTCGTTCGGCCTTTTCGTGATGGGAATCGGGGAGGCGCTGCTGATCGGCCCATCGGCCTCCCTGAGCCTGTATTGGGTGGCGCGCCTGTCGCCGGCCCGCGCGGCGCCGGCAATGGAGCAGGTCCCATGACTACGGGCGGCTCGCCGGCACGGCACGATCTTGAAAACATGCAACTTGCACTGGCGCTTGCCCGCACCGCGGAAGAGCTGGGCGAAGTTCCGGTAGGCGCGGTTGTCGTGTGCGATGGCGAGATCATGGGGCAGGGTCATAACCGCCCGGTCAGCAGCAAGGACCCGACCGCACACGCGGAAATCGCGGCGCTGCGGCAAGCAGCGGCCAGGGTCGGCAATTATCGTCTTCCGGGCTCGACGCTATACGTCACCATCGAACCTTGCGCGATGTGTGTTGGCGCCATGATTCACGCCCGCGTCGCCCGGCTGGTTTTCGGCGCCCGCGAACCACGCGCCGGAGCGGTAGTCAGCCGCGAATTACTTGGCGAAAAGAGCTGGCTGAACCACAGCATCGAGGTAACCGAAGGCGTTCTCGCCGACGATTGCGGAACACTCCTGACAGAGTTTTTCGCCTGCAGGCGCACGGATGCCAGTGGATCGTAAATCCTATATCATTGCGCCCTGTTTTCCGGCAGCCCTTCTGCCGCTCACCACCGCGGGAATTCTTTCATGCAGGTGCTGTACGGGGGCACGGCGCTCTCACCGTTCAAGACCGCCAATCTGCTGAGCGAATTGCAGGCCGTTAGTCCGGCGCTCGGGTCCGTCTCGGCGAGATTCGTTCACTTCCTTGAGTTCGACAAGTTGACCCAAATCGAGCGGCAAACGCTGGATGTGCTGCTGCGTTATGGCGCGGCCTGGGTGAATGACGCGAGCGCCGGTCCGGTCAGTTGCCTCGTTGTGCCTCGGCCCGGCACGATTTCGCCCTGGTCGAGCAAGGCCACCGATATCCTCCGCAACTGCGGGCTGGCCCATCTTGGACGGATCGAACGAGGGATTGTCTATTACTTCGACGCGGAACTCTTTTCTCCCGGCTGGGAACCGCTGATTCACGACCGCATGACCCAGGCGATCCTGCCCGATACAGAAGACGCCGCCTGCCTGTTCGAACACCGGGAGCCGCGGCCGATGGCCTCGATCGACGTTCTGCGCGGAGGCCGCGACAGTTTGTTGCGCGCGAACCGGGACATGGCGCTCGCCCTTGCGCCCGACGAGATCGACTACCTGTACGAAAACTTCCGCGCGCTCGACCGCAACCCGACCGACGTCGAACTGATGATGTTCGCCCAGGCAAATTCGGAACATTGCCGCCACAAGATCTTCAACGCGGCCTGGACCATAGACGGCGAGCGCAAGGAACATTCCCTGTTCGACATGATCCGGCATACCTACCGAACTTCGCCCGCCGGCGTGCTCTCGGCCTACAAGGACAATGCCGCGGTCATGGAAGGCCATGAAGCCGAACGCTTTTTCCCCGACCCGAATACGCACGGTTACGGTTACAGCAGGGAAGCCGTGCACATCCTGATGAAGGTCGAGACGCACAATCATCCTACCGCGATCGCGCCTTTCCCCGGCGCGTCAACCGGTTCCGGCGGCGAAATTCGCGATGAGGGCGCCACCGGAACCGGCGCCAAGCCCAAGGCGGGACTGACTGGATTCAGCGTCTCCAACTTGCGCATCCCGGATTTTCCCCAGCCCTGGGAGGAAGATTTCGGCAAGCCCGGCAAGATCGCCTCCGCACTGGAAATCATGCTCGAAGGGCCCATCGGCGGCGCGGCTTTCAACAACGAATACGGCCGGCCGGCGCTATGCGGATATTTCCGCAGTTTCGAGGAGCGCGTCGACGGCGAATTGCGCGGTTATCACAAGCCGATCATGATCGCCGGCGGAATCGGCAATATCCGCGAACGGCATGTGCGCAAAGACGAGGTCAGCACGGGAGCGAAACTCGTCGTGCTCGGCGGTCCGGCAATGCTCATCGGGCTCGGCGGCGGGGCGGCTTCGTCGATGGCTTCCGGCTCGGCGAGCGAGGAACTCGATTTCGCCTCGGTACAACGCGACAACCCGGAAATGCAGCGCCGCTGCCAGGAAGTGATCGATGCCTGCTGGCAGCTCGGAGAAGCCAATCCGATCCGCTTCATCCACGATGTCGGCGCCGGCGGGCTCGCCAACGCACTGCCCGAACTGGTCAAGGATGCGGGTACCGGAGGAGAGTTTTCCCTGCGCGCGATTCCCAGCGCGGAATCGAGCATGGCGCCGCTTGAGATCTGGTGCAACGAAGCCCAGGAACGCTATGTGCTCGCTGTCGATTCGGATGACCTGGACCGGTTTGAAAGTATTTGCGCCCGGGAGCGCTGCCCATTCGCCATCGTCGGTGAAACCGTGGCCGAGAATCGGCTGGCGCTGTCGGACTCGCATTTCGGCGATCATCCCATCGACCTGCCGATGGAGTTGTTGTTCGGCAAACCGCCGACGATGCATCGGCAGGCGCAATCGCCGCCGCCACGCACCGGTGAATTCGATTACGCCGGCATTGAACTGACGGATGCCATCGACCGCGTACTGGCCTTGCCAGGGGTGGCGAGCAAGTCCTTTCTGATCACCATAGGTGACCGTACGATCACCGGCCAGGTAAGCCGCGATCAGATGGTCGGCCCCTGGCAAACGCCGGTGGCCGATGCGGCGGTAACCTGCAATTCCTACACCTCCCATACCGGCGAAACCATGGCAATGGGCGAGAGAGCCCCACTGGCCTTGCTCGACGCGCCGGCCGCGGGTCGCATGGCGATAGCCGAGGCGATCACCAACATCTCCAGCGCCGACATCGCCCGAATCGGCGATATCAAGTTGTCGGCCAACTGGATGGTTGCCGCCGGCCATAATCACGAGGACGCCAGGCTCTACGCCACCGTGGCGGCGGTGGCGCGCGAGTTTTGCCCTGCGCTCGGGATCTGCATTCCAGTCGGCAAGGATTCGATGTCGATGCGCACGGTCTGGCAGGCGGACGATGGGGCGGAACACGACATGACGGCGCCGCAGTCGCTGGTGATCAGCGCCTTCGCGCCGGTCGGCGATGTACGCCGGACCTGGACACCGCAGTTGCGCACGGACCGCGGCCCGAGCAGCCTGGTGCTGCTCGACCCCGGCGGTGGCCGCAACCGGCTCGGTGGCTCGGCGCTCGGGCAGGTGTATCGCCGCATTGGCGGAGCGCCTCCCGATGTCGACGATCCGGATATTCTGCGAGGCTTGTTCGCCTTCCTTGTCGAATGCAGGGCGCGAAACCTGGCGCTCGCCTACCACGACCGTTCCGACGGCGGACTGATCACTACCTTGCTGGAAATGGCGTTCGCCGGCCGCTGCGGGCTGGAATTACTATTGCCCCACGGCGCCGATGCGCTGGTGCCGCCTCCGTCATGGGACACCCATGCGCTCGGTTGGCTGTTCGCCGAAGAAACCGGCGTTGTTTTGCAAGTGCGCGACAGCGATTTGCCCGCGGTGCGCGAGCTGGCCGAGTCCCACGGCCTTGCGGCGGCGATGCGTGAAATCGGCAAACCCGCCGCGCATGGCGACATCGTGATTCACGCCGCCGGGCGGGAAATCTACCGCAGCCCGCGCATCGTGCTGCAACGGCGCTGGGCGGCGACGAGTTATCACATGCAGCGCTTGCGCGACAACGCCGACTGCGCGCGCCAAGAGTACGAAGCCTTGCTCGACGCCGACGACCCCGGCATCTGTTTCGACCCCACTTTCGACCCCCAGGAAGACATCACCGCGCCCTACATCAATACGGGAGCGCCGCCGCGCGCGGCGATATTGCGTGAGCAGGGCGTCAACGGCCAAATGGAAATGGCCGCCGCCTTCGACCGCGCCCGATTCGACGCCGTTGACGTGCATATGACCGATTTGGCGAGCGGCGCGGTCAAGCTGGCGGACTTCAACGCGCTCGCCGCCTGCGGCGGCTTCTCCTTCGGCGACGTCCTCGGCGCCGGCGGCGGCTGGGCCAAGTCGATTCTTTGCAACGACGCCCTGCGCGGCCAGTTCGAGCAGTTCTTCCACAACCCGGCCACGCTCGCGCTCGGCGTCTGCAACGGCTGCCAGATGCTCGCGCTGCTGGCCGAACTCATCCCCGGCAGCGGCCACTGGCCCACCTTCCAGCGCAACTTGTCCGAACAATTCGAGGCGCGCTTCGCCATGGTGCGAGTGGACGAAAGCCCTTCGGCATTCTTCACCGGCATGGCGGGCAGCCGCTTTCCGCTCGCCGTGGCCCATGGCGAAGGCCGCGCGGTTTTCGGCGCGGCAGCGGACAGCGCCGCGCTCGGTTCGCGCATCCCCTTGCGCTATGCCGACAACCGGGGCGGTATCGCGGACAGCTATCCCGCCAATCCCAACGGCTCCGCCGAGGGCGTCGCCGCCGTATGCAACGAAGACGGCCGCGTTACCATACTCATGCCGCATCCGGAGCGCGTGTTTCGTGCCTGCCAGAACTCCTGGCATCCCGATGATTGGGGCGAGGACGCGCCCGCCATGCGGCTTTTCCGCAACGCAAGAATCTGGCTTGACTGAAAATGACTGAGAATAGCCTGTACAAGATCGAGTTCTACGTCCCCGAGTCCCACCTCGAAGCGGTGAAGACCGCGATGTTCGCCGCCGGCGCCGGCCGCGTCGGCGATTACGACAGTTGCGCCTGGCAGACCCGGGGTCAGGGCCAGTTCCGGCCGCTGGAAGGCGCCTCGCCTTACATTGGCCAGACCGGCCAGGTAGAAACCGAACCCGAATACAAAGTCGAAATGGTGTGTGCCGGTGAACACATCCGCGAAGTTATTGAAGCGATGATTTGCGCCCACCCCTATGAAGAGGTAGCCCACAGCATTATTCGCTGCGAACAATTCGACTAGCTGCTGCTTACGTCAGATTCACTGATCAGCCGTACGTCGAGTTCCCGCCCGTCGCGGGTCACGTCGAACATGCGTACCGGAAAGCGCTGTTTTTCCACATCCCTAAAATAATGTTCCAGCGTGATTCTCACGACCGGGAATGCGATTTCGTCCCAGGGAACATCCGCTTCAGTAAACAGCTTCGCTTCCAGGGTTTCCTCGGTGAATCCGAGATCAGCCTCGAGAATGCTCGCGCGGAACAGCAGATATACCTGGTTGATCTGGGGCAGATTGAACAGGGTGTAGAGCGTGCTCTGGCCGAGTTCGATGCGTGCGCCGGCTTCTTCCATGGTTTCGCGGGCCGCGCCCGCGTGAGTCGATTCACCGTTCTCCATGAAGCCCGCCGGCAGCGTCCATTTTCCGTGGCGTGGTTCAATGCCGCGTTTGCAGAGCAACACCCTGCCGTCCCCGCTGACTGGCACCGTGCCGACGACATTGCGCGGGTTTTCATAGAACACGATGTCGCAATCGGGGCAGTAATGGCGATGGCGGTCGTCGCCTTGCGGAATCAGATAGCTTACCGGCCGGGCGCAATGCTGGCAGAACTTCATGCGCGCTTGATTTCGCAATGCAGGCGGAAGCTCTTGGATGTCATGTAGGACTCGATTTCGCGCAGGCGTTTTTCCAGATCGCGAAAGGTGGAGGCGCAGTTTTCAGCCTTGCCGTTTTTGCGTTCCGGTTTGTGCCCTGATCTGCGCGGCGGTTCACCCGATGACGGCGGCGGCTCGGCATGAGCGGAGCGGGTCTGGCGCCGCCGTCTGCGCTCCAGCCGCTCGTCTTCGAGAAAAGGGTCCGGATCGAGCAGGAAAATACAGAGGATGTACCCGAAAATCGTAAAGGGACCCAATACGAACAGCGAGAGAAAAGTCAGCAGGCGGATCCAGAACGGGCTGACCTCGAGATAGTCGGCGATTCCCGCGCAAACCCCGGCGAGTTTCTTGTCGCGGGTATTGCGGTATATCGGTTTGCGGTAGTTCAGATTGCGGAAATGCTCCGACGTGCCGGCAGGGTCGAGGTTGTCCCAGGTACGGTCGCGGAAAACGTCGCGGTCCATGCAGAAGTACATTACGAAATAACCGAAAAACAGCGTCGGCCAGAACAGGACGGCGATCACGAAGACCGTTCGCACCAGCGCTGCTGGAACGTCCAGCCATTCCGCGATGCCGCTGCAAACCCCGAGCCAGACGGCGTTACTTTTCTTCAGTCGCAAGCTACCCGGCCTGCTCATGATGCTCCCTCCAGTTGGGGACTTCGGCGTCGAGAATCGACTCGAGCACATCGATGCGCTCGGTCAATGAATCGGCCATCGCCGACAGCCGTTCGAGGTCGTGATTGTCTCCGTCCCGCTCATGGCGCCGGCGCTGGCGTTTTCCGCCGTCCTTGGTGATTCCCAGCTTGATCCAGTAGGTGATGAATCCGAAGACCATCCCCACCAGGGCGATGACGAAAGTGAAGGTATTCATATCCGTGACCTATTTGCTTTTCAGGCGATCTTTCAAATCCTGCAGCTCCTGGTCGATGTTTTCTTCGCGCGCCAGTTCATCGAATTCGGCCTGCAAGCCCTTCTGCTCCACGCTGTCGCTGTCGATCTGGCCTTCCATCTGGTCGATCTTGCGCTCGTAATACTCGAATTTGTCCATGGCGTTGTCAATCGCCTGGTTGCTGAGCTGTTTGCGCACGTCGCGACGGGTGGTGGTAGCGCGGGTGCGCATGACGATAGTCTTCTGCCGCGCCCTGGCGTCGTTCAGTTTCTCCTGCAACAGGTGAATTTCGCCGTCGAGCTTGTCCAGCGTCTCATCGAGCTTGAACATATCGGCCTCGGTGGTCTCCACCCGGGTTTGAATCGTCGCTTTTTCCAGCAGCGCCGACCGCGCCAGATCCTCGCGCTCCTTGGACAGCGCCAGTTCGGCCTTGTACTCCCAGTCTTCCGCCTGGGCGCGCAACTGTTCGAGCCGGCGGGTCAGGGTTTTCTTCTCCGCCATTACCCGGGCCGTGCTCGAGCGCACTTCCACCAGGGTGTCTTCCATTTCCTGGATTACCATACGAATCATTTTTTCCGGATTCTCAGCCTTGTCGAGCAAGGAACTGATGTTGGAATTGATGATGTCGGACAGTCTCGAAAAAATGCTCATTACTGATTCCTCCTGTGAAATCCTGCTTGCATCGTTTTTGAAACGCTTTGGGGATGTTTCTGAAAACTTGCAACGCGTTTCGTCGTCTTGACCATTTCCCAGCAGAATGCGTGCCAATTTTCCTAAATTTCGATAACTATTTGAAAAAGCTGAGAAAAATTTCCGTGAGAACATGGATGTCCCATCGTGAAACCCACCGTGAAAGCATGGGTGTCCCATTGAAATGGCTGGAAATCCCAATATGTGGTAGTTTGCGCCAACAGAAAATCCCGCCAGTTCGGTGTTGAAAATGACAGATCGCGATTCGCCCTTGCGCATGATCGGCGAAGCGGCGAGTTTCCTCGAAATGCAGGAACACGTCTCGCTGGTGGCGCCGCTGAGCAAGCCGGTGCTGATCGTCGGCGAGCGGGGAACCGGCAAGGAACTTGTCGCCACCCGCCTGCACCATCTTTCCCTGCGCTGGGAGCGGAGCTTTCTCAAGCTCAATTGCGCCGCGCTCAGCGAATCACTGCTCGAAGCGCAATTGTTCGGCCACGAGGCCGGCGCATTCACCGGTGCGGCCAGGATGCGCCGCGGCCTGTTCGAGCGCGCCGACGAAGGCACGCTGTTTCTCGACGAGTTGGCCAATACCAGCATGGCCGTGCAGGAAAAGATCCTGCGCGTCATCGAATACGGCGAATTCGAGCGTCTCGGCGGCGCCGAGGCGATAAGCGTCGATGTGCGGCTGATCGCCGCCACCAATGAGGATTTGCCTGCCCTGGCAAAACGCGGCAAGTTCCGCGACGACCTGCTCGACCGGCTGGCTTTCGATGTCATCACCTTGCCGCCGCTGCGCGAGCGACTCGAAGACATTCCCATCCTGGCCCAGCATTTTGCCGTCGGCATGGTCAAGGAGATTGGCGGCGAATATTTCGCGGGGTTCGGCCGCAAGGTGCAGGGCGAATTGCTTGACTATCCCTGGCCGGGGAATGTGCGGGAGTTGAAGAACGTGGTCGAGCGCGCGGTCTATCAACATGGCGGCAAGACAGTAAAGAATCTCGTGTTCGACCCCTTCGCATCGCCCTGGCGTCCCGTCGGGAAGGCGGAGTCCGGCGGGGAAGGGGAAGGCGGGCTGCCGACTGCGGCACCGTCCGAGGCGCCCGACCTGGCGCAACTCAATCAGATCGACTTGCGCAGCCACATGCAGGACTACGAGAAACAACTCCTGCGCCAGGCGCTGCAACAAAACCAGTTCAACCAGCGCAAGACCGCCGAATTCCTCAAACTAAGCTACGACCAGCTACGCGGCTACATGCGCAAATACGACCTGACGTCCGGGTGAGTGCCGGTCGGCGCGGACGTATTCATTCGATTTGCTCAATCAGCCGTTTCAGGTTTGCAATGTGCGCATTCAGTGCCTTCCTGCCCGCATCCGTCAACTGATACCAGGTTACGGGTCGGCGGTCGCGAAAACTTTTCTCGACCAGCAGGTATCCGGCATCTTCGAGCTTGCGCAGATGTGTGCCGAGACTGCCGTCGTTTTCTTCCAGCACTTGCTTCAGCCGGCTGAAAGATATCGCCTTGTGTCTGGCCAGGAGAACGCAGGCTGCCAGCCTGACCCGGTGTTCGAGCAATCCGCGGGGAGTGCCGAACAGCCCGATTTCCGCGATATCGGGATCATTCCGCCGCATCTGCGTTTCTCGGGCCGAGGAAGGCCATGGTTACCAGGGCAATGGCTGCCAGTATGCCGGCTGTAATAAATCCATACCCGGGCATGAACAGTGATATAAGGTATCCGACCCCCAGCAGCAGGCTGACGGGAAGCAGCCGGCGTTCAAGATGCAGGCCTGCCAGGAAATAAGTCAGCGCTGCCAATAGAATCCAATGAGAACTGAACCCTGCCCAAGTCAGTTGGCCCGTGGCGACAGCGGCAATTCCCAGCAATCCGGCGGTAACGAATCCCAGAAAATGTAGTGCCCAGCGACTACTTTGACGTCGATCGACTACTCCCGCGCGATGACGCGCTTGCCACGCCAGCCAGATGGTAGTTCCAAAACCCGCAGGGGAAGCAACCAGCCAAAAGTAGCCGATCAAGGCCGATTGCGGTCCTACAATGTCCACCAGCGAAAAACCACATAGGCAAATTGCCGCCCATAACAGATAAATCGCCGGTACATGCACATTCGTTGACTGCTCGGCAGCAGTTCGAACATAGGCAAGATCATCTTCAAGTGACTGTTTGTTCGCCATTTTTCCCTCCAAATGCCACATCCGGCATATACTTTAAAATAAAATGTACTCTGAAAAATAGAGTTTAAGGTCGGTATTGTCAAGTGCTTAAAGGGAGGAAATTAAACTTGAGTTGGGGTTACATAAAGTATCACACCGAAATCTGTGAAAATTTGTGGAGGGGGCGATGCATTTTCAGGATTTCGTTCAGAACTATCTTGACGAAGTCATGGCTGGCGGTTACGCCTGAATTCGAATACTTGGGATGCGCTTTCAGGGACTGGCTTATCGAGCGCACGACCCGCATTGGGCCTGGAATTCATTGTCGGGCGAAGGCGCTCGGCCAAGGCCGTGCTGGTCGACGATGACGGACGCCTTGTTCGATAGTGAAACCGGGAGCCAGCGGATCCTTCTTCAGTTCCGCATGGCTTCGTAGACCACCTGCTGGGCTACGTTATTGTTGAATGGCGCCGGCGGCCCGCCCCACTTCTGTTCCATGTACACCATGTAAAAGTCGTTTTCCCGGTCGACGATGAAGATGGTGCCGCCGATGCCGCGCCAGCCGAAGTTGTAAGGCCCTTCGGGATCGTCGGTTGTAGGCTGCAAGTGAAAGCCGAGACCCCAGTCACCCAGGCCGCCGAAGAAGTAGTATTCCCGCGAAACGCTGTCGCCGATCTTCGGCTCAAGCATTTGCTCAAGCGTGGCTTCCTCGATGACGCGTTCGCCGCGATACTCGCCGCCATTGAGCAGCATTTCGGCGAAGCGCAGGTAGTCCTCGGCGGTGGAATTCAGGCCCCCGCCACCGGAAAGCATGCGCCGGGGAACCGTGTTGTCGGTCATGGCGGCGCCGTGAATCGGTTCCGCGATGCGGAAGCTCTCGCGCTTCGGCACCCAGAAGTAAGTGTCGTCCATGCCCAGCGGGTCGAATATTCGCTCTTGCAGCACCACGTCGAGAGTCTTGCCATCCGCCGCTTCCAGAATCGCGCCGAGCACGTCTGTGGAATGCCCGTAATGCCAGGCCGTCCCCGGTTCGAAATACAGCGGCAGCGCACCGATACGGGCGGCAAGCTCCCGGGCGGTGAGATCACCGCGCAGTTCGCCGGCGTACATCTGACCGAGTTCACTGTCGGGTGAAAAGATCGCCTGGATGAGTCCTGATTCGTGTGTCAGCAAATTTTCGATCGTCATGACGTTTTGCGCCGGGCTCAACTCGCCGGTTTCCTGATCGATCACGCTGGCGTCCGCGAACTCGGGAATAAATTTCGAAACGGGGTCGTCAAGCGCCATCAGCCCGTCTTCCACCATGGTCATGATCGCCACGCTGACGATGGGCTTGGTCATGGAATAGATGCGGAAAATCGAGTCCTGATTTACGGGCTTCGGGATTTCCGGAGAGAGCAGTCCGACGGACTCCAGCACGCCCACACCCTGGCCGTTGCCGACCAGCAAGAGAGCGCCATTGAGAAAATCGCCGTCCACCGCGGCCTGCATCTGCGCCCTGATTTCCTCGATTTCTCCCTGGTCGATGCCGAAATTGGTCGAGTGAATTCGCTCGACGGAAGAATCGGCCAGCGCCTGCGACGCGGACAGAAAAAGCAGAAGGGTGGCGCCTGTAAGTGCGCGCCCGGCTCGAATCGGATTCATGAAGGTAACCTCGAAAGCAGTGCGGAAGAAGCGGCAAAGTAACCCAGCCGCAAGTGGCGTTCATGCCGCCAGTAAGGAGATTGCAAGTCCCGCGTCCTTGTTCGGCAAGTGGGTGCCCCAAGTCGTCACGATGTTTTGGAGACGCCGGCGCCGTATCGGCAATGAAGATAATTGAACATTGTGATACCTTTTTTGATCTCATATCATTGGTGATGTTATGAGACTGATATTGGATACCAATGTAGTAGTAGCAGGATTGCGCAGTCCGTCGGGCGCATCGGCGAAACTGCTGGAAATGGCGCTAGACCGGCAGTTTTCGCTGGAGCTTTCGGTAGCGCTCGCGCTGGAATTTGAGGCTGTGTGCAATGATCCAAGTCAACGGATTGACTCTGGACTGAGTGAGGAGGAAGTCAACCAGATCATTTCCTCGCTCTGTGCAGTGGCGGACCCTGTTTCCGTCCATTTGCTCTGGCGCCCACAGTTGCGCGACCCGGGAGACGAAATGGTTCTCGAAGCCGCGATCAACGGTTACGCCGACGCGTTGGTAACTTTTAATCAGAGAGATTTTGGCGATGTGCCGAGCCGTTTTGGCATCGCCTTACTTACGCCGCAGCAGGCATTGAGGAGTCTGTCTTCATGAAAACGCAAACTGTCGCATACCCCTTGCGGTTACCCAAGTCCTTGAAATCCGAGTTGGCCGGCATATGCCGGGAGGAAGGCACCAGCATGAATCAATTCATCGCAACCGCCGTGGCCGAGAAGGTAACAGCGCTTAAAACGGCCGAGTTTTTTGCCGACAGGCAGGAAATGGCGAACATCGAAGAGGCGCGTCGCTTGCTGCGGCGCAAAGGCGGGCAGCCACCTGAGCCCCATGATCGCCTGGATGATGCGTGAGGCTTGGTTGGCAAATCCGATGAGGTGCTGCTCGATTCGTCACCGCGGCAGGAAAACGAGTTCCGGCACGACGACTTCCCACTCGGAGTCGCAGCGAATGCCATCGTGGTATTGCGGTTCCGACTGTTCCTTGCTCCATCGCAGCACAGCGAAAACCGAGGCCTGGATGCAGCGCTTTTCTTCAGGGGGCTTGAACTTCGTCGACAATCGGCCTACCCGTCGTCCCGAAGCATCGAACAACTCCCAGCGGGAGTCGCCCGTGGCGGCAACCTGAAGTTTCAATTCATCGCCCGGCTGGAGTTTGCCGATCGCCTGGTGAACCGGGTTGCGCGAGACATGTCTGCCGGCGAAACCCAGGTCGACCGTCTCCAGGTCCAACCGTTTGTAGTGTGCCTTTAGCTGAAGCGCATCCCCCACTGTGTAATTTCCGCGACTCTCTTCGACCGCGCGCGAATTGTCCATTGGTGTCTCGCGGCGCAATATGGCGGGCAAGCGCTCCAGATCATCGACAAACGGATTTACTTCCTGCGCCATGCGCATCAGCGCGAGCGTTTGCCGCGCGCGGGTCATGGCGACATAGAACAGCCGTCTTGAGGCGTCGGGGTCTTCGCCCCGGCTGCGTTTTTGCCAGCCGCCGTCAAGCACGATCACGTGATCGAACTCAAGGCCCTTGGCCCGATGAGCCGTAAGCAAAAGCAGTCCCCGCTGGCGGCCGCGAATGTCGCGGCCCCATTCGGCAAGCCATTCGACAAAGTGCTCGACCGGCATTTCGCCTTCGCCAGATTCGTCGGCGTACTCGGCCACTGCTTCCCGCAACAATTCGTTCCAGCGCCCCGGCGACTGTTCATTCAACCACCGATTCATGGCAGTGGCATTCACCGTGCGTGGTTTTCGTTCCTGCACCCAGGCCAGCAGCGCCCGGGTTTCCCGCAAACGCCAGAAGCCGCGGAACTGCTCGTTGCCGAACTGCACTTCTACGCCTTCGAGTTCACAAACGGCTCGCACAGGGTCGAGAAACTGCCATTCGCGGGCGATCACCGCGCATTTGCTCCAGTCCCAATCCGGCCCGGCCAAATTGGCGAGACGGCGCAATTCGCTCAAGGCTGCCTGGGCTTGCGAGAATGCATCGCCGCTCGGAAGTATCTGTACCCGGCCACGCGCCACGGGATCAAGATCTTGCCAGGCGCCGCCGGGTGGAGTCGCGCGCCGGGCGGAATCGATACTGATGGGACGATCCGGTTTCATCCGTTGCCGGGCGGGCGCGATCAGCGCGTTTGCTGCCTCGATGATATTGCTGATGGAGCGATAGTTGTCGATCAAGTAGGCGCGCTTGGCATCGTAGTCGGATTCGAAACGGCGGATGTACTCTACCGATGCGCCGGCGAATGCGTAAATATTCTGGTCGTCGTCGCCCACCGTGAACAAGCTCAGGCGGTCTTGTTTTTCTTTCAGCTTGCGACCGGAGAGAGCGGAGATCAGCGCATATTCGTCCGGTCCAATGTCTTGATATTCGTCTACCAGTATCCAGCGAAAACCGGCCAGCAGACGTCGCCGGTTTTCGTCCAGTTCTTCCGGTGGCAAATCCTCGCCCTGCAACAGGTCCGTGGCCTTGCGCAGAACTTCGGTAAAACTGTCGTCGTTCGGTTTGACTGTTCGCGCGGCGCCGGCGCGAACGCTGAAACTCGCGCCCAGCAGACGCATGGCAAGGCTGTGGCAGGTCATTACGGTCACGCCATTGGCGTCGTCGTCGACCAGGTCGCGTAATCGCCGCCGGATATCCGCCGCCGCGTGACGGTTGTAGGCCAGTGCGATAATGCTTCCCGGACGCTCGCGTCGCGCCCGCAGCAGCCAGGCGATGCGATGAACAAGCACCCGGGTCTTGCCGGAACCGGGCCCCGCGAGTACCAGTACACTGGTTTGTTCGCGTTTATCGGTGACGATTCGTTCCTGTTCCGGGTTGCCGAGACTTTCGACGATGTTGCGCCAGGACGCCGCGGTCATTTGCCTGCTGATTTCAGTTTCTTTTTCCGGCAGCCAGCGCTCCAGAAACGAGTCCTGGTCCAACTCGAAGTAGTCCATCGCCAGTACGAGCGCATCGGCAATTTCCTCAATTCCCCTTTGCGCGTATTCCTCCATTACGTGGATTTGCAGCATTCTGTCTTGGTAGTGGAGTTCAAGCGGTTCGAATTCGGTTTTGCCGAAACCTCGCTTCCAGTCTTTGCCGAGGTTTATCGTCATTGCCTGCCGGAATACCGCAAGGCCCTTGTTCAGGCGGATAACTTCCAACTCGTGCAGCCACAACAAGGCGCGTTCCATCAGTTTTTGCGGATTCTTCGTCCCGGATTTCAATACGAGGTCGGAATCGATCGCATCCCGTAACAATCCCAAGCTTGTCTCGGCAAGCAAGTCGACCCCCTTGCTGCCTTTATCCAAACGGGACAACAGATGTTCAAGCAGACATTGCGCGGCCGCGCGGCGCCGGTCGGCGGTTTTCTGCAGTGCATTCCAATTGCGGTTCAATGTGAGCCGGATCGTGTCTTGCCCTTCACGACCTCTGATCGAAATACTGCCTTTGCGGGCGGTTTCGTCGCGGCCGTCTTCAGCAAGACCCCGCAACAATCGCATCACGCGTTCCGGCAAGGCGCTGTCGTGGCCGAGATCCTTCAGCCGCTGAGTGGTCACGCGCAGGTGCAGAATCTCCGAGTCTCCTTCCTGCAGATCGGGAGCGAGTTCGCGCATCAGGTCGATCAGCGAAGTTTCTATTGCGCGAGCGTCCGCGAGCCGATTTTGGGAATGGTTGGGCACACCTTGGTGCACGTAGGCGGTCAGCGCGGTGTCGTTGTTGGCGACTCCCAAATCCTCAAGATCGTAAAGCGCTTTTCTGACTTGCTCCGGGCTCAGCCCCGAGACTTGCATGAGTTCGTCGGTTGATATGCCTTCCACTGCATCGGCATCGATCAATCTCCCGGTAATCAGCAGCAATTGATTCCGGTAGCTCTCGAGTTCGATACGATTCCTGATTCTCTTTTTTGCCTCTTCAATTGAGTTCACCCGCAGCGACGAAGGGAAAACGTGAACCAGATTTTCTTCGCGGCTCAGCAATTTTGCCTCTTCAAGCCAGGACACAGCAGTGCGCACGCGGGTGTCGTCGGTAACCCTGTCCCGTTCGAACGCCGCTTCTTCGTCTTCCCTGAGAATCTCGCCCGCCGTTGCGACCACTTCCCCTTTCAGTTTCTTGTGTTTGTCGAGATTGCGCAGCGCGCGCAGGATTCCGTGAATTTCCTGCCGACTCAGCCGTGATCGCGCCGACAAGCCAAACTGACGTTCCACGTCGTCGGGCGTGTAAAGCAGGACGCATCGGGCCGCGGCCAGATCCCGGCCGGCCCTGCCCGCTTCCTGCAGGTAATTTTCCAGCGACCCGGGAATGTCCGCGTGAATCACCAGGCGCACATCGGGTTTGTCGATACCCATGCCGAACGCGTTGGTCGCGACAATTACCCGCAATTCGCCTTCGGTGAATGCCTTTTGCACCGAGCCTTTCGCCTCCGGTTGCAAACCGGCATGAAAGAAATCCGCTGCGACATCGCGTTCCCGCAGGAACGCGGCGATTTCTTCGGTTCGCCGCCTCGTTGAGCAATAGATTATCGCGCCGCCGGGAATGTCCGATGGCAGGTCGGACGAAAGTACTTCGGTGATATGGTGATATTTTTCGGCTGCAGTCGTGCGCACGACGACGAAATCGAGATTCTCGCGTCGAGCGCCGCCGTCGAAAAGTTGCAGTTCGACGCCCAGTTTCTGCCGAAAATATTGCAGAATTTCATCGACGACTTCCGGCTTGGCTGTCGCGGTCAAACACAATACCGGCGGCTGGTATCCAGCTTGCGAATTGGTTTTCTCCTTGATGAATCTGGCAATGTAGCGGTAGTCGGGGCGGAAATCGTGACCCCATCGCGACAGACAATGCGCCTCGTCGAGCACCCAGAGTCCGACTTCGCGCAGTTCCAGCGCCTTGCGCACCGTGGGATTCCGCAATTGTTCGGGCGAGATCAGGACAATGCCCGCATCTCCCAATCGGACGCGGTCCAGCGCTGCGCCGCGTTCGGGTAGAGACAACAAGCCGTTGATAGTTGCGCCCGACTCGATGCCGCGCTTTTCGAGGCCGGTCACCTGGTCAGCCATGAGCGCCACCAGCGGTGAAATGACAACAGTTAACGCACCCGTTTTGTTGTATCGCGAGAGTGCGGGAATCTGGTAACAGAGAGATTTTCCGGTTCCCGTCGGCAAGATGGCGAGTGCATGCTTTCCGGCCATGACGGCCTCAACAATCGATTGCTGCATGGGCTTGCCCGCATCGTCCCTGGGTTCGGGCCGAAACCCGGCGAAGCCGAACCAGCGCTTGAGTTCCTTGTTCGCGTCGTGGCGTTCCCGGCACCAGTTGCAATCCGACGCAGCGCAAGCGGTGTCGCGCAGGCGGCGGACGAGTTCGCCCGCGTCGGGAAATTGATGACGCACCCACGGCGGCATGACCGAGTCCCCGCCTGCAACAGAAAGCCAGGCCAGCGCGTAGGCGAGCGGCCAGCCGTTGTGCGCCGCGTCGTCGAGACTTTTTCTACCCTGCTTAGTGCAGGACTCTCCGCCCAGTAGTTCTAATATCACCGATCTTGCTTCAACCTCGGTCGGGCAGGAATTGCCACGAACCGTTGCGAAGAATCGGTCAAAGCCGGCGGCGATGGAGTCTCGGGTCGTCAGCCAGTGGTAAGCGAGGGACAGGTTCGCGTCCATGGCGCGGAAAGCGTCGATTTCCTCCGCGAACAATTTTAAGGATTCGCGGCAATCGAGTTCGGGATTATTGCGCAAGCCGCGAACAATGCCGCCGTCCTTGTAGTGCTTGACTAATCGGTGGTAAGGATTGCGCGGAAAGGCAAGGGGACTGAATCGCAGCGTATCCAGCAGAAGTAACTGCAGCAGCTTCGACCCAGGCGCCGTGACTTCCAGGTGTGGAAAGTCATGAGTGATCAGATTGTGGCCGACCAGGAACTCCGAATCTTCCGCGAATGACTCAAGCTGCTTCCAGTCAGCGTGGTTGATCCTGCCGCCGAACTTTTTATGAAACGATTCGCCATCGCCCGAACGCACCGCTGCAAAAGAGTGGATGCGGGAATCTGTCTTGCCGACTTCCAGATCCAGGGCCAGGCACTTGAACGGCAAAGCAGTACTTACCGAACCCCGATCGTCGTGTGGATCAGCCATTTGTTTGTGTTGTACCGAGCCAAGTTGGCAGGCATTTTATCCGAAATCTCTTGACGCCAAAATTTCTCAAGGCTATTGCCGCACCCAGGACTTGCGAATGGATGTCCCATGTTTTCCCACGGTTTCGGGGTCGTTCGCGGGCGAGGCATCCCTCGCCCCTACAGGCTGAACCCGCACAGACAGTTGGTTTTGAGGCCGGTACGGTGTGAGTCGCCGTCTGGCGGGCGGCATGCAGCGAGCCCGAAGCGTACAGGGAAGTATTTACAGCGTCCGCGGCATGCCGCCCGCCAGACGGCGACGGATCGCAGCCACCACCAGTTGAAATTCCCCAGGGCCATCTTAAAGTCGTCGTTAACCAACTGAAGCATTGCCGGAAATTTCCGGTCTGGACATTTGGCGCTGGAAGGGTTACGCTGGTTCCATGTCTGATCGCGCACATGAGCACAACGACGCTGCTGTGGAATTGGGTTTTTCCCTGTCCGCGGTCGAGGTGCGGCCTGTTTCCGACGCGGCCGAGCGGGCCCGGTGGGATCGTGTGATGGACGCGGAGCACTATCTGGGTTTCCGAGGCATGTTCGGTCACGGGATCCGGCATGTGGCGACGGGTCCGGACGGTGAATGGCTGGCGCTGCTCGGCTGGTGCGCCGGGGCGTTCAAGGTCAAGGCGCGGGACGCCTGGATCGGCTGGGCGCCGGAGCAGCAGTTCAGGCGTTTGCGGTTGATTGCGAACAACTGCCGTTTTCTGGTGCTGCCCCGCGGTCGGGCGCCGAACCTGGCCTCCCGCGTGCTGGCGCTTTCGGCGCGCCGTCTTTCCGCGGACATGGAGGCGCGGTTCGGCCATCCGGTGCTGCTGGCGGAGACTTTCGTCGACCCGTCCCGATTCCGGGGTGTGTGTTACCGCGCCGCCGGGTGGGAGCAAGTCGGCGTGACGCGTGGTTACGCCCGGTCCGGCGGCGGCTGGGTGGCGCACGGAGAGCCGAAGACGGTGTGGCTGCGGCCTTTGGCGCCGAGCGCGGGCACTGACTTGGCCGGGCTGGCCGAACCTGCGCATTGGGGTTGCGGACAAGAGGAGCCGGAGTTGCCGGAACCCGGCCGACTGCGCAGCCTGTTCGATCACCTGCGGCAGGTGCCGGAGTTTCGTTGCGCGCGCGGGGTGCGGCACTCGCTGGCGAGCGTGCTGGCCATTGCCGTGGCGGCGAAGCTGGCCGGCGCCCAGGGGCCGACCGCCATCGCCGAGTTCGGGGCGCGGCTGGACCAGCGGCAACTGGCGGCGGTGCGGGCTTTTCGCAGTCCGACCACCGGTCGGCTGACACCGCCTTCGCGGGCGAGCATGCACCGCCTGCTGTCGGGTATCGATCCGGACGCGCTGGACCGGGCGGTACGGCGGTTCTCGGCCGCCCGGCGGCCCCCGGAGGGCGCTTTGGCCATTGACGGCAAGGCTGCCCCGCTCCATCGGCCGGCCGGGCCGGACGACGGGCGCATGTTGCTGGCCGCGGTCACGCACGGCGCCGGCATCGTCGCCGGCCAGACCGCCTCGGACAGCGCGGGCGGGGAGATCCGCGGCGCCCGGCGCCTGATCCGGGAACTGGACGTCGGCGGTCGCGTGTTGACGCTGGACGCCTTGCACAGTTGCCCGAAAACCGCGCGCTTGATCCTCGACGAAGGCGCGGACTATGTGATGCCCGTCAAGGGCAACCGCAAAACCCTGCGCGAAGACCTCGCGGCCTTCAATGCCGCCTTCGACGCCGCGCCCGCCGCCGAAACGCTCGACAAGGGCCACGGACGCCTGGAGGAACGCGCTTGCGCGCTGCTGTCGCTGGAGGAATGCCCGGACGATCTGGCCGCCCTGCCGGGACGCCGCCAGGCTTTCCGCATCCGCCGGCGGCGCACCGTCCTGAAGAAAAACACCACCACCGTCGAAACCGTGTACGGTCTCACTTCGCTCGGCGCCGACCGCGCCGGCCCCGCGGAAATACTCGCCCTGAACCGCGGACACTGGGAAATCGAAAATCGACTTCACTATGTTCGCGATTGGTCCTGGGACGAGGATCGGTCTCGGGTCCGCAACGGCAAACTGCCCCGCAATCTGGCCTGCCTGTCCAACGTCGCCATCTCCATCATCCGCCTGCGCGGCCGCTTCAAGCACCAACCACAGGCCCAGCGACATTACGCCGCCCGCCAGGGCGACGCCCTGCGCGAAGTCGTCAACGCCGCCTGACCCAGCCCCAAAACGCACCGGCCCAAACCGTACCGAACAAGCTGGCAAGTGCCAATATCGATTCCCGCCCAACCGCTCCCGTCCACAGAACGAGCAAAACCGTCAAAACAACACCCCCCCAGCCCGACCGCAATCAAACCAAACAACTGAGAACCCCAACTACCTATGTGACTATAAGATGGCCCTGTGAAATTCCCACACCTTGCAGCCTTGATTGACAAAAGCGATTAACATGAGCTGATGATTCCAACGATCAGGCAACTCAGGTACCTGGTGGCCGTGGCTGAGCACCGGCACTTCAGCAAGGCAGCCGAGGCCTGTTTCGTTACCCAGTCGACCTTGAGTACGGCGATTCGGGAACTCGAGCAGCAACTCGGCGTGGTGATCTTCGAACGCAATCGCAAGTCGGTGCTGATCACGCCGGTGGGGGAAAAGCTGCTGGCGCGGGCACAGACGATTCTCGGCGAAGTCGAGGATTTCGTCAGTCTGGCCCGGGCGGAAAAGGGCTCCCTGACCGGTGAAATCCGGCTTGGCGTCATTCCCACTATAGGGCCTTTCCTGTTGCCGAAGATTCTCGGCGAGTTGCGTCAGACATACGGCAAATTGCGTTTTTATCTCAAGGAGGAAATCAGTTCGCGCCTTGCGGTCATGTTGACGCGGGGCCAGCTCGACGTGCTGATACTGGCTTTTCCTTTTCCATTGCGCGATGTGGAAACCGTGACCTTGTTCGAGGACGAGTTTCTGCTTTGCATGCCATCCGGACATACGCTGGAGAAGCTGCAGTCGGTGCGGCAGAAACAATTGCGCGGGGAAGCGCTGCTGCTGCTCGAAGAAGGCCATTGCCTGCGCGACCATGCACTCGAAGCCTGTGAGTTGCAATCGGCCGAAACCAACCTGGTGTACCAGGGCACGAGCCTGCATACGCTGGTGCAGATGGTCGCGGGCGGCCTCGGCCTGACCTTGCTGCCCGCCATGGCGGTAGCGGGCGATGTGCTCGGCGACACGAATCTGCCCTTGCGCCGTTTCAGTTCGGAGAAAGTCGCTAGGCGTATCGGCATGGCCTGGCGCAAATCCGATCCGCGCCGGGATGAATATCGAATCCTGGCTGAATTCATTGCCGAGCGTTGCGTTCCTTCGGCAGCCACGACCGCCGTCCGCAAATGAGCAACGGCCTGCTACAACTGCAACTGTGGCATTTGCGGATCGGGGATTTCTCCGATGCGGAATTGCGCCTCGGCTTGTCCTGGCTCAGCGGGGAGGAACTCGATTACTTTCGCAATTGCGCCTCGCGGACGCGCAAGCGGCAGTTCGCCCTGGGCCGGCTGTTGCTGCGCGCGGCGCTTTCCCACCTCGACGCCGAACGCGCGCCCGGTCAATGGCGCATCGTCGAAGGACCTCATGGCAGGCCGGAACTGGCCTCCGGCGAGCCGTTCATCGGCTTCAACCTGGCGCATTCAGGCGACCGCATCGCGCTTGTCACCGGACCGCTGCAAAGGCTTGGCATCGATCTTGAGTATGGATTGAAGCGACGCAAGGTCGAGCGGCTCGCCCGGCGCTGGTTCAACGCGCCCGAACTGACGGAAATGATGCAGCTTGCGCCCGAGGCGCGTCAGCAGTGGTTCTATCGGCTCTGGACCATGAAGGAGGCCTGGAGCAAGGCGCTCGGCGAACCGCTCGCGCCCTCATTGCGGCGCGTGACGGTCACGGGAGCCGAGGACGGCGAATGCAGCGTAACCGTAACCGGCGGCGAAGCGGATAGATGGCAGTTTTTCCGGATTCAGGCGGCTCCCGGATTTCACTGCGCCCTGGCTTGTCAAAGCGAAGCGGAGATCAGACTGACATCGCGCCGCATGTCCGGCCTGGCCCGATTCGAATCTACCAAAAGTCAAATTCTCGAGCGGGCGGAAAGCACTTCCTGAAGGAGCCGGTTGCGAAGCGGTTTCATTGAAGCAATCAGCACTCGCCGATTTCGGCGAGCGACTCCAATACGCGTTCATGCAAAAACTCGTCCCAGACGTTGCGGTTGGGTGTCTCGCGCGCGGCCCGCAACAATTGTAACGCGCGGTCTCCGTAACGCCGTTCGCTCAGCAACAGCAGCGAATATCCGGTTTCCAGTTGCACGACCTTGAGTTCCGATCCGTATTCAAGCGCGAGGTCGATATGTTCCAGAGCCCTTGCGCTGGATGCGCGGAACAGCAGGCGCGCGACAATCCCGGCCTTGTCGAGCGCTTCCGCGTGCCAGACCGCGATGCCGAGATGCGCCAAGGCAGAGTCCGGGTCGAGTTCCACCGCGGTCTCCACCGCGTCGCGCACACGCGTCACGTAGCGATTGCCGAGTACTTCCAGAACACCGACCACCTGGGCGTAGCGGCCCATGGCGTGGGCAAGTTGCAGGTGCGCCTGTACGTTTTGTGGATCGAGTCTGACCGATTCCATTCCATAGTCGGTCGCGGCACCGAAAATCTCTTCCTGTTCCTCACCCGCGGCGGCGATGTGATAGCCATATACCGACAGCGACTCCGCCGCCAGGGCATATCCATCGGAAGTATTCAACTCCGCGGCAATTTCCGCGGCAGTGAGAAAATCACCATTGTCCCTGGCCATCCGTGCCGCTTCCAGCGATTGGGCATGGAAAGCGCCTCCGGCGAAGCAAGCGACCGTGACACATGCCAGGCGCACAACGCGGAGAATCGCAGATGTTCTTTTTGTTTTAGCTGAGCACATACTCGATTACGAATTTTGAACCGTAGAATCCAACAACGAGTAATACGAACCCGGTCAGTGTACCGCGAATCATGGTGGTTCCGCGCCATCCCAGTCGATGATGTCCCCAAAGCAGGACGGCGAACAAAAGCCAGGCGAGCGCGGTGAAGAAGCTCTTGTGGATGATGCCTTCCATGTTCCAGACATCTTCAATGAAAAAGACGCCGGCCACGATCGCCAGGCTGAGCAGTACTTCGCCGGCCCAGAGCAGTTCGAGCAGGAAGGCTTCCATGTCCTGTAGCGGCGGCAGCCTGGTGAGCAGGCCGCCTGCATGGCCGTGCTTGAGCTGATAGTTCTGGTAAGAAAGGAAGATCGCCTGCAACGCGGCAATGGAAATGAAGCCATAGGCGAGCACCGACAACAGAACATGGCTGCCGGAGCCAGGGCCGAGGCTGGTGGTCGGAAAACTGCTGCCGATCGTCAGCGACAGCAGGATGGCCACGATTGCCAGCGGAAAAAGCCCGAGGAACAGATTGTCGAGCGGTTTGCGCAAGCTCGAGCCGAGCACGAGCATGGAAATCGCCATGGCGATCAGCGTGCTGATCTGGGTAATGCCGAAATGATAGCCGTTTGGCTCGCGAACGATTTCCCAGGCGCTGACGGCATGGGCGAGTACGGCAACCAGGCCGCAAGACAGGACCAGCGAGCGGGAAATCCTGTCGCTGCGCAGCCGCCGCCATTGCAGCGCACAGGTCAGGCCGTAAAATACGACAGCGATCAGTCCGGCTATTACGCTCGGTTCCGGCATTTTCCCAGGCGCCATTCAGCAAAAAGGAGCGGAAAAGTGTCGCATATGTCCCAGCGCGGTTGAAGCGATTTTTACAGCGCTGTTGCCGGTCAGGCCGGTTCGCTATACTGGCGCCTTTTTCGCCGGAACCTCACAGTGTTCGAAAATCTCACCAGGCGTCTTTCCGCCACTTTCCGCAATCTGGGCGGCAAGACCGCGCTGAACGAAAGCCAGATTCAGGCGGCCTTGCGCGATGTGCGCAGGGCGCTGATCGAAGCCGATGTGGCGCTGCCGGTCGTGATGGAGTTCATCGACCGGGTTCGTGTTCGGGCGAAGGGCCGGGAAATCGCGGGCAGCCTTACTCCGGCGCAGACCCTCATCAAGGTCGTGCAGGCCGAACTCGAAGCGGTTATGGGTCCGGCGAGCGCGGAACTCGAACTGCGCGCCGTTCCGCCCGCGGTCATTCTGATGGCCGGCCTGCAGGGCTCGGGCAAAACCACCACGGTGGCGAAACTGGCGTCCTGGCTCAAGCGCGAACAGAAAAAGAGGGTCATGGTCGCTAGTGCCGACGTGTATCGCCCTGCCGCCATCGGTCAACTGGAAACGCTGGCGGCCCAGGTCGAAGTCGAGTTCTTTGCCGGCGACAGCAGCCGGGGCGCGCTTGCCATCGCCGGCGCGGCGCTGAAGGAAGCGAAGAAACAGTTCGTTGACGTACTTATTGTCGACACAGCGGGCCGGCTGGCCATCGACGACGAAATGATGCTGGAGATTCGCAACCTGCACGAGTCTCTCAAGCCGGTGGAATCCCTGTTCGTGGTCGACGCCATGACCGGTCAGGACGCCGCCAGTACCGCCCGCGTCTTCGGCGAAGCGCTGCCGCTCACGGGCGTGGTGCTGACCAAGGCGGACGGCGACGCCCGGGGCGGGGCGGCGCTTTCGGTGCGCCACGTCACCGGCAAGCCGATCAAGTTCATCGGCACGGGCGAAAAACCCGACGCCTTCGAGCCGTTCCATCCCCAGCGCATTGCGTCCCGCATTCTCGGCATGGGCGACATGATGTCGCTGATCGAGGAGGCCGAACGCAAGGTCGACAAGAAGAAAGCCGCCCGCATGGCGCAAAAAGTCAGAAAGGGCAAGGGCTTTGATCTCGATGACATGCGCGAGCAACTGCGCCAGATGCGCAGCATGGGCGGTGTGGCAGGAATCATGGACAAACTGCCCGGAATGGGCGCCCTGCCGCCGGGCGCGGCAGGCATGATGGACGAACGTCACCTGGTCCGCATGGAGGCGGTGATCAATTCCATGACGCCGCGCGAACGCAGCAACCCGGCCATCCTCAACGGCTCGCGCAAGCGCCGCATTCTGCAAGGCGCCGGCGCACAGATCCAGGACCTCAACCGTCTCCTCAAGCAGCACAAGACGATGCAGAAGGCCGCCCGCAGGATGAAAGGCGGCAACCTGGAGAAAATGATGAATCGCCTACCCGGCGCCCCCGGCGCCGGCCACTTCCCGCCGCGGCTTTAATCCCTTCTGTGCAGGTTCAAATACATGTGAGACCGTAGGGGCGAGGCATGCCTCGCCCGCGAACGGCCCCGAAACCGTACAACCCCCGTGGGCGAGGCATGCCTCCCCCCTACCTGCTGAAGGCGGACGCGCACACCATCTTTCATTGCCTGTCGAATTGCCTTAGAATACCCGGCCTTTTAACCGGGCCGGCGCGATCCACCAGAGAGCGGCGTGTCCGGCAAATTGACTTCGACAGGAACTGATTATGGTAACGATTCGTCTGGCGCGTGGCGGGGCGAAGAAGAAGCCGTTCTACCACATTACCGTCGCCGACGTGCGGTCGCCGCGCGATGGCCGGTTCATAGAACGCATCGGATTCTTCAATCCCGTGGCCCGTGGCCGGGAAGAGCGCCTGCGGCTGGACCTTGCACGCATGGCGTACTGGCAGTCCCAGGGTGCGCAGGTTACGCCCAGGGTTGCTACCCTGGTACGGGATGCTGAAGCGCAGGACACGCAAGCGGCAGCTACTTCCGAAGGCTGAGTCGCTGCGCCATGGCGCGGGACATCGACTCCAGCCGTTCCCGCATCGTAATGGGAAGGATTGGCCGTACGCATGGCGTAAAGGGCTGGTTGAAATTGCAATCCTGGACCAGCCCCGCGGAAAACATTCTCGAATTCGCCCACTTGCAGGTTGAAACGGCTATCGGGCTCGAGAGCTTGCACATCGATCACAGCCGCTGGCAGGGCAGCAACCTGCTGGTGCATTTCGAGGGATATGACGAACCGGAACTTGCACGGCGGCTTACCGGATGTGACGTCGCGGTTGACGCTTCCGAGTTGGCTGAACTGGAAGCGGGAGAGTATTACTGGCATCAGTTGCAGGGATTGCAGGTGGTCAACACGGCGGGCGAGAACTTCGGCCGCGTCGGACATCTGCTCGAGACCGGCGCGAACGACGTGCTCGTGGTCGAGCCCGAAGCCGGCAGCATTGACGATCGCAGGCGCCTGATTCCCATGGTATGGGACCAGGTGGTGCATCGAGTGGATTTGGAAGCCGGCACGATCGAAGTCGATTGGGGCGCGGATTTCCTCGTGGAAACGTGACATGCGGGTCGATATAGTCACGCTGTTCCCCGAAATGTTCACCGCGCTGAGCGAATACGGAGTGACCGGCCGGGCGATCCGGCAGGGCTTGATCGAACTGGCTTTCCGGAATCCACGGGATTACGCCGGAGACCGGCATCGGACCGTGGACGACCGGCCGTTCGGCGGCGGGCCGGGGATGCTGATGAAAACAGCGCCGCTGCTCGACAGTCTGGCGGCGGCGCAACAGGACGGCAGGGGCAGGGTGGTTTACCTGTCGCCACAGGGCCGGCGACTCGACCACGAAACGGTAGTCCGTCTAGGGGCAACGCCGAAACTGGTGCTGCTTTGCGGCCGTTACCAGGGCGTCGACCAGCGCGTGATCGACAGCGCGGTCGATGAGGAACTGTCGCTGGGAGACTTCGTCGTCAGCGGCGGCGAATTGGCGGCGATGGCCTTGATCGACGCGATGATCCGCCTGTTGCCGGGCGCGCTTGGCGACGAAGATAGCGCCGGGGACGACAGTTTCGCCGACGGCCTGTTGCTGGGTCCGGAATATACCCGGCCCAGGGAAATCGCCGGAACGGCAGTGCCGGAAGTGTTGCTGAGCGGCGATCACGAGGCGATCAGGCGCTGGCGTCTGATGCAGAAACTCGGTACGACCTGGCGCAAGCGGCCGGACTTGCTGGCCGGCCGGGAGTTGACCGGAGAGGAACAGCGATTGCTGGACGAGTACCGCTCCGGCATGAAGGAAAACTGAATTATTGCGGGCCATGCGGCCGCACCGCCCGAGGAGCGAAGACGATGAGCAAGAACAAGATCATCCAGCAGATCGAACAGGAGCAGATGAACAAGCAACTGCCCGAATTCGGTCCGGGCGACACCGTCGTGGTGCAGGTTCGCATCAGGGAAGGCGAACGCGAGCGTATCCAGGCTTTCGAAGGCGTCGTAATCGGCGTGCGCAACCGGGGCCTGAATTCAGCGTTCACCGTGCGCAAGATTTCCCATGGCGTGGGCGTGGAGCGCACTTTCCAGACTTACAGCCCCCTGGTCGCCGGCGTCAAGATCAAGCGCCGCGGCGATGTGCGCCAGGCCAAGTTGTACTATCTGCGCAATTTGAGCGGCCGCGCCGCGCGCATAACCGAAAAACTCGGCAAGAAACAGCAAGACGCATCCTGAAACCCGGATTTTCGGTATATTATTGACGTTTGCGCCACCGGTCTCATAACACCGGTCTCATAACACCGGTCTCATAAAGAGGTCCCTTGAACATGAAACCTTTCGGCAAGACCGTGATCGTCTCCGGCTGCGCGGCGTTACTGTTCGCCGTACTGGTCCAGCCCGCCGCCGGCCAGGACGAAGCCCTGCGCGAACGGCTGCACGAATCCATCGTTGCCGCCTCGGGCGGCCAGTTGGAAATCGTCAACATCAAGCCCACGCCGCTCGACCGGATATTTGAAGTGGAGCTGAACACCGGGGAATTGCTGTACGTAGACGCCTCGGGAGAATACCTGTTTGCCGGTGACCTGTATCAGACCACGCCGGACGGACTGCTCAATCTGACCTCCGCCACCCGGCAGGAAGCCATCTTGCGCAAGGTGGCCGCCGTACCCGACGAAGAAGCCATCATCTTCGAACCCGAAGGCGAGGTGAAAGCGACGTTGACGATTTTCACCGATGTCGATTGCACTTATTGCCGTCAGTTGCATGGCGAACGCGAGCAGTTGCACGGTTTCGGCATCCGCATCCGCTATCTCGCTTATCCGCGCGGCGGCGAAAACGCGACGTCCTTCGACAAGATGATCTCGGTGTGGTGTTCGGAAGACCGCCATCGTTCGCTGACCCAGGCCAAGAACGGCCAGAATTTACCCATCAGGGATTGTGAAACCCCGGTACTGGCGCATTACGATCTGGGCAATCAACTCGGTATCCAGGGTACCCCGGCCCTGGTGTTTCCGGACGGACGCCTGATCCCGGGTTACGTGGAAGCGCAACGCCTGGCGGCGATGCTCGGAATCGAATAAGGAGCCGGCCGCCGCTTCCAGTATAATCCGCGCTTCGTTACTCGGCGCGGAAGCCAATCTCTATGCAATCACCCGTCAAGGTAGGAATTTGCGGACTGGGCACAGTCGGCGGCGGCAGTTTACGCCTGCTGTTGGAAAATGCCGATGAGATTGCGCGCCGCGCCGGCGCTTCGATTCAGGTCGTGCGCGTGGCGACGCGGCGGCCTCGGGAGGCGAAAGAGGCTGTAAGTCCCGATTCCGGGATTGCCCTCGGCAACGACCCCTTCGCGGTCGTTAAGGACGCCGAAATTCAGGTCGTCGTGGAAACCATGGGCGGATTCGATCCCGCCTTCGACGTGGTAAGGCAGGCGCTGGCAAACGGCAAGCACGTCGTCACCGCGAATAAGGCCCTGATTGCCGAGCGCGGCAACGAGCTGTTCGAAGTCGCCGAAGCGCATGGAACCACGCTGGCCTATGAAAGCAGCGTCGCCGGCGGCATCCCGATCATCAAGACCCTGCGCGAGGGGCTGGCCGCTAACCGCATCGAATGGCTGGCCGGGATTATCAACGGCACCGGCAATTTCATCCTGACCGAAATGTCCGCCGGCGGACGCACTTTCGAAGATGTGCTGGCGCAGGCCCAGGAACTCGGTTATGCCGAAGCCGATCCGGGTTTCGACGTGGAAGGCACGGACGCCGCTCACAAGCTGACGATCATGGCTTCCATCGCTTTCGGCATTCCCCTGCAATTCTCCGCTACCTGGACCGAGGGAATCGGTACGCTGGAGCCCGAAGATCTGGCTTATGCCGAAGAACTGGGATATCGCATCAAGCATCTCGGCATCGCCCGGCGCACGGAACGGGGAGTCGAGTTGCGCGTACATCCCACCCTGATCAGCAAGCGCTGGCTGTTGTCCGAAGTGGCTGGCGTCGACAACGCCATCGTCGTCAAGGGCCATGCCGTCGGCACGACCCTGTATCAGGGTCCGGGCGCCGGCGCCGACGCGACCGCATCCGCGGTGGTCGCGGACATCATCGACATAGCCCGCCGGCTTCGCGCGGGCGCCGCGCGGCCGCTCGCGCCTTCCCTGCATTATCACGGCGAGGCCCGGGACCTTCCCATGGTGTCCATGGACGATATCGAGTCCGAATGTTATCTGCGCATCCCGGTGCTCGACCGCATGGGCGTGATGGCCAGGATCACACGGGTGCTCGAACAGCATGCCATTAGTATAGAGGCGGTAATTCAGAAAGAAGTGCATGGCGGCAGCGTGCCCATCGTTCTGCTGACCCATGCGGCGCCGGAAAGCAGCATGAACGCCGCCATCGCCGAACTCGGTTCGGTGCCGGACGTGGTCGGCCCGATCAGCCGGGTCCGGGTAGCGCCCTTTCCCGCCGGGGAATGAGTATGAAGTATCTCAGCACCCGCGGCGGCTGTTCCGGGCAAGGATTCGAAGAGGTGCTGCTGACCGGGCTCGCTCCGGACGGCGGCCTGTTCGTCCCGGAGGAATTGCCCCGGCTCAGTACCGCTGATCTCAGGGAAATGCGTGATCTGCCCTATGCCGAACTCGCCTGGCGGATTACATCCCTGTTCGCTTCCGGCGCTTTCCCGGAAGACGAACTGCGCCGGATGATCGAGTCGAGTTACGCCGGTTTCGCTCACCCGGAAATCGCGCCGCTGACGGCGCTGGACGATGGCGAACATGTGCTCGAGTTGTTTCACGGACCGACTCTGGCCTTCAAGGACTTCGCCTTGCAGGTACTGGGCCGGATGCTCGATCACGTGCTGCGGCAAAAAGGCAAGCGTGCGCTCATTCTCGGAGCGACTTCGGGCGATACCGGCTCGGCTGCGCTGGAAGGCTGCCGCCATTCCTCACAGGTCGATATCTGCATTCTGCACCCGCAGGGGAAAGTATCCGAGGTGCAACGCAAGCAAATGACCACGGTGGCTGGCGAGAATATTTTCAATCTGGCGGTCGAAGGCAATTTCGACGACTGTCAGCGCCTGGTGAAGGCCGCTTTCGCCGACCAGTCTTTTCTCCCCGCGGGCCGGCAACTCGTGGCGGTAAATTCGATCAACTGGGCGCGCATCGTCATGCAGATCGTCTATTACGTCCATGCGGGCCTGCGGCTCGGCGCTCCGGAGAACCCGGTTTCTTTCTCGGTGCCGACTGGAAACTTCGGCGACGTATACGCCGGTTACCTGGCCCGGGAAATGGGCCTGCCGATCGAGCGCCTGATTGTCGCCACCAACGAAAACGACATCCTCCATCGTTTCATCGGCGGCAACGACTATTCGATCTCGGCCCTGCGTCATACCTTCTCGCCGAGCATGGATATCCTCGTTTCCAGCAATTTCGAACGTTACCTGTTCGATCTGTTCGGCCGCGACAGCGAGGCGCTCGCGCAATTCATGGCCGCGGGCGCCGCCGGCGGGGCGAAGCTGTCCGATTCGCGCTGGCGAGACATGCGTGAAGTTTTCGACAGCGCGAGCGCGGACGACGCGACAACCTGCGCCACCATTGCCGAGGTGTGGCGCGATCATGGCGTCTTGCTGGACCCGCATACCGCGGTCGGCGTGCGCGCCGCGCGCGATTGCGGCCGTGACCTGCAAGTACCCATGATCTGCCTGGCAACCGCGCATCCGGCCAAGTTCAGCGAGGCGGTCGCCGCCGCCGGACTGCAGGCGCCGGAATTACCCGGGCGTCTGCAACGCCAGTTTCAGAGGCCGGAACGCTATCGCGTGGTCGAAAACGACCTGGCCGCGCTCACCGCGATTCTCGGCGGTCTCGCGGTTTGAACCGGGCGATGCTGATCCGGCGCCAGGCCTCAGGCCCCGACTGGTCCGGCGAGATGCATCCGCTGCTGCGGCGCGTCTACAGCCAGCGCGGCGTGACCAGTTCCGCGGAACTGGATCTGGGGCTTGCCAATCTGGCGCCGCCGGAGTCGCTCAAGGGCATGGACCAAGCCGTGGACCTGCTGCTGGCCGCCTTGCACGGCAAATGGAAAATCCTGCTCGTGGGGGATTACGACGCCGACGGCGCCACGAGTTGCGCGGTGGCGCTCAATGCCTTGCATGGATTCGGCTTCGATCGTCTGGACTACATCGTCCCGAACCGTTTCGAATTCGGTTACGGGCTGACGCCGGCCATTGTCAAACTCGCCTGCGCCCGCGACCCGAATCTGTTGATCACCGTAGACAATGGCATTTCCAGCATCGATGGCGTAGCCGCGGCCAGGAGCGCGGGCTTGCGCACTCTTGTCACGGATCATCATCTGCCCGCGGCGCAATTGCCCGAGGCCGACGCCATCGTTAATCCCAATCAGCCGGGCTGCGAGTTTCCGGCCAGGCACACCGCCGGCGTCGGCGTGATTTTCTACGTGATGCTCGCCTTGCGCCGCCGCTTGCGCGAGATTAACTGGTTCGCGGACGAAGGGCTGCCCGAGCCGAATCTGGCCGAACTGCTCGACCTCGTGGCGGTCGGCACGGTCGCCGACGTGGTTTCCTTCGATCGCAATAATCGCATACTGGTGCAGCAAGGACTGCGCCGGATTCGGGCGGGCAGGGCCAGGCCGGGCATCCGCGCCCTGCTGAAAGCCGCTGGACGAAACCCCGTCACCGCCGTTGCTGCGGACCTGGCGTTCGGCGTCGCGCCCCGGCTCAATGCCGCGGGCCGCCTGACCGACATGTCCACCGGCATCGAATGCCTGCTCGCGGAAGACGAACATTCCGCCGGCGAACTGGCCCGGTCGCTGGACGAAATCAACCGGGAACGCCGGGAGATTCAGGCGGAAATGGATGAGCAGGCCACGGAACTGGTGACGGAATTGACGGCATCCATGCAGGAACTGCCGGCGGGCCTGTGCCTGTACGAGCCAGGCTGGCATCAGGGCGTGGTAGGAATCGTGGCCTCGCGCATCAAGGACCGCCTGCATCGACCGGTGATTGCCTTTGCCAAGAACGGTGAAAATTCGCCGGGAGAACTCAAGGGTTCGGGCCGTTCGATTCGGGGATTTCACATACGCGATGCGCTGGAAGCCATCGCCGGCCGGCATCCCGGCCTGGTCACGCGCTTCGGCGGTCACGCCATGGCCGCGGGGCTGAGCCTGGCAGCAGACAGGTTCGGGGAATTCCAGGCGGCATTCGCCGAGGAGGCCGCCCGGCAACTCGGCCCCGGGCAACCGGAAGCGCAACTGTTCAGCGACGGGCCGCTCGAACCACAATGGTTCAGTCTCGAAATCGCCCGGTTGTTGCGCAACGCCGGCCCCTGGGGCAAGGATTTCCCGGAACCGGTGTTCGACGGCCGATTCCGCCTGCGGCGGCAACAGCCGCTCAAGGAGAAGCACCTGCGCATGACCTTGAGTCCACTGGAAGCCCAGGAAGTTCAGGTCGAGGCGATCGCCTTCAACGTTGAAGACTGGCCCGATCCCGAGGCCACCGAAATCAGCCTCGCGTACCGCCTTGATGTCAATGAATTTCGCGGCGAGCGCAAACTGCAACTCGTGGTCGAGCGGTTTCTGGTTGAAACTCTCCCGGAATGAAGCCCGTAATGTTACCCTTTGCCACAAAATTCGTGCGCGAATGGC
This sequence comes from uncultured Pseudohongiella sp., assembly GCA_951812965.1. Lineage (GTDB taxonomy): Bacteria > Pseudomonadota > Gammaproteobacteria > Pseudomonadales > Pseudohongiellaceae > UBA9145. The sequence continues at coordinate 2,083,118 of OX638341.1, forward strand.
GTAAAATCAACCTGATGCGTTACACGCTGACAATACGGAACTGACGTGATGTGCAAAACTCCGGCCCGGCTGTTGACTTTGCTCGTGTTGTGCCTTGCGGGCCTCGGCCTGAAGGCCCAGGTGCACGGCACCGAGCAGATCGAAGTCGAACTCGTCGCCGAGACCGTAAACGTGGTGCCGGGCGAGACCTTGTGGCTGGGCATTCGTCTCGACCCGGTCGAAAATTGGCACACCTACTGGAAATTCGGCGGCGACAGCGGCGAAGCCACCAGCACGAGTGACTGGCAGTTACCCGGCGGCATGAACGAGGGCGACGTCGGCGAGATTGTCTGGCCGATTCCCGAGTGGACGCCTTTCCTCGATTCCGGCCTGGTGACTTTCACCTATGGCCATGAGGTTTTTCTGCCGCTGCCGGTTTCGATTCCGGCGGACTTCCAGGGCGATGCGTTCGTTGCCGAAACCACTATCGACTGGCAGGTCTGCGAAGTCATCTGCATTCCCGGCAGCGCGCGCTTCGCCGTTTCATTGCCGGTGGCTGACTCGCTCGCGATAGACGAGCGCTGGCGCGAAGGCTTCGCGGACGCCCGCGCCAATACGCCGGTTCCGCTCGGCGATCACGATCTGATCGCGCAATTCAACCATCATGACGGCAAGGTCAATGTCATGGTGCAGGCCCCGGATACGCGCTTCGCCGAAGTCGATGAGGCCTGGTTCTTCCCAACCCGCGCCCGCGTCATGAAATACGCGCCGTATCGCGATGTGATGCTGGAAGACTCGCGAATCCAGATTTCCACTGAACAGCACAATCGCTATCCAGCCGACATGACCGAACTCGACGGCATGCTTGCCTGGGTCGACGAGGAGGGCGCCTGGTACGGCTACGATCTGCGCACGACCCGCACCAGCGTCGCCTGGGACCATAGCATCGAAGTCGAACTGATCGCGGAAAACACGCGTATCGTTCCCGGCGAAACCGCCTGGCTCGGCCTGTTGCTCGACCCTGCCGAACACTGGCACACCTATTGGAAGATGGGTGGAGACAGCGGCGAGCCTACCAGCCTCGATGAATGGGTTGCGCCGCCGGGTACGCAAATCGGCGAACTGCAATTTCCCGCGCCGTCCTGGCTGCCGTTTTATGACACCGACCTGGTCAATTTTGGTTACGAGGAACAGGTGCTGCATCCGGTCGCGGTTACCGTTCCCGCCGGCTACCAAGGCGAGTCGGTAGAACTTTCCACCCTGGCGTACTGGAATGTGTGCGACCTGATCTGCATTCCCGGGGAACAGCGCCTGAGCATCACGCTGCCTGTCGGTGAAACTACCGGGCCTGATGCGAAAAATGCCGGGCTGTTCACTGAGGCGCGCGAGCAGTTGCCGATTGCCGACCACGACATCCGATCCCTGCTTGCGGTCGCGGGCGAGCGCGTCAGTCTCGGATTCGAATCGGCCTCGCTCAATTTCGACGGCTACACCGATGCCTGGTTTTTCCCGGAACAACGCCGGGTCATCAAGCCGGGGCCGCTGCGCGATGTTTCGGTGCAGTCCAATCTGCTGCAGATCACACATCAGCAGCCGCGCCGCATGCTCGATGACCTGGATGGATCGGTCTACGGCACGCTGGTGCTTGAAAACTCGACCGGTGAGCGCACGGCTTACGATTTCGTCAATCCCGCGGGCATCGCCAGCGCGGAAACCATAGCGCCGATGGCGGCCGGTTTCGGCGGCGACAGCGGCCTCGGAGGGCTGCCCCTGTTCATGCTGGGCGCCTTGATCGGCGGCATCATTCTCAATCTGATGCCTTGCGTATTCCCGGTGCTGTCGCTGAAAGCGCTCAGTTTCGTCGCCGCTTCCGGCGAGACCGCCCGTCACCAGCGCAATGAAGGGCTGGCCTATACCGCCGGCATACTCGTTTCCTTCGTGCTGCTTGCCTCGGTGCTGATCGCACTGCGCGCGGCGGGCGAGCAGGTGGGCTGGGCGTTCCAGTTTCAGCAGCCCTGGTTCCTGGCCTTCATCGTCTACCTGTTTTTCACCCTGGCCCTGAGCCTTTCCGGCGTGTTCGAAATCGGTACCGGGCTGATGGGAGCAGGCAACAGCCTGACCATGCAGAAAGGCTACCGGGGCTCGTTCTTCACCGGCGTGCTCGCGACCATCGTCGCAACCCCATGCACCGCCCCGTTCATGGGTCCGGCGCTCGGTTTTGCCCTGACGCAACCCTGGATCGTGGCGATGCTCGTGTTCCTCGCGCTCGGATTCGGCATGGCCTTGCCGATTCTCGTGCTGTCCTTCCTGCCGGCGCTGACGCGGTACCTGCCGCGTCCGGGCGCCTGGATGAACACCTTCAAGCAATTCATGGCCTTCCCGCTCTACGCTTCAGCCGCCTTCTTCCTGTGGGTGCTCGGCAACCAGGTCGGCGTTCTGGGCATGTCGCTGGTGCTTGGCGTCTGCATCCTGCTGGCGCTGTCGGCCTGGCTGTATCAGCGCCGTTTTGTGGTAGGGCCGATCATGCGCACCGCCAATCTCGCGGTCGGCCTGGCCACCTTGTTCCTGGCCGGGTACCTGATGCAGACGCCATTCCTGCAAACCATGGCCCGGGCCGATTCGGACCTGGCCCAGGACGCAAGCGCGGAGTTTGAACCTTTCAGCAGCGCCCGGCTGGCGGAATATCGCGGCGGCGGCACCCCGGTTTTCGTCAACATGACCGCGGACTGGTGCATTACCTGCCTGGTCAACGAACAAAGCAGTCTCGGCACCGAACGCGTGAAGCAGTCCATGCAAGAGAACAACATCGTCTACATGAAGGGCGACTGGACCAACGAGGACCCGGAGATTACAGCCGTACTCGAAGAATTCCGGCGGCCGTCGGTGCCGCTGTACGTGCTGTATCCGGGCGACCCGGCAGGCGAGCCGGTGATCCTTCCGCAGATATTGACGCCGTCGATTCTCGACGACGCTTTCAGCGCGATCTGACAACAACGGAAACAAGGGCGAAATCAAGATGACAAGGATTGTGCGAATTCTGGTCTTGCCGCTCATTTTCTTGCTTGCGTCGCCGGCCCCGGCCCAAAATCGAGACCAGCAGCTCGATTTCGATTCCGCCGACGGCGCGGCCCGGCGCTTGACGCGGCTGCACAGCCTGCTCGTCCAGCACAACGGCGAGCTGGTATTCGAAAAGTACTACAACGGCGCCAGCGCCGGCCGTCCGGCGAACATGAAATCCGCATCGAAGAGCGTCATTTCCGCGCTGGTGGGAATCGCCATCGAAGAAGGCTTCATCGAATCGGTGGACAGCGACCTTCAAGAGTTCTTCCCGGAATATCTGGAAGGCGAGGAATACGCCGAAAAACGCGCAATCACGGTAGAAAACCTGCTCACCATGCAGTCCGGCCTGCAAACCACGAGCAACCGCAATTACGGCCGCTGGGTCGCAAGCCGGGACTGGGTGAAGTTCGCCATCGATCAGCCGCTGGTGGCGCAACCCGGCGCCAGAATGCTGTACAGCACCGGAAGCACGCACCTGCTGTCCGCCATCTTGACCCGCGCGACCGGCATGGACGCCAAACAGTTCGCGCAGGAATACTTGACTCACCCCATGGGCTATTCGATGTCCTATTGGTCACAAGACCCGCAAGGCATTTATTTCGGCGGCAATGACATGGAAATGACTCCGCGCCAGATGCTCGCCTTCGGCGCAATGTATCTCAATGACGGCAGGCACGGCGAAACCCAGGTCGTGCCGCGGGAGTGGATAGACGCATCGCACCAGCCCCGTGCGCGTTCGCCTCGCGGTCAGGGCCGTTATTACGGCTATGGCTGGTGGCTGCGCGACCTGGCCGGCATGCAGGTGCCCGTGGCCTGGGGCTATGGCGGTCAGCTCATCTTCGTGGTCGAGGAACTCGACCTGGTCGTGGTCGCCACATCCGACAGCAACCCGGGCCCCACGCGCCGTGGCCATCTCGGCAGGCTTTACGACCTGGTCGAGGACCATATCCTCATGCCCGCACGTTTCGCGTCCCGCATCGGACCCTGACGCAGCTAACGCTGTCCCCGTCATCCTATCCGCAGTCGCGAGATTTATCTCGGTAAAAATAAAACTTGCCTTTCGAAAATATAAAGTTTACTTTTATATTTGCACGAAACATCGGTGGTTGGAACGATGATTCCACGCAGATTGAGCAAGGCTGTTCTTGCGGCGTTGCAGGACACTCCCGCCGTCTATGTGGCGGGCCCGCGGCAGGCCGGCAAAAGCACATTGGTCCTGCGGCTGGCGAAAAACGACTGGCCCGCGGATTATGTTACTTTCGACGAGGCTGGCATGCTCGGCGCGGCAGAAGCCAATCCCCAAAGCTTTCTCCAGGCCTGGGATGGCCCTCTTGTGCTCGACGAAGTGCAGATGGCGCCGGGATTGTTCCGAACGTTCAAGCTGTTGATCGACGAAGCACGCTACGAGAATCCGGCATCCGCCAACGGCAGGTACTTGCTTACCGGCTCATCGAGCATCCTGGCTTTGCCCAAACTCGCCGACGCGTTAGTGGGACGGATTGGCGTTTTCACGCTCTATCCATTGTCGGCGCTGGAGATTTCCGCGGGGGAGGGCGACTTTCTGTCACGTCTGTCGGAAAACCGCTTCATTCCCGGCCCCTTGCGGAGCAAGCATCGACTTACCGACATGATAGTCAAGGCGACCTTCCCGGAGATTTCGCATAAGGGTCAATCCGAGCGCCGAAAATGGTTTGAAGACTATGTTTCGACGATTTTGCAACGGGATGTGAGACAGATTGCGGAAATCGCCAAACTTGGCGTATTGCCGAACCTGCTCAAGTTGCTTGCCGGGCGGGCCGGCGGACTGGTGAACGAAGCCGATATTGCACGGTCGCTCGGGCTAAACGCGGTAACCGCGAAAAACTATCGTATTTTGCTGCAAATGATATTTCTCACGCTGGATGTAACACCCTGGTTCCGAAACGTCGGCAAGCGTCTGGTCAAAGCGCCCAAGTGTTATCTCGTCGATACTTCACTTCTGTGTCATTTGCTGAACATCGACCCCGGCCATGCCGCAGTGCATGAACCTCATGTCTTCGGTCAGGTAATGGAGAATTTCGTTGCCTCGGAGCTCGCCAAGCAATTGACCGTATTCGACCCCTACGCGAGGCTGCATCACTTCAGAACGAGCTACGGCAAGGAAGTCGATTTCGTGCTCGAAGATCCAGGCGGAAAAATCTCGGCAATCGAGGTCAAGGGCCGTGATGCGGTTACCGCAGCGGATTTCAACGGTCTTCGAGAACTCCATAGCCTCGCGGGCAGGGATTTTGTCTGCGGAGTTGTCCTTTATCGCGGAAACCAGACAATCCCTTTCGACAAGAACCTTTGGGCGGTTCCAGTCTCGGCTTTGTGGCAATGAGTGTATCAAGAAGCCAGGAGATATCGGTACAGTTTCATCGCCAGCGCCGTCTCGTGCTCTTCGAGCCAGCGGCGAATTTCCTGCCCCAGCACCAGAGTCCTGCCTGACTCGTCGGCGACGATAGATACGGCTCTTGCGTCCACGCGTTGCGCGGGCGAGACCGGATCTCCGGTTCCGCATTGGCACAGGCGCGTACCGGCCGAATCGTATGCCGAAGCGCGGCCCTCCAGCAGAATCTGCAATTCGTCCGCGCCCGATTCCTTCAGCTTGTCTCCCTTTGCAAAACTTCTCGCATCCAGCCAGGGCTCCAATTCCTCGATCAGTTCCTCGAAAAGGACCTGTCTTTCCAGGAATCGGTCAAGCTCTTCGGCGGTGCTGCTCAGGAGCGAAGCTCGTTTTACGTCCGCGTCGCCGGGTGCCGACTTCCAGACTTCAATGAGAAAACTCTCGCAATTTTCCAACGCCCGATCTTCGTTGGGCGCAATTTCCACCTGCGCGAAGGTTGCGGCGGGGACGTTGCTTTCAAGTCCCGACTGCAAAGACCGGGAAGTCGAACTCAAGCTGACTTGTACGCCGGCGGCAACAGCCGATTGCATGAATCTGCCCAGCACATTGATTGCCGAATAATCAAATCCCGAAACTGATTCCATATCGATTATCAGACACACAGGGGGCGCCGGGGATTCCAGCGATTGCTTGAGCTTGGCGACCAGCGGCCAGGCGCTGCCGAAAAACAGGTAGCCACGCAGGCGGTAGCCGTGAATTCGCTCCCCGCCTTCCAGCAGGATGGCCCGGTCCGGAGGCGGGCGGGCCATGTTGCTTCGCTCGCTGCGTCCGGTGAACTGACTGGCGATCGGGTCAACGCGGCTCAGCCGAAGCGCAAAGAAAACCAGAGTGGCGAACAATCCGGTGCTGACGCCCTCGATCAGGCCGAAGGCAACGATTACCACGAATATCAGAAGAACGATCGCATATTCCGACACAGGCAAACGTTTTCGACTCCGCAGCAGCCCCTCTTCGATCATCCCGGCGCCGGCGAAAAACAGCATGCCGGAAATCAGCGCGACGGGTATGAATTCGAGCATGCCGTCACCGAAAAACAGTCCCGCTCCGATGACCAGGGCGCAAGTTACGCCGGTCAGGCGTGTCGAGGCGCCGAACAGTTTGCTGCGAAACGAGGCCGGAACGATCATGCAGGCGAATGTGCCGCCGCTCAGGCCGCTGAACACGTTGGCGACGCCCGTCGCCCGAAACTCACGATCCCAGTCCAATTCCTCGTTCAGCGCCACCTCCAGTCCCGCGAGACTCATGATCACGCAGATCAATGCGACGATGACCAATACCAGCAGATTGGGTATCTGGCTCGACATTGCGGTCCAGTCGACATGCGCAAGATCAGCCGGGCCAATGGCCGGCCACAGGGTTCCTTCCGCTGTGCCGGCCAGAAGCAGGCCCGCGGTTCTCGCTTCGTCGCTGCTCAGCCCCGCCGCCGCGAAGACGGCGTGGCAGCCGCCGACCGCGATCACTACGCTGAGAGGCAGGATCAAGGGGTTGCGCCATCGGCGCATGGCGAAATACAAGGCAAGGCCGTAAAACGCTCCGGGCCCCCAAAGCAGCAAGCTGGAAGCTTCGAAAACTTCAGCCATCGACCGCCAGCCCGTTGTTACTCCCGCGGATTCGATCGCGCCCAGAAACACGGCGCCGCCGATTCCGGCAACGAACCCGCTCGCAACGGGATACGGTATAAAGCGAACCAGGTTGGCCAGGCGCAAGCCTCCGATCAGAAAGCAAAGCGCGGCGGCACAGATAACACCGGTTACCAGCACCACGAAGGTTGTCACGAAAAGATTCTGTCCTTCGGCGTCAATGGTGGATCCGATGTCGCCCATCACGATGACGAGAGCCGGTGAGAGTCCCGCGATCGCGCCGCGAAAACCACCGGTCAGGGCAACGATCAGGCATCCCGCAAAGGCGCCAAAGAGTATCAGGCCAATTCCCTGGGAAGACCAGGGCTGCAAGGCGCCCGAAAAGACAAAACTCGCGAAGGCGATGTGGCTGACCAGCAAGCCCAGCCCGGAAGTCGACCCCGCCGACAGCGCCGGTATCAGTCTGGAGGTCGCGGATTGCACCTTAGTCCAGCCGCATCAGGATCGCGGAAATATTGTCCTTGCCGCCATTGCGGTTGGCGCTGTCGACCAGTTTCACGATGCAGCGATCGAGATCCTCGGAATTGTAATTAAGGATGTCCTTGATCTCCCAGTCGGCGACCATGCTCCAGAGGCCGTCGGAACACATCAGCAGCAGGTCGCCGCCTTGCAATTCGTGTTCGAGGCGATCGATCTCCACCGTATCGTGAATGCCCAGCGCCCGGGTCAGAATGTGGTCGATATCGGTAAGTGAGAAGCCATTGTTCGGCATCGCGCCCTTGGCCAGCAGATCGTTGATCAGCGTGTGATCGTGCGACAACTGCTCGAGTTGTCTGTTTCGCAACAAATACAGGCGCGAGTCTCCCACGCAGCCCGCGAACATGCGCCGGCCTTCGATCCGGGTCGCGATCAGGGTCGTGCTCATGCCGTTATGGCATTTGTTGGCGCCGGCCGCGTGGAAAATCCTGAGATTGGCCGCATTTATCGCGCGCAGCAATTCGTCGAACTGGTCGTCGGTTTCCGCATCGGGCGGACGGTCCGGGCGCAACTCGGTCAGAATCGATGTGACTGCCATGCAGGAGGCGACTTCGCCCGAGGCGCGGCCACCGAGGCCATCCGCCAGAATCGCCAGGGCGGCGTCTTCGTCAAAACCGATGAAATCTTCGTTGTGTTCACGCAGGAGGCCGGTATCGGTCTTGCCGGCGATGCGAAGCTTGAGTCGTTCTCCTGTCATCAACAGGCCCCCTATTCTTGGTTTGTCCTTGATCGCGCCGGTTGCAACAGTGCCTGACGCAAGCCGCTATCTTTATTGATACGGGGCTTTCTGACAAGCCCCTTGCCGGATTGCGGTTGCGCGCAGTATTTTCTTTCGAATGGGAAAGGCCAAATATGGTAACCTTCGCGGGTTGTCAAGAACGGACGCGTTCCGAGCCTGTTCCCAAAGGAATTTTCGAACGATGAAAGTGCCTAACTACCTGGCCGTCGTGCTGCTGGTAGTCGTAGTCTTCTACTTGCTGATCGTCGGCGAGTCGTTGCTGCTGCCGCTGGTGATCGCGATCGCCCTCTGGTATCTGATCAACACCCTGGCGGCAACGCTGGGGCGGCTTTCCATCGGGAGCTTTTCGATACCCGGTCCGATTTGCCTGGGCTTGTCGGTGCTGACTTTTCTGGCGGCGATCTGGGGTGTCGTCAATTTTCTGAGTTCCTCGTTCGGCGGCGTCTTGGAGATGGCGCCGATATACCAGGAAAACCTGATCCGTCGGCTTGAATCGATGTCGCTTCCTTTCGTGGACGTAGGAGACATCCAGGGGGAAAACTTCGGCCAGATGGTCATTGAATGGATCGATCTGCCAAGCTACGCCACCTCTCTGGCCGGTTCGGCGGCCGGAATCCTGGCTAGCAGCAGCCTGATCCTGATCTATATCGGTTTTCTGTTTTTCGAGCAGGGACAATTCAGGAACAAGATCAGCGCGCTGATTTCCGACTCTGAAAAGGAAAAGGAAGTAAACGGAATTTTCGACCGCATCCGTGACGACATCCAGAAATACATCACCATCAAGATGTTCACCAGTACGCTCACCGGCGTACTCAGTTTCGGGCTCCTGCTGCTGATGGGAGTGGACTTCGCAGGCGTCTGGGGGCTGTTGATCTTTCTGCTCAATTTCATCCCCACCATCGGCTCCATCATCGCCACCATGTTTCCGGCGATGATCGCCCTGGCCCAGTCCGACGGTTACTTCCTGTTCCTGCTGGTGCTCGGGGGCATCGGCGCTTTCCAGGTGATGATCGGCAATGTGATCGAGCCGCGGCTGATGGGCAGTTCGTTCAATCTCAGCCCGATAGTCATTCTCCTGAACCTGGCGTTGTGGGGAACGATCTGGGGTATTCCCGGCGCGTTCCTGTGTGTTCCGTTCCTGATCATCTTCACCATCATCATGAGCCATTTTCCACGGACGCGGCCCATCGCCATCGTCCTGTCGAGCGACGGCGATCTGCGCGTGCCGCTGGAAGAAGCGCTGGAAACGTTTTCCTTCACCGGCGGAAGCGGCAATGCGCCGATGCTGGGCTCGGGCGACGACGGCGAACACGACAAGCAGGGCGATTGACGCCGCACCAGACCCGCTACCCAGACCCGCTACGATGAACAGCAATCTGATACGCAAGTCATTCCTTGACTATTTTGCCGACCACGGTCACAAGATCGTGTCGAGCAGCCCGCTCGTGCCCGGAAACGATCCTACTTTGTTGTTCACAAACTCCGGCATGGTCCAGTTCAAGGATGTGTTTCTCGGCCGGCAGGCGCGGCCCGGCAAGCGCGCGGTCACGTCCCAGCGTTGCCTGCGCGCCGGCGGCAAGCACAACGATCTGGAAAACGTGGGATACACGGCGCGTCACCACACATTTTTCGAAATGCTGGGCAATTTCTCCTTCGGCGATTATTTCAAGCGGGAAGCGATTCAATACGCCTGGGAGTTTCTTACCGTCAATCTCGGCCTGCCGCCGGAAAAACTATGGGTCACGGTGTTTCGCGACGACGACGAGGCCGCGAATATCTGGTTGAAGGAAATCAGGGTGGACCCCGAGCGTTTCTCGCGCATGGGCGAGAAGGACAATTTCTGGGCCATGGGCGATACCGGACCTTGCGGCCCCTGTTCGGAAGTCTTTTACGATCACGGCCCGGAGGTGGCGGGCGGGCCGCCGGGGTCGCCCGACGAGGACGGCGATCGGTATATCGAGATCTGGAACCTGGTATTCATGCAATACGAGCGCAAGGACGACGGCTCGCTCGAACCCTTGCCGCGCCCGTCTGTCGACACCGGCGCGGGGCTTGAGCGCATCGCCGCGGTGATGCAGAAAGTGCACAGCAATTACCAGATCGACCTGTTCCGTTCGCTGCTTGAGGACATCCGGCAAGTCACCGGTGTGGAAGACCTCGACGATCCTTCCATGCTCGTGATTGCTGACCATATTCGTTCGTGTTCCTTTCTGGTCGCAGACGGCGTACTGCCTTCCAACGAGGGGCGCGGCTATGTATTGCGGCGAATTGTCCGCCGCGCGATCCGCCACGGCCACCGGCTCGGCGTAAAGGATCTGTTCTTCCACAAGCTCGTGCAATCGCTGGCCAGGGTAATGGGCGAGGCTTATCCCGAACTGGTCGAACAACGATCGCGGATCGAAGCTGCGCTGCTCGAAGAAGAGCGGCAATTCGCGCGCACGCTGGAAAACGGCATGACCATTCTGGAAAAGGCCATCGCCGAGTTGGACGGCACTGTCGTCTCCGGCGCGACCGTGTTCCGCCTGTACGACACCTACGGCTTTCCCGCCGACCTGACCGCCGATGTCGCCAGGGAGCATGGCCTGACGATCGATGCCGCGGGATTCGAGCAAGCGATGTCGGCGCAACGCGAACAGGCCCGGGCCGCGAGCAATTTCAGCGCAGGTGATCTTCTGGATATCGATCCGGAACATTCCACCGAATTCATCGGTTATGAAAGTCTGTCGGGTGACGCTACCGTGATCGGCATATTTTCGGCCGAGGACCGCAATCCGCTCGATGAATTGAGCGATGACCGGGAAGTGCGCCTGCTGCTCGATGTCAGCCCGTTCTACGGCGAATCCGGCGGTCAGGTGGGCGATACCGGCGTACTGGAAAACGGCGATGCGCGTTTTCTGGTCACCGATACGCAGAAGCAGGGCGAAGCTCTCGTTCATATCGGAAAATTGAGGCAGGGCATGCTGCGCCCCGGCGATCGTCTGCAGGCACAAGTTTCAGCCGAGGCGCGCGGCGCCATCACCTTGAACCATTCCGCGACTCATCTCATGAACGCGGCCTTGCGCAATACGCTTGGCGCCCATGTCACCCAGCAGGGTTCGCTGGTGGACAAGGACCGGCTGCGCTTCGATTTCTCCCATTCGGCGCCGATGGACACTGAACAGATTCGGGAAATCGAGAAGTCGGTGAACAGCGAAATTCTGCGCAACTCCTCTGTCAGCAAGCAAATCATGCCCATCGAAGAAGCCCGCAAACGCGGGGCGCTTGCCATGTTCGGCGAGAAATACGGCGATGTGGTACGCGTGGTAAGCATGGGCGGTGAATATTCGGTGGAGTTCTGCGGCGGTTGCCATGTCGACCGCACCGGCGACATCGGGCTGTTCAGGATCACCTCGGAATCCGGCATTTCCGCCGGCGTGCGCCGGATCGAGGCGGTGACCGGCCGGCGCGCCCTCGAACTCGTGCATCACGAGGAGCAGACCTTGCGCGATGCCTGCCGCATCGTGAAGTCGAGCCCTGACGAACTCGTCGAGCGGGTAAGCCAGTTGGCAAAGTCCAATCGGGAGCTGGAAAAACAGATCGAGCGGCTCAAGGCGAGACTGGCGACCGGCGCCGGCGGAGATCTTGCCGATCAGGCGCGCGAGGTGGCGGGGATCAAGGTTCTTGCCACGCAGGTGGAAGGACTTGACTCAAAGGCCTTGCGCGAAGCGGTGGACAAACTCAAGAATCGACTTGGCAGATGCGTCGTGGTGCTTGCCAACAGCGAGGGCGGGAAAGTCAGTCTGGTCGCGGGAGTCAGCAAGGATCTGACGGAATCCGTCAAGGCGGGAGACCTCGCCAACATGGTCGCCGGCCAACTCGGTGGAAAGGGCGGCGGCCGTCCCGATATGGCCATGGCCGGGGGCCGCGACGCAAGCGCTCTCCCCGCTGCGCTTGAAAGCGTGACTCCCTGGGTCGAAGAACAATTGACGAGTGCTCGCTGATGTCTCTCATCGTGCAGAAATTCGGCGGCACCTCGGTCGCCTCGGTGGGTCATATCGAGGCGGTAGCCGACAAGGTCGCGCGATTCCGCGACGACGGTCACGATGTAGTGGTGGTGTTGTCCGCCATGGCCGGCGAAACCAATCGGCTGGTCGCGCTCGCGCACGAAGTCATGGAGCAGCCCACTCCGAGAGAGATGGACGTGCTGTTGTCCACGGGCGAGCAAGTTACCATTTCACTGCTGTGCATGGCGCTCGAGCGACGCGGTTACGGCGCGCGCTCCTTCACCGGCGGCCAGGTCCGGATTCTCACCGACGAGAGTCATACCAGGGCGCGAATCAGGGAAGTCGACAGTACCAGACTTCATGCACAACTTGAACAGGGCAATGTTGTAGTAGTTGCTGGATTTCAAGGAGTTACGGAGAGTGGTTGCATTACTACCTTAGGTCGCGGCGGCTCCGACACCACGGCCGTGGCGCTGGCGGCGGCGCTGGAAGCGGAAGAATGCCAGATCTTTACCGACGTCAAGGGCGTCTACACCACCGACCCGCGCATGGTCGACGGCGCCCGGCTGTTGCGGCACATCACATTCGAGGAAATGCTCGAACTTGCGAGCCTCGGCGCCAAGGTGCTGCAAATTCGGGCGGTAGAGTTCGCCGGCAAATACAAGGTTCCCTTGCGGGTGCTTTCGACATTCGAAGACGGGCCGGGAACTCTCATTACGCTGGAGGAAGAAGAAATGGAAACACCTGCGATCGCCGGCGTCGCCTTCGAGCGCGACGAAGCCAAATTGACCGTGAAGGGCGTGCCCGATGTGCCGGGTGTGGCTTACAAGGTCATTGGCCCGGTCAGCGAACAAGGCATAGAGGTCGACGTGATCGTTCAGAATGCGGCCGCGGAAGGCAGCAACGACATCACTTTTACGGTCAAGCGCAGCGAAGCCGAGCGCGCGCTGGAGATCCTCGAGCAGGTCATGCCCTCGGTGCCGGCGCAGTCGGTGGAACTCGATACCAAGATCGCCAAGGTCTCCCTCGTCGGTGTCGGCATGCGCTCCCACGCGGGCATTGCGAGCCGGATGTTCAAGGCCCTGGCCGGGGAAAACATCAATATCCAGATCATCACCACTTCGGAAATCAAGATTTCCGTGGTGATCGAAGAGAAGTACCTGGAGTTGGCCGTACGGGCGCTGCATGGCGCTTTCGAACTCGAAAAGCACGAAAATGGGCACTGAGGAACGCGAACCGTAAAGAAATTTCCATAAATCAGTTTGCAAACGGCGAATCTAGGCGGATACTATTACCGTGCAATCGGCAAAAAAGCGCCAAATAATGAACGAGGGAACGGCAACTGAAAGCTAACCAGGAGGAATGCAATGCTGATACTGACACGCCGGATCGGCGAAACACTGATGGTGGGGGACGATGTAACTGTTACCGTGCTGGGCGTCAAAGGCAACCAGGTGCGAATAGGGGTCAATGCGCCCAAGCATATAGCCGTTCACCGTGAGGAGATCTATCAGCGAATTCAGCGAGAAAAGGACAGCCAGTCAGAATCCCCCGAAGAAGAGTGAATTAGTTGACATAAGTCGCGGTTCCTCAAATTCTCTGTTTTCGATTTGATCGAAGATTTCCGCCCGCCTTTCTGACGGGTTCGAACTTCGAGCCGTACAGGCTTGAATCCCCGAGATTCCAAGTTTAATGCCACCTGCGGCCCTGGCGTTTCAGGCGCCGAGAAACACGATCTTGGCGACGAAAAGCAGCGCCAGGACGCCCACCGCGGGCCGAAGCTGATTGAATCGGCCCGAAACCAGTTTGATCGCCGCATAGGTGATGAATCCGGCGGCGATGCCGTTGGCGATCGAGAAACTGAACGGAATAGTCACCGCCAATATTACCGCCGGAACGTACTCGGTCGCATCGTCCCAATCGATTTCGATCATGTTGCGGATCATCACGCAGGCGACGAAAAGCAGGGCCGATGCGGTGGCAAACGGAGGAATGGACGCCGCCAGGGGCGACAGGAACAGCGTCAGCAGAAACAGCACCGAAACCGTAATCGCGGTCAGGCCGGTACGGCCTCCGGCTTTCACCCCGGCCGCGCTTTCGATGTAGCTGGTAACGGACGAAGTGCCGAGGAGCGAGCCAAGCACCGAGGCGCCCGAGTCGACGATTACCGCCTGCTTCAGTCTCGGTAAATGGCCTTCCGTATCCAGCAGGTCGCCTTGTCTTGCGACTGCGATCAGGGTGCCGGAAGTATCGAACAGGTCAGTAAACAGGAAGGCAAAGATTACCCCGAAGAAAACCATGTCGAAGGCGCTGCCGATGTCGAGTTGCAGGAATGTCGGCGCCAGCGAGGGAACTGCCGACACCGTGCCTTGCCAACTGGCTTCCCCGACCAGCATGCCGACAGCGGTTACCGCGATTATTCCTGTCATCACGGCGCCGGCTTTCTTCAGCGCATCGAGCGCCGCGATCAATATCAATCCACCGAGCGCGAGTATGACGCTCCAGGAAGTCGCATCGCCGAGCGCGAGCAGCGTCGCGTCGTTGCCGACTACAAGCCCGGCGTTTCTCATGGCGATGATGGCGAGGAAAAAGCCGATTCCCGCAGCGGTAGCCATCTTCAGGGAGCGGGGAAAGGCGTCGATGATCCATGAGCGGATCGGCAGCACGGAGATGATTACGAAGCAGACTCCGGAAATGAACAGCGCGCCCATCGCCGTCTGCCATGGGTGTCCCATACCCAGCACGACGCCGTAAGTGAAGAAGGCGTTGATGCCCATGCCCGGCGCCAGGGCAATCGGATAATTCGCATAAAGGCCCATCGCCGCGCAGGCGATTGCCGCCGCCAGGCAGGTGGCGGCGAACACCGCCCCCTGGTCCATGCCTGCCTCCGCGAGTATCTGCGGATTGACAATGGCGATGTACGCCATCGCCAGGTAAGTCGTGACGCCGGCGGCAATCTCTCTCGAAACCGTCGTCCGGTGTTCGTCGAGGCGGAACAAGCGATTCATCACGTCAATATGCCGATTGCAAGCCGGATCGCCGCCGGGATGCCCTGGGCCGGTAACGCTCCCGTCAGCCCTGCTGCGGCGCCGTATCGAAGTTGATCATCCACTGGATGCCGAACTTGTCGGTAACCTGGCCGAAGTAGGCGCCCCAGAACATGTCTTGCATGGGCGTTGTCGCATTGCCGCCCGCGGACAGTTTGGCAAACAGTTCGTCGCATTGCTCCCGGCTGTCCGGCGTGACCGAAAGCGAAAAGTTACTGCCCGCTTCCGGCGCCGGCCCGAAAGCGCGTGATGAATCGCTGCCCATCAGCACGCTGGCGCCGATCGGCAGCGATACGTGCATGATGCGGTCTTGCTCGTCCTCGGCAATGCCCATGCCCGGCGGACCCTCGCCGAAAGTGGAAATAAAGCTGAACTCGCCGCCGAAAACCTCGCGATAGAACTCGAAGACCTCGCGGCAATTGCCATCAAACGTAAGATAAGTTTCAAGATGCATGAAAAGCTCCTCAGGAATCGCGACGGATTGTAGCAGTAGTTGGACTAAATCAGGTTATTGGGTTCGAGTCTCGCGTAAGGTACTGACCAGACGGCGCCGAAACTACGTACCATGGCGCGCTTGGGGTTCATACGCTCGATAATGCCGGCCCGGAGTTGCCCGCGGCTTTTGAAGTTTACCGCGTCGCCGGTCCGAAACTTCGTCTTTGCGGCCTCACGTTTGTTGCGCGACAGTTCCGTTTCCGGCGCACAGGATTTGGGTGTTGCGCCCAGTCGCCGGGCGATTTCCTTCCAGACGGGTCCGTGGCCAACTCTCGGTCCTGCCAACGCATGCGCTATTTCATGCAGGATGGTATCGGTGATCTGGACTGGCGTCCCACCTGCTGCGTGCTCGCGGCTCAGAAGTATCAGTTTCTCCCGGTATCGGCATACGCCGAGCTTCTTCCGGGCGGCATTGAAACGGAACGACCAATCGCCGAGCCCATGCCGGTCCATGAGTTCGCGGGCCTGTTCGGCAACTTCCCTGAGCCGCTCCATACGTTTATGGCGTCCCTTCGCCGTAGCGTCACAAACGTGATTGATTTTGCCGTACGGCACGACCCAGGCATCGGCGCCGCAACGTACTTTTGCTCTTGTCGGATTCAGTTTCTCAATCGAGCCGTTCAGCCTGCCCCTGCCGCGGACCGGAAACCAGACCTCGTCCCCGGCTTCGAACAGGATTTGCTTGTCAGCTTCCTGCATCAGGCGCCGGAAGCTTTTTCTTCTGCAGCGAGTAACTCTTCGAACTGCCTTACCGCCTGTTCGAACTTGTCCCTGCAGCCGGTGTTACAGAAGCCGACGACATTGCCCCGATACTCGGTCAGCGAGTCAGCCTGGACGGGCTTGCCGGACCAGGGACAGAGAGTGTTAAGGCAATTAGCAGGAACTGAAGTCATCATTGCACTCCTCTTTCGCCGAGCCTTTGTTCAGCAATCGGTCTCGCGATTTCAATTTGCTTTCGATCTGCGCCTCTTCTTCCGCGGTGAGTTCAAGAAACTCCGCTGCGCCCCCGAATTTCCAGCCAGCCGCTTCCAGATTCTTTCGTTTGTCTGCATTCATCGTCTTGAGATTTTCGGTGTGTGTATAACTAGTCTGCGGCGCCCGACGAGTTCACTGACAGAATTTGGCAAAAAGTGGACCATGTCGTGAACGGGCGGTAGAGTACCGCATCCGCATTTGATTGGCATCAAAACGGAGAAAATCGGCACATGGCGACGATGCATCTGCTAGTTGGGCGCCTGAAGGGACAATACGAGATCGCCTAGAAGATGTCTTGGTGACTCACAAGGAATCGCAGGGAGCAGGAGCCATGGCCACCAGCGCATCAACAACGCCGCCTTACTCGATCACTCCGCGTATTGTTCATCTGGTGGCTCAGATCACCGAAGCTATGGACGGTGCGGACGCCGCTGGGATTCAGGAGAATTCGCGTCTGCAAAGAATCAATCGTGTCCGCGCTATCAATGGTTCGCTAGCGATCGAAGGCAACATTCTCGGCGAAAAGCAGATTTCGGCCCTTATGGATGGCAAGCCTGCGATTGGATCGTTGCGGGATATACAGGAAGCCCGCAACGCCATCAAGGCTTACGAGAAGTACCCGCAGTGGAACCCCACCAGCGAAGCTGATCTACTCGATGCTCACGAAGTCTTGACTCTCGCATTGCTGGACTCCCCGGCCACTACAGGCGTGGAAGCGTTGCGGTTGTCGGCGATGGAGAAATCCACCACATCGGACCATCCGCCAATCGCGTGCCACAACTCATGTCGAGTTTGCTCTCCTGGCTGGACGGCGCGGCTGAGCATCCGTTGATAGCCAGTTCGGTCTTCCACTACGAATTTGAGTTCATCCATCCTTTTACCGACGGCAATGGCAGAATGGGCCGACTCTGGCAGACCCTCATTTTGACGCGTTGGAAGCCCCTAATTGCTCATGTGCCCGTTGAGAGCCTGATTCACCAGCGACAGAGCGAGTATTACGAAGCTATCCGGGATAGTTCTGCCCAGGGAGCAAGCACGCCGTTCATCGTCTTCATGCTGGAGACTATTCTCAAAGCAGCGATTCTGGAATTGTATTGCTGAGTATCAGGAACTCAGATTGAACTCCGCAAGCAGAATTGAATAAATTCAGCGGAGTGTCCGTAGGACACCCATCTTAGTGCCCGTCGAGCCCGCTCTGCTTAGGTTCTTGCCTGGGGTGTTGTGAGTATCCTCTGCTTGTCGGCAGCGGGCTTGGTGGGAGTCCTTCTATTTCTCGTTGCGCGGGAATTTTAACTTATTGTCCTTAATGCATTTATGGCGGAGAGAGAGGGATTCGAACCCTCGATAGGGATTAACCTATACGCCCTTAGCAGGGGCGCGCCTTCAGCCACTCGGCCATCTCTCCGTTGGGGCGGGAAATGGTATCACAGGCGATCTGCCGCGTTGTATCGGGAAATTCGCCAGGGCGCCGTCTGTGATTCGGCGCAGGCGTATGCGACCATTGTTCGGTTACGTGAAGCTGGGAAGAGCCAGGGGTTTGGCATGAAGCATATTCCGATTGCGACAGGCATGGCGTTGGTCTTGTCTGCCATTCCACTGATGGGCGTTGCCCAGGTCGAGTCGTTGACGATCTATCCGGCCGCAACGGTGATCACCATGGATCCGTCGCTGCCCCGCGCTGCGGCTGTTGCGGTCAGCGGAGGCAGGATCGTGGCGGTGGGGGACCGCGACGATTTTGCGGTCTGGGAAGCGGGCCGGGACGTCAGCGTGGACGAGCGGTTCGCGGACAAGGTGATCGTTCCCGGCCTGATCGACAATCACCTGCATCCGTTCCTGGCGTCTATCGTGCTCAATACGGTCTGGATAACGCCGCAGGAATGGCAGGTGGGCGATATGCAGGTGCCGGCGACGCGCACCCATGAAGGCTTTGTCCGGCGCCTGGAGGAGGAACTCGCGGCGAATGCCGACCCTGCCGCTCCGCTGCTCAGTTGGGGCTATCACGCTTCCTGGCACGGCGAGGTCATGCGGCCGGAGCTTGATGCCATCTCCACGGAAAAGCCGATCGTCCTGATCCAGCGTTCGTTCCACGAAATCGTCATGAATACCGCGGCGCTCGATTGGCTTGGGCTCAACACCGACGATATCGGAATCCATCCGGATGTCGAGTTGGGCGAGGGGTTCTTTTCCGAGAGTGGAGTCGATGTCGCGCTGGAGCGGCTGGTGCCGTATTTCTTCGACCCTGAACGATTGCGGGCGGGACTGGATGCCCTGCGCGAAGCCGTCCACGCGGGCGGTATAACAACCATTGGAGATATGGGCGTCGGCGGATACCTCGGATTGCAGGAGGAAGCTCAGGTTTACCAGAACCACTTCGGCGATTCGCGAACGCCTTTCAGAATGTTCATGGTCGCCTCGCCGGCAACTATGTTGACGCCGCCGGCGAAGCCGGAGGTCGATGAGTTTGCCGAAGTCAGTTATCCCAGGGTCTTTTCGGGCCGGCACGTCAAGTTTTTCGCGGACGGCGGATTTTTCGCACTGAATATGCGAATGAAGTATCCCGGATACACGGACGGGCACGAAGGCAAGTGGATGATGGCTCCAGAAACGCTGGAGGCTGCGATTCGCCCCTATTGGAGCGACGGTTACCAGATCCACGTTCACGTCAACGGCGACGAAGGGCTGGACGTGGTGCTGGATATCCTCGACAGGCAACTCCAGGAAAGGCCGCGGTTCGACCATCGTTTCACCTTGCATCATGTCGGCATATCCACCAATGAACAGCTTGGCAGGGCCGCGGCGCTTGGCGTGGTGATTTCAGCCCAGCCGAATTACTTGTGGGCGCTGGGCGACAAGTACGCCGAAAGCGGGTTGGGATACGACCGCGCCTCACAGATGTCCCGCATCGGGGCGATGGTGCGTAACGGCATCCCCACATCCCTGCATTCGGACTTCACGATGGCGCCGGCATCGCCCTTGTGGCTGGCATGGGTGGCTTCGAATCGCACGACGGCCAATGGGACACTCATGGCGCCGGAGGAGCGCATCAGCGTCGAGGAGGCCTTGCGCGCGGTGACGATCGATGCGGCTTTCGCCATGGGGCTCGAAGACGAGATCGGCAGCATTGTCGCCGGCAAGAAAGCGGATTTCACGATTCTGGAAACCGATCCGCTCGAGGCGCCGGTCTCTACGCTGAAAGACATCGAGATCTGGGGGACTGTTTTCGAGGGGACGGTTTATCCGGTTTCCTCCCCCGCAGACTAGATTATCTCGTTGCAGTTCGGCCCCATGCTCCTGGTTTCGGAATAGCCGAATTCGCGCAGGCCCGGCGTGAATGTCAGCCCCGCAGTAATATTTCATTAAAAACAATATGTTAGATCGAATAGACCCTGAACGTTCAGTTTAAGGTGGCAGTAGCGGAATTACTATTGCAATTATTTATACAAAGTTCTCTATCGGAAACTGTTCCCCGTATCTGCAATAAACTAAGAGTCAATGAGAAGCATTCCTGCGGAATTCGAACAGACCACGCAGGTTGCTCGGGAAGTTTTGGGGAAATGCCCAAAACGAAGACATTATTCATATTCGGGGAATCAAATGAAATCACTACTTACCAAGGCAGTTGCGCGCAACTATTGCAGACTGTCGATGATTCTTGTGGGTTCGAGCCTGGCGCTCTGGAGCGGTCAGGCAAACGCTCAGGTTTCCTCGGAAGAAACCATCGAGCAAGTTGTCGTAACCGGTTCCCGGATCACTCGCAGGGATTTCGCGTCCCCGAGTCCTCTGGTCACAACCGAGATGGAAGACGTTTCCACGTCGGGTAAAGCCACCATCGATGATTTCTTGAGGAATTTGCCTCAATTTGGGCCCGGCACCGGTGATTTCAGCAACGACAGTAACGGTGGTACGGCGGGGCGCGCGACCTTGAACCTCAGAAACCTGGGAGCGAAACGCAACCTTGTCATCATGGACGGCCGCCGTCTGATTTCTTCGGGAACGGATGGCGCAATCGATATCAATACAATTCCATCGCTTGCCATCGGCAGCATTGAAGTGATCACGGGCGGCGCATCCGCGACTTATGGTTCCGACGCACTGTCCGGTGTTGTGAACTTCAGGACTCGTACGGATCTCGACGGATTTGAAATCGATGCGCAGGGTTCCACGCTCGACGATGCGGGTGAAAACAACTACCGACTGGGAGTCGCCTTTGGAACGGACTACGCCGACGGCAGGGGTAACCTGTTGCTGACCGCCGAGTACAACGAACGCGGCGGCGTTAGATATCGCGAGCGTGAGTTCTTCAACGTAAATCCACAGCACAGTACGTTTATCGTACATGGTCACACCCGAATAGGGCGCAATATCTGGTCGGTCAACGATGACGGCACAGTGTTTGACGCGGGGGATATAGACCACCCTGACAGACCCTTCACCGGCCAGGCAGAACTCCCGCTATTGATCAGGGGCGATGATCTGAGAACCCATGGCCAATACCAGAACTGGATTCAGGTACCCCTGGAGCAGATGAATATCTTCGCCAAGACGGACTATGAACTGGACAACGGCGTGACGGCCTATGGGCATGTTTTGAGTTCGTCTTCGACTGCCTTGAATGAGGGCGCCGCGCCCAATTCGGCCGGCATCTGGGGCGTGACCATCCCACAGGACAACTACTACCTGCAGCAGATTCCTTTTCTGGCTGACCGTGTAGGGCCGGCGGGCATCTTAAATAACCAGAGACGTTTCTTCCAGGCTGGCGGAAGAGTTTACGAGACTGGAAATGACGTTCTGCAATTCCTGGGCGGACTGCGGGGAGAATTCGCGGATCGGGATTTGAACTGGGACATTCATTTGTCCCGCGGGAGCACAAATACGGAAGATCGCACCACATCAGGCTCGGTCAGTTTTGCGGCTGTTCAGGACGTGATAAATTCGACGGATCCAGCAACCGGAGTATCGCCTCTTTGTTCCGGCGGTTTCAATCCGTTTGGCGGAACGACGCCATTGTCACCCGACTGTCTGGAATTCGTTTCCCGTACGCCGGTGAACGAAACGACGCTTGAACAAACCGTTCTGGAAGGTGTCCTCGAGGGCAAGCTTGCCGACATGCCCGCGGGCGAAGCGCGATTCGCCTTGACCGGGCACTATCGCGAAAATTCCTATGAGTTCGATCCCGATGCCGACATCGCCGCCGGTAATCTGGCAAACCTGGCGAGTTCCGGATTCACAACGGGTAATGTCGAAGCCCTGGAAATCGCCGGTGAGGTTTTACTGCCGCTCATATCCGATTCCGAAGCGATCCAATCCATGAACCTGACGCTGGGTTTGCGCCTTTCGGACTACGACCCGGCGGGTTCGAACCAAACCTGGAAAGCTGAAATCGATGCCCAGGTAACTGATAATTTCATGTTGCGAGGCGGCCTCCAGCATGCGGTTCGCGCACCGAATGTCGAGGAATTTTTCAGAGCCAGACTGCTGCGCGTTCAGCCGTTTCTCGACCCTTGCAGCTCGCGTTACCGAGGTGTAAGTGTCGACCGCAGCGCCGAGTTGGCGCTGTGCGCGGAGCAAGGTGCGAGTCCAGGATATACACAAGGTGGATCTTCAGCACCTACCTTTACCAACGGTAATCCGGCGCTGACGCCGGAAGAGGCCAATACGTTTACCGTTGGCGCAGTCTACGAATTCGAGATGGGCGATGCGAACGTGCAATTGAGCGTCGATTACTACAACATCGAGGTGGACGACGCGATCGAGACGTTGTTCGCTCAGCAGGTCATGACCAAGTGTTTCAACCTGGATGCGACATCCAATCCCACCTATGACAACAACTATTTTCCCTGCCAGCAAATCCACCGTCCCATTCTGGCGCCGGCAACGACGGCGTTCGATCTGGATCCGGTTAATCAGCCGGTTCTAAATCTGGGAGGCATCAAGACAGCCGGTGTCGACGTTGCGGCGGGCATCGATGTTCCCGTTGAAGCGCTGGCCTGGGGCGGCGGCGCCGGACGCATTTCGCTGCAGTCGGGGGTTACCTTTCTGAACCAGCATGAAATTCAGGCATTTTCCGACGAACAGTTCGTTGACTTCGCCGGCGTTGTCAGCGGCAACGTCGCTTATCCGGAGACGAAGGCGTTTTCTTCCCTGACCATCGAGACAGGCCCATTACAGTTCGTTGCCATGTGGCAACACATCTCGGACATGGCTGACATTTCCGCCGCCGGTGGCGTGGCGTCAACCATCCCGGGCGCGGATGCATATGATTACCTGGACCTGACCGGACTCTTGACGATTAACGACCAGCTTGAAATCTATGCCGGAGTCAACAATTTCTTCGATGAGTTGCCGCCGCAAATAGGCGGCGAAGCTGTCGGCAGCAATTTCTCGGGCACCAATCAGGGTGTGTATGACGCTATCGGCCGCACCACCTACCTTGGCGTAAGAACCCGCTTCTGATGAGGAACGCCATCGTGGCGCGCACGATTTGTTCACAGCTGATTTTGGTGGCCTGTGCCACCCTGATCTCGGGGGGTGTTCCGGGAGCATCCCCTGATGTCTTTGAACAATATCCGGATCTTACAATTCCCTCTGTCAACACCGAACCCGTGCTGCAACTGCACGTTACGCTATCCGACAATCTGCCGGTGGGTCTGACGGATAGCGGCGAACGGGCTATCGTTCCCATTACCGGCGGCAGTTTCTTCGGAGATGGTATTAGAGGAGAAGTAATGTCCGGCGGCGCCGATTGGCAACTGATCCGGGCGGACGGTGTGCAGGAGATCGTGGCAAGATACACTATCAAGACCGATGACGGAGAAATTATTTTCGTTGACAATCAGGGCATTAGCCATACTGATGAAGATGGAATCAGATATCGTCTGACCGCACCGAAATTTCATGCCCCGCAAGGTCCGTACGATTGGCTCAACAAGAATATTTTCATTGGCACCATCACTTCTGTTACAGAGCCGCGGGCCGTTATTATCCGCATCTATCGGGTGGAATAACTGAAATTTTCCTGGCCTGCGGATCAAATTATCTCATTGCGAGCCAATTCCCTGACTTCCAATTCGGAGTAGCCGAGTTCGCTCAGGATGGATTCGGTGTGCTCGCCGAGCGCGGGGACCGGGCCGATCCGCGGCTCGTATGAACTGTCATTGCCAGGTGGCTTCAGGGCGCAGATCGGGCCAGCGGGGCTATCGACTTCGATGAAGCGATTAAGCGCCATAAGTTGCGGGTGTTCCCATACGGCAGCCATGTCGTTGACTTCGGCCCAGGCAATGCCAATGGCGTCGAGTCTGGCGGCCAGCGCGGTAGAATCCAGTTTCGCGAAGGCCTGCTCGATCAGTTCGCGCAATTCGCCGCGAAACCGCGAGCGGGCGGCGTTGCCGGCGAACCTGGGGTCTTCAGCCAAAGGCGTCAATGATGGGACACCCACTTTTTTGGATGGGTGTCCCATGAGTTGTGGGTCCAGGATTTCGTTGCAGAAAGCCGTCCATTCGCGTTCGTTCTGAATGCCGAGCAGCAAGCACTTGTTGTCGCCGGCGGTGAAAACGCCGTAAGGATAGATGCTGGCGTGGTCGGCGCCGCTTCGTTCAGGCGGAGACTGGCCTTCGTAGGCGTAATAGAGCGGGAAACCCATCCATTCGGCCATGGCTTCGAGTAGTGAGATGGTGATATGCGAACCCCTGTCGGTTTTGCCGCGCTGGATCAGCGCCGCAAGGATGGCGGCATGGGCCTGGCTGGCGGCGGCGATATCGGCGATGGAGATGCCGCTCTTGACCATATTCCCGCCATCCCCCGTTACCGACAGGAATCCGGCTTCGGCCTGCATGAGCAAATCGTAGGCTTTCCTGTCGCAACAGGGACCACTGTCACCGTAACCGCTTATGTCGCAGACGATCAGTCCTGGATAATCAAGTGACAACTTTGCATATGAAAGACCCGCCCGTTCGGCCGCGGTAGGGGCCAGGTTCTGCACGAGTACATCGGTCCCGGCAAGCAGGCGCTTCAGGATTTCCGCGGCGGCAGGCTGCTTTATGTCGAGAGTCAGGCTTTCCTTTGAGCGGTTGGTCCAGACGAAATGGGAGCAGAGCCCCTTGACCCGGTCATCGTAATGACGCGCGAAATCGCCGCTTACGCGTCGCTCGATCTTGATCACCCTGGCGCCGAGTTCGGCGAGTTGCCGGGTGCAAAGCGGAGCGGCGATGGCGTGTTCCAGTGAGAGAACCGTAATTCCGGTAAGGGGAGGTTTGGTCATTCCGGCGCCATCCGCGCTGTGCCTTGCAGGCATAGTGCGCCTGCCTCATTGGCAATCCAGATCTCGGTTTGCCCGGTTGTATCGGGCTCACGGCCGCACATGCTGAATGATTCCGAGTCGAATACGGGATGCGTCACGCGAAATGAATATTCGAGCAGCGGCCGGCCGGGAAATCGGCGCAGTAACTCGTCGATCAGCAATGTCGCCAGCAAGGGGCCATGCACGAGCAGGCCGGGATAACCTTCCACCTCGCGCACGTAATCGCGGTCGAAATGGATGCGGTGAGCATTGAAGGTAAGCGCCGAATATCGGAACAACACGATCGCATCGGCCCGGGTTTCGCGTTCGAAGTCAGGACCGGCCGGCGCGGGTTTCGGCGGCGGCGCGGCGGAATCGGCTGACCGCGCCTCGCGATAGACAATGTCATGCCGCTCGCTGAAAGCCAGGCCTGCCGGGCTATTGTACTCGTGACTGACCTCGACGAAAGCGAGCTTCCCGCTGCGACCCTGCTTGAAATTTATGCCGTCAATGCGCGAACGCCTGGTAACGATTTCGCCTACGCGTAACGGTTGATTGAATTGAAACCGGCTGCCGGCCCACATGCGTCGCGGCAATTCGATGGGCGGCAGAAAGCCGCCCTTCTTCGCGTGCCCGTCATGGGCGATCAGGCTTTGCGGCGTCATTTCGAGGAAATAGAGCCAATGCCAGAGCGGCGGCAAGGGTGAATCCGCACCGGACGGTGTTTCCGGACGGTTGAGCAGGGCGGCGAAGCCGCGTAGCGGGCTCGGGCCGATAACTTCGGTGCGGGATTCAGTCTTGCCGAGCCATGCGTCAAATTTGCCCGCGGTATCTGTCATAATGCCTGCGCCGGAAGAGTAGACAATCCGGCGGAAAAATAGCAGGAATCGCGGTTTATGTCCGGCAAGTATTTCGAAGAACTGGAAATCGGCACGGTGTTCGATCATCTCCCGCATCGCACGATCACCGAGGCGGACAACCTGCTTTTTTCAACCATGACCCACAATCCCCAGCCGTTGCACATCGACGCAGAATTTGCTGCGTCCTCGCAGCACGGCCAGCGCCTGGTCAACAGCCTGTTCACTCTCGGCCTGGTGGTCGGCCTTTCCGTCGGCGACACCACGCTCGGCACCACCATCGGCAACCTCGGCATGGAACAGGTCGAGTTTCCTAATCCGGTCTTCATCGGCGACACCATCCGCGTACAAACGCGGATTGCCGAAAAGCGCGAATCAAAAACCAAAGCCGACCGCGGCATCGTCTGGTTCGAACATATCGGCCGCAACCAGCGCGATGAAATCGTCTGCCAGTGCTTGCGCAAGGGCATGATGCTGCGCTTGCCAAAAAATGTTTGAGATTGAAATGGAATAGGGTAGCGTACAGGCTATCGAATGAACCGGAACCGCATGATGAATGGGTACCTGATGAAATCACTGAATGCGCGCATGGTAGTTTTCGCCTCCGCCTTGGCATTGCTCGGCGCTTCTGCCGTGGCAGACGCCCAGGCAAGGCTCGAAAAAAATGTCGTTTACGGCATGTATTCGGGCCTGGGCTTGCTGATGGATGTTTACTATCCAGCGGAATCGAATGGCTACGGCGTCATCTTCATCTCGGGTAGCGGCTGGACTCGGGAACTTAGCCTGGACGCGACCCCGCTCACCGAAACCGGCCAGGAGGAAATCTACGCACAGCCCCTTGCGGAGGCGGGGTATACCGTATTCAACATCAACCATCGCGCCGCGCCCCGTTTCCGCCATCCGGCGCCGCTTGAAGACGCGCAGCGGGCGGCGCGCTTCATTCGGCACTATGCGGAGGAATACGGTATAGACGCTGAGAGAATCGGCGCAATGGGCGGCTCTTCCGGCGCTCACCTCGTAGCCATGCTGGGTGTCATGGACGGCGACGGCGACCCGGACGATCCAAGCCCCGTAAATCGAGAAAGCGCGAAAGTGCAGACTGTCGTGACAAGGGCCGCGCCATTGGACCTGCGCGGCGACGCAGATGCGCCGCTCTTTGGTTTTCGCGGCAATGCCGGCAGGGAGGGAAGCGTCGAATACAGCCAAATGAGCGAAGCCTCGCCTATCGTCTACGTAACTCCCGACGACCCGCCGTTTCTGCTGATCCATGGCGATGCCGATCCTGTCGTGCCATACGACCGCTCCGTGGAAATGCAGGCCGCGCTGGAGAAAACGGGCATCGATGCGGAGCTGTTGACGGTTCCGGGCGGAGGCCACGGTCCGAGATTTGAATCCACGGTAATGATTGACGGGAGGCCGGTCAGGCGCGAGCCGGAGAACGCTCCCGACTACATCGGCGCCATGATCGACTGGTTCGACCGCTACCTGGTTGTGAGATAGGGGCAAATTCAACCGTGCGTCGGCGCAGCATACATTTCGTGCCCGGCGGCAATGACCGCATGTTCGAAAAGGCGCTGGGCCTGCCCGCGGACGCCTTGATTCTGGACCTTGAGGACTCGGTCACGCCGGAAACCAAGTCCGCGGCGCGGGATGCGGTTTGCGACTGGCTGCGGGAAGCGGATTTCGGCGGCAGGCAAAAGCTCGTGCGCGTCAATCCGCTCGCTTCGTCCTGGGGAGAAACCGACATTTCCGCCTCTGTTGCCTGTGCGCCCGATGGTCTCGTCGTACCGAAGGTGACCGAGGCAAGCGATATCGAATCCGTCGACGGCCTGGTCGCGGAACAGGAGCAGCGTTCAGGGTTGGCGCCGGGCTCGGTCAAGTTGTTGCTGATCGGGACCGAAACCCCCGGTTCGGCCTTTCGATTGCAGGAGATAGCCGCTCATCCGCGCGTCGATGCCTTGACCTGGGGCTCGGAAGATCTCTCCGCCGAACTCGGCGCCAGCGCGATCCGGGACGCCTCGGGTGAATATCTCGAAGTATTCAGCCTCGTGCGTTCGCTGGCCTTGCTGGCGGCGGCAGCGGCTGGCAAGCAGCCCATCGACACGATTTACGCCGATATTCGCGATTTGAAAGGGTTCCGGGAAGATTGTCGGCGCGCAGCGGCGATGGGATTCACCGGCAAGTTGACCATCCATCCCGACCAGATCGAAATCGTCAACGAGATGTTTACGCCGAGTCCGGCGGAAGTTGCCGAAGCCGGGGAATTGTTGGCCGCCGCCGAAGAACATCGGCGCCAGGGCCGCATCGCTTTTCGTTTCAAGGGCCAAATGGTCGATGTGCCGCACTTGAAACGCGCGCGCCGGATCCTGGCTCGAGCCGGTGTGCAAACGGAAGATTGAACATGGATTTTATCGAAACCGAAGAACAGCGCATGATCCGCGAGTCGGTCGCGAATCTTTGTAGCCGCTTTCCGGACGAATATTGGGAAGAACGCGACCGGCTCGGCGAATTTCCGCAGGATTTCTACGACCTTGTAGCCGCCGCGGGCTGGATTGGCACCGCGATTCCCGAACGCTGGGGCGGCGCCGGCCGGGGCATACGCGACGCTGCGATATTGCTCGAGGAAATCGCCGCCTCGGGGGCAGCCATGAACGGCGCCTCGCCGGTGCATCTGTCGATGTTCGGCATTCATCCGCTGGTCAAACACGGCTCCGACGCCATGCGTGAGAAGTACCTGCCCGATGTCGCCAGCGGCTCGTTGCATGTTGCCTTCGGCGTCACCGAGCCCGATGCAGGCACCGACACTACCGCAATCCGCACGTTCGCCCGCCGCGAAGGCGATCAGTACATCGTGCGCGGACGCAAGGTCTGGACGACCAAGGCCACTCATTGCGAGCGCGTGGTGCTGCTCGTGCGCACCACGCCCCGGGAAGAAGTCGAGCGCAAGACCGACGGCATGACCCTGCTTTTCGCGGAGTTACAGCGGCCCGAAGTGAGCATTTCACCGATCCCCAAGCTGGGCCGCAATGCCGTCACGACTTGCGAAGTCGTGTACGACGATCTGCCGGTGGCGGATTCCGATCTCATCGGCGAAGAAGGCAAGGGCTTCTACCATCTGCTCGACGGTCTCAACGCCGAACGCATTCTCGTCGCCTCGGAAGCCATTGGCATCGGCCGAGCCGCAATGCGCAGGGCAGTGAATTACGCCAACGAGCGAACCGTTTT
The DNA here is from genome assembly GCA_951812965.1 of uncultured Pseudohongiella sp. Lineage (GTDB taxonomy): Bacteria > Pseudomonadota > Gammaproteobacteria > Pseudomonadales > Pseudohongiellaceae > UBA9145. The sequence continues at coordinate 2,112,295 of OX638341.1, forward strand.
CGACCGCCCCATCGGCAAGAACCAGGGCATCGCCTTTCCCCTGGCCCAGGCGCGCACCCAACTCGAAGCCGCCGCGCTGATGGTGGCGAAGGCGGCCTGGCTGATCGACCACGACCGGCCTTGCGGCAAGGAGGCCAACATGGCGAAATGGCTGGCGGCGGAGGCCGGCTTCAATGCGGCCGATGTGGCGTTGCAAACCCACGGCGGTTTCGGGTATGCGCGGGAGTATCACGTCGAGCGTTACTGGCGCGAGGCTAGGTTGATGAAACTCGCGCCAATCACCCAGGAGATGATCCTGAACTACGTCGCAGAGCATGTGTTAGGCTTGCCGCGCAGTTATTGACACGAAGGCAAGGGAAAAAAGTGGCTACCGACATCGTTGCGAGTCTGAAAGAAGGCCCCATGCGGCCGGTACAGGTCCTGGCGGTAACGATCTGCGTAGTCATCAACATGCTTGACGGTTTCGACGTGCTGGTGATGGCGTTCACTGCTCCGTCCATCGCCGCCGAGTGGTCGCTGGAACCTCAATCCGTGGGGATTTTGCTGAGCGCGGGCCTGTTCGGAATGGCCGCGGGATCCTTGTTCATCGCGCCCCTGGCGGATCGCCTCGGCCGCCGTAACAACATACTCATCTGCCTGCTGATCATCAGCGTCGGGATGTTTCTTTCCGCCTTCACCAATTCCGTGACGGAACTTGCCGCCGCACGGGTCTTCACCGGTCTCGGCATCGGCGGCATCCTGGCGAGCCTTACCACGATCACGGCCGAATATTCCTCGTACAAACGGCAAGGATTCGCCATCAGCATGGTGCAGTCCGGCTACCCTGTCGGCGCCACCATCGGAGGTACGATCGCCGCGTTTCTGATCGTCGCCTACGGCTGGCGTTCAGTCTACCTGTTCGGTTCGGTCTGCACGCTGGTGATGATTCCACTGGTGCTCAGATGCCTGCCCGAATCGCTAGAATACCTGATTGAACGCAAGCCCCGCGATGCGCTCGACAAGGTCAATCTGTTGCTCGAAAAGCTTGGCATGGAGCAACTCGACGATCTACCGGAATCGCGGCGCGCAAGCGACGCCGGCAGAGCCGGCGTGATCGAGCTCGTTTCCGCCCCGCTGCGCGCTTCGACCTTGCTGCTGTGGTGCGCGTTTTTCATGGTGATGCTCAGTTTCTATTTCGTCCTGAGCTGGACGCCCACCTTGCTGACCGATGCGGGATTGCGCGCGGAACAAGGCATTTCCGGCGGCGTGCTGATGAACATCGGCGGCATTGCCGGCGGGGCGACCCTGGGCTACCTGACAGCAAGATTTTCCGCGCATCGGCTGACGAGCCTGTACATGGTGCTTTCCGTAGTTTTTATGACCGTTTTCGGACTGCTCGAAGGGTATCTCGGACCGATGCTTCTCGTCGGTTTCGTCGTCGGTTACTTCATCTTCGGTTCGATAATCGGCCTCTACAGCATTGCGCCGGACATCTACGACACGAGCGTGCGCAATACCGGCATGGGATGGGCCATCGGCGTTGGCCGCTTCGGCGGGATCATCGGCCCGTCTGCCGCGGGTTTCCTGCTCGCGCAGGGATGGACGGGCGCTCAATGTTTCTACGCTTTCGGCATTCCCTTGCTAATCGCCATGGCCGCCGTGCTGCTGCTCAAGGCGCAGGGTGACAAACCGTATCGAGCAGCCGTTCAAGTAGAATAGCGGTCCAGATTGGTCTTGAGCAACTTGACCATCAGGGATCTGTACTTGTCCTCGATTCCCCTTACCCAGGCCGCGGCCAGCGGCAATTCCCGAATCGCTTCCCCGGTGTTGGATACCAGGGGACGATAAACAACTCCGCTGACGGCGATGCGGCTGGTCCAGTATGGAACCAGTGCGGCGCCGATTTCCGCTCCGACCATGTTTATGATGGTCTGCTTCTCTTCCGCCTGCTGGGCAATTATCGGGTGCATTCCTTCATCCAGAAACAGGCGCATGGTCAAGTTGTAGCTATGGGGCCGCGTGCGCGGAGAAGGAACAATAAGAGGCACCTCGGTCAGGTCTGCAATCTTGAGTTTTTTTCTTTTCGAAAGAGCGTGATTTTCTGGCAGAGCCACCACGGTGGCTTCGTCCAGCAGGAATTCGAAAACGATCGCTGACTTGGGCGTGTAGGTCGGGCGAACTATGGCAAGGTCCAGCGCGCCAGAGAGTATCTTGGGCAACAGTCTTACGGATTTGTCCTCGACCAGGACCACTTCAATTTTGGGTTCGACTTCGTGAAAATCATGCAGCAATTGAGGGACAAGACCGGTGGCTGCGCTATCAATTGCGCCGATCCGGAATACCCGCTCATTGCTGTCGGCCGTGTTTCTCACTCGCTCTTTCAGGGCCTGTTCCCGGGTGAGCAAATCTCTGGCTTCGGTAATCAGCAGGTGTCCGGTGCGGGTGAGTGTAACGTTACGCGTAGTGCGAGAGAACAGCCGGACGCCAAGTTCCTCTTCGAGCAGGCGTATGTTTCTTCCGAGGGCCGATGGATGGATATCGAGTGTCTGCGCAGCCCGGCCAAAATGGAGTTGGTCCGCAACGGAGATGAAACATTCGAGTAGCTTGGAGTCCATGATGAATCGAAATTATCGTAATTATTTATATAATCAAAAGCCGCACTACGTTAGACATATTTCATAGAATAATCAAGCCGTTCCAAATTGTGCGCTTGTACCGGATTACCATGAATTTTCGCAAACCCGGTGTTTCCCATATGCCCCGGTCATCCTCGTTCGAAGCAGACGTCATTCGAAAGCTGACGATTCGCATCGTACCTTTCATCATGCTCTTGTATTTCATCGCCTATCTGGACAGGGTGAATATCGGCTTCGCCTCCTTGACTATGAACCAGGATATCCAGTTATCCAACGCCGCTTACGGGCTTGGAGCAGGATTGTTCTTTATCGGCTATTTCCTGTTTGAGGTCCCGTCGAACCTGATCTTGCACCGGATCGGAGCCAGAATCTGGATCGCCAGAATCATGTTCACCTGGGGGGTGATTTCGGCCCTCATGGCCGTTGTCCAGGGTCCGGTCGGTTTTTATATCCTGCGCTTTCTGCTCGGTGCGGCGGAGGCGGGTTTCTTTCCCGGCATTATCCTGTATCTGAGTTACTGGTTTCCGGCGAGAAGCCGCGCGGGGATAACGGCCATGTTCATGGCCGCGGTTCCGATTTCAACCGCCCTGGGCTCGCCCATCTCCGGCGCCTTGTTGCTGATGGACGGCATCCTCGGCTTGCATGGCTGGCAATGGCTGTTCATCATTGAGGCTCTTCCCGCAATTCTGCTGAGTTTCGTCGTGCTGAAATTTCTGACCGACCGGCCGGAAAAAGCCGATTGGCTGGCCACTGACGAGAAGGATTGGTTGATCGGGAAGCTCAATGAAGAAAGCAGGGACATCAAGGAGAGTCCGACACTATTGAAGACGCTCTCCAACCCGAAGATTCTTGCACTCTCCCTTGTGTATTTCGGAACATCTGCGGGTCTGTACACGATCGGCATTTGGGCGCCGCAAATCATTGCCGCTCAAGGTGTCGATCCTTTGGCCACGGGATTTCTGAACGCGGTGCCGGCCGTGTTCGCAGTGATTTGCATGATTTTGTGGGCCAGACATTCGGACAGCACAAACGAACGGCACTGGCATGTCGCTCTTGCCTGCCTGCTGGCCGCGACGGGCCTGGTTCTGGCCGCCTTGAGCACCAGTCTCGCGGCGGTAATCGCTGCGCTTATTCTGGTCAATATCGGAGTAAGCTCTTCAAAGCCCCCACTCTGGAGTCTGCCTACCCTGTTTCTGTCCGGGTCGGCGGCCGCGGCAGGAATCGCTACGATCAATTCGATCGGCAATCTCGGAGGCTTTGTCGGCCCCACGCTGATCGGCTGGATCAGGGACGAAACAGGCGGATTTGAAGGAGGGCTGTTCAGTGTTGCCGCCCTGTTGACGGTTTCAGCGGTATTGGTCCTGTTTCAAGTCAGAACCGGAAATTCCCGTACAGAGCAAATTCATGAACCTGGCTTGCAAACTTCAAGTGAGGAAGTAACAAATGCCTGAATACAAAGTGGCTGCCATTCCGGCGGACGGCATTGGGATTGAAGTCATCGCAGCAACGAAAGAAGTCCTTGCCGCCCTGGAGTTACAGGTATCCGGCCTGGAATTCAGTTTTACGGATTTCGATTGGGGCTCGGAGTATTTCCGAAAAAACGGCAGCATGATGCCGGCGGACGGGCTGGAGCAGTTAAAGTCTTTCGATGTGATTCTGTTCGGCGCCGTCGGGGCGGCGGACATTCCCGACCACATCACCCTGTGGGGATTGCGCATAGCGATCTGCCAGGGGTTGGATCAGTACGCGAATGTCCGTCCGACACGTATATTTCCGGGAATTACCTCGCCGCTGCGCAATTGCAAGCGGGAAAATCTGAACATAGTCATCGTTCGCGAGAACACCGAAGGCGAATACTCTGGACAGGGAGGCCGGTCCCACCGCGGTTTCCCTGAAGAAGTAGCCACGGAGGTCTCCGTTTTCACCCGCACGGGCGTGGAACGAATCATGCGATTTGCCTTTCGGCTGGCTCAATCCAGGCCGCGCAAGCTCTTGACTGTGGTAACTAAATCCAACGCCCAGCAATTTGGCATGGTGTTCTGGGACGAAATCGCGGAGGAAGTATCCCGGGAATTTCCCGATGTGACCTGGGACAAGGAACTCGTGGATGCAATGACGGTGAGAATGACGCTAAAACCGGAAACGCTGGATACGATCGTGGCCACGAACCTGCATGCCGACATTTTGTCCGATTTAGCGGGGGCGCTGGCGGGTAGCCTGGGCATGGCGCCAACGGCAAACCTCGATCCGGAAAGACGCTTCCCGTCCATGTTCGAGCCCATCCATGGCTCCGCGTTCGACATCATGGGGAAAGGGATAGCCAATCCGATCGCCAGCTTCTGGTGTGCGGTCCAGTTGCTGGAACATCTTGGCGAATCAGAGGCCGCGCAAAAACTCATGACGGCTATAGAGCGCACTACCGAGGCAGGCTACCTCACGCCGGATGTCGGCGGAAGGGCAACGACAAGAGAGGTTACAGACTTCGTGATCGAGAGTCTCGAATACAAGAAAACGGTCGTGAACTTTCAGCCATGAGTGGATTTTTCCCGGTTTCTGCCTGAGTTATTCTCAAGCTTTGCCACCACGACTGAATTTTTCGAAGTTCTCCCTTGTTTCGGCCTGTTTCGAAAGCGCGGCCGTCTGTGTCTGCTCATAGCGATAGCCGTTTCGGAGCGACATTTCCTCGGTAAACTCGAAAGATCGCTTGGCTGCCATAATGGCTTCCGCGTGTTTGGAGGCGATTTCTCCGGCGATCTCATTGGCCGTGGGCAGGAGTTGTTCCGGCGGCAGGCATTGCGAGACAGCGTTCATTCGGTAGAGATCGGACCCCGAAATACGCCTTGCTGTGTAGATCATCAGGCGGGCGTCGGATGGACTGAACAGGCGCAATAGATGGCGCACGCCTCCGGCCATCCCGAAATTGACTTCAGTCATCGAGAAGAAGGCGTTTTCTGACACGAGAACGATGTCGCAGACCGAGGCCAGAACGCAGCCGGCGCCGATCGCGGCGCCGTTTATCGCGCCGACAACGGGTTTGGGGCATTCCAGTACGACATCGAAAGACGCACGAACGATCCGGTTGTGTTCAGCGAAACCGCCCGGTCTCGAATGAATCAGTTCCCTTTCCTTCAGGTCCGCTCCTGCGGAAAAACACTTGCCTTCCCCGGTCAGCACGATTGCCCGGACTTCGTCGTTCAATCCGAGTTGGTCAAAGACTGAAATAAGCTCAAGCCGTGCTTCCCTGTTCTGGGCATTTACCGGAGGCCGGGCGAGCGTCACCGTGGCGACTCCCGAATCGATCGAAACATTCAAGTTTTCTATTTCGCTTAGTTGCGACATAACTCTTTTTCCAAAACTGATGACGAAGTGTGAAGCGAACGGAACGAACCCTATATTTTCATCAAGACCCTGTCCATATCAATTTCCCGATTTGCGAGCCGCATTACTGACATCCGCAATTGTAAATCCCGCCGCCTGCTTGTAACGCATCGCAATCTCTTCGAGTTCCGTGCGCGGAATGACCATTTCAATATTGTCGAATCCTTCGGGAGCCCGCTCTTCCGCGAGTTGCATAACTTGTTCAGGCCCGTTCTTGCGATTCATTAGCACGATTTTTGCGGTAGCCGGACGTCTCACTTCCTCGTATGCTGCAAATGCTTCGATAACGTCGTCGCACACGGCCAGTTCGGCAGCCAGTTTCTCAGCGTCGAGAATTCCCTGGGAAGCGCCGTTGGAGCCTATCGGATACATGGGGTGCGCCGCGTCGCCGATCAGTGTCATGCGGCCATGGCTCCATCGCGGCAGGGGATCCCGGTCCGAAAGAGGAAACTCGTAAACCGCCTCGCATTGATGGATGAGAGCCGGTATGTCCAGCCAGGAAAAGCGCCAGTTTTCGAACGATTTGCTGAAAACCTCGGCAGAAACCCGTTTGTTCCAATCCTGACGTCCCGGCTTGTGACCGGGCATGGACAATTCCGCGATCCAGTTGATCAGGGACAGATCTTCGCCAGGCCTGGTGATGGGATAAGCTACGAACTTGCAGTCCTGATGTCCGGCCATGAACATTGTGCTGCCGTCAAGAAATGCCCGGGACCGGGTAACGCCCCGCCACAATAACCTGCCACCGTAAATGGGATCGCCTTCATCCGGATACAGTCTTTTGCGGGCGCTGGAATTTATGCCGTCCGCCGCGATCAGGCAGCTTCCTTCAACTTCATGACGGTTTTCGTCCTTGTCCACAAAGCGGGCAACCACGTGTTGGTCTAAGTTCTCCCAGTCGGCAAGCGTCATGCCGGTAACTACGCCGGCCTCGCCGAGTTCCGCACGCACCTGATCCAACAATACGAATTGGAGTTTCCCGCGATGAATCGAATACTGCGGAACGGGGTAGCCGGCCGCCACACCGCGGGGTTCTGTCCAGATCAATTGCCCGTGCTTGTTGTAATAATGCAGCGCGCTCGTGCGAACGGCATTCCTGTTCAGTTTATCGGCAAAACCCATATCTTGAAGCACTCTTGCAGAATGCGGCAGAAGATTGATTCCGACCCCCAATGGCTTCAGTTCGGAAACCGATTCAAGGATTCGCACCTCGCGTCCCTGCCGATGCAGCATCAACGCCAGCACAAGACCGACCGGGCCTGCCCCGGCGATCAGAATGGGTTTATTCATGGGTTAAAATTCGGCGCATTGAGTATTATGCAAATTATTTAAATAAAACCCTGTTCTTGTGAAACAGGCTCATTCCAGAATAATGGACCGGTAGGGATCAAAACACTGATCCTTACAGGTTCAGTATGCAGATTGAAGGTATTCCATCGTGAAAAGAAGACAGATGATCGCAAGTTCGCTCGGTGCGCTGCTGGCCGGAAAATTTGGTTGGCTGAATGCGGCGGAAAATGAAGATCTGTTTGTTCCTCCGCAATCGTGCAAGGAGACCTTGCGACTTACCCAGGGGCCGTATCTTACCCGAAGCCCGCTTCGCTCCGATATCAGGGGTGGCCGGGACGGCGTCCCATTGCGGCTCAGGCTGAAGGTACTCGATCACTATTATTGCACCCCGGTCGAAGGGGCGCTCGTTGAACTGTGGGGTTGCGATGCCCAGGGAATCTATTCCAACGTGGAAAACATAGTCTTCGATTATGAAACGACGCAACGAGACGGGGTAGCGGACGATACCAGGGGATCGGACTTTCTCAGGGGACATCAATTCACGGACAGCAATGGGGAAGTTGAATTCCTGACCAACATTCCCGGCTGGTACGCGGGCCGCCTTCCCCATATCCACGTGCGAACCGTGGCGGCTCGTGAGTGGACCGCGCTCGATACGCAACTGTTCATTCCGCGAGATATCGAGCGTCGTGTATTCGCCTCCGGCGCCTATGCCGGTCACGGACAGAATCCATGGACGATCGACAGGGATCTCGTCGTCAAGGGAGATCAGGGCATCGTCGATGAGCTGACCATACCCATGGTGGAAGAAGGCGAAGGTTTTGCGGGTGAATTCACGATATCCATGACTGCATGATTCCCATGCAGCACCGACCGGGACCGCTTTTGATTTCGTTTGCTTTTCCGGCGGCGCTCGCGTGTTGGACGTACCTGTTTACCGGATCTCAGGTATTCGCCCAACCCGGCGATCAGCCAATACGGCTTATCGAGGCGCAACAAAGTTGGGAGGCGGTGCCGGAGCAGGTGGACGCGACGGAGGGGCTGCTGGACGTCGGCGGGGCCAGAATCTGGTACTGGGATACGGGCGGCGAAGGTGAACCCGTAATTCTCGTACACCCGTTCAGCGGCAGCGCCCTGGTCTGGGGTTATCAGCAACCCGTTCTGGCGCAAGCCGGCTATCGCGTCATTGCCTATTCACGCCGCGGTCATTACGGGTCAGATCTGGGCTCGGACGATATCCCGGGCACGGGCGCCGGCGATTTGTATCGACTGGCCGAACATCTTGGCCTGGGTAAATTTCATTTGGTGGGGTTCGCGGCGGGGGCGGATGTCCTGCCGGATTTTGCGGTCTCCTATCCCGACCGCCTGTTGAGTCTTACCATAGGCTGCACGATCGGAGTGCCGGGTGACCCCGCTTACCGTGAATCCGACAGCACTCTCATGCCACCGGAATTCAGGGCGCTGCCTGCTTGGTTGAAGGAACTCGGCCCCGCCTACAGGGCTGCCAATCCCGATGGCACGGAGGAATGGCGTCGGTTGGAAGCGATCTCAAAAACGCAGCGCGTGGCAGTGCCGTCGATGAACGAGATTACTCCTGCGCTGATTGCCGGTATAGATTTGCCTGTTTTGCTTCTGACAGGGGATGCGGACCTGTACATGCCTCCTCCACGGCTGCGCGACTACGCGCGATATTGGGTGAATCCCGAAGTGGCTATTTTTCGCGAAGCCGGACATGCGGTCTATTGGGAACAGCCCGAGGGATTCAATCGCCTGCTGCTGGATTTTCTGCAACGTCATCGGGCGAACTGAAAAGTCGGCCGGCTGACCGGGGTATTTTCTTATGGCTGTCCATCAGCAGGGCGTTTCCGGGGTTCAGGAACTTGATCTGGCCTACGGGAAAATCATCCGTCGCATCGTTCCCTTCCTGGTCGTTGGCTACATTGCCGCCTACCTGGACCGGTCCAACATCGGGTTCGCGAGGGTCCAGATGTTGGGGGATCTCGGTTTTAGCGAACTCGTGTACGGCATTGGCGCCGGACTGTTTTATCTGGGCTACAGCGCCTTCGAGATTCCCAGCAACCTGCTGTTGAAACGAATCGGCGCACGACTGACCTTTGCCCGGATCATGATTCTCTGGGGCGCGATTTCCGCGAGTTTCGCCTTCATTACCACGGCTTTTCAGTTCAACTTGCTGCGCTTCCTGCTTGGCGCCGCCGAAGCAGGATTTTTTCCCGGCGTGCTGCTCTATATCACTTTCTGGGTGCCGACTTACCGCCGCGCCCGCATAACCGCCATGTTCATGTCGGCGATCGTGATTTCGGGGCTCATCGGCGGTCCGCTGGCAGGCCTGATCATGGGCTACATGGACGGAATCGCGGGTATGCGCGGTTGGCAATGGCTGTTTATCGTCGAAGGACTGCCCTCCGTCGCGCTGGGTCTGCTGGCCCTGGTCTGGCTGACGGATACGCCCGCCACCAGCAATTGGCTGACGAGCCGCGAGAAAGAGATTGTACTGGCGGATCTCAAGCAGGACGAAGAGAGCCGGCGGAAGAGCGACGTCAAGGTAAGCCATAACCTGCTCGACGCCTTGAAGGACTGGCGCCTTTATATCCTTGGTTTCATGTCCATCGCCCTGATTTCAGGAATCGGCGGGCTTTCGTTCTGGTTGCCGACGATCTTGCAGAATTCAGGCATCGAGAATGTCGTGACACTCGGCTTTCTGTCCGGAATTCCCTACCTGATCGCCCTGATCGTGCAACAATGGGTAGCCCATCACTCGGACAAGACGCAGGAACGCCGGCTTCACGTTTCGATTTGCGCATTGGTCTGCGGTTTGTCCTGGGTATTACTGCCTGCCCTGGCCCATCAGACCTGGCTGGCGCTGTTGTTGCTGACGCTGGCCTGCGCGGGGGCCTTCGGGGCGACCGGTCCATTCTGGTCCATGCCGGCGAGCTTTCTGGGAGGTTCCGCCGCGGCAGGGGGAATAGCGCTGGTAACGACATTCGGAGGCATTTCGGGATTCATCAGCCCGATTTTCGTAGGCTGGGCCGCGGACCTCACCGGTTCGCTTTCCGCTGGACAATACTATTACGGCGGCCTGTACCTGATAGCAGCCGTTGCAATCTTTCTTGGCACACGCCAGGAGCGAAGGAACTGAATTGAAACTTCATTGGTCTCCGAGATCTCCCTTTGTCCGCAAGGTCATGATCGCCGCGCACGAAACCGGTCTGAGCGAAAAGATCACAACCGTCCGATCCGTTGCGGTGCGAACCCGGATAAACCCCGATATCGTCAGGGATTCGCCGGTCGGCCGCATTCCGGTATTGGTGCTTGACGGCGGGATTGTACTTTCAGGCTCGTTCGCCATCTGCGATTACCTCGATTCATTGCACGGCGGGCGAAAGCTGATCCCGCTCCAGGGCGAATCGAGATGGCGCGAACTGGAACTTCACGGAGTAGCCGACGGACTGCTCGATCTCCTGCTCATCTGGAGGGGCGAGACGATGAAACCGGAATCCCAGCGCAACACCGAGTTGTGTGATTCCTGCATCGCCCGGGCTCGACATTGCCTGATCTGGCTCGATGAGCGGGCCGGGGAATTCAGCGACGAAGATTTCGGTATTGGGCAAATTACAGCGGGAATCGTTCTCGATTACCTGGACTTTCGCTTTCCAGAGGTCGACTGGCGCGCATCGAACCGGAATTTGCGCGAGTGGCACAAGCTGTTTTGTAAACGACCTTCCAGCAAAGCGACGGAGATTGTAAATGACGAGTAATGCTGACACCCGAAAAGGACCCCTTTCTCATGTGCGAGTTCTCGACCTCAGCCGAATCATGGCGGGCCCGTGGGCGAGCCAGATTCTTGCGGACCTGGGTGCAGACGTAATCAAGGTCGAGCGGCCGGGCATCGGCGACGATACTCGCGGCTGGGGTCCGCCATTCCTGAAAGACCGGGATGGAAACGCGACCCGCGATTCCGGTTACTTTCTGTGCGTCAATCGGGGAAAGCGATCCATCACGATCAATATAGCCACCGAGAAAGGACAGGACATCGTCCGCAAATTGGCAAGAGAAAGCGACATTCTGCTGGAGAACTACAAAGTGGGGGCTCTGGCGCGATTCGGCCTCACGTACGATGACTTGAAGTCCGAAAATCCCGGGCTGATTTATGCCTCGGTCACCGGATTCGGCCAGGATGGCCCCAAGGCGCCGCAAGCTGCCTACGATTTCATGATCCAGGCGATGGGCGGCCTGATGAGCGTGACCGGAGAATCGGACGCCAAACCCGGAGGAGGGCCGCAAAAAGTAGGAGTGCCGATCGTCGACCTGATGACCGGAATGTATACGGCCGTCGCCGTGCTGGCCGCACTCGCTCGCCGGGCGGAAACGGGGCGGGGCGAGTTTATCGATCTGGCCATGCTCGACGTGCAACTGGGATTCCTCGCCAACCAGGCGATGAACTACATGATTTCGGGTAAGGCGCCAAAGCGCAACGGCAACAGCCATCCCAACATTCAGCCACAAAATGTTTATCCTTGCCGCGACGGATATATTGCGATTGCAGTTGGCAACGACGGACAATTCGTCAAGTTTGCCGAACAACTCGGCCGCGGGGAATTGGGGGAGGACGAAAGATTTCGTCTCAATGCCGACCGCGTGATTAATCTGATCGTCCTGAACGAGATTATCGTGGATTCGCTTGCCGAAGACTCGATGGCGGGATGGGTGGCAAAATTCGAGTCAGCCGGCGTTCCTTGCAGTCCGATCAACACCATACCGGATCTGTTTGAAGATCCACAGGTAAAACATCGTGGCATGTTGCGCGAACTCGATCATCCGCTGGCAGGAAAAGTCCCCCAGGTAGTGAGCCCCATGAACTTTCGTAACGAGTCCCTGACATTCAACAGGGCGCCGCCATTGCTCGGTCAGCACACGGACGATGTGTTGTCCATGCTCGGATTCGCCCAATCCGACATTGAAGAGTTGCGAGGCAAGAATGTCATCTGACTCGGGCTATACGATCGGCGCCGGACAGCGAATACCCATGATCGATCCGGAGCGCTTGAGCGAATCCCAGCAAGCCGTTTACGACAAGATTGTCTCGGGTGCGCGCGGAGTCATAGTCGGCCCGCTGCGGGTCGCATTGTACTCGCCTGAACTAGCCGATCGCTGGCAATCGCTGGGGGAGTTTTTGCGCTTTAATTCAAGGCTTCCCAAAGTCGCAAGCGAATTGGCCATTATCGTGACCGGCCGATACTGGAACTCCCAGGTAGAGTGGTCCATTCATGCCGGCATCGCGCTGAATTGCGGCGTACCGCCTGAAGTCGTCGAAGCCATACGTCGTGCGGAAGCGCCGGTGTTCGATGATCGGGTCCAGGCGCTGGTCTATGAGTTTGCCAGGAAGCTTTTGGAATACGGCCAGGTTGACGATGACACTTACCAGGCGTTATACAGGCTGACGGACAAATGCTACCTGGTCGAGTTGACAGCCCTGGTCGGGTATTACAGCCTGGTGGCAATGACCTTGAACGTCCATCGGGTGCCATTGCCCGAAAATCTTTCCGCTCCGGCCCTCGACTTGCCCGAAACCGGAGAACTCATTCATCCGACCCGTTTGCCGGCATGCAAACTGGAACAAAAACGATAAGGAAACCTGAAATCATGGACCACGTTCCAGCCGTACTTCCCGCCGAAAGCGCGGGGATACAAATCGAGAATATCTGCGACACCCACAATCACGTGTTCGGTCCTTTCGACCGGTTCCCGCTGCAACATCCTCCAGGCTCGTATCCGATGCCATTGGCGCCCGTCGCCACTTATTTAGAAGTGCTGGACCGGGTCGGCGCGGGGCGCGGCGTGCTGGTGCAGGCGACGCAACAGGATTGCGACAATTCGGATTTGCTGCACGCGCTGGAATTGGCCGGGGACCGCCTGCGGGCGGTGGGCGCCTTGCGCGGCGACGCGACCGACGCGACCGTCGGGGAACTGGACAAGGCCGGCGTCAGGGCATTGCGTTTCGTCGAGGCGCCGCTCCCGGATGGCTCGCCGCGCCCCGGCGCGGTGGAGTTTTCCCAAATTCCGGAGCTGGCTTCAAGAATCGTGGCGGTCAACTGGGCCGTCGACGTGTGGGCGCCGCTACCGCGATTGATCGCCAACCTCGACACGATCCAGCAAGATGACGTCCCGGTCATTTTCGAGCACATGGGAATGCTCGAAGTCCGCGCCGGATTGTCCGACAAGAATTTTCAAACCATGCTCGCCCTGGTTCGTGAGGGGCGCATCCACGTCAAGCTCTCGGTCTGCCGTTGCTCGACCCAGGCGCCGGAATATGAGGATCTGAGGCGGTTCCACGATGCGCTCGTGGAGGCGAATCCGGATCAGCTCGTCTGGGGCTCCGATTGGCCGTACATCCGCATGGCCGGAAACGAACCCGATCCGGCAAAGCTGCTGGACCTGTTCTGCAAATGGACGGACGATGCCGGGTTGCAACAGAAAATTCTCGTCGACAATCCCGAACGGCTGTACGGTTTCCGGGAAAGAGCTGGATCCTAGAGTTTTTCCAGAGCCTTTTCCGGCGCGATGAACAGCCTCCCCAGGGCCTTCGCAATAGCCTCGTAGGTAATATGGCCGCGACAGACATTCATGCCCCGGCGCAGGTGAACATCCCCTTCGAGCGCCTGCTTGACGCCCTCGTTCGCAAGCTTGCGAACAAAGGGCAAAGTGGCCCGGCAAAGCGCCTTGGTCGAGGTGACCGGCACGCTGCCGGGGATGTTGGCGACGCAATAATGCACGACGCCGTGTTTGATGAAGGTCGGCTCATCGTGAGACGTCGGCCGGGACGTTTCCGCACTGCCCCCCTGATCGATACAGACATCGGCAAACACTGCGCCCTGTTTCATTTTCATGACCATGGGTTCGGTTACCACCGGCGTCAGCTTTCCGCCCGGCACGAGCAGGGCGCCTATGACCAGGTCGGCTTCGATCACCAACCGTTCGATGTTCTCCGGCGTCGAGTCGAAACATTCCAGCTCCGGGCCGAGCATTTCCCGCAACTGTTCCCGCCGCGCGGGAAACTTTTCGACGATGGCGACCCGGGCGCCGAGTCCGAGCGCGATGCGGGCCGCATTGCTGCCCACGGTGCCGCCGCCGATGACCACGACCTTGCCCGGTTCCACCCCGGTGGCGCCGCTGAGCAACAGGCCCATGCCGCCGTTGCGCTTTTGCAGAAAACTCGCCGCCGCCTGCACCGACATGCGGCCGGCGATTTCCGACATCGGCATCAGCAAGGGCAGGCCGCCCTGATCGTTGGTGACGGTCTCGAAGGCGATGCATAGCGCGCCGCTCGCCATCAGATCGTCGGTCTGTTCCGCGTCCGAGGCCAGATGCAGGTAACCGAACAGTGTGTGGCGCGGCTGCAGGAGGGCGCGTTCGGCGCTGTTCGGCTCTTTTACCTTGACGATCAGGTCGACCGCGTCGAAGAGTTCGGCTGTATCGGCCGCGATTTGCGCGCCGGCGCTCTCGTAGTCCGAGTCGCTTTCACCGATGCCCACTCCCGCGCCTGTTTCGACCCAGACTTCATGGCCGTCGGCCGTTAGAGCCGCGACGGACTCGACATCGAGCCCGACCCGGTATTCGTGATTTTTACTTTCCCTTGGCGATCCAATTCGCATGATAAATTCCCCCCCGGGAATCGGCGGCGTTCGGTTCCGAACAAGTTATGGGATGGCGGTTCCTTATGCCAGTGATATCGTTTATAACGGCGTTTGCCGCGGATGCAAATTATAAATCCTTCACCGGGGAAAGGAAATGAAATCAAAGGCGGCCAACTGGCCCGCGCTGCTGCTGGCGTGCCTGTTCGGCATGCATCAGGGCCTGGCCCAGGACACTGCCGGGAGGGATGATCCCGAACAGCAGCGAGTCGCTCCGTTTCAGGTCTTTGACAATCTCTACTATGTCGGCGCCCGCTGGGTTTCCGCCTGGCTGCTGGAAACCGATCAGGGGCTGATCCTGTTCGACTCGCTCTATGGCGACCTGGTCGATATTGCCGTTGAGGGCATTCGCGAACTCGGCTTTGATCCCGACGACATCCGCTATCTGATCGTCAGCCATGCCCATTACGACCACGTCGGCGGCGCCCGTCGTTTCCAGCAGGAGTTTGGCGCGGTCGTGCTGATGACAGAAGCCGACTGGCAATTGACCGAAGGCGAGCCGGAGTTTCGTGAGTACCCGCGTCCCATGCGGCATCTTTCGCTGGGCAATGGCGACACCTTGAATCTCGGCCGCACCCGCCTGCGATTCCTGCAGAGTCCAGGGCATACTACCGGCGTTTTGAGCAGTGTCTTTACCGTCTACGACAACGGCTATCCGCATACCGCGGTCATGTTCGGCGGCGCGGGTCTCAACTTCGAGGGTGCGGAACGGCTGGGGATGTACATCGACAGTGTCGACCGGTTACTGGCCATGCCCGATGTTGAAGTGAACGTCTCCAATCATCCCGATTCGGGCGATGTATTCGCGAGATACGAGATGCTTGAAGAGCGTCAGGACGGCGACCCGCATCCCTTTGTCGATCCGGAAAGCTGGACCGCCTGGCTGGAGCTGCTGCGCCGCGACGCCCAGGCCCGGCTCGATTCCGAGGCCGCCGGCAACTGACCGGAAACGCCATCGGCTGACTCGCTCCGCTCAAGTTCAGAAATATGCTGTAGGGGCGAGGCATGCCTCGCCCCTACATGCTGATGACTGGCGCTATTGCATATCGTATAGATAGCTATATAATATCTATATGATATCACTTAGGAGAATCATTTCATGATCAAGGAAATATCCCACAAGTCATTGCAGGGCATACCGGTTGTAATCGTGTTGCTGGCCGCATTGTTGACCGCGATTGCGCTGGTTGTTCTGGGCGCAATTATCGTAAACATTCCCATGATCGTCATTGCTGCGGTGACGCTTCCCGTACTGGTTTTTCTTTTGGCGGGTCTGTTCATGGTCAACCCGAATGAAGCCAGGGTACTGCAATTGTTCGGGCGATACGTGGGCACGGTGCACGAAGAAGGGCTGCGCTGGGCGAACCCGTTCTTTACGAAAGGCAAGATCTCGGTTCGCGTGCGCAATTTCGAAACCGAGCGCTCGAAGGTGAACGATGCCGACGGCAATCCGATCGAGATCGCAGTTGTAGTGGTCTGGAAGGTGGTCGATACCGCCGAGGCGACTTTCGAAGTCGACGACTACGAGAATTTCATGCGCGTGCAAAGCGATTCCGCCGTACGCAATCTCGCCACCCAGTATCCCTATGACAGCCGCGACGAAAACGTGACTTCGCTGCGAGGCAATACCGAGGACATCGCCGAACGATTGAAAACCGAAATCCAGGGCCGTCTGAACAAGGCAGGCTTGCAGGTGCTCGAAGCACGCATAACGCATCTTGCCTACGCGCAGGAAATCGCCTCGGCGATGCTTCAGCGGCAGCAGGCCGGCGCCATCATCGAGGCGCGGGAGCAGATCGTCGAAGGCGCGGTCAGTATCGTGCAGAAGGCGCTGGACGGCCTGTCGGAACGCGGCGTAGTCGATCTCGACGAAGAGCGCAAGGCGGCGATGGTGAGCAATCTGCTGGTTGTGCTATGCGGTGAGAAGGGCACCCAGCCGGTAGTCAATACCGGATCGCTATATCAGTAAACGGATTCCGCAATCGGAGCCGGGACGATGAAGCGCAAGAACTTTCTGTTGCGGGTGGAGCCCGAGCTGCACGCGGCGCTGAACCGCTGGGCGGCTGATGAGTTGCGCAGCGTCAACGCGCAGATCGAGTTCATTCTGCGCCGCGCCTTGCAGCAGGCAGGACGTTATCCGCCGGCGGAAGACGAAGTTGCCGGGAGCGCGAAGGCGGCGGAGGAAAAGGGCGGCGCCTGAAGTATTGCCGGCGCTTTACTCGATCTGCCAGCGGGCAAAAATACGACGCGCTTCGCTGAGCTGTTCTGGCTGCAAGCGATCCTCGAGTTCATCCATCATGGCGCCGCCTTCGGGGTGATCGTAGCGCGCGGCCCATGCCGCCCAGGCGTGGGCCTGTACCGGGTCGCGGTCGACATGATCGCCGTCCCGGTACATTTCGGCCAGGGTGAACGCCGCCGCGGCATTGCCCGATTTGGCCGAATTTCCATACCACTCCACGGCCTTGTCCCGATCCTCGGGCACGCCGTTGCCAAAGTAATACAGGCTGCCGAGATTGAGCTGGGCGCCCGCATGGCCCTGCAAGGCGGCAGCTTCGGTCCAGCGAAAGGCCTGTTCGTAATCCTGCTCCACGCCCTGGCCGGTGAAATACAAAATGCCGAGATTGTATTGCGCCAGATCGAGTCCTTCCCCGGCGGCGATCGTGAATTCGCGAAAGGCGGTATCGTAATCTCCGGCCAGCGCGGCGTTCACACCGTCCTCGTAGTCCCCGAACGCGGGCAATGGGAGAACGGCAAGTCCCGCAAGCCCCGTCGCAAGCAAGGCTGAGTAAACTTTTCGCCGCATAACAAAGCACCTACCGAATAGCCGCCGACCAATAATAGTACATCTGCCACCCAGACGGGCGACGCATGCGTCGCCCCTACGGGATTGCACGAAAGTCGTTTCAATTGTAGGGGCGAGGCATGCCTCGCCCGCAAATGTGCCGCAAAACTGACATGGCTTGGCGGTTTCTAGTAGAATCTGCTCCTCGCTGGCGGCCGGGATTGCCCGGCGGCGGCGGTTTCACGACAACGCACCCGTAGCTCAGCTGGATAGAGTACCTGGCTACGAACCAGGTGGTCAGAGGTTCGAATCCTCTCGGGTGCGCCATAATCCAGGTCGATATTCCGGACACACTAGTAACAGTCGATCAAGGCAGATTCATGCGGTCTCACCGGGTCCAGATACTATTCCTGCTGATCTCGATATTCTTCAGTGGAGTTGTTTCAGCAAACGAGGGCAGCATCGCCTTCACCGGCGCCATGATCATCGATGGCACGGATGCCGCGCCGCTGGCGGACGGTGTGCTCGTCATTACCGACGGGCGCGTGCGCAGCATCGGCCCGGCTTCCGAAGTGAGCATTCCCGCGGACGCCGAACGCGTCGATGTCGGCGGCAAGGCGATCATGCCCGGCATGGTCAACGCCCACGGCCATGTCGGCGACACGCTGGGCCTGGAAACCGGCCATTACAGCCGCGAAAACGTGCTCGACCAGCTTGGCCTGTACGCGCGTTACGGCATCACCACGGTGCTCAGCCTCGGCGGCGACGAGGCGCCGGGCTTCCAGGTGCGCAACGAGCAATACCATGCCGGGCTCGACCGGGCGCGGCTGTATGTCGCCGGCAGCGTGGTAAACGGCGACAATCTGCCGGAAATCCGCAGCCAGTTGAACGCCAACGCCGATTTCGGCGCCGATTTCATCAAGACGCGTATCGACTCCGAACTCGGCCAGTTGCCGACCCTGGCGCCGGAGGTATTTCAGTCCTTGATGGACCTTGCCGCCAGCCGCAGACTGCCCGTAGCGGTGCATATCTACTATCTGGAAGACGCGCGCATGGTGCTCGAGGCAGGCGCCGAAATCATCGCCCATTCGGTGCGCGATCTTGAAGTCGACCGGGACTTCATCGAACTGATGATCGAAAACGACGCCTGCTATATCCCCACCATGATGCGCGACGTTTCGACTTTCGTGTACGAGTCCGAACCCGAATTCTTTTCCGACCCGTTTTTCCTCGCCGAGGCCGATCCTGCGGTCATCGCCGGGTTGAGTACTCCCGAGTATCGCTCAAGCATCCGCAACAGCCCGGCCTCGCAGCAATACAAGACGGACTTGCCGAACGCGCTGGTCAACGTGGGACTGCTGCATGAAGCCGGCGTACGCGTTGCCATGGGCACAGACACCGGACCTCCGGCGCGCTTCCAGGGCTATTTCGAGCACGAGGAATTGCGGATGATGGTGGACGCCGGCATGAGCCCGGCTGACGCGATTCGCGCCGCCACCGGAGTGGCGGCGGAATGCATCGGTCAAAGCGAGATAGGCACGCTCGAGCCCGGCAACTGGGGCGATTTCATCGTGCTCGACGGGAATCCAGCGGAAGATATCGCCAACACCCGCCTCATCGACAGCGTCTGGATCGCGGGCAATCGCGTGCCGCGCTGACTCGGCGGCGGGCGAGGCATGCCTTGTCTGTTACTAGTCTGTTAGATTGAATCCCACATCTGGGCCCACGGGAGGGTCCAGCCTTCGGCGCCCGATGCATCGGGCGCCGAAGGTGGCGGTGGACGGGCCGTAGGCATGCTGGTCTTAGAGACCGTGGGCGAGCGTGGCCGCCACCGTCTTTCCCGACATCCTGAACGGTTGCGTGGGCTACGAGCCCGAATGACAAGGTGAGGAGGACGGAAAAGATGTCTGAGTATAACCCGGATTTTGTTGGTGTCGATGTATCGAAAGACTTTCTGGACGCGCATCGGCTGCGTGACGGCGTAGCAAAGCGCTATGCCAATGATCCCGGCGGGATCCGCGCACTATTGCGCTGGGCCGGACCGGAGGTGCGCGGCGTGGTGTACGAGCCGAGCGGCCCCTACCACCGCGATCTCGAGCAGGCGCTGCTGAACGCGAGCATGACAGCGCTGAAAGCGAACCCGCGGCGGGCGCGGGAGTTCGCGCGTGCGGCCGGGCGACTGGCCAAGACCGATCGCGCCGATGCCGAATGTCTGGCGCGCATGGGCGTTGCGCTGCCCCTGCGCCCGGTCAAACCGCGCTCGAAGCAGCAGCGGGAACTGGCCGAACTTACCCTGCTGCGCGATAGCCTGGTCCGGCAACATGTGGCCGAGAACAATCGCAGCGGGCAACTCCAGTTCGCCTATGCCAAACGCTTCCAGCAACAGTGCATCCGCCAACTGGCGAGAAAAATCGCCCAGTTGGACAAGCGCATCGCAGAACTGGTCCAGGCCGATCCCGACTTGGCGCATAGCTTGGCCTTGCTGACCTCCATCCCTGGCATCGGCCACCAGACCGCCGTCATCCTGTTGACCGACATGCCCGAACTCGGACAGCTCGATCCCAAGGCCGTCGGCAGCCTCGCCGGCCTGGCTCCGGTGGCGCGCGACTCCGGCTTGCGCAGTGGGAAGCGGCATATCCAGGGCGGACGACCACGTGTACGCCGAAGCTTGTACATGGCTGCGCTCGCCGCAATTCGTTGCGCGCCACCGCTGAAAATCAAGTACCAGCGAATGAAAAACGCCGGCAAACCCCCAAAAGTCGCCATCGTCGCCATCATGCGCAATCTCGCCGTACTCGCGAACCACTTGCTCGCCGAAAATCAGCCATGGTCTCCCGAACCACCACGAAGAGCGGCTTGCGCCTCTTGATTACAACGACTTCAACCCGGAGGATACAATCTGAATCAATACTTCACGCAACACGGTTGCTCGCCCCTACAATCGAATTGGCATCGCAGTTTACGCTGGCTGTAGGGGCGACGCATGCGTCGCCCGCCAGATATAGATCAGGGACAGGGATCCTCGCCTTGCACCGGGGTGGCGCCCGAGGGCAGGAACCGGCACGGGTCCGATTCTTCCAGCATTACCCGCGCACCAGCGCGAATGATCGCGTTCGTGCCCGGGGCCTGGAAAAAGTTGTAGCCTTCCCGGCTGGTCATCCAGGCCGAAGGCCCGCCGAGATATTTACCGGCGCCGTTCGTATCCCCCACGACCTTGTCCACCAGCGCCTCGTATTCCGGGTCCCCCTGGCGTCGGCCGCTGAAGCTGCCGAGGTCGGAACTGGCGACGAAGACCACGTCGACGCCTTCAACCGCGGCAATCTCATCGGCCGCCTCGACGCCTTCCATGGTCTCGATCATGGCGATGACCATGATGTTGTCATTGGCGCTCTGGCGATAGCCGCTGCCCCAGATCGCGCCGTATTGGCCACCGCCCTGGCTGCGACGCCCCATCGGCGGATACTTGGCGAAACGCACGGCGTTTTCCATTTTCCCGGCGGTGTCGACCATCGGCACGATAATGCCGAGAGCGCCGATATCGGTCGCCTTCTGGATATCGCCTTCGGTGGCGTCGGGTACGCGGATGAACGGAATTGCCGGGGCGTCGCGGCAGGCGTAGATCATGCGCGCCACGTCGGTGTAATTGAGATGGCTGTGCTGCATTTCGATCCAGATGAAATCGAAGCCTGCGCCCGCCATGGCGCAATAGATGTCCGGGTCGGGCGTGGATACGGTGCCGCCAAGCACCTGTTCGCCGGCTTCGAGCTTCGCCTTGACGGTGTTGTAAAGCCCGCCGTCCTGGGCCGACGCCGCGGCGGTCCAGAGCAGGGCCGCCATGCCGGTAATCACGTATTTCAACAGGATTTTCATATTTTACCTCGCTGAATTCTGCGGCAGAGGCCGCATCAGGCTTCTGAAATCATCGGCGCTCTCGATTCGCCGGACGCTTTGGCGGCGATTTGCTGCTGCCGCCGACTTTCACCGCGCAAACGCAGTTCCTCGCGATTGCTGTCGTCTACCCTGGCGTACTCGTCGCGCCATTCGTCACCGCCGCGCCAGCCGAGGCTCGTGCGCCAGGTTGTTTTCGGACCTTCGGCCTCCTCGAGCAGTTTAAATGCCCTGCGCACGATGCCGATCTGGCTGAGGATGTCCCCCGGCGCACCGCAGGGATTGCCCAGCGGAAAATCTGTATGCAAATAGCGGGCGACGCCGCAATGCTCCACCACATCAAGCGCGCTGCCGATGATCACGGTGGGGATTCCGTTCGCTTCCAGATGCCGGCTGACCAGACTCACGGTCTGGTGGCAGACGGGTCACAACGGTACCAGCATGGCCACTTCGACGTGGTCTTCGCGGCATAGCTCAAGAATTTTCGGCGCATCCTTTTCCGAGGTATTGCGTTTGCTGTAATCCGTCGGGGCCGAATAAAAGCGGCCGGAAAGGCTTTCGAACACCCCCGCGCGCGCCGTGTTGCGCAGATGATTGAGCGGCAGATAGCTGCCGAGGTCCCTGGTATGGGTTACGGTCTTCTGCCACGACAACTCGTCCGTATACATCGATTCCGGCGTCGGCGTCGACATGGAGGCGTAGACCTGCCGCTTCTCACGGCCTTCGACCGTGTCCGGCATCGCCGTCGTGATCAGTCCCAGGCGGCATTCGCGCAAGGGTTTCGGCAGCGGCGTAAAAGGCGCTTCGTCATGGTGAGCCCACACGTAATCCTTCTCATATCCCTGAGCCCGGTAGAAATCCCGGGTGCGTTGCATGTAGGGAACGTCGTACTTGCCCGGCACGTTGATCTCCTTCTATCTTAAAGTCGGGGTTCCGGCGGCAGAATAACTCTTTAGAAATCTCCGAACAATTCCCTGCCTGCAATCGATGCGGGACTCAGGCGACGAAGACTATGTACGAGACCGAACTTTACGGGCCGGTAAAAGCCTTTCTGGAAGCCCAGGGCTACGAGGTCAAGGCCGAAATCAACGGCTGCGACGTGGTGGCCGTTCGCGGCGAGGAGGCGCCGCTGATCGTTGAATTGAAAACGAAGTTTTCCTTGCCTCTGGTGCTGCAGGGAATCGACCGCCAAGGGCTCACCGACAACGTCTATCTCGCGGTGCCGCCGTTCCCGGGCCGCCGCGCACGTCGCATGGATGCTCTGGCCCTGTGCCGCCGGCTCGGTCTCGGCCTGTTGGCCGTGCGCCCGGAACCGGCCGGTTTCGTGGAAGCCTTGCTCGACCCGGCCGAATACCGCCCGCGCCAGCGCAAGCCGGCGCTCGGCCGGCTGTTGCGCGAGTTCCAGCAGCGTGTCGGCGACCCGAATACCGGCGGTTCGACCCGCCGCAAGATCATGACCGCCTATCGCCAGGACGCCTTGCGCTGTGCCGGTTATCTCGGCGATAACGGTCCTTCCCGCGCGGCCAGCGTCGCGAAAGCCACCGGCGTGGCCAAAGCCGGACAGATCTTCCTCAAGGATCACTACGGCTGGTTCGAACGCGTCGCCGAAACCCCGCGCGGCGTATACCATCTAACCCCCAAAGGCCACCAGGCAGTAACGGATTACATCGATGCAATGCCGGAACCATAGCTCCGTCGTGCGCGTTGTCGGCAGTACGACTTGACAGTTGAAAGATTGTTCATTCAGTACAATCGTGATCCAAGAGATTGATCTGAAGAGATTTTAGGTTGATCATCGGGCGTACCTGAATGGGTATCTGGCGAATCCAATGTCGAAATCGATTTCCGGTACGGTCTTGCTGGCGGGCCTGTTGATTGTCCTGCCGGGGTCGGTGTCGGCCGCTGAACACGAGTATGCCAATCCTGTCGTGTTTCAGCGCTTTGATGCCGGTGGGGGAAATGCGGCTACGCCGGATATTCCCGGATTTTATGGCGGGGCCAGTATCTGGGTGATGGAAGCGGACGGCAGCATGCTGAAGATGTTGCGGCATCCTGGGGCAGGGCCATCGGCGAGACATCTTGACCATCCTTCGGTCACCAGCGATGGCCGCTTCGTGATCTATGCCGAATTCGATAGCGCCGAGGTCGGCAGGGAAGGCGTTGCCCGCCTTTACCGGGAAGACCTGCTTACTGGTGAAAGGTCGGTTTTGCGTGAACAAGCGGGCTGCTCGCTGCATCATGCCTCTCTATCGCTGGACGATGCGGCGTTGACTTACGCCCGGGACTGCGGCCGGCAACGCTCGTTGATTACGGAGGTCGGGGGTGAGCCGATTCCAGTCGAATCGATTGAAGAAGGCGCCAGTGCCGGCAATGGTGTCAGCGCCCGAAACAGGGTTGTCTTCCAAAGTGAAAAGCGTGTTCCGGGGCAGACCGGCAGAACGATTGCCATCATTCTCACCGAAATCGGACACGACGGGGAAATTGCTCACCGGATGCTGGCGGATTGGGAATTCCGCGACCGCCGCGCCACCGTCTCGCAAGACGGCAATCTGGTGGCCTGGCAGACAAATTCGACCACAGGCGGCGGCACCGACGATATCGTGCTGCTCGATCTGGAAGATCCCGATGCCGAACCGGTCAAGCTCACGGAATCACCGGCCAATGACGGTCATCCCTGGTTTTCCAGGGACGGTGACTGGCTACTGTTCGAATCGGACCGAATCGGCAACTGGGAGATTTTCACGTTGCACATTCCCACCGGCGACGTCGCCCAGCTTACGAACGACCCGGACTACGTGAGCACACGCCCGCGTTGGTGAAGCGGCCGGCTTGAGAATGGGCTGAACAATTTTCCCCTGCCCGTGTTAGGCTTTGCCCCGGTTTTTTCCGAGGGTTCCCCCATGTCCAGACTATTGCCGCTGATGGCTCTGGCGCTGCTGTTGGCAGCCGGTGTCCTGCAGGCGCAACAGGGAGACGACAACATGAATTCGCAATCTCCTGTGGACGGCGTTACCAGCCGGTTCATTGAAAGCAACGGCATTCGCATGCGCATTTTCGAGGCGGGCGATACCGGGCCGCTTCTGTTGCTGGCGCATGGCTGGCCCGAATCCTGGTACAACTGGCGGCACCAGTTGACCGGGTTGGCCGATGCCGGCTACCGCGTGGTTGCGCCGGACATGCGCGGCTACGGCGAAACCGATGCGCCACCCGATTTCGACGACTACGACATCATCGATCTGACCGACGATATGGTCGGCATTCTCGATGCCCTCGGCGAAGAGACCGCGGTCATGGTGGGGCACGACTGGGGCGCTATCGTCGCCTGGCATGCGGTCGTGCGCTATCCCGAACGATTCGATGGACTCATCGCCATGAGCGTACCCTACGGCGGTACGGCGCAGCGGTCGCCGATGGATGGTTGGCGCGAAACATTCGGCGACAATTTTTTCTACATCCTCTATCACAACGAGTTAAGCGGCGCGGCTGAGGCGGAATATGACAGTGACCCTCGCGGCTTGATAAGCCGGCTCTACCTGTCGCCGAGATCTCCCCGCGAAGCGCCCACCATCACAGATCCATTG
Source organism: uncultured Pseudohongiella sp. (assembly GCA_951812965.1). Taxonomy (GTDB): domain Bacteria; phylum Pseudomonadota; class Gammaproteobacteria; order Pseudomonadales; family Pseudohongiellaceae; genus UBA9145. The sequence continues at coordinate 2,137,538 of OX638341.1, forward strand.
CGTTCGGCAGGTGGCTGGATCGGCCGCCTGGGCGCTCCGGTCGGATTGCCTGACTGGCTGAGCCAGGAAGATCTGGATTATGTCGTGGGGCAGTTGGAGCAGGCGGGATTTCGCGGTGGTGTGAACTACTACCGCAACTTCCATCGCAACTGGGAAATCAGCCTGGAATACGAAAGCGACCGGGTCACCGTGCCGACGATTTTCATCGCCGGCGCCGGGGACATGGTGATCGGCGGCGCCACCGCCGAGCAATTGACCGCAACGATGTCCCGTGTAACCGACGACCTGCGCGGCGTGGTGCTGATTCCCGAAATCGGCCATTGGGTGCAACAGGAAGCGCCTGCGGAGACCAACGCTGCAATGCTGGAGTTTCTGGAAGGGCTGGATCTGTAAATTTACACGGGCGAGGCATGCCTCGCCCCTACACGCTGAAACCGCAACGCCCCTGCGCAGTACACAATGAACCGGCGATTCTGCAGGGGCTACGCTTGCGTCGCACGCAGCCAGACCATGTCCCAGGAGATTTCCGGTCGTCCGGCGGCATCCGCATGATGCGACGCGCGGACAACCTCCAGGCCTCGCTCGCGCGCCAACTCCCTGATTTCGTCGGCGCTGACCGGCGCCATCGGCCGCTCCGGCGGCAACGGCCCAAGCCGCAAGCTGAACATCATGCTGCTGTCGGGTTTCAACAGCGATGCCAGAGTTCGAAATGCGCGAGCCCGATCATCGGGGGGCACATGCATCCACATGGCGCTGAGCCAGATCAGGTCGAATGCCGACCCTGATTCGCACACCAGGCTCAAGTCGGGCAGACAATCATCGATCCATGTAATCGCGGACGAATCGTGTAATTCCTGACCCCCCAGGCGCAATTCGCGTGAAGGCTCCACTGCGACGACTTCATGACCATGCCGCGCAAGCCAGGCGGCGTCACGGCCGGTTCCGGCCCCCACATCCAGAATTACAGCCGGAGCAGGCGGCAGCAGGTCGAGCGCGGCGGGATGGATTTCCTCAAATGCCAGGCTCTCGTAATCCGGCACGATTTCGCCCGCGAGCCGGTTGTAGCTGGCCAGTACATCCTCAACGGCAAACTTTTTCATCGAGGGAAATACTCAGCCCAGTAACGCCGCCACTCCCGCCACTGCCTTGTCGATATGCGCTTCGGTGTTGTAGATCGTCGGACATAAGCGCAGGCCGCCGGTAGCCGCGCCGGCTATTCCGTATTCCGCATAGAGGCGGTTGACCGCGACACCGCGCCGGGCCGGATCGAGCCTGGTGATGCAGACACCGTGGCTGAATTCGGGGTTCATGGGAGTCAGCAGTTCATGTCCGGCATCGACGATGCCCTGCTTCAGTCGTTGCGCAAGATACACGATGCGTCGTTCGATGCGCCCTGGCCCGATCAGGTCGTGAATGTCTGCGGCCACGCCAAGCCCGGCAAGCGCGGCGTCGTCGCGCTGGCCCAGGGATTCGAACTTGCGCGCTCCCGTTAAGGTGGTCTGCGGACCATCGCCCCAGCCTGGAGCGACGACGGAAGGCCAGGTATCGTCGATTCGCGACTCCCTGACATAGAGCAGGCCGACTTCCTTCGGCCCCATATACCATTTGTGCGCGCTGGCGCTGTAGGAATCGACGTCGAGTTCGCGCAAGTCGACGTCCATGGCGCCCCAGGTCTGGGCGCCGTCGAGATGTACGTGAATTCCGCGTTCGCGGGCCAGACGAGTCAATTCCCTGACCGGCAGCTTGATGCCGCTGACGTTGGAAACATGGGTAAGCGCCAGCACCCTGGTGTTGTCGCGAAACTCGTTTGCGAAGGCATCGACCAGCTCCCGCGCCGACTGTGGATTCTCCGGCGTCGCCACCTTGCGCACTCGCAAGCCGTAGCGAGCCGCGCGCACTTCCCAGGCGACATTGTTCGTAGGGTGGTTCTGATCCCAGATCAGCACGTCGTCGCCGGATTGCAAAGGCAGCCCGCCGTTGACGATGTTGTTTGCCTCGGATGTATTGCGCACCAGCGCCACTTCGTCGGCCGACACGTTCAGTTGTGCGGCAACGCGGGAGCGGGCCAGCTCCAGCAGATTGCCGAACTTGTCGCGGTTGTTGAAGGAACAATCGCGGTCGATATCGGCCGTGAGCAAGGACACGTTTTCCGCCACGGCGCGAAAGGAAGGGCACAAATTGGCCGCATTCATGGGAACGGCGTCTTCGGTGAACGAGAACTGGGCGCGTACCATCTCCCAATAATCTTCGCCCGCTCCGGGAGTCGCCAGTTGCCGCTGGGCTTCGGCGGCCGACATGCCGGCGCCGCCGATAATGAGGGCGCCGCCGGTTTGCAGGAATTTGCGGCGTGATTGCGATCTGTTCATCATAAGTGTCCTGTGGTTACCCGCGGGCGACGAATGCGTCGCCCCTACAAGCAGATCGCAGAAGCAACGAACGCATTGCCCCTGCGGACCGATTGTTCACTTGCACAACCGTAGTATCTATGTTTGCAAGTGTTCTGTTGTACGGATAGCAACAGGCTCCGACAGCTAGTTGATTAGGGGATGTGATCGCGGGCTGTTTGCATTGGTCAGGCGTTTGCATCATCCCGCGACATGGGCCGGTTTGGGCATGTGAGCTGCCTGCCAGGGTTTTCCTTCCCGTACGATGGCATTCGCGATCAGCACCATCTTTCGCATGGCTGCGGTGACCGCGACTTTGCCGGGTTTGCCCTGTTGTTTGAATCGCAGGTGTCGCTCCCGCATGACGGGATTCCAGCGGATTGCAGCCAGCGTTGGCATGTACAGCAGCGTGCGTGCGCGTTTGCGGCCGCCGCGGATGGACCGTTTCCCGTGCCTATTGCCGGAGTCGTCGGCCACGGGCGCCAAGCCCAACAGGCTTCCCGCCTCGCGGGTGCTGAGTCTACCCAGTTCGGGCACCTGTACCAGCAGCCCAATAGCGGTAGGGCGGCCAATGCCCGGGATTGATTCCAGCAGCGCCATGTTTCGGGTCAACTCGGCGTCGGCCGTCACCAGCCGCTCCAGTTCTTTGTCCAAGCGTTCGGTCTGCTGCATGGCGCGGGTAATGTCCTTCTCGATCTCGCGACGAACCAGACGGTTCCGGGTGTGCTCCCGCCTGCCTTTCAGCACGGTGAGCGACTTCGTTACCGCCTCGCGCGCGCTACGCAACTCGTCCAGATCTTTCTCCTGTCGGGTACGCACCGGCGTCCCTTTCAGGTCGTCCGCCAGCGCCCGGCCCATCTTCGCCAGCGCCAGCGCGTCCGCCCGGTCCGTCTTCGCAACCGAACCCAGCGCTTCGGCAAAGCGCTTGCCTCGCTGGGGGTTGATCCGCGACAACGGCAGCCGATCGACCAACATATCCTCCAACAGTACGTGGTAGGAGCCGGTGGACTCGTATACCACTCGCTCGACGCGGGGGCAGGCCCAGGTGCGAAACGCGCGAACGCCTTCCCTGGTATTCGGGAACCGGGCCTCGCGTCCGCTGGGGAGTTCACGCACGTCAAGATGACGCTTGGAAACGTCGATGCCGACCGTGCAAGGGCCGGGGTCGTCTTTTGGATGTACACATCTTGCGCTATGCTTCTTCATGCTTTCCAGTCTCCTATCCTTGTTTGCGGTCTTGATCCGCGTATCTATTCAGGTTTGATTGGAAAGGCGGTGGTCCCACTCTACGATTCGCATTTCATGCGAGGGGCGATACGGGTTCGCCACCGCCTGCCGACGGCCCACCAGTGGGCCGTCGGCAGCACTATTTAAACAAACAAGGGGCGAGGCATGCCTCGCCCGCGAGATATCGGTTCAGGCTCAGATTACCCGTTTTGCCCGCAGCGCGTCGATTTCTTCGGTGTTATAGCCGAGTTCGCGCATGATGCGGTCGGTGTGTTCGCCGAGAGTCGGCGGTCGGCTGCGAATCTCTCCAGGTGTTTCGGAAAGTTCGACCGGCGTCTTCATCAGGGGCGCCGGCCGTGCAAGCCCCGGGTACTCCGTCGCCTGGAGGATGCCGCGAGCCGCGATGTGCGGGTCTTCGAGCACTTCCCGGGGCGACTGTACCGGCCCCGCCGGCAAGCGCGCTTCTTCCATCGCGGAAAGCACTTCCTCGCTGGTGCGTTCAGCGCACCAGCGCGCCAGGCGTTCGCTGATGATTTCGCCGTTATCGCCGCGGGAAATGTCGTCCTTGAAGCGCGGGTCGTCGAGCCAGTGATCCTCGCCCATGAGATCGGCCCAGCGCTTGAAAAGCGGACCGCCGATGGACTGCACCAGCACCCAGCCGTCCCTGGTACGGAACGTATCCGCCGGCGCAGCCGTCTGGGCGCGATTCAGGCTGGCGACGCGGTCTCGCTCGATCGCATGCTGTTCGATAAGGGTGCCGTTCATCATCGTCAAGCCCGTATTGAATAGCGAGCCGTCGACAATCTGGCCCTTGCCGGTTTTCGCTCTCTCGTACAACGCCGCCATCGTGCCGAAAGCCGACAGACTGGCGGTGCCAAAATCGATGTATGGCGCCCAGGCGCGCACCGGCTGATCCGGCGTGCCGGTTAGATACATGCTGCCGGACATGGCCTGGCCAAGCCCGTCGAAACCGACCCGGTTGGCGTAAGGGCCGCCCTGGCCGAAAGCGGAGATCATCGTCAGGATGACATCGGGCTTGACCGCGGTGAGGCTTTCGTAATCGAGCTCCATGGCCTGCAAGGTATCCGGCGGCAGATTGGCTACAACCACATCCGTGGTCGCCACGAGCTTCTTCACGATTTCGCGGCCTTCCGGCTTCATCGGATTCAGCGTCATCGATTGCTTGTTGCGCGCGATCTGCAAGAACAGCGCGCCATCCCCATTTTCCGTCACCGGCGACAAATAGCGGTCTTCCGAGCCATCGACCTTCTCGATGCGAATCACCTCCGCGCCCATATCCCCTAGCAGGGTGGCGCAGAACGGCCCGGCGATATAACGCCCGAAATCGAGTACACGAATGCCTTGCAGAATCTTGCTCATTTCAATCGGTTCCTTGTCGGATTAGAGTTGTATCGGCCTGCGCGGATTAGTCGGACTGCTCCACCGCGGGACTGAAAGGATCATCAAAGCCCAATACCGAACCTCGTAGCGCGCCAATCAGTGGTCTGCCGTCCGCTTTTGGTGCCGGAGATAACACAGCCACTGGCTGGCCACGATTCGTAATGGTCACCGGCTCGCGATCAGAATTAACCTGCTCTATCACTCCCAGACACCTTGCCTTGAATTCTGTTGCCGCCATGGTTTTCATGATTGTCCCACTGACAAAAAATTCCATACATTTTTTCTGTACATTGAGCCAATCTGGAATTGGTTGCAACCGTGTATCCTCGGAAAGCTTGTTCGAGAACAAGCCAGATGATATGGTGCGTTAACACTAATACACCAATTCAGGGTAGATACTATGTCTCGGCTTACAATTACGCTGGACGATCGATTGCACCAGGCGCTGAAGGAGACTGCGGCGCGCCAGCGTAGATCCATCGGGTCGATTATCGAAGAAAGCCTGCGTTTGCGCGGAATTCGCACTTACGACAGCGCGCTGGAAATAGTAGACAAAGTGCGCGCGACAGCCGGATTGGAGTCTGACGAAGCTCTTGCGCTTGCGGTAAGGGAAGTTCGGCAGCTACGTGAAGAAAAGAAAACCAGGTCCCATTCCAGTCAATAAAATGCGCAAGTTCGTGGTCATCGATACCAATATTATCGTTGCCGGGCTGATTACGGCCGATATCGACAGCCCCACCGCAAGAATTCTCAACAGCATGCTCAAGGGGGAAGTCCCGTACCTGCTGTCGGAGGAACTGTTGTCTGAATATGTCGCAGTCCTATACCGCCCCAAATTGGCCAAACTGCATCAATTGACAAATACGGGAATCGATACCCTGCTTGCGGACATAGTGGTCAACGCGGCCTGGAGAGAACCTGCGACTTTAGAAGTAGCCCCAGATCAAGGGGACAATCATCTCTGGCGCCTGCTGGGCTCAGAGCATGGAAGTATCCTTGTAACCGGTGACCAACTCCTGCAGAGCAATCCTCCAGTTGGTCATTCGGTGATTTCGCCGAGGAAATATGTCGATATTTTGAATCGCGACACCGTGCACGAGCCAGCGGGAAGCTACCAATATCGCCCGGCCCGTTTGGAATAGCCTGCCAACTCAAATCTGAAACAGTCTGTTGATCTTGATTGCCCAGCCGCGGTTGCGGAGTTCGAAGGATCTCGGATCGCCGAAGGGGCTGGTGTCGCGGTCGTCGCTGTAGACGATGAAAAGCTCGCTGCTCGGCGCCCATTCCCAGCGAAAGCGGAAATTGGTGCTGAAGGAGGAGGCGTTCGAGTCGTATTGCACGAGTCCGCTGAAATACATGCGCGGTGAGAAGGTGTAGGTGAGACGGACTCTGCCGAGTTCGGTCTGGAAATCGCCTTCCGGCAGCTTCACCTGGTTGATCGAGTAGCCGGGTTCGATGGAGAGTTGCGGTGAGAGTTCGATTCTGCCGGTGTCGTAGCTGAAAGCGGTATTCTCGCCGCTCCAGAAATCGCCCAGCCGCACGGAAAAACGGCCGCTGAACCGGCGTTGCGCTCCAAAATGGTATGACACTTCGTAACTGGTGAAATCGAAGTCGCCTGGTTGCAGCGTTACGTCGCGCGCGATCGCGAACGGCCGGGTCAGCATTTCGAAATCATCGCTTATCGAAACCTGGAACTGATCGCTGCTTTCGAATTCGGTATTGAAAATCAGTTGGTGCTGGCGAGTTTCGAGCTCGCCTTCGTCGGCGGACCAGTAGGACTGGGACAGCGCCTGTAAATTGAAGCGGCGAATCCAGTCGATGGAAGCCGGTCGCGGGCTGAAGCGGACCGAGTTTTGCAATTGCCTGAAATTGTTTCGCCGCTTGAAGCCGATTTCGGGATTGAAATTCTTTTCGACTTCCAGATAGCCCGCGGTCAAGCCGTAACGGTCGCCGTTGTAGTCGAAATTTCCCATGTAGCTCTGGTCCTGATCCAGCAATCCAGGGCTGTCGGTCTTCGCAAAGTACGTGTCGATGGAGAAGTCATCGAGAAAGTCGAAGGATCCATCGACGCCATAGAGTGTATTGGAGCCATCACCGGCGAGCGATTTCGAGCGATCGGTGAAAATCATGCCGACGGTGCTGCGGCCGAATACGTCCTGTTTGAGGCGCAATACCGAGAAACTCGTCGATTCGATTCCGGGCAGGTCGCTGCCGTCGGTATTGATGTTCAAGGCGCCGACATCGACATTGCCGATCTTTCCCGTCAGCCGCGCGCCCGCATCGATGGGCACCACCTGCCCCTGTTCCAGACCGATGCGGCGGCTGAAAAACATGGTGGGGATATCGAGGTTCCGGGGCTGGACGAAATCGAAATTTCCCCGGCCTTCGAGAAAGAAATCGCGCTTTTCCGGGAAAAACAGATTGAAGCGCGTCAGATTGACCTGGCGCTCGTCGACCTCGACCTGGGCGAAATCGGTGTTATAGGTGAAATCGGCGGTGAGATTGTTGGTGATGCCGAACTTCACGTCGACCCCGTATTGCTGTTCGGCTTCGGTCTCGATCGTGGGCACTGCCTGCCGGTTCGTTGTCACCGTGCCCAGCCCATAGGGTTTGACTTCAAGATTGAAATTCCGCGGCGGCACCCGGAGATCTTCCAGATTGCCGGCCTCGGATATGCGCCACATGCCTGCCACCAGGCTGTTTCCCAAAGCAGCCGAGATCGGCAGTTCGGTCAGGTAGGAGGCTTCGTTGAGGCGGCGGACGATGCGCCGGAACTGTATTCCCCACAACTGTTCTTCGCCCGGTTCGTAGCGCAGAGAACGGAAAGGAATTTCCATTTCGACGGTCCAGCCGCCGTCGAAACGGCCGACGCGGGAATCCCAGACGATATTCCAGTCGAAATTGACGCCGCGGCCGCGGTCGCCTTCGTTGGAAATCGCGAAATCGGAAAAACCGCCGATCGGCGAAACGAGGAAAGCGACGCCATTGCGCCGGTCCAGGTAGGTGTCGAGCATGACGGAGAACGAATCGTTGGTGCGAAGTTGCCTGGTGTCGCGCCGCATTTCATTGGCGACCCAATCCACCTCCGGCACCGATTCGTAGTTCTTCGCCGTAACGTACAGATTGTCTTCGTCGAAAAATACCCAGACTTCGGTTTTCTCGCTGGCGGGCTCGCCCTCATCGGGAATTTGCTGAACGAAATCCGAAATGGGCTCGACCTCCTGATAAACGGCCTCGTCCAGATTTCCGTCGATATCGATGGGCTCGGAAACTTGCACAGCGCGAATGGAAATCCGCCCGTCTGCGCTTCTGCCCAGGACGACTTCCTGGGCGTCCGCGGGAAAGGGGGCTGCCGCGAGCAGCGCCGCCAGGCCGCCGAGTCGAACGAGAGCAGCAAGGCGACAGTGCTTGTTTGCGATCAGGGAATTGCGCATCGCGCCGATTCTAGTCGAGTCCCGAAGCAAGCGCGAGAACGAATTTCCCGCGTCGAAATCCTGATCGAGCGACTGCTACTGGAGAAGCATGCCTCGTTCCAGCCGCCGAGCACAGCTCGGCGTCGCTCGGGCTGCGCACGAAGCTATCGCTTCGTAACCGCTTGCCTCGTTCCAGCCGCCGAGCACAGCTCGGCGTCGCTCGGGCTGCGCACGAAGCTATCGCTTCGTAACCGCTTGCCTCGCCCCTACATGTCGGAGCCGGACAGCGCATGGCGGAAGTTGTGCGGCTGATCTACAATCCGGCTTTCTACCCGCGCATTGGTGAAATCGATGAAACTCCCGCCACGGCTGCTGATTTTTGTCGCCCTTTTGCTCCCACTCAACGTTCAGGCCGCGGAACATCCCGGCTATGTGGTCGATTCTGATCGGCGCACGACCGGCATCGGCAAGTTCTACATGGGCCGCGAAATCTCCTTCGTCATGGGACACCTGGCGGCGGACTGGCTGAACCGTCCGGGCCGCATCCAGGAAGAGATGCCCGACGAGGTGGTCGAGAACATGAATCTCGAACCCGATCAAGTGGTTGCCGACATTGGCGCCGGCTCGGGGTATTTTTCCTTTCGTATCGCCGAAAAGGTCCCCGATGGCGAAGTGCTCGCGGTGGACATTCAGCAGGAAATGCTTGACCTGATCGAGCGGCAAAAGGCCGAGGGCAGGGGCGGGAATATTCGCACCGTTCTCGGTGAAATCGACGATCCGCGATTGCCGGAGAATTCCATAGACGCCGCCATCATGGTCGATGCCTATCACGAGTTCTCCCATCCCTTCGAGATGATCGACGGCATTTACCGGGCCTTGAAGCCGGGCGGGCGCATCTTCCTGCTCGAATATCGCGGCGAAGACCCTTCGGTGCCGATTCGCCCTTTGCACAAGATGACCGAGGAACAGGTCGTGCGCGAAATGAGCGTGTTCGGACTGGAATGGACCGACACTCTGGACTTCCTGCCCTGGCAGCACATGATGATATTCACCAGGGTGGAATGAAACTTTTCAAGACTCTCGCCCAACTTTCTATAGCCGCCATCCTCGGTTCGGCCCTTGCTGCATGTGTCGAGGATGAGGCCCGGCAGTGGCCGCGGCTCGTCGACACGCAAGGCGGCTACGAAACCGTGCCACTGGAAAAGAATGTGGTGGTGGTCAAGGTGGTCCAGAACCTGGTCAGGAACATGGAAGATTTTGCCGACCCCCAGGCCGGTCTTGCCGAAAATCTGCAAAGAATGGAGTATTGGATCGAAACCGCCTGCGCCCAGGGAAGCAAGCCGGATTTCATCCTCTTCAACGAATTTCCGCTAACCGGTTACTCCCGGGCGCCGCGCGACGAAAAACTCGACTACACGATCCGTATTCCCGGGCCCGAAACCGACCGCCTCGGCGAACTCGCCCGATCCTGCGGCAGCTACATCATCTTCGGCAGTTATGCCCGGGACGACGAATGGCCAGGGCATATTCTCAGCATCAACACGGTCATCGACCGCCAGGGCGATATCGCCGCGGAGTTCTGGAAAACCAGGAACATCAAGCGATTCAGCACCGATGGCGGCGATATTCCGACGACTACCGTGGAGAACGTCTATGACCGCTACCTGGATCGTTATGGCGAAGAGCAACTGATCCCGGTACTGCGCACCGAGTTCGGCAACATCGCGGTGAGTACGGTGCAACTGGACCCATTCGTCTACGCTGCCTTCGCCATGCGCGGAGTAGAGATCATGTTTCGCACGGCAACGCTTTTTTCGGAAACCGATGTCGTGGCCATCGCCCGCTACAACAATATGTTCTCCGCCATGTGCAACATCGTTTTTCCGGACGACAGTCCGGCGGCGTCCCAGGGCGGCAACTCTTTGATCGTCGGTCCGGGCGGTGAAGTGCTGGCGCAGGCGCCGGGCAATAATGAGGCCGTGATCGAAGCCGAGATACCCATCGCGGAGTTTCGGGCCGGGCGCGGTATTCACCGCTATCCGCTGGAGATGCTGCAACCGGTGTTCGCACAATATCGCGGCGAGATTCCCCTGAATCATCTTGACCTGCCGCCGGAGCAACTGCCTCAGACGCGACTGGACATGGCAGCGTTGCTGGATCGCGTAAGCCGCTGGTTACAGCGGTAAGGGCGTTTTCAAAGCAATTTCTGCAGATTGCCGTAGCCGCTGCGGCTGATCGGCAACTCGCGCTTGTCGGTCAGGATCGCTATTCGACTGTCCTTGCTTTCCGATTCGATGCGGGAAAGGTAATTGATATTGAGCAGGTAGGACCGGTGGATGCGGCAGAACTGGCGCGGGTCGAGCTTCTTCTGCAGGCGGCTGAGCCGGTCGAGCTTGATGTGGGTGTCCTCCGCCGTGTGAATCGCGACATAGTCATCCGCCGCCTCGATGTACATGACAGAATCCACCGGCAACACGTGCACTTCGCTGCCGTCGCGCACCAGGATGCGGCGCATCAGTTCCTGTTCGCGCACCGGGTCCGCCAGCAGGCTTTGCAGCCGCGACGGCTCTTCCATGCCAACTCGGGCAACGACTTTCTCGACCGCCTGGGCGAGTCGCTTCGGATCGACCGGTTTCAGGAGATAGTCGACTGCATTCGCTTCGAACGCCTGCACCGCGTATTGATCGTAGGCGGTGACGAAGATCACGAAGGGAATTTGTTCCTGTACCAGTTCGAGCACGTCGAAGCCGTCGAGCTTGGGCATCTGCACGTCGAGAAACAGCAATTGCGGATGTTGCTCGTTGATCGCCTTGACGGCCTGCAGGCCGTTCTCGCACAGGCCGATCACATCGAGTTCCGGATGCCGGGCAAGGGCGGTCTGCAGCGCCTGCCGCGCATGAGGCTCGTCGTCGACGATGAGGCAACGTATCGGTTCGCGTTTCGCCATACCTCTCAATGTACGGCGGCGGACGCTCTTCGTAAAGGCAGGCATATGCGGGCTATGAAAAGATTGTCTTCGCGACAGGTCTGCAAGGTGGCTTCGTCGCCGTAGCGGTTTTTCAGCCGCTGCCGCAGGCTGATCAGCCCGATGCCGGTACCCTGGCGCTTGTGGCCGAGTTCGTCTACCGGGTTGCTGATTTCGATGTGCAAGCCGCCATCTCCGGCAACCGCCCGCATTTTCAGGCAGCCGCCTTCGATGCAACTGTCGATGCCGTGCTTGATGGCGTTTTCCACCAGGGGAAACAGCATCAGCGACGGCACCGGCGTTTCCAGCAAATCTTCCTCTGCCTCAATGTCGGTGCAAAGCCGCTCGCCGAAACGCTCGCGCTCGATGCTCAGGTAATTTTGCACGTGTTCGAGTTCAGCGCCGAGGGTGGCTGTCGGCCGGTCGCCGTAGGCCACGCTGTAACGCAGGAAATCCGCCAGCCGCAGGCAGAAGTTCCTGGCCTGGGCCGGTTCCGAATCGGTAATGTTGGCCAGCACGTTGAGCGCATTGAAGAGGAAATGTGGATGGATCGTGGCGCGAATGGCGCGCAGTTCGGCCTTGCTGGTCAACAGTTCCTGCTGCAGAGTCCGTTTTTCCAGGTCGCGGCCGCGCTGCAGGGCGATCAGGAGATAGTGCAGGAGCACGAAGAATTCGAACTGCCCGGCAAAGATGATCAGGTTGCTGAACAGGCCCTCGGAAAAATACTCAAGGTAGGGGACGGAATCGGCGAGCGAGTCGAGAACCAGCGCGTAACCGCGGCCAAGCAGCGCCCAGATCAGCGCCAATGCCAGCAGGATCCACGTCTGGGTGGCGATCACCATGGTCCATGCACGCTTGTCGAGCGGCAGGGTGCGGCACATGTAGTAATTTGGAATCAGGAAAAACAGCCAGACAAAATAAGTCGGCGCGAACAGGATCAGTCCATGTCCGGTCGGGATATCGGTAATGCCGCTGACGAGCACCGACAGGCCGGCGCTGAGCAGGCTCCAGCCAACCAGCATCGCGATCAAGCGATTGGGTGTCCTGAATAATGGATACATGGAATTCCCGAAAGAAGCGATTCGCTCAGTTGCGGATTTCGCCACCGCCCATCAGTGCAAGTCCGGTAACTACCAGGGTCTTCGGCGGCAGGTTCAGTTCTTCCGCCATGTCGCGCGTCCTGTTGCTGTAGCCGCCCATGATACACAGCGCCCCGCTCTTCTCGACTTTCCAGTTGGCGGGCGCGGTAATTTCGACGCCCCCCATGATGCAATACAGGTTCAATTCCATCGAATCGCCTTCCATGTCGGCCTCGCTGAAATCGATATCGTAGCCGCCCCAAATGCACATGACCTCTCCGCCCCTGAGCTGTTTCGAATGGTAGTTCAAATCGCCGCCGCCCATGAATGCGAACAGCTTGATGTCCTGCTGGTTCGGATCGAGGTCATCGCTTCGGGTATTGAAATTGCGGGGGAGAAGATTGCGGGGATTAACGAGAAAGAAGGCGACGGCGATCAATATCATGGGAACAATCATGTCGCCGAAGGACAGACCGAACAGCCCGATCTGCGAAACGATCAGCACCACGCCGAAAACCGACACCAGCCAGGCCATTAAAGGCGCCTTGCCTTTGCCGGATCTGGTAATCCAGAAAATGCCGGCCAATGTAAGTATGTAAGGGATGGAATTGAAGATCAGCCGGAAAATCGCGCCGATCAGGTCGCGCAGGCCGAATATGTTGAACAATCCGGCGTTGGAAAGAACCAGCACACCGGCAATGGCGACAAGAACGTACGCCACGGTTTTCCTGCTTTGCGGGTTTTCAGGTTCGGACATTGGCTGTCTCCTGTTTTCCAGCGTAAAGGCAAGCCTACCCGGTGCTGCGCGGTGCAGATTGTACGATTCGGTGAACGCCCCCATATTCTCGGTAAAGCGCGTAAATGGGAGGCGCCGACGGCCGTTCGTTATTGACCGAGCAGGCGCCGCTGTTCGGAGAAAATTGCAGGTCATACGGCGCCGACGACTGTAGTATGCGCCTCGACCGTACAAGCAAGTAACTTTCCACAAAAAGAGGACGTTTGAGCAAATGGGAGATATAGCCATGCAGTACCGTTATCACCATTTTTACCTGCCCATAGCCCGCTATGTGAACCGGCTTTCGCCTGCTGCGAAGACGGCCGTGGTTATCGCTCAGATTCTGCTTCTCGGCACACTGCTGGCGTTCGAACTGACCAGTCTCAGATACATGTGAGGCTGTAGGGGCGGGGCATGCCTCGCCCGCAGATGGCCGCGATATCGTGCAACACTCACGGGCGAGGTATGCCTCGCCCCTACACGCTGAAACTGCAACGCCGCTAGGCCGATCTGACTCACGGGGGTAATATTCCCCGTATAGGATTTCCTCGGTCAATCGGTTAGCGGAGTTGCGCCATGCACATTTTTCATCCCGGCCGCCTTGTTTCGCGGCGGCTTTTCCTTGCTCATTCATCGCGATTGTACGCGGCGCTGGCGCTCGGCGCCTTGCCGGCGCTGGCGCATGGCGCCGCTCGCCGGGTAAACAGTCTGCCGGAAGATCCCTTCTACCTCGGCGTGGCCTCCGGTGATCCGGAGCCAGATTCGGTCGTGCTGTGGACGCGGCTCGACCCGACTGTGTTGCGACAGGCCGGTCTGGAGATGGATGTCCTGCAAATCGATTACGAAGTTGCCGCCGATGCCGGATTTTCCAGTATCGAGCGTAGCGGCAGCGTCGCCGCGACACCTGAACTCGGCCATTCCGCTCACGCGGATGTGCGTGGCCTCCGGCCGGGTTCGGACTATTACTATCGCTGGCGTATCGGGGGCATGGCCAGCCCGGCGGGCCGCACCCGCACGGCGGCCGCCGGCGCCGACGAAGTCGACCGATTCCGCTTCGCTTTCGCTTCCTGCCAGCAGTACGAACATGGTTATTACACTGCATTCCGCCATATGGCGGACGAACGGTTCGATCTGATCGTCCACCTGGGCGACTACATCTACGAAAGTTCCTGGGGAGAGAACCTGGTCCGGAGTCATGAGGGTCCCGAGATCCAGACTCTGGCGGACTACCGGGCACGTTACGAGACCTATCGCTCCGACCCGGACCTCCAGGCAGCCCATGCCTCGGCGCCCTGGGTAGTGACCTGGGATGATCATGAGGTCGACAACAACTACGCGGCGATGATCGCCGAAGACGAGCAGACCCCGGAACAATTGCTGATTCGCCGCAGCGCAGCTTATCAGACCTGGTACGAATTCATGCCGGTGCGTCTGCCCGTGGGTAGGCAGGGCCCCGACATGCCGATTCACCGGCGCCTTCGCTTCGGCAAGTTGCTGGAAATGAGCGTACTCGACACGCGTCAGTACCGCAGCGACCAGGCATGCGGCGACGGCCGCAAACCGAGTTGCGCCGAGCATCAGGATCCCTCGCGCACCTTGCTCGGCCAGGCGCAGAAACAATGGCTGCTCGACAGTCTGGGCAGCGCCGACGCGCGCTGGAACGTGCTGGCGCAACAGATCATGATGGCCGGGCTGCGTTCGGTCGGCGAAAACGGCGAGCAGCTCTGGCCCATGGACATCTGGGACGGCTATCCCATTGAGCGGCAGGAATTGCTGCAGGCGCTGGCCGATGCCGGCACGCCGAATCCGGTCGTGATCACCGGCGATATCCATTCCCATTGGGCGGCTGAATTGAAGCTCGATTTCGACGATCCGGCTTCGCGAATCGTCGGCACGGAGTTTGTCGGCTCCTCGATCAGTTCCGGCGGCGACGGCCAGGACAGCAGCGACTACGGCGCGGCTTTGCTCGCCAACAATCCGCACGTAAAGCTCTACAATTCCCAGCGCGGCTATGTCGCGAATACGATCACGCCGGCGCAATGGCGCGCGGATTTCAAGGTGCTGCCGCGGGTGACCGTCCGTGGAGAGCCGATCAGTATCCGCCGCTCCTATGTGGTGGAAGATGGAGACCCGCGCTTGCAGGAGGCGTAGTTTTTGCCGCTATTGCAGGATTGCGACGGATTTGATTTCGGCGTAAATCGGACTTCCCGGGGCCAGTTCGAGCCGCCGGGCCGATTTACGTGATACGCGGGACAGCAGCCTGGTGTTTTCGCCGATACGCAGATGCACCATGCACATGGCAGTATCCGGCGAATCCTCAATGCGTTCCACGGTCGCCGGCAAGCGGTTGAGAATGCTCGAATGCGCCTCGACCGCATGGCTCAGGCTGATGTCGCGGGCAAGAATGCGCAGCCTAACCAGGCCACCTGTCGCCACGCCCGGATCGGGAATCAGCATTACGCCGTCGGCGAATCGTGCTTCGGCCAGGTTCCACTCCGGATCATGGCCGGCAATGTTGGTCTCCAGCACCACGCCGCTTTCTCCTGCCGCATTGACCGGTATTCGGCGCGACGCCATGAGTTCCGTAACCGAACCGCGCGCCACGCATTCGCCTTCGTCCAGCACCAGTACATGGTCCGCCAGCCGGGCGACCTCATCTGGTGAATGGGTGACATAGACGATAGGGCAGTCGAGTTCCTCCGGCAGGCGTTGCAGATAGGGCAGCAGTTCCTGCTTGCGCGCCACATCGAGCGCCGAAAGCGGTTCGTCGAGCAAGAGCAGGCGGGGTTTGCTCAGCAATGCCCGGGCCAGCGCGACGCGCTGCCGTTCGCCGCCGGACAATTGGCGCGGGTGCTTGTCCAGCAATTGCCCGATTCCGAGCAGCGCAACGGCGTCTGCGATATCGGCGTCATCACCGCCTGTGTGAGAATCCCGGCCATATTGCAGATTGCGCCGCGCGCTGAGATGCGGCAGCAGGCTGCTGTCCTGGAATACATAACCGATGCGCCGCAAATGTGTTGGCACGAAGCGGCTATCGTCCTGCCAGATCTCGTCGCCCAATTCGATTCGCGCCGACTGTGGCCGGTCGAGCCCGGCCAGGCAGCGCAGCAGTGTGGTCTTGCCTGAACCGGAAGAGCCGAATACGCAGGAGATTCCGGTTGCCGGAATCTCGGCGTCCAGATCTAGATGGAAACGGCCGCCGTCGGGCTGCGCCATCATGTAGGAAACGCGCGCTCGCAAGACCCTAGCTTCCGTATCTCATGCCGGGAATCGCACGGCGGCCGAGCGAGCCGTACACCACCAGCAGCACGAGGAAGGAGAAGACGACCATGGTTCCCGCCAGCCAGTGCGCCTGGCCGAATTGCAGCGCTTCGACCTGTTCGTAGATTTGCACCGAAACCACTCTTGTTTCGCCGGGAATATTTCCGCCGATCATGAGCACGACGCCGAATTCACCGACGGTATGGGCGAAACCGAGAATCGAACCGCTGATGATGCCCGGCCGCGCCAGCGGGATGGCGACCGTAAAAAATCTCCGCCAGGGACCCGCGCCGAAGGTCGCGGCCACTTCCAGCGGTCCGTCGCCCATGGCGTGAAAGGAGTTCTGTATCGGTTGCACGACAAAAGGCAGGGAAAACAGGATCGAGCCGATCACCAGGCCTTCGAAAGTAAATGCCAGGCTGCCCAGGCCAAGCGCTCCGGTCAACTGCCCGATTGGGCCCGCGGGCGCGAAAGCAAGCAGCAGATAGAATCCGAGCACGGTCGGGGGCAGCACCAACGGCAATGCGACGATGGCGGCAATCGGGCCGCGCAGCCAGGAGTGCGTGCGCGCCAGCCACCAGGCCAGGGGCGTGCCGATCAGCAGCAACAGCGCGGTGGCGGTCGTGGCCAGGCGCAAGGTCAGCCAGATGGCTTGCAGGTTTTCGGGCGAGAGCATCATCGTTCGGTTTCTTCCATGGTATAGCCGAAACTGTAGATGATGCGGCGCGCTTCGGGGCCGCGCAGGAAATCGAGGAATGCGCCGGCAGCGACGTTCTGTTCATTCAGCAACACGGCATATTGGCGAATCGGCGAATGCATTTCGGTGGGCACGAGCCAGCCCGAGCCCTGCTCGATGACACCGTTTCTTCCTACTTGAGACAAGGCGACGAAACCGAGTGGCGCGTTGCCCGTGGCGACGAACTGATAAGCCTGGGAGACGTTCTCGCCCGTGATCAGGCTGTCGGCCAGTTGCTCGCTCAAGCCGAGATTCTCAATGACTTCCTGCGCGGCAATGCCATACGGCGCCAGCCTCGGGTTCGCCATGGCGATTTTGCCATCTACACTCGCGGCCAGGGTATCACTGCTGATTTCCAGTGCCGACGCCGCCGACCAGAGCACCAGGCGCCCCACCGCATAGGCCCGAAGACTGTCCGCCGCCGCCAAGCCTTCGTCCACCAGCAATGCCGGTTTCTCCCGATCCGCGGAAAGAAATGCGTCGAACGGCGCGCCATTGCGCACCTGGGAGTAGAAACG
The DNA here is from genome assembly GCA_951812965.1 of uncultured Pseudohongiella sp. Lineage (GTDB taxonomy): Bacteria > Pseudomonadota > Gammaproteobacteria > Pseudomonadales > Pseudohongiellaceae > UBA9145. The sequence goes on from OX638341.1 coordinate 2,155,297, forward strand.
CGCCGATGAACCGGCCACCAGCTCGATCCGATGCGGTTGCAGCAACTCGAACTGTTCAACCAGCATTTCCGCGGGCTCGGAAAAATTTGCCGCTACCGCGACTCTGGCTTCATCGGCAAATGCCGGGGTCAGACCCGCAAGCAAAGTCAAAATCGGGAAAATTCCGCGAATGCACATACTAACTCCCGTAGCGGGCGACAAAGCGGCACAGGATTTCGTGAGCCTCTGGAGTATGTTCCTTGCGTATTCGGTCGGCAAGGTGCTTCGCGGTTTCCGGCTGAAAATATCCATGGTGCTTGTAGGCGTTGATGCGCACGTTGAAGCACTCGAAATCGCCTTCCGGATGGAACTGGGTGGCGTAGACGTTGTCGCCGATGCGGAACATCTGCACCGGGCAAAGCGCTCCCTTTGCCAGCAGGGTGCTGCCGGGAGGGGTCTCATCGCAGGCTTCCTTGTGGCCGACCAGCACGCGAAAGCTCGCAGGCAGCCCTTTCAGTAGCGGATCCTCGCGGCCAGCTTCGGTGACTTCGATATCGATGCCGCTAACGTCTTCACCGTACTTACTCGAGATGCCGGCGCCCAGATGTTTGCCGAGCAGGCCGTTGCCGGAACAGCAGCCGAGAAAGGGGAAATCGCGGTCGATGACATCATCGAGCAGGCGGCGGAAGAATTCCTCGATCAGGATTTGCAAGCTGGATTTGTCGCTTTCCGGAGTGCTCAGATCGAACGGGCTGCCGCCGACGATGACGGCCGCATAGTTTCGCAGGTCCAGATCCGGGTCCGGTTGCCGTTCAAGGCGAATGCGATGAACCCGAGGCGGATCGATCCGGCCGTATTGGCAGATCTTCCGCAACTCGCTGTCGGCGGTGTCGTCTTCCGGTCGAAGTTGCAGAATCAGAAAGGGTTTGCTCATCACTTGGGCCGCATGTTCTCCAACTGCGGCATTGTGTGGATTTTTCGCTCCGAGTCAATCCAATGTGCGGGTTCGCACCCGGTCTCGTAGGGGCGAGGCATGCCTCGCCCGGGGGCGTTGCACGGTTTCGGGGCCAACCACGGGCGAGCAACCGTGTTGCGTGAAGTATTGATTCAGATTGTATCCTCCGGGTTGAAGTCGTTGTAATCAAGAGGCGCAAGCCGCTCTTCGTGGTGGTTCGGGAGACCATGGCTGATTTTCGGCGAAAAGCATGGGACACCCACCGCAGCGCTTGCTTTCGCCCACTGTGCGTCTTAAGTGGCAACGCAAAGGCCGGATGAATTATCATCTCGCCATGTTTCGATTAGTTCCCCTGATTTTTGCTTTATTGTTGCTGCCGGCGGCTCAGGCGCAGCAGCAGACTTTTGCGCAATGGCTCGAGGAGTTGCGGGCGGAAGCGCTTTCGCTTGGCGTCAGCGCCGAGACGCTGACGGCGCTCGATGGCTTGGCGCCGCTGGAGCGGGTGCTCGAACTCGACGGTTCGCAGCCCGAATTCGTGCAGACCTTTACGCGCTATATCGAATTGCGCGTAACTCCCAACCAGATCGCCCGCGGCCAGGCGCTGTTGCGCGAACATGCGGCCTTGCTGGCCGACGTGCAGGCGCGCTATGGCATCCAGCCGCATTACCTCGTCGCGTTCTGGGCTATCGAGAGCAATTTCGGTAGCGCCACGGGAGGATTTTCGGTGCTCGAGGCGCTTGCCACGCTGGCCTATGACCCGCGTCGGGCGGAATTCTTCAGGGAGCAACTGCTGACGGCGCTGCAGATCATCGACGACGGGCATATACCCGCCGAACGCATGACCGGCTCCTGGGCCGGCGCCATGGGGCAATTGCAGTTTCTGCCGACGGTGTTCAGGAATTACGCGGTAGACGGCGATAACGACGGCCGCGCCGATATCTGGAACAGTCTGCCCGACGTGTTCTATTCGGCAGCGAATTTCATCAGCCAATCGGGTTGGCGCGGGGACGAACGCTGGGGCAGGGAGGTGTTGTTACCCGAGGGCTTCGACTATTCACAGGTCGGCACGCGCAATCAGAAGCCTCTTGCCGAGTGGCGTGAACTGGGACTGCGCACTGTCTCAGGCGACCCGATTCCGGTAGCGGACATGCAGGCGGCCGTGGCATTGCCGGCCGGCGCGGCCGGTCCCGCTTTCCTGACCTATAACAACTTTCGCGTGACCATGTTGTATAACCCGTCGGTTTTCTACGCGATCACCGTGGGATATCTGGCGGACCGCTTCACCGGAGGTCCCCCGATTGCGCACATGCCCGCTAACGAAACCGCTTTGAGCCGCGTGCAGGTCGAGGAATTGCAGGAAATGCTCAACGGCCTCGGTTTCGACTCCGGCGAACCCGACGGCCGCGTCGGTTCCAGAACCAGGTCTGCCATCCGTGCGTATCAAACCGAACACGGCCTGATCCCGGACGGCCACGCATCGATGCAATTGCTCGACATATTGCGCGAATAAATTGAAGATTTCGCTCCAGCCGATCTGAAATGAATCTATCCGGTTCCGAAGCGGCACTGCGCAACTATCGCCGCGTGGCCCTGGTCACCATCGCCGCAGTGTATTTCCTCATTCTGGTGGGCGCCACGGTGCGCGCATCCGGGGCCGGTATGGGCTGCCCCGACTGGCCCACCTGCTTCGGACGCTGGATTCCCCCGGTAAACGAGGCGCAATTGCCGGCGAACTACCAGGAAATCTACGCCGATCTCGGCTACGCCGAAACCCGCTTCAACGCGGTCAAGACCTGGACCGAATATCTCAACCGTCTGACCGGCGTCGCCATCGGCCTGCTGATTTTGCTCACCGCAATCTACTCCTGGTCCTGCCGCCGATACGACCGCTGGATTCCGCTGGCCTCGGTCGCGGCCTTCGTGATGGTATCCGTTCAGGGCTGGCTCGGTGCGCGCGTTGTCGGTTCCAATCTTCAGCCCGGGATGATCACGATTCACATGCTGATGGCGCTAGCCATTGTCGGCGTACTGCTGTTCGCCTTTTTCCGCTCGAACCGCGAAATCATGGTTCGCCAGCCGATCACCGGAATCGATCCGCGCTTTGCGATCTGGCTTTATGTCGTGCTCGGCTGCACGATCCTGCAAGTTACCCTGGGCACCCAGGTGCGAGAGATGACGGACTTCATCAGCCGCATGCAAGGAGAGGAAATGCGCTCGAGCTGGATTCAGGCCATGCCCTGGTTCTTTTATGTGCATCGCAGTTTTTCCGCGCTGGTGTTGCTGGCCAACGGCTGGCTGTTGTACCTGCTGGCGCGGTCGCTCGGTTGGGTTCATGTGCTGACCCGCCTGACGGCGGCCGTGTTCGCCGTTGTGGCAGTAGCTATATTGTCCGGCGCAACACTTGGCCATCTGGGGATGCCGGCCTTCGTTCAACCCGCGCATCTGCTGGCCGCGTCGCTGCTTTTCGGATTACAATTCCTGATCTGGATGGGCTACCGTCAAGGCTGCCTGTTAATTTCCCACGAGAGTGACAGCCATTAATTCTAAGCCTGCCCGCGGCGCCGTCCCGGCGCTGATACTTTTTCTGATCTGCTCCGGCGGTGTTGCCGCACAGGAAGATGCGGCGAATGGAGGCGACGAAGAAAGCACTGTCAGCTATCCCGCGGCGTTTTTCAGCCAATACAGTCCGGTATCGGTCGACGACATGCTGTCAAGGATTCCAGGCATCGAGCTCGTGCTCGATACCAGCCGGGGTGGTTTCGTAAATTTCAATGGACCGGACCGGGGGCTTGGCGGCAGTTCGCAGATTCTGATAGACGGCAAGCGTCTGGCCGGAAAGGTCAACGAGGCGCGTGAGCAGCTCGCTCGCATCGCGGCGGAAGAAGTCGAATTCATAGAGATCATTCGCGGCACGTCCAGCGGCCTTGACGTGCAGAATCTGGGCCAGGTAGTCAACATAGTGCTGAAGAGTGCCGCCGCCCGTTCCAGTATCGCGGCCCAGGCCGGCATGCAGCGCTATCGCGACGGCAATATCGAACCCGAAGCGACGCTTTCTATTACCGGCCAGCGGGAAAACCTGAATTACCTGGTCAGCGTCGGTTCGCAAAGCTTTTACCGGGCCGATGAAAGCCTCGAAGTCAGCACGCACGGCAACGGCGCCCTGAACGAGATCATCACCTTTGATCAGGTGGCGGATCAGAACGCTTACCGTTTCAATTCCAATCTGACCTACGATCTCGGCAGCGCAGACCGCATTGCCCTGAACGCGCTTTACAACCGCAACGATCCGCCGAGTTCGCTGTTGCGCAACATCACCGATTACAACGGTGCCGCGCCACTGACCTCTTGGGAGCGGGAAAACGTTCCCGCCACGCAATCGAACTGGGAAGTCGGCGGAGATTACGAACATATATTTCTCGACGGTTCGCGTTACAAGTTCCTGTTTATCGTCAATGACCGGGATAACGAGATTTTGCGCGAGCGCTGGGAATTCGATGCGCCCGGAGCGGAGGAACGCAAGAATCTCTATCTCCACAACGCCAGCAGTTACCAGGAAAACATCATTCGCACTTCCTACACCTTCAGCTTCGGCGAAGGCCAGGGGCTCGAACTCGGCGTCGAGGGCGCGCGCACGACGCAGGATACTTCGCTGAGACTCGGCCGCCCCCTGAACGGGCTGGCGGACCCGGAAGTAGGCGGGCTGGTTCGAGTGCCGGTCGGCAATGCGGTTTCCACCGTCGAGGAGGACCGTGTGGAAACGTTCGCGGTGCACAACTGGCGGCTGAATCCGCGCATGAGGCTTGAATCGTCGCTCATTGGCGAGTTTTCGGAAATTGCCCAGACAGGTGATGTCGACAACTCCCGTGACTTTCAGTTCCTCAAGCCGAAAGTCGACTTCCGTTACGACATCAACCCCGCGTTGCAATTGCAGGCCTCGATCGAAAAAGTCGTGTCCCAACTCAGTTTCGCCGACTTCTCTGCCAACACCAATCAGCGCGACGAGGACCAGGACACCATTGCCGGCAATCCCGAACTCGAACAGGAGCAGATCTGGCAATACAGCATGAACCTGGACTACCGGCTGCCGAACGATGGCGGCGTGCTAAGTTCACGCCTGTTTTACTTCGATGTCGCCAATAACATTGGCAGGATCGAATTGCAAACACCCGGTCCGGGGCTTGCCGCGACCAACGGCAATGTCGGCGATGGGACCGTGCTCGGCTTCAATTTCGACGCCAGTGTCCGGTTCGGTTTTCTCGGCCTGCCACAGGCGCTGGCGACTTTCGGACTGCTGTTGCAGGATTCCGCAATCGACGACCCGCTGATCGGTTTCGAACGCAAGGTCGTGCCATATGATCGCGGCAGTTTTCGCGTCGGATTCCGCCATGACGTGTCACGGCTGGGGCTGAACTACGGATTTGACTATCGCGACCGCATCGGCGGCAATCGCACGTTGTTCGACATCGACAACGTGCTCTACCTCAACGCGCAAAGCGATCTGACGGTTTTCGTCGAGAAAAGCGGCATTGCCGGCCTGACGTTTCGGCTGGAGGCGCGAAATCTGCGCGATCATGTGGAGAGGCGCACGCGCTTCCGATATTTCGGCTATCTTCGCGACCAGATGTTGCGTGAAACCGAAAACTTCGCGGTCACCTCCGGAACGCAATTCGCCTTTTCCGTGCGCGGCAACTTCTGACCGCCCGGTCAGAAAGTAAAGACAGCGCCCAGGTAGCCGTAGCGGGTGTTTTCCTCGAACAGACCGTTGGCATTCAGCAGGACCGCCCCGGTGTCGATCTGCAGATTTCCCGGAATCGCGTCCCAGCGAATGCGGTACTCAAGGTGCTGGCCAAGGTAGTTGTCCGGGTCCGGCGAGTTTCCCTGTTTGAGATAACTGCGCCTCGTCCGGCCCCAGGTATCGTAGGTCTCCGCCAGCCAGAAGTGCCTGTAGGAAACCATGACGTTCAGATTCGGCCGGGGATTGGCGAACAGGCGGATGCCGGGCGTGAACAGGTTGGAACGGCTAAAGGGCTGATACATTCCGACCATGCCGAATTCGAAGGTGGTTACGCCGAACAACGAGTCGAAGCGACCGTTTTCGAGATCGTGGACGACCGCATCGCCACTGGCGTAATCGATCTCAAGCACCGCCCGCAGCGAGTTGGGAAAGCTATAGCCAGCCGCGGCGTAGTGAAAATACGCGCGGTGATCGAGATTGGGCCGAGACTGACCGACGATCTCGATCCCGCTATCTCCGAATTGCATCATCGACTCGATTTCGAAATCGATTTCACCGCTTGTGGCGGGCTTGCGCAGACGCAGACCAGCAGTATGGAGGCGCCGATTGCCGGTGGCGACGCCCTGAAAGTCTTTCTCGCGCAAATAAAACCAGAACAGATCGGTATTGAATGCCGCGCTCGCTGTCGGCAGCGTGTAATTGGCAGCGTGAAAGCTTTGGGCGCTGCTTGATTCATCCATGATCCGTTCGTTGTCGAGCAGGCCGATCCGGTCAGATGGCAGCCTGCGGACGACTTGGGAGCCGAGCAGGCGCACTGACGCGCCGCCGCCCAGCGGCTGGATCCATTCGACGCCGTCAAAGGCGTTTATGGCATTGCGGAAACGGTTGCGGGCGAGGAAACGGCGGCTGCCCCAGTCGGTGGTGAGTCGGCCGAACCGTACGCTTCCGTCATTCGGCAGGTCAAAGGTCAAGGTCGCCTGCAACACTTCCAATGCGTTGAACGCAGTGTTGGTGACGAAAGCGTCGTCATCGGCAAGTTGCTGACGCGCGTCGTACAGTTCGAATTGCGCCTCGACGCCTCCGCTCCGGTAACGGGTGTCAAGGATAGTGCGCTGAATGATCATGCTGTCATCGGGGCTGGCGCCGGCGCGCGGATTGTTGCTGATCGACTCGAAGCGGCTGCCATGCACCAGACCGATACTGAATCCTTCCGGCGGGGCAAGCGCATCCTGAAGCCGCCAGGGTGCGTCAGCGGCAATTGCTGCATTGATGACTGCCCCTGGCAGTGCGCAAGCCAAAACGACCGAGCGGAGCGCTGCTGACATCTGTCGCGAACCTTGCGAAAAGTGGGAAGTCGGGCGGCGCGAAATGTTACAAAAGTTCGCCGGTTATTGCGAACCCATACTCATGGGACACCCACTCCAGGCGGTGTTCTTCCAGGTGCTGTGCAGGTTCAGGTACATGTGAGATCGTAGGGGCGAAGCATGCCTCGCCCGCGAACGGCCCCGAAACTGTGCAACATCCGCGGGCGAGGCATGCCTCGCCCCTACGAGACCATGTGCGAAACCGCCAGGGCCATCTTAAAGTCGTCGTTAACCAACTGAAGCATTGCCGGAAATTTCCGGTCTGGACATTTGGCGCTGGAAGGGTTACGCTGGTTCCATGTCTGATCGCGCACATGAGCACAACGACGCTGCTGTGGAATTGGGTTTTTCCCTGTCCGCGGTCGAGGTGCGGCCTGTTTCCGACGCGGCCGAGCGGGCCCGGTGGGATCGTGTGATGGACGCGGAGCACTATCTGGGTTTCCGAGGCATGTTCGGTCACGGGATCCGGCATGTGGCGACGGGTCCGGATGGTGAATGGCTGGCGCTGCTCGGCTGGTGCGCCGGGGCGTTCAAGGTCAAGGCGCGGGACGCCTGGATCGGCTGGGCGCCGGAGCAGCAGTTCAGGCGTTTGCGGTTGATTGCGAACAACTGCCGTTTTCTGGTGCTGCCCCGCGGTCGGGCGCCGAACCTGGCCTCCCGCGTGCTGGCGCTTTCGGCGCGCCGTCTTTCCGCGGACATGGAGGCGCGGTTCGGCCATCCGGTGCTGCTGGCGGAGACTTTCGTCGACCCGTCCCGATTCCGGGGTGTGTGTTACCGCGCCGCCGGGTGGGAGCAAGTCGGCGTGACGCGTGGTTACGCCCGGTCCGGCGGCGGCTGGGTGGCGCACGGAGAGCCGAAGACGGTGTGGCTGCGGCCTTTGGCGCCGAGCGCGGGCACTGACTTGGCCGGGCTGGCCGAACCTGCGCATTGGGGTTGCGGACAAGAGGAGCCGGAGTTGCCGGAACCCGGCCGACTGCGCAGCCTGTTCGATCACCTGCGGCAGGTGCCGGAGTTTCGTTGCGCGCGCGGGGTGCGGCACTCGCTGGCGAGCGTGCTGGCCATTGCCGTGGCGGCGAAGCTGGCCGGCGCCCAGGGGCCGACCGCCATCGCCGAGTTCGGGGCGCGGCTGGACCAGCGGCAACTGGCGGCGGTGCGGGCTTTTCGCAGTCCGACCACCGGTCGGCTGACACCGCCTTCGCGGGCGAGCATGCACCGCCTGCTGTCGGGTATCGATCCGGACGCGCTGGACCGGGCGGTACGGCGGTTCTCGGCCGCCCGGCGGCCCCCGGAGGGCGCTTTGGCCATTGACGGCAAGGCCGCCCCGCTCCATCGGCCGGCCGGGCCGGACGACGGGCGCATGTTGCTGGCCGCGGTCACGCACGGCGCCGGCATCGTCGCCGGCCAGACCGCCTCGGACAGCGCGGGCGGGGAGATCCGCGGCGCCCGGCGCCTGATCCGGGAACTGGACGTCGGCGGTCGCGTGTTGACGCTGGACGCCTTGCACAGTTGCCCGAAAACCGCGCGCTTGATCCTCGACGAAGGCGCGGACTATGTGATGCCCGTCAAGGGCAACCGCAAAACCCTGCGCGAAGACCTCGCGGCCTTCAATGCCGCCTTCGACGCCGCGCCCGCCGCCGAAACGCTCGACAAGGGCCACGGACGCCTGGAGGAACGCGCTTGCGCGCTGCTGTCGCTGGAGGAATGCCCGGACGATCTGGCCGCCCTGCCGGGACGCCGCCAGGCTTTCCGCATCCGCCGGCGGCGCACCGTCCTGAAGAAAAACACCACCACCGTCGAAACCGTGTACGGTCTCACTTCGCTCGGCGCCGACCGCGCCGGCCCCGCGGAAATACTCGCCCTGAACCGCGGACACTGGGAAATCGAAAATCGACTTCACTATGTTCGCGATTGGTCCTGGGACGAGGATCGGTCTCGGGTCCGCAACGGCAAACTGCCCCGCAATCTGGCCTGCCTGTCCAACGTCGCCATCTCCATCATCCGCCTGCGCGGCCGCTTCAAGCACCAACCACAGGCCCAGCGACATTACGCCGCCCGCCAGGGCGACGCCCTGCGCGAAGTCGTCAACGCCGCCTGACCCAGCCCCAAAACGCACCGGCCCAAACCGTACCGAACAAGCTGGCAAGTGCCAATATCGATTCCCGCCCAACCGCTCCCGTCCACAGAACGAGCAAAACCGTCAAAACAACACCCCCCCAGCCCGACCGCAATCAAACCAAACAACTGAGAACCCCAACTACCTATGTGACTATAAGATGGCCCTGGCGAAACCGCACAGGTGGTGGATTTTGCCTGTGCTGGGGGTTACTCTTGCCGCAGCCGGCAGACACAACCAGACGGAGGTTTCGCGGGTGCTGAACGAATTCATCTTCAACATTGCCGTATGGCTCGACGAAACCCGCTGGAGCACCATGCTCCACGAGTCGTATTACATGTACAACTGGGTGGAAAGCACTCATGTACTGACCTTGATGATCAGTCTCGGCATGCTGTTTCTGATCGACCTGCGCATGCTGGGCCTGGCCCTGCCTGACGTGCCGGCGAGCCGCATCGCGCAGCGGCTGAACTTGCCGATGCTGGTGGGGTTTTCGATTATGGTCATTACCGGCGTGTTGCTGGTTTACGCAGTGCCGGTGCGCAGCGCGCAAAGCGTCTGGCTGCGCATCAAGATGGTATTGATGGCCGGATTGCTGATCAACGCCATTCTGTTTCACAAGAAAATGAATACGGCCGGCGCAAGTTGGGACAACGAACCGCGAGCGCCGCGCAATTTGCGAATCGGCGCCATGCTTTCGCTCGGCGGCTGGGCGATAGTAGTCATGTGCGGCCGCTTCATCGCCTACGACTGGTTCGATTGTCAATACAACGATTCGGAATTCATTGCTTTCGTCGCGGGCTGTCTTGACGACCAGACCCGCTTCTAGCGCCGACGGATAACGGAGAACGAAAATGCCCGCATCCCTGTTGGGACCCTATACGAGAACGATTCTGGTCGCGGCCGTGCTGGCCGCGACGCTGGCGTTCGCGCTTTCGGGCGCGCGTGTCGAAGTCCATACCAGCTTGCTGCCGGTGTTCGAATGGATGGAAACGACCTGGTTCGGCTATATCGGCAAGACCTGGGGCGCCGCGTTCGCCACCGTCGAGGCCGTTCATCTGCTCGGTCTGGCCCTGCTGGGCGGTTCGGTGCTGGTGGCCGAAGGCCGCCTGCTCGGCGTATTCCTGACTGATACGGATCAAGGAGTAATCACGGCCCGCTGCAATCGCACCTTCAACATCGCCCTGGCAACCCTGGTCGCCACCGGTGTTTTCATGGCCTGCGGGGTAGCGCTGAAAATCTACTACCTGCCGGTTTACTGGTACAAGATGCTGGCGCTGGGCGGCGGCGCATCGTTCCACTATCTCGTGCGGCAGCCGCTGGTCGAACGCGCTCCCGGCGAAGTCAATCCCTGGTTGCTCAAGCTGATCGCGGTTGCGTCGATCATGGTCTGGTTCACCGTGGCGGCAACGGGCCGCTGGATCGGCTTCAGCGGATAAATGAGGGCTAAGCAATGAGCGAACGAGAACAAGGCGAAGCCCGCGAAAAGGCAAAACTGATCGACGAGCAACTCGCCGCACTGATAGCGGGCGGCAGCGTAGCCGTATTTTTCATCTGGTACTGGATCGGCCAGATCCAGTCCGTAATCGAGTTGCTGCGATTGGCATATGGGTGAGGCCCGGTCGGCGAAGCCGACAAAAAGCAACGCTTTTTGAGGGCCGAACGACTTGCCAAGGGTGAAGACAAGCGTTTACGAAGCGCCAGCTTCGTGCGTAGTCTGAACGACGCCAAGCTGCGCTTGGCGGCTGGACTGGCGAGGCTGGGGGTTGGCGAAACCACCAGCGCCGCGCCAGGGATGGCATGCACATTCGCACAGAATGCAGGCGCCCGGTCGGCGAAGCCGACAAAAAGCAACGCTTTTTGAGGGCCGAGGCCAAGCGTTCATGAAGCGCAGTGTAGAGAGCACATAATCTGTCCGGTCTTGTAGCACAAGGTCTGTCCGGTTCTCATCGGATGCGGGAGGAAGCATCTGATGAGACGAACAGCTTGGTTGCAGGAGACGCGAATGGAACGTTTTGAGGAAGCCTTTGGTGCGTGGACGGAGAGTCGGCTGACGCAGGAAGAAGCTGCGCGGCTGCTTGGGGTGTGTGAGCGCACGTTTCGGCGCTGGATAGATCGGTATGAGGAAGCGGGCCTGGACGGATTGATCGACAAGCGCTTGTCGCAAGCATCGAACCGTCGCGCGCCGGTCGACGAAGTGATGGCGTTGGTGGATCGCTACCGGAACCGTCACCGGGGTTGGAACGTGCGTCATTTTCATGCCTGGTACCGGCGCGATGGCGGGAAGCGCAGCTACACCTGGGTGAAGAACGCCTTGCAGGCAGCGGGCCTGGTGGCGCGGGCGTCACGCCGCGGAGCGCATCGCAAGCGGCGGGAGCCGGCGCCGTGGCCGGGCATGCTGTTGCACCAGGATGGCAGTCGCCATGAATGGGCGCCGGGTCGGATGTGGGATCTGATCGTGACCATGGACGACGCCACGAACGCGCATTACTCGATGTTCTTTTGCGAGGAGGAAGGTACGTGGAGCAGCTTTCGCGGCATCCGCGAGGTGATTGATGCGCGCGGTCTGTTCTGTTCGCTGTATACCGACCGCGGCAGTCACTACTGGCACACGCCGACGGCGGGCGGCAAAGTGGACAAGGGCAATCCGACGCAGTTTGGACGGGCGATGAGGCAGCTGGGCATCGAGATGATTCCGGCGTACTCGCCGGAGGCGCGGGGCCGTTCGGAGCGAGCGTTCAAGACGCACCAGGACCGACTGGTGAAGGAGTTGGCGCTGGCGGGGGTTGCGGAGATGGAAGCGGCGAATCGGTACTTGCGGGAGACGTACCTGCCGGCCTTCAACGCGGAGTTCGCGCGGCCGCCGCGGGAGGAAGGGTCCGCCTTCGTGGCCTGCGGCGACGCCGATCGGCTGGACGAGATCCTGTGCGAGCACCATGAGCGGGTCGTCGGGCACGACAACTGCGTACGCTTTCGTCGAAAGGTGCTGCAGATTCCGCCGGATCGGTACCGTTGTCACTATGTGAAGGCGACAGTCAAGGTCTTGCAGTATCTGGATGGGTGCGTTGCGATCCGCCACGGCCCGCGCGAACTGGCGCGATACGACTCCCAGGGGAAACTATTGACGGAGAATTTACGGACCGCCGCGTAGGAACGCGGCGGCGGCCGGCGTCTGGGGGGGCCTTTCCGGGCTACGCCCTCCAAGGCCCCCCAGACGCCAAAAACAAACCGGACAGATCATTTGCTACAGAACCGGACATTTCTATTTGCTCTTAACAGCGTTCATGAAGCGCAGCTTCATGCGCAGGCCGAGCGACACCGAGCTGCGCTCGGTGGCTGGACGAACGACTGATTCATTTCCCGTTGTTTACGGTGTCAGCACAAGGGCGGCGCCGTCACGACGCGGATCGGCCGCTGCCTGCCATTCGCCCCGCAGCCTGCCGACGGCGTGAACTCCGCCAAAGTAGGCGTTCAGGCCTTCAATCATGAGATCGGTGCTCGGTTCGCTGTACTCAAGCTCGGCGATTCCGGGCAAGAATCGCCAGGCCGGATTCTCAAGATACAGTCTACCGCCTCCCGTGACATGAATGCGCGGGGCCGCGATCAGCGCTTCGAGGCTGTCTGCGTTCTCGGCATAGCCCGCGATTACTTGCGCCACGGCGGAGATAATGCGGGCGCTGCCGGGACTGCCGAGTACCAGCACGGTCTCGCCGGCGTGGGTGACGATGCTCGGGCTCATCGAAGAATAGGCAGGCTTGCCTGGCGCGATCGCATAGGGATGGGCGGGATTGCCGAAGGTGAAATCATCCATGTAGGAGTTGTATAAGAACCCCAATTCCGGTGCAGCGACCCGGACGCCATAGTAGGCGTTGATGCTGGCTGTAGCTGAAATGGCGAAGCCGTCCGCGTCGATCAGCGAGAAATGCGTGGTTTCGCCGCCATTGCTTTGCGGCGTCCGGCCGTCGGTTAGCAGCGAACGCTCAAGTAGGGTGGAAGCGTATTCACCACTCAGCTTTCGATCCAGAAAAGCGGTGTAATCACTGAAATCTTCCACCGGGCGTTCGCGGCGGTCCCGCTGGGCGAGGAAGATCGAACGCGTCATGGCCAGGCGCGCCTCGTCCTCGCTCCAGCCTTCCCAACGCTGCCGCTCGTAGATTTTCAGCGTCTGCATCATGATCCAGCCTCCGGCCGGCGGCGGGAAAGTCGAGACCTGGTAGCCGCGGTAATCGGCGCTGACCGGGTCAACGGGAACCGGATCGGCGACGCGCGCGAGATCGGCTTTTCGGATCCAGCCGCCGTTGGCGATCATGTCCTGTTCGATCAGATCGGCGATTTCACCCTGGTAAAACACCTCGCTGCCGCCCTTGGCGATCTTCTCCAGCGTGGCGGCCAGCCGCGGCTGTCTAAGCCGCTTGCCTTGCGCGATGCCGTCGTCGGCCTGCATGTGTCCGGCGGCCAGAAATCCCGTGAGATCCTCCTGGTGCCGCAGAAACACTTTCTGGCGGAATTCTCCCTGAATAAAGCCATCGCGCGCATAAGCGATCGCGGGTTCGACGAGTTCACGCCAGCTAATTCTGCCGCTGCCGTGGTAACGCCACAGATACTCCAGCGACTTCAGCCAGGTGGGAACCGTCGTACGCTGGTACGGCGTCATCTCGTCGCGATCTATCGCCGGGTCGGTGAGCGCCGGGGCGAATGAACTGCCGTTGAGCGCGAAAACCTCATCGCCGTCGCGCCGGATAAGGAATTGGATCTGCCCACCAAGGCCGCTCATGGCCGGCTCGGTCACGCCAAGCGTGAAGGCGATGGCGACCGCGGCGTCGGCGGCGTTGCCGCCTCGGCGCAGGATATCGGCGCCTGTTTCAGTGGCTTCGGGGCTCGCACTGCTGACGGCGGCCTGTGCGCTGGCGTCTTCCCCAGCCGCGACGACCAGAAAACCGAGAAAAACAAAGAGATAACAACGCACTGCGGCCGCCGTGCGCGCATACCGGAAAGTAGTCATTGCAACAATTCCTGCTAGCGCGATCATCGACGAATTAAGGACCGAATTTGTTCGCTGGTCAACGGAATTTGCTGTTAAATAATTGGATTTCATGATAAAACCGCGCGATTCGAAACTAAGTATGAATATCGTGGGAGAGACACAGCAATGATAAGATTTACCAGGAACGCATTGGCAGTAGCCGTGGCCCTGCACGCCGGAGTCACGATGGCGCAGGACGAAACTGACATTGAAGAAATCATCGTAGTCGGTTCACAGATCAGAGGCGCCACGATCAGCGAAGCGCTGGCGGTCAGCGTCATCGGTACCGAAGATATCGAGATCATGGGCGTCGACTCGGGCGATGAATTGCTCGCTTTGATCCCTGAAAACGGACAGAACTTCTTCAACGAGGCCGAGAACATCTCCGGTGGCGTCAACTCGGGCCGGGGTGATATCGGCGCGTTCAACCTGCGTAATCTGGGTACCGGCAACACGCTGGTGCTGCTCAACGGGCGTCGCATGGTGAACTCCGCGTCATACCAGACCGAAGAGGTCGGCGGCAGTTTCATTCCGGTCAATACGGTCAATTCCCAGCATCTTCCGGTGTGGGGTATCGAGCGCGTCGAAGTATTGCGGGACGGCGCCTCGGCGATATACGGCGCCGATGCGGTGGCGGGCGTTGTCAATACCGTGCTCAAGAACGATTTCGAAGGCTTCAACATCCGGTTTCGCCACTACGAGTTCGACAACGTTCCCGGAACCCGCCAGAGCGTTACCGGCGAATGGGGCCGGGACTTCAATGAAGGCCGCACCAATGTCGGTGTCTTTTTCAATTTCTATCAGCGCGACCGGGTAAGCTCCAACGACGATCCGCGCTGGGCCGATTCCGACTTTCGGCGGCGTATTCCCGAGGATTCTCCCTGGGCGGGAGACACCCGCTTCCGCAACAATTCGGCAAACGGTCTGTATCCCCAGATGGATATCAGGCCGAGCGCGCCGCAAAGTCTGCGCGGCGTAATCACCGACAGCGCCGGCGAATTCGAAACTTATCCGACCGGCGACTCACGCTGCCAGTATCAGATCAACGCGAACATGTGCGGCGCCGTGGATGGACAGGGCACCTATCGTTACGACCTCAATGGCAACAACGGCAATGGACGGGATCTTGCCTCCGAACTGTCGCGAGCCAATATTTTTACCACGATCACCCATGAGTTCGACAGCGGTCTGGAAAGCTTCACCGAACTCTCGTATTACCAGTCCAGCACCAACCTCACCCGTCACTCATCGGCATCGTTCAGTTCGGTACGGCTGGAAATGGGGCCCGACAACCCGTACAACCCGCTAGGCAGCGGCCCGGGCCGCCTGTCAGGGCCGGCGTTTGACGCAGCAATGGCGGATGTCCCCGCGGAAGGCCTGAACCTGTTGATCGACAATTACCGTTTCGGCCAGGCGCCGCGCATCGTGGACAACGATGGAGACATGCGGCGCTTGCTGCAGGGCTTCCGCGGAACGGCGGGGGACTGGGATTGGGAGACGGCAATTTCCTACTCCAAGGCCACCAAGGACGACATCACGCGTAATCGCCAGTCGAATACTCTGGCCCAGGAAGCGCTGAATGACTCCTCGATGAACGCATTCAATCCCTTCGACCCGACTTTCGAGGGTTCGAATATCGAGCGCATCCTCGTTGACGTATATCGAAAATCAGAGACCGAACTCACGACCTTCGATTTCAAGATCGCCAACAATGCGTTGTTCGAAATGCCGGCTGGTCCCGTCGCCGGTCTGGTCGGCTTCGAATGGCGCGAAGAGGCTTACGTCGACGACCGGGACCCGCGCCTGGACGGCACCATTCAATTCACCGATTATCAGGGCGATACCTACCCCTATGTGAGCGATGTCATCAACTCAAGTCCCACCGGCGACAGCAGCGGCCAGCGCGACGTGACTTCGATGTTCGTGGAGTTGCAAATTCCGATTCTGGAGAACGTCGATGTCCAGTTGGCGCTGCGCAACGAGAACTACTCGGACCTTGAAGACAGCAACGTCACCGTAGGCAAATCCGCATTCGGCTATCGTCCGATCGAACAGATTCTCCTGCGCGGCTCCTGGTCGGAGACTTTCCGGGCGCCGAACCTCGTGACCGTAAACGAGGGCTTGGTCGCGCGCAGCAATACCCGCACGGATTGGGCCTGTTACTACGCCGATCAGGCTTCGAACGAGGCCTACGATCTGAATTGTCGCCACTCGACCCAGCGTTCCGCCCAGGGCAGCGAGCTTCTCGGACCCGAAACCGGCACCAATACATCGGTTGGCTTTGTGCTTGAGCCCGTGGAAGGGCTCACTATAACCGCCGACTGGTGGTCGCTTGAGAAGGAAGACACGATCGGTCTGTTCGGTGAAGAGAATCATACGATTCTCGATCTGTACTACCGGCTGCAGGCAGGTTTGGGTAACTGCTCGATGGCATTCAATGGCGCGGTCGTCCGTGAGGCGCCAGATGACGACGATATCGCTGCTTTTACCGAGGCAGGAATATGTCCGGCGGGTTATGCGAATCGTGTAGACGATGCCTATGCCAACCTGGACACGCGTACCCTCGAGGGCCATGACATAGCGGTCTACTACAATATCGATACAGACATCGGCAGCTTCCGCTTCAGCTACAACGTCTCCTTCCTCGATGTCTTCGAGCAGGAAGCCTCGGGTAACGCGGCACTGCTGGTGGCCAGTCAGGCGGCCGGCGAAATTCCCCCCGATATTCCGATCGACGGCTTCGCGGATCTTGTCGGTCGCGACGGCAATCAGGACGAGCGTCACAGCGCTCGCCTGAGCTGGCGGCAAGGTGACTTCGGCGCTTCCCTGGCCATGTTCCAGATTGGGTCCTTTTATCAGAGCTCACTGACTTTGTCCGACGGGATGCGTTATGTAATTCCGTCAATGACGACCTATGACGCCACTTTCGATTATCGCTTCGACATATCCGATGTGAGCGCCAGAGCACGCCTGGGGATCAAGAATCTCACCGATGAGCGAGCGCCGCTAGCCGACCGCTACTTCGGATACTTCGCGGACGCTCATACCGATTACGGCCGCTACATGTACCTCGACCTGCGGTTGAGCTTCTGAGTCAAATGCGCCTCGCGCCTCTTGACAGCGTTTGTCATGAGGCGCGGTCGGCGAAGCCGAAATGACAAGTTTCCGCTCCCTTGCAGTCACCAACAGTATTCTGGCCCTGTTGCTGGTCTGGCAGCCGGCCTGGGCGCAGAATACGCAGTCGATCATCCGCTATGACAGCATTCATCACCCGGTCGCCGCCTCGGGCGGCATGGTGGTAAGCCAGAACGAGGCGGCAAGTGAAGTCGGCAGGCAAATCCTGCTCCAGGGCGGCAACGCTGTCGATGCCGCCGTCGCCATGGGCTTCGCTCTCGCCGTCACCTTGCCGCGGGCCGGAAATCTCGGCGGCAGCGGATTCATGCTCGTGCATATGCCTGAGTCAAGCGGTCCGGATACGGTGTCGGCGCTGGATTTCCGTTCGGTCGCACCCGCGGCGGCCGGCGCTGACGTATTCAGAGATGAAGACGGCGACATCCTCCGGGAAGCGTTGACTTTCGGCCCACGCGCGGCCGGCGTGCCCGGCACGGTAGCCGGGCTAGAACAGGCCTGGCACAGCTTCGGCGCGCTTTCCTGGCAGGAAGTGCTCGCCCCGGCCATCGAAATGGCCGAAGAAGGCATCGAAGTCAGCAACGACCTGGCCTATGCGCTGTCCGAGGCGCTGACGGTCATGCGCCGTTATCCGAGCAGCCTGGCGGCCTATGCCAGGGAAGACGGTTCGGCCTACGCCGCCGGCGATACCCTGATCCAGCCGGATCTGGCCTGGTCGCTGCGCCAGATACGCGATCATGGCGCCGATGCCTTCTATCGCGGCGCCATCGCGGAGAGGATTGCGGCGTATATGGAGCAGGCCGGCGGCCTGATCAGCGCCGAAGATCTGGCCGCATACGAAGTGCGCGAGCGTGAACCCATCGCCACGGATTATCGCGGCCATCGCGTGGTGACGATGCCGCCGAGCAGCGTCGGCGGGCTTGCCATGTTGCAAATGCTCAATGTGCTCGGCCATTACGACATGGCGCGACTGCCCCAGGGTTCGGCCGCGAGCATGCACATACTTGCGGAAACGATGAAACTTGGCAACGCCAATCGGCGCGAGGGCATCGGCGATACCGATTTCGTCGAAGTGCCGATAGCGGGAATACTCAGCCAAACCGTCGCCGGGGAAATGGCGGCGCGAATCAACCCTGACCGGGCCACGCCGGTGGCGGAGATCTCGCCCATGGACGCGTTCCCCTACGAGAGCAGGGACACAACGCATTTCTCCGTGGTGGACGGCGAAGGCAACGCGGTTTCCCTGACCTACACCCTCGGCTATTCCTTCGGCTCAGGCCTCGTCATCCCCGGCACCGGCATCATCCTCGACAACCAGATGCGCAATTTCTCGATTCGCGACCCGGATATACACGCAAATCGCATGGAACCCGGCAAACGAGTAGTTTCGACCATGACGCCGACCATGGTTTTCGACGAAGAGGGCCAACTTTTTCTCGTCACCGGCACGCCCGGCGGCAGCCGCATCCACAACGTCATATTGCAACTCATCGTCAATACCGTGGACTATGGCATGAATGTCGCCGAAGCCACCCATGCGCCGCGTATTTACCAGGCCTGGCGGGAACCGGAACTCGGCGTGGAACGCGGCGCAAGCGCCGACAGCCTGCGCGTACTTGAGGCCATGGGCCACGAAATCGAAATCCAGCAGACCATGGGCAGTACGCAGTCGATCATGATCCGCGACGGCCTGATATATGGCGCCGCCGACCCGCGCCGCCCCGGCGCCCAGGCGCTCGGGATCGACTGAATGCCGATTACACCCGCGGGCGAGGCATGCCTCGCCCCTACATGCGTCTCTGCAACACGCGTAGCCCCTAAATGCGGCGACTGCGTAGGGGCGAGGCATGCCTCGCCCGTGACGGGGCACGAATCAAGAGAAACAGAACCCATGAAAAATATCGCGAATATAATCCTTTACATCGCCGTTTCCATCCTGGCCCTGCAAATCGCGCCAATTGCGGCTCAATCGCTGAAGACCGCGCTCGATAACTCGGCCCCCGAGCGCGTGCTGTTCGTCGGCAATAGCTATTTCTATTACAACGACAGCTTGCACAATCACGTCTCGCGCATGTTGGCCTCGCTCGATCCGGAACTCGGCGAACGCATCGAGTTCAAGTCGGCGACCATAGGAGGCGCGGCGCTGGATCACCACCCGCTGGACAGCCATCTCACGCCGGGCAAGCTCGGCATCGACGAGCCGTTCGAACTGGTCATCCTGCAAGGCGGCAGCGGTGAACCGCTGAGTGAGCGCCGGCGCGAGGAATTTGCACGGACAGCCGCCGAATTCGAACGCAAGATTAGCGCTGTCGGCGCCGAAACCGCGCTTTACATGACCCACGCCTATTCACCGCCGCATCCCCGTTTCGACCCGAACATGATCGAGTCCATCGAATCTCTCTACGTCGAAACCGCCAACGAAATCGGCGCCCTGGTGATTCCCGTGGGTCTCGCTTTCGAAGAAGCCTACCGTCGCCGGCCTGACATCGTGCTGCACAAACAATTCGACGGCAGCCATCCCGACATGCTCGGCACCTACCTCGCCGCCTGCGTAATAGTAGCCAGCGTCTGGGGCATCTCGCCCGTGGACGGCGACTACGATTACTTCGGCACAATCAACCGCGGCGACGCACTTTTCCTGCAACAAGTAGCCCAAGATGTAGTAACCGAGTTCTTGCGCCGCTAACCGCCTGAAATTTGTAATTTGCGATGGGCTGCGAAAGGCGAAAGCGCCCGTGTGCGTCGTCCGATTACTTCGCAGTTGTTTCGCGAGAATCAATAACGTCTGGCGTATGGCGGTCGCGCTTCCGCCTCGCTGCACCGAACAATTTCCGGTAGTCCTCGAGGTATCGCACGATGTCCTGCGGAGATAGTCCGCGGCATCGTTCGAGATACTCGTCGGACAAGCGTTGCACTATCGGCGGGGCCTTGGTTCGACTCATCGTAGTTTTTCCAATGCCGCTGCGTCTTCAATATCTTGCTCTCGTCCACTGAGGCTCTTCATCTCGATCAAGTCTTCGACAGACAGCACGGGAATGGTGGTTTGCGGCATTTCCACAAAATCTGTCGATTTACCTTTCAAGTCGTAGTTGATGATGATATCCACTTGTTCCAACGGAGCGTCAGGGTTGAGGAAATTCCATGCCACCAGATTGCGGCTTTGGACGTATTCATCACGGCGCTCGAATACTTCCCGGGCCGTTATCGGCAAACTCGAAGCCAGTCCAATACCCTTGAGCGCTGCCTCTGCGTGAACCAGGTCTTGCAAAGTCCATTGCAATGCGAGGTCTACATCGATGGTCCCGCGCGGCACGCCATGCAAGGCAACGGCGTACCCGCCAACCAGTGCGAAACGAACCCCTGCATTCTCCAGCGCTGTACAGATTTTTTCTACGAAAGTCACAGCAACAGTATAGCGTAACGCCGAGAGCCTATTGAAAACTCTCGATCCGTTACTTCATCAAGCAGTAAGGGGGCAGGAAATCCATCTCCGAGGACAAGGCGGCAGACGTCGCTGGACAGGGAAGTCCCGGACGGGCAGGGATGCCCGTCCGGTCTTGTATTCGGATTATTGCATCGGGGAAAAGTCGGTAGCGACCATGAACTTGCGTTCTATGCCTCCAAGAATCTGGCCGTTGGCGTTGGATGCTTCGGCGACTTCAGCCCATTCCGGGTCCTGGATGAAAGCGCCCCAGGACGCATCGGCGGCTTCCTGGTTGTCGTGGGCGATGATGTAGACCAGGGTATTGTCACGTTCTTCTTCGCTGGTTGGCGTCCAGTAGCCGATATTTTCCATGCCGTGTTTCTCGAAGATGCGCAAGGTGTGATCGCGGAAGCGGGCGTTCAGATTGTCCAGGTTGCCGGGTGTGGACGTGTAGATACGCAGTTCGTACAGCTTGCCACTCTGGGCCGAACTGGTGGCGAACATGCCGGCGCCGACGCCGATGGACAATGAAAGCAGGGAAATTCCTGCGATTTTCAGAAAGTTGCTCACGTTTTTCTCCTGCAATGTCTGGTTAGTGGAAAAAGCCCCGGCAGTATAATCAAAGGTATCTCCCAATGCGAACCGCGGTTAGCTTTGGCCCGTCGGCTCTTGTAAAATTGTTCCGATTCTCAAGTCGAAAGGCGCAAAGGAAATGGATAATCTCGTCAGTCAGGGACTGCCGCTCGCGCTGATCGGCATTGGCATCGTATTCGTCTTTCTCTGCCTGCTCGTTGTCGCTACCCGGGCCATGTCGGTCCTCACCGAACGGCTTGGCCCCGCGCTCGGGCTCACTCCGGCGCAGCAACCGAAATATCCGGTTCCCCCGGCGCAAATGGCCGCCATTGTCGCCGCAGTGACAATGCATCGGGCGCGCATGCGCAAGCCGCATGCGTAAGAACAGTACAGCACGTTAGCTTTCCCAACGGATTCACTCATGAATGAACAAAACACACCCCTGGGAATTACTGAAGTCGTACTCAGGGACGCCCATCAATCCCTGATCGCAACGCGCATGCGCATTGAAGACATGCTGCCGATCGCGGAGAAGCTCGATCAAGTGGGATTCTGGGCGCTCGAATCCTGGGGCGGGGCCACTTTCGACGCTTGCATCCGTTTTCTGGGCGAAGACCCCTGGGAGCGGATCCGCCGTTTCAAGGCGGCGATGCCCAATACCAGGCAACAGATGCTGTTCCGCGGTCAGACGATTCTCGGCTACCGGCATTATGCGGACGATATCGTGCGCAGATTCGTCGAACGCGCGGCGGTCAACGGCGTGGACGTGTTTCGCGTGTTCGACGCCCTCAACGACATGCGTAATCTGGAAACCGCCGTCGCGGCGGTGCGTGAACAGGGCAAACATGCCCAGGGCACGATGGCGTATACCACCAGCCCCGTGCATACGCTCGACGCCTGGGTGGAAATGGCGCGCAACATCGAAAGCATGGGCGCCGATTCGCTTTGCATCAAGGACATGGCGGGCCTGCTCGAACCCTATGAAGCATTTGAATTGGTTTCAAGGCTCAAGAAGACCGTGGCCATACCCATACATATCCAGTGCCATGCGACCACGGGACTTTCCACAGCCACCTATCTGAAAGCCATCGAGGCCGGCATCGATAATATCGACACGGCAATTTCCTCGATGAGCCTCACCTATGGTCATTCGCCAACTGAAACCATGGTTTCCATGCTCAAGGGCACGCCGCGATATCCCGGGCTAGACCTGAAACTGCTTGAAGAGATTGCCGCGTACTTCCGCGAGGCGCGGAAGAAATACGAAGCTTTCGAAGGCTCGCTGAAAGGCGTGGATTCGCGCATTCTGGTGTCCCAGGTTCCCGGCGGCATGTTGTCCAACCTCGAGAACCAGTTACGCGAACAGAATGCCCTTGACCGGCTCGATGAAGTGCTCGAGGAGATTCCCAAGGTGCGGGCCGATCTCGGATTCGTTCCGCTGGTTACGCCGGTTTCCCAGATTGTCGTGACGCAGTCCGTTTTCAATGTGCTCAGCGGCGAGAGCTACAGCAACATCGCCAAGGAAACCAGCGGCTTGCTGCGAGGCGAATACGGTGCGACTCCGGTACCGGTAAACCTGGATCTGCAGGCCAAGGTTCTCGATGGCGATGAACCGATCCACTGCCGCCCGGCGGATCTGCTCGAACCCGAATTCGAAAAACAACTCGCCGAATTGAGCAGCATCGCCAAGCGGGACGGTTTCGTACTCGCCGATGAAGTCGATGACACCTTGACCTTCTCCCTGTTCCCGCAGGCCGGACTGCGCTTTCTCAAGAACCGTCATAATCCGGCGATTTTCGAACCTCCGCCCCAGGCCGCAAGCGAGCAGTCTCCGGCGGCCGACGCCAGCGGCGTATACACGGTCGAAGTGGAAGGGCAGCGGTTCGTGGTGAAGGTGGCCGAAGGCGAACAAATCCCAGAAATAACACCTGCGGCCGGCGCCGTCGGCCATGCCGGGGCCGAGGCGGCGCGGCAGATCAAGGCGCCGCTTGCCGGTACGGTAGTGCGAGTCATGGTCGGCGTCGGCGAAAGCGTCAACGCAGGCGACGTACTGATCGTGCTGGAAGCGATGAAAATGGAAGCCGAAGTTCAGGCGCCGGCGGCGGGCACGGTCGCGGCCATTCGCGTGCGCGGCGGCGACAGCGTGCAACTGGGCCAGATCCTGTTGCTGTTGCGGGAGTAGGGCCGGGCAATGGAGCAATTGCGCTCGTTATGGCAAAACACCGGACTGTATCAGCTCGAATTGCCTCAGTTAGTAATGATGCTGATATGTCTGCTATTGCTGTACCTGGCCATCCGCAAGAAATTCGAACCATTGCTGCTGTTGCCGATCGCCTTCGGCGGACTGCTGGCCAATATCCCCGGCGTCGAAATCGCCACCGGTGACGGCATCCTGCGGCAACTTTACGAGATCGGACTGGCGACATCGATATTCCCGTTGTTAATCTTCATGGGCGTGGGCGCGTTGACCGACTTCGGCCCTTTGCTCGCCAATCCGAGAACCATGATTCTAGGCGCGGCGGCGCAGGTCGGCATATTCGCGACCTTGCTCGGCGCCTTGCTGCTGTCCGATCTGGGCTGGTTCGATTTCAGCCTGCAACAGGCAGCGGCCATTGCCATAATCGGCGGCGCCGACGGGCCGACCTCGCTCTATCTGGCCAGCGTGCTCGCGCCCGAGTTGCTTGGCGCCATCGCGGTGGCGTCATATTCCTACATGGCCCTGGTGCCGCTGATCCAGCCGCCCATCGCGCGTGCGCTTACTTCCCCGCGGGAGCGCGGCATCCGCATGAGTGAACAGCGCCATGTGCGGCGGATCGAGAAAATTCTCTTCCCCCTGTTGCTGCTCTTGCTCACCGCCTTGCTTGTACCCGCAGCAGCGCCCTTGCTCGGCATGTTCTGTTTCGGCAATCTGATGCGCGAGTCGGGTGTGGTCAAGCGCCTGTCCGACACCACGCAAAACGCCCTGATCAATATCGTCACGATACTGCTCGGGCTCGCGGTCGGCTCGCGTCTGGCGGCGGACCAGTTCCTGCTGCCTTCGACCCTGGGCATACTGCTGCTTGGACTTTTCGCCTTCGCAACCGGAACCGCCGCCGGCGTCCTGATGGGCAAATTGATGAACCGGTTTTCCCGCACACCGATCAATCCGCTGATCGGCGCGGCCGGCGTATCCGCCGTTCCGATGGCGGCGCGCACCGCTCATCGCCTCGGAGAAGAGGCCGATGCGGAAAATTTCCTGCTGATGCACGCAATGGGTCCCAACGTCGCGGGCGTAATCGGATCGGCCATCGCCGCTGGAATCCTGATCCGGCTTGCTGCCTGAGCGCGAACGGCCAACTTCCGGGCTCCTGTAGGGGCGACGCATGCGTCGCCCGCGAATTCTTCACGATTTCCGGGCCATCCGCGGGCGAGGCATGCCTCGTTCCAGCCGCCGAGCACAGCTCGGCGTCGCTCGGGCTGCGCACGAAGCTATCGCTTCGTAACCGCTTGCCTCGTTCCTACACATTCAATTCGCCCTGCCGATTCTCAGGATATGACCACGAGTTTTCTCATCCACCCATGAGCGATTTACAACTCGTTACTCCCGCCAGGGAGCAGCAGCCATCGCCCGAGCAGATTTTCTACGTGCTCGATACCAATGTCCTGCTGCACGATCCGGGTTCGATCCTGAATTTCGAGGAACATCATGTTGTTATACCGATTACGGTGCTGGAAGAACTCGATTCGCTGAAGCGGGGCAGGCAGGCGTTTGCCGCCGACTGCCGCCAGGCGATTCGTGAACTCGACCGCCAACTCGGTCGCAGCGGACCGGACGTAATTGAAAACGGGGTTCCGATCAGAAATCTCGACGACAGTTTCAACGGCGGTTCGCTTTCGATCCTGATGACCCACGCACCGGATGACTGCCGATTGCTGCCCGCAAATTCCAACGACAACCGCATTCTCAACGATGTCGGTTATCTGAAGCAGCGTCATCCGGACCGCCAGGTGATACTGGTCAGCAAGGACATCACCGTACGGCTCAAGGCGCGCGGCTGTGGCATTCAATGCCAGGATTATCATTCCGACCAGTTGCTCTCGGGCATTGAGCAATTGCACAAGGGCTATCTCGAATTTTCCGGCACATTCTGGGACCGGGTGGAACAGGTGGAAACCGAGCAACGCGATGGGCATACGTTTCACAAGTTGCATCGGAAGATTTTCGGGAAGGAGATATACCCCAACCAGTTCATAGTCGACGAGGCGGGATTTCTCGGGCGCGTGACATCCATCGGCAAGGAACACGCATGCTTGCGGCACATCGACCGCGAACGGTTGATGGAGCAGGAGACCTGGGGTTTGCGGCCGAGGGACGTCTACCAGGCGATGGCGCTCGATCTGTTACTGGACCCCGAAGTTCACATGGTAAGCCTCACCGGCTCGGCCGGCTCGGGCAAGACGATTCTGGCGCTGGCCGCGGCGATCGAACAGACCGTACCGAGCATGATGTACCGCCGCATAATCGTTACCCGCAGCGCCCAGGGCCTTGATGAGGACATCGGCTATCTGCCGGGAACCGAAGAAGAAAAGATGAAACCCTGGCTGGGCTCGATCACCGATAATCTGGAAGCGCTGCATTGGGACGACGAAAATTGCGCCGGCAGCATCGATTACGTGCTCGAGAAAGTGCCGTTGCTGTTCAAGTCCCTGAATTACATTCGCGGCCGATCTTTCCAGAGCAGCCTGATCATCATCGACGAATGCCAGAATCTGACGCCGCATCAGGTCAAGACCATCGTCACCCGGGCGGGCAATGGCTCCAAGGTGGTTTGCCTGGGAAATCTGGCGCAGATCGACACGCCCTATCTGAATGCGACGAGTTCGGGACTGACCTTTCTGACCGAGCGCTTCAAGTACTTCGAGGGCGGCGGCAACGTGCTGCTACAGGGGGTTCCCCGGTCTGCGCTGGCGTGCTACGCCGAACAGCACCTGTAAAGCGCGGGCGAGGCATGCCTTGCCCCTACGAAATGGCGGGTGCAGAGAGACACACGCAGGATTCAGGCACGGGGATACATGTAGGGGCGAGGCATGCCTCGCCCGTGGCTGGCCGGACGATTCACTCCGAGAATATGCTCTGATCCATGGTTTGCGCCGGTGCGCTCTCGCCGGTGGTGCCGACGGCCTTGGCCGGCACGCCGACCACGGTGGTATGGGGCGGCACGTCCTTCAGCACTACGCTGCCGGCGCCGACCTTGGCGCCTTCGCCGATGGTGATATTGCCGAGCACCTTGGCACCTGCCGCCACCAGTACGCCTGACCTGATCTTCGGATGCCGGTCGCCTTGCTCGTTGCCCGTGCCGCCGAGAGTCACCTGCTGCAGAATGGAAACATCGTCGTCGATCACCGAAGTCTCGCCGACGACGATGCCGGTGGCATGATCGAACATGATGCCCTTGCCCATGACGCAGGCAGGATGAATGTCCACGCCAAAAACTTCGGAGTTGCGGCTCTGAATGAAAAGCGCCAGATCCTTGCGCCTGTGCTGCCACAGAAAGTGCGCCAGCCGGTGTACCTGAATGGCCTGGAATCCCTTGAGATACAGTATTACCGGGAGGAATGTGCTTACCGCCGGGTCGCGTTCGAAGACGGCCAGGATGTCGCTGGCGGCGCAGTCGATGATATCCGCGGAAGCGCCATAGGCTTCTTCAAAGAGCTCCCGCACGGTCACAACCGGCATGACATCGTCTGAAAGTTTGTTGGCCAGTATGAAAGAAAGGGAGGATTCCAGATCCTTGTGGTTCAGTATGCAGGCATAGACATAGCTCGCCAGCAGCGGCTCTTCCTGTACGACTTCTTCCGCTTCCGCGCGGAGTTTGCGCCAGATTTCGCTGGTCATTGCTTGCCTCTTGCCGGGTCCGGAAAAGCGCCCAATTATAAGTGCTGGCAGCGGGGATTCAATGCGGCTTCGCCGGGATTTGTAGTACTATCGGCGAATACCGGCGCGAATCTGGAGCCGTGGATTGAACAGTGATCGATTGAGGTGGTCGATCTTGCCGATGCTGCTGTCGGCGGGATTCGGCTTTGCCGCGGAAGACTACCAGCCGGGTGAACTGTATCAATACTGGCTCGAACTCGAATCCGCCGATCAGACCTATGCCGACCGCTCGCTCGAGATCGGCCGGCACCAGGCTTTTCTCGAATTCCTGGGCCAGGACTCGGTGGTATTCCGCGACGGCCCGGTGGATGCGCTGGAGTTGTATTCCTCGGAGTCCTTCAGCGGCAACGAGATCAGTTGGGAAGCCCACTACATCGACGTTTCGAGAGCTGGAGACCTTGGTTTGTCCGCCGGTCCCCTGGTGATCATCAATCCGAGCGACGACCCTGATCAGGACCTGTACGGGCACCTGATCTCGATCTGGCGCAAGCAGGGCATCCGCTGGGAACTCATGGCCGATCTGGCGGTACTGATTCCCGGCTATCTGAGCATGGACGTACAGCCGAATTTCGACGATACCCGCCCGGTGCTTGAAGAAACCGCGCCCCCTTATGCCGCCATGACGGATATCAATCCCATGGAATCCCTCGTCGAAGCGGACCTGACTTTCGGCCGTTCGATTAATTTTCGCGGCGGACGGCGCGCCTTGCTGCGCTATGGCATGGAAAACTCCCGGGTGTATCTGCCGGGTATGGCGCCCGCGGTAGGGGCCGAAGACGCGAGCACGGTATACGGAGCTTTTCTCGACACGCAACTCGAAGCGACGGTACCCATAACGCTCAACCATGTCGGAGGCTATCTCGCCGCGTCCCAGGAACTCGGATATACCTATGGCACCATGCACGAAGAGGGCGCGACCGATGAGTCGGGTTTTCGCGCCAATTATCTTCGCTTGTGGCGATTGAGCACGGCCGATGAATGGCGCATAGCCGTCGAAGTATTGTCGCCTTTCTGATTCAGGGATTTTCGAATATCACGTCGCGGCGGCCGTAATTCGTGACGTTGCCGCGGCTGTCGACGATCCGGACCGATAGTTCGTGCCTGCCGGAGCTGAAGTCTCGCGTGTCGAAAGCGGCCTGAAATCCAAGGTCGGGCTGATTCGGGTCGGTTCGAAGATCTTCGGCCTCGACTACATCCGGCCGGGGCAGACCGTATTCGAGTTCGGCGACTACGACGTCATCCAGCAAGAGCAGCACTTGCGCGACGCCGATATCCTCATTGTAGGCCCAGCCGCTGACCATCGCGGGTCCTGACAGGCTCTCGCCGCCCGCGGGCTGATCGATCCAGGCTCGTGGCGGGTACGGGCAAGGATTCGCAGCACCGGCGTCGGGACCCGCGGATACCGAACCGCGGTAGTAACTGAACAGTTTGTCGCCCTCGAACAGGGACAATCGATCGATCTGCTCCAGCGAATCTGACAAGGCGCAGGCACGATCGATCAATTCGTGTTTCTGTTCGACGTTCAGGGACGAGTCTTCGGTAATGAACAGCATCGGCTCATCCGGCCGCCGGCGCAGGAATTCGCCGGTTCGTCCCCACAGTTGCAGTTGCCGGTCGCGTCCGTCGCGCACGGCCTTGTCCCTGTCCAGCGTGTAGGCGTCAGCCGCAATTCCGGCGTACTGCAACTGCGCGGCGGTGTAATAGTTGTCCGTGACGGCTACCGCACGTCCACCGAAATCGTCACGAAGCAAGTTCCCGGTATATTCAGCGAAATCTCGCCAGCCGGCCATTTTCTCGGAAAGTACTCCCGTGCCTGTATATGGCTGCAATTGTGCCTGCAGGGACTGGCTGCCGATGCCGGCAATGGCAAGTAACGCGCCGGCGAATCCGAACGCAGGTATGGCACTAACCGCCAGCGCGGCGCCGGATTCGCGCCAGTGAAGCGCAAGCCATGCCCTGATACGGCGCAGGGCTTCGGGCGCGAATACGAGTAGGGGAAAGTAACCGGGTAGTGGCCAATGTTCGGTAGTGCTGTTGTCGTCCGCCCAGGGCGCGAGCAGCGCGTATGCAAACAAATGCGGCAATGAGAACCACAACAGCAAAAGCACATGGGTGTCCCTTGCGGGATGCCTTGCGGGATGGGTGTCCCGTCTTTGGCGCCATCTTGTGAAAACCAGCCAGGCGCTGAAGAGCAGCAGCGCGTACATGGGCGGGGTGACGAGCAGCATCTGGATGGGGAGCTGTAACAGGCCCCCTGCATCAAATTGCCATGGATGGCGTTCCAGAAAGTAGAAACTGGCGCTGCCCAGATTTCCCGGCAGATTCGCCCACAAGATGGGCGCAAGGCCCAGGGCCGCTACTCCCGCGGCAAGCCAGAACCGGTGATTTCGCCAGATGTCGCGTTGGTGAAAAAGCAGATACAGGACCGCGCAAGCCGGGTACAGCAGGAAGCGGTAGTGCGTGCATAGACCCAGCGCCATGAAAGCGCCGGCTCCCAGCCAGAAACCGATGCCGCCGGTACGCAGGGCGCGGTCGAAAAAGCCCAGGACAAGCAGTCCGCACAACAACATAGGCACATCGGGCACGGCGAGCAAACCGAGAAATCCGCCCAGGGGGATGCAAATGCTCAGCAACGCCGCCTGCAAGGCGTCGCGGCGACCGGAAAAGGGTAGGGACACCCAATACACCGCTGCCGGCAGGCAAGTGCCGCCGGCAAGAAACAGTGCGCGGGTGGCGAGCGGATTGCCAGGATCAAGGGCGGAGCCGAGGCCGGCAAGCAGTGCGGTGAAGAAGGGCAGGTCGCTATAGGCCGGCGCCGGAATGGTCGAAGCCAGCCAATAGAAGACTTCGTCGCTATACAGATCGAGCCGCCAGGCCAGCCAGATTTTAAGGGTCAGCAGCAGACCGCAGGCCGCGGCGAGCAATCGCGCGTCGGAAAGAAAATCGGTTGCTTCGTCCCACCCGTCCGGGGACTCAGTTCGCTCTGCCTGATCGCGCAATGACGTTTCCGACCTCAACGGTGGCGCTTGTCGGCGTCATTCTAGCGGAAAGCCGCGGCAGATTGAGAATAAACAGGGCCAGCAGGGCCAGCAGACCGATGATCCAGGCCGCCGAAGACAGCGGATGCAAGGCGAATGTGCCAATCTGGAAAGTAACCGTCGCGGCAATATAGGCCAGGCCGGTGCTCCAGCCGAACACCAATAGCGTCCAGGGCAACCCGGCTTCCTTGTTCACGGCGCCGAGCACCGCTACGCAAGGTGCGTAAAGCAACACGAATACCAGATAGCAGAACGCGGCGAACGGGCCGCTGAACAGGGAGGCCATATTGGTCAGCGTGCTAGTGGCGACCTCCTGATCTTCGGCAACCGCATCGACATCGCTGACATCGCCGATGGAAATGCCGAGCGGGTCGGTCAAGGCGCCGCCGAGGGCCGAAAGTTCGGCGCCGATCGATGCAAACGCATCTCCGGTTGCCGCAAGCAAATCCGGCGCTTCTCCTTCTTCGAGGCCGGAATCGTCGCCGCTGTAGAGCGCATCGAGCGTGCCGACGATGGCCTCCTTGGCAAACATGCCCGTGAACAGGCCGACGGTCGCCGGCCAGTTTTCCCGCTCCAGTCCCATCGGTGTGAAAGCGGGAGTAATACTCTTGCCGACGACGCTGAGCATGGAGTTCTCCGAGTCTTCGTTGCCGAAACTGAAGTCGGAGCCGATGGAGTTCAAAAAGCTCAGCGCCACGACGACGCTCACGATCACCTTGCCGGCGCGGAAAATGAAACTTCGCAGCCGGAACCAGGTCGTGAACAGGATGTTGCGCAAGACCGGCACGTGATAGGCGGGCATTTCCTGGAAGGAAGGCGAAATCTGGCCGGCGAACAACTGGCGGCGGAATATCCAGCCGGTGAATATGGCCAGGGCGATGCCGAGCAAATACAAACCGAAGACGATGTTCTGGCCGTTGCTTTGGAAAAACGCGGCCGCGAACAGCGCGTAGACGGTCAGCCGCGCGCCGCAACTCATGAACGGCGCCATGGAAATCGTCATCAGCCGGTCGCTGTCGCGATTCAGTGCCCGGGTCGCCATCACCGCTGGCACATTGCAGCCGAATCCCACGATCAAGGGAACGAATGCGTTGCCCGGCAGGCCGATGCCGCTCATGACCCGGTCAATGACGAAAGCGGCCCTGGACATGTATCCTGAATCTTCCAGCGCCGACAGACAAAGATACAGAAAAGCGATTACGGGAATGAAAGTCGCAACGAGCGTAATGCCGCCGCCTACGCCCTGGGCCAGCAAGGTGACCACCACTTCCGGCGTGGATATCTGCCGCAACAGCCAGGCAAAGCCGTCCACGAGAAAGGCATTGAACAGAATATCGAAAAAGTCGATGAATACCGCGCCGAGATTCACCGCAATGGTGAACATCAGATAGATCATCAGCAGGAAAATGGGAACGCCCAGCCATCGGTTCAGCACCACCTTGTCAATACGCTCCGAAAGCCCGTGCTGCCCCGGAGTTACCTGCACCACGCCGTCGATCATTTTTCGCGAACGGTGGTAGCGTTGCAGGGTCTTGTCTTCGTCCGACACCGCGCCATCCGGCTCTGCGCCGGAACCCGTCATTCCGCCGGCACCCGTTATTCTGTCGGGATCCGTCATTCCGCGCGCAGTCGCGGAATCTCTCTCTGCTTGCGCAAGTCTCTTTTCGCCCGCAACTGGATTCTTCGTCGCCACCGCGATTTCCTGAAGCAGCTCCTCGACGCCTTCCGCGCGCGAGGCGACCATGGCCACGACAGGCAGTTGCAGCCGGCCCGCGAGCGCCGCCGTATCGATGGTGATGCCTTCCTGGGCGGCGACGTCGAGCATGTTTACGACTACGATCACGGGAATGCCGTGTTCCAGCACTTGCTGGGTCAGCACCAGCCCGCGTTCGAGGGTGGAGCCGTCGATGATGTTGACGATCACATCGCTTTCGCCGCTGTCGATGAAGTCCCTGGCGATTTTCTCGTCGATTCCCTGATAGTCCTGGTCGAGCGAATAGATACCAGGAAGATCGACGAGTTCCAGTTGACTGCCGCCGGCTTCGAAATAGCCGAATTTCTTTTCCACGGTCACGCCCGGCCAGTTGCCCACTTTCTGATGGGTGCCCGTCAGAATGTTGAACAGCGTGGTCTTGCCGCAGTTGGGGTTGCCGATGAGGGCGATCTTGTGCATGGCGCGGAGCAGTCTCCCAAAATTACTGTTGAATTTTCACTGTAATCACGTCCGCCTCGGACTTGCGTATGCTGATGTAGCTGCCGCCGACGCGCACCTGCACAGGATCGCCCATGGGCGCCTGACGCAAGACTTCCAGGCGGGAACCGGGAATAATGCCGAGCGCATAAAGCTGGCCGCGCAATTCCGGCGGATCCGGATCAATATGCAGGACAACGCAATGGTCACCTAACTGCGCCATGGAAAGAGGGGTTTCGTCCACTGGGCCGAGATCCAATGAGAGGCTGTTGCAATTGCGTTAAACTATCACACGCAAATACTGTTGACAATCATTCTCATTTGTATTTAAATCGGTTGCAAGAAGCGAGAGCAATGCCATGTACGTTTGCATTTGCCGTCAAATCACCGAGAACCAGATCCGCGATCTGTGCCGCGACAGCGGCGCATCCAGTCTGGCCGAAGTGCGCAGCCAACTCGGCGTAGGCCTCGACTGCGGCAAATGCGGCAACCACGCCCGCAGCGTCCTCCGCGAATACCACCAGTCCGCCACCTTCGACCCTTCCCTCGCTACAGCCATCGCAGTCTGAAAGTATTTGCGCACGTTTCCGGCGCACGGGGGCGTGTAGCACTTTGCGCTAAATCTCGCCTCACCAGTCCAGCCGCCGAGCACAGCTCGGCGTCGTTCGGCCTACGCTCGAAGCTGACGCTTCGAAATCGCTTGTCCTCACCCTTTTCTCAGTTCGAATCGGATCGTCGTCGCTTCACACGTCCATGTGACGCTCCTCCTCTACGACGCGCAAAGTGCTACACGCCCCCGCGCACCTCACATGGTGGTTTTTCAACTGGCTTACAAGCGATCGGTTGACTCCGCAGATTTGCGCGGGCGAGGCATGCCTCGCCCCTACCGGGCCGGGAACGATAGCGCTATATCTGATTCCGTTGCGTGTTCATAAACGATTGCGCCGTGACGGATCCCGTTCTGCGTAGGGGCGACGCATGCGTCGCCCGCGGGTGTTGCAAGATTAACCGCACACAGCTTACCGCCGCGCGCGCCGCTCGAAGCCACTAATGCAAATGGTAGTAATTCTCATTTTATTTATCATATAAATCAATAAGTTATGATATTTATTGCTTGACTTTGGGAAGACTTTCGGCGATGCTTTACGGTACTAGCCATGGAGGTAATTTCAATGAAGTCCGACCCGACCGTCATCAAGCATCTGAACAAGGCGCTGGCGAACGAATTGATCGCCATCAACCAGTATTTTCTGCACTCCCGAATGTTCGAGGACTGGGGATTGCAGAAACTGGCGGAGAAGGAATATGAAGAATCCATCGACGAAATGAAACACGCCGATGCGCTGATCAAGCGAATTCTGTTTCTTGAAGGACTGGCCAATTTGCAGAACCTGGGCAAATTACTGATCGGCGAGAATACGCGGGAAATGCTCGAATGTGATCTCAAACTCGAAATGCAGGCTTGCCCGGATCTGCGCGAGGGCATCGCGTATTGCGAGTCGGTCGGAGATTATGTCAGTCGGGACTTGCTCAGTGAAATCCTCGATAATGAGGAAGAACACGTCGACTGGCTGGAAACCCAGCTTGGATTGATCGACAAGGTAGGGCTGGAGAATTACCAGCAGTCGATGATGTAAACCCCCGGGGCCGCACTGTGATTTCACGCCGGATCGTGGTCCAATTGGCGCAGTCTTGAGATAGCGCCGCATGTACGCTTGTATCGATCTGGGTTCAAACAGCTTTCACCTTCTTGTCGGCGAATGGGACGATGGCCGTATCCGCATCGTCGAGCGATGCAGCGAAAAAGTGCAACTCGGCGAAGCGGTTGCCACCTCCGGCCTCATTTCCGATAAGGCTTTCCGGCGCGGGCTGGCCTGCCTCGAAAATTTCCGCGCTTTGATGCGCAAACATCCCATTCGGCAATACTGGGCCCTGGGCACCAACGCTTTCCGGTTGGCGCGCAATACGCCGGATTTTCTTGCCGCCGCCAGGAAACTGGGAATCCGCATTTCCGTCGTCAGCGGGGTACAGGAAGCCGTGCTGATCTATGCCGGCGTCATCACCTCGCTGCCGTTGAACGGTGAAAGGCGCCTGGTCATCGACATCGGCGGCGGCAGCACCGAAGTAATAGCCGGCCACAGGCACGAGCGCATCATCACCGAAAGCCTGCCCGCTGGAACCGTGGCCTGGCGCGACCGGTTCTTTGCCGGGCCCTCCGAAGATGCAAAGGCCCTGGAAGCCCTGATGGATGAGGGTCTGGAAGCTGCCCTTACCGTATTCGAGCCGTCGAGAGCGGCAGTGGCGCGGGCCGGCTGGGATCAGGCCTATGCCTCATCAGGCACCGTGAAGATGCTCAAATACATCTGCGAACGACAGGGCTACGGCGAGAACCGGATCACTTCCTCGGCATTGCGGGAACTGAAAGGAACGCTCGCGGCGGGCATCGCCGAAAGCGGACCGTTGCCGGGATTGAAGGAGGATCGCCGGGAATTGCTCTTGCCCGGCTGGTGCGTAGCCGCCGCCCTGATGCAGGTGTTCGCGATCGAAACGCTGCATTTCAGCGCGACCGCTTTGCGCGAAGGTATGCTCGATTTCCTGGTGCGCAACGAAAAGACCATGCCGATCATGCGCGCGAGCACTCTGCCTGCCGTGAATCGGGCGAGTTAGTTTCGAATTTTCTGTCCTGACTCTCAGCCTAGTTTTTCCAGCAATTTCTCTTGGACGCTGGTATCTCCGGAGCGCTTCGTCCTCGCGGGCAGATATTCTCCGTCTGGCTGCATCTCCCAGCTTTGCACGCGGTCCTTCAGATACATGTCGAGTTCTTCCTTGACTCTCTTGACGAGTTTGGCATTGAGAATCGGAAAACAGACCTCGATGCGGTTGGACAGGTTGCGCTCCATCCAGTCGGCGCTGGAACAATACACCTGAGGTATGGAATTGCGGAAAAAATAAACCCTGGAATGCTCCAGAAAGCGGCCGACGACGGACACGACCCGGATGTTTTCGCTGATGCGGGGCATACCGGGACGCAAGCAGCATATGCCGCGCACCACAAGGTCGATTTTCACCCCCGCGCGAGAAGCCGAATAAAGCGCCTTGATCATTTGCGGATCGGTCAGCGAATTCAGTTTCGCCCTGATCTGGGCAGGCTTTCCCTCTCTGGCCGCGCGCTTCTCGTTATCAATCATCTTGAGCAAGGTCTTGCGCAGCCGGAAAGGCGCGTGGATCAGCAACTTGGGTTGTATCTTCTTGCCCATGCCGGTGATTTGCTGGAAAACCTTGTGCACGTCGGCGCAAATCGTCTTTTCCGCGGTCAGCAGACTGTAGTCGGTGTACACCAGCGAATTCTTGCGATGGTAATTGCCGGTGCCAAGGTGCGCATAACGCTTCAGCCGGCCATCTTCACGGCGCACGAACAGCAGCATCTTTGCGTGCGTCTTGTAGCCCAGCACGCCGTAAACCACCACGGCGCCGGCTTCCTGCAGGATGCTGGCGAAATGTATGTTCTCTTCTTCGTCAAAGCGCGCACGCAATTCGATCACCACGGTGACTTCCTTGCCGTTGCGCGCGGCCTCGGCAAGCGCTTCCACGAGCTCGGAAGATTCGTTGGTGCGGTACAGGGTCTGCTTGATCGACAGAACCGAAGGATCCTTGGCGGCTTCGCGCACCCATTGGATGACGGGCAGGAAAGACTGGAATGGATGCAGCAGTAACTGGTCCTCCTTGTCCACCGCGCTGAATACGTCCTGGCGGTAATTGGCCAGCGAAGGCGGCACACCGGGAGAAAACTTGGGAAAGTGCAGGTCAGGCCGGTCGAGCATGCCGAAAAGCGCCACCAGCCGTTGCAGATTGACCGGGCCGTCGAGTTCGAACAGTTCGCTGCGGGCCAACCCGAATCTATCGAGCAAAAAGCTCCACAGGCGTTCAGGGCAACCCGAATCCACTTCCAGCTTGGCAGCCGCGCCGAAGCGGCGGCTATGCAACTTGTTCTGCAAGGCGGCGGCAACGTCCTCGACTTCGACGTTCGACATTTCCAGATCGGCGTTACGGGTTACCCTGAACTGGTGACAGGCCGTAACTTCCATTCCGGGAAAGAAATCGCCCACATACTCGTGAATGATCGAAGAGAGGAAAACAAAATTATCCCCTTCCGGGGCGATTTCCCGCGGCATCTTTATCAGTCGCGGCAGGGACCGCGGCGCGGGGACGATAGCCAGACCACTTTCCCGCCCGAATGCGTCCTTGCCTTCGAGCGAAAGAATGAAATTCAGACTCTTGTTGACCAGGCGCGGGAAGGGATGGGCAGGATCGAGGCCCAGTGGGCTGATGACCGGCACGACTTCGTTATCGAAGTATTCCCTGGCCCATTTGGCCATTTTGCCGTCCCAATCCTGTCTTTTCACGAAGTGGATGTTTTCCGCGGCCAGGGACGGAAACAGATCCTCGTTCAGAATCCGGTATTGCTCGTTCAGGGCCGCACGCACCTGCTCGTGAATCTGCTGCAGAATCTGTTCCGGATACTTGCCGTCCGGGTCGGGTTTCTGCATGTCGAATTGCAGGCGCTTTTTCAGCCCGGAAACACGAATCTCGAAAAATTCGTCAAGATTGGAACTGAAAATCAGCAGGAACATCAATCGCTCCAGCAAGGGATGGTCCCGATTGCTCGCCTGGGACAGGACGCGAAGACAGAACTTGAAATAACTCAGCTCACGGTTTTCGAAGTAACCGCCATGGCTCAGATCGATGTCCTCGCCCTTGCCGAGGTCATCGGTGTGCAAATTATCATGCGCCTCACTGGGGTGCTCGGTTTCGCTACCGACCAGTTTCAAGGCTGGAATTCCATCCGCGACGGCCATTGGTGAACTCGAAATTTCGATAATTCAACCAAGCATACTAGCATTTGTGCAGGCTCGGATACATGCCAGACCGTAGGGGCGAGGCATGCCTTGTCTGTTACTAGTCTGTTAGATTGAATCCCACATCTGGGCCCACGGGAGGGTCCAGCCTTCGGCGCCCGATGCATCGGGCGCCGAAGGTGGCGGTGGACGGGCCGTAGGCATGCTGGTCTTAGAGACCGTGGGCGAGCGTGGCCGCCACCGTCTTTCCCGACATCCTGAACGGTTGCGTGGGCTACGAGCCCGAATGACAAGGTGAGGAGGACGGAAAAGATGTCTGAGTATAACCCGGATTTTGTTGGTGTCGATGTATCGAAAGACTTTCTGGACGCGCATCGGCTGCGTGACGGCGTAGCAAAGCGCTATGCCAATGATCCCGGCGGGATCCGCGCACTATTGCGCTGGGCCGGACCGGAGGTGCGCGGCGTGGTGTACGAGCCGAGCGGCCCCTACCACCGCGATCTCGAGCAGGCGCTGCTGAACGCGAGCATGACAGCGCTGAAAGCGAACCCGCGGCGGGCGCGGGAGTTCGCGCGTGCGGCCGGGCGACTGGCCAAGACCGATCGCGCCGATGCCGAATGTCTGGCGCGCATGGGCGTTGCGCTGCCCCTGCGCCCGGTCAAACCGCGCTCGAAGCAGCAGCGGGAACTGGCCGAACTTACCCTGCTGCGCGATAGCCTGGTCCGGCAACATGTGGCCGAGAACAATCGCAGCGGGCAACTCCAGTTCGCCTATGCCAAACGCTTCCAGCAACAGTGCATCCGCCAACTGGCGAGAAAAATCGCCCAGTTGGACAAGCGCATCGCAGAACTGGTCCAGGCCGATCCCGACTTGGCGCATAGCTTGGCCTTGCTGACCTCCATCCCTGGCATCGGCCACCAGACCGCCGTCATCCTGTTGACCGACATGCCCGAACTCGGACAGCTCGATCCCAAGGCCGTCGGCAGCCTCGCCGGCCTGGCTCCGGTGGCGCGCGACTCCGGCTTGCGCAGTGGGAAGCGGCATATCCAGGGCGGACGACCACGTGTACGCCGAAGCTTGTACATGGCTGCGCTCGCCGCAATTCGTTGCGCGCCACCGCTGAAAATCAAGTACCAGCGAATGAAAAACGCCGGCAAACCCCCAAAAGTCGCCATCGTCGCCATCATGCGCAATCTCGCCGTACTCGCGAACCACTTGCTCGCCGAAAATCAGCCATGGTCTCCCGAACCACCACGAAGAGCGGCTTGCGCCTCTTGATTACAACGACTTCAACCCGGAGGATACAATCTGAATCAATACTTCACGCAACACGGTTGCTCGCCCGTGGGGGTTGCGCGGCGTCGGGCGCGTCCTCGGGCGAGGCATGTCTCGCCCCTACATGGCATTTTTTCCCCCTTCGGCCTTTTGCCGTACACTATGGCGGCATAGCCTGGAGCGCCGAAAGCAATATCATTGAACTACCTTGTTTCTTTCTGTTCGCTTTACCTTTTTTTTCTGGTCGCCGCGCCGCTGTCGGCGGCCGAGGCGGAAGTCGAACTGCCGGAATATCAGGCGGTTAGCGGCGTTTCCGGAACCCTTTCCGCCACCGGCTCCGATACCGTTGCAAATCTCACCACCTTGTGGGCCGAAGAATTCAAGCGCATCTATCCCAACGTAAACATCCAGATTCAGGCGACCGGATCTTCCGCCGCGCCCACGGCGCTGAGCGAAATCACGGCGAACATCGGCTTGATGAGCCGCAACATGCGGCGCACTGAGATTCGCTCGTTTACCGCACGCTACGGCTATCCGCCTACACCGATACCGGTAGCGCTCGACGCACTGGCGATCCTGGTTCATCGGGACAATCCGTTGCCGCGGATCGAACTTGCCGAGATAGACGCGATCTTTTCTTCAACCTTGCGTTGCGGCGCCGAGGGGCGCATGGAAAACTGGCGGCAAATGGGATTGCCAGAACCCTGGGGCGGCCGCGGGATACTCGCTTTCGGCCGTAATTCGGTTTCCGGGACGTATGGATTTTTCAAGGAAGCCGCGTTGTGCCGGGGGGATTTTCATGCAGAAGTGAACGAGCAGTCCGGATCGGGCTCCCTGGTGCAGGCAATCGGCTCGACCTTGCACGGCATCGGCTACGCCAGCATCGCTTTCGGCACATCGAGCGTGCGTATCGTGCCTGTCTCCTGGCGGCATGACGGAATGGAAAGAATCACGACTCCCGCGCAGGCGGTGACCGGGGAATACCCCTTTACCCGATACTTGCTGTTCTATGTGAATCGGCCCGCCGGGGGTTCTCTGCCGCCGCTCGAACGTGAGTTCATTCGCATGGTGTTGTCCCGCGAAGGCCAGGAGATCGTATCGCGCAGCGGCTACATCCTGCTGCCCGCGGCGATCGTAAACGAATCCCTGACTGCTCTTTCCATACCGTAACTCGCTGGAATGGCCTCGCATCCAACACAAGAAAAAAACTCCTCGAACCCGGACGCGGTTTCGCGGAAACAAGTCAGGAATCAGACGGAACAGCAACTTCGGCCAGCAGCCCGCCGGCGCTTCTGGGACCGGGTTGTCCGCATTGTCGTATCGATTGGAGGACTGGGCACAATCAGCGCCATTCTGCTGATTTTTTTCTACCTGGTTTATGAAGTGCTGCCACTTTTTCGGGGCGCGGACATGACCGAGGGAGAATTCTTTCCGGAGTTGTCGGAAGGATCGGCCCGCTTGCTTGAAACCGACACGGCGGCTGAAGTGGCCTTGCGCATCGACGAGGAAGGGCGGGCGGAATTTTACGATCTCTCCAACGGCGAACTGCTGGCCGCCGAGAGCCTGACGTCCAACAATGGCGCGCAGTTGACGACTATTGCCGAGGATTCTGCCGGAAGTGGACTATTCGCGGCCGGATTTGCCGACGGCGAAGCACTGATTGCGAGTTGGAACGCGGCGCCGGAACCGGGTGCGGATGCGGTGTCCCCGCGCCTGGAGTTTCCCTTCGATCGGCAGCCTTATCAATTGCCGGAGAATGAGCCGGTTCGCGCCCTGGCTTTGCGAACCGGGCAAGGCCGCGTTGGAATCGCGGTCGTCGGCGCCAACGGCCGGTCTGTCCTGTTCGAGGAATATGCGAACGCCGCGACGGCAGGCCTTGTGGCGGCGCCATTAACCGGCGCATCCGGCGATCGCCGCGAACTTGCATTCGATGCCTTGTCCGCCGACCGGATCCTGCTGCCTCAGGATCCGCGCTGGATGTTTCTCATTTCCGGATCCGGAGAACTGAATCTGGTAGAACTCGGGCCCGAGGGTCAAACCCGAATCGCCGACACGGTTTCGCTGGCGCCGGATGCGGAACGGCTTACGGATGTCCGGCTGCTGGCCGGCGGCATGTCCCTGCTCGCGGCGGATAGCGGCGGCGGTATCGGTCAATGGTTCGTGGTGCGGGAAGGCGATTCGTCGCGAATGCGGGAAGTGCGTCGCTTTGCGTTGTTCGATAACGCGATCACAGCCATTGACGTGGAACAGGATCGCCGCAATTTTATCGCGCTTGGCGAGGAAGGCGAACTGGCGCTGATCAACACCACCGCGGAAACGGAGAGTTTGCGTCGCAGCTTTGACGGCCCGGCCATCCATGACGTGGCGCTCGCTCCCACGGGAGACTTGCTGTTGCTGGAAAACGAGCAGGGCGGGCTCGCGCTGTGGCGGCTCGATAATCCTTACGCTGAATTCTCCCTCTCCGCCTTGTGGACCGAGACCTGGTACGAAAGTTATCCGGAACCGGCGCTGGTCTGGCAGACCACAGCAGCGGACGATGCTTTTGAACCCAAGTACAGCCTTGCGCCGTTGACATTCGGCACCTTGAAGGCGGCGCTGTACGCCATGCTGTTCGCGGCGCCGCTGGCGGTTTGCGCCGCGGTGTTTACCGGTTATTTCATGTCGAGGGCGCTGCGGCGCCAGGTCAAGCCCCTGATCGAACTCATGGAAGCGTTGCCCACCGTGGTGATCGGTTTTCTGGCCGGGCTCTGGCTGGCGCCGCTGGTGGACGCAAATCTTGGCGCGCTGACCCTTGCCGTATTGCTGCTTCCAGCCTCTGTTCTGGTGGCGAGCGCCGCCATGATGCGTCTGCCGGAGCAGTTCGGCGCGTTGCTCAGGGAAGGCTGGCAGCTTGGAGCTCTGATTCCGGTACTCGTGCTGGCATGCTGGCTTGCCTGGCTGCTCGCTCCGCCAATGGAATCCCTGTTTTTCGACGGCAGTTTCAGGGATTGGCTGTCATTGCGCTTCGGCCTGGACTACGTATCCCGCAACGCGATGATCGTCGGAATTGCGATGGGTTTCGCGGTGATACCGGCAATCTATTCCATCGCCGACGACGCAATTTTCACCGTGCCGCGCCACTTGAGCTATGGCGCCCTGGCGCTTGGCGCCACCAGTTGGCAGACAATGGTCTGGCTGATTTTTCCGGCTGCCGCGCCGGGCGTTCTCAGCGCGCTCATGATCGGTTTCGGACGTGCGCTGGGCGAAACCATGATCGTGCTGATGGCCACCGGCAATACGCCGATCATGGACATGAACCTGTTCGAGGGAATGCGTACGCTGGCGGCGAATCTGGCGATCGAAATTCCCGAATCCGAAGTCGGCAGCACGCACTACCGGATTCTCTTTCTCGCCTCGCTGGTGCTGCTGCTGTTCACTTTCCTGATAAATTCGATTGCCGAACTCGTGCGGCAGCGACTGCGCAAGAGGTACCGGATGATATGAACGGCGGTGCGTCAAGCTGGTTTCGCAGCGGTGCGCCCTGGATCTGGCTCAATGCCGGCGCGGTTGCCGCCTGTCTGGCCATGGTATTCGGACTGCTGCTGTTGCTGGGGATCAAAGGTCTCGGACATTTCTGGCCCAAACCGGTGCTGCAGGGAACCTATCTGGCAATGGACCCGCCGATAAGCGTCATTGGCGAAATCGCCGAAAGCGAAACCGTC
This sequence comes from uncultured Pseudohongiella sp., assembly GCA_951812965.1. Taxonomy (GTDB): domain Bacteria; phylum Pseudomonadota; class Gammaproteobacteria; order Pseudomonadales; family Pseudohongiellaceae; genus UBA9145. The sequence goes on from OX638341.1 coordinate 2,197,567, forward strand.
GATGCCGAGCTATTGCGAATTTCCGACCCCGGTCTTCCACTTCCTGACGCTGCTGTAGAGCGCCACCTGCTCAAGCTCGGCAATCGCGACATCACCGGCAATGACTTTGCCTGGATTCTGCCCGAGTTCCTCGATGAAGTGGAATACCCGGAACGAATCGTGACGCTGGAACGCCGGGAATGGGGCAACTTTTACGGCTATCTGACCGGGATATCTCAGAACGGCGAGCCGATTGCCCAGCCGGAAATGTTACCGGAGGAAACGGGCGCGCTCTGGCCTGAATTGCAACGTAGGCTGGATCGGGTCAGGCAGTTGCGGCAGGAAATCGAGCAGATCGAACGATCGATCATCGCGGACATGAATTTCGGCGCGGAACGCCTGCGCCTGCTTGAACTGAACCACCAGTTGCAACGGGACTCGGCAATTTTTCGCATCGCCGGCGGCAGCGCGGTGGAACTGCCCATGGCGGATATTGTGCGGGCCTATCGGCCGAATGCGATGAACTGGTTCGAATCCATGAGGGTGTATCTGTCGCGATTGCTTGAATTCCTGACCGACGATCCGCGTGAATCCTATACCGAAGGAGGTCTGTTGCCAGCGATTTACGGCACTGCCATGATGGTCTTGTTGATGTCGGTCATCGTGACGCCGCTCGGCGTGCTGGCAGCCGTCTATCTCAGCGAATACGCGCCGAAAGGATGGCTGACGCGGGCCATCCGGGTTTCGGTAAACAATCTGGCCGGAGTGCCCTCTATCGTTTATGGCATGTTCGGACTCGGTTTTTTCATCTATCTTGCGGGAGGAGAAATCGACCGGCTGTTTTATTCCGAATCCCTGCCCGCGCCCACTTTCGGCACCCCCGGGCTGTTATGGGCTTCGCTGACGCTGGCCCTGCTGACCTTGCCGGTGGTAATTGTCGCCACGGAAGAAGGGCTGGCAAACATTCCGGCATCGTTGCGCGAGGGCAGCCTGGCCCTCGGAGCAACCAAGTTCGAAACCTTGTGGCGGATCATTCTTCCGCTGGCGCGCCCGTCCATGCTCACCGGACTGATTCTGGCGGTGGCCCGGGCCGCCGGAGAAGTTGCGCCGCTGATGCTGGTAGGTGTCGTAAAATTGGCGCCTTCGCTGCCGCTCGATACCGAATTCCCCTATTTGCATCTGGAACAGCAGTTCATGCATCTTGGCTATTACGTTTACGATCTGGCGACGCAGAGCCCTAACGTCGAGGCCGCAATGTCACAGACTTTCGCAGCGGCTTTTCTGCTGGTCGCGGTGGTTACCGCCCTGAATCTGAGCGCGGTCGTCCTGCGCGGGCGGCTGCGTGAGCGATATCGGGCCATGGATGCGGGTTCCTGATCATGAATGAAGCGTCGGAGAATATGAATTCGCCAGCCACTGGCGCGGTCGAACCCGCTCCTTGCCTGGAAGTGCGTAATCTGACCTTGCATTACGCCAGACGCCGGCGCGCCCTGGACAAGGTCCGGCTTACCATTCCGCGGCAGCGCGTCACGGCGCTGATCGGTCCGAGCGGCTGCGGCAAGACCAGCCTGTTACGCTGCTTCAACCGGCTGAACGACCTGGTGGACGACTGTGTCATCACCGGCCGCATAAAGCTCGAAGGCAAGAACATTTACTCCCCGAAAATCGATGTGACGGAATTGCGCCGCCGGGTCGGCATGGTGTTTCAGAAACCGAATCCGTTCCCCAAGTCGATCTATGAAAACGTCGCTTTCGGTTTGCGCATCCGCGGCATCAATTCACGTCGCCGACTCGACGAAATCGTGCAGGAATCCTTGACCGCGGCCGCGCTCTGGGACGAGGTCAAGGACCGCCTGCACCAGAGCGCATTGGAATTGTCCGGCGGTCAGCAGCAACGGCTGGTTATCGCGCGAACGCTGGCGGTGGAGCCCGAGGTATTGCTGCTCGATGAATCCGCTTCGGCGCTCGATCCGATTTCGACCCTTAAAATCGAGGAGTTGATCACCGAACTGAAAAAGAATTACACCATAGTCATCGTGACGCATAATCTGCAGCAGGCAGCGAGAGTTTCCGACTTTACCGCCTTCATGTACATGGGCGACATGATCGAGTTCGACACCACCGCAAGGATTTTCACGAATCCAGTCAAGCGGCAGACCGAAGATTATATAACTGGTCGGTATGGGTGAGGCCCGGTCGGCGCAGCCGACGAAAAGCATAGCTTTTCGAGGACCGAACGGCTTGCCATGGATGGCAAGACCGGGGCCAATCGAAGCCGAAAACCTCGCGCCAGGGATGGGTGAGGCCCGGTCGGCGAAGCCGACAAAAAGCAAAGCTTTTCGAGGGGCGAGGCCAAGCGTTTATGAAGCGCAGCTTCATGCGCAGGCCGAGCGCCACCGAGCTGTGCTCGGTGGCCGGACGAACGGCTCGCCATGGATGGCGAGACTGGGGCCAATCGAAGTCAATGCGCCCGCGCCAGGGATGGGTGTGGCCCGGTCGGCGCAGCCGACGAAAAGCATAGCTTTTCGAGGACCGAACGGCTTGCCATGGATGGCAAGACCGGGGCCAATCGAAGCCGAAAACCTCGCGCCAGGGACGGCATGCACAGATTGAGTAGGTAACCATGGCGCCATCAGCCGACGAAACCGGCCCCCACATTTCCCGTCAATTCAACCAGGAACTGGAAAAGGTCCGCACCCATATGTTGCGAATGGGCGGGCAGGTCGAAAAACATCTGACCGACGCCCTGCGGTCGGTGGCTGAACATGATAGCCAACTGGCGCAGCAGGTGATCGAGGAAGATTTGGTAATCGACCGGCTCGAGCGCGAAATCGATATCGAATGCAGTCTGATCATCGCCCGGCGGCAGCCCGCCGCCGGAGATCTGCGCCTGGTGCTGGCCATCATCAAGGCGATCAGGGATCTGGAACGAATCGGTGACGAGGCGGCACGGATCGCACGCTCAGCCCTGCAATTGGCGGAGCAGGGGGAAGATCCGGTCGACCTGGGCGAATTTCATCAAATCGGAGATCGCGTGCTGGGCATGGTCAAACAAGCGCTCGACGCCTTTGCCCGCATGGACGCCGAAGCCGCGGCGGCAATTGCCGGCGAAGACGCGGAAGTCGATTCCGACTACCACGACGCGATCAGGTCCATGGTTACGCACATGATGAACCATCCCGAAAGCGTCAGCATGGCGCTGATCATCCTGTGGGCTTTTCGCGCGCTGGAACGCATCGGAGATCACGCCAAAAACATCTCCGAGCACGTTGCCTACATGGTCATAGGCGCCAACCTGGGTATGGGGAGACCGCTGCCGAAAAAATGAGCGGCCGCTTCAATTCACGTTGATCCGCGGCGGCTGATCCGGAAAGGGCGCCTGCTCCGGCCGGCGTGTCTTGTCGGAACCGCGTATCCGTGCCGCGGGAAACCTGCAACTGAAAGTGCTGCCCTTGCCGGATTCGCTGCTGATATGCAGGTCGGCGTCATGCCGCATCAGAATGTGTTTCACGATGGCAAGTCCGAGTCCGGTGCCGCCGGTATCCGACGAGCGGCTCACGTCGACGCGGTAGAAACGCTCGGTCAGCCGTGGAACGTGCTGAGCCTCCACGCCGATTCCGTTATCGATCACACGGATTTCGAAAGCCTCTCCTTTGCCGGTGTGTTCGGCTTCGATGCGAATAGCGCCGTTGTCGGGCGTGTACTTGGCGGCGTTCTGGGCGAGATTGGACAGCGCGCTGTACAATTCCGCCCGATCGCCGACGATTTTCAGTTTCGGGTCGCAGGAGAAAGTGAATTCATGGCCTCTGACCTGGTAAACCTGCCTGGCGTCATGCTCGATTTCGCGTATCAAATCTTCTAGATTAAAAGGTTGTTGCTGCCGCTTGACCTCCTTGGTTTCAAGCGCCGTCAGCATCAGCAGGTCGCGGACGATGTTTTCCATGCGCGTGGACTGTTTCAACATCTGCCGCAACGGTTTGCGCCATTTCTCGTCCAGATCCAGTACATTGTCCATAATGGTTTCGACGTAGCCCTTGATCACGGTAATCGGTGTGCTGAGTTCATGGGAGACGTTGCCGACGAAGTCTTCCCGCATCAGTTCCATGCGATGCAGGCGGGTTACATCGCGCACGATCATCAGCCTTTCCTGCTCGCCGAACAGCGCGATCTCGAATTCCAGCGTACGCGAGTTGTCGCCCGGCGCGGGCAACTTAAGCGGCTCGCTGTAATCGGCGTTGTGAAAATACTTCGAGAATCCGGGATCGCGAACCAGGTTGGTCACGGGATGGCCCTGATCCCGGGGATATTCGAATCCGAGCAATCTGGAGCCGGCCAGATTCCACCAGTCCAGGCAGTCCTCTCCGTCGATCATGATGACCGCGATTTCCAGCGCCGACAGCGATTCCTGGGCTTTGCTGATGATGTTTTCGAGGTAATCGCGGGATTTCTGTTCCTGCCGGCCGAGCTTGTAGATGCCGTCAAAGACCTCGCCCCACAGGCCGAATGATTCCGGGGGTTCGGTCTGGATTGCGGAAGGGTTTCCCTTGAGCCAGTTGCGAAGGCGCCAGAGTTGCAGGTAATTGACCGCCAGATAACCGGCCACGCCGATCAGCACCGCGAGCGGTACGTTGCCTGCCAGCCAGCCGATCAATGCGGTAACGGCCAGAACAATCAGCAGGCGCTGGATTTCCGCGCGCCAGTAGTGCAAGAGTAGAAACCCCGATTCGGAACAATCTTCACCAAACCGGTATTCTAGAGCGGCGCGGCTATCCTGACCAGTTGCGTTAACCGCGATGCGGAGCAACGCAGTCTCTGGTCATGACCGTCGCGTCCCTGCTACCGATCTCCTTATTCCCGATCCGCGGCCGAAAGCCGGTTGATCTGGTACGCCGGCGGCGGTTCCATTCCCCGGAGCGAGCGCACGAAGAAGTCCCAGCGGCGCCGATTGAAATAGTCCGAATTGTCGAGGAAGTGTCCCGCGCCCGGCACGATCAGGTATTCGAAATCCTTGTTGGCCTTGATGAGCGCGTCGATCAGGCGGCGGGTGGCGAGTGGCGGCACGTTCTCGTCCAGTTCGCCGTGAGCCAGGAATAGTTTGCCCTCGAGTTTGTCCGCCCAGGTTACGTTTGAATTGTCGTCGTAGTGTGGGCCAAGCGGGAGCCCCATCCATTGCTCGTTCCAGATCGCCTTGTCCAGACGGTTGTCGTGATTGCCGGACGCGGAGACGCCAGCGGTATAAAAATCAGGCCGGCGCGTCATCGCGCGCACGACGTCGTAGCCGCCGGCGGAGAACCCGTAAACGCCGACACGGGAGAGATCCATGTAAGGGTAACTCTCCGCCAGCGCGCGGATGCCGGCGATGTGATCGTCGAGTCCGACCTCGTGGAGATTGCGGTAGGCATGCGCGAGGAAATCGCGCGAGCGGCCCGAAGACCCGCGCCCGTCGATCAGCACCACGATGAAGCCGAGTTCCGCGATCGACGCGGCATTTCGGCCGGTCAGGCCGGCGGCAAACGACTTCGGCGCCATCACGTAGTGGGGTCCAGTGTAGATGTTCTCGATCACGGCGTACCGGCGCGACGGATCGAAATCGGATGGCCGGTAAATCGCGCCGTAGATCGGAGTCCGTCCATCCGCCGCCACAGTCTCGAATGGCTGCGGATACCGGTAGCCGAGTTCGTCCAGCGCCGATGTGTCGGCGGCTTGCAACTGCATTATGATTTCGCCATCGAGCGCGCTGCGCAGCACGGAGCGGGTCGGTTCGTTGATCAGCGACATGTTGTCGACGAAGTAGCGGCCGTCCGGTGAGACGGAAACGTCATGGTCTAGCGCTTCGGGGGTGAGCAGCAACGGCTCGCCGCCGTCCCGGTTTACCCGGTAGAGATGGCGCAGGTACGGATCGCGATCCGGCTCGCGGCCGCTGCCGACGACGAAGAGATTATCTTCATCGAGGGTCGCGCCGGCGAGATAGTGAACACGCCATTCGCCGCGCGTCAGAGCGTGGCGCCGACCGTCGCGAGTTACCAGATAGCCGTGGTGCCAGCCGGTTGCTTCGGACAGCCAGAAATAGGCATCGGCGCGGTCCAGATAGGTCCATGAGTGATCGTAGTAGTCGACGAAGGTATCCGAGCTGGTTTCGGCGAGCACTCTGGCGGCGCCGCTCGCGGCATCGATCGCGTGCAGACGCAGCGCGCCGTAGCCGCGCGCCGGGATGAGCTGAGTGACTTCCTCGCTGTCTCCGGTCCAGACGAACGACGGCCCGTAGTAGTAGAGGATGTCCTGAGGCGGCAGGCCCACCGCGACACGGGCGCCGCTCGCGGCGTCGATAATGAAGGATTGCGCGGTTGGAACGTTGCTGTCGCCGGTTAGCGGGTAGACGTACTCGTAGGCGATCGGCGGTGCGCCGTCGGGCGGTGTCGACTCCACGAGGCCAAGTGTCCTCGCGCCTTCGAGATTCATGCGATAGCTCGCAAAGCGCCGGGAATCCGGCGACCATTCGATGTCGGCGTCCAATTCGGGCGTCGAACTCGCGGCCTCCACCATGCGCCGCGGGTTGACAAGCGGGCGGGCATAAGGGCGTTGCGCGGAACCGTCTGTCGTCAAGCGGCGGATATCCCCGCTGGCCATGTCCTCCAGGTAAAGATCGTGGTCACGGATGAATACGCGCCAGCGCCCGTCCGGCGAGAGCCCCGCGACCGGCGCCTCCACTTGCCGCAGCGAGTCGCGGGCGAACGACCAGCGTTGCCCTTCGAACCAGAAAGAGAGTGCTTCCGTTTCGAAGTCGTAGTCCACGCCGCGCAACGATAGATCGGTGGCATCGACCGTTTCGCCGCTGGCTTCCGTCAGCTTCGCCGCGAGCGCTTCGTGGTCGAACAGCGCTTGGCTCTCGCCGCGGTCGGGGTCCGTCAGCACGAAACGGCGGCCATCGGCGGTGTCAGCCTCGAACCAGAACAGGGCGCCGTCTTCCCGCCACCGCGGCGTCAAGCGCTCGCCTTTCACGAGGGCGCCGAGATTTTCGGGCAGGAAAGCCTCCGCGCGCTCGTACACCGCGACGGGAAGCGAAGCGCCGTGCTGCGGCGCCTGCTGATCGGCGGCGCGCGGCGCGCAACCGGTAACCGCGAGCAGCGCGACCGCGGCGGCGGAAAACAAATTCTTGTGCACAAACGCCTCCTTACTGTCCGAAAGTCTCAGATGCTGTAGCGCAAGCTCGCGAAGTACGTCCTGCCATCGAGATCGTACTGCTCCGAGAAAAACGCGCCACGTATCTCTTTAGCAACGCTCCGTACGTGACGAACGCGCAAAATACAGCCGCTTGGGAACCCGGCTGCCGCCCCGGCTTGAGCGTGGTTCCGACTCGTGCCCAGAAACCAGGGAAGAAGAATATATAATATATTCCAATCGAATGCCAACCCCGCCGTGCTCTTCGCTATTGTGGAAAATCTCGTCGGAAGCATGGCGAACGAATCGCAAAACAGGCAGAATCCCGGCGCATTTTGGACAAAGTGGTGATTGCGCCTATAATTGATTGATTAAGCTGAATACAGGTCTTATTGTCTCGCCATAATCCTGATTTTCGCTATAAAGGGAGCAAGTAAATGATCAATAAGAGTTCCCCACTGCGGTTACTGTGGGCTGCATTTGTCACGGCAGGCATCGCGCTTGCGGGCGGTGCTCAGGCGCAGGATCCGGTCTACTACGCCGCACCCGGCCTGACCCTGCTCGACATCGGCGAAGAAGCAATGCTCGAAGCGCGGGAAATCGGTTTCACCTTTGCGCTGGGCGTCGATTTCGATCGCCGCTGGAGCGCCGAACTCGGTTTCATGGAAGCCGATCCGGCATACGCGGGTGATGTCGTGGAATCCGACCTCGATACCTGGCAAGTAAACCTGCGTTATACGCTGGGACAACCCGGAGATCGGCTCCGGCCCTATGTCATGGGCGGTGTCGGCAACTTCAATCTGGACGGCGAAAACGATACCTTCCTAAATTACGGTGCGGGACTCGAATTCGAATTGAGAGACCAGGTAGTTCTGCGCGCCGGCGTCGGCAACAACAGTTATCTGGGCCGCGATGACGGAGACCTCGGTTTCAGCGCCGGACTGGTGTACTACTTAAGCGAACGAAATCCGCCGCCCCCGCCTCCGCCGCCGGAGCCCGTGGCGGTAGCGCCGCCGCCTGACTCCGACGGCGATGGCGTCCTCGATCCGGAAGACGATTGTCCCAATACTCCGTCCAACTACGCGGTGGATGAAAACGGCTGCCCGATACTGATCGAGGAAATCGCCCGCTTCGAATTACAGGTGAATTTCGACTTCGACGAGTCCGTGATTCGCGATGAAGACGTTCCCGAGATTGAGGATCTCGCCGAATTCTTGCGCGAATACGACGGAGTCATGCTGCAGCTCGAAGGCCACACCGACAGCGTCGGCACGCAGCTCTACAATCTCGATCTGTCCCAGCGCCGCGCCGACGCGGTGCGAGACATGTTGATCGCGGATTTCGGCATCTCGCCGGGACGCATCACCGCACAAGGCTTCGGCGAACAATTGCCGGTCGCCGACAATGAGACCGAAGCAGGCCGGGAAGCCAATCGTCGCGTGGTGGCGATAGTCTCGGAGACCTTGCAGCGATACCAGGAGCGCTGAAGCGCCGCCGAATTAAGCATATTTCTCATCCCTTCCTATACTTCCTGTGCCGGCCCTGAAAGGCCGGCATAGGAAAGTCGATCATTTACTAATTTGGGGCCCGTCACCGGCTCGGTCCGGCGGCGGGGAGGGATATTCCGCATGTACGAAAGCTTCTTGTCCGGCAACGGGCGCACGGAAACTCAGGACTACGACCATCATCACGCCTCCGCCGGATCGTTCCCGGAGGAAAATCGGGATCGATCCGTGGATTATGGCCGGCCGGCCGTCACGGACCCGGCCCCGGATTCAACCCAGTTATACCTTTCGGAAATCGGTTACAAACCGCTATTGACCGCGGAGCAGGAAGTCAAGTACTCACGCGCGGCGCGGCTGGGGAACGAGTCCGGCCGGAACCGCATGGTCGAAGGAAACCTGCGCCTTGTGGTCAGAATTGCTTCGCGCTATCGCTGGCGCGGGCTGTCTTTTCTCGACCTGATCGAAGAAGGGAATCTGGGGCTCATACACGCTGTAGAGAAGTTCGATCCGGAGCGTGGCTTCCGTTTTTCGACATATGCAACCTGGTGGATTCGCCAGAACATTGAACGCGGGCTCATGAATCAGGCGCGGATGATCCGGCTGCCGGTGCATGTCGCCAAGGAACTCAATGTAATCAAGCGTGCCGAACGGGAACTCTCGGCGATCAAATATCGGAAACCCTCGGTCGAGGAAATCGCCGAACGGACTGGCAGGTCGCCGGACAAGGTGGAATGGGTAATGGCCCTGAATGCCGGCGTTTACTCGATCGATGCTCCGGTTTCGGAGAAAGTCGACGCCCCTTTACTGAACATACTTCCCGAAAAAACCGAGCCCGAGCCCGGCAATTGCCTTGGCAGGAAGCTGCTGCGCGAACGTATGTCGGCATGGCTGCGGGAACTGACGCCGAAACAACGGGATGTGTTGCTGCGGCGATTCGGCCTGGAAGGCCACGACTGCGACACGCTGGAGCGAGTGGGTCGTGAAGTGGGCCTGACGAGAGAGCGGACACGACAGGTGCAACTTGAAGCATTAACGAAACTCAAGCGCATTGTCACCCGGGACGGTCTCGAGACTGACGTACTGCAGGAGTTCGGCTGAATCGCGCGGGGCGCTGCCGAACGCGTCCGGCCCGTGAACGGGCATGAAGTCTGTCCGGGATTTGTCGATCGTGTACACTAGCGCCTCGAATTTTTCCGGCTCAACTTACTGATCTCATGGAAAGCAATTTCGTCGGTGCGCTCGAAGGAAAGTTGATCATCGATTTATCTCGAGTGCTCGGCGGGCCCTATTGCACACAGATTCTCGCCGACCATGGAGCAAGGGTCGTCAAGATCGAACCTCCGCGGGGAGACGAAACCAGGGACTGGGGGCCTCCATTTCACGACGGCGACGCCGCCTATTTTCTCGGACTGAATCGCAACAAGCGTTCGATCGGGCTGGATTTGTCCGCTCCGCAGGGCAGGGAAGTGTTACTGGCGCTGCTGCAGCAAGCCGATGTTCTGGTGGAGAACTTCAAGCCCGGAAGCATGGAATGTTGGGGTCTGGGATACGAAGATCAACTGAAGGAGCGTTTTCCACGTCTTGTGCATTGCCGTATCAGTGGTTTCGGCGACGACGGTCCCTGGGGCGGGTTTCCCGGCTATGACGCAATCATTCAGGCCATGGCGGGCTGGTTCAGCGTCAATGGAGAAAACGAGGACAGCAATCCGACCCGGCTCGGCCTGGCGATGGTCGACATGGGCACAGGACTTTATTGCGCCATTGCAATCCTGATGGCCCTGCTTGAGCGAGAGCGGTCCGGCCGCGGTCAATATCTCGATATGACCCTGTACGATTGCGCGGTCTCGCTGATGCACCCGCACATCGTCAATTACAACTTGTCCGGTGAAATTCCGCGCCCGACAGGAAACGCGCATCCGAATATCAGCCCCTACGACACTTTCCGCACGCGCACGGTGGACATCTTTATCGGCGCCGGCAACAACCGCGCTTTCGCCAAACTCTGCCGGGAACTGGATTGTGCGGAACTCGCGGAAGACGAACGATTTCGCAACAACATCGACCGCGTCAACAATCGCGCCGAGCTCAAGGTGGAACTGGAGTCCTGCCTGATCCGCCTGGACGGCGACGAGGTTGGAGACAAGCTGGCGCGGGCGGGTCTGGCCGCGGGGCCGATTCACGACACGGCGCAGGTGGTCGATCACCCCCATACCCTGCATCGGCAAATGACGGTCGAAAAGGATTGGTACAAGATGACGGGAATGCCGATCAAGTTCTCGCGCACGCCGGGCTCATTACGGAGCCTGCCGCCCCGTTACGGCGAGCACAGCCGGGAAATCCTGCGCGAATTCGGTTTCGACGAGGGCATGATCGCCGAACTCATCGAACAGGAAGTAGTTCTCCTCGACCGCCGCGGTTGAACGCTGTTTCCATGTCCTCACTATTGTTCGGGGTCCTGCAATACCAGGAATTCCGGATATGCCTGGATCCCCAACTCGACCAGATCCTTGCCGCGGCGTTCGGCATCCATTGAAATTCTCACGTTGATCACCTGCCCGATCGCCAGCCAGAGGAGTAGAGAAACCGGAAATACAAATGCGCCAACAGAAAGTATTCCCGTGAGTTGAACCAGAAGATCTCCACCGGATCCGATCCCGACCGCAATAGTGCCCCAGACGCCGGAGAACAGGTGGGCGGGAATCGCTCCTACGCCATCGTCGATCCGGCACTTTTCAAGCAGCTTCAGTCCCATTACGCAAATCGTGCCGCCAACGGCGCCGACCGGTATCGCCCAAAAGTGGCCGGAGAAATCCGGACCCGCCGAAACCGCCACCAATCCGGCAATGGCGCCGCTCAGACTGACCATTAGATCCACCCGGTGGAAAACCAGTCTGGACAGGGCAATTGCGGCCACGAATCCACTACAGGCAGCAAGATTGGTGTTGACCACTATGTTGCTCATGGCCACGGCATCGATTACGCCGCTAAGGCGTAAATGGGAGCCGCCGTTGAATGCGAACCAGCCCATCCAGAGGATGAACATTCCAAGCGTTGCAAGAGGCACATTGGAAGGCGGCGTCTGATTAACCGAGCCATTCTGATTGAATTTACCGCGCCGTGCGCCCAAGACCACAGCTCCCGCCAGTGCGGCCCAGCCACCGGTCGAATGCACGACGGTGGAGCCGGCGAAGTCCTTGAATCCCATCTCATCGAGCCAGCCTCCTCCCCAGGTCCAGGCGCCGACCACCGGATAGATCAAGGACGTAAGCACGACAACAAAAACGAAAAAGGACCAGAGCCGGACCCGCTCGGCAAGCGTTCCCGAGACTATTGACGCCGAACTGGCGACGAAAGCCATCTGGAAGAGCCAGTGCGACATAGTCGAATTTTCGTTTTCGAGCACGGCTGCTATTGCGCTCTCGTCCCCGCTCAGCAGGGATCGTTCCACTTCAGAAGGTCCGGAAAGGAAGCGCAAATCGCCGACATGGATCTGTGCGCTTCCATACATCAGCGTATACCCGACCAGATAGAAGGAAATGCCGGAAATCGCAAGCAGGCCCACGTTTTTCAGGCAGATTACGGAGGCATTCCTGGCGCGCACCGAACCGGATTCCAGCATGGTGAACCCGGCGCTCATCCATATGACCAGTACGCCCCAGATCAGGAACGAAAAACTGTTCAGAACGAATTGTGTTTCCAGCGCGGTCAGCGGGAAATCCCCTTGGTCAAATGCAGAATCCCCTGGGTACTTCCGCGATGACCGGTAACGGTTACTGAGCGTGGCGAGGTGCGCATCGCCGCGCGATCAATTCGCGGGGTCGGGGATGGTGTCTTCCACCGTAAGGGGGTTGAGGTGGGCGCCGTCGGTGATGCCGGCCTTGCGCATGGCGATTCCGGTGAGGCATTCCTGCACGATGCGGCTTGAATTCATGACCGTGGTGTAGCCGGGGTCAACGAGCGGATTGAGTTCGACGAGTTCGAAGCCGACCAGATTATTCTCGGTGCAAAGCGCGCGCACGAGCGGAAAAACTTCGCGCGGCGTCAGGCCGGCGGGTTCCGGTGTGCCGGTGCCGGGGGTATAGGCCGGGTCGAGCACGTCGATGTCGAAAGAAACATAGAGATATTCGGGGCCGTCGTTGGCCTCGGCCAGGATGCGCTCCATTACCGCAGGCCAGCCGTCGCGCTCGATCTCGACCATGGTGTGATAGCGCATATTGTTCTCGCGCATCCACTCGAAACCTTCCGGGCCCGGCCAGTAACCGCGCAGGCCTACCTGAATGTAGTTCTCCCCGAGGATATGGCCTTCCTCGATGAGGCGGGCGATCGGCTGGGCGTGGGAAATCAGGTGGCCGCCGTAGCCGCTTGTCGCCGCGTCGTAGTGGGCGTCGAAGTGGATGACGCCAACGTTTTCCTTGCCGTAAACATCGGCGACTCCCGCCACATCGGGATACTCCAGCGAATGATCGCCACCGATGACGAGGGGAATCGCGCCGGTTTGGGCGATCTCGCGCACCATGGCGCGGACGTAGGGCATGCTGCGCTCGACGCTGAACCGATCGATGGGGGCATTGCCGTAATCGACGGCGTTCAATTCCTCCTGCCAGGCGACTCCCGTGTGCATATGGGGCCGGTCGCCGACATCGAACATGCCGTGGCTGTAGCGCAGCGCGTCGGGCCCCTGGCCGGCTCCGCGAAAGCCGACGCCCATGTCGATCGCCGCGCCCAGGACCGCCACATCGACCTCACCGGCGACCAGGTCTTCCGGGGTGATGGCGATCGGCAACTGGAAAAAGGTCTGCACGCCGAAGGCATACATCCGACCCGGATAAAAAGGCCCCGGTTCCCGTTCGGGATCGCCGCTGGTGTCGCGCAACTGGCTCCAGAGGTCGAAGCTGGGATCCTCGGTATTCATCGGAATCATTCCGTCTTCGCGCTCGAACACGCTCGGCGTGAATTCCTGGGCGACTACGAAAATCACCGGCAGCGCCAGGAAGCATGCGAAGACGATTTTCTCCAGGCTAGATCGGGACAGTTTGCTCATTGTTTTCTCCCCCCGGAGATTCTGCGACTACGCTTCGCTCCGCGCAGAATGACGGTCGAGAACCCAAGTCATTCCGCGCGTATTTGTCATTCCGCGCGCAGTCGCGGAATCTGTTTCACTACCCGCCGTTACATGCGGTACGTTCCTCCGAGGAAGATCACGCGCCCGCGCGGTGTGGCCGGAAAGGCGTTTTCCGAGATGAACGGGTTCGTTTGGGTAACGTTGTTGATGCCTCCGTACACGGTCAACTGGTCGTTGACCACGTAGCGGGCATTGAGATCGTGAATCCAGGTCTCGTCAAGCAGCACCGAAGGGCCGAACAAGGTCTCGTAGGTTTCGACTTCCACTCTCGCTGTACCCAGCAACATCTCCCCGAGATATTGAGACTGCCAGCCGACGCTGAGATCGCCCCAGGTCCAGCCAAGGTAGATGTTGCCCGTGTTTTTGGGACGACTTATTTCGCCCAGCTCCGGATTGACTTCTGTCAGGTCGAGCGGATTGGTGTAGAAGTCCAGCTTCCCCATCTCGGTGGCGGTTACCGATGCCCTGAAACCATGCTCGCCGATATCAAAGCTGTAGGAAGCGGAGAGGTCAATACCGTCAGCTTCTATTTGCGCGAAGTTGATATCGGTGGTGCGGAAGAAATTAAAGCCGCCCGCCTGCGCCGAATTCACGTCCGTGTTCCTGCCGATCAAGCCGCAGAAAGCCTGGTTTAGCGAGGCGCCCTGATAGCAGCCGTTGACGATATCCTGCACGGTTACCGCGGAGATTCCATCGTCGATCAAAATGTCCCAATAGTCCACGGTCAGGCTGAAGCCAGGAAAAAACGACGGCGCGAAGACGAAACCGTAGGTGAGCGTATCGGCGGTTTCCTCCATCAGATCGCGGTTCCCGCTCGACACGCCGGAAAATCGGGCCGACAGCGGATCGGTCCAGACGTAGTTTCCGTCGGCGTCGAACGGATCGAGACCGAAGCTCTGGAAAGCCGTCACGCAGTTGGCCTGCGTGTTCGCGCCCTTCGTCGGGTCGGCTTCAGCCAGCGCGGTGATGTTCACGATATCGCAAGGGTCGGCGGGCCGCGCCGTGGCGCCGACTTCAGGGCCAAACAATTCGGTGATGTTCGGCGCCCGCACCGCTTGGGAAAGGCTGCCGCGCACAGCGATATCCTCGATCGGCGCCCACACCAGATTGAGTTTCCAGGATTCGGCATTGCCGACGGTCGAATAGTTCGACATGCGGCCCGCCACGTCCAGCGTCAGCTCCCGGAAGCCCGGCGTATTCGCCAGGATCGGCAACGACAACTCCAGGAAAACGTCGCTGGCGTCGTATTCGCCATATTCATTCCTGACGATAACCGACGGATCGAACCCCAGCGAGCCGTTGTCTGAGACATCGCTGATCAGGGTGCCCGCGGGATAGGGTGAACCGGAAGGAATGACGCCACGCTGCCATGGATCAAATCTGGCGTCGGACGATTCTTCACGGTATTCGACGCCCGCGGCGAAGCCGACCGGGCCGCCAGGCAACTCAAACCAGTCCGAGCTGTCACCGACAACAGAGCCGGAGAATACCAGTTGATCAAGCGTGATTTCCGACAGGGCGGTGGAAGTTACCCAGTCCATCGCCTGCTGGCTTGCTCCCGGCTTGCCACCCCAGAGATTCAATGGTACACAGCTTCCGCTGCCTGGCGTGTAGGAGAAGTAACCATCGTCCCAGCTTGGAATGCCGAATGGGGTATTGAGCGAGGGCGCCATGGGGTCCACGTCGGCGCGGCAGGCGGCTTGGCCTGTGGCCGGGTCGGTCACCGCGTCGATGGCCGCGAAGAAGCGGTCAATGATGATCTGGCCGGTCGTGGTCGTCTCCGAGTCGTAGCGGCCATAGTTGGCGCTGAGTTCGTAAGTCCAGCCGTTGTCGAACTCTCCTTCAAGACCGGCGACGAAGCGGACGGTATCCCGGGCAGTTCTACTCATGGAATCGAAATGCAGCGGGTCGACGGTCAGACCCACTCCGCCGGTCTGCTCCGCCACGGGGCGGAGGAACTCGGGCAGGAAGGGATTGTCCGGAGCTCCCCACAGCAGATCCCAGAAAGACGATGGACGACTGTGCGACGAAGCTTCCTGGGCCACGTATTTCAACTCGGCGAAAACCGTGTCGGAATCGGTCAGATCGTAGTGTGTGAACAGATTCAACGAGATCTTCTCGTCCGGTGAGACGATATCTTCCTCCGACGGCGTGTAAACGTTGAAGGAATCGCCGCCGAAGCCGTTGAAACTGCTGGCGATTATGTCGTCGCGTATCGGCCTGATCGTGCCGTCTTCCTGGATATTCCAACAGCCGCCGACTATGCCAAAGCCGGCGCGGGAGAAAGATGAGTTGTAACCGGTGAACGAATCGAGGCAGTCGGGCGTGCCGTTGCGGTCGAGATCGATCGGAATGTCTGGATCGAAACCCGAAAAATTGAATGCGTTTCCGGGAATGATGTAGCCGTAACCCGAAGTGATCGTGAAGTTCGACCCCACCCTGGCCCCTCTCGCCGGCGCATTGGCCGCGCGGTTGATCAGCGCGGTCTCGGCGGCGGTCAGGGTCGGCGCTACGCCGAACTCGTCGGTGTAGTCCGAGATGAAGTCGTCGGCGCTCCTGGGAATCTGCAGTCCGTAATGGTACAGCCCGGTGGTGGCGTAATCGAAGTAGGTCGCGAAACTGGGCGTGCCCGGACCGATGTCGCCTTTCTGGAAGCGCAGGTCGGGGTTGGCCCAGTCACCGGCCGAGTCGTTCAGGTATCCGTCAGCGCGTTCGCCCATCGTCAGGCCGGCGTCCTGGCGCACATCGGCGGAAAAGGTGATATTGCCGCGGCCGTTGTCGAAATTTTCGCCGTAAACCAGAGAGAAAACGGCTTGCTGCGAGTCTCCGTATTCGGACGAAGCGTAGCGCGCGTCGATTTCCAGGCCTTCGAAGTCATCCCTCAGGACGAAGTTCACCACCCCGGTGACCGCATCTGCGCCATAGATGGCCGACGCACCGCCGGTCAGCACTTCCACCCGTTCGACGAGGGCCTGCGGGATCGAGCCGATGTCCACCGACGAGGATCCTTGTAGTCCGCCGACATGGCGGCGGCCGTCAATTAGGGTCAGGGTGCGGTTTTGCCCTAATGCGCGCAGGTTAAGCCGCTGACTGCCGGCGTTGGATTGTTCCGCTGTCAGCGACGACAGCAGCGCTGGTATGTCGTTGACAATATCGGAAAGTGAAAACTCACCGGAAGCGGCAATGTCATCCGCGGTGAGTGACTGCACCGGCAAGGCGCCGACCAGATTGGCATCGCGAGCGATGCGCGAACCGGTGACGATCACCTCTTCGATGACGGCTTCCTGGGCGAATGCCTGCTGGCAAAACGGAACCATGGCGGCGGCCAGCAGAATTACTCCGGGCCGGCGGACGAACGGTATTCGGGTATTCATTAGCTTCCCCTCTAGCAGCTAAAAGATTATAGGAGTTCGTATTCTTGTTATTTCGCAGATTATATGCGCTTCCGTTCGGACTGCAAACGAAGTATTGCACTTTCGCAAAATTTTCCGAATGAAAAAATTCCGAAAAGAGTGTTGGCAAGACACTGATATGGTGTTATGGTTATGTATAACACTAAACCGGAAGCCGGAGTTTGACCCTTGCAGGCGAACTGGAACAGCAGGGAACCCATCTATCGCCAACTGCGCGACCGTGTCGCCGAGCGTATCATCGACGGCGCCCTGGCCGAAGGAGAGGCGGCGCCGTCGGTGCGCCGGATAGCCAATGAGTTGCGCATCAATCCGATCACCGTGTCGCGCGCCTATCAGCTTCTGGTGGATGAGAAGTTGCTCGAAATGCGGCGCGGACTCGGGATGTTCGTGGCCGCCGGAGCGAGGGAGCGGCTGCGGGAGTTGGAAAGGAAGCGGTTTCTGGAAAGGGAATGGCCGGCGGTCGTCGAACGAATCGACCGCCTGGGACTGAAACTGGACGATTTGCCCGTAAACGCCGGTAAATCGTCCCGCAATCGAAAAGGTATCGATTGATGGAGAACATCATTGCAACCCGTGGGCTGGAAAAGTCCTACGGCCGTCTGAAAGCGCTCGATGGCGTGGACCTTGCCGTCTCGGCGGGCTCGATCAGCGGTCTGATCGGACCCAATGGCGCAGGCAAGACCACGACGCTCAAAGCCTTGCTCGGATTGATCGATGTGCGCGGCGAGCTTGAAGTCGCCGGCATGGACCCGCGCGCGGCCCGGCACAGGTTGATGGACGAAGTCTGTTTCATCGCCGACGTCGGCACTTTGCCGGGCTGGATGACGAGCAGAAAACTGCTGGACTATGTCGAGGCCGTGCATTCCCGCTTCGACCGGGCGCGGGCGGAACGCTTGCTCGCCGGGACAAGCATACCGGCCGACAAGAAGATTCGGGCGCTGTCGAAAGGCATGATCACCCAATTGCACCTGTCCGTGGTCATGGCCATCGACGCCAGTCTGCTCGTGCTCGACGAGCCGACCATCGGCCTCGACATCATGTATCGCAAGACTTTCTACGACCGTTTGCTGAATGACTACTACGACGGCCGCCGCACCATCGTCATCAGCACGCACCAGGTCGAGGAAATCGAATATCTGCTTACGCACCTGCTGTTTATCGACAAGGGCAAGATCGTGCTCGACATGTCGGTTCAGGAAATGGCCGAACTATACATCGAAGTGGCGGTCGAGCCGGCGCAACGCGAACGGGCGTTGAGCCTTCGCCCAATGCACCAGCGGGAACTGCTGGAACAACTAGTGTGCATATACGGAGGCGTGGCGCGCGACCGGCTGGAAGATTTGGGAGAACTGCGGACGCCGGCGGTAGCCGATCTGTTCGTGGCAAGGCTTACGGGGGACGAAAATCATGAGAATTGAGGTTCAGCGCTTCGGCGCCTTGTTGCGGAAAGAGGTTCGCGAGCACGCGAATCTGTTCGTCATTACTCCGTCGGTGGTCACCTTGCTGCTGATCCTGATCATGATTCTGACGATTATCGCGTTGCCGGAGTCCGCGGAACGCGTGCTGCTTGAACAGTCCGCGGGATTTCTGGCGGATCTGCCTTTGCGCTCGGCCGTAGTCGTACCGTTGCTGCTTTCAATGCCATTCGTCCCGATGCTGTTTTTGACCTGGATCATCTACCTGACGGTATGTCTCTACCAGGACCGCAAGGACCGCAGTTTCCTGTTCTGGCAGTCGATGCCGGTTTCGGACTTGCAGACGGTACTTTCCAGAGTAGTGACCGCCGTTTTCATCATTCCGGTAATCGCAGCCGGGGAAGTTCTGCTCTGGCTTGTGGTGACGATGATCTATATAACGCCGACCATGTCGGACCTTGGCGTATCTTTCGCTTTTCTCAAGGCGCTGCTGCTCGCTCTCGACGGCGCCTTGCTGTTTTATTGTTTTGCCTGGCTGAACGGGCTATTGCTCATGCCGGTCATCGGCTGGTTTCTGCTGTTTTCCGCCTATTCGCGGCGAGTGCCTTTTCTCCTGGCCATGGGCAGCGCCGTCATACTGGCCTTGCTGGAAGCGTGGTTGCTGAACAGCGTCTATATCGGCTACCGGATGAGTCTGACCGCCCATGAAGGGGTATTCGGATGGTCCGATATCCCGGCAACCCTGTTCAGCTACGACATGCTGGCCGCGCTGCTGCTGGGCGGCGTATTGCTCGCGGGCGCCACGCTGATGCGCCGATTCAACGACTGACCAGGAGGAGATGAAGTGAAAAAATACATCTTGCGCAACCGCCATACGCTACTTGCGAGCGTAATCGCCGCATTTTCAATACTGGTGCTGCTCGAAGCCGGCCTGAGCGGCCGCGAATTGTTCAGATTCGAGATCGACAACAGCTTTCTGCAGCTCAGACTCGGCGACGAGGTTTTTTCCGACGAACTGGAAATCCTGGAGGATTTCGGCATCGACATCGAATTCTGATCCCGCGGGCGTTGCGGGCATTCGCGGGCGAGGCATGCCTCGCCCCTACAGGTGCCAGGCGCGCTTCTCGCTGCTGGTGCATTCACCGTCCGCCGTAGGGGCGAGGCATGCCTCGCTCCTACAGGTGCCTAGCGCGCTTCTCGCTGCTGGTGCATTCACCGTCCGCCGCAGGGACGAGGCATGTCTCTTCCCTACAGGTGCCTGGCGCGCTTCTCGCTGCTGGTGCATTTACCGTCCGCCGCAGGGACGAGGCATGTCTCGCCCCTACAGGTGCCTGGCGCGCTTCTCGCTGCTGGTGCATTCACCGTCCGCCGCAGGGACGAGGCATGTCTCGCCCCTACAGGTGCCTGGCGCGCTTCTCGCTGCTGGTGCATTCACCGTCCGCCGTAGGGGCGAGGCATGCCTCGCTCCTACAGGTGCCTGGCGCGCTTCTCGCTGCTGGTGCATTCACCGTCCGCCGCAGGGACGAGGCATGTCTCTTCCCTACAGGTGCCTGGCGCGCTTCTCGCTGCTGGTGCATTCACCGTCCGCCGCAGGGACGAGGCATGTCTCGCCCTTGTCGGTCCCACTCAATTTCTGTAAGACCGATTGAGCTGTGCTAGGATGCGGCCCTGCAAACCGGACCCCGAAGGAACAAAACTCACATGGTGATGAATACCCGCATTGTGCTTGCCCGCAGGCCCGACGGCGAGCCGACCGACGATTGCTTCCGCGTCGAAACCACCGAACTCCCCGAACTGGAAGAAAATCAGATACTGATCAAGGTCAACTGGTTATCCCTCGATCCCTACATGCGCCCGCGCATGAACGACATGAAATCCTACGCCAAACCGCTGCAGATCGGCGACGTCATGACCGGCGAATCCAGCGGCGTAGTACTCGAATCGAAATCGGACAAATACCGGCCCGGCGACCATGTCGCGGCCCATCTCGGCTGGCAGTCACACATTGTCGCTGATGCGGACAATCCCGCGGTCATGCCGGTAGACCTCGCCAACGGCACATTGTCGGCCCATCTCGGCGTCGTCGGCATGCCCGGCAGAACGGCGTATTTCGGTCTCAGGGAAGTCGGCAAACCGCAGGCGGGCGAAACCCTGGTGGTGGCCGCCGCATCCGGCGCCGTGGGCTCGGTGGTCGGCCAGATGGCGAAAATTCTCGGTCTGCGCGCGGTAGGCGTAGCCGGTGGGCCGGAAAAATGCCGTTACGTGACCGAAGAACTGGGTTTCGACGCCTGCATCGACTACAAGGCGGATAATTTTGCCGAAAATCTCGCGGCCGCCTGTCCCGACGGAATCGACGTATATTTCGAAAATGTCGGCGGCGAAGTGACAAAGGCTGTGGCCGGACTGCTTAATCCCGGCGCCAGGGTTCCGATCTGCGGCTACATTTCGAATTACAACGACACCGATCTCGAGAAGGCCGAAACGCCTTTCCATATCCTGAAACGGCTTGACGAAGTGCCCGAACATCGCTTTTTTCTCGTTACCGAATGGCACGAGCGCTGGCTCGAAGCGACCCGGCAACTCGGCCAATGGATCAGCGAAGGCAGGATCAAGTACCGCGAAAGTGTCGGCGATGGCCTGGAGAATGCGCCGGAATACTTTCGCGGCATGCTCAAGGGCCGCAATTTCGGCAAGCAACTGGTGAAAGTGGCGAACTGAAACATGGCCGAAGCATCGCCACGAGACTTCTCGGCCAGCCGCCTGTTCGACCTCAGCGACAGGACCGCCCTTGTCACCGGCGGTAGCAGCGGAATCGGTCTTGAAATGGCGAAGGGCCTGCTGCAGAACGGCGCGCGGGTCATCATTGCCTCGCGTTCGCGAAAGAAAATCGATGAAGCGCTGGCGGAACTTTCCGGCTATCCGGAGGTTTCCGCGTTCGAATTCGACATTACCCGGGCCGAAGACCGGCAGCGTCTGGCCGCGGAAGTGGAACAACGCTTCGGGTCGCTATACCTGTTGATCAACAACGCGGGCACCAACTGGGGCGCGAAACTGGAAGAGTATCCCGATGCCGGCTTCGCCAAGGTCATGGACACAAACGTCAACGCCCAGTTCGCCCTGACCAGGGATCTGGCGCCGCTGCTCGCCGCTGCTGCCGACGCCGGGGCCCCGGCGCGAATCATAAACATTGGCTCAATGGACGGCCTCCACGTTCCGGTCGTGCAAAGAGTTCCCACGTTCGCCTATTCCGCCAGCAAGGCCGCGTTGCACCATCTGACGCGCGCACTGGCGGTGGAACTCGGGCCGAGACACATTACCGTGAACGCCGTCGCGCCCGGATTCTTCGCTTCGCGCATGACCCGCCATGTTTTCGAACAGTATCTCGCCGATATCGAAGCGGATTGTCCGCTCGGCCGCATCGGCCAGCCCGAGGAAATCGTCGGCGTAGTCACCTATCTGGCCTCCCGCGCCGGTTCCTACACTACCGGCGCCGTGATTCCCGTAGATGGCGGCACGTCGATTTCGAAAGGAAGAGGGTCGGTCAGCGAAGCTGATCGAAAGCGCAGCTTTCGAAGGCCCGATTGACTCGCCATGGATGGCGAGGCCGGGGGTAGTCGAGACCACTCAAGTCGCGCCAGGGAAGGCATGTACAATCCGACAGAATGCAGCAGAATTGAACCGAAACCTGAATGAGAGAAACTAGATGAGCTTATTTGATCTGACGGACAAGGTGGCGCTGATTACCGGCTCCAGCCGGGGTATCGGCAAGGCCATCGCCCTGCGTTATGCAGAACATGGCGCGAAAGTCGTGGTATCCAGCCGCAACCAGGACGCCTGCGAAGAAGTTGCCACGGAGATTCGCGATGCCGGCGGTGAAGCCGTGGCGATCGCCTGCAATATCAATAACCAGGAGCAATTGCAGGCGCTTGCCGACGGCGCCCGCAAACACTTCGGCAAGATCGACGTCCTCGTCTGCAACGCGGCGCTGAATCCGCATTTCGGCCCTTCCCAGGAAATTCCCGACGAGGCCTTCGACAAGGTCATGCACGCCAATGTCGGCAGCATTCACCGGCTTTGCCGCATGGTGATTCCAGGCTTGGCGGAAAATGGCGGCGGATCGGTAATCATCGTATCCTCGATCGCCGGCCTGAAAGGTTCCGGCATGCTCGGCGCCTACGCGATTTCCAAGGCCGCCGATATGCAGATCGCGCGCAATCTGGCGGTTGAATGGGGGCCGAAAAACGTTCGCGTGAACTGCATCGCCCCGGGGCTCGTGCGCACCGACTTTGCCCGGGCGCTCTGGGAAAATCCGGAAATCCACAAGGCCACGGTGTCGCAGTACCCCTTGCGCCGCATCGGCGAACCCGACGAAATCGCCGGCGCGGCGGTATATTTCGCCTCGGCCGCGGGCAATTTCACAACCGGGCAAACATTGGTCGTCGATGGCGGCGGCACCTCTGCCGGCTGAATCGAATCAGGAGAGAAATCCACATGAATCTGGGCTTACCCGAACATCTGATCGAAGTACGAGAAAAAATCCGTGGCTTTGTCAGCGAAAAAGTCGAACCGGTCGAGCAGGAATACCTGGCCGAGATCAATGTAGGGAATCGTTGGTCGCATACACCGCGACAGGAAGAAATCCTCGATGGACTGAAACAGGAAGCGCGCAAACAGGGTCTTTGGAATTTCTTCCTGCCCGAGAGCCAGGGCGGGGCGGGCATCAGCAACTTGGAGTACGCGCATCTGGCGGAAATCATGGGTCGCAGCAGGCTGGCCTCCGAATCCATGAATTGCAGCGCGCCCGATACCGGCAACATGGAAGTGCTGGAACGCTTCGGCTCGGAAGAACAGAAGAAGGAATGGCTCGAACCCCTGCTCGCGGGCAAGATCCGCTCGGCGTTCGCCATGACCGAGCCCGACGTGGCTTCATCCGACGCCACCAACATATCCACCAGCGCCGTACTCGACGGCGGCGATTGGGTGATCAGCGGCGAGAAATTCTATATCTCGGGCGCTGGGGATGAGCGCTGCAAGATCATGATCGTGATGGTGGTAACCGATCCCAATGCACCGCGGCATAACCGCCAGTCCCAGATTCTCGTGCCAAAGGACACTCCTGGTGTGGAAATCGTACGGCCCATGTGCGTATTCGGTCATGACGACGCCCCTCATGGCCATATGCATATCAGGTTTCATAACGTACGCGTGCCCGAAAGCAACATCATTCTCGGTCGTGGCAGGGGATTCGAAATCTCACAAGGGCGCCTCGGCCCCGGTCGCATCCACCATTGCATGCGCTCGATCGGCGCGGCGGAAAAGGCGCTCGACCTGATGTGCAAGCGCGCCGTGAGCCGGGAGGCGTTCGGCAAGCCGCTGGCTGAACTCGGCGGCAACTACGATGTCATCGCCGACAGCAGGATCGAGATCGAAATGTGCCGCCTGCTCGTTTTACGCGCGGCCTGGCTCATGGACAAGATCGGCAACAGGGCCGCCCGGGACGCGATTTCACAGATCAAGGTGGCGGTGCCGAACATGGCCCTGCGGGTCATCGACCGCGCTATGCAGATTCATGGCGCCGCGGGCGTGTCCCAGGACTTTCCACTGGCCTCGCTGTGGACCGCCCAGCGCACCTTGCGCCTGGCCGACGGTCCGGACGAAGTGCACCGTCGCGTGATCGCCAGAAAGGAACTGGCGCAATATCGTTGAGGTTGGTGGCTTCGAACCGTCGCCATTGGCTGGCGGGGTGTTCAGCGGACGCCGTAAATACGTATGCATTGGCTGCCTTCGATTAGTTCGTGCATGCCATCCCTGGCGCGACTTTGGTGGTTTCGCCAACCCCCAGCCTCGCCATGCATGGCAAGTCGTTCGGCCCTCAAAAAGCGTTGCTTTTTGTCGGCTGCGCCGACCGGGCCTCACCCTCACACGCCCGCTGAACACCCCGCCAGCCAACGGCAACTCACAAATTGCCGCGGAGATTCCGGGAGTCTATTCATGCCACAATCGGTCGGAGTCGTAATTCCGACATTTAACCGCGCCCACTCACTCGGCCGGGCTCTGGATTCGATCTTGGCCCAGACGCTGCCGCTGCGGCAGATCATAGTCGTCGATGACGGCTCCACCGATTCCACCGCCGATCTGGTGGCGGGCTACCCCGGAGTCAGCTACCTGCGGCAGGAAAATCGCGGCGTCAGCGCGGCGCGCAACATTGGCATCAGGCATTGCGAATGCGACTGGGTCGCCTTGCTCGATTCCGACGACGAATGGCTGCCGGAAAAGCTCCAGATTCAGTTTGAGGCGCTGGCGCATGAACCGAAACATCGTCTGATCCATTGCGATGAGATCTGGATTCGCAACGGCCGCCGGGTGAATCCGGCGAATCGGCATCGGAAGCGGGGTGGGTGGGTATTCGAGCATTGCCTGCCGCTTTGCGTGATTTCCCCTTCTGCAGCGGTGATGGAAAAAAATCTGCTGGAAGAAGCCGGCGGATTCAACGAACAGCTACCGGCCTGTGAGGATTACGACTTGTGGCTGCGTATCTGCAGCCGTTATCCCGTGCTCTATGTCGACCGGCCCTTGTTGCGTAAATACGGCGGCCACGCCGATCAACTTTCGCGCAAGCATTGGGGCATGGACCGTTTTCGGGTTCAGGCATTGCGCGATCTGATGGCAGAGGGCACTTTAACCGAATCCGACCGGCAGGCGGCGCTGGCGAGCTTGCGCGAGAAATGCCGGATTCTGATCGCCGGCGCGCGCAAGCGCGGCAATTCGGAAGTCGAGGCGCGATACGAAGCCCTGCTGATGCAATACGACGGGCCTGAAGCATG
Source organism: uncultured Pseudohongiella sp. (assembly GCA_951812965.1). Taxonomy (GTDB): domain Bacteria; phylum Pseudomonadota; class Gammaproteobacteria; order Pseudomonadales; family Pseudohongiellaceae; genus UBA9145. Next base: position 2,222,983 of record OX638341.1, read on the forward strand.
ATAGGCGGAGTCAATCTGGCGGTCGCTCATCCTTTGGAAGCGAAAGCCCTGCTTGAGTGGTTCGATCTCGAAGAGATCGAGCCAGGAGGAGCATTTCGCTGTTATGGTAATAGCAAAGGGATAGCTTTGGTAATTTCCGGCATGGGCGCCGAAAACTCCGCTGCCGGCGTCCGTTTTCTGCATGAGCGCCAATTTCCGGGATTTCGCGCCTGGCTCAACATCGGTATTGCCGGACATCCCCATGCGGCGACCGGACATGGCTTTTTGATCAATCGAATAGAGCATGGCCGATCCGGTGAATGCCATTGGCCTCCGGTTCCCGGTCTGGGTCTGCCTGGCTGCGGGCTCATAACGGTAGCGGAACCGGAAACCGCTTACCCGAAAGATGTCGCTTATGACATGGAAGCGGCGGGATTTTATGCGCAAGCGGCAGGACTGACCACGACAGACCTGGTCCACGTGTTCAAAATCGTTTCCGATAACCGCGAAAATCCCGTAAGCAAGGTAAGTCCGCAGCAGGTTCCCGAATTGTTCCGGAATCAGGAGTCCGCCATCCGCAAGCTGGTCGATCATTTGCGCGAGCGCAGCGCGGCTTTCACAAACTGGTACGAGATACCGGCGGAATTCGAAATGTTGCTGCACAAATACCGCTTCAGCGCCACGCGCAAGGCCGCCCTGGCCCAATATTGCCGCCGTTACTGCGCCCTTGGCAGGCAGTCTCGACTCAACGAGATTGCTCATATGCGATTTCGCGATGCGGCGTCGCTGATGACCACCATGCGCATGGAATTGGCGCTGCCGGACGAGACCGGCGAAATGTCTCGTTAAGCGGAGGCAAGACGTGTTTTCCGCGATCTACATCGAGTCCGAAATACGCGATCACCCGCGCTCGCGAGCGATCCTCAAACGATATCGCGACCTGCCGCATATCGAATGCGAACGTTTCGGCCAGGTATTCAATCGCAAGGCCCAGAACTTCCGCATGCAAAAACAGTATCCCGCGCTGATCCTGGCGCGCAAGCATGGGCGCAAGGTCCTGCCGGCGCCCGCGGGATACGGTTTCGAAGCCGGGCAGAGCCATTATTTTTCCCACATGCTCAATTGCATTTACGACTGCCGCTATTGCTTCCTGCAAGGCATGTACCGTTCCGCCCATTGCGTATTGTTCGTGAACTTCGAGGATTTCGCCGATTCAATTCGGCAGAGCATCGCCGAAGGAGGCGGCAAACAGGTGTTTTACAGCGGCTACGATTGCGACAGCCTGGCGCTCGAACCGGTCAGCAGATTCGCTGAGTTCTTCGTTCCCTTCTTCGCGCAACATCCGCATGCCGTGCTCGAGCTCCGCACCAAGAGCACCCAGATTTCGAGCCTGCTGCAAATGGCGCCGTCGCCCAATTGCATCATCGCCATGAGTTTCACCACCGAAGCCGTCGCGAAGCGCTGGGAACAAGATGTGCCGTCCATCGAAAAACGCCTGGCGGCTCTCGCCCGACTGCAGGAAGCCGGCTGGCCTGTCGCCCTGCGTTTCGAACCATTATTGCCCGATGCTGACCCGAATGCCCATGAAAAACTGTTCGATCTGGCATTCACCCGCCTCGACCCCGGTCGCCTGCATTCAGTCAGCACCGGCTTGTTCCGCATGCCGACAGACTTTTTCCGTAACACCCTGAAACTCTACCCCGACGAGCCTCTATTCGCCCGCGAAACCCGGACCGAAAACGGCGTAGTCTCGCTCGATCAGTCGGATCGGGAAGTGTGGCTCACAGAACTCGAAACAACCCTGTTTCACCACATCGATCCGGCAAGTTACTATCGCTGCGCGGACTGATGTAGGAGCGAGGCATGCCTCCCCCGCGAATGGCCCCGGCATTGTGCAACTGACGGGCGACGCATGCGTCGCCCCTACGAATATCGAGTCTGGTCGGCACATTAGCGGAACCCTGCCGTGGGGGCGAGGCATGCCTCGCCCGCGGCCGAACGCTGAGCGATTTAACAGGATAACCATGAACGCAGACAAAAAACCTCTCATCGTGATTTCCGGGTCAAATTCCGGGATTGGCTTGGCCATGGCCCGGGAAATGCTCGATCGGCGCTATGCCGTGCTCGGCCTCGTAAAAGACGCAGCAGCAGACCCCTTGCAACATCGCGAATATCGCCAGGACAAGGTCGACTTGTCGGACGCGGACGGACTGCCTGACCGAATCACGGAAATCGTACGAACGCTGGATGGGCCGGTACGCGCCCTCGTCAACAACGCCGGCATCGGCCGCATGGGTTTTCTCGAACAGCTATCGGTGAAGGACATTCGCCTGGTAATGGACACCAATTTCCTGTCCCACGCCATCGTCACCAGAGCCTTCCTGCCGCTGTTGAAACGCCAGGGTAGCGGCGATATCGTCTTCACCGGCTCCGAGTCCGCTCTCAGCGGCGGCCGGCAAGGCAGCATCTATTGCGCGAGCAAATTCGCCATTCGCGGATTCGCCCAGTCGCTGCGCGAGGAATGCGGCAAGTCCGGGGTGCGCGTCAGCCTGATCAATCCCGGCGCCGTGCGCACGCCGTTCTTCGACGATCTTCATTTCGAGCCGGGAGAGGATGAGGACAACGCCATCGCGCCGGAAGACGTCGCCGCGGCGCTCGCCATGGCGCTCGAAGCACGGCCCGGCACCGTGCTTGATGAAATCAACCTGTCGCCGATAAATCAGGCCTGGCGAAAAAAGTGACGGAGATTCTGCGACAAAATGGCAGGACTGCCATTTTGGACGGCGTGTAACACCGCCCCGCGAGGGGCAGGGGCATGGATGCCCCTGGTCACTTCGCTTCGCTACGCGCAGAATGACGAGAGAGAAATACACTACGCGCAGAATGACACGGGCGCTGCCTCGGTCGATGCGACAATATGACGCAGAGCAAATCAGAGCTGTTACAAGGGATAATCGGCACTCACCGAATCAGCGGGCAGAGCCTCGCACAAGAGGGTCTGAACATGAAGTCCAAGCCGGTTTTCCAATTCCTGGCGGTTCTTGCCGCCTTCGTCATCGCGCTGGCGGCAAGTGCCCATACACCGTTGAAAGGTTCCTTGCCCGCCGCCGATTCCACGGTGGCGCAGGCTACCGCCATCGAAGTCGATTTCAATGGGCCGGTGCGGCTGGTCCGATTGCAGGTGATGCATGGCGCAGTGGAAGTTCCGACCGAATTCGCCGTTAATCCGGAACCGGTCGCGTCCTACCAGGTCGCGGCGCCGAATATTCCAGCCGGAAAGATCACCGTGGAATGGGCGGCAATCGGCGCCGATGGCCATACTCTCACCGACACGTTCAGTTTTACTGTCGATCCGAACGTGACGGAACCCGCCGGAAACTGATCCCATAACAGCCATGGGCCTGACGCCCCCAACAGGCTGGGAACTTGCCATTCAACTGGCGAAGCTGCTGGAGTATCTCGGCATCGCCAGTCTGGCAGGCGGCACAGCCTGCCTGTTGTTCTATCGGGACGAGCGCCGTCACACGATTGTACTGATCACGGCCTATATCGGTCTGTGCTGCCTGCTCGGATTCAACGGCGCGCTGTTCAGCTTTCTGTTCCAGGTGGGAATGACAAGCGGCAGGGGCCTTGCAGGTATTTTCGACCCTGATATGGCGCGCCTGCTGCTCGGCTTCGAGACCGGCAGCGCCACGCTGTTGCGTCTGGCCGGTTTCCTCGCGCCGACGGTAGCTTGCGCTGTTTTCGCCAATCGCCTCGGCAACCGCCCTCCGACCCGCTCGCAATTTCATGCGCTCGGCGCGATGCATGCGTTCTCGTTGCTGCTTTTACTGGCGAGCTTCACGCTTGCAGGCCACATCGCCGTACTCGGGCCGCTCGCCAAAGTCTCCATTACCTTGCATATTCTGGCCGTCAGCGTCTGGGTAGGGGCTTTTCTTCCCTTGCTGTTTCTGTGCCTGAGCAGCAACGGAGAGACTCTTGCGGCCACCATGAAGGGGTTTGGCGACATGGCCGGATATTGCCTGCTATTGCTGTTCGCAGCGGGCCTGATCCTGGTGCTGGCGCTTTTCCATACGCCAGGCGAACTGATTTCCACTCCTTATGGCATAACCTTGCTGGTCAAGCTGGGGCTGGTGGGAATTCTCCTGCTTGTGGCTGCCGGCAATCGATTCGTGCTCGTGCCGCGCATGTTGGCGGGCGCCGGGTCCGGCAGCCTGGCGGGCGCGATCAGAGTGGAAATAGTCGTAGCGGCGGCAATTTTCGCGGTCACCAGCTACCTTGCCACCACGGTCGGTCCGCCGGCAATGCCGATGTAGGAATTCAGGTCAGATCAATTTCCGTCGGCGGGGGCTGCTCCGCTTCTTCCGGATTTTCCACCAGCATCGACGCGGTCCAGGTCGTCAGATCGAATTGCATCAACTGCGCGGATCTGGCGCCACTGTAAATCGCCTCGGCATTGACGGCGCCCTGGCGGGCAAACAGAAGCGCATCTCCCGCCGGTGACCAGACCAGGTTTGCCAGCGGCAAACTGTTGCTGTAAACCGCAACCGGCTCGACGCCGCCATGCAATTCTCCGAGCCATATGGTCGAACCGGCGGCATCATGCCGAATGAAGGCAAAGCGGCTGCCGTCGGCGGAAAGCGCTGGGGCTTCGTGCTTAACTTCCGACAGCCCGCCGTTGCTGCTCACCGGCACAAATTCCTGACCGAATTCAGTCAGGGCAATGTCCGACCGGTAAGACGCAACAGGATCGGCGCCTCTTTCATTCAACCAGCCTCCGGTCAAGATCGCCAGAACCAACGCGGGAAGCGCGAATGCCGGCCAGGGCAGGGCGCCCCGCCTTATGCCTGCATTCGCTGCCTGCTCCGCGACAAGCCGATAGCCTTTCTTGGGTACGGTTTCGATGTTCACCGCGCCGCCGCCAACGGCGCCGAGATGCTTGCGCAATTCCGACACTGCCCGCGTCAGTGAATTCTCGGTTACGATCACCCGCGGCCACAATTCGGCAATCAGATCCCCCCGGCTCAAGGTCCGACCCGGGTTCGCGGCAAGGAAACAAAACAAATGCATCAGCCGCGGCTCAAGCCTGCGCTCAATACCGCGGCGGCGATGAAAAATCCGATTGCAACCCGGCTCGACCCGCCAGTCGCCAACGACAAAATGTTCGCGCTTCGGCGCGGAAAACCGATTCTTCATCATCTGTCGCTCCGATGTCCCAGAGTAGTCAAGGAATATAGACGATCAAAACAGCGAAAAGGTTCCACCTCTACGTCCCAGGACATAAGGTCAGGTCGAATAGTTTCAAGCCGGGAAATGCAGCAAATTTTACCGCTTCCCGGGCACGAAACCCACGGCGTAACCGAAGGGCCGACCGATCTTGTTGAGAGTGACCATTGTCGGATTCCCTTCATCGCGCTCGATCTCGGCCAGAATTCTTGGCGAGATACCGATAATGCGCTCAGCGTAATCCTTCTGGTTCATGCCGGAAATTTTGCGCATCCGGCGTACGGCTTCGCCCAGAGACAACTTGTGATTTTCGACAGCTTCGATGAGTTCGCGCCTGGCGCGCGCCGTGTCCTCTCGTGTTCGTTTTGCCATCATGATTCCCGTAAGGCCAGCAGTTGACGGGAGTGCGCCTGAATGGAGCGGTCTCGCTGCTCGATAATGTCATCTTCGACACCACAGTCGCGCATGATTTCGGGCAACTGCTCCAGCAGGCGCCCGAAGTCGCGCAGCGCCTCCCGCAAAGTTTCTTCCTTTCCGGGGAAAATCTCGATAACTGCGCCCCAATCCGGTTCTCCGGCGGATTCTGCATTATCCGACCAACGGCACACGCGCGCGATACCCTCGGGATCCAGATACATCGGTGCGAAGTCGTACAAGGGCGTCAGTTTCACGACTCCGGACTCATGGCGCAGGAAGGCGGTGTTGCGGCCGTGGTTATCCTTGTTGCCGAGAACGACGTTGACGATGTCGCGCTTGATGTATTCGAGCAATTCGGCATCGGGTTCGGTGCAGAATGCCCTAATGGCGCCGCACAGCACCTCATGATGAATACGCGCACCGTATTCGAGCACGTCGGCGGCCGAATAGAGGCTTTCCATACCGTAACGTTCGACTTTGCCGCCGCATACACGGCGGTCGAAACGCGGCACGAAAAGGTTGTCCTCCTCCCACTCAAGGCCTGCGAATACCTTGAGACCGAGCCGCTCCGCGACGCGCATGTATGCCGCTTCGTTGCGCAACACCTTGCGGTCCGCCGCGCGCTCGCCCCGGGGCCGCTTCACGAGCCAGTGCGATTGCACGTCCGCGTCGGCGAGCCGGCCCTCCGCGTGCCAGGCGCCGCCGTGGTCCCGGGTGAGCAGATATTTGGGGGCCACGCCATGCACATCGGATGCGCCCGCGGCATGGATTCCATGCTGGACGATATATTCGACGAAGGCTTCGTTCCGCGCAATCACATCGGCCCGGTCGAAACCCGGATGATCTTTCATGGGAACTAATTCGCCTGAAGCCGTCGGCGCCAGGGTGTTCGGGTCCTTCGCGGCGACCGCTTCCGCAATCCGGATATTTCCGGGCGGGAAAGCCGCGCCCCGCAGCAACAACGGCCAGTCCGCCGCCGGACCGTCCTGCAATGCAAGTTGCTCCAGCCATTGCCGACGGCCATAACCATTCGGCAACAGGTCGAGCGCAAAAGGAGGCCAGTAGTCGAGCCGGTGTAGCTGAAAATCGGCGGGATACCGACAGCTCAAGCCAGCGGCTGCCGACGTATTCGGGCCCGCGTAGTCGGCCGCGTATTCGTCCAGATACCCGAAACGAGAGGCGCCCCGGACCCCGGCCTTTTCATCGACGGGCGTCAGCTCGGCGGCGGGCCGCCATGCGCCGCCAAGGTAGATTTCGAAAGTTGCAGCCATTACAGAACCTTACTAGAAACCACTATAGTGATCTAAAATAAACGATCACTCACCAAATAGATCACTATAGTGATTTATATGCGTGTGCGTTGTCAAATCTAAATACTTTCTTCATGTTTTCGTCACGTTTTCGTCAGGTAATTTGCCGTTTCGATACTCAATATGCAGTCGTGAACCGCCGCGGACGGCGGAGTTTGCATTCGGTTTGACAGTGAAGTAGTGAAGTGAGGAGTTAATCGATGATCAGGCGAACTACATCAATTGGAAGTCCCGCGCCCATTGCCTGGGGTCTCGGGCTGGCCGCGCTGCTGATATTGGCGCTGGCCGTCCAGTCTCGGGCTGTCGGTGAGGAATCGCCGGCGCGTGGCATACCGACGCTGGCGCCGATGCTGGAAGAAATCAGCGGCGCCGTGGTTGAAATAGTCACGGCGAGAGAAGTACCCGTCCAGCGGCAGTTCTCGTTTCCCGGAAACGAGTTGCCGGAAGGACTGCGCCGCTATTTCGAGAACTTTCCGGAATTCAGTTTTCCCGATGGACGGCAACCCGTGCGCCGCGGCGCCGGCTCCGGTGTCATTGTCGACGCCGGCGAGGGATTCGTCGTTACCAACCATCATGTAGTCGATCAGGCGACCCTGATCACCGTGCGCTTGAGCGACGGCCGCAGCACCGAGGCGGAATTGCTCGGCAGCGATGCCTCCACTGATCTTGCCCTGCTGCGGGTCGATCTCGACGATCTTGTCGAGATCGATTTCGCCAATATCGAAACCGTCCGCGTCGGCGATTACGTCGTTGCCCTCGGCAATCCATTCGGCATCGGCCAGACTGCGACCTCGGGAATCGTCAGCGCACTTGGCAGGTCCGGCCTGAACAACAACAATTACGAGGATTTCATTCAGACCGACGCCGCCATCAATGTCGGCAATTCAGGCGGCGCGCTCGTCGACCTTGAAGGCAACCTGGTCGGCATCAACACCGCGATCATCAGTGGCAGCGGCGGCGGCAACAACGGTATCGGCTTCGCCGTACCCGTGAACATGGTACGGGTCGTCATCGAGCACCTCGAACGCGACGGTGAAGTCAGGCGCGGCCTGCTCGGCGTTTCCATTGCCGATGTCACGCCTGAACTCGCCGAAGCGCTTGATCTCGAGACCGATTCCGGCGCCGTGGTGATGGCTGTTTCGCCCGAGAGCGGCGCGGAAGCCGCCGGCGTAGAGGTTTCCGATGTGATTGTCGAACTCGATGGCGACGCCGTCGGCAACTCGCGGGAGCTGCGCAACCTGGTTGGACTGAAGCTCCAGGGTGAAGAAGTCGAAATCGCCTTGCTCCGGGACGGCCGGCGCATCGAACTGGATGCGGTAATCGGCGCAGCAGACGGCAGGGCCATATCCGTCGATGGGAGAATGCCTCAGGACACTGGATTTCGCGGCGCGCAATTGCGCGATGCGGACAGTAACCTTTCCGGCGCTCCAGGCGTTGAAGTTACAGCAGTGCAGGAAGGTAGCAGAGCATGGTCGGCCGGTTTGCGCGCCGGAGACATCATCATTGCCGTCAATCGGCAATCGGTGGAATCTCTAGCCGGTTTCAACCAGGCGGTTGAGGAAACCGGCGACCTTGTTGGGATCACTGTCCTGAGGGAAGGAAGGGAGATGCTTCTCCTGATGCGGTAGTCCGGTCTTCCCGATCAACCGGACTTTCGCAAAATTCCCCTGGTGCGTGGCGGCAGGCGTCCGGATCTTCCCTGATCCATCCCCTCCTTGTCCTGAACGCCACCGGCAGTGTCCCATTTTGGGGCCGGCCTGTTCAACAGGCCGGCCCATTTTTTTGTTCTCCTAAAATACGGTACATTGCGCACTCCGCAAAAAGCCGTGCGGGTTCAGCATGTAGGGGCGAGGCATGCCTCGCCCGTCAGTTGCACGGTTTCGGAGCCGTTCGCGGGCGAGGCATGCCTCGCCCCTACGGTTTCACATGTAATTGAACCTGCACAGAAGCGAGGAATCCAGTTATGAACTCGTTCGTCGAGTTGTTGAAGTCGCATCGCTCCATACGCAAGTTTACCGAGCAGCCGATAGCGCCGGAATTGTTCGAGGAACTCGTTCGCGCCGGCCAGGGCGCAGCGACCTCGAGTTTTCTGCAAGGCGCCACGATCATTCGTGTGACCGACCGCTCCAAACGAGAGCGGATTGCGCAATTGGCCGGGAACCAACCCTATGTCGCCAGCGCGGCCGAGTTCATGGTTTTCTGCGCCGATCTGAAACGTGCGGGTAACTGGTGCCGCGAATACGACAAACCGTTCGCCGGCGATTTCACCGAACATTTCATTATCGCTACGGTCGATGTGGCGCTGATGGCTCAAAGCATGGTCTGCGCGGCTGAATCCGTAGGCCTGGGAATCTGCTACATTGGCGGTATCCGCAACAATCCGGCAGCGGTCAGTGAACTGCTCGAATTGCCCGGGGGCGTATATCCGGTCTTTGGACTCTGCCTTGGTTATCCCGCCCAAGATCCGGAAGTGAAGCCACGCCTGCCGGTTTCGGTGATCCTGAAACAGGATCGCTACAACGAGGCAGGCGACAGGGAAGCGATCGAGGACTACGACTCTGCCGTGCGCGAATACTATGCCTCCCGCACCGGGGGTGGTCACGGGATAAGCTGGTCGGAGCAGGTTTCGGTATTGTTGTCGGAAAAATCCCGCCCGCATATGCGCGGCTTCCTCGCCGGGCAAGGATTTACATTCAAGTAGGTCTGGCTATACGGAAACCCATTACTTCGTCCTTGCCCGGTAGTAAACCATGGTCTGCCGGGAAAGGGCCGCCAGTCGTCCGTCTTCGCTGAAAATCCTGCCGGATTGTTGCGTGTATCCATCCGCGGCCCACTCCAGGTCGAAGCGCAGTTGGAACCAGCGGCTACTGATCTGTTCCGGGGGCGTTACGAACTCCAGCGACCAGGACAGCGAACTCGATGGTGTCCGGGCATCGGTAACGCGGTTGAGCAGAACCGGCGGCGGAATGTCGGCTATGACGACAACGGCCTCTTCGGGAAAGGCGCTCATATCCGAACTGTGGGCGGCCCAGATTCTGATGCTGTCTTTCGCATCTCCCGAATAGGGCGTTCCACCTTCCATCCAGCGACCTTCGAAGAACTTGAGGAATCCGGGCATGCGCATAGGATCTTGCTCCCGCAATGGAGCATCCGGCGCAGGCCGGTCCGCCACGAAGTCCAGGCCAGGTTCCACGGTCAGTCCTTGCCGTGGCTTTCCGTAAGCTGCCAGCGCCTGCAGGCAGACCTGGCCGTCCTGTAGGATTTCCGCGCTGGTCTGGGAGACGTTGCCGCCCTGGCGCAACACGCGCGTTCGCACTTCGGATTCTCCGGGAAGCAGAGGACCGACGAAAGAAACCATCAGCGAGCGAAGCGAACGGTCAGGGGCCACTTCCTTGCGCATTGCCGTTACCGCCAGCGCGGCGGCGATTCCGCCAAACAACGAGCGGCCCTGGGACCAGTGTTCCGATACAGTTGCACGATTGTCGGGACTGTCGCGCAAGGCGCGGAGAATGTCGGTCAGGTCGCTGTTCATATTGCTTCGTTTTTCCTTTTGGGTTCCAGATGCTATCCTTTCGCCGGGCTTGACAAAGAGCCCGACTGGCTTAAATTCACCAAGTATCTCAAAGCCCTGCCATGACGATTTCCGGTCTGCGCCGCATCATTCGCGACAGCCTGACCAGTGCGCTGCTTTTGCTGGCGGCAAGCGCCGCGTGCGCGCAAGTCAACCCGGTTTCCTATCCTTCGCGCGATGAAGGCGGATTCGCCGCCAATACCGACACCAGGCCTGCGGATGACGCCGTACTTGACTTCGCACCGGGCGAGTTGACCATGAATTTTCCCAGTGACGTCAGACTCGTCAAGCTCACCCTGCATGACGATAACCGCAGTTGGGTGGAAATCAATTTCCGTTACAATCCACGGCCCCGACAGAATTACGTATGGAAACTGCCTGATCTGCCTCCGGCCGTGTACTACACCGCCGACTGGGCGATCCTGTCAGCGCGCGATCAATTGATTCGCGGAAGTTTCAGCTTCGCATTCGGGCCCGGCGCCCAAGCGCCATCTTTGATCCGGGAAGCAGAGGAGTTGTTCCTGCAGCAACGCGCCGGAACCGACCCGGACACGCGCTACGTGGCGCCGCCCGCCACCCGCATCATCATCAACCAGGACCCGCGCCCATTCGACCCTCCCTTCACCATTGACCTCGACGAAGAAGAACCTTGTTAGTACTCCAGCGAACCCACGATCAGCCCAGTCAAATCCACTGAAGTGGAATTTCCGCACATTGTCAGGGGCCGTGAGGCGGTATGCCTGTGCGCGTCGTAGAGACGTCGCGATACATGGACGTGTAAAGCGGCGTCGATTCGATTCCCGACCTGACAGGAAGTCAGGTCGGGATTTAGCGCACAGGCATACCGCCTCGCGGCCCCGCTCGAGGCCCTAAAACCTACTCAGAAACGTTAATGGTGATGTATTGATCATGGTACAGGCCGCCGTCGTCGGCTCGGGCCCAAAGTACCCAGGTTCCGGGCTTGTTGAAAGTCGCGGTCACCTCGTACACGCCGTCTTCGGGAACCGGAGGCGGCAGCCAGAGCGGCCCCCAGGGGGAATTTGCCGACGCGCGCGTGTCTTCCCAGGACTTGGGCGTGGGTGGATCGAAATTCACCTTGCCGCCTTCCGGTCCGCGGTACTTGTTCCAGGACAGGAAAAGTCCATTCACCTTGCCGACGGTGACGCGGCTGGGCGGACGCAACATTCGCTCAAGCGCTTCCTCGCTGGTCACGGTGGAGTCGCGCCTGCGCACCGGTAGTCCGTCATCGGTCACCAGCGTGCTCAGTTCGATCGCTTCGCCCACGCGCGCCTGACGAATGGAATCGCCCAGCACTTCGACCACAGGCGGTACGTTGGCGCGCGATTCCGGGCTGCTCGTGCCCGCGCCCAGCGAGCCTGTTTCCGAAGCGATAACCATGTTGTCCACCAGATAATCCTGGCGCAAGCTGGCGTAGGCGCTGCGGGTCTCGCCGTTGTGGGTGATGGTCCAGACGAGTTCGCGGTCGCCCCAGTCCGCCGGCACGACGACTTCGAAAGTCCAGCGGTTCCGTCGTGGCAGAAAATGCGTGGGCTGACCGCGGTCCGGTTCGCCGGGCTCAAAAAAATTGTTCTCGCCGACAGGAACATCGGGAGTTTCGGCCCAGTTTTCGTTCATGTATCCGAACATGAAGCTGAAAGTGCCGTCCTCATTGGGACGCCAGCCCTCGTAAGCGGGTTCGATATGCCGCCCGAACTGGAATCCGGGCTGGGCCTGGCCGGCCGCGCTGGCTGAAATCATCAGAAAAACGGCCAGGCAGAATACACTGCCTGGCCGTGCAACGGATTGAAACTTCATGGTTTACCTGATCAGGGAGCTGCCACGTCGTCTCCGGCTTCATCGCTGATGGGCGCAACCAGGGGCGCCAGGCACAGCGGACAGCCGATCACGTGATCGTTCGGGCCCAGGCTCAGTGTCTGACGGCGCTCTTCCATGGCTTCAAAGAACTGCTCGTCGGTCATGGTCACCCTGATGCCGAGATCAATGAACATATTGGTCACCGAGCGATTGCCCGAGCCCTGCCAGTTGCGCGGGTCGGGAACGTTTGGATTGCTTTCGGTGTTGTTCATGTATCCGACGATATGCAGGATCGTTCCCTTGGGCAGAAGCGGCGCCGCATGATCCGCATAGGGATAGCCTCGAACCCAGTTGTGGTCGTAGCCGACGCAGGACAGGGTTTCGACAGTGTAGCCCCAGATCGCCTCCAGGCACATGCGCTCGCCGGGAGCGTGCAGATGCGGCTCGAAAGTGATGATCTTGGTGTGCCGATCGAGCACCGTGTATGCGTGCAGTTCCTGATCCTTCTCGTTACCGGCGATGCTGATGTCGACGCCATTGCCAAGGCCGATGAAAGTATTCTGGTACTTGGGCTCATAGTCCCTGGGGTGAAAGCGGAATCCGATTTCCATATGGCCGGTGGTGTCGCGGCCGTTGGAATGCAGATGCACCGAGTCGGATACGACATAGGAGCCGGCCTGGAGCAGGCGGCCAGCGTCTTCGTCGAAGATGTCCGCGTTGCGGCCGACTTCATGCACCGGCCAGGGGATGGAGGGGCCGGGCAGGCGCTCGCCGTCCTCGTCGAACTTCGCGGTGCCCCAGATCATGTGATGGAAGATGTAGCGGCCGCCGACGGTCTCGCGACCGGTGCCGACCTGATTGTTGACGTCGTTGACTTCAACGATTTCCACCGACTTGACCCAACGGTCCTCGGTCAGCCCGGTAGGCGCAGATTCGATTTCGCCCCACCAGTCAGGAGTGCCCGCCAGCTTGGTGACATCCGCCATGCGCACGACCAGGTCGGGCTCGCCGGCGGTCCATTTGACGCTGTCATCGAATTCCAGCGGCTCGGGCGCGTCCGCGGGGTTGCCCTGCGGAGCGCCGCTTCGGGCCCAGGCGGAAATGGCCGCGATTTCCTCGTCGCTCAAGGAGGGATCGTCCTTGAACTCCTGGATGCCGATATTCTTCTCGACATACCAGGGAGGCATCGCGCCGGCGCGGTCGCGCAAGCCTGTCTTGTATTCAACCAGTCCCGCGAACGGCGCCACCTGTTCGTATGTCACCAGTGGCATGGGGCCGGCGCCGCCTACGCGGTGGCAATTCTGGCAACTGCGTTGCAGGATTGGTTCGATATCCTTGTGAAAGGTAACTTCGTCCGACTGTGCCGCGGCGCCGGTCGCGGTCAGCGCCAGCATGGCCAGGGACAGGCCTTTTCCTATTAAGATTCGCATGAGCAGATTCTCCTCGAATGGCGAGCTTTCTTGTCGGATCCACCACAGGATGGATTACGCGGCAAGGTTAGCACGAAACCTCTGTTGGTAAAACGCATGTCGGGTAGAAATGTAACATGTAGGGGCGAGGCATGTCTCGCCCGTCAGTTTCACGGTTTCGGGGCCGTTCGCGGGCGAGGCATGCCTCGCCCCTACGGTCTCTCATGTATTTGAACCTCCACACCGCGCAACAGGGACCAGAGATTGGAACTGGCCAGCAGGCTGATCATGAGCACCGCGAAGGCGGCGGCGAACCATTGCAGGGCATAGGACAAATTCTGTGTATATCCCGCGGTGTCGGCGCTGACCGCCGGCCAGTGCCGCACGAATACGCCGGGCTGATCTTCAGTCAGCCTGACGGTGAACGGAAACAGTTCTTCGCCGAATACGCCGGCAAGCACATCGAGTTCCAGGCCGCGCACGCGCAAGGGCCAGCTTTCCGGGTCGATCTCGCTGGACAAAACCCTGGCATTGGCCGGAGGCACATGGATCTGGGCGCTCGTGCTCAGCACGCCTTCCACTGGACGCAAGTCCAGGTTGGCGGCATCGACTCCGATGCCGCTGATCCAGCCGCGCTCGACCAGTATGAGTTTGCCGGTAGCCGCCAGCCGGAATGGGGTGACCACGCCATAGCCGATCTGGCCGTCGAAAAATTCGGCGAGTACGAGAATGCTGCGATCGTTTTCATATTCACCGGTCAGGGTGACGTGGCGATTCGGCAGTTCCGGATTGGCCGGATGCAAATGCCCGCGCGCAATTTCCTCAACCGGAGGCGCCGTCAGCGATAGTTGCGCTTCCAGTTCGCGTTGGGCGTCGACTTTCTCACCGGCGCGCTCCAGTTGCCACCAGCTCAGTCTCAACAGGCCGGCGATGCTCATCAGCAAGGCGGCAAGGATGATCCAGTTGATGCGGATGCGGAAAGTGCTGATCGAAAATTCGCGGCTGAGTTGCATGACCGGCTCCCAATTTCGCGCAAGCGGGCTCAATTCGGCCGAGCGTCGCTCGCGCCTTCCAGTTCCGCCTTGGCTTCAAGCGTGGAAGCCAGCGCGATCACCAGGGTTTGCGCCAGCACGATGTAAGGCGCCAACGGCTCGAAATGGTGTACTTCAGGGTCGCGCACCATGAGATTCAGGCTGGAATTGCGCGCCAGCGGATCGGTCTGGCTGTTGCTGATGGCCAGCACCGGCACACCCCGCTGATGGGCTTCCGGCACCGTCTCCAGTACCGCTCGGGAGAAATCCGACAGGCCGATCACGACGAGCAGGTCATCCGGAGTCAGATTGGCGATATGGTTCGGTAGCATGCCCGCCGTGAAATCAAGTAATTGGCAGCTACGGCCCAGCTTGAGCAGTCCAAGAGACAGGCAGGCCGCCACGGGAAAGGCCTGTCGTTGACCGAGTACATGGATGTAACGCGCCTGCTCCAACATGCGCACCGCCTCCCGCAGCTTGTCCGCTTCAATATCGTGCTTGAGCTGATTGATGGCCAGCACCGATGCATCGGACAGCGAATTCAGAATCGTGGCCAGATTGCTGCCGTCGGCTTCCCGCAAGGCGGTTCGATGTTCGCCGACCTGATTGCGGAAGTTATCCGCGGCTTCGGTCAGACGTATGCGAAAGACCCGTTGCAGCTCGGAGAACCCGGAGTAGTCGAACAACTTGGCGAATCGGACAAGAGTAGAGGGTTGTACGCCGATTTCCCCGGCGGTCCTGGCGACAGTCTGCAAGGCGAAGCGGTTCGGGTCCGCCAGTGCATATTCCGCGATACGTTTCAGATGCGGACTTAGCGAATCGAACCGGCACTGAATTTCTGCCTGGAGCCAGTCAAAATCCCTGGAAGCGGACTCTTGTTTCATTTCGCCGGGAAAGATCAGCAATGACGGGGGAGAAGCGGCAGGATGGTGACAGTATTACCGGCAAATTTCAATCCGCGCGAACTGAATAAAATATACATTCCATAACTTCAAATCTATTTGAATATTTGTTACATTCGCGGCCAGCTTGTACTAGTTTTTGAGCAGGAATCAGGACTGAATGGATTCTCCCCCAACAGATCACTCCAGGCTTGCCGCAATCGCGGCGGGAAAGGATGTTCACGATATTCTCGATGCGATCTCCCGAATTTCCACGGAGTCCATTATTGGACTGAGGACCGCTATCGACGCGGAAAGCTTGCGGCAGGCAGCGGAATTGATTCATTGGTCCGATTCGATTTGTGTTTCCGGGCTGGATGACGCCTTTGCCGTCGCCACGTTGTTGGCGACCGGACTTGCAGAGCGCGGATGCGAATGCGGCGTTATCGGCCCCGGACGTGCGGTTGAACAAGACAAGATCACCGGGCGCGGACGGAACGGACTGCTGATCGTGGTCGAATTTCCCGATGGCGGATTACCCGGGGACATTATCGAAATATCCCGCTCGCACGAGGTTCCGATCCTCGCCATCGGCGAGTCGGCGGACGAAAATTCGGCGGATTATTGCGATTTAAGGTTGTCGGCGCCAAAGTCGCAGATCGTTCATGGAATGCCGATCATGGCGGGCTACGTCGCTACCGCCCAATTGCTGCTGATCACCCTGGACCAATATCGCGCTGCCGAAGATTGACTGTGCTAGAATTTTCCGGCCCGCAAACCAGCATGGGAGATTCGCATGATCTTTGCCCGCTCGAGTATCGAATTCTGTCGGATCGGCATTCTGTTTTGTTGTCTGTCCGCAGTCACTGCGCTACAGGCCGCGGACAACAACGACACACCCAGAACCGCTGATGGACGTCCGGATTTTAACGGCATCTGGCAGGCGATCGGTTCGGCGCACTACGATATCGAGCCTCATGCCGCGGATTTCGGTCCGTTGCCGGAAACCGGCGCGATCGGTGCGATTCCGGCGGGTCTCGGCATCGTGGTGGGCGGGGAAATTCCCTATACCGCGGAAGCCCGCGCCCAACAGCAAGCCAACAAGGCGGACTGGCTGGCGCTGGACCCGGTCGTCAAATGTTACATGCCGGGCATTCCGAGGTCGAACTATCTGCCTTTCCCGTTTCAGATCATCCAGTCGCCCGATCATGTGGTGTTCGCCTACGAGTTTGCCAGCGCGAGCCGTATCGGCTATGTCGATCAGCCGGACTTCGAAGCGCCGATCTATACCTGGATGGGGCATAACCTGGTCCGCTTTGAAGGCGACACCATGGTCATCGAAGTCACCGACCAGGTGCCCGACACCTGGTTCGACCATGCCGGAAACCACCATACCGAAGGACTGCGGGTCACTGAACGCTGGTCTCATCTGAGCCGTGACGTGCTGTTGTACGAGGCCACGATGGAGGATCCGGCGGTCTACGACGAGCCCTGGACGATCCGCATGCCGCTCTACCGCCGCCTCGATGAAAATATGCAATTGCTCGAATTCAAGTGCGTCGAATTCACCGAGGAGTTGCTATACGGCCATCTGCGCCGGCAGCCGGACGCGGAAGAAAACTGATCGGGAGAATATTCCGACGGTTAATCGCTTTCCGCCGCCCCGCGCTCCTGCAAAAGAGGGGTACTAACGCTTTCGATGCCGGCCAGGGCGAGGATGGTCAGGAGTGCGGTCTGGGGGCCGAGGTGGGAGTTTTCCGGCGCGAACCATTCACCCGGTGAATGGGCGCCGCCGCCGTCGCCTCCGCCGGCGATGGTGATGGCGGGTATGCCGAGAGACATGGGCACGTTCGAATCGGTGCTTGAAATGCCGAGTTCCTGCAAGGCAATGTCGTTGGCTTCAAATGCCAGCGCCGCCGATTGCACTATTGGGCTGCTCACCGGCGTCAGTCCGGTGGGGCGGTCGCCGATCAGTACGAATTCCACAGAAATTTCGCCGTTGTTCCAGCGTGCGTTTTCCTCGGCTACCGCGGCCAGCGCCGCATCCTTTGCCTGGGCTTCGAGTGTGGCGAGTTCCTCGGGGCTGTTCGAACGCATGTCGAGAGCGAACACCGCGTCCGCGGCGATGGAATTGACGGAGGTACCGCCATCGACGGTGCCGACGGTAAATGTGGTCTTGGGATAACTTGGGGTTCGCAATTCGGCAATGCCGGCGATGGCCCGGCCCATGGCGTGAATGGCGCTGGCGAGGCCGAACGAGCCGAAGGAATGGCCGCCGGGGCCGCTGAAGCGGAACTCGAAACGGCGCGAGCCGGTGCCGCCGATGGTAATGCGCGTCATACGCACGCCGTCGACGGAAATGAATCCGTCGATTTCGGGGTGATCGCGGAAGATCGCCTTGACTCCGCGCAGATCGCCGCGGCCTTCCTCGCCGACATTGCCCGCGAACATGATGTCGGCGCCGGTTTCGATGCCGCTTTCCTCAAGTACCTCGATCACCGCCAGCAGCACCGCCAGACCGCGAGTGTCGTCGCCGATGCCAGGCGCGTAATATCTGCCGTCCCGAAACTCCACGGTGGTGTCCACTTCAGGCGGAAATACCGTATCGAGATGCGCCGCGATCAGCAAGGTCGGACCGTTGCCAGATCCGCGGCGGATACCGATCGCATTGCCCTCGCTGTCGATGTAGGCATCGGCGAGACCGCGCGAGCGCAATTGTTGCAGGTAATAGGCGGCGCGTTCGTCCTCCATGAAAGGAGGCGCCGGGATTTCGGTCATGCGGATCTGTTCTTCGACCGTGGCAGGCTCGCGCAGTTGCAGTTTTTCGAGCGCTTCGACGACTCGCGGATCGCTCTGCACGGTGTTGAATGTTTCACGCAGGGAAGAATCGATCGGCACCAGGGTCTGACCGACCTGGGCCTGGGTCATGGATGCCCATAACAGCGGCACCGACAAGGCGAGCCAGTTTAGTCGAAACATAGGGTCTCCGGAATGCGCCGCGGCGCAGCCATTGTAACTGATTCGCTGAACAATTCCGTATCAGGATGCGCGCGGGGCAAGAGCGCGGTCGACGATGGAGGCGAGGGTGCTCAGCACCAGCAGCCAGCACAGCAGGGCCGCGCCCCGATAGAGCAACTCCTGCATTGCGCCATCGCCCCACAGGCGAGCGGCGGTGATCAGTAGGGGAGGAATGTAATACAAGATGCCGTTCCAGCGGCCGAGAAAGCTCATGCGCAAGGACTTTCGCCGATGCATATAACGCGAATCGAGCACGTATTGCAGGAAGGCGCCGGCAACCAGCGGCGGCAGCAGCCAGGGCGCCAAACCCGACATGGCTGCCCCCGCCAGGCAGGCAGTCACAAACAGGCAGTCGGTGGCATGGTCGAATAGCTGCCCGCGCGCCGATGCCGTGCCGCGCGCCCGTGCAATCTTGCCGTCCAGGTAATCGCTGGCGATGGCCGCCAGCAACATGCAAGCCAGGGCCGTCGGCGGCAGCAAGTCCTCCACGGCGAGCGCGGCGGCCGCTGGAAACGCGAGCAGCAGCCGCAGGCCGGTCAGCAGATTTGCCATGTTCAATCGAACAGGTCGTGTTGCGCCTTGCGCCAGAACACCAGGCCGATGACGGCATTGAACAGGATGAAGAAATTGTGTTGTACGAGCCCGAATGCCGCCATCTGCCCTTCATTTTCCGGGAAAAGGATGACCCAGAAGGTAATGGCGGCGGCCCGCATCGGCGTCGGCACGGCCGCGGCGAAAAATATCACCGGCAGATAGGGCAGCAGCATCAGAAAGGAAGCGTCGACGCCGAAAAGATTAAGCGCCACGGTATAGACTATGACCGCCGCCAGCAGGGCGGGCGAGCGCAACAGGAAGAAATATAGATAATGCCGGGCGCCCGCCAGTTTGAAGGCATGCAGGATGCGGCGTTCGCGCAATTTCAGGCCGGGCAGCAGCTTGCCGCTGAAATAGGCCATCCACAAGAGCCAGAACAAGCCGCCGAAGACGGCGATATATGGAATCAGGCTGAATACGTCGGGCAGTCCTTCGCTGCCGAAAACAAAGCCTATCGTTGCCCAGATGAGCAGATAGAGGATTTCGCAGAACATGATGAAGAGCATCACCGAGCCCACTTCCCAACCCGGCACCTGGTGGCGCCGGTTCAGGTAATAGGCCATGGCGCCCTTGCCGATCTGCTCGTTGAAGATCGAGATGATGTAGGCGCTGGCGCGAACCGGAAGAATATCCCGATAGTTGATCTTGCCGGTGAACCAGTTGAGCGCGCGCGAAACCACAAGTGTGTCGATGCCGAAATAGAACAGCGAATAGGCCATCATCAGCAGCAGCCAGTAACCCCAACTCACATTGGCGAAGACGCCGCTCATGTACTCCACCAGCGACAGTCCTTCCCTGGCGGCGGCGCCGGCAATGCGAAAGTACAGATAGGTGAAACAGCCGATGGTGATCAGCAGGAAAATAGTGCGTCCGATGCGGCCGCCGTGCTTTGAATTGCTGTTTTCCGTCATGGCGTCCTTTTCTCCTGAAGCTTTGCCAGTGTCTCGCGCAAAGGCGTCAATTCTATGCCAAGAGCCGAATCGGCGTTAGCCTCGACTTCCTCATCCGCCGTGATTACGTCGATCACGGTCGGAGTTATACCGCCGCCGCGCAGCCGGCCTCTCACCGCGGCGCCGAGCCGGGCCAGCCAGATCGGAACAGAGCGGATTTGCACGCGCTTGCCGAGCAATTCAGCGGTTTGCAGTACGAGATTCCGGTACGAAATCCGTTCAGGCCCCGCCAATTCGTATGTTCCGGCCACGGGCCGGCGGCAGGCGGAAAGAACCGCCGCGCACAAATCGTCCACATCCAGTGGTTGCAGCACATATTTCCCGCCGCCGAGCAGGCTGGTCTTGTCCCGTTTCACGCCGGCCAGCAAGGCGGCCGAACCGGCGCTGCCCGGGCCGAGCAGGATCGGCGTGCGAATGACGACTCCCGCGGGCGCCGCGTCCGAGGCGATGGTTTCGGCTTCGCCTTTCGAGCGGAAATAGGCATTGGCGCTGTCCGGCGACGCTCCGAGCACGCTGATGAACACGAACGAAGGCAGACCGGCGCGGCGGGCGGCGTCCGCAACACTCGCGGTGGCGTCCACATTGGCTTCCTGGTAGCTGGTGTTCTTCCCGGGAATCAGAATTCCCGCCAGATGAACGACGCTGTCGCAATCCCGCAGCAGGGCGTCGAGACTGTCCGGGTCGCGGTAGGAAATGATTCGCGGCGCGATCAACTCATGGGAAGGAAGCGAGCGCATGGCGCTTTCCGAGCGCACGCCGGCGTCGACGGAAATCCCGCAAGCTGCCGCTTGCCGCAACAGACGCAGTCCGACGCTGCTGTTCGCTCCTGTAACGGCGATTCTCATGTCCCTGTCATGCTGCTCCGGCTACGGCGTCCAGACTCTTTACGCGCTGCTTGCGGCCCGCGGGGTCGAGCGTGACGGCTTGCAGTTTCGGCGCCGCAAACGCCCGGCGCGCCTGTTCCGGCTGTGGATCACCATATAAAGTGGTGCGCATGCGCGGAGTGCGGCCGATTTTCCGAATGGCGGCTTCAATAGCCGCCGGCGGCCATTCCTGGCCATGTTCGGCGCCGGCCGCGCGAGTAATACTTTCGTTCATCAGGCTGCCGCCGAGATCGTTGGCGCCGGCCGCGAGCGCCATCATTACGCCTGCACGGCCCAATTTGACCCAGGAAGCCTGGATATTGGCGATCTGGCCGTGTAGCGCCAGCCGAGATACGGCGTGCATGAGCAACGCCTCGCGGAAACTCGGTCCGGCTCGGGAGCGCCCCTTGAGATACATCGGCGCCTCTTGCGCGACATAGGGCAGGGGCACGAATTCGGTAAAGCCTCCTGTGCGCTGTTGCAGTTCGCGGACCGCCAGCAGATGCGCGGCCCAATGTTCGGGGGCGTCGACATGGCCGAACATGATGGTGGCGGTGCTGCGCAGGCCGATTCCATGGGCCGTATCCATTACTTCCAGCCATTGCCCGGTATTGATCTTGTCGTCACAGATGATCTGCCTGACCTCGTCGTGCAGGATTTCGGCGGCAGTGCCGGGCAAGGTGCCGAGTCCCGCCGATTTCAGTTCCCGGAGAAACTCCGCAAGGTCGATGCCGAGCGTTTCGGCGCCTTGCCAGACTTCCAGCGGGGAGAACGCGTGTATATGAATATGAGGCGCCGCCGCACGCACGGTTTTCAGGATGTCGAGATAAGTCTTCCCGGTGTAATCCGGATGAATGCCGCCTTGCATGCAGACTTCGCTTGCGCCCCGCAACCAGGCTTCCCGGGCGCGGCGCGCGAGTTCCTGCGCGGAAATGTCATAAGGGCGGCCGCGCAGGTTTTCACTCATCTTGCCCTTGGAAAAAGCGCAGAACTGGCAGCGGAAATAGCACACATTGGTGTAATTGATATTGCGGTTAACGACATAACTTACGTCATCGCCCGCGACTTCCTTCCGCAATTCGTCGGCGCTTCGCATGACGTGGGAAAAGTCGGGGCCGCGCGCGCGGAACAGGCGGGCGACCTGCTGCTGCGTCGGTTCCCTGCCTTCGATGCAGTGGTCGACGATTTCGCGGATGTCCGCGGAAACAGCATTGGGATCAGGCCGCTCGTTCAACAGGGCGGGTTCGAGTTCGGGCACGTTGCCGGGATGCCCGGAAGACCAATGGTCACGCTTGGCGAAGCCGTCAGCGTCGGCGTGTCTGAGAACCGCGGGCCGCACTTTCGCATCGAGCCAGATTTCGGGGCGGCGCAGGAACTCGGGATAAATCGTGAGGCGTTGTTCGAGAAAACTGCCGGCGCTCCCGGTCTGGAAGGCGAGTTCGTCGAGATGCGGCCAGGGAGCCTCCGGATTGACATGATCCGGCGTCACGGGCGACACGCCTCCCCAGTCGTTGATACCGGCGGCGATGAGTTGCTCAAGTGCGCCAGGGCTGAGATTCGGCGGCGCCTGGATGCTCATTTCGGGTCCGAAGATCAGCCGCGCCACGGCGATGGTCCAGAGAAGTTCTTCGAGATTGGGTTCCGGCGCCCGGGCCATCTTCGTATCGGGCTTGGCGCGAAAGTTCTGGATTATGACTTCCTGGATGTGGCCGTGTCGTTCGTGCACCGCCCGGATTGCCAGCAGCGATTCGATGCGCTCGCGGCGAGTCTCGCCGATGCCGATCAGGATGCCCGTCGTGAACGGCACCGCCGCCTGTCCGGCAAGTTCCATGGTTTCGAGACGCACCGCGGGTACTTTGTCTGGCGAACCGTAATGAGGCATGCCGGGCTCGCACAGGCGCGGCGAGGCGGATTCGAGCATGATGCCCATGGAAGCGCTGACGGGCCGCAACATGGCGATTTCTTCCGTGGTCATGTTGCCGGCGTTGATATGTGGCAGCAGGCCGGTTTCCGTCAGCACGGTTCCGGCGGCTTCCGCCAGGTAATGCAGGGTGCTTTCGAAGCCCAGTTCCGCCAGGGCGTCCCGCGCGGCCTTGTAGCGCAATTCGGGTTTTTCGCCCAGGGTGAACAGGGCTTCCTGGCAGCCGAGTTCGGCGCCTTGCCGGCAGATCTCCAGCACTTTCTCCATGCTTAGATAGGGCGCCTGTACCTTGCGCGGCACGGTGGCGAAGGTGCAATAGTGGCAGACGTCGCGGCAGAGATGGGTCAGGGGGATGAAGACCTTGCGTGAATAGGTAACGATGCCGGCATGATTCCGGTCGCGAATCTCACGCGCCCGGGCGGCCAGTGCGGCGGTGTCGCGGTTGTCCGCCAGTTGCAGTGCTGCTGATTCGGAAATCATCTCGTGGCGCAGTTTACGGGATAAGGTGAGCGGGCAACAAGCGTCGAGTCTTGTTTGACCTTTGATTCCTAACCGCGGGCGAGGCAAGCCTCGCCCCACAGCCCTGGATTTCATTTGGCCCAACGTTCCCGATTATTTCATTTTATCTGTAGGGGCGACGCATGCGTCGCCCGGCGAATTATTTGATTCCGCGACATCTCGCGGGCGAGGCATGCCTCGCCCCTACGGTCCTGGATGTTTCGTTTGCCCTATGTTGATTGTTAGTTGTCGCCATTGTTGCTGCTTCCCCGGCCGACGACGGGGGAGGGGGCGAAGGGTTCGCCGCGGTCGTGGGCTTGTTGTTTGGCTCGGCTGTCCGGGAGGATGTCGTCGAGGCGGTCGAGGCGATTGGGTTCGACGTACCATTGTTCGGGGAAGTCGGCGGAGCGGGGGCCGCCTTCCATGCGTCGCACGCTGCCGGTCGCCCTGCGCTGGGTGTAGGGAATGACATTGCGTTGCCGGTTGTCGGCCAGGCCGTCGTAAAGCGCCTGACGAAGCTCGATCCTGTCGTCAAGGTAAGCCGGATCGTCGATCAGGTTGCGCATCTCGTCGGGGTCGCTGGCGAGGTCGTACAGTTCTTCGATGTCGTAGATGCCGTAGTACTGGATGTATTTCAGATCGCCTCGTGTAATCGAGAAAGTGCCCGGGGTCATCGGGAAGGTCCATTCCCAGTAATACTCGTAGATGAAATCGTCGGGGCTCCATTGCGACTCGGGCGTTTCGCCGTTGATCAGGCCCCAGGCGCTATGACCTTCAAAATGCCCTGGCCGCGGAGCGCCGGCGATTTCAAGAAACGTGGGCGCCAGATCGAGGTTGCGGATTCGGCCGCGGTTTACCGTTCCCGCCGGAATCGTGCCGGGCTGGTACGCGATGAAAGGCACCAGCACCGAGGGCTGGTAGGCGTTGCGCTTGTCGATGAGGCCGTGATCGCCGAACAGGAAGCCATTGTCCGAGGTGAATATGACCAGGGTGTCCTGTTCCAGCCCCTGCTCGCGCAACCAGGCGAGAATCCGGCCGACGCTGTCATCGACCGCGGACAGGGTCGAAAAATAAAAGCGCAAATATTCCGTCATGGGCATGTCGGAATTGTAGAAAAAGTCGATTCCGTGCCAGGTGTTGCGCTGGTTGTAGACCCACATCGGCTTGCCGGCACTGTTTTCGGGCGTGTTCGCGGCGCTCGCCGGAATGTCGAAGGTGACGTCGTCGTATTGCCCCTCATGCCGTGCCGCGGGAAGCGGATCGGAGTGAACGGCCTTGTGGCTGAGATAGAGGAAGAACGGCCTGTCCGGCTCCCGGCCTGTCTCCAGCCAATCCATCGCGTAATCGGTCAGCTCGTCGGTGATATAGCCCTGTTGTTCGACCTGTTCGCCATCCACGTTGAGCAGGGAAGGCCGGCCGGATCGTCCTGACCGTGGGTAGTAATTGCCCTGGCCGGTAAAGCTGACCCATTTGTCGAAGCCGGGACGCGGGGCGTCCGTGGCCGCGCCCATGTGCCATTTTCCGAAGTACCCGGTCTGATAGCCTGCCTGCTGCAGGTATGCGGGGAAAAACGTGAGACCCTCTTCGCTCGAATCGGTGTTGTCCACGATGCCGTGATTGCGCGTTGTCATTCCGGTGAGGATGGTTGCGCGGCTCGGGCTGCAGAGCGATGTGGTGACTACGGTATTTGGGAAATATGCGCCGCCGCGCGCCAGCGCGTCGATATTGGGCGTGTCGAGCTTGTCGTTGAGGAAGCCCATGCCATCGAAGCGCAGATCGTCGAGCAGGATGAAGATGACATTCGGCCGCGTCGTCTCGCCCTGCTCGTGCTGATCGGCCATGGCGGTGATTGCAACGGCGCCGAGGCACAATGAAATCGCGATCGAAGCACCGAAAATAGTTCGTCGCATGGGGCTCCTCCTGTTTCCGTTACTGTCCGTCAAACCGCGGGCCGAGCAGTGCGCCCTCGGGCGAAGCGGACGAGTCGGGAACGGTCGCCATCGGGTCGGTCACCGCTTCCATTTCCCTGGCAAGCCCCATCAGCCGCTCGAATACATCGGGATGCCGATTGCCGACATCGTAGCTTTCGGTCGGATCAGCCGCGAGATCGAACAGTTTCGGCCCGGCGAAGCGGCGGAAGGGGATGGGGCCGTTACGATAATAAGTCTTGAGTACGAGTTTGAAGCGATCGTTCCGGATTGCGGCGAGATCGTTGGCGTCAAAGAAGTAAAGCACATCGTGCGGACTCCTCGCGCCGCGGGTCCACATGCCGGAGATATCCCTGCCGTCGATTACGCGGTCGGTGGGAAGTTCTCCGCCCGACAGCCGGGCGAATGTGGGCAGCAGGTCTATCGCCATCGCCATTTCGTCATTGACCAGCCCGGCGGGAATTCGTGCGGGCCAGCGCGCCAGGAAAGGCACCCGGTAGCCGCCCTCATAGGTCTCGCCCTTGCGCGCTCGCAGCGTTCCCGGGCTGCCCTGGAACCACGGTCCGTTATCGCTGGTGAACAACACGAGCGTGTTTTCGGCGATTTCCCGTTCATCGAGTGCTTCGAGGATCCGGCCGACGGAATCGTCGATCGTCACCACGGTATCACCGTAATCCCCGCCCCGGCTGCTGCCGACGTTGCGTTGCGCGGGAACGGCGGGATAGTGCGGATGGCTGTGCGCGTAATAGAGGAAGAAGGGCTGCCCGGCATGCTCGCCGATGAAGCGCACCGCTTCGTCGGTGTACTTGTCGGACAATCTCGACTGGTCGATGTCCTCCTCGATCATGTCGGTTCCGCGATATAGATCGAAAGGGGCCATGTCGTTCGAATAGGCGACGCCCAGAAAACTGTCGAAACCCTGACTGGTGGGCCAGAATTCCAGGCGGTGGCCCAGATGCCATTTGCCGATCATGCCGGTCGCATAACCGGTTTCCCCGAGCATTTCGGCGATGGTGATCTCTTCCGGCGGCATGCCCCATGCCGAATGCGGACGGGTGACGAATTGTGTGCCCGAGCGCGGCGCGTAGCGGCCGGTCAACAGGCCCGCGCGGCTTGGCGTACACACGTTGGAGGCGGCGTACCAGTTGGTCATGATGACGCCTTCTTCACCGAGCCGGTCGATGTTGGGCGTATCGATCGCCGTGGCGCCGAAGGCCGACAGGTCACCGTAGCCGAGATCGTCGACGAAGATGACGATGATGTTCGGGCGCGGTGGCTCGGCGCCGGCAACCGGAGCGTCCTGGGCCACAGCGGCAAGCGGCAGGCAAAACAGCGCAAGAATGACAGCCGACAGGAGAATAAAGCGGCGAAACGGGTCGTGCATCCGGCTGTTTTTCATCCTTCGATTCTCTCGACCTGACTCTCGGCAAAGCCATAGCGGACGGCTTTCGCTTCGAGCGTGCGGCCCGGCTGGAGTTCCACCGGGCCGGTGTACAGTTGCCAATGGCCTTCGTCGATGCGGTATCCGATCGAGGCGCCTTGCGTCGCAGAGTACAAAGCGACGCGCCCGTCGGCAAGTTCGGCGGTGGGGGCGGAAGTCTCGGGGCGCACCAGGCCAGGCCACATGCGCTCGACCATCGCCAGCTCGCCGTCCTCTGACCAATCGGGTACGCGGGCGTCGAACCGGGCCATCGCCGCGCGCATTTGCTCGAGTTGCGCCGCGTGTTCCGCGTCGCCGGCAAGATTTTCGAGTTCGTACGGGTCCGCCCGGAGATCGTACAGTTCTTCTTCCGACCTGGCGCCGGTGAAGTACTGCGCGATATGCGGTGGCAGTTCACCGGCCGACTCCAGCCGCCAGAGCTCCTGCATGGAGCGCAGCATTTCCCGATAGGCGAGGCGCCGGAAGAATGGCTGATCGCTTTGATAATTGCGAATGTATTTCCAGCGATGGTCCCTCACGGCGCGCTGGTAGTCCGGGACTTCGTCATGGCGGTCCATGGCGGCATGAATATAGTCTCTTGCGGGGTCCGCACCGTCGCCGAGGAAGATTCGGCCGTGCATCCATTCGGGAACCTCGACGCCGGCGAGATCAAGCAACGTCGGCGCGATATCGACGAAGCTGACGAGTTCGCCGTTGCGCGTTCCCGCGCCGCGGCCGTCGGGCCAGCGCACCATGAAAGGCACATGAATTCCGCTGTCGTAGAGTGAGCGCTTGGCGCGCGGCAGACCGTCGCCGTGGTCGGTCGTGACGATGACGATGGTGTCGTCCGCCAGTCCGTCTTCCTCAAGCTCGGCGAGCAGCCGGGCCAAAGTCCGTTCGGTATGGAAGATGTTGTCGAGCATCTGGGCGTATTCGGCGCGAACCAGTTCGGAGTCGGGCAGGAAGGGCGGTATTGTGAGCGCGGCGGGGTCGTGAACCGGCTCGCGGCCGGCGCGTTCTTCCCGCAGGCGCGCCAGCGTTGCGGGCGCCAGCGGATGGCTGCTCTCGTCGAGGTCGAGCGGGAAATTCCGGCTTTCGTGCGTTTGATTGAGATTGACCATGGCAAAGAAGGATTGCGCCTCGCCACGCCCGCGCCAGGGATGTTCGGCGTTCGTCTCGTCCCAGACGGTGAACGGACCGCCTGAAATGCTCAAATCAAGCTGGTAATCGGTCTTTCCGTTGTTGCTCGTGTAATAGCCTGCCGAACGCAGCAATTCTGGATATGCCTTCACATGGGGAGGCGGCACCGCGGTATAGGGAAGCCGCGAGCCATCGGCAAGCGCCACGCCCTGCTGCGCGCGCATCTGCTGGGCGCCGATCGCTTGCTGGTGCATGCCCATGGCCAGTGCCGCTCGGCTCGGGCCGCACACGCCGGCCGTGGTAAAGACTTGCTCGTAAAGCACCGATTGCGCGGCGAAATCATCAAGTACCGGCGTGCGCGCCTGTTCGTCGCCGTAGGCGCCGATGTGCGGGCTCATGTCCTCGAACACGACGAGCAGGAAATTGGGCCGGTCCTCGACGGAGGCGGCCATGCCCGAATTGACGATAAGCGTCAGTGCCGACAAAAACGCGCGGATTTTCCCGCATTTCCAGAGCATTGCCTCTCCCGTTCGGGCAAGGCATGCCTCACCCCTACAATACAAACCACGATTTTCTGTCATGGCGTAGGGGCGACGCATGCGTCGCCCGTCTGCGGATTGCCCGATGGCATCGGGCAATCCGGGACATGCAGTATACTCAAAAGACTTTTTACCGAGTAACAGGATCGGGGATTTCAGGAATGAGCAAATCGGCGGGCGGATTCGATCCCAAACCCATGAAAATCAGTGTGCTGACGGCCGCGCTGCAAGAGTTGACGCCGCGCGAGAAGCGCGATGCGGATCCTGATCTGGCGATCGAGGAGTGGCTGGCGTTTTCGCGCGACATCGGCTCGCCGTACATTCAGTTGTCCTCGGCCCTTCATCCGAGCGTCAGCGACATGCCGGCGGAGGCGATGCTGGATCCGGTCGCCAATACGCTCGACCTGCGCGAGCCGTTTGACCGGCAGCGCGCCGAACGCGTCAAGGCCGCGATGAAGGATACCGGTGTCGGACTGTCGGATCTCGCCTATTTCGACAACATGCTCGTTGCCGACGATGCAGCCCGCCGCGCCAAACACGAATTCATGCTGCGCGTGTTCGATGCGGCGGTGCTGCTGGAAACGGATGCGGTATGTGGATTCGTCGGCCGCAACTACGAACTCGAGATGGATCCCAACCTCGAGATGTTCGAGCGGGAATTCATTCCGCTGTTGAAAGAGGCCAAGGCGCGTGGGCTCACTTTTCGCGTAGAGCAATGCCCCATGCCCGGCTGGACACCGCTGGATCGATGGCACAACAACATCGCTTATGCGCCTGGGCCTTGGATCGCCTTGCATCGCATCTGCGAGAAACACGGCGTCGGCGACCAGTTCCGGGTGCACTACGACCCTTCGCACTCGGTCCTGATGGGTCAGGACACCCGCTCGATGTTCCAGTATCTCAAGGACGAGGGCTACGGCTTCCTGATCGACGGATTTCACGTCAAGGGACAGGTTGTCGATTCGAAAGGCGTGTCGGCCTGGGGCTACGGCGGACAGACCATGGAGCGCGGCGACTGGGAAGGTAGCGCGCCGTCCGGCAACCCGGCCGACCAGGTCAATGCCTGGAAGAAACAGATCTCCATCTGCGAGCACGAATTGCCGGGCACTGCGAAACACGACCCCTTGGCCTATCTGCAGAACCGGACCGTCGACTGGCTCGACCACCAGCTTGCGGCGCGTGAACTGCTCGACATCGACCCGGCCGAGATTTATCTTGTCGTCGAACACGAGTATCCGCCCGCGCGGATTCAGGACAAGGAGAAGCTGGCGCCAATCCTGGAAGGGTCAGTCGCGTTTACCAGGGCCATAGACGAAGCGGCGGCGGCGATGTACGCGTTGCAACACGAGGTGATGGCGGCACAGGGAATTCCCATACAGGGCGTGGGGCGGGAGGCCTACCGGTCATGAGAAAACCGACAGTGAATGCAGCGATCTATTGCGGTTGCCTGCCGCGCCGCGCCGCGATACTCCTCTTTATTGCGACCCTGGTTATTGCGACCCTTGTCATTGCAACCGTTGCCTTTCCGGCATATGCGGCGGAAGGCTCCGGCCGGGTGTTGTTTACCCATGGCGGCTGGGACGGACACGAGCCGGAAGCCTACCGCGACCTGCTGGCGCCCTGGTTGCGGGATCAGGGGTTCGAGGTGATCGTCTCGGATTCTCTGGAGCCATACGCCGACGCCGAGTTCATGAACGGCATCGACCTGGTCGTGCAGATCTGGACCATGGGCACGATTACCGCAGATCAACTCAACGGATTGCTCACGGCGGTCGAAAACGGCATGGGAATCGCCGGCTGGCACGGCGGCCTCGGCGATTCTTTCCGGCTGGCGCAACGCTACGAATACATGATCGGCGGCCAGTGGGTCGAACATCCCGGCAACGACGGGATTCCCTACCGGGTCAACATCACCGATCACGAAGATCCCATCACCAAGGGACTGGACGATTTCGACGTCGTGTCGGAGCAGTACTACATGCATGTTGATCCGAACAACAAGGTGCTGGCGACGACGACTTTCAACGGCGACCATGACTATTGGGTCAAGGACGCGGTCATACCCGTGGCCTGGAAACGGAAGTACGGCGAAGGACGCGTTTTCTACACGTCACTGGGCCACAAACCGGATGTTTACGAGATTCCCGAAGCCCTGCAGATTCTGCAGCGCGGTATACTCTGGGCCAGCCGCAGCAGGTATGAGGAAACGCCGAATCTCGTTTCACCGCGATATCCGTCGCGATAGGTCGCGATCAAGGGAGCTATGCAATGCAAAGTGCCATCGGTACGCGCCTCAGCGCGATGATGTTCCTGCAGTTTTTCATTTGGGGCACATGGTATGTAACGATCGGAAACTACATGGCGGCACAGGGAATGGCGGACCTCACGCACTGGCCGTATACGGTCAATCCCGTGGCCGCGATCATTGCGCCGTTTTTCCTGGGGCTGGTCGCGGACCGGTTTTTCGCCACGGAGCGGGTGCTCGGCACGCTGCACATCCTCGGCGGCCTGGTCATGCTGACCGTGCCCCAGGCGACCGGTTCGCCCTTGCTGTTCATCCTGCTACTCCTGCTGTACAACCTTTGCTATATGCCGACGCTGGGGCTGGCCAACTCGCTCGCTTTTCACAATATCGAGAATCAGGAGAAACAGTTCCCGCTTATTCGTGTGTTCGGCACGATCGGCTGGATCGTCGCCGGGCTGTTCATCGGATTCGTCCTCGGACAGTTTTCGGGCGGCGAGTTACCGGACCGCACTCCTCTGCCGCTGTACACGACCGCGGTCGCCAGCCTGATACTCGGCGGCTACAGTTTCACGCTACCGCATACCCCGCCCCCCGCCGCGGGTGAAAAAGTGTCTTTCAGGAGCATTGTCGGAGTCGACGCGTTCCGGCAACTGGGCAGCCGCGCGTTCTACATCTTCATCGCCTGCTCGATTCTCATCTGTATCCCGCTGGCCGCGTATTACAACTTCGCGCCGATCTTCGTCGCCAACGCGGTATACGACCAGAACGTGAGCAATGCGGTCGTCGAGTTGCTGCCCAACCCGTCATCGTTGATGACTCTCGGACAAATGTCCGAAGCCGCGTTCATGGTATTGATGCCGCTTCTGTTCCTGCGTTTAGGAGTGAAATGGATGCTGGCCATCGGTATGGGGGCGTGGATTTTTCGCTATTTGCTTTTCGCTCTCGGCGCGCCGGATGCCGTGTTCTGGATGGTGACCGCCGGTATTCTTCTGCACGGGATCTGCTACGACTTCTTTTTCGTCACCGGGCAGATATATGTCGACAAGAAATCAACGCCCGCGGTGCGCGGACAGGCCCAGGGATTTTTCGTCCTGGTCACCTACGGGCTCGGAATGTTCATCGGCGCGCAGATAGCCGGTACGCTGTTCAACGCGTTCCTGGGAGACGCCAGCGTATTGACCCTGGCGCGTTGGCAGGATTTCTGGCTGCTGCCGGCCGGGTTTGCCCTGATAGTCTTCCTGCTGTTCGTTTTCAGCTTCCGTGATGAGTGAGACCCGGTCGGCGCAGCCGACAAGAAGCGAAGCTTATTGAGGGTCGAACGACTTGCCATGGATGGCAAGGCCAGTGATTGGAGAAACCACAAGAGTTGCGCCATGGATGGCATCTTTGAATTGAGTGAAGAGAGAGATCACCCATGTCGAGTACGCTGATATTTGGGCTGGCCGCGAGCCTGCTGTTGATTGCCGGTTCCGTATTGGCTCAGGAATCGATCCTGATCAGCAATGCGCGGCTTGTGATTGGCGATGGTTCGGTAATCGAGAACGGTTCGCTGCTTATCGAAGATGGCGCGGTATCGGCGGTCGGTGCAGGTACGATTGAGGCGCCGAGTGGCGCGCGCATGGTCGACGGTAACGGCAAGACTGTCATTCCGGCGCTGATCGACGGTCATGCGCATCTCGGATACGAGGGCGCGCAGGACTGGGGCGGGCATAACTACGGTCCCGAAACCTTGCGCAACAACCTCGAACAATATGCCTGGTACGGTTTCGCCGCCGCATTTTCGGCGGGTTCGGACCCTGACAACATGGCGCTGGAATTCCAGCGCGGGCAAGGCGAGGAATATCCGGACGCCGCGCGGTTCCTGTTCGCCGCGGGCATGGGTCCTGAAGGGCAGGGGCCGAACGATACGTTTCTTGTTGAAGTCGCCGAGGTCGAGGAGCGCACCGGGCAGACCATCCTGCGCAGCCTGAACGACCCGGAGCAGGCTGCGATGCAGGCGCGCGAAGTTGCAGACAATGGTATTCCCTTTATCAAGATCTGGGTCGACGACCGCGGCGGCAGCCAGGCGAAACTTTCCCCGGAGTTGTACCGGCCGCTGATGGCGGAAAGCGAACGGCTTGGTGTCAAGGTGTTGGTGCATCAGCAATTCGCCGAAGACATGCCGGATCTGCTGGCAGCCGGCGCGGCCGGATTCCTGCACGGCAGACTGGGTGATGCCTTGACCGCGGAAATCGCCGAACAGACGGCCCGGACCGGCGCCTTTGTCATTCCCAATCTTGGCCTCGGGGAATTGCGGCGCGAGACGATCGGCGACGATCCCTTTCTGCGAGCGGTAATGCCGGCCGAATCGGCAGACGCGCTGACTGGCCCGGACAGCGGGCGTCAGGCAAGCGTCATGCGAGACGCGGGTAATGAAGCGGCTCTGGGCGCGAGTCTGCTGCGGCTGGTCGATGCGGGAGTCGACATCGTGCTCGGCACCGACGCCGGGCCCTTGCCCGGCCACCCCTTCGGATATAGCGGACATCGGGAGCTTGAGATCTACGTCAGACTCGGCATGACGCCGATGCAGGCGCTGATCGCCGGCACGAGCGCCGCGGCGCGGCACTACGATCTCGACGATCTCGGTGTGCTTGCGCCGGGTTATAACGCGAGCCTGGTCTTGCTGTCGGCGAATCCCCTGGACGACATCCGCAACACGCGAAGCATTGAGCGGGTCTTTCTCGGAGGCCGTGAAATCGACCGCGAAGCCATCGCCGCGCGCTTGTCGGAAGCACAATAGTCATGCCCGTCCCGCGGGCGACGCATGCGTCGCCCCTACAGGCACAAAAAAAGTCATCAACGATTCAACCAATCACATGTAGGGGCGAGGCATGCCTCGCCCGTGGGACGGCCGCTGACAACAGCCAGAGACTCAGAACTCGCAGCCGGTCCGGGGAACCGGCAGGCGTAGCGTCGCCTCGAGATCGTCGAGCAGTTGCCGGGGAGCTTCGATCTGCCCGGTGGCGGCGATGGCGTTCGCTTCGGCGCAGCCGAGCCATAGCCGGGTGAAGCCGCCGACGCCGGCATGCAGGCTCAGCAGTCCCTGCCGGTTGCCGGGTTCGGCACTGCTCGCGGCGCCGAATTGCACCACGTAGTCGCCTCCCTCACCTTTCCAGCCGCCTTTCTCCGGCAGAAATCTCTCGATCGGGTCTTCGAGCTGCAGATTGAACGCAAGCGGCGCGCCGGAATGCGGCAGAGTCGTGCAATTCAGGCATCCCGCAAGATCATTGATTCGCGCCTGCCACCAGGCTTCGGCTTCGGCGCCCTTGCGCCAATCTCCTTCTTTCGGGCTATTGCTTTCGCGGAAAGGGCGGGCGATGAAGTCCTGTAATTGCAGGCCGGCGGGCTCGATCATTTTCACCAAATGCGCCTGATCGCCGAACCCTTTCAGCAGGGCAAGCAGCTCCTGCAACTGTTCCGGTTCGCGCCAGGCGATCTTGGTCAGCACGAAAGGGCCGTTCTCGTCCTTCATTTCTCCCCAGACGAAGTGGGTCAGTTCGCCTTCAGCGTTGCGATAGCCCAGGCCAATGGGGTTTTCGGTCCAGCCCATGTCGGCCCGGATATGAGCATGGCTGTGAATGCTGACGCCGCCATGCCGCAGTGTGCGGTCGCGCATGGCTCGATACACGTCTTCGCTGTCTTCGACGGTGATTCGAACCGGAACGCCCGCTCTGGACTCGACGTTCAGGCAGGACGGATCCAGGCTCCAACTCAACTCATAGGGCCCGGTGCCGAAGCCGAGGCGGCTATAAAAACCCTGCTCGAACATACCCAGCACCGAAACCATCATTCCCGCTTCGGCATCCTGTTGCACCAACTCCGCGGTGGCGCGCGAAGCAAATCCGGCGCGGCGGCCGCGCGGGCTCGTGGTTACGGCGGCGACGATCCCAAGCGGGATGTCCTCGCTCAGATAGCGGATCGAAGCAGGGCAGGAAATCGTGACGCATTCAGCCTCGCCGTCGAGTTCACCTACCAGCGCACGGGAATTGTCGAGCATGCCGCGCAAGTGGGCCGCATCGTCCTTGTCGTCGCGGTCGATCCAGCGGGTTTCCTCCCAGATGCGGGTAACCGCCTTTTCGTCACGCTTCGACTTGTAAGGCCGAATTGTCATTGCATTTTTCCTTAAGAGCTTTTCAAGTTCTGGACGGACGAAATCCTATTCCGCAAATCCACGCGCCGCCCAGCACGAGCGCCACGATGCCCGTATTCGCGGGGGAGAGGGGGTTTCCGTCGATGCCGAACAGCGCCGTGAAACTGATTCCGAGCCCCACCAGCGCCGCTCCCGGCAACTGGCGCCAAAGCGAAGGCGCCGGCGCATTGGCCGGGCGCGACATTCTTTCCAGCGGCGACAGACCGATCGCGGCCGGCAGGAGCAGTACGACAGGAATCGCGACCCAGAGGATGCGGGCCCACCACCAGCCGGCGCTGCCCGGCTCCATGCCCAGACCAAGGCCGCCCGTGAGCCAGGAAGCGCCAAGTAACAATAGCAATACGCTCATGTGCCAGAGATATAGCGTCATGATCATGCTGTTGATCAGCACCGTGGCGGTCCAGAACCGGAGATTTTTCAGCAACAGGCGCATGGGTTTTTCCAGGGCGAGCAGCACTCCGAACTGGACAAATCCCAGGGCTGCCAGGGTCAACTTGGGCGGCAGCGAATTGCTCGGCCCTTCGCCCGGCGAGCCGGCCATGGCAATCGGATACGGACCCCAGACCACGGCCAGCGCCTGCGCGATCAATGCCGCCGCGGCGACCGCGAGCAGAACGGCAGGGCTGGCTTGCCGGCCGTCACGCCAGGCGAAACCGAGATGGTGCATCGCCAGCCAGATCCAGAAATAGTTGCTCCAGCCCGGCAATTGCCAGTCGAATCCGAAGAACGCGATATCGGCCGCCGCTGCCAGCGCGAGGTAAGCAGCCAGCGACCAGCACCCCCAGCGCCGCCAGGCGGCATGACTCGGCGGAGCCAGAATCACGATCATGGTATAGATGGCGAGAAACCAGGTGGGCAGCAGCGCCGTACGCGTGATGAATTGAATCGATTCCGTACCAATGCCGCCCGCGAACAACAGCAACGCGATGACCGCCCAGACCAGCACCAGCAGCAACATCGGCCGGAGCAGCCGATGCAAACGTGTGGCCAGCCACGCGCCGTAGCCGATTCCCTTTGCCGCCGCCGACTCCAGCGAAACGGCGTTAGCGTAGCCGCCGACCATGAAAAAGACCGGCATGACCTGGAAGATCCAGGTCAGCCATTCGGTCCACGGCACGACTTCCAGGGCCAGCAGGGGCACATAGCTGCCGGTCTGCGGATCGATAAAGGCGCCGGTTATCAGCCAGTGGCCGGAAATGACGAACAGGATCGAAAACGCCCGCAGAAAATCTACATACCGATTCCTTTCCGCTGGCGTATTGGCGGCCAATTCGCTTGCTTGCAGCCAGATGCTCATTGCCATTGGGTCAGGGTCAGGATATTGCCGTGCATGTTGGATTCTTCAGCGCTCGCAGTCAATTCGTACATATTGCCGCTATAGAATCAGCCGTTGCCGGACCTGCTCCATTTCTGGTTCGGATACACCCGCTTCCGCCGCCCGATCCGGCCATGCGGATATTGCCGTTCTCACTTGTTCGGCGCAACCGGCAACCGCCGGTTTACTCAGGCCGAATACTCTTCCCTTTTTTACAACTTCGGATGGAGTCGGCGAGTTAGTCTGATAACCGAATCCTGCTGCGTGATATTCGCCCTGCACCAGTGAAGGAACGAGATCGTAGGCGGGCGACAAGCGATATCCGTCGCCCCGGTTGATCAGACTGAAATTGCGCTCGTGGTCATCGGTGTTACGAATGCAGCGGTTGAACAGCATGAGTTTGAGTAACTGCTCAAGATCCTCTTGCGGATTGACCGAGTAGCGCGAAATCAGGTCGCGAATATCGTCGTACCGAAAGGAATGTCCCGGGTCCTGCTGCGTATTCGGGTCCTTCAGCAAGCCATTGACCGTAATCAGATGATAGCGGCCGCCGTCCGGCGCAACGTCGAATCGATCAAGAAGCAGGACCTCCCTGTCGTTTATTCCTGCCAGGACGTTTCCGATGGCTGTTTCTATTCCCGCCGCATGAGCCATTCTCAGGCATGCCGATTCGATCCTTGCATGATTGAATCGATCACCCTCCCTGTTGAATTTCGCCAGAAAATAATTGTTGCTGTCACAAAAAAGCGCTTTGGGTCTGGCGCCGCCGACCCCGCCTGAACCATTGTTTGCCAGGTAAGCAAGTTCCATTTCATCCATGTTTGCCGGCACGAAGTTCTCGTCGTCGAGTCGTTGTGCGAGTCGTTCGGCTTTGGCCAATTCTCCGATGGGATGTCCGAAAGAGAATCCGGGCTCCTGGCCTTGCAGTACGATCTGCAAGCAACCTATTCGGCTGGTTCCGATCATATTCAGCGTTTCGATCACGCTGTTGGCGTTTAGTCGCTTTTTGTATTTCACCAATGTGAAGCGGGCGAGCACCTTGCGGCCCCAATCATCCGGAAGGTAATCGTCAATCAGCGCCGGTGCGCCCCGGTGGCATTCCAAAAGGACTTCCCCGGGCTTCAGCGAAAGCTGTGCCGGGTCCAGAGGAAACGCGTCCGGCTGCTCAAGATACGAAGCGTCGTAACGGAAAGCGAATTGTGTCGGACGGCCGCCGGTTTCCTGCAACACGCACTCGCCGGCTTTGCAGATGCCTGTTGCCGGCAGGTTCAGAAAAACGTCGAAGCGGGCGCTGTCAGTCATCGAACAAACTCCGCGGCATTTGCAGCAATTGCTCGAAATCGCGCTCCAGACCCAGCAGTTTCGCGGCCCGGTAGTATTTTTCCATGGAGACCGAGAGGTCGCCTTGCTCCATCTTCTGCAGGGTTGCCCGGCTTACGCCGATGCGAATCGCGAATGCGGCAAGATTGTCCGCCGGGAAACGGCGCCTGCGGGCATCCTTCAGATTCAGCCCGAGTTGGGGAAGTTTCATCTCGCTACCGCCATATTTACCAAAATATTGGTAAATATGGCGAAATTCAGCGAAAAATACAAGAATATTGGTATTCTTGCAAGCGTCAGTCGCGCAAACCGAAAGTGAAGACCACGTTACCCGAGGCGATGGTGACGAACTGCTCGCCGTCCACTTCGTAAGTCATGGGCGCGGCATGGACTCTTCGGCTGAGCGAGACGTTCCACAATTCCTCGCCGGATTCGGCGTCGAGGGCGAAGAAGAAGCCGTCGGCGCTGCCGCTGAACAGCAATCCACCGGCGGTGGTGGTGATGCCCGCGGAAGACCTCGGCATGATCGGGAACTCCCAGACGATGTCGACCGTGGTCGGATCGATCGCGCGGATCGAGCTGTGGAAAGCGTCCATAGGCTGGGTATAGCGACCGCCGCCGCCGGTATAGCGTTCGCCTTCCTCGTAATCTTCGTCGCGCTTGAAGAATTCCTGCTCGCCATCGAAGGTAGTGACGTAGAACAGTCCGGTATCGGGATTGAAGGCCGGCGAATACCAGTTGGTCGCGCCGACGATCGGCGGCGATACCATCACACCTTCGTAAGTCGGCGCCATGCCGGGCACGCGGATCGGCCGGCCGATGGCGTCGAGTCCGGAAGCCCAGGTCACCGTGGCGAAAGTGTCGCCGTAGAGGAATTCGCCGGTGGCGCGGTCAAGGGTGTAGAAGAAGCCGTTGCGATTGGCCCAGAGCATGGTTTCGCGCATTTCGCCGCCGACTTCGATGTCGGCGAGGATGGGAATCTGGATCGCATCGTAATCGTGCACGTCATGGGGCGTGAACTGGAAGTGCCATTCAATCTCGCCGGTGTCGCCGTTGAGCGCGAGCACGGAATCCGAATACAGGTTGTCGCCCAGCCGCACGTCGCCGTTCCAGTCCGGGCCCGGATTGCCGGTGCCCCAATAGATCTGGTTCAGTTCCGCGTCGTAGGAGCCGGTGATCCATGTGGCCGAGCCACCGGTGGCCCAGGAATCGCCGGACCAGGTGTCGTTGCCGAACTCACCGGGGCCGGGGATCGTGTAAGTGCGCCATACCAGTTCGCCGGTTTCGGGATCGTAGGCGTCGATGAAGCCGCGGATGCCGAACTCGCCGCCGGCGATGCCGGTTACCACCAGATCCTTGACGATCAGCGGTGCGGCGGTCTTGCTGTAGCCGGAAGCATAAGGCGCGACTTCGGTGCTCCACAGAAGGTTGCCGGTACGGGCGTCGATCGCCACCAGGTGCGCGTCCAGGGTGCTCATGAACAGGGTTTCGCCGAGTATCGCCACACCGCGGTTATTGCGGCCGCAACAGATGCGCAGATCCTCCGGCAGATCATGATCGTAACGCCAGTAGACGCCGCCGGTGCGCGCATCGACCGCGGTGACATTGCTCGGCGCCTCGGTGATGAACATGATGCCGTCGACCACCAGCGGCACGGTCTCGGCGCGGTCGATCACCGGTATCTGGTAAGCCCATTTCATTTCCATTTCGGAAACGTTTTCCGTATTGATCTGGTCGAGCAGGCTGTGGCGCTGGCTGTCGAGCGTGCCGGAATACATCAGCCAGTTTTCCGGCTCGTCGCCCGCGTTGGCCAACCGCTCCCAGGTGATAGGCGTAAAAGCCGGCGTGATAACGGTCTGGAACTGCTGTTCCTGGGCCTGGACGAACGCGCTGGGCAGTAGAATCGCTAGTAACAGGGAAAGGCGTTTCATGGTCAGATTTCCTCCCGTCGCAAGGAGAACAGGTACGCCACCAGGTCGTCCAGTTCGCTCTCCGACAATGTTTGGGCATAACTCGGCATGGTGGATTCTTCGATGCGTTCGTAGGACTGCAGATCGTCCTTGTGGAAAGACCACAGATTCTCGTCGTCGTCCATGATGCGCACGGAAAAACTGTCTTCGTTCATGCGATAACCTTCCCTGGTCACGCCGTCGGGCCCGGTGACGCGCAACCTCCACCAGCGCGGAGCGACGTCTTCCTGCGGATTGATCATGTCCGCCAGCAGGTCGTCGGGCGCGCGGTTCTCTCCGATACGGGAAAGGTCGGGGCCGAACCGCGAACCGCGGCCGCTCACCATGTGGCAGTCGGCGCAGTCGCTGCCGCTCCAGAACAGATCGCTGCCCGAGTCGGCATCGCCGGCCAGCACCACCGACTCTGGGTCGTAGCGCAGCGAGTCGAGATACGCCACCAGTTGCCAGACCTGGGGATCCGGCACATTTTCCGGCACCGGCAGCATCGCGGTGCCCGGAATGCCGTCGCGGATAACATTGAAGATGGCGACGTCGGTGCTGGCACGGGTCAACCGGCCGGTCAGGTCCGGCCCTCCGGCCTCGTCGTTGCCGGTGGCGTCAAAGCCGTGGCAGCGCCCGCATTGCCGTTCGAAATACCGTTCGCCGAGCCGAATGTCGACCAGCGTGTTGTACAGATTGCCGGCGTCCTCGGCCAGCGCGCGGGGGACCGGCAGAATCGAAAGCGCAAAGGCTGCGCTTGCCAGCAGCCACCCGCCGCGGAATCCCGAATGCTTGCTCATGGCGACTCCTCTTATGTAAGCGGCGTCTAGTGTATCATCGCCACCATACGTTGCAATTTC
The DNA here is from genome assembly GCA_951812965.1 of uncultured Pseudohongiella sp. Lineage (GTDB taxonomy): Bacteria > Pseudomonadota > Gammaproteobacteria > Pseudomonadales > Pseudohongiellaceae > UBA9145. The sequence goes on from OX638341.1 coordinate 2,263,371, forward strand.
GTACGACCGGACATGTGACTCGATATGAGCGAAGTGGATTCCACTGTAGATTCCGTCCTTTCCGCCTTCCCGTTGACCGAGGCCGTATACCGGTTCGGCAGTTGGGGAACCGCCTGGCAGCGTTCCGAAAGCGATCTTGACCTGGCTGTTTTACTGCCTCATGAACTTGCGAATCGTGTGGATCAGTTGGACTGGCTCAGGCTCAACGGAGAAATAGCGCAAGTCTCGCGAACGGACCGCGTTGATCTGATCAATCTGCGAACAGCCACGACCGACCTTCAGGCCGAGGTACTGCGCACGGGTGAGGTGCTATTTTGCCGGGACGACGATACGCGGCTCGAATTCGAAACCCTCATCCTCAATATGCACCAGGAGTTAAACCATCGCCGGGCCGGGCTTTATGAGGACATCATGAAGCGCGGGAGAGTAATTTCGGCATGAGCGAGGTGTTGATTGGCAAACAGGAAAGCCTTGAGCGGTGTATCAAGCGAGTCCGAGAAGTGTGGGGTCGCTCGTCCGACATTTCCTTCGAGCGGGACTTGGACAAACAGGAACTGATCACTCTAAACCTGATTCGCTCTTTCGAGACTTTGCTCGACATGGCCAACCACTTGCTCCGCGCAAAAAAGCTGGGCTGGCCGAAAAACAACGCCGAAACATTCGATTTGATTGCCCAGGCCGGTCTGATCGACGCGGAAACGCGGGACAACCTGAAACGGGGCAATGCCATGCAAAACATACTGGTTCACAGGTACGCGGCAATCGATCTCGACAAGGTCAGACAGGTGATTGAACTTCATCTTGACGAAATGCTCGCCGCGGGCGGGAAATTCCTCCGCCACGGCGCGGACTAAAAACATCAGTGGCGCCTACCGTGGCCATAAACTGAAGCCAAAGGAAACTCCCGCAATTCCGTTATGTCGCGATGAATTACTTCAAGGAGCTTCTCCACCGAATTCAAGGTCAACTGGATGTCCATCAAGAAGTAGAAAACAATAGCGAAGAAGACGATACCAGCAGTCCATGCGCCCAGGGTGCGTGAAATATTCCTGTCCATGATCATTTGTTCCTTCAAGACGGGCTTGCGTCCCACCGCAGTATAGTTTCAAGTATCGATATACAAGAAATTTTGGGCGAAAAAAGACGTAAATGGTGAGCGCAGCACCGGGATGCTATGCCTGCTCATCCTGCGGCGCGTGCTTTCCCGTCGGAATCCAGAGATGGAAGTCTGGCAATTGCAGCGCCGCTCTTCTGCTCGGCGCACCGGAGTTCAAAGATTTTCTGCAGGTTGAGCCAAAACTCGGCTGAAGTGCCAAAAAAGCGCCCCAGGCGCAACGCCGTGTCGCCGGTTATCGCGCGTTGGCCATTCAGTATCTGCGTAATGCGGTTAACCGGCACTTCAACCCGTCGAGCCAATTCAGCCGCGCTCATGCCGAGCGCATCCAGATCCTCGCGCAGAGTTTCACCGGGATGGATAGGTTCACGCATGACAAGACCCCTCTCAATGGTAATCAACGATCTCTACTTCGGTTGGCCCAGGACTTCCATCGAGCCACTTGAAACAGACTCGAAATTGGACGTTGATGCGAATTCTCCATTGCCCATTTCGTCGACCCTTGAGCGCTTTGAGACGGTTGCCCGGCCGATTCAGGTCGCCAAGGCTTGTGGCTGCGTCGAGTTGGTCCAACTTTCGCGAAGCCGCTCTGGCGAAACCTGAGAATGCCGCGACTCGTTGCCCCCGGTAGAACGCTGCCGTCCTTTTGTCCGCAAAACTGACGATCACAACGTGTTCCAGGTCCATTGCAACAAATCGCCGATCAATTTAACCGAAAAGTCCGTGTTACGTCAAGCGTAAATTCTTTGAGATTGGACAGACTATGGATATAGAATCCCCATCGCCGTGTGGGTGTCCCAAGCCCAGTCGCTTGGTTATGAACTCGCTCGGCGTCATCGCGTCCACCGCCTCGATAACGCGGACGTGGGATGGCAGACCCTCCAAGATGTGTGTTCGCATGACGTGGAAATTATCATTAGGGCATTCCCCTTCATTTCTCTCTTGTTTTGTTTGCCATGCGGTATGCTTGTTTAAGGTGAAATCCGACCACCTCTGAATCTGCAACGGTCAAGTCGACCAATCATTATTGGTTTTAAGCAGACGGACTCTTCGACAGTATCCAAGGCACTTCCTCTGCATCGCTTTCGTATCCATCTTTCAATCGATTATAGAAAGTTCCCTTATACTCGCAAACGGCAAGGATACTCAATTCCAGATACCATAAACTCAATTTCCAAGCTTGGTAGAATGAATCTAAGTTATCAGAAAAACTAAAAGAACCCCGTTCAGGGTGTATTAGTGCATTGCGGATATCCGTCAATGCATGTGGTGCATCCAACCAAATTTTATCATTTGCAATATTTGTAATATCCCTTGATTCTGTAGGAATATCTATTGGTATTTTTAAGGAAGACATTAGAATTCTAAATTTATCGGATGCGACAAGGCTCCTAAATCCTTCGCGTAATATTAGCCTTTTTTCTATAACAACATATTGATAGGAAAGTTTCTCAATGGCTGCTTGAGCGAGAATGATTCCTGTATCTATTCCTTGTGAAGAATCATTTGCGTTCAGGTACCAGTAGATTGTTTCTCTTAAAGTTTCTCGCCAATCTTCATTTGACCATTTTTTAGAGAAACTTGAAGCAAAGGATGGCAATTGCGTGTCATTTTGAGCTGATAACCAGCCGACATGCGGCTTCCAGGACTCTCGAGGAACAGACCAAGACTCCAAAACAACATCCGATGCCCTATCAATTCCAACTGAGCATACTGGATTGCACCAACATCCTCGCGCAAAGGAAAGCAAAAATGTTAGCATCGTTAAGCAATCACTCAGTTCATTCCCACTAAATGCTGACCCGTCTAATTTTTGAATTCTCCCCGCGTGCGTTAACTGATAGCCGCCCTCTTCATTTAGGGATCTGATAATTTCTTGCGTTTTGCCCAGAGATTTTAGTTCTATCTTCCAATGGTAAGTATCGAGGTCAATATGGTCTATTCTTCCACGGTATCCGTTTTTTTGGTATGGAAATTTTCTGCTTCCTGAAACATCTAGGAAATTGAAAAGATGACAAAAGGCATGAGAGATATGCTTCTTTTCTTGCTCAGATATTGAAACTGAGTTATGTGAAGGGCACCAAGTAATGGTCAGCTCGTTGCTAACTAAATTATAATGTCCAGAAGTTCTGAAGCCTGGGATATCATACCCATTTATAGAAAATGACTCTAAGGATTCCCCCATACTTACAGGTATACCATAAGCCTCCGGAACTTTCTTGAATTCACCATACAGTCGTATTGCGGCTTTACGCTGCATTTCCAGCTTCACCTTGCAATTCCCTTTAAACTTTATCCCGCTTATGGTGACGGTAGCTGGCAACTCCTTTAGCAGATAGTTCGTACAGCTTTGCCCTAAGCCGTATGCAGGCTCGAATTGTTGAAGTGAGTCATTCAATTTAATAATCCTTAATGATTGAAAATTCTTCGTCTAACTGTGGAAGTATTCCGTTACCAATATAGAAAGCACTTCATCTAGTGAATTTGGATAAAAGCACATTCCAGTCGCTTGTCGTGCTTCATACAGATAACGCCACTCGACAAATGTTTTCCGATGAAACTCCAGCGTCTCTCTGATACTTGCGCTTATTGGATCATAGGTACCCTCCATGAACTGGTTTGGCCTCTTGGCCAACCTAGATTCAAGTCGCTTCTTTGTGCTGTCGTTCAGTCCATCGAAAAGTTCCAGCAAGTCGTGGCTGGCATGGAATTTTCCTTGTCCCTCACGAGCCTGCCATGCTTTCAATGCCAATTCCGTTGCTAGTGCGTAAAATACGGGTACCGCAATGAATACACCTTCGAATAGAGGGGACTTAAAATCGATTTTTTGATCCGAATTGAGTTTCTTTGCAAGCATTCCAAGCGATTGTGCACTTCGCATCATCAGTTCGGAATCCCCATAGTTTGTCTTCTTTTTCTTAACTGCCATCTTGGAGATTTCCACCGATTCAATGTTGTTATATATACGAGAATTGTGAACAGCATTTCTTCTAAATACACCGAGTGAATACAACTTCAAAGCAATCGAGTTACATTTTCCTTAGATTCAAACTATATGCCCAACCCAGCGGCCGGCGAGGACTACTCCGGCCCAGAGGAAGAGGGAGAGGCTGCCGATGATTTTCAGTTGCAGCGGGGTCTCGGACATGTGTTCGCTGCCGTCGAGGTGGCGGTAGATGCGGTAATGAAACCAGGCCATGTTGGCGCCGGCGAGGACGAGCAGGATCATTTTCCACTGGAATGCGGGGTTGAGGACGTGGGAGGCGGCTCGGGTGATGAACATGCCCAGGCCGGTGATGGTGGAGAGGACGAAGGCGCCCCAGGTCCAGGGGATCAGTTCTCGCGACAGATCGCGGATCGAGTAGCGCATTGCGGCCAGGCCCAGCAGGCGCAGGTCGACGAACAGGATGGAGCCGACCACCATGGCAATGGTGACGACGTGGATCGATTCGATGAAGGGGAACAGCCATGTGCCGCCGATTTCCCAGCTCAGCGGCCAGTTTTCGATATCGATCCAGAATGGGGCGCGCAGGAAATCGGAAAGCACTCAGTTCGCCCTCATGCCGGGAAATAGATGTATTCGACGTAGGCGATCCAGCGCCCCGCCATGGCGACCATGATCCACAGGCCCAGGGAAAGCAGGGCCGTAGCCTTGACCTTGAGTGCGGCCACACCGTTGGCATTGACGAAGTCCTGCTGCCGGCTCCACCAGTGGATCAGCACAGTTACCAGGATCGCGGAAAGCAGGAAACTCGCTTTCCAGCCGAATATCGGGTTGTTGAAATAGCGCAGGGGCCGGGCGAATACGAAAAACGAGCCCGAAAACAGGTTCGAGGCCAGTGCGCACCAGAGCCAGGGCATTACACGGCGCGCCATTTCCGGTATTTGCTGCGAGGGAACGGCGAGCCCGAGGATGCGCAGGTCGAGCATGACGATGGAGCCCATTACCACGGCGATGCCGAGGATGTGTACGCTCTGAATGATCGGCGGGAAGCCGGGGATATTGCTCAAGGCCCAAAGCGCCCATGCCTGTGGCGGCGAACCGTCAAGCAATTGGCCTATGGCGATCATGAAATCAGGCAATTGACGTGTCCTTGAATCCTTGAGTAACACTCCAGGCGATCTTTAACCCCGCAGATTCTGCGACTCCGCTTCGCTTCGCGCAGAATGACAAAGTGGGGGGCATACGCGGAATGACGAAGACTCGATTGTGAATCATCGTTTTCAACTCGGCGCCGGCTCGTCGGTAACCGCGCCTTTTGATGCGGAAGCGACCACGGCCGCGTATTTTGCGAGTACCCCGCGCTTGTAGCGTGGCGCCGGGCGCTGCCATTGCTCAAGACGCGCCTCGATTTCGGCGGCGTCGAGATCGAGATTCACGGTCCGGTCCGCGGCGTTGATCGTGATCGGGTCGCCGTCGCGGACGATCGCAAGTGGGCCGCCGGAGAAGGCCTCGGGCGTAATATGGCCGACCACGAAGCCGTGGGAGCCGCCGGAGAATCTGCCGTCGGTGATCAGCGCTACATCCGAACCGAGGCCCTTGCCCATGATGGCCGAAGTGGGAGCGAGCATTTCACGCATGCCCGGGGCTCCGCGCGGGCCTTCGAAACGGATGACGACGACATCGCCCTTGACGATTTTGCCGGCGAGAATGCCTTTCAGGCTCTCTTCCTCGGAATCGTATACCCGCGCCCGGCCCGAGAATCGGTCGCCTTCCTTGCCCGTGAGCTTGGCAACGGCGCCTTCCGGCGCGAGATTGCCGCGCAGCACGACGAGGTGAGATTCGGGTTTGATGGGATTGTCCAGGTCCCGAACGATTTTCTGATCCGCCGGATAATCTTCCACGTCGGCCAGATTCTCGGCCAGGCTGCGGCCGGTGACGGTCATGCAAGAGCCGTCGAGCAGCCCCGCATCGAGCATGCGCTTCATCAGCGGCTGGATGCCGCCGATGGCGATCAGTTCCGACATCAGGTAGTTGCCGCTCGGCCGCAGGTCGGCCAGCACCGGGGCGTCGCGGCCGATACGGCCGAAATCGTCGAGTTCGAGCCTGACGCCCACGGTATGCGCCATCGCAAGCAGATGCAGCACCGCATTGGTCGAGCCGCCAAGTGCGATCACGACCTTGATGGCGTTCTCGAATGCGGCCCGGGTCATGATGTCCGAGGGTTTGATGTCCTTCGCGATCAGATTCATGATCGCCGCCCCGGCGCGTTCGCAGTCGTTCTGCTTGGCTTCGGAAATCGCATCCTGGGCGGAGCTGTTGGGCAGGCTCATGCCGAGGGCTTCGATGGCGGAAGCCATTGTATTGGCCGTATACATGCCGCCGCAGGAACCCGGGCCGGGTATGGCGGTGTCCTCGATCTGCTTCAGTTCGATATCCGAAACCTTGCCGGCGGCGTGCCCGCCGACCGCTTCGAACACCGAAACCACGTCGGTGCGGCCGGGGCCGGGCTGGATCGTGCCGCCATAAATGAAGATGGATGGTCGATTGAGCCGCGCCATGCCCATCACCAGACCCGGCATATTCTTATCGCAGCCGCCGATACCGATGATGCCGTCGTGGCCCATGCAACCCGAGACGGTCTCCACGCTGTCGGCAATCACCTCGCGGGAAACCAGCGAGTACTTCATGCCCTCGGTGCCCATGGAAATGCCGTCGGATACGGTGATCACGTTATAGATCACTCCCTTGCCGCCGGCGGCGTCGGACGCGCTGTTGGCCGCTTGCGAGAGCTGATCGATATGCATGTTGCACGGTGTAACCATGCTCCATGTCGAAGCGATGCCGACCTGGGGTTTGGCGAAATCCTCGTCGGTAAATCCTACCGCGCGCAACATGGCGCGGCTCGGCGCCTGTTCGACGCCGTCGATGACGATACTGGAATGTTTGCGCAAGTTCCTGTCTTTCATGAAGATTTCCAATGAAGCTCGAAGCCGGGTATTCTTGTGGAGTTCCGGCGTAAACTCAAGTGTTAGCGCCGATTTTTCTGTGTATCATGCATGAAGATTTGAATTCGAGGAGAAACATCATGAAAACATACTGGGCAGGAACTCTCGCCATGCTGGTGCTGGCTTTCGCACCGCTTCAGGCGACGGCGCAGGAAGCAGCGTCAAGCCTTAACGGCATCTGGCTGAATACGACGACTCCTGAAGGCGAATTAGCCTTCCTGACGATCATTCACAAGGCTGACGGACAGATGGCGATCATCAGCACGAATTACGTGAATATTATCAATATTGTCGAAGCGTATCAGTCGGCGGCGTCGCTGGGACAGGCAAATCCGAACGACCTCGGCGAATCCATCGGTACGGCGATGAGCTTTCCTGCATTGTTTCAAAACGCCGACCTGCAATTCACCTTGCATCGCCCGTCGGAGGACGAACTCATGGTCGAACTCACCAGTTGCTCCGTACCGGAGGGAAATTTGATCACTTGCGACCAGATATACCCCAATTTTCCCTTGAATGAACGGGTACACCACAGCAGGGCGTTCTGAGCCTCGTGACAATTCCAATGGAGACTTGAAGATGCGAAATGGGGAATGGATCAGGATTGCAGTGCTGGCCTTGCTGGCCGGGTCGCCGCTGGCGCCCGCGACCGCACAAGACGCGGAACCAATGGAGCCGGCGGCGGTGGATTACGGCGACATCGACAACTGGCTATGCCATCCGGGCAATACCCTGGATGTCTGCGACCACGATGTCAGCGCAACCATCGTCAATGCCGACGGTTCGGTCGAACCCGAAGCCTGGACCGCCGATCCGGACCCGGCCATAGACTGTTTCTACGTCTATCCGACCACTTCGCTCGACGAGGACACGTTCGCCGACCTTCACCCGGGCCGGCACGAGGAGGTCATCACCGCATTCACGCAGTTTGCGCGCTTCAAGTCCGTCTGCCGCGTGTTCGCGCCGGTCTACCGGCAGATCACGATACCCGCCCTGCTCATGAACGCCGGCAATCTCGCCAATAACGACCAGCGCAACTACATCGACGTAGCCAACGCGTTCAACCACTACCTGGAAAACCACAACGACGGCCGCGGTTTCGTACTCGTCGGCCACTCCCAGGGCACTAGCCTGCTGATCGAGTTGATCCGCAACGAGATCGACGGCAGGCCGCTGCAGGACCAACTCGTCTCGGCAATTCTCGCCGGAAATTCGGTCGTCGTGCCGAAGGGAGAAAGCGCCGGCGGCAGTTTCAGCGAAGTCCCGCTTTGCGAGACCGCCGCCCAAGCCGGCTGCGTGATCAGTTACGCGACCTATCGCGAAAATCTCTCGCCGGGCGGCGAGGGGATGTTCCTGTTCGGCCGCGCGCCTAACGACGAATCCGAGATCGCCTGTTTCAATCCGGCCAATCCGGCCAATCCGAACGGACAAGGGGAACTCGACGCCTATCTTTCCAACATTGGAGAGATTTTCCAGGCCGTGGCGCCGATGCCCGTGTGGAGTTCAACGGCGCAGGAAATCACGACGCCGTTCGTGAAAGTGCCCGGCCTGCTCAACGCGCGCTGCGTCAATGACGGCACATATCACTACCTGAAAGTGAGCATCGCCGCCGACCCGGCCGACCCGCGCACCGACGATATTCGCGGCGATGTCCTTCTCAACGGGGAGATCAACGCGCCCTGGGGTCTGCATCTGATCGACATGACACTGGCCATGGGTAACCTGGTCAATATCGTCGGCCGTCAGGCCGAGGCGTACGCCGAACGTTGAATCAGCAGATTGTAATCCAGGCGATCAGGCGGGCGACGCATGCGTCGCCCCTACATTCGAACCTGGCCTGTTAGCATTCCCTGTAGGGGCGAGGCATGCCTCGCCCGACGCCGGTTAGATTGTCAGGATACTTCCAGGACTTTCAGAGTGTTGGTTCCGCCCTGGACGTCCTGCAGGTCGCCTTTCGAGAGAATTACCACATCGCCCCTGGCGACCGCGCCGATTTGAACGAGAAACTTAACGACCGCCTCGTTGATGAGTTCGTAGTCGATTCCGCCGGTTTCCAGCAGGCGCGGATGAACGCCTCTGTATAACGCAACTCGAGCCAGCGTACGCGGGTTATCGCCAAGGGCGTAGATCGGCAGCCGGGAGCGGCTGCGAGACATCAACTTGGGCGTGTTTCCACTCGAGGTCAGACAGGCCACGGCGCGCACGTCCGCCAGACGTTCGGCCACGGTCATCGCCGCCAGGGCTATGGATTCGTCGATGACCTCGCAGTCGTGATCGAGGCTGGTCTGCGGCGCGGCGAATGGCGTTGATTCGGCGCCCTTTATCACTCGCACCATGGCTTGCACCGTTTCCACCGGGTATTTGCCCGTGGCGGTTTCGGCGGACAGCATCACCGCATCCGTTCCATCCAGAACGGCGTTGGAGACATCCATGATTTCCGCGCGGGTCGGATGAGCGTGTTCGACCATCGATTCCATCATCTGCGTCGCGGTGATTACGCACCGGTTCAACTCCCGGGACCGTTTGATGATGTGCTTCTGCATTCCCATCAGGGCCGCCTCGCCGATTTCGATCGCCAGGTCGCCGCGAGCCACCATTACGGCGTCGCTGGCCTTGATGATGGCATCCATGTTCGCGTCCGAGGCCACGGCTTCGGCTTTTTCGATCTTGGCGATGATGGCGCAGGCGGAACCGCATTCCTCAACCAGTTTCCGCGCGGTCTTCAGGTCGTCGGCGGAACTTGCGAAAGATATGGCCAGATAGTCCACGCCCTGGTCGCAGACGAATTTCAGGTCTTCGATATCCTGCGCAGTGGGGGTCGGGGCGGACAGTCCTCCGCCGCGCAAGTTGATACCCTTGCCGGCGCGCACTTCGCCGGCTACGGCGACCACACAGTCGATACGACCGCCCTTCACATCGGACACTTGCAATTCAAGCGACTCATCACCGATTACAAGAGTGTCCCCGGGACTTACCTGTTCGGCCAGCGCGGTAAATTTGGTCGAGACTTCCCGACGGTTTCCGCCGTCGTGAGGCAGCGCCGGATCTATGGAAAAGACATCTCCCGGCGCCAGCGCGTACGACTTTTCCCCGGCGAATCCTCCGATGCGGATCTTGGGTCCCTGGAGGTCGGCGAGTATGGCCACATGGCGGCCTGTACTGTCCGCGGCAGCGCGTATATCCGCGATCCTGGCAGCGTGCTCACTATGCGCGCCATAGGAGAAATTCAATCGAAACACGTCAACGCCGGCGTTGATTAGCTCTTTGATCTTTCCGTCGCTCGCGGGACCAAGGGTGGCTACGATCTTGGTCGCTCTTGGAATTGACGGATTTTCGGCTGCAATGCTCACGTAAACGTCCTGTCGAGAATGGTGGGGAATTTCGCGCGGCGCAATGATACCAGCATGGAGAGAAAAAGCAGGTGGCGGCCATTTGCAATGTGAATTGGCGCGGGAACGTGACAATGCTATTTTGAGCGTCTCGGCCGGCATTCCGCCGCCAGCCTCACTCAGAGGGGGAATTTTGCTTATGACCACGTACTACACTTACATGGACAGCCCCATCGGCAGCCTCTTGCTGGCCGGAGACGGGGAAAATCTGAGCACGCTGGGATTCCCCGGCGGCAGGATGCAGCGCCGCCACGAACCCGGCTGGGTCGAGGATGCCGCTCCTTTCGTGCTGGCGATCGAGCAACTGCGAGCCTATTTCACAGGCGAACTGAAACATTTCGATCTTCCCCTGGCGCCCGCGGGAACCGAATTCCAGCGCAAGGTCTGGTCGGCCCTGCAAGGCATACCCTATGGAGAAACCCGCAGCTACGGAGAACTTGCGATCGAAGTCGGCAACGGCAAGGCCTCGCGGGCGGTAGGTTCGGCCAACGGCAAGAATCCGATTCCCGTGATCATTCCCTGCCATCGCGTCGTCGGCAGCGACGGCGACCTTACCGGTTTCGGCGGCGGCATCGAAACCAAGCAGCGCCTGCTCGAACTGGAAGCGCGGTAGAATCCCCACCCCATGTTAAGCAGCCAGCAGAACATCATTTCCCGGGTCGCGGGCTGGCTCGGAGACGGCAAGCCGGTCTGGCTGTCGACAATCCTAAAGACCTGGGGTTCTTCGCCGCGCCCGCCGGGCTCGATGCTCGCCTGCACCATGGACGGCGAACTTGCCGGCTCGATTTCCGGTGGCTGCATCGAAGAGGATTTCCTCGAACAATTACAGAACGGCAGCCTGAAGGCGCAATACGATGAGCAGGGCAAGCCGTTTCGCATCAAGTACGGCATCAGCGCCGAGGAGCAGGCGCGGCTGAAACTGCCTTGCGGCGGCCAATTGCACGTGCTGCTCGAATATCTCGATTCGAACGATGCCAATCGGCAGGTCTTCTCGCGCCTGGCCGCCGATCTCGACGCCCATCGCAAGGTCAGCCGGGTGGTGGACTTACACAACGGAGGAGTAAGCGCGCGAACCGGCAGCGATGAGGCGGCCGTGGTGATCGGTGAAGACGCCATGGTGCACAGCATGAGCCCGATGTACCGGTTGCTGCTGCTCGGCGCCGGGGATGTGGCGCGTTATGTCTCGGAGATGGCGCTGGCGCTGGAATACGATGTGACCTTGTGCGACCCGCGACCAAGATATCTGGAAAACTGGCAAGTGGAAGGCGTGGAGACGACTTCGCGCCTGCCCGACGACGTGGTCAGGGAAAGGTTCAGTAATCCCTATGCCGGCGTTATCGCCCTGGCGCACGACCCCCGGGTGGACGACATGGCCTTGATGGAGGCATTGAAAACCGATGCCTTCTACATCGGCGCCATGGGCTCGGAACGCACTTCCGCCGCGCGCCGCGAGCGTCTGCCAGAACTCGGACTAAGCGAAGCGGAAATCGACCGGCTGCATGCGCCGATCGGGTTCCAGATTCATTCCAAGACGCCGGCGGAAATCGCCATTTCCATCATGGCGGAAGTAACCGCCGTGCGTCATCAGAGTAAAGATGCCTGTTAGGCCAGCACCTGCCTGAACACATCCATTGCGATCGCCATCTCTTCCCGGCTGCCCAGGGAGATTCGCGAATGGGTCGCCTCCAGCGGCGAAAAGTCACGGCCAACGAGCACGTTGTGCTCAAGGCAGGCCGAGCGGAATTCCGCCGCCGGCATGCGCAGATTGACGAAGATGTGATTCGTGTTGGAATCGGGCACCTCGTAACCGAGATCGCGGAAAAAGCCGACGACTTCGTCGCGAATTTCCGCGTTTTCCTGCACTTCCCAGGCGATATGTTCCTCGTCTTCCAGCGCGGTCAGTGCGGCGATGGCGCCGAGCATGTTGACGTCGCCCATGCCCCAGACGTTGCGGATCTTCTGCAAGGTTTGCGGCTGGGCCACGGCGAAACCGATGCGCATGCCCGCCAGACCGTGGGCCTTGGAGAATGACCTGGTGATGAACACGTTTTCGAACTCCAGCGCCAGCGGCACGGCGGTTTCCATCGCCCCGGGGCGCGCATAGTAGATGTATGCCTCGTCGATGTGGATGTAAGTTTCCGGATTCTCTTCCATGACGCGGCGAACGAAGGCTTCCACCTCGCCCGGCCCACGCACGGTGCCGGTAGGATTGTTCGGGTTGCACAAATACAGCAGGCCGGCGCCGCGGGCGTTGTCCGCAAGCTGGTCGAGATCGATGGCCAGATTGCGGTCTAGCGGCAATTCCACCGTGCGCGCTCCGATCTGCCGGGCGGTGCTCAGGCTGGTCGTATAGGTCGGCAGGGGAGTAACGAATGCTTTTTCCGCATCGCAGAAGGCGCGAACCGAACCTTGCAGCAACGGCGTGGAGCCGGTTGCCAATTGAATGTTCTCCCTTTCCACGCCGTAGTGATTCGCCAGGCCTTGCTGCAGTTCACCGACATGGTCGGGGGCGTAGCCGCGGCCTACGCGTTTGGTCGTATGGGCATGAATCGCTTCCATGGTCTTCGGCCCGGGTCCGCGCGCGCTTTCGTTCTGATTCAGTTGAATGATGCCGCTGTCGAATACGCCCGTTGCAAGCGCCTCACGAGTCTGGGCATGCGATTTCCTGCCAAGCAGGGCGCTTCCGGACATTGCGCCGACCGCAGCGCCGATCGCGATTGTTCCAAATCCACGTCGAGTAGTTTTCATTCATTCCTCCCGCGGCCCGGTTCGGGCAATCTGGTGTGTTCAATTTGGTGGAAGGCGCATCATAACGCCGTATCTGGGCATCGCCAAGCGAATCGAGTGGCATCCGGCCTACTGGACGGAGATCGAGCGATCTTTTCATTGATTTAGCCTTTCGCCTGCTTTATAACCGTTAGTTGCAATGCGGGGTTTAGCTAATGGGGACGAATTCCGCTGGGTAATAACAACGCTTGCGCATTGCCGCGGGCAAACGCATAGAGAGGCGCCGCATGTCCAACGTCTACAAAATCGACCGCAGATCTTTCCTGAAACAGGCAGGCGTTGCCGCTGTTGCCGGTTCATTGGGAACAGCCACCAGCTTGAAGGCCCAGGAGAACGGCGCCAGCCGCGCTTCCGCCGGAGGCTACGACTTTGACGAGATCTACAATCGCATCGGCACGGATTGCAGCAAATGGGATGGACAAATTGAAACCTGGGGCGATCAACTCAAGATTCCCATGGGAGTCGCCGACATGGATTTCCGTGTCGCCCCCTGTGTTACCGAAGCGTTGCAAGAGCGTATATCGCACGAAGTCTACGGCTACATGGCGACGCCTGATTCCTATCACGAATCGATCATCAACTGGAATGAGCGCCGTTACGGCACGGTGATCGAGAGGGAAATGCTGCTGGATTCGCCGGCGCTGCTGCCGGGATTACTCGCGGCGCTGCGGGCTTTCAATCCTCCCGGCGCCAAGGTCGTCATGCAGACGCCTGGCTATAGCGGGTTCTTCTCGACTATCCGCAAGGGCTTCGTGATCGAGGAGAATCGGCTGCGTGAGGTAAACGGCGTCTACGAGATGGATTTCGACGATCTGGACCGCAAATTGGCCCAGGACGATGTGCATACCTTCATCCTGTGCAACCCCCACAATCCGGTGGGCAATTCCTGGGACCGCGCCACATTGACCGAACTCGGCGAGCTTTGCGCGCGCCACGACGTCATCGTGCTGGCCGACGAAATCCATTGTGATTTCGTCAACGCGGGCCACGAATATGTGCCCTACGCCAATCTCGCCGACGATCTGGTCATGAACAGCGTGACGTTCAAATCCGCGAGCAAGTCCTTCAACCTGGCGGCCTTCAAGGACGCTTACCTGTTCTCCCACAATCCGGAATTCATGTCGCGCATCCGCGCCGTCGGCGACAACGCGACCATCAATTCGCTCGGAATCATCGCCTCCCAGGCGGCGCTGGAAGAGGGCGACGACTGGATGGACGCATTACAGGTCTACTTGTCCAATAACGCGAAGTACGCGTCCAGCTTCATCAACGAGCAGATTCCCCACATGAGTTGTAACGAGCCGGAAGGCACCTATCTGGCCTGGCTCAACGTGGAGCCGCTGATCGAGCGCATCGGCGCGGTCGAGACCGCGGCGGCCGAAACCGCCGCACGTGAACCGGGCGCGAATGAAGTGACTCCGGAATTGATTGTGGAGCGATATCTCATCGAGAATTCGGGCGTGAAGATCAATCCCGGCTCGGCCTACTGGGGCCCCGGCCGCATGCGCATGAACCTGGGCCTCGCCCGGCCCTTGCTTGAAGAGGCGCTCGGCCGCATCCACGGCGCCATGCAGCGAGCTTAGGGACCAAGCGCTGAAAGTGGGATGACATTCACGCCGTCGGGGCGGCGGTAGCCGTAGCCGCGCTCAACGATGACGCCAAGAGCGGCGGGTTTGCCGCAGAGGCTGGTATCGACGCGATCGGCGAATTTCAGCAATGTTTTCGCCGCCTCATCAATTCGACCGATTCCAAGTTTGATTTCGAAGGCTGCCCAGTGGCCGGGGCCGGCATCAATGATTGCATCGACTTCCAGGCCAGTATTATCGCGATAGTGACAAACGCTTGCGCCCATGGCTTGTGCGTAAACCCGCAAGTCTCGAATCGCCATTGACTCGAACAGCAAGCCGAACGATTCAAAATCATTAAGCAAGTGTTCCGGTTTCGCTTCGAGCGCCGCCGTGGCGATGGATGGATCGACAAAGTGGCGCTTCGGCGTTTGTTGCAGCCGGGAGCGGGATCGCAGATGGACCGCCCAAGGTGGCTGATCTTCCACAACCATCAAATTTTCCAGCGCGGTCAGGTAAGAGTGTGCTGTGTGGCCTGTCATCGATAACTGGTCCGGGCCGGCGACATCGTGGGCAATTGTCGCCTTGGAAGCGCAGGTCGACACGTTTCGCGCCAGCGATTGCAAAAAACGCCTGATTCTGTTCGGGTCGCGCCGCACTCCATCGACATTCCGCAAATCCGCTCGGCATATGTCATCGACATAGTTTCGGTTTACCCGAATGGCGTCCCAGGCAGGAATACCGATATGTCCCGGCCAGCCGCCGACGCACAGTAATTCGCTCAGTTTATGAACAGACATGTCGATCGACGGACTTCGTGCGGGCACATCATCTAGCAAGTCCTTGAGCGAAACTTGGGCATTACTGTGTCCCAATTCGAATAGCGACATTGGGCGAAGGCGAAGCCGGACAATGCGACCGGCTCCGGTATGGCGTGTTGTGTCGTCTGCCGGAACGGTCGAACCGGTGAGAATGAAATGACCTTTTCCCGAGCGCGCATCTACGATGCGCCGGACATGGTTCCAGATTACCGGAGCGGTTTGCCACTCGTCGATCAGTCGTGGGCTCGCGCCATCGAGAACCAGCAAGGGATCGATGGCAATCATGTCTTGGGCCGTCTGATCTGTGTCCAGCAAGACTTCGCTTGCCGCCAGCTTGCGGGCTGCCGCCGTCTTGCCGCACGCACGGGGACCTTCGATCAGCACCGCTCCGGCCGCTGCCAGACATTGGATAAGTTCCTGGTCGGCCACGCGCTTGCGGTAATTCCCATTCTCGGTAATTGGCGATTCGCCAATTCGTTTGTCTTGAACGCTTTCAGACTTGTTTTTCGCCATAAAAAAACAATCACTTCGAGTACTCTAATCGAGTACGGTAACAATCTATAAACAGATTTACAATGTTTTTGCAAACATATATTAAATGGATTTGCAGACATATTGTCCGCACATTTGGAGTCAAACTTCTAATTTTTCAGGGCGCGATTTGCGGCCAGGGAGCGGTGGTTTCGAGTTGCCTGGCGAGTTGCAGCAGGAGCAGGTCGCCGCCCCAGGCGGCGGTGAACATGACGCCGATGGGCAAGCCCTCGGCGGTGCGATGCAGGGGCACGGACATGGACGGCTGGCCGGTGCCGTTGCAGACCGCGGTGAACCCGCTGTATTGGCGGAAGCGGTTGATGTATTCACGCTGGTCCTCGGCGTTCATGTCCAGCCATCCCAGCTTTGCCGTGGTGCGGGCCAGCACCGGGGAAACGATTACGTCGACCTGCTCGTGCACCGCCGCCATTTGTTTTTCCGCGGTGCGCAGCAAGTCTCGCGCCGCAAGATAGTCTGCCGCCGGAGTCTCGGCGCCGCGTTTCGCCATGAATCGGGTCGAGCGCTCCACGGGAGCTTTTTCGAGATTAGTCTTGTGAAAGCGCAAGCCGCGCTCGATCGAACGATAAGTGTGCACGCAAACGAGTTGGCCCATGGCGGCGTTCAGCGCCTCGTAGTCGAGTGGATGACTGAAAGGCTCCACGCAATGACCCAGTGATTCGCACAGCGCAGCGGTTGCCTGCACGGCGTCGACGCATTCGCTATCGAGTGCTCCACCCGTGGGATGGGTGTCCTGTATGCCGATCCGCAGGCGCGGGCAGGACTCGTCTAGCGCCGTGAGAAAGGACGCGGGAAACTCGGGCCGAGCGAACAGGTTCTGTCCGGACGGCAGCGTAATCAGGTCGAGAAACGCCGCGCTGTCGCGTACGCTTCTCGACACCACGTGCTCCACCGCCATGCCGCTCCAGTTTTCGGACAGTACAGTGCCCGCCTGGGTCAACCCGCGGCTCGGCTTGAGGCCGAACAGTCCGCAACAACTGGCTGGAATCCGGATCGAACCGCCGCCGTCGGAAGCCTGGGCTACCGGCACAATGCCTGCCGCCACCGCCGCGGCGGCGCCGCCGCTCGAGCCGCCGGTGGAATAATCGGTATTCCAGGGATTGCGGGTGGGCCCATTGGCGACCGGCTCGGTGGTCAAGGTAAGGCCGAATTCCGGGGTGTTGGTCTTGCCGAGCATGGTCAGGCCGGCTGCTTCATACAATTGCACACCCGGCGATGAGTTCTTCGCTACATAACTCTTGAACAACTCGCTGCCATAGCTGGTGGCGGCGCCTTTCAGATCACTGAGGTCCTTGAGCAGGAAGGGGATTCCGGCCAACGATCCGGGCAGTGACACGGCTTCATCGAGCGACCCGGCCTGTTCGAGCGCCTGGTCGTAAAGCGGCAGATTGATCGCGTTCAGGCCCGGATTGCATTGTTCGGCGCGCGCTATGGCGCGCTCGTTCAATTCAACCCGGCTGAAATCGCCGCGTTCCAGTCCTTGCGCCAGGGCAAGCGCGTCCATGGCAAGATAATCGTTTTCGCCAAGCAAAGCGGTTCTCCTTCAGTTATTCGAATCTGCGGCCTGTATACCAGCCGGCATTCCGGATTTGTTTCGACACCTGATCCACCACATCGAGCACCAGGGCAAACAACGCCATGCGCACGAGCACGCCGTTATCGGTTTGCCGGAAGATTGCAAGGTTGGGATGTTGGTTCAGATCCTCGTCGAGTTCGTTGGCCTCGGCGCGGGTGTCCCTTGGCAATGGGTGCATGATCACTGTATTCGGCTGGCAATGCCGCGTGTATATCGCCTGGTTGAGCCGAAAGCGGCCACGGTAGACGTCGGCCTCGAGGCGGCTGGCAAAGCGTTCTTCCTGAATGCGGGTGAGATAAACCGTATCGTTGTCGTGGAGGCCTTTTGCCATGTCCTCGGTCTGGTTCACCTTGTGGCCGGCCGTGCGCAAATCGGCAACGATGTCGGTGGGCATGCGTAATTGCTTCGGCGAGATCAGGTTGAAGCTGACGTTCCGGTACAACTTGAGCAATTTGGAAAGCGAATGCACCGTACGGCCGTGTTTCAGGTCGCCGACCATGCCGATGTGCATGCCGTCGATCGAGCGCTGCCTGGACTCAAGTTCCTTGCGGATAGTGTACAGGTCGAGCAAAGCCTGGGACGGATGTTCGTTGACGCCGTCGCCGCCGTTGATTACCGGCACGCGGCTCGCTTCGGCGAATTCCGCCACCGAACCGGCTCGTGGGTGGCGCATGACGATAACATCGCTGTAGCCGCTTATGACGCGAGCCGTATCGTAGAGCGACTCTCCCTTGGTGATGGAAGAGGCGCCGATTTCAGCGGTTTCCCGCACGTGCCCGCCCAGCATGTTGAAAGCGCAGCCGAAGCTGACCCTGGTGCGGGTGCTCGGTTCGAAAAACATGTTGCCGAGGATTGCGCCATCGAGCGCCTTGCTGACTTGTGTTCGCTGCGCGAAAGGTTCCATACTGTCGGCCACGTCGAAAATCCGCTCGACATCCGGCCGCTGGAATTGTTGTACGCTGATAATATGGGCGCCGCGAAAATCCATGAAAATCATCCGGAAAGGAAGCCGGCAGGCAATTTCCGGCTGTCCGAATACTACAACATATCAGCGGGCATGAGCATCAGGCGCGATGACGAAAAACTCGATCTACTGGTACGACTTTGAAACTTTCGGCAGCGATCCGCGCCGTTGCCGCGCCGCCCAGTTCGCCGGTTTGCGCACCGACGAAAATCTCGAGCCCATCGGCGAACCGCTGATGCTCTACTGCAAGCCGGCGGAAGATTTCCTGCCGGACGCCATGTCCTGCCTGATTACCGGCATCACACCGCAAAAGGCGCTGGAGGCCGGCGTCAGTGAGGCCGAGTTCATCACTCGCATCAAGGAGGAATTCGGTAAACCCGGCACCTGCGTGGCCGGCTACAACAACATACGCTTCGACGATGAACTGACGCGGCAGTTGCTGTACCGCAATTTTTTCGACCCTTACGAGCACGAATGGCGCAACGGCAACTCACGCTGGGACATCATCGACATGGCGCGGCTTTGCGCCGCCACGCGCCCGGAAGGTATAGAGTGGCCGCGGTCGGCGGAAGGAACGACGACTTTTCGCTTGTCGGAACTGAGCCGGGCCAATGGCCTGGAACACGAAAATGCGCATGACGCCCTGTCTGACGTGCGGGCGACCATCGCACTGGCGCGACTCATCAGGGAGCGGCAGCCCCGCCTCTATGACTATGTCTATCAATTGCGCCGCAAGGACAGGGTAGGCGCCCAGATCGATCTGTTTACGCGCAAGCCGATCCTGCATGTTTCGGGCAGGTATCCGTCGCGGCTGGGCTGTCTCGGGCTGGTGATTCCCGTCGGTGCGCATCCGGTGAACAACAATGGCGTCATCGTGTACGACCTGCGCACGGACCCGCGGCAATGGGCGGATCTCTCGACGGAACAACTCGCGGCGCATCTTTTCACGCCGAGAGAGAAACTCGAAGGCGAACGCCTGCCGCTGAAGATCATCAGCAGGAATCGCTGTCCGGTCGTGAGTTCACCGGCCGCACTGCCACAGAACAGAGCGGCGTCGTTCGGCATAGATCACGACACTTGCCGCGACCATTGGGAATATCTGGTTCACAACTCCGATCTGATGCAGCGATTTTGCGATCTGTTCCAGGCGGACGACGGCGGCCGCGAGGCAGGCGACCCTGATTTCATGATTTACAGCGGCGGATTTTTCGGCGATGACGATCGCTCACATATGCAAACCTTGCGCTGCATGGCGCCCCAGGATCTCGGCCGGGTCGATCTGCCTTTCAGGGACCAGCGCCTGCCGGAGATGTTCTTCCGCTATCGGGCGCGAAATTTTCCGGATACCCTGGACGGGGAGGAGAGCGCCCGATGGCGCGAGTTCTGCCACTCCCGGCTGAACGAAGCGGACGCCCTTGCGGAGTTCGATCGCTCGCTGGAGGAAGTCCGCGCCAGCGAATTGCCGGGACGCGAACAAATCGTCGCCGATCTGACGGATTATGTAACCGGCGTACGCGCCGCTGTTGCAGGTCCAAATACATGCGAGACCGTAGCGTAGGGGCGAGGCATGCCTCGCCTCTACACGCTGAAGGCGGGCGCGCTATGTTTAGGTTCAGAAACATGTGAGACTGAATGAAGCATGGACACACGTACTCCCAGCAGCAAGGAGCAACAGGACAAGTTCTCCGAGATAAGGCCTTACCGTGATCACGAGTTCAGGCCAGTTCTCGAGCAACTCCTGGAGGATCCGGAATTCATTGACAGCATGGCGGCCTTTCTCACTCCCAGGCTCGCACGCTGGATTCCCGGATTATTGCGCAACATCGTCAAACGCCGCTTGCGCGGTTATATCCAATCGATTCACGATGTAAAGAGCATGCAGCAGGTCGTCGAGTTCTACATGAACCGGTCGATCCGCTCCACCACATGGGGATTGAGCCAGGCAGGGATGGAAAACCTTCGGCCCGGCAAGACTTTCGTTTTCGTCAGCAATCACCGGGACATCGTAATGGACCCGGCATTTACCAACCTGTTGCTGCACCGGGCCGGATTTTCCACGTTGCAGATCGGCGTCGGCGACAATCTGCTCAAGAAACCTTTTGTTGCCGATCTCATGCGCCTGAACAAGAGTTTCATCGTGCACCGCTCGCGGAAAGGCCGGGAATTGCTGCTCGCCCTGAAACTGCTTTCCGAATACATTCATCAATGCATTGAGGATTCGGAAAACGTCTGGATCGCGCAACGCGAAGGACGCGCCAAGGATGGAATCGACCGAACCGATCCCGCGCTGGTGAAAATGCTGGCCATGGGCAAAAGAGACGTGCCATTGTGCGAGAGCCTGGCCGAACTGAATATCGTCCCTGTGGCGATCTCCTACGAATTCGACCCCTGCGACGTCTTCAAGGCCAGGGAGTTGCATCAGGTACAAAATTCCGGAAGTTACATCCGAACCGCTTCGGGCGACCTGCGCCATATCGCTGCCGGCATGACCGGATTCAAAGGCAAGGTACACGTGACCTTCGGCGAAGAGTTGCAATGCGAAACCGATGATGCGGAGTCTGTGGCTGCCGCTATCGACCGCCAGATCATACATAATTACCGCTTGTACGAAACGAATTTTCGGGCGCTGGAAATCTTGCTGGAGGAAGGCGACGTGAATTCGCCGGTCCTGGCGGATGCCGTCGCGAAGCGCTCACCAGACAACAGATCCCGCGAACTGTTCGAACGGCGGCTGGCCGCGGTCGACGACGAATTGCGCAAGCGATATCTATTCGGCTATGCCAACCCCGTAATCAGCCGGTACGAGTACGAGGCGGCCGGGAACTGATTCGCTGCCGGAGTTTCCGCAGACGCTCCCAGAGTTCCTTGCGCGCATCCGGCCGCAGCGGCCCTGCCAGGGTCAGGGTGACTTCGGCCTCGCGCAGATTTCCGGCGAGTTGCCTGCTGTCTGGCCCGCGCTTGCCGAATCCGCTGGCAAGTTGCTGCAATTGCAGTTCCATGCGCAATGCCTGGTCCTCTTTCGGCGTGTTCAAGCCCGCGTGGATCTCCAGTTGCACGCACTCACCGCGCTGCCGCTGTTCGCATTCCGTGGCTCGGGCTTCCAGATCGGCCGGGGTTTCGGTTTCCAGCAGTTCCTGCAGCCTTCGGCCCAGTTCGACGGCGTGAGAATCATCTTCGGCGGGCAATTTCTCCCAGTCTTCGATGCGGATGGCCGAACTGAGTCCGGAGAATTCTTCGGGTCCGACCGCGCCGAACAAGCGCTCTTCCAGCTTTTCAAGAAAACCGACTCGCGGCGCGAGTTGTTCCAGCAGCGCATCGTGGTTTCGCTCAGCAGGTGGTCGGGCGCGTTCCCGGATTTTTGCCTGATGTTCGCCCAGGGACTTGAAAACCGTATCGCAGGCAGCGGCGAAATCTTCCCGAAAGCGTTTCTCATCCCGGAATTCAGCCGGACCGATTCGCTTCCATTCGGTCTGTAGTTTGCGCGTTTCCGCGGCGGCGGCGGTGTGATCCTCGTGTGCGGCAAGCTCTTTTGCCCGATCCACGCAGGCCTGTTTACGAGCCGTGTTTTCTGCCATTGCTTCCTTTCGCAGATTCGTCAGCTTTTTCAGCGCGGCGTAATAGCGCTTCTGTAGAGGCTTGATTTTCGACTGCTCTACCGGCGCATGATCTTTCCAGGATGCGTTGCACTCGGATACAAGCTGGTGAAGTTTGAGAATATGAACAGGCTTCCCATCGAGTTCCTTCAGCCGCGCTTCCAGTTTCTCGCACAATTCGGTGCGGACTTTCAGGTTCCGCGCCATGCGTTGCTTTTTTTCCTGGAAATACTCCCTGCATGGCGCATACGCCTGATCCGACAGCCGCTTGAAGTCGCGCCAGAGTTTCTCGTTCTGGTCCGACCTGCCCAGGGCTTTCCATTGTTCGTGCATCTTCTGTATGCGCTGGCTCAATTCGGGCGGGGGAAGACCGGCCTCCGGCAACATACTCATTTCCCCGATGAGTTCCTTTTTCTTTTCCGTGGCCGCGTAATTGCGCCATTTGCGCATCTCGAGCAGCGGTCCCTTGCAAGCGCCGGCTTCCTTTTGCATGGACTGCCGCAGTTTACCGGTGCATTGCTGAATGCTCCCCTGAATTCGATCCCATAAAGACAGCGCATCCTTCGAGCGGCCGGCTTCCAGCGCTTCGTTCAGGGCCGCCACTTGAATGTGCAGGCGCTGTTGTAATTGCTGTTGGTAGTGGCTGTTCTTTTCCAACAGTTCCTGCAAAGCCTGCCATTGCTCGCCGGAAGTTCCCTGTTTGCCCAGGCGCTCGAAACTCCGCTGCAAGTCGAGCAATTCCCGGCTTTGCTTGTGGCTGATGTGCGCCAGTTGATCGGTCAGTTCAGCCGGAATTGCTTCAGCGGCCGAAGGTTGCTCGTTTTCAAGCTTTTCTGACTCGGGAATTTCAGTCGCCGTCATGGCTGCACCCGTAATCTGCTATGGCGAACAAGCGCCAGTGTAACAAAACATTAAGCGGGCGAGGCATGCCTCGCCCCTACAGGGGCGACAGGCATTGCGGGAAGCTCAAGCAATTTTGCCCGTATTTGTGTAGGGGCGACAGGCATTGCGGGAAGCTCAAGCAATTTTGCCCGTATTTGTGTAGGGGCGACAGGCATTGCGGGAAGCTCAAGCAATTTTGCCCGTATTTATGTAGGGGCGACAGGCATTGCGGGAAGCTCAAGCAATTTTGCCCGTATTTGTGTAGAGGCGACAGGCATTGCGGGAAGCTCAAGCAATTTTGCCCGTATTTGTGTAGAGGCGACAGGCATTGCGGGAAGCTCAAGCAATTTTGCCCGTATTTGTGTAGGGGCGAGGCATGCCTCGCCCGTGCGGCGCTTCGAACCTGCGACAAACTCGCTATATTTGCCGGTCGTGGTGCTATACTTTTTGCGGCGCACCCAGCCCGGACGGCACGCACTCTGGTGGATTCCCTCAAACAGCAGATACAGTCGGATTACCGGCGGATTCTCGATGCCCGCGGCTTTCGGCCCCGCCACGGGCAGCGGCGCATGATCGCCGAGATCTTCAACACCCTGGCGGAACAGGGAGAGGAAGGGAAGGGTCCGGTTTGCGTGGTGGAAGCGGGCACCGGCACCGGCAAGACCCTGGCCTACCTGCTTGCAAGCCTGCCGCTGGCGATGGAAAGAAATCTCAAGCTTGTCGTCGCAACCGTCACGGTCTCCTTGCAGGAACAACTCGTCAACAAGGACATTCCCCAGATCCTGGCAGACACGGATCTGCAATTCGACTATGCCCTGGCAAAAGGCCGGGGCCGCTACCTGTGCCGATTGAAACTGGAAAGCCTGCTGCGCGGCGACGACAGCCGCGCCGCCTTGCGCGATCTGTTCGAGGAAGACGTGGCGGCCGATTACGGTGCGGATCCGCAACTCTGGGAAGAGATGCGCCAGGAACTGGAATCGGGCGACTGGCAAGGCGATCGGGACGACTGGAAGGAACCCCTGGCGCAGGATCGCTGGCAGCCGCTGACTGTCCAGCGCGGGGAATGCCTCGGCTCGCGCTGCCGGTTGTTCGGCAAATGCTGTTTCTACAACGCCCGCCGCGACCTGGATCAGGCTGATTGCATCGTCGCCAATCAGGATCTCGTGTTGACCGATCTCGCGCTCGGCGGCGGCGTAGTGCTGCCGGCGCCCGAGGATAGTATCTATATCTTCGATGAAGCTCACCATCTGCCCGAAAAAAGCAATCGCCATTTTGCCCATTCGATCCGCGTGCGGGCTGAAGCCGACTGGCTGGAGCGTTGCGAGGCTATCGTCACACGCATGACCGACCAGCAGGTGCTGGAGCCGGAGGCGGTGAAGGAGTTGAAGGAACTGTTGCCGGAGTTGGGAAGCCGATTGCAGATGGCCTGGCTGCTGCTGAAGGATCTGAAGCGGTCTGATGGTGACAGTTATCGCGATCGCATGACCCAGACCTTCGAACTCGGCGAGGCGCCCGCGGAACTGCGTGATCTGGCCGGCCCGCTGGCGAATTTTTTCGGACAACTCGAAAACAGGCTGGATCGAGTGCGCGAACGCCTGCGCGAGATTTCGGATGAGGAAGACGAAGCGTCGGCCAGCGAGGAAGCGGCCGCGGCTGAAACCTGGTTTCCGGTCGCAGGAAACCTGCACGAGCGGGCCATGGCGAACCGCGCCTTGTGGGACAGTTATGCCGCTAGTAGCGTGGAAGGTGCGGCGCCCTGGGCGCGCTGGCTCAGTTTTGACAAGAATGACGACGATGCCGATATCGGAATATCCTCAAGCCCGGTGCTGGCGGCGGACAATCTTCAGCAAAGTCTTTGGCGGCGCTGCGCGGGGGCCGTGCTGACATCGGCCACTTTGTCCGCGCTGGGCGAGTTTTCCATGTTGCAGATGCGGGCCGGACTACCCGAACACGCTCGTTTCCTGAGTATTCCCAGCCCATTTCCCTTTGCCGAGGCGGCAAGCCTGGAAGTGCCTGAAATGCGCTGCGAACCGAAAGAAACGCAAAGGCATACCGACTGCATCATCCGCTCGCTGCCGCGCCTGCTCGACCCGGAGGGGGCGTCACTGATGCTGTTTTCAAGCCGCGTCCAGATGCATGATGTGCTGGCAGCGCTGCCCGAAGAATGGCGCAAGCGTATATTTTGTCAGGACGACTATCAGAAATTCGAACTCTTGCGCAAGCATCGCGCGCGCGTTGACAAGGGCAAGGGCAGCGTAATCTTCGGCCTGGCCAGTTTCGCCGAAGGCGTCGATCTGCCGGGCAAGTATTGTACGCATGTGCTGATCGCAAAAATTCCTTTTCCGGTACCCAGTGACCCGGTGGAACGGACGCTCGCGGACTGGTTCGACAAGGAACAGGGGAATTCGTTCATGCAATTGTCACTGCCCCAGGGCGCATTTCGTCTGAAACAGGCCTGCGGGCGCCTGTTGCGAAACGAGAACGACAGCGGCCGCATCACATTGTTCGATGAACGCATCGTGCGCAAGTTTTACGGCAAGGGACTGCTGGAGTCACTGCCACCGTTCCGGCGTGAGTTCCTCCAGCAAGACATTTCCCTGCCGCAGCGGGCCGATGGTCAGGATTAGGTCTTGCGGGTAAAGACCATGCCCGCGGCGATGCCAATCAGTCCGAAAATAACTATTGAAATCAGCATGTTGTCGACGAAAGGGCCGAGGCCGACGCCGACAATCAGACCGGCGGTGATACATAGCGCGAGCGTACCCTGTTTGGCTTGCTTCTTCGATTTTCTCGACATGGAGACTTTCTCCCGGCGTGGTCAATTGACCTGCCGAATAGAATAAATCAAGCGGCCGGAAGAGGTAAATTGTTCCGGCTCCAATTCCAGGGGATCGACTGCCGCTGTTCCGATTCTGTCGACGGCTTCCATGCCTTCCACGACATGGCCGATTACTGTGTATCTACCATTCAGATGCGGCGCATCGCTCAAGGTAACGAAAAATTCCGGGCCGTTGTCGTCAGGCCCGCGGTTCGCAAGGGCCAGCACGCCGCGGACCAGACCCCGGCCGGGACGCCCGGCCTGATATCGATAGCCGAGTTGCGCATAGGCATCCTTGACGCTCATGTTGGCGAGCGCGGACATGATCTCGTCCTGGCGCGCCGCCACTTGTGCGTTGCCGCTGATGCCGAGGCGCCGGTACAGGGGTAGCAACAGCGTTTGTTCCAGATCGTGCTTGTCCTGGATGTCGAGCAGGGGATTGAATTCGCCGTCGGCGTACAGAACCGGCTCCAGATCGAGCCCAAGCGCGTCGGCATTGATTTCATCGCGTACGGTCTCGTATTCCCTCTCGCCCTGATTCAGCGCCGGACTGCCGGCCTGGATCAGGAGCCCGGGAACAACGCGATGAAATCGCATGCCGTCGTAGTACCCGCGCGTAACGGCAAGCGCGGTCCGGTTCCCGGTATCCCGAGGCTCCGCCAGGGCAAGGAAATTCGTCACGTTAAGTGGTGCTTCGCTCCGCAGTAGTTCGACATAAATCGGGCCGAATTCGGTATTGACGAGCACCAGGGGATTGGCCGGGTCCTCCATTGCCGCGGCGGCCGAGACCGCGTCGGCCCTGGCCAGGGCGGGACTTAAAAGAACCAGTGAAATAACGATTAGAATACGCATGAGGCAATTCGCGATTTGATTCCAGCGGCCTGTATTGCCCGGATTGTAGAAATTGCCCCGTCCATGAGCAAGAATAATGCTTGAGGAATGCACTTGTTGAAAAAAATATTCCTGCTCGGCGTGATCGTCCTGGTGGCCGGCGGAACCGCTTCGCCAGTGATTGCCCAGGGATTCAATGCGTTCAATCTGCAGATGTTGCACGCTTCGGGGTACAAACTCGGACGCGATCGCACAACGACACTGACGGGGGAATGGTCGAATGCCTGGCGCTACGGCGACAATTTCGCTTTCATCGACACGGCGCATCCTTTCACCGGCGAACCGGCCACATACTCGGAATGGCTGTCACGGCTGAGCTTGTCGGATCTTTTCGGCCGGGAGATTTCCGCCGGCCCCGTGCAAGACCTGTTGTTGGCCGGTAATCTGAAGAGAGGGGACGGGTACCGCGGTTATCTTGCCGGGATGGGAGTGAGGCTGGATGTGCCGGGGTTCAATTTTTTCAATGTCAACGGCATGCACAGAAACGATCCGAATCTGCCGGGCTCGACCCGACAACTGAACATGTCCTGGGGTGGGACTTTCACTACGGGGGCGATACACTGGGAATTCGGCGGCTTTCTCAATTGGGCGGCCGCGGAAGGCATATCCGGAACCGGAGCCTACAGTCATCCCAACCTGCTGACGCAGCCGCAATTGATGTTCGATTTAGGCAGACTTCTCGGCGGCGGTCCGGACCATATTTATGCCGGCGTCGAATGGCAAGTCTGGCGTAACAAGTTCGGTATCGACGGATTTGACGAATCGGTATTGCAGGCGGCGATAAAACTGAAGTTGTAAGCGCGATTCAATTCTGTATCGTTGACCCGTCACCGGCCTGATAACGGCTCAGATCGGCGGGTGTATCGATATCCATGAGAATTGCGGCGTCCCTGACGGAAATTTCCCGCACAGTGGCTTCATTCCGGCGGATGATCCTTCGGCCGCCGCGTTCGTCGTTAAGCTCAGTGAGTTCAGCGAAGTAGCGGCTGCCGAAGCCCACCGGATTGCCCCGGCGGCCATTGTGGCTGGGAATGACGATTTCACCGGGAGCGAGTTCCGCGGCCAGCAAGCGATAGGTTTGCGGTTCGATGAAGGGCATGTCGGCAAGACAGACCAGGCAGCCGTCCCAGGCCGGAAGCCGTGAAATGCCCCACGCAAGGCTCGCGCCCATTCCCTGTCCCGCACCGTCGCACAGCGTCACAGGCCATTCATTGAGACCGAGTCCGGATTCGGGGCGGGAAACGATCAGAATTTCATCGAGAACGGAAGAGATGTTTTCAAGCGTGTGCTGAATCAGCGGTCTGCCATCGGGCATGGGAGTCGTGAGCTTGTCGGCGCCGAACCTGCGGGCGAAGCCGGCAGCAAGTACGAGTGCGCCGATTTTGTATTTCACCGGGGCTTGGTTCAGTGAATTATTCGGCCGGCGATGCGTGATTTACGTTCTGGCGCGGCCGTAATTTTCTGAGGTTCCGCTTCTTGTGAGTCCGCTTCAAGTTCCTTCTCGCGCAGGCGCAATTGTCTGCTCAGATGCCTTTTCAGGCGCTCGACCACTTCTGACATTACCTCGATGGTCTGGCTGAGTTGGTCGAGCGTCTGCAATGCCTGTGCAGTATCGGGCCCTGCTGGTTTTTCCTTGCTCATGAGGTGTTTTCCTCGTCCGGTTGGCGTAGCGGTCAATCCCAGCTCAATGCGCCGCCGGTCTGATATTCGATTACCCGGGTTTCGAAAAAGTTCTTCTCCTTGCGCAAATCCATGATTTCCGACATCCACGGGAAAGGATTGCCGACGCCGCGGAACCGTTCCTTCAGTCCGATCTGCACCAGCCGCCGATTGGCGATGAATTGCAGATATTCCTCCATCATGGCGGCGTTCATGCCGAGAATGCCTCGCGGCATGGTGTCCCGGGCGTATTCGATTTCGAGTTGCGTCGCCTGAAGAATCATCTGGGTCGCTTCTTCCCGCATATCTTCGGTCCACAGGTGCGGATTTTCGAGCTTGATCTGGTTGATCATGTCAATGCCGAAATTCAGATGCATCGATTCATCTCGCAGGATGTACTGGAACTGCTCCGAAGTGCCGGTCATCTTGTTGCGCCGGCCCATGGACAGGATCTGGGTGAATCCGCAATAGAAGAATATGCCTTCCAGGCAGCAATAGAATGCGATCAGGTTCTTGAGCAGTTCCTGATCGTTTTCCACCGTGCCGGTGTGAAATTGCGGATCCGACAGTGCCCGGGTGAATTTCAGGCCCCAGGACGCCTTTTTCGCGACCGAAGGCACTTCGTGATACATGTTGAAGATCTCGCCTTCGTCCATTCCCAGCGATTCGATGCAATACTGATAAGCGTGCGTGTGGATGGCTTCCTCGAAGGCTTGCCGCAAGATGTACTGGCGGCATTCCGGATTGGTGATCAGTCGGTAAATCGCCAGCACCAGGTTGTTGGCCACCAGTGAATCGGCGGTGGAGAAGAAGCCGAGATTGCGCTTGACGATCAGGCGTTCGTCCGGGGTCAGCCCGTTTGGATCCTTCCACAAGGCTATATCCGCGTTCATGTTGACTTCCTGCGGCATCCAGTGATTGGCGCAGCCGTCCAGATATTTCTGCCAGGCCCAGTCGTACTTGAACGGTACGAGCTGGTTCAGATCGGCCCGGCAATTGATCATGCGCTTGTCGTCGACGGCCACCCGGGAGGCGGTGCCTTCCAGTTCCTCCAGGCCCGCGCTTACGTCCAGATCCTTCAGATCCCGGATCGCCTGCTGCAAGGCATCGTCGTTGCGGCTGCGCGTCGCCGCATCGAGTTCCTCTGCCGACGCTTCGCTCGCCATCGGCTCCACCGGCCTCGCCGGCTCCGGCGATTCGGCTGAAAGCGGCTCCGGCGGTTCGGCCGTCGGCGGCTTCGGCACGGGGGCCAACGCTTCTTCGCGATTGAATTCATCCCATGACAACATCACTTCACCTCCATTTTCTGTTTTTCGAATTGCATCAAAGCGGCCTTACTGGCATGCCTCGCAGTCCGGATCGTCCAGCGAACAGGCCGCGGGCGCTTCGGCTGCGCCGCTTGCAACCTTGTTTAAACTGTTATCGGCAATGGTCGATTTTTCCGTGCTCGTCGCCGCCAGAGCCCGCAGGTAGTAAGTCGTTTTTAACCCCCGCAGCCAGGCCATGCGATAAGTGATATCGAGCTTCTTGCCACTGGCGTTGGCGATATACAGATTCAGCGACTGTGCCTGATCGATCCACTTTTGCCGGCGGCTGGCGGCATCCACCAGCCAGCGCGGCTCGATTTCGAAGGATGTGGCATAGATCTGCTTGATCTCCTCGGGAATCCGGTCGATCTTGCGCACGCTGCCTTCGTAATATTTCAGGTCATTCACCATGACGCCGTCCCACAGGCCCAGTCTTTTCAGGTCGTTGACCAGATAGGGGTTGACCACGGTGAACTCGCCGGACAGATTCGATTTCACGTACAGGTTCTGATACGTCGGCTCGATCGATTGCGACACGCCGCAGATATTGGCGATAGTGGCGGTAGGCGCGATCGCCAGCACATTGGAGTTGCGCATTCCGGTCTGGCCGATGCGTTCGCGCAAGGCGTCCCAGTCCAGCCGCTGGCTTAAATCGACATCGAGATATGCCTCGCCGCGTTCCTCCTTGAGCAGACGCAGGGAGTCGATCGGCAGGATGCCGCGGTCCCAGAGCGAGCCATCGTAGGATTCGTAGCGGCCGCGTTCTTCGGCCAGCAAAGTGGATGCGTGGATAGCCTGGTAGCTGATCGTCTCCATGGCGGTGTCGGCGAAGTCGACCGCCGCGTCCGAGGCGTAGGCGATGCGCTGCTTGTAGAGCGCGTCCTGGAATCCCATGATGCCCATGCCCACCGGGCGATGGCGCATGTTGGAATTGCGCGCCTGCTCCACCGAGTAGTAGTTGATGTCGATCACGTTGTCGAGCATGCGCACGGCAGTCGTGACGGTGCGCCGGATCTTTTCGACATCGAGGCCGTTTTCATCGACATGGTTGACCAGATTCACCGAGCCCAGATTACAGACCGCGATCTCGTCCGCGGAGGTGTTCAGGGTGATCTCGGTGCACAAATTGGACGAATGCACGGTGCCGCAATGCTGCTGCGGCGAACGGACATTGCAACTGTCCTTGAAGGTCATCCAGGGATGGCCGGTCTCGAACAGCATCGACAGCATCTTGCGCCACAGGTCGGCGGCCTTGACGGTCTTGTGGATTTCCATTTTCCCGGAATCGGCCAGGCGTTCGTATTCGAGATAGGCGGCCTCGAATTCCTTGCCGTATTTGTCATGCAGGTCGGGCACGTTATTGGGCGAGAACAGGGTCCATTTCTCGTCGTTGAACACCCGCTTCATGAACAGATCCGGAATCCAGTTGGCGGTGTTCATGTCGTGGGCGCGGCGGCGGTCGTCGCCGGTGTTCTTGCGTAATTCCAGGAATTCCTCGATATCCAGGTGCCAGGTTTCCAGGTAGGAGCAGACCGCGCCCTTGCGTTTGCCGCCCTGGTTCACCGCCACGGCGGTGTCGTTGACCACTTTGAGGAAGGGAACCACGCCCTGGGATTTGCCGTTGGTGCCCTTGATGTGGGCGCCCATCGCGCGCACCTGGGTCCAGTCGTTGCCTAGGCCGCCGGCCCATTTCGACAACATGGCATTGTCCTTGATCGCCGAATAGATGCCGTCCAGATCGTCAGACACCGTGGTCAGGAAGCAGGAGGAAAGTTGCGGCTTCAAGGTGCCCGAGTTGAACAACTGCGGGGTGGAAACCATGTAGTCGAAACTCGAAATCAGGTCGTAGAACTCGATTGCGCGCGCTTCGCGGTCATCCTCTTCCCTTGCCAGTCCCATTGCCACCCGCATGAAGAACACCTGGGGCAGTTCAAAGCGAATGTCCTTGCTGTGGATGAAATAACGGTCGTACAGCGTTTGCAGCCCGAGATAGGTGAATTGCAGGTCGCGTTCCGCCTTCAGCGCCTGGCCGAGGCGTTCGAGGTCGAATTCGAGCAGTTCGGGCGACAGCAGGCCGAGTTCCGCGCCCTTCTGCACGTAGCTGGTCAGGGCGGCGGGGTAGCGGTAGTGCATTTCCGCCTGGGTCGCGCTATCGGCTATGCCGAGAAATTTCAGCGCTTCGCAGCGCACGGAGTCGAGCAGCAGCCGCGCGGTGACCTGGGAATAGTTCGGATCCTTTTCCACCATGGCGCGGGCGGTCATGACCAGGGAGGTGCGCAAGTCGTCGATCTTCACTCCGGGATACAGATTGCGCAGGGTCTCCTCGTAGATGGCGTCGGCGGAAACGTCGCTCAGGCCTTCGCAAGCCTCGTCGATGACGGTGCGCAGGCGGCCGGTGTCGAGCGGCGCCTGCTGGCCGTCGTCCATCGTTACCGCGATTCCCTGTGAGCGCGGTTGTTCTTCCCGGCGCTTCTGTTCGCGTTCCTGGGAGCGCTTTTCCCGGTAGATCACGTAGGTGCGGGCGACCTTGTGCTCGCCGGTACGCATCAGCGCGAGTTCGACCTGGTCCTGGATGTCCTCGATGTGAATCGTTCCTCCGGACGGCATGCGTCGGCTGAATATCGCGCTGATCTGGTCAGCCATCCTCGCCACTGTTTCGTGAATCCGCGTCGAAGCCGCGGCCTGGCCGCCTTCCACCGCCAGATAGGCCTTGGTGATCGCCACCGAAATTTTGGAATCGTCGTAGGGAACGACGGCGCCGTTGCGCTTGATTACGCGCAACTGGCCCGGCGCGGTGCTGTCGAGACCGGAATCCTCCATGGCCGTGGTGTCGCCGGCCGGCTTCATGCCGGCCACTTCAGATAAACGGGGTTGATCAGTTCGCATTCTTTGCTCCTGCGCTACTTACCGGGCTCCGCCCGATCAATGCCTTGTATTCCGGGTTGTCATCCATGGCCGCCGATCCGGGCGACTGGGTTAATTCACACCATATAGTGGTGTTACGGCAGACTAAACCACAACATGATGTTGTTGTAAAGGATTAAGCAGAGGATTTTCTGTGGATGGTCTGTCGATAACCTGTGACGTCGTCGTCAGACAGCAAGCAGGTATTCCAGCAAGGCCTTCTGGGTATGCATGCGGTTCTCGGCTTCGTCCCAGACCACCGAGTCTTTCCGCTCCAGCAGTTCCGCGCTGACTTCCTCGCCGCGGTGGGCCGGCAGGCAATGCATGAACAGGGCGTCCGGCGCGGCTTTTGCCATTAATTCGCTGTTGACCTGGAATTCGGCGAAGGCGCGGTTGCGATCCGCGCTTTCCGTCTCCTGACCCATGCTCGCCCACACGTCGGTCACGACCAGCCGGGCGCCGCACACTGCTTCCGCGGGATCGCGTCCGAGCGTAACCCGGTTGTTGTTCGCAAGCAGATCGGACCTCGGCTCGAAGTCTTCCGGGCAGCATACACGCAATTCGAAATCAAAGGCGGCCGCGGCATTGATATAGGACTGGCAGACATTGTTGCCGTCGCCGATCCAGGCAACGGTGCTGCCGGCGATGCTGCCGCGGTGTTCCTGAAAAGTCTGGATATCCGCCAGCAACTGGCAGGGATGGAAGTCATTGCTCAGGGCGTTGATCACCGGCACGCGCGAAAACGCGGCGAATCGTTCCAGCCGTTCATGGTCAAAAGTGCGGATGGCGACACAGTCCACCATGCGCGAAACCACGCGGGCGGTATCCTCTATCGGCTCGCCGCGGCCGAGCTGGCTGTCGCCGGTGGCGATGAACAGGTTGGCGCCGTCCATCTGCGCCATGGCAGTCTCGAAAGCAATTCGCGTTCGGGTGGAAGCCTTCTCGAAGATCAGGCCCAGCGTCTTGCGGCGCTGGCTGATGGCGAGTTCGGGCTGCGCCTTGAGCGCCATGGCCCGCTGCACGATCGCCTGCAGATCCTGCGGGGGCAGATCGTTCAAGGTAAGAAAATGGCGCACGCCGCTGCCTGAGTGAAAATTTTTAGAAGCGGCGGATTCTAGCGGCAATTCCCCTCGCCCGCAAATGCGCGCGCTCGCCTTCAGCATGTAGGGGCGAGGCATGCCTCGCCCGTCAGTTGCACTGTTTCGGGGCCGTTCGCGGGCGAGGCATGCCTCGCCCCTAAGGTTTCACATGCTTCTGAACCTATACAATGCGTTAGACTTGTGTCGCCCAACTGACCATCACCGGTTCCCAATGAAATGAATGCAGTTGAACTGAATCTGTTCGCCAGCCGTGTCGCCGCCATCTGCGATGAGATGGGCGTGGTGCTGCGGCGCGCGGCATTTTCGCCCAACATCAAGGACCGGCTGGATTTTTCCTGCGCGCTGTTCGACGCCGAAGGCCGGATTTTCGCCCAGGCCGCGCATATACCCGTGCATCTCGGCAGCATGGCCTATGCCATGCACGACGTGGTGCGGCGGTTCGATTGGGCCGAGGGCGACATGCTGGTGTTCAACGATCCCTACCTGGGCGGCACGCATCTGCCCGACGTCACCCTGGTCGCGCCGGCGTTTCATGACGGGGAACTCGCCGGCTTCGTCGCCAATCGGGCTCATCACGCCAACATCGGTTGCGATACGCCGGGCTCGATGCCGCTGTCGGAAACCCTGGCCGAAGAAGGCCAGGTGATTCCGCCTGCCTTGCTGTACCGGGCCGGAGAGCTGCAAGAGGATATGCAATTACCTGGTTCCGAGAACGGGCTGAGTGGGGATTTTGCCGCTCAGGCCGGGGCCAACAAGGTCGGCATCGCCAGGCTCGTCGATCTGCTGCAAGGGTTGGGAATGGAGCAATACCGCGCCGGAATCTTCCAACTTAACGACTATGCCGAACGCATCGCCCGCTCGGCGCTAGGCGAACTCACCGAAGGCGAATACCGCTTCCGCGATTTTCTGGACGATGACGGATTCAACGATGAACCGATTCCGCTGGAAGTCGTCGTGCGCTTGCGCGACGGCGGAGCGGAACTCGATTTTTCCACCAGCGCCGACCAGGTGCGCGGCAATCTCAATTGCCCTGAACCCGTGGTCGCCGCTGCCGCATTCTATTGCTTCCGCTGCCTGTTTCCCGAACAGGCCCCGGTCTGTGACGGGCTGTTCAGGCCGGTGCGGCTGATCACGCGCAAGGGCTCGGTGCTCAACGCCAACTCGCCGGCGGCGGTGGCGGCGGGCAATGTCGAAACCTCGATGCGTCTGGTGGACCTGATCTTTGGTGCGCTGGCCCAGGCGCTGCCGGAGCGGATTCCGGCAGCAAGCCAGGGTACGATGAACAATGTTGCCATGGGCAACGTGAACTCTGCGTCCGGCGCTCGCTGGGACTACTACGAAACGCTCGCCGGCGGCATGGGCGGAGGTCCGCGGGGTCCGGGACCTGATGCGCGCCACAGCCACATGACGAACACCTTGAACACGCCGGTGGAAAGCGTGGAAATGCATTATCCGCTGCGCGTGCTGCGCTACGCCTTGCGTAACGGCAGCGGCGGCGCGGGCCGGCATCCCGGGGGCAGGGGTCTGGAGCGTGAATACGAGTTTCTGGCCCCGGCAAGCCTGAGCCTGCTCAGCGAACGCAGGCGCATTCCGCCCTGGGGCCTGCAAGGCGGCGCTCCAGGCAAGACCGGCGAAAATCGCCTCAACGACCGGCCCCTGCCGGCCAAGTGCACCTTGAGCGTGGCGCCCGGCGACCGCTTGAGCCTGGCCACGCCGGGCGGCGGAGGCTACGGGCGCTGACTGTACTCTCGCATACGCGAAAATACGTCGACTCCTATCTGGTCATAGACTGACAGCAAGTCGACCAGTACCCAGTTTTCCCTTATCAGGCCGTTCTCGCATCGCCAGAAGTCCAGGCTGCGCATGGTGATCTGCTGGTTCGAGGGTGCTATGCCCATCCAGCCGTCGCTGCTTATGCTTGCTTTCATGCCAGGCCAGCCGGTAAAGCCCACATATTCGCCGTCGGCAAAGAAATGTCCTTTCAACGGGTCTCCCTCCCGATCGGGCATACCTTTCAGGAATGGTATCTGGTGGAATTTTCTGAAGCCCTGAATGCCTCTGCTGGAGCCAATTCCGGCCGGGCCGTACCAGTTCATTGCTGGATGCCAGAACCTGTCGAGTTCCATTGCCTCCACTCCGCCTTCGGCAAATCTGCCAAGTCCGGCGCACATGTCGCCGACCAGTTTCAAGCTGGCCGCCGTTTTTGTTTCATCCAGGGCGCCCCGATGCAGCCCGTCCTGCGTGGCAGGCCCGGGAACCATGCCGTCGCGTCCGAGGCTGGGTGGCATGGGCCAGCTTCGCGCCTGCATCATGACTTCCGGAATATCCCACAAAGCTTGCATTTCAACGACTTTGTCCCGATCCATACGGAAGAATTCATGGTAGCGCATGTTGACCAGTTGGCCCGTAGGAGGAATTTCCAGCCACGGCGCCAGGAACGTGCCCATGTAGTTGCCGCAGCATCCGACCCAGAAACTGCCGTTGGTTGCCGTTCCCGCCATGACGATCAAATCCCGCCGTTCCAGGTCGGGGATGGCGTTGGCGAGCGGGTCGTAGACGGATTCCAGCAAGGCATCGGGACCGTCCAGAGTCTCGAAGGGAAAGGCAAGCTGGATCAGGGCATCGTGTGAGAACAGGGCCTGCAATTCCTTGCGGGCGGTTTCCCTGTTGTAGTTGTACAGCGCTTTCCCGTAGGCGCCGAGTCGGCGTCTTGCGCGGCAACTGTCGAATTTCATAGCTTCTTCCCAGTCAATAGTGAATCTTGAATGCGTAATCAGCAAGCGGGGATACTACCATGAATTATTTGTACCGGATCTGTAGCCAAAAGGCGCGCCAAGCCAGTAAAACCCTGTCATGCTGATACCCTGAATTGCTTGCATTCCGGATTGCATTCGCATGCAATACATGCTAACAATGCGGTTTGGCAATTAATGGATTCGGACTACGGGCGACAAGCCTGATTCCAGACTCCAAAAGATCATTGACGGCAAATCGTCATATCGAGGGAAATACCATGAATACAGACAGCAACTGGATTCGGCGGATACAACTTGCGAT
Organism: uncultured Pseudohongiella sp.; assembly: GCA_951812965.1. GTDB lineage: Bacteria > Pseudomonadota > Gammaproteobacteria > Pseudomonadales > Pseudohongiellaceae > UBA9145. Next base: position 2,300,296 of record OX638341.1, read on the forward strand.
GGTCGCAGCCGCGCTGGCAACGAGTTCAGGCGCCGGCTTTGCGCAATCCGGCACCGCCCAGTTATTGGAAGAAATAGTAGTAACAGCGGAACGACGGGAAGAAAATGTGCAGGATGTTTCCGCGTCCGTCACGGCGCTGGGTGCAGAAAGCCTGAACCGGGCGGGCATCGTAGACGTGACCCGGCTCGAACATGTCGTCCCCGGCTTGCGCATGGGTTTGTCCGGCAATGAGGCTCGCATAGCCATACGCGGTTCCCGCACCAACAATGTCGGCTCCGAGGCCGAACAGGTCGTGGGCGTGTTCGTGGATGGCGTCTACGTTCCGACCACGACGCAGGCGCTGAACACCTATGTTGACCTGAACCGAATCGAGGTGCTGCGCGGACCCCAGGGCACGCTTTATGGAAGAAACACATTCGGCGGCGCCATCAACGTCATCAGCAACGAACCGGATTTCGACAGTTTCACCGGTTCGATCGAAGGGCTTGTAGGCGACTATAACCGCGTGCGGTATGAAACCATTGTCAATGTGCCTGTTTCCGATGCCTTTGCCGTTCGCGTCGCGCATGTATCCGATACGCACAATGGTTACATCCGGAACAACTATCATCCCAGCACCTATGACGATCTGGACGATAATGACACCCAGTATCTGCGGGTGACCGGGAAGTGGCTGGTAACGGATGACCTGGACGTAACGCTGCGGTACGCCCAGGCAGACAAGGATTCCAATTCAACGGCAATCTGGGGATATCAGTTTACCGCGGGATACACCGATGGAATCTATACCGAAGGCCACCCGACGCTTGCCGAGGGCGCCTCCAGGGACGCTGGACCATGGGACGTTTCCCGCAATTTCCCCAGTTCTGCCAATCTCGACGACAATTCGATCACTCTCGGCGTCAACTGGGACCTGGACTTCGCGACCGCAAGATTGACTTATAACAATTCGGACTTTGAAGGCATCCAGTTCTCCGACTTCGACTATAGCGACGGCGGTCCGGACTGGGGCGAACAGGGTGACTGGGCGTTTCTCGGCTGGAATTCGAGCCAGGCTTCGGACTCGTTCGAGTTTCAGTTGCTTTCCAATAATACCGGTCCGCTGGAGTGGGTCGCGGGCTTGTATCAGTTCGAGCAGGATGCCGACTGGGGCTGGATTTCATCCTTCGACGCGGTACTGACCAACTATGGTTACGGACACAATCTGTTCGTCTCCGAGTCCAGGGCCGGCTATGCTCATGCAACTTATTCGCTGACCGACACCTTCCGTGTCGTCGGTGGAATTCGCGCCAATGAGGACACCAAGTCTTCCGGGTCCAGCAGTGCGTCCTGGGACAACACCCTCTGGAAATTCGGGCTGGAAACCGACGTGAGCGATGACAACATGGCCTATGTGACCGCCTCCACCGGCTTCAGGGCCGGCGGTTTCAACAGCGGCGGCGTGGTCGCATCCATCCTGGAGCATCAGAATCGAGATATCTCGATGTACGATCCGGAAGAAGTAACCGCCCTGGAAGTGGGATACAAGATGCGCCTGCAGGACGGTCGAATGATCCTCAACCTGGCGGCGTTTCAAAACGACTACACGTCTATGCATGCGCAGTCCTTCTACCTGATTCCCGGTGAAACGGCAGTGTCGGAGTATACCGAGAACGGCGGCGAAGTGGATGCCCGGGGTGTGGAAGCCGAACTGCAATGGTCTCCGAACGATCAATGGTTCATCTCGGCAAATATGGCCATGCTCGATGCCGAGTTCGGCAACTATGACATCGCCGCTCTGCCGGGACTGGGCACATTGAACGGCCGCCAGGATGACTCTGTCCTGTCGTTGCGAGGATATCAGCCAGCCAATTCGCCTGAGTTGACGATGGGCGCCCAGATCAGCTACGACATCGATCTTGGCAATATGGGCATGCTGACGCCACTGCTGCAAACCACCTACACCAGTGACTACTATACTTTTGACATCAATGTCCGCGGTACGGACCAGGCGGCGCACACGAAATCCGATATTCGCGTGATCTGGAATCTCGATAACGTGAACCTGAGGTTCGAGGCCTTCGTACTCAATCTGGAAAACGAACCGGTCATGAACCGGTCGGTGATTTCCCAGAGCGGTCCGGTTGCCCGTGTTCAGGCCAACTGGGGAAGGCCGCGCACCTGGGGCTTTGCCGGTACGTACCAATTCTAGCCTTAGGTAACAATCCGGGTATCGGCCCGGCGTGGCAAAGGGCTCCTGCTGTTTACGGCCGGAGCCCTTCTTGTTAAAACGCGGTGTGCCGTACTGGGCGAGGAGAATTTATTCGCATGATCAGACATTTGAAAAAGGGCATTGACGTCGAGCAGGCAGCATCCGCCGATGCCAGGGTTCGCGGTATTGTCGAGGGCATATTGCTCGACATCGAAAAGCGGGGAGATGAGGCGGTCAGGGAGTACGCGCGGAAGTTTGACAACTGGGACAAGCCCGCTTTTCGCCTTTCCGGGGAAGAGATCGCGGCCTGTTATGACCAGCTCGAACCGAGCGTCATTGACGACATCCGTTTTGCCCAACAGCAGGTCAGAGGATTTGCCGAAGCACAGCGCAAGGCATTGCAGGATGTCGAGGTGGAAACACGCCCGGGCGTGATGCTCGGACACCGGAATATTCCCGTCAACAGTGTCGGTTGTTATGTGCCCGGAGGAAAGTATCCGATGGTTGCTTCCGCGCACATGAGCGTTGTTACCGCAAAGGTTGCCGGAGTAAATCGAATCATCGCCTGCGCTCCTCCTTTCAAGGGGGCCGCGCACCCTGCGATCGTCGTGGCAATGGATATGGGCGGCGCCGACGAAATCTACGTGCTGGGCGGGGTTCAGGCTGTTGGCGCCATGGCATTGGGTACTGACAGCATTGCCGCGGTAGACATGCTGGTCGGCCCCGGCAACGCCTTCGTGGCGGAAGCCAAGCGCCAACTCTTCGGCCGGGTCGGTATCGACCTGTTTGCCGGTCCTACGGAAACCCTGGTAATTGCGGATGACAGCGTGGATGGCGCGCTGTGCGCCACGGATCTGCTGGGCCAGGCCGAGCACGGGCCTACCTCGCCTGCGATTTTGCTAACCGACTCGGAGCAACTGGCGAAAGAGACCATGGCCGAGGTCGAAAAGCAGTTGGAGACACTGGAGACTGCCGATATCGCGGGCGAAGCGTGGCGTGAATACGGGCAGGTCATCGTTTGCGATACCCGGGCGGAAATGCTTCAGGTAGCGGACGAACTGGCGTCGGAACATGTGCAGGTCATGACCCGTGATTCCGACTACTTCTTCGAGAACATGACGAATTACGGTGCGCTTTTCCTCGGGGAGGAGACCAATGTTTCCTACGGAGACAAGGTTGTGGGCACGAATCACACCCTGCCGACCAGGGGGGCGGCGCGTTATACTGGCGGGCTTTGGGTCGGCAAGTTTCTCAAGACCTGTACATATCAGCGCCTTACCGAAGAGGCGTCTTTGGAGATCGGCGAATACTGTTCCCGCCTTTGCGCTCTGGAAGGTTTCATGGGCCATAAGGCGCAAGCCGACATCAGAGTGGAACGATATGGAGCAAAAAAATAAAGCCGAACGCTCACCTGCGGCCAGAAATGACGGTCGCGGGAAAGTCACTTCCTATGATGTGGCGAGTCTGGCCGGGGTTTCCCAGTCCGCGGTTTCACGCTGTTTCAAGCCAGGAGCCAGCATATCGGCCAAGATCCGGGGAAAAGTGGAAAAGGCGGCGCGGCAACTCGGCTACCAGCCCAATGCGATCGCCCGCGGCCTGATTTCAGGGCGATCCAATATCGTCGCGGTAATCATCAACAATCTGACCAATCTGATCTATCCCGAGGTACTTTCGGAACTCAATCAGAAATTCGCGCAGCACGGCCAGCATGTGCTGTTGTTTACCCTGAGTCGGGAAAGTGACGTGGACCGCGTGCTGGATCAGGTCTGGCAATACCAGGTGGATGGAATCGTTGCCGCGGCGCAGTTTACCGATGCCCAGCTTGCTGCCTGTGAAGCCAGGTGCACACCGCTGGTCTTCTACAACCGCATTTATCCCAATCACTCCGTTGCGTCCGTGTGTTGCGACCACGAAGAGGGTGAACGTCTGCTGGTGGAAGGATTGTTGCGAAGCGGCCGCGAGAGTTTTGCCGTGGTTTCCGGCCCGGCTGATTCGGCGGTATCAACGGCTCGCACCCATGGGGCGATCAATGCTCTAAAAAGCGCCGGTATTCCGTATCGGCAAATTGAAGGGGACTACAGCTACGAATGTGCGAAAGGTATCGTCAACAGCCTGCTGGCAAAGGACAGCCGGAAGATAAATGCCATCGTTTGTGCAAATGATGTGATGGCAATAGGCTGTATCGATCAACTGGTTCATGTCCACGGAATGCGGGTGCCGGAAGACATCAGCGTCGTTGGATTCGACGGCGTCAGCGCCGCGTCCTGGGAAAACTATAATCTGACAACCATCGTACAACCGGTGAGCCGAATGGTGGATGCGGCGGTGCAGATGCTTATCGAGCGCATAGAGAGTTTCGACTTACCTGTCGAGAAGCGAATTTTTTCCGGCAAGATGCGCTTTGGCGCCAGCGCCAGTCTGAGATAGTTCAAGTCCGGTTCGGGATTGATTCTCGCCAATGTACAAATCGGAATCTTCAGTTAGCACATTTCGTTCCCGCTTGAGAAGCAGGAAGTTGCTTGCCGGAACGTTTGTGAAGACCCCTAGCATGATGCTCGCGGAAATTCTGTCGGCGACGGATCTGGACCTGCTTTGTTTCGATACCGAACATTCGCCCTATGACCGGCGCGACCTGGATGCTTCCATTTTTGCTTCACGGGCAGCGGACATGCCTTCGATCGTTCGGGTTCCTACCGGTTCCCCGGAACAGTTGGCCAATGCCCTGGACTGCGGAGCAACCGGAGTGCTTGTTCCGCATGTCGATTCTCTTGAAAAAGCCCAATCGGTCGCCAAAAGCTGCCGCTACGGCGAAGGTGGCCGCGGCTTCGCCGGCTCACCGAGAAGCGCGGATTACGGCACCCGGTCCATCGCGGAAATCGTCGCGCTGAACCGGGACGAAACCACGGTGATTGCCCAGATAGAAGATCCGGCGGCGTTAACAGAAATAGATCGGATCGCCGCGGTTGAAGGCATAGATTGCCTGTTCATCGGCATGATGGACCTGACCGTTGCCTTGCGGGAGGAGTCAGCTACCGCACCGGCTGTCGTGGAGGCCGCCAATCGAATCTGCCGGGCGGCCGGCAAAGCCGACGTTCCGGTCGGCATTTTCGTGCCATCGGTCTCGCAGATTCCCTTCTGGAAAGAGCAAGGCGTGTCCCTGTTTCTGCTGTCTTCCGATCATGCTTTTATCAGGCAGGGCGCCAACGCTTTGGCCGGATCGGTCGCCGCCGCAGACTGATCCGGTTCCTCAGAACAGGATGCCGATCAGCCACAACAGAAGCAGACTTGCCGCAAAATAGACAAGCAGGTAATTGGAAGAAGGATCGATCTTTCCGGGCACGAGATACCACCCGTTGTCCTTCTCAGGCAGGCCCTGTTCGCGGAAGTACTGTTGCTGACCCTGTACCGTGTAGCGTGAATATTCCGCCTGGGGACCATCGATCAGCAAACTTCCCGCTAACGCTACCGTGGTATTTACAATCGCGCCGATGGCGCAGTACCAGGGCCAGGCTATGTTGGTATTCACGGCGACGACCCACACCACGATAAATCCGGCGGCAACGCCGATCAGCAATCCGCGCTGTGTCGTGTGCCTGGAAAAGAAGCCCAGTCCGAACATGCTGAGTTTGGCCCCTACGAAATAGGAACCGACCATGCTCAGGGTTTCGAGAATGGAACCGCTTGAGCGCGAATAGAGAATCGCCGGCACAATGATTGCGATTGCCCAGAAAACCGTGAAAATTCTGGAAATCCGCAAATCCTGCACGGGATTTGTATCCGGCCGGTAGTAGCGCTTGTAGAAATCGATCGTAGTTACTGTCGCCATCGAGTTCAGCGCCGAGTCCAGGCTCGACATGGATGCAGCCACGACCGCGGCGGTAAGCAATCCCATCAATCCCGGAATCGCCAGGCTGCCGGCAAACTCCAGAATTATCGTATTTTCGTTTTCGAAAACGCGTCCGCCGTAGTAGTTATAGAACAAAACGCCCAGCAGGAAAAACAACAGGTAGATGACGAAAGCGGCGTAACCCATCATCAGGAAGGATTTTTTTGCATCACCGATGTTCTTGCTGGCGAGGGTCCTCTGGACCATCATCTGGTTGGCCCCGTAGACGGTCAGGTGATACAGCGTCATGGCGATAACACCCGACCAGACCGTACTCACTTCGGTCAAGTCGAAACTGAAGTTCAGCGGGTCCAGTTTTCCCTGATCCGAAAGCACCCGAAGAGTCTCCGTCAGCGGCAACTCCAGGTTGAGCAACAAGGCGACGAAAATTATGCCGGCGCCCAGCAGCAGGATTCCCGCCTGGATAACGTCGGTCCAGATGACAGCGGCAATTCCTCCCATCATGGTGTAGGCCAGCGCGATTACCGAAACCATCAAAATGGACGCGATGACGTCGATCCCGGTAATGAACTCGATGACCAGGGCGACGGCATACAAAACCGCCGCGGACGACAGCGCCTGCGATACCAGAAAGATCAGCGATATGACTATTCGCGACTCATGCCCGAACCTGCGCTCCAGGTATTCGTAAATCGAGGGTACGCCGCTGTTGTAGAAGAAGGGGAGGAAAAATGCGATCACCAGGAAGATGACAATGGGATAATTGAGGTGTATGGCAATTACCGAAAGTCCGTCCGAGTAGGACCAGGCCGGTCCGCCCAGGAAGGATAGGGCGCTGACATAAGTGGCTGCTACGGAAATGCCGATTGCCCACCATGGAATCGTCCTTCTGCCCAGGAAAAAATCGTTCGCGGAATCGACCCTCTTGCTGAGTACGAACCCAAGCCACAAATTACCCAGCAGGTAGACAACGAGCACCAGGGTATTGGTAATACCGAATTCAGCCATCACGCATTTTCCCGACCGGACTGATCAAGCCGGTAGAATTGCCTTGCGGTTTCGCCGAATACCCGTGCCAGCTCGGCGGCGGTCAGAGATCTCAATGCATGCTGGTACCGGCCCAGGTTCTCGGGATACTCGACGTGCAATTTATCTACCGGAAAATTCGATCCCCACATGCAACGGTTCGGCCCGAAACTGTCCAGGATCGTTTCGATTATTTCGGTTACGCGCTCTTTCCGCCATGGCCGGGAAAACATGGCGAGTCCGGAAATCTTGCAATGGACATTGGGCAGTTCCGCCAGTTTGCGAATGCCTTCCCGCCAGATCGTATTCATTTCGCCGTGACCATTCGCAAGTTGCCAGGGCGAGCCGCAATGGCACAGCGCCACTGACAAGTCTTCATGGCGGCCGAGGATAGCGGCAAGTCTGTCCATTTGCGGAGGAATGAGTTGGAGATCGAAACTGGCGCCGCTTTTCTCAAGCTGTCCGAGACCGCGCCGCCAGTCCGGGTCGTCCAGCAATTGCCCGGTACCGGTTTCGCTGTCTTCGGCGGGAGAACGCCCCACGATTTGCCTGAGTCCGCGAAAAGCCGGTAGATCGCTTACTCTCTCAAGATATTCGTCCAGGTCACGCGATTCGAGGCTGGCCCGCGCCACCAATGCCGCGGGCTCGCCGGGGTTGTCAATCACCTGCTGTAACCACACCGCCTCCTGCAAGGCATGTTCCGGCGGCCCGCCGGCCTCGACCGCTACGCTGGAGTTGGCCGCTCCCGCGTGATCACGGGCAAAATCCCTTGCGAGATAGTTTTGCCTGATCGGATCCGGGTTGCCGAAAAATCGCTCCCCCGCACCCGGTCGAAGCCAGGGAATGGTCAGACTGTCCAGATCCCAAAGGTGGTGATGTGCGTCAACTATCGTCATTGACGGGCCGCCTTGCCGGCAGCGCGAAAAATCTGTGTCCACACCGCCAATTCGTCATAGACCATCCATTCCTCGACGATCCTTCCATTCTCCAGGCGGTATTGGCTTTCTCCCAGAATGACCAACTCGGCCCCGCCGGGTTCGCCGAACAGACCCCGGCCCGTGTGCCGGCCGGCGAGGGTCCAGCGCAAGGCAAGACAATCACCTTTGTCCGGCGGAGCGTTAACACAGCAATGATCAATGCTGACCTTCAGGCCACTTAATGCGCTCCTGAAACTGTCATAGAAATTTGTGATGGCGCTGATGCCACAAATTTTTCGACCGCGAGAGACATGAAGAATCGCTTCTTCATCGTATGCCGGCCGGATATCCACGGCACAATCGGCATTCCAGGCATTGTGTATCGCGGCAGAAATCCACTCGCTCGCGGCGCGTTCGTCGTCTGCGGTAACGGGCTTCCGCACGGTATCGGACTGAACCCGCAGGAATTCGGATTCAAGCCAGTCGGCCAGACGCTGCTGCACCGGCTGTCTGGACCTTTCCAGTGCGACTTTCAGGGGATCAAAACCGAGTTGTACGGCAAGCAGGTAGTTGTCGCGAACCAGCCATTCTTCAATGATGCGGTTGTCCTGGACTACGCAATGAGCGATCACCTGCAAACAGGCGCCCTTGCCGGTAGCCGGGCCCATATCCGATGGACCCAGATTGGTCATTCGGGTCAGGATTCGATGCGATGTGTGAAACCGGTCTCCCTCTCGGCTCCAGATGATGTTCTCTGCCTGCAGTGTTCGATCCGGAAAACCGGCCAGCATCGTCCGGGTCGCCCGGGTTACTTCCTCGGCGCCGATGGTAATGCCGGCAGTCGTATACACAGGGCAATTCGCCGTATAGTACTTGCGGCACAAGGCAACTTGCCTGCCTTCCCAGATCCGCCAGGTGATCCGCAGGATGTAGTCGACAATATCGGAAAATTCGGGGTCAAAGCCGCAAGGCAAGCCCGGTTCGCCTGCGTCGACCCCGAGCGCGGGGTTAAAGTGCCCCGGTAGCTTGTTCGTTACGCCACGGCTCACACATACTCCGCATCGCCTGGATGATCTCCACCGCGCACCAGAACAGCATCGAGCGGTTCTTCGCCCGGATTGCTGAAGGTTCTGTCCGCAGTGGGAGGCGTGGTCAACAAGTCTCCTGTGCCGAGACAGGTGGTTTCGCCTGCAACCGTGACTTCCATGCAGCCCCTGTGCACGAAGATTACTTCCTCTTCCTGCCGCGTGTGGACCGGAACCGAGCTGCCCGGATTCATCCTCAGGCGGCGTAACTGAAATCCGTGCTCCCATCCCAGCTTGCCCTTCGGGAGAGCTTCGTTGGGGTTTGCACAGCCGGCAACCGGTATTTCCTCTACTCCTGGAAAACGATTCAGTCCTCCCTGGGGCTCTTGCTGACTTGCGTCGGCCAGATCCTTGTCAAATGCGACGCAATCGAGCATTTCCGACAGGGTCATGGTTCTGAATTGTTCCAATTGCTCCGGGTCGGGTCCGGAACTGACAACGCCGTCCGGCGGGATTTTCTGGCCTGCCGCGGTGTCAATCAGCTTTCCGTCTTCCAGTAGAACCAGCCCATGATTCCGGGCGTCTGCGAATACCTTGGGCGCCCAGGTTACATGTCCAGCGGAACCGTCCGCCTGCAGACCCAGGATGGAGAGCAGAAAGCCATCGTCGGCGCCAATATTCTCGAACCCTCGAAACACTTGCACGGGAATGGAAATGGTATCTCCCGCACCTAGTACGGCTTCGCCGTCTTCCCCGTTTTCGCCCCAGGTAAATTTCCAGTAACCCTTGTGAACCACAAATACCTCTTCGGTATCGTGGCTGTGATGGGAGTTCTTGCAACCGTTGGGTTGGCGTGCGGCGCCGATGTCAAAGCAGTGGGGGCTGCGGATATGGACATGTTGTCCGGAGTTTTCGGAAACTCCACCACCGATTATGCAGAAATTTTCCTTTCTGTCGCTGCCGGGTGTGCGGGAATCGAGAAAAGCGGTTTTGCAGGGGATCAGTTCGCGATAGCGCACGGTGCGGGCGTCGAGACTCCCGGATTCGATCTTGGACGCTGACTGCATGGATGACTTTCCGCCCGGCCGCTACGATAGGGAAGACTGCAAACCACGCAAATTCTAGTGACTACGAATGCAAAAAACAACCTGAAATTGCCGCTGACTTACGATGCAGCCCCGTTGCTGGAGGTTCGAGACACGATAATGCAGAATATCCGAATGGTGATTTCGAGTTATCGGATTGGCTAAGGTCGGATCGCTGACGGTTTGCCGCATTTTCTCGCTGGCGGTTGGTGCGGCGCTGCATTCCTGTGCTCCTTCATCCGATGAATTCCGTGTCGATGTCAGAATTCCTGATTCGCAGACGCAATTGCAGGACCGTTCCGGGCCTCATCTGGATTCCCTTGAACAAATGACCATAAGTGTGCTTAGACAGAGAAGCTATGGTGACTCTGGAGGACCGGTTTTCGAATTGTTGTCGGAAGGAGAAAATGTCGTGCTTGGCGGGCGTGATTCGCTGTTTCGCGGCGGCATCCTGGCATATCGTTCGGACGACCTTCGGGTCTATGCGCGGCTGTTGCTGCCCGCCGCGACAATGCCGGAGGCGGGTTATCCGGTAGTGATCCTTGCTCATGGCTGGGTGGGACTTCAGGGCGCAGCCTCCTACGACTTTCTCGAAAATGCGGATTCAGCCAGCGCGGAACTTGTGCGCCACTACCTCAACGCAGGCATAGCTGCGGTCATTCCGGGTTTTCGCGGGCATGGCACAGTTGCCGGCAGACAAGCGGAAGGCATCGAATTCATTGAAGCCTGGGATAACGCCAGTTACCTGTCACCACTGTTCTACGCAATCGACTTGGTAAACCTGTATGCGGCCATGCAGATTGCCGACCCGGCGGCTCTGCTAGTCGGCGGGAACCGGATCGATCCCGGTAAAATCAGCCTGAGCGGTCACTCCCAGGGGGCGGACGCCGCGCTTACCGCGATGGCCGTAATCGGAGACAATTCTGCATTTCCCGGGGGTTTGCGCGCCGCCTCGCTATGGTCGGGCTGTATTGCCGGGCGCACCGAACAGTTACTCGTTTACGGTCCCATGGCGGACTCACCTCAGTCATTTCTGGCCGGCGACGGTAGCTGGAACGGAACCGCCACGGGAGCGGCGGGTGAGATAAACCCGGATTTTGTCTTCGGCTTTCCCGGTGACGGCATTGTTACGCCGGATGTTGAGGAATGGACATGGCAACAGGATATCTGGACCTACCGAACCGTCGAGGAATCGCTACGGGCGAACTTGAACGAAATGTATGATCGCTATGAATCAGGTGTGCTGTCGCTTGAGAATATTTCCTTTCAATTGACACGGGTCGCCGGCGAGTTGCAGCTTGCACACGATCCGAAGCTCACGGCAGTACTGGCGGAACTTGGCGGATTCGGACAGCACCGGCATCTCGATATGCCGGTCAATCTGCACTATTCGGACCGTGACTACTACTCGCTTCCGGAATGGAATCAGGATCTTGCCCGACGTATCGAAGACGCGGGCGGCGAAGCCGAGACTTATGAATACGTCGGAGTCAACCATTCCCTCCGGGCCAGCGAATACGAATGGTTTGCCCCCTTTCCTGTAGAAGACGCGATTCCGCGGGTAGCCGAAAGGGACATTCGTCTGTTCTTGTCCGACGCATGAACGGCCCGGTCGCAATCAGACTTGAACAGCCGGTCCGGAGGGGTTTTCGAGCACATCGAATCCTTGCTGTTTCAGCCAGTGAGGCAGATCGATGATGACCCAGTTTTCCGCCAGCTTGTCGCCGGCGCGCCGATATATATCAACGACTCTCATGTCTATCCGGCGGTTGCAGGGCGGCATTCCCAGATAGCCGCCGCGTGGTGAATGCGTCAGATTGGGCCAGCCGAAAAAACCGCCGTAGCTGCCTTCGGCGAATCGCGCCACATGACCATTGAATACCTTGTCATCAAGCCCTTCGCGAAACGGGTGCTGATGCTGCTGCTGATAGCGCTGAATGCTGTAGGCGGAACCGATGCCGGCCGGTCCGTGCCACATCATGTTTTCATGCCAGGTTCGCCGCAGCACTTCTGGCGGGCATCTGTCATTTCCGCTATTGTTCAACTCATCCAGATCGCTCACCATGCGGCCAATCAGTTCCAGTGTTGCCGCAGCCTCTGCCGGATTCGCCTTGCCGGACAGCAGGCCGTCGCCGGTACTCGGCCCCGGCGTGAGGATCGCGGCGCCCGTTTGCCGCGGCAGCGGAAAGACTTCAGCCTGCTGCATGACCGAGAGAATGTCACAGAAAAAGGCGGTTCTGGTTATTCCGCCATTCTCGATGCAGTTGAATTCCGCGTATCTCAGGTAGGCCAATTTGCCGGTTGCCGGAATGCCCAGCCAACTCGCGTCGAGTAACCCGTACAGATGCCCCATGCAGACTACCCAGTCCGCACCGTCGATTTCACTGGTTCCGCCGAAAACAATATCGTTCTTGCGCCGCAGAAATTTCCAGCTCCGACGCAAGGGTTGCCACAAGAGCGTGGTGATCGCATCGGCCCCATGTAACTCATCCCAGGGGCATACGCCATAAAATCGGTGATCCTTCGTGTAGTAGCGTTCGAGCAGATGTCGGATGTCTGAATCAGGGCATTGATCCAGTTCCTGATGGAATTCGTTAACGAGCTTTTTATTGGCATTGTGGCTGGTCATGCCATTGCCTTCGCCTTGTAATCACTTACTGACGGCCTCGGGGCGCCGCATGGAAACTTCGGGAAATTTTCCATGTGCAACATATGTACTTCGGATGCAATAATAGCCTGAATGAATGACAGCGCAAATCAGTTCCAATGCGCCGGCCGCGGCTCCGGCAACTATGACCACCTCAAGAAACGGAGGGAGCGGAAACAGTGAAAACCAGCAAAGATAGAATCCTGACAACCCATGTGGGCAGTCTACCCCGGTCGAAAGCGGTAACGGATGGAGTTTTCGCCAAGGAAAACGGGGAATTGGAAGATGAGGAAGAACTGCTGGGAGTAATCCGGGTAGCGGTTGACGAGGTCGTTCGCCAGCAGATTGAGGCAGGTGTAGACGTTGTAAGCGATGGCGAAATGAGCAAGATTTCCTATGCGACATACATCAAGGACAGGATAAGCGGATTTTCCGGCGACAGCCCTCGCAAACCCCCGGCGGATCTCGAGGAATTCCCGGGCTTTCTGGAACGCCAGGCGCAATCGGGTGGAACTCCGACCTATCGGCGCCCGCAATGCACCGGTGAGATTGCAGTCAAGAATTTGCAGCCATTGACGGAAGACCTGGAAAACCTCGCCAGGGCCGTCACGACGCACAAGCCTGTGGAAGCCTTTATGAACGCCGCATCGCCGGGGGTTATCGCACTATTTCAGCCTAACCAGTATTACAGCGGCCACGAGGCTTATCTCGAGGCACTGGCGGAGGCGATGAGGATCGAATACGAGTCGATCGTCGAGGCGGGGTTTCTACTGCAACTCGATTCGCCCGATCTGGGGCTCGGCCGGCATATGATGTTCAAGGACAATGACGATGCCGAGTATACGAAGCTTGCCAATATTCACGTGGAGGCGCTGAATCATTCCCTGCGTAACGTACCTGCCGACAGGGTTCGCCTGCATATTTGCTGGGGCAACTACGAGGGGCCGCATCACAAGGACGCCCCTATGAATCTCGTACTTCCGGTAGCGCTGCGAGCCAAGCCCCAGGCGCTGCTCTTTGAGTCGTCGAATCCACGGCACGCCCATGAATGGACGGTTTTCCGCGACACTCGCATACCCGCCGACAAGGTTCTGATCCCGGGAGTCATCGATTCAACGACGAACTTTATCGAGCACCCGGAACTGGTAGTGGAACGTATCTGTAAATTTGCAGACATAGTCGGCCGAGAGCGGGTGCTGGCGGGAACAGACTGTGGATTTTCCACCTTTGCCGGATTCGGCGCGGTGGACGAGAAAATCGTCTACGCGAAGCTCGCGTCTCTTGCGGAGGGAGCGCGAATCGCCAGCGGAAAACTTTGGAGTCATTGACACCAAATCCGGCGTTCGGGCTGGGTCAATACCATGACAATAACGGGCGCAGAGAGTAGAATCGGCAGTTGCCCCAAGCTGGAGTGAACCCATTCATGAGCATCGAGCAGAACATCAAAGACCAGATCAGCGACAACAACATCCTGTTGTACATGAAGGGCAGCCCGCAGATGCCGCAATGCGGCTTCTCGGCCCAGGTCACGCAAGTGCTGATGCAATGCGGCAAACGCTTCGCTTACGTCGACGTGCTCAGCAATCCGGAAATCCGGGCGAATTTGCCGAAAGTCTCCAACTGGCCCACCTTCCCGCAACTTTTCGTCGACGGCGAACTCGTCGGCGGCTGTGACATCGTCACCGAGATGTTTGAAAACGGAGAGTTGCAGTCCATGCTCGACAAGGCCGCGACCGAATAACTCCACCGCGGTTATTGCCACCCTCCAAGATTGCGCCAGTGGTTGACGATGCCGCAGAACAGCTCTGCTGTCTTCTCCGCGTCGTAGCAGGCGCTGTGGGCGGATGCGCCGTCGAATTTGATACCCGCCTCTTCACAGGCGCGTGACAGTACGGTCTGGCCATACGCGAGGCCGGCCAGCGTGGCGGTATCGAAACTGCTGAACGGGTGGAACGGGTTGCGCTTGAGATTCTGGCGCGCACTGGCGGCATTGACGAATCCGTGATCGAAATGGGCGTTATGTCCCACCAGCACGGCGCGTTTGCAGTCGTGGGCCTTGACCGCCTTCCGCACCATTTTGAACATGTCGCTGAACGCCTCGCGTTCGGTCACTGCTTCGCGGCCGGGGTCGTTTGGATCGATACCCGTAAACTCCAGCGCCGCCGGGTCTATATTGCTGCCCGCAAAGGGAACTACCCGATGGAAGCAGCTTCGGTCGGCATGTAGCACCCCTTCCGCATCCATGGTGAAAGTAACGGCCGCAACCTCCAGGACGGCGTCGGTCGCCGAGTTGAAACCACCGGTTTCCACATCGACCACCACCGGGAGAAATGCGCGGAACCGTTGTTTCAACAGACCATTCGGCGCTTCAGTCATGGGCCGTTTCCGGCGAGCTTCCAACGAATGTTCTCGCCGGCGCGGATCGGAATCACTTCGTCGCCGCCGAACTCGTGTCGAGCGGGCGCGGTCCAGCTTTCGCGCACGAGTTCGATGCGCGCGCTATTGCGTTCCCTGCCATAGAAATCCGCGCCGTGAAAGGCGGCGAACGCTTCGAGCCGGTCCAGCGCCTGCTCCTCTTCGAACACTTCGGTATACAGCTCCAGCGCCGCCGGTGCGGTATAGATACCCGCGCAACCGCAGGCGCTTTCCTTTTCGTTCACTGGATGCGGCGCTGAGTCGGTGCCGAGGAAAAAGCGCGGATTTCCACTCGTGGCGGCGGCCCGCAGCGCCTCGCGATGCACGTCGCGCTTGAGGATGGGCAGGCAGTAAAGATGCGGCCTGATGCCGCCGGCAAGCATGTCGCTGCGATCGAACAGGAGATGATGCACGGTAATCGTCGCGGCGATGCGCGCATCCGCTTCGCTTACAAACTGCGCTGCCTGCCTGGTTGTTATGTGCTCGAGCACCATGCGCAGGTGCGGGAAGCGATCACACAGGGGCTGCAGGATGCGGTCAATGAAAACCGCTTCCCGGTCAAAGATATCCACCTCGGCATCGCTGACTTCGCCGTGCAGCAACAGCGGCAGGTCAAGCTCCTGCATACGCTCCAGCACCGGAAAGACTTTTTGGATAGCGGTCACGCCCGATTCGGAATTGGTGGTGGCGCCGGCGGGGTAGTACTTCACGCCGGCAAGCCAGGGCTCACGCACGGCCCGTTCGATCTCTGCAATAGGCAGACTATCCGTCAGATACAAGGTCATCAGCGGTTCGAAGCTGCCCCCCGGCGGAATCGCCCGAACGATTCTCTCGCGATACTCTCCCGCGGCCGCGACGCTCGTGACCGGCGGCTTCAGATTGGGCATAACGATGGCGCGGCGGAAACAACGCGCGCTATGAGGAACGGTAGTCGCCAGCGCGGCGCCATCGCGCAGATGCAAATGCCAGTCGTCGGGGCAGACTATGCTGATCTTGTCGCGGTTCACGATGTCACGGTCAGGAAACGGAACTTGGCCCATTAGTCGAATTGTAGCCTAATCAGGAAATATCCTGTGCGGGTTAGCGCGTGCGCCTTCAGTATGTAGGGGCGAGGCATGCCTCGCCCGTCAGTTGCACGGTTTCGGGGCCGTTCGCGGGCGAGGCCTGCCTCGCCACTACGGTCTCACATGTATTTGAACCTACACATATCCATCGGTGGCGACGCATTGTTACTATGTCGAAATTGCCGGCAGTCGCAATGGCCTTGCGAGTCTTCATTGCCTGCCACGGCCGCATTCATTCTCGACTAACGTTTGGTAGAGGTTTCGCAGCCGGTGGGTCACCGGCCCTGGCTTGCCGGCGCCGATGACGCGGCCGTCGATTTCCGAAACCGGAGTCACGCCGGCGAAAGTGCCGGTGACGAAGGCTTCCTCCGCGCCATAGGTCTGCGCTACCGAAAAATTCCGCTCGTACACGGGCAGGTCGTTGGCCTTGCAGAGGTTGATGATGTTCCGCCGGGTAATTCCATCGAGGCAATAATCACCGCTCGACGTCCATACCTCGCCTTCGCGCACGATGAAGAAATGGGTGGAATTGCAAGTCGCCACATGGCCGTGGGGGTCGAGCATCAGTGCTTCGTCGAAACCTGCCTTGGCCGCCTGGATGCAGCCGAAGATGCAATTCAGTTTGGAGTGGCTGTTGATCCGCGGGTCCTGCACGTCCGCATAACCCCGGCGCACATATACCGTATACAGCCGGACGCCGCGGCCGTACAACCCGGGATCCGGCGTCTTGTGCTCCGGGATGATGACGATGGTAGGCTCGCCCACGGTCATGGCGGGGTCCTGGTAAGGCGTTGACTTGATGCCGCGGCTCAACATCAGGCGAATGTGCACGCCGGATTCCATGCCATTGGCGTCCACGGTGTCGTAGAGCCGCGTCTTCAGCGCGGCGAGCGAAATTCCCGGGTCGAAATCGAGCGCCCTGGCGCCCTCCCAAAGGCGCTTCAGGTGGCGATCAAGAAACGGAATCACGCCCTGGTGCAGCCGCAGTCCCTCCCAAATGCCGTCGCCCAGCACGAAGCCGCTGTCGAATACCGATACCACGGCTTTCTCGCGCGGAAACAACTCTCCATTGATGTTGATCCGTATATGCCGGTTTCGCTCGTCCTGCGGTACGGTATGGGTGCCGGTAGTCATGGAATCAGCTAATTCCCCTTGAATTTGCCGCCGCCGCTCATGCGATCCCGAAACGGATACGGCGCGACGGTTCGGGATGATCGTATGGCGGCCGGCAAAAGTCCATTTCGATCCAGGCTGCGCCGCGATGCTAGAATGCGCTCTTTTTTGCGGGCGGAGATCGCGCATGTCCCAGATCAGGAAAGTGGTGCTGGCTTATTCGGGCGGGCTTGACACCTCGGTTATCGCGAAATGGCTGCAACAGACTTACGATTGCGAAGTCGTCACCTTCACCGCCGACATCGGCCAGGGCGAGGAAGTAGAGCCGGCCCGCGCCAAGGCCGAAGCCATGGGCATCCGGGAAATCTTCATTGAGGATCTGCGCGAGGAATTCGTTGCCGAGTACGTCAATCCCATGTTCCGCGCCAATGCGCTGTATGAAGGCGAATACCTGCTCGGCACCTCGATCGCGCGTCCGCTGATCGCCAAAAGACTGGTGGAAATCGCCCATGAAACCGGCGCCAACGCAATTTCCCATGGCGCGACGGGGAAGGGCAACGACCAAGTCCGCTTTGAACTTGGCGCCTACGCCTTGAGTCCCGGTATCAAGATCATCGCGCCCTGGCGCGAATGGGACCTCAATTCCCGGGAACGCCTGCTCGCCTATTGCGAACGGCATGAGATTCCAGTCGAGATGAAACTCGGCGGCAAGTCGCCGTATTCCATGGACGCCAACTTGCTGCACATATCCTACGAAGGCGGCGTGCTCGAAGACCCCTGGGCCGAACCGGACGAATCCATGTGGATGCGCAGCGTGGCGCCGGAGGCGGCGCCGGAAGATGCGGCCTATGTGGAGCTGGATTATCGCCGCGGCGATATCGTCGCCGTGGACGGCGAGGCCATGAGCCCGGCGAGAGTGCTGGAGACGCTGAATCGCATCGCCGGCGCCCATGGCGTCGGACGCGCCGATATCGTCGAAAACCGCTATATCGGCATGAAATCCCGCGGCTGTTATGAAACGCCGGGCGGCACGGTCATGCTCAAGGCCCATCGCGCCATCGAGTCGATCACGCTCGACCGGGAACTGGCGCACCTGAAAGACGAGTTGATGCCGCGCTACGCCAGCCTGGTGTACAACGGCTACTGGTTTTCGCCCGAACGCCTGGCCATGCAGGCGCTGATCGACAATTCCCAGCAATACGTGAACGGCAAAGTAAAGTTGAAACTTTACAAAGGCAACGTCATCGTCGCCGGCAGGCAGTCCGACGATTCGCTGTTCGACGAGGATATCGCCACTTTCGAAGACGACGCCGGCGCCTACGACCAGGCCGACGCGGGCGGCTTCATTCGCCTCAACGCCTTGCGCTTGCGCATCGCCGCGGGCAAGGGCAGAAAGTAGGCCGCCTCACGCCGGAATCTTGTCCGGGTATTCGCACAGGTCGGCGATCGGGCATTCGCCGCAGCGGGGTTTGCGCGCCACGCACACGTAGCGGCCGTGCAGGATGAGCCAGTGGTGCGCGTCGAGTAGAAATTCCTCCGGCACCAGGCGCAGTAATTCTTTTTCCACTTCAATCACGTTGCGGCCCGGCGCGATGCCTGTGCGGTTTGAAACACGAAAGATATGCGTGTCGACCGCCATCGCCACCTGGCGAAAGGCGGTATTCAGGATCACATTGGCGGTTTTCCTGCCGACTCCGGGCAAGGCTTCGAGTTCCTCCCGGGTGTCGGGCACTTTCGAGCCATGTTGTTCCACCAGCAGGTGGCAGGCGGCGATCACATTCTTCGCCTTGGTGTTGAACAGCCCGATGGTGCGGATGTAACGCTTCAGACCTTCCTCGCCGAGAGTGAGCATGGCCTCCGGCGTATTCGCCACGGGATAGAGTTTCGCCGTCGCCAGGTTTACGCTGACGTCGGTCGCTTGAGCCGACAGGATCACCGAGATCAGCAATTCGAAATGTGAATTGAAATCGAGTTCCGTAGTCGGGTCCGGATTGGCTGCCCGCAGTCGCTCGAAAATCTGACGCCGCTTCCTTGCGTTCATTTGCCTTTTCTGCGCGCCGCCACCCTTGCCACCGCGGCGGCGATCTCGCGCCGCGCCTCCTCTCGCGAGAACCCTCCACGGCCGGCTTTCGGCCATAGCCGGGGGTCCGGATTCGCCAGGCGGAAATCGTGATACTCCTCGCGTCGGCGCCGATGCCGCAGCAAATCCTCATCGGGTATCGCCGAGTGCTCCGGAATCGCGCGCATTTCGATGCAATCGGTGGGGCAGGGTTCGAGGCAAAGTTCGCAGCCGGTACATTCGGCGCTGATCACGGTATGCATCATTCCGGGGGCGCCAAGGATGGCGTCGACGGGACACACCGGCAGGCACTTGGCGCAGCCGATGCACTCGGATTCACGAACGAAAGCGATGGCTTCCGGCGTCTCAGGGCTGCCGGGAGAAACGCTGCTCATCCAGGAGGCCGTTGGAATACGCCGATGGGATCCGGTAGCGCGCCATGATCTGTTCTTCCGAGGCCAGTGCTTCCTCGTGATCGATCACCATCTGGTATCCGTTGTCATTGCGAAAGACGACGAAAGACTCGGTGTTTTCCCGCAGAACTGAAACGAAATGATCGAAGTCGCGGATCGACTCACCGTTGACAGTTTGCACAACCCAGTTGCGCCAGTCGTGATAACCGACATTTACATCGGCCGCCATGACCTGCAAGGCGACGACGAGTTCCTGGCGTTCCGGGGAGGCCCATTCGTTGCGCGCTTCCAGCAGTGTTATCGGTGCGGAACGGCTCCAGTCGTTGCCCCAGCGCTTGATCAGGTTCATGTTCAGCGGCACGAACAGAACCCCGCCGTAGAGATAGTATTCGGGTATCTGGTCGAATTGCTCGGGATTGACCAGGCTGTAGCTGACTTTCGCGCCGCCGGCGGTGAGCAAGGCGGATTCTTCCCTGCCTTCGCGGGAAAAAGTTATCGGAATAGTGTCCCCGATGTGGTACTGATCCATCGCGTACTTGTAATTCGTCAACATTTCGTCGTTGAGCTGGATGCTGCCGTCGTCCGCTATTTCATGGCCGTCTACCGCGGTGATCACGTCATTGACCTGAAGCACGCCGTCGGCGGGGGAGTCTTCGAAAACCTTGATTACGATCACGCCGCGCTGATCTGCGCTGAGGTCCCATGCCGCCTTCGCCGACGGGCTTTCCAGTGTCTGGGTGCGGAAGCCGAGATCGGGGAAACCGTCCCAGGCGCCGTCTTCACTGTCTTTCAATACATGGCGGATCACGCTGGGCGGAATGAAATAGCCGAGGTTTTCGGCCCGGCCGCCGGTATTGGACTGCATGACGATGCCGACGATCTGCTGATCGACGATGACCGGCCCGCCGCTATTGCCTGGATTGATGGCCGCGTCGAGTTGGCCGGCCAGCAAATAGCTGGAGGCGTGGGCATAAACCTGGTGTTCCACCCGCGAAAGCACACCCTGGGTGACGCTCAGGCTCTGGCCGCCGACGGGATAGCCGAATACCGAAACCTCGTCGCGCAGGTTCGGCAGATCGCCGATGGTCAACGGTTTCAGACCGGTGTAGAACTCCTCGTCGTCTACCGTGATCAACGCAAGATCCGCCTCGTGGGATACGAACAGTACTCGCGCCTGGAATCGTTGCGGATCGTTGTGCCGCTGCGCCTGCACATAACTGGCGTTGGCGATGACATGGGCATTGGTGAGGATGCGGTTGGAGTCGATCAGCACCCCGGAACCGGAGGTCTGCCGGGGATTCAGCAGCCGCCAGGGGACGAAATAGTCGGGCGCCGCCTGGGTCGTATGGATCTTGATTACCGAATTTTCGATTTCCCGGATGTCGGCGTCTTGTGCGGCGACACTGCCGCAGGCAAGCGCCAGCACCGCGAAAACAGCGCCGAGATGCTTGTTGCCTGATCGTATTTGCCTTGAGTTCATCCAGATTGCCGAAACGAGGTCAAACGCCGAGTATCGGCCCTGCCGCTGCGCTGTGTCAATCTGGACTCTTTGGCTTCGAACCGTCGCCGTCGGCCGGCGGGGTATTCAGCGGACGCCGTAAATACGGTCCAGCCGCCAAGCGCAGCTTGGCGTCGTTCCGGCTGCGCATGAAGCTACGCTTCATAAACGCTTGCCTCCACCCCTGTAGGCTTCGCGCTCGACATCCATGTCTCGCACGCCCGCTGAATACCCCGCCGGCCGACGGCGACTCACATCGTGCTAGTTAACTGATCCGCATGCCCGGCCTGGCGCCGGTATCGGGATGCAGCACCCAGATATCGCTGCCGCCGGGGCCCGCGGCAAGGATCATGCCTTCAGATACGCCGAATTTCATCTTGCGGGGTTTCAGATTGGCGACCACCACGAGCAGTTTGTCCTTAAGTTCTTCCGGTTTGTAGGCACTGCGAATGCCGGCAAACACCGTGCGCTCGACGGGATTGCCCTCGTCGTCCACCCCGAGGTCGAGCCGCAGCCGCAGCAACTTGTCAGCGCCTTCGACCAATCCTGCCTCGGCCACACGCGCTACGCGCAGATCGACTTTCGCAAAAGCGCTGATATCGATTTCCTCGGCGATTTCCTCGATGGCTTCCATTTTGGGTTCCGTCTCTACGCCGTCTTGCCGACGATTCCAGCTTTCACGCGATTCCTCGACCATGGCCTGCACCGCGGCCGGTTCGACCCGGGTCATCAGCGGTTGAAAGCGATTAATGCGGTGGTCGAGCAGCAGCGAATCGAAATCTCTCCAGCGCAAGGGTTCGATCGCCAGAAATTCTTCCGCATTCGCAACCATCGCCGGCAGCACGGGTTTCAGATAGCCGGCAAGCAGGCGGAAGGCGTTGATGCCGGTGGTGCAGATCTGTTGCAACTCCGGCGACTGCCGGTCGGATTTGGCGATTTCCCAGGGCTTGCGCTCGTTCAGATACTGATTTGCCTTGTCCGCCAGCGCCATGATCTGACGCAAGGCCTTGCCGTATTCGCGTGCTTCGAACAGTGCGGCCACTTCGGACGACGCTTGCTGGATTTCCTTGATCAATGCCGGGTTATCAACTTCGGCCGCGAGCATGCCGTCGAAATTCTTGCCGATGAAGCCGGCGCAGCGGCTGGCGATATTGACCAGCTTTCCGACCAGGTCCGAATTCACCCGTTGCACGAAGTCGTCCAGGTTCAGGTCGAGATCCTCGACGCCGGGGCCGAGTTTGGCCGCCAGGTAATAGCGGAGGTATTCCGGGTTCAGATGGTTCAGATAGGTGCTGGCATTGATAAAGGTGCCGCGGGACTTTGACATCTTGGTCCCGTCCACGGTCACGAAGCCGTGCACGAAAACCGAGTCGGGTTTCCGGTAGCCCGCGCTTTCCAGCATTGCCGGCCAGAAGATGGTATGAAAATTGACGATGTCCTTGCCGATGAAATGATAGAGTTCGCAATCGCCTTCCGGTCGCCACCAGGCGTCGAAATCGAGTCTTTCGCGCTTGCAATAATTCAGAAAGCTCGCCATGTAGCCGATCGGCGCGTCGAGCCAGACGTAGAAGTACTTGCCGGGATGCCCTGGAATTTCGAAACCGAAATAGGGCCCATCGCGGCTGATGTCCCAGTCCTGCAGCCCTTCCTTCAGCCATTCGCCGAGCTTGTTGGCGACGGCGTCGTGCACGGCGCCGCCGTGGATCCATTCCCTGAGCATTTCGGTGAAGGCCGAAACGGTGAAGAAAAAATGCTCGGATTCCTTTTCTACCGGCGTTGCGCCCGAGAGGGCGGATTTCGGGTCGATCAGTTCCGCGGGGCTATGGGTCGAGCCGCAGATCTCGCAATTGTCGCCGTATTGCCCCTCGGCCTTGCAGCGCGGGCAGGCGCCGGTGATGTAGCGGTCGGCGAGAAACAGGTTCTTTTCCGGATCGAATAACTGCCGGATATTGCGCCGCGCGATGTGACCATTGCGTTCGAGCGCCAGATAGATCGACTCGGACAACTCCCGATTTTCATCGGAATGAGTCGTGTGAAAGTTGTCGAAGCCGATCAGGAAACCGTCATAGTCGCGCTCGTGTTCGCGCTTGACCTGATTGATGTGCTCCTCGGGCGTGATGCCCAGGCTCTCCGCGCTGAGCATGATGGCGGTGCCGTGGGCATCGTCCGCGCAGACGTAAATGCACTGGTGGCCGCGCATTTTCTGCAGGCGCACCCAGATGTCGGTCTGAATCGCTTCCATGACATGACCGAGATGGATGTCGCCATTTGCATAGGGCAGGGCGTTGGTGACGAGAATCTTGCGCTGACTCACCGGAAATTCCTCGAAGGGGCGTCCCTCAGATTTCGATCATCTCGAAATCATGCTTGGCGGCGCCGCAATCCGGGCAACACCAGTCGTCGGGTATGTCTTCCCACCGGGTCCCGGCGGGAACGCCTTCTTCGGGCAGCCCGAGTTTTTCGTCGTATATGAATCCGCAGATCTGACATTCCCACTGTTTCATGCCCACCTCCACATAGCCGCTATTTATAGGTTCAGCGACGCGGCGGCATCATACTTTAACGGGCTCCCTAAATCATCTTGCGCGGCGGGGTGAACTGGAGGCGGAATGGTTCTATCATGCGTCTGCGCCGGGTGGGACGGCGGCTTGAGGTGGAGCACATGACAATCAAATCGGACCGGTGGATCAGGACGATGGCCGAGGAACAGCGGATGATCGAGCCGTTCGAGCCGGGCCAGGTTCGCCAGAACGGCGGGCGCAAGCTGATTTCCTATGGCACGTCGAGCTACGGCTACGATGTGCGTTGCGCGAACGAGTTCAAGATCTTCACCAACGTGCATACCACCGCCGTGGTCGATCCGAAGAATTTCGACGAAACCAGCTTTGTCAGCATCGAAGAGCCATCCTGCATCATTCCGCCCAATTCCTTCGCCCTTGCGCGCACCGTGGAATATTTCCGCATTCCCGCCAACGTGTTGACCGTCTGTCTCGGCAAGTCGACTTATGCCCGCTGCGGCATCATCGTCAACGTTACGCCGCTGGAGCCGGAGTGGGAGGGGCATGTCACTCTGGAGTTTTCCAACACAACGCCGCTGCCGGCGAAAATCTACGCCGGGGAAGGCGCGGCGCAGATGCTGTTTTTCGAAAGCGACGAGCGTTGCGAAACGACGTATCGCGACCGTCGCGGCAAGTATATGGGCCAGAAGGGAGTGACCTTGCCCAAGGCCTGAATAACGTCATGCAAATGGCAAACAGACGAAAAATTGACACTACAAGCCGCAGTGTCAATAAGCCGACTTCACGAATGCCGCTGTATGGCGCCTCGCTCTATCTCTAACTAGCTGAATTTATTATCTTTTTCTTGCGACTGCGCTGAAAGCACCGAGTTGGAACGGTTCTTGCTCCTACTGCTTTATCGGGTTTGCTCCCATCGCAGGGCTCCCGATCCGGCAGGCAGCAACCGGCGGCTAATTCATACATCGACAGATAACCGAAGAAGTTTAGCGTTGCGAATCGAGATAAACGCCAAAAGCGGACCAAAAGCGGAACAGGACGAAAGGGAATCATGAATTCGGCAAGCAGCAACGTAGCGGAAAAACAGGAGAGCGGGGACTGGGCCCGGCAGACGGTGGAGAAGTACGCACCGCTGGTAAACCGCATCGCGCGACATTTACTGGCCCGAATGCCCGCCAATGTGCAGATTGACGACCTGGTGCAATCCGGCATGATCGGCCTGCTCGACGCCGCCGGCAAGTACGACAAGACCAAGGGCGCCAGTTTCGAGACTTATGCCGGCATCCGCATCCAGGGCGCCATGCTCGACGAAGTTCGCAAGGGCGACTGGACGCCGCGCTCGGTGCATCGCAAATCACGCGACGTGGCGAAGGCGATCCAGAAGATCGAGGCGCGCACCGGTCGTCACGCCTCGGACAAGGAAATAGCCGAGGAAATGCAGACCGATCTCGATTCCTACTATCACATATTGCAGGACGCGACCGGCACGCGGCTTTTCAGTTTCGACGAGATCAGCGAAGGCGCCGACCCGGTGCTCGAAACGCTCGATGGCGACTTGCCGGACCCCCTGGACAACTTGCAGCACAGCCGGTTCCAGCAGGACCTGTCGCGCGCCATCGACGCCTTGCCGGACCGCGAGAAACTCGTGCTGTCGCTGTACTATGACGAAGAACTCAACCTCAAGGAAATCGGCGAAATCATCGGCGTCAGCGAATCGCGGGTGAGCCAGATTCACAGCTTGGCGGCTTTGCGCTTGCGCTCCAGAATGTCCGAGTGGAGCTGACGCCGGGCTCCGGCGGTCCGGGTTCGCTATAATTCCGCCCGGACCCATCCATCGGAACGGCAATCAGTGACCGAAAATTCCCAGGCTACTCGCCCGCTGCTGGAGGTACGTGCGCTGACCTGCGAACGGGCCGATCGGCTGTTGTTCCGCGACCTCGAATTTAGCCTCGATAACGGCCAGGCGCTGCAGGTCAAGGGCGGCAACGGTTCGGGCAAGACGACCTTGCTGCGAATCATTTGCGGACTCAACGACAGCTTTGCAGGCGAGATGTACACACGTGGAGAAGCGCTCGCCGCGAACTGGGACGCCTTTCATTCCGGCCTGTTGTACATCGGCCACCGGGTGGCAGTGAATCACGTATTGACGCCGCTGGAAAACCTGCGCTGGAGTTGCCGTCTACACGACCCCGCCGACGATGACGGGATTCGCGAAGCGCTGGACCAGATGGATCTGGCCGGCTACGAAGATTCGCCCTGCTATTCGCTTTCGGCTGGACAGCAGCAACGAGTGTCGCTGGCCAGGCTGCTGCTGAGCAGCGCGGAATTGTGGATTCTGGACGAGCCCTTTACGACGCTCGACGTGGACGGCGTCGCGTTGCTGGAGAATCTTGTTGCACGCCACGCCAGCGATGGCGGGGCGGTGCTGATTACGACACATCACAAACTGGCCCTGCCGCGCCTGCGCGCCTTGACCCTGGGCATGACGCGATGAATAGTCCTGGAAATGGCGCGATAAATCGTTCTGGAAATAGCGCGATAAATCGCGCGGGCGCCGGCGCCGCATTCCTGGCGACATTGAAGCGCGATCTGCTTATCAGCGTGAAACGGCGCAACGACATCCTCAACCCGTTCATGTTTTTCATCATTGTGGTGTCGCTGTTTCCCATCGGCATCAGTCCGGAAAGCGCGATGTTGCGGCAGATCGCCGCCGGCGTGGTGTGGATCGCGGTCCTATTGGCCTCGATGCTGTCGATGGACAGCCTGTATCGCTCGGACTACGAGGATGGCTCGCTCGAGCAACTGCTGCTTTCCGCCCAGCCGCTGTACCTGCTCGTGTTCGCCAAGAACATCGCCCACTGGCTGGTCAGCGGATTGCCGGTTATTCTCGCGTCGCCCCTGCTGGCCTATATGCTGGCGCTGCCGGCCGAAGGTTATGCGACGCTCGTACTCTCGCTGCTGCTCGGCACGCCGGTGGTCGGCATGCTCGGCTCGATCGCGGTGGCGCTTACCGTCGGCCTCGGCAGTCGGGGCCTGATCCTGGCGGTAATCACTGTACCCATGAGCGTACCGGTGCTGATCTTCGGTACGCTGGCGGTGCAGAATGCACTGGCCGGCGGTTCGCCGGCCGGATACCTGGCGCTGCTCGGAGCAATGCTTGCGGCGTCGGTCGGCCTGGCGCCGGTAGCAACCGCGGCCGCCCTGCGGATTACGTTGAATTGATCGGGCGATGCGCGGGCGAGGCATGCCTCGCCCCTGCAGGCCAGGATGGTTCGTTACAGCGTAGGGGCGACGCTTGCGCCGCCCGGATTTGGCAAACTTGCGGGAACGGTGACAGATTGTAGCCTTGCGCTTAGCATTGCGGCGGCTTCGGTTACAATGTCGGCTCAATCGTTGGGCGCGGCCGGCCGGGCGCGCGTTTTGTTAACGAGGTAGAAAAAGTGGCTGGCAGATGGCAATGGTTTCACCGGCTCGGTTCGCCGAAATGGTTCTATGAAAAAACCACTCGCTGGCTGCCGTGGCTGGTCGGGGCCATGGCCCTGTTTCTGACCGTGGGCATTGTCTGGGCGCTGCTGTTCCTGCCGCCGGACTACCAGCAAGGCCATACCTCGCGCATCCTGGTCGTGCATGTGGCGGTGGCGGGCACTTCGCTATCCTTCTTCCCGTTGATGGCCGTTGCCGGCACGGTCACCCTGGTCTGGCGCATGAAGCTTGCCGACATGGTCGCCAGGAACGCGGCGCCTCTCGGCGCCTGGTTCACTTTCCTGACGCTGGCGACGGGCTCGATCTGGGGCAGCGTGAGTTGGGGCACCTGGTGGGAATGGACCGACAGCCGGCTGGTGTCGATGCTGTTTCAATTCTTCCTGTTGCTCGGCGTGATTTCCCTGCGCAGCGCGATCGAGAATGCGGAAACCGCCGCCAGGGCCTGCGCGCTGCTGTCCATCGTCGGCTGCATCAATGTCGTCATAATCAAGTATTCGGTCGATTGGTGGAATACCCTGCACCAGCCGTCGAGCCCGATTTCCATGGAAGTCGGCAGCCCCAACGGGCCCGAATTCTGGGTCGCCACCGCGGTCATGATCGTGGCGGTTTATCTGTTCCTGGCGGTTAGCCTGATTCTGACGACGCGAAACGAGATTATTCAGCGCGAGAACAAGGCGCAATGGGTGCGGGAACTGGTGGCGCAGGCGCGCTGACGGCGGCCGGCATGGGTGGGATGCGGATGTTTGATGGTATACAATTCAACAGTTTAAGCGAATTTTTCGCCATGGGCGGCTATGCCTTCAATGTGTGGTCGGTATATGCGCTTTTCGCCATATTCCTGATCGCCAATCTGGCATTGCCCCTGCGCAAGCGCAGGCTGATCCTGCGCGAACAGAAGCGCAGGCTCGCCGTCCTCGATGCGCGGGACGACAGCGCCCGCGAGCCGGCGGACAGCGCCGGCTGGGAAGTCAGCATGGCAGGAGACGAGAAATGATGAAGCCGCATCGCCGCAAAAGGCTCGGCCTGGTTCTGTTCATCGCCTTCGGCATGAGCGTGGCCGTAGCCCTGACCCTGTTCGCCCTGAGCCAGAACATCAACATGTTCTATTCGCCTACCCAGGTGGCGAACGGCGAAGTCGAAGCGGGCACGATGTTCCGGATCGGCGGAATGGTCAAGGACGGTTCGGTCGAACAGCAGCAAGAAAGTCTGGCGGTGAGTTTCGTGACTACCGACTACACCAACGACGTTCCGATCGAATACGAGGGCATCCTGCCGGACCTGTTCCGCGAAGGTCAGGGCATCGTCGCCGAAGGCAGGCTCAATGCAACGGGCGTATTTCAGGCCAGCCGGGTACTGGCCAAGCACGATGAGAACTACATGTCGCCGGAGGTCAGGGCCGCCCTGGAGCAGGCCGGCGCAGACCCGGAGAACCATCAGTTCAGAGCGAACCCGGAGGACTGAATGATCCCCGAACTGGGTCAGTTCTCACTGATACTGGCGTTCTGCCTCAGTATTCTGCTGGGTGTAATGCCGCTGGCCGGCGCCGCCACCGGCAACCGCCTGTGGATTAGCTTGGGCCGGCCACTCAGCGCCGGCCTGTTCGTTTTCCTCGGTATCTGCCTGTTCATCCTCGGCCATGCTTTCGTCACCGATGACTTCTCGGTCCGGGTGGTCGCGGCGCAGTCGAATACTCTCTTGCCGATGCAGTACAAGGTGACCGCGCTCTGGGGCGGTCACGAGGGCAGCTTTCTGCTGTGGACTTTCATGCTATCCGGCTGGATTCTGGCGGTAGGCATGTTCAGCAAGAGCATGCCCGCGGAATTCGTCTCCCGGGTACTTGGTGTGCTCGGACTGCTCAGCGCGAGCTATATCCTGTTCATGCTCGCCACTTCCAACCCGTTCGACCGCATGGTTCCCGTACCGCCTGCCGACGGCGCGGACCTGAACTCCGCCCTGCAGGATATCGGCTTCATCATGCACCCGCCGATCTTGTACATGGGATATGTCGGCTACTCCGTGGTATTTGCCTTCGCCGTCGCGGCCTTGCTCAGCGGCCGCCTCGACGCCGCCTGGGCGCGCTGGTCGCGGCCCTGGGCCAATGTCGCCTGGGCCATCCTGACCATCGGCATCGCGCTGGGAAGCTGGTGGGCGTATTACGAGTTGGGCTGGGGCGGCTGGTGGGCCTGGGATCCGGTGGAAAACCCGCCGCTGATCACCTGGCTGTTCGGCACGGCGCTGATTCATTCGCTGGCAGTGACCGAGAAGCGGCGCGTATTCAAGAACTGGACGGTATTGCTCGCGATTCTAGCTTTCGCCGGCAGTCTGCTCGGCACTTTCATCACGCGTTCAGGGCTGCTGACATCGGTGCATGCCTTTGCCAGCGATCCTTCCCGAGGGGTATTCATTCTCGCCATACTGGGCGTTTTCGTCGGCGGCGCCCTGTTGCTTTACGCGATTCGAGCGCCCTTGATCAAGAGTGAATTCGGTTTCGGTTCGCTTTCTCGGGAGATATTTCTGCTCGCCAACAATGTCATCCTGGTCGTTGCCGCGGCCTCGGTATTCCTCGGTACGCTTTTTCCGATGTTTTACCAGGCGCTGACCGGTGACCTGATCTCCATTGGACCGCCGTATTTCAACATCATTTTCGTGCCCCTGATGATCCTGCTCGTGATATTTCTCGGTATCGGACCGATCAGCCGCTGGAAAAAGACTTCGGGCGCCTATTTGCAACAACAACTCGGCAAGGTGGCGGCCGCCAGTGTGCTGCTCGGCGTCGCGCTGCCGCTGATCGTCTTGCTGGACATTTCCATCCCGGCCACCATTGCCGTCGCGCTGGCTGTCTGGATCGTGCTCGGCATCGGCCGGGATCTGCTCGCCAAAACCGCCAACAAGCCCAGCCGCCTGCAAGGCCTGCGTTCGCTGACTTACGGCTACTACGGCATGCAGGGTGCGCATTTCGGCGTTGCCGTGATGCTCGTCGGCGTCGCCCTGACCAGTTATTTCAGCACCGAGCGAAGCATTTTGCTGCAAACCGGCGATACGGTGGAGCTAGGTAATTACGAATTCCAGTTCGCGGGTAGTGAGCGGCTCGCCGGGCCGAACTACAATGCCAACCGGGCAACGGTTCTCGTCACTCGTGACGGCGACGCCGTGGCGGATCTGTACCCGGAATTGCGGGTCTACCTCGCCAGCGGCACGCCGTCGACCGAAATGGCAATCGATCCGAGTTTGTGGCGCGACCTGTTAGTGATACCGGGCGAAATCCGCGACAACGGCGCCTGGACCATGACGGTGTATGTCAAACCGTTCGTACGCTGGATCTGGCTTGGCGCCATCATCATGGCCTTGAGCGCCACCATCGCCGCTACCGACCGGCGCTATCGCAAGCTGGCGCGGGTACGCAAACAGGCAGAGGATAAGGCCGGCGAAGAAGTGGGGCAGGGCGATTTGCAACCCGTGCCGGGAGGCGGCACATGAAGAAATTCACCTCTTATGCGCCCATCGCGGCCTTTTTCGTTTTGGCCATCGTTCTCTGGCGGGGGCTTTATCTCGATCCGACCGAACTGCCGTCGGTGCTGATCGACAAACCCATGCCGACTTTCGTCATGGCCACGCTGGAAGGGGAGCCCGTCGGTAATGCCGACCTGCCCGACAGTATCTTCCTGCTCAATGTATGGGGCAGCTATTGTCTGCCCTGCCTGGTCGAGCACCCGACCTTCATGCGCCTGTCGGAAGAGGGCGAGTTTCCCGTGGTTGGCGTGAATTACCGCGACCGTCAGCCGCTGGCGCTTGACTGGCTTGACTTGAACGGCGATCCCTTTGCGTACAGCATCCTGGATCAAGACGGCCGTTTCGGCATCGATCTTGGCGTTTACGGCGCTCCCGAGACTTTTCTGGTCGACAGTGAAGGCGTGATCCGTTATCGCCACGTAGGTGTACTGGAAGAGAATGTCTGGCGTGAAGTCTTTTTGCCCGCTATTGCCGAATTGCGCGGCGTACCCGCGGCTCCGGCCTCACGATAGCCGGCGGTACGGCTCCCACGCGCCCTTAATCATGAACCCGTTGCGTTACTTGCCATGTCTGGTCTTGTTGCTGGCCGCCGCTCCGGGTCTGGCCCAGGTCGATGCCTTCACCTTCGAGAACGACGAGCAACAGCAGCGTTTCCGGACCCTGTCGAACGAGTTTCGCTGCCCCATGTGCCAGAACGCCAATCTGACCGGCTCCACCGGCGGTGTTGCCGAAGACCTGCGCCGGGAAATTCATCGCATGATTCTGGCGGGCAACACCGACGCCGAGATCGAGCAGTTCATGTTCGAGCGCTACGGGGATTTCATCTTCTACCTTCCCCGCCTGCGCGCCGATACTGTATTGCTGTGGTTCGGGCCATTGCTCTTTCTGCTGCTCGGCGGCTACATCGGCTGGCGTATTTACCGGCAGGCAAGCGGCAATCAGCAGGCAGCGACGAATGTTGGACTCGACCCGGCGGAACAGGAACGTTTGCGGCGGCTGCTTGACGATGACTGAATTTACCGGCCTGTTCTGGCTCTTTTGCGCGTTGCTGGTTCTGTTCGCTGCGGCCTTTGTCGCCGTGCCCGTGTGGCGAGCGTCGCGCGGCTCGCCGGTCAGCGGCGAAATTGATCGTGCCGAGGCCAATATCGCACTGTTCCGCGAACGCAAACAGGAGCTCGAAGCCGATCATGCCGCCGGCGAGATGGACCGGGAAGAGCTTGACTCCCTGTTGCTCGAATTGCAGAAAAGCCTGTTGACCGATGTCGAAACCGCGGAGCCGCCGCGCGACGAACCCCATCCTGTCATTCCGCGCGGAGCGAAGCGGAGTCGCGGATTCTCCTTGTCCTGGCGCTCTCCGGCGTTTCTCACGCCGCTGGCGCTGATGCTCGTGCTGCCCCTGGCCGCCTGGCTGATGTATCAGCAATGGGGTCAACTCGATGATGTCGAACTGATGGACCAGTTCCAGCGCACGGTGCAGAACGAGAACGATCCGGAAACCGCGCGCGATCTCGTACTGAGCTTGTGGCAGGTAGTGCAGGAAAATCCCGAGCGTCCTTGGGCGTGGTATTTCCTGGGCGAAAACCTCTCCACCCTCGGTTTGTTCGATGACGCTAACTCCGCCTACCGGCAGGCCGCCGAACGCATGAGCGCGGATGATGAAAAAGCGTTGGCGCTCGGCAGGGTGGTGCTTACCGCCTATGTCATGGAGCAACTTCAGATCACGCCGGAAGTCCAGGAGTTGATCGAGCGCACCCTCGAACTCAATCCCGACGAACCCAATGTATTGCAATTGCTCGCGACGGACGCCCGGGAACGCGAAGACTACGATGCCGCCATCGGCTATTGGCGCCGGCTTTCCCAGTTGAATCCCAATTCGCTGACGGTGCGGGAAAATATCGCTGAACTGCAACGCCTGCGCACGGGTGACGCCGCCGGCGGCGGGCCGGCCATCGAAGTCGCGGTAGCCGTCGCGGACAATTTGCCGCTCGACCCGCAATTGCGCGTCTTCGTCTCGGCCCGTAACGCCCAGGTCGACGGCATGCCGCCGCTTGCAGTTGCCGACATCACCGTTGCCGATCTGCCGACCCGAATCCGCCTCGACGACAGTCTGGCTGTGGGCCCATTCAATCTTTCCTCGGCCGAATCGGTTTACGTCAGCGCCCTGATTTCACAAGTCGGCACCGCCAATCGCGCCTCCGGCGACTATTTCGCCGAAACCGAAGCCTTTTCCCTCGAAAGCCCGCCTCTGCCGGTGGAACTGCTGATTTCCGAAATCGTTCCCTGAGTTGGCGCGAACAACGCTGCAATCAGTAATGCAACTGCTGCCATGATGTGTTTTATCTGCGTCAATATTTCCCTGTCTATTCGGTCTCTGGATCCGATCAAAATATCTCGAATAATCCTGCGGCGCCCATGCCACCGCCAATACACATCGTGACCACCCCATGCTTGACGCCACGGCGGCGACCTTCAATCAACAGGTGCCCGGTCATGCGCGCGCCAGTCATGCCGAAGGGATGGCCAATAGAAATAGAACCGCCATTGACATTGCAAATGTCTGGATTGATTTCGAGCCGGTCGCGGCAATAGAGTGCCTGGCTTGCGAAGGCCTCATTCAGCTCCCATAGGTCGATATCGTCGACCTTCAGCCCATGGCGTTCCAGCAAGCGAGGTACCGCGAAGACTGGACCAATGCCCATCTCATCCGGCTCGCAGCCCGCTACCACGAAACCTTTGAATGCGCCGAGAGGAGCGATACCTTCCTTCTCCGCGAGGTCCCCGTCCATCAACACCAGCGCGGCAGCGCCATCGGACAACTGCGATGCATTGCCCGCCGTGATGAAGTGGCCTTCTCCCCGAACTGGATCAAGGCCGGCCAATCCCTCCAGCGTCGTGTTTGGCCGGTTGCAGTCGTCCATTGAAAAGGTCACTTCCTTACGCGTGACCTCGCCGGATTCCTTGTTTTTGAATGCCTGGGTAACAGTGATTGGAACGATCTCGTCATCCAGTTTGCCGGACGACTGTGCCGCGGCAGTACGCTGTTGACTGGCCAGCGCCAGCTCATCCTGAGACTCGCGACTTATGCCATATCGTTCGGCCACAATATCGGCGGTTTGGATCATCGAAAGGTAGAGATTGGGTTTGTGCTCTTCGACCCAGCTCTCACGCGCCTGTGGCGGGCGAGTGGGCGGCATCTGGCTGATGCTCTCCACGCCAGCGCCAATAGCGGCCGGAGCACCCTCCATTACGATGGAGTGCGCCGCCATCGCAACCGACTGTAATCCCGAGGAGCAGAACCGATTGACTGTGACAGCAGCGACGCTGACCGGCAATCCAGCCCGGATCACCGATTGTCGCGCGATGTTCTGGCCGGTCCAGCCTTCCGGGTAGCCGCAACCCATGAAGCAGTCTTCAATCAACGCGGGATCGATGCCGGAGCGGCGGACAGCATGCTCTAACACATGGCCGCCCATAGTCGCGCCATGTGTTTCGTTAAACGCGCCGCGGTACGATTTGGCGAGCCCGGTCCGAGCTGTTGAGACGATGACCGCCTGTTTCATGAATAACTCTCCCTACCAGTTGTCAAGATCGCTTGGTTCTCAAGATAGCTGTTTAGTCCCACTTCTGCATTAGCTTGCCCTTATCGACCGCAGACTTCGGACTCAACTTGGCGAGCAATGACTTGCCGATGCCACGCAGCACTTCTTCGGTCATCGCAAGCGATTGAATTTCCAGCGACATATCAATTAAACGTGTCGATATGCATATATTAGTGGTACTATTTTTGAGAACTAACATAATATTAGGCCGTCGGGCGGGCCGCCGTCCAGCCGAATAACGAGCCACTGACACCCACGGGGAAGCTTAAAATGGAAACGAGTCCGGAGCAATTGCAGGCGATGCAGGCAGCCCAGCAGGCGGCGGCAGAACTGAAGGCGCGCTATCGCCCACTTGACGCCGATCACCTCGACATCCTGTTTCGCGAGGCCAGAAGTCACAATGGCTGGACCGACGAACCGGTCAGCAACGACACGCTCAAGGCGTTACACGATCTCGCAAGAATGGGCCCAACCAGCATGAACTGCTGTCCGGCTCGATTCGTGTTTCTAACCTCTGACGAGGGCAAAGAGCGGATCAAGCCGCACCTCATGGAAGGGAATATCGACAAGTCGATGTCCGCTCCCGTCTTGGCGATTATCGG
This sequence comes from uncultured Pseudohongiella sp., assembly GCA_951812965.1. Classification (GTDB taxonomy): domain Bacteria; phylum Pseudomonadota; class Gammaproteobacteria; order Pseudomonadales; family Pseudohongiellaceae; genus UBA9145. The sequence goes on from OX638341.1 coordinate 2,335,306, forward strand.
TCATGATCTCGCGTTCTACGAGAAAATGGACCAGCTCTTGCCATTCCGTGACGTACGGCCCATGTTTGAAGGCAACGCCGAACTGGCCTCCATGACCGCGTTTCGAAACGGCACCTTGCAAGGCGCCTATTTTATGCTCGCTGCGCGTGCATTGGGGCTCGACTGCGGTCCAATGTCCGGGTTCAACAATGCTGGCGTGGACGAGGAATTTTTTGCAGGCACCAAAACCAGGTCGAACTTTATCTGCGGTCTTGGGCACGGTGATCCCGGAAAGCTATTTCCGCGCTTGCCACGATTCGAATTCGATGACGCCTGCCAGATAGTCTGAGAGGTAGGCCGATGAAGAGTATCGCCTTGCGAATCGTCTTGTTCATACTGGCGCCGATGCTCAATCGGACCAGCAAGAAATATCCCGCATTCAGGGATGAGGCTCGCTTGCACGACTGCGTGCTGCAGATCAAGACGAAAAACAACCAGATTGGACGGCACTACTTTTTTAAAGACGGTCGGGTGCGATCTGTGGCGGGTGTGCATCCATCTCCTGATGCCGCTATCGTTTTCAAGAACGTCGACATTGCGATGCAGACGCTTCGTCCGGATGCAGAGATGGCTTTCAAAGTTCATGCTGTGAAGAACTTTCTGATGACTATCGAAGGTTCGGATTCAATCGCCAACTGGATCCTGAAGTTGCTGCAGCGCATGAACTACGAGGGCTTCAAGTTTGGCGAGAAGATGCCGGACGGCTGCATGCGCTACACCACTGTTACCAACGGCGGTCCGCTCCATGTTCATGTTCGCGACGGCAAAATCATTCGTATGACGCCGATCGAATTTGCCGAGGACGATGCGGCAAGCTGGACAATCAAAGCCCGCGGTCGCGAGTTCAAGCCGAAGCGTCAGACTACCGTTGCACCGCACGGTTGTTCGATGAAAAGCACAGTGTACTCGGATGGACGTCTTCTCCATCCGATGAAGCGTGTCGACTTCGACCCGGACGGCGAGCGTAATCCGCAGAATCGCGGCATCTCAGGGTATGAGCGTATTAGTTGGGACGAAGCACTGGATATCGTCGCGAACGAAATCAAGCGGCAGAAAAAGAAGTACGGTCCTGGTGCGCTCCTGCTGCAGCATTGCTCGCATCACCAGTGGGGTAATGTTGGCTACTACCTGAGTGCGATGATGCGCTTCGGTAACCTGATCGGTTACACCCGCATGGCCATGAATCCCGACAGTTGGGAAGGCTGGTACTGGGGAGCACAGCACCACGTGGGTTTCACGCAGCGTGTGGGCACACCACCGAGCTACGGAACACTTGAGGATTGTTTGCAGGAAGCGGAACAAATCGTATTCTGGTCGAGCGACCCGGAGAGCACTAACGCCTCGTATGCTGCGTTCGAGTCTACTCCGCGCCGTCTTTGGGCGAAGGAGCTTGGCTTCGATTTCGTGCATATCGACCCGCACTACAACCCGACCGCACAGTTGCTCGGCGGCAAGTGGATTCCCATCAAGCCGACGACGGACCCGGCGCTTGCAATCGCAATCATGTACGTATGGGCGACCGAAGGTTTGTATGACAAGGATTACGTTGCCGAGCGTACGACTGGATTCGACGAGTGGCGAGATTACTTGCTCGGCACAGACGATGGCGTGCCGAAGACGCCCGAGTGGCAAGAGTCTGAAACCGGCGTCGCAGCGCGCGACGTCCGAGCACTCGCTCGTAGTTGGGCGAAGAAGAAGACCTACCTTTCCTGTGGGATGAGCGGAACCGGGTTTGGCGGCGCCTGCCGCGGCGCCACGGGTACGCAATGGGCTCGCTGCATGATACTGATGATGGCAATGCAGGGCTGGGGAAAGCCGGGCATCAATATGGGCGGACTCATTGGCGGTTCGCCGGTGGACCTGCAATTCTATTTCCCGGGCTACGCTGACGGTGGTATCTCGGGAGATCTGAATTTCACGGGCAGTGCGATCAGCAACTACCAGCGCATGCCGCACATACTGACCGTCAATCCCTGCATGCAGCAGGTGCCGAAGCAAAAGATTCCGGAAGCGATCATCGATGGTGAGGCAGAAGGGTATTTGTGGGATGGCATGTCACAGGAAGGCCAGTTCGTTCCGTTCCAGTACCCATTGCCGGGTTTTTCCCCCATTCACATGATTTATCGCTACGGCTCCTCGGCGTTCAGCACGACAACCAATTCAGGCCGATTTGCGAAGTCGTATCGCCATGACAGTATCGAGTTTGTCGTCAACCAGACGATCTTCATGGAAGGTGAGGCGCAATTTGCCGATGTCATCCTGCCGGCATGTTCCAACCTGGAGCGCTGGGATATCGGCGAGTGGAACAGCGCGGGTGGATATGGGCTGCACAACACCGAGGTGCTCAATCATCGCGTGATCGCTTTGCAGCACAAGTGCATCGAGCCGCTCGGCGAATCCAGGTCGGACTACCGGATTTTCACGGAAATCCTTGAGCGTCTCGGCATGGGCGCCGTGTTCACTGAGGGTTGCGGCGAGCTTGATTGGGCAAAGCGTATTTTCGATAGTTCAGATCTGCCAAAACACATTTCCTGGAAAGAGTTTGTTCGCAAGGGCTACTTCGTTGTCCCCGCGGAATACGAAGAAAGCCTCAGGCCGCCTGTGAGCATGCGCTGGTTTGCCGAGGGCAGGAAGAAGGATGTTCCGGAGCCACATCCATTGCCGTCGCAATGGGCCGAAGACTTTGGCTATGGTGTACATACACCGAGTGGCAAGATCGAATTCGTTCCGGAGATCCTGAAGCGCAATGAAGAAACTCACCCGGAGCGCCCCGCGCTGAATCGTTACATCCCGTCATGGGAGGGCCCAAGGACGAAGGAACTCGTCGATCGTTTTCCACTGCAGATGATCGCGACACACAGTCGCTACAGCTTTCATACTTATTCTGACGGTTCATCATTTACCAACCAGATTAAAGACCATCGAACGCAGATCGATGGTCAGTACTACTGGATTATGCGGCTGAGCCCGGAAGATGCAGAGGCCCGCGGAATCGAACAAAATGATCTCGTCAAAGTGTTCAACGATCGCGGCGCGGTTATTTGTGCAGCCGACATTTCTCATCTGGTGAAAACCGGCGTGGCCAAGAGCTACGAGTCGAGCGCAAGTTACGAGGTGCTGCAGATCAACGGTGAGGAAGTTGAGGTTGGCGGTAGCCTCAACATCCTGACGCCGGAAAGACCGCAAGTTCCTGGCACGCACTCGATGAGTCCAAACTCAACGCTGGTTCAAGTTGAAAAGTATCGGCACGCCGGCGAACTGATGAAGACGAGGGCCGCATGAAGAAGTGGAACCTCATCATCGACGTTGAAAAAGGCGTGGACTTCATCAACGCTGTTCTTTCAGCAAAAGATGAATACGTTGGCAACGAACATCCCGGTTACAGCGCACCCGTCGCGCTGGAGAGTTCGGATATCGTTACCATTGAACGCAAGGTCCGCGGTGAGACGCCGGTTGTCGATGCGGTCAACGTTCTACGTATGTGCAATCACTGCGATGATGCACCGTGCATGAAGGCGGGAGGAAATGCCGTCAAGAAACGAGACGATGGCATCGTTATCATTGATCCTGAAAAGGCGAGGGGCCGCAAGGATATCGTCGATGCCTGCCCTTACGACGCGATCGTCTGGAACGAGGAGCTGCAACTGCCGCAATCGTGGACCTTCGACGCGCATCTGCTCGACCAGGGATGGGACAAGCCGCGGTGCATTGCAGCCTGCGCATCAGGTGGAATTGAGGCAGTCAAGATCACTGACGACGAGATGCGCAAGCGTGCGGAGGATGAGCAGCTTGAGGTAATGAAACCTGAGCTGGATACCAAACCGCGTATCTACTATCGAAACCTGTATCGCTACAACACCGTCCTGGTTGGCGGCACAGTGACCTGTGAAAACGATACCGTCGACGATTGTGTCGAAGGCGCGACAGCGACGTTGATCGCGCAGGGGTTTGAAGAGAGTGTAGTCGAGACTGACGAGTTCGGTGAGTTCCGGTTCGACCGGGTCGCTCCCAACACGGGTTCCTGTGAGATACTGATTTCTTGTGACGGCTACGCGACGCAAAGCATTTCAGTTGATGTGCAGGACTCCAAATACATTGGCGTTGTAAGGTTGGAGAGACTCTAAACCGGCGCGCGCCATCCTTGTCTATTAAGAGCCGTATTCCGGCGCGCACCACTCAAGATTAATCTGTTCCTTTCAATTTGAATAACATCTTACTAAATCAATATGCCCCTTGCTGATTGGGTAAAAGCAAGGGAAAAATGCTCGAATCGAATGACGGCGCTTCCGATTGAAGCTATATTCCATCCGCGGTCAGCGCCTCCATGGAACAATTTCTAACCATAGCCATAGCCCATCTGCTCGCGGTTGCATCGCCGGGGCCGGATTTCGCCATTGTGCTCAAGCAAAGCGTGAACGGCGGGGTGCGGACGGGCCTCTGGACCAGTGCGGGAGTGGGTACGGGGATTTTTCTTCATGTCACTTATTGCCTGCTCGGAGTCGCCTTGCTGCTTTCCCGGGTGGACTGGCTGTTTGTCCTGGTCAAGCTGATCGCGGCGGCTTATCTCGCCTGGCTCGGGCTGCAGGCGCTTTGGCACGCATGGCGGGCCGTCGACTCGGTGGAAGCGGACGGCGCCGCTGCAATACTCGCCCCGGCTCGGGCATTCTCCACGGGTTTCCTCACCAACGGCCTCAATCCCAAGGCGACCTTGTTCTTTCTCGCGTTATGGACCGTGGTCATCAGCCCGGAGACGCCGGTGGGAATCCAGGCGCTCTACGGCCTGTATCTGGCGCTGGCCACGTTTGTCTGGTTCGCCATGCTATCGCGGTTGCTGGGGCAGCAGCGGGTGCGCGGCATGCTGCTTCGTTCCGGCAAGTGGTTCGAGGCCGGTATGGGCGTCGTGCTGCTGTTTCTCGCCTCCCAGATCGCCGTTACCGCTTGAATCAGTTCAGCACTCGATATCCGCGGCCGGACAGGCAATTGCCGACCACTTGCTGGCGCTCGTCCAGCGCCCTGCCCACGCCCTTGACCGAACCGGCCACCGCGCCGAGCCCAGCCAGGCGTTTCGCCGTATCGGAATTGCCGACCGATGCTCCGGCAACCGCTGCGGCAGCCGCACCCGTAGTGGCGGCAACCGCTACCTGTCTGCCGACATTGACCTGATCGGCATAGTCTCGGCATTGCATGAGATCGGAGTGATACATGGCGTAGTTAACGCCTTGCATGTCTACGACAGGCTCGGCGCCGATGAACTCCTCGATCGAACCGCAAGCCGCGGTCGCAAGCGCTATCAGCATGGCAATGAAAACATTTCGCATTTCAGTTCCCCTATTTCACATCACTGGTGGTTTAATGAAACTGGATATCATTGAAATGCAATCAATCTGAACGAATACTGAACTTCTCTCCGATTTCCGCCGAATACCGATCTCTACACATGGACCCGCACGGAACTAGTCGCTTCGACGAGCCAATGATAGTATCGCGCGAGTTTTTACGCTCGGCAGACGTACAGAAGTTGCCGGCCGGGTTGTTTGGCATGTGCTCGTCACCTCTACGGGAGTCGAAATGAACGAAGGAATCGCGAAGGAAAACACCACGACGGATTCGGACTCTGCAGCAAGGATTGGTGCGACGTGGTGGGTCTGCACGACGCGTTTTGTCGCGGCAGCCGTCGCCTGCACGTTGGCGGAATCGGCGGCGATTGCCGCCGAACTCGCGTACGACACCCAGGAGATCGACGTCGGCGAGTCGGACTATCGGACGCTTCTCGTCGGGCGGCTGACCGGCGGCGCGACCGAGGACCTCGTCGTATTCGCCAGCACTGCGGAGACAAAGCGCGTGGCCGTGTACGCCCACGACGGCGACGCCTTCTCCCGCGCCCACCTGGCCGAATTGGCCGACGACATCTTTTGGGTGGACATCATCGAACTGGCCGGCGGGGCAGCGATAGTGACGACTCGCGCCGGGCGCATCGACAGAATCGATCCTGCGAAGGGAACCGTCGAGCCCTTGGTGTCCCTCCCCTCGGCGGCCGGCAGGAGCGACGAGGCCGGAGATGGCGGGTCGAGTGGCGTTTCTCCCCTCACGCGCTGGGACTTCACGCGGGACCTTACCGGCGACGGTCTAGACGACATTCTTTTCCCGGTAAGCGGCTTGGACATTTTTCCCCCGGACAGCGACTTGAACGTGCTGGTCCAGCGTCCCGACGGCGGTTTCGCGGACCCGGTTGTCCTGTCCACGGTGCACACCGTTGACTTCCGCATCGGATATGGCGTAGCCGATGCGCCTGTCTCTATTATTCAAATCGGGGATAGGGGCTACATATGGTCCGCCGCCCACCGACTCGACCACGACGGAGACGGCATCGGGGATCTGGCGGTGCCCGTGGACGGCGGATTGGCCGTTCACCGAGGCACTGGCGCCGGAGTCTGGGCCGCGGAGCCCTTCCGGGTGCCGTTCGAGGCGGTGTCGATGTCGCAGCTGAATGCTCTCATACAACAAGCCGACGGTGAGTTGGTGGTCCGGCCGATGCTTCTCGATGTCGACGACTTCAACGGCGACGGTACCGGCGACGTGATCGCCGTCACCGTGGACGAAGAGTTCAACAGCCGGTACGACTTCCACTTCGGACGCCGGGAATCCGGCAGGACGGTCTTCGGCGAAGCGGTGGACACCTCGATCGCCGTTGACGGCGTGATAGCGCTGTCCGAGCTGTCCGACCTTGACGGCGATGGCGACTGGGACTTCTGCGCGGTACCGCTCAAGGTGGGCGTGGGAACGGTCCTCTCGGGTTTGTTCAGGAGGTCGGTGCGCGTCGATCTGAACTGCTATCAAATGGAAGGGGACGTCTACCCGGGGAACCCCTCCCGACGGTGGAGCATCACTTATCCCACAACGGCGCCCGCACCCAATACCTTCGCGGACCTCACCGGCGACGGCATCCTCGATGCCGTGGTACCGGCGCGCGGCGGAGGCCTGGACGTCTATCCGGGAACGGGCGACGGGGATCTTTTTTCGTTGGAGCCGATCGGCGTCGAGGTGGACTTGCCGTCCGGTCTCGCCGGGGAGGTGATTTGGTTCCGCGACCTGAACCGCGACGGTCGAGCGGATATGTTGATCGTACCGCCGGAGAGCGGGCAGCCCGTCTGGGTCGCGCTCAGCCGCTGAGTCGCGACGCGCTTGGGTCGAAGCCGCCAATCGCGCCCTCGCCGACTATCAACGCTGCTGACACCCGGCGGAGTCGGCTGTACAATGATCCGTTGACCAATCGCAATGCCGAACCTTTGCAGGGGATCTGAAATGGCAAACATGAAGCAGCTTGCGGCTGTTCCGACTTTACTCGGACTTTCGCTTTCCAGCGCGGTAGCGCTGGCCCAGGACGCGGGCAGGCCAGATCTCGAAGGCGTCTGGACAAATGCCTCGCGCACTCCGCTCTCAAGGCCGCAGGGAATCGACCGGCTCGTCGTCACCGCCGAAGAAGCCAGTCAAATTGTCGCCGACATGGCCATAGCGGGCATTTCCGCGGAGAACATCGAGGCCGGCCCGGCCATCGATCCGGAAACCGGAGCGCCGCCGGCGGGCGCCCAGGATTTCGGCCTGCGCGGCTACAACCTGTTCTGGGTGGATCCGGGCGCGACCCTGGCCTATGTCAAGGGTGAATTCCGCACTTCCCTGATTGTGGATCCCCCAAGCGGGCGCGTTCCGAGGCTCGAAGTTCCCCTGGTCGACCTGGGCCAGAACAACTACGGTTATCGCTATCTGACCGGCATCGGCGACGCCAGCGGTCCGGAGGCCATTCCAATTTCCGAGCGCTGCCTGATCGGCTTCGGCAATACCGCCGGCCCCGGCATGATGGGAACCTTGTACAACAGCAGCTACCAGTTCGTGCAGACCGACGACTATGTCGTCATCTCGGTGGAAATGGCGCATGACGCCCGCATCGTTCCGATCTTCGACTCGGCCGAAGATGCGCGAGGCAACACGCGGCCTACATCCCACAATCCATGGTTCGGCGACTCGCGCGGCTGGTATGAAGACGGTGCACTGGTCATCGAGACAGTCAACATCAACGAATTGCAGCTTTCCGAAAGTTCGGTGCCGGTCTCAAGCGGGGGCCGTATCATCGAACGCTTCACGCGTTACTCCGATACCGAGATCGTCTACAGCTTTACCGTCGAGGACGATAATCTTTACAGCCAACCCTGGACCGCCGAATTGAGTTACCACGCCATGGACGGAAACCTGTACGAGTACGCCTGCCACGAAGGCAATTACTCGATGGCGGGCATCCTGGCCGGCGCCCGCATACAGGAAGTGGAAGCCGAGTTGGGCACTGGCTCGGACGAGTAGGTTTCAAACGAGTAGGTTTTAAAAAGAGTAAGGAACGGCAAAGAGGCCTCATGACCGCAGTCGCGCAACAGACCAACGGCCTGATCGACAAGTTCGGCCGGCGGGTGGATTATATCCGCCTGTCGGTGACGGATCGTTGCGACTTTCGCTGCGTCTATTGCATGACCGAAGAAATGCAGTTTGTGCCGCGCAAGCAGGTGCTGACACTGGAAGAGTTGTACACCGTTGCCAGGGCTTTTACCGAACTCGGCGTCAGCCGCATTCGCCTCACCGGCGGCGAACCCATGGTGCGCTCCAATGTCATGCACCTGGTCAATCGTCTCGGCAATTTGCCTGGCCTCAATGAGTTGCTGCTCACCACCAACGGCAGTCAACTCGACAAGTATTCCGCGCCGCTGAAAGCCGCCGGCGTGAAACGCATTAACATCAGTCTCGACAGCCTCGACGCGGAAAAATTCCGGCGTATCTCCAGGGTGGGCAAACTCGAGCGCGTACTGGCCGGGATCGACGCCGCCATCGCCACCGGTTTCGACCGCCTGCGCATCAACTCGGTCATCATGCGCGGCTATAACGAGGGCGAAGTGCTGCCGCTGGTGGAATTCGCTCTCGACCGCGGCCTCGATATCGCCTTCATCGAGGAAATGCCGCTCGGCGAAGCTTCCGATCACGATCGCGAAGATACTACCTGCAGCAATGACTGGGTCCGCGAACAGATCGAAAGTCGCTATACATTGCTCGACAGCGCGGTGAAGACCGCCGGACCTTCGCGCTATGTCCAGGTGGTCGGCAGCAAATCGCGGATCGGTTTCATCTCACCGGTAACGCACAACTTCTGCGCCGATTGCAACCGGGTCCGCGTTACCGTGGAAGGACGCCTGCTGCTTTGTCTGGGCAATGAACACTCGATGGATCTGCGCGCGATCCTGCGCGATGACTCGAAAGACTTCGACGATCTCAAGACCGCCATCGTGGCGGCCATGGATCTGAAGCCGGAGCGGCATTACTTCTATGACAAGGAACATGCCCAGCCGGTACGACTGATGAACATGACCGGCGGATAGGCCGCATGGCTGCGGAAACTACACTCAATCTGGCGGTCGTCACCGTTTCCGATACCCGCACCGCGGAAACCGACACGTCCGGCGCGCTGCTTGCGGAGAAATTGCAGGCGGAGGGTCACAAGCTGCATTCGAGGAACATCGTCAAGGACGATGTCTATGAATTGCGTGCACTGGTCTCGAAACTTATCGCCGATCCGAAAGTGCAGGGCATCCTGACGACGGGAGGCACCGGTTACACCGCTCGGGACAATACCCGCAAAGCAATCACGCCATTGTTCGATGTCGAGATCGAAGGCTTCGGCGAATTATTCCGGCAGATTTCCTTCACCGAGATCGGCAGCTCCACGGTGCAATCCCGGGCATTCGGCGGACTTGCCAACCACACCGTCATCTTCTGCCTGCCGGGCTCGACCGGCGCTTGCCGCACGGGCTGGGATCATATCATTCGCGAACAACTCGACAGCGGGCACAAACCCTGCAATTTCACGGAGAGGATCTAGGCAAAAAAAAAGCCGGGCCGCGATTGGCCCGGCAAACGGACGAAAAGAAGGGCTTGGGGAAAGCCCCTCACAAGAGGAGAATCAAACCGCCGCAAACACGATCAGTGCGGGAAGGGCCAGGGCGGCCGCGACCAGCGCCAAACTGACAACGGTAGCCTCCACAATCGGTAAGTACTTGGTCATAACGTTGCGCATCTCAAATCTCCTTTATCGAACCCCCGAACAAGATAGTGTCGTGTTACTTGAAACGTTGCGTATGGTAACACATAACAGCGAGAAAGTAACACCTGTTTCCTTATGTGGTAACACATTCCGTTTTTTCAATAGCGAATCGCAAATTTACTCAGGGAAATCAGATGCGAATCATGACTTTCAATTGCAATGGGGTGCGCGCCGCCGAGAGGAAAGGCTTTTTCGACTGGCTGCCGGGCCAGAACGCGGACCTGGTATGCCTTCAGGAAACCAAGGCCCAGGAGCATCAACTCGTGGATCTGGAACAAAAGGCCGGAAAGGCCGTTTTCCATCCGAAAGGCTTCCACTGCTATTACTTCGATGCCGAGAAAAAGGGCTATTCCGGCACCGCTGTTTTTTCCCGCCGGCAACCGCAAGTGGTGCAACGCGGTTTCGGTTACGGGATTGCCGATACCGAGGGCCGTTACCTGCAAGTCGATTTCGACGGCTTGAGCGTGATTTCGCTGTACCTGCCTTCTGGGTCGGCAGGCGAGGAGCGGCAACGGCGCAAGTTCGCCTTCATGGATGCATTCATGGCGCATATGCGCGCGCTTCGCGATCATGATCGCGAATACATCATCTGTGGTGACTGGAACATCTGCCACAAGCAGATCGATCTGAAGAACTGGCGTTCGAATCAGAAAAATTCGGGCTTTTTGCCCGAAGAACGAGCCTGGCTCGATACGCTATATGACGAGGTGGGATTCGTCGACGCCTTCCGCCTCGTGAACGAGGAGGCCGAGCAATATACCTGGTGGTCTCAGCGCGGCGCGGCGCGAGCGAAGAACGTGGGCTGGCGGCTGGACCTGCATGTGATTACGCCAGGCCTCGCGGAAACGGTAAAATCGGCCGAAATCGTCGACGGGATCGACAGGCAAAACGAAAATTTCTCGGATCATGCGCCGTTGATGATGGAATATGATCTGCAAATCGATTGAAGGTGTCAGCCATGTGGAAAAATCTGAAACTTTACGCTCTTGGTCTGATTCTGCCTCTCGCCGGACTCGCCTTGCCGGCGCAGGCTCAAGGGTTGTTCGCGGTAATCGACACAAGTAAGGGAGTGATGCGCGTGGAACTGAATCATCGCGCCGCGCCTACCACGGTGGCCAATTTCGCCAATCTGGCCATGCGCGGATTTTATGACGGATTGACCTTCCATCGTGTCGAGCGAAATTTCATGGCCCAGGGCGGAGACCCGCTCGGAACGGGTATGGGCGGCCCCGGTTACCGTTTTGCCGGTGAGTTGATCCTCAAGCACAATCAGCCCGGAATCATTTCCATGGCGAATTCCGGGCCGGGCACCGACGGCAGCCAGTTCTTCCTGACCCATCTCGCCACGCCGCATCTCGACGGTCTGCATTCGGTATTCGGGCGGGTAGTGGAAGGCGTGGAAATCGTGCGGCAAATCGAACGACGTGATCTGATCAATTCGATCACGATCGAAGGCGATCCGGCGCCGGTTTTCAATCGCCGCCGCGCCCAACTCGAGGAATGGAATGCGGTCCTCGACCGGGAGTTCCCCGACCTCAGGCCGGCGCCCGGATTCTAGGCGCGTTTTCTTACCGCTCCCGACGCATCGGACTTGTCGTCCGGTTCATCCGGCATTTCCATATATCGCGCCAGATAAGGCATCTGGCCAAATACGAACACCACCGTAATGATGAGATTGCCGAAGACCTTGAACTGGATCCACGCAGTTTCGCTCAGAGTATACGCCACGGCAAGATTGACCGCGCCGAGCAGAAGGAAATACAAGATCCAGATATTGTTCAGCCGCAGCCACATTTCCCGCGGCATCTCGACCGCGTGGCCCAGCATGTGTTGCAGCGCAGGTTTGCTGCCGATGTAACGCGAGCCGAGGAAGATCGAGGCGAAAATCCAGTTCACCAGTGGCGCTTTCCATTTCAGGAAATTCACGTCGCGCAGGAGAAAGGTGGGGATGCAGAACACCACCACCGCGCACAGGGTGATCCATTCGAACTTGTCGAGGCGTTTGTACGCCGCGAACAACGCGCCGTAGACGATCACGGAAGTCGCCAGCAATACTTCCGCAGCGCTGTAGATGCCGCCCACACTATGCTCGATGCCGGCGAAGTTTACCGGTCGTTCGTCCATGGCCCAGACGAAAAAGAAGGCCAGCAACGGGATGTAGCTTAGGGCTTGTTTCATATGTTTATGTTAATGCAATTGCGCTTGGCTTGTCTTGGGGTGGCTTCGATCCGCCGCGGCCGTCATTCTGTAAGGAGCGAAGCGTAGACGCAAAATCTCGTGACCGTGGAAATTTTGGTGGGTTTTACACGCCATCCCTGGCGCGAGATCTGCGGCTCCGAGTACCCCCAGCCTTGCCATCCTTGGCAAGGCGTTCGGCCCTCAAGAAGCTTTGCTTCTTGTCGGCTGCGCCGACCGGGCCTCACCCTCGCACGCCCGCTGCACACCCGCATCGCGGCCACGGCTCGCTTTGTAGATAATGCCTTGTCAATGGAATTTTCGGGGTGTAGTGTTGTTCGAGAGTTATTGCGGAGGCGCCAAAATGTTTGAGACTTGTGCATTGAGCCGATTTTTTGGTATGGCTTCGCTTTTTCTTGTTCTGGCGGCGCCGATTGCGTTGGCGCAGGAAGCTGACGATGTTCCGCGTCTTGCTAATGGGTTTCCCGATCTGCAGGGGACTTGGGATTTTCGCACGATCACGCCGTTGCAACGGCCGCAGGAGTTTGCGGACCAGGAAGTGCTGAGCGCGGATCAAGCGGCGGAGTTCGAGATTGCCAGGCAGGAGCAGCTTGACCGGGACAATTTTACCGACACTACGACTACAGGCGACTACAACCAGTTCTGGTATGACCGGGGCACGGAGATCCTGGGCTCCAATCGGACTTCGTTGATTACTTATCCTCCTGACGGACGCATTCCCGAGTTGACCGAGCAGGCCCAGGAGCGCAATGCGGCCCGGCGCGAGGCGGCGACTTTGAATTACGGCATCGAAGTAAGGCCCCTGTCCGAGCGCTGCATCATGGGCTTCAATTCGGGGCCGCCGATGCTGCCGAGCGCTTATAACAACAATGTGCAACTGATCCAGACGGGAGATCATTTCCTTATTCATAACGAAATGGTGCACAACGCGCGTATCGTCAAGATGAACGCGAGCGGGCATCGGCAGGCGCCGCGCGACTGGGAAGGCGATTCCATCGGCTACTGGGACGGCGATACACTGGTTGTGGAAACGCGCCATTTCGCGCGGGCCACGTCGTTCGGCAATTCCAGCGAAAACATGGAACTGACGGAAAGGTTCTGGCTGATCGACGCCGACACCCTTGGCTACGAATTCACCATCAGCGATCCGACAACCTGGACGGATTCATGGACAGCCATGTTTCCGATGCGCAGAGCCGTCGAACCGATCTACGAATACGCCTGCCACGAAGGTAACTACAGCATGTCAGCCATCATGGCCGGCTGGCGCACCCAGGAAGTAATCGCCGAATTCAGCGCCGAAGAAGACTGACGCGGGCGAGGCATGCCTCGCCCCTACAAGTATCGGGCTTTGCAGGCAAATTACCAGAACCCTTAGGATTGTCGGGCTTGGCAGGCACATTGCCAGAGCGATTACGAATATTGGGTTTGGTCGGCACACTGCCAGAGCCGTTACGAATATTGGGTTTGGTCGGCACACTGTCAGAACCTTGCCGTAGGGGCGAGGCATGCCTCGCCCGCACTTGTCTTGTGGTTTCCGATCCCGTAAAATTCGCGGCTTCGATTCAACCGGCCGGGCTCGCGCCGGAATCGGGATCAGAACAATGTATGCGGTAATTGAAAGCGGCGGCAAGCAGCACCGAGTCAGCGAAGGCGAAGTCCTTCGGCTCGAAAAACTCGAACTCGAAGTCGGGGCCACCGTCACCTTCGAAAAAGTGCTCATGGTGGGCGAGGGCGCCGAAGTCAAGGTCGGCCAGCCTTACGTCGAAGGCAGTTCCGTGGAAGCCGAAGTGCTGAACCAGGCGCGCGGCGAGAAGATTCGCATCGTCAAGTTCCATCGGCGCAAGCATCATCGCAAGCAGATGGGACATCGCCAGTGGTTCACCGAGGTGAAAATCACCGGCATAAAGGCTTGAGGTACGGATATGGCACACAAGAAAGCAGGCGGCAGCAGCAATAACGGCCGCGATTCGATATCCAAGCGGCTCGGAGTCAAACTCTTCGGCGGTCAGGCCGTAAAAGCCGGCAACATCATCGTGCGCCAGCGCGGCACCAGATTCCATCCCGGTTACCAGGTTGGTTGCGGCAGGGACTATACCCTGTTTGCAAAAGCCGACGGGGTAGTCGAATTCACCGTGAAAGGCCCGCAAAAGCGCAAGTACGTAAATGTGGTGAACCCGGCCTGAGCTGCCGGAAAATCGCTCCGCGGCGCGCCGCGAATCAACTACTCATCTGTTTCGGCATGCACCGGTATGCCCTTCCGCTTCGGGCGAGGCGTGCCTCGCCCCTACATTGCAGCGGAGCGTTGGGGTTACGTTGATTTTTTCTGGACCATGGGTCAAGCGTAGGGGCGAGGCATGCCTCGCCCGAATCAGGGTCGGCACGTGAAATTTGTAGACGAGGCGGAAATCAGCGTGGAAGCGGGCAAGGGCGGCAATGGCTGCCTGAGTTTCCGCCGGGAAAAATACATCGAGTTCGGCGGCCCTGACGGCGGAGACGGCGGCGCCGGCGGCAGTGTGTACATGTCCGCTGATCCTGCCCTCAATACACTGGTGGATTTTCGTTTCAAACCGCAGTATCGCGCCGGTTCCGGCCGAGCCGGCGCCGGCCGCAATCGCACCGGGGCGGGCGGCGAGGACCTGACTGTCGATGTGCCGCCCGGGACCAGTGTCATCGATGTGGAAACCGGTGAGTTGATTGCAGACCTGCGAGAGGCCGGACATCCGGTGATCGTGGCGAAAGGAGGCCGTCCAGGCCTCGGCAACACCCGTTTCAAGTCGAGCACCAATCGAGCTCCGCGCAAGACCACCGACGGTGAGCCGGGCGAGGCGCGCAAACTGCAGTTGCAATTGAGTCTGGTCGCCGATGTCGGCCTGCTCGGATTGCCGAATGCCGGCAAGAGTACATTGATCAGGTCCGTGTCCGCGGCGCGCCCGAAAGTCGCCGACTATCCCTTCACGACCCTGATTCCCAACCTCGGCGTCGTGCGCCTGGGCCCCGAACGAAATTTCGTCATGGCCGACATGCCGGGCCTGATCGAGGACGCCTCGGCCGGCGCCGGACTCGGTTTCCGATTCCTGAAACATCTCTCCCGTACGCGGCTGCTTTTGCATCTGGTGGATGTATTACCTGCCGATGGCGGCGATCCGGTAGCGAACGCAACATCCATCGTGGCGGAACTCGAAAAATTCAGCGAAACCATCGCCGCCAGGGAGCGGTGGCTCGTTCTTTCCAAGGTCGATCTGTTGCCCGACGACGCGGTGGCCGAGCTGGAAGCGCGTCTGCGGGACGCGTTGGACTGGCAGGGCGAGGTGTATCATATTTCCGCCCTGGCCGGTACAGGATGCGAGGGGCTGTGCGAAGCGCTCATGCAAGCCATCGAAAAACATCGCGAGCGGCTGCGCGAGGATGCGGACTACGCAGGCGAGCAGCAAAAACGGGAACAGAAAATGGCGGTCGAATTCGGGCGCGGCAAAGCACAGGGTTTGGATCATGCGTGAAGGCATTGCCGCCAGCCGAACCTGGGTGATCAAGATCGGCAGTTCGCTGTTGACCAACGAGGGCGTGGGACTCGATCACGGCGCCATTGCCGGCTGGGCGGCCCAGATCGTGTCTCTGCGCAAACAAGGATTGCGGCTGGTTGTCGTGTCCTCAGGCGCGGTAGCGGAAGGGGCCACCCGGCTCGGACTCAAGACCATGCCGCGGGAAGTGAGGTTGCAGGCTGCGGCAGCCGCAGTCGGCCAAATGGGGGTTATCCAGGCCTGGGAAAGCTGTTTTTCCGGTCATGGCGTACATGCCGCCCAGATTCTGCTCAGCCACGAAGACCTTTCGGATCGCACCCGCTATCTCAACGCCCGCTCGACCCTGGCCTCGTTGCTCAATCTGGCGGCGGTCCCCGTCGTCAACGAAAACGACAGCGTGGCGACCGAGGAACTCTGCCTCGGCGATAACGACAACCTGGCGGCGCTGGTTTCAAACCTCATCAACGCGGACGTCATGGTGATTCTGACCGACCAGGACGGGCTGTACAGCGCCGACCCTCGCAAGAGCGCTGCGGCCACCCTCGTCAAGTCCGGCCGCGCCGGCGACCCTGAACTTGAACGCCTCGCCGGAACCGGCAGCAGCCTCGGGCGAGGCGGAATGATCACGAAGTTGTCTGCGGCTCGACTGGCGGCGCGCTCGGGCACGCATACCATCATCGCCAACGGGCGGGAACCTGGCTTGCTATTGAAGTTACGAGCCGGTGAGGAGTTGGGCACTTGGCTGCGCGCGGACCGCGAGCCGGTCCGTGCGAAAAGACAGTGGCTGGCGGGGCAGTTGACCCTGAAAGGTTCGGTGACGCTCGACCAGGGCGCCGTAAAGGTACTGTGCAAGCAGGGCAAGAGCCTGCTGGCGGTGGGCATTACCGCTACCAGCGGCAACTATCAGCGCGGCGAAGTCGTGGCTTGCCTCGATCACTCAGGCCGTGAAATTGCCCGGGGAATGGTCAACTACAACAGTGGAGAGGTCGCGCGGCTGCTTGGCCAGGACAGCGGGCGCATCGCCGAACTGCTGGGTTATGCCGGCGAAGAAGAGATTATTCACCGGGACAACCTGACGTTGACGGAGTAAGCGCTGCTGCTATTGCAGCGCTTTCACGGCTGAATTCAGCCGGCTCTTGTGTCTGGCGGCCTTGTTCCTGTGGATGATGCCTTTTTCGGCCATGCGGTCGATAATGGGAACAGCGGCCTGGTAGGCCTCGCTTGCGGCCTTGGCGTCCTTGTCGTCGATCGCCGTTCTCACTTTCTTGATATAGGTGCGAACCATGGAACGGAAGGACGCATTGTGACGGCGCCGCTTCTCGTTTTGTCGGGCGCGTTTGCGCGCCTGGGGGGAATTTGCCAAGGAGTTCTCCTCCGTCTGATTCTGTATTCGAACAGCCCTGAAAAAAGTGCGACACTATGCCGCTTTAGCCCGCTTGTGTCAACAATCCCACCGAATCGTGAACCAGATTGACGCCAACCAGGCAGATGCCGGGGAAACGCCCGCCACCGATGACGGACTGCTGAAGTCCAGCGGCGTCACCGGATCGATGACCATGGTTTCCCGGGTGCTCGGTCTGGTTCGCGATGTTGTCATCGCCCGCCTGTTCGGTGTTGGCGAAGGCGTTGACGCCTTTTTCCTCGCAAACAAGATTCCCAATTTTATGCGCCGTCTGTTTGCCGAAGGCGCGTTCAACCAGGCTTTCGTGCCTGTGCTTTCGGAATACCGCACCCGGCGCAGTCATGCCGAAGTGCAGGAGCTGGTCAATGCAGTGGCCGCTTCGCTGGGTGGTCTGCTCACTATCGTTACCGTACTGGTTGTAATCTCCGCCCCCCTGTTGGCCATGGTCGTCGCTTACGGCTTTCTCGACGAACCTTACAAGTTTGACACCTTCGTGCAGATGTTCCGCATCACTTTTCCCTATCTGCTGCTGATCTCGATGACGGCGATGTGCGGGGCGGTATTGAACAGTTACGGTTATTTCGCCGGGCCGGCGATCACCCCGGCCATGCTCAACCTGTCGCTGATCGGCTGTTCCTTTCTGCTTTCTCCCTATCTGAACGAACCGGCGCTGGCGCTGGCCTGGGGCGTATTGATCGCCGGCGTCGCCCAGTTGTTGTTCCAATTGCCCTTTCTCATGCATATCCGCCTCTTGCCCGTGCCTCGTCCGCGGCCCGGCCATGAAGGCGTGCAGCGCATCAAGCGGCTGATGCTGCCGGCGCTGTTCGGCGTCTCGGTAAGCCAGATCAATCTGCTGTTCGATACCGTAATCGCCTCGTTACTCGTTACCGGCAGCGTTTCCTGGCTGTATTATTCCGACCGCCTGATGGAATTTCCCCTGGGCACGTTCGGCATAGCTATCGCGATCGTGGTGCTGCCGAGCCTTTCGCGCAAGCATGCCAGCCAGTCCATGGACGAATTCTCCGCGACGCTCGACTGGGCTTTCCGGCTCGTCTGCTTGATTGCCTTGCCCGCGACTCTGGCGCTGATCCTGATTGCCGAACCGTTGCTTGTCACCTTGTTCCAGAACGACAACTTCACCGCATTCGACGTCGAGCGCTCCGCCGCCAGCCTGAAGGCCTACGCGGTCGGCCTGATTGCCTTCATGGCGGTGAAAATTTTCGCGCCGGGCTATTATGCGCGGCAGAATACCGCTACGCCGGTACGGATCGGTATTATCGCCATGACGGTAAACATGGTGCTCAACGTGAGTTTCTATCTTTCAGGTTTCGCTCATGTGGGGCTGGCGCTGGCGACTAGTCTGGCGGCGGTGCTCAACGCGAGCCTGCTGCTGCTCGGGCTGCGGCGGGATGGAGTATTTCATTTCCAGCCTGGCTGGGGGCGCCTGATGTTACAGATGCTGGCGGCCAACGCGGTCATGATTCTGGTGCTGCTGAGTCTGGCGGGGCAATGGGAGGAATGGATGGATTGGACGATCATGGTCAAGGTCGGCCAACTCGCGATTCTTGTTTTTGGCGGACTGCTGGCCTATCTGCTGCCGCTTTACGTCTGCGGTCTGCGCCCGCGGCATCTGCTGCGTTGAACCCGGCATGACCTTTTGCACTCATGGCACCATGAACGCATGACCATTTGAACTCATGACCTCTTGAACTCATGAAAAGAATCTTCAGTTCGGAAAACACCATCGACGTATGGCAGGTAAGAAACCTGCTGGAAGTTGCAGGCATCGATTCCGTGGTGAAGAACGCCGACATGGCTTCGGCCTTCGGCGAGGTGCCCTTCGTGGAAGCCTGTCCTGAAGTCTGGGTTAAAAGCCCGGTGGATTACGATCACGCGCTCGATATCGTTGACGAGTTTCTCAACGGCGAACACGACGATCGGCCCGATTGGCGCTGTTCGAAATGCCGGGAAAGAAACGACGCGGTGTTCGCGGTTTGCTGGAATTGTCAGACCCCGGCCCGCACCGTTCCTGATTCAGACCCCGGCTCGTAACAGTTCAGCCAGGCTGTTGGCGAGGTAGGAGATGTTGTTCCGATTGATGCCGGCGATATTGATGCGGCCGGATTTCACCAGATAGATGCTGTAATCCCCGGTCAGCGATTCTGCCTGTTCCGGAGAGACGCCGAGAAAGGAAAACATGCCTTTCTCGCGCTCGATGAAGCTGAAATCCCGCTCGGCGCCGGCAGCCGCCAACTCGCGTACGAGCGCGGCCCGCAGATTGTTGATGCGGTCGCGAACTTCCGCCAGTTCCCGCTCCCAGTCCGCGCGCAGACCGGCGTCTTCCATAATCGTCTGCACGATGGCCGCGCCATGATCCGGCGGCATCGAATAATTGGCTCGCGCGGTGGCGGCCAGATGACTCAATGCCGCTGTAGCCGCGGCGCCGGATCGGCAAATCACGGACAGGGCGCCGGTGCGTTCGCGATACAGGCCGAAATTCTTTGAGCAGGAACTGACCAGCAGCATTTCGGGAAGAGACTCAGCCAGCAGGCGCACGCCGTACACGTCTTCCTCGAGGCCGTCGCCGAGGCCCTGGTAGGCCATGTCGATCAGCACCACAAGGCCCTTGTCCAGGGCAAGATCGCGCATTTCCCGCCATTGCTCGCGGCCGAGGTCGGCGCCGCAGGGATTGTGGCAACAGCCATGCAGCAATACGACATCGCCCGCAGCAGCCGCGCTAAGGCTTTCGAGCATGGCGTCGAAGCGCACCGTGTGCGAGTCGAGGTCGTAATAGGGATAAGCGGCGAGCGTAAGTCCTGCCGCGCCAAGCAATGGCCTGTGGTTCGGCCAGGTCGGATCGCTCACCCAGACGGTGGCTCGCGGATTCGCCTTGGCGATGAATTCCGCCGCCAGGCGCAGGCCGCCGCAGCCGCCGGGAGTCTGCAGGCTGACCCTGCGTTCGCCGAGACTTTGCTTGAGGGCGTCGCCGAATGCCAGTGAGGCGATGACCTCGTTGAAGCCGGCGGCGCCGCCGGGGCCGACATAGGCCTTGCTGTCCTGCTTGGCAAGCAGGACTCGCTCGGCCTCTTTCACGGCGCGCATTACCGGCGTATTGCCGTTTTCGTCCTTGTAGACGCCGGCGCCGAGATCGATCTTGTCCGGATTGGGGTCGGCCCGATAGGCGGGCGTCAGGGCGAGGATGGGGTCGGGCGGCAGCGCTTGCAATGAGTCAAACATCGGATTCTCGCATTCTGTTGTGATAAGCCTTCAGTGTATTCTGTAACAGGGAAGCCCTGGTCATCGGCCCGACTCCGCCCGGTACGGGAGTAATCCACGAACATTTGGGGCCGACCTGATCGAAATCCACGTCGCCGACCAGCCGGAAACCGGATTTCCGGCTTGCATCGGGCACCCGGGTGGTGCCGACGTCGATTACCACGGCGCCGGTCTTGACCATGTCGGCCGTGACGAATCGCGGTTTGCCGATGGCGGCGATCAGGATATCGGCGCCGGCGCACAGTTCCTTCAGCCCCCGGGTCCGGCTATGGGCGATGGTCACGGTACAATTGCCGGGCGTGGAATTGCGCGAAAGCAGGATCGACATCGGTGTGCCGACGATATTGCTGCGGCCGAGGACGACGCAATGTCTGCCTTCGGTCTCGATCCCGTGACGCGCGAGCATTTCCATGACGCCGTTCGGAGTGGCCGATACGAATGCCGGAAGTCCGAGGCACATGAGTCCGACGCTTTGCGGACCGAAACCGTCAACGTCTTTCGCAGTATCGATCGCAACGGTGATCTTGTGTTCGTCAATATGTTCCGGCAGCGGCAGTTGCACGATGAATCCGTCGACGCTGTCGTCGGCGTTCAGTTCCGCGACCTTTTTCAGCAGTTCTTCCTCGCCCGTGGCCGCATCCATCCGAATTACGGTGGAATCGAAGCCGATTTCGTCGCAATCCCTGACCTTGTTGGCAACATAAGTCTCGCTGGCGCCGTCATCGCCGACGAGCACCGCCGCCAGATGCGGGGCGCGGCGACCGGCCGCGCGCAGCCTGCTTACCTGTTCGCTGATTTCACGGCGAATTTGTTCGGAGCAGGACTTTCCGTCTAATATCTGCACGGCCTTGAACCCTATGAATTATTCAGCGATCACAAGAGAACGCCGGGCCGAAATCTATCGGATGCTCCGCCCGGCGGAAGGTGGGCAATGATAAACAAGCACCAGGGCTCGCTCAAGCGAGTGTGCGGGTTGGGTAGGGGCGACGCATGCGTCGCCCGTCAGTTGCTCGGTGACGGGGCCATTCGCGGGCGAGGCATGCCTCGCCCTACCGTCTCACATGTATCTGAACCTTGACAGCGTGGGAAGTGTAATGGAAGTGGCTGCAGCAGTATTGATCGTTGTGGTCGGCTCCTTCGTGCAAACGGCGATCGGGTTCGGTCTGGCGGTAATCGCCGCGCCGCTGCTGTTTTTCATCGATCCGGATTACGTTCCGGCGCCGATCACGGTGGCCGCGCTGACACTGTCCGTGGCCAACGCCTGGCGCTTCCGGCATTCTATTTCGTTTACCGGGCTCAAGTTCGCGATTCTGGGAAGACTGCCCGGCACCGTGGCCGGCGGTCTGCTCATATTCTGGATCGACCAGCGCACCCTGGGATTGTGGCTGGGAATATCGGTGCTGGCGGCGGTCTGGCTCAGTCTCGGCAAGATAGCCTTCCGGCCCACACGCGGCGCAATGTTCTCCGCCGGTTTCCTTTCCGGATTCATGGGCACGAGCACATCCATCGGCGGTCCGCCCATGGCGCTCGTGCTGCAACACCAGACCGCGGATTTCATCCGCGCCAACATGGCGGCTTTCTTCATCGTCAGTTGTGTGCTGACCCTGATCATGCTGTCGTTCGTGGGACGCTTCGGGCAACAGCAGATCCTGTTGTCGCTGCCGTTCCTGCCTGCGACCCTGTTCGGTTACTGGCTGGCGATGCGTTCGGTGCACCTGATTACGTCGCGGATGCTGCGTGTGGGTTCGCTGAGCCTGTGCTGCATTGCCGGCTTCGCCGCAGTGACTTCCTACTGGGCCTGATTCGGCGAAATTGACGCCTTGCCGCTTTACTCCGCTGTGTTGAATGGTAGACTGATTCCCCGTTCCCTTTTTGAGGAAGCCCAGGTGAAAAAACTGATCGCAGCAATTCTGATTTGCGCATTTGCGCCATTCGTGTACGCCGACAATGACCAGGCGACCGAAGTCATCGCCGGTGTGCTGATGAATCTGAACCATTTCCCGTCGGACGACGACAAGGCCGCTTTGCAGGGCCTGGTCGACGATGACAGCGTCGGACCCGCATTCAAGGCGGTAGCGACCGCGGTCATGGGAATTGAGCATTCGGCCAGCGAAGACGGCAAGGCCGCGATGGCGCGCGTGCTGGAAGCCGATAACGCCGACGCCAGGGCCAAGGCACTGGCCCAGGTCGTAATGGACCTGAATCACGGCGCCAGCGACGAAGCCAAGGCATCCGTACAGGCATTACTGTAAAAACTCGCTTGACGGCGCCGCCCCGGCGCTGTTTGCGATCGCTAGCCCACTGACCTGGCGGGGCCGCGCTCCGTCAGGTCATGTATTGCCCGGCCTGAGACCGCGTTTGTCCGCGTAGAATTTGCGGATTTCGGCCAAGTCATGATCCAGGTCGCCGCTGGGTTGATAGAAATCCGCAAACCCGGCCTCCTTTCTCCCCGCATCGACATAGCCGAGCAGGATCGGTACGCCCGCGTTGCTGGCGATGTGATAGAACCCGGTCTTCCAATGCGTTACCTTGCTGCGCGTACCTTCGGGCGGCACCAGCACGACCAGTTCGTCGTTCTTCTCGTATTGCCGCACTGTTTCCCGCACCACGTTATGGGGCCGGCCGCGGTCTATGGGGATGCCCCCCAACCATTTCATCAGTCCGGCGAAAGGGAAGGGGAACAATGTGTGCTTGCCCATCCAGTAAACGCGCAATCGCAGTTTCAGCACCGCCATGATCATCAGCGGAAAATCCCAGTTGCTCGTGTGCGGCGCGCCGATCAGCACACAGCGTTGACGCTCGAGTTCGCGGCCGCGGATTTTCCAGCCGATCAGCGCCAGCACCAGGATCGAAACCCATCGCAACAGCGGAGTGACGAGCGGAGTGGAAAAAACCGTTATTCGCATGGAATGACTGCGGTGCGCAATCTGCCCGACATGCCTACCACTCCCGGAAATATTCGGCCGGATCTTCCAATCGCGGGCTTCTGGCGCCGCCGATGATCGCGCCCAGATACAGAAAGCCGATGATCTTCTCGTTTTCCGCCAGCCCCATGCCCTTCATCACACGCGGGTCGTAGGCCATGGAGCCCGTCCGCCACATGGCGCCGACTCCTTGCGCAAACGCCGCGTTCAACATGTTCTGCGCCGCTGCTCCGGCGGACAGATCCTGCTCGATGGCGGGTACCTTTGGATGTTCCACATGACTCGCGACGACGACTATGATCAGGGGCGCCCGCAAAGTCTTGGCCCGCAGCCGTTCCTGCTCCCGTGAATTCATCTCCGGATTTGAAGCAAGCGCCGCCTCCACGAACAATCCGCCCATCCGCTCCCGTGATTCACCGCGCACGATCAGGAACCGCCAGGGTCTGAGCATGGCGTGATCGGCGGCCCGCAAGGCCGCTCGACAAATTTTGTCGAGCTGTTCGGGTGCGGGCTCCGGCTCCTCCAGGCGGGGCGCCGAAACGCGAGTCAAAAGCGTTTCGAGGGCGTTCATTGCACCGGAAGCATAATGCATTCGGTGAAACCGGGAAACCGGCTGTGCGGGTTCAGCATGTAGGGGCGAGGCATGCCTCGCCCGTCAGTTGCGCGGTTTCGGGGCCGTTCGCAGGCGAGGCGTGCCTCGCCCCTTGTTTGTTTAAATAGTGCTGCCGACGGCCCACTGGTGGGCCGTCGGCAGGCGGTGGCGAACCCGTATCGCCCCTCGCATGAAATGCGAATCGTAGAGTGGGACCACCGCCTTTCCAATCAAACCTGAATAGATACGCGGATCAAGACCGCAAACAAGGATAGGAGACTGGAAAGCATGAAGAAGCATAGCGCAAGATGTGTACATCCAAAAGACGACCCCGGCCCTTGCACGGTCGGCATCGACGTTTCCAAGCGTCATCTTGACGTGCGTGAACTCCCCAGCGGACGCGAGGCTCGGTTCCCGAATACCAGGGAAGGCGTTCGCGCGTTTCGCACCTGGGCCTGCCCCCGCGTCGAGCGAGTGGTATACGAGTCCACCGGCTCCTACCACGTACTGTTGGAGGATATGTTGGTCGATCGGCTGCCGTTGTCGCGGATCAACCCCCAGCGAGGCAAGTGCTTTGCCGAAGCGCTAGGTTCGGTTGCGAAGACGGACCGGGCGGACGCGCTGGCGCTGGCGAAGATGGGCCGGGCGCTGGCGGACGACCTGAAAGGGACGCCGGCGCGTACCCGACAGGAGAAAGATCTGGACGAGTTGCGTAGCGCGCGCGAGGCGGTAACGAAGTCGCTTACCGTGCTGAAAGGCAGGCGGGAGCACACCCGGAACCGTCTGGTTCGTCGCGAGATCGAGAAGGACATTACCCGCGCCATGCAGCAGACCGAACGCTTGGACAAAGAACTGGAGCGGCTGGTGACGGCCGACGCCGAGTTGACCCGAAACATGGCGCTGCTGGAATCAATCCCGGGCATTGGCCGCCCTACCGCTATCGGGCTGCTGGTACAGGTGCCCGAACTGGGTAGACTCAGCACCCGCGAGGCGGGAAGCCTGTTGGGCTTGGCGCCCGTGGCCGACGACTCCGGCAATAGGCACGGAAAACGGTCCATCCGCGGCGGCCGCAAACGCGCACGCACGCTGCTGTACATGCCAACGCTGGCTGCAATCCGCTGGAATCCCGTCATGCGGGAGCGACACCTGCGATTCAAACAACAGGGCAAACCCGGCAAAGTCGCGGTCACCGCAGCCATGCGAAAGATGGTGCTGATCGCGAATGCCATCGTACGGGAAGGAAAACCCTGGCAGGCAGCTCACATGCCCAAACCGGCCCATGTCGCGGGATGATGCAAACGCCTGACCAATGCAAACAGCCCGCGATCACATCCCCTAATCAACTAGCTGTCGGAGCCTGTTGCTATCCGTACACCAGAACACTTGCAAACATAGATACTACGGTCTCATGAACCTGCACACCGGCTCGCAACAGGACGTCGGGCATGGGTTACGGGGGCCTTTGATGCTATACTTTGCCGCATCGCGCGATTGGGACAGAAGATGACTTCCCAGGCACAAATGATCGCCGTCAGCAGTGGCGAGCCGGTCTATCGCAAGGAAAAATCCCGTTTTTTCGGTACCGTCAAGCGCAAGAAGCTGCGCCTGGCGTTCTCGTTCTATTCTCCGGACGGCAATGAGATCGCCATGCCGATCGCGAGCATGTCGGCCTATCTCAAGCGGGAATTCCCCGATGTCGAAGTCCTGCTCGAACCGATCCTGATTCTGCGCGATGCCGAACAGTACTCGCCGGCGAATTACGCCCGCACGATCGAGTCTCTTGATGTCGATCTGATCGCTTTCTCCGTCATGAGCCCGCACTGGTATCCGATGGAGCCCTATTTCGCGGAGCTCAAGCGGTTGCTGCCTTCATTGCCGATCCTGATCGGCGGCTATCAGGCGATGCTTTCCCAGGAGGAGACTATCGGCAATCCGAACATTGACTATATCTGCGTCGGTGACGGTGAATACGCCATCGGCAACATGGTGCGGCATCTGCGCGGCGAACTCGGCCCGGCCGACGGCATGTGGGAAAAGCTGATCGACGGTGAAATCTTTCGATCTGAACCGCATCAGAACGGCGATCTTGCCGCGCTGCCGTTTCCGGATTATGAGATATTCTCCCGCGACGGCAGTTTCGAAGGCGTCAATTCTTCCATATTCGGCCCGAAAGGCAAACTGGTCCTGCCGGTCATGACCGGCCGCGGCTGCCCCTACCGTTGCACCTATTGCTGCAACACGCCGCTGCTGGAAAGCTGGAAAAGCAAGAAGACTTTTCTGCGCAAGTACGAGCCCGAAGCCATGGTGGACGAACTCGAACGCTTGCGCGACAAGTACAACGTCGGCTATTTCGAATTCTGGGACGAGTTGTTCCTGTCAAATCTGAAATTCGTGCGCGCCTTCTTCGAAATATACAAGGAGCGCATCCGTCTGCCGTTCTCGATCAATTCGCGGGTTGAAGTGATGAACGAGGAATTCTGCCGCACCGCGGCGGAAGCGGGATGCCACACCATCTGGTTCGGCATCGAAAGCGGCGATGAGGAATTCCGCTCGAAAATGCTCGGCCGCAAGATGAAGAATCAGCAGGTCATCGACGCCGCCGACAATTGCAGGAAGGCGGGAATCTTCCGCCTCACCTTCAACATCGTCGGCGCCCCGCTCGAAACCGCCGAAGGTATGCGCAAGACCCTCGAACTCAACAAGCGCATCGCGCCCGAATTCTTCTTTTTCTTCCCCTACATACCGCTGCGCGGCACGCCGCTGTACAAGATCGCGGAAGAGGAAGGCCTGCTGCTCAAGCACAAGAAAAACCTGCACTACCTCTCGGCGGTGAACGACCGCCAGTTCACCTTGAACATGAAGGAATGTCCAGAACTGCTCACCCAGGACGAATACAACGAAATCTGCATGGAAATGCTGGCCTTCCAGGAAGCCAACAATCGCCTCAGTTACACCGAAGGCAACGCCATGGAGGAGCCGGCCACAGTGCAGGACAAGAGTTTCCAACTGGTGGAGGATGTGCCGCCGCCAGCGGATGCCATGATCGCGGAAAACGACGCGGAAAGCGAAAAGAAATCGCTGTTTTCCGAGGTGCGTGGCTTCTTTAGCCGCTAGGCCGCCTTTTCCTGCAAGCGCAGTTCTGCCGTGACCGCGCGATTGAAAGTGGCCAGAGAAATCAATCCCATTATCAGATTGCCGGCAACGGCACCGATAAAGAATCCCCACAGCCCGAAATACACGCTGCCCATCCAGGCCAGCGGCACGTAAAACACAAAGAAACGCGCGATGCTCAACCACAGTGCGCTCATCGGCTGATGCAAGGCGTTGAGGGATGAGTTGGTCAGAATGATGACACCCTGCATGCCGTAGCCCAGCGGCAGAATCCAGAGAAACAACCTGATCGTGGAAATGACTTCCGGATCGTCGGAAAAGACTTCGGCGATCAGGGGGGCGGCAAGAGCCAGTAAGCCATAAATCAGCAATTGCCAGACGAGCACGAAGCGGATCGCGAGCCGATACGCTTCGGCGACGCGGTCCACATGGCCGGCGCCATAATTCTGGCTGATCAGCGGCGGCAGCGATGTGGACATGGCCAGCACGAGCAGGGTCGCGATGGGTTCGATGCGTCCACCAACTCCGAGCGCGGCCACCGCGCTGTTGCCGAAACCTGCGGCGATGGCTGTCATTACGCCGGCCGCAAGCGGGGTCATCATGTTCGCCCCGGCCGCGGGGATGCCGATCCGCAACATCTCCCGGCCAGATGTCGCCATGACTTCGGCCGAAGGAAATTTTTTACTCACCATTTCCTGTTTGAAAATCAGCAAGTGGTAGAGGTAGGCAAATACCATCCCCCAGGAAATTACCGTGGCCCAGGCGGCTCCCTGCAAGCCGAGCGCCGGAAATGGGCCGAGCCCGAAAATCAACAGCGGATCAAGCACCGCATTGGAAAAGCCCGCGAACGCCATCAGTATGCTCGGCGTCTTCGTGTTGCCGCCCGCGCGCAGGATTGCGTTGCCGGTCATCATGCATACGATCAGCAGACTTCCCGGCAGCCAGACGACCATGAATTCACGGATCAGCACCAGCATTTCGTCGCTGGCTCTCAGCAGACGGAAGATCTCGTCCAGGAATATCCAACACAAGGCGACCATCAGGCTCGCCATGGTCAGCGAGATGTAATTGATTACCGTGGCTGCTTCCCTGGCGCGCTCGATTTCGCCGCGGCCGAGGTACTTGGCCACCACCGCCGAAGCGCCGATGCCGAGACCGATAGCCATGCTCATAACGGTGAAAGCGACCGGGAAGGTGAAACTGATGGCGGTTAGCGGATCGGTGCCGAGGAAGCTGATAAACAGCGTGTCCACCATACTGAAGGTGAACATCATCAGCATGCCGTAGATCATCGGCGTGGTCATGCGGACGAGAGCATCCTTGACCGAACCTTCCACCAGCTTTTGATGCCCGCCTTGCGCCATATGAATCTCCTGAATAGCCGCCCGGCAATATATCCCATTGCCGGGACGGATGTCCGCTATTTTGCTTCGATGCCTCCGCGCAGCCGCAGCAGCTCGCGCACCATGCGCGGATTGCCGAACAGCGTTTCGTTGCCGGTTGCGATGTCGGGATGACCCGACTCGCTAACGAGCAGTCCGCCGGCTTCCCTGAGTACGAAGCCCGCCGCGAGTACGCCGGCGCCGGCGCTTTCCGCGGACCAGCCGCCCTGCAGCCGGTTCGCGGCTGTCTGCACGATGTCGAATACGGAGCAGCCGCTTTGCCGGATCAGCGCGTTTTCAGCGCCCAGTTGCCCTTGCATTTCCTGCAGCGCTTTATGCCCGGTCGAATATGCGTGCAAACTCAACAGCTTGCCGTTAGTGCGCGTGTCCGCGCCCACCCGGATGCGGCGGCCGTTCAATTGCGCTCCCTGACCGCGGCTGGCGGTGAATTCCTCGTTGGTCTGGGGCAGAATCACGGCGGAGTGACTGAGGATACCCTTGACGCGGCAGCCGACGGCAACGCCGAAACAGGGCAGGCCCGAGTAAAAATTGCGGCTGCCCGCGAGCGGCTCGAGCAACCAGGTTACGTTGTCGTCGTCACCACCGCAGACGCCGGACAGGCGCGAATCGATCCGATGTTCCGGATAGAGCTTTTCTATCTGATAAACCAGCGTGCGTTCCGAATCCCTGTCCATGCTCGTGGCGAAGCCGGCTTCGGTATCGTCAAGTACGCGCACCCGGTCGAGGCGGTCAACGCCATGGGCAAGATTGCGCGCGGCGGCGCGGGCCGCGATGAGGGCGACATTGAGCAGGGATTCCATGACTTGTCGAAGATCGGTGGCGTGGACGCCGGGGCGCAGATGATAGCAGAATCGAGGTTCCGGCCCGCCGATCAATGCGATAATGCCGCCATCATGCATGATTGGAACTGCATTACAGTCACAAGTACGCCCGTAGGGGCGACGCATGCGTCGCCCGTCGCCCCCAAACCATGACCGAACCCGATTTCAGTAAAATTTCCGTGGTGTTGGTGAATACCTCTCACCCCGGCAACATCGGCGCCAGCGCACGGGCAATGCGGAATATGGGCCTGACCAGGCTCGTACTCGTGCAGCCGAAAGAGTTTCCGAGCGGCGTCGCCGTCGGCCGGGCGGCTTCGGCTGTAGAATTGCTGGACCGGGCGCTGGTGGTCGACTCACTGAGCGAAGCGATTGCCGATTGCGGCCTGGTCATCGGCGCCAGCGCCCGTTCCCGGAGCATTCCCTGGCCATTGCTGACCCCGGAACAATGCGCGCGGAAGGCGATGGCCGAGGCCGGCAGGCACCGGGTCGCGCTGGTGTTCGGCCGCGAGGACACCGGGCTCAGCAACGAAGAATTGCAGCTATGCCATTATCACGTCCGCATTCCCTCCGACCCTGACTACAGCTCACTCAATCTGGCCGCGGCGGTGATGGTGATCTGTTACGAGTTACACAAGGCGGCACTGGCTGGGCAGATCGATGATTCCGGCATCATCGAGCGCGAATGGGACCAGGAAATGGCCAACGGCGAAGCCGTCGAGCACTTCTACCAGCACCTGGAAAGAGTTCTGGTCAAAATCGATTTCCACGACCCGGAGAACCCACGCCAGCTCATGCAGCGCCTGCGCCGGCTGTTCGGCCGCATCCGCATCGACGTCATGGAAATGAACATCCTGCGCGGAATGCTCACGCACATCGAGAAAAACCTGAAACAGCGCGACTAACCGAACGCGGAAGTACGGATCGCCTCAGGCGGCTTTTTCCACCGCCGCGGCCACGCGCCTGATGCGCCAGGCGCAACGCCGGTCTCCGGCGAGCAGGTGATCGGTCCGCTCCACGCTTGCCCCCGCGCCCAGCAGTTGCTGGAACATGTCTTGTTCGGATTTGCAGAAATGAGGGCAATTCTCGGCACAGGCCTGAATCGGACAATGGTTTTGCACCAGCAGCCAGCCATCCGGCAAGAGCCGCACCCCTGCCATGTAACCGTCCGCGCTGCGTAAATTGACCAGGTGCCCGACTTTCTCATGCAAATCGTCGTCCGGTCCGCGCATCGCCTCGCGATATCGCTGTTCGACCCGGCCGGTTCGTTCCTCGACCAATCGCTCGACACCGTCGTCGCCCCAGCAGAGGTCGGCGACCTGAATCAGCTCCCGCGCCAGGGCCGCGCCGGAGTTCGGAAACCAGGCATGGCCTTTATCGGTCAGCTTCCAGAGCGAGACGGGTCGCCCGCGATGCTGCCTTTCGGCCGGCATCTGATGCGCGAGCCCAAGTTCGTTCAGGTCTGCCAGATGGTGACGCACGCCCATGGTGGTCATTTCCAGTTGCCGCGATAGAATTCGCACGGACTGGGGACCACGGGTTTTCAGGCTGTGTAGAATGTGCCGCTGGCTGCGTGGGAGTTGCATGGGAAGCTCCTCTATACCTTTTCATGGTTTATCGGTATGAAAGGCAAAAGGTTTACTTGAGCGGCTGCATTCGGGGGGAAGGTCAATGACAAAAACAAGCGGAAACTTTGCTATTCGCCCGGGGGCGATGAAATCGTGCCGATCAACTGACCCCTGGTGACGGTGTTCATCGCCTATCTGCTGCTGATTTTCGTACTGGGCGTCATCGCATACCGCCGCACGCACAATCTCGGTGATTACATTCTCGGCGGTCGCAGCCTGGGGCCTCTGGTAACGGCGCTCAGCGTCGGCGCCTCGGACATGAGCGGATGGCTGTTGCTGGGACTGCCGGGAGCGATATATCTGTCCGGCATTCAGGAAATCTGGATCGGGGTCGGCCTGGTCATCGGCGCCTGGCTCAACTGGCTGTTCGTTGCGCGGCCGCTGCGGGTCTACAGCCACCAGGCGCAAAATTCGCCGACCTTGCCGGACTTCTTCGCCAATCGCTTTCGCGACCATGGCAATTTGTTGCGCGTTACCTCGGCGCTGGTCATTCTGCTGTTCTTCACATTTTACGTCGCGGCGGGGCTCGTCGGCGGCGCAATTCTGTTTGAAAGCAGTTTCGGACTCGATTACAACATCGCGCTGATCGTCGGAGGTTGCATAATCGTTGCCTATACGCTTGCCGGCGGCTTCCTCGCAGTCGCCTGGACCGACGCCATCCAGGCCCTGTTGATGCTGGCGGCGCTATTGCTGGCGCCGCCTCGCGGGCGCTGACCCCGCCTAGCGCAACATGTCGACGTGGGAAATACCCTCGTCGTCATATGGCTCCGAGATCGGGCGAAACCCGAGCGAAGCGTAAAAATCCACCAGATGTTGCTGGGCCGACACGCCGATTGCCGTACCGGGCCAAAGCAGTTCGCTGCGCGCGAGAGCTTCGTTCATGAGTATCCGGCCAAGACCGCCGTCACGAAGATTTTTCCTCACCAGTACACGGCTGATCGAGGTGCAGCCGGTTTTCGCACCGGGTGCGTTGATGCGGGCGTAACAGGCCAGTTCTCCATCGTACAGCCCACATAGATGCAAGGCATCCTGATCGTGGCCGTCAAGGTCCTGGTAGGCGCATTCCTGCTCGACGACGAAGATTTCGGCGCGCAAATTCAGCATCGCGTATAGCAATTCGCGGTCGAGTTCCTCAAAGGAGGAGCAAATCCAGTCAGGCGGGGGCAAGGCATGCACTCCGGTTTCGGGCTTGCCCGCGAATGATAATGCCCGCGGCCCGTATTTCCCAATCAGCCGCCTTGGCTTATACTCGTGCGCCTGCCGTCCCCGTGGCACAACTGGATAGCGCGACGCCCTCCTAAGGCGTAGGTTGCAGGTTCGACCCCTGCCGGGGACACCAGTTCCAGCGGAATTTGCTTGAGATGTTCCAGGGCTACTTGAATCTGACCGCGGTGCCGTAGCTGGCGAGGATGATCATGCCGCCCTTGTTGCCGCTGATTTCGCTATAGTCGAACTCGACCGAGACTACCGCGTCGGCGCCTGCCTCGGCGGCTTCCTCGGCAAGTTCGGCAAGGCAGGTTTCACGGGCCTTGCGCAAGGCGTCCTGATGCGTGCCGCTGCGGCCGCCGACGATGTCGCGGATGCCGCCCATGATGTCTTTGAAGATGTTGATTCCGAGTACGCATTCCGCACCGACGATGCCAAGCGACTCGCCGATCTCGCGTCCGGGGAAATATGCGGTGGTTACGATTCTGTTGTGTGGAATTGCCATGGCGCCTGCTTGCCTCGCTGAGTGAATGCGCAGGCAAGCCTAGCGTCTGGTGAGCGAAGTTTCCACTATGGCGTTGCGCAAAATGTTCAACCCTTTTTGCCCCAAGTGGCTTTCGCGATCATACGGATGGCTCTCTTGCGGGACAGGAAGCGGTAGAAGAAGGCGCTGAGCCGGTTGAGGCGGCCGGGGATCAGTTGAGGGCCGTTGCTGAGAGCGTCAAGGGCTTGTCCGGCTACATTGGTGGCGTCCATCATGCCGGAGACCTCGCGGCCGAATGAGCGCATGTAAGTGGGCGTGCGAACGGCGCCAGCGCAGCAGGCGAGGATGTCGATGCCCTTGTCCTTCAGTTCGTACCAGAGTCCTTCCACGAGTATGGAATTGAAAGCCTTGGTTGCCGAATATACGGCCAGCCGCGGCATGCCCCGCATGCCCGCCATCGAAGACATGAGCAGGATGGCGCCGCGGCCGCGCTCGCACATGGGGCCAAGCAAGGTGTGCGCCAGCAATAGCGGGCCGCGTGCGTTGACGTCAAAAACGCGCTGCTGTACGTCAAGCGGCCGGTCCATGAAGTCGCCGATGGGGATATAAGCGGCATTGTAGACCAGCATGCCGATTTCGAGTCCGCTGACGGCAGTGCTGACTTTCTCCACCAGGTCTGCGTCCGCCAGATCGATCACCAGCCAGCGGGTTTCGACACCGTACCTTTCCTCCAGGGTGGTCGTAAGGTTTTCCAGCAGTTTTTGCCTGCGGGCCAGCAACAACAAGTTCATTCCGCGCGAGGCGAGATGGGCGGCGAACTCGGCGCCGAGACCTTCGGAAGCGCCGGCAATCAGCGCCCATTCGCCGTATTTTTTCTTGAAGTCACTCACCGTCGTCCGCTACTTCATTCGTTGCTGTATCCGCTCCGGCCATGTCTCCGTTCAGTCGCCGCCGGCGACGACGCATTCGTAGGAAAGAGGCGTTGCCCGCAACGGCGCATCCGCCCGGCTGTCCAGAAAACATGGACGGCCTTCCGCGACCGCCTCGATATTGGCGACCGCTAACGCAATATTGCCGCCCTTGCCCCGGTTTACGTAGGCCAGCACCGGCTCGCCCCGTTTCGAATCCGTCCCTGCCTGATCGCTGATATGGCTGTCTTCGGCGAATTCCGCCTCGCCGCTGAACAGGAACATGCGCTTTTTCGGTTTGCCCCGGAAATGCATGCGGGCTACGACTTCCTGGCCCGTGTAGCAGCCCTTGCTGAAGTTGATTACCCCGGAAATATCGTAATTGAGCAATTGCGGCGTGTATTGTTCGCTGCATGCCGGGCCGATGTGAACCACCCCGGCCTCGATCTCGGCCGCCAGCCATTCGCGACCGGGGCCTGACCGCCATTCGCCCAACAATTCACGCAACGGGGATATGGCCGTCTCATCAAGGCACCACAATTCCTGCCTTTTCCCCGGCAGCCGTAACAGACACATCTGGTTGGAAGCCGCGCTCTCATTGACCACGGCCGGCGGCATTGGAAACAGTCTCGACAGCGCGGCTTCGAAACCGCCGCCGAGGATGCCGAGGACCAGCGGCGGTTCGATCCGGCGCAATTCAACTTTGGAAAACACCGCGTAGCGCGAGAGCGTATCGATGATTTTCCCGGCCATGCCACGGGCAGTCTGCATCAGGCAGGAATCGCCGAACTGCACGAGACGGAAATCGGCGATGACACGGCCTTTCAGATTGCAGACGGCGCCCGGCAGCGAGCGGGTCTCGGAAAGCAGATCCACATTGCAGCTCACCTGGCCTTGCAGAAACTTGCGCGCATCCGCACCGTCGACCTGGATGAATTCGTGTTCCGGCAGTGCGTAAACAGCCATGAAAGTTTCCCGCGTCTGATCAAGAACGCGCAGTTTAGCAGCAGTTGATTCTTGTCGTCTTTTCCATCGCGTATCGAAATGACAAAGGCAAAATGCTAGCTTGCGCACACCGGTTCGCGAATCCTTCAGCCATGGCGCAAGACAGCCGACTTTCCACAGAATTGCAGAAAATCTACTGGCGCAGCCGCCGCGGCATGCTGGAACTGGACTTGCTGCTGGTGCCTTTCACTCTCGAGGTCTATGCCGGCCTGTCGGCCGAGGATCGGTCCCGATACCGGCAATTGCTGGATTCTGAAGATCAGGATCTGTTTGCCTGGCTGATGCGGCGCGAAACGGCGGCAGGCTGTCAACCGATCATCGATCGGATTCTGGCTCATAATACGGCGCGTACGGGGCAGGCGGACTAAGCTTCATTGCGTGCTGCAATTGCGTCCAGTTCCTTCCCGGTTACGCTTGTTGCTGGCCCTGGTTCTGCACGGGCTGGCATTGGCGGCGGTGTTCCATTCCGGCGCGCCGTTCTGGCTGAAACTCGCCCTCGCGACCTCGGCGCCCGCCGGCATGCGGCGCGAAGTACTGATCTTTCTCGGCCGCAGGGGAACGGCCGAGTTGCGGCTGGGCACGAGGTCGGCGGAGTTGCGGCTCGACGGCAAAACGGTCGAAACCGGGTCGCCTCAAGTACGGCATTGTTCGGAATGGCTGGTCATTCTCGAATTTCCGCTACGCGGCGCCGAGACGGGCCGCCGCCGATTTTTCTTTGTGCTGTTTCCCGATTCCCTGCCGGAAGGAGACCTGCGCAAAGCGCGACGCTGGGTTCACTATGAAAACGGTTGATCGCCGCGCAGCAGGTCGACGTGTTGCGGCGGCGCTAGTACAGTGTCTGCGGCTTCCGGCAGCAAATCGGGATGGTCCAGATTGAAATGCAGGCCGCGGCTTTCCCTGCGCGCGCCGGCGCTGCGCACGATCAGGCCGGCCACCAGCGCCAGGTTGCGCAATTCCAGCATATCGCGGCTGATGCGATAGCGGCGAAAGTGTTCATGGATTTCCTCGCGCAGCAATTCCAGCCGCCGTTCGGCGCGCCGCAGGCGGCTGTCGCTGCGCACGATGCCGACGTAGTCCCACATGCAGCGGCGCAGTTCGTCCCAGTTGTGGGAAATCAGGATGTCATCGCCCGATTCCGCGCGGCTGTCGGGCCGGTCGGGGGATGATCCCGGAAAATCCGTGGCGCCGATCTTGCCGTGGATTGAGTCGGCGGCGCTGAAAGCGATTACGAAACACTCCGACAGCGAGTTACTGGCGATGCGATTGGCGCCATGCAGGCCGGAAAAGGTCGTTTCGCCGACCGCGTACAGATTCTCGATGTCGGTTTCGCCGTGGCGGTTGATCACCACGCCGCCACAGGTGTAATGCGCGGCCGGTACGACCGGAATCCGATCACGGGTAATGTCGATGCCGAGTTCCAGGCAACGTTTGTAGATATTGGGGAAGCGGTCGCGCACAAGTTCCGAGGGCTGATGAGTGATATTCAGATACACGCAATCTTCGCCGAGCCGCTTGGTTTCATGGTCTATCGCCCGGGCGACGATGTCGCGCGATGCCAGTTCGCCGCGGCCGTCGAACCGTTCCATGAAACGGGAGCCATCGGGTAACTCAAGCCTGGCGCCTTCGCCGCGCATGGCCTCGGTGATCAGAAAACTGCGGGCATGGGGATGGAACAGGCAGGTCGGATGGAACTGGTTGAATTCCATGTTCGCCACCCGGCAGCCTGCGCGCCAGGCCATGGCGATGCCGTCGCCGCTGGCGCTGTCCGGATTCGTCGTATACAAATAGGCCTTGCTCGCGCCGCCGGTGGCCAGCACCACGAATTTCGCTTCTATCGCGGAGACCTCGCGGGTGGCGTCGTCGAGTACGTAAACTCCCGCGCAGCGGCGTGCGGCGCCGGCTCCCGGCTCGTGGACGACGAGGTCGAGCGCGGTGCGGCCTTCCATGAAATGTATGGCCGGATTTTCGCTTGCGCGGCGGTGCAGGGTCTGGAACACCGCCTTGCCGGTGGCGTCGGTGGCGTGAATGATGCGGCGGTGGCTATGGGCGCCCTCCTGTGCCAGATGCAGCGAACTGAGATCGACTCCTGCCCCGGTTCCGTTGCCGCGAAGGATGCGGGCGCCGGATCGGGTACTGAAGGGAACGCCCTGTTCCACCAGCCATTTGACCGCCGCAGCGCTATTGCCGACCACATGTTCGACCATGTCCCGATGGCATAGCCCGCCGCCCACGGAAACCGTGTCCTCGATATGCGATTCGAGGCTGTCGCGGTCGTCGAGCACCGCGGCGATGCCGCCCTGGGCATAGAAAGTCGCGCCCTGTTCGAGGCTTGCCTTGCTGAGCAGGGCCACCCTGGCAAACGAAGCGGCGCGCAATGCCAGAGTCAGCCCGGCGGCGCCGCTGCCGATGATGAGAATGTCGAATTTACGCGATGGAATACGGGTCATGCAGTGGGGCGCAAGGTTGGTGCGCGGTGACGTAGAAGGAATACAATGCGGGCGTACAGTACCACACGAACAATCGATCTGGATTGTTGTCCGCGCTTCCAGGTGAAGTCCATGCGAACTTTTGTCCCGTTACCTTGTCTCAGAAACAGTGCTTCAGTGCCGCGGGGAAGATTCGTAAGCCTCCGGGAACGACCAGGAGGTACGAATGTCCGGGGATACTGACCGGCAACTCGTGGACAGAGTGCTGGCCGGCGAGACCAACGCGTTCAGCTTTCTGGTGTTGCGTTACCAACATCGGGTCGCGGGATTGATCAGCCGGTTCGTGCAAAGTCCACCGGAAATCGAGGACATCAGCCAGGAGGCGTTTGTAAAGGCTTACCGGGCCCTGCCGTCATTCAGGGGCGACAGTTCGTTTTATACGTGGCTGTACCAGATCGCGGTGAATACCGCAAAAAACTATCTGGCGTCGCGCAATCGCAGACTGATGGCGGGAAGCCTGGACATCGAAGAGGCGGAACACGGCGAACTCGCGCCGGCCCTGAAAGAAATCGCCGATCCGGAAAGCGAGTTGGAGATGGAACATCTGAAGGCGGTGATCGATGCCGCTATAGAAGAATTGCCCGAGGAATTGCGCACGGCCTTCACATTGCGCGAATTTTCCGGCATGAGTTACGAACAGATCACCGAAGTTATGGATTGTCCGGTGGGTACGGTAAGATCGAGAATATTCCGGGCCAGGGAGGCGATAGACCGGAAGATTCGCGAGGTTTTGTAGATACACACAAGATCGCGAGAGAGGCGGAGCATGACTGAACAACAGCGGGAAACGCTTTCCGCGATGCTTGACAACGAAGCCGACGAGCTTGAGTTGCGGCGGCTGCTGAAGACATCGGGCGACGATCCGGAACTGCGGAGCGTGTGGGAGCACTACGCTCTGGCGCAATCGCTGATGCGCGGATCACGCGTAACCCGTCTGAGCGACGGTTTCGATCAGGAAGTCGCTCGCCGCCTGCAAGATGAGCCCGCGCTGGCTCGTGGCTCGGCCACACCGCCTCCAGGCCGACAATTCGCCGGCAAGTTCGCCATCGCCGCCACCGTGGCTCTTGCGGTATTCATCGGCCTCCAGGCAGGCCTGGACAACGATCCGGCGGCGCCGCAGATTGCCGGCGAAAACACGGCCCCCGCGTCAGTGGCCGTTCCCGCGACGCAAGTCGTCGAGGTAGACGTCGCGCCGGTCGTTCCGGTGGACCCGGAAGCGCGGCAGCGGTTGCTCGAATACATCGAAAGCATGAGTTTCGATCCCGAGGAACCTCCGAGGATGGAACACATCCAGGATTCCCCCCTGTTCCATCTGGTCAACGACCTGCAGGACTAATCCGCCGTCCCGGCGACTCCTTTCCACTATTTCAGCGCGTTGCGCTATGGTACATTCGACCGTTACGGGTTCGGTCAAGAGTACAGCCGCGTGCCAATCACAAGCTCTCGTATAGCAATGGCGCTGACACTGGCGTTCGCCTGGTCCATTCAGGCGGGGGCGGCGGAACTGCCGAATTTCGCCGATCTGGTGGAGCGCAGCGCGCCCGCGATCGTGGAGATTTCGACCAGCCGCACAAATTCGGACAATCTGTTCGAAGAGTTCGACGAACTGTTCCGCAGACAGTTTCCGAACGGACAGGGGCCCGAGGAACCGTTCCAGCCGCCTCGTTCTGTAGGCTCGGGCTTTATCGTTTCAGATGACGGATTCGTCATCACGAACAATCACGTCGTCGAGGGCGCCGAGGAAATCCGCGTGCATCTGAACGACCGCCGAGTGTTCGTGGCGGACGTGATCGGCCTGGACGAACCTTCCGATCTGGCGCTGCTCAAACTGGATGCCGAAAATCTGCCCTTCGTCGGATTCGGCGATTCCGAAGCCTTGCGAATCGGTGACTGGGTGCTTGCCATCGGCTCGCCCTTCGGGCTCGAGTTCTCGGCCTCGGCCGGCATCGTCAGCGCCAAGGGGCGCACGGTGCCGCGCCGCTCCTCCTATAACTACATGTCTTTCATCCAGACCGACGTGGCGATCAACCAGGGCAACTCCGGCGGCCCGCTGTTCAACCTCGAGGGCGAAGTAATCGGCATCAATTCGCGAATTCTGAGCAGCACCGGCGGCTCCAATGGCGTGTCCTTCGCCATTCCGAGCAATGTCGCTGTGAACGTGCTCGATCAACTGCGCGAGACAGGAGTGGTGCGACGCGGCCTGCTCGGGGTGCAAATGCGCGAAGTCGATTATGAAATGGCCCGGGACTCGGGACTGCCGCGCCCGCTCGGCGCCTTCATCGACCGTGTGCAGCCCGCCAGCCCGGCGGAACGGGCAGGCCTGCGCGACGGCGACATCATCACCAGTTTCAACGGCCATGAAATCGGGTATTTCACGGAATTGCCGTTCTACGTCGGACAATATCGTCCCGGCGCCAGCGCCGAGGTTATCGTGCACAGGGAAGGTGAAGTGTCCAGATTCCAGGTGACTCTCGGCAGTTCACCGACCAACGCCGCCACCGCCGCGCCCGAGCCGGCGCCGCGAACCCTGCAGCCGCAATAGACTGGGTATACGCACGTAACTCTGCAATTGGCGGCCCGATAGAGTAGACTTGCCGGCTGATTTTTCGCCGTCCCGCCGCCATCGTGACCGACCAGGCACTCATTCGCAATTTCTCCATCATCGCGCATATCGATCATGGCAAGTCGACGCTGGCCGACCGTTTCATCCAGACATGCGGCGGACTCAGTGAGCGCGAAATGGCCGCCCAGGTGCTCGACACGCTGGACATCGAACGCGAACGCGGCATCACCATCAAGGCGCAAAGCGTAACCCTGTTCTATGACGCCGCCGATGGACGCCGTTACCAGTTGAATTTTATCGATACGCCGGGTCACGTGGATTTCAGCTACGAGGTTTCCCGTTCGCTGGCGGCCTGCGAAGGCGCGCTGCTCGTGGTTGACGCCTCCCAGGGTGTCGAGGCGCAATCGGTCGCCACCTGTTACACCGCGTTCGACCAGGAAGTGGAAGTCATTCCAGTTCTGAACAAGATGGATCTGATCCACGCCGAGCCCGAACGGGTGCGCAAGGAAATAGAGGAAATTATCGGCATCGACGCCGGCAACGCCATCGGCGCCAGCGCCAAGACCGGGGAGGGAGTGACTGAAATCCTTGAACAGATCGTCAGTCTCGTGCCGCCTCCGGCAGGATCGAGGGAAGCGGAACTGCAGGCGCTGATCATAGATTCATGGTTCGACAATTATCTCGGCGTCGTCTCGCTTGTAAGGGTGATGAACGGCAGCATCCGGCCCGGTGAGCGAATCGTCGTAATGACCCAGGGCAAGCCGCAGGAAGTCGATCAAGTAGGCGTATTCACGCCCAAGCGTAAAAATACCGAAGTGTTGAGCGCGGGCGAGGTCGGTTTCATATGCGCCAGCATCAAGGACATCCATGGCGCGCCGGTGGGCGACACCATCGTGCGCGCGAAATCGGCCGATGTGCCCGCACTGGCGGGATTCCGCCGAATATCGCCCCAGGTTTTTGCAGGACTGTACCCGGTGGATTCCGACGACCTGGAAAGTTTCCGCGAGGCGTTGTCGAAACTTTCCCTGAACGATGCTTCGCTGCAATATCAGCCGGAGAACTCACCTGCGCTCGGCTTCGGTTTCCGCTGCGGCTTCCTTGGCATGTTGCACATGGAAATCATTCAGGAGCGCCTGGAGCGGGAATACGATCTGGACCTGATCACAACGGCGCCCACCGTTGCCTATGAAGTCGTTCACAAGAGCGGCGAAACCAAGCTCGTGGACAGCCCCGCGCAATTGCCCCCGGTTAACGATATCGAAGAGATGCGAGAACCCATCGTCGAAGTCAGCGTGCTCACGCCGCAAAAGCATCTCGGCGCGGTCATCGGGCTTTGCGAGGAAAAACGCGGTGTGCAGAAAGACATGCAATTCGTCTCGCGGCAGGTCTCCTTGCGTTACGAGTTGCCCATGAACGAAGTAGTAATGGACTTTTTCGACCGTCTCAAGTCAGTCAGCCGGGGCTATGCTTCGATGGACTATCATTTCCTCCGCTTCGAGTCGTCAAAACTGGCCCGATTGGATATTCTTATCAACGGCGAGCGGATCGACGCCCTGGCCCTGATCGTTTTCCGTGACCACGCCCAATCACGGGGACGCGGACTCGTCGAGAAAATGCGCGAACTCATCCCGAGGCAAATGTATGATGTCGCCATCCAGGCCGCGCTCGGAGGGCAGGTCATAGCCCGTTCGACGGTCAAGGCGATGCGCAAGAATGTCACCGCCAAATGCTATGGCGGCGACATTACCCGAAAGAAAAAGCTGCTCGAAAAACAGAAGGCCGGCAAGAAACGCATGAAGAAGCTCGGCAACGTGGAAGTGCCCCAGGAAGCGTTCCTTGCGGTGCTCAAGACCGATTCATGATGAGTTATTTATGAATATCGATTTTTCCCTGGTTCTGGTGATTCTCGTTGGCCTGTCAGGTCTGATCTGGCTGCTCGACGTCATCCTGCTCAAGCCCGGCCGCACAGCCATCGGCGAGGAAATCCGCGGCAGCCGCGCGAACTCGCGTGTAGGGGCAAGCCGCGCGAACTCGCGTGTAGGGGCGAGGCATGCCTCGCCCGGAGCACACGGGGTCGACAGAGTCGAGCAGGAGGTTGCACAGGCGACCCGCGAGCCGGTGGTGGTGGAGTACGCCAGGGCCTTCTTTCCCGTACTCGTACTTGTGCTGGTGCTTCGCTCCTTTTTGTTCGAACCGTTTCAGATTCCCACCGGTTCGATGATTCCCACGCTGGAAATCGGCGATTTCATCCTCGTCAACAAGTACGCCTACGGCCTGCGCCTGCCGGTTATCGGCACGAAGATAATGAATGTGGACGACCCGCAGCGAGGCGAAGTCATGGTGTTCATTCCGCCTCATGAGGATCAGTATTACATCAAGCGGGTGATCGGCCTGCCCGGCGATACGGTACGATATGAAGACGGTGTGCTGTCCATCAACCGGGAGCCGGTGCAAATCGAGCCGAGCGGGGCAATCACGATCAATTCCGCCTTTGGTCCCGTGCCGGGCACTTCGTACACGGAAGTCATCGGCGGCATCGAACACACCATCCAGACCAAGAACCAGTCGTTCCGTAACCCGGCGCGCAGTATGTGGGTCGTGCCGCCCGGCAGTTACTTCATGATGGGCGACAATCGCGACGAAAGCAGCGACAGCCGCGTTTGGGGCGTGGTGCCGGAAAGGAATATCGTCGGCAAGGCGGTTGCCGTGTGGATGCACAAGGATCCGGGCTGGAACCTGCCCACTTTTTCGCGCGCCCACTGGATCAAATAGAGGGGAAGGGTAGCGGTTCCCCTCAACCGTCATTCTGCGCGGAGCGAAGCGAAGTCGCGGAATCTCCATGCAAGCGCAGGACCTGCGATTCGGTACATGTCATGGCGATAGACCTCAGCAGCTTGCAACAGCGGATCGGCTATCAATTCAATCACGCTTCGCTGGCGCGGCAGGCTCTGACGCATCGCAGCGCACGCAGGGAACACAACGAACGACTGGAATTTCTCGGCGATGCGCTGCTCGGCTTTCTGGTCGCCGAGCAGGCATGGCGCGCTCATCCGAATGCAAGCGAAGGCGATCTGACGATCATGCGCGCAGCGGTGATCAACAGCGCTACGCTATGCGAAGTGGCTGTAAATCTCGATCTCGGCAGCCTGCTCGAACTTGGCGCCGGCGAAGCCAAAAGCGGGGGCCGGCAACGGGAATCGATCCTCGCCACAGCCATGGAGGCGCTGATCGCGGCGATATACCTCGACGGCGGTCTTGATGCATGCCGGGAATTCGTCCTGAGGTGGTTTCCGGAGCCAGGCGAGAACTTCGCCGAGAGCGGCGTACGCAAGGACAACAAGTCCCGCTTGCAGGAGCACATGCAGGCTGAACATCGCTACTTGCCCGATTATGAAGTTGTCGAGATAAGCGGCAGCGGTCATGAACAGCAGTTCACCGTGCGATGTTCGCTGCCCCAATGCCAAATCACTACCGAAGGCAGCGGTTCTTCCCGCCGCGCCGCCGAACAGATGGCCGCCGGCAGGGCGCTGGCCGCGCTGGGACAAGAAGCGTGAACGGGCAGGTGAGTCGCTGCGGACACGTCGCCATCGTAGGCAGGCCCAATGTCGGCAAATCCACCTTGCTCAACCACCTGGTACGGCAAAAAATCAGCATTACCTCGCGCAAGCCCCAGACAACGCGCAATCGCATTCTCGGAATCAGCACTTCCGAGGCGGCCCAATGCCTGTATG
This sequence comes from uncultured Pseudohongiella sp., assembly GCA_951812965.1. Taxonomy (GTDB): domain Bacteria; phylum Pseudomonadota; class Gammaproteobacteria; order Pseudomonadales; family Pseudohongiellaceae; genus UBA9145. Next base: position 2,378,734 of record OX638341.1, read on the forward strand.
TCGACACTCCGGGCCTCGACCGCCGCCACGGCAAGGCAATCAATCGCGTAATGAACGAGACCGTGATGTCAGTTGTCGGTGAAGTCGACGTCATTGTGTTCGTCACGGAGCGGCTACTTTGGCGCGAAGAGGACGAGACCGTGCTGGATGCCCTGCGCCACGCCCGGGTCCCGGTGCTGCTCGCGATCAACAAGGTCGATCAGGTCGAGGACAAGTCCAGATTGCTGCCGCATATCGAGCGGATGTCGGAGCGATATGATTTCGCGGAAATCTTTCCGGTTTCGGCCCTTGGAGGCCACAATCTGGAGATGCTGGAACGAAAAGTCTGCGAGCTGCTGCCGGAAAGCCCCTTTCTGTTCCCCGCCGACCAGGTCACCGACGCCAGTTCGCGCTTTCTCGCCGCCGAATTAATCCGGGAGAAAATCACGCGGCAGCTTGGCGATGAACTGCCTTATGAAGTCACGGTCGAGATCGAAAAATTTTCCACCGAAGGCGGGGTCATACATATCCTTGCGCTGATTACGGTCGACAAGAAGGGCCAGAAACGCATTCTGATCGGTGACGGCGGCAAGCGGCTAAAACAGATCGGCAGCGCCGCGCGCAAGGACATGGAGTCGGCCTTCGAAAGCAAGGTCATGCTTGAGTTGTGGGTGAAAGTGCGAGGCGGCCACATGAACGAAGCGCGCGTCCTGAAAAGCCTCCGCGGCGCATTCTGAGGGCTTCGTGAATACGCGCGTTCTGTTGCAGCCCGCCTACGTAATTCACCGGCGGCCGTTCCGCAATACCAGTCTGCTGGTGGATTTCTTCTGCCTCGATCACGGCCGCATCGCCGCGGTGGCCCGCGGCGCGCGCCGCGGTAAGTCGCGCATGCAAGGTCTGTTGCAGGCCTTCCAGCCTTTGCGCATCTCCTTCAGCGGCCGCGGTGAGGTCAAGACTCTTGTCAATGCCGAAAGCGCGGGCGCCGCTGTTGCGCTGAAGGGGGAACGGCTGTTCAGCGGGTTCTACGTTAACGAATTGCTGAGCCGCCTGTTGCACGACCACGTCCAGCATCCGCGCCTGTACCAGGCATACCGCGAAACGCTGGACGCGCTGGCAAACACTGACTTGCTGGAAAGGGTCCTGCGCCGTTTCGAGCTCGAATTGCTCGCCGAACTCGGCTATGCCGTCAATCTGACAAGCGATTGCCGCCGGCATGAACCGATCGCAGAGAAGAAGTCCTACCGTTATCTGCCCGACGTCGGCTTCGAGGAAGCGCACGAGGACGAAAACGACGGCAAGCGGATCTTCGTGGGCGCACACCTGCTTGCCCTGAGCCGCCTCGAACTCGAAAACGCCGAGACCGCCGCGTCCGCCAAACGCCTGCTGCGCCAGGCCCTCGAAGTCCACCTCGGCGGCCGCCCCCTGCATAGCCGGACGCTGTTCACGTCGGCTAGCGGCGCAGGGGAAAGCAAGTAAAGGTCAATTTAGGGTTAGAATCATCCAATTGACGCTGGAGGCGCATATGTCCGAAATGTTTGCATCGCTTGACCAGGACCATATCGAATTCATTGGCCGGCAGCCCTTGTTCTTCGTCGGTACCGCCGGCGCCGACGGCAGGATCAATGTATCGCCGAAAGGCCTCGACACCTTGCGAGTGCTCGACGCCTCACGCGTCGTCTGGCTGAATCTCACCGGCAGCGGCAACGAGACCGCCGCGCATGTGCTGGAAAACAGCCGCATGACGCTGATGTTCTGTTCCTTTGACAAGCAGCCGTTAATTCTGCGTGTCTACGGACAGGCCAAAATGGTTTATCCGCGAGACGAATCGAAATTCGAGCAGTACCTGGCCTTGTTCGGTCATCGGTCCGGTACGCGGCAGTTCTTCGAACTTGACGTCGATCTGGTGCAAACCTCCTGCGGCTACGGCGTCCCGCATCTGGAACACGAAAGGGAAAGAGTGACGCTTGCCAAATGGGCGGACAAAAAGGGCGAAGAGGGCATTCGGCAATATTGGTCCGAAAAAAATCAGGTCAGCATCGACGGCAGGCCCACCGGGATACAGGAACAATAGTCCAGTCCGCGGAAGCGAAACATGAGCGATGACTCGCAGGAATTTGCCACCGAACCTGTGCCGGCCGGGCACCGGGTCGGCTGGATCAGGGTTGCGCTGATCAGCGCCATGGTCGGCTTCTCGCTGCCGACTTTCGTCGCCGGAGTCGAAGTGTTTCAGGTTACGCCGAATGATCGGGCGACCGCGGCGGTACTGATGGGCTGCGCGATGCTGGCGTTTATCGGCGCGGTTACCGGTTCTATCGGCGCGCGTACTCATTTGAGTTCCTACATGCTCGCGCGCATCGCTTTCGGGGTGAAAGGCGCGGCTGTGGTCAACCTGGCCTTCGCCGTTTCGCTGCTGGGGTGGTTCGGCGTCAATATCGACCTGTTCAGCGCCGCGCTGTTGCGCCTCATGAATGACGTACTTGGGGTTTCGGCCGCGCCCTGGCTGGTGGAGTTATTCGCCGGCACGGTTATGACGATCACGACGATCTATGGCTTCCAGGCCATCAACCGGCTGTCGATGCTGCTCGTACCGGTGATGATGGTGGTGACCGCACTGCTGATCAATACGGCGTTGGGCATGGAACCTCTTGGCGAAATTCTGTCAGGTAACGATGCCGGTGAGTTATCCTTTGGCGACGCAATGTCCTCCGTAGTCGGCGGAGTGATCGTCGGCGCCGTGATTCTGCCTGATATCACGCGTTTTATCGCACGCTGGCAAGGAGCGATTTTCACCGCATTGCTGTCTTACCTGATCGTAAATTCCATTGTGATGACCTCGGGCGGCATCGCCGCCGACGTGCTGATGAACGATGACTTTCTCGATGTCATGATTGTGATGGGATTGGGATGGGGCGCTTTCGCGATCATCATCGCCGGAAGCTGGGTACTCAATACGCTCAATCTGTACAGCACCACGCTCAGCGTCGAGGCGACGATTCCGAGGCTTGAAAACCGGCTGTCGATCGTAGTGCTTGGGGTCATCGGCACCGGCGCCGCATTCCTCAACATCCTGGATTATTTTCTGACTTTTCTGTTTTATCTGGCAATCGTGTTCGTTCCGGTCGCGGGAGTTATCGCTGTCGACTATCTTTTCGCTCGTCGTTCCGCCTTTCACGAAGAACTTGAATCGGCGCAGCGGGATTTTTCGCCGCTGGCGCTTGCCGCCTGGGCCGGGGGCGCGGCGGTTGCCCTGCTTGGTTCGGCGGGTATGTTGCGGCTCAGCGGCATCGCGGCGCTGGACGCCATGCTCATCTCGGCGCTCGCCTATGCCGTGCTGAGCCGATTCGATCGACAAAACGCGGCGTCCAGTGAAGAGGCAGGGAACGGATAAGGACGTATGCTCAGAATCGGCATCGACGTAGGCGGCACTCATACGGACGCGGTTTTACTTGACGGTGACGAGGTCGTAGCCTCGACCAAATCGCTCACGTCCAGCGATGTAAGCAGCGGAATTCTCGATGCGCTGGAAGCCATTCTCGCGCATGACCGCGGCATCGACCAGAAAGTGGAAGCCGTGATGCTGGGCACGACCCAGTTCACCAACGCCGTCATCGAGCGGCGCGAACTCGCCGAAGTCGCCGCAATCCGCATCGGACTGCCTTCCGGCAGGGGTATTCCGCCAAAAACAGGCTGGCCCGAGGACATCTCCCGCTGTCTTGGAGGCAATGTCTACATGTTGCAGGGTGGCTATCTGTACGATGGCTGGCCGCTGGCGGAACTCAACGAGCGGGAAGTCGGCACTGTGATCGATGATCTCAAGGCGAAGAAAGTCGAGGCTGTGGCAATTTCCGCGGCATTTTCGCCGATGAATCCCGAACCCGAACGGCTGCTCGCCGAGCGCGTTCGCGCCGCGCTGCCGGGCGTCCGTATCACCGAATCCCATAGCATCGGCAGACTCGGAATTCTCGAACGCGAAAACGCCGCCATGCTCAATGCGAGCCTGCTCGGCTTCGCCGACCGCGTGGTCGACTCTTTCGTCAAGGCGATCCGTCAGCGCGGTCTGCGTTGCCGTTTTTTCATCAGTCAGAACGACGGCACCTTGATGGACGCCGATTTCGCGCGCCGTTTCCCGGCCCTGACTTTCGCTTCGGGGCCGACCAATTCGCTGCGCGGCGCTTGCAGACTGACGGGTCTGAATGACGCCATCGTGGTCGATATCGGGGGCACGACGTCGGATTTCGGCGTACTGCAAGACGGCTTTCCGCGCGAATCGAATATCGTGATCGATGTCGGCGGCGTGCGCACCAATTTCCGCATGCCCGATATCCTGTCGATCGGTCTCGGTGGCGGCAGCCATGTCGCCCGGGACGGCAGCGCCGTGGGTCCGCGCTCGGTCGGTCACGAACTGGTCAGCAAAGGTCTGGTATTCGGCGGCGAGACTTTGACCGCGACCGATATCGTCGTGGCCGCGGGACATGCCGAAATCGGCGATCCGAAAAAGGCGCAGAGCCTGGACCCCGATGTGGTCAAGGCCGCCACCCGCGAGATCTCCCGCATGCTCGATGCCGGCGTCGAGAAAATGAAACCGAGCAGCGATCCGCTTCCGGTCGTACTCGTGGGCGGCGGCGCGGTGCTCGTTACCGAACAATTGCAAGCGGCCTCGAGCATGTTGCTGCCGGAACATTCCGGCGTTGCCAACGCTATTGGCGCCGCAATCGCGCAGATCGGAGGCGAAGCCGAACGCATGATCTCCTACGACAAGACGCCGCGGCAGGATGCGATCAGGCAGATGACCGAAGAGGCCGCAAGAGTTGCGCTGACCGCGGGCGCCGAAGCGGCAAGCATCCGCGTGGCCGACGTCGAGGAAACCAGTATTTCCTACATGCCGGGTAATGCGGTGCGGTTGCGGGTCAAGGTCGTTGGTGATATCGCGGGGAGATTCTGCGACTCCGCTTCGCTCCGCGCAGAATGACAATTTTGGGGCGCTCCGTGCAGAATGACAAATGGAGGGAGAGAGAGAGTTCTGGAGAGAAATGCATGAAACTGACTGTCGACGCGTTGCCTGACTTGTCGTCCGGCGCGGTGTTCCTCGCCACGGGCGGGGGCGGCGATCCTTATGTGGCGTACCTTGCAACGCAAAAAGTGCTGGCAGAACACGGTCCGGCGGAGCTGATCGCCGTCGAGGATCTCGACGATGACGCTTTTGTCGCCGCGGTCGGCGGCGTAGGGGCGCCGACGGTCAGCCTCGAATTGCTTCCTTCCATCGACGATCCGGGAATCGCTCTCGAAGCCTTCGAACGTCATGTAGGCCGCAAGCTGGATGCCGTCGTTTCATTCGAAATCGGCGGCGGCAATTCATTGATTCCGCTGATTGCGGCGGCGGGCCGTGGAATCCCCGTGGTCGACGGCGACGGCATGGGCCGGGCGCTGCCGGAAGCCCAGATGATGACTTATCCGATTGCCGGCATCCCGTCGACGCCCGCGGTCGCCCTCGATTACGCGGGCAATACGGCTACTTTTTCCACCGATTCAACGGCGACCTACGAACGCCATATCCGCAATCTGGCCCAGGCCATGGGTGGCATGATCACGACCGTCGAGCATCCCATGAGCGGCAAGCAGCTCAAATCTTCCATAGTGCCGGGAACGATATCCTTTTCCATCGAAATCGGCCGCATATTGCGCGAATGCCGCGGCAACGCCCATCGCATTCTCGCGCCATTGCGTGAAGCTTTCGCGGGCTCGCTGTACGGTGAGCTGTGCCATATTTTCACCGGAAAAGTGGCAGACTACTCAAGCGCAATCGTTGGCGGCTTCGATATCGGCCAGGCCGTGATCGAATCTTTCGAAGGGTCCGGCCCGAAGCTCACGATCGACGTCAAGAACGAATTTCTGCTGGCAAGAATCGGAGATCAGGTGCTGGCATCGGTGCCCGATCTGATCACCGTGCTCGACTACGAGACTTCGACGCCGATCAATGCCGAAAGACTGCGTTACGGTCAGCGGGTCAGCGTGGTCGGCGTGGGCTGCCCCGACTACTATCGCTCCGCCAGGGCGCTGGAAGTGGTCGCACCCCGCTGTTTCGGTTTCGACTGTGATTTCGCGCCACTGGAAAAGCTCACCGAGTATCATCAGTCTATTTAGGTTCAACTGCATGCGAGACTGTAGGGGCGAGGCATGCCTCGCCCGCGAATGGCCGAGATTCCGTGCAACGCCCCCGGGCGAGGCATGCCTCGCCCGCGAATGACCCCGAAACCGTGCAACGCCCCCGGGCGAGGCATGCCTCGCCCGCGAATGGCCCCGAAACCGTGCAACACCCCCGGGCGAGGCATGCCTCGCCCCTACGAGACCGTGTGCGAAAACGCACACGGTCTTTAATCTGATTGGCAAAATCGCTAGACTGCTCGGCCCCGAATCTATTGGCCCATGCCATGGAATACCCGACGATAGAAAGCCTGGTCGGCAACACGCCTCTCGTGCGTCTGCAACGCATGCCCGGCGATACCGGCAATCACGTGCTGATGAAGCTCGAAGGCGATAATCCCGCCGGTTCAGTCAAGGATCGTCCTGCCATGAGCATGATCCAGCACGCCGAGGAACGCGGCGATATCGCGCCCGGAGACGTACTGGTCGAGGCGACCAGCGGCAATACCGGCATCGCACTCGCCATGGCGGCCGCGATCAAGGGCTATCGCATGAAACTCATCATGCCGGCGAACATGAGCGAGGAGCGCAAGGCTTCGATGTCCGCCTATGGCGCGGAACTCATCTCCGTTACGGAAGAAGAAGGCATGGAAGGCGCCAGGGATCTGGCCATCGAAATGAATCGGCGCGGCGAAGGCAAGTTGCTCGACCAGTTCGCTAATCCTGACAATCCGCTTGCCCATTTCGAAAAAACCGGCGAGGAGATCTGGCGCGACACCCAGGGCACGGTAACGCACTTCATCAGTTCCATGGGCACCACGGGCACCATCATGGGCGTATCGCGTTTTCTCAAGCAGATGAATCCGGCTATCGAAATCATCGGCTTGCAGCCAAGCGATTGTTCGCGCATTCCGGGCATCCGTCGCTGGCCCGAGGAATACCTGCCGAAAATCTTCGATCGCAGCCGGGTCGATCGCATCGTCGATGTGAGCCAGCACGACGCCGAAACCACAATGCGCCGGTTGGCTGCCGAGGAAGGCATTTTCTGCGGCGTTTCATCCGGCGGCGCGGCATTCGCCGCATTGCAGTTATCCCGCGAGGTCGAAAACGCAACAATCGTCGCCATTATCTGCGACCGCGGCGACCGCTATCTTTCGACCGGCGTGTTTTCCAGCGCCGGCTGACGATGACCGCGGCGCCGGAATCGGTATCACCTCGCTGCGCCGTTTTCGAAGTATGCGGCGGCTGCAGCCGGCAAAATCTCGACGGCGGTTCGCAATTGCGGGAAAAGCAATCCGTATTGCAACGACGATTGCTCGAAGTCGGGGGAATTGCCGCCGAAACTTACGCTCTGCTGCCACCCGTGACCGGCCCCGCCTGGAACTATCGCCGCAAGGCGCGGCTTGCAGTGCGCATGGTGCGCCGCAAGGGTTGCGTATTGGTGGGATTCCGGGAAAAGCGCGGAAATTACGTCACCGTAATGGAAGCCTGCGAAGTGCTCGCCCATGGACTGGCGGAACTGATCAGGCCATTGCGCGTATTGCTGGACGGACTGGAAGCGCGCGAGACGATTCCGCAAATCGAAGTTACGGCCGGCGAGGCTCAGGGCCGTGCTTTTTCTCCCACCGCAGCCCTGGTAGTCCGCCACTTGCGTCCGCTGAATCCGGGCGACCTGAATCGGTTGACTGAATTCGCCGTGCAATGGAGCCTGCAGATGTATCTGCAGCCCGCGGGAGTCGACAGCGTGTTTCGGCTGTATCCCCGGCAAGGCCCGGACAGGCTTTATTATCATCTGCCTCAATTCGGCCTGCGCCTGGCCTTTCATCCGATGGATTTCCTGCAGATCAATGCAGCGGTGAACCGGAGAGCAGTACGCCTGGTGACGGATCTGCTCGAGCTCGAACCCCGGGATCGGGTGCTGGACCTTTTTTGCGGGCTCGGCAATTTCAGTCTGCCGGCCGCAACTATATGCGAGCGAGTTACCGGAGTCGAAGGAAGCGCCGATATGGTGGCCCGAGCCGAAGAGAACGCCCGCGCCAACGGGTTGCAAAACACCCGCTTCGTCACAGCCGACCTGTACCGCTGGAACACCGATGCGCCCTGGGCGGTGGAGGAATATACAAAGATACTGATCGACCCGCCGCGAAGCGGTGCGCTCGAAACCATTCCGCTGATCGTCGCCAGCGGCGCCAACAAGCTGGTTTACGTGTCATGCAATCCGGAAACGCTCGCGCGGGACGCCCGTGAACTGGCCAGACGCGGTTTTAATTTGAAATCCGCGGGGGTTATGGATATGTTCCCGCATACCTCGCATATTGAATCGGTGGCCCTGTTCGAGCGCTTGCCCACTCAGCAATCGGGCCAATCAAGAACATGAATCGTGAAGATCAGGATCAATTTTCGCCCATGGACAGGCTGCTGGCCCTGATGTCGATGCTGCGGCATCGTGAGTTCGGCTGTCCCTGGGACCTGAAACAGACTTTCGAGTCGCTGATTCCCTATACCGTCGAGGAAGTACACGAGGTGGTCCACGCCATCGAAAGCGGCGACCGGGACGAGTTGCGGGACGAATTGGGCGATCTGCTGTTTCAGGTGGTTTTCTACGCACAAATGTCCCGGGAGGAAGGCGGTTTCGATTTCCAGGACGTCGCGGCGGAAGTGACCGCAAAGTTGCTGCGCCGCCATCCGCACGTGTTTCCCGACGGCCGGCTGGAAAGTTTCGGCAGCAGGCAGGAACTCAGCGCCGGCGAAGTCGTCAGCAATTGGGAGGCGATCAAACGCGCCGAAAGGGCAGGACAGGGCAATGGAAACGGCGAGCCGCAAAGCGTTCTCGACGGACTGCCGCAGTCGCTGCCGGCGCTGGAGAAAGCGCGCAAGTTGCAACAACGCACCGCCGGCGTGGGATTCGACTGGCAGGAAGTGCGGCCGGTGATCGACAAGCTGAAAGAAGAGATAGGCGAATTCGAACAGGCGCTGGCGGCCGGAGACGGGGCGGAAATGCGTGAGGAGTTTGGAGACATGCTGTTCGCCATGGTAAATCTCGCGCGGCATTGCAAGATCGATAGCGAATCCGCGCTTCGCGAATCGAACCGGCGTTTTGAAGCGCGATTTCGGGATCTGGAAAAACTGGCGGCGGAGCGCGGCTGGGAATTGCCGGAACGCGAACTGCGCGAACTCGATCAACTGTGGGCGCTGGCGAAGACCCGCGTCCGCGAACGAACAGGCGGTGACTCACATTGAAAATCATCTTGCTGGGCGCGCCAGGCGCCGGGAAAGGCACACAGGCCCGATTCATAACCGAAAGATTCGGCATTCCGCAGATTTCCACGGGCAACATGTTGCGCACGGCGGTGCGCGAGCGTACCGAACTCGGCCGGCAGGTTGAGGAGATCATGGCCAGAGGCGCGCTGGTCAGCGATGAAATCATCGTTGCCCTCGTGCTTGAACGCGTAGCGCGGGACGATTGTGCCGAAGGCTTCCTGTTCGATGGCTTTCCCCGCACCATTCCCCAGGCCCGATCCACTACCGAAGCGGGCGTGGAAATCGACGTGGTTCTCAATATTGCCGTCGATGACGACGAGATCGTGCGCAGGCTCGGCGGCCGGCGCACCCATCCGGCCTCGGGCAGGGTGTATCACGTGGAATACAATCCGCCCAAGGTCGAAAATCGCGATGACGAGACCGGCGAGGAACTGATTCAACGGGATGACGACAAGGAAGACACGGTGCGCGAGCGGCTCAGGGTGTATCACCATCAGACCGAACCCCTGGTGGCTTTTTATCGGGGGCTGGCGGCGGAAGGCTGGCCCTTGCGCGTGCTCAACGTCGGCGGTGACGCGCCGGTGACCGAGATTCGCGACACAATCTTTCGCCTTTTGTAGACCGGATCGGTTTTCATGCCGTCCATCCTGATTCTCAATACCGCCCTTCAGCGGGCCTGCGCCGTGGTATGGCGAGATAAAGGCACTGTTATCCGTCAGGCTCGCGAAACACGGCAATCCGCGCAGACCATCCTGCAACTCGCCAGGGGCGCGCTGGATGAATCGGAACTGCAACGAACGGATGCGGTGGCGGTGGTTGCCGGGCCGGGCTCGTTTACCGGCACCCGTATCGGCGTCGCGGTAGCCCAGGGCCTTTGCGCCGCCTGGGACGCGCCGGCATTACCGATGTCCACTCTGGAGCTATCGGCTACGGCTGCGCGCAGGCAAGTCGAGGCCGACACCTACCTGGTTGGGCTGAAAGCTCGCGCCGACGAGATTTATTTCGGCTGTTATCAGCCGGCTGGAAACGCCCTGAAATTGCGCGGATCCGAGCAGGCCGGAGCCCTATCGCAATTACGGATGGAGCCAATCGGGGAGGGTGGATCGCTCGCGATCGGAGACGGCTGGCTAGAAGCGGACGAGATTGAAAGTCATTTCGGCATTCGGCTTCGATCCGGACCGCTTGCGGTAATGGTTGAAGAAATCGACCTGGTGATGCTGGCCCTGAACTTGTGGGAACGCGGGGAGTTTACAAGCGCCGATCTGTTGCGGCCGAATTATGTAAACGAGACTCCGAAATATCGCGAACAATCCGATCGTGGCTGAACCTGGACTCCTGCAGACCGCGATACTGGCCCTGATCCAGGGATTGACCGAATTCTTGCCGATTTCTTCATCCGGGCATTTGTTGTTGCCTTCCATGCTGCTCGGCTGGCCGGACCAGGGGCTTGCCTTCGATGTTGCCTTTCATAGTGGAACCCTGGTGGCCGTAATCTGGTATTTCCGGCGCGAACTTGCGCGAATGATCGCCGGAGGACTGAAGTACGGACCGGGACACGAAGAAGGAAAGCTGCTCTGGCTATTGCTGTTCGCTACGGTTCCGGTGGGTCTGGCAGGTCTGCTCTTGCGCGACGTGATAGAAGTTTATACGCGTTCGGTGATCGTGGTCGCAGTTACTTCGATCGTCTTCGGCCTGTTGCTCGGATTTGCCGATTTCAGCGGCCGCCGCAATTCCGGCCAAGGCATGCATTCGATTGGTTGGAAAACCGCCATGCTGATCGGCCTGGCGCAGACGCTGGCCCTGATTCCTGGCGCCTCGCGTTCCGGCGTCACCATGACCGCGGCATTGTTATGCCGGCTCGACCGTGAATCCGCGGCGCGTTTTTCCTTTCTGCTCGCTATTCCAGTGATGCTCGCCAGCGGTGCACTCGAGGCGCTGGACCTGATCGCCCGGCCGCCTCCGGCGCGTCAATTGTGGTTGCTCGGTTTCGGCACGGCACTGTCGGCGATTGTCGCCTGGCTCAGTATTCACTGGTTCCTGCGATTGATCGGCCGCATCAGCTTTCAGCCCTTCGTGGTTTATCGGGTCGCGCTGGGACTCTTCCTGCTGCTGTTTTTAGCCTGACGGCGCAATCCGGAGATGATTAACGAGAAAGTCTTTTTTGCCGCGGACGGCGTTGACGGCCCCGCGATCGACTTCGCTCGCAAGCTGGCGGGTAAACACGGCATCCCGGAACTGCCAGCCGGTAGTTTTCCCGGAACGGCAGATTTCCTGCTGCGAGCCGATGTCGCGGGACTGGAATTACGCTCACTGCGGGAACCCGGGGCCGGTCCGGTGCGAGTCGATTTTTCCGCGGATGCGATTCAGCGCCGCGCCAGGGACGCCCTGCGCCGCCAGAATTTGGTGAGAGCAGTCGGGACAGGCGTTGAAGTTCTCGACGCTACCGCCGGACTGGGCCGAGATGCATTCCTGCTCGCAAACGCAGGCAACCGTATACAATTGCTGGAGCGCTCTCCCGTTGTTCATGCCTTGCTGGCGGACGGATTGCGCCGCGCCGCGGCCGACCAGGAACTGGCGCCCATCATTGAACGGATGCAACTGCATTGCATGGATTTCCGTCACTGGGATCAGGAGCGCAGATTTGACGTCGTCTACCTCGACCCGATGTTTCCGCGACCGGACAAACGCGCTCGCGGCAAAAAGGAGATGGTGTTCTTGCAGCAAATCGCAGGTGAAGGGGAGGAAAGCGATCTGCTGGCCAGAGCCCTGGCTTGCGCCCGTGGCCGGGTCGTGGTGAAGCGGCCGCCAAGAGAAGGCCGAATAGACGCGCAAGAGCCGTCTTTCAGTTATCGCGGCCGCGTCAGCCGCTTTGACGTTTATCTGCCCTGAGCGCCCGCCATCGCCGGTCCGGACTCAGTCTATCTGATTGACAAGTTCCAGAATGCGCCGATAGACCCGTGAAAGCGCGTTAAGATCCTCAAGAGCGACGTTCTCGTTCACCCGGTGGATGCTTTCGTTGCAAGGGCCGAACTCGACGACTTGCGCGCCCGTGGGCGCGATGAATCTGCCGTCCGAAGTGCCGCCGCTAGTGCTGTGTTCCGGGGACAGACCGAGTTCCTGTTCAATGCAGGCGGCAACCACCCTGCTGAATTCCCCAGTTTCATTGAGAAAGGGGCGGCCGGACTCGTGCCAGAGTATTTCATACTCGAATCCCGCTTCATCAAGTAGTTCCATGACTCGGGCACGAATCTGCGCTGCGTCGATCTCGGTCGAATAGCGCAAGTTGAATTTGACCTCGAGAGCGCCCGCTATGACATTGTCGGCTCCTGTGCCGGCGTTAATGTTGGAAATCTGCAGGCAGGTCGGTGGAAAGGAGTCATTGCCGCGGTCCCATTCCACTTCGATGAGCCGGGACAACGCCGGTAGCGCCTCGTGAATCGGATTGACCGATTTGTGAGGGTAGGCCACATGTCCCTGCAACCCTTTCACGGTCAACAGGCCGTTGATGGAACCGCGGCGGCCGATCTTGATCGTATCGCCAAGCCGCTCCACGCAGGAAGGCTCGCCGACCAGGCAGTAATCGATCTGCTCGCCGCGTCGCACAAGTTCGTCCATTACCTTGGCGGTGCCATCGATGGCGGGGCCTTCCTCGTCGCTTGTTATGAGATAGCCAAGTCGAAGCTTTAGTATATTTCCGGCCAGAAAATCCTCGGCGGCGGTTACCATGGCCGCGACCGAACCTTTCATGTCTGCCGCGCCCCGGCCATACAGCCGGCCCGCTCGCACTTCCGGCACGAAGGGATCGCTATGCCATTGCCGTATCGGGCCCGGCGGCACTACATCGGTATGACCGGCAAGCACGAGCAGGGGGCCCGAGTCGCCCAGGGTGGCCCAGAGATTGGTCACGGCGCCGAATTGCATGGTTTCGCAAGTGAACCCGAGCGCTTCAAGCCTTGCGCGCAACAACTCCTGGCAGCCGGCGTCCTCCGGCGTAACCGAAGGCAGCCGGATCAGTCCAGCAGCAAGATCCGAGGTAGCACTCATGTAACAAGGCCTACCAGCGGCACATGGATGTGCCGCCGAATTCTTTGGCGCAAGCCATTGAATTCGGGAGCAAAACAAAACCGCGTTTTGCTTTGCGGCAGAGAAAAATTCCAGGGATGGAATTTTTCGGAAATATCAGTTATGCGCATGCAATTCCTCGTTCAATGTCACATGCGCCTTGCGCGGCAGGCATTCTATGGCGCCGGACAGCGAATTGCGCCGGAAAAGCCGATGCGCAAGGCCGGAAAGTTCGCTTGCCTTGCAGGTTCTGACGAGATTGCCTTCCCCGTCGAGTTCGCGCACCACGGCGCCGGCGGTCAGATAGAGTCCGGCTTCGACGATGCAGCCGTCGGCCAGGGACATGCCGATGCCGGCATTGGCGCCGATCAGGCAGTTCCGGCCGACGGAAACGATTTCCGTACCGCCGCCGGACAGCGTGCCCATGGTACTGGAGCTGCCGCCGAGGTCGCTGTTTTCCCCGACCATGACGCCGGCCGATATGCGGCCTTCGATCATTGCCTGGCCTTCGGTGCCGGCGTTGAAATTGATGAATCCTTCGTGCATGACCGTGGTGCCTTCCCCGACGTAAGCGCCGAGGCGGATTCTGGCGCTGTCGGCCAGACGCACTCCGGAGGGAACGACGTAATCCGTCATCTTCGGAAACTTGTCCACGGAATGAACGCTCAGTGTTTCGCCTTGCTTGCGCGCTTCGAGCAGCAGGTTCGGCAGGTCCTGCAAGCTCACCGGGCCGCGGCTGGTCCAGGCCAGGTTGTGCAACACGGAAAAAATCCCGTCGAGATTCTGCTCATGGGGCCTGGCCAGGCGATGGGACAACAGGTGCAACTTGAGAAACGCCTCCGGCGCCGAAGTCGGTGGCGATTGCCCGTGGGAAAGGCAGAGCAATATGGGCCGTTCGCTGTCGCGCAGGCGGGCCGCCACGCTTTCCTGCTCGTGCTGAAACGCATCCCTTGCCGCGGCGAAAAAAACTTCAAGACCCTCGGCGTCGAGTGACCGAAAGCCGCTGTCGCCGAACCTGAGTTCGCAGAGGTTTGAAAGTTCCCGCGCGAAATCTTCATCGGGATTCACCGCGGGCAGCGGGTAGAAGGTCTCGATGATGTCGAGGGCGGAATTGCGGCTGGCGATGCCGAGGCCAAAGGCGATCACTGCTTTTGCTCCGATTTCCGGGTATTGTTTGCCGGGCGATTGTATCCGATACGAACCGCGCAGTTCAGCGCGCCGCGAGCTTTTCGGCGATTCGGGTCTTGATCCGCTCCTGCAATGCCTCCGCCGCGGCCGCATCGTGCAATGGCTTGCCGTCGCCGTCGGCAATGAAAAACAGGTCTTCGACACGTTCGCCAAGCGTGGTAATTCTCGCATCCTTCAGGCTGATGCCGAATTCGGCGAACACCTGGCCCACACAGGCAAGAATGCCGGGCTGGTCCGGACAATTTATTTCCAGCGTTGAAAAGTCTTTCCCGGGAGAGTTGACCAGCGTTGTGCTTACATGCCGGCCGAAGCTGGTTTGCCTGCGGCTGCGGTGGAACTCGGGACTCGGCATCCGGCTTCCCGGATTGTCCAGATGCCGCAGCAACATGGAACGTATCTCCGCCACGCGTTTCGGATTGTCGCCGACCGGATTGCCGTCGGATTCGAGCACGGTATATGTGTTCGCGCATTGGCCGCTGCTCGAAGTGAATATCCGCGCGCTTTGCACATTCAGTTTCAGGCGCTCGAAAGCGACCGCGCTGTTGGCGAACAGATAGTCGGCATCGTGCGTATACGTGAAAACCAGGGTCGCGCCTTCGGGGGTGTCAGCGGACATTTCACGCAGGGAAACGAGAGGTTTTTCGCTGGCGTGATTGACGATCGCGCGGGTATGCCAGTAAATGTTCTCCACCGATTCGCGCACGAAATACTCGTCGTTCATTTGCGCCCAGACGGCCGTGATGTCTGATTTGTTCAATCCGCCGGCACGCAGTTTCTCCTTTGCCGATTCCTTCTTGTCGGCGATGCGCTCGCCCCGGTCGCGGGGGTTTTCCAGGCCGAGGCGCAAGGCGCGCCGCGTGTTCAGATAGAGATTGCGCAACAGGGTGGCGCGCCAGGAATTCCATAATTCGGGATTGGTGGCGCGAATGTCGGAAACCGTCAGCGCATAGAGGTAGTCAAGATGAAGCTTGTCGCCCACGGCGCGGGCAAAATCGTGAATCACCTCGGGATCGTCGATGTCCTTGCGCTGGGCAGTCATCGACATGAGCAGGTGATTTTCCACCAGCCAGGAAACGAGTTTACCGTCCCAGGCGCTGAGGCGGTGCCTGCGGCAAAAGTTCTCCGCGTCGGTCTTGCCCAGGATCGAATGGTCGCCGCCGCGGCCCTTGGCGATATCGTGATAGAGCCCGGCAATATAGAGCAGTGCGACTTTCGGCAGGCTCTTGTAGATCTGGGCGATGATCGGAAATTCCGTTTCCGCCTCGGGCAGGGCCAGCCGGCGCATGTTCTGTACCACCTGCAGGCTGTGGGCGTCCACGGTATAGATATGAAACAGATCGTGCTGCATCTGGCCCATGATCTTGCCGAATTCGGGCAGATATCGGCCGAGGATGCCGTATCGCGCCATGCGTCGAAGCTGGGTCACGAGTTGATGCGGGGAATGCAGCAGTTCCATGAACATGCTGACATTGCGGATGTCGTTGCGAAATTTCTTGTCGATCAATTTGCGATGATCGCGCAACAGACGGATCGTCGAAGCACGGATGCCCTGGATTCGCGGATTGTTCGCCAATAGCACGAATACCTCGAGCAAGGCCGAAGGCGTGTTGCGAAAAATCTTGTCCGAACGCGCTTCGAGATAGCCGTTGCGTATGCGGAAGCGGCGGTTCAGGTCGACGATGGCGTCGCGTCTGCCGCTGCGCAGGATCGCTTCATCGAGATGTTGCAGCAGCATGTCGTTGAGGCCGCGCAAGTTGCCCACGGCGCGGTAATACTGCTTCATCAGTTTTTCCACGCCGAGACTTTCCTTGTCGTCCCGGTAGTCGAACATCGCCGCCAGCGCGCGCTGCTTGTCGAAACGCAGACGATCCTCCCGTCGGCCTTCGAGCATGTGCATGCCGTAACGCAATTTCCACAGGAAATGCCGACCGCGCATCAGCATGATGTGCTCCGCCCGGCTCAGGAAGCCGAGTTCCATCATGTCGCGGAAGGAATCGGCGTCGTAATGCCGCTTCGCGACCCAGGCGATCGTCTGGATGTCGCGCAAACCCCCGGGGGAAGTCTTGATATTGGGTTCGAGCGCGTAATCGATATCGTGATACTTCTCGTGCCGGTCAATCTGTTCGTCCCATTTGGCGCGCAGGAATTTCTTGGTCGGCCAGATCGAACGGGGACCGGTGGCGGCCATCATCCGCTCATGCAATTCTTTCGGGCCGGCCAGGGTGCGCGACTCCATCAAGGTCGTGGCGATAGTGATATCGTCCCGCGCCTGCGCCTTGCATTGCCGGATAGAGCGCACGCTCTGGCCGATATCGAGGCCGATATCCCAAAGCATGGCGGTGAAGCGGGCGATGCAGTCGCGCCAGGCGGTTTGCCGCGATTTGCGTGTCAGGATCAGCAGGTCAACATCGGAATGCGGTAAAAGTTCGCCGCGGCCGTAACCGCCGACCGCGAGCAGGCTGATCTGCTCCCTGTCCGGCCAGGGCTGTCGATTCCAGATCGTGATCAGCACCTGGTCGATCAGCCAGGATCTGGCGGACACGATTTCACTGATGCGGCGATTCGCCAGATAGTATTCGTCGAGCCGCTTGTCTGCGGTCGCCAGCGCTTCCCGGATCAGCGCGATTTCGTCGCCGCCTTCATCGAGCGAAGCCTTGAGCGCTGCGACATTGAGCAATGATCGCCGGGAAACCGATCTGTCTCTCGCCGGAGCCGGGCGAAGGTCTGAACTTGCCGTCATCGTTCTTCATCGCGCAAGGTCAGCACTTCACAACCATCTTCCAGAATGGCGATCGTGTGCTCCCATTGCGCGGACAGGCGGCGGTCCCGGGTAGTGACGGTCCAGCCGTCCTTGCTGGACAGGCGGGTGTGCCGCGTTCCTGCGTTGAGCATAGGCTCGATGGTAAAAGTCATGCCAGGCCGCAGTTCGACTCCGGTGCCAGGCGCGCCATAGTGCAGTACCTGGGGATCTTCGTGAAATCCGGTACCGATGCCGTGGCCGCAATATTCGCGCACAATGCCGTAGTGATTGGCTTCGCCATGTTGCTGGATGATATGGCCGATATCACCGAGTCGATTGCCAGGCCGGGCCGCTTCGATGCCCTTGAACAGGCACTCCCGGGTAACCCGCACCAGCCGCAGGGCGTGTTCCGGCGCCTTGCCGATGACAAACATCTTGCTGGTATCGCCGTGATAGCCCTCCTTGATCACGGTGATGTCGATATTGACGATGTCGCCGTTCTTGAGAATCTTGCCGTCGCTGGGAATGCCATGACAAACGACGTGATTGACCGAAGTACAGATGGACTTCGGAAAACCCTTGTAATTGAGCGGCGCCGGAACGGCGTCCTGCTTCTCGACGATGTGGCGGTGGCAGATGCGGTCGAGTTCACCGGTGGAAACGCCGGGCTTCACATGCTCCCCGATCATTTCCAGCACTTCCGCAGCGAGCCGCCCGGCCACCCGCATCTTGTCGATTTCGGCAGGCGATTTCAGATGAATGGACATGAATCGGGTATGCGCTCGGCGGCTGTAAACTGGCGTCAATTGTAAAGCAAGCCGCCGGGCAAAGCACTGCGCTCTGTCGTGGCTAAGCCACATGCGAAACGGTAGGGGCGAGGCATGCCTCTCCCGCGAACGGCCCCGAAACCGTACAACTGACGGGCGAGGCATGCCTCGCCCCTACATGCTGAAGGCGGGTTCGCTTTGAGAACAAGGCGCGTTGTGATATAAAGCGTCGCGCCCGGAGCGGAGCAAATCCGCGCCGGCGCAGGCAACACCAAACTTAATGTCGCACACACACCGGCACATGTGTTCCGGGTGCTCCCATCCGATAGGGTGGGGAGTTGAACCATGGGGTGTGTGGAGGCCTAACCCGAAGGAATCAGTTATGTCCGTAAGTATGAAAGAAATGCTGCGCGCAGGCGTGCATTTCGGCCACCAGTGCCGATACTGGAACCCCAAGATGGAGCCTTACATCTTCGGCTCCCGCAACAAGATTCACATTATCAATCTCGAAGCCACGATTCCGGCGCTCAATGAATCGATGAAGCAGGTTGCCGAGTTCGCCTCCAAAGGCAAGAAGATTCTTTTTGTCGGCACCAAGCGCGCCGCCGCGAAGATCATTCGCCGCGAGGCGGAGCGATGCGAAATGCCTTACGTCAATCATCGCTGGCTCGGCGGCATGCTCACCAACTACAAGACCATCCGCGGTTCCATTCGCAAGCTCAAGGAACTCGAGGAACAGGAACAGGACGGCACTTTCGAACGCCTGACCAAAAAGGAAGCACTGATGCTGATCCGGGCGCGCAAGAAGCTCGAGCGCAGCATCG
The DNA here is from genome assembly GCA_951812965.1 of uncultured Pseudohongiella sp. Classification (GTDB taxonomy): domain Bacteria; phylum Pseudomonadota; class Gammaproteobacteria; order Pseudomonadales; family Pseudohongiellaceae; genus UBA9145. The sequence goes on from OX638341.1 coordinate 2,397,696, forward strand.
GCGGCATCAAGGACATGGGTGGACTGCCGGACGCATTGTTCGTGATCGATGTCGAACATGAGCGCATTGCGGTAACCGAGGCCAACAGCGTGAAAATTCCGGTGATCGGAGTGGTCGACACCAATGCCGACCCGGAAGGTGTCCAGTATGTGATTCCCGGTAACGACGACGCGATTCGCGCCATCGAGTTGTACGCCACGGCGGTGGCCGATGCCTGCCTTGAAGGACGCCAACGCGCCGCTTCGCTCGATGGCGGCAGCGAATTCATCGAAATCGATGAAGATCCCGAACCCGAGGTCGAAAAGGTTCTCGCCAAGGTCAAGCGCAAGCGGGCGGTAGCGGACAAGGCGCCAGAGCCAGAGCCCGAGCCCGAAGCGGCGGAAGCTGCGGTTGAGCCGGCTGAAGCGGTCGAAGCCGAGCAGACCGCGGAGCCGGAAGCCGCCGAGCCCGAGTCTACGGAAGCCGAAACTGCCGAACCTGAAGCCGTGGAGCCCGAGCCTGCGGAGACCGATGCCGCCGAGCCTGAAGTAGAGCCCGAGCCTGAAGTAGAGCCCGAGCCTGAAGTAGAGCCCGAGGCCGCGGAGCCCAAGGCTGCGAAACCCAAGACTGTGAAACCAAAGGCAGCGAAGCCCACGGCAGCAAAGCCCGAGGAAGAGAAGCCTGAAGCGGCGGAGCCCAAGGCGGCAAAGCCCAAGACCGCAACGCCAAAAGCTGCGAAGCCCAAAGCCGCAAAGCCCAAAGCCGCGAAGTCCAAGGCGGAGGATACCGAAACAGCGAAGCCTGAGGCGGTAGAGGCAGAACCCGATTCCGCCGGGAAGAAAAGCAAGTAGTCAGCATGAATTTGAGGAAACCGGCCTTATGGCACAGATAACAGCGAGCATGGTCAGGGAACTGCGGGAGCGCACGGGCCTGGGCATGATGGATTGCAAGCAGGCGTTGGTGGAAGTCGCCGGCGATATGGAGCGGGCGATTGAGCACTTGCGCAAGGTAAGCGGGCTGAAAGCGGCGAAAAAATCCGAACGCGTCGCCGCCCAGGGTGTAGTGTTGTCCCGATTGGCGGAAGACGGCAGTCGCGGAGTGCTGGTGGAAGTCAATTGCGAAACCGATTTTGTCGCCAAGGACGAAAACTTTCTGGCATTCGCGGAGCAATGCCTCGCGGGGGCGTTCGCGGATCCGGAACTCGACGCCGCGGAGCTGCTGTCCGGCGGTATCGACAATCAGCGCGAAAAGCTGGTTCAGAAAATCGGTGAAAACGTCAATCTGCGCCGGATAGCTCATCTGGGCGCCGTTGCCGGCGGCCGGGTCGGCAACTATGTGCACGGCAATCGCAAGATCGGCGTATTGGTTTCGCTGACCGGCGGCGACGAAGCGCTTGCGCGCGATGTCGCCATGCATGTGGCGGCAATGAATCCGCTGGTCGTGCGCGGCGATGACGTCCCGCAGGACGTGCTTGCCAAGGAATCGGAAATCTATGCCGCCCAGGCCAGGGAATCCGGAAAGCCCGAAGCGATCATCGAGAAAATGATCACGGGGCGCCTGCGCAAGTACGTCGCCGAAGTCAGTTTGTTGCAACAGCCTTTCGTCAAGAATCCCGATGTCAGCGTCGGCGAATTGGTGCGCGGCGCGGATGCCGATGTGGCGCAGATCCTGCGCTACGAAGCCGGTGAAGGGATGGAAAAGAAACAGGAAGATTTTGCCGCCGAAGTTGCCGCCCAGGTCGAGGCGAACTGAACGGAGAATCGCGTATGCCCGCGAACCGGGGTCGAGCCGGATCAGGCGCAAGATTCCGCCGCATTTTACTGAAACTGAGCGGCGAATCACTGAGTGGCGGCGCGGGTTTCGGCATTGACGCGGAAGTGCTGCGCGGCATGGCCGAGCAGGTCGGCGAGATTGTCGCGATGGGTGTGCAGACCGGCATCGTCATCGGCGGAGGCAACCTGTTTCGCGGCGTCAGCGGCCAGGCCAGCGGCGTCGACCGCATAACCGGCGACCAGATGGGAATGCTCGCCACGATCATGAATTCCCTGGCCTTGCGCGACGCCCTGGAAAGCGCCGACATTCCGGCGCGCATTCTCGCGGCCAAAGGCATCGCGGGCGTCGTCGAGCAATTCGAGCGCCATGCAGCGATCCGTTATCTGGAGGAGGGCAAGGCCGTCATCTTTTCCGGAGGTACCGGCAATCCGCTTTTCACAACCGATTCCGCCGCCTGTCTGCGCGGCATTGAAATCGGCGCGGAAATCATATTCAAGGCCACCAGGGTAGACGGCGTGTACTCCGCGGACCCTGAGCGGGATCCGGAAGCGGTCAAATTCGATGCATTGGGTTATGATGCGGTCATCCGGGAAAAGCTGGGAGTCATGGACTTGACCGCGATCTGCCTGGCCCGGGATAACGGCATGCCGATCAGGGTATTCGACATGACCCGCCCAGAGGCATTGCGCGAGAATATCGCGGGCGAGCCCAACGGCACTCTGATCAGTCAGGACCGGATCGATGCGAGTGGAGGCGGAAGATGATCGAGGAAATCATGCAGGACGCCAAAGAGCGGATGCGGAAAAGCATCGTTTCGCTGGAAAACGCGTTCAAGCGGATTCGCACCGGGCGGGCGCACCCGGCGATTCTCGACGGCGTCATGGTGTCCTATTACGGTACGGAAACGCCGCTCAATCAACTGGCGGCGATTCACGTGGAAGAGGGCCGGTCGCTGTTGATAGGGCCTTGGGAAAAATCAATCATCGGCGATATCGAGAAGGCGATACACAAGTCAGACCTCGGCCTGAATCCATCGAACAACGGTGACACCATACGTGTGCCGATGCCCCCGCTGACCGAAGAAACCCGCCGCGACTACGGTAAACAGGCAAAAAGCGAAGCAGAATCCGCTCGGGTGGCGATCCGCAATATTCGCCGGGACGCCAATTCCGATTTCAAGGAACTCGCAAGAGAAAAGGAAATCAGCGAAGATGAAGCCCGCCGCGCCGAAGACCGCATGCAGAAGTTGACCGACCAGCACATCGACATCGTGGATGCGACGTACAAGGCGAAAGAAGCCGACCTGCTGTCCATGAACTGACCGGCCGTCGCAAGGAAGCTTTGATCAATCAAAGCTTCCGCGCGGCACATGGATGTGCCGCCAGATTTGATGGCGTATGCCATCGAATCTGGGAGCAAAACAAAACCACGCTTTTGTTTTGCGTTGATGAACGATTCCATGGAAGGAATTGTTCAGCAAAAAGAGAGTAGGTCTTAGTAATGACATCCGGCCAATCAAGATATCTGCCCGAACACATCGCCATAATCATGGACGGCAACAATCGCTGGGCCAAGGGCAGAGGACTGCCGGTAAAGGTGGGGCACCGGCACGGCGCGGCGACAGCCAGGGATATCGCCTTTTCCTGCGTACGCCGCAAAATTCCCTGTCTGACGCTGTTCGCCTTCAGTAGTGAAAACTGGATGCGGCCCACGCACGAGGTCCAGGGACTCATGGCGCTGTTCCTGTCGGTGCTGCGCCGCGAGGAAGTCAACCAGTTGCACAAGGCGAATGTACGGCTGTCCTTCATCGGCAATCGCGAGTCCTTTTCCGCCCGGATCCAGGACAGCATGACCGAAGTCGAGGATCTGACCCGCAATAACACAGGCACACGGGTGACCGTGGCGGCGGATTACGGTGGCCGCTGGGATATCGCCAACGCCCTGCGACAGATCGCCGAAGAGGTTCGCGACAGCGGCCTCAGCACCGATGCCATCGATATAGACCTGGTGCACTCATTCACCCAGTTGAGCGAATTGCCCGAACCGGATCTTTGCATCCGCACCGGGGGCGAGCGCCGCATCAGCAATTTTCTACTGTGGCAGTTTGCCTATACCGAATTCTATTTCACCGAATGTCTCTGGCCCGACTTCGACGAGAGCGAACTGCAGCAGGCCATCGACGATTTCGCCAGCCGCCAGCGACGATTCGGCGGGCACGATTCATGAACGCCGCCGACCGATGCTGAAACAGCGGATCATCACAGCGCTTGTGCTGATCTCCGTATTCGGCACAGTCACGATACTACTGCCGCCATTCTGGTTCAGCCTGCTGATCAGCGCGGTGATTCTTTCCGCCGGCTGGGAATGGAGCCGTCTTACGGGTCTGAACACGACGGCAGGCAGGTTCGCCTATCTTTTGCTGCTCGCTCTTTGCGGCGGCCTGCTTTTTGCCTGGCTTGACGTCACTCCGTCCGCGGCCGTGCCGGATCAGGCCCGGACGACAATGCTGCTTGGACTTGGCTTGCTTTACTGGCTGCTGGTTTACTTCGTGCTGAAAGGCTATCCGGGCAACAAGGCTCGCTGGGACAGCGGTCTTCGCATCGGCGCGATGGGAATGCTGGCGCTGTTGCCGAGTCTGGTCGGCTTTGTTTATCTCAAATATCTGTTGCCGGCCGGATACCTTGTGCTCGCCCTCGTAGTGCTGGTGGCGGGGGTCGACATCGGCGCATATTTCGCCGGCCGCGGTTTCGGCAAACGGCAACTCGCGCCGGAACTGAGTCCGAAAAAATCCTGGGAAGGCGTCTGGGGCGGCCTGGTTGTCTGTATCGCGGCGGCCGCGGCGATGGCCTGGGCCATGCATCGCCGACTGCAGCCGCTGGGGGTCGGCGACCTGTTGCTGATTGCCGCATTGGCCCTGGTGACGACGGCGTTCTGTGTCATAGGCGACCTGCTTGAGAGCATGCTCAAGCGCAATCGGCAAACCAAGGACAGCGGCAGTTTGCTGCCCGGTCATGGCGGCCTGCTCGACCGCGTCGACGGACTGCTTGCGGCGACTCCGGCTTTCGTGCTGGGGATGATGGTTCTACTGGAAGGAAATACGAATCAATGAGCAAAAGCAGAGCAGTGGCGATCCTCGGCTCCACCGGCTCGATCGGCGGCAACACCCTCGACGTTATCCGCGGCAATCCGGAATTGCGCGTAGTTGCGATGAGCGCCAATACCAACGCCGGTTTGCTGGCGGAACAATGCCGTGAATTCGAGCCGCGTTACGCGGTAATGGCGGATCCGGACCGCGCCGGCGAATTACGCGAGCGATTGCGCAGCGCGGGCGTGAATACCGATGTGCTGGCGGGCGCCGGGGAACTCGCCCGCATTGCCGCACTGCCTGAAGTCGATACCGTCATGGCGGCGATTGTGGGAGCGGCAGGACTCGAATCGACCTTGAGCGCGATCCAGGCCGGCAAGAAGGTTCTGCTCGCCAACAAGGAATCGCTGGTCATGGCAGGCGATCTGTGCATGCGAACGGCACGGTCGGAGGGCGCCCTGCTGATCCCGGTGGACAGCGAACACAACGCAGTCTTCCAGTGCCTTCCCCATTGCGACACCGCACTGGGGGGCGAGCAGACCAGGCACGTGGAAAAACTGGTGCTGACCTGCTCCGGCGGACCGTTTCTGCGTAAGCCCGCCGCGCAGTTCGACTCAATCACTCCCGAACAGGCCTGCAGCCACCCGAAATGGGACATGGGAGCGAAGATTTCAGTCGACTCCGCCACCCTGATGAACAAGGGACTGGAAGTCATCGAAGCCTGCTACCTGTTTGACATGGAATCCGAGCGGGTCGAGGTGCTGGTGCATCCCCAGTCCATCGTACATTCCATGGTTCATTTCGAAGACGGCTCCGTCCTGGCCCAACTCGGCACGCCGGACATGCGCATTCCGATCTCTTGCGCCCTGGCATGGCCGGAACGCATGCCGTCGGGCGCGGACGCGATCGATCTCGCCGCCGGGGAACCGCTCGAATTCATGCAGCCGGACCTGGAACGATTTCCCTGCCTTGGGCTGGGACTGGACGCCGCGCGGCAGCGGGGCCTGCGGCCGGCGGTCGTGAACGCGGCCAACGAAGTCGCGGTTCACGCCTTTCTCGGGGGGAAATTACCGTTTTCCGGCATAGCGGGGCTTATCGAGTCGGTTTCCGCTAGAATACCTTGTGGGGAGGCCGACTCTCTGGCTATTATTCTGAAAGTTGACGGTCTCGCCCGAACTTACGCTAAGGAACTGATTCACAAGCAAATTTAGCTCCGCGGCGGGCCGAAAACGCGCACTGGAGGCAGGCAAGGGGAAAAATGACGGATTTCCTGATAGCGATAATGGCGTTACTGGTTACCCTGGGAATACTGGTGACCTTTCATGAATACGGCCATTTCTGGGTGGCGCGGCGTTGCGGCGTCAAGGTGCTGCGATTTTCAGTCGGTTTCGGCAATCCGCTGAAAAGCTGGATCGGCAAGGACGGCACCGAATACGCCATTGCACCGATTCCTCTCGGCGGTTACGTAAAGATGCAGGGCATGGAAGACACCTCGCTGGTGGACCCGGACACCGTGCCCGAAACCGAACGCAATACTTCCTTTGCCTGCAAACCGCTCTGGCAGCGTTCCGCCATCGTCGCCGCCGGGCCGGCCGCCAATCTGCTGCTCGCCTTCGTTATTTTCTGGCTGATCAATATCGGTTTCGGCAATACCGGCATCGCTCCGGTAGTGCAGGACGTGGTGGAAAACTCGCCGGCGCAGATCGCCGGCTTGCGCGCCGGGGACCGAATTCTGGCAGTCGATGGCAGGGAGACTCCGACCTGGCAGCAAGTGAACATGCAATTGCTCGCGCGTCTCGGTGAAACCGGTGAGCTGAACCTGAACGTGGCGCCGGCCGGCGGGGCGCAAACGATCGATGTCCGCATTCCTGTGCAAGAATGGCTCGGCGCCGATACCGAGCCGCGGCCGGTATCCGACCTCGGCATCGTGGAACTGCTGGTGCCGGCGCGTATCGGCCTGATCGAATCGGGGGCGCCGGCGGACAACGGCGGCCTGCGGGAAGGCGACCTGGTCTTGTCGGTGGACGGCGAACCCGTGCGTGACTGGTCCCACTGGGTGCGCATTATCCGCGCGAGTCCGGAACTTGATCTGCTCGTGGCGGTCGAAAGAGCAGGCAGGGTGACCGAATTGTCGCTGAGGCCCGAAGCCATCGCCGCCGGAAACGGGTCGGCATTCGGCAGAATCGGCGCTGGTGTGGCAAGCGCGCGGCCGCTCGATCTGCTGCCGCCGGACTCCTTGCTGGAATTTCGATATGGTCCGCTGAGCGCCGTTGGTCCGGCCTTGCGGGAAACCTGGGACATGTCGCTGTTCGTGCTCGGCTCCATCAAGAAGATGATTGTGGGGTTGATTTCAGTAGAGCATATCAGCGGCCCGATCACGATCGCCCAGGTTGCCGGGGAAACCGCCACCATCGGCCTGGAGACTTATTTGGGATTCCTGGCCCTGTTGAGCATATCCATCGGGATACTCAACCTGTTGCCGATACCGATGCTGGATGGCGGTCACCTGATGTTTTTCCTGGTGGAAGCGGTGATCAGGAGACCTTTGCCGGACGCCGTGCAAGCCTGGAGCCTGCGCCTTGGCATGGCCATGGTTCTGGGGATCATGGTGCTTGCTTTCTATAACGATTTCAATCGCTTGCTTTAACGACACCTAACTCACATTATTCGATCGCCGAAAGAACCCGAATCAGCCATGGCAATGAAGAAAACCTTGTTCCTGTATCTCGCGGCGGTATTTTTCACCTCTCCGGCGCTTGCCCAGAATTTCACCATCGCCGACATCATCGTCGACGGCTATCAACGCATTACTCCAGGCATCATTTACAATCTGCTGCCCGTAGGAATCGGCGATGAAGTCACGTCACAAACTTCCGCCCAGATCATCCGCGACCTCGCCGCATCGGAGTATTTCGATGCGGTCGAAGTTGCTCGGGAAGGCGCCATTCTCGTCATAACCGTGCAGGAACGGCCTTCGGTGGCGGAAATCAACATCGAAGGCAACAGCGTCCTGGAAACCGAGGACATCATCGAGAACATGGCCACGGCGGAAATCGCCGAAGGCGAGATTTTCACCCGCGCCGCCCTTGAGGCGATCCGCCAGGGCATCCAGGAAGTGTATTCGTCGCGCGGGCGTTATGGTGCGGCGGTGGAAATCGAAGTCGAGGAACTGCCCCGCAACCGGGTTTCGATCAGTCTCGACATCAACGAAGGCGAGGAATCCCGCATCCGCCAGATCAATATCGTCGGCAACGACTCCTTCGACGACGATGACCTGCTCGACCTTTTCGAACTCGGTCCCAAACCCTGGTACATGTTTCTCAGCCGCCGGGACCGATATTCGAGAGAGCAGTTTTCGGGCGACCTCGAGCGGCTCGAATCCTTTTACCTCGACAATGGCTACGTGGAATTCAATATCGAGTCGACGCCGATCTCCATCACCCCGGACCGGCGCGAAGTGTACATCACCATCAATGTACTCGAAGGCAACCAGTTTGTGATCAATGAGGTCGATCTGGCCGGAGACCTGGTCGACGCCGAGGCGATCCTGCGCGCGGCGATCTTCGTGCGGCCCGGACAGATCTACTCCCAGGCGCTGGTGACCGGCACCGAGGAAATCATGGTGCAATTCCTCGGCAATCTCGGTTATGCCTTCGCCGAGGCTACCGGCGTACCCAACGTCAACGACGACGGCGGCGTCGATGTGACTTTCGTCATCGAGCCGGGCAATCGTACTTATGTCAACCGCATCAACTTCAACGGCAATTCCTCGACCGCGGACGATGTGCTTAGGCGCGAAATGCGTCAGCTCGAAGCGGCGCCGGCATCGAGCATGCAGATCGAGCAATCGAAAGTGCGGCTCGAACGGCTTGGCTATTTCGAAACCGTGGAAGTGGCGACCGAAGAAGTGCCCGGCACGACCGACCAGGTCGATGTCAATTTCGACGTGATAGAGCAGAATTTCGGCGCCATCAGTTTCCAGGTCGGCACCGGCGGCAGCGGCGATTTCTTCATCAGTTCAAACCTGCAGGCGCAGAATTTTCTCGGCACGGGCCGCACGGTAGCGGTCGGCGTCAACCGCAGCCGTTTCATAAAATCGCTGAATTTCCAGTATATCGACCCCTATTTCACCCCGGACGGCGTGAGTCGGGGTATGAGCGTATATTTGCAGGAAATCGACTCGCCGTTCAATGTGGCGAATTTCAATACGTCTTCCTATGGCGCTTCGGTCAGTTTCAGCTATCCCTTGAGTGAAATTTCGGTGCTGGGATTCGACGTGGGTTACACTCATACCGAACTGAGTTCCGGATTCGGGTCGGTGCAGGAGATCTCCAGATCGCCGACGTTTTTCGAAGGAGTGGACAAGTATCTGATTTCACCGCCCAATATAGACCCGGCGCAAGGTCCGATCATGGACGCGGTATTAGGCGATGTGAACACCCTGAGCCTGGCGCAGTCACGCATGAATCCCGACCCGGGATTCGTCGATCTGTACGGCGACGCGTTCGATAATTTCAGCATTACCGGCAATTGGTTCCGCAATACCCTGAATCGGGGCCAGCTCGCCAACGACGGCATGTTGCACAACCTCGGCCTGGAAGTGACGCTGCCCGGCAGCGATCTGCAATTTGCGAGACTTTCCTATTCCAACCAGATCTACTGGCCGTTGAACCAGAATCGCACCTGGGTGGTCGGGCTGCGTACGAATCTCGGTTATGGCATCGGCTACGGCGACACGAAACAGATGCCGTTCTTCAATCACTATTTTGCCGGCGGGATCAATTCCGCGGGCGTGTTGCGAGGTTTCGAGGAAAACAGTCTGGGGCCCGAGAGCACCGCCGGCGCGCGCTATCTCACAACCGGCGGAGTGTCGCTGCTGAAAGACGAATCCGGCAATATCCTCCTGAACGAGGACGGTACGCCCCGGGGTTACGAGAACGAATTTGCCTATCAGACCGAACCGTTGTTCGACTCGATGGGTAATCCGGTGCTCGACGGCATGGGAAATCCGGTGCCGGCGCTGGCGGTGGAGAATTTCTTCCTGCATGAGGATTATGACAGCTTTGGTGGTAACATATTGTCCGTGGCGACTTTGGAACTGCTGTTCCCGGTGCCCTTCGTCGATGAGGTATCGAACCAGTTACGGACCTCGTTCTTTATCGATGCCGGCAATGTGTTTTCTTCACATTGCACGGAACGGCAGCGGCAATTGCAGAACTGTTCGAATTTTGATTTCAAGGAGTTTCGCTATTCTGCCGGTATAGCGGTCACCTATTTGTCGCCCTTCGGACCGCTGACTTTCTACGTGGCCCAGCCATTCGGAAAGGAAGGGGACGATACCAAGAATTTTGACTTTACCGTGGGAACCGGAATCTAGTTCGAAGGCTGAACGGCGGGATGTGCAAGAATGAAACCGGGACGCCACAGTGAAGCAGATGGAGAGTAAACCGTGAATCAAATCAAGTACCTGATCGCCTGTCTGGCCATGGCGGCAGTTTCGCAAGGAGCCCTGGCACAGGACACCAAGATCGGCATTCTGAATCCATTGCGGGCCTTGTTCGCCTCCGACGCGGCAGCGGTCATCCAGCAGGAACTGGAAGCGGAACTGGCCCCGGACCAGGAAAGAGCTACTGAATTGTCCGAGCAACTCAACGCGCTCGCCGAGGAGTTTCAGCAGAACGAAGCGATCATGACCGAAGACGAAGTGCGGCGCATGAACTCCAATGCCCAGGACTTGCAGGTGCAATTGCAATTGATTCAGGAGCGCGTGCAAACCGCCCTCAACGAAAGAAACCAGCAGTTTCTGGAAAGCATGCAGGAGCAGCTTGCGACCGCGGTATCGGATGTTGTCGCCGAAGGCGGTTTCGATCTGATTCTGAATGCCGACAGTGCGCCGTATTTCGCTCCGGTACTCGATATCACCGCCCGGGTCACCGCCAAGTTGAACGAACTAGATCAAAGCGAATAGCGGGGTCGTCCAGCGGACCCTTCGTCGGTGTCTTCAAAGCTCTCTTCAAACCTGTTTTCAAAACCGGCCATCAAGCTGTCGCGGCTGGCGGAGTTGCTCGAAGTCGAACTGGAAGGCGATGGCGAGTGCGAGATCGAAGGGCTCGGAACGCTGGCGGATGCCGTCCCCGGGCAATTGAGTTTTCTTTCCAATCCCGCCTATGCCGGCCAACTGGCCGCCACTCGCGCGTCGGCGGTCGTCATCGAAGAAAAATTTCGCGACGCCTGCCCGGCAAACAAGCTGATCAGTTCCCGTCCCTATGCAAGTTTCGCCCGTGCGACGGAAATTTTTCATGCCCCGGAGAAGCCGTCGAGCTGCATTCATCCCTCCGCCGTGATCGATCCCTCGGCTCAGGTCGGTGAGTCGGTCAGCGTGGGTCCCGGCAGTGTCATCGAGGCGGGCGCCAGCATCGGCGAGGATTCCGTAATCGGGCCCGGTTGCATTGTCGGAGCGGCGTGCGAACTGGGAGAATCCTGCCATTTGCGTCGTGCGGTGATCTTGTACCCCGGCGTGCGTCTCGGCCGCAATGTGCAGATCGACGCCAACAGCGTCATCGGCGCCGATGGTTTCGGTTATGCATTCGATGGGGAAAAATCGCTGAAAATACATCACGGCGGTTCGGTGCGAATCGGCGATGACGTGGAAATCGGCGCCGGCACGACCATCGACCGCGGCGCCCTGGATGACACGGTCATCGGGCGCGGCGTCAAGATCGACAATCAGGTACAAATCGGACACAACTGCGTGATCGGCGACCATACGATAATCTGCGGCTGCACCGCCATCGCCGGCAGTGTCGTGATCGGTGAGTATTGCATCATGGGCGGGGCATCGGGGGCGGTGGGGCATATCAGCATCGCGGACCGGGTCGAAGTGAGCGCGATGTCCCTTGTCAGCCGCAGCATCACCGAGCCAGGCAGGTATTCCTCCGGCACAGGACATATGAAGACCAGCCGCTGGAAACGGGCGATTACCCGATTCCAGGAACTCGACGAGATGGCTAACCGGCTGAAAGGTTTGGAAAAACTGGTCAAGAAAGACTAGCATGTGCTACCCGGCGCCGGGCGTCGAGAATTCCGCAGAGATCTGGGCATGATTTTGGACATTCAGGAAATCAAGGAATATCTGCCGCAACGCTATCCTTTCCTGCTGGTGGACCGGGTTCTCGAAATGGATCTCGGCAAGTCCATCGTCGCCTGCAAGAACGTCACCGTGAACGAGCCCTTTTTCGTGGGCCACTTCCCGCATCAGCCCATCATGCCAGGCGTGCTCATCATCGAAGCGCTGGCCCAGGCTGCCGGCGTGCTCGGCTTCAAGAGCCAGGAGAAGAAGCCCGCTGACGGTTATCTCTATTATTTCGTTGGCGCGGATGAAGTGCGCTTGCGCCGCCCCGTGGTGCCCGGGGACCAGTTGATGTTGAAAGTCGACGTGATCAGCAATCGCCGCGGGATTTACAAGTTCTACGCAGAGGCCAACGTTGAAGGGCATCTGGTGGGTTCGATGAAGATCATTTGTGCCGAGAGGAAAGTGGATGTCGATTGACAGCAGCGCCAGTATCGATCCAACGGCGCGGATTGAAGACGATGTCGAAATCGGGCCCGATGTGATCATCGGACCCTGGAGCATAATCGGGTCCAATGTGTCCATCGGCGCCGGAACGATATTGCGCTCTCACGTCGTCATCCAGTCCAATACCCGCATCGGCGGCGGCAACCTGTTCTTCCAGTTCGCCTCGATCGGTGAAGACCCCCAGGACAAGAAATACCGGGGCGAGGAAACCTGGCTCGAAATCGGCGACGACAATGTTTTCCGCGAAGGCGCGACCGTGCACAGGGGTACGGACAACGGCGGCGGCCTGACCAGCATCGGCAATCGCAACCTGTTGATGGCTTACTCGCATGTCGCCCACGACTGCAAGCTCGGCGACGAAATCGTCTGCGCCAATAATGTCGGTCTTTGCGGCCACGTGACCATCGACGACTTCGCCATACTCGGCGGCTATGCCGGAGTGAACCAGTTTCTTCGCATCGGCGCCCATTCCATGGTCGGCGGCATGACCCATGTGGTAAACGACGTGCCCGCCTTCGTCATCGTCAGCGGCCAGCCCGCGCTCGCGCGCAGCATCAATTCGATCGGCATGAAAAGGCGCGGCTTCGAACGCGAAGAAATCGAATTGGTGAAGAAGGCATTCAAGATCCTGCACCTGCGCAATCTCACGGTGCAGGAAGCGGTGCCCCAGATCAGGGAACTCAGCGAAGACAGCGCAGTGCTGAAAACCCTGATCGAATCGGTCGAATCCTCCTGCAAGGGCGTTCATCGCTAGCGGAAGGTCTATCCGCGACATGGTCGGACACATACATTTCGGAATTGTCGCCGGCGAAAAATCGGGAGACATCTTGGGCGCCGGCCTTATGCGCGCCTTGCGTGAGCTTTATCCGGCAGCGCAATTCAGCGGCATAGGCGGCCCGGAAATGGAGCGGCTCGGCTGCGATTCGCTGGCGCCCATGGAACGGCTTTCGGTGATGGGGCTGGTGGAACCGCTGGGCCGTGTGCCGGAACTGTGGCGGATCAAACGCAGCCTCGAAAGATTTTTCCGCAAGACCCGCCCGGCGGCCTTCATCGGCCTAGACTCCCCCGATTTCAACCTGCGCCTGGCCGCAAGCCTTCATAAGAGTGGCATCCGGACGATTCATTATGTAAGCCCCAGCGTCTGGGCCTGGCGCAAGGGCAGAATTCGGGGCATTGCCCGATCGGTCGACCTGATGTTGACGCTGTTTCCATTCGAGACCGGCATTTATCGCGAGCACGGTGTGCCAGTGCGTTGCGTCGGCCATCCCCTGGCCGATGAGATCGGCCTCGAAGACTACCGGGAGCAGGCCCGAAGGGAACTTTCTCTCGACCTCGGGGCGAATGTCATTGCCCTGATGCCGGGAAGCCGAAAGAGCGAAGTTTCTCGCCTGGCGCCGGTTTTTCTGGCAGCGGCCTCGGCGGCGCGGGAAAAGTACCCCGATCTGCAATTTCTGATTCCATGTTCGGGGATCGAGAATCGCCGTTTACTGGAGAAAATCATCGCGCAATATGGATTCGCCGGATTCGAACCGTGCCTGCTCGATCATTCTCACCAGGCCATAGCCGCTTCCGATTTCGTAATCCTGGCCTCGGGCACGGCGAGCCTGGAAGCCATGTTGCTGCGCCGGCCGATGGCGGTCTGTTACAAACTGGCGCCGCTGAGTTATGCGCTCGCCTCACGCATCGTCAAGGTCGATCACATGGCGATTCCCAATCTGCTCGCCGGAGAGCGGCTCGTTCCCGAATACGTGCAGAACGACGTCAACAGGGAAAATCTCCTGCGGGAGATCGATCAGTTCATGGAGAATCGCGCGCCGAGCGAGGATTTGCTGGAAAAATTCGCCGAGCAACACAATTTCCTGCGCAGAAACGCCTCCGCCCAGGCTGCCAGCGCCATCCATGAACTGCTTGTCGGGCAGACCCATGCGGGTTGAGCCGGTCTGGCGCGAACTGCCGAATCTGCCGGCGCCGCGGGCCGGAGCGGACGAAGCCGGACGCGGCTGTCTGGCGGGAGACGTGGTCGCCGCCGCCGTGGTGCTCGACCCGCGGGCTTCTCTCGACGGCTTGAACGATTCAAAGAAACTCACCCCGGCGCAACGTGAAGCCTGCTTCGAAAGGATCGTGAACAATGCTCTCAGCTTCGCCATCGGTCGGGCCAGCGCCGTGGAAATCGACCGCCTGAACATTCTTCAGGCCAGCCTGCTCGCCATGCGCCGGTCCGTCGAGCAACTCCCGCTACAGCCCCGATTCGTCTACGTGGACGGCAACGTTTGCCCCGACTGGCAATACCCCTCCAGGGCCGTCATCGGCGGCGACGGCTGCATTGCACCAATCGCCGCCGCATCGATCCTCGCCAAGGTAACCAGGGACCGCGAAATGGCCGCCCTCGACCGCGAATACCCCGGCTACGGATTCGCCCGCCACAAGGGCTATCCCACCCGCGACCACCTCGAAGCCCTCGCCGAACTAGGTCCCAGCCCTATCCACCGAAGAACCTTCAGACCGGTCGCCGAGCATTTGCGCAACGCTTGCTTAGAGCAAAGCCAAGACACAATTCAATAGACAATCCGTGGTGACATCGCTTTTACATACCGGAGAAAAATCAGGATGAAATATACGTTAAACTTCACCCCGAAATTGCTTGGTGGGCGCGTGAGAATCATTCATTAGGACCAGATCGCCGGAAAATCAAAAAATCATTCGTATAATGCTGGTTCCAAATTCTAAAGTTAACGGAGAACAAATGAATAATCAAAAACTGGATAGTGCAAATGCGAGCCCGACGAAAGAATTCTTTGTTAACATGATTACAAAAGATATTTCTCTTGAGGATAGCATATTAGATTTGATTGATAACAGTATAGATGCGGCGAAACACAGTTCAGGCAGTCAACCAATGACGCTAGGCAGTCAAATTGACCTGTCTCAATATACAATTTCAATTAAATTATCGTCTAACAGCTTCATTATTGTAGATAACTGTGGCGGCATGACTCTGGATAACGCGATAAAACATGCGTTTAGCTTTGGCAGAAAACCCGGAATAGAACCAGAACAATATGGAATCGGCGTATACGGAATAGGTATGAAGAGAGCAGCTTTCAAACTTGGACGCGACATCACTGTTCGAAGTACATATGTGGAGGGGAATAGAATTAGACAATCTTTCAAAGTGCCAATAGATGTAGAAGAATGGTTGAAATCTAAAATACAGTCTTGGGATTTTGACATAGTTGAAGCAGAAGACATGGAAGAAAATGGCGTAGAAATACAAGTAAGAAATTTGACATCTGCGGCAAAAAATGCTCTGGCAAACCCGGCTTTTGTGCAAAATCTTAGGCGGATGCTCGCTAGAGACTACTCCTTGTATCTGAACAAGGGGCTAAATCTAATTGTTAATGGTGAACGAATTTCTGGATTGCATCTAGAATTTGCAGGCAGTGAAGAATTTGTACCCATGCGAATTAGTTATAATGGGTTACAGAATGGAGATGAGATTTTTGTGGAGATGATTGGAGGGATGGCGGCTCCTCCTCCAGATAGCACAGAACCGGATGAAAAACAAAATAGCGATAAAAGATTCGGATGGTATATTGCTTGTAATGGTCGCATAGTATTGGCGGCAGATAAAACAGAAGTTTCTGGCTGGGGTACAACTAATTGGCCTCAGTGGCATAGGCAGTACGCTGGTTTTATGGGGATTGTTCTTTTTTCAGCATACAATACCGCTGCATTACCTTTGACAACTACAAAGCGCAGTGTTGATTTGACTTCAGATGTTTATAAGACCGCACAAGTGAAGATGCGTGATCTAACAAAAGAATGGATCAATTACACAAATGAGAGAAAACAAGCGTTGGATGCAGCAAAGGAGAAAGAGGCAAGAGCAAAGGCAATACCAATTCAACAAGTTGAGAATCGAGAATCAATAGCCCTCCCTAAACTCCCTGCGGTGAAACCGGTGGAGAGGCCAGCTAACGTACAGTATTCCGTACCTGTTAAACGAATGAAGCGGTTGGCAGGAGAACTTGGAAATATAAATTTGCCATACCGTGAAGTAGGTCTGAGATCGTTTGAGTATACCTACGAAGATTTGGTCGGAGAAGAATGATGCCTTCTTTTGATGTTATTAACTATGGATTGCGACCGAGTAAGAGCATTCAAAGGCAATTGGTCTTTAATGGTATTCATTCGCTTCAAGCATTAATGAAGCTTGATATGCCACTATATGTTGGGCTAGGGTCCGTATCATTTACTGATTTTTCGTTGGCGCATAGATTGCTACAGATTAGAGATATGGTGTCAATTGAGAGTAAAAAAATCGGATATAGGCGCGCTAAGTTTAACTCTCCTTATGCCACAATAAAGGTCCTGTATGGAGTTACAGAAAAGGTATTGCCGGAACTTTTAGATTGTTCGGAAGCAATCAATAGGCCGTGGATATTGTGGTTGGATTATGATTGTGAGTTTTGTGAGGATGTCAGAGATGATATTCGATTGATTATAGAGCGTGTTCCAGAGAATTCTATTGTTTTATTTACGTTCAATGGAAATGAAATGAGATATGGGAGAAAGCCAGCGCAACGGCCAGAGAGACTTCAAACGCTTTTCGAAGATGTTGTGCCAGATTCATTGTCAGCTAATGCGTGTAAGAAAGGGAAAATAGAAGTGAATTTGGCAAACTTCGCAATCAATTTTATGAAAGCTACAGCTGCAAACATGAGTAGACCTGGAGGGTTTGTTCCCGCATTCAATATTTTGTATTCTGATTCAGCAAGCATGATTACCGTGGGAGGTGTTCTACCAAACAATTCGCTGGTTGATACTGTAAATGACTTTTTGCAATCCTGTGCATGGGAGTGTTGTCCTTCTGAACCAATCATTGCACCTAATCTGACGGTGAAGGAAGCTTTAGCGCTCCAATCACTTTTACCAAATGGTGCAGGAATATCCAAGAATGACGTTAGAAATCTTGGGTTCGACTTAGAAGAAGAACATGTGAGGGTATACGAAAAATACTATCGAGAGTATCCAACGTATGCGCAAGTGTTAATATGATTATTTGCTTATTGTAATCAGAGGGGGCGAAGTAAGTCACTGTAGAGCGTGATATTTGAGAACAAACTTATGGTTGGAATTAGTGTAGTAGACCTTTTTGCTGGTTGTGGGGGATTTTCATTAGGAGCAAAGCAAGCAGGGATGTCTGTATCTGCTGCATATGACAGTGATCCTGTGCTAACTTCTTCTTTCATTAAGAATTTTCCAGGCGCGAAGATACTTCATAAAGACATATCTAATCTTGATGCTTGTGAAGTGCGATCCGTAAGCCCCAAAATAGACGGCATTGTGGGCGGTCCGCCTTGTCAAGGATTTAGTGCAATTGGTCGTCGCGTTAGGAGTGATCCAAGGCGAAAACTGTTATATCATTTTTTTCGATTGGTGGGAGAATTGCAACCAAAATTCTTTGTAATGGAGAATGTTTGCGGTCTAGCCTATAAAGACGCTAGAGCTGAATTGTGCACTGCACTTGGATTGATTGGTGATAAATATGAGTTGTTGGGTCCATCAGTTTGGAATGCTGCTAATTTTGGAGCAGCTACGGATCGCGCACGCCTATTTGTGATTGGTATTCACAAGATAGTGGGTAACAAAATAGTTGAAGAAGATGTATTTGAACATCTTAAACCTTCTGCAACTGTGAAGGCAGCTATTGCTGATTTAGAAAATGCCAAATTCTTGGGGGAGTGCCGAGGCTTCGATGTTTGGAAAATTGTAGGGAAGGGTCAACCATCTAGCTATGCTAAGGATCTTAGAGCAAAAGATAGGATTTTTACGGGTCATAAAGCAACGACTCATACTGATGCTGTAAGAATACGATTTGAGAAAATACCTCAAGGGGGGAGAGATCTTATCGGTCGCCACCCGCGTTTATTGTGGTCGGGGTTGTGCCCAACACTGAGAGCAGGTACGGGGCCAGATAGAGGATCTTATCAGTCAGTGAGACCTTTGCATCCTGTAGAACCTCGCGTTATAACTGTGCGAGAAGCAGCGAGACTTCAAGGATTTCCTGATCATTTTCTATTTCACCCAACAATTTGGCATTCGTTTAGAATGATTGGAAATAGTGTTTCTCCAATAATCGCTAAAGCAATATTCAAATCAATTGCTGCAAAAGATTGCTGTTAATTTTTGTGTTTATGGACTGAAGAGATGATCAAGTAAATCGTTACATAGAAACTAATGAATTTATTTCAAATATGTACTGGTTTAAAGCCACATAGTTGTATGACAAATTTTTTGCTCAGATGATCGGTTGTATGGATTTGTGCGGCTTGGCCGATAAGAGGCGCATAGGTGGAAAATTTTGAACCGAAAGTGTCTGTTTCTTGATCGACTTCGCTATACTTGGACTCATATGGAAAGGGTGACTGGCAGTTACTACGAGTTCTTCTCCGGCGCCGGGATGGCGCGGGCGGGGCTTGGCGTCGGCTGGGGATGTCTATTCGCCAATGACATTGACGCCAAGAAGGCTGCCACCTATGCTCGGAATTGGGGTGGGGAGCACCTGCTCTGCGGCGATATCAATGACGTAACTGCCGACCAATTGCCGGGTTTTGCCAATCTGGCCTGGGCTTCCTTTCCTTGCCAGGACTTGTCGCTTGCGGGTTATGGGGCAGGCCTGGACGGCGAGCGGTCTGGCACATTCTGGGCATTTTGGCGGCTAATGCAAGATTTGGCCGATGAGTCACGAGCGCCGAGCGTGATAGTTTTGGAAAATGTGTGCGGAACGCTGACATCCCATGGCGGGCGGGATTTCGAAGCGATTTGCCGTGCTTTGAAAGATGGTGGTTATCGTTATGGGCCGCTGGTGGTCGACGCGGCGCGTTTCCTACCGCAATCGCGCCCACGCCTGCTGATCGTGGCGATCAAGAACGACATGATCGTTCCTGATGGATTGGCAAGTCAGCTTCCTGGCGATTCTTTCCACCCTCGTTCAATCCGGATTGCTGCTAATTACTTGCCTGCCGCCCTGCAAGAGCATTGGATCTGGTGGAATCTCCCGACTCCCCCAATGCGCAAAGTCGGGTTCTCCGATTTGTACGAGGAAGAGCCTGACGATGTCGATTGGCACTCGCCGACCGAGACGAAACGGCTACTCGATATGATGTCAGAAGTGAACCGAGCCAAAGTTCGTGAAGCGCAGTCCAAGGGCCATCGGATGATCGGCACGCTCTACAAGCGCACAAGACGCGACAGGAACGGCCAAAAGGTGCAAAGAGCGGAAGTGCGATTCGACAATGTCGCTGGCTGTCTTCGTACACCAGCAGGAGGCTCCAGTAGGCAACTTGTGATTGTCGTCGAAAAGGATGAAGTCAGATCAAGACTCATATCAAGCCGCGAAACCGCCCGGCTGATGGGATTGCCGGACGACTACATCCTTCCCGGCAACTACAACGAAGCGTATCACCTGACGGGCGACGGGGTCGCCGTGCCTGTTGTCCGTTTTCTCGCAAATGAAATTATCGAGCCGGTGCTCTCACGCGCCGCAGAGTCTGCGCAGCAAGCAGCGTGAGTGTCATTCCTTGCAGCCGTAACTCTAAACTCAAGGTGATGATTGAGGAGTACGCCGAAACCCTTAAGCTAGAGGCACATTCACTCGGCAAACATGGACTCAGCGAGAGGGAATTCTACGATAGCGGGCTGTTTCGAGGAGCGATCGAGCGATTGCGAGGACAATTTTCCGCTTCCATGACGGAAAAACGCTCCTTCGCGGAAAGTGTCCTTGAATTCATGAGAGCGGGAGAGTTCATACAAGACTGGAATTCTGCCGGCGAATCCAATCGTTACGACTATGAGGTCTCCCTGCTTTCGGGAAAAACCGCAGCTATCGAGTTGAAAGGCTGTTTGGACGGCAACAACACCAATATTTTTGAAAGACCTCATAATGCAGACGAATTCATCATATGGAGTGTCTGCACGAATCCGGGCGCTGATCCGCGACATAACGCCTGGTCCGGCATCCATACGCGCCTTAGTGCGGAAATCATTTCGCGCGGTCAATGTGTCGATGGCTTGATTATCTGGGACATGGCTTGCGGGACGCACGGAAGGCCATGCCCCAAGTTGATCGGCAATCCAGACAGAAGAACAGCGGTAGGGTCTTATGCTCTGCCGCCGCCATGCCTGTATCTGTTTCCAGCCACCGTGCCCAGCGTGCGCAACAATCCGCTCCCTGAACCCCAAAAACTGGTTGACGTGCAGATCATGCAGGCGTTCAATGACTGCTTCGGATGTGCGCCCGAAGAGATTAATTACGTGAGTTTTCAGGTGGCCCACGCAGGCCCTGAAACGGTTCGGACTACGCAAGTGAAGAGGAACGAGAGGATTCGAAAAGAATCCAAACCAACCGCCATACGCCGCTCCTGATATGCCGTCCGCACAACGCAGCGAAATCATGCGCGCGGTCAAGAGCCGCGATACGAAGCCCGAGATGTTCGTTCGTCGGCTGTTGCATCGCATGGGGTACCGCTACCGCTTGCATCGACCTGACTTACCGGGCAAACCGGACATCGTCTTTTCGTCGCGCAAGAAGGTGATCTTCGTGCATGGCTGCTTCTGGCACGGCCACTCCTGCAAACGGGGCAATCGCCAGCCGAAGACCAACGCAGATTACTGGCGGGCCAAGATCGAGCGCAATGTCGAGCGATTCGCCGGCCAGCTTGAGGACCTCGCGCAGAAGGGTTGGACAGGGCTTGTTCTATGGGAGTGTGAACTGTCGAAAGAGAGCAATTTGCGGGCGCGCCTGATACAGTTCTTGTCAGAACATGGCAACCAGAAATCACCCGACCGAGTAACCAATGCTTGACCAGGAACCAGCGCAGACCTTCGTTCATCTTCGCCTGCATACCGAATTTTCCATCAGCGACGGGCTGATCGCCATCGAACCGCTGATCGCAAGACTGCGCGAGGCGCGGATGCCCGCGGTGGCGGTCACTGATCTGGCGAACATGTTTTCCCTGATCAAGTTCTACCAGGCGGCGCGGCGGGCCGGCATCAAGCCCATCTGCGGCTGCGACATGCGGGTGGTCGATGAAGAAAGCGGTGAGATTAGCCAAATTGCCCTGCTGGTGCGGAACGAGACCGGATACCGCAACCTCATCAATCTGATTTCCGACGTTTATGTCGCCAATGAGCTCGATGCCGAAATCCAGGTCGGCAAGCAGCATCTGCGGAACTACAGTGAAGGTCTTATAGCCCTGTCAGGGGCGCAGCAATCCGATGTCGCGGCCGCCTTGCTGGCCGGCAAGCGCGACCAGGCGCGGCAGTTGCTCGAATCCTGGCGGGAGTTGTTTCCGCAGGCGTTCTATATCGAATTGCAGCGCCTCGGAAAGCCGGGCGAAGACGATTACATCGAAGCCGCGCTCGAACTGGCGCGGGAATGCGGCTGCCCGGTAGTGGCGACGAACGATGTCCGCTTTCTGAATGAGGATGATTTCGAGGCCCACGAAGCGCGGGTCTGTATTACCCATCGCCGCGTGCTCGACGACCCCGGCCGGCCCCGCGACTACACGGATCGGCAATATCTGCGCGGAAACCAGGAAATGGCCGAGCTGTTCGCCGATATCCCGGAGGCCATACAGTCCACGCTCGATATCGCCCGCCGCTGCAATCTCGATCTCGAACTCAAGCAACGCCTGCCCGAATTCCGCTTGCCGGAAGGCGAGACCGCGAGCCTGGAAGAATATCTCGCCAAAGTCGCTGTAGCGGGCCTTAAGGATCGTCTGCACTTCCTGAACGGCGGTGGTCCCGCCGCCGACGGGCAGGACCGCTACATGAAACGACTGCGGGAAGAGTTGACAACCATCAATCAGATGGATTTCGCCGGCTATTTCCTGATCGTCATGGAATTCGTGCAATGGGCGAAGAACAACGATATCCCCGTCGGCCCGGGACGCGGTTCGGGGGCGGGCTCGGTGGTCGCCTGGGCGCTCGGCATTACCGATCTCGACCCCATCGAATACGACCTGTTGTTCGAGCGATTTCTCAATCCGGAACGCATTTCCATGCCGGATTTCGACATCGACTTCTGCATGGAAGGCCGCGACCGGGTCATCGCCCACGTGGCCGAAATTTACGGCGAGGATGCGGTCTCCCAGATCATCACCTTCGGGACAATGGCGGCGAAAGCGGTGGTGCGGGATGTCGCGCGGGTGCAAGGCAAGCCGTATGCGGTGGGTGACAAGTTATCACGGCTGATTCCCCCAATCCCGGGAATGACGCTGGCGCGAGCGATCAAGGAGCAGCCGGACCTGAAAGAGTATGTGGCAGGAGATGAAGACGCCCAGGAAATCCTGGAGATGGCCTACAAGCTGGAAGGCATCACGCGCAATGTCGGCACGCACGCCGGCGGGCTGGTGATCGCGCCTGGCCGGCTCACCGACTTCACGCCGCTGTATCGCGATCATGAGCGCACCGGTTCCGGCCTGCTCACGCAATACGACAAGGACGATGTGGAAACCGCCGGGCTGGTGAAGTTCGACTTTCTCGGCCTGCGCACATTGACGATCATCGACTGGGCCATGAAATCGATCAACGAGCGGGAAGGCGCGAAAATCGATATCGACAAGCTGCCGCTCGATGACAAAAAGGTCTACCGAATGCTCGGCAAGGGCGGCACAACCGCCATATTCCAACTGGAGTCCCGCGGCATCCGGCAATTGATCCGCAAGCTTGCGCCGAACCGGTTCGACGACCTGGTCGCCCTGGTGGCCCTGTATCGCCCGGGCCCCCTGCAATCGGGCATGGTCGACGATTTCATCGACCGCAAGCACGGCCGCACCCCGGTCAGATATCTGCTGCCTGAACTCGAGCCCCTGCTCGATAGCACATATGGCGTGATTCTTTACCAGGAACAGGTGATGAAAATCGCCCAGGTACTCGGCCAGTACACGCTGGGCGGCGCCGACATCCTGCGCAAGGCCATGGGCAAGAAGGACCCGGAGGAGATGGCCAGGCAGCGCGAGAATTTCATGACAGGCGCGCGCAGCGAAAACGTACCGGAGAATGCGGCTACCGAGATATTCGACCTGATGGAAAAATTCGCCGGCTACGGTTTCAACAAGTCCCACTCCGTGGCCTATGCCTTGCTCGCTTACCAGACCGCCTGGCTGAAGGCGCATTATCCGGCGCATTTCATGGCTGCGGTGCTGTCCACGGAAATGAAGCTGAGCGACAAGATCATGGAACTCGTGGTCGAATGCCGCGACATGGGACTCAAGATCTTGCCGCCGAATATCAACAACGGCAAGTTCCGATTCAGCGTGGACGATTCGGGCAGTATCGTCTACGGCCTGGGCGCGATCCGCAATCTGGGTCAAGGACAGATCGAAAAAATAATTTCAGCGCGCGAACAGGCCCCATTCAAGTCCTTATCGGATCTTTGCCGGCGCACGGGCAACCAGGCGCTCAATCAGCGGGCGCTGGAAATATTGATCGACTCGGGCGCCTGCGACGAATTTGCCGAAGGCGAGACCGGCGCGGTGCGGGGGAGGCTGCGGCATTGCCTTCCCGCCGTGTTGCAGGCGTCGGAACAATACCAGCAGGATCAGGCATTCGGAATCGCCAACCTGTTTGCGGGAACGGAAGACGGGGCGGATGTGGAAAGCACCGTACCGTCCGAACCAGCAGGGCAGGAGTGGGATAGCCACGCTATGCTCGAAGCGGAAAGGGAATGCCTCGGCTATTATCTGAGCGGCCATCCTATCGAGGAGTATCTGCCGGAGTTGCAGCATTTCGCGCCGACAAGGCTGCAAGGCGTAAGAATTTCACGCAAGAATCAATTGCTTGCCGGCATGCTGGCGGACTTTCGCATCCGCAGACGCGAAAGCGGCAACATGGGAATTCTGACGCTCGACGACGGCTCCGCCAGGCTCGAAGCGGTCATGTACGACCCGGAACTGAAGCAAATACAGGATCGTTTGCAAAAATACACGATCGTCGTGATCGAAGGCCGGGTGGTTGACGATGAGTTCACCGGCGGCCACCGAATCAGGGCGAAAAACCTGATGACGCTTGACGAAGCCAGGGCCAGGCACAAGTGCAGACTCGCGCTGAATCTGAACGAAACCGAACTTTCCGGAAACTTTTGCGGCCAATTGGCCTCAATTCTCGGGCCATATCGCCGCAATGGTAATGGTAAGGGCAATGGCCGCGGCGGCCTTTGCAAGGTAATCATCAATTATCATCGCGGCGACATGCAGGGGTGTATAATGCTCGGCCCCGATTGGGCGGTGGCGCCCGCGGACGATCTGGTCCGTAGCCTGCGCATGGAATTCGGTCGGGACCAGGTATTGCTGCAATATGAGAACTGAGTCTGCATGCGTCGCCTGGAACTGGCGCCGCTAACGGAACCGTACCCAGAGTGAATCCCGATTTTCTCGAATTCGAACAGCCGATCGCTGAACTTGAAGACAAGATCAGCGAACTGCGCCTCGTCGGCAGCGACAACGAACTCAATATCAACGAGGAAATCCAGACGCTGCGGCAGAAAAGCCTGCGCCTGACCGAAAAGATATACGCCAATCTGACGCCCTGGCAGATCTGCCAGGTCGCGCGTCACCCGCTGCGGCCTTACACCCTCGACTATATCGATCTCATCATGACCGATTTCGACGAGTTGCACGGCGACCGTCTTTTTGCCGACGACCAGGCGATCATCGGCGGCATGGCAAAAATCGACGGCCGGCCCGTAATGATCATCGGTCATCAGAAGGGCCGCGGCACCCGCGCCAAGGTCAAGCACAATTTCGGCATGCCGCGGCCGGAAGGCTATCGCAAGGCGCGGCGGCTGGTGGAACTGGCCGAACGCTATCGGCTGCCGGTACTCTGTTTTATCGACACACCCGGCGCTTATCCCGGCATGGATTCGGAAGAGCGCGGCATCAACGAGGCGATCGCCGAAAACATGGCGATGATGTCGCGGGTGCGCACGCCGCTGATCGCCACGGTAACGGGCGAGGCGAACTCGGGCGGCGCCATCGCCATCGGCGTCACCGACCAACTCAATATGCTGCAATTTTCCACCTATACGGTGATCACGCCGGAAGGCTGCGCGACGATCCTGTGGAAATCCGCCGAGTTCGCCTCGGCTGCGGCGCAGGCCATGGGCGTAACGGCAGACCGGCTTAAGGAACTCGGCATCGTCGATCACGTCATCGCCGAACCCCTCGGCGGCGCTCATCGCGATGTGGCCGAAGTGGCGGCCGGCATCAAGGCGGCGCTGCTCGACCAGATCGAGCAATTGACCGCGATGGATCCGGACGACCTGGTCGAACGCCGCTACCGGCGGCTGATGAGTTACGGCATCAGTAGCTGATTGTTGTGTAAACTTCAGGCTCCGGTCGCTTTGCGTCTTGTCGACTGCACTGGCTGGAGAACTGCATCCTTTGGGATTGTGCATGCCATCCCTGGCGCAACATTTTTGGCTTCGAAGGACCCCAGCCTTGCCATCCATGGCAAGTCGTTCGGCCCTCAAGAAGCTGTGCTTCTTGTCGGCTGCGCCGACCGGGCCTCACCCCTAAGTGCCAAAATGGAAAAAATTTCACGTCTGCAAAGTTCCGTCGCTGAATTACCGCAGGGTGCGGGTATTGTTGTGGGCCTGAGCGGGGGCATGGATTCCGTGGTCTTGTTGCATGCGGTGAAACAGTGTTTGGCGGTGGGCGGGACTTTGCGCGCGCTGCATGTGAATCATGGTTTGCAGGCCGAGGCGGACGAATGGGAAAAGTTCTGCCGGGATCTTTGCCGAAAGTGGGATGTTCCGCTCACCGTATGCGCGGTGAGCGTGCCGGAATCCGGCGCCAGTCTGGAAAACCGCGCCCGAGTCGCCCGCTATGAAGCTTTTTCCCAAGATTTGCAGCAGGGCGAGAGCTTGTTGCTGGCTCACCATCTCGACGATCAGATGGAAACCATGCTGTTGCGGCTGGCGCGCGGTGCCGGAACGCGGGGTTTAAGCGGAATTCCCCAAAGGCGGAAATTGGGGAAGGGGACGCTTGTCCGGCCGTTGCTGCATTGTCCGAACAAGGAACTGGCGGAATACGCCAAAGCGAACGACCTGCACTGGATCGAAGATGCCTCAAATCAAAACACCGACTTCGACCGAAACTTCTGCCGCCATGAAATCCTGCCGGTGATCGAGCGTCGTTGGCCCGATTTTCGAAACAACTGGGAAAGATCCCGCGAATTGATAGCCGAATCACAAGAATTACTAGACGATCTCGCCGGCCTGGACATCGAGAGAAGCATTGGCAACGCCGATAATGTGCTGCAAGTGGAAGGCTTGCGACAATTGAGCAAGCCTCGCCGGCAAAACGCACTGCGCCATTGGATTGAATCTGCAATCGGAGAACCCGCGGACTGGAAAAAAGTTCAGGGAGCAGCCGACTGGCTACTTGGAGACGACCAGGACGTCGAAACCAAAGTAGCCTTCCCCGGCTACCATGTCCGGCGATTCGGCAAAGGACTGTATCTGGTCCCCGATCTGCCACCCGTAGACTCCGACACCCGCCTCACCTGGGATCCGTCCCAGGAGCCGGTCCTCGAACTCCCCGACAACGGCAGCCTCCACGCCATCCCGGCAACAGACCAGGGCCTAGCGGGCAAGAGCTACGAAGTCCGCTACCGCCAGGGCGGCGAAACCTGCCGCCTAACCCGCCGCCCGACCAAATCGCTAAAAAAAATCCTCAACGAATCCCGCATCAAACCCTGGCAACGCAACCGCCTCCCCCTGTTATTCGACGGCAACCACTTGGTCGCAATCCCCGGAATAGGCATAGCCGAAACCGCCACCACAAAACCAGGCTACCGCATAGAATGGCACGCCCCCCGACATACACAGAAGTGAGCCGTCGCCGGGTCTGGGTCTGTGCAGCGGGCGTGCGAGGCATGGATGCCGAGCCCGAAGCCTATGAGGTGGAGGGGTCCCGCACAACCCGAGTCGCCGTCTGGGGGCCAGTCTGCAGCGGGCGTGCGAGGCAGGACACCCCAAACGAATTCCCCAAAGTGAGCCGCAGTCGGGTTGGGAGCTGTGCAGCGGGCGTGCAAGGCATGGATGTCCCCAAACGAAGTCCTCGGAGTGAGCCGCCGTCGGGCCTGTGTCTGTGCAGCGGGCGTGCGAGGCATGGATGCCGAGCCCGAAGCGTACATGGATGTATTCACAGCGTCCGCTGCACAGACACAGGCCCGGCGGCGGCGGATCGAAGCCACTCAAGTACATTTCTCCACAACATTTCGTATTGAGACCGCCCAAGTGTTCTGGTACGCTGTAATTCCATCTGAAGGGGCCAACGCAACTGCTGGTTCCGCCAATTCGGGTGGGCTCCCATGACCCGTTACATATTCATCACCGGTGGCGTGGTCTCCTCGCTCGGCAAGGGCATAACCTCCGCGTCGCTAGCGGCCATTCTCGAGGCCCGGCAACTCGATATTTCCATGCTCAAGCTCGATCCCTACATCAATGTGGATCCGGGCACCATGAACCCCTTTCAGCACGGCGAAGTGTTCGTCACTGACGACGGCGCCGAAACCGACCTCGATCTCGGCCACTACGAACGCTTCAGCCGCATCACCATGGAGCAGAAGAACAATTTCACCACCGGCCGGGTCTACGAAGAAGTGCTGAAGCGGGAACGGCGCGGCGATTACCTCGGCGCCACCATCCAGGTGATTCCGCATATCACCGACGAAATCAAGCGTCGCATCGTCGAGGGCGCGGGTTCGACCCAGGTCGCACTCGTCGAAATCGGCGGCACCGTGGGCGACATCGAGTCCCAACCCTTCCTGGAAGCCGCGCGGCAGATGCGCGTCGAACTCGGCGCTCAACGGGCCCTGTTCATTCATCTGACGCTCGTTCCCTATATCAGCACCGCCGGGGAAACCAAGACCAAGCCGACACAGCATTCGGTCAAGGAACTACGGTCCATCGGTATACAGCCCGACGTGCTGATCTGCCGCTCGGAGCAGGAAATCGACGATTCGGCCCGCCGCAAGATCGCCCTGTTCACCAATGTCGAATTGCCTGCCGTGGTCTCCCTGCCGGATACCGACAGTATTTACCGCGTTCCCGCGATTCTCGGCGAAGCGGGGCTCGACGAAATCGTGGTGAACAAGCTTTGCCTGCCTTGCCCTGAAGCGGATTTCAGCGAATGGAACAAGGTGGTCGAAGCCGAGCACCAGCCGCTGAACGAGATCAATCTGGCGATGGTCGGCAAATACATGGAATTGCCCGACGCGTACAAGTCGCTGAACGAAGCGATCACCCACGCCGGCATTCATTCGCGAACCCGAGTCAATGTCTCGTTCATCGATTCATCGATCATTTCGGAGCAGGGGACGGGCATCCTGGACATCCATGACTGCATTCTCGTACCCGGCGGCTTCGGCGAGCGCGGCTTTGAAGGCAAGATTCTCGCCTGCAAGTACGCCAGGGAGAGGAAGGTGCCGTATCTTGGCATCTGCCTCGGATTGCAGGCCGCTGTCGTTGAATTCGCCCGCAATGTCGCCGGGCTCGAAGGCGCCAACAGTTCCGAATTCGAGCCGGGCACGCCGCATCCGGTCATCGCCCTGATCACCGAATGGATCACGGCGGACGGCGGCGTCGAAAACCGGGATGAGGAATCCGATCTCGGCGGTACGATGCGGCTCGGAGGCCAGGAATGCGTCATCGATGCGGACTCGACGATTTTTGCCTGCTACGGCAAGAAACGAATCAAGGAAAGGCATCGCCATCGCTACGAATTCAACAACAACTATCTGAATGTATTGCAAGACGCCGGCCTGAAACTCACCGGCAAGTCCGTCGATTCAAAACTTGTCGAGGTGATCGAAGCGCCTGATCATCCCTGGTTTGTAGGCTGCCAGTTCCATCCCGAATTCACTTCGACGCCTCGCGACGGCCATCCACTGTTTTCAGGCTTTGTCCGGGCGGCCGTCGACTACCAGGCCCGGGGCCGCAGGCGGGCCGAGGCGCAAGAAGCCGAATCCAGGACCGGAGCCGCGGTGATGACCGCGGCCCGCGCCTGATTCCCGCCTCATGACCGGGCGCCGTCGATGACAGTCAATGAAGTAATCGTGGGCGATATTCCCCTGGCCAATGACCGGCCGTTCGTCCTGGTCGGCGGCATGAACGTGCTTGAATCGCCCGATGTCGTCATGCGCGTGGCCGAAGAATTTCAGCGTGTCACCGCTGCCCTGGAGATTCCATGGATTTTCAAGGCGAGTTTCGACAAGGCGAATCGTTCGTCGATCGATTCGTATCGCGGACCCGGAATGGAAGCGGGTCTTGCGATGCTGGCCGAAGTCAAACGGAAACTGGGCGTACCCGTCCTCACCGACGTGCACGAGCCGGGCCAGGCCGAAGCGGCCGCCGAAGTGGCCGATATCCTGCAACTGCCGGCGTTTCTCAGCCGCCAGACCGATCTGGTTACCGCCATGGCGCGCACCGGCGCCGCCGTCAATATCAAGAAAGCCCAGTTCCTGGCGCCGGCCGAAATGCGCCATATCCTCGAAAAATTCGAACAGGCGGGCAATTCCCGGCTGATGCTATGCGAGCGCGGCACGGCTTTCGGTTACAACAACCTGGTGGTCGACATACTCGGATTCGAGACATTGAAGGAATTCGGATATCCCGTGCTTTTCGATGCGACTCACGCCTTGCAGATTCCCGGCGGGCAAAGCCATGGCGCAGGCGGGCGCAGAGCGCAATTGGCCGGCTTGGCCCGGGCCGGGCTGATGCAGGGCATCGCCGGACTCTTCATCGAAGCGCATCCGGAGCCCGACCGGGCGCCGTGCGACGGTCCCTGCGCCTTGCGCCTGGACCGGCTGGAAGATTTTCTCCGTCAAATGCGAGCGGTAGATATACTCGCGAAGTCGCTGCCGGCTATCGATACTTCTTCATAGTATACAAAAGATATTTATCATAAGAGACTGAAATGACAGAGATAAAAATGATTCATGCGAGAGAAATTCTGGATTCCCGGGGCAATCCGACCATCGAAGCCGAAGTGCGGCTCGAAGACGGAGCCGGCGGCATCGCCTGCGTGCCTTCCGGCGCGTCCACCGGGTCCAGAGAGGCGCTTGAACTGCGCGACCAGGAACTGGACCGCTACGGCGGCAAAGGCGTCCTGCGCGCGGTGGAAAACGTCAATGGAGAAATCCGACAGGCGCTTGCCGGTTTCAATGCCGCCGATCAGCAAGGGCTCGACTGCGTCATGCTCGACCTCGACGGCACCGAGAACAAGTCCCGGCTCGGCGCAAACGCCATCCTGGCGGTTTCCCTGGCTGCGGCGCGGGCGGCGGCGAGCAGCCGCGGCACGTCGCTTTACAGGCATATCGCCCGGCTTGCCGGCAACGACGGCGGCTACAGCCTGCCCGTGCCCATGATGAACATCATCAACGGCGGTGAACACGCCGACAACAATGTCGATATCCAGGAATTCATGATCCAGCCTACCGGCGCCGCGAACTTTCCGGAGGCCTTGCGCTGCGGGGTGGAGATTTTCCATGCGCTCAAGTCCGTGCTGAAAAAGGACGGCTTCAATACCGCCGTCGGCGATGAAGGCGGCTTCGCACCGGATCTGCCGTCCAACGCCGCTGCCCTCGACGCCATCGTCAACGCGATAGAACTGGCGGGCTACACCGCCGGCGGCGACGTGCATCTTGCCCTGGATTGCGCCGCGTCGGAATTCTATCGCGACGGGCGCTACGAACTGTCGGGGGAGGGCAAGTCCTGCGATGCCGATGAATTCGTCGATTATCTCGAACAGCTCTGCGCCGACTACCCCATCCTGTCGATCGAAGACGGCATGGACGAGAGCGACTGGGACGGTTGGGCTAAACTGTCGGCGCGATTAGGCGATAAGATTCAATTAGTTGGAGACGATTTATTCGTCACCAACGCGAAAATTCTGAAAAGGGGACTCGGCCAGAGCATCGCCAACGCCATTTTGATCAAGTTCAACCAGATCGGTAGCCTGACGGAAACGCTGGAAACCGTAGCTATGGCTGCGCGAGCGGGATACGGCATCGTCATATCCCATCGCTCCGGCGAAACCGAAGACAGCACCATCGCCGATCTGGCCGTGGGAGTGGCGGCCGGCCAGATCAAGACCGGTTCGCTTTGCCGAACCGACCGGGTGGCGAAATACAATCGCCTGCTGCGCATACATGAGCAACTCGGCGATGCCGCGTATTATAACGGGATGGGCGAATTCTCCCGATTTGGAGCCGGATGATCATGCGATTGCTGCTGTTTGCCACGGGCGCGATTGTCGTTTATTTCCAGTACCAGCTATGGCTGGGGGAAGACGGCTGGCTCGCCTTGCGTTCGCGCCAGGCGGAAGTGACCGAACAGCTTGAAATCATCGCCAATCTGCGGGAAGGCAACCGGGACCTTGAAGTGGAAGTGCTTGACCTCAAGAACGGCACGGAAGCGATCGAGGAAAGGGCGCGCTCGGAACTCGGCATGATCAGGGAAGGCGAGACCTTCTACATCATTGTCGACTGAACGGGCCATGAACTGCTGGGGAGTGCTCCCCGCCGCGGGCAGCGGCAGCCGATTCGGAGCCGAAGTTCCCAAGCAATATTTGCCGGTCAACGGCCGCCCGGTTATTTCCTGGTCCATCGAAACGCTGCTTGCCGCTCCGCTGCGGGCTCTCGTGGTCGCGCTCGGTCCCGAGGACGGACATTGGCCCAAGCTGGGCTGGGACAACGAATCCCGCGTCGAAACCTGCGCCGGCGGCGCTCAGCGCCAGCAGTCGGTGCTCAACGCGCTGTCGAGCCTGCAAGGTCGGGCAGGCGATGACGACTGGGTCCTGGTGCACGACGCGGTGCGTCCCTGCGTGCGGGCCGATGACATCGCCGGCCTGATCGAATCGACCGATGCGAGCGGTCGGGACGGCGGTTTGCTGGGCTGGCTCGTGGACAATGCCCTCAAGCGAGTCGACGCTTCCATGGCGGTGCTGGACAATGTGGACCGGAGGGAATGCTGGAACGCCGCGACGCCCCAGATGTTCCGCTTCGGCGTCCTGCTCGATGCCTTGCGGAGAGCCGAAGCGGACGGGACTTCCCATTTCGACGAGGCCGCGGCGGTGATGGCGGCGGGAGGCAGCGTGCTCATGGTTTCCTGCGCCAAGGACAACATCAAGGTCACCCACGAGCCGGACCTTGCGCTCGCGGGCAGCATTCTGTCCCGACAGAAGGAAGCGAACGCATGATTTCTCAGGACTTGCGACAACTCCGCATCGGTCATGGCTTTGACGTACACCGTTTCGCCGACTGTTTCGACCCCGCGAAACCGTTGATCCTGGCAGGCGTGGAATTGCCGGTGGAAAAAAGCCTGGCGGCGCATTCCGACGGGGACCTGGTATTGCATGCGCTGGCCGATGCGGTGCTCGGCGCGGCCGCAGAAGGCGACATTGGCAGACTCTTTCCCGACACCGACGCCAGCCTGGCGGGAATTTCCAGCGCGATCATATTGCAAACCGCCCTGGAGAAGGCCGGTGGCAAGGGGCTGAAACTGATCAATCTCGACCTCACCGTCGTCGCCCAGGCGCCGAAAGTTTCGCCTCATGCCGAGGCAATGCGGGAAAGTCTGGCGGCATTGACCGGTCTGCCCGAAGGAAACATCAATCTCAAGGCGACGACGACCGAGGGCATGGGCTATCTGGGCC
Source organism: uncultured Pseudohongiella sp. (assembly GCA_951812965.1). Lineage (GTDB taxonomy): Bacteria > Pseudomonadota > Gammaproteobacteria > Pseudomonadales > Pseudohongiellaceae > UBA9145. The sequence goes on from OX638341.1 coordinate 2,430,832, forward strand.
GCGAAGAAGGCATGGCCTGTCATGCAGTCGTACTGATGGGGCCGGATGTCTGAGTTTTCCACCGGACCATACGCGCGCTACTGGTCGGACCTCGCGCGTTTGTTCGAGCCGCCCGCAAGCACGGCGCATCTGAAATCGGCGGCGGACGATTTCCAGGTTGTGGAAGAGTTGGGGTTCGCGCTGTCCGGCGCGGGCGAGCATCTTTGTATCGAAGTTGAAAAAACCGGCCTGACGACAAACCAGACGGTACGCCGCCTGGCGGAAACAACGGGACTCAAGCGGGCTGATATCGGCTATGCCGGGATGAAAGACCGTCGCGCTGTCACCAGGCAGTGGTTCAGCTTGCGGCTGCCCGAATGCGAAGAAACGCGGCTACATTCGATTGACGACGAGAGCTTGCGCATTGTCCAGTCTCGTCGCAATAACCGCAAGATTCGCATCGGCAGCCATCGCGCGAATCGCTTTCACATTATCTTGCGTGATTTCCTAGGTGAGCAGGAAGACATGGAGCGCAGGTTGCGCGTACTGGCGCAACAGGGAGGTCCGAATTATTTCGGACCCCAGCGTTTCGGGCGGTGTTTCGGTAATCTCAGGGAAATAGAACAGCATATTCGTGATAAAAATATCGCAAAAATCCCAAGATCCTCACGATCACTGTTATATTCCGCAGCCAGGGCCGTATTGTTCAATCTGGTGCTTTCCGCAAGGCTGGCGCAGGGAAGTTGGGATCGTTATCTACCGGGTGATGTCCTGAGCCTCGATGGGTCAGGACGGCTTTTTCTGCCGGAAGCGGGAAATCGGAACGAATCGTTGCGGCAAAGGCTCAAGGACATGGACATTCATGTTACGGGCCCACTGCCGGGCGCGGCTCCGGCGGAACGGAAGTATGTAACTCACGGCCAGGCTGCCGATATTGAAATTGCGGCACTGCGGCAAAACACCGCCATGCTCGATTGGCTCAGGCGGGAAGGACTGCAGGCCGGACGAAGACCGTTGCGCTTCGCGCCACGGGAATTGAACTGGAGCTGGAAGAGCGGAAATCTGGTACTGCGCTTCACGCTTGCGCGGGGATGTTACGCCACCAGTCTGCTCAGAGAATTATGCATAACAGATGGAAGCGAACAGGAAACCGAACTTGAATCTTGACGGCATTGGAGTAAAAACGCCGCGAAAGCGAGAGCGGCTGGTGGACAAGCTCAAGGACAAGGGCATACGCAACGCAAACGTGCTTGACGCGATCAGGACGACGCCGCGGCATATCTTCATAGACCCGGCCTTTTCCCATCTTTCCTACGATGACATTCCAGTCAATATCGGCTACAAGCAGACGATATCCCAGCCATTCGTCGTCGCGCGGATGACCGAAGCGGTGCTCGAAGCCGGCCCGTTGAACCGGGTACTTGAAATCGGAACCGGCTGTGGCTACCAGACCGCGATCATCGCGCCTCTGGTCGGGGAAGTTTACAGCATGGAGCGAATCAAGCCCCTGCACGACAAGGCCGTTGCCAACCTTGAGGCATTGGGCCTGGAAAACGCACATCTGATTCACGGCGACGGCAGTCTGGGTTACCCGGACAAGAGTCCTTATGACGCGATCATCGTCACCGCGGCGCCGCTGGGAATTCCGAACGAACTGCTCGCGCAACTCGCCCAGAACGGCCGGCTGGTCATACCGGTAGGCGGTTCGGGCAGCCAGGAATTGCGCCTGATTACCCGCAAAAAAGACCAGTTCATCAGCCGGCTGCTCGATCACGTCAGGTTCGTTCCCTTGCTGAAAGGACAGGTGTGATATTGACCTCGAGCCGCTCCCGATGAGCAGATCCGCCGACAGCGCCGCGCAACATCTGCTGGTCTATGCCAAGGGGATGATCATGGGGATCAGCGATTCCGTGCCCGGAGTCTCCGGCGGCACTATTGCCGTCGCCGCGAATATCTACGACCGCATCATCTACGCCGTTCGCGCCATCGACGCGGACGCTTTGCGGCTGCTGCTGGCCGGGCGCCTGCAAGAATGCTGGCGGCATGTGGACGGAACTTTCCTGCTTGCGCTCGGGCTCGGCATCGGCAGCGGCCTCTTGCTCGGCGCAAACCTGATCGTTTACCTGATCGAGAACAATCCCGAACCCCTGCGCGCCTTTTTCATCGGCCTCATTGCGGCCGCCATCTGGTTGCTGCGCGGGGAAACAGTCCTGCGCGACTGGCGCAACGCACTGTCGGCGGCGGTCGGGGCGCTGTTCGTGTTGCTGGTGTCCATGGCCTCTCCGGGGGAGATCCGGCCCTCGACTTTCTACCTGTTCCTTTGCGGCATGATCGCGGTCAGCGCGATGTTACTGCCCGGACTTTCCGGAGCTTTCATCCTGCTCTTGCTCGGCGCCTATCAATACATGCTGATCGCGCTGACCGGCTTCGATATCCCGGTTCTGCTGATTTTTCTGGCCGGCTGCGTACTCGGTGTACTGCTGATGTCGAGAATTGTCGGCTGGCTGCTGCGCCGGCATCGCCGGCGGGCCTATGGCTTCATCTGCGGCTTGCTCGCCGGATCGATACCCGCCCTCTGGCCCTGGCAGATGGCGATCGATTCCGGCGCGGCAATGCAATTCCTGGCGAATCGGCCCGTTGCGCCCGCTGAATATCTGGCGCTGACCGGGCAGGAGCCGATGATCCCGATCTGCCTGGCGGCATTGCTGGTGGGTCTTGGCCTGACTCTGGCGGCGCGAAGATCATCGCGCTGCAGCCCTTCAGCCACGAGCGCGGCAGACGATAAATCACTATGAATCTCTCCGGATTCCGTACACATCCCGGGGCGACATGAAAATGAACATTCCAAATCGTGCATATTGCCGTCTGGGATTGCTTGCGCTGCTGGCTGCACTGCTTGCCTGCGGTTCGCCGCGGGCGCCGATTCGCGACCAAGGCAGGGCGTTCCCGAACCGCGAGCCGGAAATCGTTCGGGACAGCGGTCCCGTGGTTTTCCTGCCGACGGACTATTCCGCGGCTACTGGTCAGCCCGGCATTCATCGCGTCAGGGAAGGCGATACCTTGTTCGCCATCGCGTTCATGTACGGTGTCGACTACCGGGAAGTGGCCGCGGCCAACAATCTCTCGCCGCCCTATACGATTTACGTCGAACAGGAACTGAAGTTGAACGCGAACGTGCCGGACCCGGCGGCGCCATCGGGCGCAACCGCCAGCGCGAGCGCGGCCGCACCGAGTGCCGGGATTCAGCGCCGGCCCATCGATCGGCGCCCGTCGGCGCCCTTGTCAAGCGGACAATCGTCGCTTTCTTCGGGATCTTCTTCGGGTAGCTGGCAATGGCCGCTCGCCGACCGCGGCTCGACCGAATATCGTCCGGATATCAACAACCGCCTCGATATCGAAGCGAAAGCCGGAGATTCGGTACTCGCTGCCAGGGACGGTGAAGTCGTTTATTCGCGCCCCTTCGGAGATGACGAGGGCTCCCTGCTCATCATTCGCCATGACGAACGCTATCTCAGCGCCTATACGCAAACGGGCAGGGTGCTGGTGGAAACCGGAGAAAGGGTTGAGGCGGGCCAGGCCATCGTCGAACTCGAACCGGTCGATTCCGGTTCGCCCATGGTCTATTTCAACGTGCAGCGCGACGGTAACTTCGTCGACCCGACCGGCTTGTTGCCGTAGGCAATGGCGCGGTGCCCGCACCGAACACGGGCGAGGCATGCCTCGCCCCTACGGCATATGCGGACATCACGGAATCATTCCGAAACCTGTAAGGGTGACCCAGACCCGGTTCCGTGTGATGCGCGGGCACAACGATGTTGATCGGAATCCAGTCGGGGCGACGCATGCGTCGCCCGCTCGGATGAGCTCTTACTTTTCCAGATACTTGAGTTTGTCCTTGACGTCGGTCCAATCTTCGGCGTCGGGAAGTGGATCCTTCTTTTCGGTGATGTTAGGCCATGTTTCGGCCAATTCGGCGTTCAGGTCGAGAAATTTCTGCTGATCTTCGGGCAATTCGTCTTCGGCATAGATTGCATCCACCGGACATTCTGGTTCGCACAAGGCGCAGTCAATGCATTCGTCGGGATGAATAACCAGAAAATTGGGGCCTTCGTAGAAACAATCCACGGGACAGACTTCCACGCAATCGGTGTGCTTGCATCGAATGCAGTTATCGCCAACAACAAAGGTCATGAGTCGTTCCTATCGTTCCTTTCGTTACACCTGACTGACAGTTTGGACTTCAACTCGTAGAGAATGGTCAGGGCTTCTCTGGCGGTGATCGTGTCCGGATCCAGCTTTTCGAGATAGTCGAGAGCCGGATGGTCTTGCCTGAAAAGGCCAATATCCAGCCCGGAAGGAGCCGATTCCTTTCCGGCAGCCGATTCTAAAGCAGATTGCCCCGCAACAGAAGGGGGGTTATGCCGTTCGGCTTCAAGCTGCTGGAGTTTACCGCGCGCCTGACTGATGACCGGAGCGGGAATGCCGGCGAGCTGTGCGACCTGCAGCCCGTAGCTGCGGCTCGCCGGCCCCGGTTTTACCGAGTGCAGCAAGACGATACCGCTATCGTGTTCGGCGGCGTCGAGATGCACATTGATGATTCCGGGAATCTGATCCGCCAGCGCGGTCAATTCAAAGTAGTGGGTTGCGAAAAGTGTGAAGGAACCGACGTTTTCGGCAATATGCACAGCCGCGGCCCAGGCCAGGGACAGACCATCGAACGTGCTGGTGCCGCGGCCGATTTCATCCATCAGCACCAGGCTTTCCGAAGTGGCGTTATGCAGGATGGCCGCGGTCTCGATCATTTCCACCATAAAGGTCGAACGGCCGCCGGCGAGATCGTCGGCCGAACCGATCCGCGTGAAAATGCGGTCGACGGGTCCGATCGCCGCCTCGCGCGCGGGAACGCAACTGCCGGACAAGGCGAGCAGCACGATAAGCGCCGTTTGCCGCATATACGTCGATTTTCCGCCCATATTGGGGCCGGTGACGATCAGCATCCTGCGCTCGTCATCCATGTAAAGATCATTGGCGACAAATTCCTGTTCGGACACTTGCTCCACAACCGGATGGCGCCCGCCGCTGATTTCTATTCCGGCCGTACCGCGCAACACGGGCCGGCTGTATTCGAGACTGGTCGCGCGTTCGGCGAAATTGCTCAAAACGTCGAGTTCCGCCAGCCCGCCGGCGCAGACGAGCAGGGCGGGCAGCGAATCCGCGAGATTGTCGAGCAACGCTTCGTACAACTCCTTCTCACGCGCCAGGGCCTTGCTTTTCGCGCTGAGAATCTGGTCTTCGAATTCCTTCAGCTCCGGCGTGATATAGCGTTCGGCGTTCTTCAGGGTTTGCCGCCGCATGTAATCCGCGGGCAATCCGGCGGCAACGGACTGTCCCTTGCTGACTTCGATGAAATAGCCATGAACCCGGTTGAACCCGACCTTGAGCGTGCTCAGGCCGGTCTGGCGCCTCTCGCGCTGTTCGAGTTCGACCAGGTATTCCCCGGCGTTGCTGCTCAGATTGCGCAGGCGGTCGAGTTCCGCGTCATAACCTTCGGCGATGACGCCGCCTTCACGGATGACCTGCGCCGGTTCTTCCCTGACCGCCCGGCGGAGCAGATCCGCCTCGCGCGGAAACTCGCCGATGCGCTCGACCAGATGACGCAGGTGCGGAGTTTGCAGTTCCGCAAGCTGCCGCTGGAGGGCGGGCAGGGATTCGAGCGCAATTTGCAGCCTCGACAGATCGCGCGGCCGCGACGAACGCAGGCCGATCCTGGCCAGGATGCGTTCCAGATCCCCGACATCTTCCAGTAACTTGCCAAAGACCTCGAACCGGTAGTTCTCGCGCAAGGCGCTGACCGTGTCCTGGCGATGCAGCAATTCGTTCCGGTCGCGCAGCGGCCGGCTGATCCAGCGCGCCAGCAATCTCGAACCCATCGGCGTTGCGCAACGGTCCACGACCGACAGCAGCGTGTTGGCGCGGCCGCCGGCGAGATTTACCTCGATTTCGAGATTGCGCCGGCTGACCGCATCGATGATGACGCTGTCGCGCTGCCGTTCCACGCGCAGGCCCTGTACATGGGGCAAGTCTGCGCGCTGGGTCTCGCGCAGGTATTGCAGCAGGCAGCCGGCGGCCTGCAGAGCCGCTTCCATGTCTTCGCAATCGAATGCGGTCAGGTCGTTCACCCCGAACTGGCGGCTTAATGCGCGAACCGCGCCTTCGAGTTCGAACTCCCATTCGGGGCGCGGCCGCAAGGCAGGATGCCGCAGATGTTCGTTCAGATTCGACAAGGTCTCCGGCAGAAGGATTTCCGCGGGGCGCAATCGCTCGAGTTCGTTCGACAACGCTTCCTTGCCGTTGACTTCGGACAACACGAAACGCCCGCTGCTGACATCGATGCCGGCCAACCCGAACGTTTCGGCGCCGCCGCCGCAGATCGCCAGCAAGTTGTTGTCGCGGCGCGCATCTAGCAAGGCTTCGTCGCTGACGGTGCCGGGAGTGATGATGCGAACGACTTCGCGTTGTACCGGTCCCTTGCTCTTGGCCGGATCGCCGATCTGCTCGCAGATGGCGACCGACTTGCCGGCTTCAACGAGGCGCGCGAGATAACGATCGGCGGAATGGTAGGGGACGCCGCACATGGGAATGGGCGAGCCCGCCGACTTGCCGCGGGCGGTGAGGGCGATATCGAGAAGTTCCGCGGCGACCCTGGCGTCGTCGTAAAACAACTCGTAAAAGTCCCCCATCCGATAGAACAGCAGGCAGTCCGGATGCTGCGCCTTGATGCGCAGGTACTGCTGCATCATGGGGGTATGTGAGGCGTTATCTGGCAAGTCGGGGCAGGCTTCCGATCCAGGCTGCAAAGCCGGAAATTCTACATGGTTTGCCAGCGCCGGGTATAGGTTCAGAAACATGTGAGACCGCAGGGGCGAGGCATGCCTTGCCCGCGAATGGCCCAGAAACCGTGCGACTGACGGGCGAGGCATGCCTCGCCCCTACATGCTGAACCCGCACAGCCGGTGGACCGTCTCCGCGATATAAAGCAAAATTTCTCCCATGGGACACCCACTCCTGGCGGCGCAACTCGGGATACACATATGAGTCAACACGAAAAACCGGTTTCTCTGGCCGCGCGGGTCGGCGAAAGGCTGCTCGCGCGCAAACTGCTGCTCGCCACCGCCGAATCCTGCACCGGCGGCTGGGTGTCCCAGGCAATTACGGCGATTGCGGGCAGTTCCGCCTGGTTCGATTGCGGGTTCATTACTTATTCCAACGAGGCAAAACGAAAACTGCTGGATGTGCCGGCCGGTCTGCTCGAAATCGACGGCCCCGGCGCGGTCAGCGAAGAAACGGTGCTGGCCATGACCGCGGGTGCGGTCGCCAACAGCCGGGCCCGGGTAGCGGTCGCGGTCAGCGGCATAGCCGGACCGGATGGCGGTAGCCCTGAAAAACCTGTCGGCACGGTCTGGATCGCCTGGCAATGGGAGCAGCGGCGGCTTGCGCGCAAGTTTCAATTCAGTGGGGACAGAACCGCGGTCCGCGAGGCCTCTGTGCTGGCAGCGCTTGAAGGATTGCTGGCGCTACTGGACTGAAAAGAGGCGCCGGAGAAAACTTTCTAAAGTATTTGCAGTAACTGCCAATATACTGTTTGAATATACAGTAATCTGCCGTGTAGCCAATTCGCCCGGTTTGCTTCCGAATTCAGGCAAAATTCAGAAATTGGACTAGGCTGTTGGCAGTAGCGGTTGAACTGGCAACCAGGAGCATTGGACTTATCGCGCAACTGGAACTCATGGAACCAGCTACGGTTGTGATTCACTGACAGACAAGGGAAATACCATGATGCAAGACAGCAAGAACGACCAAGGCAAGGAAAAGGCGCTGAATGCCGCCCTGGCTCAGATCGAGCGGCAATTCGGCAAAGGTTCCATGATGCGTCTCGGCGATAACGATCGCCAGGCGATACCCGCGATTTCGACCGGCTCGCTCGGGCTCGACATCGCCCTCGGCATCGGCGGCCTGCCGCGCGGCAGGATCGTCGAGATTTACGGCCCGGAGTCATCCGGCAAGACCACGTTGACCCTGCAGGTCATCGCCCAGGCCCAGCGCGCCGGCGGCAGTTGCGCCTTCATCGACGCCGAACACGCGCTCGACCCAGTATACGCCGCGAAGTTGGGCGTGGATGTGGAAAACCTGCTGGTCAGTCAACCCGACACCGGCGAGCAGGCGCTGGAGATTTGCGACATGGTCGTGCGTTCCGGCGCGCTTGATGTCGTCGTGATCGACTCGGTGGCGGCATTGACGCCCAAGGCGGAGATCGAAGGCGAGATGGGCGACAGTCACATGGGCCTGCAAGCCCGGTTGATGTCCCAGGCGCTGCGCAAAATGGCGGGCAACATCAAAAACTCCAATACCCTGGTGATTTTCATCAATCAGATTCGCATGAAGATCGGCGTCATGTTCGGGTCTCCGGAAACCACGACCGGCGGCAATGCGCTGAAGTTTTACTCCTCGGTGCGGCTCGACATCCGACGTATCGGCACGATCAAGGACGGCGATGAAGTCGTCGGTAACGAAACCCGGGTGAAAGTCGTCAAGAACAAGGTTTCACCACCGTTCCGGCAGGCGGAATTCCAGATCCTGTACGGCGAGGGAATTTTTCAGCTCGGCGAAGTGATCGATCTCGCGGTCAAATACGGCCTGGTGGATAAATCCGGCGCCTGGTACGCCTATCAGGGCGAGAAAATCGGCCAGGGCAAGAAGAATGTCGCCGCCTACTTGCAGGAGAATTCCGCTATCGCCGAGGAAATTGAATCGGCGATCAGGGCCCGCACCCTGGAAGGAGACCAGCAGAGTAAAGCGCGGGAACAGGCAGGTCATGACGACGTGGTCGTGCTTGCCGACTCCCGGAAATCGTAACCGCGATACCGGCCCGTAATTAGTCAGATGAGCGAATCCGACTCCATGGCGCTGCGCCGCCGCGCCATGGATTTTCTCGCGCGCCGGGAGCATTCCCGACATGAACTCGCAGGCAAGTTGCGGCAACGATTCCCGGAAGAAAATCCGGAACTGATCGATTCTGTGCTGGAAAAGCTGGCGGCCGAAAATCTGCAGTCGGACCGCCGTTTCGCTGAAGAATATTTGCGCATGCGCATGCGGCGCGGCTTCGGTTGGCTGTATATTCGCGCCCAACTCCAATCCCGTGGAGTGGCTGATTCGATTGTTTCCGATCTTGCTCGGCCGGACGAAGAATGGTTGAACCTGGCCGATGATCTCGTGGCTTCCCGACTATGCGACCAGGAAAACTTTTCGCCGGGAAGCCGGAACCATCAGCGTATCTTCAGATTCCTGCAAGGACGGGGCTTTCCTGCCGAAATTGCGCAGAAGTCACTGCGAAACCGATACCGCGTACTGTAAATTCTATTTTTCTCCAGTAAGATTTCCGAAAACCAGAGCTTCATCGGAAGCTTCTCCACATGGAATCCGGCAAGTGATTCGTCTTTCAAGGAAGTACATGACCTGCGGCTCAATTATGTTGTTGACCGCCAGTGCGAATGTAAATATTGCCGTGGGCGCCGACGACATCACGCTCGAAGAAATAATCGTGACTGCCCAGAAAGTCGAGCAGAACGTCCTCAATGTACCCGTTTCCGTTTCGGTGATTCAAGGAGCTTTGCTGGAGGAGAACGGGGCTAACAATATTTCCGACCTCGATGGAATCGCCCCCAATGTAATTCTGAAAAATGTCTTGCTGATGGAAAACGGGGGAAATTTCGCCATTCGCGGCATTGGTTTTTTCGATATCGACCCTTTCTCCGATCAGAAAACGCAGATTATGGTCGACGGTGTGCCGCACGCTCGAAATACCGGGGTAGTTTACGACCAGGTCGATATACAGCGCGTGGAGATTCTGCGAGGTCCGCAAGGCACCTTGTTTGGGCGTGGCAGCATGGCGGGAACCGTAAATTACGTTTCCCGACTGGCAGCCGATGAGGCCGGCGTTTCAACTCGAATTTCGGCGGGTGAGTACGGCATGGCCAAGTACGTTTTAACGGCCGAGACGGGCGCGATGTTTGACGGTGCGCTGCGTACGCGGCTTACGTCGTCGCGAAGACTGTACAACGGTCATATTACCAATGCTTTCAGCGGCAAGAAGCTCGGTGTGCTCGATTCGCGCAACACCAGATTGAGGATCGACCACGACGGAGAGTATGGGGAATCCAGTCTTATCGTTTACAAGATTGGAGACACCGTCCAGGGCCTGGGCTTGTCCAGCCAGTTTCAGGATCCATACGGACTTTCAGATGGCGATGTAAATCTGATCAATATCGATCAGGAAGGTTTTCGTGATTCTGGCGAGCGCGGTTTCACGGTTCTATCCGAGATAAACCTGAACTATGGTTACCTGGCTTTATTGGCCAACTCTCACAAGAGCGATTTCCTGGTTTATTCAGATCTCGACGGCTGGGTAAGCGCGCAGCCTTCCAACCCCGGCGGATCTTTCGTTGATCCATTCAATTTAGGTTTCGATATTGGGCAGGAACAGGAGAGCTTCGAACTTCGGTACCACAATGAAGAAGATGGGCGCTGGAGTCTGGTCACGGGAGCATTCCTGTTTCGAGAAGAAATAGAGCGCTTTTTCCATCTCAATACAGGACCGCCGTTTTCCCGGACCCTGTTATTCGGGGATTCCTTCAGGACTGCAGAGGCGCGTCAGGATACGCAGAGCCTGGCGGTCTTCGGCCAGGCCGAATATGCGGTCAGCGACACCGTCTCCCTGATTGTTGGCGGCAGAATGACCCATGAGGAGAAATCAGCCGAATTGATCGATCTTCCGCCCCAGTCCTCACCGGATGCCCCTGCTACCCGGCTCACGCCATCGCACGACTGGGACCAGCCGACCTGGAAACTTGGCATCGAATACCAGCCGGACGATACAACGATGTACTATCTGACGGCTTCTACAGGATACAAGCCCGGCGGATTCAACGGCAGAGCGACACTGCCGGAAAACGTGGGACCCTATGCCGCGGAGCGTTCGACCAGTATCGAGGCCGGCGTCAAGGGAAGTATGCTGGAAAACCGAATGCGTTTTGCCGCTGCCGGATTTTTCATCGAGTACACCGATTTCGTCGGCCTGGTCAGAAGGCCGACGGCTTCGGGGCAGGGAACCGAATCGGTCAGAGACAACATCGGAGCAATGTCCATTCACGGTCTCGAATTCGAATCGACCTGGCTTGCAGCGCCTGGTTTCGTGATCGATTTCGCGTTGGGTTACCTGAATGCGGGCTGGGACAACTATATTGCCGACCTGACCGGCGACGGCGTCGTAACCGACAATTCACATTTCCAAATACTGCTGGCGCCGGAATTTTCCACCTACACAGCTATGACCTATTCGCAGGAACTGGCCGACAGCACGCTGCAATACCGGCTGGATATGCGCTATCAGGGCGGCTACAACACCTACGGACGAAGTAACGAGGATTATTACTTTCGTCCGGCAACAGCAAAAGTGAACGGGTCCGTGACCTGGGTCTGGGGGCAAGACGGTAACAGCATCAGTGTCTTTGGAAAAAACCTGACCGACCGTCAAGTTATTACCCAAGCGATTGTCGCTCTGTATCCCGTTATGAAATTCGATGCGCCAAGAATGTTCGGCATCGAATTGAAACTTAATTTCTGACAGGAATTCGCAATGAGATTGGTCAAACCTTTCAGGGGGCTGCGGCCGAAGCGCGAACTCGCGGAGCGCGTCGCCTCTCCGCCATACGACGTGCTGAGCAGGGAAGAAGCGCTGGAAATGGCACGCGGCAACGAATGCAGTTTTCTCCATATCAACAAGCCAGAAATTGACGTCGACCCCGCGACCGACTCTCATGACGGCATTGTTTACGCCAGGGGCAGGGCCAATCTCGACCGATTCATCGATTCGGGCATACTCCTACGGGACGAGGAAGACTGTTTCTATGTGTATCGCCAGGTCATGGGCGATCACGTTCAGACCGGCCTTGCCGCCGTGGCTTCGCTGGACGCCTACGAACAGGGTCTGGTCAAGAAACATGAACTGACGCGCCCGCCCAAGGTGGTTGACCGGGTGGCCCATATGCATGCGCTCGGCGCCCAGGTAGGGCCCGTATTCGTTACCTATCACGCTCGAAAGTCAGTTGACGAGTTGATCGCTGAAACTGCGCAAGGCGAGCCTGAATACGATTTCACGGCCGATGACGGAATTCGCCACACTTTCTGGGTCGTATCGCAGGCTGAGCGTGTGCTTGCGTTTCAGAGCGTGCTGGACGAAATGCCGGCGCTTTATGTCGCCGACGGGCACCATCGTTCCGAGGCGGCGTCGAATTTGCGGGAAACCCTGAATCTGTTCAGCCCGCGCCGGACCGGCTCGTCCCCCTGGGACTGGTTTCTCGTGGTCATGTTTCCCCATGACCAGATCAAGATTCTCGACTACAACCGCGTAGTGCGCGACCTGGGCGGACTCGGCGCCGGCGATTTCCTGCAAAAGCTCGAACAGAACTTTGAACTCACCGAGGTCGAAGCCGGCGATGCAAAGCCCACCGAACCGCGCGAATTCGCTCTCTATCTGGAGGGGCGCTGGTTGCGCCTGCGACCGCGGGGGGCGGTGCTGGCCTCGCTGGAGGAAAAATCGGCCAGTGACAGGCTGGATGTCGCCTTGTTGCAGGATTGGGTATTCGCGCCCTTGCTCGGCATCATGGATCAGCGTACCGACGATCGAGTGGATTTCGTCGGCGGCATTCGCGGGTTGGCAGAACTCGAACGAAAGGTCGACAGCGGCGCCTGGGGCGCGGCTTTCGCGATTTATCCGACTTCGATGGAGAATCTGATGGAAGTGGCGGATTCGGGCGGCGTGATGCCGCCCAAGTCCACCTGGTTCGAGCCCAAGTTACGCAGCGGGCTAGTCAGCCACGTGCTGGATTAGCTCGCCTGTTTCAGTTTGGCTTTGGACTTGCCGTCGATCAGCTTACCCTTGCCGATGGGGATCGACCGCGGCTTCATGGCCTCGGGAATCTCCCTGACGAGGTCGATGTGCAGCAGGCCGTTTTCAAGGCTGGCGCTGTTGACCCTGACGTGATCGGCAAGGCTGAAGCGACGCTCGAAGTTGCGGGCGCCGATTCCCTGATGCAGGAACTTGCGCTCCCCGTTCTCCTCGAGCTTGCTGCCGCGAACGGTCAACTCTTCGCTTTCCACCTGGATGTTCAGGTCGTCTTCGCCGAAGCCGGCCACGGCCATGGTGATGCGATAGCTGTCCTTGTCGAGCAGCTCGATGTTGTAGGGTGGGTAACCGGAACCGGCGTTGTCGTTCCGGCTCACTGAGTCGAGCAGGGACGAAAGGCGGTCGAATCCTACGGTGGTTCGGTACAGGGGTGAAAAATCAAATCTGGTCATGATCATATCCTCATGGTTCAAGCAATATGGTTTGGCTGCCGTTTTCGGCAGAGCGGACCTCTGATGAGCATCCGCTGGAGATGAATATGCGGACGATAGGTGGGAAATCAATGGGGGTGTTCTTGAATTGACATCTCGCCGCCGCCGGTGTGGGGAATTTGGCGGTCGCCGTAAATACGTCCCTGTAGGCTCAAGCTCGGCTTCCTGCCTCGCATGCCGCCAAATACCCCACACCGGCGGCGGCCTACGGGATCTCCTGGCTCATTAGTGCGTCCCTGTAGGCTCAAGTTCGGCATCCATGCCTCACATGCCGCCAAACACCCCGCCCCAGCGCCGGCCTACGGAAACCCCTGTCCAGTTCTGCACTACATTAGTCGCCGCCGGGGGGCAAGGGGTGCGGCGGGCGTGCAAGGCATGGATGCCGAGCCCGAAGCTTACAGGGATGTATTTACAGCGTCCGCCGCACCCCTTGCCCCCCGGCGGCGACGGATTGAAACCACAGTCCCTTCGTGGAATCGCCCTGATGGTTCAAATAACCAGCATCGTCATGAATTCGTGAACGGGGGTGTCTTCCAGAGCTTGCTGGTCTTTGCATAGGGCGAAGATTTCTTCGCAGCGGTGGGATGGGAAGCAGGTGGCCAGGTTGGCTTTGAATTTTTGCTCTAGGAGGGGGATGCCTTCCTGGCGGCGGCGTCTGTGGCCTACTGGGTATTCGACTTCGATGCGGTCGGTGCAACTGCCGTCTTTGAACCAGATCTTGATTGAGTTGGCGATGGAGCGTTTGTTGGGTTCGAGGTATTCGTTGGTGTAGCGGGGTTCTTCGTGGATTTCCATTTTTTCGCGCAATTCGTCGATGATGGGGTGCGCGGCGTGGAAGGAGTCCTCGTAATGGTCGGCGGTAAGCGATCCGAAGCCGAGGGCTACGGCGGTCATGTATTGCAGGCAGTGGTCGCGGTCGGCGGGATTGCTCAAGGGGCCTACCTTGTTGATGATGCGCAGCGCTGATTCGTGGGTGTGCATGACGATGCGGTCGATTTCGCCGAGCCTGTTGCTGACCGCGGGGTGTAGTTTAAGCGCGGCCTCGACGGCGGTCTGTGCGTGGAATTCGGCCGGGTAGGAGATCTTGAATAGAATGTTTTCCATTACATAACTGCCATAAGGCATTGAAAATTTAAATTCTTTTCCTTTGAAGCTCACGTCGTAGAATCCCCAGGTCCGGGCGCTGAGCACGCTTGGATAGCCGGTTTCTCCGCGCATGGTCAGGTCGGCCAGGCGCACTGCGCGGGAAGTGGCGTCGCCCGCCGCCCAGGACTTGCGCGATCCGGTATTGGGCGCATGGCGGTAGGTGCGCAGGCTGGAGCCGTCGAGCCAGGCCTGGGAGATGGCGTCGATGACCTGTTGTCTGGAGCCGCCGAGCATCCGGGTCGACACTGCCGTGGAGGCGACCCGTACCAGCAATACGTGGCATAGCCCGACGCGGTTGAAACCGTTTTCCAGGGCGATGATGCCCTGGATTTCATGGGCCTTGATCATGGCGCCGAGCACATCGCGCATGAGCAGGGGAGGCTGGCCCGCGGCCGCACGGCGCTGGGACTGGTAGTCGGCAATCGCCAGGATGGCGCCTAGATTGTCTGATGGGTGTCCCCATTCCGCCGCCAGCCAGGTGTCGTTGTAGTCGAGCCAGCGGATGATGCAGCCGATGTCCCAGGCGGCTTTTACGGGGTCGAGCCGGAATTGCGTGCCCGGCACACGCACGCCATTGGGCACGACGGTGCCTTCCACCAGCGGCCCTAGCAGTTTCCGGCATTCAGGATAACGCAGCGCGAGCAAACCGCAGCCGAGGCTGTCCATCAGGCAGTTCCGGGCCGTGTCGTATGCTTCCCGGGAGTCTATTTCGTAGTCGCAGACGTAGTCCGCGATATCGACCAGAACCTGATCCGGGTCGGGGCGGGTATTCAGATCGGCGCTGGCGCTCATGGCTGTCTCTTCATTTGAGTAAGGTGAGGGTTTGGTCCGGGTTCAGCGTTCGGCGATGTCCACCCAGGCGGCGGTCGCCGGACCGGTGTATTCCGCACTCGGCCTGATGATACGGTTGTTCGCGCGTTGCTCCTTCACATGGGCGGCCCAGCCCGTGATTCGCGACATGACGAATATGGGCGTGAACAGCTTGGTCGGGATACCCATGAAATGGTAGGCGGCGGCATGAAAGAAGTCGGCGTTCGCGAAAAGTTTCTTTTCCCGCCACATGACCTCTTCGCAACGCACGGATACCGGATAGAGCACGGTATCGCCGACCCGCTCCGCGAGTTTTTCCGCCCAGCCCTTGATGATCGCATTGCGCGGGTCGGATTCGCGATACACCGCGTGGCCGAATCCCATTATCTTATTCTTGCGCTCCAGCATGGCGAGAATTTCGCGTTCGGCCTCGTCTGGAGTGCGCCAGTTCTCGATCATTTCCATTGCCGCCTCGTTGGCGCCGCCATGCAGCGGGCCGCGCAAGGCGCCGATGGCGGCGGCAACGCAGCTATGCATGTCGGAAAGGGTCGAGGCGACGACCCGGGCGGTGAAGGTGGAAGCGTTGAATTCGTGTTCAGCGTACAGGATGAGCGAGACATTCATCACTTCCCGAAACAACTCATCGGGCGCCTGGCCATGTAGCATATGCAGGAAATGCGCCCCGATCGAATTGCTGTCGAGTTCGGTTTCGATACGTCGGCCGTAATGGCTCCAGACGTACCAGTAGCAGATGATCGAGGGCAGCGCCGCCAGCAGCCGGTCGGCCACTTCGTCCTGGCGTGAAAAATCGCCTTCCGGCTCAAGATTGCCGAGCATGGAACAACCGGTGCGCATTACATCCATCGGATGCGCGCTAGCGGGAATCCGCTCGAGCGCCTCGCGCAATTCAGCGGGCAGACCGCGCAGACGTTTGAGTTTACCGTTGTATCCGTCGAGTTCGGACTGAGTGGGCAGATTGCCTTTCAGCAGCAACCAGGCGACTTCCTCGAAACGCGCCTTTTGCGCCAGCACTTCGATGTCGTGGCCGCGATACGTCAGCCCGGACCCCGTTTTACCTACGGTGCAAAGCGCGGTCGCGCCGGCAACTTGTCCGCGCAGTCCTGCGCCCTCAAGTGGTTTTCCCGGCATAACTCAACTCCGAATTCATTGGTTTCGGGGATTAATTCGCGTCCATCGAAACGATAGCGCGATTATACCGTTTTTGGGTGGAATCGTGTCCGGGGCGCTGATTCAGCCACAATCGATTCAGGGATCGGAGTAAGGATTCTGCGGCAGCAGATGCGCCGCTAACGGCGCGCGCCGCGCTGCCTGCCGCGGTCCGTAATGCTCGGCGAGATAATCCAGAATCCGCTCTTCGACTTCCGCGTCGAGTTCGTCCATGCCCTGGGTCTCCTCCATCCAGACTATGCGGCTTTGCCAGACGTTGCGATCCCCCGAGTTCTGCGTGATCAGCAGGGCCGAATGGCATTCGGTGCAATTCGCCTGCACGAGTTGCCAGTCGCCTTCGAGCGTCAGGCCGGTGACGCGGTCGGTTTCTTCCGCCGCCCGCGGCGCCTGCGCCAGCAACGCAAGGGCGAGCACCAGCCCGGCCAATCGCAATAGCTGCATGAATCGCCCCTCAGGTCACCTGCACCGCGATGCGATGACAGGCGTTGTTGAGATAGCCGCGCGGGTTCCAGCCGGGTACGACCATGGGCTGGGAGCGTCCTGCCGCGTCCATCGCCCGGACCCATACTTCGTAATAACCGGGTTCGGGGAATTGCACCCAGGATGACCAGTCCTGCCAGGCCAGGCGATTGGCCGGCGATTGCACGGCCGTCGGCAGCCAGGTCGCGCCGAAGTCGGTCGACAGGAACACCGCGCTGACCATGTCGTCTCCGGCCCAGGCGTGCCCGCGCACGTCGAGCCGCTCGCGCTGGCCGACGCTAATGCCGGAACGGGGATAAGTGATCAGCGATTTCACCGGCATGGACTCGATGATGCGCATGTCGCTGTCCGGCACCCGGCTGCCGGGCGCCACCGGCAGGCGCGGCACGGTATAGGACGGCGGCGCCATTTTCTCGCCGTCGTGCACCCGGTTGCGCACGACCAGGCGGTTTAGCCACTTGCCGGAAACCGAGCCGGGCCAGCCGCCGCAAACCAGGCGCAGCGGAAAGCCGTTTTGCAACGGAATGTCCTCGCCGTTCATTTGCCAGGCGATCAACGACTCCCGCTCCAGCGCCTTTTCGATGGACACGCCGCGGGAGATGGCGTCCAGATCCGGGTCGCCGCTCGGATGAATATCGGCGCCGTGATAACCGACATAGACGGCATCGGCGCCGACGCCGCAATAGTTGAGCACGTCGCGCAGGCGTACGCCGGTGAAACTCGGGCAGCCGATGGCGCCCGTTGTCCACTGATTGCCGCTGGCTGCAGGAACGAATTCACTGCGGCCGTTGCCGCCGCATTCGAGCTGCAATTGCAGGCTGAGGGTTTCGAACCTGGTGCGCAGGTTGGCGATGCTGAATCGCTCGGGCCGCAGACAGGATTCACCGCCGACTTCAAGTTCCCAGGCCTCCGGATCGATGTTCTCCGGCACGAGCCCGTTATTGCGAATGAACATGTACCGATTCGGCGTCACCGAATCGTCGAGCAGATGAGCGGGCGTCTCCGCGTTCAGCGGGCGGTCGTTGAGAACGATCAGACCTTCCTTGCCGGGAATCTCTCCGGGCGCGTCGTCCTGCGCGAAAGCAACCGGAACCAGTCCCGCGGGCATGTGACGGGCAAACGGTATCACCGAGCCGAGCGCCGCCCCCATGGCCAGCAGCCCGCTGTTGCGGAGGAATCCGCGGCGCGTCACCGGATGGGATTCCCGGCCCCAGAGCAGCCGATCGGCGGACACCGGATCCTGCCGCAACGCTTCCGTCAATGTAATCCTGTTGCCGCGGCCCATGCTGCGCTCCTTTCTCGCGTTACAGAAAATTTTCGAATCAGCCGAGATTATCAGATAAGAGCGACAAGGTAGAATAGGGCCTCTCGAATATGGCCTACTTGCGGCTGGGCATACCCGATATGGCGCTGGGCAGATTTCAGGATTTTCTGTGGGGGCTGATTGCGCCGTTGCGCAACCGCGGTGGCGAACGGCTGTTGCTCGACGAAGCCCTGCAAACCCTGATGGGCTCGCGGGGGGAAGTTTCGACCGCGGTGGCGGCCAGGGAAGTGCTCGACAGTTACAATGAGGCTCCCGCCGAGGACAAGCTGGCCTTTTTTCGCAACCTGGAACAGAACTTCAACGCGGATTTCGAGACTGTCAGGGCCGCCTGGCGTGCCTATGAACACGACCCGTCGAGCACGAACCTGAGCAAGCTCTCCCGTGACGCGGAGCCACGCCGGTTTGCCTTGCTGCGCCGGCTGCACCAAACGCCGAATTCGACCCACGATCTCGTCGCCATGCGGGCCGACCTGCTACGCCTGGTCAAGCTGCATCCGGAACTGGAAGCGCTCGATGAGGATTTCGAACAGGTGCTTTCGTCCTGGTTCAGCCGCGATTTTCTCATGTTGCGGGAAATCGACTGGTCGACTTCAGCGGCGATTCTCGAACGCATCATACGCTACGAAGCCGTGCATGAGATTCGCGACTGGGAAGACTTGCGCAGCCGGATCGAACCGGAAAACCGCTGCTGCTATGCCTTTTTCCACCCGTCCCTGACCGACGAGCCGCTAATCTTCGTCGAGGTGGCCCTCACCAACGAAATTCCGGGCGGCATCGGCGAGATTCTGAACAGCGAACCGACCGCGGCGCCGGCCAACGGTGATTTCACCACCGCGGTTTTCTACAGCATCAGCAATTGCCAGCCGGGGCTGAAGCGGATTTCCTTCGGCAATTTCCTGATCAAGCAGGTCGTGCAGGAATTGCAGGCGGCACATCCGTCGATCGAGACATTCGTGACCCTTTCGCCTGTCCCCGGTTTCGGCAAATGGCTCGAGCGCGAGGAAGAAGAGTCCGACGAAGTACTGTATGCGCTGAAAAGCGAGTTCGAGGAGAAAGTGCGGGACCCGGCGAGCGCCGGGAAACATGGGGAATTATTGCGCAAGCTGGCGTTCAATTTCCTGTTGCGTAAGCGGAAAGGCAATTTTCCGGTGGATTCGGTCGCCCGATTCCATCTCGGCAACGGCGCTTCGCTGTATCGGGTGAATGCCGACGCGAACTTGTCGGACAACGGCTGGCGGCAGTCCCGCGGCGTAATGGTCAATTATCTTTATGATCAGAAACGGATCGAAGCCAATCACGAGCAGTACAGCAACGACGGGCGCATACTGTTCAGCGACCGGTTGAAACCGCTGCAAATCAAGAATTGAATTCGACAGTCGCGCTCAGGAGTGCGAGGCCATGTGCTGGATCACGCCTGGTTTCCGGCTTTCCAGTTTGGATATGGTGTACTGGTAGCTTCTGGCGCTTGGATCGATGTCCATCGCTTCGTTTATAGCGGCTTCAAGGTCCGCCTTGGCGGCCTGACGGGTGAGATAGGGGCCGGAGATTTTCACTTGCAGGGAAGGATCGCTCGGCGCCGTAGCCACGATGTAGTAATTTTCTGCGTTCACGGATTTGTTACGGAAAATGCAAAAGGACGCAAAGAGGCGGCTGATTTTCGAACTCCGGTATTATTTTAGCCTTCCATCGGCACGGACGGGCTGGATTTTATGCCAATCTCACAATAAGTTACAAATTTCGGGCAGTTTTCCGCCGCGAGTCTCCCTCTGGTGCCAATCAGCGTCATTATTCCCGTATTGAACGAAGAGGATCGGATCTTTTCCTGCCTGGAGCGGTTGCGGCCGATGCGATCCCGGGGACACGAAGTCATCGTCGTCGACGGCGGCAGCAAGGACGAAACGCGAACGATCGCGGCGGAACGTTGCAGCCTGCTCTTGCGCAGCCGGCCGGGCCGCGCCGTGCAGATGAATCTCGGAGCGCGTTTCGCCCGCGGCGACGTCCTGCTGTTCCTGCATGCCGACTGTGAATTGCCCGAAAATGCGGAAGAGGCCATTGCGCAGGCGCTTGCCCGGGTCCGGTCCGGCGGGAAACCCGGCTGGGGCTGGTTCGATGTGCGGCTGAGCGGCCAGGCGCCGGTTTTCCGGCTGATTTCCGCGTTCATGAACTTGCGGGCTCGATTGAGCGCGGTCTGCACCGGCGATCAGGCCCTGTTCGTCGCCGCCGAACTTTTTCACGAAGCCCGCGGTTTCCCGTCCATCCCGCTGATGGAAGATATCGCCATCTGCAAGAGGTTGCGAAAACTCGCGCGCCCGCGGCCCCAGGCAATCCCGGTAAAGAGTTCATCACGGCGCTGGGAGACCGCCGGCGTAGCGCGGACAGTGCTGCAGATGTGGCGGTTGCGGCTGTTTTATTTCTTCGGCGTATCTCCCGAGCGGCTAGCAAGAATGTACTATCCGCGGCTGTTCGCCGGCGCCGTCCGCTACCGGTATCCCTCAGCGAGAATCCTGGTGTTCGCGCGGGAACCGAAGGCAGGAGCAGTGAAGACCCGGCTGGCGGCGCACATCGGCGACGAATCCGCCTTGCGCCTCTACCTGGCCATGTTGCGCCGCGTCGTCATGACCGTGGAACAGGCCGCGCTGGCGGAATTTCATCTCTGGGCGGCGTCCAATTGCGAGCATGAAGAATTTCTCGCCTTGTGCAATGTCCAGGATATCCGGCTCCAGCAAGGCGACTGCCTCGGTTCGAGAATGCGGAACGCTTGCGCGATTGAACTGGCGGAAGCAGGCGTGGACAGCGTGCTGATCATCGGCTCGGACAGTCCAGGGCTGACGCCGGATTATCTCGACCGCGCGCTGTCGGCGCTCTCGGGCGGAACCGATGTAGTGCTCGGGCCGGCCCGGGACGGCGGTTACGTACTGATAGGCTTGCGCAAGGTCAGCGGGGAACTGTTTCGCGAAGTGGACTGGGGCGGATCCGAAGTGCTGGAGCAGACTGTCTCGCGAGTGCGCGAGGCGGGTTTGCGCCATCAATTACTGGAGCCGTCCTGGGACGTCGACGAGCCGGAGGATTTGCCATTGCTGGACGAACTCGCGCCGCCGCTGTCCTGGTCCTGAATCCTGTTTTCCAAATTCAGCAGCCGCCTCGCAACGCGGGACGCGTTGACGCGGTAGCGACCCGAGTCAACCTGCCGGTGCAACAGCACGGTTTTGCTGATGTTGATCTCCGGCTGTTGCCTGATGATGTCCAGCATCGCTTCGCGTTCCTCCTCGACGCACTTGTCGCCGTCACCACCGCGCTTGCCGGAGCCGGCGGGTTTGGCGAAGGGGAGCGTTTTGCCCGGTCTGCCTTGGTATTCGTTCATTGCATCGATCGTCTGGTCGGACGAGCCGAATGCCGCGGGCCGGCTTCGTATTTCACCCATCCGTGTTATGAAATTTCGGCAGGTGCGGCAGGAAGTTGATTAATACCATACGCATCGATTGCCGCACGGGAAAATGTGGTGTGACGGTCCAAATGAAGGTGAGATCGTAGGGACGAGGCATGCCTCGCCCGCGAAAGATCCGGAAATCCTGCAACACTCACGGGCGACGCATGCGTCGCCCCTACAGGCTGAAGCCGCAAGGGCAGCTTCAGCTCGCCCGCACATCGTGTAAACTATGCCCTCGTTCTGGAACATAATGGCCATGCCCGCCGGCAAATCCCCCATATTGCTGATCTGCGACGACGAACCCGCCCGGCATGAGCTTGCAGTAAAACTCGGTTTTCTCGGTGAATCCGTCATCACTGCCGATGCAGGCAACTGGCGCCGGGGGGTGGCAAATGCCCACGCGGTCGAGGCCGTTCTGCTCGGCAAGTACGACACCGGGGAAATGCGCCGCTTGACAGGCGAACTTGAATCGAACCTCCCTCTTGCGGCCATCGTGCTGTTGCAGGCCGGCGAAATCCCCGATTTCGCCGGCGACGGATTGCGCGCCCGCATGATCGCGGAGCCTGATGCTACGGCGCATTTCCGCGACTTGCTCGATGTCCTGCACAAGGCGCGCCTGTGCCACGAATACCTGGCCGGCGCGGCGGATGAAGACATTTCGCGCGGGCTGGCCGCGGTGCAGGGCCTGATCGGCGTCAGTCCGGCGATTCAGCGAATCCGGGAAGTCGTCGGACGGCTTGCGGACACGGAATTGAACGTCCTGATCACCGGTGACTCGGGCACCGGCAAGGAAGTCGTGGCGCGCAACCTGCACCGGATTTCAGGCCGCGAAGGCAAGCCTTTCGTGCCGGTGAACTGCGGCGCGATACCGGGAGAATTGCTGGAAAGCGAATTGTTCGGCCACGAACGCGGCGCCTTTACCGGCGCGGTCGCCACCACCGTCGGCCGGTTCGAGCGCGCTCACGGCGGCACCCTGTTTCTCGATGAGATCGGCGACATGCCGCTCAACATGCAGGTCAAGTTGTTGCGAGTGCTGGAAGAGGGCAGTTTCGAGAAAGTCGGCGGCACCCGATCGATCAAGGCCGACGTGCGGATTCTTACCGCTACCCACAAGAACATCGAGGACATGATCGCCCTGGGCCAGTTCCGCGAAGATCTCTATTACCGGATCAACGTCTTCCCCATCGAGATGCCGCCCTTGCGCGACCGGGTGGAAGATATACCGCTGTTGCTGAACGAGTTGATGCGCAATATCGAAACCGGCGGCAAGGGTTCGGTGCGATTCAATTCCGCCGCCGTCTCGGCCTTGTGCAGCTATGCCTGGCCGGGCAACGTGCGGGAACTCGCCAACCTGGTCGAACGCATGGCGATCCTGCATCCTCACGGCATCGTCGGCGTCGAGCAATTGCCCGGCAAGATCCGCGCAAGCGCCGGTCAGCGCGATATTGCGCCGGAGCCGCAGGAAATCCCTCAGGAAAGCCCCATGCCCGCAACTTCTCCAGACATGCCGCCGGTCCACGGCATGGACCTGAAACAGTATCTGGCTAACCTGGAAAAGGATTTCATCGAACGCGCGCTCAAGGACAGCGGCGGCGTAGTCAAGCAGGCGGCGGAAAGACTGCAATTGCGCCGCACGACCCTGGTGGAGAAGATGCGCAGGCATGGCCTGAAACGCTAACCCCCAGTCTGCCGGGGCGCCCGTGAATGTTCCGGAAATCCTGCAATACCCGCGGGCGACGCATGCGTCGCCCCTACGCAAACGGACGAATGTTTCCGACCCTATAGGGGCGAGGCATGCCTCGCCCTCGCACGTTTCGAAAATCCTGCAACACCCGCAGACGACGCATGCGTCGCCCCTACGCAAACGGACGAATGTTTCCGACCCTGTAGGGGCGAGGCATGCCTCGCCCTCGCACGTTTCGGAAATCCTGCAATACCCGCGGGCGACGCATGCGTTGCCCCAACGCAAACGGACGAATGTTTCCGACCCTGTAGGGGCGAGGCATGCCTCGCCCTCGCACGTTTCGAAAATCCAGCAACACCCGCGGGCGACGCATGCGTCGCCCCTACGCAAAACGGACGAATGTTTCCGACCCTGTAGGGGCGAGGCATGCCTCGCCCTCGCACGTTTCGAAAATCCAGCAACACCCGCGGACGACGCATGCGTCGCCCCTACCGGACCCCGGGCGGAGCGGGAATCTCCATTCCGGTAGCCGGTAACTTCTTCTCGTCCAGATAGACGCCATCGGCCCGCAGTCGCAGACGGCCCGCGGCGTACCAGTCCGTCACCTGCGGATACATCTCGTGCTCGAGCAGGTGCACCCGCTCCTTGAGGCTTTGTTCGGTGTCTTCCTCGCGTACCGCGATCCTGCTGCGGGCGACGATCGGCCCGCCGTCGAGATCCTCGTTGACGAAATGAATGGACACGCCATGTTCACGCTCGCCCGCTTCGAGCACGCGCCGGTGGGTATGCATGCCGGTATATTTCGGCAGCAGCGAAGGGTGGATATTGAGAATCCGGCCGGCATGCTGTTCCACGAAGTCCGGGCCGAGAATGCGCATGAATCCCGCCAGCACGATAAGGTCTGGCGCGAAAGCGCCGATCGCCTCGATCAGGGCGCCGTCGAATGTCTCGCGATCCGGGAAGTCGCGATGTTCGATGATCGCGGCCGGTAAGCCGGCCTTCGCCGCGCGTTGCAGCCCAAAGGCCGCCGGGTTGTTGCTGACGACCCCGGCCACCCGATAGGCGTAGTGCTCCGATCGGTCGATGAGCGCTTGCAGATTCGAGCCATTGCCCGATATCAGCACGACGATTTTGCAGGAACTGGATGGCATGGTTTCCCGGCCGATCAGATTAGATCGACCACCGCCTCCTCCCCGTCGCCGGCCACCACTTCACCGACGGGCCAGGCGTTTTCGCCGGCTTCGCGCAACAATGCAAGCGCCGGCTCGAGCTCCTCGGCGGCGACGCAGACGATCATGCCGAGGCCGCAATTGAAAGTACGAAACATTTCCTCCGCGGATACGTTGCCGGCGGCCTCAAACCAATCGAACACGGCCGGCCGGCGCCAGCTTGCGGTATCGATCCGCGCGGCAAGCCCGACGGGCAGGACGCGCGGCAGATTTTCGCTAATGCCGCCACCGGTGATATGCGCCAGGCCGTGCACGGATATTTTAGCCTTCAGGGTGGCGATGGCCCGAACGTAGATGCGAGTGGGTTCGAGCAATACCTCGCCGAGCGAACGCCCGGAAAAGTCCTGCCCGAGATCGGCGCCCGAGATTTCAATAATTTTCCGGATCAGGGAATAGCCGTTGGAATGCGGTCCGGACGAGGCCAGGCCTATCAGGGCGTCACCCGCTGATACCCGCTCCGGAACGATGATTTCTTCCTTTTCGACAACTCCGACCGCGAAACCGGCCAGATCGTAATCGCCCGCGCCATACATGCCGGGCATCTCCGCGGTTTCTCCGCCGATCAGCGCGCAGCCTGCCTGCCGGCAGCCTTCGCCGATCCCGCCGATGACGTCCGCGGCGACGTCAACATCCAGCGCGCCGGTGGCGTAGTAATCGAGAAAAAACAGCGGTTCCGCGCCGCAGACAATGAGATCGTTGACGCACATGGCAACGAGATCGATGCCGACGCTGTCGTGCCTGCCGAGTTCCAGCGCGAGTTTCAGCTTGGTGCCCACGCCGTCGGTCGCCGATACCAGTACGGGATGGCGGTAACCGGCAGGAATCTCGCATAGTGCGCCGAAACCGCCGATGTCGGACAGCACTTCGGGCCGCATGGTGGAGCGCGCAACGGGACCGATGCGCCGCACAAGGGAATTGCCCAGGTCGATGTCGACCCCGGCGTCGCGATAGCTCAGGGATGCGCCGCCGGCCGGCGGCCCGTTCTCTTTCATGGCTGGTATCGGCTGATTGGCAGCCGCTATGTTAGCGGAATTGCAGTATCATTTCCGCATGATCGCGAGTCTTGCAAACAATCTGCTTCGCCTCCTCAGCATGGCTGTGCTGTCGGGAATTTTGCTGTCGGTTCCGGCGGCGCTCGCTCTGCCGGTGTCCGGTCTGTACCAGCAGCGCGTGGCGGTGGAAAACGAAAGTCTCGCCGAGCTCAATCGCGCCTACCAAGTCGCCTTCCGGCGCATGATTGTCAAGGTGACCGGCGACGAACGCTGGCTGGAGCAGGAGCGCATCCGCTCGGCAACGGGCGACGCCGGCGACTACGTTCAGGCCTTCGCCTACACGACCGAGGAAGCGGCCGGCCCGATCGCCGGTCAACGATTCGTCGAGGTGCAGTTCTCCGCGCCCCTGATCGATCAATTGCTCGCTTCGGAGAATATTCCGGTCTGGGGCAGTAACCGGCCCAGCGTGCTGATCTGGATGGCCTTGCAGGACGCGACCGGCCGGCGCAGCATGCTCAATTCCGAGAGCGGCGCCGAAATCATCGAATTCATGCGCCGCTTTGGCGAGGAACGCGGCCTGCCGATCATCTTTCCCCTGCTCGACATCGAAGACCGGCGTAATCTCCCCGCGGACGCGATCTGGACCCAGGACGAACTCGCCATCAAGGCGGCAAGCAACCGCTACGACCCTGACAGCATTCTGGCCGGCAGGCTGCTGTTTACCCCCACGGGCGAACTCGTGGGCCTGTGGCAGTTCCTCTTCATGGACGAAGCGCTGGTATTCGACGGCTTCGATACAGACCTGGAATCCTACCTGGAACAGCCCCTGTCGCGCATAACCAGCCAGCTCTCCGGGTATTTCGCATTGGTACCCGGCGGGCAAAGCGAACAATCGGTGCGCCTGCGGGTCGATGGCATCCGCAACTTTTCCGATTACTCGGCGCTGGTCGATTACGTTCGCGGCATCGGCCTGGTACAGGCGGCGGATATCGTTTCGGTCGACGGCGAGCGGCTCGACCTGCAGCTCGACCTGCGGGGCAGTGCGGACCAGTTGTTCAATCTGATCGCGCTCGACCGCGATCTGCTACCGGTAAACAGCGGCGACAACGCCGGCTCGTCCTTGCTGCATTATCGCTGGATGCGATAATCATGACCGGGCAGCGAGAGAATCAATTGCCGCTGGCGGTGGGTCTCGAAGACGAGGCGACCTTCGAAAATTTCGTCACTTCGCTGGAAAATCTGCAACTCTTGACCTATCTGCAGGACCCGGAAAAGCTCGATTCGCCGGTACTGATCTGGGGGCCGTCCGCCTCGGGCAGGACACACCTTTTGCAGGCCTGTTGCCACCTTGCGGACGACTCCGGCGCATTTTTCCTGCCATTGCGCTACAAGGACCAGGTGAGTCCGGAAATACTCGAAGGCGTCGGCGGCTTGTCGATGATCTGCATCGACGACCTCCAGTGCGCCGCCGGCGACGCGGATTGGGAACTGGCGCTGGTGCGGCTGATCAATGCCGTGAATCCGACGAACTCCCACCTGGTGCTGTCGGCTTCGGCGAAGGCCGCCGATCTGAACTGGGACTTGCCCGATTTGCGTTCGCGGCTGCAACAGGCTCTGGTCTTCCGTCTGCATCCCCTGAACGACGAAGGCATCATGCAGGCCTTCGTATTGCGCGCCCGCAATCGTGGCCTCAATCTCGCCGCCGGCGTTACCGATTTCATCGGTGTGCGCGTCGAACGGCGGCTCGACGCGCTGATGGAAATTCTCGAACGCCTGGACGAAAGTTCGATGCAACGCCAGCATCGCATCACCATCCCGCTCGTCAAGCAAATTCTCGGCTGGTAATCAGGGCCCCCTGCCAAATTCGCGGCGATAGGCGCGGATGAAGGCGATGAGGCCGAAAAAGATCAGTACGCTGAGCAGAATCTGCGCCAGCCCCCAGCCAAGCCTGGCGGGATTGAAGGCCAGCACGACCCCGTGAATGAAATAGAACTGGATAATGAAGCCCAGCCAGGCGTAACTGCGCGGCATTGAGCCGTGTATGCCCGGCAGGAACGCCGCCAGCGGCAGCGCCTGGACGGCCCAGGCGACCAGGCCGGCGGCGCCGAGCATGTTCAGGCTCAGGCCGGTGCGCGCGAACAGCAGGATTACCAGCGCGTATGCCGAGAGCAGCACCAGCAAGCGGGAATTTCGAACGGGGGCGGGCAAGCGCCCAGCTTTACTCACGAGAGCTTGCGGGCGATTTCGGCCACGCGTCGGCCGAGCGCCTTGCACAGGACGGCCTCGTCCTCGCTGATTTCGTTCGAGCCGCCCGCCTGAGCGAGATGGCTGGCGCCATAGGGCGTGCCGCCGGTGGTCGTGGTGCGCAGCGCGGGCTCGGTATAGGGGATGCCGCAATAGATCATGCCGTGATGCAGGAGCGGAAGCGCCATGGTGAGCAAGGTCGTTTCCTGGCCTCCGTGCATCGAGGAAGTCGATGTGAATGTGGCGACGGGCTTGTCGACCAGGTCGCCCGAACCCCAGATGGAGCCCGTGCCGTCGATGAAATATTTCAGCGCGGCCGCCATGTTGCCGAAGCGGGTAGGGCTGCCGACGATCAGGCCGGCGCATTCGCGAAGATCGGATTCGGTGCAATATACGGCGCCCTCAGTGGGCGTTTCGGGTTCGGTCTGTTCGGTCGCCGGCGAGACCGCCGGAACCGTGCGCACCCGAGCTTCCATACCTTCCGCCTGCTCGACCCCGCGGGCGATGAGTCGGGCCATTTTTCCGGTCGCGCCATAGCGGGTGTAGTAGAGAACCAGGATATAGGGATTCACTCATCGTCTCCGATGAGCGCGAGCACGGCCTCGGGCGGCCTTGCGATAATTGCCCGGCCGCCTTTCACGACGACAGGCCGCTGGATCAGCATCGGGTGGTGGCAGACCAGGTCAAGGACAATCTCGTCGCTGAGTTCTTCGTCGTCGAGCCCGAGATCGTCGTATTCAGGTTCGTTCCTGCGCAGAATGTCGCGAATACCAAGCTCCAGCTTACCCAGAAGATCCCGCAATTCGTCGATGCCTGGCGGCGTTTCCAGGTAGTGAACGACTTCGAAGGGCGTCTCGTTTTCCTCCAGCAGCGCGAGCGTCGCCAGTGATTTCGAGCAATTGGGGTTGTGATAAACGACGATCGGATCCATTGCTTCCTCCCCAGTCAGCGGCCGGTGCGAATCCGGTCCGGGTGCTGATGATAATAAGCGATATTGCTGCCGGTCAGCGCCGCCATCCAGCCAAAGTATACAAAATACATGACCGCGATGACGCCGGCGAAAGCCAGATAGATCGAGTCCCGCGCGGCCGACACGAATACGACCTGAAACACCGAACCCATCAGCTTCCATACCAGCGCCGTGACGATGCCGCCGATCAGCGCCGAAACGAATCGGACCCTGGCGGCGGGAACCAGCAGATACATGAGCGCGAATCCCAGCGACATCAACGCCAGCGGCAGCAGAAAGGAGATCGCCGCGGGAATCTGGCTGCCGAGGGCGAATTCTTCGAGCCAGTTGCGCAATCCCGGCGCGTTGACGACTGTGCTGATGCTGATCGACAGCACTAGCAGCACGGGGCTGAGCAATATTGTCAGCAGATAGCCGAACAGCCGCCCGAGGCGGAATCCGGCGTTTTCCACGCACCAGATGTAATTGAAGCAGCCTTCGATCTTGCGCAGCATGTCGACCACCAGGTACAGCAGAAAAATCACGCTGGCGCCGCCGATGAGTTCCCCTTGCAGGGCGTCGATATAGCCGATGATGTCGTCGGTGATCTCGATGCCGCGCTCGCCCATGGGTTCCAGCACCGCCAGCAGGGTGGGGCGCAAGTCATTATGTACGCCGAATTCCTGCAAGACGGCGAAAACGAGCGTGAGCGAGGGGAAAAAGCCGACAATGGTGATGAACACCAGCCCCATGGCGCGCAGCGAAAGTTGACCGCCGGCCAGGTCGCGTATCACTGCCGCGGCGATTTGCAGGCAGCGCCGGGAAGCCCGCGCAAACCAGAGATCGGATGCGCTTTCACGCCACAGCCAGGCACGCACGGCTTCGGTCAGGGTGCGGGGAATGGTAGAAAGTTTGGGCACTCCGGCGGCTCCCGCTCAGGAATCTGCCGGTAATTCCGCGATCATGGCTATGGCTGCGTCCGCGGCCACCAGGGATTTCTCGCTGTTGCGCCGGCTGGTGTATTCGACGCCGCCCTCCGCCAGCGCCCGCGGCGAGACCACGAGTCGGTGCGGAATCCCGATCAGTTCGGACTCGGCGAATTTGACGCCGGGGCTGGTCTTGCGGTCGCGATCGTCGAGCAATACTTCGATACCAGCCGCCTGGGCTTGCCGATACAGCGATTCGGATTGCTCGCGCACCTGTTCCGACTTGTGCGCGTCGATCTCGACGATGACGAGACGGAAAGGCGCCACGCTGTCGGGCCAGACGATGCCGCGCTCGTCGTGATATTGCTCGATGACCGCTGCCGCCAGCCGAGTCACGCCGATGCCGTAGCAGCCCATGTGCATGACGGTGGGCTTGCCTTGTTCGTTCAGTACGCTGGCGTTCAGCGCTTCGGTGTATATCGTGCCCAACTGGAAGATATGGCCGACTTCGATGCCGCGGCGAATGGTCAGGGTTCCCTTGCCGTCGGGGCTTATGTCGCCTTCCCGCACGGTGCGGATATGGGCGACTTCGTCGTAACCGCAATCCCGTTCCCAGTTGGCGTTAACCAGGTGATGGCCGGCCCGATTGGCGCCGCAGATGAAGTTCTTCATGGCCGTGACGCAGTGATCGGCGATGACGGGTATGCCGAGCGAGCGCACCGGCCCCAGGCAGCCGGGGGCGCAGCCGAGCCGCTCGCTGATGGTTTCGTCGTCGGCGAAGCGCAGCGGCGAGCCCACGCCTTCGAGTTGCCGCGCAAGAGTCTCGTTCAGGCTCTGGTCGCCGCGTAAAAGCAAGGCGACAAGATCGTCGCCGGGCGCGCCGTTTTCGTCCGCGGCGTGAACGATCAGGGTCTTAACCAGCCGCCGCGGCTCGACTTCGAGCAACTCGCAGACCGCATCGATGGTCGCCGCGTCGCCGGTGTCCGTTGCCACGCAGTCCAAAGCAGCTTCATCGACCGCGGATTCCGGTAGCCCGCCGGTGGCGAGTTCGATGTTGGCGGCGTAATCGCTTTCCGTGGAAAAGACGATTTCGTCTTCGCCGGAATCCGCCGGCACATGGAATTCGTGCGAGGTGCTGCCGCCGATGTAGCCCGAATCCGCCGCCACCGCGCGATAATCCAGCGAAAGTCTTTGCAGGATGGCTTCATAAGCCTGGTGCATGTCGCGGTAGGTCGCCTCCAGCGAAGCCTCGTCGGTATGGAAGGAGTAGGCGTCCTTCATGATGAATTCCCGCGCCCGCATAACGCCGAAACGCGGGCGTCGCTCGTCGCGGAACTTGGTCTGGATCTGGTAAACCACCACCGGCAACTGTCGATAGCTATGGCATTCGCTACGGATGATGTCGGTGACGATTTCCTCATGGGTGGGGCCGAGGCAGAAATCGCGTCCGTGGCGATCCTGGAATCGCGCGAGTTCCGGCCCCATGTAGTTCCAGCGGCCGGACTCCCGCCAGAGTTCGGCCGGCTGCACCACCGGCATGAGGATTTCGAGAGCGCCGATACGATTCATCTCTTCGCGGACGATATCGCGGATCTTGTGCACTACGCGCATGCCGAGCGGCAGGAAGCTGTACACTCCGGCGGCCAGCTTGCGGATCATGCCGGCGCGCAACATGAGCCGGTGGCTGGCGATCTCGGCGTCGGCGGGAGTTTCCTTCGCGGTCGCGAGCAGGAATTGACTGATTCTCATGGGCAGGACAGTTGAAGATTTACAGTGCGTAATCCTTCAGTTTCTTGAGCGGCGTAACCCGAATCCTGGTGGAGGCGGGTTTCCTCGGAACGTCCATGACTTCGCCTGGCTTGAAAGGGTTGGGCACGTTCTTTCTCGCCGGTCGCGCAGCCTTCTTGACGGTCGTGATCTTGAGCAGGCCGGGGAGGATGAATTCGCCCGCGGCGCGTTTTCTGACATGACGTTCCATGATCGATCCCAACTCATCCAGCACCGCCGAGACTTCCTTTCTGTCTATATCGGTGTTGGCCGCGATTTCATTGAGAATTTCCGTTTTCGTATATCTCTTGTGGATCGCTGGTTTTCTTCGCCTCGTAGCGGCGCGAGCGGTTCGCCTGATCATCCCCGTTCCTTTACCTGAGTCCCTTTTCCAATTCCTGTGCCGGATTGTTCGCAGGGAAATCAAGCTAATGCATTTGCCGATGCTTTACAAGTTCGGAGGCCTGTCCGCCTTGTGAAGAGTTGTCAAGATTCTCTACAATGGCGCTCGCCATCGGAAAAATTCTCGATGCCCGGATTCTTCCCAGTTTATGTCGGATTGCGCTATTCGGTGGCGCGCAGAGGCAACCTGCTGCTGTCCTTCGTCACTTTCCTGTCGATGCTGGGCATCAGCCTGGGCGTGATGGTGCTCATCGTCGCGCTCTCGGTCATGAACGGCTCGATCGGCGTGTTGCGTGGTGAGGCTCTGAAGGCAGTGCCGCACGTGACGATTTCCGCGACACAAGGGGACCTGGACTGGCGGGCCATGACGGTATTGGCCGAGGAAAACCCCGAAATTCTCGCCGCGGCGCCTTTTGTCGAAGCCGAAGCGGTGCTGCGCTTCCACGGGCGTGACGCCTTCGTGCGCTTGCGCGGCGTGATGCCGGAGCGCGAACTCGCGGTGCTCGACTCGCCGGCGCCCGCCGATGGCGAATTGTTCGCCGGCATGACTGTTGCACCCGACGGCATGATCGTCAGCGCCCGCCTGGCCGCTTCGCTCGGCATTTTCCCCGGCGAACAGGCAACGGTCTTTTCCCTGGCCGGCCTGCTTGCGCGTTCGTTCGGCGACAGCCGGGGCATGACGATCACCGGATTCGAGGACTTCGGCATCTACGGTGAAAGCAATATCGTGCTGCTGCACCTGGAACAGGCGCGCACGGTGTTGCGCGAGGACCCCGGCGCCGATTTGCGGCTGCGATTGAAAGTGGCCGATGTCATGGAGGCGCGCAGAATCGCCGAGGACAGTTTCGGCGGCGTGCCCGGCGTGGAAATCGCTACCTGGCAGGAAGAACAGGCCAGCCTGTTCAACGCGCTGGCGATGGAAAAGCTCGTCACCACGGTGATGTTGCTAGTAATCGTGCTGGTGGGAGCGGTCAATATCGTTTCGACCCTGGTGATGGTAGTGGCGGACAAGAGCGCCGACATAGCGATCCTGCGCACCATGGGCGCCAGTTCCTCGTCGGTGCTCGGCGTCTTCATCGTCCAGGGTATGGTGGCGGGCGTTGCCGGGACGGTTACCGGCGCGGGGCTCGGCGTCCTGCTGGGCCACAACATCACCACGATCAGCCAGACCCTGGAACGCTGGCTCAACATGTTGCCGCTGCAAGGCGAGGTGTACCTGCTTTCGCACCTGCAGACTCGGGTTGATATGACAGAAGTGCTGCTGATCAGCATTGCGGCCCTGCTGATCAGTCTTGCCGCCACCTTGTATCCCGCCTGGCGCGGCAGCAAGGTGCAGCCGGCCGAAGTTCTGCGATACGAATAGGAAGCAGGAATGGACACAAAAGAACCCGTAATCCGCTGCGAGGGGCTCGGCAAGAGCTATGAGCAAGGACCCCAGCGCGTGGAAGCGCTGAAGAACGTGTCCTTGCGGGTCGAGGAAGGCGAGCGCATCGCGGTGATCGGCAGTTCCGGTTCGGGCAAGACCACCTTGCTGAATTTGCTTGGCGGTCTCGATGCGCCGAGCAGCGGCGCGGTGTATATCGGCGGCCGCGAATTGGGCGCGCTGGACGAGCGCGAGCGGGGGACATTGCGCAACCGCTTTCTCGGCTTCGTCTACCAGTTTCATCATCTGCTTGCGGAATTCAGCGCGCTGGAAAACACCGCCATGCCGTTGCTCATCCGTGGCGACGGCCGCAAGGAATCGAAGCTGCGAGCGGCCGCGATGCTGGAGCGGGTCGGGCTCGGCGAGCGGGCGGGTCATCGCCCGTCACAGCTTTCCGGCGGCGAACGTCAGCGGGTCGCCATCGCCCGGGCCCTGGTCGGCGAGCCCCGCTGTGTATTACTCGACGAGCCGACCGGCAATCTCGATCACGCCACCGGTCTTGAAATCAGCGCGCTGATGCTTGAATTGAACGAATCGCTCGCTACCAGTTTCGTCACCGTGACCCACGACAGGGAACTGGCCCGGTCCATGCAACGCATCCTGGTGCTCGAAGATGGCCAACTCCGCGCCTGACCGGGCGGTGGCGCTGCCGCGATACATCGCCTTGCGCTATGTCGGCGCAGGGCGAGGCCGAGGGCTGGTTTCGTTCATGTCCGCCGTCTCCATACTCGGGTTGGCGCTGGGCATTGCCCTGTTGCTGACGGTACTGTCGATCATGAACGGATTCGACCGCGAGATGCGGCAGAACGTGCTCGGCATCGTTCCCCATATCAGTTTGCGCGCCGAGACCGGCCTCGGCGCGGAGGCATGGCAGGATTTGCAGGACGAACTCGCGGCTGGCGCCGGCATCGAATCGATCTCGCCGATCATCGAAATGCAGGCGGTGGTGGCGACCGATGCAGGCAACAGCGGCGTGATGGCCAACGGTGTCGACCCCGCACTCGAATCGGAGTATTCCGTCATCGACCGGTTCATGCTGGCGGGCGGCCTAGATGCTTTAGGGGACACCCGCTGGGGCATCGTGCTCGGCGATACGCTGGCGCGGAACCTGGAAGCAAGCCTGGGTGACCGCGTCCGGCTGTATTCCCCCGCGCTGGCGGTGAATCCGCTCACGCCGATCGTGAATTTTCGCGAGTTCGAGGTTAGCGGCATTTTCCGCGTCGGCAGCCAGGATCTCGACAGCCGCCTGGTATTGATCAATCGTGACGCCGCCCGGGCGCTGTTCCGGCTGCGCGATTCCCGCAACGCGCTCTGGTTGCGCACCGGCGACGTACTGGATGCGGAGGCGCTGTTGCAGGACATCGCGCCGCTATTGCCGCCGGACATCACCGCCGATTCGTGGATCAGCCAGTTCGGCGCCGTCTACGAGAACATCCGCTTTTCCCGCGACCTGATCAGTTTTCTACTGTGGCTGCTGATCGCCGTGGCGGCCTTCAACCTCGTGGTCAGCCTGATCATGATCGTGCGCGACAAGCGCGCGGACATCGCGGTGCTGCGGGCGCTGGGCGCGGAGCCGGGAATCATCAACCGGATCTTCCTCTGGCAGGGCGCGCTTATCGGCATGACCGGCATCGGCCTGGGTCTGGCGGCGGGCATCGCCGGTTCGCTGTACATCAGCGACATCGCGCGTTTCATCGAAGCGCGCCTTGGCGTGCAGTTACTCAACGCCGACATCTATCCCATGGATTACCTGCCTTCGAGCCTGCAATTCAGCGATATCGTCACGGTGAGCGCGGGCGTGCTGCTGCTTTCCCTGCTGGCGACCGTCTATCCGGCCCGCCGCGCTGCCGCGGTGCGCCCCGCCGTGGCCCTGCGCGCCGAATAAGCCCGAAACTGCGCCAAAAGGCGTTTCTGCTACTAAGCTTCCTTCCAGTTAGGGAAGCAAATCCATGCGCGCCGGGCTGATTGCCTATATTGCCGGATTGGCGCTGGCGAGCCTGGCGCTGTGGCCGGAAGTTTCAGCCGGTGTGGTGCTGGCCGCTATCGCGCTGTCGATGTTTCGGGCGGCTCTTCGGTGTGGCGGTTTCCGGCGCAAATCGACTTTGCTCGGCGGCGCCGTGCTGCTCGGCATTGCCTGGCACCTGGTTTGGGCCGGGTTGAGGCTCGATGCGCAGCTTGCGCCCGAACTCGAAGGCGCAGACATGCAAGTCAGCGGAATCGTGCGCGGCCTGCCGCGCCGATTCGATGAGATTCAGCAGTTTCAATTTGAAATCAAACAGCCCGACCCGGACTCCAAAAGAGCCTTCAAGGGCCGCGTATTGCTCAATCACTATGGCGAGGAGGAAATACTCGCAGGCCAGGCTTACCGCTTCGAAGTCCGGATGAACCGCCCGCGGGGGCTCGCCAATCCCGGCGTGTTCGATTACGAGGCATGGCTGTTCCAGCGCGGCATCGCGGCGCGGGGCTACGTGCGCGGTTCGGTGGAGACCGCGCCCGAACTCGGCGCGGCACGGCTCGATTCGTTGCGCGCCTTGCTCAAGGCAAAAATATTGCGGCTGGCGCCGGATCCGGAGACGTCAGGAATCATCGTGGCGCTGGCGCTCGGCGATGGTAGCGGGCTGAGCAACGAGCAATGGGAGTTGTTCCGGCAAACCGGCACGAATCACCTGTTCGTGATCTCGGGCTTGCACATCGGCTTGATCTGCCTGCTTGCCTATGGATTGACCCTGTTTGCCGTAAAACGATTCACAGCCCTCATGCTGATCGCGCCGGCGCAGAAGATCGCCTTGCTCCCGGCTCTGGTGGCCGCATGCGCATATGGGCTCATCAGCGGTTTCGGATTGCCGGCGCAACGCGCGGTGGTGATGGCCGCGGTATTCATGCTCGCTTCGCTGTTCAACATCCGGCAGGCGGCCAGCTTTCGTTTCCTGCTGGCCATGGCCGTGGTGCTCAGCCTGAATCCATTGAGCTTCCTTGGCATGGGATTCTGGCTGAGCTTCCTCGCGGTAGGCGCATTGCTGCTGATCCAGCGCCCCGGCCCGCGTCCCGCCGGCATCGCGTGGCTTACGAGCAGCTTGCGCCCGCAACTCGCGGTAGCGGCGGGCCTGCTCGCACCCTTGCTGTTCTGGATGGGCGAGGTGAGTCTGCTTGGGCCGCTGGTCAATCTACCGGCGATCCCACTGGTCGGATTCTGCGTGGTCCCGCTTTGCCTGCTCGCGGTATTCAGCATGGCCTTCAGTGAAGTATTGGCCGAAGGATTGCTGCAACTGGCGGTCTGGCTGCTGCAAATCCTGCTTTGGGGGCTTAACGAGGCCGTCGCGCTGGGCTCGGTCCATGCTGTTCTCGAACGCAGCGCTCCCTCCGGCCTGACCTTGACCTTGCTCGCCGCCGGCAGCCTGCTGGCGCTGTTGCCACGGGGATTCCCCGGGCGCCCGCTGGCCGTGCTGCTGATGTTGCCGCTGCTGTTCGCTCCCGCGCGGGCGCCGCGGGAAGACCTCCTGCGCCTGCATGTGCTCGATGTGGGGCAGGGCCTGGCGGTTGTCGTGCAGACCCGGCGCCACGCACTGCTTTACGATACCGGAGCGAGTTTTTCACCGGACGCGAGCATGGGAGACCGCGTCGTACTTCCGGTGCTTCAGCGGATGAACATCGGCAAGCTCGACGCCGTTGTGCTCAGCCATTCCGACGACGATCATAGCGGCGGATTCGCCGCCGTCGCGGCGGCCCTGCCGGTGGACCGCCTATACAGCAGTTTTGACGTGCCGCAAGCGACCGGGGCGGCCTATGCCTGCCGCGAATTCATAAGCTGGCGCTGGGACGAGGTAGAGTTCCGTTTCCTGCACCCCGGAACCCCGCGGCAGAAAGACAACGACAACTCCTGCGTTCTGCAGATCCGTGCCGGTGAATTCAGCGTCTTGTTGCCGGGGGACATCGAAGCCGGCGTGGAGCGGGAGCTGGCGGCCGCATTACGCGGGGAATTGCGCAGCGACCTGTTGATCGCCGCCCATCATGGCAGCAATACCTCGTCGAGCTGGCCTTTTCTGAAAATGACCGACCCCGATTACGTGGTATTCGCCGCGGGCTATCGCAATTCTTTCGGGCACCCGTCGCCGCGTGTGTTGGAACGAACCGCCGTGTTCACGCCGAATATGCTTAATACCAGCGAGCAGGGCATGATCAGCTTCGTGCTGCCCAAACCGGGCGCGAATCCGAGGCTGAACGGTTTTCGCACAGACCATCGGCGTTACTGGCGCGACTGCAGATTCTGCGACTACGCTTCGCTCCGCGCAGAATGACAGTGCGGGAAGTCGCAGTGGCGGAATCCATCCTGCCGGGACTCGCTGTGGTACATTAGACCGCTGAAACGAGCGGGCGAAACGGCCGGCGGATGCGAGGGTTGCGGATTGATCGATGTAATCAGGGCTGGCGGCTGGCTGATGCTTCCGATTCTGCTGTGTTCGATCGTCGCCGCGGCCATCGTTATCGAAAGATTCTGGAGCCTGGGCCGCTCGCGGATCGCACCGCCATACCTCATGGCCCAGATCTGGACCTGGCTGAAAAACAAGCAACTCGACGCCGACCGGCTCGGGAAGATCCGCCGAGGTTCTCCGCTGGGCAAGATTCTCGCCGCAGGGCTCGTTTCCGCCCGCCACGGGCGCGCCGAGATGAGCAAATCCATCGAGCAGGCGGGCGCGCAGGTAGTACACGATCTGGAGCGCTATCTCAACTCCCTGGGCACCATCGCGCTGATTTCCCCGCTGCTGGGGCTGCTCGGCACCGTATTCGGCATGATCGAGGTCTTCGACGACATCATGCTGCAAGGCACGGGTGACGCGGGCCTGCTCGCCGGCGGCATTTCCCAGGCGCTGATCACCACGGCGGCCGGATTGACCGTCGCCATCCCCTCGCTCATGTTCCACCGCCATTTCCGCCGCCGGGTCGACGCTTTGGTGCTGCAACTCGAACAGGAATCGCTGAAACTGGTCGAAATCCTGTTCGGTGACCGCAAGGTCACAGAGAAGGAAAAATGAAATTCAGGCGCGGCGACCAGAAAACCGAGTTGGCGATCAATCTCACGCCGCTGATCGACGTGGTTTTCCTGCTGCTGATCTTCTTCATGGTCACTACCAGTTTCAACCGCGAGAACTGGATGGAAGTCAATCTGCCCCAGGCCAACGCGCAAACGCCGGAGGCGCCTTCGGACCGCATCGACGTGGTGGTGGACCAGGACGGCAATTATCTGGTCAACGGCACGGCATTGGCCAATAATCGCATTACCACGCTGATCGCCGCCCTGGAACGCGAAGCCGACGGCGACAACAGCCTTCTCGTGGTGTTGACCGCCGACGAAAACGCCAGGCACCAGGCCGTGATAACGGCCATGGAAGGCGTCGGCAGGGCGGGATTCGCCAATCTACAGATCGCGACTCGCGATATCGTTCAGGACTGAGCGCCGCAAGGCAAGCAAATGAATCGGGAAGAAAACAAGAACAACGTTCCCATCGCATCGGGCGGCGATTTGTACAAGCGCCTGCTCGGCTATGCCGCGCCGTTCCGGGGCGCGATATTCTTCTCCATTGTCGGATTTATCCTGTTTGCCGTCACCACGCCCTGGCTGGCCTGGTGGTTCGGCTGGCTCACCGACGCCATCAGTTCGGAAAACGCCCAGGGCCTGCGGACTTTCGCCGTGCTCAATTGCCTGGCGATTCCCTTCGTGCGCGGCATCGGCGGCTTTCTCGGCGGCTATTCCATGGCGCATATCGCCAGCCATGTCACCCACCGGCTGCGGTCGCAGTTGAGCGAACGGCTGATCCTGCTGCCGGCGCGATTCTTCGACGGCAAGGAGCCGGGCAAACTGGTCTCGAAATTCAGTTATGACGTCTCCCAGGTGACCGAGGCCTGCAGCAGCGCCTTTGCGATTCTCGTGCGCGAAGGGTTGATCGTGGTCGGGCTGCTGGCCACGCTGCTGTACACCGACTGGCGGCTCGGGCTGATCTTTCTGTTTATCGCTCCCGCGGTGGGATTGGTGGTGCAGTCCGCGTCCCGGCGCTTCCGACGCTACAGCAAGCAGATGCAGGATTCCATGGGCGACGTGTCCCAGATCACGCTGGAAACGATCAAGGGCTACCAGGTCGTGCGCATCTTCAACGCCGAGTCCTATGTGAACCGGAAACTGCATGGCGCCAGCGACCGCAACCGGCGCCAGAACATGAAAATCGCCATGGTGCTGGGTATCAGCACGCCGCTGGTGCAATTCATCGTCGCGGCGGCGATGGCGGTGCTGGTGTGGCTGGCGATGTCGCCGGAGTTCTTCGCCGACAAGACGCCGGGCGAGTTCGTCACTTTCATCACCACGGCCGGGCTGCTTTCCCGGCCGATTCGCCAGCTCACCCAGGTCAACTCGGTAGTACAACGCGGCCTGGCGGCGGCGGGCAGCGTTTTTGGCGTGCTGGACGAGGAACCCGAATCGAACACCGGCAATGTTACGACCGAAAGGGCCGAGGGCCGCATTGAATTCAACAATGTGAGCTTTTCCTACGACGGCAACGTCGAGGCGCTGACGAACGTCAGCCTGGTCGCCGAGCCGGGCCAGACCGTCGCCCTCGTCGGCCGTTCGGGCAGCGGCAAATCGAGCCTGGTGCGGCTGATCGCGCGGTTCTACCCCTATGACAGCGGCGACATCACCCTTGACGGCGTCTCCTTGCGGGATTACGAATTGCACAATCTGCGCGGGCAGATTTCTGTCGTGAGCCAGAACGTCGTGCTGTTCAATGGCACGGTGGCGGAAAACATCGCTTACGGCGAGAAAAGTTTCGACCGGGAACGGGTGGAGGAGGCCGCGCGCAATGCCCACGCCATGGATTTCATCGCCGAACTCGAAGACGGGCTCGACACGCAGGTCGGAGACGACGCCAGCCTGCTTTCGGGCGGCCAGCGCCAGCGCATCGCCATCGCCCGGGCGCTGCTGAAAGACGCCCCGATCCTGATTCTCGACGAGGCGACTTCGGCCCTGGATTCCGAATCCGAACAGCATGTGCAGGACGCCCTGCAATTGCTCACCCGGGGCAGAACCACCTTCGTCATCGCGCATCGGCTGTCCACCATCGAAAACGCCGACCGGATCCTGGTGCTGGAAGCGGGGCAGGTGGTCGAATCCGGTTCCCATGCTGAGTTGCAGGCCA
This sequence comes from uncultured Pseudohongiella sp., assembly GCA_951812965.1. GTDB lineage: Bacteria > Pseudomonadota > Gammaproteobacteria > Pseudomonadales > Pseudohongiellaceae > UBA9145. The sequence goes on from OX638341.1 coordinate 2,471,435, forward strand.
AAGGCGGCTACTATTCCCGCCTGCGAGCCATGCAATTTTCCGATATGGATTTATGAACTTCCTCGAACGCGCCTGGTATGAATCGAAGCCGTGGCTTTACTTGCTATGGCCGCTCTCCATGCTGTTCCGCGGGCTCGCCGCGAATCGCCGCAAGCGCCAAAGCGCGGCCGCTGAGCGTCTCGGCAAGCAGCCCGTCATCGTAGTCGGCAATATCACCGTCGGCGGCGCCGGCAAGACCTCGCTGCTGATCGCCCTGGCGCAGGAACTCAAGCGCCGCGGATTTTCCCCGGGCGTCATCAGCCGCGGCTACGGCGCGTCCGCCGCAGATTACCCCGTAGACGTGAATGCCGGTTCAGATCCCGTGACATGCGGCGACGAGCCGGTGCTGATCGCGGCTCGCGCCGACTGCCCCGTGGTGATCGACCCGGACCGTCCCGCGGCCCTGGCGCACTTGCTGGCAGAACACGACGTCGACCTCGTGCTCAGCGACGATGGCCTGCAACATTACCGGCTGCATCGCGACATCGAGATCGCCGTGGTCGATGGCGCGCGCATGTTCGGCAACGGCCTGTGTCTGCCCGCCGGCCCGCTGCGCGAGCCACGGGGGCGATTGCACGAAGTCGACCTCGTCGTGGTAAACGGCGAGCCGGCCGCGGCGCTGGATTTGCCGGTTCCCACATACCAGGTGGCGCTCGAGGCGCATTCGCTGATCAATCTCGCCAGCGGCGAAGAGCGGCCTTTCGCCGGGGCGCCGTTCCACGTCGGCCATACCTTGCAACTGGTTTCGGGAATCGGCAACCCGGATCGGTTTTACGCCTTGATGGAAAATCTGCCGTATCCGCTGGCCCGCATCGAATTCCCCGACCACCACAATTTCAGTGCGGAAGATTTCGAAGGCGAGCGCATCGACATACATCAGCCCATCGTGATGACCGAAAAGGATGCGGTAAAATGCCGCCGATTCGCGACGCCGAATTTTTGGGCGCTGCGCGCCGAAATGAAGCTGCCGCCGGAATTTGTAGAGGCCCTGCTGAAGAAAACAGGCAAATCATGACCGTAGGGGCGAGGCATGCCTCGCCCGCGTCGCTCCCGGGACACTGAATCGAACAATGGACAGAAAACTGCTCGCCATACTAGTCTGCCCGATCTGCAAGGGCGACTTGCGCTACGACCGCAAGGCCGGCGAATTGCTGTGCCTGGCCGACGGCCTCGCCTTTCCCATCCGCGATGGCGTACCGATCATGCTCAGGGAGGAAGCGCGGGAGATGAGCTTCGATGAGCGGGAAAAGGCACGGTGACTTTTTCCGTCATCATTCCGGCCCGCTACGCATCCAGCCGTCTGCCCGGCAAATTGCTGCTCGACCTGGCCGGCAAGCCCGTCCTGCAACACACCATCAAGCGTGCGCTGGCGAGCGAGGCCAGGCAGGTAGTCGTCGCCACCGATGACGTGCGCATCGCCGAACTGGTGCAATCGACCACTGCCAAGGCAGTCATGACTTCACCCGATAACGCCACCGGCACCGACCGCATCCAGGAAGCCGCCGACATGCTGGGGCTGGGCGGAGAGGAAATCGTCGTCAACGTGCAAGGCGACGAACCGCTGATCCCGGTTACGGCGATCAATCAGGTCGCGCACAATCTTGCGCAGCATGAGGAGGCCGGCATCGCGACCTTGTGCGAGGAAATCACCGAGGCGGCTGAATTCACCGACCCCAACGCCGTAAAAGTCGTGCGCGACGAGCAGGGATTCGCACTGTATTTCAGCCGTGCGCCGATTCCCCATGCCGGCGAGTCCCGGGCTCTGCGGCACATCGGCATCTACGCATACCGGGTCGATCTCCTGAACCGCTTCGTAAATTGGCCTCAATCCGACCTGGAGCGCAGCGAACGGCTCGAGCAATTGCGTGCCTTGAGCAACGGCGTGAAGGTGCATGTGGGAGTTTCAAGCGAGCGTTTTCCTCCTGGCATCGACACCAAGGAAGACCTTGAAAAAACCCGAAAATTTCTCACGCAGCAGGACGCTTCAACTTGAAGCTCACCTGCGACGCGGAACTGCGGCCGTATAATTCCTTTGGCGTCGCGGCTCGCGCCGCGTGTCTGGCTGAAATCCACGCCGGCGAAGATCTGGAACAGGCAATTGAACTCGCAGACTCCCGCGACTTGCCCCTGCTGCTGCTCGGCGGCGGCACCAACGTACTCTTTGCGGGCGATTTTCCCGGCATGGTGCTGCTCATGCGCAATCGCGGCATCGAAATCGACCGCGAAAGCGGCCTGGTTCGCATCGCAGCGGGCGAAAACTGGCACGAACTCGTGCAAATCTGCCTCGAAAACGGCCTGTACGGACTGGAAAACCTCGCGCTGATTCCTGGCAGCGCCGGCGCCGCGCCGGTGCAGAACATCGGCGCCTATGGCGTCGAACTCGAAAGTTACTTCATCGAACTCGAATTGTTCGACTGCGCCGACGGCAGCCGCCGCGTCATGTCCCGCGAGGACTGCGGTTTCTCCTATCGCGACAGCGTACTGAAACAGCCCCGCTCGCAACCCCAGGTCGTTTGCTCGCTGACCTTGCAACTTTCACGAGAGCCCGCCCCAAACATGAGCTACCCGGCGCTGGCGGAGGAACTCAAAGGCATTGCCGGCGAGCCTGCGCCACAAGACATATTCGAAGCCGTCTGCCGCATCCGCCGCCGAAAACTTCCCGACCCGGCCAAAATCGGCAACGCCGGCAGCTTCTTCAAGAACCCGGTTATCTCACAAGAAGAATTCGAGCAGCTACGTAACCGATTCTGCTCACCCCCGTCGTTCCCCGCAAAGACGGGCGTAAAAGTTCCCGCCGGCTGGCTGCTCGACCAATGCGGCTTCAAGGGCTACCGCAAAGGCGCCGCAGGCGTCTCCGAGCACCACGCCCTGGTCCTGATAAACAGGGGAGGCGCCACCGGCAAGGAACTCCACCAGTTGGCCATGAAAATGCGCGACCGCGCCTTCGCCGAATTCGGCATAACCCTCGAACCCGAAGTCCGTATAATCGGCGCGAACTTGTAGGAGCGAGGCATGCCTCGCCCGCAATGGACAATGGCGGCCACCATTCGCTAAGCTTTTCAAGCGCCACAAGCAATTTCGCAACTCCCTAACATGACTGAAAAAACCGGCTTCGATCACGAAAGTTACATCGCCGGCCTCACGCGCAGGCCGGGGGTGTACCAGATGCAGGACAAGGCCGGCAAAGTCATCTACATCGGCAAGGCCGCCAACCTGCGCAACCGCGTGCGCAGCTACTTCCGCGGCACGGCGCTGAACGCCAGAAGCCTCGCCATGATGAACAAGGTGGCCGGCATCGAAGTCACCGTCACCGACAGCGAAACCGAGGCGCTGCTGCTCGAACAGTCGCTCATCAAGCAATCCCGGCCCACCTACAACATCCAGTTGCGCGACGACAAGTCCTACCCCTACATCCTGCTCACCGATCGCCAGGACTTCCCCAGGCTGTCCTTCTACCGCGGCAGCCGGCGCGGCAAGGGCGTCTTCTACGGCCCATACCCCAGCGCCCATGCCACGAGGGATAGCCTGAACGTACTGCAGAAGATCTTCCAGGTGCGACAATGCGAGGACAGCTACTTCAACAATCGCACCCGGCCCTGCCTGCAACACCAGATCAAGCGTTGCACCGCGCCCTGCGTCGGTCTCGTCACGAAAGAGGAATACGCGGAGCAGGTGCGCTACTCGAAACTGTTCCTCGAAGGCAAGAGCGACCGGCTGTTCACCGAACTCGCCAAGGACATGGAAGCCGCCGCCGCACGCGAGCAATTCGAGAAAGCCGCCGTCATCCGCAACCGCATCGCCGCCTTGCGCCGCATCCAGGACAAGCAAGCCGTAGCCAACAAGGGCGGCAACTCCGACATCATCGCGGCGGAGCTCGACCAACCCTACGCCTGCGTCCACGTGATTCACGTCCGGGCAGGGCGCATCATCGATTCGAAAAGCCACTTCCCCCAATATCGGCTCGCGCAAAACGCCACCGAAGTCGTCGCGGCCTTCATCTCCCAGGTGTACCTCTCCGGCGACAAATCATCCCTCATGCCCGCGGAAGTGATCGTGCCCGAGTTGCCCGAGGAAGCGGAAAAGATCCAGACCGCCCTGAGTTACGTGGCGGACCGCAAGGTGAAACTGGCCTCCCGCGTGCGCAGCCACCGCGCCAGATGGCTGGAAATGGCCGGCGCCAACGCGCGCCAGTCCCTCGAAACCCTGCTCGCCAGCCGCCAGAACATCCGCCGACGCCTGCTGTTCCTGCAACGCGCGCTGAAACTGGAAAAAATCCCCGCGCGGCTCGAATGCTTCGACATCAGCCACACCTCGGGCAAGGAAACCGTCGCCTCCGCCGTCGTATTCGACGAAAACGGCCCCGCCAAAAGCGATTACCGGCGCTTCAACATCAAAGCCGTCACCGGCGGAGACGATTACGCCGCCATGGAACAGGTGCTGAAGCGGCGCTTCACCCGCTTGCTCGCCGGCGAAGCCAAAATGCCCGACCTGGTGCTGATCGACGGCGGCGAAGGCCAACTCGGCCGCGCGGCGAAAGTATTCGAGGAACTCGGCGTCGAAAAGCTGCCCCTGCTAGCCATCGCCAAGGGAATCAGCCGCCGCCCCGGTCAGGAAACCCTGATACTGCGCGACGGCGCCAAAAGCCGGGAGTTGAGCCTCGATTCAATCTCCCCGGCCCTGCACCTGTTACAGCAGGTGCGGGATGAAGCGCATCGATTCGCCATCGCCGGGCATCGCCGCAGACGCGCAAAAGCCGGCAAGACCTCATTCCTGGAAAGCATTCCGGGCGTCGGCCCGGCCCGGCGGCGGGAACTGCTGCGGCATTTCGGCGGCCGCCAGCAACTGTTCCACGCCAGCGAAAAGCAACTCGCCAACGTAAACGGCATCAGCCGGCAGATGGCTGAAGTAATATACAAGCACCTGCATGGAACTTTTCGATGAGCCTCGCCAACCTGACAACCCTCCTGCGCATAGCCCTGATTCCGCCGATCGTGTGGTTCTACTATTCGAATCAGGCCCAGGCGCACCTGATCGCCGCCGTGATTTTCACCATCGCCAGCCTGACCGACTGGCTCGACGGCTACCTCGCCCGCAAACTTAACCAGGCCACCGAACTCGGCGCCTTCCTCGACCCGGTCGCGGACAAACTGCTCGTGGTAGTGGTTTCGCTGGTGCTGCTCTCGGCCTATCCGGCGCTGCTACTGCCCGTCGCCATCATCGTCGTGCGCGAACTGGTGATCTCCGCGTTGCGCGAATGGACCGCGGCCAAGGGCAAACGCGTCGCGGTAGCCTTCACCGGCAAGCTCAAGGCGACCATCCAGATGATCGCCATAATCGCCTTGCTAATGCTGGAAGACGGCGAACCGCGCCTGCTCCGCCTGCTCGGAACTGGCCTGATCTACCTGTCCGCGATCCTCGCGCTATGGTCGATGGGCCAATACTTCCACCGCGCCTGGCAAAGCCTGCGTGAACGGGAGCAGGCTTGACTCGAAAGCGTTTGCGTTTAGAATAAGCCGCCTGCCTGACGCGGGAATAGCTCAGTTGGTAGAGCACGACCTTGCCAAGGTCGGGGTCGCGAGTTCGAGTCTCGTTTCCCGCTCCATTTCCTCACTATCGTTTTTTGCTATAGTGCCCCGAAACAAAGGCTGGGTGGCAGAGTGGCCATGCAGCGGACTGCAACTCCGCGTACGCCGGTTCGATTCCGACCCCAGCCTCCACATATACGCAAAGTATTAACTTGATACACGGATTTTGGAAAAGTTTCTTGCGCGGTCACTAAGACCACTTCTAGACCGGATAACTTGCAAAGTGTAATTTTCACATGGAAGTTGGTTCTAAACAGAAAGAAAAAATTACTCGAAGGTCGAATGAAAACCAAAATTTATTGAATTTAGTTCAGCTAAGTGCATTGCAAGCAGTCACTCAAACTACAAGTTGCAAACTCTGTAGCCAGTAATAGTTTATGGGAAAGTGAAAAGCTATGAATAGTGAGTATACAATAAGCACCATTCCTACATTTATTGATCATAAGCCAATTGGCGATGATTTGTTTGAAGGTCAGCCACAAAAACGGATTTCCTACAGCATATCGAAACTAATTAAGACAAATCAGTTGGGGGTAAAATTGATTGGGCTTGACGGCCCTTGGGGAGCAGGCAAATCAAATCTTGTCAAGATGGTAGCAGAAAATCTAAAGGACTCACATCATGCTTTCTATTTCGACGCATGGGGGCATCAAGAAGATTTGCAGAGGCGCGCTTTCCTTGAAGAGCTAATGATTGATCTAAGCAATCACAATTTAGTTGAGAAAGAAGTGTGGCAAGATCGCATTAAGTCTTTGCTTGCGAGGCAAAGGGAAACTACAACTAAAACTGTTCCGAAAATAAGTAATGGGGTAATTGTAACTTTACTAATATTCTTGTTAACACCCATTACTGTGGAGATAGCACAGTTAGTGGAAAATTTTCTATGGGCGCTTTCTATTTCTCTTTCTCCAATTATTTTGGGAATCCTTGCATATATGATTGCTTCGTGTAAAGGAAAAAGATTTTATTCATTGCATGAATTGTATTCGTTATATAGTGATCAGCAGGTTTCTAACGAAACATATACAACCATATCTGAAAAGGAACCCACAGTTAGAGAGTTTCAGGGGTGGATGAAAAAGCTATCTACGGCACTTAATGAGAAGAAACTAATTATTGTATTCGATAATATGGATCGTCTGCCACCAGAAAAAGTTAGGGAAGTATGGTCTTCTATACATACATTTTTTTCCGAAGAGACATATGAAAGTATATGGGTAATTGTTCCTTTTGATAGAGCGCATTTAGAAAACACATTCCATAATCATAATAACAACCTCACATTGGATCAATTTTTTGCTAAAACATTTTCTGTAATATATCGAGTGGCATTGCCTGTTCTTACAGACTGGCAAGGTTACTTTGACGTGCGTTTTAGAGAAGCATTTGACGCAAGTGAAGATGAGGAATTTGATTTTGTGCGAAAAGTATTTGATTCTTTTCAGGTTGAAATAACTCCGAGAAAAATCATAACTTTTATTAATGAGTTGGTGGCACTACGACTTACAATGGGCGAGAGGATTCCGCTAAGATACATTGCTCTATTTGTTTTAGCTAAAGGAGAGATTTTGAAAGACCCAGTTAATCAAATATTGGGGAGAAATTTCTTGGCGAACTCTAGCCGACTTTTCAATGATGACCAGAATCTACAAGATAACATTGCGGCGCTTGTATACAATGTTCCAGTGTCATTGGCAAGCCAAGTGACACTAACTAGGGAGATCAAAACGTCTCTAAATGATGGCAACCTCATTCGTTTAGAAGTTCTGGCAAATCATGTCCATTTCGCTGATATTCTTGAGCAAGTAGTGGCCGAGTCATATTTTGATGTTTCCAACGCCTGTAATGCGCTATCCACCTTATTAGGTAAAACAGGGAACGATAGTTTCAGCGAGAAACAAGAAAAGAGAGTATGGGACGGACTATGTAGTCTTAAGCTACAAGAAAAATTGAACAAACTAGAATTTACAGAGACTCATAAGATATTATTGAGCAATGTTTCTGAAAGTCGCGTGAAGATTCTTTTGAAATATATTTTGGAAAACTTCAGAGAAGCGCAAAATTTTGATGGAATGAAATATTTCCACACGATGAAATCTATCGAGAGTCATGTGAAGGGGGTTTTAGAAAATTTTGAGTTCAAATCACTAGTTCAAAGAAAACATGTTTCTCCTGAGATATTCATGGATTATCTATTTGTAGCTAAGGATTCATATTTAGATTATGAGTTAACTTGCAACGAAGAGGAGCTTTTCGAATACATCCAAAATAGGTTCCCAGATAAGCTGGGTGGTTTTGACGTATTAGCAGTATTGAAGAACAATAAATTGAACCAAATGTTAGAAGAAAAGTTGGTTGGATGTATTGATAATAACTTAATTACTGCGGAAAATTATGCATCAATTTTCAAGCTGTATCGTGTGATAGCAACAGAAATACCAATACGTTACCTTGAGGCAGAAAAAATCATCGAATTTTTTCATTCTGTTAAAGAGGGATCTAACGCTGAGCTTGAATTGTTGGCAATGAGATTTGCGCGAGGTGCGGCCATACCGCCCCAAGGAGGAAGAATAGACGATGCTGTTAAGGAAGTAGACGAGGGGGGCATTTCTCAAATAGCGGAAATCATAGAACACTATACTGATTTTGGTAACTTGCTGATTAGCTGCGTAAATTGGCATCCGGATGGATTCAAGAAATTGATGGCAAATTTGATATTGCAAGACTCTGAATCTTCTATGCTGTCCATTACAGATGTATTACCATATTTCACTCAAATCGTCTCTGTATTGGAAATAGATTCAAATAAAGTGTTTGATCGATTAGATGATTGGAGTTCATATGCGATTAGGGAAATTACGCCACAGAATGTAACAAACATAGTTGCAGATCAGGAATTTATAGACATTGCAGTGCAATCTAAGAGTGAATTAGCAACACACGTTGTTAGTATGATAGTCAAACATTTGGAAGTATTAGATAGAGAAGATTGGAGTATTGCGTTTAGAGATGTTAAATCATACGCGCTATCTGCGAGCGTCTCCTTGTTAGAAAGCAAACATTTAAAAAGTGTGCCAGAAAACGCTATTTCGGAGTTTAAACTTGTGCTATATGAGATAGCGAAAGGAGAATATGTATGGGAGTTGGAGGAAGGGCTTGATTTATTCTATCAGCGTACGCACAAAGGTAAGTTAAAGGCGATGGCCAAAGAAATTAGGGATATGTTCATTAGGGAGAGAAACATCACTCCGAAAAAATTTCTACTTTTGTCAAGGTTACTCTTTAATTGTGCGGCGCTAGATGAAGAGTGTTCTGGTTCTATTAGGGGAATTCTAACTCCAGTTTTAGAGAGCAACGGATGCATAGAAGTATTTTTGGAACATTCTTCTAAAATTGTTGCCTTAGTTAAAGAGGCAGGGGATGATGCAGGTGATTTTGTGGAGCATATTATGGGTTTTCTAAAGGACTATGACGATGATTCAGATTTAGGCGGATTTAGAAATGCAATTGTAAAAGCCTAAAAAAATGGTTGAGAATACTTTTCGGATATTGTGGTTTTCAAGGGATACCCGCCTAATAATCTCCCCAATCTGGCATTTTTTCGAATCATGACAATACCTACCTGCAAGAAACCCATTGACTCGCAGGCAGAGTATGACCCGGCCCCGCTCACAAATCATTTCGCTGGCGGACACACCGTTCTACCATTGTGTTTCCCACTGCGTGCGGCGGGCCTTCCTTTGTAGCGAAGACCGGTATTCCGGCCAGAATTTCGATCACCGCAAGCCTTGGCTGGTGGACCGTCTGGCATTGCTCGGTGAAATCTTTGCCACTAATTTTGCCGCACACGCGATCATGAGCAATCACTTCCACGTGGTCCTGCATGTGGATCCCGCGCGTTGTTAACTCTGGAGCCACGATGACGTCATCCGCCATCCAGGCGCCGATTGGCGGAGCGGTGTCGGAAAGCAATGATTCGACGGAATGCCCGTTTCCCTGACTGATGGCGTTCCAGTCTGGAACCGAGCGCGATGGGACAATACATGGGACAATACATGGGACACCCACCCTAAATCCTCCCAAAATCTGGCTTCCCGAAGAATCCTGACTATACCTATCTGCAAGAAATCCATTGACTCGCAGGCAGAGGATGACCCGGCCCCGCTCACAGATCATTTCACTGGCGGACACATCGTTCTACCATTGCGTTTCCCGCTGCGTGCGGCGGGCCTTCCTTTGTGGCGAAGACCGGTATTCCGGCCAGAATTTCGACCACCGCAAGCCCTGGCTGGTGGACCGTCTGGCATTGCTCGGCGAGGTCTTTGCCATTGATTTAGCCGCTTACGCGATCATGAGCAATCACTACCACGTGGTCCTGCACGTGGATGCCGCTCGCAGCCGCCATTGGAGCCGCGATGACGTCATCCGCCGCTGGCTGCGTCTGTACAAGGGCGACCCGCTGGTGCATTGCTATCTGCGCGGGGAGTTGCGGTCCGAGGCGAAATACCGGCAACTGGACCGTATTGTCGAGACCTGGCGCGAACGGCTGACCAGCATCAGTTGGTTCATGCGCTGTCTGAATGAGTACATGGCTCGGAGGGCCAACAAGGAAGACGACTGTACGGGAAGGTTCTGGGAAGGGCGCTTCAAGTCCCAGGCGCTGCTGGATGAGGCGGCGTTGCTGTCATGCATGGCTTATGTTGATTTGAATCCGGTGCGGGCCGGGATCAGCGAAACGCTTGGCGAATCCGAATTTACTTCCATCCAGGCGCGCATTCGCGGAGCGGCGCCGGAAAACAACGATTCGACGGAATGCCCGTTTCCCGGACTAATGCCTTTCCAGGCCGGACCCGAGCGCGATGGGGAGTCGGCCTTCTTGCCGATCGATCTGCGCAACTACATTGCACTGGTGGATTGGACGGGGCGGATTGCCCGAGCGGACAAGAAGGGATTGATTCCGAAAGAGGTTCCGTCCGCCTTGTCTGATCTGAATCTGAACCAGGCGCAATGGCGCGCGCTGGCGCTGGAGATTCAAAAGGAATCGATCACGATGTTCAACGGCCTGGACAAACTGGCGGCCAGAGAAAGGAGCCGGACCAAAAAAGCCGCATAATCCGGGGCGGCCTCAATTACATGTCTGAATGGGCAGCATTGCCCGTGCCTGCGAATTGGTTTCGCTGCCCAACGATTCTGAATCTGCCCCAATATTTTTTCAATTGGCCCCCAAGTTGACTGGGTTCATGATAATGTTGGCCGGTGGGTGTCCCAGAACTGCCCCAGAGCGCGCCGACCTGCGCCGGAACGTCCGCGCGCTCACGCCCAACAACTGCGTCGCCCCCTCCTGCGTCAGCCGACGCTCCGTCCACGCCGAATGCGCCTCCTCGAACAACATCTTTAGCTTCTCTCCAGCTAAATCGCCCTGCCCACTCACTCCCGCTCCAGCACCAAAACCAGAACCAGAACCAGAACCAGAACCAGAACCAGAACCAGAACCACAGTAACCGGACACTTCTCTTCATCTGTTCTTGAAGCGGACACATCTATTTGTTTACAACACGCAGACTACCTGGTATCAATTGATGGCAGAGGCCATGGAAGAGGCGGCTTGGATAGGAATCGGGATTGCCTAGATGAAGATAACCAAGACTGTGGTTAAGAGGAGTAAGCACTGAAGGACCTCATCGCAAGAGCAGGGGCGTGGATTTCGGAACGCCGCGCGGGAGTCCTGTGGTTCATCATGTTGGTAGTGACGGGTACCGTCGTGGTGTACTTGTCGCAACGATTATCGGGAGCGCAGTTCCCATGGTCGAGCTTGCCAGCGCCCATGCGCGGAGCGTTGGCGATTATTGCCCTTGGCTTAATTGGTCATATCGTCCACTGTTTCACGCGGAATATGCCGGGCCAGCACTTGCAGGACAAGTTGTCGCGCGAGTTACGATCGATATTCGTCTACGCTTACATATTTCAGGGACTCATGATCGTGGTGCCGCTTCTGCTGTTCGTAGTGTCAAGCGAGCCCTCGTCGAATGGTAAGTTTTTGGCCGGTTTTGTCTACGGTTGCGTGCTCGACCAAGAACAAGACGGGAGCAAATTGACTCGTTGTACGAATGGTGCAGCAGACGGGCAATGGTTGCTGCATATCGGCAGTCAGCCGAAAACTGAGGATAGTAACGTTGGCGAGGTTGGAGGCACTGCAGAATTGAGCCGGGGATTGGTCGTGCCGCTTTATGTGGTTGTGCTGGCAATCATCGGGGGTGCCGTGGGGATGAACCGGCGGCTACCCGAACTCCAGCGACGGGCTGCGCATAGTTATGAAAAGCGCCGGGCGAAAGACCCCTGTCCGATCTCGTCGATAGAAGCGCGCGAGCAGATTGTGTTCCAGATTATGCAGGTTCTGGCGGCACCGCTTATCGCGATCGTGGCGTTCTCCGCATTGGAGCCTGACACCGTCACTGCGGCTGTGTTGATCGGATTCGCTTCCGGATTCTCGTCCGAACCGATTTTGATAAAGCTTCGGGCCGCCAGCGAGGCCGTGGCGGGAATTCCCGCACAAAAGGCCTAGTAAGAAACTCATTGGACTTGTTTACCTACGTTTTCGTGATGATCGCCCGTCCAATTGTGTATTTTTAGGGCTCGTATGCGGAGGCTGGAAGAATGGGAGAACGTGCCGGCAGGCAGGAACCACGCCGACGGAGTGTAGCTGGTGAAGTTGCTGCGATCTGCCCAGTATTCCAAGTAGTGTTGACGCCGAACACGTTGTTGAAGTTTGCAGAGATGTCGGCGACTGTAATCTCTAGCGAATTTCTCTCGCCGGCTCTCGCCGGCTCTCGCCGCCGAGACCCAGCCCCCAATGCGAGATAAAGCCAAAAGATGGAGGAGACTATGACCGTTAATAGGATTTGCATAGTTACTGCTTTTTCCCTCAGCTCAGGTGGACCGATTCTGGGGGGAAGATCAAGCCTGGGAAGATCACGTGTTGCCCTCGGACAAAGGAAAAGGGGATGAGAATACGCCGACATTACACCAACACGGACATGACTAGGGAAGCAAGGATGGCTCATTTCCCCACATATAGCGTTTGCTGTCGTGCAGTTGATGTTGATTATTGGCCATTCGGCGCTACTCTTTGGTCCGGCATTTCGCAATGGGGTTCGAAAGTGATTCTGAATCGCTATATAGCTCTAGTCTGCCTCATTGCGGTTACTGGCTGTGCGACGCCAAACATCCAGCCGATGGCCGAGCAGTCTGCAGCGCTTGCAGCCAGTGTGAAACAGCAGAATGCGGCGGTCGGATCCCGCTTCGCCAAAGTCACCGATTTGGTGAGTGCTAGCCCGTTCGCCGATCTCAAGATGAAGTCACAGTTGGACAAAAGCAAGACAAACTACACTAAGACGGTACAAATTGTTGACAGCTTGGTTGATTTAGCAGCTGCCTATACGGCGGAGATAGCAGTCCTCGGTGCGGCTGGAGAGAAGGGCGGCGAAGCCGCCGACCAACTGGTTGACACGTTGCAGAAGTTCCCTGGCGTGCTGGGATACGCCAATCCATTAGCGGAACTACCTGCCGGGCTTGCTGGATCGGTAGCAGGCCGGGTGATCCGTGAAGCGGCCTCGGCGTTTACTCGCGTGCAGGCGCAGGATTCACTACTGAAGACGATGGAAGGTGCCGATAACGCCATTCAGAAACTGGCCGATGGTCTAATTGAGATTTATGGTCGACCTCAGAGAAACGGCTCACGGCGACCTATGCACGAGATTGTCACCGAATTAGCCGTCCTGCAGATCAACTCTCAACGGGATGCGTTTGGAAGGACACGAATTAAATTCTACGAGGATGGGCTCAAAGAACTGGAAGTTTTGTACGGATCTACTGGAGAAAACCTGTACAACGACCAAAGTGAACCAGAATTTTCTAAGAGGCTAACCAATGCCAAGGGCGAATTGGAGGTCATCGGCAAGCTCAGGGCCCAACTTGCTAACCTCCGTAAGGACTACGAACAACTACAGGAGAATATCGCAGCGATTGGCGACTGGCGTGATCGACGCATTGAGGTAGGCTTCGCCATTGCCGATGCAGCGGCGGCCTGGGGCCTCGAAAACCAGCACTTGCTTAGCTGGTTCAGGAAATGTGCCGGGACCCGTATCTTCCGGGGACGGTGCAATGATTTCTCGGTGCAGAATCTTCAGGCTCAATTGAAACGGATTCAAATAATTTTGGAGGGAGCAAGAGATGCCAATGCTCAAGGCTAATTTCGAAAGGGACAAGTTGGAGAGCTGGATTCGCGAACTTGCCGCAGCCGTGGAGGATGGTGATCATGCGCGCAAGAAAGACCTGATCGATAGACTTATTAGCTTCAACTCGTACCAGCAGGACCTGAACGCCGCAGCCAGTCAAGCAGTATATGACGCCGCAATCAACAATATTGCCTCGGCGGTCGGCAAGTTGAGGAAAGTCGCGAACGGACTCAGCGGTGCTAGGAAAGCGCTGAAGCGCTCTTTGGCTGCCGCCGAATCAGGTCAACAGGAATTGCTCATTCCCCGCATCGCAGCTGTCAGCCAGCGCATGCTGGATGAGATCAAGATCCTGAAAGCAGGTGTCCAAGACCTGATATCGGAGAGCGACGATATCAACAATTTGTCCGAGCTGCCCGGCGTGCTCACCAACGTGCTGACTGAGTTGGAGAGTGCGCTCAAAAAAGCCAAAGAGATAAGTGTCTAGCGCTTGCTTCGCCGGCAATTGCGGAATGCTGAATTGTCTTCTTCGTTTGCTAGTACCGCGCAATGGCTCTGGCTGGAGTCTTGGTCGCCGTGACCATTCTTCCGTAATCGGAGTCATTTCGGATGTGGGATTCTCTCAATAGGGTTGGTGCGTTTATTGAGATTGATGTGCAACGGGACGTATACAGTTCGATTGTTCCGGTAGAGTTTTTCTTTGACGGAACTATTGCAGGAATTGAGCAAGACTTTCCCCTTACGCCTAATCCTGGGGCATAGGCAAACTCAGAGTCGGGAAGAAAAGTGACATCTGCAGCGGGGGTGGCCCGATGAGTACCCAAATGTGGTCGAGTACGCACAATTTCCTACTTGACATGCCCACAACCAGAGCGCCGGTATGTGCTTCGCACTGTCAAACAGCGAGGTAGTGGGTCATTCTGAGCCACGCCAAAATAACCTCCAAATCTCCCGAGCCACACGTTATGTCAATTGGAGTATTACTTTAGCAGTGACAACAGAACGCTCTGGCGAGACACGCTCAGCTGCGAGGAGGCTCGCTCCACCCTCTCTCGCCTTCGACCGAGACTCATTGATCGAAGGTCCTGGATAAAAATCCCGCTCAACATAATAGGCCATGTAGCCAACTGGTAACTTTGGCTGAAATAGACTGTAATGTAAACAGGCAGAGAGCGTACGATACCCGTGGTTGTGCTGCCATACTCGGGATACTCCGTCAAACAAAAGGGAGGTAAAGAATGGCCAAGGCAATACTCTATTTCGCTACGAACCGCCGCCACGAAGGCGATGATCGTTGGAATCCTTCGGGCTACGGAATCGAACCAAGTGAAGACGGAACTGAGAACCTCCGCTTCGGACGGGTCACGCTGAACTACGACAAGCGTGAGGCATTAAAGCACTTGCAGAAAAACTGCGGCTTTGGCAAAGGCGACGGACAGAGGCTAGCGGATTACCTGCACAGTCAGTCCAGTTCAGGTGTTATCAAGGCGTTTGAGGAAAAACTAGACAATAAGAAGGCCGATATCAGGCAGGCCAAGAGCAAATTCGGTTCAACACGGATGTACCGCGAGCTTAGGAAGGCAATGGAGAATGAAACCGATATCCTGATTTTCATCCATGGATTCAATGTGAGTTGGTGGGTAGCGGTCGCAAGTGCGTTGAGCCTGGAGCTAATGCTGAATCACAACAGTGACGCTCAACATACCGGAAGGCCCGTAAAGGTCGTGCTGTTCAGTTGGCCTTCGGACGGAAAGACCATCCCCTGGTATTCCTACTTCTCCGATCGAAGTGACGCCAGGGGTTCTGGTGCAGCCGTTGGTAGAGGGTTCCTAAAGCTGCGAGACTATCTAGTCGAGGTGCAGCGTGATTCGTTGCAGAAAGGCGAAAACCTTTGCAGCAGGTCCATACACCTGTTATGCCATTCAATGGGAAACTATGTTTTGCAGAATGCTCTCCATAGGACAGAGAAATTTTCTACCGGAGGAAAGCCGCCCCGTATTTTTGATCAAATTTTTCTTTGTGCGCCAGATGTCGCTGACGATGTGTTCGAGTCGGGCGAGCCAATGCGGCGTCTTCCTGAGATGTGCCAAAACGCGACCATATATCACAATCGAGGCGATCTGGCGATGCCGTTTTCAGACTTCACTAAAGGGAATACTGATCGATTGGGCTGGCGTGGCGCCAATAGGCCGGCGGACCTCGACGGGCGCGTTCATCAAGTCGACTGTAGTTCAATTGTTACAGGTTTGATTGAACACAGTTACTATCTTTGCGGCGACGTAAACGACGACATACGCAAGAGTATTTTCGGTGTTTTGCAGGACTCTCGAACGCGCCGGAGGGAGCCTCTGCGGCATGGTTGGCCCAACGTGTGGCGTTTCCCAGTCACAAAGGCTGTAGCGCGTCAATCAGGATGAGAAGAGCGCGACAATCAGGATGATAAGTGTCGCGACGGTTGATGATGCCCTGTTGGCGGTGGGCGAAGCAAGGGGAGTTCGTAGCGCCGCTGAACGATTGCGACAGGGCGTGGTGTCACGGGTTGTTCTCCGGTTCCTGTTCTTTTTTCGATGAGGCGCCGCCCGGGAGTTTTACCTTGGTGTTGGTTGGTGTGGCCCGGGCCGCGGCACGTCCGCGGCCGCGCTTGGTTTCCACCGCGGTGCGGCGTCGATAACTTTCCACGTTCAGTTCGAAGATGGTTGCCCGGTGCACGAGCCGGTCGATGGCCTCCAGCATCAGTTCGCGCCGCGCGATCTGGAGTTTCTGCATCAGATCGGTAGTGTGCGCGTACAGGACCCGGAAGCCATTTTCGATGAGCGCCAGGCCGATCGCCGCCCCCAAGTGACTCTTCCCGACTCCGGGCGGGCCGACCAGGATCAAGTTGGCGCCCTGATCCAACCAGCCGTCGCCCGCGACCAGGGCGTTGACGTGGGCCTTGGAGACCATGGGCACGACGTTGAAGTCAAAGTTGGCGAGCGTCTTGCCGGGCGGCAGTTTGGCTTCGGAGAGATGGCGTTCGAAGCGCCGTCGAGCCCGGTCGGCGATTTCCTGTTCGGCCAGGGTGCCGGGTTTCCAAGGCGGGTTTCCAAGGGACACGCACCTAAATATTCCCCCAATCTGGCATTTTTTCGAATCCTGACTATACCTACCTGCAAGAAATCCATTGACTCGCAGGCAGAGGATGACCCGACCCCGCTCACAGATCATTTCGCTGGCGGACACATCGTTCTACCATTGCGTTTCCCGCTGCGTGCGGCGGGCCTTCCTTTGTGGCGAAGACCGGTATTCCGGCCAGAATTTCGACCACCGCAAGCCCTGGCTGGTGGACCGTCTGGCATTGCTCGGCGAGGTCTTTGCCATTGATTTAGCCGCTTACGCGATCATGAGCAATCACTACCACGTGGTCCTGCACGTGGATGCCGCTCGCAGCCGCCATTGGAGCCGCGATGACGTCATCCGCCGCTGGTTGCGTCTGTACAAGGGCGACCCGCTGGTGCATTGCTATCTGCGCGGGGAGTTGCGGTCCGAGGCGAAATACCGGCAACTGGACCGTATTGTTGAGACCTGGCGCGAACGGCTGACCAGCATCAGTTGGTTCATGCGCTGTCTGAATGAGTACATGGCTCGGAGGGCCAACAAGGAAGACGACTGTACGGGAAGGTTCTGGGAAGGGCGCTTCAAGTCCCAGGCGCTGCTGGATGAGGCGGCGTTGCTGTCATGCATGGCTTATGTCGATTTGAATCCAGTGCGGGCCGGGATCAGCGAAACGCTTGGCGAATCCGAATTTACTTCCATCCAGGCGCGCATTCGCGGAGCGGCGCCGGAAAACAACGATTCGACGGAATGCCCGTTTCCCGGGCTAATGCCTTTCCAGGCCGGACCCGAGCGCGATGGGGAGTCGGCCTTCTTGCCGATCGATCTGCGCAACTACATTGCACTGGTGGATTGGACGGGGCGGATTGCCCGAGCGGACAAGAAGGGATTGATTCCGAAAGAGGTTCCGTCCGCCTTGTCTGATCTGAATCTGAACCAGGCGCAATGGCGCGCGCTGGCGCTGGAGATTCAAAAGGAATCGATCACGATGTTCAACGGCCTGGACAAACTGGCGGCCAGGGAAAGGAGCCGGACCAAAAAAGCCGCATAATCCGGGGCGGCCTCAATTACATGTCTGAATGGGCAGCATTGCCCGTGCCTGCGAATTGGTTTCGCTGCCCAACGATTCTGAATCTGCCCCAATATTTTTTCAATTGGCCCCCAAGTTGACTGGGTTCATGATAATGTAGTTCGGTGGGTGTCCCAGAACTGCCAACGGTCATTGCTTGACTGCTTGCACAATTGAGGTTCGGGAGGCTAGTCAGTTCACGCTCCTCCGTACGTTTTGTCGGTCAACTCAAAAACCTTGGCTGTCATCCAGTGCTTGAAGCTGTCGTTGTCCATGAACTCTTTAAATAGCTGGTTGTCGTCTTTCATGATCGAAGTCACGACGCGCAATAGGGCCTTGTCGTGTTCTATGCGGGCATTTTCCCTGTCTGAATGCTGTTTAGCGTTTTTGTAGGCCTCGTCCGCGGCCACGCGCTCGGGGATTGTTTTGGTGATCAACTCGGCTACACGGTCGGAATCGTCCCACTCGATGCCGCCGAAGAGATCGTTGAACTGGTTGATGATGTTGGAAAGGCGGTCAAGTTCTGGTTCAGGAAGATAACCTCCAACGCCAGTCGGCACCGGATCGATTTCAGTCTCATCATCGGACAAAATGATTTTTTGCATTGCCTGTTTCTCGACTCGATAGCTTTCCATATCGATTGAATCGAGAATGCCCTTGGACAAATCTTCCTCCTGCGGTGCAGGCAGCTTGGGAATCAGGAAATTGAGGAAGATCGAGCGTGTCTCCCAGTCCCTATTGTTCCAAAGCAGAACTGCTGACAGAAAGTTGTAGGTGCGCACGAAGCCTTTCGCCTTGCCTTTGAAGTCGACCTGCGCATCCTCGTCCAATTCGTGCTTGTAAACTTCAACGCAGGTTTCGAGAATCGGGTCAAGCTGATCGCGGGGCGCTCCGTCCAGGTAGAGCCGTGCAAAGTCCTCGACCTGGCTGGGTGCGTACACCTGTGCGCTATCAAGAGCGGCCTGCAAGTCGTGCAACTTGTTGGGGTCAGTCTCGTCGGCAAGTATGGTCGTGCGATAGAAGGGCGCGAAGGCCTCGCGAATGGTGTCCGCATCGTTCAGGAAATCGAGCACGAATACATCGTGCTTGCCTGGATGCGCCCGATTGAGACGGGAAAGAGTCTGCACCGCCTTGATGCCGGACAATGTCTTGTCGACGTACATGGTGTGCAGCAACGGCTCGTCGTAGCCTGTCTGGAACTTGTCCGCGCAGATCAGGAAGCGGTAGGGATCCTCCTGAATCTTCTCGGGGATCAGGCGGGAAGGGAACCCGTTCAGAGCAGCCTCGTTTACTTTTACGCCACCGAATTGATGTTCGCCGGAGAACGCAACAATGGCCTGATACTGACTCTTGCGCTCTTGCAAATAATCCCTGAAGGCGTGGAAGTACTGCATGGCCCGCTCAATGCCATTGGTGACGACCATGGCCCGCGCTTCGCCGCCGATCTTGCGTTGCGCGACCACTTTCTCGTGGAAATGATCGACCATGATTTCGGTCTTGAGGAGAATGGCGTGATCGTGGCCCTCGACGTAGCGTCTGAGTTTCTTTCGGGCCTTGTTTGCGTCGAATTCCGGGTCGTCCTCAATAGTCTTGGCGAGTTTGTAGTAGCTCGATACCGGCGTGTATTGGGCCAGCACATCGAGAATGAAGCCTTCCTGGATCGCCTGCTTCATGGTGTAACTATGGAACGCGAGATGTTTGACCGCGCCGTCGGGCTGCGGGTTGGCCGCGCCGAAAATTTCGAGAGTCTTGTTCTTGGGTGTGGCTGTGAAAGCGAAGTAGCTGGCGTTGGGAAGCAGTTTGTGCGATTCCATCACTCGATTGATCTTGTCCTCATAGGTCTCGTCTTCGTCCTCGGCGCCTGCTTCGGAAAGCGCCTGAGCCATTGCCCCACTGGTTTTTCCGCCCTGACTGGAATGGGCCTCGTCGATGATGATGGCAAAGTTCCGGCCGCGTTGCTCGTTGCCGATTTCGTCGAGAATGAAGGGGAACTTTTGCACCGTGGAGATGATGATCTTTTTGCCCGATTCGATAAATCGGCGCAGGTCGCCCGAATGGTCGGCGTGGCCGACAGTGGCGCCGATGTGGGCGTATTGCTTGATGGTTTCGGTAATCTGCTTATCCAGGATCAGCCTATCGGTAACGACGATGATCGAGTCGAAAACCATTGCACCACTGCGGTCGAGCGCGATCAACTGGTGCGCCAGCCAAGCGATGGAATTGCTTTTACCGCTGCCGGCCGAGTGCTGGATCAGGTATCTTTTGCCCGCGCCGTTCTCTGCGGTATCGGCAAGCAAGCTGCGCACGACGTCAAGTTGGTGATAGCGTGGCCAGATCTGACTGCGATTCTTCCGATTTGTTTTCTCGTCACGGATCTCAAGTATTTGAGCGTAGTTTTCAAGGATGCTGGTCAGGCTTTCGCGGGTCAGCACTTCGCGCCACAGATAGTCAGCCTTGATCCCATTCGGATTGGGCGGATTGCCGGCGCCATCGTTCCAGCCTCGGTTAAAAGGCAGGAACCACGATGCCTTGCCTTTCAGGTGTGTGCAGAAGCGCGCTTCGGCTTCATCGACGGCGAAATGGGCGATGCAGCGGCCGAGTTCGAACAGTTTTTCGCGTGGATTGCGGTCTCTTCGATATTGAGCGATTGCGTCGTCAACGGTCTGTTTGGTCAGGTTGTTTTTCAGTTCGAATGTGATGACCGGCAGGCCGTTGATGAAGAGCGCGATGTCCAGGGAGCGCTGGGTTTCGTCGCGGCTGTAGCGCAATTGGCGGGTGACGGTGAAGCGGTTTTGCGCGAAACGTTGTTTGGCTTGCTCGTTTTCTGTCGAGGGTGTGCCGTGGAAGAGGGCAAATTCATGAGCGCCGTGGCGGATGCCAGTGCGCAAAACATCTACCGTACCCCGTTTGGAGATTTCGCCTTGCAGCCGCGCGAGAAATTTGCGCTGGGCCGGGCCGTCTTCGTCAAGCGCAAGAGCATCGGCTGCATCCGGCTGAGTCTCGCGCAGGAAGGCGGCGAGTTGTACCAGATCAACGCAGTATTCGCGGTTGTAATCGTGATGGTTGCCGCCGCTCCAGCCTACGCCGCCATAGCCGGCCTTGGGTTGGCCAACAGTGGCTGTCGTGGGCGGTTCGCAGAGGTGCCCTGCCAGCGTAGTGCAGATCAGCCGTTCGAGGCCAAGTTCAGAGGTGTCGGTGCTCATGGCGGTGTGGGTGTGGTTTTCCGCTAACTCACATGGCTGTTGAGTGGCGCAGTTTACACCGCCAGTGGTAAACGGGCTATTTGGCCCGACAGCGTATTCTTGAAGTACGTTGGAAATTTGTTCTGCGAAGGTGTCGGCGCACCTTCGTCAAGTCCCAGCTTGTCGTGGATTTGTACTCTCCGCACTGTCGAATTTGGCACTTGAGGTATTCGACTCAGTTCGCATTGCATCGGCTGTAGTCATAGTTGAGTCCACATCCGGCAATGCCTTGGCCGCCTCGCCAGCATCGAGTTTGCCGGTGACGACATCGGCGATCAAGCGGGTACGGTATTCGTTTGCCAGAGCGATCTGCTGCTGCAAATTTCGTATTTTAGCGTTCGCGGACTGTCCAATATGATCGATGGTATTGGCAATGACAACCTGTTCGTTGGGAGGTGGGTAGGGAGATGGCATCTGCTTAAAGTCTTCCCAATACAGTCGGTTACGATCTTTCACGATTCCGCGGGAATACTGATCCACTTCAATCATGTATTCGTTGGTATGGAAAAGATGGTCAAAGTATCGTGATTCAGTTCCCGCCAGCGGTCTGGCCACTACATATGCCGGACTGACTAGGCCGTCGACTGGCGCTACCCCAACTGCGCCTTGCCACATCCTCATCATGTTGTAGGCGATATCGCCTTTCACCGCTCGCTTATACTTGTCGCGATCAGACATGACCTGTTTTCGGCTTGAGTTTTCAAAATTGCGTACTCGAACCCCCGATCTCAACGATACTTCCAAGATCGGTAATTCAGAAAACCCGGCTTCATTGCGTTGAATAAACAGTCGCCCATTTCTGACCAAGTTCCAATGCACTGGTACTTCGCGCAACCAATCGACACCGGAGGGCTTGTAGGCCGGATATGGCTTGCCGGTGCGAACATCGATCCGGCCCGTGACGGCATCGTGAATGATGACCTGCTTCTGCTCCTCCAGCAGTGCAATCAGCTTCTCCTTGGCGCGAATGTAGCGTTCGGTTTGGCTGATGGCATAGTCAAGGAATGATGCTATAGCGATTTGTTCAGAGAGAGGTGGTAAGGCCAAGCACAATCGCTTTAGCTGGCTTGTGTAGATGTGAACTACCGTAAAGCCTCGGCCCATCAAGGCCTTCTGGATTATGGCTGACCTGCAGTCGGTCGCGTATCCTAGAAATTTTGGGCTGAATTCTCGATTCGGCCGAAACAGGATGATGTCTCCACCGCAGCGGACCTCGGATCGAATCAGGTTTACCGCTGACTTGCCGATTTCTTCGGATGTCTCACCTGACGCAGCGAAGAGAACGTCACCATACTTGATTGAGGTGTAATGCGAAGATCGCTTCCGTGCAATATATGAGCGCGATGCATGAATGAAGTGCTGGTGAGTGGTATACAAGTCCCCATATCTGATGCAAGGAATTCCGGACTGCCGTTCGTCTTCCTTGCTACCGCCTCTCCCTTTGGAGAATGTTCCAATCTGACCCAGATTGAGGACTTCCCAATGCTCCGGCACTTCACCCAGCCACTCAAGGCCAGAGTCCTTCATCCGTTCATAGGGCTTCAATCCTGAATCCATCTACTTACCTGAAAAGCACTTCACGGGCCTCGCGCATGAATTTTACACAGTCGAAAATTTGCGGGGCAGTTTCGCTCACGGTGGGGTCTTCCGCCCAATTGCCGCCTGTTTGGCAACCCAGCGCTGCCAGACTGGATCACTTTCCCGAAACTTTCGCCAGAATTCGTCAAATTCCTTGCCACTCAGATGCCTGGTCGCTTCGTAGTTCTTTCTGCGAGCTTCACGCATGAACTTGACGCAGTCGAAATTCCTGGACGATTTACTCTTCATAATACAAGTTCTCCGGGGTCCGGATGTCGATTTCCGGATAACCGAATCTTCGATTGATACTATTGTACGCCTGTATGCGTCCCCAGTTAACAATGTGCTTTAAATTCCAGCTTACAATCACATCGACTCTACCTATGCTGGCGATAGCGACATGTAGCGCGTCGTTGTAATGGGCGGGACCTACAGCCCCGGAAGTGATGTAGGCATTCGCGAGTATGCGGGCCTCTTCAGTTTCTGCGAGCAGCTCCGACTGCGATTCGGGGATCTGATCGGGAATATCAGCCACATTATCGGGCGCCCCAAGCAATTCTTCACGCGTCACGTCGGAAATCACCATAATTGCTTCCTCTCGTCGGAATGCGTCGAACAGGCGAAGTGAGTATTTGCGGAACTTGTCATCTTCGCAGCCACCAACCACCGAGGTATCCAAATAGATCCGCGGTTTCGTAACATATTCCGCTCCGGGTTCGCGCAGAATGAAGTCCGGGAGAAGGCTGTCGGCTTCTGTCTGGAGCGCCAGGATATCGTTGCGTATTTCCTCAAGCGAGCGTAGCGGCAGGGGTTTGTAGAAATAGCGGTTGAAACTGATTTCGTATCCGATCTTCACGCTGTCGGGCTTGTACCAGGCGTCCTTGGCGTAGGGCAGCACTTCGCGACGCAGGAAGGCTTCAATGCCGCCTTCTTCGGTGAGCGGGATCTGTTCGGTGTCGCGCAGGTCCGAATCCGGCTCGTACTCCACTACGGCAGGATTGCCGTCGATCATGGCGACGGAAATGCCGCGCAACAGATCGGGCTCGGTGCCGCGCTTGTGGATCTTGCGGATGATCCGGGGCGCGTCTTCGCTACGTTTGCCGCTCTCCTTGAGTTTTTTGATCTCGGCGGCTTTGTATGCGCGATTCGGATCGGCGCCTTCGATTCGCAGCGGTCGCTCGACGGTTACCTTCCAGTAGCCGAAATCTTCGTTGTCGAAAATCTTGCTTTGCTCAGTCTCTTCGAATGCGAGAAATGTCTCGCAGATGCGATCGATGTCATCGTCGCCTAGTTCGCAGTTTTTCTTGCCGAGGTTCTTGCGCAATGGACGATGCCAGCCGGTCGCGTCGATCAACTGAACCATGCCGCGGCGATGCGCGGGTTTCTTGTTGGTCAACACCCAGACGTAAGTTGCGATGCCGGTGTTGTAGAACAGGTTGAGCGGCAGGGCGACAATGGCTTCGAGCCAGTCGTTCTCGATGATCCAGCGACGGATGTTGCTCTCGCCCTGACCGGCGTCGCCGGTGAACAGCGAACTCCCATTGTGAACTTCGGCAATGCGGCTGCCGAGCTTGGATTCTTGTTTCATCTTGGCGAGTTTGTTGGCCAAGAACAGCATCTGGCCGTCGCTTGAGCGCGTGACCAGGGAGTATTCCGGGTGGCCGGCGTGTTCAATCAGAAAGCGCGGGTCGCGCATGCTGGTCTTGCCGCCCATGCGCTCCAGGTCGGTTTTCCAGCTTTTGCCGTAGGGCGGATTGGACAGCATGAAATCGAATTCGCGGGACGGGAAGGCGTCGTTGGCGAGGGTGGAATGCTCAGGGCCTCCGACAATGTTGTCCGCGGCCTCGCCTTCGCCCTTCAGCAGCAGGTCTGCTTTGCAGATGGCGTAGGTTTCCGCATTGATTTCCTGACCGTACAGGTGCGTTGAGACTAGTTTGCCGCGCTTCGCGGCGAGTTCTTGCAGGGTTTCCTCTGCCACGGTAAGCATGCCGCCTGTGCCGCAGGCGCCGTCGTAGAGCAGATAGGTGCCGGATTCGATTTCGTCGGCGACTGGCTCGAAAACGAGTTTTGCCATGAGCCGCACGGCGTCTCGTGGAGTCCAATGTTCGCCGGCTTCCTCGTTGTTCTCTTCGTTGAAGCG
Organism: uncultured Pseudohongiella sp.; assembly: GCA_951812965.1. Lineage (GTDB taxonomy): Bacteria > Pseudomonadota > Gammaproteobacteria > Pseudomonadales > Pseudohongiellaceae > UBA9145. The sequence goes on from OX638341.1 coordinate 2,496,409, forward strand.
GCGCACCAGTTCTTCAAAGATCGTGCCCATGCCGTGGTTGTCCAGGCCGGGCTGGCAGATTTCGCCGTCGGTTTTTTTTGTCGGGTCGGGGCTGAGGTTGATGTCGGGCGAAGTGAGTTTTTCGATCAAGGCGCCGAGCGCGTCGGCCTTGGCGAGGCGCGGAATCTGGTTGCGGAATTCGAAGTTTTCGAGGATGTCCTGCACGTTGGGTGAGAATCCGTCGAGCCAGGCCTCGAAATCGGCCTTGAGTTGCTGCGGGTTGGAACGTGCGCGAAGATCGCGCAGGGTGAACGGGGAGACGTTATAAAAGGCTTGGCCGGCAGCGTTACGCAAGGCGGCGTCCTGGTCAACGACTTTGACTTTGTCGAGCGAGGCTTTCATGTCGAGGACGGCCTGCTTGTCGTCCTCCAGCACCGCGTCGAGACGGCGCAGTACCGTCATCGGCAGGATTACGTCGCGATATTTACCGCGAACGTAGAGATCACGCAGGATATCGTCCGCAATGCCCCAGATGTAGTTGGTGATCCAGTTCAGGTCTCCGTTGTTCAATTGGCAGCTCCTTGCTCAGCGTGGTGACGGAGCATAGCACCGGACTGGAAGGCGGGTCGATAAAATGGGAAAACTCATGGGCCTTCCATGCTATAAACCAAGATGCGCAATACTTGCGCCGCGCTATCTAATAGCTGTTGGTCATTTCGTTTTCACGTTGGTCGGATGTTGTTCATGATCAATCCAAATTGCTCCCGAGCGCGGAATGCCTAATTGCAGAAAAGGTACGCGCTGGAGGAAATGTACCAGGTGATTACCTTCTCCAAGTTGTCTTAGTATGACCTTCCTACAAAACTGTATTGTATGACTCACAACACTATAAGGTTGAGGTTTAAGAGCAAATAAATTGATTGCCATTCTTTTAGGCATTTAATTCATAATACAACTTCTTCTCAATTTGTTTTAGGGTTGCAAATCAAATCTTCTTAAGAAATATACATAGTAGATATTGAAAGATAAATTGCTAAAGTTCTGAATCTAAGTCGATGATATTATCACGCTTGACAAGTCCTTCAAGCTCATTGCATTCCCTAATGTACTGTCTTTGAGTTAATTCGTCCAAGCGTCCATTTTCAAGTAATCCTTTGATTGACCGAAGGCGCAGGACTTTATAAATCGGCAATTCTCTTGAGATTTTAGAGTCTAGTATAGCCAATGCATTCTCATAATTGCCTCTGGCGAGTTCATAGCGGCATTCCAAGCTTGGGAGAACTTTATAACTACGATTAGGAAACTTTGATCTAAGCATCTTAATGCAGGTGCTCGCGCTTTCAAAATCGTTGCTCTCAATTGCACATCGTGTTGCCTGTGTTACCATTGCTGCAGTTGGTCTATTTGTTAGTGATATTGCGTGCATAATTGATTTGGTGGCTTCTTGAATACTTACAAACATTAACTCTACAGTTGACTTGCGGTGATAGTAGAATTCTTCTTTGTCGACTTGCTGAAGTGACTCAAGCTTACGCTGAGCAACTTCAGCGTCACCTTGCCTAATTGCAATCTGAACTTGAAGATCAATCACGTACCTATTATCTGCCTGAAGATCTTCAGCTATATCTAGATGCTTACGAGCTTCATCATGGGCTCCGGTCACAAAATAGCATAATGCCAATTCTCTATGAATTGCTAATCCTCGCCTTCCTCGTCGGAGCGATTCGTTGTAAGCAATGATTGCCTCCGATGTGTTACTCCTTAAACGTTCAATAAAGCCTTCCAGAAAATAGGCATCTTGGAGCAATCCGGACTTTCTGATGTAATCGTTCTCTGCAAGTGCATCTTCATATTGCTCTAACTGTGCAAATCCTCGTACAAGATAAGAGCGAGCCTCCCAACTATCTGGCCGTTCAGCGAGCGCCTCCTTGCCAAATCTGACCGAAGCCTCATAGTCACGGTCATGATAGCTACGTTTTTGCAAATCAAATAGATCACTAATGAATGCAATTGCATATTCGCTCTGCTCTAGGCCGGCAAGCAGCGTTGCGCGGCGCAAAGCCCGGGACAACTCAAGGATATTTTCTTCTTGTGCTGATGCGCCTATTAGATATTGCTCTAGACTTTCAGCGAGATCTCTATGTGGCACCTGGGATCGATCTACAATTGCTAGAACTGAGTCGATGACAGGGTCTGCAATTCGATAAAGCCCGGACTCAGGAATAACAAGTGAAATATCAATGAGGTAAGTTAAATCTACGGAAAGTTCATCTGGCTTTGAATGTAGAGATTGACCAATTACGCTGAGCGGTAGAGGACTGTAGTAACAAAGAAGTGAAAGAATACCCGTCCGTAGTCCTGATAGTGCGGAATGTCTGTCCAAGTATGCTACAAATTTGCGAGACTGAAAGCTTGCTATCGCTACTTTATTGGCAATAATTGCAGACACCCCGTAGTCCTTTATGAGATCAATAGCGAAATGTGCGGCTGGAGGATAACCTCGAAGATAGTCTGACAGTTCTCTTACGTCTTCTCGACTAATCTGCAGATTGTGGACATTAGCTAATCGACCAATCAGTCTCGCAATATCATCAGAAGAAAGAGGCTCAATTCGAATTGCAGGAACTTTAAGGTGTAGATCACCAAGTGTTTCTATTCTTGGCTTCCGGGTTAGCACAAACGCACTATAAATTTTACCTGATATCTCCAGCTGTCGAATTAGTGTCTGGCAAGCTGGGGAGAAGTCTCCATTGGCATCAATTGCGCCTCCATCATCGAGAAAGATAGGAATGGTAGATGTATGATTTAGAGTTTCTGCGTATCTATTAATACGATCAAGTGATTGTTCATTCTTTTCGCGACGGATCTCGCTGACTAATAGTTTAAGGTCAGAAACGCTATTAAATACTTCTGCTTCATTTGCCATCTGTATAGCAATATCCTGAATGTCATCACCTTCCTTTAGGCGAAACACACATTGTTTTCTAATGTTAAATAAGTCGTTGGCTATGCGACTCGAAAACGTGCGTCGTCCATTTCCTGCTAAGCCCCAAGCAAAAAACATCCGTGGTGCGCCACTGACGCCAAATTCCAATAGCTGCTCTTCGGCTTGCAATCTTTCTTTCTGGCGTCCGACATAGATTGGTTGTTGTCTCTCCAAAAAGAGATCTTGTATATGCCGTTGAATCTCCTTAACAACTGCCTTGCTAGATGTTGCATCGGAAACTTTTACTTTCCTTATCCATTCGGGAAGATCTTCGTGTGACACATCATCTTGCAACAAAAATACTAGAACCCGAGACAGTGCGCCTTCAATGAGTCGGATTTCAGCTTCATTTTGCTCGAAGTGTACCCAATGAGAAGTGAGAGAACTTTTGCTTACGAAGAGAGTAAATATTGAAGAATCATCTAACCCCTTGCGTATTGCTTCTCGAAACTCATCACCTGTGTGAAAGCAAAAATCGTCATATACACAGAACTGTCTGCCGAGTTCGTTAGCCACACTATCAACAAATACTTTGTCTTGCGATGAATATGAAAGGAACGCCTTCATTAGCAAATTTCTCCTATTGTCTATTTTGTATAAATACTATCCGCAAATAATGACGCGGGAATAGCTGTTACGCTCCATTTTGCACGCCAAATTATTCAGCATGTACATCAGTATTGGTCTTGAGATTGCATAACCTCTCATTATCCAGAGTATAGTAGGTAAATACACATGGGAGTGTAGCGTAATGGCCCAAGCAACTCTATATTCCTAGTACGCCTCCATAAGCTTCCCCTAATGTGACACAGGCTGAAGCAGGAGGATTCTGTTTCCGCGCGCTAAAACCCCACCTAATCTTGGAGTAGTCGCCCAGCCAGTTCCAGAGCATCCACTGGCCAGAAGCACTTTGGCCTCGGTCTATGGACGGCGGTGTCCCCATCTTCAGGGCGACAGTTCAAGATTGTTTTCACCCACCGCTCGGGAATTGCCTTCAGTCCATGAACGGCGCCGAGAAGCGCTCCACAGATCGCTGCGTTCGTGTCGGTGTCTCCTCCTCGCATGACCGAGTCTCACTCCTTCTTCCAGGCTCGGAGCATGAAGAAGTTGCCAAAGAGCGTTCTGCATCGCAATCAAGACCCAGCCCTGTTGCGTCAGATAATCCGAGGGTGGCGTTTCGGCTGCTTTCCGGATGGCATCAAGCAGCTTGGGTTCTGCCTCGATATCTTCTGCCCAAATGACAATGCTCCGATAAAGCGACTCCGGGCCAGGCTCGTTCTTGATCGCATGAGCAATTGCCATAGTGAAGAGTGCATTGGCTTGAGTACATACCGGATTGGGGTGGGTCAGCGCAGCATCTTGTCTCGCCCAGTCACCAACCATGTGCAGGGGATGACGGGCTCCGAATATTCCCAGCGGACTGATTCGCATCATGGCGCCGTTTGCTTTGCTGTCGAAGTCCGGCCGACCTTGGAGACCGGCATAAATCGTATTGCCGCAGTCAAAAGGGCCGGAATCCAGCCAACATTTATAGGCGCTGAATGCTTCCTGGGAATCGTACTTCTTTTGCCTGACCAGCATGCGGGCAAGAAGCAGCGCCATCTCTGAATCGTCCGTCGGTTGCCCGGCTATGGTGTTGTGAGTTCCACCATCAGCCAGGTTTCGCACACCTTCGGGGTAGGACCTGCGAATTTCCTCGTCCGAACAGAACTCAACAAGGCTTCCAAGAGCGTCTCCTGCCAACTGCCCTGGCAGGCAACCCTGCGCAAGTTCGATCTTCATGAAACTCGTCCGCAAACTGCGAGACCTATTTTCCTCGCCGATTCGAAGCTTAGTGAATGCTATATGGCGTCAATGGCTAGCAGCGAACCCACCAATCCGAGAAAGGTGACCAAATACCATACCTTCACGGATTCCATGTCTTTTTTAGTCGCCATTTGCTCCTTCAATGAGGCCAGGTCAGCTTTGGTCGCCATTTGTTCCTTCAGTGCGGCTACATCGACTCTGGTGGCCAATGGGGCCACCGCCGCGACGATGGATTCCGCGATGGCTTCGGACTGGGAACGGGTCATGCCGGATCCTTCCAGTTTGCGCGTCGCGGCCAGTATATCCTGCGCTTCCATATTAACTCCAAGTTTTAGGTGAAATTGATGTGACAGGCGACATTGTCTATTCGCCATATCCTGCAATCTCAAACTTAGAGCAGAAAACCCCGGCATGCGTAATTTCAGGATAAATTTCTGGTGTAGTCGCACTCTGGATAGTTTGAGCAGCCATAGAATCGCTCAAACTTACCCATTCTTTCTTCGAGCCATCCCTCACAGGCAGGGCAATGATCGATATTCACGTCACAGTCACGGCAGTGCCACCCCGCACCAGACTTGACTGGCAATCCATTCCCACACTTCGGACAGGCGCGCACCGTGTATTCACACAAGGGGAAATTCGAACAACCATAGAAAAAGCCCCCATTTTTCGCATTCTCCCGGCGCAGCAAGCTCCCTTTGACACAACGCGGACACGATACGTCAGTTTCCGGTGCTCGCCCAAATACCCCAACCTCATACCCACGGCCAGTCAATTCATTAACAAAAGAGGAGGGCGCACCACCGTCGGCCAGCAGAAAAACCTGCCGTTTCGCCCGCGTAAGCGCAACATAGAGCAAACGCCGTTCCTCCGCATTGGGGTGCGCATCCGACGCCGCCAGCACGAGATTGAGCAGCGGGTCGTCGTCTATCTCCGAAGGAAAGGCGTACTTGCCGGTGCAAACGCCAAGCACCACGGCGTAGTCGGCCTCAAGGCCCTTGGAGCCATGAATGGTCCTCCAGGAAAAGCGTAATTCCGGGTATCGCGATCTCAGCGCTGCCATATGGCGAGGTCGAAGATGCTTGTATCGGCCCAACAGCAGCACTTCGGACGTTCCCTCGTGCCGGCGCGCATCGTCGGCAATTCTGTCGAGTGCTTCTTTCAGCAATGAGAGGCCGTTGTCACTGGGGAGGCCGATCTGGACAGCCGGTCGTTCCGCCTTGTTCCTGGCGCGAACGGTCTTGCTGATTTGCGCGGGATTGCGCAACACGAATTCGGTGGCGACCTCGGCGATGTGGTCGGAGCAGCGGAACGTCGTTTCCAGGTCGATTCGTTCGTAATCGCCAAACCGCTTTCCGAATTCCTGCATGACGGCGATGTCGGAGCCGGCGAACCGGAAGATCGCCTGCCAATCGTCGCCGACCGCGAACAGTCGTGCGCCCGGGCAGTTGTCGAGCAAAGCCTTGAGCAAGGCTGCGCGAGAGGGCGAGATGTCCTGAAACTCATCGACCAGGATGTATTTGAATCGACTGCGGAAGCGCCCGGACTCCACCAGTTCGGTCGCCCGATTGATCATGTCGTGGAAGTCGATTTCTTCCGAGTTGGTGAGCGTTTCCTGGTAGCGTTCGTATATTGGGCCGAATACAGCCAGGAATGCTGATGCCCGCGCCGGGTGCCTGTGATTCACAGCCCGTCGGGCTATTTCGGACAAGGACAACCGGCTGCCTTTGAAGTGTTGCAGGAATGTCGCCACCAGGCGTGTGAACGGATCGAGCCTTTCCTGTTGCTGCAGGATTTCGAATACTTGTTCTTGCGGGATTGGCGCCAGGGCGACGCCATGAGCCGCCAGTTTGCTCGTCAGGTTGCGGAGCAGCTTGCCGCCGGCATGTTCGTAGCTGAAGGTCTCGATCAGTGTCGTTTCGTGCTCGGCGTGACGCTCGCGCTTCCACTCCATGCCTTGGAGATACTCTTCCTGGTCGACGAACGACGCGGTCTTTCCGTCGGCGTTGATTCCGAAATGCTCGATGTAGATGCCATGCTCAGGCAGATAGAAGTCGGGCTGGTACTGGCGTTTTTCTGATGTTGCGGTTTTGTGCTCATAAGGCGCTTCGTACTTGTACTCGATTCCATTGAGATAGAGGAAGTTGGCGATCTCGCATTCCTCGAAGCTTTTGACTACCTCTCCCTGTAGCGTGCGGATGTTGAACTTGCGGATGTAGTCCCAGTATTCACCCCAATTCTTGAACTCGTGCTCGCTCGCGTAGGGTGCGAACTCGGCCTGGAACCATTCCCGCAGGATGTTCGAGAGCTTTGAGTCTGTGAACAGGTCGGCGACGATGCTTCTCAGCAATTCGAACAACCTTTTCTCTTTCTTGGCCTCTGGGGCAAGGGAAGGGCGCTTGCCTTCGGCCTTGCCGATAATTCCCATGCCTAAGCTGTGAAAGGTGCTGACGGTGATGCGGCGAGCGGTTGTGGTGCCGAGACGGGCGTGGATTCGTTCCTTCATTTCGTCACGAGCGGCGCTGGCAAAAGCGAGCAAGAGCAGTTCGGACGGATTTCGACGCGCTCTTTGGAGAAGCCATCCAGCCTTGGCCACAATGACCGAGGTCTTGCCACTGCCGGCAGCCGCGATTACGAGATTTCGATGCTCGTCGATCACGACGGCCTTGCGCTGCTCATCCGTCAGGGGCCGTGCCTCGATCGTATCGAGCAGCTCGCGCGAGCGAAACAGTTCGTTGACGATGTATATCTCGTTGGCCTTTGTTCGGGCTTCTTCCGGTGCTTCCAGAAATGTGAGGGCATTCCGAAGCATCTGGATCTCCGGAGCATCCGCCAGGGCTCTCGGCCACTGCCCCGTGACCTGGCTGGCGGCATTCTGCGCTTCGAGTACAAGCTCCCGCATCTCCGCCATGGTGAAATACTTCGGCGGGTCAGAAAGCGCGGCAATGCGGTCGTGGACTGGCTTCAGCGTTTCGACGAGTGAAGCAAGGAGCCGCTGCCACCAATCGTGCCTCGCGGTTTCCACTGCGTCGCCCAACGCAGCCGCGGCTTTGCGGGACAGACCGGAAATTCTTGCGCTCCCGGAGTCGTAACGAAGGCGCAGACTGGACCAGACCAGGCCGTCGGTGACTTCAACCTCTTCCAGATTGCAAAGCGGCACGATGACGGGCAATTTCCCGAACATCAGCCGGACGGTTTCGTCATTTACCGACGCCGCTTTGGCGTTCCGCGGGCGCAGAATCGCGAACAGGAACGAGGCAAAGCCGGCTCTCCTGGTCTCGAATGCCGCACCACTCGGCGGATTCGATAGGTATGGACGGTGCTCAGACGGCAACGATTTCGCAGTTCTTGTTCTCAATTCTCGACCGAACCAATCCGCGTGGCATATTCCTTTCGGTGGTCCGTAGCCTACTGAATCAGGGTGCCGATTTCATCCTGGGTTGAAGCCGAATTTTCAGGTCAGTCCTCAGAACGCGGTTTCGGGCGCACGTTGGGCAATTTCTTTCATGTCCTCTTCTTCGTCCTCGCGTTGATGGCTGCGACAGGCTCAGACGGTCAAGTTTAGTGATGTGCCAGGATGCCGAATGGGTGTCCTGAAGGTTTTCTCAAGTTTACTGCGTTCATGATAACGTTGGCCGGTGGGTGTCCCAAAGAATCTGCTGCAAACCAAGAAAAATGGAGTATCTGAATGAATCTACTTTTTGATATGAACGGTACGCTATTGGAGTCTGGCAATGCGGTAGAAGATGGAATTAGGTATACCTTATCTCGATTCAATATAGATATGTCAAAGAGCGCTGACTTAAGCGAATATGTTGGCCCACCACTAATAGAGATATTTCAAAGCTTACTTCAAAATCCGAATGATCAAGATGTAGCTGATGCGTTAGATATTTATAGGAAAAGGTATCGAGATAAAGGATTTGGGCTTACCGCCAAATATGAAGGGATAGAACAAATACTTGACAGAGCGAAATACTGTAACCACAAGATATACCTTGCAACTTCGAAATCATTTAGCTTGGCAAGTGAATTATTAGTGCATCAGGGAATTATAGGCTATTTTGATGGTGTATATGGCGCTGAACCAAGTGGGTTAAGGTCAGACAAAGAATCACTAATTGCCTTTATCATTAAGGACCGGAATATGAATAGAAAAGATACTGTAATGCTTGGAGATCGCAAACATGATATCCATGGGGCTATACACAATAATATTAAGTCTATCGGTGTTCTATGGGGTTATGGTTCAAAAAATGAGCTTGTGAAGGCAGGCGCGGATTATTTGGCTAGATCGCCCCATGAGATACTAGGCTTTATTAAGTGCGTAAGTTTCCCCAAAAATGACACAGTTTGAAACTGGAGTTTTTTGTTGCCACGCGCCGTTTGCTTTGCTGTCGAAGTCCGGCCGACCTTTAAGACCGGCGTGAATCGTATTGCCGCAGTCAAAAGGGCCGGAATCCATCCAGAATTTGTAGGCGCTGAATGCTTCCTGGGAATCGTACTTTCCTTGCCTGACCAGCATCCGGGCAAGAAGCAGCGCCATCTCTGAATCGTCCGTCGGTTGTCCGGCTATGGTGTTGTGAGTTCCACCATCAGCCAGGTTTCGCACACCTTTGGGGTAGGACCTGCGAATTTCCTCGTCCGAACGGAACTCAACAAGGCTTCCAAGAGCGTCTCCTGCCAACTGCCCCAGCAGGCAACCCTGCGCAAGTTCGATCATCATGAAACTCGTCCGCAATCTGCGAGACCTATTTGCCTCGCCGATCCGAAGCTTAGTGAATGCTATATGGCGTCAATGGCTAGCAGCGACCCCACCAATCCGAGGAAGGTGACCAAATACCATACCTTCACGGATTCCATGTCTTTTTTGGTCGCCATTTGCTCCTTCAAGGAGGCCAGGTCAGCTTTGGTCGCCATTTGTTCCTTCAGTGCGGCTACATCGACTCTGGTGGCCAATGGGGCCACCGCCGCGACGATGGATTCCGCGATGGCTTCGGACTGGGAACGGGTCATGCCGGATCCTTCCAGTTTGCGCGTCGCGGCCAGTATATCCTGCGCTTCCATGTTAACTCCAAGTTTTAGGTGAAATTGATGTGATTGGCGACAGTTGCAAGTCGCCTTATCCTGCAATCGAAAGCGTAGACGCAAAAGCGCCGGTATACGTAATTTCGGGAGAATTTGTTGGCCGGTGGGTGTCCCAGAACAACCGGCATGTTCCTTTCGGAGGGCCATAGTCCACTGAACCGGGGTACCGATTTCATCCCGAATCGAAACTGATCTTTCAGGTCAATACGCGGAGTGCGGTCTCCGGAGCCCTGTCGAGCACTTTTAGCAAGGCGCGCGCCGCGCCAGTCGGAAAGCGCTTCCCCTGTTCCCAGTTTCGGATCGTCTCATGCGGCAAATTGATGCGTCGGGCTAGCTCAACCTGGGTTAGTCCGAGTCGCCGGCGCACCCGGCGTGCGTATCGGGCCGCATCTTTCATGGCCTCTTCATCGTCCTCTCGCTGATGCAGGGCGACCTGCTCCTCGGTAGTGGCATCGATTACTGCGAGGTCCATCTTTCCCTTGGGAAAAGTGCTCGGATCATCTGGGTCAACTTTGACGCGCGTTGTGCTCATAGTGTCCGATCTCTCTTGTATTGGCCTTGCGGGCCAAAATGATGCGGGTAACCATACCTCGCATAGTGTAGACAACGACATATGTCCGTTCGTTGATGGCTGCGACAAGCTCAGACAGTCAAGTTGAGTGATGTGCCAGGATGCCGAGTGGGTGTCTCATGGATTGGTCAAAAGGGTTGGAATCCAGCCAACATTTGTAGGCGCTGAATGCTTCCTGGAAATCGTACTTTCCTTGCCTGACCAGCATGCGGGCAAGAAGCAGCGCCATCTCTGAATCGTCGGTCGGTTGTCCTGCTATGGTGTTGTGAGTTCCACCATCAGCCAGGTCTCGCACACCTTCGGGGTAGGACCTGCGAATTTCCTCGTCCGAACAGAACTCAACAAGGCTTCCAAGAGCGTCTCCTGCCAACTGCCCCAGCAGGCAACCCTGCGCAAGTTCGATCTTCATGAAACTCGTCCGCAATCTGCGAGACCTGTTTTCCTCGCCGGTTCGAAGCTTAGTGAATGCTATATGGCGTCAATGGCTAGCAGCGCCCCCACCAATCCGAGCAAGGTGACCAGATACCATACCTTCACGGATTCCATGTCTTTTTTGGTCGCCATTTGCTCCTTTAATGCAGTAAAGCCGGCCTTGGGCTCTTCCCGCATTTCGGCAAAGCCGTTCTTGGTCTCCTTCCTCAATTTGGCAATGTCGGTCCTTGTGGCCTCCAGGTCCTTGCGGGTGGCCAATGGGGCCACCGCCGCGATGATGGTTTCCGCAATGGTTTCGGACTGGGAACGGGTCATGCCTGATGCTTCCAGTTTGTGCGTTGCGTCCAGTATATCCTGCGCTTCCGACGCCGATCTGAAGTCAAATGAATGCTATGCCAGCGGTAATAGCTAGAAACGACCCGTGAACACCGAGCAAAATAACCAAAAACCATACCTTTACGGACTCCACATCTTTTTTGGTCGCCATATGCTCTTTCAATAATTCCAGGTCGATCTTGGTGGCCATTTGTTCCTTCAAGGAGTTAATGCTGGATTCCAAGTCGGCTTTGGTTGCTTTCAGGTCCGCTCTGGTGGCTTTCAAGGCCGCTCTGGTGGCTAGCGGCTCCACGGCAGCGATGATGGTTTTGGCAATGGCTTCCGACTGAAAGCGGGTCATGCCGGATTCTTCCAGTTTGTGTGTTGCGGTCAGTATATCTTTGGCTCCCATGAGAACTGCAAGTTTTCGATGAAATTAATGTGATCGGCAACAATTTCCTGTCGCCATATCCTGCAACCTTGAGCGTAGGGGAAGAATTTCCGGAATGCGTAATTTCAGGAGAATGTTTCGGAGATCAAGCGCTCCCAGGGAGATTCCGCGACTGCGCGTGGAATGACAAGGGAGGGCAAATTCTGGACACCTACGCCGGGAAGCGGTGGGTGTCCCAGAGCTGCCGCTCCGGGAAGCGGTGGGTGTCCCAGAGCTGCCGCTCATCGAAAAAATCGGGGCGGGCGCTATCTGTGTGCTAGGTCCTCCTCTTTGGTCATCTGAGGTCCATACAATTTCTCCGCTTCCTCCGGAGTCAGTTTGTCCGCCTCCTCCTGCATCCTTTCATGGAACTTATCCGGATCACCTTGAAACCGGTCTGGGTTCGGCTTGTCGTACGGCCAATCCGGAATTTGACGGTCATTTTTTGAAGTTTTCATGATTTCTCCTAATCTGGTCGTTCGGAATATGTCATCTCCAAATTTCGCGGTCGTGAGCGCGATCGCGCTCCAAGTCGGTTATCCACGTATTATGGTCGGTTCAGTTCGCGGATGGCGGTATCAGGCCCCCGTATCTGTTTTCCCCTGGGTCGCTCGGCGTGATCAGCCACCAGATAACGACCGGAATCCCCACAATCGAAATGGCCCATAGTTGGTCCCATCCGCTGCGGCCGATGTCGTGGAGACGCCTGGCAGTCACGGCAATTTGAGGTATCAGAATTGGCAGTAAAATAATCACCCATTGCCCTGAGGTAGGCGTAAATATCCAGCCGATTACTGTCTCCAGGAGGTAGATTACAAGATAGAACAACCAGAATTCCGCCCGAGAGGCGCGGTCGTCAAAGTTGAAGTACCTGGAGGTCAGGCAAATTCTGACGGCTTCGATAACATTCATGTTGTCGCGAGGCGCCATGCTTTTATCCATGGAAAATTGGAGGGGAAATACCGGATCAGGTCCAGGGATCAACGACCGAGACGCCTGAGGCCTCAAAATCGCGTTTGTCTCGTGTCGCCACAGGCATCTTGTGTACTCGGGCGGTGGCCGCGATTTGAGCATCGGCGATGTTGAGCCGTCGTCCGAGCCGCTCGGCGTTGGCCGCAATATCTCCATAAACTTCGGCAGCGCGCTCGTCGAACGCGAATATTCGACCTTTGAATTTCTCTTTCGTAGCCTGCCAGAAACGAAGCAAACTGGCCTTGCGCGCGCCTTCGGGGAGCCGTGCGACACCGTAGCGTAATTCAGCAAGCGTTACGGTTGAAAGTGCAAGCAATTGCTCATTTTTCGCCAACCATTCGACCACGCGTTTTGAGGGCGCGGGTTTGGTCAGTTCGGACAAGACATTCGTATCCAGGAGGATCATCTTAGATCCGGCTTTGTTATTGGGTGGTCGTGTTCCTGAAGATATGGTTCGATGTCTTCACCCGGTGTAACCAGCGAAACAAGATCGAGAGGAAAATTCGAGTACTTTTCCGTGTATTCGGCGGCGGAATCAAGAATTGAGCGCGCCAAAGCTTCAAGACTGCAACCGCGCTGGTTGGCGCGCAGCCGAAGTCGCTCCTTTGTTTCCTGGGATAAATTGCGAATAGTAATGCTGGCCACTGTCCGCCTCATAATTTCCTCCAATAATGATTGCATGCAATCATTTACTTTGCAATCTTAGTGCCGGCGCCAGAATGCCCCAAGGATTGGACAAAAACTATCCCATGGTCACGATACTAATCGCGATGACTAACAATCCGCCGAGCAGCCAATTTTTTGTAGATTTGATTTTCATACCCATCGCCGCAAAGTCTGCCTTGGTCGCCATCTGCTCTTACAGAGACTCCAGGTCGGCCTTTGTCGCCATATCCCGCAACCTCAAGCGTAGAGGAGGAATCTCTGGTTTGCGTAATTTTAGGAGAATATTTCGGAGATCAAGCACTCTCAGGGAGATTCCGCGACTGCGCGCGGAATGACAGGGGAGGGCAGATTCGGGACAGCCATGCCGGGAAGTGAGGGGTGTCCTGAAGGTTTCATCAGTTGTCGATCATCCATTAACGATAACGTCTGTTGTCATTCACTTTTGCGGATAAGTGACTGACAAATGGCGTTGTCTGCCATAGATGAATGTCAAAAAATCTCGCCTCCTTCTACGATGTTGAGCAGTTTGGGGAATGCCAGTACGGTCGGTCTGCGTCCGCGACCCTCCAAAAAACGTTATGCTTGGCGCATGTGCGGGCGCATAGTGCAATCGATTAGCTGGCGGGAGCTGCATGAACTTGCGGGCCTGATTGGCGCCCCCGTGGAATTGGCGCCGCGCTACAATCTATCGCCGGGGCAGGACGCCGCGGTCATTCGAGCCGGGGACGACGGCCGCCGGCTGGATGCGCTGCTTTGGGGGCTGATCCCGTCCTGGGCGAAAGACCCCGCGATCTCCAACAAGCTGATCAACGCCCGCGTCGAGACCGCGGCGGAAAAGCCTTCGTTCAGGAGTTCCTGGCGTTCCCGCCGCTGCCTGGTTCCCGTCAGTGGTTACTATGAATGGACCAGCGCGGGGAAAATCCGCCAGCCCTGGCTGTTTCGGCGCAAGGACGACGCGCCGCTGTTCCTGGCGGGATTGTGGGAAAGCTGGCGCGTCACCGAGCAGGCCTCGCTTCAGGGGCGATTCACCGGGCTCGAGGCCGGTGAACCGATCGAGACTTTCACTATCGTCACCACCCAGGCGAACGAGGACGTGAAAGAGATTTACCATCGAATGCCGGTATTGCTGCGCCCCGATCAGTTCGATGCCTGGCTGACGGGCGCTTCCGGCGCGCCGGTCACCGCGCAACCCGGCCAATTGACCATGCAGCCCGTCAGCACCCGGGTAAACAACCCGCGCAACGACGACCCAGGCTGCCTGCTGCCCGAAACAACATTGTTGTAACGCTCTTCACGGCAGCAGGCGAAGACTCCTAGAAGCGCATGCGCAGTCCTGCTTCGATCGTGCGTCCCGGCATGGGCGCCAGATCCTTGACAACGGACGTGTGCAGCCGTTGCTCACTGTCGGTGAGGTTGCGCCCGGCAAGAAACAGGTCGACCACCATGTCGCCTGGGCGAAAACTCCACGAGACGCGGGCGCGCAGGTCGTTGTAGGAGTCCGACGGCAACTCGAAATCGGCGACATCGTCCTGCCCGGAAACGCGCACGTAATCCACATTGGCCCGTAGGCGGTCGCCTGTGAACTCGATTGACACTCCGCTCCTCTCGGGCGGAATGAGGGGCAGGTTGTCGTTGCCGAAGACGTCGAGTTCCGGCGACACCATGTCAAAGAAAGCCCCGATTTCGAGATGTCCGGCGCCCCACTCGGCGACCGTCACGCGGCCTTCCACTTCGAAACCGGCAAACGTCGCGTCGGCCTGGGAGTACCGGCGCACGGCGAAGCCGTCCTGCTCCTCACCCGTCGCAGCCTGGTAGATGAAGTTCGCGAAATTCGTGTTGTAGAAGGTTCCCTGTAGAGACCATCCATCGCCGCCGCCGGTGAGGGTCGCCGCCAGGTTGCGGGCCTGCTCCTGGTCGAGTTCGGGATTCCCGATCTCGAAGACGCCCGTGCCGGGGTGCGGGCTGTCGGAAAAAAGTTCCTCCCCCACCGGGGCGCGTGACGAGTAGTCTGCCAGCAACGTGCCCTGCCAACCCTCGCCGAGCGGCACGATGAGGCCGAGCGAAGCACTGGCGCCGTTGAAGTCGCGGCTCGAACCGTGTGCGGGGGTGTGCTCAACCGAGTCGTAACGCAGGCCCGCCTCGAGACCGAGTTCGCCCAGAGAGCGCTCGCCGACCCAGAATAACCCGGCGGACGACGTGTCGACGGGGGGCGTGAAGGCTTCTTCGCCGACCACGGAGAACTCACGGTCGCCGAGCTGGACGCCGAGGGCGCCGCTCCAGCCGCCTACCGGAGCGTGCGTCAGTTCCGCGCGCGCTTCCCAAGCCTTGTTCGCGAATGCCGTTCCCGCTTCGCCGGCTTCGTTCTCCACATGTTCGTAGTCGTTGATGCCGAGCCGGAAGTTGAGGTTCTCGAAGCCGCCGAACGGATCGGCTATGCCAGACTCCACGTCTATGCGCGTTTGCCCGAGGTCGACGACGGGAGTGCCCTCGCCGTCCCCGTGACCTTCCTCTTCTTCGTGCTCGTCGTCGTGGTCCTCGTGCTCGTCGTCGTGGTCCCCGTGTTCGTCGTCGTGCCCGTGGGCATGGCTGTGGCCGGGGATGCCGTATTCGGTGTCGAGGCGGCTGACGGCAAAGCCGACGAAACCGCGGTCGCCGACGAAAGAGAAACCGGCGGAACCGCCGCGGACTTCGAGGCCGCTGCCGGGCAAATATCCCCGGATTTCATGCTCCTCGTGCTCTTCCTGTTCTTCGTGGTGCTCCTCCTCTTCCTCCAGGGCGCGCAAGGCCGCGGACTCGGCGAACCCGGGGATGTTGTAATCGTCCGCCTCGCGGGCGAAGGCGTCGACGTGCCACGCAACGTTCCCCCCGCCGCCGTCGAGCCGCAGGGTCCCGTTCCTGCCGCCGCCGTTGTCGGAGCCGCGCAGGTCGAAGGCGCCCTGGATGCGCTCCGGCACTTCGTACGGGATGCGTCCGGTTTGGACATCGACCACGCCGCCGATGGCGCCGGAACCGTAGAGCAGAGTCGCCGGCCCTTTCAGGATTTCCACGCGCTCGGCGATGAAGGGGTCAACTGTGACGGCGTGGTCGCCGCTGCTGACGGAAACGTCAAGCGTGTCGATCTGATCCTCCATGATGCGCACGCGCGCGCCGCCAAGGCCGTGGATGACGGGTCGCCCCGCGCCCGCGCCGTATGAACTGTTGTGGATGCCCGGCTCGTTGCCCACGGTGGCGCCGATGTTGTCCACCGCCTTGCGTTCCAGTTCGTCGGCTTCCATCACGTCGCTGGCCTGCGCCAGTCCCTCGCTTCCAAGCGGGTGCGCCAGGATGATGATCTCCTCTGTTTCCGACGATCGTTCCTCGTCGGGCGCCTCTGCGGCAAAAGCGGCCACACCGAGGCAAGTTGCTACGGCCGCAAAAAGTGGTTGCATGTAATTCATGGTGCATCTCCAAAAAAATTCCGAACAGACGCGCGACGCCCAAGGACAGTCACGCACTCGATTTACGTTGCGGTCAGGAGACGGAGATGGGTGGGGCGCGGGGGCAGCCGATTGCGTATGGACGGGGAGCAGTGATGGCCGAGAACACCGGCGCGCTGTTGGACCGGCGCCATTCGGACAACCAGGCGTCAACGCATTCGACGTCCAGCATGTGTTCCGTTTCGGAAATCGCACAGAGCGTGCAAACCTCCTCTTCATGTTCATCGAGGTGCAGGTGAATGCAGGCGATCGAATGCCCGACGCAAAGCACCAACGCAACAAGCAATGCCCACTGTTGCAGCAGGCGATGAGGTCTCAGTGGTGCGCTCGTCATGCGTTCCATGTTGCAGAGGCCGTTGCATTCATTCAATCTAAACGTTATAACATATCTTTTCTTCAGAGGAAACGGCACATGGCATTGGGATCGAAGCAGCCGAGCAATTCTCATGGACCGGCTTAACGCCAAAGGTGTCGGGTGGAATTCGGCGGCGCGCCTGGATCTGTACGCCGTCGGGCTATCGACGCTGTGCGTGCTACACTGTCTGGCCCTGCCGGTACTCGTAGTGCTGATGCCGGTTGCTGCCCAGTTCTCGGAGAACGAGCTTGTGCATCGGGCCCTGGTAATCGCCGCGGTTCCCGTGAGTCTTCGGGTGATCTGGAAGACACGACCGGTGAAGGACAACAGGCTGTTCGTCAGCGCGGTATTGGTTGGCCTCGGACTGCTACTGTTGGCCGCGTTCGAAGAAACTGTGTCGCCGTACGAGGAATTGATCACCGTTGCCGGTGCCGTGCTCCTGGGCTCGGCGCACCTTTGGCACTGGAATCGAAAATGTCGCGGCGTGGCGCCCAGGCCCTCGGATCAAAGCCGATGAACCTTGATAGTCGGTGCCGGATGTGACCAGGGGACTCCCGATGGTGCTTCAAATTGGCTAAACGGTTAGCAAGTGCGGCGCCGCTCGCCGCGAAATGGCGAAAGCTCGCCGAAGAGCGCTGCGCAGAGAAAGGCGAGCGGCTGACGCCGGCCCGATTGGCGGTCTACGCGGAATTGCTGACCCGCAACCGGCCGCTTTCCGCCTACGAACTCATCGCGCTGCTGGAGCAGCGGCAAAAACGCAAGATCGCGCCCCTGACTGTCTACCGGCACTTGGACTTCCTCATGCGAACCGGCCTCGTCCACCGATTGCAATCCGCGCAGACGTACTTGGCGTGCGACCGTCCCGATCATGCTCACGAAAGCCAGTTCCTGCTGTGTACCTCGTGTGGTCACGTGGACGAGGTCGAGTCGAGAGGAGTCAAGACGTTGCTGTCCCAGATCGCAAACGAGCGCGGGTTCCGGCCAGACAACGCGGTTGTCGAGGTCAAGGGGTTGTGCGGTAGCTGCGCCTTCGGCGAGCAAGACTGAGCGCGCTCCTCACAGGCGCAGACCGCAAGGGTGCGGACAGCGCGGTGCTGATGGACAACACCTGGCGGCGGTTCTTGCACGCCATCGGACGCATGCGCCAATTCGCCGGTATCGAGACCGGTGAACGGATCGAGACTTTCACTATTGTCACCACCCAGGCGAACGAGGACGTGAAAGAGATTTACCATCGAATGCCGGTATTGCTGCGCCCCGATCAGTTCGATGCCTGGCTGACGGGCGCTTCCGGCGCGCCGGTCGCCGCGCCGGTCGCCGCGCAATCCGGCCAATTGACCATGCAGCCCGTCAGCACCTGGGTAGACAATCCGCGCAACGACGACCCAGGTTGCCTGCTGCCCGAAACAACATTGTTGTAACTGTAGGGGCGAGGCATGCCTCGCCCGCCGATTGCCCCAAAACCGTGCAACATCCATGGGCGAGGCATGCCTCGCCCCTACATGTTGTACCGGCTCATTTGCTTTCGCTTGGCTGTGTGAGCCCTTACAATGTTTGGCCCGCGTCCTGCTCCGTCCCGCCCGGGTGGTGAAACTGGTAGACACAAGGGACTTAAAATCCCTCGATCATTGCGATCGTGCCGGTTCGATTCCGGCCCCGGGCACCAAACCTTTCCATTAGCCGCAGTCGATTCAGTCAGTCGATCTGGCCGATTCCGTCGAGCATGGCTTCGCGGTGTTGTTCCAGGAGTTGGTCGGCCAGGGTTTCGGGTTCCCAGGCGGCGATTGTCATGCGGATGTGGCCGTTGGGGTCGAAATGGAACATCTGATCGCGGGTTACGCTGGCGGGGATGTCTTTGAGGAAGCTCGCTCCGGTGATCGTCCATTGCACTTGCAGGGAGTTTTCGCCCTCGGCGAGGATCTGGTACTCGCAGGAGTCGATGCGCGGGAACAGGTTTCGCAGGTTGCGGAAGCGCAGATCAAGCTCCTGCCTGGAAACGGCGGGCTGTGAGCCCTTGGGATCTTCCAGGTATGGCGATTCGCTGAATAATCCGATCCATGCCTCCCGGTCACCTTCGCGCACGGTTTCGAAGTAACGGTCTATCGTTCGCAACATGCGCGAGCGCGTACTTGGTTCTGCTGGCAATTCGCATTCGTATTTGCCGGCAACACCTTGTTCTTCTTCGAGTTCACGGATGACCGCGCCGGACTGCGCGGCGTATTTCAGGCTGGTCCACAAGGTCAGTTTGTCGAAGGCCTTGACCAGTTCCGGCAACAGCGGCGATGCGCCGGGGCTTTCCAGGGTCAGTGCGTCCGGGTCGATATTGCCGACTTCGGCGCTGCCCTGGATGTTCTGCATCAGCAGGACGTGGTTGGAAAGGCTTTCCTGCATGGTTCGCGAAAGCAGCTTGAATGCCTGCAGCAGGCGATGTTCGACGACGTGTTCCTTGTAATTGATCAGGATCAGGAAAGGATCCAGCCCGTAATTCTTCAGTTGCTGGATGAACAGCCAGAAATGATCCTTGATCATCGATTTGCCGGCCTGCCAGCGCGGGGACTGGGAAATATTGATGTCACGCTGGGCGAGACGCAGGGGAGCGTACTCGGTCTGGCTCATTTCGCCCAGCAGGCCCAGCATCGTTTCGAGAAGTCTTGCGAATCGCGCCGTCATCAGCACCCGGCTTTCGGCGGCGAGGTAGTCAACACGATACAAGGCTGTCTCGGCGCCGCGCAGTTCCACGTGCATCGCTTCCAGCAGGCCTTCGCAAACCTGGTGCACGCGAACGAACAGAACGTCTTCGGGATAGTTTTCGCGACGGTCGGGGGAGTACAGGCCGTGCACCTGGGACGGTTTGACCCACTTGTCGTAATCAAATCCTTCCGTGTCGTTCAGGCCGAGATCGAAACCGAGCGCTTCGACCAGCGCCTGGTAGCGCAGGTTCAACTCCGAGCAAAACCTTGCGCCGTTGTTCATGCGTCCCAGTTTTTCCACTACTTCGCGCCAGACGGATTCGCCGGACGCCGGGCCGTAAATCTCCTCCGGCACTGGCGCCGTGCGCGACTCGGCGCGCGTCTGGCCGCCGGTGGCCTCTCTGGCGGCGAACTCGGTCATCAGACGAAGTTGCAGGTTCAGGCAGACGGCGATGGCCTCGCATTTCTGGCCGCTGTTGAGATACAGGCGGGAAGGCGCCTCGTCGAGGCTTTGCTCGAGGATTTTCAGCGTGATTTCGAAGCTGACGAGCAGGGGGCCGAGCCGGGACGAAAGCGGCCAGCCGGGAATCGCGGGCCATGCCTGCTCGACCTGACTGGTGCGGACGTATAGCTGATAATCCCGGGCGCCGCCCCCGGAACCCGGCGCCGGGGAATCCGGGGAGTATTGCTGTGTCATTGGCGTTCCCTGCCGGCGCCGGATTGCCGGCGCCGGTCCTTGTATCCGGCTACAGGAAGTTGTTCGGCCAGATGATCGAGCGCCACATGTGGGCCACGGGGCTGCCGTCGAAACCGAGCCCTTCCTTCGGCTGCTTGAAGTTGCGGCCGATGATGTCGGTGAAATCGTCGACATCGACTTCCACGCCTTCCTCGAACGAATACAGGTCGTTTAGCGTGATCAGGCGGGAGGACATGTACCACTTGTGGTTTTTGGCTTCTTCGTATGCCTTGACGATATACGGCTCGGGCTCGTAATCGGCGCCGAAGAAGCGGATGTAGGCCTCCGGGTACTCGTAACCGACGCTTTCGTCGGCGAAGAAGCGCAGGGCCTGATGCTTCTCGATCGCCCAGGCGATTTCTTCGTCCACGTAAGGCGCGATCATTTGCGCGCACCAGTAGCCGTGGTCGGTGCGGACCAGGTTTTCGACGCTGATGTCGTGCAACAGGCAGGCCATGATGATCTTTTCGTCGAGGCCGTTGTTCTTCGCCAGTCTCGCGCTTTGCAGGATGTGGTTCGCCGGGGCGAATCGCATTTTGAAGAAATCGATCAGCGTTGGTGCTTCCGGCATTTTAGGAAGGCGCGGATCTTCGTGCTGGTACCAGGGCCGGGTGTCGCCTGGGATGGGGTCCGGCGTGCCCTCAATGCCGCAGGCCCAGGGCATGGCGATGCGTTTGTCGAGCTCTGCGCTCATTGCCTCTTCGAGAGCGTCGGCCTTGGCGGTCAATGTAGTCGCGCCGGTGATCGAGGCCAGCGAAGCTGCGCTCATGTTTGTCAAGAATGAACGACGGTCCATAAACCTGCTCCTGTCGTAAGGTTGACGGTTCAATGCCCATAAATACCACAACCCGGGTTATGGCTCTACTGTTTTGTTCCCCGTGCGGGAAATGTGCAGGTTCAAATACATGTGAGACCGCAGGGGCGAGGCATGCCTCGCCCCTACATGCTCAACCCGCGCGGGAAATAGACTCGGGTTTGCAGTTGTGACAGTATGTGGCGGCCAGCTTTTTCTGGCCCGACAACCCCCTTTTCGCAACTTATAAAAGCACCGAAATGACTACTTTCACACCGATATTTTCACCCCTCCGGGCCGCGGCACTTCTTTCCGGCCTGATGCTGTCCTCCTGGGCAGTTGCCCAGGATTACGCCGCCGCGGTGGACGAAGCCCGCCTGGTTGGCGCGGACGCCGAACCCGGCGCCTGGATGTCCTATGGCAGAACCTACGACGAGCAGCGTTACAGCCCGCTTGAGCTGATCGACCGGAACAACGTCGATCAACTCGGCCTGGCCTGGTATGCCGAGGTAGACACGAGTCGGGGCCAGGAGGCCACGCCCATCGTGGTCGATGGCGCGCTTTATGTCTCGACCGCCTGGAGCATGGTGTACGCCTTTGACGTCGAAAGTGGCGAACAACTCTGGAAATACGATCCTGATGTCGATCGTGAAAAGGGCCGCGACGCCTGTTGCGACGTGGTCAATCGCGGCGTTGCCGTGTGGGACGGCAAGGTGTTCGTCGGCACCATCGATGGCCGCCTGGTGGCGATCGATGCAAACGACGGCAGCCTGGCATGGGAAACCATGACCACGGACCCGGCCTTGCCGTATACGATCACGGGCGCTCCGCGCGTCATCAAGGGCCTGGTCATGATCGGCAACGGCGGTGCGGAATACGGCGTGCGCGGCTACGTGACCGCCTATGACGCTGACAGCGGCGAGCAGGCATGGCGCTTCTACACGGTGCCCGGCAATCCGGCGGACGGCTACGAAAGTGACGTGATGACCGCGGCGGCCAATACCTGGACCGGCGAATGGTGGAATCTCGGCGGGGGCGGCACGGTATGGGACTCCATGGCCTACGACGCCGAACTCGACCTGCTCTATATCGGCGTCGGCAACGGCTCGCCCTGGAACCAGACCTTGCGCAGCCCCGATGGCGGCGACAATCTGTTTCTTACTTCCATCGTTGCGCTGGATCCGGATGACGGCAGCTATCGCTGGCACTATCAGACCGTGCCGGCGGAAACCTGGGATTACACCGCGACCCAGCACATCATGCTCGCGGACCTTGAAATCGGCGGCGAGACTCGCCGGGTAGTGATGCAGGCGCCGAAGAACGGCTTCTTCTACGTGCTCGACGCGGCTACCGGCGAGTTCATCTCGGGCGAACCTTATACCCCGGTCAACTGGGCCAGCCACATCGACCCGGAGACCGGCCGCCCGGTCGAAATGCCCGAAGCGCGTTACGACCGCACCGGGCAGCCGGCCCTGGTCATGCCCGGCCCCCTGGGCGGGCACAACTGGTATCCAATGGCTTTCAGCCAGCGCACCAATCTGGTTTACATTCCGGTGACGGAAAACTTCCTGGGCTATGTCAGCGACGCCGAATTCATCGTCGATCCGGAAGGCTGGAATACCGGGATCGATTTCGGCCGCGGCATCACTTTCATGCTGGGCCTGACCGACGCGCCGGCGAACGCAGCTTTGCTCAAGGCCTGGGATCCGGTAGCGCAGGAGGAAGTCTGGCGCGTGATGCATCCGGGCGGATCGAGCGCCGCCGGCGTGCTGGCGACAGCGGGCGGTCTGGTGTTCCAGGGTAATCGGTCCGGCGAATTCGCGGCCTTTAACGACGAGACCGGCGAGCTGCTCTGGTCGACCCTGACCCAGGCGGGCGTCATGGCCGCACCGTCGACCTTCATGGTCGGCGACGAGCAATACGTCGCCCAACTGGTAGGTTCTCCCGCCTTGCCGGGAGAGGGACCGGGTGCGGCGGTAGCGACCACGGACCTTTCCACCAACAATTCACGCCTGCTGGTCTACCGCATCGGCGGGGACGCTTCCTTGCCGGAAATGCCTGATTTGGCGGATATCGAAGCGGCGCCGGTGGAAGTGCCCCAGACCGACGCTTCCAATGAAATGATCGCCCAGGGCGAATCCGCCTACAATCGCAATTGCAGTGTGTGTCATGGCCCGTTCGCGGTCTCGATCCGGCTCGACACTTATCCCGACTTGCGCATGAGCGGCATACTCGGTGACGCCGAGGCCTGGCATGGCGTGGTAATGGAAGGCGACATGGCCGATTCGGGCATGGCCTCCTGGGCGTCGATACTCGACGATTCCGATGCCGAGGCAATCCGGGCCTTCGTTATCACTATGGCGAACCTGGGGCTGTAGTCGGGGCGGAGACTGACATTGGAGGCTTACGAGCCGAACGCGTTATCGATCCTGCCGCCCTTGCTGGCGATCCTGCTCGCCATCGCCACGCGGCAGGTCGTCATTTCCCTGGGGATCGGCATCTGGGCGGGATTCTGCCTGTTGCATTCACTCGACCCGCTGCGCGCCTTGCCCCTGGCGCTTGACGGCATCATCAATGTCTTTTCCGACCCGGGCGATACCCGGGTGCTCATTTTCACCTTGGTCATCGGTGGGCTGATCGCGACCATCGAACATGTGGGTGGCGTGCGTGGCTTCATTCGGCTGCTCGAAAGCAGCGAATGGGTGAACAACTCCTGGCGGGCGAAATGGCTGGCGTATTTCACCGGCATCGTCGTATTCGTCGAGTCGAATATCACCTTGCTCGTCGCCGGCTCGATTTCCCGGCCGCTATTCGACCATTACCGGATTTCCCGGGAGAAACTGGCCTATATCATCGATTCCACTTCGGCGCCGGTGTGCATATTGATTCCGCTGAACGCCTGGGGCGCCGTCGTGCTCGGCCTGCTGGCCTCGTCGGAGATCGAGAATCCGGTCGAAGTCTTCATCACCGCGATACCGCTCAATTTCTATGCGCTGCTGGCGATTGTTTTCTGCGCTTTCGTGATCTGGCGCAATCTCGATCTCGGGCCGATGCGCCAGGCCGAACAGCGCACCGCGGGCGGAGAATTGCTCTGGCCGAACGCCACGCCCATGGTCGATCCGTCGATTCTTGCGAGCCAGGAAGCTGCCGGCGAGGCCGACCGGGCGCGTTACATGATCGCGCCGATCGCGGTGATGGTGCTGAGCATGCCGCTTGCGCTGTATATCACCGGAGACGGCGATATCACGGCGGGTTCGGGTTCGACCTCGGTACTCTGGGCCGTGCTGCTGGCGCTGGCCTGTTGCTGGCTGCTCGTGCTGTTCGACCGCCGCGGCAGTGTCGACGAGTTGATGCGGACGTTTTTGCGTGGGGCAGGGGGCTTGCTGCCGGTGGCGGTGATTCTGCTGTTCGCGCTGGCGCTGGGGGACGTGGCGAATCTGCTGGGAACGGGAACCTATGTGGCGCAATTGGCGCGAGAGGCGATCCCGCTTTCGCTGCTGTTGCCGCTGCTGTTCATTCTATCCGCCTTCATCGCCTTTTCCATCGGTTCGAGCTGGGGCACCTTCGCCATCATGATTCCGCTGGCGATGCAGATCGCGCTCTCACTCGACATCAATCCGGGATATTTCCTCGCGGCGGTACTGTCAGGGTCGATCTTCGGCGATCACGCCTCGCCGATCAGCGACACCACGGTAGTGGCCTCCATGGCTTCGGCTACCGATCATATCGATCATGTTCGAACGCAATTGCCTTACGCGCTCACTTGCGCAGCACTGGCGACGCCGGCTTTCTTCCTGCTCGGGTTGATCGCTTTCTGACCGCCGGCTCAGCGGTCGGCCTTGTTCAGGATGGACTTGATCGTGAACGCGGCAACCATGTAGACCATCATCGCCATCGCCAGGGCGAACAATTCGAGTTGCCAGCGTGGATGGGCGGATGGATCGACGGCCCTGTGGGCGAGCACCAGCACGACCCATAACAACAGAAGCAGCAATGGCGCCAGCGCCGCCTTGCGCCAGATTCCGGTCCAGTAACGATACGCCGCCAGCGGCAGATATACACTGGCCGCGGTTACCAGCAATACCAGTACCGTAAGGCCGCCGCCAACCGTAACCGTGCTTGCCGCGGACAATGCCGGAGAAAACGCGTATAGCCCAAGGCTTGCGGCAACAGTATTGCGGTATTGACGATGCATTTTCAGACCTGGCTTGCGGTGCGCTATCATGCGCGGCGGCGCGGGTTCCGAGATATAGCACATCCCGGGGCAACCGGAAACCGCGAAACTTCCCTGACAATAACGGCGGCGGCGTGTCCATCCAGTCCATCGGCAAAGATTATCGCAACCTGGTGGAGTTGAATTATCAACTCTACAACGGGCTGTTTCTCACTTTGCCGCTCGATGCCGTGCAACAGACCGGCGTACTCCTGCCGCTGCTCGAAGAAGCCTGCCGCGACGGTCTCGCCGCCGGCGCCGACCCGGTGCGCATCGTCAGCGACTTTTTCGCATCCCATCGGCCCGAATTCGATGAGGAAGAGCAGGCCGCGTTTCTGTTCAAGGTCATCCAGTACGTTGAACGTCAAATCGTGCTCGTGGACGCGCTGGAAGACGCCGCTTTCGAAAAGATTCACGACACTGTGCAAGGCAACGAGTTACACCGTCTGGCGGCCCGCGCCGGCGCCGACAAGTCGCAGGACGAATTGCTCGCCTTGCTGGATCGATTCGGGGCCAGGGTTACGCTGACCGCCCATCCCACGCAGTTCTATCCTGGGCCGGTGCTCGCGATCATTACGGATCTGACCGACGCGATCCGCCAGCAGAACATCAGCCGCTCGCGCAACTTGTTGCAGCAATTGGGTAATACGCCTTTCTTCAACAAGAAGAAGCCGACGCCCCTCGATGAGGCCGTCAATTTGGGCTGGTATCTCGGCAACATTTTTTATCCAGCCATCGGACGCATTCACGACAAGCTTGCCGAACAGCTCATTGGCGAATATCAGCCGAATCCCCGATTACTGAGCGTGGGTTTCTGGCCGGGTGGCGATCGTGACGGCAACCCGCTGGTAACTGCGGCGATCACGAGTGAAGTTGCAGGCAAATTACGTGATCTCGTCATTTCCTGCTATCACCAGGATATTCGCGGGTTGAAACGCAGGCTCAGTTTCGCGGGGGTTTACGAGCGCCTGGAACAGATCGAGAGTCGCCTGCATCGCGAGCTCGTGAATGAACTCGATGCCGCCTATCCCGCGGCGGAACAACTCGTGTCCGAACTGGAAGAAATTCGCCGAGTGCTGATCGAGGACTATCAATCGCTATATCTGAATTTGCTCGATTCCTTTCTGCTCAAGGTCAGAACTTTCGGTTTTCATTTCGCCAGTCTCGATATCCGGCAGGATTCGAGGGTGCTCGCGGCCAGTCTCGGGCAGGCGGTTAAACAAAACCCGGCGCTGTTTCCGGCGGATTTCGAGGCGCTGGAATATGCGGAAAAAGTCGATTTCCTGTTGCGTTTCGACAGTGAAATCGAGTGGACGGAAGCCTCGGACGCGATGTTCGCCGATACCATGGATTCGCTCGTCCGGATGCGCGATATTCAGCGAAGCAACGGTGAACTGGCCTGTCATCGCTACATCATCAGCAATTGCCGCGGACCGCTGGACGTGGCGAGCTTGCTGGCGCTGCTGCGTGGCGCCGGCTACGCCGAACCCGCGGTCGATATCGTGCCCCTGTTCGAGACTATCGCCGATCTCGACCAGGCCGGCGAGATTATGCGCGGCTTGTATGGCGATCCGCGTTATCGCGAGCACGTGCGTCGGCGCGATTGCCGGCAGACCGTCATGCTCGGCTTTTCCGATGGCACCAAGGATGGCGGCTATGTAACCGCGAATTGGTCGATCTTCAAATCCAAGGAAGACATCACCCGGGTTTCGCGGGCCGCGGGCGTCGAAGTGGCTTTCTTCGACGGACGCGGCGGCCCGCCGGCGCGAGGTGGCGGCAATACCTACCAGTTTTATGCGGCGCTAGGCAAAACCATTGAAAGCAACCAGATCCAGTTGACCGTGCAAGGCCAGACCATCAGTTCCCATTACGGCACCCAGGACGCCGCGGAACACAATCTGCGGCAGTTGCTGGCCGCGGGGCTCGAAAATAATCTGTATGACCGGGCGGAACGGGAATTCGATTCGCGGCAGCGCGATTTGCTGGAGCAATTGTCAAACATCAGTTTTGATCACTATCAGCGATTCAAGTCACACCCCCAATTTCTGCCTTACTTGCAACAAATGAGCACGATGAGCTATTACGGCCAGTCGAACATCGCCAGCCGGCCTCCGCGCCGCGGAGGCGAGGAAGATTTCGAAAACCTGCGCGCGATTCCCTTCGTCGGGGCATGGGGGCAGCTCGGACAGAACGTGCCGGGTTTCTATGGTCTGGGGACCGCTCTCAGGCAACTGGCGGATGCCGGCCGCCTCGCGGATCTGAAGGAACTGTATCAGCGCAACCGATTTTTCCGCACGCTGATCGGCAACAGCATGCAGAGCATGAGCAAGGCAAATTTCGAACTGACGACCTACATGGCCGAACATCCCAGATTCGGCGAGTTCTGGCGCCTGATCCACAACGAATTCAAGCTGAGCCGCGAAATGGTGCTGCAAATCTCCGGCCAGCGAAAACTGCTCGAAGACAATCCCGCCAGCCGCCTCAGTATCGAATTGCGCCAGCGCATCGTGCTGCCCTTGCTCGTCATCCAGCAATTCGCCTTCATGCGGATCAACCGCGACGGCCTGAAGAAATCCGACCGCTCCCGTTACGAAAAAATGATAGTCCGCTGCATGTTCGGCAACATCAACGCCTCCCGAAACTCGGCTTGAAGGGAAAACATGATTCTGAATCTGGAAGGTATGGTAAAAAAATTTCGCACCGAAGAAGTCGAAACCACGGCTCTTGATGAAGTCGATCTGAAAGTTGGCCGAGGCGAATTTGCTTGCATCATGGGCCCATCCGGCTGCGGCAAATCTACCCTGCTGCACATTCTCGGCCTCATAGATAATCCTGATAGCGGCAAGTACTGGTTTCTGGATGAGGAAGTATCCTCTTATACCGAACGACAACGTGCCAATCTACGAAAGCAGAATATTGGTTTCGTTTTTCAGAGTTTCAATCTGATTGATGAACTCACCGTATATGAAAACGTTGAGTTGCCACTTGTCTATACCAGGATTCAATCGGCGGAACGCAAGCGAAAAGTGGAAGCCGTACTGGAAAAAATGAATATGACCCATCGCAGGAATCACTTTCCCCAGCAGTTGTCCGGTGGTCAGCAACAACGAACTGCGGTCGCTCGCGCAATTATCAATCAGCCCAGTTTGATACTTGCCGACGAACCCACAGGCAATCTCGATAGCGAACATGGCAAGGAAGTTATGAAGCTCCTGGCCGGATTGAATGAGGAAGGCACGACCATCGTTATGGTTACTCACTCTCCGGAAGACGCGGCCGTCGGCAAACGCATCGTGCAGATGCTGGATGGAAGAATTATCAGCGATGGCGAGAATACGGAGAGAACCGTATTTGCTTGATCCCGTTGCAAGAACGTGTAAATTATTGATATGGCTATGGATAAAGCGATAGAGAAGAAAAAACTCGCGATTTGGCAGTGGGCGTTGATCGTCACGCTGATCGCGGCTGCCGGTTGGTATCTCTACCAGTTATTGTCGGATGCATCCATTCGCACCTATCGTGTGCCCCTGGAGCAACTCATCATATCGGATGTTGAATACGGCGCCTTCGAAGACCTGATTCCGATCCGTGGCACGATCCAGCCTTTCCAATCCGTATTTCTCGACGCTGTAATCGGCGGTGTCGTCGAAGAAGTGTTCGTGGAGGAGGGTGGTTTCGTCGAAGCAGGCACGCCACTCGTGCAATTGACCAACACCTCGGTCCGATTGAATGCGGCTCAGGCCGATGCGGGAACGACGGAACAACTGAATTTCCTGAACAATCTGACGACCGGATTCGAGTATTCCAGGCTGGACACCGAACGCCAGATTATAGACACGGAATATCGCATTATCACCTTGAAGCGCCAGAAGGAGCGTTACGAAAGATTGATCGACGACAGCCTGATTTCGGAGGAAGAGTACGAAGCGATTATCGATGAGTTGGTGTATCAGGAGAAAGTTCTCGCCAATTTGAAGGCATCTCAACAAGTGCAAAATGAAGAACGGGAAGTTCGACTCACTCAGATACAGGAACAGATCGCAATGCTGGAGGAAAATCTGCAAATCTCCCAGACCAGCTTCGATAGCTTACTCGTGCGGGCGCCTATTTCCGGACAACTCACATCATTTCCGGTAGAAATCGGTGAGAGTAAACAGAACGGCCAGCGCCTGGGGCAGATCGATGTGATCGACCAGTACAAGGTAGTGGCTCAAATCGATGAGTACTACGTGTCACGAGTGATCGCCGGACAGGATGCGACCTTCAGTCTGGCAGGTGTCGAATTCGGCGCCAGCGTGGCAAAGGTATATCCGGAAATAACCGATGGGACCTTCGAGGTCGACTTGATATTCCAGGGCATGTCGCCGACTAACCTCCGCCGTGGTCAGACCCTGCAAATGGAACTCACTTTGGGCAATCCCGTGGAGTCCCTGTTACTGCCATTGGGCGGCTTTATCCAGGATACCGGGGGCAACTGGGTCTTCGTTCTCGACGCCAACGGAGAATTTGCCACACGCCGGGACATTCGGACCGGCCGCCGTAACAACCGTTACGTCGAAGTCAGGGAAGGACTTCAGCAGGGAGAGCGCGTAGTCACGTCCAGCTACAGTCAGATGGAAGACATGGAGCGCATACAGTTAACTCAATAGAGTCAAGCAATTGAATGCATACTACTTGAGAAACGGCTTCCGGACGCTGTTGAAGAGCAAACTTGTCTCTTTCATTAGTATCGTCGGGCTGAGTGCAGGAATCTGCGCAGCATTGCTCATCGGGATATATATTGACGATGAATTGAGCTATGACCGGTGGCTACCGGAGCACGAAAAGATATTTCGGTTGCAATTGTCATCCATCAATTCAGACACAACTTTCAGAAGAAGTTTTCTCCCATCAGACACCGGGCTGTGGCTTCGTCAAGACTATCCCCAGATCGAAGCGGTAACTCGCATAAATCCTTCGAGAGAAATTGTCAGCAAAGACAATGAATCGTATACAGAAGTGGTTTACTGGGCGGATTCCAATTATTTTGAGATATTCCAATTTCCTACCATAGCCGGATTACTGGAAACGGCTCTGGAACAGCCAGACAGCCTGGTCATCAACGCGTCGATCGCCGAAAAATATTTCGGAAATACAAGTCCGTTAGGCCAGGTATTGATAGTCAACAACGATCACCCGATGGTGGTGCGGGCGGTGATTGTCGATATCCCTTCCAATACGCATTTGCGGCCTGCGATTATTGCCTCTGGAGGCAGTAGTTCTTCACCGCTTTTGGAACAGGATAGAAATCCACTTACAGATTCGTTCGGCCGCAAGGTGTGGTCAAATCTAACTTATCTGAAACTGCCTGATGGAATCTCTCCTGATTCTATCGAGAGCGATCTACCTGCGATGCTGGATCGGCGTTTACCGCGGGAAACCGGTAGAAGAAATAGCGAAATTTACGGACTGGAACTCGTCTCGATGGCCGATATACATTTAAGCGGGCCGGACTCCAGCCAACGCTCGATGGATTTCCGGAACATCTACTCGGTAGCTGCGATAGCCTTGCTTATAATAGTGGCGGCAGCTATCAATTTTATCAATCTTCACGCAACGAAAAATGCAAGGAAGACCCATGAAATTGCAATTCGAAAAACATTGGGGGCTGGGAGAAAAGAACTGACCTGGCAGTTCATGCATGAATCAGTGGCCGTTATACTATTGGCGACTGTGTTGGCAGCACTGGCAGCGACTTTGATACTGCCAGTATTTAACAACTATTTGTCTCGAACAATTGAGTTTTCTGGCTTTGTCAGTCCAATTCTGATTATCGGCGTTCTTATCACGATTATTGCGGCTAGCGCGCTATCTGGAATTTATCAATCTTCTCTCCTCGCTCACACATCGCCTGCCCGGGATTTTCGCAGGAATAATCCGGGAAAGGGCGAGAAGGCGCGCAATCTGCTATCGATGGTCCAGTTTGCAATTTTGACAAGCCTGGTGATCGGGACCATGGCGATATTCCTGCAAGTAAGTTTTGCGGTTGGTGAAGCCTTGCGGCTAGACACCGATCCCGTGGTAATTATTCGTACTTCCTGCGAGAGTCCGATAAAGCAAGCGCTGGAAGAATTGCCTGGTGTACTGGACGTATCGTGCACGGGGGATTTGGCTCAGCAAGGTTTGGGGTCTTCTTCAGGCATTGCGGTCAAAGCAGATGTAAGCCATTACACTGGTATCAGGTATTCGCCCATAGATACAAGATATTTTGACCTTTACCAGATTGAACTGATTGCGGGGCGTGGGTTTTCCGATGAAAGACCAACCGACAGATCTCCTGAAAATAATCAGTGGCTCGTCCCCGAGCCCATAATTATTACTGAATCTGCATCAAGAGCGCTGGGTTTTGATTCAGCCCAGAACTCGATCGGTCAGGTATTATCGTGGGATCGCCTCCATCGACTACCAGACATATTTACCGGCGAGCATGACGCCGAGGTAATTGGAGTAATCGAGGACTTGCAGATCGGATCGGTGAGGTCTGATCTGCGAATTGCCGCATTTTTCTACGATCCAGGACAATGGTTTCAGGCTAGTGTTAAAATTTCTGGCGAGTATATACCTGAGACTTTGGAAGAAATTGATCAGGCATGGAGAAATATTGGTGACGGTGGTCCTGTACAGCTCCAATTTTTCGATGCAATGATCGAGAGTATGTATCGATCCGTAATCCGTCAAAGAGATTTGTTATCTGTATACGCGAGCGTTGCAGTTTTTATCGCGATTCTGGGACTGGTAGGGCTGGCCGCTCATATTGTTCAAGAGCGGACCAAGGAAATCGGCATTCGTAAAGTAGTAGGGGCAAGCCGCACCGAAATTGTAACCCTACTTTTATGGCAATTTTCCAAACCAGTTCTCCTTTCCAATCTATTGGCCTGGCCAGTTGCCTATTACTATCTCAATCAATGGTTGTCTGGTTTCGCACGCCATATCGATCTTCAATGGTGGATATTCCTGGGAGCAAGTTCAGTAACTCTATCCATCGCTCTCCTCACCGTATTCAGTCATGCATACCATGCTTCCGGCATAAATCCAGTGAACGCTCTCCGATACGAGTAATCCCGAACGGCTGTCTTATCAGTTTGCTTTGATCCAGTCACACAAAGACTCGTCGATTCGAGTCTGCTATCCGGGACCTCCAGCCTTGAAATGATCAATTACTTCCTGAGACAAACGGATGGAGATTGACTTCTTGGGATTCTGCAAAAGTGGACGACCGCGACGGACAGGCACTTTGGCAAATTTCTCTGGCCAGCCGTCTTTCGATAAATCTGGCGCGGTATCGGGATCGAAATCTCGGTTCATCAACGCCTCCCGAAATTCGGCGTAACTTTTGGGCTACCGACCACTGTCACGGCTAAAGCGGATTCATACTGCCGTTTGATCCGCATCGTTCGGCATGCCCAATTCTTTCGGCGAGACGCCGGCATCGGGGAGCGGGCCAACGTTGGACAGCAGGCTGAGGATAATCGCCAGAGTGGCAACCTGCATGCCTATAATCGCCAGCGCGGAGCCCATCATGATGACCACGAGGGATTTATGCGACTTCGCCGCGTCCTCACGCACTTTGGCGAACTCCGTATCCACGGCGCCGAAGCGCCGGTCTAGTTCGGCGGTCAAGTATTCTTTGGTCACCAGGTTTTGCATGGCGTCGCTCATGACTTCGACAACGGATTCCGCCTGTTTCCCGGGCATCCCCGAATTCTCCAGTTTCCGGCTTGCAGCCAAAGTGTCAAGCATTGCGTCCATTTTCCTCTCCCTGATCCTGTGAATGGCGGAAAGAGCGGCCATCCGATTCCGAGCGCCCGCAGCTCCTGGATTGAATATAGCCGCACGCTGCTGAAACGCCTCGTTTTCGGGAAAAATAATTGGACCGGTCCCTGAGGAAGACCCGGTTCGGCTCGGCGCCAAACTATTTTTCCCGTTTTCTAGGTATATCCAGCGACCTGTGTCTAAATTGTTTTGCGGTGAAAACACACGCAAGGAGTTAGTCAATGGAAACCGCGATTACGATTCTCAAGCAACATGGACCTACCGGGGCCGTACTTGTGCTGGGGCTATTTATGCATGGCTCGATTCAGGGCCTGGACGAAAGAATCCTGGGCCTGGACCAGAAAATTCAGGGCCTGGACGGGCAAATTCAGGAACTCCGAATCGACATGGCGGAAGAGTTCAAAGCCGTGAGGTCCGAGATGGCGGCGGCCGATCAGTCGATTCGGTCCGAGATGGCGGAGGGGTTTCAAGCCGTGCGATCGGACATATCCGATCTGGGCGAGCGTATGGCCCGGGTGGAGACCAGGGTGGAGGGTATAGAAGAAAGGCTCGACAGGGATTCCGAGTAACTCTTGGCGAATATGTCCCCTGGGGCTATCCAGTCCGCGCGGCAGATCGACCTTAGTACTTCGTCGTCGGTAGCCAGATGTCGGCGTATTCCATGGCTCCTTCGAGTTTTTCGTCGATCTCCGGGTCGCTTTCGCCTCGGGCGAGCAGAGCTTGCTGGATGCCCCAGAGCGCCCAGATGTTGTTCGGGTGCTCGCTGAGGTCCTGACGGTATTCGTCGAGGGCGCTGTCGAAGGATTCCATTTCGAGATAGAGGGCGCCCAGCCAGTGGCGGGGGGAGAAGGGCAGCGGTTCGGGTTCGTCGTAGTTCAGATTGTCGTAATAAGCCGCCGCTTGCTGGAAGGCGCCGAGGGCGGCTTCGCGGTTTTCTTCGGTCCAGAAGATCTCGCCTTCGAGGATGTGCGCCATCGCACCGATTATGTCTTTGCCGTCGTGGAAGCGGAAGCGTGATGTGCTGGTGGCGGCCAGTTCCTTGAGTTCTTCGGTGGTTTCCCGCGCGCGCTCGACGTCGCCGAGCTTGAGCGCCGCGTAACCGTGGGAGAAATCGAACATGGCGCGGTTTACCTCTCCGGCCGGAGGCTCGGTGATTTCGGGAATCTCTTCGAAGCGGCCAAAGCGCACCAGAGCCAGGGTCAGCATCGCGGTATTGTTGTTCAGGCCGGCCAGGTCGCGCGCTGCCTGCAATGAAGCGGCGCTTTCCCCGCCCATGGAACCGGCGTAGTACAGCATGGTCAGATTGTGTGTGGCGTAGGTGGATACGCCGAGGTTGTAGGCCGCTTTCTGGTCCGACAGCCAGGCTTTCGTATTGGCGCGTACCGCGTCGTGCCACAGGCCCATTTCGTTCCAGGTATGGCTCGGCATATGGTTGATATGGCTTGAGCCGGGGATGGTGTCACCGAGGTAACGAGCGCAAGGGGCCGCGAGTTCCGGCGTCGGGGTGGATTCCGATGCGTGTACGAGCAGATGGCAGGCGCCTGGATGGTCTATTTTCCGGTCGAGCACCGAAAGCAGCACGTTGTGCAAGCGGACAGTGTTCGGGTTTTCCAGCGAGCGATAGCCGCGCCGCTCTTCGAGCAGGAACAGGGAGTCGCCGTACAGCGTGACGATATCGAGATCGTCCGGATATTTCGCGGCCAGATCCGCCATGGCGTCCCGGTAGATTTCATCTTGTACCCGGCGGTTTTCCGGGTCGTAGTCCTCGATGTAGCGCACCTGGATCGCCCGGATCATGTCGGCTTCCTTCGGGCTGGCGTTATCGATCAGTTCCATGGCCTTACGCGCCGCGGCAAGGGCGCGAGGTCCTTCGGCGGTGGTCATGGCGCCATTGAGATACGACCCCCAGGCCCAGGCTTCGCCCCAATAGCAGATAGCGCAATCCGGGTCTTCCTGCCAGGAAGCGCGGAAGGAACGCACGGCCTCGGTCTTGGCGAAGCCGTACATGAGCTGGAATCCCTGGTTGAAATAGCGCTGGGCCAGTTCGTTTTCCGAGGAAATCGGGTAGTTGAGATCTCCCGTTACCTCTTCGAGCAGCGGCATGGGTTCACTGAAAATCGGCGGGTATTCGACTTCCTGGGCGGTAACGGAAGCCTGGAACGCAATTCCGGCAATCAGGTTTAGCGCGATGAGAGAATTTTTCATGCCAACTCCTTAATTCTTCGAATCTTTGAAAGCATATCACCAGATCAGGGCATGGTGAACGAAACGGGCGCGGCCGGACCGAGCGGCAAGCCCAGGAACACCCAGAGGATCGTCAACACCAATCCCGCGAGCAGCAGGAATATGGAATAGGGCAACATCGTCGCCACCAGGCTGCCGAGGCCGAAGTCCTTCTGCCAACGCTGGGCGAACACCAGCACCAGCGGGAAGTAGGGCATCAGCGGCGTGATGATATTGGTGGCGCTGTCGCCGACGCGATACGCCGCGGTGCTCATCTCCGGCGAAATGCCGACGAGCATCAGCATCGGCACGAGAACCGGCGCGAGCAAGGCCCACTTGGCGCTGGCCGAGCCGATGAAAAGATTGAGGATCGCGCCGAAGATGATGATCGACGCCATAAGCAGCGTATCGGGCATGTTCGAACTTTCGAGCACGGCGGCGCCTTGAATCGCGAAGATCAGGCCTAGGTTCGACCAGTTGAACATGGCGACGAAATGCGCCGCCGCGAAGGACAGCACGAGATAATAGGCCATATCGCTCATGGCGCCTTGCATCATGGCGATCAGATCGCGGTGATTCTTTACCGTTCCCGCCGCTGCGCCGTAAGCCCAGCCCGCCGCCAGGAAAATGACGAAAAAGCCCGCGACCAGGGACTGGAACAGGGGATTCAGGCGTCCTTCGGGAGGTGCGGACTCATCGATCAGCGGCGTGCCGGGGCCGATGCACAGGAATACCCAGAGCGCGATTACGGCCAGGATGGCCCAACCGGCGCGTTTCAGGCCCGCCCGTTCGATATCGCTGATGCCAGTGTCAGAATCCTTGACGATGCCCGCGCTGCTGCTTTCCATGGGCCCATCGCCCAGGGGAGCCAAACGCGGTTCGATGACGCGGTCGGTGATGTACCAGATGACCGGCAGGAACACAAAAGTCATGGCGATGATGAAATAGGCGTTGCCGGCAATATTGGCGTCCCAGGTCGGCAGAATCGTCTCCGCGGCCGCTTCGGTGATGCCGAACAGCAGGGCGTCGAGCTGTCCGGGCAGCAGATTGGCGGAAAAGCCGCCGGAAACGCCGGCGAACGCGGCGGCGATACCGGCGACGGGGTGTCTGCCCGCGGCCGCGAAAATCACTCCGGCAAGCGGAATCAGCACGACGTAGGCGGCGTCCGCGGCGAGATTGCCGAGCATGCCGACCAGCGCCACCGCGGGAGTCAGCAATAACCTGGGTACATTGCTCACCGCCGCGCTCATGGCCGTGCCGAGCAGGCCCGAACGTTCGGCCACACCGGCGCCGAGCATGACGATCAATACATAGCCGAGCGGATGGAAACTCGTAAAAGTCACCGGCATCTCGACCAGCAGCCGCCTGATGTTGTCCGCGGATAACAGGCTTTCGGCCTGGATCACCACGGCGTTGCCGGCCGCGTCGACCTGGGTCGGATGCAGGGCGAAGGTCCCCATGGCGGCGGCGATCACGCTGATGGCGATGACCGCCAGGATGCAATACAGGAAGATGACGACCGGATCCGGGAGGCGATTGCCGGCGCGTTCGATCCGGCCGAGAATGCCGCCGGTCCTGTTGTTATCGGTGATGGAATCAGTCGTCATGCTTCGCTCCTTCGGCAATTTCCGGCGTTAACGCAAGAGCCGGAAAAATTCCCGCAAGTCGTTGAGATACAGTTCGGGTTGTTCGAGCGCGGCGAAATGGCCGCCGCGCGGCATTACGGTCCAGTGGCGCAGATCGTAGGCGGTTTCGACCCAGGCCCGCGGCGCCATGTAGATTTCCGCCGGGAAAATCGCCGCTCCGGTGGGCACGTCGATGTATTCGATCGGCTTTTCCGCCGGAACATTGCGATTTTCGTAATAAATGCGCGTGGAAGAGGTTATCGTGCCGGTAAACCAGTAGATCGAGATGTTCGTCAGCAGATCGTCTTTTGAAAAATTGTCGTCGAGGTCGCCGTCCGCGCCTTGCGGCAGGTCGGACCAGCCGTGAAACTTCTCAACGATCCAGGCCGCGACACCCGCGGGTGAATCGGTCAGGCCGTATCCCAGGGTTTGCGGCTTGGTGCCCTGGATCGCCTGGTAGCCGGTCTCGTTCCGCATGTAGGCGGCCCGCGCGCTGGTGAGAGCGAGTTCTTCCGGATTCGCGCTGTTGCGTTGATCCTCGTCTTCCGGCGGGGCCACAATAATCATGTTCGAATGCAGGCCGATCAGCCGCTCGGGGTAATGATTCGCCAGGTGCCGGTTGATAATCGCGCCCCAGTCGCCGCCGGCGATGGCGTAGGACTCGTAACCGAGCCGCTCCATCAATACCGCCAGCATGTGGGCGATTCTCTCGGGATTGTAGCCGCGCGCTTCGGGAATCCCCGAAAACCCGAAACCGGGCAGCGACGGCGCGATGATATGAAAGGAATCTTCAGTCTCGCCGCCATGGGCGGCTGGGTCCGTCAGCGGCGGAATGATGTCGAGAAATTCGCTGATCGATCCCGGCCAGCCATGCACGATCATCAGCGGAATCGCATCCGGGTCGGTGGAGCGCTGGTGGATGAAATGCATGTCCACGCCGTCTATCGGAGTGGTGAATTGATCGAATGCGTTGATTCGCGCTTCTTGCGCGCGCCAGTCGAATTCATTCACCCAATACCTCAACAGTTCTTCGACGTAGCCGCGCTCGGCGCCGTATTCCCAGGAGGCGCCGGGAATCTGGTCGGGCAGCCGGGTATTGGCAAGCCGGTTTTGCAAGTCATCCAGCGCGGCCTGGGGAATATCAACCTGAAAGGGGACAATCTGCATTTCGTTCTCCGCCGGCGCCGCCTGCCCGGACGCGAGTGCTGTAAGGGTGAACAAGGCAAACAAACGTAATACGTGTCGTAAATGAGGTGCGGATTTCATTGTTTGCTCTCCATCTTCTTCAGGGCTTGCGCGAAATGCGCCAGGGCCTGATCGATTTCGTCTCGGCGCACATTCAGGGCCGGCAACAGTCGGATGCTGTTATTGCCGCCCTTGACCACAAGCAGCCCTTCCTCGCGCAATTGTGTGATAAAGCGGCCCGCATCGGCAATCAGGAAGACGCCGATCATCAGCCCCAATCCCGAAACCCCGGCGATGATGCCGGGATTGGCGGCCTGCAAGTCTCGCAGCGATTGCATGAGATATGCGCCGTTGGCGCGCACCTGATCGAGAAAGCCCGGGTTGCTGATCTCGTCCACCACCGCGTTGGCGACCGACATCGCCAACGGATTGCCGCCGAACGTGCTGCCATGGCTGCCCGCGCTCATGTGAGCCGCGACCGCTTCACGCGCCAGGCAGGCGCCGACGGGAAAGCCGCCGCCGAGACCCTTGGCGGAGGCGAGTATGTCGGGTTCGGCGCCGAGTTGCTGGTGGGCGTAAAAGCTTCCCGTGCGGCCGACGCCGCATTGCACTTCGTCGAACATAAGCAATATATTATTTTCGTCGCATAACTCCCTGACATGCTTCAAGTAACTTGAATCCACAGCACGTATTCCGCCTTCGCCCTGCACCGGTTCAAGAATCACTCCCGCGGTTTCCTCGCCGATCGCCGCGGCAAGCGCATCGAGATCTCCGAATGCGACCTGGTCGAAATTTGTATCGCCGTCTATGAACCCCTCGCAATGCGCCTTGTTCGCCGCCGCGGCGATGGTCGCCAGGGTGCGGCCATGAAAGGAATCGCTGAGGCCGATGATGCGCTTTCGGTGGCCGTTCCCTTTGGCGTGATGATAGCGGCGCATCATCTTGAATCCGCATTCGACCGCCTCGGCGCCGGAATTGCAGAAGAACGCCCGGTCGGCGAAACACAGCCCGGTCAATTTCTCCGCCAGCCGCTCGGAGGCGGGGATGCGAAACAGGTTGGAAGTGTGCCAGAGCGCGCCGGCCTGGGCGGTAAGCGCCTCGACCAGGCGCGGATGACAATGGCCGAGGCTGTTGACGGCGATTCCCATTGCGAAATCGAGATATTTCCTGCCGTCCTCGCAGTAGACGTAACTGCCGGCGCCATGTGACAGCGCAAGGTCGCGTACGCCATAATTCTCAAGCAGGGCGGAACTCATAAGATGGTTTGCGAGTCCGTATCAGACAGTTCAACGAGTGCGCTATCATGCGCTATAGCAAATTTTGATTCAACGAAGTGTGCGCCTTTAGCATGTAGGGGCGAGGCTGCCCCGCCTGTCAGTTGCACGGTTTCGGGGCCGTTCGCGGGCGAGGCATGCCTCGCCCCTACGGTCTCACACGTATTTGGACCTGTACACGATGAACAAATTCGACCCAAATCATTTCGTAAACGGCAATCGCATTTGCGAGCCGATGCCGCAAGGGCTTGAGCGGGCCGTGTTCGGCATGGGCTGTTTCTGGGGTGCGGAACGCCTGTTCTGGCAATTGTCCGGCGTTTACAGCACCGCGGTCGGCTATGCCGGGGGTACAGCCGCCGACCCAGATTATGAAGCCGTCTGCAGTGGCATGACCGGCCATGCCGAAGTCGTGCTGGTGTGGTTCGACCCACGGCAGATCGGTTACGAACAACTGCTGGCCGTATTCTGGGAAAATCATGACCCGACCCAGGGCATGCGCCAGGGCAATGATCGCGGCACCCAGTATCGCTCGGCGATCTATACCGTTTCCGCCGCGCAGGACGAAACCGCAAGGGCCAGTCTGAACCGCTGCCTGGAATTGCTCAGGCAGCGGAACTATCCGGATGTAACCACGGAAATCAAGGCGCTGGAGGA
Source organism: uncultured Pseudohongiella sp. (assembly GCA_951812965.1). Taxonomy (GTDB): domain Bacteria; phylum Pseudomonadota; class Gammaproteobacteria; order Pseudomonadales; family Pseudohongiellaceae; genus UBA9145. The sequence goes on from OX638341.1 coordinate 2,536,690, forward strand.
TTTTTATTACGCCGAAGACTACCACCAGCAATATCTGGCAAAGAACCCCGCGGGCTATTGCGGAATCGCCGGTACCGGCATCTGCATGCGGCAGGCCGGCTAGACCTTCAGAAATTCGCGAATCTCGTCTTCCTTGGCCATGGCGTCGTGGAAACCGAGGTCGGCGAGCCTGTTGCAATATCCTTGCTCGAACAGGATCAGGCTGAGCATGGTGCTGGAACTATCCTGCCTGATATAACGCGCCATGCCCTTGGGTAATTCTTCGTAGTAGTCGACGGCCAGTTGATTTACGCGTTCGCTGGGGGAAATTTCCAGGAATTCTATTGGATTTCGGCGTTCTTTTGCGGATTGGTCCTGATCGTCCTGACGGCGCCTCGCCATCCGGTTCATGCGCCTGAGCACGTCGAGATCGTTTTCCAGCGTGTCGACGAAAGCGCCGTTCATGATATGGCCGAGCACCTGGTAGCTCGACGGTTCTTCGGTCAGGCTTTCGTCGCTGCCGGCCTTGCTGCGGTTGCCGCTGACACCGATGACGAACAGCCGCCGCGCGCCGAGCCGCAAGGCCGGGCTTGCCGGAGACACCTGGCGCACCGCGCCGTCGCAATAATATTGGCCCTCGATCGAAACCGCCGGAAACAGCAGGGGGATCGCGCAGGAGGCCATCAGGTGCTTCGTGCCGAGCTTGCAACGCCGGCCGATACGGTGTGGGCCGGTCCAGTCTTCGGTTCCCTTGACCGCCTGATAGAAGGAAACCGACGCGCCGGTACCGTACGCGGAAGCGGTTATGCCGATGGCGTCGAGCAGGCCGCGGTCGATATTGCGCTGGATCCTGCCGAATTCGAGTTTGCGTTTCAGCAATTTGTGCAAGGGTTTGTTGTCGAGAAATGCCGAGGCCCGCGGTGCGCTGCCTCCGGCCAGGATCGACAGCATCAGATTGGACACGCTGACGAACAGATTGCCGGTCATCGGCTCGTAGACGGTGTCGCTGTTGATATTGCCCCAGATCTCCGAAAGCGAATTGACGCCGGATTGCAGGCAATCGGCCTCGGCGGCGAGCACGGTAGCGTTCAAGGCGCCGGACGAGGTGCCGCATATGATATCGAAGGGATTTGGTGCGCGTTCCGGCAGCAATCTGGCCAGCGCCCGCAACACGCCGACCTGGTAAGCTGCGCGCGCGCCGCCGCCGGAAAGAATCAATCCTGTCGGCAATTTATTGCTTGCCGCCAAAAATCCCATAAATTCGGTATCCTGTGCTTCGGGAACTTCCGCATCCGTTCAGGCTGAATGACAAAGAGAGTTGCAGTTCGTGTCAAGTAGGAAAACCAAAAAAAGAGATCGGTTGGTAGTGGCGATATCTTCGCGCGCCCTTTTCGACCTGGCCGACAGTCACCGCATTTACGTGGAAGAGGGCCTGGCGGCTTACCGGGAACATCAGATCGCCGAGGAAAACGAGCCGCTAAAGCCGGGGGCCGCCTTCAATCTCGTCAACAAGCTGTTGAAACTCAACGAAGTTCTCGAACATCCCGCGGTCGAGGTCATCCTGCTGTCACGCAACAGCGCCGATACGGGATTGCGGATATTTCATTCGATCCAGCATTACAAGTTGTCGATCACCCGCGCCGCCTTCTGCAGCGGCAACAGTCCTTATCGCTATATCCCGGCCTTTGGCAGCCAGTTGTTCCTCTCGCTCGACGGCGCAGACGTGCGTCAGGCCCTCGAACTCGGCGTGGCGGCGGCGACGATCGTCCCGTCCCGGCACAGCAGAAAGTCGGATGATCATCTGAAAATCGCCTTCGACGGCGACGCCGTGCTGTTTTCCGATGAATCGGAAAAGATCTTCCAGCAAGAAGGACTTGAAAGTTTTGCCCGCAAGGAAAAACTTGCGGCGAAGGAACCGCTTGAAGGCGGACCTTTCAAGCCTTTCCTGGCCGCCTTGCAGCAGATCCAGATGGCGTTTCCCGACGGTGAGGCGCCGATCAGCACCTGTCTGATCACTGCCCGTTCGGCGCCGGCCCATGAACGCGTGGTGCGCACCTTGCGCGCCTGGAACATCCGCATCGACGAATCGCTGTTTCTCGGTGGGCTGGCCAAGGACTCGTTCCTGCAAGCCTTCGAGGCCGATATCTATTTCGACGATCATCGTGAGTATTGCGATTCCGCGAGCAATCTCGTCGCCACGGGCCATGTGCCCCATGGCGTGCTGAATCCCTGAATCCCTGAATCAGAGTATGTCGGAAGTCCGGCTTCAGACGAAAACGCTGTAATAGACTCCAAGAACGCCCAGAATCAGCACCAGCGCAACGCGCAGCATCTGCTCGGGCAGCAGATGTCCGACGCGGGAGCCGAGGTGAATTGCCGGCAGCGAGCCGATCAGCAAGCTCAATAGCAGAAAAGGGTCGACAAATCCGCCGCTCAGATAACCGAGACCGGCAATCAGCGTGAGTGGAACCGCATGGGCGATGTCGGTGCCGACGATTCGCACGGCCGAGAGCCGCGAATGCAGCATCAGCAGGATCGCGGCGCCGAAAGCGCCTGCGCCGACCGAGGATAGCGTCACGCAGACGCCAAGAAACGCCCCGGTCAGCAGCGTGAAAAAAAACGATTCGCGCTTGTGTTCGCGCGAAACCTTCGGCAAATGGTTGCGCAGCATGAGAATCAGGCAGGTGACGATCAGCATCGCGCCGAGGCTTCTGGTAAGCACTTCCTCGAACAGGGCCGAATTCTGGAACTGCTTGTCGAGCACGAACACATGCACCGCTATGGCGGCCGGGATACTGCCCGCGGCGAGGTAGGCGACGATCGGCCAGGCGACATGATGGCGCCGATGATGCGAGAAGGCGCCGCCGAGCTTGGTAATCCCGGCATAGAGCAGATCGGTGCCGATGGCGACGGGCGCCGGATAACCGATGATGAGCAGAAACGGCGTCATCAGCGAACCACCGCCCACACCGGTTACCCCGATGGCGAAGCCGACCACGGCTCCTGCCATAATCTGAATCAGAAAGTCCATATTATTTCTTGTGCAGTCCGCATTCCTTGAGGGTGGCTTCCTCCCACCACCAGCGACCTTCGCGTTCGTGCTGGCCGGGCCCCGTGGGACGTGTGCAGGGTTCGCAGCCGATACTGGCGAAGCCTTGATCGTGCAGGGGATTATAGGGAATTTCGAGCATCCTGATCTGATTCCAGACCTCATCTGAAGACTGGTTCGCAAGCGGATTGATCTTGATCAGCCGGCCTGATGCGCCCGAAAAACTCCCATCGATCTCGAATACGTCGATTTCACGGCGGGTAGGGGACTGATCCCGCCGAATCCCGCTGATCCAGGCGTCGAAGCCGGTCAGGTGGCGGCGCATGGGCTCGATCTTGCGAATGCCACAGCATTCCTCATGGCCGTCGCGATAGAAGCTGTACAGGCCTTTCTCGCTGACCAGCCGCTGCAAGCGTTCGGCGTCCGGATGGAGCATGTCGAGCTTCAGGTCATAAGCTTCGCGCACCTGCTCGATGAACCGGTAGGTTTGCGGGTGCAATCTGCCGGTATCGAGAGTGAAGACCCGGACATTCGCGCGCAATTTGCTCGCATGGTGCAAAAGCAACACATCTTCCGCACCGCTGAAGGACAACGCGCAGTTCGGCCAGTTTTCGAAAGCGCAGGCGAGGATTTCCCGCGGCGAAGCATCGGCAAGGCGCGCGTTCAAACCGTTGAGATCGACATGGGGAGGCATGGTGCGGCGATTCTCGATAATTTTCACCCCAACGTAAAGTCCCTGTGCGGGTTCGGCACATGTGAGACCGTAGGGTCAGAAACAACAAGGGTACCCCAAATCGGCGTTCCGGCACGCGCCCGCCTTCAGCATGTAGGGGCGAGGCATGCCTTGCCCGCGGGAGTTGCACGATTTCGGGGCCGTTCGCGGGCGAGGCATGCCTCGCCCCTACATTTGAACCTGGACAGTCCCGCTGCCGCTTTTGGAAGCCCGGGCCCGTATCTGCTAGATTTGCGCCCTGTGGCAAGGGGGAGTTGAAACCATGGAAATCGCCTGTCTCGATCTCGAAGGAGTGCTCGTGCCCGAAATCTGGGTCGGCGTTGCCGAGCATACCGGCATCGACGCCCTGCGCGCGACCACCCGGGACGTACCCGACTACGACGTACTCATGCGCCAGCGCTTGAGACTGCTGGACGAAAACCGCCTCGGCGTCGACCAGATCCAGCAAGTCATAGCGAACATGGCCCCCCTCGAAGGCGCAAGGGACTTCCTCGATTGGCTAAAAGCGCGCTTCCAGGTAATCATCCTCTCGGACACTTTCTACGAATTTTCCCACCCCTTGATGCGCCAACTGGATTTCCCCGCACTATTCTGCCACCGCCTGAAAATAGAGAACGGCCGCATCACCGGTTACCTGCTGCGCCAGAAAGACCCAAAACGTCAAAGCGTAAAAGCCCTGCACGCCCTGAATTTCCGCGTAATCGCAGCCGGCGATTCCTACAACGACACCACCATGCTGGAAGAAGCCGACGTCGGCATCCTGTTCCGCGCCCCACCCAGCGTAATCAAAGCCTTCCCCCAGTACCCCTCCGTAAACACTTTTAAAGACTTCCGCCAAGAGTTCCGCCAAGCCAGCGAACGCACCATCCCCGAATAACCCCCAATGCCCGAATAACCTCCATTGTCAGTCGTCGTCGGATGGGAGAGGGTGCAGCGGGCGTGCGAGTCACCGATGTCTAGTGTGAAGCCCGGCATGGGTGTATCCACGGCAACCGCTCCATTCCCGAATAACCCCCCATTGTCAGTCGTCGTCAGGTAGGGGCGCACACAGCGGGCGTGCGAGGCATGGATGCCGAGCCCGAGCCTACAGGGACGTATTTACGGCGTCCGCTGTGTGCGCCCCTACCTGACGGCGACGGATCGAAGCCGCTAAATCAACAGCCTTGCCAAGATAGGTTCGGGGCGTGAGTTCCAATAGCGATTGCCTTGACTCATCGGGAATATCCAAATTTTCGACAAAAGCGCGAATGGCTGCCTCGTCCACTCGCCGCCCCCGCGTAAGCTCTTTCAGCTTCTCATAAGGTTCCGGCACCCCGTGGCGGCGCATGACAGTCTGAATCGCCTCCGCAAGGATTTCCCAGCAATCGTCAATGTCAGCATCGATTGCAGTCGCATCGAGCTCGAGCTTGCCCAGCCCCGCAAGAGTCGAGCGGTAAGTGAGAAGACTGTACCCCAGAGCAATGCCAAAATTTCGCAATGCCGTCGAATCGCTCAAATCCCTTTGCAAGCGCGAAACAGGCAATTTTTCCGCCAAATGACGCAACAGCGAGTTGGCGACGCCGGCATTGCCCTCGGAATTCTCGAAATCGATCGGATTGACCTTGTGCGGCATCGTCGAAGAGCCCACTTCCCCCGCCACCAGCTTCTGCCGGAAATAGCCCAGTGAAATATAAGTCCAGAGGTCACGATCAAGGTCGAGTACGATCGTGTTCAGGCGACTGAGCGCCGCGCAATATTCGGCAAACGAATCATATGGCTCGATCTGGGTAGTGTAGGGATTCCAGCCCAGCCCGAAGCCTTCCACAAAATTCCGCGCCAACTCCGGCCAGTCGATTCCCGGATACGCGGCGTAATGAGCGTTGTAGTTGCCGACGGCGCCATTGATCTTGCCCAGCAGTTCGACCTCTTCGAGTATTCGTGACTCGCGCTGCAGCCGCCAGACGAAATTGGCAAGCTCCTTGCCCATCGTGGTGGGGGAGGCGGGTTGGCCGTGCGTGCGCGACAACATCGGCTGCGCCGCGAATGTCTCGCTCATTGCGGTGAGTTCTTCGATCAGTTGAGCGATCGCAGTCAGCAGCGCCTTGCGGCCGTCGCGCAACATCAGGGCATAGGCAAGATTGTTGATGTCCCAGGTAGTGCAGGCGAAATGCACGAATTCCAGATGCGGCGTGAGTTCGGGCCTTTCTGAAAGCCGCTCCTTGAGAAAATATTCGACGGCCTTGACGTCGTGGCGAGTGGTCGCCTCAAGCTCCTTTATGCGCGCGGCGTCGGCGGTCGAGAATCCTGCGGCGAGATTCTGGAGAAATTCACCGGCGTCGTCGCTCAACCGGGGACATTCTGCTAAACCGGGCTCGCCGGCCAGTGTCAGCAGCCATTCGATTTCGACCTGCACCCGATAACGCATGAGGCCGTACTCGCTGAAAATGGGCGCCAGTTCGGCGCATTTTTCCCGGTAACGCCCGTCAAGCGGTGACAACGACAGCAGTTCGTGTTCCTGGTCCTGGCTCATTCTGGTTCTCCGGCAGACTTGCTGGCGCAAAATTTTCCAGCAAAGGCTTCAATGCAGGCAACTTTCGATTGGCGCACCCCCAAGGCAGCGTTCCTCCTGGTAGAAAACAATGTATTGGCCCGGCGTGACCGCTTTCTGCGGGCGGTCGAACTCGACCCGCAACCGCCGCTCGCCGTCACCGGCCACCTCGCAGTCGAAATCCGGCTGCCGGTAGCGCGTCTTGGCGCTGCAGCGCAGCGGCAACGACGGGGTTTCGCCGTTGATCCAGGCCGGCATGTCGGCGATCAGACCGCTGCTTTGCAATTCCTCGTGGTCTTCGCCCTGCACGACGTAAAGCGTGTTGCTTGAAAGTTCCTTGCGCGCCACGTACCAGGGCGCTTCCGGATAATCGCGCAAACCGCCGATTCCCAGCCCCTGGCGCTGGCCGACAGTGTAATACATCAATCCCTGGTGCCGCCCGATTTCCTCGCCCGATATCGTCATGATCGGCCCCGGCTGCGCCGGCAAATAACGTTGCAGAAAGTCACTGAACTTACGTTCGCCGATAAAACAGATTCCAGTGCTGTCCTTCTTGTCGTGTGTCGGCAGTTTCAGTTCCGCCGCCAACTTCCGCACTTCCGGCTTGGTCATCTCGCCGAGCGGGAACAGGCAGCGGCGGATGCAGGTTTCGCTGACTTCGCACAGGAAATAACTCTGGTCCTTGTTGCGGTCGGCGCCCTTGCACAGCCAGACATGGCCTTCCCGTTCCGTGCGGCGCGCATAATGGCCGGTCGCGATCAGTTCCGCCCCGAGTTCGAGCGCGTATTCGAGGAAGGCCTTGAACTTGATTTCACGATTGCAGACGACGTCGGGATTCGGTGTGCGGCCCTGCCGGTATTCCTCGAGGAAATGCCGGAAAACGTCGTCCCAGTATTCGGCCGCGAAATTGGCCTCGTGTAATTTGATGCCGAGAAGTTCGCAGACTGCCCGGGCGTCGGCCAGATCGGCTTCGGCGGTGCAATATTCGGTGCCGTCGTCTTCTTCCCAGTTCTTCATGAACAGGCCTTCGACCCGGTAGCCCTGGCTCAACAGCAGGCTGGCGGCGACAGAAGAGTCGACGCCGCCGGACATGCCCACGATGACGCGCGGGCCTTGTGAATTCGCCGTTTTCATGCTGCATGCATTGTATCAGCAATGCTCCGCACCGCATTCGGCGAGTTTCATGCGGGCGGCAAAAACGTGGATAATGGCGCCCTGGCAAGGGAATTCTGAATATGAGCGGATTAACGCATCTGGACAAGGCAGGCAATGCGAGAATGGTCGATGTCGGCGACAAGCCCGACAGCCGCCGCGTGGCGGTGGCCGGCGCCCGGGTAAACATGACAGCGGAGACCCTGGATGCGATTGCGGCCGGCGCCCACAAGAAAGGCGACGTGCTGACCGTGGCGCGTATCGCCGGCATCCAGGCCGCCAAGAGTTGTTCTTCGCTCATTCCCATGTGCCATCCGCTGATGCTCGATTCGGTCGATATCGAACTCGTATTGAATCGCGAAGCGAGCCGCGTCGACATAACGGCCACCTGCAAGGTAAACGGGCCCACGGGAGTCGAGATGGAAGCCCTGACCGCCGCGGCTGTAAGTGCGCTGACGATTTACGACATGTGCAAGGCCTTCGATCGCGGCATGAGCGTCGACGATGTGTGCCTGCTGGAGAAATCCGGCGGCCGCAGCGGTCGGTATCTGCGGCAGGAGCAGGGCGACTGATGTTGCTGATTCACTATTTCGCCGGCGTGCGGGAAGCTGTCGGCCGGGACGGGGACCGGATCGAATTCCCGGGAAACGTGGCCACGGTAGCGGATCTGATCCGCCACCTGCGCATGTCGGACAATCGCTTCGAGCGAATGATGAGCGAGCAGGAACAGGTGCTGGTGGCGGTGAATCAGGCGGTTACAGGGCAAGAAGGAGCGGTCGCGGACGGCGATGAAATCGCCTTCTTTCCGCCGATGAGCGGGGGCTGACATGGCCCATATCAGCGTACAAGTCGAAGATTTCGACCTTGGCGCCGAATACCGGCGACTTTGCGGCGACGCCCCCGGGGCTGGCGCCGTGGTGACATTTTGCGGCTTGGTGCGGGAATTTTACGACGCCGACGGCAGCGAAGAGGTGCGGGAATTGCGCCTGGAACATTATCCCGGCATGACCGAGAAATGCATTCTCGACATCGTCGGGCAGGCGGAGCGGCGCTGGGACCTGCTGGCCGTGCGGGTAATTCATCGCGTCGGCGCGCTGCGCCCGGGCGATCAGATCGTCTTTGCCGGCGTCGCCGGCCGGCACCGGGGAGAGGCCTTCGAGGCGGCGAATTTCATCATGGACTACCTGAAAAGCGAGGCGCCGTTCTGGAAGAAGCAGTTTACCGGCAGCGGCAGCGAATGGGTGAGCACCCGCGAAAGCGACCGCCAGGCGCTGCTGCGCTGGGTGAGGCCCGATCGGCGCAGCCGACGAGAAGCGTAGCTTTTCGAGGACCGAACGACTCGCCAGGGATGGCGAGGCCGGGGGTTATCGAAGTCGACGATCTTGCGCCATGGATGGCATGCACAATGCCCAACGAGATTCCGCGACTTCGCGCGGAATGACTGGGAAGTGAGGCGCTTCAATCGCCGTCTTCGGTTTCCGCCTCAGCACTTGGCTCTGGATCCTCGGAAATCGGTTCCGTCTCTTCGGTACTCGATGCCGGACTTCCGGAATTCGGCTCAGGCTCAGGATCGGATAACGCCCTGATGTTCGTCGCGTGTAATCCCTTGGGACCTTCCACGGCGTCGAACGAGACGTGTTGTCCCGCTTTAAGGGTCTTGTAGCCGTCCATGCCGATGGCTGAGTAATGGGCGAACAGGTCATCGCCGCCATCGTCCGGTAGAATGAAGCCGAATCCCTTGGCGTTGTTGAACCATTTAACCTGGCCGGTGCTCATGAAAAGCTCCAAGATGTTGATTACAATCAGGATTGCAATGGGATGGTACTGGTTTTTTGAATTTGCTATACACTATCAATCTCAGAATGTCAAAGTTTGACGATGAGCAGACTACCTGAAAATATGGACGATGAGCGGGACGGCGAACTGCAGGAAAAGGTTCGCCAGGTCACGTCCAGCAAGCCGAAACTGTCGCAGCCGCCGCTGTACAAGGTCGTTCTTTTGAATGACGATTACACCCCCATGGATTTTGTAGTTGACGTTTTGTGTACTTTCTTCCACCTTGACATTGAGAAGGCCACGCAGATCATGTTGAAGGTTCATACGGAAGGCAAAGGCGTATGCGGGGTATACAGTCAAGACATCGCGGAAACCAAGGCGGCCCAGGTGAACAACTATTCGCGTGAATGCCAGCACCCTTTGTTATGTTCGGTGGAAGTGGATCGTTAAATCATGTTGAGCAAGGAACTTGAAACCAATCTGAACGAAGCGTTCAGCGGCGCCAATGAAAAGCGGCATGAGTTCATGACGCTCGAACATCTGCTGCTCGCGCTGCTGGACGATGAAGTGGCCTGTAATGTGTTGCGCGCCTGCGATTGCGATCTTGCCCGCATGCGCGGAGAGTTGGGGGAATACGTCGACTCCATGACACCGCTGATTCCGAAGACCGATGCCTCGCGCAAGACCCAGCCGACCCTCGGCTTCCAGCGCGTCATCCAGCGCGCGGTTTTCCATGTGCAGTCATCCGGCCAGCGCGAGGTTACCGGCGCAAACGTGCTCGTGGCGATTTTCGCGGAAAAGGACAGCCATGCGGTGTACGTACTCAGGCAGCAGGATATCGCCCGCATCGATATCATCAATTATATTTCCCACGGCATTTCCAAGCTTGCCGGCGACGAAGCAGAAGAGGACCCGTTGCGGGAGCGGCAAACCCCCGAAGGCGGGGAAGAACGCAGCACCTCGCCGCTGGAAAGTTTCACTACCAATCTGAATCGCCAGGCCGAACTCAACCTCATCGATCCGCTGATCGGCCGGGAAAGCGAAGTCATGCGGGTGATCCAGGTGCTTTCCCGGCGCCGCAAGAACAATCCGTTGCTGGCTGGGGAGTCGGGGGTGGGCAAGACCGCCGTGGTCGAAGGCCTGGCCCGCATGATCGTTGAAGACAACGTGCCCGAGGTGTTCAAGGATTGCGTGATTTATGCGCTCGATCTCGGCGGATTGCTTGCCGGAACCAAGTATCGCGGCGATTTCGAAAAACGATTCAAGGCCTTGCTCGGTGAATTGGCCAAACAGCCCAAGGCGGTGTTGTTCATCGACGAGATTCATACCATCATCGGCGCCGGAGCGGCGTCGGGCGGCGTCATGGACGCATCCAATCTGCTGAAGCCGGTGCTGACTTCGCCCAATCTGCGTTGTATCGGTTCGACCACATACCAGGAATACCGGGGCATCTTCGAGAAGGACCGGGCGCTGTCGCGCCGTTTCCAGAAGATCGATCTGGAAGAGCCCGACGTGCAGACGACCTATCGCATCCTCAAGGGACTCAAGAGCCGCTTCGAGGAGCATCATGCGCTGCGCTATACCGACAAGGCGCTGAAGGCGGCGTCCGAGCTGGCCTCGCGCTACATCAACGACAGATACATGCCGGACAAGGCTATCGACCTGATCGACGAAGCCGGCGCCTTTCAGCGACTGCAACCTCAATCACGCCGCAAGAAAGTGCTGCAAGTTGCTGATATGGAAAGAATGGTGGCCGCGATCGCCCGCATACCGCCGAAGACCGTATCGAGTTCGGATATCGAGGCGCTGAAAAATCTGGAGTCCAACCTGAAGATGGTGGTTTTCGGCCAGGACCGGGTGATCGACACGCTTGCCACCGCGATCAAGTTATCGCGCGCCGGACTCAACGAGGGCGAAAAACCCATCGGCTGTTTCATGTTCGCCGGCCCGACCGGCGTGGGCAAGACCGAACTCAGCCGGCAACTGGCGAACATCATGGGCATCGAACTCCTGCGCTACGACATGTCCGAATACATGGAGCGGCACACGGTATCGAGACTGATCGGCGCGCCGCCGGGCTATGTCGGCTTCGACCAGGGCGGACTGCTCACCGAGGCGGTGACAAAGAATCCCCATTGCGTACTGCTGCTCGACGAAATCGAGAAGGCCCATCCGGATGTGTTCAACCTGCTGTTGCAGGTAATGGACCATGGCACGCTGACCGATAACAACGGTCGGCACGCCGATTTCCGCAATGTCGTCCTGATCATGACCACCAACGCGGGAGCGCGGGAAATGGCGCGGTCCTCGATCGGCTTCACCTCGCAGGATCATTCGACAGACGGCATGGAAGCGATCAAGAAGGCCTTTTCACCGGAATTTCGCAATCGCCTCGACGCGGTGATTCAGTTCGGACCCCTGTCGCCGGAGACGATCCGCACCGTTGTCGACAAGTTTCTCGTCGAACTGCAAGTACAGCTCGACTCGAAAAAAGTGCAATTGCATGTGGACGATTCGGCGATTGAATGGTTTATCCGCAATGGCTACAGCGAGACCATGGGCGCACGGCCCATGGCCCGGCTCATTCAGGAAAAACTCAAGAAGGAACTCGCCGAAGACATTCTTTTCGGTGAATTGGCCGACGGAGGCGGCGATGTTCATGTCAGCGCCGGAGAGGACGAGGAAATCAAGCTCGACATCAAGCGCCGCAGCAAGCAAGTAGAGAAACAGCCGAACTGAAACTGGAGTGACTTTTGGGCTAACGAGCCCGATAGGTGATACGTCCCTTCGACAGGTCGTAGGGAGTCAATTCCACTTTCACCTGGTCTCCGGTGAGAATTCTGATGTAGTTCTTGCGCATTTTGCCCGAAATGTGGGCTGTTATTATGTGGCCGTTTTCCAGCTTGACCCTGAACATGGTGTTGGGAAGGGTGTCGATCACTTCCCCCTCGATTTCAATCTGGTCTTCTTTTGCCATTCATTCCTCCTCGGTAACCGGAATGCGGCGCATTGTGACGTATTTCCGCTGGATTCGCAAAATAAGGCGCCGTTTTCCGGCACCCTGCCGGGCTCAGCCCAGCCGCGCCCATTTGCCGTCGAGCAGGAGTTCAATTGGCCGGAAGTCCTTCTTGTAGTCCATCTTGGGACAGTCCTTGATCCAGTAGCCGAGAAACAGGTAGGGCAGGCCTGCCGCGAGCGTCCTGCGGGCCTGCCAGAGGATCGAATAAGTGCCGAGCGACCGTCGCGGCAGGCCGGGGTCGAACCAGGTGTACACCGCCGAAAGACCCAGGTCGAGCAGATCAGTGACGCTGACCGCCGCCAGTTCGCCGCCGAGGAAAAATTTCACGAACAGCGTGTCAGGAGTCGCGGTTCGAATAAACGCGTGATATTGCTCGCGCGTGGCCGGATACATGTCTCCGCTGCCGTGCCTTTCCGATATGTATTTCCGATACAGGGCGAAACTTTCGTCATCGTCGATCATGTCGTCTTCGACCACGGTCAGATCGTCGTTGGCTTTCCAGATTCGCTTGTGGCGCCGGCGCCACTGAAAATCGGCAACGGGAATGCGCAAGGGTATGCAGGCCCGGCAACTCTCGCAGTCCGGCCGGTAGAAGTGCGCGCCGCTGCGGCGAAAGCCGATTTCGGTCAACTTGCTGTAGAGATGCCGGTCCATCTGCAGGGAGGGATCGAGGAAGACGGTGCTCGCCAGTTGTTCGTCCTTGTAGCTGCAAGGATGAGGTCCGGTGCGGAACAGCCGCAACTTGCGGGAAGCCGTCTGGCGCATCTTCAATCCCGTTCTGGAGTGGGCGGGTCAAATTCCCATTTGTCCGGCGGCGGTTCACGTATCAGCCGGTTCAGTTGCTGAAGAAATTCCCGCCGCGGAAACTCCGCCGCCCCTAGAGACAGTAAATGATTGCTGCTGACCTGACAATCGATCAGCCTGAAATTCCAGGCGAGCAACTGCCGTACGAGTCGGTCAAGCGCGAGCTTGGAGGCATTGTCTTCATGGCTGAACATCGACTCTCCGAAAAACATCCTGCCCAGCGCGACGCCGTACAGGCCACCGATCAACCTGGAATCGTCCCAGACTTCTACCGAATGCGCATGACCCAGTTCGTGCAGCTTGTGATACGCGGATTCCATCGCCGGCGTGATCCAGGTGCCCGCTATCCTGCCGGCGCCGCAATTCCTGACGACATCGGCAAATGCCCGATCCAGTGTGATGTCGTAAGGACAGCGCCGGGCCAGGCTTTTCATTTTCCGGGAAATCCTGAAATCTTCCAGCCGCAGCACCAGGCGCGGGTCGGGTGACCACCAGAGGATCGGCTGGTCGGCGTCGAACCAGGGAAATATGCCGCCGCGGTAGGCGTTGAGCAGCCTTTCCGGCCGCAGGTCTCCGCCGATGGCCAATAATCCATTCGGGCGGGTCAGGGCCTGCTCCGCCGGCGGAAAGGACAGGTCCGCGTGGTGCAGCCGATACAGGGGCATGCTGGAGCGGCTCAGCTCGACAGAAACTTTTCCGCATCCAGCGCCGCCATACAGCCGAAGCCGGCGCTGGTTACCGCCTGCCGGTAGACCTGGTCGGCGATATCGCCGGCCGCGAACACGCCGGGCACCGAAGTCTCCGTGGCGTTGCCCGTCAAACCCGAGGCGATCTTTACATAGCCGTTCTTCATCTCAAGCTGGCCCTTGAAGATGCCGGAGTTGGGATCGTGTCCGATGGCGATGAATGCGCCGTCGACGTCGAGTTGCCGCTCCTCCCCGGATTTTACGTTGCTGATCCGAATCCCGGTCACGCCCATGTCGTCTCCGAGCACTTCTTCGAGCACATGATCCCAGGCCATGCTGACCTTGCCTTCCTCGACCAGGCCGAACAGCCGTTGTTGCAGGATCTTTTCGGCGCGCAGCGCGTCGCGGCGGTGTACCACGGTGACATGGGAGCAGATATTGGCCAGATACAGGGCTTCTTCCACCGCGGTGTTGCCGCCGCCGATCACCGCCACAGGCTTGCCGCGATAAAAGAATCCGTCGCAAGTCGCGCAGGCGCTGACGCCCTTGCCGAGATATTCGCTTTCCGAGGGCAGGCCGAGATAGCGCGCCGAGGCGCCGGTGGCGATGATCAGCGCGTCACAACTGAAACTGCCGCTCTCGCCTTGCAGTCTGAATGGCCGCTGCCTGAGTTCGACGGCATTGATGTGATCGAAAATCACCCGGGCGCCGAAACGCTCCACATGCCGCTGCATGCGTTCCATCAGGGCCGGGCCTTGCAGGCCTTCGACGTCTCCGGGCCAGTTGTCCACATCGGTGGTAGTGGTCAATTGCCCTCCCTGTTCCATCCCGGTGATCACCACCGGTTCGAGATTGGCCCGGGCCGCGTAAAGCGCGGCGGTGTAGCCCGCCGGACCCGAACCCATGACGATCAATTGATGATGCTGAATATCCGACATGCAATTTTCCCTTTCCCATTGTGTCCGGACGCCATCTTTCGGCGGCCGATATTATGCTGTTTTTACCGTCGCATTTCTCATATGTGGCGGTAGTTAGACGATAAATAGATGTGTATTTTAGCGAATGAGTGGGTGTCCCACTCGAATGTCCCAATCGAATGACACTCGAATGAACGAAGAGACTGATCAAAAATTCGCGATTCCTCGCATGTTGAAGGAAGGTTTGCTGGTGGTGAACTTCCTGGTCGCGGTATTTCTGCTTGTGGCCCTGTCCAGTTATTCGCCCGGGGACCCCGGATTCAGCAATACCGGAAGCGGGGACGGAGTCGGTAATGCCGCCGGATTCTACGGCGCCTGGCTGGCGGACGTGCTGTTCCTGCTGCTCGGCCATCTGGCCTGGGTGGTTCCCGCCTGGCTGATCTATCTCTGCATCGCCGCGATCACCGGCAGGGAGGCATTTCGCGGATCGCTTTTAATCCGGGCAACGGGTCTGGTATTGATTCTGCTTTCCGCCGGCGGTCTGGCGAGCCTGCACCTGGAATCTTCGACCGGGCAGATCGATAATCCGGGAGGCGTCGTCGGTAATCTGCTCGTTACCTGGAGCGAGCCGGCGCTGGCGCTGTTTGGCAGCAGCATTTTGTTCCTTGCCTTGTTGATGATCGGCCTGACCTTGTGTTTCAGCATATCCTGGGCCAGCGCCATTACTTCCCTGTGCAATTGGATTCTCGCCGGCTTCCGCCGATTTCCGGAGTTTCTGCGGAAGCGCCGGGATGCAAAAGCGAGTGCGCCGCCTCCACGCAAGGCCCCGGTCAAGCGCCCCCGAGAGGAGAAAAAATCATTTTCGCTGCTGAAAAAGAAGCAGAAGCGAATTACCCCGACGATGCCGGCGGCGGCGGATTCGACCGCGACGAAGCGGCAAGCGCAAAACGGCGCCCGATCGAAACCTGCGGCGAAATCGCTCAAGGACCGTCTGCCGTCGACCGCTTTGCTCGATCCGGGTTCGCCGGGAGAGGTAGGCGCGCAATCGAGAGAGTCGTTGGAAGAGATGTCGCGGCTACTCGCGGAGAAGCTGCGCGACTTCGGCATCGAGGTGGAAGTCACGGCGATCAAGCCCGGGCCGGTTATCACCCGTTTTGAAGTGCAGCCCGCCGCGGGCGTCAAGGGCAACCGAATCACGGGACTGGTCAGGGATCTGGCGCGCTCGCTTGCGGTGACATCGGTGCGCGTGGTCGAACACATACCCGGCCGCGATGTGATCGGCATCGAGATTCCCAATGACGAGCGTGAACTGATCCTGTTGAGCCAGGTGCTGGAAAGCGGTGAATTCGGCCGCGCCGGTTCCAATCTGAGCCTGGCTCTCGGCCACGATATTCTCGGCAAGCCGGTCATCGTCGATCTCGGCAAGATGCCGCATCTGCTGGTGGCGGGGACCACGGGTTCGGGCAAGTCGGTGGGCATCAACGCGATGATCCTGAGCCTGCTGTTCAAGTCGACGCCGGAACAGGTGCGGATGATCATGATCGACCCCAAAATGCTCGAATTGTCGGTCTACGAAGGGATTCCGCATCTGCTCACCCCGGTCATCACCGACATGAAGGACGCCGCCAACGGCCTGCGCTGGTGCGTCGCCGAAATGGACCGGCGTTATGCGCTGCTGTCGGCGCTCGGCGTGCGAAACCTGGCCGGTTACAACAAGAAGGTCAGCGATTCGCGCAAGGCCGGCAAGCCGCTGCTGGATCCCAACTGGAGACCGGATCCGGGGCTGGACCTGGAACGCGATCAGCAAGCGCCGGAACTTGAGCCCCTGTCCCATATCGTGGTCGTCGTCGACGAACTCGCCGACATGATGATGGTGGTGGGCAAGAAAGTGGAGGAACTTATTGCCCGCATTGCGCAAAAGGCTCGCGCGGCAGGCATTCATCTGGTTCTGGCGACCCAGCGGCCGTCGGTCGATGTGCTCACCGGCCTGATCAAGGCCAATATTCCGACCCGCCTGTCCTTCATGGTGCAGTCCAAGGTCGATTCGCGCACGATTCTGGGCGAAGGTGGCGCCGAACAATTGCTCGGCAACGGCGACATGCTGTTTCTGCCTCCAGGGGGCGGCGTGGCGACCCGGGTGCATGGCGCCTTCGTCAGCGACGAGGAAGTACATCGCGTAGTGGCGGAATGGAAGTCGCGCGGCGTTCCCGAATACGTCGATGCCGTGACGGTGGACCGCAACGACCGGGATTTCCAGCCGGACGGCGGCATGGACGAGGATGGAGAAGTCGACGAACTCTACGACGAGGCGGTGAGTTTCGTTACAGAATCGAGGAAGGCGTCGATTTCCGCGGTACAGCGCAAGTTGCGCATCGGCTACAATCGCGCCGCGCGCATGATTGAAACCATGGAACAGCAAGGAGTAGTATCCGCCATGAACAGTAATGGCGGCAGGGATGTGCTCGCACAGCCCGCTCCCCGCGACTGAACGGCCTGACATGATTTCCACTTTTTCACGGTTCGCCGCGCTTGCCGCCTTTGCAGTGCTTGCACCCGGCGCGCCGGCGGTGTCGCAACAGGACCCGGTCACCGAACTCGATGCGCTGCTCGGCGGCATCACGACCCTTTCGGCCGATGTCAGCCAGTTGATTCTCGAATCCGGCGGCGGCCTGCTCGAGGAAAGCACGATTGCCATGCGGCTCAGGAAGCCCGGTGGCTTTTATTGGGAGACGCTCGACCCGTTTCCCGAATTGATCGTTACCGACGGCGAATCCCTGTGGAATTACCAGCCTGATCTGGAACAGGTGGTAATCGAAAACTGGGACAGGAACCGGGCCGAACTGGCGGCGCAATTGCTCAACGGCGAAACCGGCGGGCTCGCGGAAGAGTATCGCGTCACCCTGGTAACGGCAGCCGAATTGCATCGCTTCGAGTTGTTGCCGCTGGCGCCGGACAGCCCTTATGAAATGATAGCGATCGAATTTGTCGGGGAAGAACTCGATATCATCCGGCTGGACAATCGCAACGGCCAGCAGACGGTGTGGCGGTTTTTGAACATTGAGCGGAATGTGGTCATGGAAGACAGCCTGTTCGTTTTCACGCCGCCGCCGGGAATTGAAATCGTCGACAGCCGCGAAGCCAACTGAATCGCGCCAGGAGAAAACCGTTCATGCTCGACCCCAGAAGGATACGTTCCGAAGCCGATGCGCTCGCGGGCAAGCTGGAAAAGAAGAAATTCGCTCTCGACGTGAAATATCTCGTCGATCTCGACGCGCGCCGAAAGGAAATCCAGCTCGCCGCCGAAGCCTTGCAGAACGAACGCAACAGTCGCTCGAAGGAGATCGGCAAGGCCAAGCAGGAGGGCAGGGACGTATCCGACATTCTCCGCTCGATGTCGGATTTGAAATCGCGGCTGGAAGACGCCCAGCAGCAACTGCAAGTCTTGCTGGACGAGTTTCGCGACTACCTGTTGAGCGTCCCCAATATCCCGTCGGATGAAGTGCCCGAGGGCGAAGGCGAGGGGGACAATCGCCTGGTGCTCGAATGGGGGCAGCCGCGCGAGTTTGACTTTCCGGTGAAGGATCACGTGGAAATCGGCGCCGGGCTGCAGGCCGGGCTGGGTGAAGCGCTCGATTTTGCAGCCGCAAGCCTCATGACCGGTGCGCGTTTTGTCGTCATGCAGGCCAGTGTCGCGCGACTGCATCGCGCTCTGGGGCAATTCATGCTCGACATGCATACCCGAGATCACGGCTACACCGAAATCAGTGTGCCTTTCATCGTCAATGCTGATTCCCTCGTCGGTACCGGGCAACTTCCCAAGTTCGCCGACGATCAGTTCCAGTTGCAGGGCAAGCAGGACTTTTACCTGATTCCCACCGCCGAAGTGCCGGTCACCAATATGGTGCGGGACCGGATTCTCGATGCCGGCGCCTTGCCGGCGCGCTGGGTCTGCCATACTCCATGCTTTCGCCAGGAAGCCGGAGGATATGGCGTAGATACCCGGGGCATGATCCGCCAGCACCAGTTCGAGAAAGTCGAGCTCGTGCAGATCGCAAGACCCGAAGATTCGATCGCGGCGCTGGAAGAGCTGACCGGTCACGCCGAGCGTGTACTGCAAATGCTCGAACTGCCTTACCGCAAGGTGGCGCTGTGCGGCGGAGACCTGGGCTTCAGCGCCAATTTCACTTACGACCTCGAAGTCTGGCTGCCGTCGCAGCAGTGCTATCGCGAAATTTCCTCCTGCAGCAATTTCGACGAGTTCCAGGCTCGCCGCATGCAGGCCAGATGGCGCAATCCGGCAAGCGGAAAACCGGAATTCGTTCATACCGTCAACGGCTCCGGTCTTGCCATCGGCAGAACCCTGGTGGCCGTACTTGAGAACTACCAGGACGCGGAAGGAGGAGTGGGTGTCCCACCAGCGTTGCGGCCGTACATGGAAGGCGTCGAGAGGCTGGAATAGTGGAAGCGCTACCGGTATTTCTGAACGTCCAGGGCGTCAGATGCCTGGTAGCCGGTGGAGGGGAAGTCGCCTTCCGCAAGGCGCGGCTGCTGACCAGGGCCGGCGCGAACCTGCATATCGTTGCGCCTCGGGCATGCGATCGAATGCTGGCGTTGCTGCAGGAACATGGCGGCCATTTCGACCGGCGCGAGGTTCTGGAGATGGACCTTGAAGGCGCACAACTCGTCATAGCCGCAACCGACGATATCCAGGCCAACGAGAACGTGAGTCAATGGGCCCGAAGCCGGAACATTCCGGTCAATGTGGTCGATCAGCCTGCGCTATGCACATTCTACATGCCTGCTATCGTGGACCGCTCTCCGGTCGTGGTCGCCATTTCGAGTTCGGGGACGTCCCCCGTGTTGACGCGCAGCCTCAAGGAAATGAACGAAGTAATGATTCCAGCGGGCATCGACCGACTCGCCGGACTGCTGGGCTCGATGCGCGGAGAAGTCAAGAAGCGGATCGCGGATTTTGCCGGCCGCACTGCTTTCTGGGAGAACGTACTCGACAGTGAAGTGCCTGAACTCGTCTACGCGGGACGGGAAGAGGAGGCGAGGGCGGCGCTTGGGCGATTGCTGGACGGCGCCGGTCCGCGAACGGGAGAAGTCTGGCTGGTCGGGGCGGGGCCGGGAGACCCGGACCTGCTCACCTTGCGTGCGCTGCGGTTGATGTATCGCGCCGATGTCGTGCTTTATGACCGGCTGGTAAGCGAGGAGATTCTGGCGCGCATCCGCCCGGACGCGGAGCTGATCCATGTGGGCAAGGGCCCGGAAATGCATTCCATGGACCAGTTCGCGATCAACGACATGTTGATCCGGTACGCGCGGGAAGGACACAAGGTGTTGCGTCTGAAAGGCGGCGATCCTTTCATTTTCGGCCGCGGCGGCGAGGAACTCACCACGCTGGCGGAATCCGGCATCAATTTCCAGATCGTGCCCGGCATTACCGCGGCTTCAGGTTGCGCCGCCTACGCGGGGATTCCGCTGACGCATCGCGACCATGCCCACTCGGTGCAATTTCTCACGGGCCACCTCAAGGACGATGTGCTCGACCTGGACTGGCCGGCGCTGGTTCGCCCGCAGCACACACTGGTGTTCTACATGGGACTTAAAAGTCTGCCGATCGTCTGCGAACAGTTGCGCAAGCATGGCATGCCGTCGGAAACGCCCGCGGCGGTCGTATCCCAGGGCACGACCAGGCAGCAGCAGGTCGCTGCGGGGAATATTGAGAATTTGTCGGGGATTGCGGAACGGGCTGGAATCAAGGCGCCGGCTATTACCATAATTGGCGAAGTCGTGAGCTTGCGTGACAGTTTTGCCTGGTTTGAAGGCTAAAGTCTGAAGTCTGAGGCTTCGAGCGGGGCCGCGGGCGGGAGCGCCTTTTCGCTAAATTTCACCTCGCCATCCCTGGCGAGGTGAAAATCGAATCGGCGTCGCTTTACACGTCCATGTATCGCGCCGCCTCTACGACGCGAAAAGGCGCTCCCGCCCACGGCCCCTTGCATAGTGCGGAATCTGACTCTGTGTTTCACAAGCAATTGTCGGGTTTAGGGAGGCCGGCTATGCGGTTGGCGGTAAGGAACTCCCGCCCACGGCCCCTTACATGGTGCGGAATCTGACTCTGTGTTTTTTTACAAGCAATTGTCGGGTTTGGGGAGGCCTGCTATGCGGCTGGCGGTTTTGGCGAAGGAGCCTCGGAAGAGGCGCATGAGGTAAACGCTTCTGCCTTTGTTGGGGCCGAGTTCTTTCTTTACCAGGCTGACCAGGGCGCGGGTGGCGGGGGATAGCTGGTGCCGGCGGTGGAATGTGCGCAACAGTTGCAAGACTTCCCAATGAGCCGGTTTCAGGGTGATTTCCTGTTGTTGAGCCAGGGCCTCGGCTACGGCTTCGTTCCAGTCGGACAGGTTGCGCAGGTAGCCTTCCTTGTCGAGCGCGACTCGCTTGTCGCCGACGATGATGCTATTGCCGCTCAAGTTTCAGAACCAGCTTGCAGTCTTGTCATGGCTCGCGCACAAGGCTACGAAGCCGTCGTAGTCCACTTCGGTGGCGTTTGCCGGCAGGGGGCTGTTTAGTCCGCGTGCGCGCAGGTCTTCGGCCAGGAAGTAAAGAGACAGTTCCGGGGGCAGGGCGGCGAGGTGCTCCGGCCGGTCGAGATAATAGACGCCGTCTTCGAGCAGGAGCAGCCCGTCGCCGGGCGCAATGGCCTTGCGCAATTCATCCAGCAGGCCCGCGGCGGGGCTCTTGTTGAGCAGATGCAGGCAGTTCACAGGTTGAATACCACGTCGGATTGCCCGATCAAGTCGCGAATATCGTCGGCATTCAGTGCTTTGGCGGGTATGACGAGGTCCTTCGCCCGCAGATTCCGTTCCTCCAGCGCCGCGGCTTCCACCAGGGGTTTTTCGATACCGTAAAGCTCCAGCGCTTCCATGGCGTTGCCGATTGTTTTCGCGTTGATTCGGTCGCCGTCCTGACCGGGTAGCAATTGGTACACGCCATCGCCGAGAAACAGCAATTCGATGTCCTGCTCGTAAACCGAGGCCGCCAGCGCCATGTCGAGCAGAGAGCGAGCCCGATCCGCGCCATAGGGTGGGCTGCGGGAAATGAACAGCAGTTTTCTGCGCTTCGACATGGAATCAGCCGAAGGACACGGTGCGGTCCGAGTTCAGGCAGGCGTCGATCAATTGCCCGAGTCCGCCGATTTCAAATTCCGGATGCATCGATGAGCCATCGAGTTCATGGCGTTCCGCCTCTTCCGCATCTACGATGCCGCGATTGATGGCGGAACTGACGCAAACCGTACCGTCGAGTTCGTTTTTCCGGATCAGTTCCCGCCATTGATCCTGCAGATTGACTTCGTCGCGGGAAACCACCGTCAGACGGCTCGCGTTGTGCACTCCGTCAGCGAAGAAAAAGATGCGATAGATCTCGTGTCCGGCGCGCAAGACCGCTTCTGTGAAACGTAACGCCGTGCCGGCGGCTTCACTGGAATAGGGCGGTGCGTGTACGACAATGGAGAAGATCAAGGGTTCTGATGTCGGCCGTTACGTCAACAAAAAGCCCCGGCGGAACCGGGGCTTTCGTGTTGCGGTTTGCTGTTGTCAATCATTGCCCGAAAAGGCGGAAAGCAGACTCAGCAAGCTCATGAAAAGATTGTAGATCGACACGTACAGCGTGATCGTGGCGAGAATATAGTTGCGCTCGCCGCCATGGATGATTTCACTGGTCTGCCACAGGATCACGGCACTCGAAAACAGCATGAACGCCGCGGAAATCGCCAGTTGCAACGCGGGCATGGGCCAGAACAGGCTTATGACGATTGCCGCGAGCAGCACCAGGAAGCCGGCGAAGATGAACCCTTGCAGAAAGGAAAAATCCCTGCGCGAAGTCAGCGCCCAGCCCGACAGGCCGAAAAAGATGAATGCCGTGCCGCCAAGCGCGGTTACTACGATATCGGTGCCGCCCTGGGTGGACAGAAAGAATCCGATAATCGGCCCGATGGTGTAGCCCATGAAGCCGGTAAAGGCGAAAACCGACAGCAGACCCCAGGCGCTGTTGGCCAGGTAGTGCGTGAGAAAGAGCAAGCCGTAGGCGCCGATCAAAAACATCCAGATATTTACAGGCGGCGCGTTCGTGCTCAGCAAGGCGGTAAACGCGCTAAACGCCAGCGTCAGTGCCAACAGCGAATACGTATTGCGCAATACCTTGTTGGTGGCAAGGATCGACTCCCTGCTGCCAGCCGCCTCAATTCCAGCGCCAGTTCGTTCAAATCCGACACCACGTCTGTTCATCGTTACCTCCGTAAGGGAATGTCTGCGTTACAGGACAACTGCTTCCGCTTGAATGTCTATAAGGACATCGGCGCGAATTTCAATATTTCCAGCGCCGTCTGCACCAGTAATCATGATACCCGCCCGCCGGCCGAAAGCAATGGCTTCCGGCCATACCCGGCAATTCGCGCCCAGCGGGGCTGATCGAGTATTGGATCGGGTCACTTCGCAGATGCTGTCGGGCGACAGCTGAAAATACCGCGATTGTACTTGCATTTTGTAGTTACAATGGTAAATTGAGCAGGTGGAATTTGAATGGGACGAGGCGAAGGATCGTGCAAACACCGAGAAACACGGTGTGAGTTTCGGCTTGGCGAAGGTAATCTTTGAACAACGAGTGCTGACAAACCTTAGTTCAGGTAGCGACTTTAGCGAACTACGCTATGTCAGTATCGGACACGTTGGAGCCGCGCTGATCGTAGTTGTTCACACCAGGCGCAACGGTCGAATACGCTTGATTTCGGCTCGCCCCGCGTCTCGGAAAGAAAGGTTGAAATACGATGAAAAAGTACGCAAAGCCTCTGACATCCGGTGAAATTGCCGCTGTCCGGGACAAGCACATCGATTACAGCGACATCCCTGAACTGGATGACGCCTTCTGGCGTGACGCCGAATTGGTTGAACCCGATACTACCGAACAGGTCACGATGCGGATCAAGCGCTCGGTTCTGGATTTTTTCAAGGAGTCAGGCAAAAAGGGCTACCAGACGAGAATGAATCGAGTCCTCGAAACCTATGTGCAACGACAACGGAAACTTGAATCAAGCGGTGGCATGACTCCGATTGAGCCGCAACGGGGCCGCGCATCCTGAATTGAGACAAGAATATTGCCGCCGCCGGAATTGTAGTAAGATTCCCGTCCGCCGGAGGGGTGGCAGAGCGGTTGAATGCACTGGTCTTGAAAACCAGCGAGGGTGAAAGTCCTCCGAGAGTTCGAATCTCTCCCCCTCCGCCAGTATTTCTGATCAGAAGTCGCTTACTGCGCTGATTTGGCGTTCACTCAGGCTGATGTAATCTGCTAGCACCCGGGCGCTTTCTTCGAGCAGGGGATCGGCTTCGCCTTCTTCCTCATCTGCTTCGGTCTCGTCCCCGGCATCTGCGTCCGAATCGGGATTAGCCTCCGTAATCGCATCTGCAGCCGCGAGCGCATTTTGATCTACCGCGTCTTCGGTTTCGGCCTGGGCGGTTTCCGTTGCATCGCTGTCCTCTTCGTCATCGCCTTCGAGGATGTCCAGCAGGGGTAGGCCCTTGAGGAAGCGGCGCATGTTTTCGGTATCGATGTTGCGGCGTCTTTCGGCTTCCATTTGCGCGTCGAGCGTTTCTTCGTTGAGGGGCCAGGTTTCGCGTTCCTGCTGTTCCCGGGCGATGGAGATCTGCTCGTTCAGGTAGATGAAGTCGGGAGAATTGGCCGCGCGCTCGAGAAACCGGTCTTCCAGTTCGGGTATGAAATCCCGGATCGGATGGTAGGCGCGGTATTCGACCGGACGCACCGTATCCCAGGGCAGGGCGCCGTCCAGGCTGCTTTCACCGACCTGGTCGTAGGCCTGGAACATGTCCGGTAAAGTGATGTCGGGCACGACTCCCCGATGCTGTGTACTGGCGCCGGAAACACGGTAGAACTTGGAGCGAGTCAGTTTCGCCTGACCGTATTCCATGGGGATGATTTCCTGCACCGTGCCCTTGCCGAAAGTCTGACCGCCAAGCACGAGACCGCGCTGGTAGTCCTGGATCGCGCCGGCGAAAATTTCTGAAGCCGAGGCGCTGTTACGATTCACGATCACGGCCATGGGGCCGTCCCAGGCGATTTCCGGATCGTTGTCGCCGAAGGAGCGGGTATAGCCGTTGCCGAGGCCGGAATAGCGCACCTGTACCGTGGCGCCGGTGTCGATGAACAGCCCAACGAGTTGATTGGCTTCGCCGAGACTGCCGCCGCCGTTGTTGCGCAGGTCCACGATGACGGCGTCGACGTTATCCTCCTTCATTTCCTCGATAAGCGCGCGCACATCCCTGGTCGAACTCTTGAAGTCCTGTTCGCCGCGGGACGCGGCTTCGAAATCGAAATAGAAAGTGGGCAACTGGATGATGCCGACCTTGAAGTCGCGGCCGTCGTGTGGCAATTCGATGATTTCCGATTTCGCCGACTGGTCTTCCAGCCGCACCGTGTCGCGGGTGATGCTGACGACGGTCGCACTGGATTCGTTGACTGCGTTGGCCGGAATCACGTTGAGGCGCACCACGGTGCCTTCTTCGCCGCGAATCTGGGCGACGACGTCATCGAGCCGCATGCCGACGACATCCTGGATTTCGCCTTCCGGCCCCTGGCCGATGCCGATGATGCGGTCGCCGACGCTGAGCTGGGTGCTGCGCTCGGCCGGGCCGCCCTTGACCAGTTCGACGATGGTTGTGTATTCGTCTTCCCGCGTAAGTTGCGCTCCTATTCCCTGCAGCGAGAGCGAAAGATTCATATTGAAGGTTTCGGAGTCCTGCGGCGAGAAATAGGCGGTGTGGGGGTCGGAGACCCGCGCCACGGTCGTCAGATAGCTCTGGAACGCGTCTTTGGAATTGGTCTGTAACATGCGGTTCAGGCGGCCGCGATAGCGTTCGGACAACTTCTCGCGGATCTCGTCATTGTCGTCGCCGGCGAGTTTCAGGCTCAGAACGCTATTCTTGGTGCGCAGCCGCCAGATTTCGTCGAGTTCCGCGACGGTTTCGGCGTAGGGCGCGTCCTCGCGATCGATGACGACATATTCATCGAGCGTGAAATCCATATCCGGGATATGGTTTTCGACCCGGTCGATCGCGTATATCAGCCGTTCGAGCAGGCGTTTGTAATACAGATTGTAGATTTCGTAGCCCGGAGTCAGGCTGCCTTCGCGCAGGTGGTCGTCGATGTTGTAGCGCCAGGTGCTGAGATAGTCGATATCCTCGCGCAGAAAATAAAGATGTTCCCCGTCGAGCGCGTCGATGTAATTGTCGAATACCAGGGAGGAGAAATCGTCGTCGACTTCGATGGGCAGATAGTGCTTCGTCTGCAGAACCTCGATCAGTTCGATCGCGGTTGCGCCATACACGGGTTCCGGGGACAGTGGTTCGTACAATTCGTCGATGTCGAGCAGAAAGAGTACGGGATCTTCCTGTACCGCTGCGGTATTTGCATTGGTGACCTGGTCCTGTCCGAGACTGTAGCCGGCAACCAGGGTGAAAATCGCAAATGCGTAAAAACGAAGACCGGCAAGTCCCGGGCGAAGGGTATCCCTGAAGATCGAGTTCATGTATTCAAAGCACCGATTTTGACCAGCCCATAGCTTAAGCCGGAAGCCATTGCCGAATCCAGTGTTTCATGGCATCGAAATCAAATCCGGGAGCAGGGCGCAGGCACTTGCCGGCAGCCGTGCTCAATGGATGCGTTTGTGCCGGGCAGAGGCATGTCTTTCCGTGCGTTCGACATCGATATAGCGATCCGTGATCGCGCTTGAGCCATGGCCGGCGTCATCGCGCACATGCTCGCGCGGACGATGTTTTACGTCTTCGGAAATTCCCGTATGCCGCAGCCAGTGCACTGTGGCCTCGGCGAGTCTGTCGGCTTCTTCCGCGAACCCTTCCGCCTGCATTCGGACGACTGCCCGATCGAAACATTCCTGAACGATGCGCCGAATCTGCCGGGTGCTTTTCACGCCGCCGCCACCGCGATTCTTGTGAATCAGGGGGCTGGCTTCGCCCGGGGCCGGCAATGGCGGCAGGCCGCGCGAGCGGCGATAGCGCTTGAGAGCTTCGAGCATGGCGTCGCTGACCGAAATTTCCCTTTCCTTGTTGCCCTTGCCGACGGTGAGAAACCACCAGTTTCCCTCCTGGTCGAGCTGGAAATGCCCCATTTGCGGCTGCCAGCGCGGTGTTTCCACCAGTTCGGAAATACGCAGATACAAAGCGAACAAGGCGTTCATGACAAACAGGGTGCGCTCGTGGACCGCCGGTTTCTCGCTAGCCATGCCTTCGGCGGCCTCGATGACGAATTCCCATTGCAGGGGAGATAGCCGGCGAATTCGCGACTGACCCTGGCGGCCGCGCAGGAACTTGCTTTTCTGCCGCATTTTCAAGACCGGGTTGGCAGTGGCGTAGTTTTCCTGAATCAGAAAGTTGAAGAAACTGCTCAAAACGCTGAAAAGCGATTGCAGGGCGGATTGGGACAGCACGTATTCATTGCCGGCGCTGACATAGGGGCGCCAGTGGGGATTAGGTTCCCGTAAACCGTTTTTCAGTGTGTAGCGGGCGACATTGCGCTTGCCGATCCATCCGGCCGGGGGATTGCGCGCAAAATCCACATAGGCCTCGAAGTCCTCGCGCAGAATGGCGTTGAGCGATTTTTGCCGCACCAGCCAGCACCAATGCAGGAAATGCTCGATTTCCCGGCGATAGGTGCTGAAGGTGTCCGGGCTGCCTCGATAGCTGTAAATGAACTCGCTGGCGTATTGATAGTCCGTGACCGCGTCAGCCGGCGAATTGCGCAACAGGTGCGAGACTTCGCGGACGGGCGACTTGTAGGGATTCGGCATTTCTTCGAGCGTATCGAAGAACGGCGCCGGACATTTCCTGGTTGGCATGGGCGATTCGCGGTTCCGATGCGGGTTGCGGCCCGGGTTCAATTCAGGCCCGTACCACATTGATCATCGGACCGGGGAGGCCGCAACTTTAGCTGAAATCCTTATGAACAGCTTATTCTAATGTCCGGTAATCTTTATTACCGGACATTAGGAAATATCGCAAAGCCGAGCTTTTTCAGGGAGTTATGTGGGTTTACTGTGAGTATTAGGCTGCGCTGGAATGTTCTTTTCGACGGTTTCGCATGGTAACGAATTCTTCCGCCAGGGTCGGATGAATGCCGATGGTGCGATCAAAATCGGCCTTGGTGGCGCCGCAATTCATGGCAACCGCGAATCCCTGGGCTATCTCGCCTGCATCTGGTCCCGCCATATGCAAACCGATTACCCGCTGGGTTTCGCAATCGACTATCAATTTGATCAGACTCAATTCATCACGGCCGCTCAAGGTATGTTTCAGTTGTCGCACCTTGGCCAGAAAGACATCGTATGGACGCCCTGTAGTATTCGCTTGCGCTTCAGTGCTACCTACGGTGGCAATATTCGGATGACAGAAGACGGCGCTGGGAATGTATTCGTAATCCATACGCGTATCCTGCCCCCCGAATAAACTGCGCGCGACGATCTGGCCTTCGGCCAGCGCCACGGGCGTCAATGTCACGCGGTTGATGGCGTCGCCGACGGCAAAAATACCAGGTTCCGCGGTTTCAAAGTTCTCATCGACCTCGATGGCGCCGTTTGCATTTGTCTTGACGCCGGTGTTTTCGAGTCCGAGATCTGCAGTCATGGGCTTGCGACCCGTCGCGCAAAGCACCTGGCCGGCATGAATTCGCTCTCCGTCACTGAGGGTCACCAGCAGATTCCCCTTGCCGGCCCGTTCGATTTGCGCAATTTCCCGGTTGAATACAACCCGCAGCCGTTTGCCGATTTCGCCGCTGATGAACGCGCGGATGTCCTCGTCGAATCCCCGCAGCAATTTGTCGCCGCGATAGACGAGCGTCACGTCGACACCGAGTCCATGCAGGATGCTGGCGAATTCAGTCGCGATATAACCGCCGCCGTAAACCAACATCGATTCAGGTAACTCCGGGAGATGAAATATTTCATTTGAAGTAATAGCCAGCTCATTGCCTGGAAAGGGGTTTTTCCAGGGCCAACCGCCGACGGCAAGCAAGATATGGCGGGCGCTTACGCGTTCGCCTCCGATCTCGATCGCATGCGGCCCCGCCAGTCTTGCGCGTTCGTTGAAGATCTGAATCTTGCGGCTTTCCAGAATCGTGCGATAGATGCCGTTGAGGCGGCTGATCTCCTTGTCCTTGTTGGCAAGCAGACTAGGCCAGTCGAATTGTGGCTGACCCGGATTCCAGCCGAACCCGCGACTGTCTTCCCAATCGTCGGCGTAATGCCCCGCGTAACTGAACAGTTTCTTGGGTACGCAGCCGACGTTGACACAGGTGCCGCCGAAATATCGTTCTTCGGCGATCGCCACACGGGCGCCGAGATCGGCGGCAACCCGGCTGGTCCGTACGCCGCCCGAGCCCGCCCCGATTACGAATAGATCGAAATCACAGTTTTTCAAGATTCACCCCTGAATATACAGATCCTGGCCACTGTCCGCCGGTAATTGTTCCAGGCATTGTTCAATGGTTGTTCTGGCGGCGCCTTCAGGATCCTGCAAGCGTACGCCGACACCCTGCCGCGCCGCGCCTCCGGCCGGATTGATCCAGACGACCTGGCCGCCTGCGGAAATCCGGTCTTGCCGGCCCGGCAACAGCAATAACAGGAACATTCTCTCGCCCATGCGGGCGTCCTCCACATCGGGCACGAAAATCGCGCCGGAAAGGATGAATGGCATCCAGCTTGACCGTAAAGTCTCGAAATCGTCGATTATCAGCGGCAGCACCCTGCCCTGTGCGGTTTGCATTGGTTTCCTCCCTGTACGGAATCAGCTTTGAATTAGCCCGCCCGGCGCAATTCCGGTTTGCGCCAGAGGCGGAAAATGCTCTCCAGCAGCAATTGCGGATTGGGGTTGCCCGGTCCCGCCAGCAGCTTTCTTGCCGTGACCGCCTGCCGGTGAAATTCAAGCAGGATGTACAAGCGCCCGATTTCGTTCTGCTCCGGCAGGGATTCGGCGAGCGCGCGATATTCAGCGCCGCGCAAATCGCCTTTCACCAACCCCCGAATCAATATAGTCGAGACCCGGACCAGATGCTCAAATACGGCTGATTCGCCGATTTTTGCCGCCTCTCGCGCACATTGCAGTACGCCGACTCGCTCTTCCAGCAGATCCAGCAACATTTGCCGCAAGGCGATGAAGCCGGACGTCTGCCCGGCGCGAACGACCGGGGCCAGTTCCAGGGGCCGATTGCCATACGCTTCGAGCAGTTCCCGCAATTGATCGTCGGATTCGTATTCGTTGTCCGCCAGACGCTCGCGCAACCAGGCAGTGGCGGTTTCAGGATCCGGCCCGGGTAGACTCAGCAACTGGCAGCGACTGCGAATGGTCGGCAGCAAACTCCCCGGACTGAACCCCGCCAGCAATAGCACAGCCTTGTCCGCCGGTTCTTCAAGAGTTTTCAGGAGCGCGTTCGAGGCGGACAGCGTCAGGCGTTCGGCGCGCGGAACGATTGCTACTCGGCCCTGTCCGGAAAAACTGTTGAGGCTGAGAAATTCCGTCAATTCGCGAATCTGTCCTACGCCGATGTCTTTTTTGCCTTCCTCGGGCAGGACCAGCAGCAAATCGGGATGGTGGCCGGCGCCGCCGGCCCGGCAACTGCGACACTGGTAACAGGCCTGATCATCGGCAGGGTCCACGCACAAGATCAAATTGGCGAATTCCCTGGCAAAGTCCATGCGTCCTGTGCCCCTGTCGCCAAAGAACAGATAGGCATGGGCCATGGATCCGGACTGCTTTTGTTCGTACAGGCGGCGCCAGGCGGCTTTCTGCCAGGGCCAGGGCGGGCGAGAAGCGTTATCCAGCAGCGTCATCGCAATTCCGGCAGTTTGTCCGCAACAGCGTCTCGCAGCGTCTGCTGTACAGTATCCGCATCGGTCGATGCGTCGATCAATATGCAACGCCCGGAATCCCTGCGGGCAGTTTCGATATAGCTGTTTCTCACCCGGACATGGAAATCGATGGTTTCCTGCTCGATACGGTCGAGTTTGCCGCGGCTGCGCACACGTTCAAGGCCGATTTCCGGATGCAGGTCGAGAATAATCGTGAGATCCGGCCGCAACTTACCCTGCACCAGCGACTGTAATGCCGAGATGGCCTCGCGCGGCAGCCCCCTGCCCTCGCCCTGATACGCGAACGTGGCATCGGTAAACCGGTCGCAGATGACCCATTTGCCCAGCTCAAGCGCGGGCGTAATGAGTTTTTCGAGATGATCGGCGCGGGCAGCAAATATCAACAGCAATTCGGACAAGGCGGCCGGATTGCTGCCGGCGTTGTCGAGCAGCAAGCAGCGAAGTTTTTCCGCGAACTCGGTGCCGCCGGGCTCGCGAGTGCGGACAAATTCGATGTTGCGGTCGCGCAGCAATTCCTCAAGCACGGCGATATTGGTGCTCTTCCCTACTCCTTCGACGCCTTCGATAGTGATGAATTTGCCTTTCATGCGGATTCCACCAAACGCCGCGCTCAATTCTGCGGCAACAGACAATCTGCCGTTTCCCGGTTACGCTGATAGCAATCGACCGCGGCATTATGCTCTTCCAACGTCTCGGAAAAATAGTGACTCCCATCGTTGTCGCCAACGAAATACAGATATTCCGAAGCGGTCGGATGCAAACTGGCGCGAATGGAATCCAGGCCCGCCAGGGCGATGGGCGTCGGCGGCAGGCCATTGATGCGATAGGTATTGTATGGCGTGGTCTCAGCGAGGTCGGCGCTGCGCAAATCGCCGTCAAAGCGGCTGCCGAGGCCATAAATGACCGTTGGGTCGGATTGCAGCCGCATGCCCAATTGCAGGCGGTGCAGGAAAACGCCCGAGATCAGCCCGCGCTGTTCGCGATTGGCGGCTTCCTTTTCCACGATCGAGGCGAGAATCAGGGCCTCATACGGCGAAGCCAGGGGCAAATCCGCGCTACGCGATTCCCATTCCGGATCAAGGATTTCGCGCAGTCTGGCATTGGCTCGCAGCAGCAGTTGGAGATCGGAGTCGCCTGCGGCATAGAAGTAGGTGTCGGGGAAAATCATTCCTTCCGGCACGGTAACGTCCAAGTTCATCTCTTGCGCGATCGCTTCGGGCGTCATGCCGAGCAATTGCCGCTCGATTCCTTCGCTGCTCTGAATTTCCAGCAGAGCTTGTGCGAAGGTCCAGCCTTCTATCAAGGTCAGACGATACTGGCGCGTCTGGCCTGTCACAAACAGGGTCAAAAGTTCAGCGGGCGTGGCGCCGGCCGGCAACTCGTATTCTCCTTGTCGGATCGACTGCTCGACTCCGCTGAATCTGGCAAGCAAATTGAAGAGGAACGGATATTCGACAATGCCCTGGTCGTGCAATTCCCGGCTCAATCGCGCAAGCGGTGTGCCGGGTTCGATTTCGAAAACTCTCTCGGCCGGCAGCGTGGGCAACGGCCGATACAGATATTGTTGGGCCAGAGCCAGTGCAAGCAGCGCGAAGATCAGTAACAAAACGGCAGGAAGCAACAGCCGGTTACGGACCGATAGACTTCGAGCCATCTCTTCCTTCATGAATCCGCGTCTGGAATCAGCATCTTGCGGGATAATCCTTTAATCCGGCGCCGAATTCAACGCTGCTTTCCATGCGCCGAACCGGGCGGCCGCGAGTGGCGATCAGTTGAGCCGGGAAAAAATCAGCGAACCGTTGGTGCCGCCGAATCCGAATGAATTACTCAAGACGATGCGGATATCCTGATCCCTGCTGGTATGAGGCACATAGTCGAGATCGCAATCCTGGTCCGGCTCGTCGAGATTGATCGTGGGAGGCGCAACACCGTCACGAATTGCCAGAATCGAGACGATTGCCTCCACCGAACCCGCGGCGCCAAGCAGATGTCCGATCATCGACTTGATGGAGCTGATGCTTAGAGATCGCGCATGCGCGCCGAAAACGGACTTGATGGCCTGGGTTTCCGCCACATCGCCGGCTACGGTCGAAGTGCCATGGGCATTGACGTAATCCACCTGCTCCGGATTCAGGCCGGCGTCGTGCAAGGCGTTACGCATGCATAGCGCAGCCCCCGTTCCGCCCGGCGCTGGCGCCGTGGCGTGGTGCGCGTCACCGCTCATGCCGAATCCGATCAACTCGGCATGTATGGGAGCGCCTCTCGATCTGGCGTGCTCGAGTTCTTCCAGCACCAGCATGCCGGCGCCGTCGCCGAGCACGAACCCGTCGCGATCCTTGTCCCAGGGCCGGCTTGCCCGCTGGGGATCCTCATTTCGGGTCGACAGCGCCCTGGCGGCGCAGAAGCCGCCAAGCCCAACCGGACAAGTCGCCATTTCGGCGCCGCCGGTCAACATGACCTCGGCCTGGCCGAGGCTGATCATGTTGGCTGCCAGGCCAATGTTGTGCGTTCCGGTGGCGCAGGCCGTGGTGACGGCGATATTAGGGCCTTTCAGGCCGAACTGCATGGAAAGGTTGCCGGAGATCATGTTGATGATTGATCCCGGCACGAAGAATGGACTGACCTTGCGCGGCCCGGTATCGCTGATCTGCAGAGAAGTTTTTTCGATGGCGACGATGCCGCCGATACCTGAGCCAATGGCCGCTCCCGCTCTTTCCGGGTTCCAATTGCCGCCCTCAAGCCCGGCGTCCTTCATGGCCTGCATTCCGGCAGCGATGCCGTAATGGATGAAGACATCCATGCGGCGCGCATCCTTCGGCGACATGTAATCGGCACATTCGAAATCCCTTGCCATGCCGCCGAAGCGCGTGGAGAACTCCGAAACATCGAAGATTTCTATGGGTCCGATTCCGCTGCGGCCATTGCGGATCGCATCCCAGCTCGATTCCACCGAATTGCCCGCGGGGCTGACCATGCCCATTCCGGTAACTACTACCCGTCTGCCGTTCAAAACGAGTTCCTCGGTTCAGGGTGGTGCAGAGAAGCTACCCGGAAAAGGTTCCAGGTAGCTTGAATTCTGAATACAGAAGAATTTACAGGTGATTTCGGATGTAATCACATGCGGATTGGACAGTAGTAATTTTTTCCGCTTCTTCGTCAGGAATTTCGGTTTCGAACTCCTCTTCCAGAGCCATAACCAGCTCGACGGTGTCCAGCGAGTCAGCCCCGAGATCTTCCACGAAGGAAGCCGAAGGTTTTACGTCTTCCGCCTTGACGCCGAGTTGGTCGCAGACAATTTCCTTGACACGTTCGTCAATTCGCTTATCGCGTTCGTCAGTATTAGCCATATCTTGTTCCTAGCTCCCGATACCATCAATCAACCAGAGGTGGTTCGTTCGTCCCTGAATCCGGCTGCACTCAATTCACAGTGCAAAGCAGTGCGCCAAGTTTACCCCTATTTGGCATTGATGTAATGTGCAAATTCAAAAAAATTACCCTCGCCGGGCGTAGTTTGGATCGTACCGCGGCCTGTAGTTCAGGCCAGATACATCCCCCCGTTTACATGCACGGTTTCACCCGTGACGTAAGCGCCGCCGTCGGAAGTGAGAAATCTCACCACGGCGGCGACCTCTTCCGCGCGGCCGAGCCGCTGCAGAGGAATCTGTTTCAGCATATCCTGAACCTGATTTTCGGGCAGATCGCTGGTCATGTCGGTAGCGATGAAACCCGGAGCCACCGCGTTTACGGTTATGCCCCGTGTGCCGATTTCCCTGGCCAGCGAGCGCGTGAATCCCTCGATGCCGGCTTTCGAGGCGCAATAATTGCTTTGGCCCGGATTTCCGCTGGAACCGACCACCGAGCTGATATTGACGATTCTGCCCCAGCGAGCGCGCGTCATTGGTTTCAGGCAGGCCTTGGCAAGCCGGAACATGGAATTGAGATTTACGTTGATCACCTCGTTCCATTCGTTCTCTTTCATTCGCAACAGCAAGTTGTCCCTGGTGATTCCGGCGTTGTTCACGAGCACCGCGGGAGCGCCGCAATCGTTTTGCAGGGCCCGCATCAACTCCTCCACGGATTCGTTCGAACCGACATCGGCGCAATAGCCCTCGCCGGCTATCTCCTGTTCCGCAAGAAAGGAAGTAATGCCTTCGGCGCCCGCTTGTGTGGTGGCGGTACCCGCCACGACGAAGCCCTGCTTGCCGAGTTCGAGCGCGATGGCCTTGCCGATGCCCCGGCTGGCGCCCGTTACTAATGCCACTCTGTTTCCTGGTTCCGACATTGATTCCAAATTCATTGTTCGACATATCGACCGGGTTTCGACCGACGCGGGATTATACCCGATTTGTCATGCGGTATCGGTCACCGCCCGGGAGAGACTGTCCGGTTCGTCGCAGTTCCAGGTCGTGATCCGGGGAGAAATTCGCTTGATGAGCCCGTGCAAAACCTTGCCGGGACCGCATTCGAGGATACGGGTAATACCGGCCTCGTCCATGTGTTCAATACAGTCGATCCAGCGTACGGGACGGCAGATCTGCGCGGTCAGATTTTCCCGGATTTCGTTCGGGTCGCTGCTCGCCCGGCCATTGACGTTCTGCACGATCGGAATCCCGGCCGGGCGGAAATCCAGCGCAATCAACTCGGCTTCCAACTTTCGTCTCGCCGACTCCATCAATTCGCAATGGGACGGAACGGACATTTTTACCGGCAAGGCGCGCCGCGCACCGGCTTCGAGGCACATTTGCATGGCCCGGTTTACCGCGGCCGCGTCGCCGGCGATCACCGTCTGCCCGGGAGAATTGTAATTCGCAGCGGATACGGCGCCCTCCCCTGCCGCCTCAGCCTCGGCGCAGACTCGTTCCAGCGCGTCGCTGTCCAGACCGATGATGGCGGCCATGCCGCCGGCGCCTTGCGGTACGGCCTCCTGCATGAAGAGTCCACGTTTATGCACTACGTCGACAGCGGCGCCGAATTCGAGCACTTCCGCCGCCACCAGGGCGGCGTATTCTCCCAGGCTGTGGCCCGCGAGCAAGGCAGGCTGCGCACCTCCCTGTTGCCGCCACAGCCGCCATATGGCGATCCCTGCAGTGAGCAATGCCGGTTGGGTTATCCGGGTCTGATCGAGTGTCCCTTCCCCGTTGTGCTGGACGATATCCCACAGATCCAGGCCGATAACTTCGGACGCTTCGGAAAAAGTTTTCTCGACAGCCTCGTGGGCGCCGGCCAGCGCGGCCAGCATGCCTGTCTTCTGTGAACCCTGTCCGGGGAATACGACTGCAAAATCTCGCATGACTCTCGCTTGCATACCAATGTAACTGGATGGCTCGGGGCCGCTCAGGCGGTGGCCATGATGGCCTCTACCCTGTCGGCGATCAAGCGGGGAACCTGGTGATCGATTTCATTCGCGGCTTCGAGAATCGCATGGCAGAAGCCGACAACCGAAGTATTACCGTGACTTTTAACGATGTTCCCCTGCAGCCCGAGCAGGCAGGCGCCGTTGAATCGTTCCGGATTGAACTGCATCGTCAGCGTGTTGATAATCGAGACGGAGAAAAACCGGGAGATCCGGTTTAGCAAGGCGGTCCCGGCCTTGTGATACAGCACGTTGCGGAACACGTTGGCCACTCCTTCCGACGCCTTGATGGTGACATTGCCGACAAATCCGTCGCAGACCACGACATCGGCCTGACCATTGTAAATCTCGTTCGCTTCAATGAAGCCGACGTAGTCGATCGCCGGGCATCTTTCCAGCTTTTCCGCCGCCTCTCGAATGGCTTCGGTGCCCTTGTAATGTTCGGCGCCGATGTTGAGCAGGCCAACCCTGGCGGGCGCCTTGTTCAGGCTTTCCGCCAGTACCGAACCCATTACCGCGAATTCGAACAGGTGTTGTGCGTCACATTCGGGATTGGCGCCTACATCGAGCAGGAAGCACTGTTTTGCCGCGCCTGGTATGGTCGCAACCATGGCCGGCTTGTGAATACCGGGGATCGTTTTCAGCAGATGCCGCCCGATCATGAGCAGGGCGCCGGAATTTCCCGCGCTTACCATGGCTTGGGCATCGCCACTTTTCACCAGGTCCGCGGCAATAAACATCGAACTTTCCCGGGCAGTGCGCAATACCGACCCAGGCAAGTCCTCATCGCCAACTTCCAGATCGGTATGCAAGACTCGCAATTTGTCACGGTTGGCGGCGGGAACTCGTGACAACAGGGGTTCGATACGATCGCTGTCGCCCACGAGCACCAGTTCCAGATCCTTGCGCCGAGCCAGAATGCGCGCCGCGGCGGGAACCGTAATCCCCACTCCCCGGTCACCACCCATAGCATCGATCGCTATGCGTCGCGGAGGGTTCAATCTTGTTCGGTCTCGACTACTTTACGGCCCTTGTAGAAGCCGTCCGCGGTGACGTGGTGTCTGCGGTGGATTTCACCCGACACCTGATCGGTCGAAAGCGCAGGACTTTTCAGCGAATCGTGCGTGCGGCGCTTGTCCCGTTTGGATCGGGTTACCTTGTTTTGCTGAACGGCCATGATTGCTCCTGTTTGGCGCCGGTTGCGGCGGCGGCTTTACGTTCACCGGGGTGCGGGAGGCCGGTTTGTTGGCGCGCAATAATAGGGATATGCGGTGCTGGTGTCAAAAAAAAGGGCTGGGGCTTCTATTCGGGTCCACGGGAAAACGTAGGGGCGACGCATGCGTCGCCCGGGGGATTTGCGCGGTGCCGGGCCATTCGCGGGCGAGGCATGCCTCGCCCCTACAATCCCGCCTCGACATCCATGTCGAGACGGGAATCGAATCGGCGTCGCTTTACACGTCCATGTATCGCGCCGCCTCTACGACGCGAAAAGGCGCTCCCGCCCGCGGACCCTTGCTGTGAGCGGAACTCATTGACTCAGGCTTTGATGCCAGTTTGAGAAATTATTGCTGGCAAGTTGCATTGACCAGAGTCGTGACAGCTTTTTTGTCAGTGAGGGCTGCTGTTTTGCAGGGATTGGAGAAGTTGGGTGAAATGGCGGTCGCAAGGGGCTTCGAAGTGGGAGAATTTGGCTTTTGGGGTGGGGCGGAATGCCAGTCTCCAGGCGTGGAGGGCGAGGCGTTTGTGGCGGATAGCGGCGGATTTGCCGTATTTTTCGTCGCCGATGATGGGGTGGCCGGCGGATTGGCAGTGTACGCGGATCTGGTGGGTGCGGCCGGTTTCGAGCCCTACCTGGAGCAAAGTAGCTTCAGGAAAGCGTTCGAGCACCTGAAAGGTGGTTAACGCGGACTTGCCGTCGGGATCGGCGCGGACGATACGCTCGCCGGAAGCGAGTTCGTTCTTGCGCAAAGGCAGATCGATCTGTTCAATTCGTTCGGGCCAGGCGCCGTGCACCAGAGCGAGGTAAGTCTTCTCAACCTCGCCGGCGCGCAGTTCGGCCTGTATATGACGCAGGAAATCTACTTGTTTGGCGATTATCAGGCAGCCCGAAGTGT
This sequence comes from uncultured Pseudohongiella sp., assembly GCA_951812965.1. GTDB lineage: Bacteria > Pseudomonadota > Gammaproteobacteria > Pseudomonadales > Pseudohongiellaceae > UBA9145. The sequence continues at coordinate 2,574,748 of OX638341.1, forward strand.
CACGGTCGAGGCGATGGGCAAGTTCCGCCTCCATCCATTCCGGACGCGTTTGCCGCAAGGCCTCGATCAGTCCTAGCGCAATGCGGCTGCCGCCATGCACCGGCATTCCCGCGGGTTTGTTCAGCACCAGCAGGGCTTCGTCCTCGAACAGTACGCTGTCTTCAAGGCGCTGCTTCAACTTGTCGGTGGGCGCTCCGGTATTTGCGAGCCGGCGGCCGGCGTATGGAGGCACTCGAACCTGGTCGCCTTCGGCGAGACGGGTATCCGGTTTGCAGCGCCCGCGGTTGACGCGCACTTCGCCGGTGCGGATCAGGCGGTAGACTCGGGATCTGGGCAGCCCCTTCAGCTCACGCAACAGAAAATTGTCCAGCCGCTGGCCATCCTGCCGTTCGGGCACGACCAGCATTTGCGCCTTGTGGGTTTCGCTCATCGTTTGTGGAATCCGGGGTGGTGGGCAATTCTACCGCCGAAGAAGGAATTGTTCAGTTTAAATGAGTACAATCCCGGCTCCGCGAAAATCGACCGTCCGACTATTCATGGAAAACATCAAGGACTACTTGTCCCGCATCGTTGGCGACGCATTGAGTGAAGCTGCCGACATCGCGGGCAGCGATCCGAACGTGATCACCGCGTCGCGACCGGAATTCGGCGATTACCAGGCCAACGGCGTCATGGCCGTTGCCGGCCGTTGCTGCCGCAAGCCACGGGAATTGGCCGAGGCCGTAATCGCTGGATTGCGTGACGAAGAGGACCTCGTCGCCTCCGCGGAAGTCGCCGGTCCGGGCTTCATCAACATCAAGTTGCGGGATCAGGCATTGATTGCGCGCGGCAATGGCGTCTTGCACGATCCGCTATCGCTGATTCCTCCTGACAGTCAACCACGCAAGATAGTGGTAGATCATTCATCGCCGAATCTGGCAAAGGAAATGCATGTCGGGCACCTGCGCGGTACTGTCATCGGCGATTGTCTTTCCCGGGTCCTCGAACGGCTCGGGCACGAGGTCATACGGCAGAATCATGTCGGCGACTGGGGCACCCAGTTCGGCATGCTGATCTCCTATATGCAGGATCTCGGCGAAGATTCTTCCGACCTGCAAACCGAACTGGAAGACCTGGAAACGTTTTATCGGGCGGCAAAAGACAAATTCGACTCCGACTCTGCGTTTGCGGACCGGGCGCGATTGAGCGTGGTCAAATTACAGGGCGGAGACCCGGAATATCTCTCGGCCTGGCAAAGGTTTATCGACGAATCCTCACGGCACTGCCAGGAAATCTATGGACGCCTCGACGTCGGCCTTACCCTGGCCGACCTCGATGCGGAAAGCCGTTACAACGACGATCTGGAAGGAATCGTCCGTGAACTGGAAGAAAAGGGATTGTTGCAGGAATCGGACGGCGCACGCTGCGTTTTCCTGCCCGAATTCAAGGGCAAGGACGGAGAGCCGTTGCCGGTAATCGTGCAGAAGTCCGATGGCGGCTACCTGTATTCGACAACCGATCTGGCCGCGGTAAGAATGCGCTCTTTCGATTTCAAGGCGGACCGCTCGCTTTATGTCGTGGACGCCCGCCAGTCATTGCATTTTCAGCAAGTGTTCGCGGTAGCACAGGCGGCGGGAATGGCGTCCGCGGAAATCTCCCTCGAACATATTGCCTATGGCACGATCATGGGCAAAGACGGCAGGCCATACAAAACACGCTCGGGGGATTCGGTGAAACTTGCCGACCTACTCGATGAGGCCGTTACCAGGGCTTTCGAACTCGTTTCGGGAAAAAATCCCGACCTCGACGAGGACGAACGGCGGCTGATCGCGGAGAACGTCGGAATCACTTCGGTCAAATACGCCGACCTGAGCAAGAATCGAATGAGCGACTATGTATTCGACTGGTCAACCATGTTGTCCTTCGAAGGAAACACCGCGCCATACCTGCTATATGCCTGCACCCGCATCAAGAGTCTGTTGCGGAAGCAGGGAGACGATTGCAGCGTCAACGAACTGACAGAACTGACGCAGCCGGAAGAGCGCGCCTTGCTATTGAAAGCCTTGCAACTACCCGAAATCGTCGAAATCGTCGCCAGGGAGTGCTATCCCAACCTGCTATGCAATTATCTGTACGAGCTTTCCGGCGCCTTCATGCGCTTCTATGAGGCCTGCCCTGTCCTGAAGGCCGAACCGAGAATCAGGAATACCCGACTCGCCCTCGCCTCACTCACCGAGCAGGCGCTAAAGCAGGGCCTGGACCTTTTGGGCATTAATACCCTGGAAAGGATGTGAAACAGTCCTGAGTAATATCCGTTTCACGGAATGCCGTAAGCTGCTGCCGGTTCCGGGTGTTTGACGGCATGCGAGGCAGGACGCCGAGCTTGAGCCTACGAGGGGTGTAGACAAGCGTCTATGAAGCGCAGCTTCATGCGCAGTCGGAACGACGCCAAGCTGTGCTTGGCGGCTGGACGTATTTACGGCGTCCGGCAAACACCCGGAACCGGCAGTAGCGATGCCTCAAATAAATTACTGAGTCAGTTCGAGCAGTAGCTTGTTCAAACGATTGGAGAATTGGGCCGGATCGTCGAGGCCCCTGCCTTCCGCCAGCGATGCCTGCCCGAACAGGATCGTCACCAGATCGGCGAATCGGGATTCATCTGCTTCCTTTTCCAGTCGCTGCAACAATGCGTGTTCCGGATTGATCTCGAAAATCGGTTTTGTGTCGGGCGCTTTCTGGCCCGAGGCTTCCATGATTCGCCGCATTTGCAGGCCCATGTCGTGTTCGTCGACGATCAGGCAGGCTGGCGAATCGGTCAGCCGGTTGGTCACCCGGACCTCCTTGACCTGCTCGCCGAGACTGGCCTTGATTCTTTTGAGCAATGCTTCGTGTTCACCTGCATCGGTTTCGGCTTGTTCGTCCGCGAGCTTGCCGAGATCGAGTTTGCCGCGGGCGATATCCTGAAATTTCCTGTCGTCGAATTCGGTGAGATGGCTCATCAACCATTCGTCTATGCGGTCGTGCAGCAGCAGGACCTCGATACCCTTGCGGCGGAAAATTTCCAGATGAGGGCTCGCGTTGGCGGCCTTCAGCGAATCGCTGACGAGATAGTAGATCGCCTCCTGTCCATCCTTCATGCGCGCGACATATTCCTCCAGGCCCTTGTCCTGTTCATCGCCGACGGATTCGGTGCTGTTGAAAAGAAACAGTGACGCGATTTTCTCGCTGTTGGAGTGATCTTCCGCCGGCCCTTCCTTCAGGGCCTGGCCGAATTCCTTCCAGAAGCCGGCATAAGCTTCCGCGTCCTTCTTTTTCAGGCGCGACATCAGGTCGAGAACGCGCTTGGTCAAGGCGCTGCGAACTTTATCCACCCTGGGGTCCTGTTGCAGGATTTCCCGGGAAACATTGAGCGGAAAGTCGTTCGAATCGAGAATTCCCTTGACGAATCGCAGATACAGCGGAAGGAACTGTTCCGCTTCGTCCATGATGAAGACTCGCTGCACATAGAGTTTCAGTCCGCGGGCGCCGTCCCTGTTCCAGAGGTCGTAAGGCGCGTGTTTCGGCAGGAACAGCAGGCTTGTGTAATCAAGCTTGCCTTCCACATGGTTATGGCTCCAGTCGAGCGGGTCTTCGAAACTGTGGCTAATGTGCTTGTAGAATTCCTGGTATTCCTTCTTCTTGATTTCCTTGCGCGTGCGGGTCCACAAGGCCTTGCCTTCGTTTACCGCTTCGAATTTCTTCTCCGTCTCGTCTTCCTGGTCGTCCTCGCCGTATTTTTGCTCTTCCATCAATACGGGGATGGAAATGTGGTCGGCGTATTTCTTGACGATGCTGCGTAGACGAAACGACTCAAGAAATTCCTTCGCTTCTTCTTTCAGATGGAGAATAACGATCGTGCCGCGCTTCTTCTTTTCGGCGCTGCCGATGGAATAGTCGGATTCGCCACTGGATTTCCAGAGCACGGCGTCCGCGGGACTCGAGCCGGCCTTGCGGGTCAGCACTTCGACTTCATCGGCGACGATAAAGGAGGAATAGAAGCCGACGCCGAACTGTCCGATCAGTTGGGAATCCTTCTGCTGGTCGCCGGTGAGCGACTGCAGGAAATTGGCCGTGCCCGATCTGGCAATCGTGCCCAGGTTGCTGATGACTTCATCGCGTGTCATGCCAATACCGTTATCGATCACACTGATGGTCTTGTTTTCGGAATCGAGTTCAATGCGAACTTTCGGCTCCGGATCTTCTTCCAGCAGTTCAGGATTGGAAAGCGCCTCGAAGCGCAACTTGTCGGCGGCGTCGGATGCGTTGGAAATCAACTCGCGCAGAAAAACCTCCTTGTTGCTGTACAAGGAGTGGATCATCAGATCCAGAAGTTGCCTGGCTTCAGTTTCGAATCCGCGCGTCTCGGTATTGGCTGTTTCGCTCATTCTTTTCCCTCAAGCACAAAAAACCCAACCGCGATATCGCGGTTGGGTCAAAAAATGGGGATCAAGGCCGGAAATTCAAGCTCAACTAGTAATCCAGATTGAATCGAAACAGATATTGCCTTCCCTGAACTTCAACTCCCTGTCCGTCAACGATTCTGGGTTGATACTTGAATCTGGCCACGGCTCGAATTGAAGCACGGTCGAAAATGCCAGGAGGTTCGGCGTCCACCACGGTGATACTATCTTCAATAACGTTGCCCAGCCCGTCCACGGTGAAACTCACCAGACACCAGCCTTCGATTCCCCGCTGCAACGCGCTTGTCGGATATTGGGGCCTTATGGCGATGAGGGACAAAAGCTCGCCATTCCCGATATCGACAATGGCGGGGGTCAGGTTCCATCCGTCATCCAGATCTTCCGTGTCCCCCGTGATTCTTGGATATGTAACTGGGTCAAAACCATCAATTCTTGGAGATGGGTCGGTTACAGGTTCTATTTCCAGTTCTATCGGTTCCGGTGGATCGATAATACCGGAATCATCGTATTCGATATACGGCATGATCGTCGCATCGACGACCCGGACTACCTCAAGCGGTTCGGACAACCGCTCACCGGCGTCGATCAGGTATTGCATGAAATAGAAGAGCCCGACGGTGATGCCTGCGGCCAACACAAATGAGACCAACCATCTGATCTGTGTCATTTCCCAACCCCGTTTGTGAAATGAATACGCTCATCTTAACCCTTAGACCTGAAATAGGAAAAAATTCCCAACAAAAACACCCAACCGCGAATGGGCGATTGGGTGCTGTTTGGCAAGGCCAATAGGCCGTGCCGGTCAATCGATCAGGGAGGGGTAGGTTTCGTAAAAATCTATCGCGTCGGCGCGGCGCTCCGCGAGTACGTTATGGAGTTGCTGTACCGACTCAATGAAGTCGCGATAATTCCGCGCCGCATTCTGCTCCTGTTCGCCGCCGGCTTCGGCGGATTCCGCGGTCGCTTCCAGCGCTTCCTCGAACTCGTCCAACTCCACCAACGACCTGGCGAGAAAAAGCAGCGTATCGGCGCGGTCTGTCAGGCCACCCCGGTCAAGCGCCGTGCGGAAGGCTTCCGCCGCTTCTTCATACTGATTCAGCACATAGTAGAGATAACCCAGCGTGTCATGAGAGTTTCCGGTCTCATCGAGTTCCGCCGCTCTCAGCGCAGGCTCAAGCGCATCGTCGTATTCGGCCCCGAGCATGGACATCTGCGCGAGCGTGGTGTTGTTTTCGAGATCGTCTGGAATATAGCCCTGGGCTGCGCCGTCATCGAGGATCTTTCGCCCGGAAAGGGGAATTTCCATGCCGGCCAGCGATTGGCCCAGATTCAGAAAGCGGTTATCGTCATCGAGAAATCCACGCAGATAGGAGAGGTTCAGCGATTGCACGCGTTCGTCTTCCCGATCGAGGCTGGCGTAGATCGCACTCAGATTCTGCCAGTCCAATGGATCGTCGAATTTCACGATCATGGTCTTGGTCAGATCCAGCGCTGAGTCGAAATCCTCCAGCGTAAAGTACACGCCATTGAGATAGGAGTAATCGTTGCGGACGAGTTCGGCTCCGTTGACCAGGGCCAGATTCATGTAGTCCAGCCAGAAATCCCGCGCCGGATTCATTTGGTCCAGTTGATAGTGGGCGTAGGAAAGCCCCTTTAACACGATCTCATCTTCCTCGACGGACATTTCGCGCCAGGCTTCGTAATTCACTATGGCCTGCTCCCAGTTTTCTTCGGCCGAGTAAAGCTGGCCCAGGGATCGATATGTCCGGCGCCGGGTATCTTCACGAAGATCTTCGATGGTCAGCATTTCCTCGAAGGTGCGCAAGGCTCCGGCAAAATCTTCAGTAGCGAGATAAAAACTGGTGTAAAAGTTCAACAGGGTCGACTTCTCGAAGTCGTTCATGCGGTCCCAGCGGCGCTCCCGCAATTCGTCGAGGGCTTCCTTGGCGCCGGGCAGATCGACCGGATCCTCGGGATCCTCGGGAGTCAGCATCTCCTGTATCTCGGAAATGGCTCGCAATACCTGTGGGCCCAGTGTGCCTGCGGTACGCGCTTCAGGGGGCGGTCGCGGCTCGTCACCCGCCAGCACCGGTGCGCCGGGCTGTATCAGCAGCAACACGAATCCAGACAGCAAGGCCGGAAAAAGTCCGTACATTCTCTTCATACCGCCAGCTCCTGATTCTTCCGCCGGTTCTAGTCTTCCAGTTCGTAACGGAAAACGTATTGCACGCCAGGCACATCTACACCCTGGCCGTCCACCACTCTGGGCTGAAACTTGAATCGCGCTGCCGCGCGAACCGAAGATCTGTCGAAGATGTTAGGTGGTTCAGCATCGACTACCATGATACTGTCCTCGACCACATTGCCGAGCCCATCTACCGTGAAACTCACCAGGCACCAGCCTTCTATGCCGCGCTGAGCGGCCCGCGTCGGATATTGGGGAGCGATGGCCACCAGCGGCAGGAAGTCGCCGTCGGTATTGTTGATGCTTGCGGGCGTCAGATCGAGTCCGCTGTCGAGATCGATGTTCTGTCTCGAAATCCCGAGGGAGGGCCCGCTGTCGAGGTTTATCTGTTTATCGGGTATATCGACATCGTCCTGCACAACTTCCTCGATCGGCTCGGGCCGCTCGATTTCCTCGACCACGTCGAGTTCGATATCGGGCATCGTCGCGTCGACGATCCTGATTACCGCAACAGGATCCGACAATCGTTCACCGGTGGCGATGAGGTATTGCATGAAATAGAACAGGCCGACAGTAATGCCGGCAGCCATGACAACCGATATGGCCCATCTGACGAGTATCATTTTCTACTACGCCTCCGTCGAAATTGAAACGTTTTCTATGTTGGCTTCCCGGGCAGCTTCGAGAATCTGCAGCACCTGCTCGTTGTTGGAGTTCTGGTCCGCCTGGATGATGATCGAGGAATTCGGCGCGTCCGCCAGACGCAATTCGAAGCGGGAGCGGATGAAGCGCGGGTCGATCTGGTCTCCGTCGATCCAGATGTCGCCCTGGGGGCCGACCGCGATCAGGATCAGGTCGCCCGACTGGCTCAAACCGGTCGATGCTTCCGGTTTGGTGACGTCGATGCCGGCTTCCTTGACGAACACCGAAGTCACGATAAAGAAAATGAGCAGAATGAAGACAACGTCGAGCATCGGGGTGAGGTCGATTTCACCCGCTTCTCCTTCCTCCGCTCTTTTCATCAAGCCTGATTTCATCTGTATGCTTCCGAATGTTATGGGGTCGATCGAATGCCTGGGTTCAAGGCCCGCCAAATCAATTTGTTAGCGGTAAATGGTCCTCAAGCAACTCAAGATCTCGGTCTACAGTCCCCTTCAGATAATTGTAAGCGAAGATTCCGGAGATGGCGCCTACCATGCCGGCCATGGTCGGAATGGTCGCCTTGGACACGCCACCCGCCATGGATTTGGCGTCGCCGCCGCCGGTCACCGCCATCACGAAGAAAACTTCGATCATCCCGGTTACTGTACCAATCAAGCCCAGCAATGGGCAAATGGTAACGAGAACTTCGATGATGGGCAGCGTACTGCGCACGTCCAGCGAAATTTTGGAGATCATCATGGTCCGGATCTGGTGGGCGGCCCAGGAAATCGTGTCTTCCCGGGCGTTCCATTCCGCCAGCGTATTCTTCACGTTCCGCTTGTGCGTGGTATTCAGATACCAGATTCGCTCGAACACCAGAGACCATTTCAGGAACAGAAGCATGGCGATCACGTTCAGGACCGGCCCGCCGCGTTGCATGAAACTGCTGATGGCGTCCACTATGTCCAATATAAAGAAGTACATGATCGGTTAACTCCCGCCCTGGCTATCCTTGCGCCTTCGCCCCGCGTTCGGCTTTCAGAGCGATCATGCCCGTGGCCTGCTGCTCGAGAATGTGCGTGATGTTGTCCGCGCGGCTCTTCACCACCGTGTGCATGAAGATCGTCGGGATAGCGACGACAATACCGAGAACCGTAGTCATCAGAGCCTGGGAAATACCGCCCGCCATGATGGTCGGGTCGCCGGCGCCGTACACCGTGATCTGCTGGAAAACCTCGATCATGCCGGTCACCGTGCCGAGCAACCCGCCGAGCGGCGCGATGGTGGCGATCATCTTGATCAGGGTCAGCATGCTTTCCAACGACGGAGTTTCCTGCAGGATCGCTTCGCCGAGCTTGAGTTCCAGGGTTTCGGTATCGACGTCGGGATTCGATTCGCCGACCAGCAACACACGGCCCAGCGGGTTCTTCTTGCTGAGTTTTTCGGTGCGAAGTTGCGCGCGAACCTTCAGGGAAACCAGGGTCAGGATCAGCAGCCGCAGGAATGCGATCAGGATACCGACGATGCCCACTCCGATGATGATGAATCCGATAATGCCTGAATTGTTGCGCACCTGTTCTTCCACCGTGGGGAAGTTGATCAGGTTCGCAAGCACCTGCCCGCCGACGCCGCCGGTCGGGTCGATGCCCACCTTGACGAAACCGTCGCTGGCGGCTTCGAGGTCTCTTGCGGAACCCAGGAAACCGGAGTCGGGCTGGCGCGGCAACACCTGCAAGTGGCCGATATCGCCTGAATAGCTCAGATACTGGCCGTCGGACACGGAATTGAAGGCCCCGATTCGAGTAACGGACTGGCTTACGGTGTCGCCGTTGGGCAAGGCTACCTGGCCGTTATAGGAGACGACCTGGGCGGACTCGGTCAGTTCCTGGTGCATGTAGAACCAGAACTGCTCCATCTCCTCGATCTCAAGCTGGGCGATGGTGCTGCCCGCTTTCTCGATGAAGCCTTCCACGGCTTCGGAGCGGCCGGGATACTGGGCGCTGATCAGCGAGTTTTCGAAGGTGCTGAGAAAATCCCCCGCCACGCCTTGCAAGGTGCCGAACAACTCGTTCAGGTCGCCGCGCCGGTCGCGCAGGACTTCCCGCTTGTCGTTGATGGTAATTTCGTTCTGTTCGAACTGGTCGCTCAACTGGGTTTGCAGGTTTTCCTGTTCGACGATGCGGTCGTTGGTGATCTGCAGGATTTCTTCCTGGCGGTTGGCGTTCTGTTCGAACTCCGACAGCCGCTGGCGATATTCCTCGGATTCGGCAACCCGGTCTTCCGCGACCAGATCGAGCAACTCGGAAAGATTGGCCGCTGACTCCTGAGCCGCGACCTGCGCACCGGCGCCCAGCAGGGCTCCTGCGACGAAAATGGTTTTCAGATAGATGAAATTCTTCACTGTGCGACCTCCGGAGCCAGGACTGGCAGTTCGATGATTCGCGGCGCATCGAGTTGTGCGGCTACGCGGATGGCGTCCTGAACCGCAGTACGATACTCGCCTGCCCCCAGTTCAACCCATGCCCGGGAGCGATTGTCCCAGGCCCTGGTTTCCTGCCGGTCTGTGGTCTGGGCGATCAGCGCCACACGGCCGACACGGACGATGTTGACGTCGCGCTCCACGCCGTCGATCTCGATCGTGTCGTCATAGTTTTCGATGGTGCGTCCGTAAGCTGTTTCAGTCTGATACATCACCAATACCTGACGAAACTTCTCCGCGATGGACACGTCGGGGTTATCGATCGCGTTGCGGGCGAACTCGATGCGTCCTCGCCGGTCTTCCAGCAGGAACGGATAGTCCAGTTCGATGAACTCTTCCAGCGCTACCAGCATTTTTTCCATCAGCAGGGGAATATTGCGCGTGACTTCTTCCACCGAAGCGATGGATTCGTCGAGCGTGGCGATATTATCTTCCTGGATGGAAATGGACTTGCGAAAACCGGCATTGAGCACCAGCAGGGATTCAAGGTTGTCGTTGGCGCGCTTGAATTCCTCGAATGTGGAACTGGCCGAGTCCGCCAGACGGGTCAGTTGCTGCTGAACTTCCGCCGACTCGCGGTACTTCTCCCCAATGGAGCTCATCGCACGATCGATCATGCTGCTGTCCACCAGAATTTCCGGCGCCGGAATATCTTGCACCGGAGCGTCCTGGTCCTGGGCCTGGGTCGAGCCCACAAAGCCCGCCAGCAGCAACGCAATCGTGACGTTACCGAATTTACGTATTTTCATGTGCCATCCTAAATTTTCGTCAAATAACCAAATCCGGACATCTTGTTCGACCGGGTTGTTATACCAGGTCACCCAAAATTTTCGGACAGTCGTTTCAGTCAGGCTGTTGCCACGTTCAAGGCACTCGGGTTCTATTAATTCCGCCCCTGGCCGAAAGTGCGCTAAAGCCTAACACAAGTTTGCAAAGCTGTAGAACCCCTTTTTCCATAAAGCAATTTTGCTTCACAATCCGCTTCCGAGTTGTTCTATTTACCACCTGCGAGAACGGATTTCCACCCCGTCGCCCGCGACAGCCCCTCGCCGATGTCGGCAAGACTGCGAACCGTCATCGCGCCGGCCGCTTCCAGAGCCGCGAATTTCTCTTCCGCGGTGCCCTTGCCGCCGGAGATTATCGCGCCGGCGTGACCCATGCGTTTGCCCGGCGGAGCGGTGACTCCGGCGATGTAGGCCACTACCGGCTTGCTGACATTGGCGTCGATATATGCCGCGGCTTCCTCTTCCGCGCTGCCGCCGATCTCGCCGATCATGACGATCGCTTCCGTGGCCGGATCGGCCTCGAACATCGCCAGGATATCGATGAAATTCGAACCCGGTATCGGGTCGCCGCCGATGCCGACACAGGATGACTGGCCGAATCCGTGATCCGTGGTCTGTTGCACGGCTTCGTAGGTCAAGGTGCCGGAGCGGGAGACGATGCCTACCTTGCCGGGCAGATGGATGTCTCCGGGCATGATGCCGATCTTGCTTTCGCCTGGAGTAATCACGCCGGGGCAGTTGGGTCCGATCAGGCGCACATCGGCCTGGTCGCATTTGGCCTTGGCCAGCACCATGTCCAGGGTCGGAATGCCTTCGGTAATGCAGACGATCAGTTCAATGCCGGCATCCACGGCTTCCAGGATCGAGTCCAGGCAGAACGGAGCGGGCACATATATGGATGTCGCGGTTGCGCCGGTTTGCTTGACCGCTTCGCGCACGGTGTCGAATACCGGCACGCCCAGGTGGGTCTGACCGCCCTTTCCGGGTGTCACGCCGCCGACGATCCGGGTGCCGTAAGCAATTGCCTGTTCGGTGTGAAAACTGCCCTGCGAGCCGGTGATTCCCTGGCAGATGACCCGGGTTTCCGCATCGATCAGAATGCTCATGAGCCGCCTCCCGACGCGTCGACGACTTTACGGGCGGCGTCCTGCAGGCTGGCGGCGGCGATGATGCTGAGGCCGCTTTCGGCCAGCGCCTTGCGACCTTGTTCCGAGCTGTTGCCTTCCAGCCGGACCACTACCGGCAAGGTCACGCCGACTTCGCGCACGGCCTCGATGATGCCCTCCGCTATCAGATCGCAACGCACGATGCCGCCGAATATGTTGACCAGAACGGCGCGCACCTTGTCATCGGAAAGAATGATCTTGAATGCCTCGGATACGCGCTCCGCGGTGGCGCTGCCTCCCACGTCGAGAAAATTGGCGGGACTGCCGCCATGGAGCTGGACGATGTCCATGGTGCCCATCGCCAGCCCGGCGCCGTTGACCATGCAGCCGATATTGCCGTCGAGCGCGACATAGCTGAGTTCCCAGCGCGCCGCATGGGCTTCGCGTTCGTCGTCCTGGGAGGGGTCGTGCATCTCTCTCAATCTTGGTTGTCTGAACAGCGCGTTGCCGTCGATATTGATCTTGGCGTCGAGACAGTTCAAATCACCCTGTTTCGTGATCACCAGCGGATTGATTTCGAGCAGCGACAGGTCCAGTTCCTGAAACAGCCTTGCGAGAGCGAGGAAAATGGCGGTGAACTGCTTGATTTGCCCGCCTGTCAGTCCGAGCTGGAACGCGAGTTCGCGGCCCTGATAGGCCTGGGCGCCCGTAAGCGGATCGATGCCGGCGCGCAGAATCCTGTCAGGCGTCTCTCTTGCCACCTTTTCGATGTCGACGCCGCCTTCGGTCGAAGCCATGAACACGATACGACGCGAGGAACGGTCCAATACCGAGCCGAGGTAGAGTTCGTTTTCGATCTCCACGCATTCCTCGACCAGAATTCTGCCAACCGGCTGACCTTCTGCGCCGGTCTGGTAAGTGACCAGGTTACGCCCGAGCCAATGCTTCGCAAACACTTCCGCTTCCGCCGCGCTGTCGACGACTTTTACGCCGCCGGACTTGCCCCGGCCGCCGGCATGCACCTGCGCCTTCACGACCCAGCGGTTTCCACCGAGATTCTTGGTGGCCGCGGCCGCCTCGGCAGCCGAATCGACCGTTGCCGAGCGTGATACCGGCAGTCCGTACTCGGCGAACAACTGCTTGGCCTGGTATTCATGCAAATTCATTAGAGCTTCCTTAGCGTTTGCGGTTTGCCTTGTGGATTGCGTGACCGTGGACCGCCAGCGCCGATTCGTGCACGACCTCCGACAGCGCCGGATGCGAGAACATGGTCAGCGCGATGTCTTCCGCGCTGGCGCTGAATTCCATGGCGATCACGATCTGCTGCAGGAGGTCCGCTGCGCTGGCGCCGATGATCTGGCAGCCGGCAATGCGATCCGTGGCTTTCTCGACTACGAGCTTTACCGATCCGTCGGTATCGTTTGCCGCCAGCGCGCGGCCGCTGGCGGCAAAGGAAAAGCTGCCTGTACGGCATTCGATGCCTGCCTGTTTCATTTCGTCTTCGTTTCTCCCGGCCCAGGCGATTTCCGGGTGTGTGTAAATGACGGAAGGCACCAGATCGTAGTTGACCTGCGTCTTCTTGCCCGCCAGTCGTTCGGCCACCATGACGCCCTCTTCCATGCCCTTGTGTGCGAGCATGGGGCCTCTGACCAGGTCGCCGACGGCGTATACATCGGGCAGATTGGTGGCGCAATACTCATCGACTTCGACGAATCCACGTTTGTCGATGGCAAGACCGGCCGCGGAGTCCGCGAGATCCCCGCTTACCGGACGTCTGCCCACGGCGACGATCAACTTGTCGAATACGGCTTCGCCGGATTCATCCCCGTCCTCGTAATTCACGGTCACGGATTTTTTCTTTCCCTCACCGGTGCTGCTACCGGTGACTTTCGCGCCCAGTTTAATTTCCAGCCCCTGGCGAGTCAGGATTTTCAGGGCCTCCCGGGCCATTTGCCGGTCCAGCGCGGGCAGGAAATCGTCGAGCGCTTCGAGAATCGTCACCTGGCTGCCGAGCCGGCTCCAGACACTGCCGAGCTCCAGCCCGATCACGCCGGCGCCGATTACGCCGAGCCGTTCGGGAACGGCGTCGAATTCCAAGGCGCCGGTGGAATCGACGATCAAACGGTTATCGACCGGAGTCGGCGGGATCGCGCTCGGTTCTGAACCGCTGGCGAGAATTACCGATGAAGCGCTCAATTCTTCCTGACTGCCCTCGGGGCCCGTGACGCGCACCCTGCCCCGGCCAAGCAGCGTCCCGGTTCCGGAAATTCCGGTTACCTTGTTACTCTTGAAAAGTCCGGCTACGCCCAGGGTGAGTTGCCCGACTACCTTGTTCTTGCGTTCCATCATCGCGGCAACATCGATCGAGCCCTGTTCGGCACGGATGCCGTGGTCGGCGAAATGACGTTGCATTTCGTAGAACTTGTGCGAGGAATCGAGCAAGGCCTTCGATGGAATGCAGCCCACGTTCAGGCATGTCCCGCCATAGATCGGCTTGTTCGAGGCGGACTGCCATTTCTCCACGCAGGCGGTGTTGAAGCCCAACTGGGCGCAGCGGATCGCCGCCACGTATCCGGCCGGGCCGGAACCGATTACCACTACATCAAACTGTTTCGACATGAAATTATCCGTTGGCTTGGTCAGTCAGATTTCCAGCACCAGGCGGGTCGGGTCTTCGAGCAAATCCTTGATCGAGACCAGAAATTGCACCGCCTCCTTGCCGTCGATCAGGCGATGATCGTAGGACAGCGCCAGATACATCATCGGCAGAATTCGAATTTCGCCGTCCACGACCATAGGGCGGTCCTGGATCTTGTGCATGCCGAGGATCGCCGTTTGCGGCGGATTGAGAATCGGCGTGGAAAGCAATGAGCCGAATATGCCGCCGTTGGAAACGGTAAAGGTTCCGCCGGCGAGTTCCTCGATCGCCAGCTTGCCCGCGCGCGCCTTTTCACCGAACTCGAGAATTTCCTGTTCGATACGGGCGAATCCCATATTGTCGGCGTCGCGCAGCACCGGCACAACGAGCCCGCGGGGCGAGGAAACCGCCACGCCGATATCCTGGTAACCGTGGTAGACGATATCGTTGCCGTCGAGGGACGCATTTACGGCCGGGAAGCGTTTGAGGGCCTCGATCGATGCGCGGACAAAGAAGGACATGTAACCGAGGCGGACACCGTCATGAGCTTCCTGGAAGCGTTGTTGGTGCCGCTTGCGTATTTCCATGACCGGCTGCATGTTGACTTCGTTGAATGTCGTCAACATGGCCGTGCTGTTGCTTGCCTCAAGCAATCGCTGGGCGACCCGTGCGCGCAGTCTGCTCATCGGCACCCGCTCTTCCTTGCGATTTTCCATCGATTGCGTTGCAGGCGCCGCCGGGGATTGCGTTGCAGGCGCCGCCGGGGCTGGCTGCGGTTCAGTAGCCTGATCTTTAACCTGGGCCGAATCGGATTCGATGGCGGATAACTGGTCGAGCACATCCTGCCGTGTTATGCGGCCGCCCTTGCCGCTGCCCTCGATGTCTTCCGGATTCAGCTCGTTCTCTTGCATCAACCTGCGCGCGGCGGGACCGGCCGCAGGCGCTTCGCCGGACGATTCCGCGGGTTCGGCCTGCACCGGAGCTTCGCTGGCAGGTGCTGGTTCAATGGATTCACCCGGCGCCAGTTCTTCGATTCTGCCGATTGGCTCGTTGCTGAGAATAGTGTCGCCGTCATGCTTGTAGATTTCCTTCAGCACACCGTCCGCGGGCGATGGAACCTCGATCACGACCTTGTCGGTTTCGATGTCCACCAGCACTTCGTCACGCCTCACCGTGTCCCCGGCTTTCTTGTGCCAGGAGGTTATGGTCCCGTCAGGCACCGACTCGGGCAGGGTCGGGGCTTTCAATTCGATGGTCATTGTTTCTTCCGTTCCGGTTTACGAGGTGAATCAGGCGCCAGATCGAGCGCGTCGCGCAGAAAATCCTCCTGCTGGCGCAGATGCAGGGCAAGATAGCCGGCCGAGGCCGCGGCCGATGGTTCCCGGCCGGCGTATTCGAGCCAGATTTCGGGAAACAGTTCGCCGATCGCTCGGCGCATGTGGTGCTGGCTCGAATACCAGGCGCCCTGGTTCATGGGCTCCTCCTGGCACCAGACAATGGATTTCACGTTCCAGTAGCGGCCGATGCAGCGGCTGAAATCTTCCTGGGGAAACGGATACAACTGCTCAAGCCGGATGATGGCGATATTGTCGATGCCGCGCGCTCGGCGCATTTCGTCGAGGTCGTAGAAAACCTTGCCGCTGCAGACCACCAGTTTGCGCGTTTTTTCGGGGTCGGGTTCAGCGGGGTCGTCAAGCACTACCTGAAAACTTCCATTGGCCAGTTGCTCGAGGCTGCTGGCGCATTCACGGCGCCGCAAGAGGCTCTTCGGCGACATTACCACCAGCGGTTTACGCAATGGGCACAGCACCTGCTTGCGCAACATGTGAAATACCTGAGCGGAGTTCGTCGGTAGACAGACCTGGATATTGTGTTCGGCGCAAAGTTGCAGGAATCGCTCAAGCCTGGCCGAAGAATGCTCCGGGCCCTGCCCTTCGTAACCGTGGGGCAGCAGCATGGTCAGCCCGCACAGACGCTGCCACTTGTGTTCGCCGCTGGTGATGAACTGATCGATCACCACCTGGGCCGAATTCGCGAAATCGCCGAACTGCGCTTCCCAGATCACGAGCGCGTTCGGTGTTGTGGTGGCATAACCGTATTCGAAAGCGAGCACGGCCTCCTCGGATAACAGCGAGTCGTAAATGGTGAACGAGCCCTGGTCCTTCTGCAGTTGTTGCAGCGGGATATGTTCCGCCCCGGTATCCTGATCGTGGAGCACGGCGTGGCGATGGGCGAAAGTTCCGCGCCCGCAGTCCTGCCCGGTAATGCGCACCTTGTTGCCGCTGACCAGGATACTGGCGTAGGCAAGCGTTTCAGCGAAGCCCCAATCCACCGGCAGCGCCCCTTCCGCCATGCGCCTGCGATCGTTCATCAACTTTTCGACCTGGCGATGCAGGCGGAACTCTTCCGGCTTGATCGTGAGTTTGCGAGCCAGGACCTGCAGATTCGCCAGCGGCATCGAAGTCTGGTAGTGCGGGCTCCAGTCGTGTCCGAGATACGGGCTCCAGTCGACGAATAATTCTACGGATGGTTCCTTGACAAGGCTCTTGACCAGGTGTTCTCCGGTGTCCAGCGCGGCGCGGAAACTGCTCTCAAGTGCTTTCGAGTCCGCCGGAGAAACGACGTCTTCCTCGGCCAGCCTATCCGCATACAAGGTGCGCGTCGTCTTGTGGCCGCGAATACTTTCATACATCAGCGGCTGGGTGATGGCCGGCTCGTCCGTCTCGTTATGACCCTTGCGGCGATAGCAGATCAGGTCGATCACGACATCCTTCTTGAACTGGTAGCGGAAGTCGAGCGCCAGCCGGGTCACGAACAGCACGGCTTCGGGATCGTCGGCATTCACATGAAAGATCGGCGCCTGGACCATCTTCGCCACGTCGGTGCAATACTCCGTCGAACGCACGTCGTCCTGGCGGCTCGTGGTGAAGCCGACCTGGTTGTTGATGATGATGTGCACGGTGCCGCCGGTGGAAAAGGCGCGCGTGCGCGACATCTGGAAGGTTTCCATGACCACGCCCTGTCCGGCGAAAGCGGCGTCGCCATGCACGATCACCGGCAGCACCAGGTCGCCCTGCTTGTCTTCGCGGCGCGATTGCCGCGCCCTGACCGAACCTTCCACGACCGGGGCCACGATTTCGAGGTGAGACGGATTGAACACCAGCGCAATGTGCACTTCTCCGCCGGACGTCATGATGTTGGACGAGAAACCCTGGTGATACTTGACGTCGCCGGAACTCTGGTAAACAGCCTTGCCCTCGAATTCATCGAACAGGTCGGAGGGATTCTTGCCGAGAATATTGACCAGCACGTTCAGGCGGCCGCGATGGGCCATGCCGAACACGACTTCCTTGACGTTATAGGCGCCGGCGCGCTGCACGACTTCGTCCAGCAGCGGAATCAGGCTTTCGCCGCCCTCGAGTCCGAATCGCTTGGTGCCCGGATATTTTCCGTCCAGGTGCTTTTCCAGCCCTTCCGCGGCGGTCAGCCGCTCAAGCAGATGTTTCTTATCCTCGTTGGCGAAATGCAGGTAGCCGTCGGTGCTTTCGATATTCTGCTGAATCCACTGCTGCTCGGCCAGGCTGACGATATGCATGTATTCATAACCGATAGAGCCGCAATAAATCCTTTCCAATGTGTTGATGAGGCCGCGCAAGCTGTCCCTGGATTTGCTGATGAACAGGCCGCCGGCCTGAAAAATCGTCGAATAGTCGATCGGAGACAGGTCGTGGAATTCGATCTCCAGATCGGGCACGCGCAGCCTTTTCATCAATCCGAGCGGGTCGAGCGAGGCTTTCTGGTGCCCTCTTTCCCGATAGGAACTGATCAGTTCCAGCACCTGGACCTGTTTTTGCTCATGTGCGGAATTTACCACCGCGTCGTCGCTGAGCACCTGGGTGTAGCGGCTGACCTTGCCGAGTTTGCGAAAGTCGTCGCGGATTCTGGAATGAGATACTTCACTCATGCCGCCGGCGCCGGGCGGAAGCGACGAGAAAAAAGCGCGCCATTCCTCGGGGATCGATGCGGGATTGGCCAGCCAGCTTTCGTAGAGGCCGTCCACGTACTCCGCATTCGTGCCGGAGAGATGGCCGGTGCTCCAAAGTACTTCCATAACGCTCTGCTGCATTGCGAATGCCTCGCTTTCCGGCTGGGGCCGGCCCGAAATCAGGTTCCCTGCCGTAACAGCATGCTTCTGATGTGACCGATCGCGCGTGTCGGATTCAGTCCCTTGGGACACACCGAAACACAATTCATGATACCCCGGCAGCGGAATACGCTGAACGGATCGTCGAGTTCGGACAAGCGCTCCGCAGTCGCGGTATCCCTGCTATCGGCCAGAAACCGGTATGCCTGCAACAATCCGGCGGGTCCGATGAATTTTTCCGGATTCCACCAGAAAGAGGGGCAACTGGTGCTGCAGCAGGCGCATAGAATGCACTCGTACAGACCATCTAGTTTTTCCCGTTCCTCCGGCGATTGCAGCCGCTCGATGGCGGGTGGCGTCTCGTCGTTGATCAGCCAGGGCTTGACCTTTTCGAATTGCCGGTAGAACTGGGTCAAGTCGACGACGAGGTCGCGTATCACCGGCAATCCCGGCAATGGCCGCAATACCAGCTTGCGACCAGGTCCCGCCGCCCGTGAAACAGGGGTAATGCAGGCAAGTCCGTTGACGCCGTTGATATTCATGCCGTCCGAGCCACAAACGCCTTCACGGCAGGAGCGGCGGTAAGAGATGGAAGGATCCTTGGCCTTGGCCAGCTCCAGCACGTCGAGAACCATGAGGTCGCGGTCCGCGGGAACATCGACTTCGATATTCTGCATCGCCGGTTTGCTGTCCTGCTCGGGATTATAGCGATAGATGCTGACTAACACGGTTCAGGGTTTCCTTCGGCGTCGCCTAATAGGTTCGGGTCTGGGGTTCGAATACGGGAACGACATTGGGTTTGAAATTCACTTCGCGCTTGCCGATTTTCTTTTCGTCCGGGAAGTAAAGCGAATGACACAGCCAGTTGTCGTCGTCCCGCTCGCGGAAGTCGTCTCTTGCATGCGCGCCCCTGCTTTCGTTGCGGCCTTCGGCGACGATCGCGGTCGCTTCGGCCACGGCAAAGAGGTTTTCCAGTTCCAGCGCTTCGATGCGGGCGGTATTGAAGGCCGCGCTCTTGTCCGCCAGCCGGGAATTTGCAATACGCGGGCCGAGATCGGCGAGTTTGGAAATTCCTTCGCGCATGAAATCGCCGGTGCGAAAGACGCCGAAATGCAATTGCATCACGTTCTGCAACTCCGTCCGCAAGGCCGCGGCGCCTTCTCCTTCGGTCGATTCCTCAAGCCGGCGCAGCCGTTCCATGGCGTGCTCTATATCCTCCCTGGCGGCGTTGCGAAGTTGCACGCCCTGCTGCAATACCTCTTCGATTTGTTTGCCGGCCGCGCGACCGAAAACCACCAGGTCGAGCAAGCTGTTGCCGCCGAGGCGATTGGCGCCGTGCACCGAGACGCAGGCGACTTCTCCCGCCGCGAACAGGCCGGGAATCTCCTCGTCTTCGCCGGCGGCGTTACGCGTCAGCGCCTGGCCGTGAATATTGGTCGGAATTCCTCCCATCATGTAATGGCAGGTGGGCACGACCGGAATCGGCTCCTTTACCGGATCCACATGCGCGAAAGTGCGGGACAACTCCAGAATCCCCGGCAACTTGCTGTTAAGAACTTCAGCGCCGAGATGATCCAGTTTCAGCATGACATGATCGCCGTGTTCACCGCAGCCCCTGCCTTCGAGAACTTCCAGCACCATGGATCTGGAGACCACGTCGCGGCCGGCGAGGTCCTTGGCGTTGGGCGCGTATCTTTCCATGAATCGTTCGCCGTCCCTGTTAATGAGGTAACCGCCCTCCCCCCGGCAGCCTTCCGTCACCAGCGTGCCGGCGCCGTGAATGCCGGTGGGATGAAACTGCCACATTTCCATGTCCTGGACGGGGAAGCCGGCGCGCAGGCACATGCCAACGCCGTCGCCGGTATTGATCAGCGCGTTGGTGGTTGAAGCATAAATACGGCCGGCGCCGCCGGTCGCCAGCACAGTCGCGGCGGCCCGGACGAAACAGACCTCGCCGCTCTCGATATCAATGGCGGTTACCCCGGTTACCGCGCCGTCCTGATTCGTCACCAGGTCCATCACAAACCATTCGTTGAGGAAAACCGTGTCGTTTTTCAGGTTGCCCTGGTACAGGGCGTGCAGCAGCGCATGGCCCGTACGATCCGCCGCTGCGCAGGTGCGCGCAGCCTGCCCTCCCTTGCCGTAATTTTTCGACTGACCGCCAAAGGGCCGCTGATAGATGCGTCCGTTGGCGGTGCGGGAAAAAGGCAGGCCCATGTGTTCGAGTTCGTAGACGGTTTGCGGCCCTTCCATGCACATGTATTCGATGGCGTCCTGGTCGCCGATATAATCCGAGCCCTTGACCGTGTCGTACATGTGCCAGCGCCAGTCGTCTTCCGGATCGTCGCTGCCAATGGCGCAAGTGATGCCGCCCTGCGCGGAAACTGTATGCGAGCGGGTCGGAAAAACCTTGGACAATACCGCGGTGCGAAACCCCGACTGCGAAAGTTGCAGGGCCGCCCGCATGCCGGCTCCGCCGCCGCCGACGATAATCGCGTCGAAAGTAATGACCCTGAACTCGCTCATTATCCGCCCCAGAAAATCCTTACGCCCCAAAGAAGATAGATCAGCGTCAGCAAGGCGCAGACGCCCTGGGTAAACAGGCGGATCGCGGTCCCTGCTCTGCCCAGATGGGCTTCATTGAGATAATCGGTGGTTACGGTCCAGATGCCTATCCAGGCGTGGGCGCAAAGTGACAACAGCGCGATCAGGCTGAAAATCTGCATCGCCGGCGCGCCGAATTGCGCACGCCAACTCGCATAATCGAGATCCTGGGTAAACAGCAGACTGCCGAGAATACATACGGCATACGCCAGCAGCACCAGTGCGCTGGCGCGCTGAATCAGCCAGTCGTACAGCCCGGAACGTCCCAGGCTGGTGGCATTGACTACCATATCCATAACCCCGCGAGTATCGCGCCGGCGCCTGCAAGCGCGAATACGGCTATCGCGGCTGATCTGGCGGCGCGCCAGGTTTCCCCAATGCCGATATCCATCAGCAAATGGCGACAGCCGGCGATCAGGTGGAAGATCAGGGCAGCAAGCGTCAGCCACGTGATGAAACTTGCAGCCGGCGAAGCCAGAATCTCGGCCGCCTGCCTGAAACCGTCTTCGGAAGCCAGCGAAAGATCGAGCAGATACAACAGCAGAGCGATCGCTGGAAACAGCAGGATCCCGGAAATTCTGTGCGATATCGAAACCAGCGCCGTTACCGGCCATTTGAAGCTGAAGAGGTTGAGATTGGTTGGTCTGCCGGTTTTCATTTTCTCTTTGCTGGCCTCTGTGTTTTCCCCTGTGCCGGGCCTGCGGAAGTATATTCGGAGCGGGCTTGCGTGACAATCGCGGCTCCAATTTGACAACAGCGAGGGACTGTTCCTAGTATTGCCGACGCCGCGCGTTCGTGGCATGAAGCAATTTCGCGGGAAATTCCTGTCGAAAGCCATGAATTCGCTTGTTCGGGCATCAATTATCCGGAGTAGCCCATGACTGAACGAAAGGCGCACCTGATCGTCGACGGCAAACCGGAATCAGTCGAGCTGCCGATATACGAAAGTAATCTCGGCCCCGATGTCATCGATGTCCGTGGATTGATCGAAAGCGGCTTTTTCACCTACGACCCGGGATTCATGTCCACCGCGTCCTGCGACTCGGACATTACCTTCATCAACGGCAGTGAAGGGGTGTTGCTCTACCGGGGCTATCCCATCGAACAACTGGCTGAGCATTCCAGTTATCTGGAAACCTGTTTCCTGCTGCTGCAGGGAGAATTGCCGGACGCCGAAGAAAAACTCGAATTCGAGAACAATATTCGTTATCACACCATGGTGGATCAGCAGATTCACCAGTTTTTCAATGGCTTTCCCCGCACATCGCATCCGATGTCGATGCTCGTCAGCGTAGTCGGCGCCCTGTCGGCCTTCTACCACCACACGCTGGATATTTCCGACCCGGAACATCGCATGCTGGTGGCGCGCCGCATCATCGCCAAAATGCCGACCCTGGCGGCCATGTGTTACAAGCATGGCGTGGGCCAGCCGTTCATGTATCCGCGCAACTCACTCGGTTTTGCCGAGAATTTCCTGCATATGATGTTCGGCACGCCCTGCGAGGAAAAGGAAATCAGCCCTGTGCTCGCCCGCGCCATGGATCTCATTTTTTTGTTGCACGCCGACCACGAACAGAACGCATCGACTTCTACGGTGCGACTGGCGGGCTCGACCGGCGCCAATCCGTTCTCCTGCATAGCCGCGGGCATCGCGGCGCTTTGGGGGCCGGCCCACGGCGGCGCCAACGAAGCCGTGCTCGAAATGCTCTTCGAAATCGGCTCCGAATCGCGCATCGACGAGTTCATAGCGCGCGCGAAAGATCCGGACGATCCCTATCGCCTGATGGGATTCGGCCACCGGGTGTACAAGAATTTCGACCCGCGCGCCAAAGTGATGCGCGAAGTCTGTAATGAAGTTCTCGAGGAAGTGGGCGAGGCCGCAGACAACACTCTGTTCAGAATCGCCCGCAGGCTGGAGCAGATCGCCCTCGAAGACGAGTATTTCATCGAGCGCAAGCTCTACCCTAATGTCGATTTCTATTCGGGGATCATCCTCAAGGCATTGGGGATTCCGACCAGCATGTTCACGGTGATTTTCGCGACGGGACGCACTCCGGGCTGGATGGCGCACTGGAATGAAATGGTGAGCGGGTCTTACCGGATCGGGCGACCGCGGCAATTGTACCGCGGGCCGGCAAAGCGGGATTATCCGGCGGCGGACATTACTGCCAAGGCTTCGTGAACTGGTGGAGCCTACCGGGATCGAACCGGTGACCTCAACGCTGCCAGCGTTGCGCTCTCCCAGCTGAGCTAAGGCCCCACGCGAAGGACGCGATTCTAGGAACCGCTCGTGTCCATGTCAATCACAAACGATCCTGAACGAGGCATCTCGCCGCTGCCGGGATGGCGTATCAAGCGGACGCCGTAGTATCGAGAAGGTCCGCGGGCGAGGCATGCCTCGCCCTTACATTTTCGGGCAGGTGGGTATTCGTAGGGGCGAGGCATGCCTCGCCCGCGCAATCGTACGGCGCCATTCATTCATTTAAGGTTTCCAGAAAGTACTGCTTACGAAGACAAGGTCTGGAATTCTTTTTCCAGTTTCTTTTGTTGTTTGCCGGAAATTCCGCCTAGTGTATCCATGGCGTTGCGCAGGCGGGACCGGGTCAGGTCGAGGCCGAGGACGGAAATGGAATCGAATACGGAAAGGGATACGGGATTGCCGCTGACGGCAACGAAGAGGGGAAATAGAAAGTCGCGGATTTTGTAGTCCATTTTTCCGGCCAATTGCTGAAAACAGGCTTCGATGGCGTCCCGGTTCCAGTCCTCCAGTGATTCGAGGGTCCAGAGACTGAACTGGAGAATGCGGCGGCAGGCTTCCGGGTCGAGTCGCTTGTGGGCGAAGTCGTCCGCTGAGATTTTCAGTTCTCCCTGGAGAAAATAGCCTGCCAGAGCCGCCGTTTCGCTGAATCGGTTCACTCTTAGCCGCAGCAAGGGAGTGATTTTTTCAATCAGGTCGGGCCGGAAAGCCCAATCTGCGAAGCGTTTCGCGAATTCCGCATCATCGAGATCTTCCCTGAGATAACGGCCGTTGAGCCAATCGAACTTCTCGCGGTCGAATATCGGCCCGCCCAGGGAAACGCGTTCCAGGTCGAATTGCGCTTCCATTTCAGCGAGGCAGAATTTCTCCTCGCCGCCGGGCATGCTCCAGCCCATGGTGCCGAGATAATTGACCAGGGCCTCGGGCAGATAGCCCATCGCCTGGTAGTAGCCGATACTCGTCGGATTTTTGCGCTTGCTGAGCTTGCTCTTGTCCGGATTACGCAGCAGGGGCATGTGGCAGAATACAGGTTTGTCCCAGCCGAAGGATTCGTACAGTAGCACGTGTTTGGGGACTGAACTGATCCACTCCTCGCCGCGGATCACGTGGCTGATTTCCATAAGATGGTCGTCGACGACGTTGGCGAAATGGTAGGTGGGCAGCCCATCGGACTTGATCAGCACGGGCATGTCGACCTGGGACCACTGTATGCGGATCTCGCCGCGCAGCAGATCCGTAAAGACACATTCTCCTTCGCGCGGCACCTTCAGGCGAATGACATGCCGCTCGCCGGTTTGCAGTCGCTTGGCGACCTCATCGGCAGCAAGGCCGAGGCAATGACCGTCATAACCCGGCTGCTGTTTTTGCCGCATTTGTTCCGCGCGCAGATCTGCAAGCCGCTTTTCATCGCAGAAACAGGGGAACGCAAGCGATTTTTCCAGCAGAACGCGGATATGGTCGGAATAGATTCCGGATCTTTCGCTTTGCCGATATGGCCCCTTCCCGCCGTCGATGCCCGGTCCTTCGTCCCAGTCGAGACCCAGCCAGCGCAAGGCATGAAGGATCTTGCGCTCGGACTGTTCACTCGACCGCTCCCGGTCGGTGTCTTCGATCCGTAAAATGAAGTCGCCGCCGTGGCGATGGGCGAAACAGCGATTGAACAAGGCGATATAAGCCGTGCCGAGGTGCGGGTCGCCGGTCGGCGACGGAGCGATTCTGGTTCGCACCGGTGGCATCTGGAATAAGCTCGCGACGATTGAGAGTTGCGCGGATTATAAGCCAAATGACTGACTCGCGGGACCGTCCGCGGGCAAGGCTTACCTCGCCCCTACTTGACTGTAGTCCGGTCCTGGGAATAATTGCCGGATGACTTCTTACCGAGAATCGGCGCCCTGCCACCGTTTTTGCGTGGCGCCGATGATGGATTGCACCGATCGTCACGATCGCGCCTTTCTGCGCCAGTTTTCCCGGCATACGCTTTTGTATACCGAAATGTTGACCAGTGGCGCCCTGCTCCACGGAGATACGGAAAGGCTGTTGCGGTTCTCGCCTGAAGAGCAGCCGGTGGCCTTGCAACTCGGCGGCAGCGAGCCGGGGGATCTGGCCGCCGCCGCCCGGATGGCGGAGCGGGCGGGTTACCGGGAAGTCAATCTGAATCTCGGCTGCCCCAGCGACCGGGTGCAAGGCGGAAATTTCGGCGCCTGTCTGATGCGGGAGCCTGAACGCGTCGCAACTTGTGTTTCCGCCATGCAATCCACAGTCGAAATTCCGGTTACCGTCAAATGCAGGATCGGCGTCGACGACATCGACAGCGATGAGGACTTGCTGGATTTCATCGGCCGGCTCGCCCAGGCCGGCTGCCGGACTTTCATCATCCATGCCCGAATCGCCATTCTCAAGGGATTGTCGCCGAAGCAGAACCGGGAAGTTCCGCCTTTGAACTACGCTCGCGTATCCCGAGTCAAACAGGCTTTCCCGGAACTGGAAGTGGTGATCAACGGAGGCATCGATTCACTCGACACTGCCGCGGACCTGTTGCGTGAATTCGACGGTGTGATGCTCGGACGCGAGGCCTATGGCAACCCGTTCCTGTTGAGCAAGGTCGACGAGATCATTTTTGGCGAGCCCGCCGGCACAAGAACCCGGCTTGACTATCTTGACGGTTTTCTTCCCTATGTCGAACGGGAATTGCGACAGGGAACTCCCTTGCGCCACATCACTCGCCACATGCTTGGCCTGTTCAGGGGGCAGCCTGGGGGGAGGCGGTTCCGCCGCCACCTCAGCACCCATGGCAATCGTCGTGAAGCGCCGCTCGAGGTTTTGCTCGACGCGATGTCTCACGTAGCCTGACAATGTCCATTGGCCACCGCGGACCCGGAGAAACAGCAACATGTTGAGTTCATTGCGCGACCTGTTCATGGCGCCCCAGGATCGGTCCGACGCGGATCCCGCAGATACCGAAAGCCGTCTTGAACTGGCGGGCGCCGCCTTGCTGGTCGAGGTGATCAGGGCCGATTACGAAATGGACGAACGCGAATTCGCATCCATTGCCGAAGTGTTGCGCGCCGACAGCGGCCGGAACGAGGCGGATGTCGAAGAGTTGCTCGCGCTTGCGCGGCAGGAGTCCGGCGACGCTATCTCCCTGTACGAGTTCACCAGTCTCATCAACGAGCATTGCGATTACGCGGAGAAATGCGCGCTGATCAGGAACATGTGGCGCATAGCCTATGCGGATTCACAATTGAGCAAATACGAAGACCACCTGATCCGCAAGGTTTGCGATCTGATTTATGTCTCGCATAGCGATTTCATTCGCACCAAGCTGGCGGAGAAAAGCAGGTTGCAGGACTAGATAGAAGCGTCAGAAATCACCGAAGGGGTCGTCGAGCACACCGTCGTTGATTTCGAATTCACGTTGCTGGAAATTGGCTTCACGCAGAAACAGGTAGCGATCGCCGGTAATCAGGGATTCCGCCGGCAACAGGCTCGTACGCCATTCGAGACGCTCCATGGTGAAAGTGGCGGTGAGCGCTGTGTCATCTTCAATCTGGTAGATCGGATTCAATATCGAATCCACGAACAGTCCGAACGCGTCCCTGGTGGAACTGGCGCCGAATACGGGCAATACGACGTACGGGCCGGCTTCGATGCCCCAGACTCCCAGGGTCTGCCCGAAATCCTCGTTGTGTTTTTCCAGCCCCAGTTCGCTTGCCACGTCGATCAGCCCGCCGACGCCTATCGTCGTATTGATCAGGATACGGCCGCAATCCGACATTGCCTCGGGTATCTTCCATTGCAGCAGGTTGTTCGCGGCCGTGTTCAGATCGTCGATGTTACCGAAGAAATTGATGAGTCCGGTTTGCACCGGAGAAGGAGCATAATTGGAAAAACCGACCGCCATTGGCCGCAACAGCAAATTGTCGAAATATTCGTTGAATTCGAAGACCACCCGATTGAGCATATAGAAGGGGTCCCGGTTCGGCTGTGCGGAAGCATCCTGCCCGAGAGCCGGCGTGGCAGGCACGGTCAATGGCAGCGCCAGCGCTGCGCATCGCAGGAATTTTGTCAGTCTTCGCTCCGTTTTCGGCATCGGTAATTCAATCCGTCAATTCGGCAAACTGTTTGTCCAGTCTTTCCTTTGAAATCGGGAGACTTGTGCCCAGCCGCTGGGCAAAAAGAGAAACTCTGAATTCCTCTATCGACCAGCGCAGGGTCTGGATTAGCCTGGAAGCCCCCCGGGTCGAGTGCAATTGCTCATATCTGTCCCAATAGTATGCCACTTCTCGGGTGCTTTTTTCATCCGCGGGACCGAAAAACGGCGCTTTTTCAAGCCGTAATCTTATGCCGTCCAGATAACGCGGAAACTGCCTCAGCCACTCAAAGGCGGTGTCCTGCAGAAAGTTCTCCGGAAACATGCGTTCGAGCTGGCCTTGAATATCCGCCCGCACATATTGACCCGAACCGGTAGACAGGTCGGCCAATCGCCGCCGGATTTCATGTGTTTGTTCCAGCATGAGGGTCAGCAATTGCTCCAGTTCGTCCGCAAGCACAGGCAGCCTGGGCGCATTGCGCTCCAGCCGTTCGGTAAATTCCTGTCGATTGCGGGGCAATTCCTCATTTAGGGAAAAACTTTCCAGATAACAGGTAATAATGGCGTCTTTCTCGACTTCGCCTAATCCCGACATGAAGAAAATGCGGGCGGCGTTTGCATTCCGGAAGCGAAGGAAACGCTTGCGCAAGGCATTTTTACGGGCGACGGTGCGCAACATGAAAAGGCGCATTGCGCCTTGCCGGCTTTGCGTCTCGGCTTCCTGCCTGTTGTCGAGCAATTTCACCGAGACTGAGGAGATCTCGTCCACAAGCGCGGGATACCGTAACAGAACGACGTCAGAGCCGATTTGCACCTGTTCAGGCAGGTATTCGAAATCCCAGTCCTGCAGGCCGCTGCGCTCAAGTGTGTGACGTTGATGCCGGACCACCGGCGCACTCCCGGCAAAGCGCTCGCGCAATGCCGCCAAATCGTCCCCTTCCGCCATTACGCGCCCTTTCGGGTCGACGACTTGCAACATGGTTCGCAGGTGACCCGGTAATACGACCGCAACCAGTTCCCGGCGTTCGACCCGATTGCCTCCGGCCCGATTCATCTGTGACAACAGCGAATCCGCCAATTCGCCGTCGGAGCGTTGCATCCCGGGCAAGACGCTATCGACGAAATCCGGCACCGGAATGAATTTTCGCCGTTTGCTCTTGGGCAGGCCCCGTATCAGGGCGATGCATTTTTCGCGCACCAGGCCAGGTATGGCCCAATCGAGGTCGGCGGCGGACAATTGCGCCACGAGTTCGGCGGGGACGCGCAAACTCGCACCGTCGCGACTGCTTCCCGGATCGAATACATAGTCCACCGGCAGCACATTGCTTTGCACCTTGATCTGATCGGGAAACTGGCGCTGCAACTCAGCGAGCGTCTCGCCGCGGAACAGTCCGGCCTGTTCCATATCCAGCGAGCGGTTGCGCACTGCCGGATCTTCGGCCAGCCAGCACTCGAGCGTCCTGGTGGAAACCACCGATTCCGGCAGGCGCTGATCGTAGAACCGCTGAATTTCCCGTTCGTTGACGACGAGTTCCGGGCGGCGGAACTTTTCCTCCTGCTTGCGAAGTTCATCCAGAAACCTTCTGTTTTTTTTCAGGAAATCAGCCTTGCTCCGGATAAGGTCTTCGACCAGGGCCTGATCCAGAAAGATATCGCGTGCGCCCGCAGTATCGAATCTTGCATAGTCCACCGGAATCATGTCGCGCAAGGCGAGCCCGTACAGCACGGTTTTTTCGTGGGCCATTACTTGTTGCCTGTCCGCGCTCCAGAAAGGCTCCCCATACTCCTTGCGCAACAGGTGGCCGGCATATTCGATTACCCATTCCGGCTTGATTACGGCGGCCATCGAGGCAAAAGTCCGCGCCGTATCGATCCATTCGCTAGTCACGATCCAGCGTTTGTTCTTGCGCGCCAGCGCCGAAGAAGGCGCCAGAGTCAGTT
The DNA here is from genome assembly GCA_951812965.1 of uncultured Pseudohongiella sp. GTDB lineage: Bacteria > Pseudomonadota > Gammaproteobacteria > Pseudomonadales > Pseudohongiellaceae > UBA9145. Next base: position 2,604,058 of record OX638341.1, read on the forward strand.
TTCGGTTTCTGCTGCCGAGATAAGTCCTGCCGTCATGATGCCGCGCAACCTGGTTCAACGATCCGCTTACCAGCGCGCGATGGATTTCGGCATAGCCGGCTTGTTTGCGATTCAGTCCGGCGCCAAGCCGTCGGCAGGCGTTCAACAACTGGCGGTGGATTTCCCGCCATTCCCGCACGCGCTGGAAGGACAGACGGTATCTGGCGCAAAACTTGCGCAATTGCGATTGGGAGACCCGCTCGTTTTCGCATCGATCCCAAAGCGTGAGCAACCCGAGGAAGTCCGATTCGGGATGGATGAACTCGGCCCATTTGTCGTCGATTCGCCCGCCCGGCGCCGAATCCCTAAGGTCGCCCAGGCTCATGGCGCTGACGATAATCAGCACTTCGCGCAGACTTCCCGCCTCGGACGCCGCCACCAGCATGCGCCCCAGTTGCGGCTCGAGCGGTAGTTCGGCCAGCATGCGGCCCGTGCGAGTCAAGGCTCCCGACTCGGTCAAGGCGCCCAGTTCGCGCAGCAGCCTGCGTCCGTCATTGATTGATTTCTGTTCCGGGGCGTCGAGAAAGGGAAATTCCTCGGGCCGGCCGAGTTGCAAGGCGCTCATGCGCAGGATCACCGAGGCCAGATTGGAGCGCTTGATCTCGGGATCGGTGAAGTCCGGCCGAGACTGAAAGTCCTCCTCGCCATACAGACGGATGCAGACGCCGTCGGCGAGTCGGCCGCAACGGCCCTTGCGTTGCTCGGCGCTGGCTCTCGATACGGGTTCTATGGGCAACCGCAACAATTTGCGCTGAACGCTGTAACGGCTTATGCGGGCAAAACCGGTGTCGATCACGAAATGAATTCCCGGCACCGTCAACGAAGTTTCCGCCACATTGGTTGAAAGTACGATGCGGCGGCCACCATGAGGCGCGAAAATGCGTTGCTGTTCGGTGGCCCGCAAGCGCGAATACAAGGGCAGGACCTCCGTATTCGGCATGCGGCGCTTGCGCAGAAACGCGGCGGTTTCCCGGATCTCCTTTTCGCTGCTGAGAAAGATCAGGATGTCGCCTTCGCCATGACCGTTGAGTTCCGAGATCGCTTGTGCGATGGCTGCCATCTGCCGGTCTTCTTCGTCCGCGTCGGGAACAAGTTGCTCCGGCGGACGGTAAAGCGTTTTGACGGGATAGCTGCGGCCGGCGACGCGGACGATGGGAGCCTGGTTGAAATGCGCGGCGATACGGTCCACGTCCAGAGTCGCGGAGGTGACGATCAATCTCAAATCCTTGCGCCTGGGCAGGATCAGTTTCAGATAGCCCAGCAGGAAGTCGATATTGAGCGATCGCTCATGGGCTTCGTCGAGTATCAGCGCCTGGTATTTCTTCAACAGTCGGTCGCGCTGGATTTCCGCCAGTAATATGCCGTCGGTCATCAGTTTGAGCCAGGCGTCCTCCGGCACACGCTGATCGAAGCGAACCTGGACGCCGACGCCGCGATGGGGGTGTGCGGCGGGCGTGCGAGGCAGGACGCCGAGCCCGAAGCCTACAGGGACGTATTCACGGCGTCCGCCGCACACCCCCATCGCGGCGTCGGCGTTGAGTTCTTCGCTGATTCGTGCGGCCACGGACATGGCCGCCAGCCTGCGTGGTTGCGTATGACCGATCATGCCGCGTCGACCGAGTCCCGCGCGCAGGCAGATCTTGGGCAATTGCGTGGTCTTGCCCGATCCGGTATCTCCCGCGACGATGATGACCTGGTTGCGGGCGAGCAATCCCTCGATTTCGGACGCATGCCGGCTTATGGGGAGTTCCGCCGGCAGGGTTATTTCGTTGGGGATCGACTGGATGCGCAATTTGTCGCGCTTGAGCGACCGCGAATTAACCACGCAATTCCCGCCGCAGAATCTTGCCGATATTGGATTTTGGCAAGTCCGCAACGAATTCGACTTTGCGCGGCACCTTGTAGGCGGCGAGCCCCTGTCGGCACCAGGACTGAATGTCCTCGGCCCCGGGCGCTTCTTCTCCGGCGACCACGAACAGTTTCACGGCCTCTCCGGTTCGTTCGTCGGTCACACCGATTGCCGCACTTTCAACGACTTGCGGGTGACGATTGACCCAGTCTTCGATTTCGTTGGGAAATACATTGAAGCCGGAAACGAGGATCATGTCCTTCTTGCGGTCGACGATGCTGATATAGCCGTCTTCGCTGATGCTGACGTAATCGCCGGTGCTGAACCAGCCATCCGGATTGATACTGTCCTGGGTAGCCTCTTCCCTGCCGTAATACCCGGCCATTACCTGGGGTCCGCGAACCTGCAATTCACCTACGGCGCCCAAAGGCAGTTCATTCGCCTCCTCGTCGATCACGCGCAATTCAGTTTCGGGCACTGCCTTGCCTACCGTGCCCTTTCGCACCTGGCCCGGAATATTTACCGCGACGACCGGCGAGCATTCGGTCAGGCCGTATCCTTCGAGAATTTCGCATCCGGTCAATTCCTGCCATTCCTCGGCAATCGAACTTGACATCGCCATGCCGCCGGCGCCGCAAAATCGATAGGTCGAGAAATCCACTTGCCTGATTTTCGGATACCTGAGCAAGGCCAGATACAAGGTGTTGATGCCCACAAATCCGTGAATCCTGTTGCGCTTCAGCAATTTGATCAGCGCGTCGAGGTCGCGCGGATTCGGCACCAGAATGTTGTGACTACCGGCATAAGCCATGGTCAGCAGATGCAACTGGAAGGCGTAGGTGTGATAAAGCGGCAGTGGCCCGACAATGTTGGCGAATTGATCCTCGATCACCAGCGAAGTTCTCGAACGCAACTGCATCATGTTGGCGATGAGATTGCGATGCGTAAGCATGGCGCCCTTGGCGACGCCGGTGGTGCCGCCGGTATAGAGAATCAGGGCGGTGTATTCTCCCGACCTGGCCGCGGCGGATTCGATCGGCTCCGAGGCCACCGCCTCGCGGAAGAAGTGCGCTCCGGGCAATTCATACTCGGGAACCATCTTGCGCAGGTGTTTTGCCGCCAGATCGATTAGCTTTCCTTTCGGCCGGGGAATCAGATCTCCCAGGCGGGCAATGATCACGTGCTCGATGTCCGTATCTTCGACAACACTTTCGATCTTGTCGCAGAAGGCTTCCAGAACGACTACAGCCTTCGCTCCGGAATCGGCGAACTGGTGCTTCATTTCCGGGGCGGTATAGAGCGGATTGGTTGTGACTATGACAAGGTCGGCCTTGATTGCTGCATAGACTACTACGGGAAATTGCAGCAAATTCGGCAGTTGAATCGCGAGCCTGTCACCCGGATTCAAATGCAACTGATTGCGTAGGAACCCGGCGAAGCGACTGCTCAATTCATCGATTTCGCGATAGCTAAGACTGTGCCCGAAACAGGAAAAAGCCGGCAGCGGGCCATGGGCCGCGGCAACGTGGTCCAGTACCTCGTTCAGTGAGGCGTATTGTTCAGGGCGCAATTCCGGGGGAAGTTTTTCCATTTATGAAATGTCCTGCCGCGAAGTCATTTTATTGTTCTGGTCAAGGATGCCGCCACTAATGCAACAAGGCGCTCATGGCTTCTTCGAGCCCCTTTATGGTTAACGGCATCATCCGATTGGTCACCAATTCCTTCACCAGACCGATCGAATAACTGTGCTCCCAATAATCCCGCGGCGTCGGATTAAGCCAGACCAGATGCTCGAAATGATCAGCTATTCGCTGCATCCAGATGGCGCCGGGTTCTTCATTGTAATGTTCGATACTGCCGCCGGCATGGGTGATTTCATAGGGCGCCATGGTCGCGTCGCCGACGAAAATCACCTTGTAATCCTTGGGGTACTTGTGAATCAGGTCAAAAGTGGATTCGGTCTCGGCGTGTCTGCGCTTGCCCTTGGTCCAGACTGATTCATAGAGAAAATTGTGGAAATAATAGTATTCGAGATGTTTGAACTCCGTGCGCGCGGCCGAGAATAACTCTTCGCAGACCTTGACATGGGGATCCATTGAACCACCGACGTCAAAGAACAGAAGTACTTTTACCGCATTGTGCCGCTCGGGGACCATCTTGATGTCGAGCAGGCCGGCGTTCCGCGCCGTCGAGGTAATCGTATCGTCCATGTCGAGTTCTTCCTCTGCGCCGGTGCGGGCGAACTTGCGCAATTTGCGCAGCGCCAGCTTGATGTTGCGCGTGCCGATTTCCACGCTGTCATCGAGGTCGCGATAGTCGCGGCGGTCCCAGACTTTCACCGCCTTGCCGCTTCTGCCTTCGTTCTGGCCGAGGCGGATGCCTTCCGGATGGTAGCCATAAGCGCCGAAAGGCGACGTGCCGCCGGTGCCGATCCACTTGCTGCCGCCCTGATGTCGTTTCTGCTGTTCTTCCAGGCGATTGCGGAATTCTTCCAGCAATTTTTCGAGCCCGCCGAGGCTGTCCAGTTTTGCCTTGTCCTCTTCGCTCAGCGCGGCCTCGAATTGCTTGCGTAGCCAGTCCTCTGGCACCTGGTAGGCGAGAATGTCCGCGCTTGATTCGACGTCTTTGAAATATTCGGCAAATGCACGGTCGAAGCGGTCGAAGTGTTTTTCGTCCTTGACCATGGACAATCGCGCCAAGTAGTAAAAATCCTCGACATCGCCGAAGACGATGTTTTCGTTCAGGCATTCCAGCAAGGCGAACAACTCGGTTATTGAAACCGGCAGCTTGTTCTCTTTCAGGCGCAGGAAAAAGTTGATCAGCATGATCCCGATCCGGTCGCGGCTATCTTCCCGCCCGATGCATGAAGGCCAGTTTCTCCAGCAATTGCACGTCCTGTTCGTTCTTGAGCAAGGCTCCGTACAAGGGCGGAATTGCGCTCGAAGCGTCACTGTCCTTGAGAATATCTGCGGGAATATCGTCGGCCATGAGCAATTTCAGCCAATCGAGCAATTCGGATGTCGACGGTTTTTTCTTGAGCCCCGGCACCTTGCGCAAGTCAAAAAATACTTCCATTGCCTGGCGCACGAGTTTTTTCTTGATGTCCGGGTAATGCACCCGGACGATCTTCTCCATGGTTACCGTATCCGGGAAGGCGATGTAATGAAAGAAACAGCGGCGCAGAAAGGCATCTGGCAATTCCTTTTCGTTGTTGCTGGTGATTACCACGATCGGGCGTTGCCGCGCCTTTATCAACTGCCTTGTTTCGTATACGTGAAATTCCATCTTGTCGAGTTCCAGCAGCAGATCGTTGGGGAACTCGATATCGGCCTTGTCGATTTCGTCGATCAGCAATACGCATTGCTGATCGGACTCGAAGGCCTGCCAGATCTTGCCTGCGACGATGTAATTGCCGATGTCGTGGACTTTTTCGTCGCCGAGTTGCGAGTCGCGCAGTCTTGAAACCGCATCGTATTCGTACAGCCCCTGCTGCGCCCGAGTAGTGGACTTGATATGCCATTGAATGAGCGGTAGTTCCAGGGCTTTTGCGATCTGTTCCGCGAGCATGGTCTTGCCGGTGCCCGGCTCGCCCTTGATCAGCAATGGCTTGCGCAGGCGAATGGCCGCATTGACCGCCATTTGCAGTTCCCTGGTGGCGATGTATTCCTCGGTGCCGGCAAAATTCATGATTTTTCTTCCCGTGCTGCCTCAAAACGCGCCATTGTAGACTAGCGCAAGGCCGTTTGCTTGCCCCATCGGCCGACTCGCCGGTACAGGCGGTAGCCGAACAGAATCGCCAGAATTGAACCGTAAAGCACCGCTTCGCCCACATCGGTTCGCAGGATCCAGGTCAGATGAACGATCGCCAGAACTGCCGCCAGGTAAATCAGCCTGTGCAGGCGTTTCCAGTTTCTACCCATGCGCCGCACCATGGCCTTCGGCGAAGTAATGCCCAACGCTATGAGAATCAACAAGGCAAGAAAGCCGATGCTGATATAGGGCCGCTCCAGTAATTCCTCTCCGATCGCGAACCAGCGGAATCCAAGCAGCAGCGACATCCAGACAGCGAAATGGATCGCCGCATAGAACAGCGCAAACAGTCCCAACATGCGGCGGATGCGCACGAAAGCGATCTGGCCGGTGATATTGCGCAGCGGGGTCAGGGACAAGGTAATAAGCAGGAATCGCAGGGTCCATTCGCCGGTGGAAATGGCAAGTTCCTGCGCCGGGTCGGGTCCGAGGTCATTGACGGCAATGCGCCAGATCAGCCAGGCAAAAGGAGTCAGCGCGGCGCCGAAGACAGCAGGCTTGAACCACCCGGTCGTCCTTGCGGGAATCAGGGCCATTGGGTCAGCGGTCGTGGCAATCAGTAGTAGCGCGCGAGATCCATGTCCTTGTACAAATGCGCCACCTGCTCTTCATAACCGTTGAACAGGCGAGTCGGGATCACCCGTCGGCTGAACAGCGTCTGCGGCAGCCTGCGTTCCATGTCCTGTCGCCACCGTGGATGATGCACTTCAGGATTCACATTGGCGTAAAAACCGTATTCGTTAGCCTGCAGGTCGTTCCAGGTGGTATTGGGTTCGGTTTCGCGAAAATTCATGCGTACGATGGACTTGATGCTCTTGAAGCCGTATTTCCAGGGCACCACCAGGCGGATTGGCGCGCCGTTCTGGGCCGGCAGAAAACTGCCGTACAGACCCACCGCCAGGAAAGTCAATTCATTCATGGCCTCGTCCATGCGCAGACCTTCCCGATAGGGCCAGTCGACGATGGCGAACGGAGAGCGGATGCCGGGCATGGTGTCCGGTTGGATAGTCGTCTCTAATTCGACGTAATTGGCGCGGGAAGTCGGCTCGAACCGTTTGATCAGGTCGGCCAGCGGGAAACCGATCCAGGGGATCACCATCGACCAGGCTTCCACGCAGCGCAGCCGGTACACCCGCTCTTCGAGCGCATGCGGCTTGAGAATGTCTTCAAGGTGGTAGATGCCGGGCTTTGCGACCTCGCCTTCGATCTCGATCGACCAGGGGTCGGTCTGAAACGCGCTGGAACGATTGGACGGATCCGACTTGTCCATGCCGAATTCATAGAAGTTGTTGTAGCGGGTCACGTCCTGGTATGGCGTCAGCGCTTCCGCTGTGTAGAGAGGCTCCTCGGACGGCGCCGGTCGGATGTCTTCGAATTTGTCCTCCCACCAGGCGGCAGGCGGCGTTCGAGTCAGACCGGGAGGCGCCGCGGCTTTGAGCGCATCGCCCTGTTGCGCCAACGCCATCGAGGGCAACAATGCGCTGCCGGCCAGTAACGCAGCGCCATCGCGCATGAATTCGCGGCGCCGCCGATAGACGCTTTCCGGCGTGATTTCCGAAGGAAGGATGTCTGAAGGCTTCTTGATCAACATGGCAAATTTCTCGATTCAATCCTGAGCAGGAGGTTTATCGGCAGTATTGCGTCTGGACTCGCGCTTTTTCGCCGGTTCCTTTCCGGCGCGGGCGAAGCGGCCGGTTAGCAGATCGCGCTTGCGGTAGAACCAGACAGCGGGCCCAGAGGCAGCGTAAATCACGCACATGGCCAGTAGCAATTCCTGGGGATTCTGGGCCACCACCACCAGCAACGCCAAGGTCAATAGTAGCACTATATATGGCACCGTGCCCTTTACATTCAATACCTTGAAACTGAAATAACGGTAGTTGGAAATCATCAGCAGACCGGTGAGAACCATCACCGCGGCCGCCGGATACGCCACCAGTGCTGTGACTTCCACTTCGTACTTGTAGCCAACCCAGGGAATGAAGGTAATGAGACCCGCCGCCACGGGGCTTTGCAGTCCCATGAAAAAGCGCTTGTCGACGGTGCCGAGTTGCACATTGAATCGGGCCAGACGCAAGGCGGCGCAGGCCATATAGAAAAAACTCGCCGCCCAGCCGACCCGCCCGAGCGGCTCGAAGGCCCAACTGAACATGATCAGGGCAGGCGCCATGCCAAAGGACACCATGTCGGACAGGCTGTCGAATTCAGCGCCGAACGCGCTTTGACTGCGGGTAAGCCGCGCAATTCGCCCATCGAGACCATCGAGTACGCCGGCAATCAGAATGGCCCAGCCGGCTTCATTGAAGTTTCCCGACATACCGGCAATCACAGCGTAAAAGCCCGCGAACAGCGCACCCAGCGTCAACAGGTTCGGCAGCAGGTATATGCCGCGCCGCCTGATTTGCTTGCCGCCCTCCGAGACGATCTCCTCGTGCTCGTCGATGGGAAGTATGCTTTCGCTTTCTTCAGTTGTTTGATCTTTACTCATTCGTTGCCATATCCGTCATTCCGCGCGAAGCGAAGCGGAGTGACTCGGGGCATCCATGCCCCTCGCCCCTGCGGGGCGGCGCTCTGCGCCGTCCAAAATGGCAATCCTGCCATTTTGTCGCGGAATCTCTCGCCGCGTTCCTCGCATACAGGCATTACGCAAATTTACCCGACTCGGCGGATGCTATATCATCGCGCCTCATTTGCCGAATCAACCTTGTCGTCCGGATCCGGAATATTTTCATGAATTACTTTAACTCCCTGCCCTTACGTCTTCAATTGCAACAACTTGGGAAGTGCCGTTTTATGGGTCGTTCTGAGTTCCACGACGGCGTGGGCAAGCTCAAGGGCAAGAAAGTCGTCATCGTCGGCTGCGGCGCGCAGGGACTCAACCAGGGGCTGAATATGCGCGACAGCGGCCTTGATATAGCATACGCCCTGCGGGCGGAGGCCATTGCCGAACAACGTGCTTCCTGGAAAAACGCCACCGGCAACGGTTTTGTTACCGGAACTTTCGAAGACCTGATTCCCGGCGCCGATCTGGTGCTGAATCTCACGCCCGACAAGCAGCATACTCCGGTGATCGGGCAGATCATGCCGCTGATGAAGGAAAATTCCTGTCTTGCCTACTCCCATGGTTTCAATATCGTCGAGGAAGGCATTCAGATCCGGCCCGACATCACCGTGATCATGGTCGCACCGAAATGTCCCGGCACTGAAGTCCGCGAAGAATACAAACGCGGATTCGGCGTGCCCACCCTGATCGCGGTCCATCCCGAGAACGATCCGCGCGGCGAAGGCCTTGAAATCGCCAAGGCCTATGCCGCCGCGACCGGGGGTCACCGGGCCGGCGTGCTCGAGTCGTCCTTCGTCGCGGAAGTCAAATCCGACCTCATGGGCGAACAGACGATTCTTTGCGGCATGTTGCAAACCGGCTCCCTGCTCTGTTTCGACAAGATGGTCGCCGCCGGCGTCGAGGAAGGCTACGCCTCGAAACTGGTTCAGCACGGCTGGGAAACGATCGCCGAAGGGCTCAAGCACGGCGGCATCACCAACATGATGAACCGGCTTTCCAATCCGGCGAAACTGCTGGCCCATGAGTTGGCCGACGAGTTGAAAGCCATCATGACGCCATTGTTCCGCAAGCACATGGACGACATCATGACCGGCGCTTTCTCCGAAGGCATGATGGCCGACTGGCGCGACGACGACCGCAAATTGCTCACCTGGCGCGAGGAAACCGCGTACACCGCCTTCGAAAGATCCACCGCCGGAGAAATGGACATTCCGGAGCAGGAGTATTACGACAACGGCATTCTCATGGCCGCCATGATCAAGGCCGGCGTCGAACTCGCCTTCGAAACGATGACGAGTTGCGGAATCATCGAGGAGTCGGCTTACTACGAGTCATTGCACGAGGTGCCGCTGATCGCCAATCTGATCGGCCGCAAGAAGTTGTACGAGATGAACAAGGTCATCTCCGATACCGCGGAATACGGCTGCTATCTTTTCTCCCATGAATGTGTGCCATTGCTGGACGATTTCATGGCCCGGGTCGACACCGACGTGATCGGCAAGGGCATGCAACTTGCCGATACCGGCGTCGACAACCAGGAATTGATCGCCGTCGACGAGAAGATTCACGCCCACCCGATCGAAGTCGTCGGCCGCAAGTTGCGCGGCCACATGACCGCGATGAAAAAGGCCATCTGACAGATTGTTGTCGAACAACAAGATTAAAGCGGTACAGCTTTCCAGATAGCGCTCAGATCGCCAGCACTTTGGTTCCGCGGGAGATTCCGGTCACGCCGGTGCGAGCGACTTCGAGCACCTTGCAGTCGCTGACTGCGGCGAGAAAGCCATCGAGTTTTTCGCTGGTTCCCGAGAGCTGGATCGAATAACTCGAACTGGTCTGATCGACCACCTGGCCACGGAAAATCTCGACCACGCGCAGCACTTCGGCGCGTTGCGCGCCGGCCGCCTTCAGTTTGATCAGCATCAGTTCGCGCTCAATATGGGCGCCGCCGGTCAGATCGATAAGTTTCACGACATCGACGATCCGGTTCAGATGCTTGGTCACCTGCTCGATTCGGGCATCGTCACCGGATGTGATCAGTGTAAGCCTCGAGAGCGACTGATCTTCCGTGGGCGCCACGGTCAGCGAATCGATGTTGTAATTGCGCTGGGAAAACAGGCCGACAACCCGGGACAGCGCGCCCGGCTCATTTTCCATCAGGATTGAAATGATACGCCGCATCAGGTTCTCTCCGTCTTGCTCAGCACCATGTCCTTCATGGCGCCGCCCTTGATCGCCATCGGATAGACATGCTCATCCGGATCGACCAGGACGTCGACGAATACCAGCCGGTCCTTCAGGGAAAAACACTCGCTCAATTTATCGCGCAAATCCTCGGGCCGCTCGATGCGGATGCCGACATGGCCGAAGGATTCCGCCAGCTTGACGAAATCGGGTAGTGATTCGGCATAGGTGCTATGGCTGTAACGGCCGCCGTATTGCATGTCCTGCCACTGTTTGACCATGCCCAGGGCCTGATTGTTCAGGCAGATGATCTTGATCGGCAACTGGTATTGCATGCAGGTGGCGAATTCCTGCATGTTCATCAGGAAACTGCCCTCCCCCGTAATGCAGACCGAAACCTCGCCCGGAAAGGCGAATTGCGCGCCCATGGCGGCCGGAAAGCCAAAGCCCATGGTGCCCAGTCCGCCCGAGTTGATCCAGCGCCGGGGCTTGTCGAATCCGTAATATTGGGCGGCGAACATCTGGTGCTGACCGACATCGGAGGAAACATAGGCATCGCCGCCGGACAACTCGTGCACAAGCTTGACGACTTGCTGGGGTTTGATCAGGCCGTTTTCCGGCTCCGGAATGCGCAATGAATCCTTTTCGCGCCAGCGGTTGATCTGCTCCCACCAGATATTCAGCGAATCGGCGTCGGGTTTGGCCTTCATGCGCTTGATTTCGGCGATCATGTCCTCAAGCACCGAGGCTACTGGACCGACGATCGGAATATCGGCGCTGACGATTTTCGATATCGAAGCCGGGTCGATGTCGATATGCAATATGGTCGCGTCGGGGCAGAACTTGCTTGCATCCGAATTGGTGACGCGGTCGTCGAAGCGGGCCCCCGCGCACAACAGTACGTCGCAATAATGCATCGCCATGTTGGCTTCGTAAGTGCCGTGCATGCCGAGCATGCCGACGAACTGGGAGTCTGACGCCGGGTAACCGCCGAGACCCATCAGCGTATTGGTGATCGGATAGCCGAGCAGCCTGGCGAGCCGGGTCAGTGCGTCGGAGCCATCGCCCTGGATTACGCCGCCGCCGCTGTAGAGCATTGGCCGTTTCGCGCCCAGCAATGCCTCCACGGCCTTGCGGATCTGCCCGGGATGGCCTTTTGTCGGCACCGAATAGGAGCGCATGCTGATGTCATCCGGATAGACGTACGGCGCCTTCAGGCGTGGGTCGGTCGCATCCTTGGGGATGTCGATAACCACGGGGCCCTGGCGTCCGGTGGTCGCGATATGAAACGCTTTTCTGACCAGGGTTGGGATTTCCCCGGCGTTGCGGGCCATGAAACTGTGTTTCACGATCGGCCGGGAAATGCCGACCATGTCGGTTTCCTGGAAACTGTCGGTGCCGAGCAAACGGCTATCCACCTGGCCTGAAATCACGACCAGCGGAATCGAATCCATGTAGGCAGTGGCGATTCCGGTGATGGCGTTGGTCGCGCCCGGGCCGGAAGTGACGAGAACCACGCCTGGCTTGCCCGTAGCGCGGGCATAGCCGTCCGCGGCATGGGTCGCGGCCTGCTCGTGGCGCACGAGGATATGTTCCACATCGTCCTGGCGAAAGATCGCGTCATAAATATGCAAAGCGGCGCCGCCGGGATAGCCGAAGATGATTTTCACGTCTTCGTCCCGCAACGCCCGGATCAGCATTTCGCCGCCGGACAGCATTTCCGCCTGTTTTGTCATTTTGCCAGTCATGTTCCCGCCTGATCGCCGGCCGCATGGCAATGTTGCCGCTGGCCGATGTGTTACCGCTCAACTTGTAACGGTCGGCAGGCAGAAAACCGTAGCAGTTTTCTTGCCTGTCCGATACCGGACAAGTATTTCAGGATAAGTGGCGGCTTGTCGTGTTGCCGCCTGAATTCGGGCCTTCCCTCAGATTGCGGGTAGGTATCCTCGGAAGGGCCCGGCTCGCGGATGCGCGTTGTTTGTTGCCATGTTCCGCAAAGCGGGACGCATTCTCCCACTTGCAGCGGGAAAGTCAAGACCGTATGCGGTTTCGCACGGTCTCGTAGGGGCGAGGCATGCCTCGCCCGCGAATGGCCCAAACACCGTGCAATTCCTGCGGGCGACGCATGCGTCGTTCCAGCCGCCGAGCACAGTTCGGCTTCGCTCGGGCTGCGCACGAAGCTATCTCGTAACCGCTTGCCTCGCCCCTACAGGTGAAACAGGCGTCATCGGAAATCCCGCCAAATGACGGAGGGAGGGATTGTTCAGGCTACTTGCGTACCGGGCTCCGCATTACCGGTGGCGGTGCTGAATTCGAGATCGCTGTTGGCGCCGAGATCGATGTAGATGGTTGCCCCCGGGGCGAATTCTCCCGCCAGCACATGCTGGGCAAGCGGATTCTCGATTTGATTCTGGATGGCGCGCTTGAGCGGCCTGGCGCCATAAACCGGATCGAATCCCGCGTCGGCTATGTATCGAAGAACGCTCGGCGACGCATTCACCTGCAACTCGCTATCGGCAAGTCTACGATTCAGCGACTCGACCTGCAGGCTTGCAATACCGAGAATTTCTTCCTTGCCCAGTGGCTGGAATACGACAATTTCGTCGATCCGATTGACAAATTCCGGCGAAAAATGGCGGACCACCGTGTTCAATACAGCCTGTTTCACGGAATCGTACGTATCCCGGTTCGGAGTCTCTTCCTGCATCAGTTGCTGAATGCGTTCGGACCCGAGATTGGAGGTCATGATAATGACGGTATTGCGAAAATCCACGGTGCGGCCGTGACCGTCGGTCAGGCGGCCGTCGTCGAGCACCTGCAACAGTACGTTGAATACTTCCGGATGCGCTTTCTCGACTTCATCGAGCAGCAACACGGAATACGGGCGCCGGCGCACAGCTTCGGTGAGATAACCGCCCTGCTCGTAGCCGACATAGCCGGGAGGCGCTCCGATTAGCCTGGCGACGGAATGCCGCTCCATGAATTCCGACATGTCGATGCGGACCATGGACGCTTCGGTATCGAACAGGAATTCGGCCAGAGTTTTGCATAATTCAGTCTTGCCGACGCCGGTTGGGCCCAGGAACAGGAAAGAACCGTTCGGACGGTTCGGGTCCGACAAGCCTGAGCGCGAGCGGCGCACGGCATGGGCAACGGCCGATATGGCCTCTTCCTGGCCTACTACCCGCTGCCGCAAGGCGTCTTCCATGCCAAGCAGGCGCTGGCGGTCGCTTTGCAGCATCTTGTTCACGGGAATTCCAGTAGCGCGGGAGAGGATATCGGCGATTTCCTCGTCGGTAACCCGGTTGCGCAAGAGTTTCTTGTCCGACACTGCGGCATGGGTGGCCTCTTCCAGTTTCTTTTCCAGACCCGGTATGACGCCGTACTGGATTTCGGACATGCGCGCGAGATCGCCGGCGCGTTGCGCCGATTCGAGTTCTATCCTGGCCCTTTCCAGACTCGACTTGATCGACTGGGCGCCGTGCAATGATGCCTTCTCGGCCTTCCAGATCTCGTCGAGGTTGGCGTACTCCCTTTCCAGATTGCAGATTTCCTCGTTAAGCTTTTCCCTGCGCTTTTTCGCCGGCGCATCCTTGTCCTTCTTGAGTGCTTCACGTTCGATCTTGAGCTGGATGAGGCGCCGGTCAAGCATGTCCATTTCTTCGGGTTTGGAGTCGATCTCCATGCGGATCATGCTGGCGGCTTCGTCGACGAGATCGATCGCCTTGTCGGGAAGTTGGCGGTCCGATACATAGCGCTGGGAAAGGCGCGCGGCTGCAATAATGGCGGAATCGGAAATTTCAACGCCATGGTGAACCTCGTAGCGCTCTTTCAGTCCGCGCAGAATGGCAATGGCAGCCTCTTCGTCGGGTTCTTCCACCAGAACTTTCTGGAATCGGCGTTCCAGCGCAGCGTCTTTCTCGATGTACTGCATGTATTCGTTGAGTGTGGTGGCGCCGACGCAATGCAATTCGCCCCGGGAAAGCGCCGGCTTGAGCATGTTGCCGGCATCCATGGCGCCTTCGGCCTTGCCGGCGCCGACCATGGTATGCAATTCGTCTATGAACAGGACCACCGAGCCTTCGCGCTTGGCGATTTCCTTGAGTACGCCCTTGAGCCGTTCCTCGAATTCACCCCGGTACTTTGCCCCGGCGATCAGAGAGCCCATGTCGAGCGCGAGAATGCTCTTGTTCTTCAAGCCTTCCGGCACTTCACCGTTGACGATTCGCTGGGCCAGCCCTTCGACAATGGCGGTCTTGCCTACACCCGGCTCGCCGATCAGTACCGGATTGTTCTTGGTGCGGCGCTGCAATACCTGAATGGCGCGGCGAATCTCGCTGTCCCGGCCGATGACCGGATCGAGTTCTCCCAAGCGCGCGCGTTCGGTGAGATCGATGCAATATCGCCCCAGCGCCTGGCGGCTTTCTTCTGCTTCCGCATCGGACACCGCTTCGCCACCGCGCAGATTGGCTATGGCGTTCTCAAGCGCCTGGGAACTGACACCGCTCGATTTGAGCAGTTTCCCGACCGCTCCGGTATCTTTCATCGCCGCCAGAAGTATGGTTTCACTGGCGACGAAGCTGTCACCATGTTCGCCGGCTATGGTTTCCGCGCGATTCAGCAATCTTGCAAGCTCGGGTGAGACCGAAAGCTGCCCGTCGTGTTCCTTCATACGCGGCTGATCCTGCACGATGCGGTCAAGCCCCGCGCGCAATTCGCCTGTATTGAATCCGGTCTGCGCCAACAGGGCGCGCACTGAGCCACCCTGCTGATCGATCAGGGCAAGCAACAGATGCGCCGGTTCGATGCTGCTATTACGATTCGTCAGGGCGAGCGATTGCGCATCGGCCAACGCCGCCTGCAGCTTCCCGGTAAATTTGTCTGGTCGCATGAGTCGCAAAATCTCTTTGGGTTGATTTAACGAACTTGTATATGAGGTCTGGAGCGCATTACTTCAACCGGGCATCTCGCCGCTGTCGGTTTAAGGTATCGGGCGGACGCCGTAAATACGTCCCTGTAGGCTCTACTCAGACATCCATGTCTGAGAAGCCACCCGATACCTTAAACCGACAGCGGCTTACGGCATGCCGAACTGTTTGATGCAGATGAGGTTTGTTATGTGGCTGTCGATTGGCACGCTCATTCAGAGCCTCCGCCGTAGGGCTCTACTCAGACACCCATGTCTGAGAAGCCGCCCGGTACTTCAAACCGACAGCGGCTTACGGCATTTCATACTGTTTAATGCAGATGAAGTTTGTTATGCAGTTGCAGGTCAGTACGCACAGTCAGAGCCCCCGCCGTAGTGGCTGTGTGCAGCGGGCGTGCGAGGCAGGACGCCGAGCCCGAGCCTACAGGGACGTATTCACGGCGTCCGCTGCACACAGCCACTACGGCGGGGGCGGATCGAAGCCACAGTACTCACTGTTTGATGGGCTGTCAGGACACCTTATTGATGCAAATTAGGTTTGCCATGCGGCCGCAGGGGCCGTCGCGGCGGTGGGAATAGAAGCGGGTGGCATCGCAGTGGGTGCAATGGGTTCCGCCGGAAATGGTTTTGGCGCCGAGGCGGAACAATTTTATACGGGCGATTTGGGTCAGGTTGGTGTGGTACTTGCCTGGTTTTTCGAGGGGGGTGAATGCGGAATCGAGCTGTTTTTTTTCGTGGGTGTCGGTGGCGCGGTCCAGGAATGATTCGCGCACGTCATCGCCTGTTTCGTAGTGGCAGGACAGGATGGCTGGTCCTAACCAGATCAGCAGATCTTTGGGTTCGCTTTGCATGGTTGTCAGTGTGTTCTCGATGATGCCTGCGCTCATGCCGCGCCAGCCGGCGTGAATGATCGCAGCTTCGTTCCCGGCTCGATTGCAGACGAAGATCGGCAGGCAATCCGCGGTGAGAACGCAGAGAACCATGCCGGGAGTGCTGGTGATCAGGCTGTCCGCTTCTGGCGCTTCTCCTGCCTGGAATACGATGGCCGGTTTGCTTCCGTGGACCTGTTGCAGCCACTGGTAGTCGGCGTCGGGAGCGAAAGCCCCGGCTGCGAGTTCGCGATTGCGCCGGACACTGTTTTCCATGTCGCCGACATGCAGGGCCATGTTGAGTCCGGCGAATTCTTCCTTGCTGCAGCCACCGCCGCGGGTTGTTGACGCGGCGAGGATCGTGCCGGGCGCGGGCCAGTCCGGGCGCAGCAGTTCAAGCTTGCGCATCGTTCCTTTCCCGGGCGAGTGCATCGCTCTTCAATTGCTCAAGCAACTCGATCATATCTTTCGGCAACTCTATGTCCTTGCTGATATTTTTCTTGCTGACGGGGTGTGCGAAAGACAGCCGGCAGGCATGCAGGGCCTGGCGCTTGAATTCACCCAGGGTTTTTGCAAGTTCGGCTGGGCAGGCGGGAGGCAGTTTGGGTCTGCCGCCGTAGGTTCGGTCTCCGACCGCCGGGTATCCGAGCCAGGACAGGTGTACGCGAATCTGATGGGTGCGGCCGGTATCCAGCGTTATTTCGAGAAAGGAATGCGCGCTAAATCGTTCCAGCACCCGATAATGCGTACGCGCCGGCTTGCCTTCCGCAACAACCGCCATCCGGGTTCTGTGAACGGGATGCCTTCCCAGGGGCTGGTCCACGGTTCCCCCGCCAGTGGGAACGCCATGTACCAGCGCCTGGTATACGCGTTCGATTCGGCGTTCCTGCAATTGTCTTACCAGACTGGTATGCGCGCGCAACGAGCGCGCGATCAGCATAAGGCCGGTGGTGTCCTTGTCGAGGCGGTGGATGATGCCCGCGCGCGGCAATTGCGCCAGTTCCGGAAAAGAATGCAGCAGGCCGTTCAGCAAGGTTCCTTCGTGATGGCCTGCCGCGGGGTGGACGACCAGGTTTTCTGGCTTGTTTACGATGAGAAGATCCTCATCCTCGAATCGAATATCCAGCTCCATGGCCTCGGGCGTCAATTCACCGTCCGGCGCGAGTACGGCGTCGATTTCGATGACATCGCCTTGCTGCAAGCGTTCCCTTTGCTTCATATTTCGGGAATTTACCGTCAAGTTTCCGCTTTTTATCCACAGTTGCAAGCGTGATCGCGAAAAATCAGGAAAAAGTCTGGCTGCCGCCTGGTCCAGGCGCAAGCCAGCCAGCGATTCTGTTATTGTTTCCCTGCGGAGTATTCTGCTTTCTTGCATCGGTTCATCCAGGTGGCGATTCGCGCAGGTTGTCATATTCTCCATTTCGGTTCCATCTGCGCGGATGCCAAGCCGGGGAATGCCTGTCTCCGGGATTCATCTTGGACCGCGGGCGGCGCCGGCGTTACAATTGCCGACGTTACAATTTGACGGCAGATCGGATTCATGACCCAACTCTTGCGATTCACGAGACTCTCGCTGCTCCTGCTCGTTGCTTCGCTTTTCGTAGCCTGCGCCTGGTTCGGCGGTGACGAAGACGAAGACGAATTTGCCGACCTCAGCACCGAGGAACAGTTTTACCAGCGCGCGCTCGATCAACTTACCAACCAGAACTTTCGGGGCTCGATTTCAACTTACGAGGCGCTTGAATCCCGGTTTCCCTTCGGCCGCTTCGCGGAACAGGCCCAGATAGAAATAGTCTTTGCCTACTATCGCAGCGGCGACCGGGAAGCCGCGCGAGCAGCGGCGCAACGTTTCATCCGGCTGCATCCCGACAGCGACAACATCGATTACGCCTATTACATGCTGGGACTGTCTTCGTTCGACGACAACAGCAGTTTCCTCGACCGCTTCGTACCGATCGACCCGACCAAGCGCGACCCTGGCCGCACCGAGGAATCCTTCAATGATTTCGCGCAATTGCTGGCGCTCTATCCGGACAGTCCGTACGCGGCTGACGCCCGGGCCAGGATGATTTATCTGCGCAACAATCTGGCCGCATACGAGATTCATGTGGCGAATTACTATCTGGAACGCAGGGCCTTCATCGCTGCCCAGCGCCGGGCGCAATACGTAGTGGAAAACTTCCAGGGAACCCCGGCTGTGGCGGACGCAGTGGCGATCATGGTCGAATGTTATCTGCGTTTGGGATTGAATGACCTTGCGGACACTTCACTCGCGCTGCTGCAGGAGAACTATCCGGACCATCCTTCCATCGACGAAGACGGAGACTTCCTCATACGTACGGAAATTTCCGATCCGTCGCTGCTGTATACCGTGACTTTCGGACTGATCGGCGACAACCGCGGCAATCCGCCCCTCGCGCCGACCTCGCGGCCGCCCTTGTCGGGCAGCCAGCAGATCATAACCAGCCAGGATGCGCCGGAAGAGCCGGACCGTTCCCTCCTCAGCATCATTACTTTCGGCATCTTCGATTGAGCGCGCAGACAGCCTAATCGCCGGGCGGCCACGCATTCGTAATCGGATACCTTCGATCGCGGCCGAAGGCCTTTTGCGTCAAGCGAACGCCGGGCGGGCCCTGACGCCGCTTGTATTCGTTTCGATCCACCATGCGCACGATTCCGGCAACTACTTCCTCGTCAAAGCCGTCTTTGACGATGCGATTGGCGCTCCAG
Source organism: uncultured Pseudohongiella sp. (assembly GCA_951812965.1). Taxonomy (GTDB): domain Bacteria; phylum Pseudomonadota; class Gammaproteobacteria; order Pseudomonadales; family Pseudohongiellaceae; genus UBA9145. The sequence continues at coordinate 2,623,029 of OX638341.1, forward strand.
TCCTGTTCCACGTAACGTTCGAGAATCGAGTCCAGCACCTCGTAAGGCGGCAGATTGTCCGCATCTATCTGGTTGGGAGCGAGTTCGGCCGAAGGCGGCCGATCGATCACCTCGCGGGGAATGGCTTCGTCCGCATCGTCCGCGAGTTCGTTGCGATATTCAGCGAGACGGTAGACCATGGTCTTGGAAACGTCTTTCAACACGTCGAATCCGCCGGCCATATCGCCGTATAAGGTGGCATAACCCACGGCGAGTTCACTCTTGTTGCCCGTGGTCAGGACGAGCAATCCCTTCTTGTTGGAAATAGCCATCAGCAACACGCCGCGGCAACGCGCCTGAACGTTCTGCTCGCTAACATCCGGCCCGGCGCCGGCGAACTCGTCTTTCAGCGCGGCCAGGAATGCCGAATAGATATCATCGATGGGTATCATGCTGAATTCGACGCCCAGCGCCTGAGCCTGTCTGGCAGCGGCGTCCTTGCTCAAGTCCGAGGTGTAGGTGAAAGGCATCATCACGGCCTGAACGCGCTCCGGGCCCAGCGCATCGACCGCTACGGCAAGGGTAAGCGCCGAATCGATGCCACCCGACAATCCGAGCACGACTCCGGGAAAACCATTCTTGTTCACATAATCGCGTACCCCGAGTACGAGCGCCTGGTAGATCTGCCTTTCCACCGGAGCCGGCGCTTGTGTTTCTCCATCCCGCAACCTGCAACCGCCGCCCTGCTCGTCCACTTCGATGTCTACCGGATACAGACCTTCCTCGAAAGGCGGCGCCAGCGTTCGTGCGATACCCTCCGCGTCGACGGCAAGCGAAGCGCCGTCGAACACGAGTTCGTCCTGCCCGCCGACGAGATTTACATATATGATCGGGAAGTCGCCCCGCCTGCACCTTTGCGCCAGCAATGCTTTCCTGTCTTCGGTCTTGCCGATGTGGAAAGGAGAAGCATTGACATTTATCAGCAATCCAGCTCCGGCGTTGCTTGCCTGCAAAACGGGATACTCGATCCACAAGTCCTCACAGATCGTGAATGCGATCTTTACGCCGAACATCTCGACCAGGCAGGGACTGCCGCCGGCGCGGAAATAGCGCTGTTCGTCAAAGACCTGGTAGTTGGGTAACTGCTGTTTGTGATAAGTCGCAATTCGCCTGCCCTGATCGATTACGGTCAGAGCGTTGAACAGACCCTCATCCGTGGCCTCCGGAAATCCGATCGCCACCGGGCACTCGATTCCGGCGCCGGCAATCCCGGCGAGCGCGTGATCGATCCTTGCGGAAAGACTCGGGCGCAATAACAGGTCTTCCGGCGGATAACCGGTCAAGGTCAATTCGGGAAACACCACCAGATCTGCGCCAAGTTCGGACTTCGCGCGCCGGGCGTTTTCCACGATCCGCTCCGCATTGCCGTCGATATCGCCGACCAGGAGATTCAATTGCGCCATCACCACTCTTGCGCGCATGCGATTCCTCCGGAAAATCCCTGCAATTTATCGATCCCCGACTAGACTTTGAGCAAGGGCAAAATACCAATGACGAAGGTGGAAAATGATCCGAAACTCCGGAATGACCTTGCTGGAACTGATTTTGGCGATAGCCTTGCTGTCGATACTCGTGGCGGCGACGGCGCCATCGCTGAGAGGAATTATAGAACAACGACGGGGCGACGAAGTAATCGGTGTGCTGCGCGATGCAATCGAGCTTGGCCGCGCCACGGCTATCAGCAGCGGCAGGCTCGCCACTATATGCCGTTCCGGCAACGGCGCAAGTTGCGGCGGCCGCTGGCAAGAAGGCATGATCGTCTTCATCGACGCTGACGGCGACCGTCGGCCCGATTCTCCGGGCACTCTTGTGCGGGCGTTCCGTTTTCCGACGTCGAACGGAACCATCCGCTGGCGCTCTTTCGGCAACAGGCAATATCTGCAAATGACCCCGCTCGGCTTTACCCGCAACCAGAACGGCAATTTCACCTGGTGCCCGGCGGACGGCGACAATAGCAATGCGCGCCAACTGATCGTCAATGCCGCGGGCAGGCTCCGCGAGGCAGTCGACAGCGATGGCGACGGTGTGCGGGAAGGCAGCAATGGCAGGCCGATCGAATGTGATTGAGCCGGATGCCGGAAGACGCCTGCCGGAAATTACCGCCAACAAGCTTCCATGGAATCCCCTTCCGCGCCGCGGCTGCCGTCGGCGGACAAGCTGAACAGGCTGCAAGCATCGTGCGCCTGCCCGCCCCTGGGGCTTGCCACGGCGACGAAACACACGGTCCAGTCGCTTCCGGGGCAGGCTTGCACTTCAATTTCATAGTGACCTCCCCGGGTCAACCGGCGGCGTCCGGCAACCACCGGCAAACGCAAGGGTTGCGCGTCGTCCACGTAACTGCCGTTGCGCGAATGATATCTTTCCTGATCCGCCGCCACTTCCACCAGTTCCAGCCTGGCTTCCAATCTGCCGGCCCGCAGCAGATGATCCCGATACGCTGGCAGGGCGAGCGCCGCCAGGATGCCCAAAATCGCCAGCACGAGCAGCGCTTCCATCAAGGTGAAGCCGAATTGATTTCTTTTGCCCATTTTCCCTCCCGGAAAGAACCGGATTTTTTGCTGTTCAGGTTAGTTGCCGCCAGGACAGCCGTGTTTGCGTCAAGGTGCGAGGGCCATCGCAAACGGCCACCCCGAGAATCTGCAGGACGCTCGAACCTGCCCCCGGCCGAGACGAAGCACGAGCCGTAATCCTGTAATACACAGGCGCAGACTGATTTTGCGGAACGATCGGCCCGGACAAGGTCTCCACGAAATATCGCGGCGGTTCGGTAACGGGTCGGGTCAAATCCGCATTGACGCCATGGATATCCCACCATTGCGGTTCGAGTTGAACGGTCTGAGGCCAGGGAGGCTGACCGATTGGCGGCTCTTCGTAATTCGCGTCTGGACATTGCCGGCCGATCGTTTCCTCGGCGTCGCGCAAGGCTGCCTCGGCAGCTTCGAAACCGTTATTGAAACGCCGCAAATTCGCTTCCATGCGATCGTGCAACAGCACCGATTCCATCCCGGCGACGGCCATCAGCGCCAGCAACGCCAGGAATACCAGGCACACAGCCAGAATTGCGCCGTGTTGCCGCTTCACGACCCGTTCTCCTCTGTTTCCACGGGTTCGACAGATGGAAAATCGGTCGGCTCGATAAGGCGATTGCGCAAGGTGAGCGTCCGGCCGAATTCGCGCCGCATGTCCGGTAAGGCTGAACTTTGCAGTTGCAGTTCGATACGAACATCCCGCAGGTTTTGCCAATCCTCTACTCGTTGCACGGACAACCGGTCGCTGTCGCCGGCAACGCCAAAGAAGACCCGCATAGATTCCACGCCTTCAACCAGTTCCCTGGCAGGAGTGGGATCGCCGAAATCAGCCAGTTCCCGCATGAACAATGCCGGCGGATTATCCGGAGACCCACCGCGCCTGCCGATGTAAAACAGGCTGCCGCGCAGGCCCTGCTGCGTTGCGAACTCCGCCGGAGGCGGCTGCAATTCCGGCGGCCCATCGGCGCCGCAGCCGGCGACCGACCACCAGAACGCGATCGCATCGCTGCCAGGGGCGAGATTGAACTCCGGATGCGGCCGATCCTTACTGAATCCTTCCAAAGAGCTGAATCGCACAGGCCCGGTCCAGTCGGGTCCGAGAGGCGAAAATTCCGCTGATTCCCCCAGACAGCCGGGAAACCCCGCCAGACGTGCGCTTCTGCCCATGACATGCAAGGCGTAGCGTGCGCCTTCATGCAGACGCAGTTCCGCGCTCACTTCCGCCTGCAAGCCGCTACCCGTTATAAATGCCCGCAAGGCAAGCGTTACCAACGACATGCCAAGAGCTGTCGCCACCAGCAATTCGACCAGGCTCCAACCGCCGCTGATCTCGCTCGACCGCGGCGGGCGCCTGACGGTGTCAGGGCCGCAAGACCGTGAGTTGCATTCTTTCCGGATTTTCATCGCGATCATCGTCCCACCATATCTTTATAGCCCAGGCTGCCCCGACTCCATCGCATGAGGGTAAGTCGGCGGCGCCGTCTTGCGGTGTGCTGTCAACACAGACCACCGCCCTGCCCGCGGGCAGGACAGCGCCGATCGTTTCCTGCCATTGCGTGATGGCGCCGGCCGCCGATTCTCCATTGCTGATTTTTCCACGCAGCGTTTCCGCCATGTCGCCCCCATGCAGCGACGCGCGCGATTGATATACGACCGAACCCAGGTATTCGAGCGTCGCCAGTTGCATGGCGGAAAGTCCCGCCAGCCCGAGCGACAGTATCGACAAGGCTACGAGCACTTCGATCAGGCTTGCGCCGGCGCTGGAGGCCGGTAGCGCCTTTCCTCTGCTGGATTCCATACTCTGTTACCTATAAGCTGCCGCAATCTCCAGTTTCCGTCTGAAAGTATAGGAACACTTTGGAAATCGAGCTGAATCTGGGCGCAATTTCCCTGCTTTGCCTGGTCGGATTCCTTGCCGGCGGCATCAATACCGTCGCAGGGGGAGGCTCCAACCTGACCTTGCCGGTATTGATGATGCTGGGGCTGCCGGCCGATGTGGCCAATGGCACCAACCGGGTGGGGATCTGGCTGCAATGTCTGGCCGGCGTACGCGCTTTTGACCGGCATGAGGCCTTGCACCGGGCCGCGGTGATTCCGGTTCTCGTTCCCACTCTTTCGGGCGGCCTTGCCGGCGCCCTGCTGGCGGTAATGCTACCGAATCTTTATCTGAAGCCGGTGTTGCTGATCTGCATTTTGGTAATGGCGGTGGTGATGCTGGTGAAACCGGAAGCGATCGCGCCTCCCGTCGACGCCGCCATCCGTTCTCCATCAGAAAACAGGCTGGCCTGGTGGGGATTGTTCGGCGCCGGAGTCTACGGAGGTTTCGTTCAGGCCGGCGTCGGCTTTATCCTGCTTGCAGTGCTTACCGCGGGCCTTCGTTACGACCTGCTGCGCGCGAACGCTCTGAAGATGAGTTGCGCATTGGCATTCACCACGGTCGCACTGGGCGTTTTCATCGTTTTCGGGAAGGTCAACTGGCTTCCGGGCCTGGTGCTTGCGGCGGGCGCCATGATCGGCGCCTGGCTGGCGGTCAGGATAGCGGTCAACGCTTCGCAATTGATCTTGCGCCGAAGTTTATTCGTATTGACCCTGGCGGCGGTTGCCGGCGGCTTTCTGACCTGAACCGGCCCGGCTCATTCCACGCCGGTGGCCCGAGACGCGAACAGTTCAAGCCGGATGCGCGCTCCGCCGGTATCGCTTTCGCTGATGCCTATACTTCCGCGGTAGCTCGAAACAATATCCTTGACCACGGCGAGTCCGATCCCTTCTCCGGCTGACAGACTGTCCGTCCGGGCGCCTCGTTGCAACACGAAGTTCTGTTGTCCCGGCGGAATTCCCGGCCCATCGTCTTCCACCGTGATCCGGAGATTCCCCGTGGAAAGCTCGCCGACCTCGATCAGCACCTTGCTTTTGCCGTACTTGAATGCGTTGTCGAGCAGATTGCCGAAAATTTCCATCAGGTCCCGCTCGTCGCCATGGAACGCGGCATCGGCGGGGCACGAGCTGATTGCCTCTATGTCCTTGTCGACGTATACCTTCCGCAGGGCGTTCAACACCTTTTCCAGCACCCTGGCGACGCCGACGGTCTGGCCGAGAGAGCTGCTGTCGGCGGTGCGCACCGCACGTTGCAATTGCCAGGTCACAATCTGATTCATGCGACCGACCTGCTCGTCCACGGCCCGCAACGTTCCGGCGGCTATGCCGGCGCCGGGACTGGACCCGGACAGATCGCGCATGGCGCCCGAGATCACGGCAAGCGGCGTTTTCAGACTATGAGCGAGATCGCCCAGGGTAGTGCGATAACGCTGCTGCTGTTTGCGTTCGCTATCAATCAACATGTTCAGATTCGCGGTTACGCCCTGCAATTCCCTCGGGTAGCGCAAGTCGAGCCGATCCTTGCCGCCCTCCTCGATCTGTTTCAGATCCTGCGCCATGCGCTGCAGCGGCAGCAGTCCCCAGCGCAACAGCAGGAACTGGATTATCAGCAACAATGCGGCGACCCCGCCGAGCCAGGACCAAAGATCGTTACGGAAGTTCCGGATTTCCAAATAGTACGGCGTCGAATTCTCCATCACAGTGAAGCTGTATTCGGTAATGCCGTTTTCCCACAAGATGCCGTATTGGAATACGAACAATTCTTCACCCTCGCCGGAAGCGGTGGTGAAAAAACGCGATTCGCCTTCGTTGATGGGCTGATTCAGGATGCCGGTGTCGGTCAGGTTCAAGGCCCGCGCCGAATCGCTGCGCCAGAGTTCGCCAAGCGCCCGCTGGCTGATGAATCCGTAAAGGCCCGAGTCGAGCTGACTGAATCGGGGCTCGGGCAGATCTTCGAGAAAGTAGAACTCGCCGTCCGCCAACTCCACCTCGCCGAGAATAAGATAGATCTGCCCACGCAGACGTTCGGCGGCGCCGGCTTCCACGCTGTCGCGAAAAGCCCGGTCGAGCACGATACCGGTCAGCCCGAGAAAGACGAACAGCAGGATGCTGAAAGCCAGCAGCAGCCGGCTTTGCAGTGAATAGTTACCCTTGTTTCGCGGCTGCGTCATTTCCCGCTTCACCGAGCACGAAGCAATATCCCTGACCCCTGAGAGTCTCTATCGGATTCAGGTTCTGCTCAGGGTCGAGCTTTTGCCGCAACCTGCGAATGAAGACTTCAAGTACATTGCTGTCCCGGTCATGGTCTTCGGCATAAAGGTGCTCGGTGAGTTCCGACTTCGAGATCACCTGTCCGGGATGCAGCATGAGATATTCGAGCATCTTGTATTCATAGGCTGTCAACTCCACGCGTTCGCCATCCTTGCTGACCTGTTTAGCGGAGGTATCGAGCAAGATCGGACCGAATTGCAGCCGCGGCCTGCTAAAGCCCGCGGCCCGGCGCAGCAGCGCGTTGAGGCGCGCGAGAATTTCTTCCATGCGAAAGGGTTTCAGCACGTAGTCGTCGGCCCCGGCGTCGAGCCCGGACACCTTGTCCTGCCAATCGCTGCGCGCGGTGAGAATTAAAATCGGAAACTGTCTCCCCCGCTCCCGCAACTGCTGAATCAGCGAAATTCCGTCGATCGCGGGCAAGCCCAGATCGACAATGGCGGCGTCGTAATTGTATTCAGTCGCGTAATACAACCCTTCACGTCCGTCTTCCGCCACGTCGACTACATAACCGGCATCCTGCAAGCTGTTTTGCAGTTGCTGGTTGAGTAACGATTCGTCTTCGACTACGAGCAGGCGCATCGCCCCTGTCCCTTGTTTGGCCGAGCACGGCCCCGGTCTCAGTTGCCGCCGCTGACCGCGCCGGTGCTGGCGTTGACGAAGACGGTAAATACCTTGCCTTCGTTCTCCATGCGGATCTGGTAGCGGCGGGCGGCGGCTTCGCCAACGAGATTGATGCGCAGGACGTTGCCTTCGAATCGCTGCCGCACGAGATTGACCGCCTGCAGTTCGTTGATCTGGAGCGGTAAGGGGATCACTCCATTGCGTATGCGGGGCGAGAGGCTGTTCCGGTTGGATTCGTTCTGATTCTGCTGCGAAGGCGGCTGGGCCGGAGCCAGCGGCGCCAGCAACAGCAACATCAGGCCTGACAGCAATAGCCTTCGCAGATTCACTTCAAAGCCGCCTTCCATCTCAAATGTGGATTCGGAATGGTTATGCGCCCGCAGGAGCGAGTATTGCTCAAGATCATAGCATGTACGCGAAATCGCTCGAAAGCCGCATTGCGGCCTTCCTTGACGCAAGTATCATGAATGCAAGCTGAATAAGAGCTTAAACGGCGCATCTGTCTGCCATGCATGGTGTTCATGTTCAAAACCATGTGAGATCGTAGGGGCGAGGCATACCTCGTCCGCGAACGGCCCCGAAACAGTGCAACTGACGGGCGAGGCATGCCTCGCCCCTACATGCTTGGAACATTAGTCCGCAATGCATGGTTTTCAAACCATGACGGCTGGTGTATTTTTTGCATTAAGTATGTAAAAAACGAGAATTCCATGTTTAATCGTCCTCTGCCTATCGGCATCGTCATGGCAGTGCTGGCGGCGATACCCTTGTATCTGCTTTCGTCACAGGGTTTTCAACTCGATTTGCGCAGCTTTCCGATCATTGCCGGGTCCCTGCTAGTGTTTTTTCTGGTCACCGCCCTTTGGAGCGCCACGGCCGCGCGTCCGGGTTCAGTTTCCGACAGCAGCGCGAATCGCGAGACCGGAATCGTCAAGTGGTTCAATGCCAACAAGGGATTCGGTTTCATTAGCCGTCAGGGCGGCGGCGATATCTTTGTGCACTTCCGCTCGATCCGCGGGCAGGGTCACCGCGTATTGATGGAAGGACAGAAGGTTGAATTCGGCATAGTCATGGGAGAAAAGGGAGAACAGGCCCATGATGTGGAGATCCTGCGCTAGGTAGAGATCCTGCGACTTCGCGCAGGATCCGCTGTAGGGGCGAGGCATGCCTCGCCCGCGAACGGCCACGAAACCGTGCAACTGACGGGCGGGCCATGCCTCGCCCCTACATACTGAAGGCGGTCCCAAGTGGACCGGCTTCGAAACGCGGCGTTATAATTCCGCCGAAGCCCCCGTGCGCCGGCTAACAGGATCAGCCCAATGATTTCAGCAATTCGCAAGCTTTCGTTCGTCGTAGTTATCCTGCTCCTGGCGAGCATTCCCGCCCTGGCGGTCGAGGAAGGCGATCTGGCGCCGGATTTCACCTTGCCTTCCATCTACGAAGGCCGGCCGGATATCAGTCTCTCCGGTCTCGCGGGCAAAGTGGTCTATATCGATTTCTGGGCTTCCTGGTGCGCGCCCTGCCTGACCTCACTGCCGATGTACAACGACATTTATCGTCGTTACCGGGACCAGGGCCTGGAAGTAATCGGCATCACTGTCGACGACCCGATCGAAGATGGTCTGGAATTTCTCGCCGATACTCCCCTGGACTTCCCCATTCCCGCCGACCCCGAAGGCGAGGTAATGGATCTCTACACCGTGTTCGGGATGCCGACCTCGTTTCTGATCGGCCGCGACGGTCAGGTCAGGCTCGTTCACATGGGATTTCGCGACGGCGACATAGAGGAGATCGAACACGCCATCCAGGAAGCGCTGGCGGCTGACTGAAGCGCCTGCGGCCAATTAAGCGCCTGCGGCCAATTAAGAGCCGCCGCCCTAGTCGTTCTTGACGTGATCGGCCTTGCCACCGACGAAGGACACGGGCAAAGGCGTGATATTGTCGCCGCTTGAAATCTTGCTGATGCCGCTTTTTTCCACTTCGTCGATACGAATCACTGACTGAATCGGGATAAAACTGCGGCGGACGCCCGAGAATTCGTTTTTCAGTTTCTCTTCGCTCGTGTCGACGACGACCTGGGAGGCCTCGTCAAACACATAGTCCTCGACTTCGATGAATCCGTACAGATCGCTCTGATAGACCTGCCGGACGAACAGTTCGTAGACCTTACCCTTGTTGAGAAAAGTCACTTTATAGATTTCGGAGGAAGATGCCATGAAGTCAAACCCGGGTAGCGTGGTGCAAGAGTATCGCGAATATCAGTCCGATTCGAGATTTTTCAAGTGCCGTGACTTCGGCGGGCGAGGCACGCCTCGCCACTACACACCGTTCGGGCATCGTGATTCTTCCTGTAGGGGCGAGGCATGCCTCGCCCGCTCGAATTCACAGTGTCGACCATTGAATATAAACCCCATGAATTGCGTTATAATCGCGCCCACATTCAATTTTTTTCCGCCAACAGATGCAAAGCTTGAACGCGCTGGACGACGGCGACGGCGCCGGAACCCGCACCAGGAACGGTCCGGCTGCTTCTTCAGCACCAACCCGGGTGCACATCAAGACTCACGGTTGTCAGATGAACGAGTATGACTCCTCGCGCATGCTCGACCTGCTGCGCGAGTCGCGCAACGCCGAACTGGTGGATTCTCCGGAACAGGCCGATATTCTTGTGCTCAACACCTGCTCGATTCGGGAAAAGGCGCAGGAAAAAGTGTTTCATCAGCTTGGCCGCTGGCGAGGCCTGAAAGCCGCCAAACCCGGCTTGAAGATTGCCGTGGGCGGCTGCGTGGCGAGTCAGGAGGGCGAAGCCATCAGCCGGCGCGCACCCTTCGTTGACGTGGTTTTCGGCCCCCAGACCTTGCACAAGTTACCGGAAATGCTCGACGCATCGCGCCGGGGCGCGGCGGTGGTCGATGTCAGTTTTCCGGAGATCGAGAAATTCGACCATTTACCTGAGCCCAGGGCTGCTTCCTGTCAGGCCTATCTGACGATAATGGAAGGCTGCAGCAAGTATTGCAGCTTTTGTGTCGTGCCCTATACGCGCGGCGAGGAAGTCAGCAGGCCTTTCGACGACGTACTTGCGGAGGCGGCGCACCTGGCCGGGCAAGGCGTCCGCGAAATTAATCTGCTGGGCCAGAATGTCAATGCGTATCGCGGCCTCACTCACGATGGGGCAACCGCGGACCTGGCTTTGCTGATCCAGTACATAGCCAGTATCAATGGTATCGATCGCATCCGGTTCACGACTTCGCATCCTTCCGAATTCAATGATTCGCTCGTGGCGGCCTATCGTGAAGTGCCGGAATTGGCCGGTCATCTGCATTTGCCGGTGCAAAGCGGCTCTGACCGAGTACTCGCGGCGATGAAACGCGGCTACACCGTGCTCGAGTACAAGTCACTCGTGCGCCGCGTCAGCGCAGCAAGGCCGGGAATCAGCCTGTCCTCGGATTTCATTGTCGGCTACCCGGGAGAAACACACCGCGATTTTGAAGACACGATGAATCTGGTTATCGAAGTCGGTTTCGATGTTTCGTTCAGTTTCCTGTACAGCGCCCGGCCCGGAACACCGGCGGCGCAATTGCAGGATCGTACTTCGGAAAGCGAGAAGAAACACCGGCTTGCCGTGCTCCAGGCTCAACTTGCCCGACAGGCCCGGACAATCAGCGAGTCGATGGTGGGATCGACTTGTTCGATTCTGGTCACCGGCGTGTCAAGGAAGCGCTCGACCGACTTCCAGGGGCGCACCGAAAACAATCGCGTGGTCAACTTCCCATGTGACGACGGTTCATTGGCAGGCGAATTCGCAAATGTCAGAATTACGGACGCGTTGCCCAATTCACTGCTAGGCGAATTGTGCTGAGCACAGGCACTGCATGAGTATACATACGCTCGACCTTACGCTGGACCCCGACGACAGTCGGCGTCTGTCCAATCTTTGCGGCCAATTCAACGAAAATATCCGCCAAATAGAAACAACGCTTTCGCTGACGATCCGCCAGCGCGGCAACTGGTTCCAGCTTTCCGGCAGCAAGTCGGCGGTGAACGATGGCAGCCGTCTGCTCGAATCGCTGTATCTGGCGACCGGGCAAGGAGAATTGCTTACATCGAACATCATTCATCTCACCTTGCAGGAAATCGTCGACCCGCCTGCGGGAGCAGGCGAAGCCGCCCAAAGAGGCGGAATCGTCCGCACGCCGCGGCTTTCGATCAAGCCGCGCAGCAAGCGGCAGGCCGAATATGTCGAGGGGATCGAGCGGATGGATCTGAATTTCGCAGTCGGCCCGGCGGGTACCGGCAAGACTTATCTCGCAGTGGCCTGCGCAGTGCAGGCGCTGGTGAGCGAGAGGGTCAACCGGATCGTACTCGTGCGTCCGGCGGTGGAAGCCGGCGAGAAACTGGGATTCCTGCCGGGCGACCTGATCCAGAAGATAGACCCTTATCTTCGGCCTCTTTACGACGCCTTGTACGAAATGCTGGGATTCGAGAAGGTCAATCGCCTGATCGAGAAAAATGTGATCGAAATTGCGCCGCTGGCTTATATGCGCGGCCGCACCTTGAATGAATCCTTCATCATACTCGATGAAAGCCAGAACGCCACCACGGCGCAGATGAAGATGTTTCTGACCCGGATAGGCGTCAATTCAAGAGTCGTCGTGACGGGCGACATTACCCAGATAGACCTGCCCGCCGGCACGCGCTCGGGCCTTGTGCAGGTGACACAGGTGCTGCGAGGCATCGACGGTATCGGCTTTACCTGGTTCACTTCCCGCGATGTCGTGCGGCACCGGCTCGTACAAAGCATCGTCGAGGCCTACGAACGTTTCGATCAGACCCAGGTGACGGGAATCCACGAGCAGGACGCCGGCGCGCGCAATGAAAGTGACAGTTGAGATTTCCGATAACTCGAAGGGTCACTGGGTTCCGCACGACAAGCTTTGCCGGAACTGGGTCGAGCAAGCCCTGCTCTCTTCAAACCACGAGCATCCGGTGACGGTGAGCCTGTGTTTCGTCGATGCCGGCGAGTCGGAACAACTTAATCGACGCTATCGCGACCGGAAATATCCCGCCAATGTGCTGTCATTTCCATGCGGGATGCCGGCGGCGTTGGCTGAGCACCTGGAGAGCGAGCCGCTCGGCGATATCGTGGTGTGTACCGAACTCGCGGAAAAGGAAGCGCAGACCCAGGGCAAACCGGTCGACCATCACTGGGCGCACCTGGTGATTCACGGCTGCCTGCATCTGCTGGGATTCGATCATGCGATGGAAGACAACGCCGCACGCATGGAAAAAATGGAAATCGAAATATTACGGAAATTTGGAATCCCCAATCCCTATCTAGTATCGTAATACCTGGACTTGGCAAAGGAGCTACATCAGCGCATGTCTGACGACCAGACTAGCATCGATCTGAGACGCCGTTCTTGGATCGATAAAATCGCACAAGTTTTCTCCGACGAACCCACCGACACTCGAAGCTTGCTGGACCTGTTGCGCAACGCGGAACAGGACGACCTGCTCGACGCGGATGCGCTCGGCATCATCGAGGGCGCCTTGCAGGTTTCAAGTATGCAAGTGCGGGACATCATGATTCCCCGTTCCCAGGCGGTGATCGTATCCACCAGCATGCCGGTGCGGGAGACGGTGGAGATGGTTGCAGGCGCTTCACATTCCCGCTTTCCGGTGATCGAGGAAAACGTCGACAACATCATCGGCATCCTGCTTGCCAAGGATTTGCTGCCGCTGTGCCTGAAAGGAATGCCGGAGAATTTCAATCTCAGGAAAATCGTCCGGCCGGCAACCTTCGTGCCCGAATCGCGCCGGGTCAATGTGCTGCTGAAGGAGTTTCGCGAACGGCGCAACCATATGGCGATCGTCGTCGATGACTATGGCAGCGTCAGCGGCATCGTCACTATCGAAGACGTGCTCGAGCAGATCGTCGGTGAAATACAGGACGAAACCGATATCGACGACGACAGTCATATCAAGAAATTCGACGAGCGCAATCACATCGTGAAAGCGTTGACTTCCATCGATGACTTCAACGAACATTTCGCCACCGAACTCGATGATCGGGAATTCAACACGATTGGCGGTATTCTGCTGCAGGAGTTCGGGCACATTCCGGAACGCGGCGAAAGCACCAGAATCGGCCCCTATCTGATTACCGTGCTGAATGCCGATAACCGACATATCAAACTGCTTAAGGTTACCTTGACCGGCAATGGCCTGCGCAAGGATGACAGCTCCTAAAATGGAAAAAGTCGTTCCACAGTACAATCCCGATCAGGTCGAAGAAGAAGCGCAGAAATACTGGCGGGAACACGACAGTTTTCGCGTAAGCGAAGATCCGGACAAGGAAAAGTTCTACTGTCTTTCCATGCTGCCTTACCCGAGCGGCCACCTGCATGTGGGGCACGTGCGCAATTATTCCATCGGCGACGCGATTTCCCGCTTTCACCGCATGAAAGGCAAGAACGTGTTGCAACCCATTGGCTGGGACGCTTTCGGCCTGCCGGCGGAGAATTCAGCAATCCAGAACAAGGTCAATCCCGCTCAATGGACCTACGCCAACATCGAATATGCGCGTACGCAATTGCAGCGGCTCGGCTACGCTTACGACTGGCAACGCGAATTTGCCACCTGCCATCCAGATTACTATCGCTGGGAGCAGTGGTTTTTTACCCGACTGTTTCGCCAGGGCCTAGTCTACAAGGCGGAATCCGAAGTCAATTGGGATCCGGTCGATCAGACCGTGCTTGCCAACGAACAGGTCGTGGACGGCAAGGGCTGGCGCTCGGGAGCGCCGGTCGAGCGGCGGCGAATTCCGCAGTGGTTTTTCCGCATTTCCGAATTCGCCCAGGAACTGCTCGACGACCTGGAAACCCTCGACGGCTGGCCCGACGCCGTGCGCACCATGCAACGCAACTGGATCGGCCGCTCCGAAGGCGTTGAAGTGGAATTTGAAGTAGCCGGCGAAGCTGATCCCGAGTTGCGCAAGATAAAGGTCTTCACCACTCGCCCTGATACCTTATACGGCGTAACCAGCCTGTCGCTGGCGCCACAGCACCCGCTAGCGGAGACCGCGGCGGCCGCGAATCCCGAATTGCAGCGATTTCTGAAGGAGTTGGGCGGCGTCAGCATCGCCGAAGCGGATCTGATGACGATGGAAAAACGCGGTATGGATACGGGGCTGGTTGCCGTGCACCCGCTCACGGGCGAGTCCCTGCCGATTTACGTGGCCAATTTCGTACTCATGAGTTACGGCTCGGGGGCAGTCATGTCGGTGCCCGCCCATGACCAGCGCGATTGGGAGTTCGCCACTCGGTACGAGTTGGAAATCCGTCAGGTCATACGTCCGCTGGATCCGGACCAGGAATGCGATCTCGGCAAAGGCGCATTTATCGATTACGGTGTGCTGCTAAATTCCAGACAATTCGACGGCATGGATTTTGCCGGTTCGTTCAAGGCGATAGCCGAACACCTCGAATCCGCCGGACAAGGCCGGCGCACGGTGAATTACCGCCTGCGCGACTGGCTGGTGTCCCGGCAGCGTTACTGGGGAGCGCCGATACCGATCGTCAATTGTCCGGATTGTGGTCCGGTTCCGGTGCCCGATGAAGACCTGCCGGTGCGACTTCCGGAAGAGGCGGACTTCACCGGCCACGGATCTCCCCTGACCAGCCTGCCGGATTTCGTCAATACCGAATGCCCCGAATGCGGTGCGACCGCAACGCGGGAGACTGACACTTTCGACACTTTCATGGAATCTTCCTGGTATTACGCGCGTTATACCTGTCCGGACCAGGGCGGCGCCATGCTCGACGAACGCGCGCACTATTGGCTACCGGTCGATCAATATATCGGCGGCGTCGAACACGCGATTCTGCACCTGCTTTACGCGCGTTTCTATCACAAGTTGATGCGTAACGAAGGCCTGGTTGCTTCGGACGAACCATTTACTCGACTGCTGTCCCAGGGCATGGTACTGAAAGACGGCTTCAAAATGTCCAAGTCCAAGGGCAATACCGTCGACCCCATGGCGCTGATCGAACGATACGGCGCCGATACTGTACGGATGTCCACCTTGTTCGCCGCGCCGCCCGAGCAATCGGTGGAATGGGCCGACGCGGGCGTCGAGGGCAGCTACCGATTTCTGAAACGGATCTGGAGAACCTTGCATGAGCATGAGCCTTGCGAAGTGCCCGATTTTTCAGGGCTGACGCTGACTCCGGGGCAGCGGGACTTGCGGCTGAAGACTCATGAAACCATCGCAAAAGTAAGCGGGGATTACGAAAACCGGTATACCTTCAATACGGCAATCGCGGCCGTCATGGAACTGCTTAACGCTCTGACCCGTTTTACCCAGCAACATTCCGAGCCGCGGTGGAACGATCGCGAGGTAATGCAGGAAGCGCTGGAGGCGGCAATTCTGATGCTGGCGCCGATCGTGCCCCATTTTTGCCACGTGGCGTGGCGCCTGCTGGGTCATACGGGCACCGTCATGGATGCGGCCTGGCCCGAGGTAGACTCGCAGGCGCTTAAAAAAGAACAGAATCTGATCGTATTGCAGGTGAACGGCAAGCTGCGGGGCAAAATGGAAGTGCCCGTGGGTCTGCCGGATGAACGCTTGCGCGAAATCGTGCTCGATAACGACTCGATTCGCAAATTCACCGCCGATGCCGGTATAAGACGGGTGATCGTAGTACCCGGCAGGCTGGTGAATGTAGTTACCGGCTGACCGGCCATGCCCCGGCGGTTACTGATTTACATGCTGCCGGCTTTGATGTTGGCGACAATTACCGGTTGCGGCTACAACTTGCGGGGAACCGGCGTCGACACACCTGAATTCAGCGAATTACGCCTGCAACTGCCCGGCGCCGAACCCGAATTCGAACGGATATTGCGACGCAGCCTGGAAACTTCCGGCATTGTGGCGGTTGAAGCTGGCGCTGCTGATTTCCCGCTGCTTTTCATTGGTCCCGAATCGTTTTCCGGCCGGCCTGCCAGCACTACGGTGCAGGCGCGGGCCGCCCAGATTACCTTGCGGCTTGCGGTGCAATTTAATCTGACGGACGGCGAAACCGCGGTGATCGATCAGGACACCCTCAGCGTGGAAAGAACCTATTACCAGGACTTGCGCAATATTGCCGGTAATCGCGAAGAAGCCGAATTGTTGCGCGAGGAGATGCGGCAAGAGCTCGTGGCTCAACTGATGCGGCGGCTGGAGGCGGCCGGACAATGAGAATACGCGGCGACCAGCTTTCCCCGGCGCTGACCAGGCAAACCGCGTGCCTGTACTGGCTTGCCGGAGACGAAATCCTGCTGTTGCAGGAGGCTGCCGACGAAGTACGCGAGCATTGGCGCCAGGCGGGTTTTATCGAACGCGAAGTATTTCATGTCGAACAGGGCTTCGACTGGAATGATTTTCTGTATCAGCTCGACGCCACTTCGCTGTTTGCCGACAGGAAGTTGCTCGAATTGAGGCTTTATGGCGGCAAACTGGAAACAAAGGGGCGGGAAGCAATTGCCTTGTATCTGGACAAGGCGCCGGAAGACTACCGGGTACTGATTACCGGACCCAGAATGGATTCATCCACGTTGTCAACAAAATGGTTCAAGCAACTGGAAAGTAAATTGATTCTGGTGCAAATATGGCCCATAGATCGGGCCAGGCTGCCGACCTGGCTGCGGCAGCGGCTGACGGCGGCGGGCATTCATGCGGACGATGCCGCGTTACAGGTGCTGACCGACCGGGTGGAAGGAAATTTGCTGGCGGCAAAACAGGAAGTGGAGAAACTCGCCTTGCTGGCCGGCGCCGAACCAGGCGCCACCGTGAATCTGACCGGCAGGAATGTACAGCGGCTGGTGTCGGACAGTTCCCGTTACGATCTGGGCAAACTGGCCGATGCCGCGCTCAAGGGTGAAACCGAGCGCGCCCAGCGGGTGCTTGGCGGACTGCGCGCCGAAGGCGTGTTTCCCTTGCTGATCCTCGCCGTGATCGGCCGGGAACTGCGGCAATTGCAGGAAATGCTGGAGCAGATCGGAAAGGGTCGGGATGTCGGTCAGGCGATGTCCAATGCCCGGATATGGAATAGCCGCAAACCGATCGTCTCCCAGGCTTTGAATCGCCTATCCGCTGACGATGCGCAGCAAATGCTGGAGCAATGCAAGATCGTTGATCATGCAGTCAAGGGCTTGCATCGCGCCAATCCCTGGGATGAGTTGAGTCTGTTGATCTTCTGGCTAAGTAGCGGTGAGCCAATTACCGCGCGCGAACTCAGTTCAGACCGCGCCGCTCAAGCAAAGCGTTAATATCCGCGTCCCTACCCCGGAAATTGCGAAACAGCGTCATGGCGTCTTCGGCGCCGCCTCGCGAGAGCAACGAGCGGCGAAAATGGATGCCGTTTTCACGCAGCAACCCATCGTTTTCCAGAAACCATTCGACCGAATCGGCATCAAGCACTTCACTCCAGATGTACGAGTAATAGCCGGCTGAATAGCCCCCCATGATGTGGGAGAAATACGGAACGCGGTAACGCGGCGGAATCTCGTCCATCGCGATACCGGCCTGCTCCAGCGCGGCCGCCTCGAAATCCATCACCTCCTCGGCGCCGGGCACGTCTTCAGGCGCAAGTTGATGCAGCGCCTGATCGACGATTGATGCAGCCAGATATTCGGCTGTAGCGAATCCCTGATTAAACTGTTGCGTGGAAAGCACCTTGTCGAGCAATTCCTGCGGCATAGCCTCGCCAGTCTCGAAATGCACCGCATAGTTCTCGAGCACCTCCGGCCAGACCGCCCACATCTCGTTAACCTGGGACGGATACTCGACAAAGTCTCGCGGCACGCTGGTGCCGGCAAAACTCGGATAGCGCACATCGGAGAACATGCCGTGCAAGGCATGGCCGAACTCATGGAATGCCGTGGTTACCTCGTCAAATGTCAGCAAGGTCGGCTCGCCTTCCGGCGGCTTGGTGATGTTGAGATGATTGCCCACCACCGGCCGGTTGCCCAGCAGATGGGATTGCGCGATATAGGCATTCATCCAGGCGCCGCCGCGCTTGTTGGGGCGGGCGTAAAAGTCGGCGATGAAAAGCGCCAGCGTTTCTCCGGTGACGTCGAACACTTCGAATACGCGCACATCTTCCTGATATACCGGCAGGTCGAGACGTTCCTCGAAGGTGATGCCGTACAATCGCTCCGCGGCATAAAACACGCCGCGCAGCAATACATTGTCGAGTTCGAAATAAGGCCGCAACTGGCTTTCGTCAAAATCGAAGCGCTCGGCGCGCAGAATTTCCGTGTAGTAAGCCCAGTCCCAGGCGGCCAGGGTAAAGTCTCCCCCCGAATCGTCGATCATCTGCTGCAAATCAGCCGCCTCGCGCCTGGCGTTGGCGACAGTCGGCGGCGCAAGTTCCGCCAGACGCTCGTTGACCGCTTGCACGGAGCCCGCGGTTTCGTCTTCGAGAACATACGCGGCATGATTTTCGTAACCGAGCAATCTTGCCCGTTCCGCACGCAAACGCAGCACTTCGGTGAGGGTTTCGCGATTGTCGTATTCCCCGCCGCGGGAACCTCGCGATATGGAAGTTTCCAGAATGCGCTGGCGCAGATCGCGATTCTGCAAGCTGGCCAGCGGCGGCTGGCCGCTCGTGTTGAGCAGGGGTATCACGAACCGTCCTGGCATATCACGCGCTTCGGCCTCGTTTCCCGCCGCGGTGATCAGCGCCTCGTCGAGCCCCGTCAATTCTTCACGGCTGTCAACGACAACGGCCAGTTCATTGACCTCACTCAGCACATTCTGACTGAACCGGGTTTCCAACACGGCGACCCGCGCATTGATATCCCGGAGTCGTTCCTGCTGATCCTCGTCAAGCGCCGCGCCCGCGCGCACGAAATCGATGTAGCTGCGCTCAAGCAGGCGATGGGATTCGGGGTCCAGGCTCAGCTCGTCCCTGCTTTCGTACAAGGAGGAAATGCGTGCGAACAAGTCCCGATTAAGCAGAATCGCATCGTTATGAGCCGCGAGTTCCGGCGCCAGTTGCTGCTCGAGCGCCTGAATGTCGTCATTGGTATGAGCGCTCGACAAGGCAAAGAACACCGAAGCCACACGGTTGAGCAATTGCCCGCTCAACTCAAGAGCGACAATGGTGTTTTCGAAATCGGGCGCAGCTGTCTGGGCAGCGATGGCCTCCACTTCCGCGATCTGCTCGGCCATGCCGCGCTCGAAAGCAGGCTGATAGTGCTCATTCGCGATCAGATCGAAGGGTGGGAAATTGAAATAGTGCGGACTGTCCGCGAAAAAGGGATTGTCCGCCATGACGGTTGCCGCTACGGCTTCAGGTTCCGCGTCGGTGGTTCGCGCCGGATTCTGTTCTTCGCCGGAGCAGGCCGCGAGCGCGGCCAGCAGTATTGTCGCCCCAGATAAATTCAAATACGTGTTCATATATTCTTGCCTCATTCCTGTACATCGCGGTTATCCGGCGATGCCATGTCGCTCAGGCGCCCAACTGTCTCGCCAAATCGAGAAAATCTGTGGCCGTTACATCGAAATCGCCGCTAGTGTCTGGCGTGAAGGAAGGGTTCGGACCTCTTTCCAGTGGCCGTGGCACATATCCCGTACGCATGCCCAAAGCCGAGGAAGCGCGCAGATCGCGTGGATGGGCCGCGACCATCATAACTTGCTCCGGAGCCAATCCGAGCAAATCCGCCGCTTTCAGGTACACTTCCGGATCCGGCTTGTAGCGTCCCGCAAGTTCCGCCGACAGAATCGTATCCCAGGGCAGACCTGCATTTTTCGCCATATTTGTCAGCAAGGCGACATTGCCGTTTGACAAGGTGGCAATCACATAACGTGTCTTCAACCTGTTCAAACCCGCCACCGAGTCCGGCCACGGCGACAAGCGGTGCCAGGCATAATTGAATTGGACTCTCTCCTCTTCCGTAAGTTCCTGCAGCCCGTACTCTTCGATCAGGTCATCGAGAATCATGCGATGCAAAACATCGATCTTCGTCCACGGCAATTCGCCGGTGCGCACCCTATTCATAGACGGCCCATATCCGCCGCGCCAGCGATCGGCGAATTCGTGCCAATCCACATCAAAATCCCTGCCGACCGCCAGCAACTGCCCCTCCCTTGCAATCGAAGAGCGCCAATCCACCACGGTGCCGAACACATCAAACGTCAGCGCCCGAACTTCCCCTACAGGCCCGTCAATCTGAGCAAAAGCCAACTTCCCCAACCCCCCGGCGCCCGCCGCAGCCACCAGCGAACCACCCATGAACCGACGCCGAGAAAGCCCATCACCACCAATAGTTTTCATAACTGCATGCCTCCCGAAACAATATTCGAAGCCACCAAATCAATTCGTCTGCACAACGCAAGGCGTGGTGAGCCGGAAGTGCCTGCGCGCGTCGTTGAGGAGGAGCGCGCCATGGATGGCCCAAAGCGACGACGAATCGATTTTCGCCTCTTCAGGGATGAAGAGGCGAAATTAAGCGCGCAGGCACTTCCGGCTCGCCGCGCCGTTCGAAGCCACAAATTCCAAAAGCCCATTACCGCACACTACCCCAAATAGACCAGTAATATCGCCGCCGGACAAACAAACTTCACATAAACCGGCCAGACTTTCCAGAACATCCCGGATTCCGCCTCCGGCGAGCCCTGCACGATTTCCCTGAGCACCGCATCCCTGCGCCAGATCCAGGCCACGAAAATGCAAAAGAAGAATCCCAGCAGCGGCTGACTCACCTCGGTGGCGTAATTTACGACGAGATCGAACAATGGATCGAAATTCAGGACGATCACCAGCGAAACCAGAGTTACGACAGCGCCGATCAGCAGTGCCGCCCTGCCGCGCCTCATGTTTCGATATTCAGCCGCGAAAGCCACCGGAACCTCGAGCATGGAGATCGAGGATGTCAGCGATGCGATGGTCATTAACAGGAAAAACGCCAGCGAAACGAAAACACCGACCGCCCCCATGGCGCTGAACATTTCCGGCAATACCGAAACGATCAGCGCCGGCCCCGCCACGAGACTGCCGTCTGGATTGAAAATCTGCACGCCGCCCGCGAGCGCCACATACATGGCCGGCAATATCAGCATGCCGGCGATCACGGCGATACCGATATCGAGCAAGGCCACGAGGCTGCCGGTCACCGGCAGATTTTCACCCTTGCTGATGTAGGAGCCGTAAATCAGCATTGTGCCGACGCCGAGCGAGAGCGAGAAAAAGGCCTGACCCATGGCGTCAACGAGTAGTCTGGGGTTCGCGACCTGGGAAAAATCCGGCACCAGGTAAGCGCGCAGCCCATCCATCGCGCCAGGCAGGGTAAGCACATAGACAATCAACAGCAAGAGAATAAGAATCAGCATCGGCATCAGCCGCGAAGCCCAGCGCTCGATTCCATTCTTTACACCCGCGCGAATGATGTGAATCGTCAGCGCCATGAACAACACCACGAAAATGCCATTGCGCAATTCGCTGTCCGCGGTCAGCCAGCCGGCCGCTTCCGTCATTCCCGCAAGTCGCGCGAGCGGGTCCAGGAAATAGGCCATCATCCAGCCGCTGACAATGGCGTAAAAGCTGAGGATGAAGCTCACGGTCAGGATTCCCAGACTGCCGACGAACACGGCCAGCACCCGGGTTCTTGGTCCGCGGGAGATGCTTTGCAGCGCCTTGATCGAGTTGGCCTTCGCATGGCGGCCGATGATCAGTTCCGCCATCAATGCCGGATAAGCCAGAGCGAAAGCCATGACCAGGTAGGTGAAAAGAAAGGCCGCGCCGCCGTTGGATGCGGCATTGGTCGGAAAACCCCAGATATTGCCGAGACCTACGGCGGAACCCGAAGCCGCCATGAGAAATCCGAAGCGCGAACTGAATTCGCCCCGACTCGCCGTCAGGCTGCTAGCGCCGGCTGACGGCGCCGGTGTTTCTTGAGGGCTCAATTCTGATCCACTTCCTGTTGCCTGGCGCCGGCCAAAATGCCGGGCAAGGCGTAATTGCCTTCATGGCAGGCGTATTCGAACATACGCTCGCCGGAGCGGAACGGTATCTGGGCGCTCCAGGGGCTGCTGTATGCAGTGTCGTCCGCGATCGTGAACTCGTAGAGCAATTCGTCATCGGCGACGCGGGTAAAGCGCTCGGTAACCCTTGCCGTCGGCGGCAGGTAGAGCGAATGCTTGATGGCGAATCGAAAACTCTGCTGCGGATGGAAATTGACGGTTTCCACAACCAGGGTGTCCCCCTCCCAGCGGCCCGTGGAATCTCCCAGCCAGGGGCTGAATCCATCGTCGAGCGGTTCGCTGTCGAGTCGGACAATGCGGGCGTCATGGTTCATCTCCACAAGGATCATGACATAGTCCTCGTTCTGCACGATCCGGTAGTTGTTGTTGTACAGCACCGGCAGCATAGGCGGCCCTCCGGTGGAGCCGAATCCGACCAGGCAGCGTTCGCCCAATGGGCGCTGTTCCGGTCCGTCGTATCCGGACTGCTCCCGGTATCCCATGAACGCGAGGCCGGCCGCTTCGGTATAGGGAATTCTGCCGTCGGCGGGATCGACGATGAAGGAGGTGCGGTATTCGCCCATCACCCGGGCAAGCCGGGTACCGGGGTCGATCCAGAACGCGTTGTACCCCGCGTCGGCATCGCCGTCAGTCGGCGGCGGACGATCCGGATCGCTCGGAGCGCTGTCGAGTTCGGTAATCTGATTGAGCAGATTGGCGCTTTCCAGTTGCCTGGCCTCTTCTTCGGAGACCACGAGTTTCTCGCCGAGCGCCGGGTCCCGCTCCAGCGTGGTTATGCTGGCTGAAGTCCAGACTCCCTGCAGATCCGGCGCGCCGTATTCCGTGCGCGGCGTCTGCCATTGCTCCTGGGATGCGGCCTGGCCGGCGATAATCAGGCAGATCGCGCCGGCTGCAAGCCTTCCTGTTTGAATAGTCATCTGCGGACCTCGTTGATGACCAGATCAAACGCAACCGCGCCCGTGTTGCGAATCAGGAAGGAGGAGCCCTCCTCGCGCCAGGTCCAGTCGCCGATAGCACGCAACTCGGCCGTTATGCCGTCCTCGCGGCTGACATGCGCCTTGCCCGGAGTGGCCATGATCACAAAGGTCGGCTGGTGGTGTGTCTGCAGGGGCGTTTCTTCGCCGGGGTCAACGGTTACGCGGAAGGAGCGGAACCAGCGATTCTCGATTTCCGGCTCGACCGTCATGCCCTCCGGGGCATCCTCGTCGCCTTCTACCCCGGCATGGTATGTCGTCAACGCCAGGATGCGCAACAGGCCCGGGCCGGCATTTGAGATCGCGTGAGTGTAATTGCGTTCGGCATAATCGATGTTCACGCCGACACGGCCATTGCCGGGTCCATTGGCCGCACTGATCGATGTAGTCATTAGCGGCGCGTCATGGATGTGAGCAAAGGAAGAATCTCCCGGATTTAACTGCACATCGAGCAGATAGATATCGCCATCCCGAAAAACGGTGCGATGTCGAGGCTCCTGCAGCAGATGAACGATCTTCTGTCCGCGAAAATCCTGTTGCGGCTGAGCCCCGGCCATATCCGAAACCAATCCGGTGAACATTGCGAGCAAAGCGGCCGCGCAAACCATATAAGCCGGTTTCGCCAGTATAGTCATGTGATTGATCCTGTCCGATTGACGCAAATCGATTGCGGCATTCTTACACAGCAATGAGACCGGCTCAAAGTCTGTGCGGATTTGTAGGGGCGAGGCATGCCTCGCCCGCGGGGTTGCATGGTTTCGGGGCGGTTCGCGGGCGAGGCATGCCTCGCCCCTACATTACGGGCACTTCAAGCAGCAATTCCCCGCCGGCGGCGTCGCGCAGTTCGAATTGCGCCAGGTTCGCCCGGCTCAATTCGTCCATGAACGATACGCCCTCGTCGAGCGCGGTGATTACGAAAACCAGGCGGCCGGTGATTTCATCTCCCGGCGCCAGCCTCAACGGCAGAAACAGGTAGCGCTCATTTTCGCTGAGCATACCCCTCACGGTTGCTTCGACGCTAAGGGTTCCCGGCGGAACCTCATCGCGCACCGCCCGATACAGCGTCGATCGCGCTTCGGCATCGTTCATGCGCAGATACACGTCGATTTCCCGGCTAAAAAGCTCGCCGTTACGCAATCTCACCGTGGGCGTAAAGATGGGGTAGGCAAAACCGATTTCCACCAGGGCATTGGAAGAACTGTCGGTAATCAGCCGTTGCTCCACCATCTCGATGCTGAGCACGGAATCGGAGTATCGCGGCATCCAGTAAAGAAAATAGCCGAATCCGCCAAGTATCGCGGGGATGAACAGCAAGGCGACAATGCGCGCCCGCAACAAAACCCAGACCCCGGATAACGCTGCCAGAATCGGAAGCAGGAAGAGGACGGCGCGCACGATCAGGTCTTGGCGGCCGAACCAGAGGCCGTAGGAGAACAGCAGATAAGCGCAGACGCCCGCCGATGCGAGCAAAATCGCGGCGAAGATCGACGTCCGCGTTGTCATGTTTCAGGCGCTGCGCAGCAGCCTGGCTTGCTCATCGGCGTGGTAGGACGAGCGCACGAGCGGACCGCTTGCGACATGGCGGAAGCCGAGCGATTCGCCGTATTCCCGCAAGGCGTCGAATTCTTCCGGATGCACGAAGCGCTCGACGGGCAGATGATGGCGGCTCGGCTGCAGATATTGTCCGAGCGTCAGCATGTCCACATCGTGGGCGCGCAGGTCGCGCATGACTTCGCGAACTTCTTCCAGGGTTTCTCCAAGACCCAGCATCAGCCCGGATTTGGTCGGAATCACGGCTTGCAGACTCTTGTATTCTTGCAACAGGCGCAGCGACCAGCCATAGTCCGCGCCGGGTCTGACCTTGCGATACAGGCGAGGAATCGATTCGAGGTTGTGATTGAAGACGTCTGGCGGCTCCAGCCTGAGAGTTTCCAGCGCGATTTCCATGCGGCCGCGAAAATCGGGAACCAGGATTTCCAGTTGTATGCCGGGATTCAGGCGCCTGGTTTCCCGGATACACGCCGCGAAATGCCCGGCGCCGCTATCTTTCAGATCATCCCGGTCAACCGAAGTGATGACTACGTAAGTCAATTCCAGATCAAGGATCGCTCTGGCCAATTCCACCGGCTCGTTCACATCGAGCGGTCGCGGTTTACCGTGAGCGACGTCACAGAACGGGCAGCGCCGTGTGCAGATATCGCCCATGATCATGAAAGTGGCCGTGCCGTTGCTGAAACATTCACCCAGATTGGGGCAGGAAGCTTCCTCGCACACCGAGGCCAACTTGTGATTGCGCAACTTCTTGCGCAACCGGGCAATTCGGGGCGATGCGGGAATCTTTACACGCAACCAGGGAGGCTTTTCAGGCAACTCCGCGGTTGGAACCACTTTGACGGGAATCCTCCGCAGCTTTTCGGCGCCACGTAGTTTTTCCCCTTCGACGAGCACGTTCCTCCGTTTTCGCTCAGGCATGCGCGGCCTCTCCCGCAGGATACCCGCGCCGTAAAGGAAACCGCTCCAGTTGCTGGTGGATGGCCTCGGTCAGCAATTCTTTCATATGATTCATCGATCCTGATTCTACCTCGATCATGTCCGCGACCTGGGTTACCTCGAGCCCCCGATAGCCGCAGGGATTAATGGAGCTGAAAGGACTCAGATCCATATCTACGTTCAAGCTGAGACCGTGATAGCTCCAGCCTCTCCTGATCCGCAATCCGAGAGCGGCGATCTTTGCCGCTCCCACGAATACTCCCGGGGCGCCTGGACGTGTTTCGGCGGTTATCCCCGCCCGGCCGAGCGCTTCGATCAACGCCATCTCGATCAGGTCGACCAGTTGCCTGATGCCCATGCCGCGGCGGCGCAAGTCGAGCAATGGGTACACGACCAACTGGCCGGGTCCGTGATAGGTTACCTGCCCTCCCCGATCGGTCTGAATCACCGGAATATCGCCGGGCGCAAGCAGGTGCTCCCTTTTTCCGGACTGGCCGAGGGTAAAGACCGGTTCATGACCGAGCAGCCAGATTTCCTCCCTGGTTTCCGGGCCCGCTGTGGCGGCGAAGCGCGTCATGCGCTTCCAGGCCGGCACATAGTCGACCACTCCGAAATCACGCACGACCGGCACGGTTTCAATCACGACGATCAATTTGACAGCAGATTGCTGAATCTAAGACTGAACCAGTCGGTCATCCGCTTCATCACGCCGCCGCGGGCAACACCTCGCAGGGCTGCAACCTCGCCGCTGTAAACCGATTCGCCATCGAGCGTGATATTCACGGCGCCCATGATCTGGCCGGTTTCGACGGGAGCATAAATAATCTCATCGACATTGACGGCGGCTTCAAGTTCTTCGCCGCGGCCGCGCTGGATCGTGACGAATACTTCCTCGGTCAGACCCAGATCGAGAGCATCCCGTTCTCCCGACCAGATCGGCACGCTGGTAAGTACCTGGCCGGCGTCGTTCAATTTCCAGGTTTCGTAATATCGAAAGCCGTAGGTGAGCATTTTTTGGGTTTCCACCGCCCTGGCGTTTTCGCTTTCGGTGCCCATGACCACGGCGATGAGGCGCATGTCCTCGCGTTCCGCCGACGTCACGAGACAATAGCCCGCGCGGTCGGTCCAGCCGGTTTTCAAACCGTCCACGTTGCGGTCGCGGAACAGCAGGGTATTGCGGTTGGGCTGACGGATATCGTTGTAGGTGAACTCCCTTTCGGCGTACATCGGATAGTAATCGGAATGGTTGTTGATGGTGGCGCGGGAAATCAGCGCCAGATCGCGCGCCGACATGCGATTGTAGTATTCCTCGCTGTCGAGACCGCTGGAATTCATGAAAAACGACTGTTCCAGCCCGAGCACTTCGGCATACTGGTTCATCATGTCCGCAAAAGCGTCCTCGCTGCCGGCGATATGCTCGGCGATGGCGACGCTGGCGTCGTTGCCGGACTGAATGATGATACCCCGCAGCAGGTCCGCCACGCTTACATTGGTATTGACGCCCACGAACATCTTGGAGCCATCCATGCGCCAGGCTTTTTCACTGATATGGACTTCGTCATCCATGGCGAGATTGCCACTGACGATTTCCTCGATCGCGATATACGCGGTCATGATCTTGGTCAGACTGGCCGGAGGCAGCGCCTCGGTGGCGTTGTTTTCCAATATGACATGGCCGGTTTTCGCGTCCATCAGAATATAGCTGCTTGCCGCGATCTCGGGTGGCCGCGGAATAATGGGCTGCGCGGCGGCGGCGCCGGCGAGGGTCAGGGCGGCCAGCAGCAGCGCCGGCAAGAGAATCCTCTTGCCGGGACGGAGAAATTCAATTGACGGGAGGCGTGATGAGGGCATAGAAATATTCCGGTTGGGACATGCAGTAGTTGACGTTCGGCTACTCCGATACAGTGTAAGGACTTCCCAAATCAGCGGCAACCAGCAGCAAGGTCAATTGCCTGGCTTCCTCGGGGCCGCTTACAGGGCCGATACGCACCCGATGCAGCACGCCGCGCTCTTTGAAGGCAACGCTGCGGATAAAAACCGGGCGTGTCGTGTGAGCGCGCACACGCCGGGACAAGTCTTCCGCCGCGCCGAAGATAGAAAATGCGCCGACTTGAAGATAGAGGCCACCGTCCGCCGGTGCGGATGCGGTCTCGATCCGGGCCAGAGCGGCGGCCATGCGTTCGACCGCCGGATTTCCGGCGGCGCCCGGCTCCGGTGTAGCGGAATCGGTTGCCACCGCCGGCAGCGCCGGAACTCCTGATTCTACCGGGCCACGCAATTCGTCTCCGGTTATCGCTTCGAGTTGTACCCTGGCGGTGCCGCGGTCGGCATAATCCAGTTTCACGGCCGCGGCATAAGACAGGTCGACGATGCGATCGCCATGGAAAGGCCCCCGATCATTGACTCTGACCACGATGCTGCGATTGTTGTCGAGGTTCGTTACCCGCAAAAAACTGGGAATCGGCAGACTCTTGTGAGCCGCGGAAACCTTGTACATATCGAAGGTCTCGCCATTGGAGGTCTTGTGACCGTGAAACTTCTCACCGTACCAGGATGCTACACCGCGCTCGAAATATCCTTCTTCCGTTGGCAGCACGGTATAGGTCCGACCGAGCACTGTGTAAGGACTGCGGTTGCCGGCGCCGGTTCGGATCACCGGCCCGGGAACGATTTCCTCGATCGAATCCGGGTCGATGCGTCGCGCCGGCGCCCGGTCCTGCGAGATCGAATAACGGCTTCCGCCGCTGGAATTCGACGATCCGCAACCGGCCGCCAGAGCGCCCAGCAACAACGTAACGGCAAATCTTGCTATCAGAGCAGGCATGATCGGAAATTTTCAGGATGCGCTCTCAAGGTAGCGTCCGGAATCACGGTTTTTTTAGCCTCGGGGCATCTGGGACTTGCGCGAATGTGCATCAATTGACATAAGCAGGCCGAAGCCGACGAAGAAAGCGATGATTGCCGTGCCGCCGCGGCTGATCAGCGGCAGCGGCAATCCGATTACCGGCAGCAACCCGATAACCATGGCCACGTTGACGAATACATTGAAAAATACGACCAGCACGATACCGCCGGCCAGCAACCTGGCAAACATGTTGCGGGCATTGATGGCGACCTGAAGTCCGCGAGCCAGCAACAGCACATACAAGGTAATTAGCGCAAGAGCGCCCACGAGGCCGAATTCTTCGGCGATCACGGCGAATATGAAGTCGGTATTCGATTCGGGAATGAAATCTAGCCTGGACTGGTCGCCTTCGCCGAATCCCTTGCCGTAGACCCCGCCGGACCCGATGGCAATCTGTGACTGGATAATGTTATAGCCTGCTCCTGCCGGATCGGTATAGGGATTAATGAAACTGAGGATTCGGTTCTTCTGATGCTCCAGTGCGACAAAAACATACCAGAGTGGTGACGCCAGCAACGCCAGCAAGCCTCCGAACGCGACGAGTTTCAGACTCATTCCCGCAAGCAACAGAACGAAAATACCAGCCATGGCCACCAGCATGGCCGTACCCATATCGTTCTGCATGACGATCAAGGCGGCGGGAACCGCCGCCAGCAGACCCGCGACGATGACTTGCCAGAGCCGCGGCGGCAGCGGGCGATCGGCGAGGTACCACGCCAACACGCCGGGAACGACGAACTTCATCAATTCCGACGGCTGAAAACTGGGCAGACCCGGTAAATCAAGCCAACTGCGCGCCCCATTGGCCTCCACTCCGATCACCAGAACCAGTCCGAGCAGGCCCAGACCACCGAGATAGACATAGATCGCCGCACGGCGAATCAGGCGCATATCGAATTGGGCGACTGCCAGCATCGCCAATACGCCCAATCCCACGATGAGGGCCTGCCGGCGGATCAGGTCGCCATTGCCATCGGAAGCGCTGTACAAGGCCGCGAGTCCGAAGCAGCAAAGCAGCAATACCAGCACAAGCAGGGAAAAATCGATCTTTACCGAGGCGAGCAGGCGCAAGCCTCGCGCGGCCGGCCGCGCCTGCGGCGCCGCCGATACCTGTGCGTAGTCCCGGCTATTCATTTATTCATTGACCGCGGCGACAGCGGCGATCTCGGACGGAGTCGGCGGCGCGGGCTCCTGTGGAAATACCGTCTCCGGTTCGGCCTCGACGGTCAGATCGAGTTGCAGGATATCGAGCAGCCAGGCATCGGTAATCTTCTTCGCCACGGGCCCGGCAACGGTGCTGCCATGCTCGCCATTCTCGACAAATACTGCCAGGGCAATCCGGGGCTCGATCTGCGGATGGCCCGCGGGAGCGAACGCTATGAACAATGCATGATCCCTGTTCAGTTCGGAGACTCGTATTTCCGCACTCGAACGGATGTTCTGACTGATGCCGACCACCTGGGCCGTGCCGGTCTTGCCGGCGATCTTGTACGTCATGTCCGGATCGGCCCGGGCAATCGCCTCGAAGGCGGTGCCGTAGTCCCTGAAAACGTTCGAATAGGGTCGATGCACGACCATGGTCATCGCATCGCCGATATAGCGCCAATAGTCCGGATCTTCGAGTACAACGTCGGCGGTGGGAAATTCCTCTTCCAGGAAGTACGGTTCGCCGTTGACGCTTTGCAAAATGCGCGGCCGGACCATACGGCCTTCGTTGGCGATCAGCGATGCCGCCGTGGCGAGTTGCAGGGGCGTCGCCCACATGTAGCCCTGGCCGATCGAGGAATTGATCGTATCTCCGGGGTACCAGGGCTCTCCCCGAGTTTCCATTTTCCAGTCCCGGGACGGCAGTACGCCTGAGCGCGCATAGTCGATATCCAGCGCGAGGTTGCCGCCGAAACCGAACAGCGACATGAAATCGTAAATGGCGTCGATTCCCAGGCGATTGCCCAGATCGTAGAAGAAGGTGTCGCAGGACTGGTAGATCGCCTTGCGCAGGTCGGTTACGCCATGGCCGCCGCCGATTACCGTGCGCATGGTGTAGTCGTTCCAGCGATAGGACACACCGGGCAACCGAAAGTAACCCGGATCGTCGATCGTGTAATCGTAATCCACCAGCCCAAGGTGCAATCCCGCAAGTCCGAGAAACGGCTTGATGGTCGAACCCGGCGGATAAGGATTGGTGCTGCGGTCGAACAGCGGTGTATTGACCTCATCGGTCACCAGGGCGCCGTAGTCCTTGCGGCTGATGCCGGTAACAAACAGGTTCGGGTCGAAACCGGGCTTGCTGACCATCGCCAGGATACCGCCGGTTTCGGGCTCGATCGCTACCACGGCGCCACGATAATCTCCAAGCGCTTCTTCGGCGACCATTTGCAGGCGATGATCGAGATGCAGGCTGATGTCGTTACCAGCGAGCGCCTCGGTACTTTCCAGCACGCGCATTACCCTGCCCCGATTGTTTTTCTCCACGGTTTCATAGCCGACTTGGCCGTGCAGCAGATGCTCGTAGGTACGTTCCACTCCGGTCTTGCCGATGTGCGTGGTGCCGCCGTAATTTTCGAATTCGGTCTCATCGAGGGCATCGAGTTCCTGCTGATTGATATGCGACACATAACCTACGGAATGCGCGGTCAGGGAATCGAAGGGATAGTGCCGCATGAGTTGCGGCTCCATGCTGACGCCGGGCATCCGGTGGTTATTCACAGCCACACGGTACTTCTCCTCCTCGGTAAGCACATAGCGCAACGGCACCGATGAATAAGGCACCCGGCTGCGGCGCAATTGCTCCTCGAAAGTTTCGATGTCACCCGCGCTGAGGTCGACCAGGCCCGAGAGGTATTCCAGGGTAGCGTCCAGGTCGATCACTTCCTCGGGAACGATAGTCAGGTTGTATACGGGCAGGTTGTCCGCCAGCAAAGTTCCCGAGCGATCGTAGATCAACCCTCTATTCGGCGGAACATATTGCACATGCAGGCGATTGCCATCCGAGCGCGCCGAAAAATACTCGTACTGGACCACCTGCAGGTTCACCAGCTTTGCGACCAGCGTGGCGAGCAGCAGAAAGATAATCGAGGACGCCAGCATGACGCGCCGGTTGAACAGCCGGCGTTCGGCCTCGTGATCCCGAAACTGCCATCTGCCTGTCATTCGCCGCCTCCCGGCGCATCGCAGTTATTGCACGGTATTTTTTCGGTGACTCTCGTCATTGTACATAAGTGCCGCAATTCTTCAGCAAATCGTGCGATTCCCAAAGAGATTCTGCGCGGAGCAAAGCGTAGTCGCAGAATCTCTCAGGCGCTGCTTGCCGGTTTCAGGCTCCATAACTCTTCGAGGTCGTACATGGCGCGGATCTGGGCCAACATGATATGCACCACTACGGATCCCAGGTCCACCAGCACCCATTCCGCGGCGGGAAGTCCTTCCACACCCACCACATTGTGGCCCTGATCCTTCATTTTCTCGACGACTTCATCGGCGAGAGCCTTGGCGTGAATCCGGGACGTTCCCGTCGCTATGACCATGTAGTCGGTGACCGTCGTCAGTTTCTGCACATTGATGCAACTGATCGACTGGCCTTTCATGTCTTTCAATATGCTTTCGACACGACGCGCCAGTTGTTTACCGCCAAAACTATGCGCCGTCATGACATTCCCGCGCCATAGAGTCCATTTTCCCTCACATACGTTAACACTGCCGCCGGCAGAGGCGCGTCCAGCCCCTGGGCGAGCAGTTCACGCGCGGTCGAGGACGATACGTCGAAGCGTGGTTCTTTCGTCAGTATTACGCCACCCCGGCCGCGTTCGAACAGTTGTTTCGGTCCGGCGGCCATGGCGCCGCCGAATCTGCCTGCCATATCGTAATCCATCGGCAGCTTTCCTCTGGCGATTACCAGTATATGGGTGAGTTCAAACAAACGCGCCGGATCGCGCCAGCCGGGCAATCCCAGAAAAGCGTCCATTCCAAGCACAAGGACGATTGCGGCATGCGGAAGGCGCTCGCGAAGCCTTTCCAGCGTGCGCGCCGTGTATGACACGCCGCCCTGGTCGATTTCGATGGAATCGACTTCCAGGCGGGGCTCGCCGGCGACCGCAAGTCGCAACATGTCCAGCCGGCTTCCGGCGTTGCAATGCGACTCTTCTCGATGATTGGGCAGATTGCACGGAACCAGCAGCAAGCGGTCGAGATCCAGCAGATCCAGCGCATGGCGGGCTACCGCCATATGCCCGTCATGCACCGGGTCGAACATGCCGCCAAAGACTCCGACGCGCTCACTCATTGACGGATATGACCATCCCCGAGCACGACGAACTTCTGCGAGGTGAGCCCTTCCAGTCCGACCGGACCTCGGGCGTGCAACTTGTCGGTGGATATGCCGATTTCCGCCCCGAGCCCATATTCGAAGCCATCCGCGAATCGGGTCGAGGCATTAACCATGACCGAACTCGAATCGACTTCCCTGAGAAATCGCTGCGCCCGGCCGTGATCTTCAGTCATGATCGAATCGGTGTGCTGCGAACCGTATCGATTGATGTGGGTGATAGCCTCATCGAGACCGCCCACAATCCGGATCGAGAGAATCGGCGCGAGATACTCGGCCTGCCAATCTTCTTCGGTGGCGGGCACGGCTTCGGAAACAATGTCACGGGTCTCGTAGCAGCCGCGCAACTCCACATCCGACTCGCCAAGAATTCGCGCCAGCTCCGGCAGGAATTCCCCTGCCACCGGACGCGCCACGAGCAAGGATTCGAGCGTGCAACAGGTGCCGTATCGCTGGGTCTTCGCATTGACCGCGACCGTTATGGATTTATCCAGGTCCGCCCGGTCATCGACATACAGGTGACAATTGCCGTCCAGATGCTTGATAACAGGCACGCGGGATTCCCGGCTGATGCGCTCGATCAGACCCTTCCCTCCACGAGGCACGATGACATCGACATATTCCGGCATGGTAATGAGGCGCCCCACCGCTTCCCGGTCGGGACGGTCGAGCACCTGGATGACATGAGGATCGAGTCCGGCCTCCGCCAATCCCATGCCAATACAGGTCGCGATCGCCTGATTGGAATGCAAGGCCTCGGACCCGCCGCGCAGAATGGCGGCATTACCCGCTTTCAGGCACAGACTGGCGGCTTCGCAGGTAACGTTCGGTCGTGACTCGTAAATAATGCCGATAACGCCCAGTGGTACGCGCATTCGGCCGACCTGAATTCCCGTAGGCCGAAACTTGAGTCCACTCACCTCACCAACGGGATCGTCCAGCGCGGCCACTTGCCGCAGTCCTTCGATCATGCCGTCAATCCGCTTCGGCGTAAGTTCCAGCCGATCCATCAACGGCGCGTCCAGCCCTTTCTCACTGCCCAGGCGCAAATCCTCGGCGTTGGCCTGCATCAAATCTTCGCGGTTTGCGTCCAAGGCCTCGACCGTAGTCAGCAGGGCCTGATTTTTCGCGGCAGTCCCGGCTCGCGCGGCATCCACCGCGGCACTCCTGGCCCGTCGCCCAATTTCCTGCATGTAAAGCCCGATATCGCTCATCCGAATCCCGAAAATGCCCGCCATTCCCCACAAACAGGCGCGAGATTATAACGCAGAGGCGCCAATCTGCCCCATCCCCGCCCCACCCCGCCTCCACGTAGGGGCGAGGCATGCCTCGCCCACGGACGCGCCCCATACCGTGCGAAACCCGCGGGCGACGCATGCGTCGCCCCTACAAGCGAAACGGAAATCACCCGGACGCGGCCAAATTCCCCATCCCCGCCCCACGTAGGGGCGTGGCATGCCTCGCCCGCGAACGGCCCCGAAATCGTGCAACTGACGGGCGACGCATGCGTCGCCCCTACAGGCGAAACGGAAATCACCCGGACGCGGCCAAATTCCCACATCCCCGCCCCACGTAGGGGCGAGGCATGCCTCGCCCGTGAACGGCCCCGAAATCGTGCAACTGACGGGCGACGCATGCGCCGCCCCTACAGGCGAAACGGAAATCACCCGGACGCGGCCAAATTCTCCCACCCCGCCCCCACGTAGGGGCGAGGCATGCCTCGCCCGCGAACGCGCCCCATACCGTGCGAAACCCGCGGGCGACGCATGCGCCGCCCCTACAGGCGAAACGGAAATCACCCGGACGCGGCCAAATTCCCACATCCCCGCCCCACGTAGGGGCGAGGCATGCCTCGCCCGCGAACGCGCCCCAAACCGTGCGAAACCCGCGGGCGACGCATGCGTCGCCCCTACAGGCGAATCGTAAATCATCCGGACGCGGCCAAATTCCCACATCCCCGCCCCACGTAGGGGCGAGGCATGCCTCGCCCGCGAACGCGCCCCAAACCGTGCGAAACCCGCGGGCGACGCATGCGTCGCCCCTACAGGCGAATCGGAAATCATCCGGACGCGGCCAAATTCCCCC
Organism: uncultured Pseudohongiella sp.; assembly: GCA_951812965.1. Lineage (GTDB taxonomy): Bacteria > Pseudomonadota > Gammaproteobacteria > Pseudomonadales > Pseudohongiellaceae > UBA9145. The sequence continues at coordinate 2,658,166 of OX638341.1, forward strand.
ACCCCGCCCCCATGTAGGGGCGAGGCATGCCTCGCCCGCGAACGCGCCCCGTACCGTGCGAAGCCACAAGACTGAGGCACCAACAGCCTAATGGACATTCCGGCGGCTGTGCCAGTATGCTTGTCGCTCGAAAAATGGGAGACATCATGAAGGATTCCGGAAATCCGGGCGCAAGCGGCCGCCACGAAGCAAAACCCTCGATCCCGCAGGCCTTGCTTCCGGTGCTGGCGCTGATAGCGCTTTTGTCGTTCTCCGTGTTCCTGTATGGCGAAGATGCCAGTTCCGGGCCAAACCAGATTGCCCTGTTGTTCGGAGCGGCCGTTTCCGCGGCCGTCGGCTGGCGCAACGGCATTGGCTGGCAAGCTGTCGAGAACGCGATCATTTCCGGCATTTCCATCTCGCTGAAGCCCATCCTGATTCTGCTTTGCGTGGGACTGCTGATCGGTAGCTGGATCATGGGCGGCACCGTTCCCACCATGATCTATTACAGCCTGCTGATTCTGGATCCGTCGATCTTCTATTTCGCATCTTGCGTAATTTGCGCCCTGATCGCCCTGAGCATCGGCAGTTCCTGGACCGTGGCCGGCACCGTGGGTATCGCGCTGATCGGCGCTGCCGCCGGGCTTGGTCTGTCGACCGCGATCACCGCCGGCGCAATCATTTCCGGCGCCTATTTCGGCGACAAGATGTCACCCTTGTCGGAAACGACGAATCTTGCGCCCGCGGTGGCCGGAACCGACCTGTTCAGCCATATCGGCCATATGACCTGGACTGCGGTGCCGAGCATTCTCATCGCCCTGCTGATCTACGCCATCATCGGTCTCAATATTGAAAGTGGCGCGAGCGCCGACGATCTCGCCATCACCATGAATCTGCTGACCGAAAATTTCCTGATTTCGCCGGTGATGCTGTTGCCCGTTCTCGTGCTGCTATGGATGGCCAACCGCAAGTTGCCGCCGGTTCCCACCATTCTGACCGGCGGCATGCTTGGCGTCGTGCTGGCCTTGCTGTTCCAGCGCCAGGCGATACTCAATCTTCCGGGTGATGCTCCGAACCTGTTTCTGGCCCTCGTCCAGGGAGTTTGGACGACCTTCTTCGACGGCTTCGTGCTGCAAAGCGGCAATGAAACGCTCGACGACCTTATGTCCCGCGGTGGCATGGCTTCCATGCTGAATACCATCTGGCTCATTCTCTGCGCCATGATTTTCGGCGCTTCGATGGAACGCGTCGGACTGCTGCAGCGGCTGGTGGATTACGCCCTGTCTTTCGTGCATAACACCGGCAGCCTGATCGCCACTACCATCGTGACCTGCATCGGCGCCAATATCATCACCTCGGACCAGTACATCGCCATCGTGCTGCCGGGGCGCATGTACAAGCTCGAATACCAGAGCCGCGATCTCGACGTAAAGAACCTCTCCCGCACGCTGGAGGATTCAGGCACGATCACCTCGCCGCTGGTGCCCTGGAATACCTGCGGCGCCTACATGAGCGGTACACTCGGCGTTGCCACGCTCGCCTATTTTCCGTTCTGCTTCTTCAACATGATCTGTCCGGTGATCGCCGTTATCTATGGTTTTCTGAACTTCAAGATCGCTCCCGCGCTGGAAGGGCAAACCGCCTCCAGCTATAACTGATTGCGCAGGATCAGTTCCGCAGGATAGGGCTTCATGTACCAGGATTCCGCTATGTAGGGATGGGGGTGTTTGCGGAAAAAATGGTTCAGCAAGGTAATAGGCACGATCAGCGGCGTCAGGCCCCGCCGATAGTCCTCGATGGTCCGCGCCAGTTCCTGCCTGTCGTCCGCCGCCAGGCTCTTCTTCAAATAACCCGTGATGTGCTGAAGCACGTTTACGTGCCTGCCGCGGGTAGCGGGATGCTTCAGCACCGCCATGAGGCGCAGCAGGTATTGTTCGGACAACTCTTCGAGATCCTGCTTGCCTGCGTCCGCGAGCAACCGGCCGAGAGCCGGATATTGCATCGGATCGTGGCTCATGAGGATCAGTTTGTGGCGGGCATGAAATTGCGTTAGCGCAGACACACTCACACCGGATTCGAGCAGGGCGAACCAGCGCCGTAATACGAAAACGCGCTGGATGAAGTTTTCACGCAGGACCGCATCGCCCAGACGGCCTTCCTCTTCGACCGGCAGCCAGGGAAACTCCCGCATCAAGGCGTCGGCAAAGATGCCGCTGCCCTCGCGCGCCGGCATTTCGCCGCGCCATACCCGAACCCGCTCCATGCCGCAACTAGGTGAATCCTTTTTCAGGATGTAGCCGCACAATCGTCTGGCCCACTCCCGGCGATCGTAGAGGCAGTCTCGCAGGGCCCGGGTGTGATCGATCGCGGGATCGTCGATTTGCACACAACGAATTTCACCGTTTTCCGCGCGCACCAGCCGGATGGGTTTGCGCGGAATGCCCAGGCCGATGTCAACTTCAGGGCAAAAAGGGTGAAATTCGAAATATTTGTCAAGGGTGCCGGTAATCCAGGAATGACGTTTGTGACCGCCGTCATAGCGCACCTGATCGCCCAACAGGCAACTGCTGATGCCGACCGGGATTTTCTCTTCGGCCGCTTCGCTCGATTCGTTCAGAGCAGGCTCCATCGGTCTCCTTCATGGCGCGCGCGCCCCTCCCGCTCGAGTTTTTCCAGATGCGCGAGCATGGTCCGGCAAGCCCATCGATGCATGGACTTGTCGACGTCGTCGTAGACGACGACCACGAGTTCTTCGAGCGTACAAGTTCCGATGCCGGCCAGGCCCCGTTCGACCTTGTTCTCCCGGCGCATGCGATGTTGCACGAGTTTGCTGATTTCCCCTTGTGGATCATGGATCAGATCGCCATGCCCGGGCGCGAGATAGCGCAGGGGAAGTTCCAGTAATTCGGCAAGACTGCCCAGGTAGTCGCTCATGTTGCCGTCCGGCGGAAGAATTACCGAAGTCGTGCCCTGCAATACGTGATCGCCCGTAAACAGGATCTCTTCTTCGCACAGCAGATAACAGAAATGATTCGATACGTGCCCCGGCGTATGCAACATGCGGATCGTGTATTCGCCGCAATCCAGCACATCATCGTGGCGCCATTGGCGTTCGGGCTGGAAACTCGCATCGTGATGCCCGTGTTCGGGCGCCGGAAGCCCCACGAGTTCGGCGCCGGTGGCGCGCTGCAATTCCGCGGCGCCGGGCGAATGATCGCCATGCGTATGCGTGGCCAGAATATATTCCAGCCTGCGATCGCCGATGGCCGCAAGAAAACTCTGCAACTGGGCGCTGTCGCGCGGGCCGGGATCGATCAGGCAAAGCCTGGATTCTCCAATCAGGTAGCTGTTAGTGCCGGGGCCGGTCATCGGGCCGGGATTGCGCCCGAGAATACGCCAGAGCGGCACCTGGCTTTCGGAGATTCGCTGGGGTACTCCGGCGATGCTGTCCTGCATGACAATTTCCTGTTGCCGTAACGATAAATGGGGTCGTCAGTGCATTATGTCAAACTCGACTGCGCTTCGCTTTCTGCCATCCGGCGCGGTGTTGGGGCCATTCGCGGGCGAGGCATGCCTCGCCCCTACAAGTCCTGCGCGTGCGGGGTGGCGTTTCGGAGCGATCCGCGACATAATCGCGCCCCGCGCGGCGCACGCCTTTTCCACCAAAATTCACACCAGCAAGGACAGGAAATGTACAGGATTCAGGTTTTCAACTCGATCGCGGACAAGGGACTGGAGATTTTTCCGAATGACGCCTACGAGGTCGGCGGTTCGGTATCCGACCCCGACGCGATCCTGTTGCGCAGTCACAAGCTGAATCCGGCTGCTGTCGGCGAAAATTTGCGCGCCGTGGCGCGCGCTGGCGCCGGCACCAACAATGTTCCCGTTAACGTCTGCACCGGTGCGGGAGTAGTCGTATTCAACACGCCGGGAGCCAATGCCAACGCAGTCAAGGAACTCGTGCTTTGCGGACTTCTGCTCGCTTCCCGGGGGATACTGCAGGGTATCCGATTTGCCGAAGAAAACGCAGGCTTGGACGATCACGCCGAGTATTCCCGCCTGATCGAGAAAAACAAGAAACAATTCAAGGGCGCCGAAATTGCCGGCAAGACCCTGGGTGTGATCGGTCTAGGCGCCATCGGTTCCCGCGTCGCCGAAATGGGTATCAGGTTGAACATGAAAGTGCTTGGTTACGACCCGGCGCTTTCGGTCGACGCGGCCTGGCGACTGCCGAGCCAGGTAGCGCGAATGGAGAGTCTGCAGGCACTGACGGCCAGTTCGGATTTTGTTTCCCTGCACCTGCCGGTGCTCGATACGACCCGGGGGCTGATGAACGGCGAATTGTTCTCGGCAATGAAGCCCAGCGCCTGCCTGCTCAATTTCGCCCGCGAGGAGATCGTCGACGGGGCCGCGTTGCGGCAGGCGCTCGATTCCGGTCGCCTGGCAAGATATGTCAGCGATTTTCCGCGCCCTGACATGCTCGGCAGGAACGATGTGATTTTCATGCCGCATATCGGCGCCAGCACCAGGGAGGCGGAGGAGAATTGCGCGGTCATGGCGGTCAACCAGATACGTGACTTTCTGGAAAACGGCAATATCCGGAACTCGGTGAATTTTCCCGATCTGTATCTCGACCGAGTGCCGAACTCGGCGCCCGGGTCAAGGCTCGCCGTCGCCAATCTGAACGTGCCCCGGATGCTGGGGCAGATCACTTCCATTCTCGCCGACCAGGAAATCAACGTGATCGATATGCTCAACAAGAGCCGGGGCGATGTCGCCTACAATCTGATCGACCTGGAACATCCGGCTCCCGATTCGGCACTGGACGCCATGCGCAACATTGAGCACGTTATCAAGGTTACCGCCATCTAGGAACGCCAGAACAATGACAAACCGCGTATTCAATTTCGGCGCCGGTCCAGCGATGTTGCCCGAACCGGTGATGCAACGCGCGCAAGACGAATTTCTCGACTATCGGGGCATCGGCGCCTCGGTGATCGAAATCAGCCATCGCTCGCGCGAATTCATGGATATCATCGAGGCAGCCGACGCCCTGCTCCGCGAGTTGGCCGCAATACCGGACAACTATCGGATTCTGCACGTGCATGGAGGTGCGCAAATGCAGTTCTCTGCGATTCCGATGAACCTGATCGCCCGCAATCCGGCGCGAAAGGCCGTTTACGCGGTCTCGGGCAATTTCGCCAATCTCGCAGCGAAGGAAGCGATGCGATATGGCGAGATCGATACGTCGTGCAACAGTGCGGAAAGCAACTTCGACCACATTCCCGAGTTTGACGCGCGAACGGTGGACACGGAATCCTCCTACGTACACATCACCAGCAACAATACGATCTACGGCACACGCTGGCATGCGTTTCCTGACACCGGCGAAATCCCCCTGGTCGCCGACATGACCTCGGAATTGCTGTCCCGGGAACTGAACATCGGCAAATTCGGCGTGATTTTCGCTTCGCTGCAGAAGAACCTTGGACCTTCCGGCCTGGCCCTGGTAATCGTCCGTGAAGACCTGCTCGGATACGCTCTGCCGGAAACGCCCGGCCTGCTCAACTACCGAACTTGCGCCGACAAACAATCATTGGCAAATACAATCAACACTTTCGCCGTCTACATGATGAAGCTGGTGCTGGAATGGCTGCGCGACGAAGGTGGCGTCAAAGTCATCGAGCGGCGCAATGCGGAAAAGGCCGCGATTCTGTACGATGTGGTCGACGGCAGCGATTTCTATCTCGGTACCGCTAATGCGCCTGACCGTTCGCATATGAACGTTACGTTCAATCTGGCCGAAAACAATCTGCTCGAAGCATTCCTGCGCGAAGCGGAAGCCAATGGTTTATACGCATTGAAAGGACATCGGAGCGTCGGCGGCGCCCGCGCGTCGATCTATAACGCAATGCCGGTCGAAGGCTGCCGGGCGCTCGCCGATTTCATGCGGCAATTTGAGCGCAGTCACGCCTGAGAGCTTGCCGCCGGTTGCCATGACCACGGCGCCTCACATCATTCACTGCGACTGCGACAGTTTTTACGCATCGATCGAGGAACGCGACAATCCTGCGCTTGCGGGCAAGCCTCTGGCCGTGGGCGGACTACCGGAACAACGCGGCGTAGTGGCGACTTGCAACTATGTAGCGCGTAAATTCGGCATTCACTCGGCTATGCCTTCCGCAACCGCCAGACGCCGTTGCGGCAATCTGATCATCATTCGTCCGGATATGGAAAAGTACCGCCGGGTCTCGCGGCAAGTGCACATGATTTTCCGGCGCTATACCGAAATCATCGAACCGCTGTCGCTGGACGAGGCCTATCTCGACGTTTCCGGCTGCACAGAATTCAACGGTGACGCCGTCCGCATCGCCGAAACGATGCGCGCGGCGGTGCGGGAGGACATCGGGATTACCATCTCGGCCGGCATCGCACCCAATAAATTGCTCGCCAAGATCGCCAGCGACTGGAACAAGCCGGATGGTCAATTCGTCGTCGAAGCGGATCGGGTTTCCGGCTTTATGGAGCAATTGCCGGTTTCCCTCCTGCATGGCGTCGGCAAGGTTACTTCCGCCAGGCTGCGCCGGCTCGGCATAAGGACTTGCGGCGAACTGCAAAGGCTTTCGGTTAAGGAATTAGGCGAACGCTTCGGCAAATTCGGCGAGAGACTCTTCGATCAATGCCGCGGCATCGACAATCGGAAGGTGGAAGTGAGCCGCATCCGCAAATCGGTTAGCGTGGAAACGACTTATCCCAGGGACTTGCCCGATCTGGCGGCCTGTCTGGTGGAATTGCCGGGGCTGGTCGAGCAACTGGAGCGCCGGCTGGAACGGATGTCCGAATCCCCGCAAATCGGCAAGCAGGTGGTAAAGATCAAATTCATGGATTTCAGCCAGACCACGGTGGAAACAATATCCGACTCGCTGGACATGGATACGTTCCGAAAATTGTGCGAGACGGGCTTCCAGCGCGGTGGAAAGCCGGTACGGCTGCTTGGCGTCGGCGTTCGCCTCTCGCCACCCTCCTAACTCTGGCTTTGATGCTCTTCGAAGGCGCGCATCTGTTCCGGAGTGGCCGCGGTCTGGTGGCGCTCCTTCCACTTCCCGTAAGGCATGCCGTAAATCATTTCGCGGGCGTCTTCGTACTCCACCTCATGGCCGCGCGCCTCGGCTTCCGCCTTGTACCATTTCGACAGGCAATTACGGCAGAAGCCGGCCAGAGTCATCAGTTCGATGTTCTGCAAGTCCTGCTGCCCGCGCAAATGATCCACCAGCCGCCTGAAGGTGGCTGCCTCGATTTCGAGTTGCTGCTGATTGTCCATATTTCGATTCGTCTTGCCTCACGGCATGTTTCAGTAATGAAGACTGTTCGCACGGTGGCTCTTGTCCACGGATTTCAACTGTCGTTCCGCGGCGTTGAACGCATCCCTTATCGCGACATAGAGATCCTCGTGCGCATGATTGTCATGTTGTTCCTGGTTCACTCTTACTTCCTTCTGTGGCGTATGAATTTCCAGACCCACCGAATATACCTTGCCCTTGTGCCTGTGATTGTGCGGTGAATCGAGCACCACACGCCCGCTGATGATCCGCTCGCAAAATCGCTCCAGTTTGGCAATCCGCTTGCGAACGGCGTCCTGCAAGGCTTCGGTTTGTTCGATATTGTGAAAAAATACCTGGAATTCATTGTTCATGAATTGCGCTCTCCTGAGTTCGTTGCAAATTGGTTCGTGTAGAAAAGTCCGCCAGGCACGGCAAAGCCGGCCCCGATGGTCTTCGTGGGTGAGAAAATTGAAGTTGCGGGATTGTCCTGCCCGGCGGGGATTGACCCAGCCATCGAGTCCAGTGATTCTTGTTGCGGCGGGAAGAAAACTTACGTGCATCCCGGTTCCTTCTTCGACAGGCTTTCAGGATAAACCCTGTTGTCATAAAAGTGCAAGCGTCAGGGGTCAGCTTCCCGGAAGCACCAATGCCAGGGCTCGTAAGCGATGCCGAACTCGTTGCCGCGCGGATAGCTCATGCTGAAACCGAATCGCCCGGCATTGACGGCCAACCACTGAAACGCGGCGGTATTTTCGAACTCTTCGGTAAGAACTTCGCAATCCGGCGCGCCGATGTCGAGCGCCCGGCCCGTGTGATGTTCGCTGTAGCCGGGCGCGGCATTGACGGCAAGTATTTTTTCGATCGACTGGCCGCGCGCCAGTTTTTTCGCTATCAGATCATGCTGGTATTGCGGGCTGCGGTACGCCGAGACGAGAAACATCTCGACCCCCTGCCGGGCCGCGGCCTGTTTCATCGCCGTCCAGGCCTGAAATGCCGCCTCCGCGAGTTGCTGCGGTCGGCCGAAACAATCGGCCTCGGTCGGCACCAGCAGTTCGGGCACGATCTGCAGGGGCAGCAGACAATTCGCCCGGTAATCGGCGCCAATCCCCAAAGCCTTGTGCAGGCTCTCAATCTCGCGCTCGTAGTCCGCTGCCTGTATCAACGCAGATAACTCTGCACCACCGTCTCGATCCAGCGCTGTTCGTTGATGAACCCCTGGCCCCATGATTCGTATTCCGGCCCGAGTCCTTCGGCGACGATATCCTCGGCGGTCATCTGCAGGGAGCGCGAGACCCGGATCGCGGTCGAGGTATCCCGGATCATGTTATAGAAATCAAACAGATCCGCCTTGTTCGCGAGTGGTCCGTGACCGGGAATCACTTGTGTATCGTCGTCGATCCAGGACAGGACCTTCTCCAGATTTGACAGATAACCCTGCACGCTGCCGCCGCTCGCGATGTCGACAAAGGGAAAGCCGCCATTGAAGAAATGATCGCCCATGTGAATGACATTCGCGTCTTCGAACAGTACGACGCTGTCGGTGTCGGTATGGCCGACGGGCATGTGAATCAGGGTGATGTTCTCGCCGTTGAAATGGATCGTAACGTTGTCGTTGAAAGTAACCACGGGAAGCGCGACCGGCGGGGATTCGCCGTCAATCATGCGCAAGCGCACATTTTCATGGGCCACGATCACGCCGCCGGCGCCGAACTCCACGTTTCCGCCCACATGATCGCCATGGAAATGCGTATTCAGCACGAACTTCGGTGTATCTGAACCGAGCGCCTCCAGCGCCGTCCTGATCCGGTCCGCCAGCGGTGCGAACTGGTCATCGATGATCAGCACGCCGTCCTCGCCGGCGGATACGCCGATATTGCCGCCTTGCCCAACCAGCATGGAAATGTTGCCGGCGACCGGCACGGTCTGGATCGTGACATCGGCAAAAGGATCGTCTTGGGCAATAGCGCCGGAAGTCAGGATCGCGGCCGCCGTCAGCGCAATTGTTCGAATCGGTTGTTTCATGGTGCCTCCTGGACGGATCGGCGGTAAATTTCTTCCATTATGCCCACACGATAACCGGCGGACAATGTCGAATACGTCAGGATCGGCGTCAAGTGACTTCGATAGGGTGCTGTTCGGCCATGTGACGACGCCAAAGCGCCGGGCCCGATTCGTGAATCGATTCGCCGTTTACGTCGACCGCGACGGTCACCGGCATGTCTTCCACTTCGAATTCATGAATCGCTTCCATGCCGAGGTCCTCGAATGCGATTACGCGCGCCGCGCGAATGGCCTTTGAGACCAGATACGCTGCGCCGCCGACCGCGATCAGGTAGACCGCCTTGTGCTTTTGAATCGCATCGATTCCCACCGGGCCGCGCTCCGCCTTGCCGATCATGCCGAGAATTCCGGTATGCGCCAGCAGCTTGTCGGTGAACTTGTCCATGCGCGACGCCGTCGTCGGGCCGGCGGGACCGATGACTTCGCTACGAACGGGGTCGACCGGACCCACGTAATAAATGAACCGATTCTCCAGATCCACGCCTTCCGGAAGGGACTCGCCGGCTTCCAGCATGGCGAGCAATCGCTTGTGAGCCGCATCTCGCCCCGTCAGCAGCTTGCCGGAAAGCAGCAGGGTTTCGCCCGGGCGCCAGTTCGCGATTTCCTCGCTGTCGATAGTAGCGAGATTGACCTTGCGCGATCCGGCGGTTGCGTCCCAATCCAGCACCGGCCATCGATCCAGCGCCGGAGGCTTCAATTCCGCCACGCCGCTCCCGTCCAGGGTAAAGTGCGCGTGGCGGGTCGCCGCGCAATTGGGAATCATGGCGACGGGCAACGAGGCGGCATGGGTGGGATAGTCTAGAATCTTGGCGTCCAGCACGGTGGTCAGGCCGCCGAGTCCTTGAGCGCCGATGCCGAGGCGGTTGGCTCGCTCGACGATCTCCAGGCGCAGTTCCTCCTTGCGGTTCTGCGGCCCGCGCTCGCGCAATTCGTGGATATCGATCGAATCCATCAATGCCTCCTTGGCCAGCAGCGTCGCCTGCTCCGCGGTTCCGCCTACGCCGATTCCGAGCATACCCGGCGGGCACCAGCCGGCGCCCATTCCCGGCAGGGTGTCCACCACCCAGTCCGCCAGACTGTCGCTGGGATTGAGCATGGCCATGCGCGCCTTGTTTTCGGATCCGCCGCCTTTCGCCGCCAGCCGCACATGTATCGTGGAACCGGCAACCAGTCGCATGTGTATCACCGCCGGGGTGTTGTCTCCCGTATTCTTTCTGGCGCCGATCGGGTCGTCCAGGATCGACGCCCGCAGGACATTATCCGGCAACAGGTAGGCGCGGCGTACGCCTTCGTTGACCATGTCCGCGACGGACATGCCGCCTTCCCAGCGCACTTCCATGCCGATATCGAGGAAAACCGTGACGATGCCCGTGTCCTGGCAAATCGGCCGCTTGCCTTCAGCGCATAGCCGCGAGTTCACCAGAATCTGGGCCAGTGCGTCCCGGGCCGCAGGAGACTTTTCGCGTTTCCAGGCTTCATGCAGGGCGGCAATAAAATCGGGCGGGTGATAGTAGGAAATGTATTGCAGCGCGTCCGCCACGCTCTGGATCAGATCCTCGTTTTGAATCAGTGTCATTGTTCGAGTTTCCCTGAAAGCCTGTTCATTCTGCGCCTGGCGATGGACAAGCCCAGAAACAGCATCAAGGATGCCAGAGCGGCCAGAACCATGCCTGTCGCAAGCGCGGCAAGTCCCCTCGCTGCCGCCGCGGGACCAGAACCGATCGTATCGAGAGCGATCACCATCAGGGCGGGCACCGCGGTTTCTTCTTCGCTGCGGGGGAAAACGGGCGTGAGAATCAATGCCGCCATGAAAGTACGCGTGAACCAGGAAGGCAAGCGCCCCAGAAGAGAGGTGAATCTCCAGAACACCAGGTAAAAGACGGTGCTGGAAGCCAGGTAAATAAACCAGATTACAAGGTAATTCGTTTCACCGGCCATACCGGCGTCTTCGCTTTGCTGACGGCCCCTTGCCGATAGTATTCATCATACCATGTCAGCCCGCCGCTTTTACGCCGGCGCCGGGTATCAGCCTTGCAAACACGGGGGCCAGAACTTCCTGCCGCCAGCCTTGCATTTCGGGCGGCCAATCGATGTTTCCGGTCAATGACCAGGAATGCACGATTCTCTGCAACTGTTTTTTTCTGCCCAGCAATTCAGGGCTGACCGCAATGCGGCCGGCCTCCGCGACGACCAGTTCTCGGCATTTTTTCAGCAGGCCCCGCTGGGTATGATCGAGCGGAGCGAACTTCAGGCTCCGCTGCGGCGGAGCCGGCAAGGATGGCGCCTGCTGCAGGAAGTCGGCAAGTTTGTCCGCGAACTTGTCGGCAAAATTCGGATTCAGCCCGGGGGCGCTGCGGATCGCGTTCGAAGAGACGACTGCGCATTCCCCCAGATGCGCGGCGAGGGCCACGAGATCCCTGTCCTCGACCAGCCAGTTGCGCGGCAGGTCCCTTGACCTGATTTCGCGTTCGCGCCAATAACATAATTGCTGTAACAGATGCAGACTGCGATCATTCAGCGAATTGTTATCATTTAACTGCAAGTAGCTGAAAAACCACGACTCAGGATTCTCATCGCGTTCCGCTCCGGCAAGCAGACGGCGACAATCTTCGACAAACCAGGCATCGGCGTTCTTGGCTCGCAAGTCCGATTCGAACTTGTCCCGCAACTTCGGCAAGTACCGGACGTCATCCGCCGCGTATTGCATTTGCGAAGAACTCAGCGGCCGCTGCCGCCAGTTCGAACGAGTCTCGGATTTGTGCAACTCCACGTCACAGTATCTTTTCACGAGATCCCGGTAGCTGAGACTGAATCCGGCGCCGAGAAAGGCCGCCGCCAGTTGCGTATCGAACAGATCGGTCGGCAGGACGCCGAGCAAACGGTGCAGCAGCCCGAGGTCCTCGCCGGAGGCGTGAATGATGATCTGTGTTTGCGCCAGCAGGCGCCGGCAGGGCTCCCAGTCGGAAACGGTCAGCGGATCGACAAGATAGCAGCCGGATCCTACTCCGAACTGCAGCAAGCCTACCTTGGCGTAAAACGTTCTGGTGCGGACGAACTCCGTATCAAGGCCTACAGCGGGCAATTTGCTCCATTCCCGGCATAGTTCGGCAAAGCGAGCCTGGTCGCTGACGTATTCGAATTTCGCGTCTATCGCGCTTGTGTGATTCATCCGATCACGCGCGCTTCATGTCCGTGCGTCCGGTAAACGCATGTGTCAGGGTGCCGCCATCGGTGAATTCGAGCTCTCCGCCGACGGGAACGCCATGTGCGATTCTCGACACCACGACCGAGGAATCGCGCAACTGTTCGGCGATGTACCAGGCTGTGGCATCGCCTTCCACCGTTGCGTTACAGGCCAGGATCACTTCCTCGAATCCACCATCAGTGACCCGCTCCAGCAACAGTCCGATACCGAGTTGTTCAGGACCAATGCCGTCGATCGGTGAAAGATGACCCATCAACACGAAATACAGACCGCGATAAGTGCCCGCCTGTTCGATCGCCAATACATCCGCGGGGGATTCGACCACGCAGCACAATTTCCGCTCCCGCGAAGCGTTTGCGCAAATTCCGCAGACTATCTCTTCGGTCAGATTGCGGCATTGACGGCAATTTCCGACTCGTTCCAAAGCGCCGCCAAGCGCCTCGCTCAGACGCCGGCCACCCTGCCGATTCCTTTCGAGCAAGTGCAAGGTCATGCGCTGGGCCGATTTCTGCCCCACTCCGGGCAGACAGCGGAAAGCTTCGATCAATTCCTCGATCAGTGGGCTCGAACTCATGGTGGACCTAGAACGGAAACTTGAATCCTTCCGGCAGACCGGCGAACCCGGTCATGCCCTGCATAGCCTGTTTGTTTTCGTGCTCGATCTTGCGAACCGCGTCATTGATCGCCGCGCAAATCAGGTCTTCCAGAATTTCCCTGTCTTCCCGCTGCAAGGCTTCGTCGATTTCCACCGCGATCGCATCGAAGCGGCCGTTCATGCGCACTTTCACCGCACCGGCCCCGGATTGACCCTCAACCACGGTTTCGGCCAATTCCTGTCTGGCCTGCTCCATCTTTTCCTTGACCTGTTTCGCATGCTTCATCAATTCATTGAAGTCGGTCATCGATCACCTCGGCTTTGCGATGGGATGATGCTATCCCTGATCACCTTTCCGGAAAAATTCTTCAGCATTTGCTGCACGTTCGAATCGTTCTCGAACTCGGCAACCAGGCCGTCGGCCGAATCCGGCGATTCTTGCGCGGCCGCACTGCCGTTGCTCTTGTTTATCGGCGCGGCGTCCTGAATTTCATCCACTACATCGCTGGAGTCGATTACCGATTCTTGCGCGCCATCCGCATCCGCGGTCTCCGGAATTTCAGGCGCTGCTTCCCTGATTGCCGGCTCGGGTTGGGCGGCTGCGACGCTATCCGCGGGCGCTATTTTCTCCTGCCCGCCCTCATCGTCGGATGAACCGGAATCATCTTGCGCCTCGACAGCAGCCACGGGATCGGGCGCGAACACCAGCATGCGCAACAGCAGCATTTCGAATGCCGCGCGCATGTCTCCCGGCAGGTACAGCTCCTCCCTGCCCTTGTTCCCGATCTGGTAATACAGTTGCAGATCTTCCGCGCTGAACTTGCCCGCTAGTTCGATAATTTCCTGGCGGTCGCCCAGACTGTTGTCGATGGCTTCGGGAAAAGCCTGGGCAATGGCCAGGCGGTGCAAAGTGGAGAGCAGGCTGTCGAGGGTCTGGGCATAGTCCGGAATCTGTCCGGCCAGATTACCGGTAATTGCCAGTACGGCGCGCAAATCCCCGGAAGCCATCGCCCGCAGTAATTCAAAAACCTGTCTCTGGGGTGGAATTCCGAGCATTTCCACTACGGACTCGGCGCTGATCTTGCCCTGGCAATAGGAAATCGCCTGATCGAGCAGGGTCAAGGCGTCGCGCATGCTGCCGCCGGCTGCGGCGGCGATTTGCCAGAGCGCGTCCTGCTCGCATTCGATCTTCTCCTGCTTAAGCACCGGACCGAGATATTTCACGATCGTGTTCGGACTCAGGTTCTTTAGATTGAATTGCAGGCAGCGCGAGAGAATCGTCACCGGCAATTTCTGCGGATCGGTCGTGGCGAACAGGAATTTGACGTGGTCGGGCGGCTCTTCCAGCGTTTTCAGCAGGGCGTTGAAGCTGTGGGTGGAAAGCATATGCACTTCGTCGATCAGATAAACCTTGAAGCGCGCCTGGGAAGGCGCGTATTGCACGTTTTCCAGCAATTCCCGGGTATCTTCCACCTTGGTGCGCGAAGCGGCGTCGATTTCGTACAGATCGAGGAAGCTGCCGCCGCTTATTTCGGTACAGGCGCCGCAGGCATTGCACGGTTTCGAACTGATGCCCTGCTCGCAATTGAAGCACTTGGCGAGAATACGGGCCAATGTGGTCTTGCCGGTTCCCCGGGTGCCGGTGAAAAGATAGGCGTGATGCAAGCGCTGGTTATCGAGCGCGTTGATCAGGGTCTTGAGAACATGCTCCTGTCCGGCGACCTGACTGAAATCGCCGGGCCGCCATTTCCTGGCGAGTACCTGGTAGCTCATGCCCGTCCATCGTCGCCTTCCCGCGTGGGGGAAGCCGGTCTTGTGTTTGGGGTGGTAGCCCTTGCCAGCCACACCGCGGCACATGCTTCAGTTACTACCGTTGCTCCCTTCCGGGCCTGGCGGGGTTCATAACCTGTCATTGCGCGGGGACCGGCAAGAGTTACCACTGAGAATACTATCACGACCTTGGCGTTGGTGGCTTCGATCCGTCGCCGTCGGGCCAGGGAGTGTGCAGCGGACGCTGTAGATACGTCCATGTACGCTTCGAGCTCGACATCCTGTCTCGCACGCCCGCTGCACACTCCCTGGCCCGACGGCAACTCACGTTGTGCAAACACGCATCCACTTCCGGTCCCCTCCGTCCATGTCATTGTCATTCTGCGCGTAGCGAAGCGGAGTCGCAGAATCTCCCCGGGTCCCGCACCACCCCAAAGAGATTCCGCGACAAAATGGCAGGATTGCCATTTTGGACGGCGTGTAACGCCGCCCCACAGGGGCGAGGGGCATGGATGCCCCGAGTCACTTCGCGCGGAATGACAGGGGCCAGGGAGGTCGGGCAGTGAATTGAGGTTACTGGTACAAGATGCTCAAGAAGCCGTGGACTTGTGGCGGTGGCGCCGTTTATTCTTCGAGCGAGTGGAAATGGGGCTGGAACTATGTCTGGGAAATGGTTGGCGATCAGATTATTCATGGTAGCGTTGGGTTCGGGGGTGGCCGGGTTCGGGATAGCTCAGAGTACTCCCTTCGATGGCCAGGTAACGCCGAGCCAGCCGTTCACGATGCAGACTTTTGGTATCGACGAGGTGCTTGTCACGCCGGTGGCGATCGGGTTGGCGAATCCGTTCGATATGGCTTTTCGGGGTAATGGCGACATTCTCGTTACCGAGCGTTATACGGGAAAACTCAGGGTGGTCCGGGATGGGCGGCTGCTTGAGAACGACTTGTCCGGCTTGCCGGAAATGTATTCGGGCGAGTTCAGGGCCGGGCTGATGGCGGTCGAGGTGCATCCCGAAGACGACAGCATCGTCTATCTGACGTATACCAAGCCGATCGTGGTTGACGGTGAGCCGGACAGGACCGTGGCTCTGCTAAGAGCGCGCATTGTCGAAGACAGGCTTGCGGAGGTCGAGGAAATCTTCGCGGCGAAGGGCCTTGACCGCGGCATAGCGGCTTCTCAATTGCTGTTCACGCCGGACGGAAAGTTGCTGATGTCCCTCGGCGGCGCCTATGTGTATGCGGGCATTGGAGATTACGCCCAGGACCCTGAAATCCATTACGGCAAACTGCTACGCCTGAACGATGACGGTTCGGCGCCCGCCGACAATCCGTTCGTTGCGAACGGAGAATACCTGCCCGAGGTCTACACCGTAGGCCACCGCAACATCATCGGCCTTTCCTGGCATCCGGAAACTGGAGAATTGTGGGCGACGGAAAACGGGCCCCAGGGCGGCGACGAGGCAAACGTCATCAGGGCCGGTGAAAATTACGGCTGGCCGATCGTTTCCTACAGCCGCCAATATCGCGGCGACCGCGTTTCCGAGCGTCCATGGGACGCCCGTTTCGTCGATCCGGAAGTTATCTGGTGGCCGTCGATCGCACCCGCGTCGATGATTTTCTATTCGGGCGACAAGCTACCCGAATGGCAGGGAAACATGCTCGTCGGCTCGATGATGGAAGGCCGAATCCCCGGCACGGGACATATTGAACGCGTCGTATTCAACAGCCGGGGCCAGGAAATCCGCCGCGAAAGCATTCTGCGCCAGTTGAAATCCCGAGTAACCGGCGTGGCCCAAAGCCCGGATGGCTATCTGTACGTCCTCCTCGACGAGGAAAACGGCGCTCTTTTGCGCCTTGAGACTGCTCAGCAGCACTAACGTGGGAAGAAACTCACTTTTGGATTCACTACCCACTGGGTAGCGAATTGCAGACAACTTGAAATTTGATACTCAGTGGGCACTAGATTCCTAATCCATGTGCGAAATCAATAGTGGTACCTGCATTGTGCGATCAGTAGCTTGTCGGTTTCGACGCGATACACGAGACGGTGTTCGCGGTTAAGACGTCGTGACCACCAGCCCGACAGCGATCCTTTCAATGGTTCGGGCTTTCCCGTTCCGCTAAAGGGCGTTCGCGAACATTCCTTGATGAGACTGTTCAGCCTGGACAGCAACTTTTGATCGAACTGTTGCCAGTGGAGGTAATCCTCCCAGGCCTTTTCATGAAACACGATCTTCACTCAATAAGGGTGTGTTCTTCGCCTTTGCCTGCGTCAAGTTCTGCAATGGCGGTGCGCAGCCTTTCCGAATTTCCGGGGCTGCGTAATAGATAGCTTGTCTCTTCGTAGGAGGCGAAATCGTCCAGAGCAATGAGTACGACGGCAGACTTGCCACCGCTTCGTGTGATAAGCACTGGTTCGTGGTCGCTGGCCACATCATTGATCGTTGCGGACAGATTACGACGAAGTTCGGTAACGGATGTAGTCTTCATGTTAAAAATGTACTTGATAACGTACACGAATGCAATATCCATGGGCATTTGGCGGTGAGAGAGGGATTCGAACCCTCGATGCCTTTCGACATACACACTTTCCAGGCGTGCTCCTTCGACCACTCGGACATCTCACCGAATTCGGTATTGGCTCCCTTCCCTATTGTCTTGCGTCGCGGCCCATCAAATGATCAGGGGTCACCGGCGCAGTACTCCGGTAGACATTGATTTCGAGCCCGCCGCGCCGGAGAAAATGCATCGACAAGCTCAGACGCTCCGGTTCGCAGACCCGAATGATGTCATGAAACGCCTGCTCGGCGCATCGTTCGTGCCAGGCTGCGTGATTGCGAAAACCGCACAAGTACGACAGTAATTCTGCTTCGCCAATCTCCCTGCCGTTGTAGGCTAAGGTGACGCTTGCCCAGTCCGGCTGCCCGGTCACCGGACAAATCGAACGGAACAATTCGGTGCGTATTTTTTTATCGTTAACTCTGTTCGCGCCGGTTGCCAGCAGGCTTGCATCGGGGCCACCGCCGGTCACGGAAACGGCACGATGGTCGATCAGCGAAAAGTCGGCAAGCCGGCAATCGTCCGGGTAGGTGGTCAGACCCCAGATACGCACTTCCGGATTTGCGCCGCAGCATGCCGCCAGATCCCCGCGAATCAGTTCGGCGGCATGGTCAGTATTCTCGAATCGTTCCAGATTCAGTCCCGCGAGATACAGTTTCAGCGACTTTGATTCCACCATATTCGGCGAATCCGCGGGAAATATCAGTTCGCCGATGAAGACATCGGGATTGCCCTCGGCGTCGAGCCAGGACAACTCGTACGCCCGCCAATGGTCCAGCCCATGAACGATTTGATCTTCATCGCCGGTGACCCGTTCGCGGGGAATCGGGTGCAGCAACTCGGGGGTGTACTTCGCAGGCGTCGGAACGCGTCTGCCGAGAGCGCTTTCGGTCATGATTCAACTCCTGATGCCGGTTCCCCTGCGCAACAGCCAGATACATGCGCCGAACAACAGGGCGGCAAACAGGACCAGCATTGCGAAAGCCCAGACAACGTCGATGTCGGATGTGCCGAGAATGCCGTATCGAAAAGTATTCACCATGTAGAAAATCGGATTCAGCCGGGATACGAGTTGCCAGAACGGCGGCAGCAACTCGATCGAGTAAAACACTCCGCCAAGATAGATCAGCGGCGTAAGCACAAAAGTTGGAATTATCGATACGTCATCGAAATTGTTGGCAAACACTGCGTTGATGAAGCCACCCAGTGAGAACACCAGCGACGTGAACAGCACCACGCCGATCGTGATCGAAAGACTATAGAGCGGCAAGTCGGCGAACAAAAGCGAAACGAGGGTAACGATAAAACCGACGCATAGGCCGCGCGCCATGCCGCCGACAATAAATCCGGAAAGAATGACGTAGTTGGGAATCGGCGCCACCAATAATTCCTCGACGCTGCGCTGGAATTTTTGGCTGAAAAACGAAGACACCACGTTGGAATAGGAATTCTGGATGACCGCCATCATGATCAGCCCGGGCACGATAAACTCCATGTAGCGGTAACCGCCCATCTCGCCGATCCTGCTGCCGACCAGATTGCCGAATATCACGAAATATAGCGAAATCGTGATGATCGGCGGTAGCATGGTTTGCGTCCAGATGCGCATAAAACGCCGCACTTCCTTGATCACGATCGTTTCGAAGGCAATCAGCCTGTGATCGGAAAACATCAGTCGCCCCCGTTTCCGCTTTCCTGCAGGCGCGACAGGAACAATTGCTCGAGCCGGTTGGCCTTGTTACGCATGCTGATGATGCGGATGCCGAGGCGATCAAGCACGGCAATCGCGCTATTGATATCGCGGCCCCCGGACAGCACGGCTTCGATGCTGTGGGAATCCACCTTGCGCAGGATCAAACCGGGTTCTTCGTGTTCCAGGTCGGTATCGAGAACATTTTCGGCGTCGAGTATGTATGCATGAATATCGAGTTCAAGCAGCAATTTCTTCATGCTTGTGTTCTCAATGATGTTCCCTTCGTCGATGATGGCGATATTGCGGCAAAGCTGCTCCGCTTCCTCGAGATAATGCGTAGTCAAAACGATGGTTGTCCCCTCGCGATTGATCTCGAGCAGGAAATCCCACATGGAGCGCCGCAATTCTATATCGACCCCGGCGGTGGGTTCGTCGAGGATCAGCAGCCGCGGCTCATGCACCAGGGCTCGGGCGATCATCATGCGGCGCTTCATTCCTCCGGAAAGCAGTCGCGAACGGGTGTCGCGCTTTTCCCACAGGCCTAGCTGTTTCAGGTATTTTTCCGCTCGATGCGCCGCCAGTTTGTGCGGCAGGCCGTAGTAGCCGGCCTGGGTCAAGACGATGTCGGCTACTTTCTCGAATTGGCTGAAGTTTATTTCCTGGGGCACAACTCCCAGATCGAGCTTGGTCTGGTACAGGTGCGTATCGACATCGCGGCCGAAGATTCGCACGTCTCCGCCGGTTCGCTTGACCAGAGTGGAAAGTATGCCGATGAATGTGGACTTGCCGGCCCCGTTTGGGCCGAGCAGTGCAAAGAAATCACCCTGCTCGACCTCGAGCGACACCCCTTTCAGCGCGGCGACGCCACTTGCGTAGACTTTTTCCAGATTGTTGACTGATATGGCAACGGACATGAAATCAATTCGTTTCGGTAATGGCTGCGCCGCCGGCGGGCGAAAAAAACCCGGCTGGCGCCGGGTTTTCGCAATTGGCGTCCCCTAGGGGTTTCGAACCCCTGTTGCCGGGATGAAAACCCGGTGTCCTAGGCCTCTAGACGAAGGGGACTGTTCCGGCCGGCTAGCGCCTGCGCGGGAAGCGGTGGATTCTAATGAAATCTTCCACTTTCAGTCAAGAACCCTCCGCCTTTTTCCGGCGCGCCTCGTCCTCGGCAAGTGTACGGCCCGCGGCGGTCTCGAAGCGGCTGAGCGCCTGCATGATGGCGATAAGGCAATCGTCGCGCAATCGTTCGAGTTCCTTCACTGTCCTTCCGCCTGCTTGCCGACGCGTGCCTTCCGTCATACGGGCGATTAATTCGTCGCCGAGTTCCGGCGCCGGGAGTCGAGTCCATGGCAACTCGAGCGTAGGACCGAACTGCTCCAGGAAGTCTTCCATCCCGGTGTCGCCGCCGGCCAGATGGTAGCTGAGGCATGAGCCCATGAAAGCCCAGCGCAATCCTGGGCCATAGACAATAGCCGCGTCGAGTTCTTCCGTCGTCGCAACACCGTCGTTCACAAGGTGAAGGAGTTCGCGCCACAGGGCTTCCTGCAGTCGATCGGAAAGGAAACCCTCAATTTCCTTGCGAACCCGAAGGGGATGCATCCCCAGATCGCGGTAGAACGCCATGGCGCGGTCGATGCTCGCCGATGAAGTTCGCGCTCCGCCCAACACCTCTACGAGCGGCAGCAAATAAACCGGATTGAAGGGATGACCAACCACCAGGCGCTCCGGATGCCGGCAACGCGATTGCAAATCCGTGGGCAACAGACCCGAGGTGCTCGAGGCTACGATAACCTCCGGCGGCGCTAGCGCGTCTATCCGCTCGTGCAGATCCTGCTTGAGTTCAAGTCGTTCCGGCGCGCATTCCTGGATGAAGTCGGCGGCGCGGCAGGCCGCGTCAAGGGAATCTGCACAGCGCAGGCGGTCGAGGCTTCCGCCCGGAAACAGGCCGAGTCGTTCCAGTGCGGGCCATGCATTCCCGACCGCGTCGGCGAGTCTCCCCTGCCACGCCGGCGTCGGATCCCAGGCCACCACATCCAGACCATGAGCCAGCGCCCGCGCCGCCCAACCGGCGCCGATGACTCCCGTTCCAATGACACCCAATGTGCGGATCGTGAGCTGCATTACGGAGACAATGCCGGAATTGGATGGCCAGGACGGGTCAAGCGCGCTTCACCAGGCCGAACTTTGCGCGCGAATCTTCCGGGCCGAGCACACGGGCGCCCATCAGTTCGACAATCTTGCGGGCCCGCTCCACCAATTGCGCATTGGTGGCGAATACGCCCCGACTGAGATAGAGGTTGTCCTCAAGCCCGACTCGCACATGGCCGCCCAGCAGCACCGACTGCGCCACGAAAGGCATCTGGTTGCGACTGATAGCGAATGCCGTGAAATTTGCGCCGGCCGGCAAAAGGTCCACCCATGACTTGATAACGCCAACTTCCGCGGGAGCGCCCCAGGGAATGCCGAAACAGAGCTGGAAGAGCGGCGGATCTTCGATCAGGCCTTCGGCAATCATCTGCAAGGTGAAACTCAGGTGACCCGAGTCGAAGATCTCCAGTTCCGGCTTGACACCCAATTCCCGGATGCGTCTGGCGCCCCGTCGAAGCATGTCCGGCGTGGAGACGTAGACCAGGCTGCCCTCGCCGAAGTTGTACGACCCGCAGTCCAGCGAGCAGATCTCCGGTAGCAGTTCCTCCACGTGAGGCAGGCGGTCCAAGGCCCCCACCAGGTCCGTGTCCTCGCCGAAGTCGGTTGGACTGTCGTCTGGTCCGATGAACAGGTCGCCCCCCATGCCCGCGGTCAAGTTGATCACCACATCGATGCCTGAGTCACGGATCCGGGCAACAACCTCGCGGTACAGGGAAACGTCGCGCGAGCCCTTGCCGGTAGCCGGGTCGCGAACATGACAGTGCACGATGGCCGCGCCTGCCCTCGCGGCGTCGATCGCCGACTCGGCAATCTGCCCGGGAGTCACGGGAACGTCGGGATGCCTGCCGACGGTGTCGCCGGCGCCGGTCACTGCGCAAGTGATGATTACATCGTTGTTCATGGAAGCAAGGTTATTCCATAAATTCACCTGGGCGCAAAGGGCGGCTCCAGATGCCGGGGCCACCGTAGGGGCGAGGCATGCCTCGCCCGTGGATGGCCCGAAATCGTGCAACGCCCGCGGGCGAGGCATGCCTCGCCCCTACGAGACCGTGTGCGTTTCGCACACGGTCTTGACCGCTACGGGGCTCTGTGACATTCTCGATTTTCCTGCAATCCCTTGATGGAGGCGTTCCGTGGACGATCGGGAATACGAGAACTCCGACCTCGAAATCGATCAGAAACTGATCGCGGAAGGCGCCATGCAATTGAATGGAGAGATCAAGGTGCTGGAAACCTGGCTGCGGGAACTGGACGACGCCGAGGAAGAAAACGAGGAAATCCTCGCAGTTCGCAAGTCCTATAACGACATGTTGCGCAGTAGAAGGGAAATGTTGAGCAGCCTCGAAAAACAAGTCCGTTAGTCCCCTTTCTCCGCGAGCGGAATTCAACCGGCGCCGGCCATGCTGTCCAGGGAACAGGCTTCCGCGATGCTCTCGCTGCAAGCGGAAATGAATCACAGGATCGATCCCGGCTGGGTGGCGGCGGCGTATCCCTATCTCAGGGCGGTCATCGTCGAAGGCGCCGAAGCGATCGAACACCATGGCTGGAAATGGTGGAAGAAGCAGGAACGCGACACCGCACAGTTACAGATGGAACTCGTGGATATCTGGCACTTTCTGCTGTCGGAAGTGCTGCTGCGCGAGGGGGGCGACCAGAAACGCGCTTTGGCTTCGCTGATGCGGTTGCTGAACTCGAAAACCGCGGTCGAAGAAATCGAGTTCGACGGCAGGGCCTGGCGCCTTGACCGGCTTGACCTGCTGGAAAAGCTCGAATTGCTCATCGGCCTGTGTGCGAACCGGCGTGTCGATCTGGCCGTATTCGGCTCGATCCTGCGTGACTGTGATATGAACTGGCTTGATCTGTACCGCCAATATGTCGGCAAGAACGTGCTCAACATGTTCCGGCAGAACCATGGCTACAAGGAAGGTCATTATCAGAAATTCTGGTCCGGCAGGGAGGACAACGAGTATCTCTCGGAGATTCTCGCAGCTTCCGACCCCGAACAGCCGGGTTACCGGGAACTCATCTATTCCGAACTGGCAAGTCGCTATCCTGCCTGACAGGCGGGCGGCCCGGAGTGGTCGCAGTTACCGCTAGCGATAGTAGGCGTTTTCGCGATAGGAGTGATCGGTTACGTCGCGTACTTCCTTGAGTTGCGGAATCTGCGACAACAAGGTGGTTTCCACTCCGTGCTTGAGCGTCACATCGACCATGCCGCAGCCCTGGCAACCGCCGCCGAATCTGAGCACGGCGACATTTTCCTCGAAGATTTCCTCAAGCGTGACATGACCGCCGTGGGATGCCAGACCGGGATTGATTTCGTTGTAGAGGATGTAATTGACGCGGTCTTCGATCGAACTGTCGTCGGAAATCCGAGGTAGCCGGGAATTGGGCGCCTTGATTGTCAGTTGTCCGCCCATGGAATCCTTGGCGAAGTCCACCACCGCATCTTCCAGAAAAGGGATGCTCGGCTGATCGACATAGGCCTTGAAACCCTTGTATTGCGTCTCCTCATCGTCTGGCTTCTGCTCGCCGGGCCGACAATAGGAAATACAGGTTTCGGCCTGGGGCGTACCGGCGTCGAGAATGAAAATCCGCACGCCAATGCCTTCGCAATCCTGCTTGCCCAGCAACTCCGCCAGGTATTCCTGTGCTGATTCGGTAATGCTGATCATGTCTTTGCTTCCCGGACTTGTCCACTCGATAACGGTAGCATTTTACCGCAACCTTGGAGTGGGTGTCCCATAACTTCAGCGGGGTTGACCTTTAATCTGAACCAAGCACCGCGGGCGAGGCATGCCACGCCCCTACAGTATCCCATACAGCGGGGTTGACCTTTAATCTGAACCAAGCACTGGCCTTCTGGTAGACTTAGCGCCTTTTTTGTTTGCCTCAATCATGCAAAAGACTGCCGGCTACAAGCGCCTGGAAGAGATTCTTGGGCGGCGCATCATGCTGCTCGACGGCGCCATGGGTACGATGATCCAGGCCCATGAACTCGATGAAGCCGATTTTCGCGGAGAACGTTTTCACGACTGGCCATCCGACCTCGGTGGCAATAACGACCTGCTCAATCTGACGCGACCCGAATTGATCAGGGGTATTCACCTGGCCTACCTGGAGGCCGGCGCCGATATCGTCGAAACCAACACTTTCAATTCCAGCCGTTGTTCCCAGGCCGATTACGGCCTGGAAGACCTGCACGGTGAATTGAATCTGGCTGGAGCGCGGTTGGCGCGCGCCGCCTGCGACGAAATGAATGCCCGCACTCCTGAGCAGCCGCGCTTTGTTGCCGGCGTCCTCGGCCCAACCAGCAAGACCGCGTCGATCTCGCCCGACGTCAACGATCCTGGATTTCGTAACATATCCTTCGACGAACTGGTCCGGGACTATGCCGTCGCCATTGCCGCTCTCGTCGAAGGCGGTTGCGACCTGCTGCTAATCGAAACATCGTTCGACACCTTGAACGCAAAGGCGTCAATCCTTGCCTGCCTGGAATTCTTCGAAAAATCAGGCCAGCGTCTGCCGCTGATGGTTTCCGGCACGATCACCGACGCCAGTGGCCGTACCTTGTCCGGACAGACCGTCGAAGCATTCTGCAATTCGGTCATGCATGCAAAACCGCTCGCGGTCGGCTTCAACTGCGCACTCGGCCCCGAACAACTGGCGCCGCATGTGGAAGAGATTTCCCGGCTGGCGCCCGCTTATGTCACCACGCACCCGAACGCCGGCCTGCCCAATGAATTCGGCGAGTACGACCAGACGCCCGAGGAAATGGCGGCGATCCTCGGAGATTTCGCCCAAAGGGGCCTGATAAACATAGTCGGCGGCTGTTGCGGGACCACGCCCGGGCATATCCGCGCAATCTCGGATGCACTGGTCGGAGTAACGCCGCGCAAAATTCCCGACATCGCGCCCGCCTGCCGTCTTGCGGGGCTGGAGCCGCTAAATATCGACTCCGATTCGCTGTTCGTGAATGTCGGCGAGCGCACCAATGTTACCGGCTCGGCCCGCTTCGCCAACCTCATTCGCGAAGAGAGATATGACGATGCGCTCGAAGTGGCGCGGGAACAGGTCGCCGCGGGCGCCCAGATTATCGACATCAACATGGATGAGGGCATGCTCGATTCCGAAGCGGCGATGGAAAGATTCGTCAAGCTGATTGCCGCCGAACCGGAGATCTGCCGGGTGCCGCTGATGATCGATTCCTCGCGCTGGGAAGTGATCGTAACAGGATTGAAATGCGCCCAGGGGAAATGCGTGGTCAATTCGATCAGTCTCAAGGACGGCGAGCAGGCCTTCCTCGACAAGGCCGCGCTTTGCCTGAAACACGGTGCAGCCGTCATCGTCATGGCTTTCGACGAAAGCGGTCAGGCCGACTCGCTTGCGCGCAAGAATGAAATCTGCAGGCGTTCCTATGAATTGTTGCGGGAACGGCTCGATTTTCCGGCGCGGGACATCATTTTCGACCCCAATGTGTTCGCGGTAGCGACCGGCATTGAAGAACACAATAATTACGCCGTCGATTTCATCGAATGCTGCCGCTACATCCGTGAAAACCTTGCCGGCGCGCTGGTTTCCGGCGGCATCAGTAACGTGTCCTTTTCCTTTCGCGGCAACAATGCCGTGCGCGAAGCGATTCACTCGGTATTCCTCTATCACGCGATCCGCGCGGGTCTTGCCATGGGTATCGTCAACGCCGGCCAGTTGACGGTTTACGACAGTATTCCCGCGGCGTTGAAGGATGCGGTCGAAGACGTAATCCTGAATCGATCGCCAAACGGCACGGAATCCCTGATGAAGCTTGCCGGGGAAGTCAGCGGCGGGTCGAGTGCTGCTCCGGAAGAGGATCTCGAATGGCGCGCCTGGAAAGTGGACGACCGACTCTGCCATGCGCTCGTCAAAGGCATCAACCGCTTCATCGAAGAAGACGTCGAAGAAGCCCGGCGGCAGGCGCCGCGGCCGATCGAAGTGATCGAAGGCCCGCTGATGAACGGAATGAACGAGGTCGGAGACCTGTTCGGCGCCGGCAAGATGTTCCTGCCCCAGGTTGTGAAGAGCGCTCGCGTCATGAAACAGGCCGTGGGATACCTGCAGCCGTTCATGGAAGCGGAAAAGGAAGGCGCCAGAGCCAGCAGCAAGGGCAGAATCCTGCTCGCCACGGTAAAGGGAGACGTGCACGACATCGGCAAGAATATCGTCGGCGTGGTGCTCGGCTGCAATAACTACGAAGTCATCGATCTCGGCGTCATGGTCAGTTGCGAGCGGATTCTCGAGACCGCCCGGGAAGAACAGGTCGACATGATCGGCCTGAGCGGGTTGATCACGCCCTCCCTTGACGAGATGGTGCACGTAGCGAAGGAAATGCAAAGACATGACTTTAGTATTCCCTTGTTGATCGGCGGCGCTACGACATCAAAGGCTCACACCGCGGTGAAGATCGAGCAGCATTACCGCAACGACCAGGCAATCTACGTACCGGACGCCTCGCGCGCCGCGGCCGTTGTCTCCTCGCTGCTCAATCCTGCGGCCAAGGCGAAGTTCTGCAGCAAACTGCATGAGGAATACTTGCAGATCCGCGAACGTGCGGGGAAACGCGGCAAGCGGCGGAAACTGCTCGATTACGCAACCGCCAACAGCAGGCCGCTCACAGTCGATTGGCGAAACACCGAAATCACCGCGCCGGCTCGTGCCGACAATCACGTGATCCGGAACTATCCATTGGAAGAATTGCGCGACTATATCGACTGGACGCCGTTCTTCATCACCTGGGGTCTGTCGGGCAAGTATCCGGCGATTTTGCAGGATGCAAAGATCGGCGAATCAGCGAGAGAACTGTTCAGCGACGCGAATGCCCTGCTGGACAGCGTCATCACCGAGAATGCGCTGCGAGCGAGAGCCGTTTTCGGCATCTGGCCAGCCAATCGCGCCGGTCGCAACGATGTCCGCCTGCACGTCGCCGACGGCGGGGAATCGCTAACCTTTCACTTCCTGCGGCAGCAATCCGTCAAGGAGGACGGTCAGCCGCAATTATGTCTGGCGGATTACATCGCACCCGAATCGTGCGGCAGAACCGACTATATCGGCGGCTTTGCGGTCACAATCGATGACGCCGGAGTTCTTGCCGACCGGTTCGAAGCCGAAAACAATGACTATCAGGCCATCATGGCCAAGGCTCTCGCGGACCGCCTCGCCGAAGCCCTCGCCGAGCGCCTGCACGAACGCGTGCGACGCGAATTTTGGGCTTACGCCCCGAATGAGTCGCTTTCCCTCGATGATCTGATCAGGGAACGCTACCAGGGCATCCGCCCTGCCCCGGGCTATCCGGCCTGCCCCGACCACAGCGAGAAACAAACCCTGTTTCAGGTACTTGACGTGACCGAGGCCATCGGTGTGAGCCTGACGGAAAGTTACGCCATGTTGCCTGCCTCCAGCGTAACCGGATGGTATTTTGCCCATCCGCAGTCAAAATATTTCCCGGTGGGCAAGATCACCGTGGAACAGGTTTCCGACCTGGCAAAACGCAAGCAATGCGACGAGCAAAGCATGCGCCGCCTGCTCGCGCCCAATCTCGATTGAACGCGCCTTTGCCGAAGAGATTCTTCGGGTGTGCAGGTTCATAAGACCGTAGGGGCGAGGCATGCCTCGCCCCTACCCTACAGCAAAGCGGGTTAAAATAAGGGGCCACTTCCGTTAGAATAGCCGGTCATTTTTCGACCAGCTGGAGCCATTGCGCTTTCATGTACGTATACGACGAATACGACCATCGCATGCTCGCCGAACGGGTGGCGCAATTCCGCGATCAGACCAACCGCTATATCGCGGGTAAATTGAGCGATGCGGAATTCCTGCCCCTGCGCCTGCAGAACGGCCTGTATATCCAGCGCCTTGCGCCGATGTTGCGGGTGGCTATCCCATATGGCCTGCTGTCGTCGCAGCAGATTCGCAAACTCGCCCTTATCGCCCGCGATTACGACAAGGGCTACGGTCATCTCACCACGCGCCAGAACATCCAGTTCAACTGGCCGGAACTGGCCGAGACGCCGGATATCCTGGCCCATCTGGCCGAAGTCGAGATGCATGCGATTCAAACCAGCGGCAATTGCATTCGCAATGTCACGACCGATCATTACGCGGGCGTGGCCGCCGACGAAATCGAAGACAGCCGGCCCTGGTGCGAACTTATCCGCCAATGGTCGACTTTTCATCCGGAATTCGCCTATCTGCCGCGAAAGTTCAAGATCGCCGTCTGCGGCACTCCTGCCGATCAGGCAGCGACCCAGGTGCATGACATCGGGGTCTATCTGGTCAGAGCGGAAAACGGCGATACCGGCTTCCGCATCCTCGCCGGCGGCGGCCTCGGCCGCACTCCGGTAATCGGCCAGGTCATTTTCGACCAGGTGGAAAAGCAGCACCTGCTGACCGCCCTCGAAGCGATCATGCGCATCTATAATCGCGAAGGCCGCCGGGACAACAAGTACAAGGCGCGGATCAAGATTCTGGTGCGGGAAACCGGCGTCGAGAAATTCCGTGAAAAAGTACAGGCCGAATGGGAACGCATAAAGGGCACGGCGCTGACGCTGACGGATGCGGAAATTGAACGCTGCAAGACATTTTTCACGGATCCCGAATACATAAATCGGCTGAACGGTTCCAGCGTTCTGGAAGAGAAATTGCGGGAGGATCCTGAATTCTCCCGCTGGTATCGACGTAACGTCCGAGAGCACAAACAGCCCGGCTACGGCATCGTCACAATCAGTTTGAAACAGACCGGCGTCGCGCCGGGGGACGTCACCGACCGGCAACTCGAATTCATCGCCGATCTGGCCGATGAATACAGCTTCGGCGAAGCGCGGGTCAGCCACAAGCAGAACATCATTCTGGCCGACGTGGAACAGCGCAGGCTTTACGATCTCTGGAGAGACCTGTCCACGCAGTCATTGCAAACGCCGGCGCTGGGCCTGCTCACCGACATCATCTGCTGCCCCGGCGGCGACTTCTGCGCGCTCGCCAACGCCAAGTCGATTCCTGTCGCCGAGGAAATCCAGCGCTTTTTTAACGATGCCGCGGAACTCGAAGAAGTCGGCGATCTGCAAGTGAACATTTCCGGTTGCATGAATGCCTGCGGCCACCACCACGTGGGAAATATCGGCATTCTCGGCGTCGACAAGAAAGGCGAGGAGTTCTACCAGATTTCGATAGGCGGCTCGTCGGCGCGCGAGGCCAGCCTCGGCAAGATTCTCGGGCCTTCTTTCGCCCGCGACGAAGTGCCTGGAGTGATGCGTACGCTGGTGGATGTTTTTCAGGAGGAGAGGACAAAGGACGAGTCTTTCCTCGATACCTACCGCAGAATCGGCCACGAACCATTCAAGCAGGCGGTCTATGCCGACAGTCATTAAGGACAGGGAGATTCTGGCCCAGGATCGCTGGACCGTATTGCGCGAGGCCACCGGGCCGGATGTGCTGCAAGCGGTTCCCGGCCGCAGTTTCATCGTCCCGATGCAATTCTGGCTGAATTTCCGGGCCCAACTCGAAGAGTATCCCGGTGAGCGAGGCGTCTGGCTCGACAGCCACCAGACGCCTGAGCCCGTCGCCGCCGACCTGGCCGGGTTTTCCATAATCGCACTGAATTTTCCGGTTTTCGCCGATGGACGCTCTTACAGCAATGCCCGCGAGTTACGCGAGCATTATGGCTATGCAGGCGAAATTCGCGCCATCGGAGACGTTATGCGCGATCAGCTTTATTACATGTCCCGCTGCGGCTTCAATTCATTTGCCTTGCGTCACGATCAGGATCCTGAAATCTGCTTGCGGGCATTTGAGGACTTCAGCACCGGCTATCAGTCCAGCGTCAACGAATCATTGCCGCTGTTCAGGCGCCGCGGCGGCGTCTGGAAGGAATGATGGGCGCAGAA
Organism: uncultured Pseudohongiella sp.; assembly: GCA_951812965.1. GTDB lineage: Bacteria > Pseudomonadota > Gammaproteobacteria > Pseudomonadales > Pseudohongiellaceae > UBA9145. The sequence continues at coordinate 2,688,413 of OX638341.1, forward strand.
TCCCTGCTGTTTTCCTTTTTCCTGATATTCACCGGTGCGACGGTGCTTTCCACCGTGGCGCTGTTCCTGCGCGTACCCTTGCTGGTGGCATACATCGTCGTCGGCATCCTGCTTGGTCCTTATGGACTCGCCTATGTTTCCGAGGCCTCACTGTTGGTGGACATTGCCGAGATTGGCATCCTGTTCCTGCTATTCCTGCTGGGTCTCGACATGCAGCCGGCAAAACTCATGCACACTTTGCGCAACACTTTTCTGGTCACCTTGATTAGTTCGCTGCTGTTCATGTTTCTCGGTCTGATAACGGGTCTGCTGTTCGCCTTTTCCTTTCAGGACAGTCTGGTGATCGGTTTCGCGATGATCTTCTCGAGCACCATCATCGGCATCAAGTTGTTGCCGACGACAGTGCTCCATCAGCGGCACATGGGCGAACTCATTGTCGGCATTCTGCTGCTGCAGGACTTTATCGCCATATTTCTGCTCGTGTTTCTCGATCAGGGAACACTGGAAGGGGCAGCTACGCTGCGCACATTGGTGGCGTTTCCGGCCTTGCTTTCAATTGCCTGGGCCGCAACCCGCTTCGTACTCGTTCCCTTGATTGCCAAATTCGACCAGTTCAAGGAATACCTGTTCCTGCTCGCGATCGGTTGGTGTCTTGGCATGGCGGAAACCGCGGAACTGATCGGATTGACGGCCGAAGTCGGCGCCTTCACCGCCGGGGTCAGCCTGGCCACGAGCCCGATCGCCATGTACTTGTCGGATCGCCTGAAGCCCTTGCGTGACTTCTTTTTGATCCTGTTTTTCTTCTCGCTTGGAGCCCAGTTCAATATCGCCCTGATCGACCGCTTCATCTGGCCCGCGGTGATCTTGTCGGCACTCGCCCTGAGTGTGAAACCCATCGTATTCCGTGCTTTGCTGCTGCGATTGAGCGAACGCCGGGCCCTGGCCTGGGAAGCGGGTCTCCGACTCGGGCAAATCAGCGAGTTTTCACTGTTGATCGCCTTTGTGGCTCTGCAGGCGGGTTCCATCAGCGAAACCGCGGCCATGACGATCCAGGGGGCGGCAATCCTGACCTTCCTGTTCTCGTCCTACTTTGTGGTAATGCTTTGTCCTACGCCTATTGCGGTTGATCCGAAATTGCGACGGGATTGATCAGAGCCGCAGCAGAAACCTGCCCAGCGCCTGACCGTGCAATACTGCCGTCAGGCTTTCGCCGAGTTGATCAAAGCCGATTTCGGTGGCGATGTCTTCCAGCCCATCGGGTTTCCAGTCCGACGCCAGACGCTTCCACAAGGCGATTTTTTTCTCCGGTGGAGCTTCCGCCGAATCGATGCCAAGCAGGTTCGCCGCCCGCAGGATGAAGGGAAACACGGTCGCGGGAAATTCGGGAGATTCCACCAGGCCGCAACAGGCGACACTGCCACCGTAGCGCAGACTCTTGATGACATTAGACAAGGTCTCTCCACCGACCACATCCACCGCTCCCGCCCATTGCGACTTGAGCATCGGTCGTGGATTGGCTTCCGACAACACGTTGCGGTCGATAATTTCCGCAGCGCCAAGCGACTTCAGTAATTCGTGGCTTGCATCCTTGCCCGTGCTCGCCGTTACCGAGAAGCCCAGTTTGGCAAGCAAGGCCACGGCCATGATGCCCACTCCCCCACTGGCCCCGGTAACCACGACCGGACCGTCGCCGGCGTCAAGTCCATTGTGCATGAGCTTTTCCACGCACTGCGCCGCGGTAAATCCCGCGGTGCCGATGATCATGCTTTCCCGGGCGCTCAGCCCCTCCGGCAAGGGCAACATCCATTTTGCCGGCACTCTGATCATTTCAGCGAAAGCGCCCGAGGTATTCATGCCAAGATCGTAGCCGGATACGATCACTTCCTGGCCAGGTGAAAACCGGTCCGTTTCCGATTCCTTCACGACGCCTGTCGCATCGACGCCCGGCGTATGAGGGTAATTTCGCGTCACTCCCCGGTTGCCGATGGCGGACAAGGCGTCCTTGTAGTTCAGACAGGAATACTGAACCTCGACCAGCACTTCGCCTGCCGGCAGTTGATCCACCTGGCGGGTAACCACGGCGCCGCTGAACTTGCCGTCTTCGCCTTCGGAAATTTCATAGGCTTGGAAATTACCTGACATCGGAACCTCGCTATCCTGGTTATTGCAAGTTTGAGTTTACGGGGGTGTTGAACCACTTGAGCAGCAGCCGATCCAGGGCGGCGTACAAGGCTTTGCTCAACTTTTCGTGCGCCGATTTGCGAATCACGTACTCGACTTCATACACCTTGTGTTCGTCGCAGGCGGCGACGATGCATTCATCGCTCGTGCTGATTTCGTCGATAAGTTGCAAGTCCTTCGCCTGCATGCCGACCCAGGTTTCGCCGGTCGCGATCTGTCCGAGATCGACCGCAGGCCGGTGATCCTTGACCCAGTTCTTGAACAGATCATGGATCGTGTCGACGTCTTCCTGCACCTTGTCCCTGGCTTTCTGGGTGATTTCGCCGCAAGTCGTCAAGGTGCGCTTGAACTCACCTGCGGTGACGATTTCGTAATCGATCTCCTTTCGTTGCAGCGCCCGATAGAAATTCGGCATCTGCACCAGTACGCCGACCGAGCCGATAATCGCAAACGGAGCCGCGACCAGTTTGTCCGCCAGGCAGGCCATCATGTAGCCGCCGCTGGCGGCGACCTTGTCGACACAGATCGTCAGCGGAATATTGCTACTCTTTACGCGGGAAAGTTGCGAGGACGCCAGTCCGTAGGCATGCACCATGCCGCCGGGACTTTCCAGGCAAAGCAACACTTCATCCGATGTTCGGGCGATCGCCAGAATGGCGGTGATTTCCTCGCGCAGCGAAGCGACCTTGCCGGCTGCCATATCGCCCTTGAATCGCAATACGAACGTGCGCTTTTCGGTCTCGGACTCCTGGTTCGCCGCTGCCGCTTTGGCCTGCTGTTTGCGCTGCTTTGCCTCCTTTTTTCGCTGCGCTTTCTCGGCCTTGGACAATTGCTTCAACTGCGCCTTGTCCAGGACGCTGCCGCGCAAGGCGTCGCGCAGTTCGTCAACGTGCCGATTGAGTTCCGTGACCTTGATGCGGCCGCGCTTGCCGCCGCCGCGTCGCCGGCTGCCCGCGGCCGCTATCGCTCCGATAATCAGCATGATGGCAAGCACGATAGTCGCCGCCTTGGCCAGAAACATGCCGTATTCGATCAGGTATTCCACTAATTCACCCCCATTCGGGACATAGATTGGGCCGGCCCCGAATTGTGCCCGCAATCGTTTGCGGATTCAAAGTTGATCGAGCATTGACCGGCGATATCCCTGAATCAGCCTGCCCGCAATCGTGACGCTCGCCGATGGTGTCAGCGGCAGGTCGGACAAGGCGAACCACCCCGCGTCTTCGATCTCTTCCGGTTCCGGCACGATCTCGCCTGTCTTGTAGTCCGCCAGAAACCCCAGCATGAGTTGGGAAGGAAATGGCCAGGACTGGCTTTCCACATAACGGATGTTTTCGATTTCCACTCCGGTTTCTTCCCTGACTTCCCGTAAAACGGTTTGTTCCGGCGTTTCACCGATTTCGACGAAGCCCGCCAGACAACTATAGTAGCCGCTGCGAAAACGAGCGCTGCGCGCGAGCAGGATTTCCTCGCCGCGGGTTACCAGCATGATGACGCAGGGATTGATGCGCGGGAAGAATTGATATGAGCATTTTTCGCATATCAGGATTTTTCCGTTATCGTCCAGGGCCGTGGGGCAACCGCAGATTCCGCAAAACCTGTGCGTGCGATGCCAGTTCAGCAGTTGTCGGGCCTTTGAAAGCAATTCCAGATCTGTATCGGCTTCGCCAAACAACAGCGAGCGCAAGGATCTGCTTTCGAGATCGTTCTCGTTCTCCAGTTCAGCCGCAAGATAACTGTGTCCGCCGGCCTCTCCAACGGACAGGAGCGCTGGAGGTTTCGCGGCCAGCGACTCCACCGAACGCGGAGACCAGAAAAACTCCCCGGCGTTGAGCAGGATTCGATCCTGCCGGAACAGAATCAGCCTGACCGAATCGGTTAATTGTTCAAGCCGGGTCGGGCGAGTCGATTGCGAGGCCATGCCGGCGGTAACGATCGGGGATGAATCCGCCGGCCGGCAACGCGCGAGGCGGCCGGCCGGCGGAAGCTTGCCTATCCTTGCGGCAACAGCGGAATCTCCCGCAGCGGAGATTCGAAGAATCCCCAGAACAGCCACATGATGATGGTGCAGCAGACCAGCGTGATCAACATCACCGGCAGACCCTTGCGGAACCACAGCCCCGGCGTGATTGCCAGGCTTGGGTCGCCGGCGTCCTTGGCCATCTTCTCGGAAATGGAGACGATGAACACGTTGGCGGTCGAACCGAGATGCGTGCCGTTACCGCCCATGCCGACGCCGGCCGCCAGACCCCACAGCAATGGAGTAACGTTGACGCCCTGGGCGTCCATGCCGACAAGAATCGGCAGCATGGCAGCGGTGAAGGGGATATTGTCGATGGCGGCGGAGAGAATCGCCGAAATCCACATCAGCATCAGGGTTGCCATCAGCAGATCGTTTTGCGCATAGGGAATCACGAACTGTCCGATGTATTGCAGAAAATGACTGCCTTCCACGCCGCCGACAATGATGAACAGGCAGGCAAAAAACATCAGCAGGGCGAGTTCGGTGCGGGCGAAGGACTCTTCCATGTCCAGCTTGTTGCCGATAATCGCCAGTCCGGCGAGGCCGAGGGCTGAAACGAACCAGGGTTCCCAATGCAATGCCCGGTGCGCCATGAATCCGACCACCATAATGCCTAGTATCGCCAGCGCGCCGTACCAGGTGCGCGGGTCCACCAACTGTTCCCGCTCCTCCAGGTTCAGCGGATGCGGCTCGACCGCCAATTCCTTGCGAAACAGGTAACGCAGAAAGACCAGGATGACGAGCCAGGCCACCAGAACCATGAGGAACATGTGCTGGGCGAACTCATTGAAACTGATATCGAATTCGGAGCCGATCATGATATTGGGCGGGTCGCCTACCAGCGTCGCTACGCCGCCGGTGTCGGACAACAGCGCCGCCGCCAGCAGAAAGGGTATTGCGTTAATGCGCATGGACTGGCAGATGAGGATGATCAACGGGCCGAAAATGACCACGGTGGTGACATTGTCGAGCAATAGGGAAAGCACCGTTACCAGGGTGCCCATCAGGGCCAGCAGCAGGAACAGGCGTCCGGCGCTGAAATCGGCGACCCAATACGCCAGTTGCTGAAAGCCGCCGGTGGGAATCATGATGGCGACGATGGTCATCATGCAGCCAAGCAGCAATATCACGTTCCAGTCGATCGACTCCACGGCGGCGTGGGGGTCGTAAAATCCCATGATGTTTCCTATCACGACCATGACCGCGGCGCCGATCATGGCGCATTTCACCCGGTGCACTCCATGAATTCCCTCAGTGAAGATGGCAGTGAAAGTGACCGCGAGAATGATGCCGGAAACCAGCATGTCGTTATTCCAGATGAGCGTTTCCATGTAACTCGTTCCTCGTTAGGGGCAGGATTTACACGCCGTACATTCATAGCGAATGCACCGATTTTTTCGGGGCTTTTTCGGCGCGCAAAACGGGGCAGATGGTATAGTTTTTACCGAGCCCGTTCAACAGATTTTCGCGGGCGAGGCATGCCTCGCCCCTACGGGCAAAATGGACGACGCGACTGGGTTCATCGCGGAATCCGTATCCCCTGTAGGGGCGACGCATGCGTCGCCCGCCGGCGTTGCGCGGCGCCGGGGCTATACGCGGGCGAGGCATGCCTCGCCCCTACGGGCAAAATGGACGACGCGACTGGGTTCATCGCGGAATCCGTATCCCCTGTAGGGGCGACGCATGCGTCGCCCGCCGGCGTTGTGCGGCGCCGGGGCCATACGCGGGCGAGGCATTCCTCGCCCGTACGGGCAAAATGGACGACGCGACTGGGTTCATCGCGGAATCCGTATCTCCTGTAGGGGCGACGCATGCGTCGCCCGCCGGCGTTGTGCGGCGCCGGGGCCATACGCGGGCGAGGCATTCCTCGCCCGTACGGGCAAAATGGACGACGCGACTGGGTTCATCGCGGAATCCGTATCTCCTGTAGGGGCGACGCATGCGTCGCCCGCCGGCGTTGCGCGGCGCCGAGGCCATACGCGGGCGAGGCATGCCTCGCCCCTACGGGCAAAATGGACGACGCGACTGGGTTCATCGCGGAATCCGTATCCCCTGTAGGGGCGACGCATGCGTCGCCCGCCGGCGTTGCGCGGCGCCGGGGCCATCATTCCTCACCCCTACGGGTGATCCATATTGAGCCACAGGCATCCGTTTTCGGACAGGCCGTCGATCTTGTTCAGCAGGGTCTCGTGGGCTGCAATCTCTTCGTCCGTCGGCTCGTAGCGGGCCAGCGCCGCCTGGGAGCCTTCCGCCTTCCTGCGCGCCTTTGCCCGGCGCTCGCTGGAACCGGACGACTTCTCCCCCAGCATCAGGCTGATCTGGCCGCCGGTCATCGCCAGATAGACTTGCGCCAGCAATTGAGAGTCGAGCAAGGCGCCATGTTTTTCCCGGGCGCTGGCGTCGATGTCATAGCGTTTGCACAAGGCGTCGATACTGTTGCGTTGACCAGGGTGCCTGTTTTTCGCCATCTGCAAAGTGTCGGTGATCGTGCAAACAGACTCCAGGCTCGTCAGTGCAGAAGGCGTCAGGGAAAGTTCGTGGTCGAGAAAGGCGACGTCGAAGGTGGCGTTATGAACGATGAGTTCGGCGCCGGCTATGAAATCGATAAATTCGGATTCCACATCGACAAAAGGAGGTTTATCCTGCAATTCTTCGTCACTGATACCGTGAATTTCGAATGCTTTCGCTTCGTTTTCGCGGCCTGGATTGAGCAGGCGGCGAAACTCGCGGCCGGTCAGCCTCCGGTTTACGATTTCCACGCAGCCGATCTCGACGATCCGGTTGCCCTCGCTTAATTCCAGGCCGGTGGTTTCCGTATCGAGCGCCACGATTCTCATTCAGTTTTCCTCTTCATCGCTTCGCGGTAATTTGTCGATGCCCCGATTGGCCAGAAGATCCGCTTTTTCGTTTTCGGGGTGACCGCTATGGCCCTTGACCCATCGCCAGTCAATTTCGTGCTCACCCGCCAGACTGTCGAGTTGCCGCCAGAGATCCTGGTTCAGCACCGGCTTCTTCGCCGTGGTTTTCCAATTCCGGCGTTTCCAACCGTCCAGCCACTCGGTAATGCCCTGCAGGACATACTTCGAATCGGTAGTAATCCTTACGCTGCAGGGCCGCTTGAGTTCCTGCAGCCCCATGATGACAGCGGTCAACTCCATGCGATTGTTGGTGGTTTCCGATTCGCCGCCGTACAGCTCTCTTTCGTGGTCGCCGTAACGCAGCAATACTCCCCAGCCTCCTTTACCCGGATTTCCGCGGCAAGCGCCGTCGGTGAACAGTTCAACGCGTTTTTCCATAACGGATCAAGTCTGACCGAGTCCCGCGCTTCGGCCCTCGATCGCGACTATGGTCCCGGCGCGGGCGCGCAAGGGCAGCCACTTGTTCACGATCGGCGTGACCGGGGCGACCCGATTGACGCAAAGAATGATGTAGGCGCCGCCGAATGGCGAATTGATTCGTTGTCCGATACGCTCCCAACTGCGCGCGTATCCGAGCAGGGACTTCATCCTTATCGGGAAAAAATGCAACCCATAGCGAACGCTGTCGACTTGCAGGTCCAGCAGGCGCAACCAATCGGCCACTCTTCCCGGCGCGATGAAGCGTCCGCCCCAGGGAATGCCGGCCCGGCGTCTGAACAGCCGCCACAGACCCCAACTGCTATAGGGATTGAAGCCGACCACTAGCATTCTGCCGCCGGGCCGCAGCACCCTGGTCGCCTCCCGCAGTAGCCGATGGCTGTCGCCGGCAAAATCGAGCGCGTGATAGAGCACTACAGCGTCTACGCTATCCGTGGCAAGTGGCAATTCTTCGGCATTTGCCACCGGGAGGCCGGAATCGGGCCGATAACGGGGGGAGAAGCGGATCTTGTGGTATAGCGAACTGTCTTCGATGAAGGAACGATTGCCGGAGCTGCCGATTTGCAAAATCCGGTAGCCGAAAAATTGTTTCAGTAACGGTCCGACGACCTGGGATTCGGCACGCGCAACCGCGGCGCCCTGGGACGATTCGAACCACTCATCGATCGATTCCACCAGCCGCGACGGCGACATGGCGGATTCCATTGCCGATGCGGGATTTCGCCGCCGGACATTACGGTGACTTGTATTCATTTTTCGAGTCTATAACATGTTGCGAACGGACCAGGAAAGCCAGTTCATGATTTCGCAAATCCACCCGTTGCCCGCTTTTCGGGATAACTATATCTGGACCCTGATCGACAGCGCCGGCTCCTCCGCCTGCGTCGTCGATCCGGGCGACGCCGCCCCGGTCATGAAATTCCTGGCCGCCGGCAGCCTGCATCTCAGCGACATCCTGATCACCCATCACCATATGGATCACACCGGCGGTTTGCGCGAGTTGATTGACATGTACCGTCCGCGGGTATTCGGTCCTGCCGATATTCCGGGCATTGACATACTGCTTTCCGAGGGCGATCGGGTCGAAGTGTTCGGAGTTGATTTTTGTGTTTTCGAAGTTCCCGGCCATACCCTGGACCATATCGCTTATTTCCATGACGGCGGCCACCATGATACGCCGATTCTGTTTTGTGGAGACACTTTGTTCGCCGCGGGCTGCGGCCGTTTGTTCGAAGGCACTCCGGCGCAAATGCTCGAATCGCTGCGCAAACTCATGGTGTTGCCGCCGGAAACCGCGGTGCATTGCACCCACGAATATACGCTGGCCAATCTGGCCTTTGCCGCTGTTGCCGATCCGGCAAATCCCGAGTTGCAATCGCGTATCGGAATCGAACAAGGTAAGAGAGATATCGGCAGGCCGACACTTCCTTCCACTATTGGAATTGAACTGGCGACCAACCCGTTCCTGCGTTGCGGGAGTCCGGAACTGGCCGCAAGCGCGCGCAAGCGGCTCGGACGCCCTGTTATGGATGAAACTGAAGTATTCGCCGCGATTCGCCAATGGAAAGACCAGTTCTGAATATTTTTCGGCGCACCCGCCCGCATTTCCGTATCCCCGGCAGTACGCGACTGTTGCTGCCGCTTGCCGCCCTGCTTTCCGCTTGCGCGGTAACGCCGCCCACGGAAGACAGGACAAGCGTTGCGGCGCCCGCACGCACCGATAGCCTGGTCGCGCCGCCGGGGGAAGGCCTACGGGAACCGCTGTACGACGGCTATCCAGGCCGCGACCAGGAACCGGGCCCGTTGCCACGGAATGAAAATTTGTGGGACCGGATTTCCTCCGGTATGCAGCTTGAGCGGTATTACGATCGGCCGGAAGTGCGCGAACAGGTGCGCTTGTATGCGAGCCGTCCCGATTATTTCGAACAGGTGGGCGAACGCGCTCGTCCGTTTCTGCACAATATCGTGCAGCAGATCGAACAGCGCGGGATGCCAATGGAAATTGCGTTGATTCCTTTCGTGGAGAGCGGGTTCAATCTCCATGCCAGATCCTCCAGGGCGGCGGTCGGGCCCTGGCAGTTCATGGCCGGCACCGGACGCAGTCTCGGATTGCGGGTAGATGAATGGTTCGACGGCCGCAAGGATCCGATCCTGGCCACGACAGCCGCGCTGGATTACCTGGAAATTCAACAACAGCGATTCGAAGGCAATTGGCTGCTGGCATTCGCGGCCTATAATTCAGGGCCGGCAACCGTTGGCCGGGCGGTTCGCGCGCATGAGGCCGATGCGGGAAACATTGAGTTCTGGGATCTGCCCTTGCCTGCTGAAACCCGGAAACACATACCGCGTGTTCTGGCGCTCGCCAGCATGCTTTTCGGCAGCGGCCAGACCGATTTCAAATTGCCTGATATCGCCGACGAGGAAGCGCTCAAGCTGGTCAAACTCGGCGGCGGCGCCAGTTTGTCGCTGGCCGCTGAACTGGCCGGCCTCGAAACGGAAATCATACGTAGCCTGAATCCCGGATTCCGGCAATGGTGGACTCCACCCGACGGTGGCCCCGACTTCGTACATCTACCGACAGAAAATGCCGAAGCGCTAAGACTGGCGCTGCAACGGAACCCTGCCGCCGTGCAATCGAATTCGATCCGCTTGCAGGTGCGGCCGGGAGACAGCTTGTGGGCAATCTCCCGCCGCTACGGCGTTACACTCGAAGATCTGCTGCGATGGAATTCCCTCGAAGCCGATCAATTGATTTTCCCGGGGCAGATGTTAAGAATCGCCCCACCAACCGAAAGGCTGCAATAACATGGCTGAAATCAGCGTGACCGCGCCCGCCGCGAGCGGAGAATTCCTGGGTCACCCGAAAGGACTCGTGGTGTGTTTCTTTACGGAGATGTGGGAACGATTCAGCTACTATGGCATGCGCGCCTTGCTGATCTTCTATCTGACCCAGCATTTTCTTTTCTCGGACCAGGTCGCCGCGGGGATCTACGGCGCCTATATCTCGCTGGTATATATCACGCCGGTGCTCGGCGGCATCGTCGCCGACCGCTATCTCGGCGCGAAACGAGCGGTGACGCTTGGCGCGATTCTGCTCATCGCCGGCCATGCCGGCATGGCCTTCGAAGGCAGCCCCGCGGTCGAGTCCATGGTCAACGGCGCGGTCATGGTGGAGCGAGACCCGCTGTACCTGCAAATTTTCTATCTGTCGCTGGCGCTGATCATCATGGGCGTGGGCTTTCTCAAGGCCAATATTTCCACCCTGGTGGGCTCGCTCTACGAAAAGAACGATCCTCGCCGGGACGGCGGCTTTACGCTGTTCTACATGGGCATCAACGTCGGCGCCATGCTCGGCGCCCTGGTCTGCGGGTTCCTGCTGCAATACGGCGGCTTCAGTTGGGGATTCGGCGCCGCCAGTCTCGGCATGCTCGCGGGCCTGATCATGTTCCTGCGGGGCCAGCCCTTGCTCGGCGACGCCGGCGAGCCGAGCGACCCCGCGGTGCTGCGGCGCAGGCTGGCGCCGGGAATCAACACCGAGTGGCTGATTTACCTGCTGTCGCTTGTGGGGGTGCTGGTTTTCTGGCAGCTCATACAGCACCGGGCCCTCGTGGGCGGGCTGCTCGGCGCCTTTCTCGTGCTGATGACTCTCGTGGTGCTGACCTATTCCTTTATCCGCTGCGAGCCCCATGACCGCAACCGTATGCTGGTCTGCCTGTTCCTCATGAGTTACCAGATCGTTTTCTGGGGCCTGTTCGAGCAAACCGGATCTTCGCTCAACCTGATGACAGACCGCAATGTAGACCGCGTGGTGCTTGGTTTCGAGATTCCCGCTGCGGCTTTCCAGTCGGTCAACGCTGCCTTCATCATCCTGCTGGCGCCGCTCTTCAGCGCGCTGTGGCTCGCTCTGAACCGCCGAGGGATCGAACCATCTACGCCGATGAAATTCGCCCTGTCGCTGATCCAGTTGGGGCTCGGCTTCCTGTTGCTCGTCTATGGCGCCTCCCTGGCCGGAGATCCGCTGGCCGTGGGCCTGATCTGGCTGATTCTGCTGTACTTGCTGCATACCATGGGCGAGTTGTGCATTTCGCCGGTGGGACTGTCCATGACCACCAAACTTTCGGTTCCCTCAGTGGTGGGTATGATGATGGGCTGCTGGTTCCTGGCCTCGGCGGCTGGAAATTACGTTTCCGGGCAGATCGCCGCAATGACAGGTTCGGAGACCGTCGGCGGCGAAGTGGTCGACGCGGGGGCGGCGCTGGCGAACTATATCGAGGTATATTCCGCCGCAGGCTGGTATAGCATCGGTTTCGGCGTCCTGGCAATGTTGCTGGCGCCGGTCCTTAAGCATTTCATGCATGGAGTCAGATAAAGTCATGGCTTTTCTGGAAGGAAAAAGAATTCTGGTCCTTGGAGTTGCAAGCAAGTTGTCCATCGCCACGGGGATTGCCCGGGCGATGCATCGACAAGGCGCGGAACTGGCGTTCACATATCAGAACGAACGGCTGAAGAGTCGCGTGGAGCAAATCGCGGATGCGACGGGTTCAAATCTGCTGTTTCCTTGTGACGTGACCAGAGATATGGAAATTGGCCGGTTGTTCGAAGAACTGGCGACGTCATGGGACGGACTGGACGGGTTGGTGCATTGTCTGGCATACGCTCCGGCGGGCGAGCTTGACGGCGATTACGTTGATGTCACGACTCGCGAGGGTTTTCTCACGGCGCATGAAATCAGCTCCTACAGTTTTGTCGCACTCGGCCGCGCGGCCAGGTCGATGATGGAAGGCAGAAACGGCTCATTGCTTACTTTGAGCTATCTGGGCGCGATGCGCAGCTTACCGAACTACAATGTGATGGGACTCGCCAAGGCCAGCCTTGAAGCGAACATGCGCTACATGACGGCTAGCATGGGGCCCGAGGGCACCCGGGTGAACGCGATTTCGGCGGGGCCGGTGCGTACGCTGGCGGCTTCGGGGGTAAAGAGCTTTCGCAAGATGCTGGATTACAATGCCCGCAATACGCCGTTGCGGCGCAATGTGACTATCGATGAAATCGGCAATGCGGCGGCCTTTCTCTGTTCCGACCTGGCTTCGGGAATTAGTGGTGAAGTGCTATACGTGGATGGCGGCTTCAACACTACTGCGATGGGCGCGCTGCCGGATTGAGCTAGTGTGGTGGCTTCGATCCGTCACCGTTGTGCTGATTCCGAGAAACCAGCACGGCGTTAGTCTCCGTCTGGGGGTCGGCCTGTAGCGGGCGTGCGAGGGTGAGGTCCGGTCGGCGCAGCCGGCAAAAAGCAACGCTTTTTGAGGGCCGAACGGCTCGACATGGATGTCGAGACTGGGGGTTGGCGAAACCAAGGAAGTTGCGCCAGGGACGGCTTGAAAAATGCAAATGAAGGCTATGAGCGGGACGCATTTACTGCGTCCGCTGAAATCCCCAACTCCCAACGGTGACGGATCGAAGCCACCACACTATAAAAAAGATTTAGTGTCAGGGAAGCGATTCGCCCAGGTCGAAGATGGATTCTGTGCGGCTGATGTCGGCGTTTTCGCGCAGGGTTTGCAGATAACGTTCGAAATCGTTTGAGCCGAGGTCCGCGGATAGCGAGCGCGCCAGGGATTGGCGTTGTTCTTCGGGGATCTCTTCGAGTGAGCCGGGGTTTACCGCGTTCAATTCGACCACTACGAATGTTCCGTTGCCGAGGACGAGGCTGTCGAGCAATGGCCCTTCTTCGGGTCGAGACATGGAAAATACGTGTTGCGCGATCTCGGGATTGACCTGGATTCCGTTGCGGTTGATTCCGCTTTCCTCGATCCATTCCAGTTCGTTCTCCGCCAGCAGCTCTGTCGGGTTGTCACCGGATTCCAGCGCCGTCAGGACTTCGTTGCCCAGATTTGCCGCCGCTTCCCGCTCCATTTCCGTGCGCAGCAGGACCGCGATTTCTGCTTGTACGTCTTCGAGCGGCCGAATGTAGGACTCGTTGAATTGTTCGACTCGCACTACGACGGATCTGGTGTCGTCAAGCTCCACCACGTCGCTGTTATTGCCGTCGAGCAGCACTTCATCGGAGAACGCCGCGGCGACTACGGCGGGGTCGGCAAATACGTCCGCACCGCCGTTGCGGCCGAAGGCCTCGCTGGTCAGGACGGGCAGGTTCAATTGCTCGGAAATGGTGCTCAGGTCTCCGCTTTCGAAGGCGAGATTCGACAGATCCTCCAGTCGCGCGGAATAGATCAATTCGACTTCGGAGCCTTTCAGGTCCGCTTCGATGCGCGCGGAAACTTCCTCGAACGGTGGAAACGCATCCTGCGAGTCTTCGGTCAATTGCACGAGGTGAACGCCGAACTCGCTGACCACGGGATCGGAAATTTCTTGCAATTCCAGTTCTTCCAGCGCTGTTTCGATTTCCGGCGGAAATGCGGTGCCGTCGGTGTATCCGATATCTCCGCCAGCTTCCCCTGAAATGGTGTCGCTGGACAATTCGAGCGCCAGCGCCGCGAAATCCTCGCCGTCGGACAGCCGCTGTCGCGCAGCCTGCGCCTGCTCAAGCGCCTCTTCCTCGGAAATGCCGAATGTTTCGAACAGGATATGCGAAGCGCGCTTTTCCGCGGCGCCTTGATATTCTCCGCGTTCTTCCTCGTAGCGCGCCTGCAGTTCTTCGGGAGCGACTTCGATCTCTTCGGCTATCGCATCCTGGTCCAGCACCACATAACGCGCCACCACGGATTCGGACTCGCGAAAGTCCTCCTGGTTCGCTTCGTAGTATTCGCTGATTCGTTCATCGCTGATCGCCGTACCCAGGGTACGCGTTCCGATGGGAATGGGAATGTAACGGATATCGCGAGTCTGTTGTTGCAACTCGACCAGTTGTTCGAGTTCGCCCGGCGTCAGGAAGTTCGAGCCGGCATATGCGTTGGCAATCTGCGACAGCATCATGCGCTGGCCCAAATCTTCGCGAAACATCGGCACCGACATGCCCTGGCTTGCCATGGTGCGCACGGCGAGTTCGCTGTCGAAGACGCCGTTGATCTGGAATTGTGGGGAATCGAGAATAAATCGGTCGATCTGCGCGCTTGATACGGTAAGTGCGGATCGCTCCGCGGCCTGGCGCAGCACGACTTCATCGATCAGTTGATTCAGCGCGATATCTTCCACGAGGCCGGGGTCGAGATTTCCGGCATCGGGCCCCAGGGAAGCAAGCAGGTTCTGCACGCTGCCCTGCAACCGGAACTCATCGATCTCTTCACCGTTCACTTCCGCGACCGGCGGCGAGGCTACGAAGCCACCGATGATCGATTCCACTCCCCAAAGCGCAAAAACGGCCACAATCAGGCCGATTATCACCTTGACTACCACACCCTGGGAATTGTCTCTGATGTTCTGGAGCATTTTTTTTTTGCCGGCAGCCGCAATTCAGTTTCCGGCTGAATCAAAAATGGGCGCATCCTGGAAACGCGCCCATTCGTTTAAACCCGAACCGCCGGCAGTGTCCGGCGGTCCATTTTCGTTCCGGACGCCGAAGAAATCAGCGTCGGGAAGTCCTGCTGTGGTCAGGAAACCGCGTCTTTCAACGCCTTGCCTGCCTTGAAGGCCGGAACCCGTGAAGCCGCGATCTGAATGGATTCACCGGTTCTAGGATTGCGACCCGAGCGCGCGCCGCGTTCGCGTACGGAAAATGTGCCAAAGCCCACCAACGCTACCGAATCGCCGCCTTTCAGCGCGCCGGCAATTGCGTCAAGCGTGGCCTCAACAGCCTGTCCGGCGCTAGCCTTGGTTACGCCGGCATTACTTGCGACCACATCGATCAGTTCAGATTTGTTCATACTTTACCCCTATAAGATTAGCTGGAATTCGAAATTGTTATTGCAGAAAGTGCGTTGTCTTCGAACGAACCTATTCATTAAACCCCTATCATGCAGGAATCCGCCTGCACTCTTTGCCGGTCTTCCTGACCGCGTGAAATATGTCCGAACTTGATCCGACGCAGAAGCAGCTTGTGCCTGCTGCTCGACTGTGCTGCTACTGCGGACTTATATCAATTGCGTAAAAGTACTGTCAAGCAATCGGTGTGGTATCTGCACAAGAAGTTGAAAAAGACACGATTCTTGACAAAAATCACATTAATTGGCCTGGGGCGCCGCGCGGCTAATGCGTGCTAATTGGCTTGCCGTCGCCGCCGGGATCGATTTCTTTCTTTTTCCCTTCCTTTTCCTTGTGCGGCAAGGCTTCTTCCGTCAGGGGCGCCGGCAGCCTCTGCAGGGCCACCTCAAGCACTTCGTCGATCCAGTTCATCGGAACGATATTCAATTCGGACTTTATGTTGTCCGGAATTTCAGTCAAGTCACGCTCGTTCTCCGCAGGAATGATGACGGTCTTGATCTTGGCCCGATGCGCAGCCAGCAATTTTTCTTTCAATCCGCCGATGCGCAGCACCTGGCCGCGCAAGGTGATCTCTCCCGTCATGGCCACATCGGCCCGAACCGGAATCGTGGTCAGCACCGAAACCAGCGCCACGCACATCCCTACTCCGGCGCTGGGGCCATCCTTCGGCGTGGCGCCTTCGGGCACATGAATATGAATATCGAATTTTTCGTGAAAATCCGGACTTACTCCGAGCGCTCCCGCGCGCGAGCGAACCACGGTCAGGGCGGCCTGGATCGACTCCTGCATGACATCACCGAGAGAACCGGTCTTGATCGTCTTGCCCTTGCCCTCCACCGCGCTTGCTTCAATGGTCAGCAGTTCTCCACCGACCTTGGTCCAGGCCAGGCCATTGACCTGGCCGATCCTGTTTTCGTCAAACGCCATGCTCTGATCGAATTTTCTGACACCGCAATACCGATCGAGCATGTCCGGCAGGACCACCGTAGTCTCGCTTTTGCGGGACATCGTGTTGTCTTTCACCAGCTTGCGGCAAATTTTGGCGATTTCCCGTTCCAGCCCACGCACGCCCGCCTCGCGCGTGTAGAAGCGGATCAGGTCGCGAATCGTATCGCTGCCAATCTCGACTTCGTCTTCGCCCAGGCCGTTAGCGCTTTGCTGTTTCGGTACCAGGTAGCGTTCCGCGATGCCGATCTTCTCTTCTTCGGTATAGCCGGGTATACGGATGACCTCCATCCGGTCCAGCAAGGCATCCGGTATGTCCATTGTGTTCGACGTGCAGATGAACAGCACATCGGACAGGTCATAGTCGACTTCGAGATAGTGATCGCTGAAACTGTGATTTTGCTCCGGATCCAGCACCTCAAGCAGGGCCGAGGCGGGGTCTCCGCGGATGTCCATGCCCATCTTGTCGACTTCGTCGAGCAGAAACAGCGGATTGCGCACTCCCGCCTTGGACAGTTTTTGCAGCAATTTGCCAGGCAACGAACCGATGTATGTGCGGCGGTGACCGCGTATCTCGGCTTCGTCGCGTACGCCGCCGAGCGCCATGCGGACGAATTTCCGATTGGTCGCTCTGGCTATGGATTCGCCGAGTGAGGTCTTGCCGACGCCCGGCGGGCCTGTAAGACAAAGGATCGGACCCTTGAGTTTTTTCACTCGCTTTTGCACCGCGAGATACTCGAGCACCCGCTCCTTCACTTCCTCCAGCCCGTAATGATCCGCTTCGAGAATCTCTTCGGCCTTGTTCAGATCGAGCCTTACCCTGCTGCGTTTCTTCCAGGGCATGGAGGTCATCCAGTCGAGATAGGTGCGCACCACCGACGCCTCGGAAGACATGGGCGACATCATCTTCAACTTTTTCCATTCCGCCAGCGACTTGTCCCTGGCGTCCTTCGGCATGCCTGATTCTTCGATTTTCTTTTTCAGTTCGTCGGCTTCGTTGGGAACGTTGTCCAGCTCGCCCATTTCCTTCTGGATGGCCTTCATCTGCTCATTCAGATAGTACTCGCGCTGACTCTTTTCCATTTGTTTCTTGACGCGTCCGCGAATGCGCTTTTCAACTTGCAGCAGATCGATTTCATGTTCGATCAGTCCCATCATGAATTCGATGCGGGCGCTTACGTCGGCCTGTTCCAGCAATTCCTGCTTTTGCGGCAGTTTCAGGGACAGGTGGGAGATGATCGTGTCGACCAGCCGGCCGGGGTCCTCGATGCTTGATATCGAAGTCATCACTTCCGGCGGAATCTTCTTGCTCAATTGCAGATATTGATCGAATTGCGCCAGCAGCGATCGCACCAGAAGTTGCGATTCCTCTTCCGCCACTTCTTCGGCCGGCAGAATCCGGCATTCCGCACGATAGTGGTCGTCTTCAAGCCGCAATCCGGCGAGCCGCGCCCGCTGTAGTCCCTCGACCAACAGTTTTACCGTGCCGTCCGGCAAGCGCACCAACTGCAGGATCGCCGCAACAGTGCCCACTTCGAACAGGTCATCCTTGCCGGGATCGTCCTCCGACGGGTCCCGCTGCGCCACCAGCAAAATCTGCTTGTCGCTGGCCATTGCCACTTCGAGGCCGCGTTGCGAACGCGGACGACCCACGAACAGCGGCTGCACGATTTGCGGATATACGACAACGTCCCGCAATGGGAGCAGCGGGAGGCTTGCAATTTCGTCTTGTGTGCGGGTTTCAGTCATATCCATAGCCGCCGACCTTGCGACCGGCCTTGAAGGCCCGGGCTATTCCGCCTGGGAAATACTGCTCTGCTTGAGGTTTTCATACATCAGCAGAGGTTCGGACTCGCCCCTGATCACCGCTGCGTCGATAATCACCTTGCTGACGTTGTCCAGCGACGGAATCCGGTACATTGTTTCAAGCAACACCGTTTCCATGATCGACCGTAATCCTCTCGCGCCGGTCTTGCGTTCCTGGGCTTTTTCCGCGATTGCGCCCAGGGCATCGTCGCGGAACTGTATCTCGACCGCTTCCATTTCAAACAATTTTTCATATTGCCTGGTGAGCGAATTTCTGGGTTCGCGGATGATTCTCACCAACGCTTCAAGGTCCAGTTCGTCCAGTGTCGCAATCATCGGCAACCGACCGACGAATTCCGGAATCAGACCGTACTTGATCAGATCCTCCGGCTCGACACCACGCAGGGTTTCACCGACCTGCTTCTTGTTGCTCGCGGACTGGACCTCGGCAGTGAAGCCGATTCCGGCCTTGTCCGAACGTGCGCGGATAATCTTGTCCAGGCCGGCAAAGGCGCCGCCACACACGAAAAGGATATTGGACGTGTCGACCTGCAAAAATTCCTGTTGCGGGTGCTTGCGGCCACCCTGGGGCGGAACCGAAGCGACCGTGCCTTCGATCAATTTCAGCAAGGCTTGCTGTACGCCTTCACCGGATACGTCCCGGGTAATCGAAGGATTGTCCGATTTACGGGACAGCTTGTCGATTTCATCGATATAAACAATGCCGATTTGCGCACGATCCACATCGTAGTCGCATTTTTGTAACAGTTTCTGGATGATGTTCTCAACGTCTTCGCCGACATAACCCGCTTCGGTCAAGGTTGTGGCGTCGGCGATCGTGAACGGCACTTCCAGCAGGCGCGCCAGGGTTTCCGCCAGCAGCGTCTTGCCCGTGCCGGTAGGACCGATCATCAGGATGTTGCTCTTGCCGAGTTCGACATCGGAACCCCGGCGGTCGGAGCGGAGCCGCTTGTAGTGGTTGTATACCGCTACCGCGAGCACCTTTTTCGCGTTGTCCTGCCCTATTACGTATTCGTCGAGCGTGCGCTTGATTTCCTCTGGAATCGGCAGCTTTCTTCCGCCGGTTCCGGCGTCCTTGACATCGTTTTCTTCGCGAATGATGTCATTGCACAGGTCGACGCATTCATTGCACACATACACAGACGGACCCGCGATCAGTTTGCGGACCTCGTGCTGGGATTTGCCGCAGAAAGAGCAATTAAGCAATTCTCCGCCGCCATCTCCCTTGTTATAACGATTATTCGACATCGTCATTCGACCTGTCGCTTGGCTTTATATGATACACCCACGGGAAATCCGCGCGAATCAGTCCTTCTTGTCCCCGATAGACTTATTATCTACACGTCTTTCGATTACTTTATCCACCAGGCCATATTCGAGAGCCTGTTGCGCGTTCATGAAATTGTCCCGTTCGGTATCCCTGGCGATGATTTCAACGTCCTGGCCGCTATGGTGAGCAAGCAGATCATTGAGGGTTTTTCTGATTCTTACGATTTCGTTGGCCTGAATCTCGATATCGGTCGCTTGCCCCTGGGCGCCGCCGCTCGGTTGATGGATCATGATGCGTGAATGCGGCAATACGAAACGTTTGCCCGGGGCGCCGCCGGCCAGCAATACCGCTCCCATACTCGCGGCGTGTCCGACGCACATGGTGCTGACCTCGGGTTGAATGAATTGCATGGTGTCGTATATCGACAGGCCGGCGCTTACCGACCCACCAGGAGAATTGATGTAGAGATGAATATCCTTGTCGGGGTTGTCGGACTCGAGAAAAAGCATCTGCGCCACGATCAGGTTCGCCATGTGATCCTCGACCGCACCGGTCAGAAAAATCACGCGATCCTTTAGCAGCCTCGAATAGATGTCATATGAGCGCTCCCCCAGCGATGTTTGCTCTACCACGATGGGAACGAGTGCCGACTGGGGGGCTGATTGATTACGGGTCATTGCCTGGCGTTCCTTCTGGTTGAAATCGACGCAGCCGGCCGTCGGAGAGGTTAGCGTCACCGGTCGCAGCCGCCGGAAACTTTACGCGATGGGCATCAGCCCCGGATCGCTTCCTGGTAGGAAACCGTTTTTTCGGTCACCTTTGCCTGCTCGGATATATAGTCAAATACCTGATCTTCAAGCACCGAAGCTTCGATGGCCGACAATTGCTCCTCATTGCCATAATACCATCGTACGACTTCCTCCGGTGATTCGTAGGTCGAGGCCAGTTCCTCCACTGTCTCGCGCACCCGGTCGGCGTCCGCCTTCATTTCAACTGACTTGACGATTTCGGTCAGCACCAGCCCCATGACAACCCGGCGCCGCGCCTGGTCGCGCAACAGGTCATCCGGCAGATCCGGCATTTTGCCGTCGGCCCCGCCCATGCTTTCCGCAGCCTGGGCGCGCAGGCGACCTACTTCTTCGTTCATCATCGTCTCGGGGACGATTACATTTGTCCGCTTCACTACCGCCTCGGTAATTTTCCCTTTCAACTTGTTGCTGCGCGCGGTTTTCAGTTCGCGTTCCATGTTGCGAACTATTTCCTTGCGAAATGCATCCTTGCCGCCGTCTTCAACGCCGAAGCTCTTGTAGAACTCCTCATCGACTTCCGGTAATTGCGATTCCCGGACGCCATTGAGCCTGATGTCGAATTCGACGTCCTTGCCCGCCAGTTCGGCCTGGTGGTAATCGTCGGGAAACTTCAATTCGCAGGTGAATTCCTCGCCCGGCTGCTTGCCTTTCAGCGCCTCTTCAAAGCCCGGAATCATACGCTCCGAGCCAATAAGCAGGCCACTGTTTTCCGCCTTCCCTCCCTCGAATTCCTCCCCATCCACACGGCCGGTGAAGTCGATATTCACCAGATCTTCATCGGCCGCCGCGCGTTCCACCGGCTCCCAGGTCTGCCGCTGCTTGCGCAAGGTTTCGATCATGTTGTCCACATCTTCGTCGGTAACTTCCGCCGTCAGATCTTCAAGTTTGATGCGCGAAAAATCCGGCAGCTCGACTTCTGGATAGACTTCGAATACCGCGGCAAATTGCAAATCCTTGCCTTCTTCCAGTTCGGTCAATTCCAGTTTCGGCTGACCGGCGGGGCGCAAGCCCTCTCGCTGAATCGCTTCAGCGTAACTCCTGCTCATCACTTCGCCGACGACTTCCTGCCGGATTCCGGGTCCGAATCGTTTCTTCACCAGGCTCAAGGGCACCTTGCCCTTGCGGAATCCATTCAGCTTTACGCTTTTCGCGGCTTCCCGAAGGCGTTGATTCACGCTTGCATCCACCTCCGCGGCAGGCACTTCAATGATCAGTTTTCTTTCAAGTCCCTCGGAACTGCTAAGTTCAACTCGCATATTCGATTCTCTGTAGGTGGACTGCTTTGGGGGTTGTATCGAATTGTCGACGCTGTGCGTTCAGTCGGGCGAGGCATGCCTCGCCCCTACAAGGGCGCCTGCGAGGTTTCGCGAGGCTGGGCGAATTCTCCCATATCGAAACGGGCTATTCAATTGGGATGGTACGCGCGGTGCAGGCTACCGAAAATCTGATCCATATGCTGGATAAAGAAAAAATGGCCTCGCTGGGAGACACGATGCAAGCGCGCCCGTGGCAGGCGAGCGGCCAGATACTCACAATCCGCGCGCAATGTCAGCCGATCAGCACAGCCGTGCCAGATTTCGGTCGGAACGCCGATTTCCTCGAGCGGCACTTCCAGTTTACGAAAACTGATTGCGAAATCCTGCGCCATGCCGCGATATCCGGCGCGTACCGATTCGGCCTGATCCGCTTCGAGGATACTTGCTATCTCGGGCCTTGAGAGTACTTTCTTGTCGGAGAAACTCAGTTCCTCGCGCAGTTTTTCCAGGACGACGCCCGGCTCATCCGGAGAGAAGAACTGTTTCAGCCGCATCAGTTTGTCCACGGCCAGGGGGATGACGCCGGCCAAAACAGCACAGGCGCCGCTCGGAGAGGCCAGCGCCCTGACCGGAATCCCGGCGAGGTTTATCAGGGTGACGATCCGCTCCGGGCACATGCGGCACAGATGCAAGGCGTAGATGCCGCCGCCGCCTTTTGCCACGATGCCGAAACTGTCGAAACCGAGCGCTTTAAGAACCGGCAACAGATTTTCGCAGAGAGAACGCGGCGATTTGCATGCGAAATAGTCGGAACAGCCCACCCCCGGACGGTCAAAGGCGACTAGTCGGTATCCGCAACGCAGCGCGCCCTGATGAATTAGTGAGGCTTCAAGCCGGGAACTGCCTGTATCGTGGAAATACAGCAAGGGAAAACCTTGCGGGTTGCCGTAATTGTTAAACGCGAGCCGCGAGCCGTTGGGCAGATGCAGGAATCCATCAGGCTCATCAAGAGGCTGTGGCGACAGGGCAGCGCGACGCTCGGCATTCGGCGCAAAGTAGTCCGGGGTATACAATTGCCTGGCTGTCATGGTCCCTGCTCCATTCCCTACAAGCGGCAAGTGGGAATTTTTCCCACGCAGTATAACCCGGTTTTTGTTACGGCGATATGACAAGACGCGTTTATTCCATGGCATGGAAAAATTTCAACTTCTACTTGTGGGAATTTTTTCCAGCTCTGGCTATACTTCTTCACCATGAACCCAGCGGAACAGCATCCACCGGAAATGCCCCCCGCCCGTCTTGTAGACGCGGTGCGCCGGATCATGCGCCCCCTCGTGCGTCTGCTGATCTCCTATCAGCTTACATATCCGCTGCTGATCCGAATTCTGAAGTCTGTTTACGTCGAGGTAGCCGAAGCCGATTTTTCCGTCGACGACACGCAATTGTCGGACAGCCGCATAAATCTGCTGACCGGCATTCATCGAAAGGAAATCAAGAAGCTGCGCAGCGAGCGACCCGAATCCGGACGCCCCGCCGCGGCAGCTTCGCTCGGTGCGCAACTCGTGGCCAAATGGCTTGGCTCCGACCGATTTGCCGGCGCCGACGGCAAGCCAAGAGCCCTGCCGCTGAAAACTTCCGATCCCGGGGCTCCCGGATTCGACACACTCGTTGCCGAAGTTTGCCGGCAAGACATTCGTCCACGGGTAATACTGGACGAGTGGATCCAGTTGGGAGTTGCCCGGCTTGACGAGGATCACGTGGTCTTGAATACGGGCGCCTTCACTCCGGAACGTGGATTCGACGAGAAGATTTTCTTTTTCGGCAAAAATCTGCAGGATCATGTCTCCGCCGGCGCAGAAAACCTGCGCGGCCGCGGATCGCCTCACTTTGATCGCAGCGTGTATTACGACAGGCTTGGCCCTGAGTCGATCGAGGAACTGAAAGAGCTGGCCGGCGAACTGGGAATGCAGGCGCTGACCAGAATGAACCGGCGCGCTCTGGCGTTGCAAAAGGCGGATTCCTCTCGAAAGAATTCGAGGTATCGGATAAACTTCGGTATCTTCAATTTTACTACTTCAAACGGGGCTGGCGAGAAGTCAGGGGAAGAAAATTGATGCCCGCGGTATCGAACTTGCGAGCGAACTTGCATTTGAACTTACAAAAGTCGTTGCTGGCGCTGTTGTTCCTGGCGCTTGCGGCGCTCAATGCGGGCAGTTCCGGAGGCATCAGATACGGCGGTGACGAAGACGAGGGCAGCGGTTTCGGCGGCACGGGCAGGATGCCGACCGGCGGCAGCGGCCTGGGTGGCACGGGCTTCAAACCATTCCTCGGCGATGCCGGCGAAGTGCAGATCAGATACGAGCCCGACGCAGTCGTGATATCCCAACAGGTCAGGGAAGAAGAAATTGAACGCATCCCCGAGTCTGAAACGATCCTGCCTCCAGCCGCTGTCGTTACCACGTCCGACTTCGCGGCTGAACATACGGCGGAAGTTGCCATCACCGATTCGATCCAGATGCAGTTGCAGCGCGATGCCGTGATTTACGATCGCATACTGGAAAGCGTGGAAGGATATTATCCGCCTGAGACCGGTTATTCATCAACGCGAACCGCCGCGCCCGAACTCACTTCCAAGCGGCAGGAAGTAACACTCGAAGTTGCCGCGGAAGATACAGCGAAACTCGCGCCTGCCGTGGAATCCGGCGAAGCCGCCTTTTCAGCTCCGGCGCCCGACCCGGCCCGGATCACCTGGGCCGAGTTGGCAAGCTTCCTTGCCGAAAACCGCCCTGCCCCGGAACCGGACGAGACACATCCGGTCGAAATTGAAGCTGAACCTGCCTCGGTCCAGCGCCCCGATCGAATACGGCGGCCCGAACTGCCTCAGGTGCAAAGAGGCAGAGTGATCCGGCGCCCCGCGATATTGCCGCCGCGCGTGCAGCCGATGCGATTCTGATAGCTTCACCACTCATAGCTCAATTGCCCCTGTAACGCATAATCCGCGCTGCCTTCAGTAAAGCCGCGGCCTACCAGCGCAGTCAATGACCAGTTTGAAGAAAGCCTCAGACTTACGTAGGGATAAATTTCGTGTGTTTCCCTGGCGAACTCCGCGGGCGCTTCGCGATAATCGTAAAACACTCCGGCGCTCGTGCGCTCCGTAAGCTGCCGTGCAAAACCGAGCTGTGCGAAACCGTTGTCATTCAGGCCGGGAAACAGATCCGTGCGGCCACGGAAATTATGGCCGATACTCGCGAACCAGGTTGTCCCGCCGTAGACTTGGGAAAAATCGACTTGCAGGCTGAAATCGGGTTCGCCTGTGCCCAGGCTGCTTTTTTCGTCCGCCGTCGGTAACTTTACATCCAAGCGCAGATCCATGAACGGCGCCCAATCCGCCAATGGGTCCAAAGCGTAACTGACGCCCGCTATCGTATCGCCGAATCCAGCCTCGGTCGTTACTTCGGAGCCGGCGACCGCTCTGGTAACCTCGCCGATATTGACCAGCACATTGCCAATGCCCGTTACCGACAAGCCTGCCGTCAGTATCTGAAATCCCCACCGTTCTCCCTGCCATTGGTAGCTCACGGGGAGATAACGAATCGTGGTTTCGGAATGGCCGTTGAATTTGCCTTCGGCGAAGTAACCCCCAAAGCTGAGATTCTGCGTCGCTTGCTGGGCATCTGCCGTCGTCGGCATGACCAGGGCCGGCAGCATGGTGGCCGCAAACAGGCATCGAAGCGGCCGGCGGCAGCTTCGAGACTCGGTCATCGGGCGCAAGGCGAAACCCGTGCGCCTGAACATGGCTCAATCACGCTCGCGGAAATCGAGTGCGGCGGAGTTAATGCAATAACGCAAACCGGTCTCCGGCGGACCATCGGGAAAAACGTGACCAAGATGCGCGTCACAGCGGCTGCAAGTGACTTCGGTGCGAATCATTCCATGTGACCGATCGAGTTTTTCCTCTACCACGGCCTGACCGGCGGGAGCGCTGAAGCTCGGCCAGCCTGAACCCGAATCGTACTTGTCATCGGACGTGAACAGTTCCTCGCCGCAGGCCGCACACAAATACATCCCCGTATCCTTGCTGGACCAATACCGGCCGGTGAAGGCGAGTTCAGTCCCCTTTTCCCTTGTGACCCTGTAAACGTCAGGCGCAAGTTCTTTGCGCCATTGTTCGTCCGACTTGTCGATCTTGCCTTTCATGCCCGCGCCCTCCTTTCCTCGTACGGAAAGATTATCGCATGTAGGGGCGAGGCATGCCTCGCCCCTACGGGTGAAATGGGCAGCGCGTCTGGATTCATCGCGGAATCCGTATCCCCTGTAGGGGCGACGCATGCGTCGCCCGCGGGCGTTGCGCGGCGCCGGGGCCATTCGCGGGCGAGGCATGCCTCGCCCCTTGTTTGTTTAAATAGTGCTGCCGACGGCCCACTGGTGGGCCGTCGGCAGGCGGTGGCGAACCCGTATCGCCCCTCGCATGAAATGCGAATCGTAGAGTGGGACCACCGCCTTTCCAATCAAACCTGAATAGATACGCGGATCAAGACCGCAAACAAGGATAGGAGACTGGAAAGCATGAAGAAGCATAGCGCAAGATGTGTACATCCAAAAGACGACCCCGGCCCTTGCACGGTCGGCATCGACGTTTCCAAGCGTCATCTTGACGTGCGTGAACTCCCCAGCGGACGCGAGGCTCGGTTCCCGAATACCAGGGAAGGCGTTCGCGCGTTTCGCACCTGGGCCTGCCCCCGCGTCGAGCGAGTGGTATACGAGTCCACCGGCTCCTACCACGTACTGTTGGAGGATATGTTGGTCGATCGGCTGCCGTTGTCGCGGATCAACCCCCAGCGAGGCAAGTGCTTTGCCGAAGCGCTAGGTTCGGTTGCGAAGACGGACCGGGCGGACGCGCTGGCGCTGGCGAAGATGGGCCGGGCGCTGGCGGACGACCTGAAAGGGACGCCGGCGCGTACCCGACAGGAGAAAGATCTGGACGAGTTGCGTAGCGCGCGCGAGGCGGTAACGAAGTCGCTTACCGTGCTGAAAGGCAGGCGGGAGCACACCCGGAACCGTCTGGTTCGTCGCGAGATCGAGAAGGACATTACCCGCGCCATGCAGCAGACCGAACGCTTGGACAAAGAACTGGAGCGGCTGGTGACGGCCGACGCCGAGTTGACCCGAAACATGGCGCTGCTGGAATCAATCCCGGGCATTGGCCGCCCTACCGCTATCGGGCTGCTGGTACAGGTGCCCGAACTGGGTAGACTCAGCACCCGCGAGGCGGGAAGCCTGTTGGGCTTGGCGCCCGTGGCCGACGACTCCGGCAATAGGCACGGAAAACGGTCCATCCGCGGCGGCCGCAAACGCGCACGCACGCTGCTGTACATGCCAACGCTGGCTGCAATCCGCTGGAATCCCGTCATGCGGGAGCGACACCTGCGATTCAAACAACAGGGCAAACCCGGCAAAGTCGCGGTCACCGCAGCCATGCGAAAGATGGTGCTGATCGCGAATGCCATCGTACGGGAAGGAAAACCCTGGCAGGCAGCTCACATGCCCAAACCGGCCCATGTCGCGGGATGATGCAAACGCCTGACCAATGCAAACAGCCCGCGATCACATCCCCTAATCAACTAGCTGTCGGAGCCTGTTGCTATCCGTACACCAGAACACTTGCAAACATAGATACTACGGGTGAAATGGGCAGCGCGTCTGGATTCATCGCGGAATCCGTATCCCCTGTAGGGGCGACGCATGCGTCGCCCGCGGGCGTTGCGCGGCGCCGGGGCCATTCGCGGGCGAGGCATGCCTCGCCCCTACAGGCTGAACCTGCGGTTCAGCTTGACAGCCGACCCGGGCGTGAGTAACGTCCGCGCCTTCGACTTCCCGGCTTTCGGGAACGAGCCGGACCGTCATGCAAAACATCGAGCAATCGCACAAGCTGGATAATGTCTGCTACGACATTCGCGGTCCGGTGCTTGAACAGGCCCGGTTACTTGAGGAAGACGGCCACCGAATTCTCAAGCTCAATATCGGCAATCCGGCGGCTTTCGGCTTCGACGCGCCGGATGAAATTCTGCACGACGTCATCCTCAATCTTGCCAATGCCCAGGGATACTGCGATTCAAAAGGCCTGTTCCCTGCCCGCAAGGCGGTGATGCATGAATGCCAACGGTTGCGGATTAACGGTGTCGGTATAGAAGACATCTACCTCGGCAACGGCGTCAGCGAGTTGATCACCATGGCAATGCAGGCGCTGCTAAACGACGGTGAAGAAGTGCTGATTCCCGCGCCCGATTATCCCTTGTGGACGGCTGCGGTCAGTCTGGGCGGCGGCACACCGGTGCATTATCGCTGTGATGAAGACCGGCAATGGTTTCCGGATACGGCCGATATCGAAGCCAGAATCACGCCGCGCACCAAGGCGCTTGTCATCATCAATCCGAACAATCCGACTGGCGCGGTCTATGACAGGAAAATTCTGCTCGAATTGATTGAAATCGCGCGCCGGCACGAGTTGACCCTTTTCGCCGACGAGATCTACAGCAAAATCGTATACGACAATGCGAGATTCATTCCGCTGGCCTCCCTGTGCGACGACCTGTTTGTGGTAACTTTCAACGGCCTGTCGAAGTCGTATCGGCTCGCGGGATTCCGCTCCGGCTGGATGATCCTGAGCGGACCGAAAGAAGTGGCCGGCAGTTATATCGAGGGACTGGATATTCTCTCCAACATGCGGCTTTGCGCCAACGTGCCCGCGCAATACGCCATTCAAACCGCGCTCGGCGGATACCAGAGCATTAACGAACTGATTCTTCCCGGCGGCCGGCTGGCGCGACAACGAGATGCAGCCTGGGAAGCGCTGAATGCTATTCCGGGAGTGAATTGCGTTAAACCCCTGGGCGCGATCTACCTGTTTCCGAAGCTTGATCCGGATAGTTTCTCATTCGGCAGCGACCTTGAACTTGTGCTTGATATTCTGGTGCGGGAAAAAATCCTGCTGGTGCAAGGCAGTGCTTTCAACATCTCCGATTCCCGGCATTTCCGGCTGGTCTTTCTCCCGCGAGAGGACGAGATGGAGACGGCGGTCGCCGCAGTTGCGAGGGTGCTGGATGACTATCGCATCGCTTGATGCGTGAACCCCGCCCCACGGAGCAAATGCCGCTCATTTTCCGTCAGCAATTCCGCGGCGCTAAGCCTGGTCGCCGAGAATTCCTGCCGCCGTAAAATCGGCTTGCGCATCCGGTCGAATTCAAGCGTGAACTGTTCCGGACTTTTTTTGAATTCGGAGTCTGGGTCGACCGCGGCGGTCCAGTCCTTGAATTGCACATTCAACTCATGCAGGCGCATGCAATGATTCATGATGCGCCAATGACACATACCGTCTCGCGTCCACTCCGGTTGTATGGTCAAGTTCGCTCCCGAGCCGCCCGAGGTTGCCGGAACCGAATGCGGCAAGCGGAAATGCGCCGCCAGTTGCCGCGCCAGAATCAGGCCCGCTTTCCATTTCGCCTGCACGCTGTAGCCGGCGATATGAGGGGTGGCCAGAGTCGCCCTGGCAGCCAGCGCCGCATTGACGAAGGGTTCGTTTTCCCAGACATCTATCACGCAATGAAGATCCGGCCCGGACGCAAGTCTGTTCAGCAGGGCCTGTTCATCGACGACTCCTCCGCGGCTGGTATGCAGCAACGCGGCGCCTGGTCGCAATCTGGCGATGGCCTCCGCGCCGAACATGCCCGCGGTCGCATGTCCGCCGGCAAACGTGAGCGGAACGTGCAGGCTGACGATATCGCAGTCCAGCGCCGCATCCATGGATTGGTAGTCGAATTCCGCTTGGCCGGCTTCGGCCAACGGCGGGTCGCAGACGACAACTTCAAAGTCGAGGGCATGCATCCTGTGTGCAAGCAGACTACCGATCGCTCCCGCCCCGAAGATTCCGATGCGGCGCGCCTTCGGATCGATCCGCCTTTCAAGCAGCAACCGGGCGAGCGCCCCCAGGCAGTATTCGGCCACGGCGGGCGCATTGGCGCCGCGAGAATGCGCGAAGACTATTCCGGCCTCGCGCAGCCATTGCGTATCGACATGATCGGCGCCGCTGGTGGCTGTACCCACAAATTGCACTGAAGTCCCCTCAAGCAACTCGCGGTTCACTTTCAGGATCGATCTGACGATCAGCGCGTCCGCGTGCTCGAGGTCGGCTCTTGCAATGCTTCTGCCTGGTAACAGCACCAGATCGCCCAGGCGCTGGAAAATACGGTCGACTGCGAAGATTTCCTGGTCGGCGACTATTCTCATGAATCGGATCCAATTGGCATGGTGCGAAATGCCACTGTGATCATCGGCGTGCCGGCATCAACCGCCATCGGCCGATTTCTTGCGGATCAGATAGATATATTTGCCATCCCGCCGCTGCTGCTCCAGTAATTCATGTCCCAGATACAGGCAAAATTTGGGTATGTCCCGGGTCGTGGAAGGATCGGTAGCGATGATTCGCAGTTTCTGTCCGCCGGACAGATCCCGGATCTTGTTGTGCAGCAACATCACCGGTTCCGGGCAGAAAAGCCCGCAGGCGTCCACTTTCGTTACGGGCTCGATACCGGAATCACCGGATTGATTCGATTTGTCTTTCATCGCTGTTTGACGAACAGTTGGCAGGAGCCGCCGTCCGGTTCGTAGTCCAGTCCCAGCTTTCCGCTGCGCAACTGCGCGCGAACCTGGGCGACTTTCTCAGCCAGGGCATAGTCCCTGGCGCCATATTCGGTGCCCTCTCGGGTAACGAATTCCTCGATGATCGCGGTCAGCGTCTCATCGGACAATTTCTGCCAGGGTATCTCCATCTTCGGCGCCTGGGCGTTCCAGGCGCAAATCCCGAAAAGGGTATAACGCGTGATCCGCCAGTTGGGATGGAGCAACATTGCAAATGCTGCGGAATATCGTTTCCACCCGGCCGGGATGCTGCCGTTCCCAGCTTCGCAGCATGGCTTTTACTGCCTGTCGCTGCAGGTTTTCCTGGGAGCCGCACAGATCGCAGGGAATAATGGGAAATCGCTTCAACTCGGCATATCTCGCGATTTCCTCTTCCCGGCAATACGCCAGCGGGCGAATTACCACGTTGCGCTTGTCGTCGCTCAGCAACTTGGGAGGCATGGCTTTCAACCTGCCACCGAAAAACATGTTCAGGAACAGGGTTTCGACAATGTCGTCCCGGTGGTGCCCGAGCGCCATCTTGTCGGCGCCGATGCGTTCGGCGAAATTGTACAGAATTCCCCTGCGCAGGCGTGAGCAGAGCCCGCAATAGGTTTTCCCTTCGGGAATCTTTCTGGTAACGATCGAATAGGTGTCCTGTTCCAGAATGGTGTATTCGACTCCGAGCCCCCGCAGATATTCCGGCAAAGTTTCCGGCGGAAATCCAGGCTGTTTCTGATCGAGATTGACCGCGTGCAATTCGAATCGGACCGGCGCGTGCTTTTGCAGATTCAGCAGGATATCGAGCATGACATGGGAATCCTTGCCGCCGGACATGCAAACCAGAACCAGGTCGCCCTCTTCGATCATGTTGAAATCGGCGATTGCCCGGCCCACATCCCGGCGCAGATTCTTTTGCTTGCGCCGCAAATCGTTGCCCGCCTTGCGCAGATTGACCGGTGCTCCCTTTTCCACGCTGTTTTCAGCTTCGATCATACTCTTTCCAGTACGGTGGCAATGCCCTGCCCGAGGCCGATGCACATTGTCGCCAGCCCCAGGGTGGCGTCCCGCTCTTCCATGTTGTTGAGCAAGGTCGTGGTAATTCGCGTCCCGGAACATCCCAACGGATGTCCGAGCGCTATCGCTCCACCCTTGAGATTGACCTTTTCATCGAGTTTGTCCAGCAATCCGAGATCTTTCAGCACCGGTAAGGATTGTGCCGCGAACGCCTCGTTCAGTTCCACGCATTCGAGGTCTTCGACGCTCAGGCCGGCCTTGCGCAAAGCCTTGCGCGACGCGGGCACCGGCCCGTAGCCCATGATCGACGGGTCGACTCCGGCGCAGGCCAGGGCCTTGATCCGGGCGCGTATCTTCAGGCCCAGCGATAGTGCGCGTTCCGCGGACATGACGAGCATTGCCGATGCTCCATCGGAAATCTGCGAGGAAGTGCCTGCGGTGACCGTGCCGTTGACTGGATCGAAAACAGGCTGCAATTGCGCCAGCGCTTCCATGCTGGTATCGGGTCGAATCGTCTCGTCGTGTTCTACGAGTTCTGTCACACCATTTGCGTCGTGGCCCGTGATCGGTACGATTTCATTGCCGAAGCCGCCACTGGTGCGCGCATTTTCCGCCAGTCGGTGCGACCGGACCGCAAACTCTTCTTGCCGCACGCGATCGATCTGGTGCATCCTCGCCAGCACCTCGGCGGTCACGCCCATCATCCAGGACGCCTTGGCGATATGGCGCGAAGCGCGCGGATTGGGATCGACTCCCTGGGTCATGCCGATATGGCCCATATGCTCCACGCCGCCGACGACGAACTGATCGCCGTTGTCGCTCATGATCGCAGTGGCCGCGGTATGCAAGGCCGACATGGAAGAACCACAAAGGCGATTCACCGTCTGACCGCAAACGCCATGCGGCAGAACCGACATAAGCGCGGCATTGCGGGCGATATTCCAACCTTGTTCCAGGGTCTGGTTGACGCAGCCCCAGATCACGTCCTCGGTTTCCGCCGGCGGCGCATGAGAACTACGTTCGAACAAGGCGTCGATCAGCCGCGCGGAAAGTTCTTCGGCGCGCACATGGCGATAAGCGCCGTTTTTTGACCGCGCCATCGGCGTTCTGATTGCATCGACGATAACTGCGTCTCTGGCCGTTGCCGTCATGAGCCGGTTCCTCCCGCTTGCTTGTAGAAAGATTCGCCGTTTGCCGCCATGGCCCGCATTTTCTCCGTCGGATAGTACAAGCTGCCCAAATCCCTGAAACGATCCGCCAATGCGCAAAATCGTGCAATGCCGATAGTATCGACATAACGCAGCGCGCCACCCCGAAACGCCGGAAATCCAAGTCCGAGTATCAATCCCATATCGACCTCGACCGGGCTTGCGACAATGCCCTCTTCCAGACAGCGCGCCGCCTCCAGACACATGGCGACCATCATGCGGTCGCGAATTTCCTGATCGTCGAAATTCCTGTTACCACTTTGCGTCTGTGCGATCAATCGGTCGCAATCCTCGCGCGGCGACTTTACGGGCTTGCCGCGTTTGTCCCTTTCGTAACGATAGAAACCGGCGCCGGTTTTCTGCCCGAAGTCGCCCTTGCCGTATAACAGATCGATGGCGCTTTCGAAAGTAAGCGCCATGCGTGCGTAGCCATCTGCCAGCACATGTTGGCAATGAACGGCGGTATCGATGCCGACTACATCGAGCAAATACGCCGGGCCCATGGGCCAACCGAATTTTTCCATCACCGCGTCAATCTGCCTGAAGTCGGCCCCTTCCCGAATCAGCGCGGAGAACGCGCCGAAATACGGAAATAGAATCCTGTTGACGAGAAATCCCGGGCAGTCGTTGACCACGATCGGCGTCTTGCCCATCGCTTTTGCATATGCCACGGTCGTGGCGATGGTGCGCTCGCTGCTTGCCTCGCCGCGAATGACTTCAACCAGCGGCATGACCGGAACGGGGTTGAAGAAATGCATGCCACAAAACTGCTCCGGGCGCTGCAGGGCGCCCGCCAGCTCGTCGATGGATATGGTGGATGTATTGCTTGCAATAATTGTGGACTCGGGCGTCTGTTGCTCAAGTTCATGCAGGACTGTCTTCTTGACCTCTGGATTTTCCACGACCGCCTCGACCACGATATCGGGCTGGCCGAGTTGCTCGTAGTCCAGTACCGGATTGATTCGGGACAGTATCTCGAGCATTCGCTGGACGTTGATTCTGCCTCTGGCAAGCCGCTTGTCAAGTTGCGCTCTGGCTTCCTTCATACCGAGATCAAGACCTTCCTGCACGATATCCTTCATGACGATGGGGACGCCTTTCAGGGCCGACTGATAGGCGATTCCCCCTCCCATGATGCCGGCGCCAAGCACAGCCGCTGATTTCACGTCGGCCGCGGCGGACAGCAATCGTTTTGCCTTCCCCGACAGGAATTGCTCATTAAGAAAAATCTGCACGAGATTCGAACTGACCGTCCCGCCGGCGAGTTGCAGGAATGCCTCGTGTTCCTTGCGCAAGGCGCCTGCCCGATCGAGGCCCGCGCTTTCGTGCATCAATTGCACGGCGGTAACCGGCGCCGGATAATGGGGGCCCGATTTCGCGGCGACCATTGCCTTGGCGGTATCGAATGCGACCTGCAATTCAATCGGGGAAAGTTTCAAAGCCTGGGTCTTGCGCTGGCGAATCGAGCGATATTCGAGTTTGCCGGCGTTTGCCTGCAGGATGATTTTTTCCGCGCCCGAAATCAGATACTCCCGGGTCACGACGGCGTCGAGCGCTCCTTCCCTGAAGGCCTGGTCGGCCCGGATCTGGTCGCCGCTTGCAATCCACTGATTGGCATTGTCCGCGCCGATCAGGCGCGGCAATCGCACGCATCCGCCAAATCCGGGCAATATTCCAAGCTTGACTTCGGGAAATCCGACTATGGCGCGCTCGGTTCCAATGCGAAAATCCGTAGCGACGGCCAGTTCGAAACCCCCGCCAAGGGCAATTCCGTCGAGCGCCGTCACGGTGGGAAACGGCAGGTCTTCGATTGCGTTGAAAATCTCGTTGCCTTCTTCAAGCCAGGCTAGCAATTGCTCGCCGGCTTCGCTGAACATGGCCGGAAACTCGGTAATGTCGGCGCCGACTATGAATGCGGGCTTGGAACTTGAGAAAACGAGGCCGGCCACACCGGATTTCGCTACCTCGCCGACCGCGGTCCGCAGTTCTTCCAATGTCAGCCGGTTGAACTTGTTTACCGATGAATCCTGCAGATTGAAATCCAGCCTGGCGCTGCCGCTCGGCAATCTGTCAACTTGCAATGCCTTGCCTTTGAAAATCATTCCCAACTCCACAGCAGCGCAACTCGCGCGGCATTATAACTTGCCCCCGCCACGCGGCAACACGTGCTTGTCTGGACTTAAGTTCGGTAGCTTCGAACGGGGCCGCGAGGGTGTGGATCTGTGGGCTTAATCTCACCTCGCCATCCATGGCGAGGTTCGAATCGGGTCGTCGCCGCTTCAGGTCATCCATGACACGCGACGACTCCCACGACGCCCACAGACCCACACCCTCACGGCCCCTTACGTTGTACAGACTCCAAGGACCGATACTTTGGCTCCCGCAACGCAGTAATCCAGGGACACCCATCTTCCAATCCTCTGAATCTTGTACAAGAAAGCCAATGTGCTCCCAAGCGCCACTGAGGGCGCGCGGCGGTGGCTGAAAGGGGCCCAGCGCAAGCTGGGAAAGCATTCAGACGGCGACGAGAGAGCGCCCGGAGGTTGGGGAATCGATAGAGCATCGCTTGGGCCGGACAAGATCGGTTAGAATTTTAGGCAGATCGTGAATCGGGGCTGATGATGTTCTTGCGGCTGATTGCTTTGGGTTTGTTGCTGGTGGCGGGGCATGTCGGCGCTGCTTCGAGCGGCGTGGTGCTGCTATATCATCATGTTGCAACGGATACGCCGGCTTCTACTTCGATTTCGCCGGAGGATTTTCGCTCGCATCTCGAGTATCTGCGTGACAATGGGTTTAACGTTGTCGGGCTCGACGTTATGGTCGAGGCCTTGCGTGGCGGCGAGGAATTGCCGGAACGGGCGGTCGCAATTACTTTCGACGACGGCTATCTGTCGATTTTCGAAACCGCCTTTCCCATGCTGCGGTCTTTTGACTTCCCCTTCACGCTGTTCCTGAGCACCGGCCCGATCGATCGGCAATTGCGGAATTACATGAGTTGGGCCCAGGTTGAGGAAATGGCGGCCGCGGACGTCCTGGTGGCCAATCACATGGTGGAACATCCCCATATGCTGGACCGGATGGAAGGCGAAACCGAGGCGATATGGATCGATCGTTTGCGCGAGGAATTGTTGCAGGCCGAGCAAACGATTCTGGACCATACCGGCCAATCCCATCGTTACCTGGCTTACCCTTATGGGGAATTCGATCCGGCCATCAAGAATTTGCTGCGGGAACTCGATTTCGTCGGTTTCGCCCAGAATTCGGGCGCTATCGGACCGAGTTCGGATTTTCTCGCCCTCCCGCGTTACCCGCTCGCCGGAAGTTTCGCCGACCTGGAAAGCGCCAGCCTGAAATTCGCCACATTGCCTTTCAATGTGCGCATCCTGGAACCTGAATCACCAGTGACCGATGCGGCGGCCCCCACGGTAACACTGCAATTCTCACCCGCGGAAGTCGGTGGTTACGATCTCGGGAGCCTCGGATGTTTCGCTAACAGCCAGCCGATTCCGATGGTATGGGTCGACCGGGAAGCGGGCATCGTAAGACTGGAGCCGGAGACGACTTTCTCCAGCCGGCGCTGGCGCTATATCTGCACCGCGCCGGACACGGGATCACGCAGATTTCACTGGTATTCGATTCAATGGATAAATCCGGAAGTTCCGGAATAGGGATTCAGGCGGGGCCGGTTTTCAGTTGAGCATGCCTACGGCGGCGGCATAGTCGCCATCCCGCGCCGTCAGATCGTTCTGCACGATAATGGTCTGCAGTTCGTCGACATAATTGCGTCCACGCTGGGAGTAACGGCTCAGACCGAAGGCGAGCACAAGGGAATCGAGTTCGCGTTGCTGCAGTTTCATGGTCTGCCGCAATTCGCGAAAAAACTGATAGTTGCTGTTGGTATTGATATTGACGAAATACGCTTCCATGGCGTCATGCAAGGTCGTAAAACTGCGCACTTCATGCGTCGCTCCGCTTCTCCGCTGCTGAGGCACGATGCCGCAGCCGGGATCGAAACACCATTGTCCGAACACGTTATTGCCTTCGCGCACGAACCTGGACGTGCCCCAGGCGGATTCATTGGCCGCCTGGGCCAATACCAGGGACGTGGGTACAACATCGACTCTGAACAGCAGTTCATCGAGCCAGTCCCGACGGTCATCGAATTCCGCCTCAACGACTTTGAAACGCGTGGCTATTTCCAACAGCCATTCGTGCGATGCCTCGGAAAGCGCTCCGCCGTTGCTCAGGGTCTCGTCAACGGCGAGCAGCCGCAGCCGGTCCAGGGTGATCAGATAGTTCTGCTCGTTGATGTAATCCTGAATGAAATCCAGAAACATCGTCTTGCGTTCGCCGACGGAAGCGGCAAGCGAGAGATCGGGAAACACGGTCTGCGGCACAGGAGAAGGCGCCGGGGACGACAGGTCGGCGACCCGCGCTTCCTCGACCGCTTCTTCGCTGATCAAAATCCCGGCGACGACAAGTATGACTGCCGTGACCAGAGACACGAGCAGGTGTTCGGCGACGAAAGCCGGCAGGAGTTCGTTTTTCCTGGCCTTTTCCATAGTTCGATTAACCTGATTCTGCTGCGCAATCGGCCCGCATCAAATGCGGACGGGTCGTTCAGACAGAAGCCTGGCTGCCGCCCCTGCAATCGGGAGAACGCGGAATCGATTCTTCCCGTTCCCCCCATTCAACCGGGGAATACAGGTGCAGTGCAAGAGCATGTATGCCGCCAGCGAGTTCCGCAGCCAGCAAGCCGTAAACTTCCTGATGCCTGGCGACGCGGCTCATTCCGGTAAATCGGGACGACACGATGGTCAGCCTGAAGTGCGAATCCGTCGCCGGGCCGCCATGCATATGACTTTCGTTCAGCACTTCAAGAAATGCCGGCTCGAATTTCAGCCGCAATTTGCGTTCGAGAACTGTCTGCATGGAATTCAACGCCTCGTTTACCGCGCGGCACTATATAATAAAATACATTTCGCGAACGGGTATTCAAGCAGCCGGAGTCCCAGTTTCCAAGTGCGCGAGTCCGGTTTTGGGGCTATCGGCCACTAGCGACTGAACTTGATCTGCGTATGTTTACAGTAGTCCAGGCGTAATTACAGCAATTTCATGCCTATTTCCTGGTATCCCGGACATATGCACAAGGCGCGCAAGGAGCTTGGCTTGCTGCTGCGCGGCGCCCGCCTCGTTATCGAAGTCCTGGACGCTCGCATTCCCGCGGCAAGCGCCAACCCCCTGCTGGCGTCAATGCGGGGAGACTTGCCGCTGATCCGGGTGCTCAATAAGAGCGATCTGGCCGACAGTGAGATGACGGCGGTCTGGCAGGCATATTTTGCCGATTTTCAGAACAGTGCGTGTCTGCGCAGCGGCAGGGACGAACTTTTGGACCGGAACCGGTTGCTCAAGCAAATCAACCGTCTCGGAGTTCCGCCTGCCGGAAAAGTCCCACAATCGGGTCGTATTGCGATTACCGGAATTCCCAATGTCGGCAAGTCTTCATTGCTGAACCGGTGCATCGGACGCAAGCTCGCTCGCACAGGCAATACACCGAGCATAACCAGGGAACAGCAATTCGCGCGATTCACCGGAGAATGGACATTGGTGGACACACCCGGCATGTTGAGGCCGCGATTGGAAGACCAGAATGCCGCGCTGCTCATGGCTTGCGTCGGCAGTATCGGTGCGGCCGGCGCCGATAATATGGAAGTGGCGCCGTTTCTCGCCGAAATCCTGCTTGAGCGGCGGCGCGAACGACTCGCCGAGCGATATCGACTCGAAAATATCGATATATCTGCGGAATCCTTATTTGATAGGATTGCGGTTTCGCGCGGCGCTCTGAGAAAAACCGGGCTCGCTGACTACGACAAGGCCGCGGACATCCTGCTGCAAGACTTCCGCAATGGAAGACTCGGCGGAATCACCCTTGAAAACCCGCCGAATCGCGAGATTCGGCACTCTTGAGAAACGGATGACCAATACCAGTTCGCATGTTTCACCCGCCGAGTCGACCGATCCGGCGACAAAAGCCCATCCGGCCTTCAACTGGCGCCGCAGCAGCCGGATTGCCTCGCTCAATGTCGGCATAGAAGAATACGAGCATCGCGCGACCGGCGCCCTGCATTATCATTTCGACAGCCGCGATCCGGAAAACGTTTTTCTGGTGGCCTTTCGAACGGCGCCGATGGATTCCACCGGCGTCGCCCATATCCTTGAGCACACCAGCCTTTGCGGCAGCGTCAGATTTCCGGTGCGTGATCCGTTCTTCATGATGACCCGGCGCTCGCTCAACACGTTCATGAACGCATTCACCAGTAGCGACTGGACCGCCTATCCTTTCGCCAGCAAAAACAGAAAGGACTTCAATAATTTGCTGCAAGTATATATGGATGCTACTTTTTCTCCTAACTTGCATGAATTGGATTTCGCCCAGGAGGGACATCGGTTTGAATTTACCGAGGCCGACAATCCCTCCAGCGAACTGACGATCAAGGGTGTCGTCTACAACGAAATGAAAGGCGCCATGAGTTCGCCCGCAAGCGTTCTCTGGCATACCATGTGCCGCTACCTTTTCCCGGAAACCACCTATCATTTCAACAGCGGCGGCGACCCCGGCGAAATTCCGAAACTGGGCTATAATCAATTGCTCGATTTTCACCGCCGCCATTACCACCCCGGCAATTCGGTATTCATGACTTTCGGCGATATTCCGGCCAGCGAGCATCAGTCGCGATTCGAGGAATTCGCCCTTTCAGAATTCGGGTCGCTCAAGGCCGACGTATCAATTGCTGATGAGTCCCGTCTGCCGGCTCCGGTCCGAGTGGAAGAGCGTTATTTCGCCGAAGAAGACAATATCGAACGCAAGACTCATGTGCTGCTCGGCTGGCTGTTGGGCCACAGCAGCGACCTCGAAGAACAATTTCGCGCGCAATTGCTGGCGAGCGTATTGCTCGACAACAGCGCAAGCCCTCTTTTGCAGGCGCTGGAATCGAGTGAGCTCGGCGCTTCGCCATCGCCGATATGCGGTCTTGAATCATCGCACCGCGAGATGAGTTTCATGGCTGGACTCGAAGGCTGCGCCGCCGGCGCCACGGAACAGGTCGAGAGACTGATTCTCGACACGTTGGAGCAAGTGGCGCAGAACGGAGTTCCGCTGGAACAGGTCGAAGCGGCTCTGCATCAACTGGAACTCGACCAGCGCGAAATCACCGGAGGCTCCCATCCTTACGGCCTGCAACTGATACTGGAGGGATTACCCGCGGCAATTCACCGCGGCGACCCGGTCGCAATGTTAGATCTGGACCCGGTGCTGGCAAAACTGCGGGAACAGATACTCGATCTGCAATTCATTCCTTCATTGGCGCGTGAACTGCTGCTCGAAAATCCACATCGCGTAACGCTCACCCTGGTTCCCGACCCGGAACTCGCCGCGCGCAAGGAAGCGGCGGAACGGCGGCGACTGGCAAAAATTCGCGCGTCCCTGAAGCGGGAGGACGAAGCCCGCATCATCGAACGTTCACGTCTGCTAAAGGAACGGCAGATGGCGGAAGACGATCCGGAGATCCTGCCGCGAGTCGGTCTCGAAGACGTTCCCGCGGATATGACCGAACCCGGGCGGTACGCCCTCACCCTGCCCGGCGGCGATTCCGTCAGCTTTTATGCCCAGGGAACCAATGGGCTGGCCTACCAGCAGATCGTCTTCAATCTGCCGCAACTGGAAGACGACCTGCTCGACTGCCTGCAACTGTATGCGGCATGTCTCGGCGAACTCGGCGTCGGTGACAGGGATTACGCCGAAGTACAAACCTGGCAATCAGGCATCTGTGACGGCATCGACAGTTTCAGCAGCATCCGGGCCCATCTCGACGACGTGCAGTCGAATCACGCCCTGTTCAGCATTTCCTCGAAGTGCCTGCTCGACAGGCACACGGCGCTTTCCGAATTGCTTCATGCATCGGTGCGGGAGTTACGTTTCGACGAAGGCCGCCGACTCAAGGACCTGATCGAGCAGATTCAGGCGAGCAAGGAAAACAGCATTACTTCTCAGGGACACAGTCTCGCCATGAATCTGGCGTGCAGCCGGATGAGTCCCGCCGCTCTGCTTTCGCATAATTCCGGCGGACTGGAAAGCATCCGGCGGCTGCGGGCGTTAGCGCGAGAAATCCCCGATGCGAAAGCCCAGCAGGATTTGCTTGAACGGTTCGCCCGCCTGCACCGGCGGATCGTCGGCAGCCGGCGGCAATTTCTGCTGATCGCGGAACAGGAACATCAGGGCAAACTGCTCGAAGACCTCACTGAGATCTGGTCAGGGCAGGATTCGGGCGAAACGGATAACAAACTGGAATTGCGGGCTCTTCGCGAGAGTACTTGCGAAGCCTGGACCACGGCGACCTCGGTCAATTTCTGCGCCAAGGCCTGGCCGACGGTTGCGGCGGACCATGAAGACAATCCAGTGCTGCACGTACTTGGCCGTTTCATCACCAACGGCTTTCTGCATCGGGCGATCCGGGAACAGGGCGGCGCCTACGGCAGCGGCGCCGGGCAGAACTCCAACGCGGCGGTATTCCGCTGCTTTTCCTATCGCGATCCGCGGTTGATCGAAACCCTGGAAGACTTCGACCGGGCGCTGGACTGGGTATTGCAGGGAAAACACGGCGAGCGCCAGTTGGAAGAGGCCATTCTCGGCGTGATCGCGTCGATGGACAAACCATCCTCTCCCGCAGGCGAAGCGAAGATCGCCTTCTACAACAATCTGTTCGGCCGGAGCCTCGAGCGGCGGCTGGAATTCCGCAAGCGGGTGCTTGCCACTTCGCTGGAAGACCTCAGGTCGGTAACCGGCCGTTATTTCAACTCCAGCGAGGCGAGCTTCGGAGTCATTACCAGTCGCGAATCAGTCGAATCGCTGCAATTGCCCTCCCTGAAAGTCGTGAACCTGTAGGGGCGAGGCATGCCTCGCCCGCGCCGTTGCACGGTTCCGGGGCCACCCACTGGCGAGGCATGCCTCGCCCCTACGAAAAAAACCAGGCGCCATACCCAACACAGGACATCGTGCTGCGCCCGTGGGGAAATTAATTTTTGTCAGCGGGGAACTTTTGCGGCAGGGCCGTGTCTGAGAGTGCGTAGGTGAATTTTGACCGGCAGTATCGGATCTTGATTCATTTATCTCTCCCTTGATAGTATGTTTTGGCCCGGTACTCACGTACCGGGCCTTTTTTTGCGCCGGAATCCGGCTTTTGCCTGGCGCCGCAAGTCCGCGAAACCACTACAGAATTGCAACGATTCAGCCGTTAACTGCATACAACGTCAGTGAATTTCCCTTATACTGGCCGCGCCGGCCGCAATATTGCGGCCTCTTTTTGAATGAACCACATGAAACCGACCGATATCAGCCATCCGGACTACTTCCACAAGGTGGTCGATTGTCAGTGGGCCTGCCCTGCGCATACGCCCGTGCCGGAATACATCCGGCTGATCGCCGAGAAGCGTTACACCGACGCCTACATGATCAATTGGGAATCGAACGTGTTCCCGGGGATTCTCGGCCGCACCTGCGATCGTCCCTGCGAACCCGCCTGCCGGCGAGTCCGGGTCGAGGAACAACCGGTAGCGATCTGCCGGCTCAAACGCGTGGCGGCGGATTACAAATCGGATATCAGCGCCCGGCTGCCGAATATCCCGAAAAGGAAGAACGGCAGGCATATCGCTCTGATAGGCGCCGGGCCGGCTTCGTTGACCGTGGCGCGGGATCTGCTGCCCCTCGGTTACGAATTTACGCTGTTCGACCGGGACGCCGCGGCTGGCGGCGCCATGCGAACGCAGATTCCCCGATTCCGCTTGCCGGTGGAAGTACTTGAAGAGGAATTGAACTACATCCTCGACATGGGAATCAATTGCCGTTTCGGTACCGAAATCACCAGTATGAAAGCGCTGCTGGCGGAAGACTTCGACGCGATTTTCGTCGGCACGGGCGCCCCGCTCGGCAAGACGCTGGATCTCCCGGGCTTTGCAGAAGCCAAAGACAACATTCATACCGGAATCGAATGGTTGGCGAATGTCGCCTTCGAGCATATCGATTCCATCGGTGAAAATGTGATCGTTCTGGGCGGCGGCAATACCGCCATGGACTGCTGCCGCAGTTCCAAGCGGCTCGGCGGCAAGGATGTCAAGGTCGTCGTGCGTAGCGGGTTCGATGAAATGAAGGCGTCTCCCTGGGAAATCGAAGACGCCGTGAACGAAGATATTCCGATTCTCAATTTCTGTGTGCCCAAGCGATATTTGCTCGAGGACGGCAGGCTTTGCGGCATGGAGTTCGAGAAAGTGCGTCGGGAATACGACGAAAACGGCAGAAGGCTGCTGATTCCCACCGGTGACGAACCCCTGATCCTGCCCTGCGACGACGTGCTGTGCGCCATTGGCCAGGACAATGCCTTCCCCTGGATCGAGCGCAATCTCGGCATCGAATTCGACCGTTGGGAACTGCCCACACTGGACAAGACCACGTTCCAGTCCACTCATGAGAAAGTGTTCTTCGGCGGAGACGCCGCGCTCGGCCCCGACAATATCATCACCGCCGTGGCGCACGGTCACGCCGCCGCGCTCTCCATCCATCTGTTATGCGAGGGCGGGGATGTAAAGGACCGGCCTGCCGACCTGACCACGCTGGACAGCCAGAAAATGGGCATCCATCAATGGTCCTACGACAACGATATCAGCCATGAAGTGCGCTATATCGTGCCGCACGCCGCCAAGGAAAAGACGCTTAACGACATTAATGTCGAGGTGGAGCTCGGCTTCGACGAAGAACTCGGATTCGCCGAGACCCAGCGTTGCCTGAATTGCGACGTTCAGACTGTGTTCACGACCAAATCCTGCATCGAGTGCGATGCCTGCGTCGATATCTGCCCCACCGATTGCATCACTTTTACGGCGAACGGCGAGGAGAAGGATCTGCGCGAGCGCATGCTCGCGCCCGCGGAAAACCTCGACCAGGACCTTTACGTTTCCGACACGCTCGGCACCGGGCGCATCATGGCCAAGAACGAAGATCTCTGCCTGCATTGCGGGCTGTGCGCGGAACGTTGCCCAACCGCCGCCTGGGACATGCAGAAGTATCTGTTCAACACGGCCAAGGCGGTGAATGCATGAGCAAGCGGAAAACCGGCAGAAGCACGAGGACGCTTTCCGGAGTCAACAACTTCGTCGTCAAGTTCGCGAACGTTAACGGTTCGGGTTCCGCCAGCGCCAACAATCTTTTCGCCAAGGCGATCTTCCGCATGGGCGTTCCGGTAAGTCCTCACAACATTTTCCCGTCCAATATCCAGGGCTTGCCCACCTGGTACGAAGTCCGCGTCAAC
This sequence comes from uncultured Pseudohongiella sp., assembly GCA_951812965.1. Lineage (GTDB taxonomy): Bacteria > Pseudomonadota > Gammaproteobacteria > Pseudomonadales > Pseudohongiellaceae > UBA9145. The sequence goes on from OX638341.1 coordinate 2,732,216, forward strand.
GACAAGGGTTATCTCGGCCGCAGGGACGGCGTGGATCTCATGATCGCGGTCAACGAACAGACCATATCCCGGGACATCGAATCCGTGCTCCCGGACGGCTATGTGCTGTACGATTCCTCCAAGGCGCTGCGGCCGATACGCAATGACGTGAACTATCTGCCGATCCCGCTGAAAGACATCTGCCTGCGTGAATTCGAGCATCCGGGCCAGCGCCAGTTGTTCCAGAACATCGTCTATGTCGGCGCGCTGGCAGCCTTTCTTTCCATCGACTTCGAGATTCTCACGAGCATGGTCAGCCAGCAGTTTCGCGGCAAGGAAAAGCTGATCCTGCCGAACGTGCACGCAATGGAACTCGGCTATCAATACGCCAAGGACAATTTCGAGTGCCCATTGCCGATCCGGCTCAAGGCCTCGCGCAAGGCCAAGGGCAAGATCCTGATGGACGGCAATACCGCGATCGGCCTGGGCTGCGTTTACGGTGGCGCAACTGTTGCTTCCTGGTATCCTCTGACGCCGTCGACTTCGGTGGTGGACGCCTACGGCAAATACTGCAAGCGGCTGAGGATCGATCCCGGCACGGGCAAGAAAAAATTTTCCATCGTCCAGGCGGAAGACGAGCTTGCCGCCATCGGCATTGCCATCGGCGCGGGCTGGAACGGCGCCCGGGCATTCACCGCGTCAAGCGGGCCCGGCGTGTCGCTGATGCAGGAATTTCTCGGCCTGGCCTACTTCGCCGAGGTCCCCGTGGTGCTGTTCAACATCCAGCGCGTCGGACCGTCCACCGGCATGCCGACGCGCACGCAACAGGGTGACTTGCTGAGCTGCGCTTTCGCATCTCACGGCGATACCCGGCACATCCTGCTGATTCCTTCGACGCCGAAGGAATGTTTCGAATTCGCGGCAAGTTCCTTCGATATCGCGGACCGGCTGCAAACCCCGGTGATCGTCATGAGCGACCTTGAACTCGGCATGAACGATCACGTCTCCGACCCGCTGGAATGGGACGATGCGCGAAAATATGACCGGGGCAAGGTTCTCACCGCGGAAGATCTCGAAGAAATCGAGGATTACGGCCGCTATCTCGACGTCGACGGCGACGGCATACCCTGGCGCACCTATCCCGGGGTTCACCCCGAGAAAGGCAGTTATTTCACGCGCGGCAGCTCCCATGACACCATGGCCGCCTACACCGAAGACGGCAATATCTATGCGGAAAACATGGACCGGCTGGCAAGTAAATTCGCCGGGTCGGTACAGTATCTACCGCAGCCTGAAATCGTTTCGGAGGGCAGCAAGCGGGGCATGATCTATTTCGGCACCACGGCGAGCGCCATTCCTGAAGTACACGACAAACTCGCCAAACAGGGCATCGCGCTAGATACCATGCGCATCCGCTCCTTCCCTTTCCATGAGGAAGTTTCCCGGTTCATCGACGAGCACGAACTGGTTTACGTGATCGAGCAGAATCGCGACGCGCAAATGAAAAGCCTGCTCAAGATCGAATGCAACGCCACCGACGAAAAGATGCACTCGATCCTGAGCTATAACGGCGTGGTCACCAGCGCCGACTGTATCGAATCGGCGATTCTGGAAGACTTGTCGGAAATGTCGAAACAGGCTTCGGCCTGAGTAGCGAGCGAATCATGAGCTATATCGTCAAACCTCGATTCCACCATCCGGGACTGAAGAAAAACGACCTGGGTTACACGCGGCGTGACTATGAAGGTACGCTGACGACCTTGTGCGGCGGCTGCGGCCACGACTCGATCAGCGCCGCCATCATTCACGCCGTTCACGACATGTCGCTGGCGCCCCATAAAATCGCCAAAGTTTCCGGCATCGGCTGTTCGTCGAAGATTCCATCGTATTTTCTCGACCGCTCCCATGGTTTCAATTCCGTGCACGGGCGCATGCCGTCCATTGCCACAGGCGCCAATCTGGCCAATCGGGAGCTGTATTACATCGGCGTTTCCGGCGACGGCGATACCGCATCGATCGGGCTCGGCCAGTTCTGCCACATAGTACGCCGCCGTATAAACATGCTCTATATCGTGGCGAACAACGGCACGTACGGCCTTACCAAGGGCCAGCTTTCGGCGACAGCAGATGTCGGCTCGAAGACCAAGTCAGGCGAGGAAAGCCAGTACGACAATATCGATCTGGTCAGCCTGGCCATCGATCTTGGCGCGAGTTTCGTGGGGCGCAGCTTTTCCGGCGACAAGGATCAACTCGTGCCGCTCATCCAGGCGGGCCTGAGTCATCGCGGATTCGCTTTCATCGACGTGGTCTCGCCTTGCGTGACTTTCAACAACACGCCGTTTTCCGCCCATGGCTACAAGAACACCTGGGAAAATAACGTGGTGCTCAGCGAGATTGATTTCGTACCCATGCGCAAGGAGATAACGACCCGGTATTCGGCCGGCAAGGAAAAGGAAATCACATTGCATGACGGCTCGGTGATCCACTTGCACAAGACGAGTTCCAGCTACGATCCTTACGACAGGGAAAACGCCCTGCACCATGTAAACGAATACAAGAAACGGGGCAAGATCGCCACGGGACTGCTGTACATCAATCAATCGCAATCCGATCTTCACGAGTTGGCCGACACCGCGGACAAACCCTTCAACCGGCTTAACGAACACGATCTCTGCCCGGGCGGAGATGTGCTGCAGGACATCAACGAAACCTTTATGTAGTCCTGGATCTGTTGGCCCTGATCAATTCGTACGCCGCCTTGATCTCCTGGGCCTTGCGCGTGGCGAGATCCATCATTTCGTCGGGCAGGCCTTTCGCAACCAGCTTGTCGGGATGATGCTGGTTCATCTGCCGACGGTAGGCTTTCTTCAATTCGGCATCGCTTGCGTTCTCGCCCACGCCCAGCAACTTGTACGCCGCCTGCAACTGCTTTTCGCTGGATTCGGTTTGCGCGAACTGGGCCTGGCCCGAGATGCGCCCGAGCAGTTGATCGAGTTGCCCGGGCGTGAAACCGAGTTGAGAGGCGATCGTCTGCAGCAGATCCCGTTCAGCCGCGTCGAGTTGACCGTCGGCAAACGCCGTGGCAATGACGATCTCCAGAAACATCTGCAACAGGGTCTTGCGGCGGGCTGCCTCTTGCCGGAACTGGGCCAGCACCTGCAGGAACGGGAATCCGTCCTGCTTGCCCTCGTTGAACAGGTCCACCGCGACCTGGCTCTGGCGCGGCGACAAGCGCATCTGCTGCATGACGCGTTCTGCCAGTTCGATCTCGCTCCTGCTTACGTGACCGTCGGACTTGGCGATATAGCCCATGATGGAGAAGGTCGCGGTGAAGAAGGCGGTCTGAACTCTTTCGGTTTGGCCGCGGCTCAGGAATTCGCCGCCGGCGGAATCGAGTCCCGCGTCGAAATAATTGCCGAGCGACGCCCCGAGCAAGGCGCCAAGCGGGCCACCGAGCATGAAACCGAAAGTGCCGCCGACTACTTTTCCCCACCAGCTCATGGATTGCTCCTTCGACCCGGTAGCGCGGAATCCGTACTGGGTAGGGGCGACACATGCGTCGCCCGCGGGTTTTGCGCGGTGTCGGGGCGCGGCGCGGGCGAGGCATGCCTCGCCCCTACAAGTACAACAGCCATCTTCGGATGTTCCATCAAATTTTCACGCCGTGCTCGCCCCTACAAGTACAACAGCCATCTTCGGATGTTCCATCAAATTTTCACGCCGTGCTGCTGCAGAAACGCGACGAACTCCTGCTCATCGAGGACTTTGACTCCCAACTCCTCGGCCCGGGTTAACTTGGAACCGGCGCTTTCTCCGGCCACGACGCATTTCGTGCGCGCCGAAACGCTTCCAGCTACCTTGGCGCCGAGCGAAACGAGTTTCTCCCTGGCCTCGTTGCGAGTCATTCGTTCCAGTGTGCCTGTAAGCACGAAAGTCTGTCCAGCCAGCGGCGTGCTGGCCGGCGTCCTGGCTTCCTGAACCGGCCACTTTAGCCCGGCTTCGCGCAAGGCTGCGATCAGATCAAGATTTTCGGGCTTGTCGAAAAATTCGCGGACGTGTCTTGCAACGACTTCACCCACATCGGGAACTTGCTGCAATGCCTCCGCATCGGCATCGATCATGGGCTGCAGATCGCCGAAACGATTCGCCAGCGCTGTCGCCGTCGCGACCCCGACTTCGCGAATTCCCAGCGCCGCCAGGAAGCGGCTCAATGTGGTGTTTTTGCTTTTTTCTATGGCGTCGACCAGGTTTGCCGCCGATTTTTCCGCCATTCTTTCGAATTCGGACAACCCCTCTACGGTCAGGTTATAAATATCGGCCACGTTTTTCACAGCTTCCGCATCCACCAGTTGCCCGATCAGTCGCTCGCCGAGACCTTCGATGTCCATCGCCGAGCGCGAGGCGAAATGAATCACCGATTGCTTGCGTTGAGCGGGGCAGGTCAGTCCGGCGTTGCAGCGGAACTGGATGTCCCCGTCGCGCTCAACCGCCGAATCGCAAGCAGGACATTTCTTCGGCCGTTTCACCTTGACGCGATTTTCACCGCGCTCGATCACCTGCACGATCTGAGGTATGACATCGCCTGCCCGGCGCACGATGACTGTATCGCCGATGTGAAGCTTGAGCCTTTTTATTTCGGCCATGTTGTGCAAGGTCGCGTTGCTCACCGTAACGCCGCCGACGAATACCGGGTCGAGCCGCGCAACCGGAGTAATTGTCCCCATACGACCGACCTGGAACTTCACATCGAGCACCTTGGCGCTTTTTTCTTCGGCGGGGAACTTCCAGGCAATCGCCCAACGCGGACTACGGGCAGTCTGGCCGAGCTCCTGCTGCAAACTCAATTGATTGAGTTTTATGACCGCGCCATCGATTTCATAATCGAGTTGCGGCCGCTTCTGCAGAAGTTGCCGGCAATAATCGAGGCATTCATGAGAACCGACGCATACTTTTCGATCGGCATTGGTTGGAAGCCCCCACTGATCGAGCACGGTGAAAATTTCAAACAGCGATTCCGGCAATTCAAGACCTTCCACCAGGCCGACGCTGTAACAGAACATCTGCAAGGGCAATTTCGCCGTATTTCGTGAATCAAGTTGACGAATGGCTCCCGCCGCCGTATTACGCGGATTGATATAGGTTTTACTCTCTTGCGTCCTGGCGCGTTCGTTCAATGCGGCAAAACCCCTCTTGCCGAGAAAGATTTCGCCGCGGATTTCGATCCTCGTGCCGGTGAGTTTTTTTGCGATCAAACGCAGTGGAATATCGTGAATTGTGCGCACGTTATGCGTAATGTCTTCACCTTTTGCACCGTCGCCACGAGTGGCGCCGCGTTCAAGCACGCCATCCCGGTAGATCAGACTGACCGCAACGCCATCGACCTTGGGTTCGCAGCAATATTCCAGCTCACCCTCGATCTCCACCCGCTTTGCCGCGCGGGATTCGAATTGAGCGAACTCTTCTTCATTGAAGGCCTTTTCCAGCGACAACATGGGAATCTCATGACGAACTTCGACAAATCCCGGCAGCGGTTCACTGCCTACGCGCTGAGTCGGAGAGTCGGGGCTTTGCAGGCCATATTGCTTTTCGAGTTGTTCCAGACTGGTAAGCAGGGCATCGAATTCGGCGTCGGGAATGACCGGCCGATCCAGCATATGATACTGGCGATTATGAAATTCGATCTGTTCACGAAGCGCCTCGACTTCCTGTCTGATCGAGGCAGGCACATCGTCCGAGGTGGTCACGGATTGCCTAGATACGGCTGCTCACCGATGATGGAGTGGCTCTCATGTCGAATTCGCGAATGCGGCGCCGTGCCTGCTCAACTCCCTGAGCCGTCATTTCCTGCCGATTGGAATCGAGCAATCGACCGTCCAGCGCCTCGGCGAGACGGCGCGCAACTGCAAGCATCTGCTCAAAGGCAAGCAGGTTGTTGATCGGCGCCGGCAGCAACATGAACATGCTGATCCCCGGCGTGCTGAAATCGTCAATGGATTCGGCATCGAACGTGCCGGGGTTAACAATGTTCGCTACGCGAAATACGGGCTGTCCGTCCGTCCGGTTGGCTTCGAACTTGCTGAGGATCTTCATCTTGTCATGCCGCAGCCCCGCCGCAAGCAGGAATTCCCAGAGTTCCCTTCCTGCGAACTCGCAACCTTCTCCGGCGACTACGTTGATCGCTATGATTTTGTCCGCGCTGAGCTCCGCCGATTCGGCTTCTACTTCGATTTCCGCTTCCCGTTCAAGCTGGACGGTTTCGGCGGATTGATTTGTGTCGTCGACTATCGGGGTTTGTTCGAGTTGTATCGGATCCGGTGAACGCGGCGATGGGTCGCTCGTTGCCGACTCTTCCGCCGTCGCGGTCTCTGCCGATTGCGCAGGTTCTTCCGTCTGTGCGGATTCTTCCGTTTGCGGGGACTGCCCCTGGAGCTTGGACTGCGTTCCCGAGCGCTTCGGCGAATCGACGCCGAATCGTTCTCCGGCCGTCATTGATACAGCGCCCATCTCGATATCGAAATCCGACTGCCCCCGCCCCCTCGCGGCATCGCCATTTGATTCAAAAATTGCCTGCTTCCAATTCTTCTTTTGCTTGCGCTGGGGCTTTTGCTGCTGTTCCGGAGCTTCGGCTTCGACTTTTGCTTCGACCTTGGCTTTGGTTTCGCTCGGGGGATTTACCGTGACTGGATCAAGTAGCACCGGTACATCCTCACCTGCGATCGGTCCATCAAGTTCGCAATCTACCGCAGCCCCGGATTCCGCGTCTTCCTCTTCTCCCGCCGGCACGAATCGTGCGCCGCCATTGGGTAATTCAGACAAGACCGGATCTTCTTCATCCCCGTCCTGGCCGATAGTCTTGTCGATGGAAAGCCGAATCTGCCCTTTGTTGCGGCGATGAATAACGTATACGGCGCGCAAGAGCAAAAAAAGAATCAGCAGTGCAAGTCCAAGTATCAGGAGTTCACGCAAATCCGTCATTTGTTTACAACCACACGTACCTGAATTCTCGTTCTGGTCACTTGCTATATCCCCCACTTCGACGAATTTCTTTAACAAAAAATTTGAGTTTATTCACTTTTGTGAACAAAGGCACACATTACCCATAAACAAGATTTTAGGCCGTAGCCATTTCTGCGGCCTCGTCTATATCGACGCTGACAACTCGTGAGATACCCGCTTCCTGCATGGTGATCCCCAGCAACTGATTAGCGGTCTCCATCGATATCTTGTTATGCGTTACGAGAATGAACTGCACCTGTGCGGCCATTTCCCTCAATAAAGCGGTAAAACGGTTGATGTTGGCATCGTCTAGCGGCGCGTCTACCTCGTCGAGCATGCAAAATGGCGAGGGATTAAGCTGAAAGATAGTGAAAACCAGGGCGATCGCCGTCATCGCTTTCTCTCCGCCCGACAACAAATGAATACTAACGTTCTTTTTGCCCGGCGGGCGCGCCATTATGGACACGCCCGCGTTCAGGAGATCTTCGCCGGTTAATTCGAGATAGGCATGACCGCCGCCGAACAAGCGGGCGAACAATCCTTTCAGGTTCTGATTGATATTGTCCAATGTCGCGCCAAACCGGGCTCGGGTTTCGCCGTCGATTTTGCGCATCGCGTCTTCGAGTGTGGACAAGGCCTTTTCCAACTCGTCATTCTGCTTGTCGAGCCAGACTTTTCGTTCCGATTGCTGCTCGAACTCTTCCGCGGCGGCGAGGTTTACCGCACCGATACGCTGTATACGGCTTTCCAGCTTTTCCAATAATTCCTGGCAGGTTTCCACTGTCAGTTCTTCGGGCAAATCGTCCAGAACCTGTTTCGGAGTCAGCCCGGCCTGCCGGAGACGGGAAAGCAGATCCTCGCTTTTTACAACGGCGCGTTCGTTCTCCACACGATGCCGGCCAATTTCGTCGATGATGCCGTTGTAGCGATGCTGCAACTGCCGGCGCACCTGTTCCCTGGCTTTCAGATTCAATTCCGCTTCCTCGTAGGCGGTTCTGGCTTCCCGTAATTCCTTTTCGACATCGGCATGCTGTTTCAGCTTTTCCTGAAGCTGCCGTTGCAACTGTTCGCCAGGCTGCCGGGATTCTGCCAACTGGGCCTCAAGAGTCTTTATCCTTTCGGCGTCGCGCTGGACCTGGACCGCCATGCGATCCATATTCTCCCGGGTCGATTTCAATTGCGTGCCGAGTTCGTTCTTTTTCAGCGCCAGCTTGTATAACTCATCCTTGTCCCTGGATGCCTGGGCCCGATGTTCTTCCAATTGTTTCCGATCCTTTTCGCGCGCGAGCGCGTATTCCTGCTGGCGGCCGACATCGGCCTCCATCTGTGTGCGCGCCTGCTCAAGCCGCCGGCCAGACTCTTCGGCGCTCGCCCGGTCCTGCCCGATCTGGACTTGTAGCTCGCCAAGCTCTGCCTCGATACGTTCACGACGCTCGACATTTCCCTGGATCCGGGTGTTTTCAGTGGATATTTGCGCGCGTATCCGCTCCAGTCCGGCCGACTTGTCCTGTAAAAGATTCAGGCATTGTTCGCGTTCGTCTTCGGCGCCGGCCAGCGTGCGGCGAAGTTGTTCGCACTGTTCATCGAGCGTTTTGGAATTTTCTTCCATTGAGACGATTTCAGCCTGCAGGCTTTCGATTACGGATTGACGCAATACGACGGATTGTTCCCCGTCGGCCTTGCCGATCCGGATCCAGCCCGTGCCGATCCACACACCCTCGGGGCACACGACCGACTCTCCCGCCCGCAATTCCTGCCGCACCGCCAGAGCGTCCTCCAGACTTTCCGCCCCAAACACGTCGCCTAGCAAATCGCCGAGCGGACGGTCGCTCCGGACTTTGCCGGCCAGCGGTGGCGGCATGCCGCTTCTTGCCCGCTCCGCCGCGGTTTCCCCTGCGTCCAGCAAGATCAAATCCGTTTTCGGCAGGTCCACCAGCAAGGAATCCGGTAGTTCATCGAGACAAATTCCCCGAAGCCGTTCCCCCAGCACGAGTTCTACCGCGGCTTCCCAGCCTTGCTCGATCCGCAAGGTCTCGCCGAGTCGGGTGCTGGCTTCCAGCCCATGGTGTTTCAGCCACTCCCCCGGCATTTCGTCGTCGTTGCCGAGCGCTGCCTGCTGCAAGGCGTCCAGCGAAGCCTTGCGTCCGACGGCTTCCCGAATTCCCGCGCGGATGCGGTCGAGTTCCTCGCCGCCGGCCGCCAGCGTCTTACGAGTCTTCTCCACCCCGACCACCGATTGCCCGTGGCGGTTCCGCAGGGATTTCAATTCCTTTTCCAGTTCGGCCGCCTGTTGCTCCCTTTCGGCAAAACCTCCCGGGCTAGTGTCGAGATCGGCCAATTCGGATTGCAACCGTTCCCGCCTTTGAAGAGTGCGCTCAATGTTGTTTTCCAACTGCTTGATACGGATCTGCTCTACTTCGGCGATCTGACGCGGCGATTCCGCTTCAAGGCTGAAGGCGTCCCATTGCCGCTGACTATGCCGCTGACGGTTCTCGGTTTCTTCGGCCAGCTTCGAGGATTCTCTTTCAAGTTTCTCGGCCGCTTTCGCCTGACTCGAAATCTGCTTGAGTTCACGCTCGATCCCGGCTACCCGGGCGAGATCGGAATCGAGTTCATCCGAAGTCTCGCGCCAGTCGCCCCGCGTTTTTTCCAGGTCTTCTCCAAGTTGCGCAACCCTTTCCCGGTGATGCTCTAGCGATTGTTCGATTCGCGCGATGTCGTTGCCGATCTGAATGCTCTTGCCCTGGATGTCGGAAACGCCGGTATTGAGTTCCGCGTTGTGCGCCCGGCTCTGCTCGATGGCGGCTTCTTCCTCGAGCTGACCGGCAGTTGCCTCTTCCTTGCGGGTTTCCAGTTCCGCGAGCGTTCGCTCGGAAGCTTCCATTTCCCGGGCCAGACTCTGCCAGCGCATTGCGTGCAAGCGCGCTTCCACGTTGCGCTGCTCTTCCATCAACTCCCGATAGCGCTGAGCCGCACGCGACTGCCGTTCGAGATGTTGCAGTTGCCGTTGCAACTCGCCGCGCACGTCGGCAAGCCTCTCCAGATTCTCGCGGGTCTTGGAGATACGCGTCGCGGTTTCCCGGCGCCGCTCGCGGTATTTCGATATTCCGGCAGCCTCCTCGATGAACACCCGTAACTCCTCGGGCCTCGATTCGATCAAACGGCTGATCATGCCTTGTTCGACGATGGAATAGCTGCGCGGGCCGAGTCCGGTGCCGAGAAAGAGTTCGGTGATGTCCCGCCGTCGGCATCTTGTTCCGTTCAGCGAATAGACCGATTCGCCGCCCCGTTCCACTTTTCGCTTGATCGAGATTTCCGCATAACCGGCGTATTCGCCTTGCAGGCGCCCCTCGGCATTGTCGAAAACGAGCTCCACCGAAGCCAGACCGACCGGGTTCCTCGCTGCCGAACCATTGAAAATGACATCCGCCATCTGCTCGCCGCGCAGGTTTCGCGGGGAGCTTTCGCCCATGACCCAGCGCACGGCGTCGATCACGTTCGATTTGCCGCAGCCGTTGGGACCTACTACGGCGCAAATGTTTGAGGGGAAATTGATGGTAGTAGGGTCAACGAATGACTTGAAACCGGCCAGCCTGATGCATTTCAGTCGCATGGATCGTCTTGCCTGTCTCTATCCTCGCCCAGCCGCTGAACTTGCGCCGGTATCCTTGTTACTTGAAATCGACAGGTACGCGCCGAAGTGTAGCCGAATTGCGCTCGGCATCGCCACTTGTCCGCGAACACCCGAAAAAAGGGCTCTTGTCACGCTCATGTCAACCTGATGTCACGCTGAACGCAACCATGACAACGCTTACCCTCGAATATAATCGGAATCGGCAGCCTCAGGAGGGAATCCAATGCAAAGAATCGACCTGCCCAGGGAACTTGAATACGAACTCGCGCTACTCGCCGCACTGACCGGAAAACCGATCCAGTTCCATGTCCGGCAAGCGATCCTGGAATATCTGGACGACCTCGAAGATCGAGCCGCAGCAGCGAATTGGTTCGAAGAAGCCGTGGCGGTGGAAGATGGCGGACCGGACGGGACTCGAACCCGCGACCTCCGGCGTGACAGGCCGGCATTCTAACCGACTGAACTACCGGTCCGTTGTGAGGCGTCAACCTGTTCCGGGATGACTTTGGTGGGTGGTGAGGGATTTGAACCCCCGACATTCGCCTTGTAAGGGCGACGCTCTCCCAACTGAGCTAACCACCCGCGCTCAGGCGAAGGCGAATTGTACTCGCTTGGCGTGCTCTGTCAATAAAGGCCGGGGCAAAGAAAGGGACTTGTGGCAAAATGCCTGCTTCTCCAAAAGGCCAAGTGTCCCGCGGCATCAATCTCGACATGAAAATCTACAAGGAATTCCGGATCGAGGCAGCGCATCGCCTGCCCAATCTGCCGGCGGAGCATAAATGCTCGCGCCTGCACGGCCATTCGTTCCGTATCGCAATTACGGTGGAAGGCCCATTGCAACAGCCGCAAGGCTGGGTGCTGGATTTCGCCGATATCGCGGAGGCCTTCCAGCCCCTGTTCGAGCAACTCGATCATCGCTATCTGAACGAGATCGAAGGGCTGGAGAATCCCACCAGCGAAAACCTCGCGATCTGGGTCTGGCAGCGGCTGCACGCTTCCCTGCCCGGCCTGGCTGAGGTCGAAGTTCGCGAAACCTGCACTAGTGGCTGTCGCTACAAAGGGTGAGGACTGGTGGACGCAGCCGTTGAAGCACGACTTTCTCCATAATCTAATTCAGACTCATGTTAACCAACCGGCGTTGCGTCGCGTTGTACGGGCGAGAATGTAAAATTCTTCGAAACCGGCGAGTAGCCGGATTTATCTGAACCCGAGTACGGCAGGAGTACAAAGATGGATATAGGCATAGTGGCTCAGAACGTAGCGTTGTTCGCTGCGTTTGTCGCGGTAGTCTGGCTGGTCGGCAAGACGCGGCAGCATCGTGTTGTGAAGCAGGTAGAAATCCAGCAGCAAATGTTAGCGAAATTCGAATCGGCGGGAGAACTCACCGAGTTTCTTGAATCCGATAGCGGCCGGCAGTTCATGCGCCTGTTCGAATCGAATCCTCACAGGTCAATTCTGGCGCTCATGTCGATTGGGATCATACTGACATTTCTCGGACTTGGATTTCATGGCCTGGCGTTCAGTGACAGCGATTTCGTTATCCCCGGCGTTCTTACGCTTGTCATAGGTATCGGCTTCATAGTGGCCGCAGCGGCGTCCAGACGCTTCTCCAAGCAATGGCAAGACGAATTGCGCAACGGAGGCTGAAACACGGCAATGGATGAAGCCGATTTCCGCGCTATTCACGCGCAAACGGCGCCGCGGCTTCGCGCCTATCTTATCTCGGCGCTGAAAGACCCGCCGCTGGCCGACGACCTGCTGCAAGAGGCCTATATCCGCCTGCTTCGCGCGGAATTGAAGGACGTGAACATCCATCAGATCCGCTCGTATCTGTACAAGACCGCGCTGAGCCTGATCGCCGACCACGGCCGCAGATTGACCAGGCAACGCAGATTGCGCGAGAACTTGCCCGAGCCGGAACCCGATCGTCCGCGGCCCGATTTGAGCATCGACATGCAGCGATTTTTTGATAAGCTGGCGCCGAAGCAACAGGCGTTGCTCTGGCTTGCCTATGTGGAGGGGGCCAGCCACCGCGAGATTTCCGGCGCGCTGGAAATACGCGAACCGGGGGTGCGGGTGGCGCTGTTCCGGGCGCGCGCCAAAATGGCGCGGATTCTCGAAAGACATAGCTGGAATCCGGGAGGCGAAAGATGAACCTTGACTCATGCTCGAAATCCGAAGCAGTCGTTCAAGCCATTCGCTCAAACCAATGGCCCGAGGGTCTGCAAGCTCATGTCGAAGCCTGTGAACCCTGCCGCGAGACCAGCAGGGTGGCCTCATGGATGACGGAAATGGCAGCGAGCCTGGAGTCCCCTCCCGGTGAAATGCCCGATCCCGAGTTGATCTGGCTCAAGGCCAAGATCAATAGGCGCTCGCAGTTGCCGGCTCGGGCGCTGTTGCCGCTCAGGGCCGGCGGTTTGTTCGGCGCGGCCGGTGTTAGCGTGCTGCTGGCGGCGATTCCGGACGTATGGAATCGGATTCAGGCGTGGCGGCCGGATGCAAGCGTACTGGCGCAGTTGCAGGAACTGCTTGCTGCCGCACCGGCAGCTTCCTGGTGGATACCCCTTGCCGCAGTTTTGTTGTTCCTGCTTGTGTTTACTGCCAGTGAGGCTTGAATATAGGGGCGAGGCACGCCTTGCCCCTACGAAATCGGCGGTAATTGCCAATCGATCGTTTCTCTTCCTTGCCCCCGCAAGTAATCGTTTGCCCTGGAGAAATGCCGGCAGCCGAAAAAGCCACGGTCGGCTGAAAATGGCGAAGGATGCGGCGCCGCCAGCACCAGATGGCGATCCCTGTCGATGATCTGCCCCTTGCGCTGGGCGTAGGCGCCCCAGAGCATGAACACCAGCCCGCCTTGCTTTTCATTCAGGCATTGCACGACCCGGTCGGTAAATTGCTCCCAGCCTTTGCCCTGGTGCGAGGCTGCGCGGCGGGCTTCGACGGTGAGCACGGCGTTCAGCAGCAGTACGCCCTGCCTCGCCCAATTTTCCAGGCAGCCATGATTCGGGATAATGAATCCCAGGTCGGATTGCAATTCCTTGAACATATTCTGCAATGAGGGCGGCGGGGCGACGCCGGGCGGAACCGAGAAACAAAGCCCGTGCGCCTGGCCGGGTCCGTGATACGGGTCCTGTCCGAGAATGACGACCTTGACCTTGTCGAAAGGCGTCGAATCGAGCGCGTTGAAGATTTTGCCGCCGGGTGGATAGATTTGTTTGCCCGCGGCCTTCTGCTCACGCAGAAAATCGCCCAGTTCGCGCATATGAGGCTGGTTGAATTCGTCTCCCAACTCCCGCAGCCAGGAAGCTTCGAGACTAACCTGCCGCTGCGCCGCGGACTGTTCGTCAGCCGCCATGTTCCGGCCGCATATGCGGGAAAAGCAGGACGTCCTTGATCGACGGCGAGTTGGTCAGCAACATGACCAGGCGGTCGATGCCGAGTCCTTCGCCCGCGGCCGGGGGCATGCCGTATTCGAGCGCGGTAATGTAGTCCTTGTCGTAGTACATCGCCTCGTCGTCGCCGGATTCACGCTGCTCGGCCTGGGCGCGGAAACGCTCGGCCTGGTCTTCCGGGTCATTGAGTTCGGAGAAACCGTTGGCCAATTCCTGCCCGGCGATAAACAACTCGAAGCGGTCGACGATGCCGGAGTCGGCGTCGTTACTGCGCGACAGCGGCGACACTTCAGTCGGATAATCGACAATGAAAACCGGATCGATCAATCGATCCTCGACTTTCTGCTCGATTATCTCCATCAGCATTTTGCCCTCGGGCCAGGCAGGATCGAAGGAAACTTCCAGATCGTGGGCCAGGGATCGCAGACTTTCGAGATTGCCAAGCGTTGACGCATCGTCCAGGCCGCAATATTCGACTACCGCGTCGCGCACGCTCAGCCGTCTGAATGGCTTGGCAAGATCAAACTCATGGCCTTGCCAGTTGAAGCGGGTCTCGCCCATTACTTCCCGCGCCACGGTCCGCAGCAGATCTTCCGTCAGGTCCATGAAGTCCGAAAAGACTCTATGTGCCTGATAGAATTCGAGCATGGTGAATTCAGGATTGTGTCTGGTCGAAAGTCCCTCGTTGCGGAAATTGCGGTTCAACTCAAACACCGCATCGAATCCACCTACCAGCAGCCGCTTCAGGTACAACTCCGGGGCGACGCGAAGATACATCGGCAGATCCAGAGCATTGTGGTGGGTGATGAAAGGTCGCGCCACGGCGCCGCCAGGAATGACCTGCAACATGGGCGTTTCGACTTCCATGAAGCCGGCGTTTTCGAAATAATTCCTGACAGAACGCAGCACTTTCGACCTGAGTACGAATCGGTCGCGGCTTTCGGGATTCGCGATCAGGTCGACATAACGGCGCCGGTACCGGGTTTCGGTATCGGTCAGTCCCTTGTATTTGTCCGGCAGCGGCCGCAGCGCCTTGGTAATCAACTGAAACTCGGCCACGCGAACCGTCAATTCGCCCTTGCCGGTGCGAAACATCTCCCCCCGGACACCGACGATGTCGCCGAGGTCGAGCAGTTTCACGCGTTCGGCCAACTCTTCCGGAAGCTGCTTGTTGTTCAGGTACAGTTGCATGTCGCCGCTGCCGTCGTTAATCACGACAAACGGCCCTCGCATGCGAATAACGCGGCCTGCCAGACTGACTCGCCGATGCTCCGCGGCAAGCGAGTCCGTGTCAGTCAACTCGCAATCATTGCTGATTTCCCGAGCACTGTTTTCCGGTCTGAAATCATTGGGAAACGCCAGCCCCCGCTCGCGCAGATGCGCCAGCTTTCGCCGGCGCTCGGCAATGAGCTTGTTCTCGGTTGTACCTTCGGATGCTGACATCTTGCTACCTTACAGGCCCGATTTGAGGCTTGCTTCGATGAATATGTCCAGCCCGCCGTCGAGCACGGCGCTGGTGTTGGTAGTCTCGGTTCCCGTACGCAAATCCTTGATGCGCGAGGAATCGAGAACATAGGAACGAATCTGGCTGCCCCAGCCAATATCCGCCTTCGATTCTTCTATGCTTTGTGATTCTTCTTTTCGGCGGAGTTCTTCCATCTCATAAATTTTCGCCTTCAATTGCTTGATCGCCATTTCCTTGTTCTTGTGCTGCGAACGCTGGCTCTGGCATTGCACGACGATTCCCGTAGGTTCGTGCGTCAGGCGCACCGCGGAATCGGTCTTGTTGACATGCTGGCCGCCGGCGCCGCTCGAGCGATAGGTGTCGATGCGCACCTGGCTCATATCGAGATTGACCTCGATGTCGTCCTCTATTTCGGGCGAAACGAAAACCGCGGCGAAGGAGGTATGTCTCCGGTTGCCGGAATCGAATGGCGACTTGCGCACGAGACGATGGACGCCGGTTTCGGTGCGCAGCCAGCCGAACGCATAATCGCCCTTGACGTGTACGGCGGCACTTTTTACGCCCGCCACATCGCCGCCGGAAACTTCGGTCAGATCCATGGAAAAGCCCTTGTCCTCGCCCCAGCGCAGATACATGCGCAAGAGCATTTCCGCCCAATCCTGGGCCTCGGTGCCGCCGGAACCGGCCTGGATATCGAGCCAGGCATTCGCCTGATCCTTCTCGCCAGCGAACATGCGGCGGAATTCGAGTGCATCCAGTTTAGCGAGCAAGGACTGGAATTCGGCTTCCGCTTCGTTCAATAACTCGCTGTCGTCTTCTTCGCGGGCCAGTTCGAACAAGTCACGCAAATCCGCCGCGCCCGCTTCGAGTTCGTCTATGGCGCCGGTTGCGGCCGCGAGTTCGGATTGTTCGCGGCCAAGCGCCTGGGCGCGGGCCGGCTGCTCCCAGACCGCCGGCTCGGCCAGTTCGAGTTCGACCTCGGTCAGCCGCTCACGCTTGGCGGCATAGTCAAAGATACCCCCTGAGACTTTGGGTGCGCTCGGAGATTTCTTTCAACTTGTTGAGTTGGATGCTTACTTCCAGCATGCTTCGATTCCGCCCTGATTTGTCGCGACAGGGATTCTATCCCAATCTGCTCCCAATCTCTTGAAAATACATTGTGCAAAACTCGAATGGACGGCCTCAGGTACGCCGCGCTCCATCGAATTTGGCGATACTTGTCACGATGCCGGAGACCCGCTCGGCGAAAGCCGGCATGTGTTCCTGCAAGCGAATCGGATCGCCGAGCGGCTGGACAGCCATGACGGGGAATTCGTCATCGCCGAGGCGGGTTTCGGCAGCGCGATCAATTTCGCTGAAACGGCCACGCTCTGGCTGGCCGCCGGCCGCCCCTGCCCCCTGCGCTATCTCGGGTTCGATTTGCGTCCGTTTGCGCAAACCGATCTCGAACGCTCGCTAGCCCGCTTCCCCGAATTGCGGAAGGCGGTCGAGCCCTTGCTGGCGCAATATCCCTTGCCGGTCGCGGGTTGTCATCGTCTGCACCTGCTCGCGGGCCTGCAACTCGATCTGTATTTCGGCGATGTCGTGGAGCAATTTCGCGCGCATGGCGAAGGTCTGCGCGGCAGGGTACATGCCTGGTATCTAGACGGATTCAGTCCCGACCGCAATCCACGAATGTGGTGCGATGATTTGTTTGAAGCGATCGCTGAAAGCAGCAGGCCACAAGCTACGATCAGCACCTATAGCGCGGCCGGAGAGGTTCGGCGAGGATTGCAGCGTGCCGGGTTTGCGATTGAGCGGATTCCCGGATTCGGCGGCAAACGGCATATGTTGCGCGGCGTACTCAAGACCGGGTCCTTTCCGGAAAGTGAAGTGGGTGTCCCACGGCCATGGTTCCGTTTGCCCAAGGTCGCGGCAAGCACTCGTACCGCGGCGGTAATCGGGGCCGGGCTGGCAGGCAGCAGCACGGCCCGGCATCTGGCGCGCAAGGGTTGGCAGGTCACCGTCTTCGAGCGAGCTGCCGCGATCGATCATGGCGTAAACGCGCTCGGACAACTGGCGCTGCGCTGCCGCCTGTTCGCACAGGACAATGCGCTGGCGCGTTTCTTCCTGGCGGGATTTCTCTATTCGGCGCGCGAATTCCAATGGCTGTCCCATGAAGAAAATCGATGCGGGTCCCATGAGAGAGGCCATGAGGGAGGTCTTGGATGGCGGCCTTGTGGGCTGCTGCAGTTGCGAACAGGCAAGCTGCGGCAAATCGACCCGGCGGCGGTGGAAAACCTGTATCCCGACGAAGTGCTGCAGTGGCGTACCCGGAAACAATTGCAGGCGCTGGCCGGGTTGCCGTTGGCGCAGGCGGGTTGGCACAGTCCTGCCGCCGGCTGGCTGAATCCACTGGATTTGTGCCAGACATGGCTGGATCACCCGGCAATCGAGCTGAATTCGGACGCCGGAATCATCGAGATTGCAAGGGAAAACGATGGCTGGCGCCTGCATTCGATCGACAGGGAACCAAGTGGTCGAAACTTTCCCATCGTAGTTGTCGCTTGCGGTTTGGGCGCCTTGCGCTTCCCGCAATTGGAAAGTCTGCCCCTGCGCGCCGTGCCGGGCGAAGTACTGCGGATTCGGGAAACTGCAGCCAGCGGCGCCATACGCCACGTCATCCAGGGAGAACGGGGAATATTTCCCGCCGCACAGGGGCGCCATAGCATTTCCGCAAGTTTCGGGAAAGACGAAGATGCGCGGCAAGACGCGGCCGACGAGAGCCTCGGGCTGGTCCAGCAATTGTTCGAGCCGCCGCTGCATCTGGAAACCGGGGGCGCCGAAAGCGTCAGGGCCGAACGCTGTCAGTCCGCTGACTTCGCCCCGCTAATCGGCGCGGCGCCCGATCTTGCCGCGTGCAGGCGGCTGTACGCGCCTCTTGCCCGCAACGCCCGCGCTTCGGGATTGCCTCCGCCGGCTCATCTGCCGGGGCTGTTCGTAAATCTCGCACATGGCTCTCATGGACTGAGCAGCGCACCGCTGGCCGCCGAATACCTGGCCAGCGTAATTCACGGCGAAACCCCGCCGTTCGGCCGCGACATCGCGGCTGCGCTCGATCCGTTACGTTTTCTGATCCGCAGCCTTCGGCGGCAGAGAACCGGTTGATCGATGCCTCGTCTAGCCGGACGATGTCACACCAGGCGATTGAAGAATCCGGTCACGCAGGTGAACAGATGGGCAGGATCCTCGCTGCCCGCCAACTCGCGGATCGAATGCATGCCGAATTGCGCGACGCCGATGTCGAGCACGGGAATGCCGAGTTCCGCTGCCGTCAGCGGCCCGATCGTGCTGCCGCAGGCCAGGTCGGCGCGATTGGCGAACCATTGGCATGGTACGCCGGTCTGCTCGCAGAGCGAACGGAACAGCGCTACCGAGGCGCTGCTGCCGGCATAACGCTGGTTGGCGTTGCTTTTGACGACCGGTCCGCCATTGAGCAGCGGTCTGTGCTCGCGGTCGTGCTTGTCGGCGAAATTCGGATGCACACCGTGGGAGTTGTCGATGGACAGCATCAGCGATTGCTGAATCATGCGGGGAAAGGCATCGGCCCCACCGTCTTCCTGCGCGATCAGCCGCTGGAGGACTGAGCTCAGAAAAGTCCCCCGGGCGCCCGAGGCGGACACGCTGCCCACTTCCTCATGGTCATTGCAGACGATCATCGAGGCGTGCTCGCCATCCGCCGATATCAGCGCCCGCAAGGCGACATAAGTGCTCAAAAGGTTGTCCAGCCGCGCCGAGGCGATGAATTCGCCGCGCAAGCCGACCCGGGCCGGCGGCTGGGTATCATAAAGCAGCAGGTCCCAGGACAGCACCCTGGCAATGGGTGTCCCTTCGCCGCCTTCTCCGGCATTGATTTGTTCCAGCAGAATCCGTTCGAAATCGAAGGATTCGCCTTCTCCCAGGCGCAACGTCACGGGCGATAACTCGGTTTGCGGATTGATGTTGCGGCCCTTGTTGGCCTCGCGGTCCAGGTGGATGGCGAGACTGGGAATGAAGGCTACCGGGTCACGGAAATCCACGAGCGTGGAAAGCAGTTGTCCGTTTGCGTCGACGCCGGAAACGCGGCCGGCGATGGACAAGTCGCGGTCGTACCATGGGTGCAGCAGCACGCCGCCATAGGTTTCGACGTTGAACTGGGCATAACCCTGATTTTGTCGGGTCGATTGCCGCCGAATGCGCAGGCATGGACTGTCGGTGTGTGTGCCCGCCAGCCGGATGCCTTCATCGAGTAATGAGCGGCGGCCGGAGCGGAAAGCGATAAGCGAACCGTCGTCACGCGTGACAAAGCCGGCCTCGCAAGCTTGCGCGGGCCAGCGGTCGGTTTCGCGCAAGGGCTGAAATCCGGCGTCCGTCAGCAAGCGGCAGGCATTTTCCACCGCGTGCCAGGGTGTGGGCGAGCGCTGAATGAAGTTCAGCAGATTGTCAATCAGGGCTGCGCCTTTCATCGTTGCAAGCGGGCTTGCCGGCTGCGGCCGGCCCGGCTCCTATTGAGCGATTTCCAGCAACTCGACATCGAAAATCAGCACCGAGTTTGGTGGAATCGTGGGTGTCGGAGAAGATTCGCCGTAAGCCATGTCCGAGGGAATGAACAGACGCCAGTGGTCGCCGACGCTCATCAATTGCAGGGCTTCGGTCCAGCCGGGAATGACCTGTGAAAGCATGAACTGGGCCGGCTCGCCGCGATCCACAGAACTGTCGAATACGGTGCCGTCGATCAGGGTGCCGTGGTAATGCGCGACGACTCCGTCCGAGGCCGCGGGGGAAGCGCCTCCCGGCCCGGCTTCGAGAACTTCGTATTGCAGACCCGAATCGAGCGTGACGACTTCGCCACGACCGCCGTTCGTGCTCAGGAATTCCTGCCCTGCAGCCAACGCCTCGGCGGCTTGCTCCTGGGTCTCGGCCATTTGCTGTTCCATCAATTCCTGCTGGCGCTGCTGGAATATCTCCAGGGCCGCAAACATCTCGTCCATGGTCATGCTGAAATCGCCGTCGAAAGAGTCGGTCAGCCCGGCAAGGAAAATCTCGGGGTCCAGGTCCTCGAGCAGTCCCTGGGAAACCAGGTTCATGCCCACGTTCATGCCGATTGCGTAAGCGATCTGTGACTCTTCGCTTTCGAGGTTCGGCGCATCCTGGGCCAGCGCGGCGGGCAACCAGATTCCGGTCATAAAGCACAGGGACAGTAATGCCGGGAAAATTCTCATTCTTGCTTCCTCTTGTTTGGAGTAGCGCATGCTATCCATATTGCCGGGTAAATGCCAGAATACCGGGCCAGGAACAACAGTGATGAATTCGCATCCGCTACAAGCAGAAGGCGGGCGGCGCATATGTCGCCACTACGGCGTTGCAACGCTCTTGTCGTTGCTGATGGCCACACTGGCGGCATGTGGTCAGAATTACTCGATTTCAGTCAACGACCGGGCGCTGTTTGACCCGACCGGGAGATTGCCGACGGGAGAAGTCGCCGATGCCAGTCTTCAGGGTTGCATCAATTTCGCGTTAATTCAGCAAGACCTGCAAAGCGCCGCCGAATTGTCGGTGCTTTCCTGCCCCGGATCGGAAATCCGCTCGCTTGACGCTATCGCGGTGCTGGAACAGGTTCGATTTCTCGATCTGGGCAATAACGGCATCAGCAATGTGACTCCCCTTGAAGATCTGCCGCTGCTCCGCGCGCTGAATCTTTCCGACAACTCGATCACCGATGCAGGACCCCTGCTCAACATCGAAAATCTCGTTTCGCTGAATCTGCAAGGCAACGACGGCATACCCTGCGCCCAGGTCGCGGACTTGCGGGAGCGGCTCGGA
Source organism: uncultured Pseudohongiella sp. (assembly GCA_951812965.1). Taxonomy (GTDB): domain Bacteria; phylum Pseudomonadota; class Gammaproteobacteria; order Pseudomonadales; family Pseudohongiellaceae; genus UBA9145. The sequence goes on from OX638341.1 coordinate 2,753,523, forward strand.
GAGAATCTGCAGGCGCCGGATGGGTGTGAGTAACGACCTGACCGGTGCAACCGGCCGAATTCGGATGATTTCCGTTCCACCTGTAGGGGCGACGCATGCGTCGCCCTCGGGTCAGGTGCGGTATCCCGGGCATTTGCGGGCGAGGCATGCCTCGCCCCTACAAGAAACCGCCTGAACTGTTCAGGATTCTTCCGAATTTTCGTTCAGTCCGGCGGGCAGTTGTTTTGAAGTCTTGGCTCCAAGTTCCTTCAGAGTCTCAGCGCGCTTAGCCAGGTTACCGCGGCCCGAAATCAGTTTCTTCTGGGCGTCATCGTAACTTCGCCGGCTGGCGTCAATGTGCCGGCCGACATCTTCCAGACTTTTGGCGAATCCAACGAATTTGTCGTACAACTGACCGGCTTTTCTGGCAATCTCCGCCGCATTCTGATTTTGTCTTTCCAGCCGCCACAGGTTGTCGACAGTCTTGAGTGTAGTGATCAATGTTGCAGGCACCACGAAAATTACCTTCCGATCAAACGCGTCCTGGAACAGTCCGGGATCTTCTTCCATGGCCTTGGCGTAAGCCGCCTCGACCGGCATGAAGAGAAATACGTAATCGAGCGTATTGACGCCGGGGAGGCTCTGGTAATTCCGTGAAGCGAGTCCTTCCATGTGATTGCGAACGGACCTGATGTGCTCTCTTAGTCTGGCCTCACGGCCTTCTTCGCTTTCCTCTGCACAGTACAAAGTCCATGCCGTGAGCGAAACCTTGGAATCGATGATGATGTCCCGCGATTCCGGCAAGTGCACGATTACGTCGGGCCTGTACCGGTCACCATCTTCGTCGGCAAGGCTTTTCTGTACTACATATTCACGGTCTTTAACCAGACCCGAGGCTTCCAGAATGGATTCGAGTACGAATTCACCCCAGTCTCCCTGGGCCTTGCTGTCTTTTGTCAGGGCCCGCGTCAGATTTTCGGCGTCCTCGCTAATTTGGCTGTTCAACTCCTTGAGTTGCTTGATCTCTTCCTTGAGTGAGATTCTTTGTTCGGATTCCTTGAAGTAAGTATCCTCCACGCGCTTTTCGAAGCGTTTGATGTTGTCCTTTAGCGGGTTCAAAAGAGCATCTAGACTATCCTTGTTTCGTTTCTGAAACTGTTCGCTCTTGTCCTCGAATATCTGATTGGCAAGGTTGCGAAAAGTTTGCGTCAGGTTTTCCCTGGACTCTTCAAACCACTTCTCCCTTTCCTGCAACTGCTTTTTTTCGGCTTGCAACTCTGTTTCCAGACGGGTGATCGCATTCTGTTGTGTACCGCACTCACCGCGAAGCCGCTCGTTCTCTCGGCGCAAAATTCCTGCATCTCGATGAGAGCGATACAAGGCGGCCGCGCACAATGCGAGCAGCAGCAGACAAAACCCCAGTGCGATGCCAACAGTGCCTGTCATCAATTCAAGTTCCGCGGGTAAGGGAAGGTGGGGTCAGACAAGATTTTCGATGATGACCTGGAGCAATTCCCGGTTGAGCCGATCCGCTTCTTCCAGTTCTTCCGGCGTCTGGGAAGTTACGTCGATGCTGTCGCCGTTGCGCTCGAGACGCACGGAGAAATCGCGGAACACCAATTCCGGCTGGTCGTTCGACGCGCCGAACAGGCGGCGCACGAAACCGGGTTCCGGCTGTTCGCGGACGATGCCAGCGAAACGCACGTTGAATACCGCGTCGTCGCGGTCGGAATCGACGATTTCGATATCGGCGTTATCCAGCGCTTGCCGTACCTGCACCCAGGCCCGGTCATAGTCGATGCGTAGTTGCAGATAGGGGTCGCTGCCGAAATTGTCGATGATGTTCGCCTTGCGGGCGCCTTCGATGGTGCCGGCCAGCAGGCTCGCCGTCGAAGCCTGGTAGATGTCGTTCCGGTCGGCCAGGTATTGGGAAACTGCTCCGAGAATCTGTCTTTCCATTTCGATGTTGTCGGAAACCTCGGGCCATTCGACGATCATGGGTATTGGCTGCGTGCGCAACTCCTGCAAATGTTTCACGGTAATTTCGGAGGATGCTGAATGCAGGCCCGGTTCGATCACGACACGATACTTCTGTCTGGTCTCCGGGGCGCTGCCGGCTTCGAGCCAGGAGGTTTCCATGATGCCGGTGCCCGGGTCGGCCGCATCCAGTTCCAGGTTTAGTTCACTCCAGAAATCCCGCACCAGCGGCCAGACCTGGGCGGGAGTGGCGTCGATGACGATCCAGCGACGCTCCCCCAGGGTCTGAATGACGACGCCTTCACGCCGCCGGGTTTCGATAGGTTTGGGCAGGGGCACGTTGTCTTCGAATGTCAACCCGCTGATTATCGGGTTTTCAGGAATGACAAAGAGCGCGTCGATCGTGTAACTGTCCAGTTCCGGCGGAATTTCCATGGGCGGCAGGATGCGCGCGTCGCGATAGGTCTCCGGGTCTCCTCCTATGCCGAAGACGCCATCCTCTCCGCCGATGCCGAACAGGCCGCCGCTTTCCTCGTCACTGGATGAGTCTTCGTCACCGCCGCCGAAAAACGAACAACCCGAAACCGTGGCCAGCACAATCAACAATAAGAATTTTCTTGCTTCAGACATACGAATCCCTTGCCTTATCCGCGTACTCCAGCCGGATTCCGGCATGTTCCATGGCGGCTTCAACCCGGCCGTGAAATTGCGCGTCGAGTTCCACCAGCGGCAGCCGGATACCCGGCGAAATCATTCCCAGCCGCTGCAAGGCCCATTTTAGCGGCGCCGGATTTCCCTCTACAAACAAGTCCTTGTGCAAAGGCGTCAACTCATCGTTGAGAGCGGCGGCGAGTTCGAAATCTCCTGCCAGGGCCAGGTCGCACATCTGCGCCATCTTGACCGGCGCAACATTTGCCGTCACCGAAATCGTGCCGCGGGCGCCGGCCCGCATAAGTTCAAAAGTCGCGGCGTCTTCGCCGCTGAAAACCGCTACTTCTGCGACCGCGCAGCGCTGAACAAGTTCCCTGCCCCTCTCGACATCGCCGGTTGCATCCTTGATTGCGACAATGTTGTCCAGTTCCGCCAGACGCAACACCGTTTCCAGCTCGAGATCGCAAGCGGTTCTGCCCGGCACATTATAGAGAATCTGCGGGATTTCAACCTCTTCGGCGATGGCTTTGTAATGCTGGTACAAGCCCTCCTGGGACGGCTTGTTGTAATAGGGCGTGACGAGCAATGCGGCGTCGGCGCCGTGCTCCCTGGCGGAATGCGTCAGGTGCAGGGCCTCGCGGGTGTTGTTGGAGCCGGTGCCGGCAATGATGGGAATGCGACCTGCGGCCCGGCGCACGGCGTCGGCGACAAGTTCACAATGCTCTTCGTGGGACAAGGTCGCCGATTCGCCGGTCGTGCCGGCGATCACGATTGCATGCGTGCCCGCCTCGATATGCCATTCGAGCAATCGGTCAAAGCCCGGCTCATCGATCGAACCATCGGCGTCCATGGGGGTGACCATGGCGACGATACTGCCGGTTATCGAGGTTTTCATTCGTGATTCCTGCTTTCAATTCGATTTGTGCATGCCATTCATGGCGCGACTACGGTGGTTTCTCCGACCCCCGGTCTCGACATCCTTGGTCGAGCCGTTCGTTGCTCAACAAAGCAGTGCTTCGTCGGCTACGCCGACCGGGCCTCACCCTTTTTGTATCCAGTAATAATACGCCGAGCGATCCTTGCGGAAATCCAGGATCTGGTGGTCGCTATGTTCAGCGAACATGTGGAAATCCTTTTCGGAACCGGGATCGGTCGCCACCACCTTGAGCACCTGGCTCGCCTGCATGGCATTCAGCGCCAGTTTCGCTTTTAGCAGCGGCATCGGGCATTGCAATCCGCTCAGATCCAGTTCGATATCTGCTTCGTGGGTCATCTCCTCATTCTAACAACTAGCCCGCCGGAATGTCTGCAATGCCTGTGCGGCGGCGTAGCCTCCAGACGTTCTTGAAGGCCGGTGAATTGTGTTAATCTGTCGGCATACCGGTTCAGGGCCACATTCATGCGTTCGCACCTGCTGGCTTCTCTTGCGCTCCTGTTTGGGGCTTCGTTTGTCGTGTCCGCCGCGCTCGGGCAACCGCGCCTGCCGTCCCTCGGGGACCGCATTTCCGGAACAGTATCGCTGCAGGAAGAATACCGTATGGGCCAGCAGTTTCTGGCCCAGATCCGGCGCAGCGCGCCGACCATTCCCGACGCTTTGCTCAACAGCTATCTCGAAAACATTACCTATCGGCTGGCGTCGCGCTCCGAACTCAAGGACCACCGCCTTTCCTTTGTCATCATCGATAGCGAGGAACTGAACGCTTTTGCGGCGCCCGGCGGCATCATCGGGGTCAATACGGGACTCTTTCTCAATGCCGAGACCGAAGCGGAATTCTCCTCGGTCATGGCCCACGAAATCGCCCATGTCAGCCAGCGCCATTTCGCCCGCGGCGTCGATGAAGCCCAGGCCGGCAGAATCCCCTATCTCGCCACCTTGCTCGCCAGCGTGATTGTCATGGCGACGTCAGACGCCCAGCATGGCACGGCGGCAATCACCGCGGCCCAGGGCATGGCCGTCAGCAACCAGCTTCGTCACAGTCGAAGTAACGAAGCCGAAGCCGACCGCATTGGCCAAAACACCATGTTCAATGCCGGACTGGACCCTGCCGCCATGGGTACGCTGTTCGAACGGCTCGTCGCGCTGAACCGGCTCGGCAGCCGGCCACCGGAATTCCTGCTGTCGCATCCATTGACCGAATCGCGCGTGGCCGACGCCCGCAGCCGTGCGATGCGCTATCCCTCCCGCGCCTATTCCGACGGTCTCGAATACCGGCTGATGCGAGCGCGCGTAGTCAATCATTACGCGCAGGACAAGCGCCTGCTGGTGGCCGATTACGAGCGCCGGGCCGACGAGCCGCGCAATGGAATCGAGGAAGACGAATTCACGTATGCGCTGGCGGTAGCCTATTGGGAAAACGAGCAATATGCGCTCGCCCAGCAGACATTGGCGCGCCTGCTGGCCAAGGAACCCAATCGCATCTCATACGTGGCAACCCAGGCCGAGATACTCATCAGCCAGAACGAGGAAGGCCAGGCGATTCCCTACCTGCAGCGTCATCTGGAAATCAATCCGGACAACCACGCTCTGACGATGACCTTGGCCGACGCATTGATCGAAGCACGGGCCTACGAGGCCGCGGCGAGGCTGCTCGATGCGCATACCCAGGATCGGCCGGACGATCACCATATCTGGTATCAACTCGCCGAAGTGCAAGGTCAGGCGGGCAACATCAGCCAGGTGCACCAGGCCAGGGCGGAATATTTCACTCTGGTGGGTGATTTCCCCGCGGCGCGCAGCCAACTGGAATACGCCTTGCGGCTCGAACAGAACGCGAATGCATCGCCGACCGAACAGGCGCGGCTACAACAGAAAATCAGGGAAATCGAGCAAATTATGAGTGAACTCAGCGGGTGAGACCCGGTCGGCGCAGCCGACGAAGCACAGCTTTTTGAGGGTCGAACGACTTGCCAAGGATGGCAAGGCTGGGGGTTGGAGAAATCAATTGTTCCGCGCCAGGGACGGCATGCACATTCTTACAGAATGCTGGTTACCCGGTCGGCCCGGGTCAGGACCGAAAATCTACCGCAAATTCAAGCATGCGCCGCAAAGGAATCATCGCCTGACGGGCAAGCTCGATATCCACATGCACCTCGTTGTCGCCATGGTTCAGCGTGTCGTGCAGATCCTGCAGGGAATTCAGCCCCATCCACGGGCAACTCGCGCAACTGCGGCATTCGGCGCCATTGCCCGCCGTGGGCGCCACGATGAATTCCTTGCCCGAAGTTTCCTTCTGTAACTTGTGGAAAATACCCTGATCGGTGGCGACGATGAACTGCCGGTTGGGCAATTCCCTCGCGGCACGGATGATCTGGGTGGTGGACCCGACAAAATCCGCCAGTTCGAGCACGCCGACAGGTGACTCCGGGTGAGCGAGCACAGCGGCTTCCGGATAGACCTGCACCAGATCTTGCAGGCCCCTCGCCTTGAACTCTTCATGCACGATGCAGGCCGCGTCCCAGAGCAGCATTTCAGCGCCGGTCACACGTTCGATATAGGCGCCGAGATGGCGGTCGGGCGCCCAGAGTATCTTCTCGCCGCCGGCGGCCAGATGATCAACGAGATCGACCGCGATACTTGAAGTTACCACCCAGTCCGCGCGCGCCTTGACCGCGGCCGAGGTATTGGCATACACGACTACGGTGTGATCGGGATGCGCATCGCAAAATCGGGAGAACTCATCGGCCGGGCAGGCCAGGTCTAACGAGCAGGTGGCTTCCAGCGTCGGCATGAGCACGGTCTTGCCGGGGCTGAGAATTTTCGCCGTCTCGCCCATGAAACGCACACCGGCCACGATCAGCATATCCGCATCACAATCCCTGCCAAAGCGCGCCATTTCCAGGCTGTCACCGACGAAACCGCCGGTTTCTTCGGCGAGTTCCTGCAAGTCGGCATCGACGTAATAATGCGCGACGATCGCGGCGTTCCTGCGCTCCAGCAAGTCCTTGATCGCGTCCCTGTACTTCGCGCGCTCCCGTGCGTCAGGTGCATCGGGCCGCACAGCCCGGTCGAGGTATTGCCTTACCAGCAGGGTGTCGGCAATCAACCGGCCTTCGTCGGAAACGCCGCCGGTGAGATGAGAATCTTCCATACCGGTACCATCAATCGAGCAGAACATTTTAACACAACCGACTGAGTCGGGTTTCAGCCAGTGCTAGCGTCTACATGAGGTAGTAGTCCGCGAGAATGAGCGGCCGCAGGGAATCCTCAGAAGGTGTATCGAATCCCGGCGGTAAGGGAGAAGCCGCCGATTCCATCCAGTTCGTCCAGTGCTGGTGAAGGAGTTCCTAATACGAGCGCGGGGACGTTAGAGCCGGACCGATCGTGCGACAGGTTCGAAAACGACGATGCTTCGAACCTGCTCCAGCGAAGCGTGGTGAAGGCAGTCACATCTTCCGAGAGCGCTCGATCGATTCCCGCCAGAAACTGAACACCCAGGACGTTATCGCGCAATTCGGCGTCAATGGACGTTACCGTTCTCGCAGAAAAGACTCTTGGGACAAATACGCCTTCCGGAACGGGGTCACGCCCGAATGAGGGAGGAACAATTTCCAATTCGATTCCTTCCGAAAGATATCTGTATCGAACTCGAGCCACTCCGGCCCCCAGGCCGATATAGGGTCTCCAGGATACGCCGGTTTGGAAACTGTACAGGGCATTGAGAAAAACCTGGTGCAAACCAAAATTGCTGATCTCATGCCTCGGCTCCCTGGAAGGAAAGAATCCGATCGTTCCCCCTACCCCGGTCGCGCCGAATCCAATGCTGCCAGCCAGAAAGTCCAATGGACTCGCGGGCTGGGGCAATGACTGACCGTCATGTTTGCGGCCGACATATTCTGCCTCAAGCCGCCAGCTATCCCATTCGAATCCGAGGCTCGCGGTACTTGCGATGGAATTGCCCAGATCGAATTCTGTAGTTACAGGTTCGATAGACAATTGGCCAATGCAAGAAACGGACACCGAAGTTGAATTGCAACTTTCGCCAAGAGACGGCGCGGCCGAATGCAGGTCAACCTGATCTTCCGCAACTCCCAATCCGAGCGAAACGTATACTTCCGCCGCGAAAGCGCCACTTGTGATGCAAATCGACAATATCCCGAACAGCACCCTTTCTCGCATACGTGAATGACTCTAAATCCGTTATCCGTATGTCCTGAATGGACCTTACGGGAATTGGTGGGTCGTATAGGATTCGAACCTATGACCAAAAGGTTAAAAGCCTTCTGCTCTACCAACTGAGCTAACGACCCGCGGAGGGCGCAATCTTACTATCAAATCAGGAAAACTCAAGTAGGGGCGAGGCATGCCTCGCCCCTACGGTCTTACAGCCTGCACAGCCGCGCGATAGCGCGTCGGATCCGCAATGCCGGCAGCCGCGAAGCCCTCGCGGCGCAGGCGGCAACTGTCGCATTGACCGCAGGCAAGGCCCTGCCCATCAGCCTGGTAACACGACAGGGTATGGGAATAATTCACGCCGAGTTCCGTTCCGGTTCGGATGATTTCCGCCTTGCTCATGTGAATCAGTGGTGCTTCAAGACTGATCTTTCTGCCTTCGACGCCGGCTTTGGTGGCGATATCGATCAATTGCTGATAGGCCTCGACATACTCGGGGCGGCAATCGGGATAGCCGGAATAATCGAGTGCGTTGACGCCGATGAAGATGGCGTCAGCGCTCAATACTTCGGCCCAGGCGAGTGCGTGGGCGAGGAAAATCGTGTTGCGTGCGGGTACGTAGGTTACCGGAATTCCATCGCCTGGAGATTCCGGAACTTCAATATTGCTGTCTGTCAGGGCCGAGCCGCCGAATTGACCGAGCGGAAGCTTCAACAGTCGATGCTCCGCGACATCCTGCTCTTGGGCCTGGTGCCGGGCAGCCTCGATTTCAGCGGTGGATCTTTGACCATAGTCGAAACTCAGCGCGTGGCAGCGATAGCCGCGCTGCCCGGCAATGGCAAGGCAGGTCGCCGAATCAAGTCCGCCGGAAAGCAGTACTACCGCGGATTTCCGCATCGAATGCTCTCCCCCGCCCTAGCGCCCGGGTTCCGAATTCCACAACAGCTTGTGCAACTGAATCTGCATACGCACCGGCAGGCGATCGTCGAGAATCCACTGCGCAAGTTGGGCCGGATCCATCTCTTCATGAGACGGCGAGAACAGGATATCGCCGATTTTTTCGGCAAGAGCATGCTGTCGGACCTGCTCCGCGCTCCATTCGTAATCTTCGCGGTTGCAGATGACGAATTTGACTTGGTCGGTCGATCGCAAGTGGTTCAGATTTTCATACAGATTACGATGCGATTCGCGCGAGCCCGGCGTTTTCAGGTCCATCACAATACAGACCCTGGGGTCTACTTGCTCGACCGGCATGGCGCCGGAGGTTTCCAGCGAAACCCGGTATTCGCGGTCGCAAAGGGACTTGAGCAGATCCAGGCACTCCGGTTGAGCCAGCGGTTCTCCGCCGGTTACCGTCACATACCTGCAATCCCAGGCAGCGACCTGTTCCAGAATCTCGTTCAGTTCGATGGGTGTCCCACCGCTGAACGCGTAGGCGGTATCGCAATAGACGCATCGGAGCGGGCAGCCGGTCAGGCGCACGAAGACTGTCGGAATCCCCATGGTCCGGGTTTCGCCTTGCAGCGAGTGGAAAATTTCGGTTATTCGGAGTTTCATGTCGTCAGCCTGGAATGCGCAATCCCGGAAGGGAATGCGGCCGCGACTCAATCCAGGGACAACAGGCGGGTATCGGCGAGATTGGCCACGCCGGTGTTGGGATAACTGCGCTTGATGTCGTTGAACAGTTGCCGTGCCCGCGCGGTGTCCCCCAGGCCCTGATAGGCCTGACCGAGGCCATACATGGCGTCAGGTAGTTTGGGCGAGTCGCCGTATTGGTTCAAAATGATTTCGTATGCGTCCCTGGCTTCGCCGTAACGATCCAGGTAGAGGTAGGACTGAGCTTTCCAGTAGTGTGCATTGCTGACGAACCTGCCCTGGGGGTACACACTGAGGTATTGATCGAATTCGGCGATGGAGCGTTCAAAGCTGGAATTTATCGCGGATTCGTAAGCCATCTGGTAAAGCTGTTGCTCGCTCAATATCGCGGGCGGCAAGGTCGAGGAGCGGCTGCGCGAGGGAGCGGCTACAGCAGGCTCCGGGGCGGTGGTTTCCGCACCGGCTGGATCCGGAAATTGCGACGGCGACGGCTGGGCTGCCGCGGGCAAGGTCGTGACAGGCTGAGCGGTCTGTCCAGGTGCTATGGAACCGGAATCGCTTACCGCCGGCGCGGCGCCGTTTTCCAGCGCCTGCAGGCGCCCATCCATATTCTCGTAGCGGCTCAGGGAATCGCGCTGCAATCTGCGCAGTTCGAACCCTTGCTCTTCAACCAGTGCGCGCAGAGCCTGAAGCTCCGTGCGCATCTGATTGTTCTGTTCGAGCAGCAAGGAAAGCGCGTCGTTATTACCCGCAGCCTGGGGTTGATTCTGGCCTGGGAACAGTGGGCGTTCCTGCGCGGCCAGCGAACTCGTCGCCAGCAGCAGGCAAACGCCGACCAGAATCCTAGAACCGCCTGTTGGCAGGCCCCTGCCCATGGCGTTGCTTATCGGCCGACGATTTCGACGCGGCGATTCATGGAGTACGCCTGCTCGCCTTGACCGGAGTCGGCAGGCCGCTCTTCACCGTAACTGACGACTTCGATCTGCGCCCTTGATGCGCCATTCACGATGAGGTAGTTGAGAATGCCGTTCGCACGCCGCTCGCCAAGCGCCAGGTTGTATTCCCGTGTGCCCCGCTCGTCGGCGTGGCCTTCGAGCCGGATGCCCCGGTCGGGATTGGCGGCCAGATCCCGGGCGTGATACGTCAGAGTATCCCGATCTTCAGCCTTGAATTCGGCCACGTCGAAGTCGAAATAGAAAATGGTGGTGCGCAATGCTTCCTGAGCCGCGATTTCTTCGGCGGTCAGTTGCGGAGTCTCGTCGGTCCCGCTGGTTTGCGCGGAACTGCCGGTGTCGCTTTCTCCACCTGTGCTCTGCTGGTCGTCCACTTCTTCGGTGGAACTGCAGGCCGCGAACAATGTCAGCGAAAATACAAGCAATGCCGCCTTGAAGATTGAATAGCTCTGGGTTCCCACTCTTTTCGTCCTCCAACAATATGTCATCTAAGGTTGATCGCCGCCCTGCAAATGAATCGAATCAGCCAGCCCCTATATCCTTTTCGACCGCAAGGAGACAACATTTAATTCAGGAACGGAGACCACGCAGGTTCTCGCACGTCACCCTCAGCGGATGGTAAACGGAACTTCACTAAACCGTCAATGGAAACAGCATCCAGAACGCCTCTTCCCTGGTACTTTGTCGCATACATGATCATGCTGCCGTTCGGGGCCAAGCTCGGTGATTCGTCGAGCGATGTATTGGTCAATGTGATCACACGCAAGGTCTCGATATTGATGATCGCGATCTGGTAAGTCGGGCTTTGCCGCGTCTCGCGGCGAACGTGCACCAGATTGTTGCCGTCGGGGAGAAATCTGGCCTTGGCGCACTGAAAGCAATCGTAGGTGAGGCGCTCCACATCGAAGGAACTCGCGCCCACTTCGATCTGGTAGATCTGCGGCTGGCCGGTGCGGTCCGACATGAACACTATCGAGCGCCCGTCCGGCGTCCAGCTCGGTTCGGTGTCGATGGCCGGATGATCGGTGACCCGGATCAATTCGTTGCTGCGCAGATCCTGCACGAAGATATCGGGGCTGCCGTCCTTGGAAAGCACCATGGCAAGCATGTTTCCGTCGGGAGAATAAACCGGCGAACTGTTGATACCGGGATAATTGGTGATCTGGCGGCGCTGGCCGGTGGCGATATTCTGGGTGTAGATTCGCGGCAGGTCGGTCTCGAAGGAGACATAGGCGACTTCCCGCGCATCCGGAGACCAGTTCGGCGACATGATGGGCTCCTGGGAGCGCAACAGCACCTGGGGCCGGCTGCCGTCATAGTCAGCTTTTTCGAGCCTGAAACTGGCGCTGCCGCTGGGCGCCTGTTCGGCGACCACATACAGGATCTGGGTGGTGAATGCGCCGCGGATGCCAGTCACCTGCTCGTAGATGATATTGCTGATTTCATGTCCGATGTCGCGCAACTGCGAAACGTTTCCGCTTAGGATTTCACCGGCCAGCAGCAACTCGCGATTGACATCGAAAAACTCGTACTGAACCTGCACCAATTGGTTGCCCGGCGTGCCGGTTACCTTGCCCACGAGCAGATAGTCCTGGGCCATGACTTGCCAGTCGCGGAAAAAGACCTCGCTTTGCTCGCTAGGCATGCTGAGCAGGTTTTCCCGCTCCAGCGCACGGAATTCGCCTACCTGTTCGAGATCGTTCGCGACGACCCGGGCTACGTCTTCGGCGCCGAATCCGATGCCGGCGGTCTGGAAGGGCACCACGGCGATGGGTATGGGGTTATCGACGCCCTGAGTGATCTGGATGCTGAGTTGTGCATGGACATGAGCGTTCGTGGCCAGAATGATTATCGCGATCAGTAAACGGTACGGTTTCAATTGAGCAAATCCTCAGGTTCGAATATCAGGGACAAAGATCGGAAATTCGCGTTAAAGATATTGATCGGCATTTCCTGTAATTCACTGAAAGGCTGGGCGCGAAAGACTGCCGTTTCGGCTGAGCGGTCGAAAGCCGGATCGCCGCTGGATTGAACGATAACGACATCCGTCACTTCCCCGGTCGGCAACATGCTGACCCGTAAAACGGCGCGCATGCCATTACGCGCGCTCGGCGGCCGCGACCAGTTTTCTTGCACGATCTGCTGGATCAGCGCGACGCCGCTTTGCACGACTTCAAACTCGGTCCTGGCCGCCGCGGCAGCGGCCTCTTCCGCCAGCCGGGCGCGTTCCGCCTCTTCCTGCAGGCGCCGGCGATCCTGTTCGGCCAGTTCCTGCTGCTGCCGCTGCTGCTCTTCCAGGCGCTCCCGCTCGGCCTGGTCGCGCAATTCCTGTTGACGCTGCTGTTCCAGCAGTTGGCGGCGCTGGCGTTCCTCCTCGGCCGCTCGTTGCCTTTCTTCTTCTTGCTGTTGCCGCTCCTCTTCCTGCTGGCGCTCAAGATCCTGCTGCCGGCGCTGTTCCTCTTCCTGCTGCCGCTGAATCTGCTGGCGCTCGAGCCGCCTACGTTCGCGCAATTGCGGATTTTCGTCGATAAACAAGGACTTGATTACGGTCGGTTGCACGAGTTCGAATTCGCTCGAATCGCTGGCTGTGTTCCAGTACAGGATGAATCCGAGCACGAAGACGTGCAGCAACACCGCGGCCACCGCGGAAAACGGGTAGCCGTTGAAGCCGATGAGATAGCGGAAGCCGGAAATCAAGGCTGTTGCCTCATAGCAATTCAGTCAGCGGCTGTGTGATGAAATTGGGATTTTCCACACCCGCGTTCTGCAAGGCGGTAATCAGGTTGATCATCGCGCCCCAGGTCGCGTTTGTATCGCCCTCGATCAACACCTGCACTGTTGGATTCGCATTCAGTATCCGACCGACCTGCTGAGCCACTGTCGCAAGGTCCAGTGACTGCCGGTCTTCGCCGGTGGCGCCCAGGCTGAGGAAATACTCACCCGCGGAAGTAATGGTGACAACCAGCGTTTCCAGATTTTCGTCCAGGTCCAGCGGTTCGTTGTTCGCCTCCGGCAGCTCAACCTCGATTCCCTGATTGAGCAGCGGCGCGGTAATCATGAACACGATCAGCAGCACGAGCATCACGTCGATATACGGTACCACGTTGATCTCACTCATGGGACGGCGTTTTTTACGTGTCAGGATTTCCATGCCGGCGCCTGCATCAACCCGAAGAATGAATCTGCCGGTGCAGAATGCTGGAAAACTCGTCGGTGAAGGTGACGTAGCTGCCGGTTACCGATTCCACTTTCGACGAATAGCGGTTGTACGCCACCACCGCCGGAATCGCCGCGAACAGGCCGATGGCGGTTACGATCAGCGCCTCGGCAATGCCCGGCGCCACTACCTGTAGGGTGGCCTGGGTTTGGCTGGCCAGCCCGATGAAGGCGTTCATGATTCCGATCACGGTTCCGAACAGGCCGATATATGGCGATACCGAGCCCACCGTCGCCAGAAAGGCGAGGTGCCGTTCGAGTTTTTCCTCCTCACGTGAGTATGCGACCCGCATGGCGCGCTGGGCGCCTTCCATGATCGCTTCGCGGTCGACATTGCCTTGCTGCCGCAAGCGCATGAACTCCTTGAAGCCGACCCGGAAGATGTTTTCCATGCCGACCATGGGCACGCCTTCCTCCTGCATCTGGCTGCCTTCCTTGTACAACAGGCCCAGATCGATGCCAGACCAGAAGCGTTCCTCAAAATTGCGCACGCCTTTATCGGCGGTCGACAGCACCAGGTAACGCTGCACGATGATGCCCCAGGAAGCGATCGAGAGCGCGATCAGAATAAAGATAACGATTTGTACTTCGAAGCTGGCGCCGAAGATCAGTTGCAAAGGCCCTAGCTGTTCATTCACTCCGTATTCTCCAATGCAAGTATTGCGGTGAAAACCGCTTCATTCCGGATCCAGGAGATCGTTCGAACCGGCTTTTGCCGGCAGTCCGAAATATCGATAGGCATGCTGCGTCGCTACCCGCCCGCGAGGCGTGCGCATGATGAAGCCCTGCTGGATCAGGAAGGGCTCCAGAATGTCCTCAATGGTATCACGCTCCTCCCCGATGGCCGCCGCCAGATTGTCGACGCCTACCGGGCCGCCAGAGAATTTTTCGATCATTGTGCGCAGCAGCCGCCGGTCCATGTGATCGCAGCCATTGCCGTCGATATGCAACATGTCGAGCGCTCTGCCCGCCGACCCGCGAGTGATCCTGCCGTCCTCTTTCATCTCGGAAAAATCACGGACCCGCCGCAGCAACCGATTGGCCACGCGCGGCGTGCCGCGCGAACGGCGGGCGATCTCCCCGGCGCCTTCCTTGCTGGTTTCAGTTCCGAGGATACCCGCAGAGCGCGTCACGATCCGCGCCAATTCGTCGACGCTGTAGAACTCGAGCCGCTGCACGATGCCGAAACGGTCGCGCAAGGGCGAGGTGAGTAACCCGGCGCGGGTGGTCGCTCCGACCAGGGTGAACGGCGGCAGGTCCAGCTTGATCGAGCGCGCCGCGGGCCCTTCCCCGATCATGATGTCGAGCTGATTGTCTTCCATCGCCGGGTAGAGGATTTCCTCGATCGCGGGCCGCAGGCGGTGAATCTCGTCGATGAAGAGCACGTCGCCTTCACCCAGGTTGGTCAGGGTCGCGGCCAGATCGCCGGACTTTTCCAGCACCGGGCCGGCCGTGCTGCGGATGGAGACACCCATCTCATGGGCAATGATGCGCGCCAGCGTGGTCTTGCCGAGTCCAGGTGGACCGAAGATCAGGGTATGGTCCAGGGACTCGGCGCGGTTGCGCGCGGCGCCGATGAAAATCTCCATTTGTTCTCTGACCTGCTGCTGGCCGATGTATTCCCGCAAGCGCAGCGGCCGCAGCGATTCCTGGTTATCCTCGGGTCCGGTCACTTCCGGGGCGATGATGCGCTGTTCGTTCATGGACCGCCTCCGGCGCCCGTGGCCATGCCTTTCAGCGCCAGCCGGATCAGATCCTCGGTCTCGGCCTGGCCGGGATGTTCCCGCCGGATGCGGGCGATCATGCGCGCCGCCTGCTGTTGCTTGTAGCCGAGGCTGACCAGTGCGTCTTCCGCTTCCCTGCCGCCGGCCGCGGCCAGCCGCCCGGCCTCGGCAGGCAACTGGACCACGCCGCCGTCATCGAGCCGGTCACGCAGTTCCACCACCATCCGTTCCGCTGTTTTTCTGCCGATTCCCGGCACGCCGCTCAACCGGGAAACGTCTCCGCCCTGTACGGCCGCGGCGAGTTCGCCGGCGCTCATGCCGGAAAGCAGGGCCAGGGCAATGCGCGGTCCAACGCCATTAACCTTGATGAGATGCCGGAATGCCTGCTTGTCCCTCGCATCGGGAAAACCGAACAACTCCTGGGCGTCTTCGCGCACCGCAAGATGTGTGTGTAACTCCAGTTCGTCGCCGATATCGGGCAAATCGTCGAACGCGCTCAGCGGAATCCGGATTTCGTAACCGACGCCGCCGGCCAGGATCAGTACTTGCGCCGGATTCTTTTCCGCCAGTTCGCCGCGGATGCGCCCGATCACAACCGGAATCTCCTGCGGCTGTAGGAACCCGCCGCTGCGATTCGCACCAGGCTGTGACTCGTATGCGCGTGACAAATGGCTACGGCGAGCGCGTCGGCTGCGTCTTCGGGAACGGCGTCATCGACTCCGAGCAGCACCCTGATCATGTGTTGTACCTGTTCCTTGCCGGCGGCGCCGTTGCCGACCACAGCCTGCTTGACCTTGCGCGCGGAATATTCGGATACAGCCACGCCCCGGGACAGGCAGGCAACGATGGCGCTGCCCCGGGCCTGGCCCAGTTTCAGCGCCGATGCCGCGTTCCGGCCCATGAACACGTCTTCGACCGCCGCTTCGGAGGGTGCGAATTTTTCCACCGCACGACCGATACCCTCATAGATTTCACGCAGGCGTTCAGGCTGCTCCGGTTGTGTCATCCGGATGCAGCCATGGTCTACATGCTCCAGCCGGTCCCCTCGGGAGTTGACCAGCCCGTAGCCGGTCACCCGGGAGCCCGGATCGATGCCGATTATGATACTCACGCTTTCAGATTATCGGCTGAAACGCCGGGAAAAAAAGGGTGCGTTACAGTCGTTCCGCCACATCAGGAGGCACGTTTGCGTTGGACCAGACGTTCTGCACATCGTCCAGGTCTTCCAGGTGCTCCAGAAGTTTGAGCAGCCGGGTGGCGCCTTCAAGGTCGAGCTCGACTTCGGTGGAAGGCAACATGGTCATGTCGGCATTCCGGAACTCCAGCCCGGCGCTCGTGAATCCGTCCTGCACGGCGCCGAAGGACTCCAGGCTCGTATGCACTTCGATACCGCCGTCATCGTTGACGATCACATCGTCGGCGCCGGCTTCGAGCGCCAGTTCCATAATGCGGTCTTCGTCCTCGCCGGCGTCGAAGGAGATTACCCCGGTGCGGCTGAAGAGGTAGGCCACCGAGCCATTGGTGCCAAGCGAACCGCCGAATTTGCTGAAACCGTGACGTACCGCCGCCGCCGTCCGATTGCGGTTATCCGTCAGACAGTCCAGGTAGACCGCGACGCCGCCGGGCCCGTAGCCTTCATAAGTCAGTTCTTCGACATCCTCGCCCGCGCCCGGATTGGCGCCGCGGTCGATCGCACGGTCTATGGTGTCTCGTGGCATATTGGCGCCCAGCGCCTTGTCCACGGCAGCCCGCAGCCGCGGATTATCCGCCGGATTGCCGCCTCCGAGCCGGGCGGCAACGGTCAATTCACGGATGATCTTGGTGAAAACCTTGCCGCGCTTGGCGTCCTGCCCCGCCTTGCGATGCTTGATATTGGCCCACTTGCTATGTCCCGCCATGACCCGGTCCGCTGCCGCTCTCGCTCAATTCTGCAATTGCCGGGGACGCAGATGCAACTCGCGCAATTGCGCTGCCGAAACCTCGCCGGGGGCATCGGTCAGCGGGCAGGATGCCGACTGGGTTTTCGGAAAGGCGATCACATCACGGATCGAGGCAGCCCCGCACAGCAGCATTGCCAGACGGTCGAAGCCGAAGGCGATGCCGCCATGGGGCGGGCAGCCGTAACGCAACGCGGAAAGCAGGAAGCCGAATTTGCGTTCGGCTTCTTCCGGTCCTATACCCAGCAGGTCGAAAACCGCCTGTTGTAATTCCGGCCGGGAAATTCGAATCGACCCGCCGCCGAGTTCGACGCCGTTGAGCACCATGTCATAGGCGCGGGAAAGGGCGCCGAGGGGATTGGCGCGCAACTCGTCGGCGTCGCATGACGGCGCGGTGAACGGATGGTGCAAGGACGTCAGACTGCCGTCCGCGGCGGTTTCGAACATTGGAAAGTCCGTTACCCATACCGGCGCCCAGCCCGCATCGACAAGTTCCAGATCATGGGCGACTTTTGATCGCAGAGCGCCCAGCGACTCATTTACCGTCGCGATCTTGTCGGCGCCGAAAAAGATTATGTCCCCCGCTTCCGCCGCCGTTGCAGTGAGCAGGCCGCTGATCGTGTCGTCATCCATGAACTTGATAATGGGAGATTGCAGTCCTTCGCGGCCGATTCCGGGGTCGGCGACCTTGATCCAGGCCAGCCCGCCTGCGCCTCGCTTGCGCACGAAATCGGTGTATTCGTCGATCTGCTTGCGGCTGAGCCGCTCGCCGCCAGGCACTCGCAACGCCGCCACGCGGCAGTCTTCGCGCATGGCGGGCTCGCGGAAAACCTTGAAATCGACATTGCGCATCAGTTCCGCGAGATCGACCAGTTCCAGTTCGATCCGCAAGTCAGGCTTGTCACTGCCGAACCGGCGCATCGCCTCGGCATAGCCGATACGCGGGAAAGGTTCAAGCGCCACGTCCATGGTCTCGGCAAACACATGGCGGATCAGGGCCTCCATCGAGTCCATGACCTGCTCTTCCTCGACAAAGGACATTTCCACGTCGATCTGGGTGAATTCAGGTTGGCGGTCCGCGCGCAGATCCTCATCGCGAAAGCACCGCGCGATCTGGTAATAGCGGTCCATACCCGAAACCATCAGCATCTGCTTGAACAGTTGCGGCGACTGGGGCAAGGCGAAAAAGGCGTGCGGATGCGTTCGGCTCGGCACCAGGTAGTCCCGCGCGCCTTCCGGGGTGGCTCTGGTCAACAGCGGAGTTTCGATTTCGAGAAAACCCCGGCTATCGAAGAATTCGCGGACAGTGCGGGCGAGACGCGAGCGAAAACGCATGCGCTCGGTCATTTCAGGCCGGCGCAGGTCGATGTAGCGGTAATGCAAGCGAACGTCTTCGCCTGCCTCGACGTATTCGTCCACCGGAATCGGCGAGGTTTCCGAGCGATTGAGGATTTCCAGATTCTTGCCGAGCACTTCGACCGCGCCGGTGGGCATTTCCGGATTCACGGTGCCGGCCGGCCTGGGACGCACCCGGCCCGAAATCCGTATGACGTATTCGTTACGCACCTGTTCGGCGATGGCGAAACTTTCCGGCGTATCCGGATCGAACACTACCTGGGCAATGCCTTCGCGATCCCTGGTGTCGAGGAAAATCACGCCACCGTGGTCCCGGCGCCGATGCACCCAGCCGCAAAGAGTGACTTCTTCGCCGACCAGAGACTGGTTCATTTCACCACAATAATGAGTGCGCATGATTTTCCCGTTCAGCCGCCGCCCGCAAAAGCCGCGCATTATAACGCGATGAAGAAAGCCCTGCGCTTGTAGGGGCGAGGCATGCCTCGCCCGCGGATTACCCCGTTATCGAGCAACGCCCACGGGCGAGGCTGTTAAGAGCAAATAGAAATGTCCGGTTCTGTAGCAAATGATCTGTCCGGTTTGTTTTTGGCGTCTGGGGGGCCTTGGAGGGCGTAGCCCGGAAAGGCCCCCCCAGACGCCGGCCGCCGCCGCGTTCCTACGCGGCGGTCCGTAAATTCTCCGTCAATAGTTTCCCCTGGGAGTCGTATCGCGCCAGTTCGCGCGGGCCGTGGCGGATCGCAACGCACCCATCCAGATACTGCAAGACCTTGACTGTCGCCTTCACATAGTGACAACGGTACCGATCCGGCGGAATCTGCAGCACCTTTCGACGAAAGCGTACGCAGTTGTCGTGCCCGACGACCCGCTCATGGTGCTCGCACAGGATCTCGTCCAGCCGATCGGCGTCGCCGCAGGCCACGAAGGCGGACCCTTCCTCCCGCGGCGGCCGCGCGAACTCCGCGTTGAAGGCCGGCAGGTACGTCTCCCGCAAGTACCGATTCGCCGCTTCCATCTCCGCAACCCCCGCCAGCGCCAACTCCTT
The DNA here is from genome assembly GCA_951812965.1 of uncultured Pseudohongiella sp. Classification (GTDB taxonomy): domain Bacteria; phylum Pseudomonadota; class Gammaproteobacteria; order Pseudomonadales; family Pseudohongiellaceae; genus UBA9145. Next base: position 2,773,064 of record OX638341.1, read on the forward strand.
CACCAGTCGGTCCTGGTGCGTCTTGAACGCTCGCTCCGAACGGCCCCGCGCCTCCGGCGAGTACGCCGGAATCATCTCGATGCCCAGCTGCCTCATCGCCCGTCCAAACTGCGTCGGATTGCCCTTGTCCACTTTGCCGCCCGCCGTCGGCGTGTGCCAGTAGTGACTGCCGCGGTCGGTATACAGCGAACAGAACAGACCGCGCGCATCAATCACCTCGCGGATGCCGCGAAAGCTGCTCCACGTACCTTCCTCCTCGCAAAAGAACATCGAGTAATGCGCGTTCGTGGCGTCGTCCATGGTCACGATCAGATCCCACATCCGACCCGGCGCCCATTCATGGCGACTGCCATCCTGGTGCAACAGCATGCCCGGCCACGGCGCCGGCTCCCGCCGCTTGCGATGCGCTCCGCGGCGTGACGCCCGCGCCACCAGGCCCGCTGCCTGCAAGGCGTTCTTCACCCAGGTGTAGCTGCGCTTCCCGCCATCGCGCCGGTACCAGGCATGAAAATGACGCACGTTCCAACCCCGGTGACGGTTCCGGTAGCGATCCACCAACGCCATCACTTCGTCGACCGGCGCGCGACGGTTCGATGCTTGCGACAAGCGCTTGTCGATCAATCCGTCCAGGCCCGCTTCCTCATACCGATCTATCCAGCGCCGAAACGTGCGCTCACACACCCCAAGCAGCCGCGCAGCTTCTTCCTGCGTCAGCCGACTCTCCGTCCACGCACCAAAGGCTTCCTCAAAACGTTCCATTCGCGTCTCCTGCAACCAGGCTGTTCGTCTCATCAGATGCTTCCTCCCGCATCCGATGAGAACCGGACAGACCTTGTGCTACAAGACCGGACAGATTATGTGCTCTCTACATCCGTACATATAGTTAGTTGCCGGGAGCGCGATAAGGTGTTATGGTTCCTGGTTGGGCATATAGTTGATTTTATTGATCCTTTAGCCCTTCAGGCTCAGAGAGAGCCACGATTAGCTTAGTATATGAACGATTGTGACCGCCTGAAAAACAAATGGGGTTACATCGTTTTTGCACGGACACGCCCGATCATCCGGTGTTGTCCGAATTGCAGAAGACAAGCACGGGAATTCTGATTCGGCTGGCCATGGCGCCCAAAATGGCGATGGCCCCGAAGTGACAACAAACTGAAAGATTGTTGCACATAACAATACGTTACAACCGGACTCCGGTCTTGACCGGACCTTCGGCGCGAGAGCGGCTATCGAATCGATCCGCCGGGTGCCGGTATTGTCGAGTCTCCAGTCAATCGCCAGCCTGACGCCGCACCGGGCCCTGCGCCCCTGAACACGGCAATTCGGGAAACTGGCTTCCCTGGCATTCCCCCTGCTCGCTTCTGCGTTTATCCAAGAGGAAACAAACGCATGAAACGCATTCTGGTAAATGCAGCCCAACACGAGGAACTGCGGGTTGCGCTGGTCGATGGCCAGCGATTGTACGATCTCGACATAGAATTCCCCAACAAGGCCCGCAAGAAAGCCAATACCTACAAAGGCGTGGTCACCCGGGTAGAGCCTAGCCTTGAAGCCGCATTCGTCGACTTCGGCGCCGCCCGCCACGGATTTCTGCCCTGGAAGGAAATTTCCGATCTGTACCGCAACAAGGCCGAAGACGGCAATGGCGGCAGCCCGATCAGGGAAGGCGCCGAAATCATCGTACAGGTCGAAAAGGAAGAACGCGGCAACAAGGGCGCCGCTCTGACCACTTTCGTCAGCCTGGCCGGCCGCTATCTGGTTTTGATGCCGAACAATCCGAAACTCGGGGGAATTTCGCGCCGCATCGAAGGCGATGAGCGTTCGGAAATAAAGGAGTCCCTGCGCGAACTGGACATCCCCGACAATATGGGGTTGATCGTGCGCACCGCCGGCGTCGGCAAGCAGGCGCAGGAGCTGCAATTGGATCTGGACTATCTGACCAACCTTTGGCAGGCAATCCAGGATGTCTCCGGCCAGAAAAAAGCGCCCTTCCTGATTCACGAGGAAAGCAATGTCGTCCTGCGCACGATCCGTGACCATCTGCGCAAGGAAATCAGCGAGGTGCTGTTCGACACAACGGAAACCTACGAAGAAGCGATGCAGTTCGTGCGCCAGGTAATGCCGCAATACGAAAGCCGCATCAAGCTGTATGAAGAGAAACTGCCGCTGTTCAACCGGTTCCAGATCGAGAACCAGATCGAAAGCGCTTTCGGCCGAGACGTAAGACTGCCTTCCGGCGGCACGATGTCGATCGATCCGACCGAGGCGCTGGTCGCGATCGATATCAATTCCGCCCGCGCCACGCGCGGCGCGGATATCGAGGAGACCGCGCTGAACACCAATCTCGAGGCGGCCGATGAAATCGCCCGGCAGTTGCGGCTGAGAGACATCGGCGGCCTGATCGTCATCGATTTCATCGACATGAGTTCCAACCAGCATCAGCGCCTGGTGGAAAATCGCGTGCGGGAAGCTCTTGAGGCCGACCGGGCGAGAGTGCAGGTCAGCCGGATATCACGCTTCGGCCTGCTGGAAATGTCACGGCAGCGGCTGCGCCCTTCCCTCGACGAGACCGCCAGCATTGTCTGCCCCCGCTGCAGCGGTCAGGGACGGGTCAGGGACGTCAAGTCGCTCGCGCTGTCGATGATGCGCATCATGCGCGAGGAAGCGAGCAAAGAAAGGAATCGCGAAGTCCGTGTCGCGGCCCCTCTCGATGTCGCCGCTTATCTGCTTAACGACAAGCGCGATGAAATTTCCGACATCGAAGAAGAGAACGGCTCCAGCCTCGTTGTCGTTCCCGATTCCGAACTGGTGACGCCGCATTACCGCGTTGTCGGCGTCAATCAAAAGGGTGAAGAATACGAAATCGAAAGTTCGGAACCCGCTGACAGCGAAGTACCGGCCGAGACTGTCCGCAGGCAGCCGGCGGTAAGCCGGGGCGCCGTCGCGGACGCCCGGCCTCAACGTCCGGCTACCGCCACTGGTCCTGTCGCCTTCCTGAACAATGCGATCCGCAATCTGTTCGGCGGCGGCGAAACGGCGCCGGCGGCCAGGTCTCCCGAACCTTCCACAGCGAAGCGTCCGCAAGCGGAGAAATCCAGGCGCGCAGCGCCGGCCCGGGATCGCAAGGAGGACCGCAAGTCCGAAGGCCGCACGAGGACAGACAGGCGCGGCAAGATAGACAGCGGCGCCAGATCCGAAAAACGCGGCAAAGCCGACAGCGGCAAGACTGAAAGCGGCAAGCGGGAAAAGGCTCCTCGAAAGGAAACCTCGGGCCGCGGACGCGGCGGCAGGCCGCGCAAACAGGCCGGCAAGGGAAAGGAATCGGCGGTAGCCGAAACCCGAACCGCCGAAACATCGGCGGGCGAAGATGTCCCGGAGGACAAGCAAACGTCGAAAGGCCAGGCCAGACGCCGGCCTGCCGCGAAACGGACCCGAAGCAGCACGCAACGCAAACGCGGACCGAGACCGGCGGACACCGGAGTCGAAGAGCCCACCGTGGCAGAGAATCTGTCGCTCACGGAATCCACGGAATCGGATCAGGCCGCCACAATTCACACGGACCCGATAGCGCCCGTGGATGAAACCACAACCGGCGCGGCGGAAGCGACTTCCGTGGCGCCGGGTGACGAAACGAAAGCCGGACATGAAAGCGAACAATCGGTCGAGGCCCAGACCTCACAAGAACCGGCAAAAGAGCCCGCGGCAAAACCCCGCAGATCCAGGGGCGGCCGCCCACGCAAGAAAGCGGTGAAAGCGGAGGATGCTGAAGCTTCGGCGGCAACTCCGGATGAAGCGGCAAAGGCGGACGAAACAGCAACTCCGGACGATACGGCAAAGGCGGTAGAAACCGTCGCGGCGGAACCGGCAGTAGCGATTGAAGCGCCCGACGCGCCGGCGGAGGCGCCGCTCGCCGTTGAACAGGCTGAGGAGAAACCCGCAAAACCTAAAAAACCCGCCAAACCGAAAAAATCCGCCAAACCGAAAAAAGCTGCATCGAAAGCTGCCGGGAAAGAAAAAGCCCCGGGAGCCGAATCCGCCGCGCCAGACACAAGCGATGGCGAGGCCCGGGCTGCGAAACCGGCGCAAGAAGCGCCAGCCGAGCCCCCGGTTCAACGCCGTGCGCCGAATGATCCAAGGGAAGTGCGCCGGCGCCAGGAAGAGGCGGCCGCGACAAACTGATGGGGAGCGGATCTGTTACAGGGCTTGTTCGAGTTCCGGCAGAGCCTTGAACAGATCCGCCACCAGACCGTAGTCCGCCACCTGAAAGATCGGGGCTTCCGCATCCTTGTTGATGGCGACTATGACCTTGCTGTCCTTCATGCCGGCGAGATGCTGGATCGCACCGGAAATGCCGACCGCGATATAGAGGTCGGGCGCGACGATCTTGCCGGTTTGTCCGACCTGCATGTCGTTCGGCACGAAGCCCGCGTCAACAGCCGCGCGCGAGGCGCCGATGGCCGCATTCAACTTGTCGGCGATTTTTTCCAGCAACACGAAGTTCTCGCCGTTCTGCATACCCCTGCCGCCGGAAATCACGACTTTCGCCGAAGTCAGTTCGGGGCGCTCGGAAACTGAAAGGTTTTCGTCGACAAAGACGGAAAGGTCTTGCTCCACAACAATATCGCAGTTCTCGATTTCGGCCGTACCGCCATTGCCCCCGGCATCGAAGGCGGTAATTCGCACGGTAATTACCTTGACGGGATCGGCGGACTGCACGGTCGCCAGTGCGTTGCCGGCGTATATCGGCCGAACGAAAGTGTCCGCCGATTCGACGGCGGAAATATCGGAAATTTGCGCGACGTCAAGTAGCGCCGCGACGCGGGGCATAAGGTTCTTGCCGGTGGTCGTTGCCGGTGTCAGCACGTGGGAATACGATCCTGCCAGATCCCGCGCCAGCGGCGCCACGCTCTCGGGCAATTGATGTTCAAAGCAGGCGGCGTCCGCCAGCAACACCCTGGAGATGCCGGCAATTCCGGCCGCGGCGTCGGCCACGGCGGCACATTGATGTCCCGCCACCAGCACGTGTACTTCAGCCTGATCCAGATATCCCGCGATTTCGGCCGCCGCGGTTATCGCATTCAGGCTTGCCACCTTGAGCGAGGCGTTATCGTGTTCCGCAATGACCAATATCGACATGACCGTTTCCTAGATCACTCTTGCTTCGCTTTTGAGTTTGCCGACGAGATCGTCCACGGTTTCGACGATAATCCCGGCCTCGCGTTCGGGTGGCGGCGACACGCGCAATGTCTTCAGACCGGAAGCGGGATCCACGCCAAGATCGGCCGGGGTCAACTGATCGATCGGCTTGCGCTTCGCCTTCATGATATTCGGCAGGGAAGCATAGCGCGGCTCGTTCAGTCGCAGGTCGGTAGTGACAACCGCCGGCAGCTTGAGCGAAACCGTCTGCTCGCCGCCGTCGATTTCCCGGGTTACGACAATGCGCTCACCATCCAGTTCGGCCTTGCAGGCAAAAGTGCCCTGCCCCATACCGGCAATCGCCGCCAGCATCTGACCGACCTGGTTGTTGTCGCTGTCGATGGACTGCTTGCCCAGGATAATCAGTCCGGGAGTTTCCCGCTCCACCAATGCCTTGAGAATCCGCGCAACCTGCAAGGGCGCGACATCGCTATCGGCCGTAACGAGGATACCGCGGTCGCAGCCCAACGCGAGCGCGGTGCGCAATTGCTCCTGGCAGACCTGGGGGCCGATGGAAACCGCCACGATCTCGTCGGCCTGACCCGCTTCTTTCATGCGTACGGCCTGCTCGACCGCAATCTCGCAAAACGGATTCATCGCCATTTTTGCATTGGCGAGTTCCATGCCGGTTCCGTCGGACTTGACGCGAACTTTTACATTGGCATCGACTACGCGCTTGACGGCGACGAAAATCTTCATGGACAGAGGGATCCGGGCCTGCTGAAACGGGCGGCAATGATGCCGCTTTTACCGAATAGGGTCAACCGGATTCCAGGGCGGTTCGGCCGAGCTCGAAGAAGCAGCCCTTGCTGTCGACTCCGATAACGAGTTCACCGTCTTGCGGGTATTGCCTGGCGGCGGCGACCAGGCGGTAAAACACAGGGCGGCTCAACAATCCGTCCATGCCGCCGCGGACATGTACCGTGGGGCGGGGCTCCTCGGCGCCGGTAACGCAAAGCGGATGATCCGGGTCGACTTCCACGGATTCCTCGACATTCGTGAAAAACACGATCACCTGTTCCCGGCCGGGATCGCGAATCTCCATATCGACGACGAGAAACGGGCAATCGTCTACCTGGATGCGCACTTTTTCCACCGGGTTGACGAGGAAATACTCTTCTCCTTCCCGTTTCAGGATCGAAGCGAAGAGATTGATCATGGCCTGGCGGCGGATCGGCCTGCCTTCGTGATGCCAGACACCGTCGCGGCCTATGCGCAGATCGATGTCGCCGCAAAACGGCGGATCCCAGAGATGCACCGGCGCCGGTCCGCGCGGCCCGTTCACGCGGCGCAGCATCCGGAACGGGTCCGGCGTTGCTCCTGCATTGTCGCTGGGCTGGCCGTTCAAGAGATTCTCCTTCGCGCCTGCTTCCCCGCCGGCTGCCAGCGCATCCGGCAGAGTCGGTGATAAACTGATCGCGCCTGAAATTGTTTCCGCATTATGCCAGCAGAATCCATGCAATCGGATTTCGCGCTTCTGTTCAAGCGCGATTGCCCCTTGCTCGACGTTCGCTCGCCCGTGGAATTTGCCAAAGGGGCTTTTCCCGCCAGCCGCAACATTCCCCTGCTGACCGATGCGCAACGCGCCGCGGTGGGAACCATGTATCGCCGCAGCGGCGGCGAGGCGGCGACAAGGCTCGGTCACGAACTCGTAAGCGGCGAGCCGAGAAGCGTGCTCATCGAACGCTGGCGTAATTTCATCGCGCATAATCCCGATGCGCGCCTGTATTGTTTCCGCGGCGGACAGCGATCGCAAATCGTCCGGCAATGGTTGCGCGAGGAAGGGGTCGAAATTCCACTCGTGCCCGGCGGTTACAAGGCATTGCGCGGTTTTCTGCTACGCGTGCTCGAGCGGGCGGCGAATCGGGAATTTCTCGTAATCGCGGGAAAGACCGGCAGTGGCAAGACCCGGCTGCTTGCGGGTTTGCCGCACACCCTGGATATCGAAGGGGCGGCGCGGCACCGCGGCTCCGCATTCGGCGCCTTGCCGGTTCCGCAACCTTCCCAAATCGATTTCGAAAACGCCATGGCGGTGGCGCTGCTGAAACTGGAATTCGAAACCGCGCCGGTCCTGATAGTCGAAGACGAAAGTCGCGCCGTGGGCTCGCTCGCCATTCCCAATGTACTGTTCGAAAGCATGCGGCAGGCGCCGCTCGCGCTCATCGAGGAAAGCCTGGAAATGCGGGTGGAAACGATCCTGCACGACTACATTCTTTCCAATCTGTCCGCCTGGGAAGAACACAGCCCCGGTCGGGGCGCCGCCATACTCGAACAATCGCTGCGCGCAAGCCTCGAGAAGATCCGGCGCAGGCTCGGTGACAACGGATTTCGCAAAACGGACGCCTTGATGCGACAGGCATTTGTTGCGGAAAACGGGGAAGGAATCGCGTGGCACCGGCAATGGATCGAGTATCTGCTGGAGAACTATTACGATCCGATGTACCAATACCAGCTTGCGCACAAACTCCCCCGCGTGCATTGCCGGGGCAGTCGCGAAGAAATCGCGCAATCTTGCCTTTCCTACATATCCTCGTCTGCAATCGCGTAGATGCCGTCGGCGTTGCGCAAATAGTTCCTGTAATCCATGCCGTAGCCGAAGACATAGCAGTTCGGCACATGCAGGCCAACGAAATCCGCTTTGGCCAGCGCTTCCGGCCGGGGACGCTGCTTGTCGACGAGCACTGCCGACAGAACTCGATCCGCCCCCTGTTCGCGGCAATAGCGCAATACGGCCGCCAGGGTGTTTCCCTCATCGAGAATATCGTCGACGACGAGGATCACGCGCCCGCGCAGATCAAGAGCCGGCATGACGCGGCATTCGATCTCTCCCCCCGAAGTCGCACCTCGATACCGGGTCAGATGAAGATAGTCGATTTGCAGGGGAAATTGCAGCCGCACCGCAAGCTGGCCGGTAACGATCAGCCCGCCGTTCATCACACAAAGCAGGATCGGGTCGCTGCCGGAAAGCTCAGTTGCAATCTCGCGCGCCATCCTTGCCAGCGCAGCTTCCACCTTGTCGACGCCATGAATGAGAGTCGCGCGACTTGTGATCCCGGCTATCTCGGCTGTGGTCGGCACGGCGCTCAGGATTCCGCTGGAGGTTCCGGCATTACTGCGGGCAGCCCATCGATAGTGGTGGTCGGGAAAGCGAGATCGGCGTCATGGGAATGAACGATCTCCACGATGCGCAACAGCACGTCCTGTTTGATCTCATGAAACCGTATCCAGTTGGTGGTTTTGGTGAAGGTATAAACGAAGAAATCCAGTGACGAAGGCGCGCAATGATTGAAGTTGACGATCATGGTCTGGCTGGTGTCGATCTCCTCGTGGGCGCGCAGCATGGTCTTCACATCTTCCACGATCACGTCCATCCTGGCCGCGTCCCGGTAACGGATACCGAAGGTTTCATAGATGCGGCGATGGCTCATGCGTGAGGGATTTTCCAGCGAAAGCTTGTTGAACACCGAATTCGGTACGTATAGCGGACGCTTGTCGAAGGTCCGCACGATGGTCAGACGCCAACCGATCTTTTCCACCGTGCCTTCGATTTCCCGGTCCGGCGAGCGTATCCAGTCGCCGATTGCAAAAGGACGGTCGAGATAGATCAACAATCCGCCGAAGAAATTGGCCAGCAGATCCTGGGCCGCAAAACCGACGGCAATGCCGCCGATACCGCCGAATGCGAGCACGGCAGTGATTTCGACGCCGAATGTCGGCAATACGACCAGTACGGCCGCTATCACGATAACCAGACGCAGCAAACGAACCAGTGCGTTCAGGGTGGTCGGGTCGATGCGAGTCTGAACCTGGTCCGGTTCGGCCTTAAGTTGTTCCAGCAAGCGCTGTTCGACGCCATTGGTAAATCGCAGCAGAAACCAGGCCAGCAGCAGTATGACGACAATTTCTCTGACGGCATCGAAAAAAGAGCCGGCCTGTGTCGTGAAAAACATGGGGCCGGCTTGTTGCAGTTGAAATTGCTGCAACTGGGTTACGGCGATTTCCAGAATGAAGATGGCGGCGTACAAGGTGATCAGCACAAGCAGGGGACGCCGGGCCGCTTCCAGCATGGCGTCGTCCCAGACGGTCGAGGTTTTCGCCGACTGCTTCTCCAGGCCGGCAAGGATTCGCTTGACTACGGCGCCGGCGATCAGCGCCAACACGAGCACCAGCAATATTTGCCCGATCCAGGCTATGTCGTTCAACACAATCATGGTGAATGCTCCATTTAACCTTGCCTCAGTGCATTGCCGCGACGCCGGACTGCAAGCCGCTGACTCTCGAGATGGCCTGCCGCCATGCTTCGTCTTCCGGAGCAGGCCCACCGATGGCCCGCATGCACCGCAACCCGCTGTTTCCCGGGATTTTCTCCCGCTCCAGCCAATCGGCCGCCCTTAGCGCGTCCGCTGGTGAATTGCAAACGAGCATCATGTCGCAGCCCGCGGCCAGGGCCTGCTCCAGCCTGTGCTCGATTGTGCCAGCAACATGCGCCGCGGTCATGCTCAGATCGTCGCTGAAGATCAGTCCCCGGAAGCCGATTTCTTCGCGCAGAACCGTCTGCAGCCAGTAGCGGGAGAATCCCGCGGCTTCGGGACACAGATCCGGATAAACCACATGGGCCGGCATGATGCCCGCCAGCAATTCGTGAATGCGAACGAATGCCTGCAGGTCCCGCGAGCGTAATTCTTCCCCGTTGCGCGTATCCACCGGCAATTCCAGATGTGAGTCCGCGCCGACCACGCCGTGGCCGGGAAAATGTTTGCCGACAGCGGCCATGCCGGCTTTCGACATGCCGCCGATATAGGCTTGGGCCAGGCTTGTAACTGCCTCCGGATCGGCGGCAAAGGCGCGGTCGCCGATTACCGGTGAAGCCGGGTTGTACAGGTCGAGCACCGGGGCGAAACTGAAATCGAGCCCCGCCCGGACGATCTCCGCGGCCATGATCCAGCCGCAATCACGCGTCAGCGCAAGACCGCGCCCGGGATCCGATTCAAAAATCTCCCCCAATTTGCGCAGTGGCGGCAAGGACACAAAGCCGTCTCGAAATCGTTGCACCCGGCCGCCTTCCTGGTCCACCGCGATCAGCAGATGCGGCGCGCATTGCCTGATTGCGGCGGTCAATTCCCGGAGTTGTCCGGGCGAGAGATAGTTGCGCGCGAACAGGATGACGCCACCGACGCTGTCGCGCTGCAACAGTTCAATCTCGTCCGCCGCCGGCATCGGCCCGCGCAAATCGAGCATCAACAATCCGGGAATCTTTTCCTCGGCGCTCATCCACGTACTCCAGTTCAGGCGGGAAAGTTATCACATTTGCCCTTGTTCCCGAGTTATGTCCGCTGTGCCTGTAGGGGCGAGGCATGCCTCGCCCGCTCTCGTTCGAAGCGTCAACCAGAGTAATCGAGTTCCTAAAGTTTTGGTCACGCCGCCGGATAACTGTATATAATCACAGTAATTCGCGGCAACGAGGGCAACCATGCACGGATTGACTTCCCGCCAGAGGCAGATTCTGGACTTTGTTCGCGGCCATTTGCGCAATACCGGATACCCGCCGACACGATCCGAAATCGCCAGCCACATGGGATTCAGATCGGTAAACTCGGCCGAGGATCATTTGCGCGCCCTGGCGCGCAAGGGCGCCATTGAAATGATGCCCGGCGCTTCCCGCGGCATCCGCATTCCGGCGGATTCCCCGCCCGGCCTGCCGATCATCGGCCAGGTTGCGGCCGGCTCCCCAATCCTTGCCCAGGAGTCCATCGCGGATTACAGCGAAATCCCGGGGGAAATGTTCTCGCCGCGCGCCGATTACCTGCTGACGGTGCGGGGAAACAGCATGATAGGTATCGGCATTTACGAAGACGATCTGCTCGCCGTACACAAGACCGCCGAAGCCCGTGACGGCGACATCGTCGTCGCCAGAATAGCTGACGACGTCACCGTCAAGCGTTTACGCAAGACCGGAGCGGCCCACCGCCTGGAACTGGTCGCGGAAAATCCCGATATTGCGCCGATCGAGGTGGATTTACGCCGCGAAGATTTTGCCGTTGAAGGCGTCAGCGTCGGCGTGATTCGTCTGGGATTGTAGTTCGGCGATTCAAGCGAGCCGCGTCAGCCTCGCTTGCCCGCACCGGCCTGCCAACTGCCGTCACGATAGAACGCCCGCCAGCCTGTCGGCTTGCCGTCCACCACGGATTGTACGAAATGCTCGCGCGTTTTGCGGCTGAAGGAGAGCACAGTCTGGTTGCCCTCTCCGTCCTCGACCGGCGCGTCGAACAGATAGCTGAACTTGGGGTCGATTTCTTTTCGGTGCGGCAGCAACTCGGCGATTTTCGGCGAACGCGTTTCGCGATTGCGCGGAAATCCGCTGGCCGCCAGGAACAGTCCCGAGGCGCCTTCGCGCAGGATGTAATGATCGTCGACCTTGTCGCATTTCAACTCCGGCATCGGCACGGGATCCATTTTGGGTGGCGCCGGCTTGCCGTTGCGCAATAACTTGCGCGTGTTGCGACAGTCGCTGTTGGTGCAGCCGAAATACTTGCCGAACCGGCCGGATTTCAATTGCATGTTATTGCCGCATTTATCGCATTCGATAATCGGGCCTTCGTATCCCTGAATGCGAAACTCCCCTTGTTCCAGTTCGAAACCCGCACAATCGGGGTTGTTGCCGCAGATGTGCAATTTGCGGCCGGCGTCCACCAGGTAGGCATCCATTGCCGTATCGCAAATGCCGCAGCGATGTTTCTTGCGCAACTGAATGTTTTCCTGCTTTTCGGCTTCCTCCGCGTCTTTCGCGTGTATGGCTTCCTCGCCTGGAGTCAGATTGACCGTTGAGCGGCATTTCTCGTCGCCCGGCAGTCCGTAGGCGGTACAACCGAGAAAAACTCCGGTGGAGGCATTGCGAATCTGCATCGGGCGACCGCATTTGGGGCAGGGAATATCCACATCCGTCGGCTTGTTGACGCGCATGCCACCCTCTTTCGCTTCAGCCGCGGCGAGTTGCGAGGTGAAATCGTGGTAAAACTCGTCAAGCAGCTTTTTCCAGTTCTTGCGGCCCTCCGCCACTTCATCGAGCGAGTCTTCCATGCGCGCCGTGAAGTCGTAATCCATCAGGTCATTAAAACTCTCCTGCAGGCGCTCGGTAACGATGTCGCCGATCTTGAGGGCGTGAAATCGTCTGTTTTCCAGCTTCACATAGCCACGGTCCTGGATTGTGGAAATGGTCGCGGCGTAAGTGGAGGGCCTGCCGATTTCCCGTTTTTCCATTTCCTTCACCAGGCTCGCTTCGGTGTAACGCGGAGGCGGACGGGTAAAATTCTGCACCGGATCGAGTTTTTTCAGTCCCAGGGATTCACCGGCGGCAACATCGGGCAGCACCACATCCTCTTCTCGCGAGGGCATGACTGCCAGATAGCCCTGGAACTGCATGATCCGGCCTTTGGCGCGCAACTCGAATTCGCCGGCCTGCACCGTGATCGTGCTCGACAGAAACCGCGCCGGAACCATCTGGCAGGCAATGAGAAACTGGCTGATTAGGGAGTAGAGCCGCCGGGCGTCCTTGTCCATATCCTTGAGTTCGTCCGCCTGCCGATTGACGTCGGTGGGACGGATCGCTTCATGGGCTTCCTGCGCCCCTTCGCGTGAACGGTAGAAATTGGGCTTCGGCGGCAGATAATCACTGCCGAAACGACCTTCGATGTGGCTGCGCGCGGCCGCGATCGCGTCATTGCTCAAGTGAGTCGAATCCGTTCGCATGTAGGTGATATGTCCGGCCTGGTACAACTGTTGGGCCAATCTCATGGTCTTGCCCACGCCGAATCCGAGGCGGGTGCTCGCGGCCTGTTGCAAGGTGGACGTAATCAGGGGCGGGCGCGGTCTTGAAGTTGTCGGCTTGTCCTCGCGCTCGCGCACGACGTATTCGGCGTTCCGCAGCACGGCCAGAGCCAAATCGGTGCTTTGCTTGTCGCCGGGCCTGAAATTCTTGCCGGCCTGTTTGATGACCTGACAGCGCAGATTCAGTTTCGCGCCAGTAGCAAGGTCCGCGAAAACCTCCCAGTATTCTTCCGGATTGAAAGCCCGGATCTCGCGCTCGCGTTCGACGATCAGTTTGACCGCGACCGATTGCACCCTGCCGGCGGACAGGCCGCGCGCGACCTTCGACCAAAGCAAGGGGGACAGCATGTAACCTACCACGCGATCGAGGAATCGGCGCGCCTGCTGTTCCTCAACGTAGCGCATGTCCACCTTGCCGGTGTCGGCAAAAGCCTCGCGAATGGCCTTGCTGGTAATTTCATTGAAAACGACACGCTGAAACCGCTCTGGGTCACCGCCTATGGCTTCCTGCAGGTGCCAGGCAATGGCTTCTCCTTCACGGTCACGGTCGCTGGCCAGATAAATCGTTGGCGATTTGGCGGCCAGTTTCTGCAACTCTTCGACGATCTGTTCCTTGCCGGCCAGAATCTCGTAGCGGGCCTGCCAACCATTCTGGGGGTCCACGCCAAGTCGCTGAACGAGTTTTTGTTGTTCCTTTTTTTTACGACGAGCCTCCTTCTGCGCGGGCGTCAGCTTGCGGGCAGGGGTATCCGCGCGGCCTCGACGAGATTCAGCGCGACCTTTCTCAGGCAGATCCCGAATATGTCCGACACAGGACTTGACGATGAATTCCGGACCCAGATACCTGTTAATGGTCCTCGCCTTGGCGGGCGACTCCACTATGACCAACGACTTTGCCATCTATGCTTCCTTACTTCTTGACCCTGTCCGGCTCGCGGCCGAAAACTTTCACGCGGAATATACAGGTACTCGACCAGTATCGGTCAAGGAATGTTCGACTAAGTATTCTCTGAAAAATTCCCTCCATGGAATTTTTCATTATCGCAAAATAAAAGCGTGGTTTTGCTTTGCTTCCGAATTCAATGGCTTACGCCATGGAATTCGACGGCACATCCTTGTGCCGCAGGGAAGCACTGACTTGATCAGAGCTTCCCTAAAGGGGAACTTCCCGAATCCATCCGTATTGCTCGGCGATTTCGCCTTGCAGGATACCGACCAGTAGATCGTACAGTTCCTGCATGACCGGCCCGACCGTTCCGCTTCCCCCGATATCGTCACCGAGTTCCCTGCGATTGACGACGTGCCAGGCGCCGTCGAACCATATCCGGGCGATCGGTGATACTACCGCCGCGGTTCCGCAGGCGCCCATCTCTACGAAATCGTCGAATTCGGCGCGCAGATCGATGGGCCTTTCCGCGATGGGCATACCGAGCCGGTCGGCGGCGAGTTGCATGATTGAGCGGCGCGTAACGCTTGGCAGTATCGCTGACGAGCGCGGCGTGACCAGGCTGCCGTTGCGCATGACGACCAGGATGTTGGCCGATCCGGCCTCATCGATATATCGATTTTCCGCCGCGTCGAGATAAAGCGCTTCGCTGGCGCCCTGCTGCTGGGCCTTTCGCGTTGCCAGCAGGCCGCCCGCGTAGTTGGCGCCCACCTTGAAATTGCCCGTGCCATGGGGCGCCGCGCGGTCCATTTCCGAAACCGCGAGCGCGATCGGCGCAAGACCCGCCTGCTTGTAATAGGGTCCGACCGGTGAGACGAACACGCGGAACTCGAATTCCGGCGCCGGCCGCAAACCGAGATTCTCGCCAACACCGATGAGCATGGGCCGGACGTACAGGCTGGCGCCGGAGCCGAAGGGCGGAATCCATTCGATGTTTTCCCGCACCGCGGCATCGACGCCGCGCATGAAAAGTTCAGTGGGCACTTGCGGCATCAGCAGACGCCCGGCCGCCTGTTTCATGCGCTCGCTGTTCAGATCCGGCCGGAACAGCAATACCCTGCCGTCGCGGGCGCATTGCGCTTTCATGCCCTCGAAGCATTCCTGGGCGTAATGTAATGCCGGCGAGCCTTCGTGCAAAGGCATGATCTCGCTGTCGATCATTCCGCCTTCGTCCCATTGGCCATCGCGCCAGCGGGCGGAAAATCGTCGGTCGGTCTTGACGTATTCGAATCCGAGTTCAGACCAGTTCAGCGCCTTGCCGCCGATTTTTCTGTTCATTCCTGTTACCACCGCTTGCATCGGTCCGCATCATTTCCACCGGTTGTTTCGAGACTTCTCGCAGCGAGCGCCTTACGCTAGACTCCGAAGCCGCTCGGGAAACTGTTACTGTTCATGAATCTCATCGATATCGGCGCCAATCTGACGCACAAATCGTTCGAGCACGATTTTCAGCAGGTTGTGGATGATGCCAGAAGCGCCGGGCTAACGCACATCATTCTGACCGGCACGGATCGCACGACCAGTGAGGCGGCCTCCCGCTTCTCCGGCGCAAATCCCGACTTTTTCAGCAGCACCGCGGGATTTCATCCTCATGTAGCGCAAACCTTCACGGCTGGAGAATATGCCGCGGTCGCCGCGCTTTGCGAACTCGGGCAAGTCGTGGCCGTAGGCGAGACCGGACTCGATTTCAATCGCAATTTTTCGCCGCGGAAGGATCAACTGAACTGCTTCGAGAAGCACCTGGAAATCGCCGCTTCGGTCCGCAAACCGGTTTTCCTGCATCAGCGCGACGCCCATGCGGATTTCCTCTCGATTCTCAAACGGCATCGCGGCCGCATCAGCGGAGGTGTGGTGCATTGCTTTACCGACACCCTGGCGGCATTGCGCGACTATCTCGAACTGGACATGTATATCGGCATCACGGGCTGGATCTGTGACGAACGGCGCGGCGCCGATCTGCAATCCATCGTCGGGCACGTTCCACCGGAGCGGCTGTTGCTGGAAACCGACGCACCTTATCTGCTGCCGCGAAACTTGCTGCCGAAACCTGCGGGCAGGCGCAACGAGCCGAAGTATCTGCCTGCGGTGCTCGACAAAATTGCCGAATGCACCGGTGGCGACCGTGCCGAGATCGCGCGGCAGACCACGGAAAACGCGATACGACTGTTCGGCCTGGAACGCCTTTCCCTGTGACGTGCAAGTAAGCCGTTTACCCGGGTCCGCCTTGCAGCAGTTCCGTTATCTGCTCAGGAACAAAGGGCCAGTTCAGTTCGCGGCCGCTGTGGGGATTGCGCAGCACGGGAATTGTAAGCCCATAACGGGCAACCAGTTCTTCGGACTCGCTGATGTCCACCGGAGTCACCCGGATGTCCCGTGAACGGACCAGTTCATCGAGCATGACGGCGGCGTATTCGCAAAGATGGCAGCCGGCCGTGGTATAGAACAGCAATTCAGGCATACGCCGGCGACTCAGGCATCGGCAAGCTCTTCCGCCAGTTCCCCGATCAAACCGGGGCCGCGGAATATGAAGCCGCTATAGATCTGCAGCAGGTCGGCGCCAGCCGCCAGCATTTCACGCCCGTCCTGCCCGCTCATGATGCCGCCGACGCCGATCACGGGAATGGCGCCGCCGACTTCCGCCCTGATCGCTCGTACGGTCTGCCGCGCGAGTCCAGTCAACGGCGCTCCGCTAAGCCCTCCGTTTTCCCGTGCAATACGCCGGGGCGTTGCGGCCGGCCTGCTCAAGGTCGTATTCGTCGCGATGATGCAATCAGCCTGCCACGCCATCAGCGATGCGCAAATCGAACGAATCTCCCCCTCGCTCAGATCGGGGGCGAGTTTCCAGGCGATGGGCAGATACCTGTCCGACTCGGCCTCGTATTCCGATTGTGCCTGTTTCACGGCTTCCAGCAAGCGCTCGAGATGTGCGCCGAATTGCATGTCGCGCAGGCCCGGAGTATTGGGCGAGGAAATATTGACCGTGACGTAATCGGCTGCCTCCCGGCATTGGCGCAGGCATTCCAGATAGTCATCTGTGGCGCGCTCGGCCGGGGTATCGCGATTCTTGCCGATATTTACTCCCAGGACGATTTTGCTGCGGCGCTGTTCCAGCCGCGTGACCGCATGCGCGATGCCCTTGTTGTTGAAGCCCATGCGATTGACGATGCAACCCGCCTTTCTGTCACGGAAAAGTCGGGGCCGCGGATTGCCCGGCTGGGGCCGGGGTGTCAACGTGCCGATCTCGATAAAGGCGAAACCGAGCGCCGCCAGAGCGTCGATGTGGTCGCCGTTCTTGTCCAGTCCCGCGGCTAGGCCGACCCGATGGGGAAACTCCAGCCCCATCAGTCGCACCGGCCGCTGCCGTGTACGAGCGGAAGCTGCAAGCAGGCCGGACAGTCCGCACCGATGCAAGAGATCAAGCGTTCCCAGGGCAATGCCGTGGGAAGCTTCCGCGGGAAGCCGGAACAGTGGCCCGGTGATCAGTTCATACAATTTGCGAGTCCGTGATTCCACCGGGTTTCAGAAACGAAAGCGAATACTTGCGTTAAAATGTCGCGGTAATTCAGGCAACGCTATCACGCCGCCGAACAGATTGGGAAATTCGCGCGAAAATACCGTTCGTCGGTAATGTTCTTGATATTGAAGCTGAACAGCCAATCGCGGGCTTCGTAGCCGAATCCCAGGTTCACCAACGTGTACGCCGGGAGTCAGACGCGGCGGGAATAGCCCGAGTACACTTCTTCCACGTCGGCGGCGCTGCCATTGATCGTCCAGCCATTGACGAGGTCCCATGTGCCCGTGAACGAGTAGATGTTTTCCGGCATACCGGCCCGGCGAGCGTCGCCGCCGATGACCTCGCCTCCCAGCGCGCCGCCGTACAAGCGCCAGGGCTCGATCCCGGGCAGATCTTCCGCTCCGATGAAACTGCCGGCTTCGAGCGTGTTGAGATTGACGACCTCGATCCTGGAATAGCCGAATGAGAGCAACAGGCTTTCACTATCAGACCAGCGTGTTTCGAATTCGATGCCGCGCGTACGTGAAGCCTGATTGGTAACAATGGCCTGGGCGGAGAAGTCGGTGCGTTCCTGACGGTAAGCCGCGGCGGCAAAATACAGTCTATTGTCGAGCAGCCGACCCTTCACTCCCCCTTCGAGCAATTCGGACTGGTCAAAAGCGCTGCCGTCCCTGACGCCGGCGGTAGTCACTTCGGCGCCCTGCCCGGCGATGAGCGTCGATTGCCGCGAGACCGTAACATAGGGCAGCAAGCCGTTATCCAGTTGCCGGCTCAGACTCAGGGTCCAGGAAATACCACCGACATTGTCTTCCGCCGCGGGAACGACGCAATCACCCGGAGGAAGGCAGAAATTGTTTGAACTCGGCAAAAGCAGTTTTTCCAGAGGCTGACGGCTTTCAACATCGATGCTGTCGTGGCGCAGACCGACCAGCGCCGAGAACCCGCTGTCGAAATTCATATCGAGCAATGCGGCCAAACCGAAGTCAGTGTAGTTGCCGATGTAGTACTCGGTATAGCCATCGTCTATGCGGGTGGCGAGCAGGCGATGGGCAAGCGCGTCCAGCGGCCGGGTAAGGTCGCGCCGGTCGAAATTTTCGTTGGTGTAGTCGTCGCCGTGTTCGAATTCCGTATGGCGCAGGGAAGGCGACAATTGCAAGTCCGCGGTCATCTCCTCGAAGCGGAACTGCCTTGAAAACACCAGCTTGTTTTCGACGACCCAGGTGTCGTGGAACTGGGAAAATCCGTAGGCGTTCTCGTTCAGATTGTCATAGTGTTCGAAGAACAACTGGTTCTTCCAATCCCAGCCGATGCCGTTGCCTCCCATCAGATCCTGGGTGAGCCGGTTCCAGCCGGCCACCTGGTTGCCCTCGTATTGATGCAACATGCCGCCGAACTGGGCGCGAATCGCGTTCGGGAAGTCCATATCCACCGACAGTTGCAGGAGATTCTGCCGTTGGCCGCTGTGGTCGTAATAACTGCCGGAATCTTCGGTCAGGGCGTACACGTAATAGCCCAGATCCCGCGAGCCGATCCGGCCCGGCCCGCCGGCCTCGGCGGCAAGCACGGCCTTGTCCCAACTGCCCGTGCTGAACGAAACGGCGCCGCCGGTCTCGTCGAGAAACGCCCCGGTTTCCTCTATTCGGGCCGATTTCGGATTGAAATTCAGATAACCGCCGATTTTGGACGGCCCGTAGATCGGGGAAGCCGGACCCCGGATAACGTCGATGCGGTCGGACGCTCCGATCGGAGTCGGATAGTTCCCCGGATTGTCCAGCCGGCGCATGCCGCGAAAATAGGTTTCGCCCGGCGTGCCGCGGATGTCCAGGCCACCGGCCACGCCGAAGAACGACTGGGTAAAACTGCCCGGCGCGAGCACGATCAACTCATCGATATCCTGCATGTCGAATCTTTCGAGCAATGCCGATGAAATCGTCGAAGCGGAACGCGGCGTCTCCAACAGCGACGTTTCGAACCCGAACACCGATTCCACGTAGCCACCAGGGAGACTGTCGAGATCGCCCGTGACGACGATCTCCTCCACGACATCCTGCGCCGAGGCCAGGCCAGTGACCAACAACAAACAGAGACCTGCGGGAAATCGGGCTGGCATTGTTTTCCTTCCCTGACCAAGCGCCGGGAAGCTTGCTATTTTTTTCGGTATCGGTCAACTTGCCGGCAGGCAATTCCGCGAAACGGCGCGAGTTTGCGGCGGAGCCATTCCGGCGAATCTTCAGACATCCACGCATGCGGGCGGGCAAGCGATTGCAATGCGAAAATCCGACAACAGGGCGGCGCTGAGCCGCCGCGAACTGCTGGCCGGCGCGGGAGCCGCTCTTGGCGCCGGAATGCTGCCTGGCGCCCTGCTCCACGCGCAGAACGAGGCCGAAAATTCTTCCACCGTCGTCTTCACCGATACCACCATAGTTACCAACGACGTCGAGCGGCGCAGCCTGCGTAACATGGCGCTGGCGGTGCGCGACGGAGTCATTGCCGCAATCGGCGAAACTGATGAAGTATTGTCCGCATTTCCCGACGTGGAGGTCTACGACTGCAGCCGCAAGGCTTTGCTACCTGGCCTGATCAACTGTCACGCGCATTTGTCGGCGACGATAGCCAAGGGTTTCAACGAGGATTTCGGCTTTCCCAACAGTCTGCAATTGCCGCAAAGTCCGGAAAGTATGCTGTCGGAGGACGAGGTCACCTTGATGTCGGTGCTCGCGGCACTGGAAGGGCTGCGTTCGGGCACCACGACCATGGTGCAGAATGTGAGCGGCATCGCCCGCGACGCCGCGGCTTTGGCAAGAACCGGCCAGCGCTGGGTATTCGCCGAATCCGTACGCGATATCACCACCGTGGACGGTCCGATGTCGCCGCCGCGACTGGCAGATAGCGTTCCACCGCAATTTTCCGACCGGCTGCGTGAAGAAGGCATACAACGCATCGCCGATCTGCATGGCGCCTGGCACGGCCGCGACAACGGCCTGATCAGCGTCTTCCCCGCCGCCGCGCTGACCGAATTATCTTCGCCGCAATTGCTGCGCGACGTGCGCGAATTCGCCGAAACCCACGATCTCGGCTACACCATCCACATGACCCAGTCCCGGGCCGAGGTCGATTTCATGCTGCGCTACCACGGCGTGCGGCCCGCGATTTTTCTCGCCGATAACGATTTTCTCGGTCCGCGGCTGTTCGCGGCCCATGCGCGCTATTGCGACGCCGCGGAGATTGAAGTTCTGGGCCGCAGCGGAACCATCATCACGCATCAGGCGGCGATGGCGGCGAATCGCGGCGTGAATCCGCCGATTACGGCCTTGCGTGAAGCCGGCTGTCCTATCGCCATGGGCACCGACAATAACAACACCGACATGTTGCATGTCATGAAAACGGCGATATCCATGGAGCGCATCCAGCGCAACGATGAAATTCCCGGCACTCTGCCGCAACCCGAAGACATGCTCGCGGACGCGGCTGGCGGCGGCGCACTCGCTATACGGCAAGGCTCAATGCTCGGTTCGCTCGAAGTGGGCCGCAAGGCGGATCTGCTCGTGCTCGACACCATGCAGCCGCACCTGATTCCCTCCGGCCGCATCCTTTCCGCCTGGATTCACAACGGCCAGCCCTCCGACATCGAATCGGTCATGGTCGACGGCAGATTTGTCATGCGCGACCGCCGCGTACTGACGCTCGACGAGGCGGACATCCTGGAGCAAGCCTGGCAAATCGGCCGGCGGGTCTGGAACCGGATGCTGCAAAACGGCCCGCTGCCACTGCCCCGGCTGTGAACCCTTTTCATTGCTAGACATCCATTGCAAAACCATTACAATCCGGGACTTCGCGCCTGCAACAGAGACCCCATGACATGAGTCAGCACTCGACGATAACGGAATTGAAGAACTGGTTGACGATGCAGATCATCGGCCAGGAGCGACTCATAGACCGGTTGCTGATCGCTTTGCTGGCGGATGGCCATTTGTTGGTGGAAGGCGCCCCCGGACTGGCCAAGACCAAGGCAATCAAGGATCTCTCCCGCGGCATCGAAGGCGACTTCCACCGCATCCAGTTCACACCGGACCTGTTGCCGAGCGATATAACCGGAACCGAGGTTTTTCGGCCGGAAGACGGCTCTTTCCGCTTTCAACAAGGCCCGATTTTCCACAATCTGGTGCTTGCGGACGAGATCAACCGCGCTCCAGCCAAGGTGCAGTCGGCATTGCTCGAAGCCATGGGCGAACACCAGGTCAGCGTCGGCCGCGAATCCTTTACTCTGCCGCCGCTGTTTCTCGTCATGGCGACGCAGAATCCGATCGAGCAGGAAGGAACCTATCCCTTGCCGGAAGCGCAACTCGACCGCTTTCTGATGCACGTCACCATCACCTATCCCTCTATCGAGGCCGAACGCGACATTCTTAACCTGGTGCGGGACGAGGCAGCCAACAAGTTGCCCGATCCCCCGAGCCAGGTGCCGCAGGAAAAAGTCTTTGCCGCCCGCCAGGAGGTGCTGGAAATGCATATGGCGCCGGAAGTCGAGGAATACATCATTCAACTCATCATGGCGACGCGCAATCCGCTGGTCTACGGCAAGGATCTGGAGGGTTGGCTCGAATACGGCGCCAGCCCCCGGGGCACGATTTCACTCGACCGCTGCGCGCGCGCCCACGCCTGGATTCAGGGCAAGGATTTCGTCAGCCCCGACGATGTGCAGGAAATCATGTTCGATGTGCTTCGTCATCGCATACTGCTGAGCTTCGAGGCCGAGGCCAGCGGCGTTACACCGGACAAGGTTCTGGAAACGATTCGCGAACGCGTACCGTCCGCCTGACGGGGACGCCCCGAGATGAGTTCCAGGTACCGCATCGACCCTGAGCACGCCCGTTATCAGGCGACAGGGGCCGCCGTCAGCCTGCAGCAATTGCTGATGCAGCGCTATGCGGCCAAAACCCTGGAGTACCTGGCCCATACCCGATCCATCGCAGGCATCAGTGGACTGCATTTATCCAAGATGCGCGGCCGCGGCATCGATTTCGAGGAATTCCGGCCCTACCAGCCCGGGGACGATATCCGCCTCATCGACTGGCGAGTCACGGCTCGCACGAACCGGCCTTTCACCAAGGTTTTCCGCGAGGAGCGCGAGCGCCCGGTCATCATCGCGGTGGATCAGACTCATAACATGTTTTTCGGCAGCCGGGTCGCATTCAAGTCGGTGATCGCCGCGCAAACCGCGGCCGTTTTCTGTTGGCTGGCAATCGACAACGGAGATCGCGTGGGCGGCCTGGTCTTTTCCGACCGGGAGGTGCGGCTGGTCCGGCCCAAACGCAGCAGGCGCTCCGCGCTGCATCTGCTCAACCAGGTTTATGAGTTCAATCAGTCCCTGGTAAACGTCGCCACCAGCGAGCCCGCGGAAGCCGCAGAATCCCGCTTGTCCGATGCACTTGGACAAATTCGCAAGATCATGCGCCCCGGCAGCACCTTGTACGTGGTTTCCGATTTTGTCACTCTTGACGAAAGGGCGATGCAATACCTCAATCAGCTAAGCCAGCACAACAACGTGGTATGTTGTCTGGTTTACGATGCTCTGGAAGAGTCATTGCCCACTCCCGGGCTTTACAGCATCACGGATGGTCAGCGCAAGGGCGCGCTCAACACGCACAACCGGCGCGCTCGGGTGCGCTACCGGGAGCAGTTCGCCGAAAGAATGCAGCTGATCGAGTCCGAACTCGACCGGCTGCAGGTAGCCTTGCTGAAAATTCGCACCAATGATCTGGTCGTGGAACAGATTCGACAGTGGATAGCGCAGAACTCCTAGCTCAACTGGCGGATATTCATCTGCCCGAACCGGTAGGCTTGTGGCCTCCGGCGCCGGGCTGGTGGATTCTCGCCGCATTATTGCTGGCGGGCGTCATTTTCGGCGGCCGCAAGGCGCTTGCCGTCTGGCGCAAGCGGCGATTCTGCGCCCATGCCCTGCTGGAACTCGAGCGGACATACAATGAATTCGCCATGACTGAGGCCGAAGATCCGGAAAAGGCCCGGCTGCGCTATGTAAACGCGTTCAATTCCGTATTGAAGCGGGTGGCGCTGACGCATTTCCCGGATACCGCGGTCGCCGGCCTCGGCGGCGGCGACTGGCTGCGCTTCCTGAAGGCCAACGGCAATTGCATGAACCTGGACCGCGAGCTGGCCGAGGCATTGAGTCATGGCCGATTCCAGCCTACCATTTCAGTCGATACGGGCAGGCTGCATACTTTCGGCCGGGAGTGGATCCGCTCCATGTATCTGCGCCGGAGCCACGGCCGCCCACAGGACAAGCAGACCGCAAGCGGTCTGGGGCTTGGGGGTTCGGATGCTTGAGTTCACCTGGCCATGGGCATTCCTGCTTTTGCCGTTGCCCTTGCTGGTTTACCGGCTGATGGCGCGCGCGCCGCGTCAGGACGCCGCCTTGTACGTCCCCTTTTTCAACATGTTGACGCGCCTGCAGTCGGACAGCGAAAACCTGACTTCAGGACGCCTGTTGACCTTGATCTGCTGCCTGCTGGTCTGGCTGCTCGTGGTATTGGCGGCAACCAGACCGCAATGGCTCGGCGAGCCGGTGCAACTGCCTTCCACCGGACGCGACCTTATGCTGGCAGTGGACATATCGGGCAGCATGGAAGCCCAGGACATGATCGTCGGCAGTCGCCAGGCTTCGCGCATCGATGTGGTAAAGGCCGTGGTCGGCGATTTCGTCGAACGGCGGGAAGGCGACCGACTCGGACTGATACTGTTTGCGGCCCACGCCTACATCCAGGCGCCACTGACTTTCGACCGCAAGGTCGTCGGCGAACTGCTGGAAGAAGCCGACATTGGCATTATCGAGGAATCCGCGACCGCAATAGGCGACGCCATCGGTCTGTCGGTGATCCATCTGCGCAACCGACCGGAGAACAGCCGCGTGCTGGTCCTCCTGACCGATGGGGTCAACAATGCCGGCGAAGTCTCGCCGGAACAGGCCGGGCAACTCGCGCGCACCGAAAACATCAAGATATACACGATCGGCATCGGCGCGGATCAGATTACCCAGCGCACCTTTTTCGGTGCGCGCACGATCAATCCTTCGGCGGAACTCGATGAAGCGGTCCTGACCCGTATCGCGGAATCCACCGGCGGCCGCTATTTTCGCGCCAGGGACGTTTCGGACCTGGTGGAAATCTATGAAGAACTGGATCGGCTGGAAACAATCGAGCAGGACGAGCAGACTTACCGGCCTACGCGTGTGCTGTTTCACTGGCCATTGGGTGCGGCGATGCTGATCAGTTTCCTGCTGGCGCTGATTTCGATTCCCTGGCTGTCACTTTCCGGCAGAGCGGTGCTTTCTGACCCGAACGAACAGCCGGCCGGGACCGGCGAAGCCTTGGGCCAGGAATAGGAGTGCTGGAATAACGATCATCATGGAAATCTCAACCGCCATTTTCAACGAGTTTCATTTCCTGCGTCCCTGGTGGCTGCTGGCGCTGATACCCGCAGTGATTTTCACGATTGCGCTCTGGCGCGCGAACAGTGCGCTCAGCGCCTGGGACAAGGCCATCGACAAGGATTTGCTTCCCTTCCTGCTGGACCGGTCCCGCAACGCGGCGCAACGCACGCCGCTCATGCTGTTGCTGGGCGCGTGGGCGTTGTCGGCCGTGGCGCTGGCGGGCCCGGTCTGGGAAAAACTGCCTCAGCCGGTGCAGCAGCGCGAAGACGCCCTCGTCATCGTTGTGGACCTTTCCCTTTCGATGTTCGCCCAGGACCACGTGCCTTCACGTCTCGATCTGGCCAAGCGCAAGTTGCGCGATATCCTGGCCCTGCGCGACGAAGGGCAGACGGCGCTGGTGGTATATGCCGGCGATGCCCACGCGGTCATGCCGCTTACCGACGACGTGGTTACCATCGAAGCGCTGGTGCCTTCGCTGAGCCCCAACATCATGCCGCTGTTCGGCAGCAATCCCATGGCCGCCATGGACATGGCCATCGAATTGCTCGATAACGTCGAAGCTTCCGAAGGCAAGATCCTGCTGATGACCGACGGCATCAGCGGATTTGACCAGGAATTGCTGATTACGCGGCAACTCGAAGACAGACCGTACGAATTGTTGGTCATGGGCATCGGCACCGAACAGGGGGCGCCGATTCGCACCAGCGACGGCAACTTCCTGACCGACCAGCAAGGCGCAATGGTCGTTCCCTCCCTGAACCGCAATGTGCTGCAATCGCTGGCGAACCGGGTCGGCGGACGCTACCACGACATCCAGCTCTCCGACTCGGACCTGGCCTATCTGCTGACCGATCTGAACTTGCTCGACGATCCGCAATTGAGCGATGTCGAAGAGGAATTCGACGTCTGGTACGAAACCGGCCCCTGGCTGTTGCTGCTGGTGGCGCCGATGGTTGCCCTGACTTTCCGCCGCGGCTGGTTGTTCAGCATGCTTATGGCGGCTGGGGTGTTGGCGCTGGCGCCGGCGCCTCCCGCGCAGGCGGCCGAGTGGTCGGCCTTGTGGAAAACGTCGGATCAGCGCGGCGCCGACGCCTTCGCCAATGAGGAACACGCGGTGGCGGCGAGCCTGTTCGAATCGCCCGGCTGGCAAGGCGCCGCCAGTTATCGTGCGGAGAATTACGATTCGGCGATTGCCGCTTACAGCGCCCTCGATACAACTGACGGGCACTATAATCGCGGTAACGCACTGGCCCTTTCAGGCAATTACGCCGAGGCAATCGCCGCTTACGAATTGACCCTGGCGGTAGATCCGGAGCACGAAGACGCGATCTTCAACAAGGAAATCGTGGAACAATTGCTGGAACAACAGCAATCGGAACAAGGCGAAAGCCAGGAAGGCAACAACGAAAGCGAACAGTCCGACCAGAACTCGGATCAGCAATCCGAACAGGACCAGGAGAACAGCGAGCAGCAGGATCAGGAAAGCCAGGAAGGCGATGAGAATCAGCAGCAGGATCAGCAACAGAACGAAGCGCCGGAAGACCAGGAAAACTCCGAATCCAACAGTGAACAGAACACGCCAAGCCAGAACAGCAATGAGGAATTCGAGGAGCAGCAGTCGCTTGAACAATGGCTGCGCCGGATCGAGGACGATCCCGGCGAGTTGCTGGAGCGCAAGTTTCGCTACCAATACCGGCAGCGGCAATTGAACGGCACCGCCAACAGTCTTCAGGACGGGGGTCAGATATGGTGAGACAGGCAATTCTTTCAACGCTGGTTGCGCTGTTCGTCCTGCCATACGGGGCTTACACAAGCGCTCAGACCAGCGCCCCGCAAATCGAAACCAGCGTCGACCGTACCGAACTCGCCCGCGGCGAAACCCTGACCTACACGATTCGGGTTTACGACCGTCGCCAGGGCATGCAGCTCGACCTGACCCCGCTGACCGAGGAATTCGACGTGCTCGGCACGCGCACTTCGAGTCAGATCCGCAGCGTCAACGGCGCCGTCGAATCCTGGACCGACTATATCGTCACGCTTTTCCCGCTCACCGAAGGCAATCTGACCATACCCGCGATTCAGGTCAACGAAACCATGACCGATGCGATCGATGTGCTGGTGCGAAATGAGGGCCCCCGCTCCAACCAGGGCAACGAGGAACTGTTCCTGGAACTCGAGTCCAACAAGGAATCGATCTACGTGCAGGAACAACTGCTTTTTGCCATCCGCCTGTATTACACGATCAATGGCATCCGCAATCCGCAGTTCACCGAACTCGAAATCCCCGATACCGTGATCCAGTTGATCGGTTCGCCCAACCAGTACGAAAAACTAATCGACGGTGTCCGCTACGGCGTGTACGAAAAGCGTTACGTGATTTTTCCGCAACGCAGCGGTTCGCTCGAAATTCCCGACATTCTCTTTCGCGGCGAAGTCACCGACGGCTCCAGTAATTTTGTCTTTCGCAACCTGAACACGCGCCGCGTAACCGCATTCACCGAGGGCGTGAGCATCGAAGTGCTCGAGCGACCGGAAATCGCGCGCGACAATGATTTCTGGCTGCCGTTGCGGCAACTGAGCGTGGAAGAAAGCTGGGAGGGACCGGTCGATGACCTGCAAATCGGCGACACGCTCGTGCGCACGATCAGTATGCAAGCGGAAGGACTAGACGGAGCGGTGCTGCCGCCGCTGAACGAACTGGCGGTGGACCGCGCCAATGTGTACCCCGAACCTTCGGAAATCGAGCGCATGTTCGTCGATGGCAGCATCGTCGGCGCCCGGGTCGAGAGGAGTTCCATCGTCGCCACCGAAGCCGGCGCCCTGGAAATTCCCGAAGTCGTGATTCCCTGGTGGAACGTGGACACCGACCAGCGGGAATTCGCCAGGATTCCCGCCACGACGTTTCAAGTCGCCACGATAGCGGGCGCCACGCCCGCGGAACAAACCATCGCCGGTACCGGCGAGGATCTTGCCGAACTGCTCGCCGCCGGTCCGCTGGTGGACCAGGAAATGATCGACGCTCAGGCCGCGGCGGAAACCATCGAAGTCAGCGAGAACTGGCTCGACTGGTTCTTCGGAATCGTCTTCGCGGTCGTGGCGGCCATGCTGTACCTGGCTCTCGTGAAACCCCATCATTCCGAGGTCGCTGGCTATCTGCGCGACCGCCGGCGCAGTGTCGAGGCGCATTTCGCACCTGAAAACAACGAAGCCGTGGCGTATCGTCAATTACGCAAGGCGCTGGCCGGCGGGGAAATCAGGGAAATCAGGCGCTGCCTGGTCTGCTGGGCCGATCACCATATCGACGAAAGGCGAATCGCAAACATGGAAGACATTCTCAACCAGCGCGACGTGCCGGAATTGCATGCCTTCGTCAACGCAATCCAGGCCTCGCTGTTCAATATCGCCGCTGCGCCGGATGCGCCGGGAGCGATCAATTCCCGGTCACTTGCCGGATTGACCGCCCGGCTGCGCAAGGCCAGACACAAGCGCATTCGCAAACAGCGCAAGGCCGCACGCTACGCGCTTGTCCCGCTGTACCGCAACTGATAACCGGGCGCCCATCGCGGATTGCGGGAATTGCTGGAATGGGACTCGACACGATTGCTGAGACAGGATCTCGTGAACCGGATTCGAATTATCATTGGTATGGAGATTCTAGGGAGATTCTAGGACACCCATCATAAGATTCTAGAAGGAGATTCTAGGACACCCATCATAAGATTCTAGGACACCCATCGACCAAGTTGTTCAACATGAATCCAGTTCAACTTGATGGTCGATTGAAGAAACTCCGAATCGATTCGGGACCGACAGTCAGGAGAACTTTTTCGCAGGCACGGGCAATGCTGCCCATTCAGACACGTAATTGAGGCCGCCCCGGACTACGCGGCTTTTTTGGTCCGGCTCCTTTCTCTGGCCGCCAGTTTGTCCAGGCCGCTGAACATCGTGATCGATTCCTTTTGAATCTCCAGCGCCAGCGTGCACCATTGCGCCTGGTTCAGATTCAAATCCGACAAGGCGGACGGAACCTCTTTCGGAATCAATCCCTTCTTGTCCGCTCGGGCAATCCGCCCCGTCCAATCCACCAGTGCAATGTAGTTGCGCACATCGATCGGCAAGAAGGCCGACTCCCCATCGCGCTCGATTCCGGACTGGAACGCCATCAGTCCAGGATACGGGCATTCCGTCAAATCGTTGTTTTCCGGCGCCACTCCGCGAATGCGCGCCTGGATGGAAGTAAATTCGGATTCGCCAAGCGTATTGCTGATCCCGGCCCGCACCGGATTCAAATCAACATAAGCCATGCATGACAGCAACGCCGCCTCATCCAGCAGCGCCTGGGACTTGAAGCGCCCTTCCCAGAACCTTCCCGTGCAGTCGTCTTCCTTGTTGGCCCTTCGAGCCATGTACTCATTCAGACAGCGCATGAACCAACTGATGCTGGTCAGCCGTTCGCGCCAGGTCTTGACAATACGGTCCAGTTGCCGGTATTCCGCCTCGGACCGCAACTCCCCGCGCAGATAGCAATGCACCAGCGGGTCGCCCTTGTACAAACGCAGCCAGCGGCGGATGACGTCATCGCGGTTCCAATGGCGGCTGCGAGCGGGATCCACGTGCAGGACCACGTGGTAGTGATTGCTCATGATCGCGTAGGCGGCTAAATCGATGGCAAAGACTTCGCCGAGCAATGCCAGACGGTCCACCAGCCAGGGCTTGCGGTGGTCGAAATTCTGGCCGGAATACCGGTCTTCGCCACTAAGGAAGGCCCGCCGCACGCAGCGGGAAACGCAATGGTAGAACGGTGTGTCCGCCAGCGAAATGATCTGTGAGCGGGGTCGGGTCATACTCTGCCTGCGGGTCAATGGATTTCTTGCAGATAGGTATAGTCAGGATTCGAAAAAATGCCAGATCTTGGCAATATTTTGGTGGGTGTCCGACGGTGGTGTTCCATGATGGCGCCTTTAGGTGGGTGTCCCATGATGGCGCCCCGATTCGATTTTCGGCTCGCCAGGGATGGCGAGCCGAAATTTAGCGAAAAGGCGCTCCCGCCCACGGGCCCGATCGAAGCCACTGACAGTCTCACTCCCACAAAGATTCTGCGGCTTGGATTGACCTATTCGCTGTTGTACAAGTCCGCCACAAGAGTTTGATCTTTCAGGCGCGCCACTTTCCGCCGGGCTTGCTTGGCGGCGTCGTTGCGGGAATGTTCCAGCCGGCGCAGATAGATTTCGTCGACGTCCGAGGTGATGTATTTGCCGTCGAAAACCGAACATTCGAAGCGAGTGATGTTCTTGTTCCCTTCGCGCGAGGATTCGACCAGGTCTTCCAGGTCTTGGTAGATTAGCCAGTCCGCACCGATGGCTTCCTGCACTTCATCGACATTGCGGCCAGCGGCGATGAGTTCCGAGGCCGCGGGCATATCGATGCCATATACATTGGGAAAGCGGATCGGCGGAGCGGCCGAAGCGAAATAAACCTTGCGCGCGCCGGCGTCCCTGGCCATCTGGATAATCTGCTTGGAGGTCGTGCCGCGCACGATGGAATCGTCGACCAGCAGAACGTTCTTGCCGCGGAATTCCAGGTCGATCGCGTTGAGTTTCTGGCGCACGGATTTCTTGCGCTGTACTTGCCCCGGCATGATGAAAGTGCGGCCAATATAGCGATTCTTGACGAATCCTTCGCGGAATTTGACTCCCAGCCGATTGGCAAGTTCCAGCGCCGATGGGCGGCTGGTTTCCGGAATCGGAATGACCACGTCGATATCGTGCTTGGGGCGCAGGCGTTTCAACTTGTCCGCCAGTTTTTCACCCATGCGCAGTCGCGCCTTGTACACCGAAATGCCGTCCATCAGCGAATCCGGCCGCGCAAAATAAACGTGTTCGAAAATACAAGGGGTATGAATCCCCGGCTCGACGCAAACCCTGCTATGCAGGTTGCCGGCGAAATCCATGTAGATGGCCTCGCCGGGAGCGACGTCGCGCTCGATATCGAAACCCTGGGAGTCGAGCGCGACGGACTCCGAGGCGACCATGTATTCGTGCTTGCCATCGCGTACGCGGCTGCCGAAGACCAGCGGCCTGATGCCATGGGGGTCGCGAAAACCGACAATACCGTAACCGGCGATCATGACGATGACTGCATAGGCCCCGCGGCAGCGCATATGAACGCCGGTAATCGCCGCGAACACGTCTTCCGGCGTCGGCGACATTTTGCCCCGCCGGTGCAATTCGTGGGCGAAAACGTTCAGCAGCACCTCTGAATCGGAATCCGTATTGATGTGCCGCAGATCGTCACGGAACAGATTCCGGCCCAGTTCGCGATTGTTGGTGAGATTGCCGTTATGGGCCAGCGCCAGTCCGTAGGGGGAATTCACGTAAAGCGGCTGAGCGAGCGCGGGGCTGCTGCTGCCGGCGGTGGGATAGCGCACATGGGCGATGCCCATCTGCCCCGTGAGCCGACGCATATGACGGTTGCGGAAGACATCATTGACCAGGCCGTTGTCCTTGCGAAGGTTCAGCTTGCCGTGGTCGCTGGTCATGATGCCGGCCGCATCCTGCCCGCGATGCTGCAGTACCGTCAGGGTGTCATACAGGCAAAGGCCGACATCCTTGCCCGTTACAACGCCAACCAGACCACACATGATCGTCTCTCCCGTTCGGCCGTGGTCGCCATTATATGACAACCAGACCGCTGGATTGCGGAAATACGTTCGGTAACCACATAATCAGTTCCAGACCAAGCTGAACCAGCAAGGATTGGCTCCAGAAATCGGCTCCGCCGATGAAAGGACGCAGCAGTAATAGCGCGACACAGACCAACAGCACACCCCACATGACGCCGAATAATCCTCCGAGAACCCGATCCATCAAGGTTAGTCCGGCAAGGGATACAATCCTGGCCAATATATTGGCGATCAGCCAGTTTCCTAACAGCAGTACGCCTGTAAAAATCAGTAGAAACGCCACCACATTGCGCAAGGATGCGTCCCCGATGAGCCCCTCCATGGAATTGGCGAAACTGCCGGCATAGAGCCAGACTACCGCCACCGCCGCCACCAACGTCACCAGCCACAGCAAAGTCCGCACAAGCCCCCGGAACAGGCCATGGACGCAGGCAAGCCCCACTACGATGAGGATAATGAAGTCGGCCGCATTCAGTTCCACGGGTTCCAAGATATTCAAAACCTCTGCAATTCGAACGGCAGGATGACGCCGGCAATACCGAATTCATCCTCCAGCCGGGATTGGTACTCCCGTGCCGTATCGTGCCCGAGCCAAGGACCCACCAGCACTGCCTGCAGCGGGCCCTGCCCGTTCTGCTGCAGGCGGACATAGGCTCGATATCCGGCCTCGCGCAATTGCGTCAGCAGTTGCCGCGCTTCGTCCTCGCCGGCGAACAATCCCATTCGCAAGCTCCAGCCGCGCGGCAGGCCCCGTTCGTCGAGGATGGGTATTTCGCGCCAACTGTCCGCGGCGTCTTCGGTACGGGCTTCTTCCACGGCGCGCTGGTCCGCCGACACAATGATTGCGAGAGTGTCGGCGAGTATGACCGGCCTCGATTGCTCCGGCTCGGGCAGTACGGGAACCGAAGGAGGCGGCGGAATCCGGCTCGGCAATTGCGGTTGAATCGAATCCCGGCGGTCGAAAATCATCGGCAGGAAGATCAGTCCCAGCGCCAGAATGACAACAGCCGACAAGACTCCGCGTCTTATGATCTGTCTCACAAGGCTTCCCTCGCGTCAGCCGTGGTAAATGGACGCGCGGCCGCGACCGTATGAAATGAACCGGTTACCACGACCAGATCCGACCCCGAACCGGCCGCCTCGCGATACGCATGCGCCACTTCGCCCGCAAGGACGATTTCAGCGCCCGGCAAGCGGGACCGCAGGCGTGAATACAATACGGACGCAGGCGCATTGCGTGTATCTTCGAATTCAGAAATATACCAGACATCCACCTGGGCATTCAGGGCGGCCGCGATGCCTTCCATATCCTTATCCGCCAGCAAGGCGATAACTGCAGCGACCTTGCATCGCGGCCCGAGTCCAGCGCGCAGTTCGGCAATTCTTTCCGCGAGCCGCCGGGCAGCCGCGGGATTGTGCGCCACGTCTAGTAGGACCGCCGTTCCGCCGGTCCTGTCCCTGCATTGCTCCAGCCGTCCCGGCAGGCCCGCCTGGCGTTGGGCGGCGCGAACTCCGTTATCCGTTATCCGCAAATCCGCAAGCTGTACCGCCTGCAAGGCGGCGGCCATGGCCGGTAAAGGCAAGTCCGGCTTTTTCAGGCCCTCGATCCGGATTGCCCCCCCCGCGCCGCGGCCCCACCAGCGCCAGGCTCCCGCTTCGACACAGGCGCCAAATTCCTTCCCCCGGCAAAGCACCGGCGCGTCCAGTTTTCCGGCTTGCGTCAACACGCTCGCCGGCGGTTGTTCTTCGCCATAAACCAATGGCGTGCCGCGGCGAAGAATGCCGGCTTTCTCGGCGCCGATCTGCTCCCGGCTGCCGCCCAGCCACTCCTGGTGGTCCAACTCGATATTGGTAATCAGCGTTATATCCGCATCGACGATATTGACTGCGTCCAGGCGCCCGCCCAGGCCGACTTCGAGAATAATGGCGTCC
The DNA here is from genome assembly GCA_951812965.1 of uncultured Pseudohongiella sp. GTDB lineage: Bacteria > Pseudomonadota > Gammaproteobacteria > Pseudomonadales > Pseudohongiellaceae > UBA9145. Next base: position 2,806,608 of record OX638341.1, read on the forward strand.
AGTCGCTCGCGCGCGAATATATCCAGGGCGGCCAGGGTTGCGAATTCGAAGTAGCTGAGACTGATCCCTTCCCTGGCATGATCGACCTTCGCCAGGGCCGTACAGATCGACTCGTCTTCGCACTCCGTTCCGGAAATGCGAATTCGCTCGTTGAAGCGATGCAGGTGCGGCGACAGGTAACTGCCCGTGCACAGACCCGAATTCAGTAAAACCGCGTCAATGGCCGCCAGCGTCGAACCCTTGCCATTGGTTCCCGCAATCGTGAAAACGAAGGGCGCGGGGCGCGCAAGCCCCATGTTCTCCGCGACCTCGCGCACGCGATCGAGGCCGAGCTCCATGTCGCGTGGATGCACGGTAGCGATATGAGCCAGCCATGCAGGAAGATTCACGTCGGGTTTTGCCGGGGCCTCAATTCACCGAGCGCCGGAACCAGCCGAGCTTGTCGAGCAGTGAAGCGATGCGCCCGCGCAGGTCGCGGCGGTGCACGATCATGTCGACGGCGCCGTGTTCGAGCAGAAACTCGCTGCGCTGAAAGCCTTCGGGCAGTTTCACTTTCACGGTTTGGCGAATGACGTCGGGACCCGTAAAACCCACCAGGGCGTTGGGTTCGGCGATATTGACATCGCCCAGCATGGCCAGGCTGGCGGATACGCCGCCATAGACCGGGTCCACCAGAACGGAAATGTAGGGCAGGCTGTATTGACGCAGTCTTTCCAGCGCGGCGGCGGTCTTGGCCATTTGCATCAACGAGATCAGCGCTTCCTGCATGCGCGCGCCGCCGCTGGTGGAAAAACAGACCAGAGGCAACTCTTCCTCGATACAGATATTGACCGCCTGAGCGAATTTCTCACCGACCACCGCTCCCATCGAACCGCCGATGAAGCTGAATTCGAACACCGCCACAAGCAGCGGCGACCCTTGCAGTTTGCCTTTCACTACGACGAGGGCGTCTTTCTCTCCGGTCGCCTTCTGGGCGCTGCCCAACCGGTCGCGATAACGTTTCCGATCCCTGAACTTGAGCAGGTCCACCGGCTCCAGGTCCGCCAGCAATTCCTGGCGATCGTCTTCGTCGAGGAACAGATCGATTCGGCGTCGGGCCGAAATGCGCATGTGATGATCGCATTTCGGACAGACGTCGTGATTCTCGTCCAGGCTTTTGCGATACAACATTGCATCGCAGCGCGGGCATTGCTTCCAGACGCCTTCCGGCACGGTCGACTTGCGCGCGCCCGTCTCCCCGGACGAAATCGACGGCAATATCTTGTTTATCCAACTCATGAATTCCGGTCCCCCTTCGCCTGACGCGCATTCAGCGCCTGCCGCAGATTGCCGATCAGCGCGGCGGCCTCGCTGATTTGGCCCGGCTCCCGCCGGGAAGCCGCCGGCAATTGCCCGATTCGCTCCACCAGGGCGCTGCCGACAATGATTCCATCCCCCAGTTCATTCATGGCCAGGGCCGTTTCCACGTCCCTGATGCCAAAGCCGACGACCACCGGGAGCGAAGTCCAGTCCCTGAGCCGGGCAATATTCCGCTCCACCGATTCTCGATCCTCCAGCGCGGCGCCGGTAACTCCCTTGAGGGAGACATAATACAGATAACCGCTTGTGTATTCGATGATTTCTTTTGTGCGGGCCGCGGTGGTAGTAGGCGAAACCAGGAAGATCCGGTCTATATCCCGGCCCGCGAGCAAGGCAGGCAGGTCACCGGCTTCAGCCGGAGGCATGTCTACCACGAGCACTCCGTCCACATCAGCGCGGGCGCAGTTTTCGGCAAATTGCGCGTAGCCCATGATCTCGATGGGATTTAGATAGCCCATCAGGACGATCGGCGTTTCCATGTCCCTTGTGCGGAAACGTGCGGCGAGTTCGAGCACTCCGCCGAGCGTCGCGCCGGCGGCAAGCGCGCGCTCCACGCCGCGCTGAATGGCCGGACCGTCGGATGACGGGTCGCTGAAAGGAATTCCCAGCTCGATCATGTCGGCGCCCTGGCGCACGAGTTCGTGCATGATTGCAAGCGACGTATCGAAGTCGGGATCGCCCGCAACCAGATAGGGAATCAGCAATCCCCTGCCCTCGTCGGCGGCGCGCGCCGCGCATTGCGAAATCCGGCTCATCAGGCGGTTCCGAAATCCGCGTCTTCCAGTCTGGCGACAGCTTCAATGTCCTTGTCGCCGCGGCCCGAAAGATTGACCAGGATGTGCTGTTCGCTGTCCATGCCGGCGGCGAGGCGCGTCGCCCATGCCAGCGCGTGGCTCGATTCCAGCGCCGGAATGATGCCTTCCAGACGGGTCAGCTGATGAAATGCCTCCAAGGCTTCGGCGTCGGTCGCGCCGACGTATTGCACCCGTTTCAGGTCTTTCAGCCAGGAATGCTCAGGACCCACACCGGGGTAATCCAGACCCGCCGAGACCGAATGCGTATCGAGAATCTGGCCGTTTTCGTCCGTCATCAGGTAGGTTCGACTGCCATGCAGCACACCGGGCCGTCCCGCGCACAACGGCGCCGCATGGTCGGGCGTTTCCAGCCCGCGGCCGGCGGCTTCGACGCCATACATCGCCACTCCGCAGTCGGCGAGAAAGGGGTGAAACAGGCCGATGGCGTTCGAGCCGCCGCCGACACAGGCGACCAGGGCGTCGGGCATCACCCCGGTACGTTCGAGAAACTGACAGCGCGCCTCCCTGCCGATCACGCTCTGAAAATCCCGCACCATCCGCGGATAGGGATGGGGACCGGCTACGGAGCCGATGATGTAAAAGGTGTCGTCGACATTGGTCGCCCAATCGCGCAAGGCTTCGTTCATCGCGTCTTTCAGCGTTCGCGAACCAGAGTCCACCGAGACAACCCGGGCTCCGAGCAATTTCATGCGATAGACATTGGGCGCCTGGCGGACAATGTCTTCGGCGCCCATGTAGACATGACATTCGAGGCCGAGGCGCGCGGCAACCGTGGCGCTGGCGACGCCGTGCTGGCCCGCGCCGGTTTCGGCGATCAGGCGTGTCTTGCCCATGTGCCTGGCCAGCAGGGCCTGGCCGATGGTGTTGTTGATCTTGTGGGCGCCGGTATGGTTCAGATCTTCGCGTTTCAGCCAGATCCGCGCGCCATCGCAGGCCTGACTCAGGCGCTCGGCAAGATAGATGGGCGACGGACGTCCCACATAGTCGGCCAGGTCGGCATCGAAAATCTTCCAGAATTCCTCGTCGCGGGAGAGTTCGGCATAGGCCTCGGCCAGTTCCGAGACGGCCCGAATCAGGGTTTCGCCGACAAATACGCCGCCGTAGGGACCGAAATGGCCGGTCTCGTCGGGTCCTACGTAATCTGCCTCGGTATCAGGCACTTCTGGCCTCCCGGATGAAGTCTTGCAATTTTTTCAGGTCCTTTGCGCCGGGCCCGGATTCGACACCGGAACTCACATCGATGCCGAACGGCCGCGCCCGTTGTATAGCCTCCGCCACGTTGCCGGCGTGCAAACCACCGGCAACGACGATATTGCCGACTCCCGCCGCTACCAGATCCGCCGCGATTTCCCAGCGAAAAGACTTGCCGGTGCCGCCGTAACTCGTTTCGTCGTAAGTATCGAGCAAAATACGTTGCGCCGACGCGAATTCCGCGACCTGCCGCTGCAAGTCCGAATCATCGCGCACTCGCAAGGCTTTCATGTACGGCAGCCCGAAAGATTCGCAAAAACCGGCGGATTCGTCACCATGAAACTGTAATCCGGTTAACAGGCCGGTAGCCGCCGCCGACCTGACTTCGGCAGGGTCCGGATTGACGAACAGCGCATATACCTCGGCGTCTTCCCCGGCCCGCTTGAGCACTTCACCGAATCGCGCGGGCGGCACATAACGACCGCTGGGCGGATAACAGATCAGGCCGATGGCGTCGGCGCCCAGGTCGATGGCGGCGCGGGCGTCTTCGGCGCGAGCAATGCCGCAAATCTTGATCCAGATATCGGTCATGTTCCGACACGCCGGAAAAAACGGGGCATTGTAGCAAAATTAACCCTGACCGGCGTCCGGCAAGCCGTCGAGAATCGGCGGCGCGACGGCGCACGATGGAATTCCGTATTCCCGCGGATAGCTGACGGCGACGAGATATAGCCCATGCGCGGGCGCGGTGACTCCCGCCACCTTGCGGTCTCTCGCCAGCAGGACTTCGCGAATCCAGTCCGGTTTGCGTTCGCCACGGCCGACTTCCAGCAGCGCGCCGGCGATGTTACGCACCATGTGCTGCAGGAATGCATTGGCGCAGATATCGATTACCAGGAAATTGCGCTGCTCGTACACCTGGAGAAACCTGACCTCGCGGAGCGGTGATTTCGATTGGCAACCGGCAGCCCGGAAGCTGCTGAAATCAAGTTCTCCGAGCAGATGCCGGGCGCCTTCCCGCATGGCTTTCACATCCGGTTTACCGGGCTCTCGCACCGCTTTTCCCGCCAGCAGCGCCGAATCGATCGTCCCGTCATACAGAACATAGGCGTAGCGCCGGGACAATGCAGAAAATCTCGCGCTGAAACAGTCGCTTACCACGATTGCTTCACGCACCCTGACAGTCGGCGGCAGCAGACTGTTCGCTCCCATGGTCCAGGCGCGCTCACCTCGGTCAAGCGGGCAGTCGAAGTGGGCGATCTGGCCCGTCGCATGCACTCCCGCGTCGGTTCTTCCCGCGCAAACGAGTTTCACGGGCGAATCGGCTATCTTGCCGATGGCCGTCTCCAGGCTACCTTGCACGGTGGGGATTTCGGGTGAAGATTGTTTTTGCCAGCCGCCGAACGCCGATCCATCGTATTCGATGCGCAAGCATATGCGGTTCCCGCCTGCCGACACGGGTCAACTCAAATCATCGATAATCGCCAGTAGTTGCCTGGCTTCGCTGATCTGCCCGTCGTTGCCGGAACGGATGACGTTTTCCAGGATCTTGCGCGCCTTGTCGGTATCGCCCATCTTGTGAATCGAATAAGCCAGATTGAGTTGCTCGGCAACCTCTTCCTCTCCGGCTTCCTTGAGATCCACTTCAAAATCTTCCTCGTCTTCCTGTTCCTGTTCCTGTTCCTGTTCTTCTTCGCCAGGATCTTTCCTATCGTCCGATTCTTCCACACCGCCGGGATCTTCCGCATCGTCCGGATCTTCTACATCGCCCGAATCGCCGGAGTCGATCGCAACCGCCTCGCCCGCGGGCTCTGTTTCCGCTGCCTGCTCTACGCTATCGTCTTCCGGGTTCTCGTCCGCTTCATTTTCTTCCCGGGCGACTTCGCTGCCGATGACCACAAACGCTTCTTCCTGTTCATCGTCTTCATCCCGACGGTTGCCGCGCAACATCAGTACAACTACCAAAGCCAGCACCAGTATCGCCATGCCAATGGCAAGATAGACCGGATTGTCCAGTACGTTCTCCAGTGAACCCGCCGCTGTCGCCGGTTCGGTATCGATTTCGGCTTCCAACGCAGCCGCGGCTGCCTGTTCGGCTGCCTGCCGCGCCTGTTGTTCTTCGGCTTCGGCGGCGAGGGACGCCTGCAATTGCGACAACTCCTGCTCCTGTAGCTCGATGATCTGCTGCGCCATGGAGATCTGCACGTCGAGATCGTCGAGTCGCGCGCGCAATTCTTCCTGTTCGATCCGAACCCGGTCGGCTTCTTCCTGCGCCTGGGCCAACTCGTTTTCCAACTGCGCTATACGCTGATCGAGTTCGTCGTTCCCGCCCTGGCCGTCTTCGTCCGCTTCACCCACGACCAGACTCAATTGACCGTCGGGATCGTCTTCCTGATCGATGGACTGGGGCGCCGGCGCCGCGAGCGGTTCGGGCTGGACACTGCCCGCATCCTGCTGCCGAGCCGTCTCGTCCTGCGTCGCGCCCGGCTCCAGTGCGCCCAACTCGGCCAGATTCGGCATGCGCAGTTCGACATCCGCGCGCAGTCGGTCAATGTCGCCGTCGATGAAAGCTTCGGGATTGAGCCGGTGCAGGGCGAGCATGGTCTGGTTGAGATTTACCGGGTTTTCTCCCGCCAGGCTTTCGGCGATTCGCCAGAGACTGTCACCGGAGACGGTGCGTATGCTTTGCCGGCCCGCCCCGGCAAGTTCGCCGCCCGCCGCTAAAGCCGGTTCGCTTGCCGGCGTTGCGGAAACCAGTTCAGGAGGAGGCGCGTCGCCGACCGCCAGCAAGTGTTGGCTGAGAATGCGCCCTCCGGGCCAGGAAGTATCGAGAATTACCGTGTATCTCGATTCGGGAATCGGCTGTTCGGTGGTAAGCGCCAGCCACGAGCCACCCGCGCCGGATTCGATTTGCATTTGCAACTGAAGAGCGGAAAGCAATTCGTAGCTGTCCGCGTTCAACTGCCGGTAATCAGCCACCGAAGCAAGCGCCACCTGTAACTCGGTTGGCTGTACGTCGCCCAGGTCCAGCAAGGAGATCCGCGCCTGCAACGGCTCGCCGGGTTGCGATTCCACCTGCAACACGCCAAGACCGACGGCGAAGGCGAAATTTGCCGTAACGGCCAGCGCCAGGCTCGAAAGAAAACTGTATAAAGATCTTTTCATTTTCCGCAACGCCCGATCCAGTGGCGTTCCGCGGCGCTTCGCCGCTCCGGATAAGCTCCGATGCAGCCCGCGACATTACGGGCAGTATTCACGATAAGTATTCTGCAAGCAACAATTCAGCGATCTGCACCGTATTCAGTGCAGCGCCCTTGCGGATATTGTCGGCCACTATCCACAGATTGATACCGTTCTCCATCGAAATATCCTCCCGGATGCGGCCGACAAACACGGGATCGGTTGTCGCGGCATGTTCGACCGGAGTCGGATAGGCATTCGATTCAGGCTCGTCGATCACGGTCACTCCGGGAGCATCGAACAGCAGATTACGCACTTCCGGCGCTGAAATCGGCTGTTCGGTCTCGATCTGCACCGCCTCGGAATGTCCGTAGAACACGGGAATTCGCACACAGGTGGCGCTGACGCGGATCGAGTCGTCAGCCAGGATCTTGCGCGTCTCCCAGTTCATCTTCATTTCTTCCCGGGTATAGCCGTTGTCGAGGAACGTATCGATATGCGGCAAGGCGTTGAAGGCGATCTGGACGGGAAACACTTCCGCGGTCGCCGGCCGGCCGTTGAGCAGTTCGGCCGTCTGCCGCGCCAGTTCCTTGACCGCCGCCCGTCCGGCGCCGGAAACCGCCTGATAGGTGGCCACGCTTATCCTGCGGATACCCGCCGCATCGTGGATCGGCTTCAAGGCAACGACCATCTGCATGGTCGAACAATTCGGATTGGCGATGATGTTGCGGTTGCGGAAGTCGGCAAGGCTCTGGGGATTGACCTCGGTCACCACTAGCGGAATATCGTCGTCGTAGCGAAAACACGAGGTATTGTCGATCACCACGCAGCCTGCATCGGCCGCTTTCGGGGCAAACTCGGCCGAAATCGAGCCGCCCGCGGAAAAAAGACCGATATCGACCTTGCTGAAATCGAAATCCGCCAGATTTTCCACCACGAGTGGCTTGTTGCCGAACATTACGTTGGAACCCGCCGAGCGCTCGCTTGCCAGGGCATGGACGTTTTCCACCGGAAACTTGCGTTCAGCGAGAATGGCCAGCAGGCATTCCCCGACAGCGCCGGTGGCGCCGACCACGGCCACATTGCACTTGTTCATCGTATGATTCCGGATTATGGATCGGGGGTCTGGAAATACCATGGCGATCGTTCTCGCCAACCTTGCTCGAATGCGCGAATCGTCGCCTCATCTTCGAGGGTTATGCCGATATCGTCGAGCCCGTTGAGCAGACAATGCTTGCCGAACTCATCTACCTGAAAACTCAATTCGCCACCATCGGGCCTGACAATGATCTGACCGAGCAGCTCGATCCTCAGTCGATAACCGGGCGTCGACTCGGCTTCCCGGAAAAGATCGTCAACAATATTCCTATCTAAAACAATAGGTAATATCCCATTTTTGAAGCAATTATTAAAAAATATGTCGGCGAAGCTAGGCGCGATTACCGCGCGGAAACCGTAATCGTCTAGTGCCCAGGGCGCATGTTCCCGGCTCGAGCCACAACCGAAATTGTCGCGCGCCAGCAATATCGAAGCGCCCTGGTATCGCGGCTGATTGAGCACGAAATCCGGATTCAGTTCCCGCTTGCTGTTGTCTGCGTCCGGCTCGCCCACATCCAGATAGCGATGTTCATCAAACAGGTTTGCGCCGAAACCGCTACGCCGGATCGACTTGAGAAACTGCTTGGGAATGATGAAATCCGTATCCACATTGGCCCGGTCCAGGGGCATCACCAATCCTTCTTCGACTACGAATGCTTTCATGACTGAATACCTACCCGACTTCGCGCACATCGACGAAACGGCCATACACTGCCGCCGCCGCCGCCATCGCGGGGCTGACCAGATGGGTGCGCCCACCCCTGCCCTGGCGGCCTTCGAAATTGCGGTTGGAAGTCGACGCGCAATGCTTGCCGGCCGGCAATTGATCGGCATTCATCGCCAGGCACATGGAACAGCCGGGTTCGCGCCATTCCATGCCGGCCGCGGTGAAGACCCGGTCGAGTCCTTCGGCTTCGGCCTGTTCCTTGACCAGGCCTGAACCCGGAACGACCAGCGCGCATTCGATGTTGTCGGCAATGCGCCTGCCTTCGACGACCCTGGCCGCTTCGCGCAAATCCTCGATCCTTGAATTGGTGCAAGAGCCAATGAATACGTAGTCCAGCCGGATATCGCCGATCGGCGTGCCTGCCTTCAGCCCCATATAGTCCAGCGCCTGTTCCATATTGCCGCGCCGGGCGGCGTCGGCTTCCGCTTCCGGCCTTGGAATGGCGGAATTGACGGGCGCAACCATTTCCGGCGAGGTTCCCCAGGTAACCTGGGGTTCGATATCCTCGCCGCGCAGTTCCACGGTCTTGTCGAAATGCGCGTCGTCGTCACTGATCAAACCGCGCCAGGCGGCGACCGCGCGCTCCCACGTCTCGCCCGCGGGCGCGAAGGGACGGCCCTTGATGTATGCCAGGGTTTTCTCGTCCACGGCGATCAGGCCCGCCCGGGCGCCGGCCTCGATCGTCATGTTGCAGACGGTCATGCGCCCCTCGATACTCAAATCGCGAATGACCTCGCCCCCGTATTCGATGGTGTGGCCTGTGCCGCCCGCGGTACCGATTCGGCCGATGATGGCCAGCACTACATCTTTTGCGGTCACGCCGATGCCAAGTTTGCCGTCGACGCGCACGAGCATGTTCTTCATTTTCTTCTGTAACAGGCATTGGGTGGCGAGCACATGCTCGACCTCGGAGGTGCCGATGCCATGGGCCAGAGCGCCCAGGGCGCCATGGGTCGAAGTATGCGAATCGCCGCAGACGATGGTCATACCGGGCATCGTTGCGCCTTGCTCGGGCCCGACCACATGTACGATTCCCTGGCGGCGGTCGTTCATACCCAACTCGACAATGCCGAATTCCCGGCAATTCTCGTCCAGCGTGGCGACCTGCAATTTGGATACGGGATCCTTGATGCCCGACAGGCCCCGCTTCCGCTCTTCGGCGGTAGTCGGGATATTGTGATCCGGAGTCGCCAGATTGGCGCCCGTACGCCAGGGCTTCCGGCCGGCAAGGCGCAGACCTTCGAATGCCTGGGGCGAAGTTACCTCGTGAATGAGATGCAGGTCGATATAGATCAGCGCGGTGCCGTCCGGGCGCTGCTTGACCAGGTGTGCATCCCAGATCTTGTCGTATAAGGTTTTACCGCTCATGATTTCTGCATCCAATTCTGCGTTATCGGCTCTACCGCGGTTCCCGGCGCCGCGCGTCACCGCATTGCGCGCGGTCGCGCAACAGATGATCCATCAATACGATCGCCGTCATCGCCTCGGCGATTGGCGTCGCGCGGATTCCCACGCAAGGGTCGTGGCGGCCGGTGGTAACTACTTCTGCCGGTTCTCCGGCCACTGTAATCGTCTTGCCGGGAATCCGGATACTCGACGTGGGCTTCAGCGCAATCTGCACGAGGATGTCCTGACCGGAGGAAATTCCCCCCAGAATACCGCCGGCGTTGTTGCCGAGAAAGCCTTCGGGAGTGATTTCATCGCGATGCTCACTGCCTTTCTGGGTCACCGACGCGAATCCCGCGCCTATTTCCACGCCCTTGACCGCGTTGATGCTCATCAGCGCCTTGGCCAGATCGGCATCGAGACGATCGAATATCGGCTCGCCCAGGCCTGCCGGCACGCCACTGGCGCAAACGCAAATGCGGGCGCCGATGGAATTGCCCTCCTCGCGCAGCGCCACGATGTACTTTTCCATTGCCGCCACCATGTCGGCGTCCGGGCAGAAGAACGGATTGTTCTCGATCTCGTCGAAATCGACTTTCTCGATTCCGATCGGGCCGAGCTGGCTCAAGTAGCCGCGTACGCTGACGCCACAATGCTCCGACAGATACTTTTTCGCGATCGCTCCCGCGGCGACGCGCATGGTGGTTTCACGTGCGGATGCGCGTCCACCGCCCCGATAATCCCTGAATCCGTACTTCCTGTCATAAGTAAAATCTGCGTGAGCTGGGCGATACAAGTTCTTGATATTGCTGTAATCCCTCGATCGCTGATCGGTGTTTTCGATGATCAGGCCTATTGGCGTGCCCGTGGTTCTGCCTTCGAATACGCCGGACAGGATCCGCACCTTGTCGTCTTCCCTGCGCTGCGTGGTATAGCGGGACTGGCCGGGTTTGCGCCGGTCCAGGTCTCGCTGCATGTCCGCTTCGCTCAATTCCATTCCAGGCGGACAGCCATCCACGATACAGCCCAGCGCCGGCCCGTGACTCTCGCCGAAGCTGGTGACAGTGAATAAGTTGCCTATGCTGTTCCCGGACATTTTGTAGTTGTCGGCCAAGCCGGCGCCAGATTTGAGGATTGCGCGATTCGCGGGCGACGCATGCGTCGCCCCTACAGCTACCGAGCCGCTGGAAAATCCGCGGATTGTACCACTAAGTTTCCTCTGAATAATTCCATCCTTGGAATTATTCAGAGCTTCCGCAATTCCCTGCAAGCCGTTGCAGTTGCGAACGCTTGAGCGCGCAGACTCCGGCGCCGCCGTGTTCGAATGCAAGCCACAGAAAATCCGTCTGCGGAAAGCGATTCTCCAACTCCCCGGCGCTAAAACCAGTCTCGAGGATCAGCCAGCCGCCGGGGTTCAACCGCTTTGACGCCTGCTTGAGCAGGCTCTCCGCGATGTCGACGCCGTCCGAGCCGCCATCGAGCCCGAGGGCGGGCTCAAAGCGGTATTCAGCGGGCAATTGCACTATTTCTTCCGGGGAAACATAGGGCGGATTGGCCAGGATCAGGTCGTAGCTGCCATCCAGTTCGCAGAACAAGTCTGATTGCAGCGCCGAAACGCGATCTTCCAGCCCGTGCAAACGGATGTTTTCCCGCGCCAGGTCCAGCGCTTGTTCGGATACGTCAGTAAGGTCGACACGGCAGGAAGGGAATCGCAGCGCACAGGCAAGGCCGATACAGCCGCCGCCGCAGCACAGATCGAGAACGGCGCCTGGTTCGCCGACCAGCAGCGGTTCGAAACCACTGTCGATCAATTCTGCTATCGGCGACCGCGGAACCAGGGCGCGGGAGTCGCAGATGAATTCATGTCCGGCGAACCAGGCCTTGCCTAGCAGATAAGCGGTGGGAATGCGCTTTTCGATGCGCTCCCGAGCGAGATTTTCCAACTTTTCGAGTTCATCCGGACCGAAATCCCGATCCTGCTGTTCGATAGACTGCCGGAAATCCAGGTTCAGCGCCCCGAACACCAGAAATACGGCCTCGTCATGGACATTGCCGGCGCCGTGGCCGCAATGGACGCCGGCTGCCGCCATACGTCCGGCAAGCTGATTGATGTATTGCTGAAGGCGCATGATGATATGATTGCGCGCTGATTTTCGACCAGTGGAACAGTGATAATGCCAGATCAAGATGTCGGCGACATGCAGGAATTGGAAAAGGCCTACGCCGCGATTTTGAACGCGGTCGGCGAAGACCCGGATCGCGACGGGTTGCGCAAGACCCCAGGGCGCGCTGCGGAAGCACTCAGGTTTCTGACGCGCGGCTACAGCCAGAATGTAGCCGAGGTAGTCAACGAGGCCCTGTATCCTTCCGCCACGGATGAGATGGTCATCGTCAAGAATATCGAGATGTACAGCATGTGCGAGCATCATCTGCTGCCATTCATCGGCAAGTGCCACGTGGCTTACGTGCCCGACGGCAAGGTGCTCGGCCTGTCAAAAATCGCCCGGATCGTTGACGTTTTCGCTCGCCGCTTGCAAATCCAGGAAAATCTTACCCAGCAGATCGCCAATTCCATCCAGGAGATTACCGGCGCCAAGGGCGTGGCCGTAATCGTGGAAGCGCAACACATGTGCATGATGATGCGTGGGGTAGAGAAACAGAATTCGGTGATGACCACATCCTGCATGCTCGGCGCATTCCGTGCGCGAGTGTCTACACGAACCGAATTTCTGTCATTGCTCGGCTGATTGCAGCACCAGTTCCACCCGCTCAGCACAGTTTCCCGCGGCGCACAGCGGCGCCAGCGGCCCCAGGCCGCGGGCCGACAGCCGGTCGGCCTCGATACCCTGATCCAGCAGCAATTGCCGCACCGCTTCGGCGCGGCGCTCGCTGCGGTCAAGCAATTGTTCGAGACCGCCCTCCCCCTGCAGATGGGCGACAACGACCAGACGCAATTCCGGTTCGAGCCGGAGCAATTCCACTACGGTATCCAGTCCGGAGTCCGCCGCCGGTCGATCATTGGCGCCGAATGTCAGTCCCGGCACGATGACCCCGCCCGTTTCGAGCAATCGTTCGAGCAGAAACGTCGGGTCGGCCTCGGCGGGGTCCGCAACATCGCCGTCGAGTTCGATGATTTCCAGATAAGTCAGCAGTTGGCGGTTGATGCGGGTAATGACGTAAGCCGAGATATAGAACTGTCCCGGAGGTTCCGACCCCATGGCCAGGTAGTACTGGTTCCGCACCGGACCGTACAGCACGCGCTTGCCGAAAATGTCGTTGGCCCAGTATTCGCTGCTGCCGCAGGCTCGTCCCGCACAACTGAACAACTCGCGGTGACCGCGCAGTTGCATCTGTTCGACGAAGAAGTCGTAGACGTCCTGGCCGGAAAAGCCGCCCGAAACTTCGTACAAAATCTGCGTCAGATTGCCGCGAACCCGTTCCGACGCTTCAGGCGCCACCTGGCCGCGGGTGCTTTGCAAACTGCCGAGCACGACCCGGTAGTTGACGTCTTCGGACGTCTCAAATTCGCTGATCCCGGAATCGGGAAAACCACTGAATAACGGATGATCGGCGGGGCCGGACTGCTGGGCGCCGGCGCCGCCGGCCAGCAGCAACGGTATTGCCAGTACAAGGTATCGGGCCTGCATGTTTGTTACCCCATATCTTGCAAATCAATCTTCGGTTTCGTCCGCGGCGGCTTTTTTTCCCGGAGACTTTCTGCGAGAGGTTTTCTTCGCCGGCGCTTCCGCATCCGGCGCAGCCTCTTCAGCGGATTCCTCCTTTGCCTCGTCCTCGACCTCTACGGACTCCGTGTCGGAATCGTCCGCTTCCGCCGTTGATTCCTCCTCATCCGAAAAGCTCGGAAACTCCGAGAACGGGAAAGGCTTCTGTTCCCTGTTCCAACTGGCGAACAGCAATATCTCGTGTATGTATTCGCCCAGCGCCGCAGCCAGATCGCGCAGATTGCGGTTGTCCTCCCCGGTAAAAACGGTGAACAGCGCCTGCACGAGGCCAAGCACGATCGCCAGGGGGCCGACTATCAGCGCGAAAATCAGCAGAAACAGAACGACAAACATGACCCGGCCCCAAATTGCCGGATTCTTCCAGGGACTTTCATTCGGGTTTTCAGACATTGGTACGCCTCAGGGTCTTGTCCTCGCTGGCGACGAACTCCACGTCGAGCGCCTGTTCGCTCAGCATCAGCGAGGATAATATGCTCTTGATCGATTCCTGCTCATAGATGATCCGGTACAAACCACTCGCCAGGGGCATGTACACGCCGAGTTCATCGGCTTTCCGGGCTACCAGTTTAACCGTGTTGACGCCTTCCGCAACCTGTCCCACTTCCTTCGAAGCTTCTTCAATGCTCTTGCCCTGCCCGAGGGCCAATCCGATGCGATAGTTTCGGCTCAGTGGGGTCGAACTCGTCACCACCAGATCACCGACGCCAGAAAGGCCCAGAAAAGTCATGGGATCGGCGCCGAGTTCGCTGCCGAACCGGGCCATCTCCGTAAGCGCCCTTGTCACCAACATGCTGTTGGTATTGTGACCCATGCCCAGGGCGGCGGCGATGCCGGCAATTATGGCGTAAATGTTTTTCAGCGAGCCACCGAGTTCGACGCCGAGCATGTCGTCGTTGGTGTATACCCGAAAAGACTCCGAGCGCAGCAACAAGCGCACATGTTCGCGCACGTTCTCGTCATCGCTGGCGATTACCGTGCCCGTCAAGTGTCCAGCGGCGATCTCCCGGGCCAGATTCGGGCCGCTGAGTACGCCGACTCGCGCCAGGGGAGCTTCCTGCCGCAGCACCTGGCTCATGAGCAGGAAAGTCTCCGGCTCGATGCCCTTGGTGCCGCTGACGACCATGGCGTGCGGCGTTATGTGGGAAACCATTTCGCGCACGACGGCGCGGAAACTCGTACTGGGCACCGCCACGAATATCAATTCGGCGGCGGCAACCGCCGCCGGCATGTCGTCCGAAGCCAAAACCCGGGAACTGATTTCGTAACCCGGCAGGTATTGCGGATTCTCGCGCCGGTTGTTCACGTCCCAGGCGAGTTCGTCGCTGCGCATCCAGAAACTGACGTCGCATCCGTTCCTGGCGGTTATATTGGCGATGACCGTGCCGAAGCTGCCGCCCCCGACCACCGCGACCTTTTCAATCTGCTTCACGCATTCCGCTCCACATTGCAATGATGATAGCCGCTATCCAATCGCGGACAAAATGGGAAAGCCGAGCCCAGGCAGGGAAATCAGAGCGCTATGCCCTGAATCAGACTCATCAGCGAGGCCGGGTATACGCCGAACAGAACCAGCAGCGCGAACAGGACGAGCACTATCGCGAAAGCGGCGTTTCCCTGACGCAATTCCGGCGCGTCCGCCGGTTCCGGCAGCAACATGCGATAGACGATGCGCAAGTAGTAATACAGTCCGATACCACTGCCGACGACCAGGGCGGCGAGCAGCAGCCACAAGCCCGATTCCACTCCCGCCAGCACCAGATAGAACTTGCCGATGAAGCCCGCGGTGAGGGGGATGCCCGCCAGCGAGAGCAACATGCCGGTAAACGCGGCCGCCAGCCAGGGGCGCCGCCAGAACAGGCCCTGATAGTCGCTGATGCCGTCTCTTTCCAGGGCATCCGAGGACAGCAGTGAGACGACGCCGAATGCACCAAGGGTCATGACTACATACGCGAAAAGATAAAAGCTCACCGCTTCGATGCTGATCGGCCCTTCCGCGTAAAAGGCGGCAATGATCGCGATCAGCAGGTAACCCATGTGGGCTATCGAGGAATAGGCAAGTATTCGCTTTATATTATCCTGCAACAAGGCGAGCAGGTTGCCGGCGATGATGGAAAGCAGCGCCAACAATGAAAATACGATCACCACCGGGGCGATGCCGAGGCTTCTGGTTTCCACCACAACGCGCAGCAAGACGATGAAAACGACGATCTTGCCGATCGTCGCCAGATAGGCGGTCGCCGGCGCCGGCGCGCCTTCATAAACATCGGGCGTCCAGATGTGAAACGGAAACAGGGACAACTTGAAAGCCACGCCGGCCGAGACCAGTAACAGCGCGACTACGGAAAATCCGACTCCCGGCCCCGCAGGCAGCCCGCCCAGTCCGGCAAAAGCGAGACTGCCGGTCTCGGCATAGATCAAGGCCACGCCGAACAGGATCATCGCCGTGGAAACCGCGGACAGGATCAGATACTTCACCGCCGACTCGAGCGCGTGACTGTTTGCCTTGCGCTTGCTGTGCACGGGATAGGCCAACATGCCGTACAGCGACATGCTCAAGGTTTCCAGCCCCAGCAACAGGCTCGCGAAATGGTTGGCTCCGGCGAGCACTATAGCCCCGAGAGTGGCCAATGACAGCAACAGGAAGAATTCCTCACGCTGGTCATCGAATTCGGTCCAGTAGTTGTGACTGAGCAGGCTTACGCCAACTGCCGCGGCGCAGATCAGCACGGTAAAGAACTGGGCGTAGGCGTCCATCGTCAGTAATGGCGCCGCTTCCGGCGCGGGACCGGTTAACAGGCGCATGGCGAGCAGTGCGGCGAGCAGCAGACCCGCGACCGTCGAGCCGAGGACAAATGGATAATTTCGTTTCACGCCGATCGCCATCATGACCCAGATCGATGTCGCGGTAACGGCAAGCAAGGGCAACAGGGGAATCAGGTCCCCCGCGCTCATCGTGTAGCCGGCGTAATCCAGTGGCGTCATGGCTGCAATGCTCCGACTGCCGCGGCGCCGGCCTGGCTTTCCAGCAGCGCCTGCAAGGTCGGCGCGGAAAGATCGAGGAAGGATTGCGGATACACTCCCATCCAGACCAGGCCCGCCATCATGGCGGCGTAAAAGGCCATTTCCCGATTGTCGAGATCGAGCAGGCGGCTGCCATCGAATGCGTTGTCCGAATACTTGCCATGGAAGATCTTCTGGATCACCCAAAGCGAGTAGACCGAGGCAAATATCAGGCCGAAGGCGGAGATGATCGTAAGCACCTGGTTAGCCTGGAAAGCGCCCAGCAAGGCGAGAAACTCACCGATGAAATTGCCCAGGCCCGGCATGCCCAGTGCGGCGATGGAAAAGAACAGCGCCACCGCCGACATGCGCGGTACGCGGCCCCAGAATCCACCCATTTCATGCATGTTGCGGGTATGGATGCGATGTTGCAGGGCGCCGGCGAGCATGAACAAGGCGGCCGAGCTGAGTCCGTGGGCAAGCATCGTCATCACCGCGCCTTGCAGGGCCAATTCGTTCCAGGCGTATACGCCCAGGGTAACGAAACCCATGTGACTGACGCTGGTGTAGGCGATCAGCCGCTTGATGTCCGACTGGGCGAACGCCACCTTGGCGCAATACAGGATACTGATGGCGGCCAAAGTCATGGCGAAGGGCGCGAATTCGGCGGCGGCGTTCGGGAACAGGGGCACGGCGAAGCGCACCAGCCCGTAGGCGCCGGTCTTGAGCAATACGCCAGCGAGAATGATGCTGCCGGCGCTTGGCGCCTGGCTGTGGGCGTCGGGCAACCAGTTGTGGAACGGCACGCTGGGAAGTTTAGTGGCGAAGCCGATGAAGAAACCGAGCATGACCCACATTTCCATGCTTCGGTTCATACCCACGTTGAGCAGGTCCTGGTACGCGAAACTGAAAAAGCCGAATTGCAGATAGTGGAACCAGGCCAGCACCACGATCGAGACGAGCATGATCAGGCCGCTCACCTGGGTGAATATGAAGAACTTCTTGGCCGCGTAGAATTTATTCTCATGCCCCCAGATCGCGATGATGAAATACATCGGGATCAGCATCACTTCCCAGAAAAAGAAGAACAGGAACAGATCCAGCGCGGTGAATATTCCGACCACTCCCGCCAGGGTCCAGAGCAGGTTGAAATAGAAGAATCCCGCGCGTTCCGTGATTTCCGACCAGGCCGAACCGACCGCGACTATGCCGAGAAAAGCCGTCAGCAGAAGCAGCAACAGGGAAAACCCGTCGACCGCGAATTGCAGGGAAATGCCGAAACGCGGCAGCCAGGCGTGATTGTATGCGGCCAGCCAGCCGTTTTCCGGGGTGGCGCTGAGCAGGCTCAACATCAACAGCAATTCAATTGCCAGCACCGCTAGGGCGATCCAGCGCGGCAAGGCGGGATTGATGCGCTCGCTGAACCAGGCCAGCAGACCGCCGATGAACAAGAGAGCGATGAGCAGCGTCAGGATCACAGCAGAACTCCAACCGCGATCAGGGCCACGAGGCCGGCGGCCATCGACAACACGTACCAGCGCAGATAACCGGTCTGGGTGCGCACGATCAGCAGATGACCCGCCCGACTCAATGCCGCCAGCATGTCATAAAAGGCATCGATAATATCTTTCGCATTGACCCGCGCCAGATACAGAAACGGATTGACGAACAGGAAGTCGTACAGTCGGTCCATGCCCCAGCCACTGTTCCAGAACCGGTGCAAGGCGCGGGAACCTGGCAAGGACATGAGTTTCTCCGCGGAAAGGATGCCTGAACCGTAAAACAGATAACTGATTGCTATGCCGAACAAAGGCAGCGCGATCATGACGCCATGCATGAAGGCGCTGATGTGATGCTCTTCATGCTCGGCCCCATGACTGAAGACTGCGTCGAGCGGCACCGGAATCCAGCCGCCGAACAGCGACAGCGCCATCAATATGAACAACGGCAAGGCAATGTTGAGACCCTTCACTTCCTTGGCGTCGTGATGCCCCCTGCTCTCGCCGAAAAAGACCACGAAGAACAGGCGAAAAGTGTAGATGCCGGTAAAGAAGGCTCCGATGACGCCGCCGAGCCACAGCCAGAGCCCCTGCCCTTCGACTTCGAGCGCGGCGATCAGGATTTCGTCCTTGCTGAAATAGCCGGAAGTATAGGGAAACGCCGTCAGCGCGAGTCCGCCGATGAGAAAGCACAGGAACCCGACCGGAAGCTGTTTGCGTTTCGCCCCCATGCGAAAGATGTCCTGCTCGTGATGCAGGCTGAGAATGACCGCGCCGGCGCCCAGGAACAGCAACGCCTTGAAGAAGGCGTGAGTCATCAGGTGGAAAATCGCGCCGGACCAGGCGCCGACGCCGAGGCCCAGGAACATGTAACCGATCTGAGAAACCGTTGAATAAGCGAGGATGCGCTTGATGTCGTTCTGGGTCATGGCGGTGAATCCGGCCATGAGCAAGGTAATCAGTCCGACCCAGGCAACCAGCAACTGCACATTGGGCGCCAGCTCGAACAGGGTGTGCGTGCGGGCGATCAGGTAAACGCCTGCAGTGACCATGGTGGCGGCGTGAATCAGGGCGCTGATCGGCGTCGGGCCCGCCATGGCGTCGGGCAGCCAAGTCTGCAGGGGTAACTGGGCGGACTTGCCGACCGCGCCGCCGAGCAGCAACAGCGCGGTGATCGCCGGCAAGGCTGAGCCGACCGCCCATTCCGCCTCGGCCGCGTGCAGCATGTCTTGGATATTCAGGGTGCCGAGTTGGGCGAACAGCAGGAACAGGCCGATTGCCATGGCGGTATCGCCCACGCGGGTGACGACGAAAGCCTTGCGCGCCGCGTAGCCATTGTATGGGTCGTCATACCAGAACCCGATCAGCAGATAACTGCACAGACCGACGCCTTCCCAGCCCAGGTACAGCAAGAGCAGATTGTCGCCCAGCACCAGCAGCAACATGGCGAAGACGAACAGGTTCATGTAGCAGAAGAAGCGGCTGAAATCGGGGTCGTCCGCCATATAGCCGGTGGAATAAACGTGGATCAGGAAGCCCACTCCGGTAATGACGAGGATCATCACCAGCGACAATCCATCGAGATACAGGTTGATGCCGGGGTCGAAGCCGGCCACGGACATCCACGTCCAGATCGGCACGGTGTGGCTTTCCAGGCCCGACTGCAGGAAACTGACCGCCACCAGCGCCGCGACGGCAAAGGACAGGCCGATGCTGCCGGCGCCGATCCAGCCGGCGGGGCCCTTGGCCAGTTTGCCCTCGGCAAGCGCCAGGATCAGAAAACCCAGCAATGGAAACGTCGGCAACAGCCAGATCAGATCAAGCACTGGTCCTTATCCTTTCAATTCACTGAGCACATTGATGTCGACGGTCTGGAAGCGCCGGTACATCTGGATGATCAGGCCCAGGCCGACGGCGACTTCCGCCGCGGCCAAAGTCAGAATCAGCACGAACATGATCTGCCCGTCCGCCTGCTCCCAGCGCGAACCGGCGACGATGAACGCCAGCCCGCAGGCGTTGAGCATGACTTCCAGCGACATCAGCACGAACACGATATTGCGCCGGGTGAGCACGCCGATCAGACCCAGCGAGAACAGGATTCCCGCCAGGATCAAACCGTGCTCGACCGGAATCGCTCCCATCATTCGTCTTCCGCCCCGGGTTTCCGCGCCAGGTGATAAGCGGAGATAAGCCCCGCCAGCAACAGTATCGAGGCTAGTTCCACGGCTAGCACATAAGGCCCGAACAGCCGCGCGCCGACCGCCATGACGCCGACCTGTTCCGGCGCCGACATGCCCTCGACCCCGCTCAGGACGTACAGCAGTTGTGCAAGCAGCACGGCCGCGAGCAACGCCGGCAGAATCCAGCCGCGGCCGGCCAGCCAGGCCCGCTCCTGTTCCCGCGTGTTCTGGCCGAGGTTGAGCATCATGATCACGAACAGGAACAGCACCATGATGGCGCCGGCATAGACGATGGCCTCGAGCATGGCCGCCAGCGGGGCCCCGAGCGTGTAGAAGATCACCGCCACCGCGAGCAGCGAGAGAATCAGGTAAATCAGGGCATGCACGATATTGGTCTGCACGATGACGCAGACGGTGGCGATGACGGCGACGACAGCGGCGAGATAAAACAGCAGCATCATGGCAGCAGGCTCCTGACGTCCACGGGCTGCGCCTCGTTGAGCGCTTCGCCCTTGTCCTTGCCGGCCACCTGCTTGCCCGCCACGCGATAGAAATTGTAGTCGTGATACTTGCCGACGCCGTCGATCAGCAGGTCTTCCTTCTCCCAGACCATGTCCTGGCGTTCGTATTCGGCCATTTCGAAATCCGGCGTCAGTTGTATGGCATTGGTGGGGCAGGCCTCCTCGCAGAATCCGCACATGATGCAACGGGAGAAGTTGATGCGGAAGAACTCCGGGTACCAGCGACCGTCTTCGGTCTCCGTCTTCTGCAAGGCGATGCAATCGACCGGACAGGCCACCGCGCACAGATTGCAGGCCACACAGCGTTCCTCGCCGTCCGGGTCGCGGCTGAGAATGATGCGGCCACGCCAGCGGGGAAACATGTAGGGCGGTTCGTCGGGGTATTGCACGGTGTCCGCCTTGACGAACAACTTGCGGAACACGCCCCACAAGGTGACCGCCTGGCTGAGCAACGTGTCTTTTATCAATTTGAACATGATTTCTCCCCGCCCCTACATCGTGCCCAGGACCACCGCGCCGGTAATCAGCAGATTCACCAGTGACAGCGGCAGCAGAAACAGCCAGCCGTAGCTCATGAGCTGGTCATAACGCGGCCGTGGCAGCGCCGCGCGCATCAATATGAAAAACGCGATGAAAACCCCGGCCTTGAGCGAGAACCAGACGATCGGCGGCAGAAAGGCCGGCCCCAGCCAGCCGCCGAAGAACAGCACGGTGATCAGCGAGGAAATCAGCACCAGGCCAAGATATTCGCCGACGAAGAACATGCCGAATTTCATGCCGGAATACTCGGTGTGATAGCCGGCGCAGATTTCCTGCTCGGCTTCTGGAATGTCGAACGGCAGCCGGTGGCTCTCGGCGACTCCGGCGATCAGGAATATGAGAAAGCCGATGCATTGCGGAAGGATGTACCAACCGTCGGCCTGGGTTTCGACGATTTCGCGAAGATTGAAGCTGCCCGACAACACGACCACGCCGAGCAGGGAAATACCCATGAAGACTTCGTAGCTGACCATCTGCGCCGCCGCGCGCAAGCTGCCGAGCAAGGCGTACTTGTTGTTCGACGACAGGCCGCCGAGCATGACGCTGTAGGCCCCGAGAGAAGCCATTGCCAGCACGAACAGCACGCCGACGTTGGAATCGATCACACCGACTTCGGGCGTGAACGGGATCACCGCGAAACTCATCAATACGACGATCATGATGATCGCCGGCGCCAGCACGAAGGTGAATTTGTCTGCGAACGGCGGCACCCAGTCTTCCTTGGTAAAGATCTTTATCATGTCGGCGACGACCTGCAATATGCCGAACCAGCCCACACGGTTCGGGCCGAGGCGTTCCTGCCAGAAACCAAGCAGCCGCCGCTCGACCCAGATCAGCATGGCGGCGAGCGCGACCACCACCAGCAGGATGCTGGCGATGCTCAAGGCTGAACCGACCGCAAAGCTAAACATCGCCCTGCTCCCGCGCCAGGTCGGACACGATCAATTCGCCGAGGCCCCGGCCATGCGGGGTTTCCGCGGGCGTCAACTCGACTCGCGCGCCGAGACCATGAAAATCGATTTCGCGGTCGCCGACGTGCAAGGCCACGGCGCCGGGACTCGTTTGCGTGCGAATGCAGGTCAGCGCCGTCACGCTGACGCCGCCGGCGTCGCCGGCAACGCTCAGCCGCACGCCCTGGCCCTGTTTCAGACCATGCTTCACGGCGTCCGCTGGCGCGACCGCGACAAAGGCGCCGGTCATGCGCTTGCGAATCGCCTCGCTGCGGGAACTCAGTTCCTCACTGCCGAAAATCTGGTGCGCGGGCAGCAATTCGAGACCTGCGCCGTCTCCGTTCACCGGCGGCGGGAAAAAGCCGCCGCTCTCCGTTCTTTTCTCCAGCAGCAATGTGCCGCCATGTCCTTGCCGCAATGGACCGTTGATCTCGTCCTGAAACTTGCTGATGCTCTGGTTGGAGTTCCATTGCGGCGCCCAGGTCGAGGCAAGAATCGTCGCATCGCGCAGGGGTGGGACGCCTTCCATCGAAAACGCCAGTGCGGACTCTGGGTCCTGGGCCTGCTTCGGCTCGTGCACGTTCAGGTTTGCCTTCATCGCCGTCCTGCCGCTATAGCGTTCGGACTGGCGCGGCACCTTGATGCCGCCGGGCAGGCTCGAAGTATCCGGCAGCACATCCCTCAGTTTCGCGAACACGGGAATCGAATCCGCGCCTTCGAGCAGCGCCTGGCGAAAATGTTCGAAGTCGCCGGTCCACTGCCAGGCCGGTCGCGCCGCGCTGTGGTTGCGATGCACCTGGTATGCGAGTTGCGCCCTGCCCTCGTAATTCACATAACTCGTTTGCTGTTCGGAGAAAGCGGTAACCGGTAGCACCAGGTCTGCTTTCGCCGTGGTGCGATTGGGCAGCAAATCGAGCGCTACGCTTGCTTTCGCCGCGGCCAGGGCCGCATCGACCTGGGCATGAGGCGCGCGGCGGTACAGGTCGTTTTCCAGCACGATGACATTGGCCGCCTCGCCTGCGCTCAATTTGCGCAAGGCTTCGCCGAGGCTGTTCTTCGGCCGGGTCATCAGGTGCAGGCCCATGCTGTTGACTTCCGTCGTCAGCAGGCAGAGATCCACCGGCGCGGAAGCGCCGTTCCCGCGGCGCTTCCGCAGCGCGCCGGCGATATTGATCGCCGCCTTGATCAGATCGACATCGCCGCTGCTTGCCCCGGCAACGATCAGCGGCCTGCTGGCGGCAAGCAAGTGATCGGCGATTCGCGCGAGCGGGTCGATGTCGTCTTCGGCGGAGGACCCGCCCTCGGCCGAAGGCGCATCGGAATCGATCCGGTGGGCCAACTCGAAAGCGTTCCGCGCGAGCGCCGAAGGTGTGTCGATTACGCGATCCGAAGCCACATCGTCCAATCTGGTGGCGCCACTGGAGAGTATGCAAAGCGGGCTGCGTTCCTGCTGGGCGAGTTCGCGCACCGCGGCGTCCTGCCAGCGCGGGATATTGGCGCCGTCGGCCAATTCCAGCGCCTTGTTGCGCACCGACTGGCGCAGGGCCAGCGCGATCCGCGGCGCGGTATTGGTAACGTCCTCGCCGAGCACGAGCACGGCGTCGGCCTGCTCGATTTCACGGATGGATGGATTGTGGAATTGCGGGTCGCCCGCCGCCTCGGCGATCAGTTGCATGCAGGCGTGTTCGGAGTCGGAATAGCCGGTATGAAAATTCTCTTCTCCGACCAGCTTGCGCAAGGCGAAGTTGGCTTCGTTTCCGGCCCGGGGCGAGCCTATGCCTATAGTGCCGCGGGCGCTGCCTATAGTGCCGCCGGCGCTTCCGGCGATCTCGCGCAACTGCTGCCCGGCCGCGTCCGCATCGAGTTCGTTGCCCGCACCGTCCAGCGGGGTCTTGAGGCGTTCGGCATCGTTCACGTAGCCCGTGCCGAAGCGGCCGCGGTCGCAGATGAAATAGCCGTTCAACTCATCGTGGTAGCGATTGACGACGCGACGCAATTCCCCGTAACGCTCGCCGGGGGCGATGTTGCAGCCCACGCCGCAGCCGGCGCAAACCGAAGGCGCGGTCTGCAGATCCCATTTGCGCGTGTAGCTCTCGCTGAAAACCTTGTCGGTAAAGACCCCGGTAGGACAAACCTCGACCAGGTTGCCGCTGAACTCGCTTTCCAGCGTGCCTTCCCGATGTCGTCCGAAATAGGTGAAATGATGCGAGGCCTGGGCCGAGAGGTCTTCCCCGCCCGCGTATTCGTTATAGAAGCGCACGCAGCGATAGCAGGTGATGCAACGATTCATCTCGTGATTGATGAAGGGGCCGAGATACTGGTTGCGGTGCGTTACCTTCTTCTTGTCGTAGCGGCGATAGTTGTGGCCCGACATCAGCGTCATGTCCTGCAAGTGGCATTCGCCGCCTTCCTCGCAAACCGGGCAATCGTGGGGATGGCTGATCATCAGGCTTTCGATGACTCCGGCCCGGAAAGCCTTCGCCTGCGGGTCTTCGATGGAAATTCTCGCGCCGGGCTGCACCGGGGTCATACAGGCCATGGTCATGATGCCCGCGTTGTCTTCGTCGTTGCGATATTGCTTGACCGCACACTGGCGGCAGGCGCCGACCGAGCCCATGCACGGGTGCCAGCAGAAATACGGCAGGTCCAGGCCCAGCGACAGGCATTCCTGCAACAGGTTGCTGCCGGCGTTCACCTCGTAGGTGACGCCGTCTATCGTGATTTGCACTTTCGCGTTGTCAGTCATTTGTTGTCAGTGCTTGTAAGGGCAACGTTGCTCCGTTATGTGCCGCTCGAAATCCTCGCGAAAATAGCGCAGACCGCTGCCCAGTGGCGCGGTGGCGCCGGGCGCGAGCGCGCAAAAGGTCTTGCCGGGACCCATGTAGTCCACGTGTTCTTCGAGAATTGCCAGGTCCTTGTGAGTACCGTTGCCGCGCTCGAATTCCCGGAATATTTCGTCAACCCAGGGCAGTCCGTCCCGGCACGGTGTGCAATAGCCGCATGACTCATGCGAGAAGAACGTCATCAGATTGCCGATCATTCCCACCGGGCAAGTCTTGTCGTCCAGCAGAATCAGGGTGCCGGTGGCGAGCCTGCTGCCGGCGCCGGCGATATCGTCGTAGTCGAGATTCAGGTCGAGATGCTCCGGCAGCATGAAATCCGTCGAACCGCCGCCGGGCAGAAACCCCTTCAGTTGCAGGCCGTCGCGCATGCCGCCGCCGTAGACTTCCAGCAATTCGCGGATCGGTGTGCCCAGGGGCAGTTCCCAGCAGCCGGGCGTGCGCGCCTTGCCGCTGATGCCGAACAGCTTGGTGCCATGATCGTTGCCTTTCGTCAGGCTGCGATACCAGTCGATGCCCCAGGCGAGGATGCCGGGCAGATTGCAGATGGTTTCCACGTTGTTGACGATGGTCGGCTTGCCCCAAAGTCCGCTGACCTGGGGGAAAGGAGGCTTGGCGCGCGGGTTGGCGCGCTTGCCTTCGAGCGCGTTCAGCAGCGCGGTTTCTTCGCCGCAAATATATCGTCCGGCGCTGGTATGCATGATGATGTCGAGGTCGAAGCCGGTGTCGAGGATATTTTTCCCCAGATAGCCGCGCTCGTAAGCCTCAGCCAGCGCCTTGCGCAATATGCGCTCAGAATCGGTATATTCTCCGCGCAGGAATATATACGCCTTGCTTGCCTGGATGGCATAGGAAGCGATGATCATGCCGTCGATGAGCAGATGCGGATCGCCTTCCATCAGCAAGCGATCCTTGAAGGTGCCCGGCTCCATTTCGTCTGCGTTTACGACGAAATATTTCTGTTGCGGGGCTCCCTCTCCCATGGGCACGAAACTCCATTTCAGCCCGGTCGGGAAGCCGGCGCCGCCGCGGCCTTTCAGACCCGATTCCTTGACCCGGTCGAGCACGTCCGCCGGCTCCAGGCCGCGAGCGATCGCGTGCAGGCCGAGATACCCGCCGCTCTTTTCGTAGGCCGCCAGATCCAGCGGCTGCCGCGAGAAATCGATGTTCCTGGTCAAGGGGTTCGTAACCACGATCAATCCTGATTGTTCCGGTAACGCGAGAAGAGTTCACCCAGGTCTTGCCGGTCGAGATTGCGATGCAGATCCGGCCCCACCATCATTACCGGCGCCCGGTCACAGTCACCGAGGCAAGGAACGGGAATCAAGGTAAATTCGCCGTCTTCGCTGGTCTCGCCGAATTCGATGCCGAGTTCCTCCGAAACCTTTTCCCTGACCTGATCGCAGCCCATGATCCAGCAACTGACGCTGTTGCAATACAGGATCACGTTTTTCCCTACCGGCCGGCGGTAGATCAGATTGAAAAACGTCGCCACGCCTTCGAGTTCCGCTACAGGAAGGCCGAGATATTCGGCCACGGCGAGCAGGGATTCGTCGGAAACCCAGCCGCGCTGCTTTTGCACGATCTTCAATGCTTCCAGTCCCACGGCGCGGGTATCGGGATACAGCGTGCGCTCGTGTTCGATCTCGGCGATTTCCTCGTCGCTGAGGTAATCCGACGGCAAGGCTGTCGAGGCGATCACTTGTCCACTCATTGTGCTCATCGGTTCCGTTCCGTCCCTACCGGTCCACATCCGCCATGACGAAATCGATGCTCGCGATGATCGCGATCAGGTCCGCCACCATGAAGCCGTTGCTGATCGCCGGAATCATCTGCAAATGGGCGAAGGACGGCGTGCGGATTCGCGTGCGATAAGAACCGCCGCTGCCGTCGCTGACCAGGTAGTAACTGTTGATGCCCTTGGTCGCTTCGATCGAAACGGTGACTTCGTCCGGCGGAATCACCGGCCCCCAGCTTACGCTGAGGAAGTGGTTGATCAGGGTTTCGATATCGCGCAGGGTTTCTTCCTTGCGCGGCGGCGTGGTCAGCGGATGGTCGGCCTTGTAATGACCGCCCGGCATGTTGTCCAGACATTGCTTGATGATGCGCAGACTCTGGCGCATTTCCTCGACCCGCACCGCGCAACGGTCGTAACAGTCGCCGTTGACGGCGATGGGTACGTCGAATTCGAAATTGTCGTAGCCGGCATAGGGCCGCTGTTTGCGGAAATCCCATTCCAGGCCGGTAGCGCGCAATCCGGCGCCGGTGACGCCCCAGTCGAAGGCTGCCTGTGTGTCGTAAACGCCGACGCCCTGGGTGCGCCGCTTGAGAATGCCGTTATTGAGCACCATGCTGTCGTACTCGTCGAGCCGCGGCGGCATGAATTCGAGCAGTTCGCGCACGCGCATGTCCCAGCCTTCGGGCAGGTCCTGGGCGACGCCGCCGATGCGGAACCAGCCCGGATGCATGCGCGCGCCGCAAATCGACTCGATGATATTGAAGATGCGCTCGCGCTCGACGAACATGTAGAAGATCGGCGAAAGCTGGCCCACGTCCTGGGCGAAAGTGCCATAGAACAGCAAATGGCTGCAGATGCGGAACATTTCCGCCAGCATGATGCGGATGACCTTGGCGCGCTCCGGCACTTCGATGCCGGCCATCTTCTCCACCGCCATGACATACGGCAGGTTGTTCATCACCCCGCCGAGGTAATCAATGCGGTCGGTATAGGGAATGAAGGTGTGCCAGGACTGGCGTTCGGCCATTTTTTCCGCGCCGCGGTGGTGGTAGCCGATATCCGGCACCGCATCGATCAGAATCTCGCCGTCGAGTTGCAGCGCGATGCGGAAGGCGCCGTGAACGCTCGGGTGATTCGGGCCGAGATTGAGAAACATGAATTCCGAGTCTTCGGACTTCCGTTTCATGCCCCATTGTTCGGGATTGAACAGCAGCGCGTCCTGTTCGTAACCCGCCTGGTCGTCGTCGAGCGAGTACGGATCCATTTCCGTCGCCCGGGCCGGATGTTCCTTGCGCAGGGGATGGCCTTCCCAGGTCGGCGGCAAAATCAGCCGGTACAAGTTCGGATGACCTTCGAAATTGATCGAGAACATGTCCCAGGCTTCGCGCTCGTACCAGTTCGCGGCGGGCCACAGTCCGGTTACGGTCGGAATGTTCAGGTCCGCGTCCATCAGCGGCACCTTGACGCGGAAGTCGCAATTGCCCGAGAAGGACATCAGGTGGTAGACGACGGTGAATTCGCTCGGCGGCTGCGATTCGCGATGCGTGCGCATGCGCTCGTCGATGGCGGTCAGATCGAACAGCATCTCGAAACGCGGCCCGGCAGAACCACCCCCGTCACGCAGTTCGCGCAGGAATTCCACCACATCGCCGCGGTCCACCCAGACCGTGGGAATGCCGTCACAGGTGAATTGCTCCGCCAGCATGCGGCCGGCGAATTTCGCCTGCAACTCAGCGGGAATCAAGCTGGTTGCCGAGCTTTGGCTGGTGGCTGTCGCGACTTGCATGTCGATTGATGATCCGGTTCTTTCCCTTTATGCGACCTGGGTCTCAGACGCGGTCCGGAGAGCGCAATTCGGTTGCGGCGATCCGCTCGTCATGGCGGAACTCGCGCTGCACTGTCCTCGGTTTTTTCTGGATGATGCCCTGGTCGTTGATGACCCAGCTCAGCGGCCGGCGTTGCTTGCCGACCTGTTCCTGCAACAGGATCAAACCCTGAAGCAAGGCCTCGGGACGCGGCGGGCAGCCGGAAACGTAAACGTCCACGGGCAGAAACTTGTCCACTCCCTGCACTACCGAATAAATGTCGTACATGCCGCCGGAATTGGCGCAGGAACCCATGCTGATCACCCACTTGGGTTCGAGCATCTGGTCGTATAGCAACCGCACCACCGGCGCCATCTTGCGGAACACGGTGCCGGCGATGACGATCATGTCCGCCTGCCGGGGGGTGCCGCGAATGACCTCAGAGCCGAAACGCGCCATGTCGTGGCGGGCGGTCAAGGCGGTAGCCATTTCCACGTAACAGCAGGAAAGACCGAAATTGAATGGCCAGATTGAGTTCTTGCGGCCCCAGGCGATCATGTCCTCGAGACTGGCCATAACCACGTTGCGGCGCAGGAATTCGTCGACGCTCGCGCCGCCGGGCTGACCCGATGAAGCCTCGGAAGCCTTCTGCAATTGCCAGCTCACAATTGGAATTCCTTCTTGTTGGTTACACCGCCCGCACCGCGCAATTCACGCAGTTCGCGCCGCTGGATGCCGGTGCGCCAGTCGAGCGCGCCGACGCGCCAGAGATAGAACAGCGCCGCGAGCAGAATGACGATGAAAACAACGATCTCAATGAAGCCCGTCCAGCCGGTTTCGCGCACGGATACCGCCCAGACGAAAAGGAATACGACTTCGAGATCGAAAATGATGAACAGGATGGCCGGCAGATAGAAATGCACCGCGGTGCGGAATTGCGCCGAACCAACGGAAACGATGCCCGACTCGAAAGGCGTATCGGTGTACTTGCGGGAGGCGCTTTGCCCGAGAAAATACGACAGACCGAGCATGATGCCGACCAGCGCCAGCACGGCGGCGGCGTAAAAGAAAAAAGGGGCCAATTCGCTCATCTGAAGGTCGCCGAAATCGGTCCGGGAATGTACACGGAACGGCCGTTCAAGGCAAGCGCATGTGCGCCTTCAACATGTAGGGGCGAGGCATGCCTCGCCCCTACGGTCTCATGAACCTGCTTAGCGCGGCAACTGCCCGCGGATCATTCGCTGGTTCCGCGGAATTGCGGTCGCTGTTCGAGACTGGCGTTGGAAACAGGCTCATCGCGAAACAGACGAGGATAGTAGTATTTCCTCAGTGCCGTGTGGAACTCGCGCACTTGCTGTTCATAGGCCAGGGTCGCCGCCACATCGGTGCCGGCCAGAGCCTGCAAAGCGCGTTCGGCCAGCGCAGGCGGCGATAGCCAGGCAAGCGAACCGGCAAATCTGTCCCTGCGGATGCGGCCTTCGCGAAAGGCAAGCGACAATGGTTCGACGGTCTGGTCGCCCACTTGTTGAAAGGCGTAATACCACTTCCACTCGAAAGGCTGACCGACTTCCGTGTAATCCGCCCATTCCGGGTGACGCGCGATGAACGGTTCCATCGTTGCGTCTTTGGGCAGGTCCCAGGCGTCGTTAACCGCCTCTCTTTGGGTAAACAGAATTTCGCCGCCATCCGGCAATGGCACAATTGACTCGACCGAAACCTTGATTGCCGCCGGAACGATCACGGCGAACGCCAGCCAGGCGCCGACCAGCGCGGTCAGGTTAACCGGGCTGCTCCAGCCAAAGCGCTCCATCAGGGCGCAAACTGCCCACCAGAACCCGATATGCGAGACTACGACCAGGCTCGCCAGGGCCAGGGAAGCAGCGTCGGTTCCGGCAAGCAATCCGCCGGCCCAGAGCGGCCCGATCAGGCAAAGCGCCAGGGCGCTAGAGCGCAAGGCCGCCCGCGCAAGCCAGGGACTTCCCTGGCGTGCCGCGGTGGCGCAGAGCAATTCATAGCGTCCGGCGGCGCTTTCGGCCGAGCGCAAGTCGTGCAACAGGAGGATCAGCAATAGCGGGGCGAGCAGATTTGCGACGAAAGCAAAGTCAAGGCGCCCAATCAAGGCAAAATCGGGATTTTCCGCGTCGGTTTCGTAAATCTGCCCTTCCAGGGCCAGAGCGCGGATATTGTGTTTCCAGGGAGAAGTATCCCGCTGCCCCTGGGCGGCGAAGGCAAAATCCGAAGGCGGGGCGTAAGTCAGATGGAAGGTGTAATAGGCCACCTCGCCCCAGTCCTGATACCGGCCCATTTCCACTTCCCGTTCCCGATAATCGGCTGCAATCAAATTGTTCAGTTCCGTACGTTGCGAGGAAACTTCCCGCAGGCCGAGGAACACCGACACCACAGCGATGAAAACCGCGATTCCCAGCCAAAGCAATGCAGCACTGTCACGGGAGAGAAAGCGGATTTCCCGGAGCAAGCCGGTCATGGCCGGATCCTTCGGGAAACGAAAATGCCTCCCGCCGTCAGCAACAGGAACCAGGCGGACAGCATGGTCAACGCGGGAGTGGCGCGAGTCAGTCGCTCGGTGGCTGGCGCGGCCTGGAAGTTGAATTCGTCGAGTACATTCCAGTTCTCGGCCGACATCCGAGTACGCCGTTCGGACGCGGTGTCGTTGCTGCGATTGATGTCGATGATGTAGTCGAGTTGCTCGACATGAACCCGGTTGAGACCTTGCACGAAATCAAAACGCACTGCTTCGGCTTCGCGCAGGAACCGATGATGAGTCGCAAGATCGGTACCCGAAAGCGCCCGCGAACCCGCGGAAACCGCCACAACCGGCGAAAGCCAGCCAAATGACTCGGCAAACCGGGCCTGGCGCGCTTCGAGCGCCATTCGCTCTTCGGCATATCTGTTCATTACTTCGGTCAAATCGGCCTCGTTCACTTCCGCGACGACTCCGCGAAAGTTGACCGGCAAATCTTCCACGCGTTCGACATCGTATTGCGCCAGCAGATTCGCCTGAAGCTGCATGAATTCGGGAGCGCCGGCATAGTGGCCGTCTCCGACTTCGCGCAAGTCGGCCTGCATCCGCAAGTCGGCCTCCAGCTTCCCTTCGGCCGGCATGACCGAGCTGGCGGTTTCTACCGCCGAGCGCGGGACGATAAGTACGGCGCCGAGCCAGAACAACGCGAGAATGCCGAGACCAAGACCTCGAGACCTGACCAGCGCCGAGACGAGCAGGATCAGGCTGCACCAGACCAGTGAATACAGCGCGTAGATCCCGATGAGGCCTGCGCTTGCAAGCAGGCTTTCCCCTCGCGCAACGGCAACCGCCGTCATGACGAAAAGCGGCAGTAGCAGCACCAGCGTGACGCCGGCCAGGGCGATCCACTTGCCCAGGCAAAGCATGACTCCGGTCACGTTCTGGGCCAGCAGCGGCGCGAGCGTATTCTCTTCACGCTCGCGGACTATCAGGCCATGTCCGATCGCGATCAGCAGCAGGGGCACGAACAGTTGATAAACCAGGGCGGCGTTCAGAGCTTCAAAGCTGCCAATATTGGCGCTGGCTCCGGCATCGGCGAACATCGCGGTGTTCTGCCGGTGGCCTTCCAGGAATATCGATTGTCCGGTTACGGCGTCGACACCGGGGTCTACCACGGACAGGGGCGGAGGAACTCGAAAAACATAATGCCCGTAGTGCACCATTCGGTGGGGGTGGCGATCGGGCTGGGACAGAAAGGTCTCTTCCGCCAGCGCCTGCTGTTCAGTGCGTTGCTGATGCTCGGCGCTCATCCTGAGCGCGATCAGAGTACTTGTTGCAGTAAGCAACAGGGCGAACACCAGTAATGCGCTCAAGGCCAGCCGCGATCTGAGCCAGAGTCTCCACTCTTCTCGTGCGATCGAAAAAACACTGTTCATCATGCCGCCGCCCTCCCGGCAAAAGCTTCATGGACTGCCTCGGTGTCGATGCGGTCAATGCCGGGCGGCCGGTCAAAAGTGCCCACGAGTTCGCCGTTTTGCAGCAGGTCGATGCGGTCGGCTACATGGCAGGCGCCATATACGTCATGGGTAACCAGAAGGATGGTTCTTCCGGCGTCGGCAAGATCCCGCACAAGGCGATTGAAATCGTCGATTGCCACCGGGTCTAGGCCCGAAGTCGGCTCGTCCAGCAACAGGATCGGTGTATCCCGCAGAATGGCGAGGGCAATTGCCACTTTCTGGCGCATTCCCTTGGAATAGGTTTGCATCCGCATGCCGCGGGCTCCGGATTGCAGCGCGACCCGGTCAAGCACATCGTCGAGCGCGCTCCGGTCCGCGTTTGTCCCGGCAAGCGACAGGAAATAACCCAGATTCTCATAGGCGTTCAGGTGGCCATACAAGCTTGCCGCCTCGGGCAGATAGGCTATAGTCCGCCGGATAGCGCTGAGATTTTCGCCCACGTCCCTGCCCTGTACCTGCACACTACCGCCGGCTGGCGTGAGGAATCCGAGAAAGGTCAGCAAAGTCGTTGACTTGCCGGCGCCGTTTCCGCCGAGCAAGGCGTGAACCTCACCCGGAGAAATACGGAAAGTGACGTCCTTCAGGACTCGCTGGCCAGAACGAATTACGCTGAGCGACTCCGCCGCGAGAACCGGCGCATCGATGGGGGACGATTCTCGCGTTGCGTTCGCTTGTGGATCGGATGGCGACGTTTTGTCGGAAACAACCATGAAAGCGCTCCTCAGGCCGGTTAGAACGAATAGGACGCCGTGACCCGGTAGTAAAGCGGTGCGCCCGGCTCGACCCATACGTCTGCATAGGAGTTGGTGTAGTGCACCTCGTCAAATACGTTGTCCACGTCAAGGCGAATTGCCAAACGCTCGACGGGTTCGATCTGGGCAAAGAACCGTGCAGTGTTGTAGCCGGGCAAGGTGAAGTCAAAGGCAGTGAACCCGAGACGTTCGTCAGTGTATTGAAAGCCGGCGCCTACCTGCGCAGGCATGCTTCCCACGTCGAAATTCTGGCTGACTTGCACGCTCGCCTGATGTTCCGGCGAGTTGATGAGTGGATCACCGGCTTCAATGGTCACGCCCCAGTCCGCTTCGAGACTGGTGGTGGTGAACACGGCGTCGATGTACGCGTAGGAAAACCACAGATTGAAGCCGCTCTCGAAGGCGAGGTCTGCGTCAATTTCAATCCCGCTGCTGGCTGCCTCGCCTGCATCGTGAGAATACCACCCGAGTGCTACGGCCGCCGGCCGATCGTCGTTCACCAGAATGTTGCTCTGCTCCACATCGAACAGCGAAAACGCAAGCGAGCCGAAGACCCCTTCAGAAAATTGCGCCACATCCAGCTTCAGTCCGATTTCCGCGGACTCGGTGAGGTTAGGAGCAAATTGGTTGCCTTGATAGTTTGAACCCGGTTGTTGGCGGAAACCTTCGCCGTAGGAAGCGTAGAGGCTGACACCTTCATTGACCGAGTAAACCGCGCCAAACTGCGGAGAGACGCGAGTATCCGATGACGTGGCCGTAGTTGCCGGATTCGCGCGAAGGTTGGTCAGATCGTGCTCGAAGTCATCCCAGCGCAGGCCCAGGCGAATCTGCAACCGATCCGTGAGGTCGATCTGGTCCTGTATGTAGATGCCGAATCCATTCAGGACCTCATTCCGGTTTGTGTTCGGCCCGGGCACGGGCTGCGGATGCTGACCATAGACTGGATTGAACACGTCCAGCAAAAGATATGCCGCCGGATCGAGCGTGTTGATATCCGTGGTTCCCGGAAACCAACCGGGGCGGTAACGCAGGATAAAATGACTGATATCGAATCGGTCATGGTCGGCGCCCACGAGCAGTCTGTGACGAAGTGAGCCTGTATTGAAATCACCCGCAACTTCAGCGCGGGCTACGAAATAGTCCGACTCGAAGTCTCGACGGCGGAAAAATCGTGACAAGGTTCGGCCGTCCAGGGCATATGTCTGGCGTCCGACGAAGTTTGTTTCGGATGCGTCGCCTTTAAAAGACGTATCCCTGTACCCGAGACCGGCCAACAGACTCCAGTTATCGGAGAAGTTGTGCTGGGCTTCGAACTGATGACCGAGCACCCTGGTCTCGATGGGCCCGTCACCGGGCTCGCCAACGAAAGTTTCTCGCGGCGTGAAACCAAAGTCTTCCGAATAGGCAACACCTCGATCAAAGGGAATCTCCTGCTCTGTGTATTCCAATTCGTAAGTCACACTGGTTGCATCGGACATGTCCCAGGTGATCGATGGATAAAGGCCTATACGCGCTGTCTCAACTGTTTCCCTGAAGCTCTCCGCATCTTCGTGGAATCCCACGATGCGCAGCCCGAACTCTTCGTTGGATCCCGCCGTGGACTGGAAATCCCCTTCGAAACGCATCTGATTCCAGCGCCCGTAGGTGGCGCGGAAGTCCCCCGCCGTCACAAATTCCGGTCGTTTGGTAACAAGATTGACCGTGCCACCAGGCTCGCCACGTCCAAACAGCGCTGAGCGCGGCCCTTTGAGCACTTCCACAGTCTCGATACCGACCAGGTCCCGTGGACCGGCGAACCCGCGACCTGCGTTAAAGCCGTTAACCAGAAATCCGCTGGGCAAATTGATGTCCCCCGAGAAGCCACGAACCGAAAAACTGTTCCACAAACCGCCAAAGTTGTTTTGGCGCGCAACGGATGCCGATAAATCCAGCGCGTGATTGAGGTTTATCGCACCGACTTCGCGAAGCAGGTCTTCGGTAATTGTCTGGTCCGCCGATGGCTTTTCGAGATCGTCGAAATTTCCCCGATACGCGCGGCGATTGCCTGATACGAAAACTTCCTCCACGATGTCCCCGTCGGCGCCTGTCTGTGTTGTTTGCGCTGCAACAGGCAGCGCGAATGGAACTGTGAGTGCGGCAGCGCATGCGAGCGCCACCGGCTTTAATGTGTATTTAGTCATTTGTCTCGATCCAAAAACGTTTGAAATACCGCAAAGACAACAACGCAGCGCGCAAACGCGCAGACGCTCTTGGCGGAGCCAAGCAATCAAGGAGTTTTAGATCGAAGGAGGACCTGTAGGCGGAGGTCGAATCGAGTACAGCCGCTTTAGCGGTGCTTCTTGTCTTGCTGATCGGGGTACAGCAGTGACCAGGGCGACGAACGTTGACGCAGTGAGATTTGCAGTCGGAACGAGCCTTTCCTGCTCATCCGTCAAGATCGCAAGACAAACAACGTCATTGTGCTCATGGAGAAGTGGGCCAAATTCACTCGCATGTGCAACGGAGTGAATTTGCCCTGCCAGGAACAGGACAATCCCGAGCTTTCGTATCCAGTTGCGCTGAGCGATTGGCGGCATGGCGCAATTATGCATGAATCAGATTCCGATTCAACACATAGCGCGCCCGCCTTCAGCCTGTAGGGGCGAGGCATGCCTCGCCACTACATGAATCCGAAGGTGGCGTCTCACGGTTCTGCGTCATACCGCCTGAATTCCGCACTGGCGTAGTGGCTCCAACCGCCTGATTCGTCGGGGTAAATCAGAAAAACGGGCTGGCCGGCGCTGTCGGCAAAAGCGCGGGCGGCGTCCAGGCCCAGCACCATGAGGCCGGTGGCCAGGGCGTCGGCACGGGCGGCGGAAGGGTCGATAACGTAGGCCGCGGCGAGTTCGTGCTGAATCGGCCGGCCGTTGCGCGGGTCGATCTGATGGGAATAGCGCTCGCCGCCGAGTTCGAAGAAGTTGCGGTAATCGCCGGACCCGGCGACGCCGATATTTTCGCCGCGGTTGCTGATTGTCGTGAAGATGTCGAATGAGTCGGCATCGGGCGTTTCCAGCGCCGCCAGCCAGCTTTGAAAGCCCGGCTTGCGGCCGCCTATCCTGAGTTCACCGCCGATTTCGAGGAAGTAATCGTCCAGGCTCCTCGCTTCCAGCAAGTCGGCTATCCGGTCCACCGCGTAGCCTTTGGCGACCGCGCTCAAATCGATGTAGACATCGGCCAGCCGGGTTGCGGTAGATGCGGATTCGTCGAGTGCGAACTTGTCCATTCCCGTGCGGGACAGCGCTTGCTCGATCTCATCCCCGCCGGGAATTCGCGGGCCTGCGTCTGCTCCGTTGCGCGGCCCGAAGCCCCAGATATTGACCAGGGCGCCCGCTGTCACGTCGAAGGCGCCGCCGGTAAGAGACGAGATTTCCCGCGACAGGCGCAAGACCTCAAGCAGTTCGTCGGATACGAACAGTGCGGCGCCAACGGGCTGGACGTTCAGGCGGGACAGTTCGGACTCGGCGGCCCAGGTAGAAAACACACGCCGGTCGAGGCTTTCGAGCAGGGATTCGATCTCGGCAGGAATTTCGGCAGCGTCGCCCTGCCAGGGCGTGACAACCCATTGCGCCGACCAGGACGTGCCCATGGTACGGCCCGAGGCCTGCTCGATCGTTCCCAAGCCGGCAAACCAGGCAAGCCCGAGCCCGAGCAATACCGCCCAGACACCGCCGAATGCAATCAGTCGCGGGAACACAAGCAGGCTCCCGTGGCGTTCACGCCGAAGCTTTTTCCCGCGGATAATTCCGGTAGAGAATGCCGGCCATCTTGTACACGGTGCGGACCACCTGGGCGCAATAGCCGAACTCGTTGTCGTACCAGAGATAGAGCACGCAATTCCTGCCGCTGGCGACGGTGGCGATCGCATCGACGATGGCCGCTTCCCGGGTGCCGACGAAATCGCTGGAAACGGCGTCTTCGGACTGGGTGAAGCTGATCTGATTCTGCAAATTCGAATGCAGGGCGATCTGGCGCAGGAACTCGTTCAGTTCCTCCCGGCTCGTTTCCCTGCCGAGGGTCAGGTTCATGATCGCCATGGAAACGTTGGGCACCGGTACGCGAATCGCGTTTGCGGTCAACTTGCCCTCAAGCTCGGGAATGGCCTTGACCGCAGCCTTGGCCGCGCCGGTCTCGGTCAACACCATGTTCATCGCCGCGCCGCGCCCCCGGCGGGCGCCCTTGTGATAGTTGTCGATCAGGTTCTGGTCGTTGGTGTAGGCGTGAACCGTCTCGATATGCCCGCGTTCGATGCCGAACTCGTCCTGAACGACCTTGAGTACGGGGACCACCGCATTGGTGGTGCAGGAAGCGGCGGTGACGATCTTGTCATCGGCTTCGATGAGATCGTCGTTGATGCCGTAGACGATGTTTTTCAGATCGCCCTTGCCCGGCGCGGTCAGCAGCACCTTGGTGACGCCTTTCGACCGCAGATGCAATGAAAGCCCCGCCTCGTCGCGCCATTTGCCGGTGTTGTCGATGACCAGGGCGTTGTCGATGCCGTACCGGGTATAGTCGATCTCGTCCGGCGAGTTGGCGTAGATCACCTTGATGACATTACCGTTGGCGACCAGGGCGTTGTTTTCCTCGTCGACGCGCAAGGTGCCCTGAAAGGCGCCATGCACCGAATCGGCGGTGAAAAGGTTGGCGCGCTTGACCAGGTCGCCTTCGACTCCCGGCCGCACGACGATGGCCTTCAGACGCATGTCCTCGCCGGTGCTCGTGCGTTCGAGCAGCAACCTGGCGCACAGCCGGCCGATTCGGCCGAAGCCATACAGCACGACGTCGGTGGAGTGATCCGAAGGGCGCTTGCGTACGCCGTCGAGATAGCGCAGTTCCCTGCGCACGAAAACGTCCGGCGACACGCCGCCGGGATTCTTCGCATCGAGTTCCATGAACCGCACGGTGAGCTTGCCGAGATCGATGCGCGCGTGCCACAGATCGAGCTTGGCCATTGCCATCAGGATGGGATGGGTCTCGAACTCGGACATTTCGTTGTGCTCGACCTGCCGGACGAAACGATGCGACTTCATGATGAAGGTCACCGAGCGGTTGTGCACCGGCCTGCCGTAAATAAAGACGCCTACATTGCGCTGGCTGAACAGCCTGCCGATGACGGGAATCATTTCCTGCACCAGCGCCTCGCGCTGTTTCCAGTCGCCGAAATAGTCCTCGACCCTGGGCCGGGTGGATTTCGCGGACGCCGCGATCTTGCCGCGGGTCTTTGTTCCGGAGCGTTTCGCGGACTTGGTCTCGTTCGCTGTTTCGGTTCCGGCTGCTGCTTTGGGCTGATCCACGAAGGTCTCCGGTCGGCTTGATTTCGGCGCCGCGTATTATCTTTTTTTGCCCGCCGGAATTCAATGCGGGGCGGCGCCGTCGCGCTCACGCCGCGGCGGCTGTGGATTTTCTGATTTCTTCCAGACTGGACACATGAACGGTTTCGCTCAGTCGATAGGATAGCTCGCCGGGACAGACGATTGTAATTCTGCTCAAGCCAAGTTCTTCCCGCGCCGCCCGCATCGATGGCGTCACTTTCGGCGCGGAAGAATACTTGAATTCAAACGCTTGCATCGTCTGCCCCCGAGCGACAAGCAGATCGATTTCCGCTTGTGAATGTTTCGCCCAGAAGAAACTCTCTTCCGGGGCGGCATTCAGGATTCGGATCACTTCTTCTAGGGCAAATCCTTCCCAGGAAGCGCCCAGAGAAGGATGCTGCCCGAGCGCTTCGGAATCTTCGACTCCAAGGAAATAATGCAGCAATCCACTGTCCCGAAAATACAGTTTGGGAGATTTCACCTGTCTCTTGCCGATATTGGCGAACCAGGGCTGCAGCGAGCGAATCATGAAGGCGCCCGCAAGAATATCGACGTAGCGGCGCACGGTAGGCTGTGAAACGTCCAGCGAGCGCGCCAGGTCCGACAGGTTCAGCACCTTGCCGTGAAGATGCGACAACATCGTCCAGAGTCTGCGCATTCGCGCCGGATTGAAGTCGATTCCAAGCGCGGGAATGTCGCGCTCCAGCAAATTCGTGACATAGTGCCTGCGCCAGTTCATGCTATCCAAGTCGTTCGCGGCCAGATAGGAAAGCGGAAACCCGCCCCGCAGCCACAGGCGCTTCGAATCTTTGACCTCCGCGCTAGTGAAAGGCGTCAATTCGAGATAAGCGATTCGCCCGGCCAGCGATTCCGAAGTCTGGCGTATCAGTTCGCGGGACGCACTGCCCAGAATCAGGAATTTCTGCTTGAGCGGGCGGCGGTCGAGTAACACGCGAAGGAGCGGGAAAAGTTCGGGGACGCGCTGAATCTCATCGATAACGACGAGTCCTTCGAGTTCTTCCAGCGCAAGTTTCGGCTCGGACAGCCGATTCAGGTCATCCGGGTCTTCGAGGTCGAAATAATGTACTTGCCCTTTGACAGAGTCGGCGATATACGTGCGCGCCAGCGTAGTCTTGCCGCACTGCCTCGGTCCGAGCAGGCCGACCGCCGGGTGGGTGCGAAACAATTCTTCGATTTGCGCCAGATAGGCTGAACGCTGCATTTTTTCCTGGGATATTCAAATTCAGACTTTGAATATTCCCAGTGATTTGCGCTGTAGTCAACCAAATGTTTGGGTTCAACTTGTAGGGGCGAGGCATGCCTCGCCCGTCAGTTGCACGGTTTCGGGGCCATACGCGGGCGAGGCATGCCTCGCCCCTACGGTCTCACACGTATTTGAACCTGCACATGCGGGGCGGCGCCTGGGTTACAATCCGCGGCCCGTCGACGCTGCGGCGATCCGGTTTGCTGAGTATCCATGGCTGAAGTCTTCGATCCGCCCTTGCCGGCAGGCGCCGGAAAAGCCAGCTATTGGCCGCTCCGGCAGGATTCCGCCAACAGCCTGGCCCTGGCCGCGGCGGTGCGGCGCGCCGAAGGGCCCCTGCTCGTGGTGTGCGAGGACTCCGAAGCGGCCGAGCGGCTGTTGCGGGAGTTGCGGTACTACCTGTCGCGGCATGAGGAGTTTCCGGTTCTCAGCCTGCCGGATTGGGAAACTCTTCCCTATGAAAATTTCTCGCCGCACCAGGACATCGTTTCCCAGCGCCTGACGACTTTGTACCGGTTGCCTTCGCTGCGGCAAGGCGTCCTCGTGGTCCCCGTCACCGGGCTGATGCTGCGGCTGCCGCCGCGTCACTACGTAACCGTCAACAGCCTCGATCTGCGAATCGGCCAGCGGCTGGCGATCGAGGACTTTCGCGGTCAACTGGTGGCTGCGGGTTACACAGCGGTCAATACCGTTCTCGACCACGCCGAATTCGCCGTGCGCGGGTCCGTAGTGGACCTGTTTCCCATGGGTAGCCCGGTACCGATCCGGGTCGACCTGTTCGACGAAGAAATCGAATCCTTGCGCAGCTTCGACCCGGAAACCCAGCGCACGCGGGAACGGATTCGGGAAATCCGCCTGCTGCCGGGCCGGGAATACCCCCTCGACGAGGCCGCGGTCAGCGACTTCCGGGGCCGCTTCCGGGAACGATTCGACGTGGATTTCCGGCAATGCCCGATCTATCGCGACGTCAGCGACGGCATCGCCTCCCCCGGCCTGGAATATTATCTGCCGCTGTTCTTCGACGAATTGCATACCTTGTTCGACTACCTGCCTGAACGGACTCTTGCGGTTCAGGTGGGAGACGTCCATCGGGCCGGCGAGGAATTCCGCCGCGAGGTAGCAAACCGTCACCATGACCGCAATTTCGACAGCCGCCGGCCCATTCTCGAACCCGATGAAATCTTCCTGCCGGTCAACGAAGCGCTCGCCGGTCTCAAGGCGTATCCGCGGATTCGCATGACCGCATCCGCACGGGAGGTATTTCGCCTGCGGCAACTTCCCGACCTGGCGCTGAATCCCAGATTGCAGGAACCCATGCAGGCCCTGAACGATTTCATCGCCGCTTGCGATTCGCGCGTGCTGTTCTGTGCGGAAAGCCCGGGCCGCCGGGAAAACCTGCAACAGATGCTCGGCCGGATCGATTTGCGGCCGGCGGCGTTCGATCACTGGGAAGAATTCATGGAAGCCGACGCACGAATCGGCATAACCGTGGCGCCGATCGACCGCGGCCTCTGGCTCGACCGAGAGCGGCTCGTACTCATTACCGAAGAGATGCTGTTCGGCAACCGCGTGGCGCAACGGCGGCGCAGAAGGCCGTCCGAGCAGCATCCCGATCTCGTCCTGAAAGACCTGTCGGAACTGCATCTCAACGATGCCGTCGTTCATGTCGAACACGGAGTCGGCAGGTATCGCGGCCTGACCACGATTACCACCGATGGGCAGAACGCTGAATTTCTGACGATCGAATACGCCGGGCAGTCGAAATTGTATGTGCCGGTGACCGACCTGCATCTCGTCGGCCGCTTCAGCGGCATGAGCCAGGACGAGGCGCCGCTGCACACCCTCGGCACCGAGCAATGGCAGCGCGCGAAACGGAAAGCGGCCGAGAAGATTCGCGATGTGGCCGCCGAGTTGCTGGAGATTCACGCCCGCCGGGAAGCGGGCAAGGGATTCGCTTATCGCAGCGAGGCGCCCGAATACGATCGCTTCGCGGCCGGATTCCCGTTCGAAGAAACCGCCGATCAACAAACTGCAATCGACGCGGTCATCGCCGACATGGGTTCCCAAAGACCAATGGACCGGCTGGTTTGCGGCGACGTCGGATTCGGCAAGACCGAAGTCGCCATGCGGGCCGCGTTCATCGCCGTAATGAACGGCCGCCAGGCCGCGGTGCTGGTGCCGACGACCTTGCTGGCGCAGCAGCATTTCGAGAACTTTCGCGACCGTTTCAGTGACTGGCCGTACACGGTGGAAGTCATCTCCCGCTTCAAGACCCAGGCGGAGCAGAAGGAGATACTCGAACGCGTGAAATCCGGCGGTATCGACATCCTCATCGGCACCCATAGTCTGCTGACCGCGAAGATAGACTACGACAAGCTCGGCCTGCTCGTCATCGACGAAGAACACCGCTTCGGCGTGCGGCAAAAGGACAGGCTGAAATCCCTGCGCGCCAGCGTCGATATTCTCACGCTCACCGCGACGCCGATCCCGCGCACGCTGAACATGGCCCTGGCCGGCATGCGCGACCTGTCGCTCATCGTCACGCCGCCGGCAAAGCGCCTTTCCATCCGCACCTTCGTTCGCGAACACGAAGACGCCATTGTCAAGGAAGCGATCAGCCGCGAATTGTTGCGCGGCGGCCAGGTCTTCTATCTGCACAACGAAGTGCGCAGCATGGAGCGCGCTTTGCAGCATCTGGCCGATATCGTGCCCCAGGCACGGCTCGCCATGGCGCACGGACAAATGCCGGAACGCCAACTCGAGAAAGTCATGGCCGACTTCTATCACAAGCGCTACAACGTGCTCGTCTGCTCGACCATCATCGAAACCGGCATCGACATTCCCAGCGCCAACACCATCGTCATCCATCGCGCCGACAAGTTCGGCCTCGCCCAGTTGCACCAGTTGCGCGGCCGCGTCGGCCGTTCGCACCATCAGGCCTATGCCTATCTGCTGACCCCGGAGCGGCGGGCGCTCAAGACCGACGCCCGCAAACGCATCGACGCGATCGAGACCGCCACCGAACTCGGGGCGGGTTTTACCCTGGCTTCCCATGACCTGGAAATACGCGGCGCGGGTGAATTGCTCGGAGACGAACAAAGCGGCCATATGCAGAAGATCGGCTACACGCTGTGCATGGAAATGCTGATGGACGCGGTGCGGGCGATTCGCGAGGGAAGAATGCCGAGCAGCAGTCCCGAACTCGAAGGCGCGGTGGATATCAGTCTGCGCGTGCCGGCGCTGATTCCGGACGATTACCTGCCGGACGTGCACACCCGGCTGATCATGTACAAACGCATGGCTTCCTGCCGCGGCAGGGAAGAACTGGACGAATTGCAGGTGGAGATGATCGACCGCTTCGGACTGCTGCCGCCGCCGCTGAAATCGATGTTTCGCCTGAGCGAGTTGAAATTGCGCGCCCGGGACTTCGGTATCCGCAAGATTGATGCTACTGTTTCCGGCGGACGTATTGAATTCACCGAATCCGCCCGCGTCGACGCCGCCGCCATCGTGCGACTGATCGAATCGGAACCGGCGAATTTCGCCCTGGGCGGTGAGAACCAGTTGCGTATCAAGGCCGGATTTCGCGATGCCACCGACAAGTTCGGCTATATCGACGATCTGCTCGACCGCATCGCTTCAACGGAGCCGCTCGTTGCGCAAACAGCCTGAGGCCACAAGAAATCCTCGCATCCCGACCCACTCCCCCCGCGGGGGAGTC
Source organism: uncultured Pseudohongiella sp. (assembly GCA_951812965.1). Classification (GTDB taxonomy): domain Bacteria; phylum Pseudomonadota; class Gammaproteobacteria; order Pseudomonadales; family Pseudohongiellaceae; genus UBA9145. The sequence continues at coordinate 2,850,264 of OX638341.1, forward strand.
AAATCCGCGCAGCGAATTTGGTGGGGGCGAGTCGTTCGGGCCGCAAGAAGCTGCATTGCCCTGCTCGCCGCTACATTCGTCTGGGGCCATGCCGGCCTCGCCGAAGCACAGGGTTTCCAACGCTGGTTTCAGGTCGAGATGACGATTTTCAGCAATGAATCCGGCGCCGACCGCGAACGGGAATTCTGGAACGCGGAAAATTCGGACTTGTCTTATCCGCCGGATATGATTCGCCTGGGGCGATTGACCGATCTGCTGTTTCTCGATTGGTCGGCCTCTGAACCCGATTCCGAGCCGCTTGCGCCGGAACTCGAACGGCTGCGCGGCACGGGCCCCTTTCCCGCCCGCGAAGCAAGCGGTTTCCGTTTTCCCGACTTGCAGCGAGATCCGTTCCTGGAGTTGCCGGCCGCCTACAGCGATTTCCGCCAGACCAACCAGGCCATCGAGCAGGCGGGTCAATATCGCGTACTGTATGACGCTGTCTGGCGCCAACCGGTAGGAGACGAAGGTACGGAGACGCCGGTTCTTGTTGTCGGCGGCGGCCGTTACGGCGACTTTACGGAATTGCAGGGATCGGTAACGCTGTATTTCAACGCAAACCGGGATCGGGTAATTTTCAACGCCGACCTGTGGCTTGTGGAATTCGGCGGCGCGACGAATGGGGGCGAATGGTTGCTGCCGCCTTTGCCGGAAGAATTTCGGGAAAACGCCGGCATTTCGGCGGCTGCGGCGATCAGCCGCGTTTTTACCATGCGCCAGCAACGCGAATTGCGCAGCGGCGAATTTCACTATCTCGACCACCCCGCATTGGGAATCGTCGTGCAGATCACTCCTTACGATCGCCCACCGCCGGAACCAACTGAAAATCAGCCCTGACGCATGGTAATTGTCTTCGATCCGTCGCCGTCTGGGGGCCAGTCTGCAGCGGACGCTGTGAATACATCCCTGTACGCTTCGAGCTCGGCGTCCTGCCTCGCACGCCCGCTGCAGACTGGCCCCCAGACGGCGACTCGCGTTGTGCGGGAACCATTTACTTCGTAGGCTTCGGGCTCGACATCTCTGACTCACACGCCCGCCGCAAATCCCCATCCCGCCAGCGACTCACATCCGGGGAGCGACTAGTTTGTGACCGGTGGGAGGTCTGTTGCTATAGAGATTCTATGTGGGCTTCGATGATGCCGATCAGTTCTACGGTGCCGAAGCCGTGTACTCTTTTTATGTCCTTCATTTCGATGATGCCTGTGCCAAGTCCGGCCGCCCAATTGACGGAAAGCGCGAGGCAGGCATAAGGAATTTCCAGTTCACGGGCAAGTATGGCCTCGGGCATGCTGGTCATGCCTACCATGTCGCAGCCATCCCGGCGCAGGCGCAGGATTTCGGCGGCCGTTTCCAGGCGCGGGCCTTGCAGCACGCCGTAGATTCCTCCGAACTTTATCGCTTTTTCCACCCTGGCCGCGGCGTAGCGCAATGCCTCCCGCAGCGGCCGGTCGTACGGCCAGGTGAAGTCGACGTGCCTGGGCGCTTCGTCCGGCCCGTCGAAAAATGAGTTTTCGCGGCCCCAGGTGTAGTCGATCAACTGCTCCGGGATTGCCATGGCGCCGGGCGGGAGGTCTTCGCTTATGCCACCAACGGTATTGGTCGCGATGATGCGGTCGACGCCGAGGCTGTTCAGCGCCCAGATATTGGCCTTGTAGTTGACCTTATGGGCGGGAACGCGGTCGCCGGCGACGTGTCGGGGCAGGAAAGCGATTCTGACTTTCCCGAGGTGGCAGATATCGACCTGCACCGGCCCGCCGTAGGGCGTTCTTATGGCTTCGATGGTTTCCACTTCCAGCGCACGCACCTCGCCGCGCAGGGAGCCCAGTCCCGATCCGCCGATAACGGCCAGCATTTTCTTCTCCTTGCCTGATCTCTTGAAATGGTGCGCCCGGCAGGACTTGAACCTGCAACCCTCGGCTTAGAAGGCCGATGCTCTATCCGGTTGAGCTACGGGCGCATTGTCGCGAAGTGGAATTGCAACATGAATTGGCCGTGTCGGGCAATTTCACGGCAGACGGAAAATTGGGGTGACCGATGGGGCTCGAACCCACGACAACCGGAGTCACAGTCCGGGGCTCTACCAACTGAGCTACGGTCACCACGAAGAAGGAACGGGACTTGGTCGGGGTAGAGAGATTTGAACTCCCGACATCTTGCTCCCAAAGCAAGCGCGCTACCAGACTGCGCTATACCCCGATATAGTACATTATCGGACCTGCCGTTACGGGCGGGAATGATACTTGCCGACCCTGTTCCAGTCAATTGGCGGCTGCCGGAAACGACGGGAGAAATCGAGCATGGGCAAGAAGAAAAAGCACAAATCTCGGGATCGCATGGATAACGATGCTTATCTCGCGGAACTCTTCCGCCTGCAAGGGGAACTGGTGAAGTTACAGACCTGGGTCAAGCACAAGGGACTGAAAGTCGTCGTCATTTTCGAGGGCCGCGACGCCGCGGGCAAAGGCGGTGTCATCAAGCGCATCATCGAGTACCTGAGCCCGAGAATCTGCCGGATAGTGGCCCTGCCCGCGCCTACCGGGCGTGAAACCTCGCAATGGTACTTTCAGCGATACGTAGCCCATCTGCCGGCCGCCGGGGAAATGGTGCTGATGGACCGGAGCTGGTACAACCGCGCGGGCGTCGAACGGGTGATGGGGTTTTGCAGCGAAGCGGAATGCCTGGAATTCCTGTGGGAATGCCCGCGATTCGAGCGGATGCTGGTGCGCAGCGGAATCGTTCTGGTGAAATACTGGTTTTCGATTTCGGAAGAAGAGCAGGAAAAACGCTTCCTCGCCCGCGTCCACAATCCTCATAAACGCTGGAAACTGTCCCCGATAGACCTCGAAGCGCGAGCGCGCTGGGACGATTATTCGCGAGCGAAGGACGAAATGTTCGCGCATTGCGACATCAAGGAGGCGCCCTGGCACGTGGTGAACGCCGATGTGAAGGAACACGCGCGGCTCAATTGCATGCGCCACTTGCTGAGCCTGATTCCCTATGAGGATTTGTCCTCGGAGCAGATCGTCCTGCCAGAACGCAGGAGCAGCGAAGAGTACCTGCGACCGCCGGTAAGCAGCCAGAAGTTCATTCCGGAGCACTATCCCTGACGGCGAGGGATCAGGACTCCGCTTTGACCAGGCGCCAGCGCGAGCCGCCGACGCCGTCTTCCACGACTACGTTCATGGCGCTGAGCTGATCCCGGATCCGGTCGGCTTCCTTCCAGTTCTTCTCCTCGCGAGCCTGTTCCCGAGCTGCGATCAGCGATTCCACCCTTGCGGCGTCAATGTCCTCCGCGCCCGCGCCGCGCAGCCAGGTTTCCGGCTCGGCCTGCAGGATGCCGAGCACGCCGCCGAGCTTGACCAGCAGCCGGCCGAGTTGTGCCGCGGCGCGCGTGTCCTCTCCTCCTTTCAGCCGATTGATTTCCCGGGCCAGGTCGAAAAGGACGCGGAAGGCCACCGGCGTATTGAAATCATCGTCCATGGCGGCGTTGAAGGCGCGCTCGAAACGGCTGTTGACCAGGGCTCTCGCTTTCGTTGTTTCGAGCCCCTGCAGCGCGGTGTACAGGCGCTTCAGCGCGCTTGCGGATCGGGCCAGCGCCCGCTCCGAATAATTCAGCGGGCTGCGGTAATGACTGGCAATGAGAAATTGCCGCACGACCTCGGCTTCGTGCCGGGACAATACGTCGCGGACGGTGAAAAAATTGCCGAGAGACTTGGACATTTTCTCATCGTCAATCCGCAACGGCCCGTTGTGCATCCACAGATTCGCGAAGGGCTCGCCGGTGGCGGCGACCGATTGGGCGATCTCGTTTTCGTGATGGGGAAAGATCAGGTCGGAACCGCCGCCGTGAATATCAAAATGCTTGCCCAGGGTGCGGCAGGACATGGCCGAACATTCGATATGCCAGCCGGGCCGCCCGTAACCCCAGGGCGAATCCCAGCCGACGCCTTCGTCGGGCGACGATTTCCACAAGGCAAAATCGCGCGGGTCGCGCTTCAGCTCGCCCGGATCGACCCGCGCGCCGCTGAGCAATTCATCGAGATTCTTGTTCGACAGCCGCCCGTAATCGGGAAAACGCAGTACCGAAAAATAGACGTCGCCGTTTTCGGCGCGATAGGCGTAGCCTCCTTCCACCAGGATTTCGATCATGGCGATGATCTCGTCCATGTAGACCGTGGCGCGGGGTTCCTGATCCGGCGGCAATATGCCGAGCGCTCTTTCGTCCTCGTGCATGGCCTCGATGAAGCGTTCCGTCAGGTTGGAAAACAATTCTCCGTTTTCCTCGGCCCTGGCCAGAATCTTGTCGTCGATGTCGGTGATATTGCGAACATAGGTGACGTCGAATCCGCGCGAGCGCAGATAGCGCACGATGACGTCGAAAGCCATGAGGCAACGAGCGTGACCGAGGTGGCAATAGTCGTAGGTGGTGATTCCACAGACATACATGCGCACCTTGCCAGGCTCGATCGGCCGGAATTCTTCCTTGCGGCCTGAAAATGTGTTGTAGATCGAAAGCATTGATGTAGCGCCAGTCAAGTCCTTGCCGGTTTCCGGGTGTCTCTTAAACTGATGGTGCGGTTGAAGACGGCGGCGGCGCCGGAATGCGCTTGCCGGTCGCGGAAAAAATAGCCGGTGCGCTCGAACTGGAAATGGTCGCCGGAGCCGTCTTCCAGGGCGCAGGGCTCCAGCATGCATCCATCCAGTTCCACCAGCGAATCGGGGTTGACGCCGTCGAATACTTCCTCGACGCTTTTCGGGGCGGGATTTTCGCTGAGAAAAAGGCGGTCGTACAGCCGGACCTTGACTCTCTTCCCCTCGGCCGCGGAAACCCAGTGAATCACCCCTTTGACCTTGCGGCCTTCCGGGCGCTTTCCAAGCGTGTCAAAGTCGACGCTGCAGCGAAGTTCCACAATTCCACCCCCGGCATTCCGGACGACTTCATCGCAGCGAATCACGTAGGCCCCGCGCAGGCGCACTTCACCGCCCGCGACGAGGCGTTTGAATCCGGCCGGCGGATCTTCGCTGAAATCTTCCTGTTCAATGCAGATTTCGCGCGTCAGGGGAACCTCCCGGCCGCCGAGTTCCTCGCGCTTGGGGTGCCGCGGCAGTTGCAGCCGTTCAACCCGCTCCGCGTCGAAATTGCTCAGCACGACTTTCAGCGGACGCAGGACGCACATGGCGCGGGGAGCGTTCCGGTCGAGATCTTCGCGGATCGCGTGTTCCAGCATGCCGATATCGACCAGGCTTTCGCTGCGGGCAACGCCTACCGCCTCGCAGAAATTGCGTATCGACGCGGGCGTGTAGCCGCGGCGACGCATCCCGGCCAGGGTCGGCATGCGCGGATCGTCCCAGCCGTCGACCCTGCCCTCTTCCACAATGGCCCGCAGGAAGCGCTTGCCCATCATGGTGTAGCTGATGCGCAACTTGGCAAACTCGGTCTGTTCCGGCAGCACGTAGGTATATTCAGAATCACTCAGATCGCTGGCCGCGCGCAAGGAGTCCAAATCGAGATTATGCAGAATCCAGTCGTACAGCGGGCGATGGTCCTCGAATTCCAGCGTGCATAGCGAATGGGTGATGTTTTCGATGGCGTCCGAAATGCAATGCGTGTAGTCGTAGGTCGGATAGATGCACCATTGCGATTCCGTCTGATGATGATCGGCATGGCGGATGCGGTACAGGATCGGATCGCGCATGTTGATGTTCGGCGAGGACATGTCGATCTTCGCGCGCAGGCTCAACTCTCCGTCCCTGAACTCCCCGGCGCGCATACGCGCGAACAGCTCGAGGCTTTCTTCCGGCTCGCGGCCGCGCCAGGGGCTGTCCATCCCCGGCTCGGTCAGCGTGCCGCGATACTCCCGTGCCTGCTCGGGGCTCAACGCACAGACATAGGCCTTTCCCTTGCCGATCAGTTGCCGGGCAAATTCGTACAAGTGGCCGAAATACGACGAGGAGTAGCGCACTTCCCCGCGCCAGCGGAAACCGAGCCAGCGAATATTGTCCTTGATCGAGTCGACGAACTCCTGGCTCTCCTTGAGCGGATTTGTGTCGTCGAAACGAAGGTTGCAATGTCCGCCGTACTCCTCAGCGAGCGTGAAATTCAGGCAGATGGACTTGGCGTGTCCGATGTGAAGGTAACCGTTGGGTTCCGGCGGAAAGCGCGTATGCACGCGGCCGCCGTGCTTGCCGGAAGCAAGGTCCCGGGAAATCATCTGGCGGATGAATCCGGACGGCTCGGCGGCGCCGGGCGCCGTTGCGGAATTATTGTCTGAGTCGTTCATGGCGCCCGGTTGGTGGTTCCATCCGCAGAATAAGTAATGACTTTTGTCGGTACGGGAAAGTGGCTATTATAGCGGCCTTCCCGAGATCGCTTCATCCACCACCGGGCGCTGTCCGACGACAGTCCCGCAACCAGGGACAATTCCGTGATAGCGCTGCAAACCAACTTTGGAACCATTCGCATAGAACTCGACCACGATAAGGCGCCGGTCTCGGCGCGCAATTTCCAGGACTATGTCGAACAGGGATTCTACGACGGCACCCTGTTTCACCGCGTAATCGACGATTTCATGATCCAGGGCGGTGGTTTTACTTCCGGGCTCAGCGGCAAACGCGGCAGCGCACCGATCAACAACGAGGCAGACAACGGCCTGAAAAACCTGGCCGGCACGCTTGCCATGGCCAGAACTTCCGATCCGCATTCCGCCACCTCGCAATTTTTTATAAACATCAGCGATAACGACTTTCTCAACCACCGTGATCGAACCCCCAACGGCTGGGGTTACGCGGTATTCGGCAAGGTTGTGGAAGGAATGGAAGTAGTCAACAAGATCAAGGGCTGCGCCACAACCGCCATGGCGGGCCACCGCGACGTGCCGGTCGAGGAAATCGTCATTGAATCGGCCAAAGTCGAATCCGGCGAAGGCTGAATGGCGGCGCCGGCCGTGAAGGACGCTCCGGTCGTCCTCATTTCCGATCTGCACCTGCAGGAATCACGACCTGATATCACTCGCGCATTCGTCGATTTCATTGCCCGTATTCCGGCAGCCTGCCGGGAGTTTTTCATCCTCGGAGACTTGTTCGAACTGTGGATCGGCGACGATGCGGTATCGCCGCTGGCGAACGAGGTTGCAACTTCTCTGAAATCGCTTGCCGGGCGCGGCGTAAACATATACCTCATGCACGGCAACCGAGATTTCCTCATCGGCGATGAATACGCCGCCCGCTGCGGCGGAAAGCTCATTTCCGAACCGTTCGAACTCGAAGTTGAAGGCGCAAGCTGGCTCTTGCTGCACGGCGATGCGCTTTGCACCGATGATGCCGCCTACATGGAATTTCGCCGCATGGTTAGAAATCCGGCCTGGCAGCGGGAATTTCTCTCCCGGCCGCTCGCCGAACGCCAGGCCTGGGCCGACATGGCCCGGGAGCGGAGCCAGGCCGCCGCGGTAGACAAACCGGCGGAAATAATGGACGTCAACCACGGCGCCGTGCTCGAACTGATCCGCGCCAGCGGCCATCATCGCATTCTGCACGGACACACCCACCGGCCCGCGGTGCACGAACTGCACGATGCCGGACCATCGCCCGCAGAGCCGGCTACGCGCGTCGTCCTCGGCGACTGGGACCGCAACGGCTGGTACGCCACCATCGACGGCGCCGAGTTCACATTGCAGAATTTCCCCATTCCGGGCTCCTAGTCGTTGCGAGCTGTAATCTTTTCGATTACACTATCCAAATGATCCGTAGATTTCGCCACAAGGGACTGAAGCGATTTTTCGCCGACCCGCGCTATACCGACAAGCGAGAAATAAATACGGAAACGGAACCGCGGCTTATCGTAATTCTCGATGCGCTGGACGTAATTGAAACAGCAGAAGAAATGGATATTGCAGGACTGTATTTCCACAAACTGAAAGGCGCCAGGAAGAACGAATACAGCGTTCGTGTTACCGCAAACTGGCGGATTACCTGGAAGATGGAAGGTGAGAACGTAATCGACGTGAACCTGGAGGATTATCACTATTGAACCGCAAACCTTCACACCCGGGAGCGCTGATCCGAAACGTAATCCTGCCCGAAACCGGACTTTCCGTCAGTTCGCTCGCTGAGCGTTGCGGCGTCGCGCGCAACACCATGTCAAAAGTCGTAAATGAGCGAGGCGACGTTACTGGAGATCTGGCGATTCGCCTGAGTCGCGTGCTCGGCAGCACGCCCCAGTTCTGGCTGGCAATGCAGGCGAAACTGAAATTCTGGCAACTGGAGCAAAAGAACGGCCGAATCTACAGCCAGATGAAACGAGTCAGGACGGGCTGACGAAACGATCAGTAAAGATTGGTCTTCATCGCGGTGCGCCGGATTGGGGCAATGTAGCGGTCGAAATGGGCTTCGGCCAGGCGCAGCAATTCTTCTTCGATCTGGACGGAAAGCTCCAGCAAGTCAATATCCGCATATTCCGGCAACCTGCGCACGCCGAAACTGTCGAGCTCGACGATGTCTTCAAGGCCTTTCTTGAGCAGATTGTGCAGCCAGCAATACGGCGACTGCCGCGGATTGTAGGGTATGCGCAGGCGGCGCAGGCCGGCCTGCAAGCGATCCGGTGCGCCGATGCTGAAGCGGGCCTTAAGAATCTGGATATTCAGGTGTTCGATACGCGCAAGCACGGCGCTTTTGGCGACGCCGTCATAGCTGTTCCAGTGGATGACTTCAATAGCGTAGCGCTTGCAGCCGCGACATACGCGATCCCCCAGCGACGTGGTGGAACAGATACCTATACAAGGCGTTTTAACGTCTTTCATGGCGGGCCGGAAGGGTTTTGCAAGAGCATTGTACATCATCGCGGCAGACCTGCCTTAACTGGATTTTGGCGCCCGAATACACTAAAATAGCGGCCGTTTCGGTGGAAACCGGACCCCGCGAAACATTCTGTTCCGCGCCTCACTTTCGCACCGTTTCAAGCTCGTCCCACTGCGGATCCGCGGCGGCGCGGCCATGACATTGAAGCCATGCGGCTCTGCCCTCGAAACAACTGAAGAGGAAATCGGTTTGTTGCAAGAATATCGAAAGCATGTCGCCGAGCGGGCCGAACTGGGAATCGTTCCCCTGCCCCTGTCCGCCCGTCAGGTCGCCGATCTCGTGGAACTGTTGAAGAACCCCCCGGCCGGAGAAGAAGAGTTTCTGCTCGACCTGATTTCCAACCGGGTGCCCCCCGGCGTAGATGAAGCGGCCTACGTCAAGGCAGGCTTTCTTTCGGCGGTAGCCCGCGGTGAAGTGGAATCGCCGTTGATCGATCGCGCCAGAGCGGTGGATCTGCTCGGCACGATGCTTGGCGGTTATAACGTATCGACCCTGGTCGAACTGCTGGACGATGCCGAAATGGCATCGGCCGCCGCGGATGAATTGAGCCGAATCCTGCTGATATTCGACGCCTTTCACGATGTCGAGGAACGCGCCAATAAAGGCAATGAGCACGCCCGCCGCGTATTGCAAAGCTGGGCCGACGCCGAATGGTTCACTTCGCGCCCGCCATTGCCGGAAAAGCTCACCTTGATCGTGTTCAAGGTTCCCGGCGAAACCAACACCGACGACCTCTCCCCAGCCCAGGACGCCTGGTCGCGGCCCGATATTCCGCTACACGCCCTGGCCATGTACAAGAACCCGCGCGAAGGCGTCACCAACGCGTTGGAGCAGATCAACGAACTCGAAAAAAGCGGCCATCCGGTAGTACTGGTCGGCGATGTAATGGGCACGGGCTCATCGCGAAAGTCCGCCACCAATTCGGTGCTCTGGCATATCGGCGACGACGTTCCTCATATTCCGAACAAGCGCTCCGGCGGGGTATGCATCGGCGGCAAGATGGCGCCGATTTTCTTCAACACCATGGAAGACGCCGGCGCCCTGCCCCTCGAATGCGACGTCGACAAGCTCAACACCGGCGACGTCATCGACATCGATGCCCATGCGGGCACGATTCACGATCACGCCAGCGGCGAACTGCTGGCGAACTTCGCACTCAAAACCGAAGTGCTGCTCGACGAAGTCCAGGCCGGCGGCAGGATTCCGCTGATCATCGGACGGGGGCTGACAACTCGCGCCCGCGCGGCGCTCGACTTGCCACCGAGCGATGTTTTCCGCTCGCCGGTAACCGGCCAGGATACGGACAAGGGTTTTACCCTGGCCCAGAAGATGGTCGGCCAGGCCTGCGGCGTCAAAGGCGTGCGCCCGGGCAGTTATTGCGAACCGCATATGACTACCGTCGGCAGCCAGGACACTACCGGCCCGATGACCCGCGACGAATTAAAGGATCTGGCCTGCCTCGGCTTTTCCGCCGATCTGGTGATGCAGTCCTTCTGCCACACCGCGGCGTATCCCAAGCCCGTGGATATCGAAACCCAGCATTCTCTGCCGAATTTCTTCCAGACTCGGGGCGGCGTATCCCTGCGCCCCGGCGACGGCATTATCCATAGCTGGATGAACCGAATGTTGCTGCCGGACACCGTCGGCACCGGCGGCGACTCGCATACCCGCTTTCCCATCGGCATTTCCTTCCCGGCCGGCTCGGGCCTGGTCGCTTTCGCCGCCGCCACCGGCGTCATGCCGCTGGATATGCCGGAATCCGTGCTGGTACGCTTTTCGGGCGAAATGCAGCCGGGCATCACCTTGCGCGATCTGGTCAATGCGATTCCCTATGCGGCGCTGCAATCCGGCGACCTGACAGTCGCCAAGAAAGGCAAGAAAAACATCTTCTCCGGCCGCGTGCTGGAAATCGAAGGGCTGCCCAAACTGAAAGTGGAACAGGCATTCGAGATTTCCGACGCCTCTGCCGAACGATCCGCCGGCGGCTGCACGATCCTGCTCGACGAGGAGCCGATCGTCGAATATCTCAAGTCGAACATTACCTTGTTGCGCTGGATGATCGACAACCATTACGGTGACACGCGCACACTCGAACGGCGCGCGCGACAGATGGAGGAATGGCTGGAGATTCCGGTATTGATGCAGCCCGATCCGGACGCCGAGTACCACAAGGTGCTCGAGATCGACCTGAACGAGATCACCGAGCCCTTGCTCGCCTGCCCCAACGACCCCGACGACATCAAGCCGCTATCGGAAGTGGCGGGAACGCAGATCGACGAAGTATTCATCGGCTCCTGCATGACCAATATCGGCCATTTCCGCGCCGCCGCCGAGGTATTGCAACAGGTCCAACCGCCATTGCCGACCCGGCTCTGGATCGCGCCGCCCACCAAGATGGACGAACACCAGTTGATCAGCGAGGGCGTCTACAGCATTTTCGGCGTTTCCGGCGCGCGCACGGAACTGCCGGGCTGCTCGCTGTGCATGGGCAACCAGGCCCGTGTGGCGCCCAATTCGACAGTTGTCTCGACTTCGACCCGCAACTTCCCCAACCGGCTGGGGCAAGGAGCGAACGTGTTTCTCGCTTCCTCGGAACTGTCGGCAGTCAGCGCGGCGCTCGGCAAAATTCCTACCATGGAAGAATACATGGCCCACATGAAGCCGATCGACACCATGGCGGACAATATCTATCGCTATCTCAACTTCAACGAGATCGAATCGTTCATGGAAGCGGCGGACCGAGCCAAGTCGATTCCCCTGACCAACATCGCCGAAGTGGCCTAGGGGTCAATCTGCACGATCCCGGACAATATGTAGGGGCGAGGCATGCGTCGCCCGCCGGGGTCCGAAATCGAATCAGGCAAAATTCGGGCGAGGCATGCCTCGCCCCTACGTTTATCTAAACACCTACGCCTGCTCCAACGCTTTAACTACAATCTCACTGACGTCTCTTGAGGCGCCGTCGCGGTCGCCGATGCGGCTTAGTTGCTCTCGCATCATTTGCTGGCGTTCGGAGTCGAATTTGCGCCAGCGCGTCAGCGGAGTGATCAGCCGCGCGGCGATTTGCGGATTGATCGCATCGAGTTGCATCGCCTGTTCGCCGAGAAACTCGTAGCCCGCGCCCGAAGCATCGTGGAAATTGATGTGATTCTGACCGCAGAAGGCGCCGATCACGGCGCGTACTTTGTTCGGGTTGCGAATTTCGAAATCCGAGTGGCGCAGCAACTCCCGCACTTGCGCCAGGGCGCCGGGATGCGGCCGGGTCGCCTGCAGGCTGAACCATTGGTCGACCACCAGCGGCTCACCGCGCCATTGTTCGTGAAATTGTGCAAGCGCCGCCTGGTACACGCCCTCGCCCGCACGGCTATGCGTCAGCATCTGCAAGGCGGCGAGCTGGTCGGTCATGTTGTTGGCCTGTTCGAATTGCAGCAGGCACAGATCGAGCCAGTCCTTTTCTCCGGATCGAACGAGCGCCGACAAGGCCAGATTGCGCAATGATCTGGCAGCGATGGATTCGGCGTCCGCCCGATGGGCGCCGGTGGCGGGGATGCTCTCGAACAGGTCCGCCACCAATTTCCGGTGTGATTCGGCCAGCCCGTCCAGCAGGAACTCCCTGACCGCGTGGATCGCGTCCACGTCCGCGATGTCGGCCTGTTCTATCAAATAGCTTTCAGCCGGCAGACGCAGCAATTCGGCGAACATGGCCCGATCGGTTTCTGCGCCCGCGTCGACCGCCTCGACAAGTATGTTCCGATGCGCCTCGCGTAAGATTTTCGGCAAGACCAGTTTCCTGCCGCCGCGAAAATCCTCCTGCAATTCCCGCACGAGCATCAGCGCCAGTTCCTGGCCGGCGTTCCAGCGATTGAATCCGTCGCTGTCGTTACTCATCAGGAACAGCAAGTCTTCGGGCGAGTAATCGTATTTCAGCCGCACCGGCGCGCTGAAACCGCGCAGCAGCGAAGCCACGGGCGGCTCGGCCACGTCTTCGAACACGAAAGTCTCGACCGGCTGAGTGACCGCCAGCACCCTGTCCTTACCCACCGCGGCCGGCTCGCCTTGCAAGCGCAGCGGAATCTCATTGCCCGTCGGGTCGAGCAGGCCCATGCGCAGGGGAATATGAAACGGAACTTTTATTTCCTGCCCCGGCGTCGGCGGGCAGGACTGGCGCACACGCAATTCGAAGCGTTGCCGTTCGGCATCGTGAAAACCGTCGATTTCAAGCAGCGGCGTGCCTGACTGGCGGTACCAGTTGCGGAACTGTTTCAGATCGACCCCGCTCGCGTCTTCCATGGCATTGACGAACTCCTCGATCGTCACCGCCTGACCGTCATGCCGCTTGAAATACAAATCCGTGCCGGCGCGGAAGCGTTCCGGGCCGAGCAGATTGCTGATCATGCGCACGACTTCGGCGCCTTTCTCGTAAATCGTGACAGTGTAGAAATTGGAAATTTCCATGTAGGAATCGGGTTGCACCGCATGCGCCATGGGGCCACTGTCCTCGGCGAACTGCACCGAGCGCAGAAAGGCAACGTCCTGCACGCGCTTTACCGAACGCGAATTCATGTCGGCGCTGAATTCGCTGTCGCGGAACACGGTAAATCCTTCCTTGAGACTCAACTGGAACCAGTCGCGGCAGGTGACGCGGTTGCCCGACCAGTTATGGAAATATTCATGCGCGACCACGGCCTCCACGCGCTGGAAGGCCCAGTCGGTCTGGGTGGCGGAATTGGCCAGGATGCAGGAGGTGTTGAAGATGTTCAGACCCTTGTTTTCCATCGCGCCCATGTTGAAATCGTCAACGGCCACGATCATGAAAATGTCGAGGTCGTATTCGCGCCCGTATTTTTCCTCGTCCCAACACATCGCCTTCTTCAGCGAGACCATGGCGTGATCGCATTTATCGAGATCCTTAGGCTCGACGAAGATGCGCAATTGCACTTCGCGGCCCGAGGAAGTCGTGAAACGGTCGTCGAGACTCACCAGATCTCCCGCCACCAGCGCGAACAGGTAACTCGGCTTGGGGAACGGATCCTCCCAGGTGGTCCAATGCCGCGCCGGATCCTCGCATTCGCCCTCGGCGATGCAATTGCCGTTGGACAACAGCACGGGATACTTCTCGCGTTCGGCCCGGATCGTGGTGGTGAATTTCGACATCACGTCGGGGCGGTCCAGGTAATAGGTGATGCGGCGAAAGCCTTCCGCCTCGCATTGCGTGCAGAACATCTTGCGCGACTTGTACAAGCCTTCCAGGGCGGTATTGTTCTGCGGCTCGATCCGGGTGCGGCAATAAACTGTGAACCGGTTGGAGCCGTCTTGAGCCAGCGAACTCAATTTCGGAATGCGCAGGCTTTCTTCTTCGAGTTCGAAATCGGTGGCTTCCAGCACGCGATCATCGAGCCGCAATTCTTCCAACAACAACTCGCGGCCATGCAATACCAGCATGTCTTCATCGACGCCGTTGAAATCCGGGTTATGCCGAAACTGCATCCTGGCCTGAACTACCGCATGAGTTTCGTACAGATCGAAATCGAGCGCCGTGCTTTCGATGGTGAACGGCGGTGGCCGATAGTCATGCAGATACGTAGTGCGAGCGGTGGCGTCTTTCATTCGATGCTGAGTCCTTTTCAAAGAAACGGTTTTGCAAGTATTTGCCTTCGAGGGCGTTCGCGATCAGGACGGAAGTCCCAGTTCGACTTCAAAGCCTGCGAAGCGGCGCAGGTTGATCACTCCCTGGTCGAAGATCAGATACTGGCCCTTGATACCTTGCAGGATGCCGCCGACAACCGGATCCTTCTCGAAATTGAGGGAGTTCAGCTTTTCGGGATGCTTGCGCACCGGGTAGCGGATTTCCACCGGCTCAAGACCGTTCAGGACGCTGACGGCGAAGAAGCCGAATCGCTCGGAGAGATCGTCGATGCCGCTTTTGCATAGCTCGATCAGCCGGTCCTTTTCCGCGAGCAGGTCGAGCGGCTCGGCCGTGCCTTTCAGCATGTCGCGCCAGTTGGTCTTGTCGGCCACTTCCTGCTTGAACAACACTTCGAGATAACCCGACTGCATGCGGCTGCGAACGCGGATGATCGCCAGCGCCTGGGTCGCGCCCTGGTCGATCCAGCGCGTCGGCACCTGCACGGAACGGGTGATCCCGACTTTCAGGCCGGAAGAATTCGCCAGGTAGACGATGTGGTCGCGCATGCACACGCGTTCGCCCCAATCGGGTTCGCGGCAGGTGCCCTGGTCGAAGTGGCATTTTTCCGGATGGATGATGCAGGAATCGCATTGGGCCAGCTTGCGGAAACAGGGGTAGCAATAGCCCTGGTTGAAACTCTTGTTGGTCTTGCGCCCGCAATGAACGCAGAAGATTCTGCCGGTATGCGCCAGTTGCACTGGCTGGCCGAGCAATTCATTGAGTGGAATACGCTCGTCGGAAAGCACCATGCTATAGGCGACCGGGTCTTCCAGGCGTGTTTCCATTTTTCGCAACGTGCCGCAAGCTGCGCTGCGAAGTGTATTGTCCTCAAGATCGAGCATGTCAGATATCGAGTCCTCCGCCGCCGGCGTTCCTGCCGCGGCGCATTGAAGCCGCCACAACAATACCGAGGAACAAGCCGGCGAGCAATCCGCCGACATGTGCGGCGGTGGCGATCCAGGACGAGGCGAGCAACTCCATCGCCACCAGCATGAAGACGAAGACCATGAACATCTGGTCGCTGAGAATCGGCCTGCCGCCGGGGAGCATTTTCTGCATCATCCAGGCGAAACCGAGCAGACCGTAGACCACACCGGACATGCCGCCGAAATTATTGCCGCCGCCAAGCAGAAATTGCGCCGTGTTGGCCGTAAATGAAGTGAAAACGATTACTGCCGGAAACAGCCAGCGTGGCCGCCGCGGCTCGAGTTGCCGGCCGAAGTACCACAGCCACAACATGTTGAACACCAGGTGCAACTCGCCGAAATGCAGGAACATCGGCGTCAGCGTACGCAGCATCAGCACCGGATTGACGATGTCGCCCAGCAATGCGCCGAGGCTTTCCGGGTCGAGCAAGGGATAAAACAGGAAATCCACCCGCCAGGACTGCATGCCGAGCCGACTGAAAACCGCCACCAGTGCGCAGGCAAGCATAAGCGAAACCGTGACCGGACAACGCAGGGTTTCCCGGAAGGCGGAGTTCAGCAGCCGGCCGGGCCTGAACAGGGGCTGGCGCGCGGGCGCCGGCGATCGTTGTTCGGGTCCGAGTTCGCTCCATTGCGCCAGCGCTTCGCGCACCATGCGGGACTCCCATTCGCTGTGTACCCAGATCACCTGGCGGCCCGATTCCTCGATGATGCGGTGCCGGACGCCCTGGCGCGAGAGCGCCTGGCTGAATCCGAGCAGATCGACATCGGTCGGCAGGCTGGCCGCTTTAATCATCGATCTTGGCGAGACGGCTGCCCCAGCCGAGCTTGCTGCGGCAGGCCTGGTAACTGGTGTAGTCGAGGGGATGAATGAGCTTGAGAGAACAGGAGTTCTTGCGAACGAATATTTCATCGCCGGCGCGGGCCGTATAGCGCACTTGCCCGTCACAGCTCAATTGCGGCTCGAGTGCTTCCTTGGCGCCGACGACCAGGCGAATTTCGCTGGCCCCGTCCACTACCAGAGGTCTGCTGCTCAGGGAGTGAGGGTACATGGGCACCAGCACCAGGGCGTCGAGTTGAGGTTGCATGATCGGCCCACCGGCGGAGAGCGCGTATGCCGTGGAGCCGGTTGGAGTCGCCACAATGAGGCCATCGGATTCCTGGCTGTAAACGAACTGCCCGTCAATGAACAACTCGAAAGAGATCATTTGCGCGGCCTTGCCCGGGTGCAGCACGACATCGTTCAGTGCGCGGCCGACTTCCTGGCGGTTTCCTTCCCTGACCACTTCGGCATGGAGCAGAAACCGGTCCTCGCTGATGTACTTTCCTTCGAGCACCTCGCCGATTCGCTGTTCCAGTTCATCCGGCAGCACGTCGGTGAGAAACCCGAGCCGGCCGCGATTGACGCCGATTACCGGGACTTCGAAGACATGTTTCGCCACGTGCAGCAGGCTGCCGTCGCCGCCGACGACGATGACGAGATCGCAATGACTCGCGATTTGCTCGACCGGCACCGCCCGGACCTGGGGCATTTGCATCATGCCGGCGGTAACTTCGTCGAAAATGATGGAGCGGCCCTTGCCGTCGAGGAACGCATGCAGCCGCTGCAAGGTTTCCACAGCGCCGTTGTGGCCGGGCCGTCCTATCACGCCGATGCTGGTGAATTCCGCCATGTCGCCAAACCGGGCCGGGCCGCGGGAAAGCCGTAAACGGGCTCGGAGTATAGCACGCGAAAGTACTGCCGATGGCTTGAAATCAGTCGGTAAATCGCAACTGTAAGGGCTGCGGCAAATAGACGATTTCGCCTGGAATCTGGTAGGCCAGAAAGATCTGGATTTCGATGCCGCGCAGGTTGGCGGCGATCTCGTAGTTGTCGACGATGTGGAATCGCTCCACCGGCCGCAGGGACTGTTCGAATGTGGCTGATCTGAGTCCGCCCAGGGTTCCGTCCCATAGGGTGAGACCGATTTCCCGATCGATTTGATGGAACTGTCGGGAGTCCGCGGTAATGAGAATGTGGAATGAACCTGTCAGCCCGACGTGTTCGGGGTCTACCTCAATTTCCGCCATCAGGCGCAAGATATCGCCGGACCCTGCGCTTTCGGTATAAGCGAGTTCATCGTTGACCTGACTGGCCAGCGCCAGTCGCGCGGTTGTGGTCCCGGTGACAAGGCTTTGCCCGCGCATGGCCGGCAGCTCGGGCATTGTTCGGGGCAACCAGGCTTCGATCTGGGGCGCCACGATGTTCAGCGCCGCCGTCGCGTTCGCCCCCATTTCCTCACGTTCCGGTCGGCCGCAGGGAGAGTTACCGCAAATCAGATCGGGATTCGAGAACATCGGCGTCCTGTTCGGCACGGAGAAATTCGATGGCGTTGCCATGACCGTGGCGAATTCTTCATCGACTCCGTAGCCGGTGGCGAATTCGAAGGTGCCGCCATAGCCGTCTTCGCGATGCGAATGAGTCAGGCCCAGGTTGTGCCCGAGTTCATGGGCCAGCACCAGGTCTTCATGGCAATCGATGGCGATCCATGAATAACCGAAGGCCTTCTCGGCAGGGTCGCTGAAGTCACCTTGCATGCCGAATCCTCCGATTGGCGCCAGGCCGCACCGGGCGCTGTTTTCGGCGACGTCGAATAGCACCACGAGATCGGCGCCGTAGTTTCGCCGCATCTCTGCCACGCCAGCGAAAGCAGCGTGGGTTCCGCTCATCAATTCATTCAGCGTTCGGTGCGCATTCCCGCTTTCAGCATAGGGCACGGGCTGAAAATGCACCGGCCGCAAGCGAATTCGCGCCTCGCTGTTATACCAGGCGCTGTTTGCCGCGTTGACGAACCCGTTGATCCGATTTTCGATACTGGCCGGATAAAGCCCGGCGGCAGCCGGCGTATACAGGGCCATCATGTCGATTGCGGCAATCGAATCGTCGACCGAAGCGGCGTCGGCAGGGTCGGTGCGGCGCAGCGTTTCTATGAAATCACTGACTCCGTCACCGTCGCTGTCGCTACGGGTGTCGTGAACCACAGGCGCCGATGAATCGACCCGCAATTCGCCGATCAGCGCCGAGGCGACCACGGCCGGGCGACTGTCTTCCGAGGTCGCTACCGTAACCGAAAACGTCCTGCGGCTTCCCGGAGAAAAACCGCCGAGTTCGCAATAAAGAATCTCCTGCCCTGAAAGGCTTGGCTGCCGGCGGCACTCGCCGGGCGCGGAAACCAGGCTGGTGTTCTCCAGCAGAAAATAGATTTCCAGAGCGATGCCTGACCTCGCGGCGGCGCCTCCGTTCTCGAGTTCGTAGTTGATCGTGAGATTGCCGCCGATGACCACGCTCGGATCAGCGAAATGCTGGGACAGGCGAAACCCGTTCGCATCGACCGCTACCGCGGGACCCATGTCCGGCAGCGGCAGCGTATCCTGCGCCGCGGTCTGCATTCCCGCGGTCACGCATAACAGCAAGATGTAAAATTTGTGCATGAATCATGTTCAAACGGGATATTGCGCCGTTTGTGGGAATTTTTGCCAATTATCCTGCTACACTCAAGCCGATTTTTCTTGCGGCAGCGATTAAATTTTGCGGGCGACGCGTGCGTCGCCGTTACCAGGAGACTCAATATGGCATATGTAGACGGTTTCGTTCTTGCGGTTCCGGCCGCCAAACGGGAGGAATTCATTGAACATGCCGAATTCGTCGACGGACTGATCAAGGAATGCGGCGCCGATCGCATCGTCGAATGCTGGGCCGATGACGTACCCGACGGCGAGGTCACCGACTTCGCCAGGGCGGTAAAGAAGAAAGACGACGAGATCGTGGTTTTTGCCTGGATAGAATGGCCCGACAAGGCTACGCGCGACGAAGGCATGAAGAAAATGCAGGAACACGCCGCGGGCGACGAGCGCTGGGATCCGGAAAAATACCCGCCGCCCTTCGACGGCAAGCGGATGGTCTGGGGCGGATTTACACCAGTGGTCGATATCTGAGCGCCGGAGAATTCCGGCTGGTGACTGGTCGGGACGGCGGGATTTGAACCCACGACCACTACACCCCCAGTGTAGTGCGCTACCAGACTGCGCTACGCCCCGAAGCCGGCGAGTCTACCACAAGAATGGCTTGATTTGATTGGGAGCAGCGGCTTTGCTACAGCAAGTCGATGACCTGCTCGAGATCCCGGGCCAGTGCGGCGATTTCGGCGGCGTTGGCCGGTGGATTCTTCGCCTCTTCAGTCAGTTTTCGGCGAGCGCCGTCGATGGTAAATCCCTGATCGTACAACAATGTCCTGATGCTGCGTACGAGCAGCACGTCCTGCATACGATAATAACGCCGGTTGCCCCGCCGCTTGTCGGGTTGCAGGCCGGGAAACTCCTTTTCCCAGTAACGCAGCACATGGGGCTTGACCGCACAAAGCTCGCTGACTTCGCCGATGGCAAAATAGCGTTTCGGGGGGATTGGCGGCAGCGCTGCGCTAGTCATCGGTCCCGTCGTATCCCTCCACGTTGGATTTCAGTTTTTGTCCCGGCCGAAAAGTCACGACGCGTCGCGCCTCGATGGGAATCTCTTCACCGGTTTTCGGGTTTCTGCCGGGCCGCTGCTTCTTGTTGCGCAATTCGAAATTGCCGAAGCCGGACAGTTTGACGGGTTGATTGTTTTCCAGGGAAAGGCGAATTTCCTCGAAAAAAAGTTCCACCACTTCCTTGGCTTCACGCTTGTTCAAACCCAGTTCTTCGAAAAGATGTTCCGCCAAATCTGCCTTGGTCAGCGCCTTGTCGCCCATGGATATCCCCGGTTCAGTTACGCAAATAAGCGTCAAATTTTTCCTGTAGCGCCTTGATAGTACTATCAATTACCTGGTCGATCTCGGCATCTCCAAGAGTGCGCGAAGGATGTTGCCAGGTCAAGCCCAAGGCAATGCTTTTGCTGCCTTCCGGCACCGGGCCGCCGCGGTACACGTCCAGCACGTTCAACTTGACCAGCAGCGGACCCGCCGTATCACGGACCACCCGCTCGATATCGCTTGCCCCGATTTCCTCGGCAATCACGATCGCCAGATCCCTGCCGACTTCAGGAAAACGCGAAGGTTCCTCCGCCACTGGCACTTCCTGCCGGCACAGCGCATCGAGGCGCACTTCGAACAGGAAGGAGGCAGGCAGTTCCATCTCTGTTTGCAGCGCCGGGTGCAAGGCGCCGACATGCCCGGCTACCTCTCCGTTGAAAAGAACTTGTGCGCATTGGCCGGGATGAAGTCCGGGCCGTTCAGCGGCGATGAAATCAAGTTTTGGAATCCTGCCACCAAGCCCGAACAGGGACTCAAGATCACCTTTTACATCATAAAAATCAGTTATCTCACTGGAATTACTCCAGTTATCACCATCTCTTTTTCCTGAAATCAAACCTGCCAACATCGATTCCTGGAGCAATCCGTTCGCTTTTCTGCCGAAGGCCAGACCGGTTTCGAACAGTCGCAAATGCTCCTGCCGGCGATTCGCGTTATAGCGCAAAGTCTGCACCAGACCCGGCATCAGGCTGCCGCGCATGACTGACATGTCGCGCGAAATCGGATTCTGCAATGGTATCGTGTCCACGCCTTCTAAGCTGAAGCTGCTGGCCAGCCCCGGTTCGATGAAACTGTAGGTGACGACTTCCTGGTATCCCAGTGCTACAAGGTGGTCACGGACTCGTTCCAGGCGAATCCGCTGCTCCGGCGCCTGGCCCATTTCCATTCGATTCAGCCCCATGTTCAGGGGCAGTTTGTCGTAGCCGTGGATGCGGGCGAGTTCCTCGAGCAGGTCGGCTTCGATGGATACATCGTAACGATAGGAAGGAACCTCCAGCGTGACGTCCGCATCGCTTTGTTCGAGTACGGTAAAGCCCAGCCTGGTCAGAATATCCAGTACTTCCCCGCGAGGTATGTTTACGCCCAGCACGCGATGTATGGAGTCGAATCGCAGTTGCACGCCGCGGGACTCGGGAATTTCACCCACCGCTTCGGTTACGGGGCCCGCGTCGCCGCCGGCGATATCGAGCAGTAGCTCCGTTGCCCGCGCCATGGCGTGATGCTGCAGCAGGTAATCGACACCTCGCTCGTAACGATGCGAAGCATCGGTCTGCAGGCCCGCGGCGCGTCCCCTGCCGGCGATGGCGAAGGGTGCGAAGGCGGCGCATTCGAGGAAAACATCGCTGGATTGCTCGTTTACGGCGGTTTTCATGCCGCCCATGATGCCGGCCATGGCCACCGCTCCGGCGCCATCGGCGATGACCAGCGTGTCGGAACTCATTTCGAGTTCCTTGCCGTCGAGCAAGGTCAGTTTTTCGCCCGGAACGGCCAGACGCACGTCGATGTATTGCCGCAACTTGCCCAAATCGAAAGCGTGCAGAGGCTGACCGAGTTCGAGCAGGACAAAATTGGTCACATCGACTACCGGGTCGATGCAACGCATGCCGCCCCGCCGCAATTTTTCCTGCATCCACAAGGGAGTTTCCGCTTCGAGATCGATTCCGCGGATGATTCTGCCGAGATAACGGGGACATTCCTTGCCGGCGCTGATTCGTACCGGGAATTCGTCCTTTATGGTCGCGGCGGGCTCCGGTGCGGCCGGCATGGCTACATCGAGCCGCAACATGGCGCCAACATCCCGCGCTATGCCCAGCATTCCCAGGCAGTCGCCCCGATTCGGCGTGAGGTCGAGTTCGATACAAGCGTCATCGAGCGTGAGATAGTCCCGGAAATCAGTTCCGGCTGGAGCATCCGCAGGCAATTCGAACAATCCTTCGGAAGTCTCCGCCATGCCGAGTTCTTCGGCCGAACAGAGCATTCCCGCCGACTCGACGCCGCGAATGTCGACGACGCCTACTTCCAGATCGCTTTCGCCCTTGCCTGCCCGACGAAATCGGGCGCCGGCCCTGGCATAAGGGGCTTTCACGCCGAGCCTCGCATTCGGCGCACCGCAGACTACCTGATGGCGCGAGACGCCGTCATCGACCTGACACACATGCAAGGACTCCGCCGCGGGATGGGCGTCGACCGCGACGACTTCAGCCACCACCACACCGGAAAAATCGCCGGCCACAGCGGTACGGCCCCCTACTTCGAGGCCCGCCATGGTCAGACTGTCCGCGAGTTCGCCGGAGCCGACCGGGGCATTCACCCATTCCCTGAGCCAGGATTCGCTGAAAATCATCGATGCAACCCGTTCGGATTAATTGAACTGCCTGAGAAAGCGCACGTCATTTTCGAAAAACATGCGCAAGTCCCCGACCTGGTAACGCAGCATTGCCAGCCTGTCCACGCCGAGGCCGAATGCGAAACCGCTGTATTCAACCGGATCTACTCCCGACATTTCGAGCACCCGCGGATGCACCATGCCGCAGCCCATGACTTCAAGCCAGCCGGTGCTCTTGCAAATACGACAGGCTTTTGCTTTGGCTGTGCCGCCGCAGCGCACGCAACTCATGTCGACTTCCGCCGACGGTTCCGTGAATGGGAAATAGGACGGCCGGAAGCGCACTTCCACCGCTTCCTCGAAAAACGCCCGCAGGAAACTGACTATGGCGCCTTTCATGTCCGCCATGCTGACTTCGCGGTCCACGAGCAGGCCTTCGACCTGGTGAAACATCGCAGTGTGCGTGAGATCGGAATCACAGCGATAGACCCGGCCGGGGCAGATCATGCGAAAAGGCGGATCGTCCCGCTCCATGACATGCACTTGCACCGGCGAAGTGTGCGTGCGCAACACTGTTCCTGGCTCGACGTAGAATGTGTCGTGCATGGCGCGGGCTGGATGATTTTCAGGGATATTGAGCGCTTCGAAATTGTAGTATTCGTCCTCGATTTCGGGACCTTCGGCGACGTCGTAACCGGCGGCGCGAAAAATTTGCGTAATGCGATCCATCGTGATCGTGACAGGATGCAGTCCGCCGCCGGCGCGGCGCCGGCCAGGCAGGCTGACGTCGATTCTTTCCTGCTGGAGACGAGCATCGAGAGCATTGCTCTCAAGGGTCTGGCGTCGCGACTCGATCGCATTCTGCAGGCGATTCTTGATCAGGTTGATTTGCTGCCCGGCGGCAGGCCTTTGTTCGGCCGGCAACGCACCGAGATTTTTCAGATGGCCGGTAAGCTCTCCCTTGCGGCCGAGAAGACGAACCCTGAGCGCTTCGAGCGATTTTTCGTCCGTGCTTTCCTCGACCGCGGCAAGCGACGCAGCGGCAAGTTCGTCAAGGTCCGTCATGTGGCCTCCGATGCGAGGATCAGGCGGCCAGAGAAGCTTTTGCCTGGTCAGCTATCGCCGCGAACGCGGGCTTGTCGTGCACGGCGAGATCCGCCAGCACGCGTCGGTCGATTTCGATATTCGCTTTCCGGAGCCCGGCGACGAGTTGGCTGTAGCTGATACCGCATTCGCGCGCCTGCGCATTGATCCGGGTAATCCACAAGCTGCGGAAAACGCGCTTGCGTGTCCGGCGGTCACGGTACGCGTACTGGGCTGCCCGAGTTACCGCCTGTTTGGCGACTCGGAAGACCCGGCTGCGAGCACCGTAATAGCCCTTGGCCTGTTCCAGCACTTTTTTGTGACGACGTCTGGCGACTACGCCTCTTTTGACTCTTGCCACTTGCTTTATCCTCGCATTCTTTCAATATGTGCATGCCATCCCTGGCACAACTTGAGTGGTTTCTCCGATTTCCAGTCTCGACATCCTTGTCGAGCCGTTCAGCCTTCAAAATGCTGTGCATTTTGTCGACTTCGTCGACCAGGCTTCACCCTCCAGGCCTATTTGTCGCCGAGCATGCGTTTGACCGCCTTCACGTCGGCTGGGTCCACGTGGGAAGTGCCACGAAGATTCCGCTTGCGCTTGGTGGTCATCTTGGTAAGGATGTGGCTCCGGTTTGCGGACTTTCGCTTGTAGCCGGAACCCGTCGCCTTGAATCTCTTGGCGGCGCCGCGCTTTGTCTTCATTTTCACGCTGCTCACTGTTTAGGGTCTCATGTTCAATGAAAGCGGCCGGGCGATCGTTTCCCGGCCAGGTTGGTTGAAATCTCCGAGCTGACGCCCGCTATTGTACTTTTATTGCACCTTGGCTATTGCACCTTGGCGCGCTTCTTGGTCGGCGCCAGCACCATGACGATCTGGCGACCTTCCATCTTGGGTTCCTGCTCGACCGTGCCGTACTCGTCAAGGTCCTGGCGAATGCGTTCGACAAGTCTCTGGCCGATATGCTGGTGCGCCATCTCCCGGCCGCGGAATCGCAGTGAGACCTTGACCTTGTCTCCGTCCGTGAGAAATCTGACGAGATTGCGCAGCTTTATGTCGTAGTCTCCCTGCTCGGTCCCGGGCCTGAACTTCACTTCCTTGACATGTACCCGCCGCTGCTTCTTGCGGTTGGCGGCTTTCTGCTTCTTCAGTTCGAATACGTGTTTGCCGTAGTCCAGAATCTTGCAGACCGGCGGTTCCGCGTCGGGGACGATCAGCACGAGATCGAGCTGGGCGTCCGAAGCCGCATTGCGCGCGTCGCTTATGGAAACGACTCCGACTTGTTCGCCGTCGGCCCCGATCAACCGCACCTGCGGCGCATCGATCTGTTCGTTTATGATCGCCTTTTTGGCACTGCTCCTCATATTCTCAGCGCTTCAACCTCATGTTTCCGTTTGCCGGAGAGCGCCATCGGAGCTTGCACGGCCATACTCGGCGACATCAGCGCTCAAGTGGCCGCAAAATGCGTCAAGTGTCATTGTGCCCAGATCGTCACCTCCCCTTTTGCGTACCGACACAGTGCCCGACTTTGCCTCACGGTCGCCTGCGACCAGCAAGTAAGGCGTCTTCTGTATTGTGTGTTCGCGGATTTTAAAGCCGATCTTCTCGTTTCTCAAGTCTGAAGTAACCCTGAAACCCTTGTTTTTCAAGGATTCTTCCACTTTCCGGCAATACTCCGCCTGATTGTCGGTAATGTTCATGACCACGGACTGCACCGGCGCAAGCCAGGTCGGCAAGGCGCCGCCGTAATGTTCGATCAAAACGCCGATGAAACGCTCGAACGAACCCAGCGCGGCACGATGCAGCATGACCGGTATCCTGCGGCTGTTGTCCTCGGCCACATACTGGGCGCCCAGCCGCTCGGCGGTAAAGAAATCCACCTGCATGGTGCCGCATTGCTGCAGCCGGCCCATGCAATCACGCAGTGAATACTCGATCTTGGGGCCATAAAACGCCCCTTCGCCGGGCACGAGTTCCCAATCCAGGCCGGTGGCGTTCAGGGCCTGGCGCAAGGCGTCTTCGGCCTGGTCCCATAACGCATCGGCGCCCACGCGCTTCTCGGGCCGTGTGGAAAGCCGCAACAGCACTTCGTTAAATCCG
This sequence comes from uncultured Pseudohongiella sp., assembly GCA_951812965.1. Lineage (GTDB taxonomy): Bacteria > Pseudomonadota > Gammaproteobacteria > Pseudomonadales > Pseudohongiellaceae > UBA9145. The sequence goes on from OX638341.1 coordinate 2,876,103, forward strand.
AAATCCCGGTAGACCTTGAACAGCAATTGCATGAAATCCGCCACTTCCGACTGAATCTGCTCTTCGGTACAGAAGATATGACCGTCGTCCTGGACAAAATTGCGCACGCGCATGAGTCCGTGCATGCTGCCGGAAGGCTCGTAGCGGTGGCAGGAACCGAATTCCGCCAGCCGCATCGGCAAGTCTCGATAACTTTTCAGTCCCTGATTGAACACCTGGACATGGCACGGACAGTTCATCGGCTTGATCGCGTACTGGCGATTGTCCGATTCCACGGTGAACATCTCTTCCGAGAACTTGGCGGCATGGCCTGACTTCTCCCAAAGGGAAAAATCCACCAGTTGCGGCGTGTTGATCTCGAGATAGCCGTTTTCGTCCTGTACCTTTTTCATGTAGGACTGAATGACCTGGTAAACGGTCCAGCCTTTTGGATGCCAGAACACCATGCCGGGCGCTTCTTCCTGGAAATGAAACAGGCCGAGATTTTTGCCGAGTTTGCGATGATCGCGCTTTTCGGCTTCTTCGATGCGTCGCAGATGGAGCCGCAGTTCCTTTGCGTTCGGCCAGGCGGTGCCATAGATGCGTTGCAGCATTTCCCGGTTCGAATCGCCGCGCCAGTAGGCGCCGGCGACCGAGGTCAGCTTGAAAGCCTTGAATTTGCCGGTGCTGGGTACATGCGGCCCGCGGCAAAGGTCCATGAACTCGCCCTGGCGGTAAAAGGAAAGCGTTTCGCCCGCGGGAATGGATTCAATGATTTCGACCTTGTAGTCCTCGCCCATTTCGCGGAACAGTCGCACCGCCTCGTCGCGGTCCAGCATTTTGCGCTCGACGGTCAAGTCTTCCTTGACGATCTCTGCCATGGTCTTTTCAATGGCTTCGAGGTCTTCGGGAGTAAACGGCCGGCTATAGGCGAAATCGTAAAAAAAACCGCCTTCGATGACCGGGCCAATGGTGACCTGGGCCTCGGGAAACAGCCGCTGCACGGCCTGGGCCATGAGATGGGCGCAGGAATGGCGCAACACTTCGACACCGTCGTTGTCGCGCTCGGTAACGATCGCCACGCTGGCGTCCGCCTCGACGACATGGGAAGTATCGACGAGCCTGTCGTCCACGCGACCGGCAAGCGCGGCCCTGGCCAGGCCCGGGCCGATGGAGTGCGCGATCTCGGCTATGGAGACCGGCTGCTCGTAGTCTCTGGTGCTGCCGTCCGGCAAGGTAACCGTCAGCATCTCTCTTCCTTTCAATCAATTAGGGCCGGCTGCTGTGCCGGCCCATCAGTTTCAGTTTTCGGAGTTCGCGACCCGAAATTCGCAAAATTGGTAGGCACGACCAGAGTCGAACTGGTGACCTCTACCATGTCAAGGTAGCGCTCTAACCAACTGAGCTACGCGCCTGCATTCCGCCACTCGCACCGAAAAGCCCGGTTTCCGGCAAGACCGGCAATTATACGAATTCCCGACCGCCACTGTCGAACCACTGTGCAGGTTCAGCATGTAGGGGCGAGGCATGCCTCGCCCGTGGGTGTTGCGCGATATTCGGGCCATTCGCGGGCGAGGCATGCCTCGCCCCTACTCTAATGGAAGAGTTTCTGTTTCAGTTCGGCGATGCGGTCGCGTGTCATGGCCGCCTGTTCGAAAGCGAGGCCTTTGGCCTGTTCATACATTTCCTTCTCCAGGCGGGCGATTTCCGTCTTCAGCCGTTGCGGATCCAAATCTCGCGGCGGACGGTAGTCCGGCGCCTTTTCCGCCACCTTGCGCGAGCGGCCGCCCGCGCCGGAAAAGGCGCCTTCCATGACATCGACTACGGATTTGCGGATACCGGCCGGAGTTATGCCATGTTCGCGATTGAATTCGAGTTGCCGTTCCCGCCGGCGACTGGATTCGTCGATAGCCCGCTGCATCGAACCCGTAATCCGGTCGGCATACAGTATGGCCTTGCCGTTCAGATTGCGCGCCGCGCGGCCCACCGTCTGAATCAGCGAGCGGTCCGAGCGCAGAAAGCCTTCCTTGTCGGCGTCGAGTACCGCTACCAGGGAAACTTCCGGGATGTCGAGACCTTCGCGCAACAGATTGATGCCTACCAGTACGTCGAATGTGCCAAGGCGCAGATCACGCAGGATTTCCGAGCGCTCGACCGTGTCAATGTCTGAGTGCAGATAACGCACCCGCACGTCGTGTTCGGCGAGATAATCCGTCAGATCCTCGGCCATACGCTTGGTCAGGACCGTAACCAGCACACGCTCCTCGCGTTCGGCCACGAGCCTGATTTCCGAAAGCAGGTCGTCGACCTGGGTGGACGCGGGACGTATTTCGAGTTCCGGGTCGATCAGGCCCGTGGGCCGAACCACTTGTTGCACGAGTTGCCCTTGCTTGTTCTCTTCGTAAGGCCCGGGTGTGGCCGATACAAAGATGATCTGGGGCGTCAGGGATTCCCATTCCTCAAAGCGCAGGGGCCGGTTATCGAGCGCCGAAGGCAATCGGAATCCGTATTCGACCAGGGTTTCCTTGCGCGACCGGTCGCCGCGATACATCGCGCCGAGTTGAGGAATGGAAACGTGAGACTCATCGGCAACGATCAGGGCGTCGGCAGGCAGATAGTCGTATAGCGTTGGCGGCGGCTGCCCGGCTTCGCGTCCCGACAGAAAGCGCGAATAGTTCTCGATACCGGTGCAGTAGCCCACTTCCTGAATCATTTCCATGTCGTAGCGCGTTCGCTGTTCGAGCCGTTGGGCTTCCACGAGGCGTTTTTCCGTACGTAGAAACTCTAGCCGCTCGGCGAGTTCCTCCCGTATATGGTCGATGGCGCCCATCAGGGTTTCGCGGGGAGTAACGTAATGCGATTTTGGAAAAACCGTCAACCGCGGCACTTCGCGGATGACGCGCCCCGTCAGCGGGTCGAAATATGAAAGCCGTTCGATTTCCTCGTCGTAAAGTTCAATGCGAATCGCGTCGCGCTCGGACTCGGCGGGATAGATGTCGATGACATCGCCCCTGACCCGATAGGTCGCCCGCCGCAATTCCATGTCGTTGCGCGTGTACTGCAATTCGGCCAGGCGCCGCAACAGGTTGCGCTGGTTGATACTGCCGCCCCGGTTGAGATGGACGACCATCTTCAGCCAGGAATTGGGGTCGCCGAGGCCGTAGATCGCCGACACGGTCGCCACGACGATGACATCGGGACGTTCAAGCAATGCCTTGGTCGCCGACAGTCGCATCTGCTCGATATGATCGTTGATAGACGCGTCTTTCTCGATGTAGAGATCGGCCGACGGAACATAGGCTTCCGGCTGATAGTAATCGTAGTAGGAAACGAAATATTCCACCGCGCTGGCGGGGAAAAACTCGCGAAATTCACCATAGAGTTGCGCCGCCAGGGTCTTGTTCGGCGCCATCACAAGGGTCGGCCGCTGCACCTGTTCGATAACATTGGCGATAGTGAAAGTCTTGCCCGAACCGGTAACGCCGAGCAGGGTCTGGGCATGCAGGCCGTCGCGCAGGCCTTCCACCAGGCATTCGATCGCCTCCGGCTGGTCTCCGGCCGGCATGAAATCGGCCTCCAGCGTAAATCGTCGCTCCATGTATTGCCCTTTTTCGGCGCGACGGAATGTCGCTCGCGGTTCGACCGCGTATCTTAACAACAATGTGATTTACACGTAGGCTCAGATACCCGTGGGACCGTAGGGGCGAGGCATGCCTCGCCCGCGAATCCCCCGAAAATCCTGCCACACCCGCGGGCGACGCATGCGTCGCCCCTACCGGTTCGATGGAGATCGTGCCTGGGGATGGCTTGAATGTTTGTCTCGCCGTAGGGGCGAGGCTTGCCTCGTTCCAGCCGCCGAGCACAGCTCGGCGTCGCTCGGGCTGCGCACGAAGCTTTCGCTTCGTAACCGCTTGCCTCGTTCCTACACGCCGAACCCGTACAATTTATTGACGCTTTCGGTGAATGTGATTAGTATTCGTCGCTCTTGAATCGGCGCTGGCCCGGTTCGCGAAATTGCCCAATAGCTCAATTGGTAGAGTAGGTGACTGTTAATCACTTGGTTCCTGGTTCGAGTCCAGGTTGGGCAGCCAAATTCCCAGGAGTCAAGACATGCGATCCGTTCTTTTCACCCTGTTGCTCAGCTTGAGCGCCGCGGCTTCGGCCCAGGAAAATCCGGTCGTCGTCATGGAAACCAGCATGGGTTCCATCGTCATCGAATTGTGGGAAGACCGGGCGCCGGTAACCGTGGAAAATTTTCTGCGCTACACCGACAACGACTTTTTCAGCGGCCTGGTCTTTCATCGGGTGATCCCCGGATTCATGATCCAGGGCGGCGGCATGGACGCGGATCTCGTGCAGAAATCCACCTATGATCCTATCGTCAACGAAGCGCAATCAGACGTGGGCAACGACCGCGGCACCCTCGCCATGGCGCGGACCAACGTGGTCGATAGCGCAACCAGCCAGTTTTTCATCAACCTGGTCGACAACGAATTCCTCAATCATACCAATGAAACGCCGCAGGGCTTTGGCTATGCGGTCTTCGGTGCGGTGGTGGAAGGGATGGAAGTCGTCGACGCGATCGCCGCGGTGGAAACCGCGCCGGGCCGGGGCGGGCATCAGAACGTGCCGGTGGAGCCGGTAACCATCGTCTCGGTCAGCCGACGCTGATATTCCGGCTATTTGTTGAATAACCGCGTGACGTTTTCCCGCAGCGGCGATGAGCGTTCGTGCTGCATGTTCCAGAGCGGATCGATAACCTCCGCCTTCGGGTCGAAACCGTCTACCGCCTCTTTCAGCACGAGTTGAATTTCTTCCAGATCGAACTCTCCACAGGCCCGCTCCAGCCGGACCAGTAGCGGTTCGAGCCGCTCCCAGGTCAGGGTTTCCTCTTCGGCGCGCAGAATCTTGGGATGTTCGGTGCCGGTTACCGACTCGCCGATCATCAATTCCTCGCGTAATTTTTCGCCCGCGCGCAGGCCGGTGTATTCAATGCCGATGTCTCCGCGATAGGTATTGCCGTCACGCACGTCGTAACCCATCAGATGAATCATCTTGCGAGCCAGATCGACGATTCGGATCGGCTCGTGCATGTCAAGTACGAATACATCGCCGCCGGTGGCCATGGATCCTGCCTGAATCACCAGTTGAGCCGCTTCCTGCACCGTCATGAAATATCGGGTGACTTCCGGGTGAGTCACGGTAACCGGGCCTCCGGCGCTGATCTGTGAACGGAAAAGCGGCACGACCGAACCGGATGATCCAAGCACATTACCGAATCGCACCATGCTGAATTTCGTTTTGCCTTCTTCCTGGGCCATGGCTTGCAGGACCTGTTCCGCCAGCCGCTTGGTCGCACCCATGTAATTGGTCGGCCGCACCGCCTTGTCGGTGGAAATCAGCACGAAATTGCTGACGCCGTGCTTGCGCGCCGCCCGCGCCGCGATCAGGGTGCCGAAGACATTGTTGCTGACGCCTTCGAAAATGTTTTTCTCCACCATCGGCACCTGTTTGTACGCGGCGGCGTGGTAGATCGTCTCGATGCCGAAGGTATCGATCAGGTTTTCCAGGTGGCCCTGGTTGCAGACCGAGCCGAGCAAGGCGACGATTTCTCCGGGGGCCGCGCCTTCGATCGTCTTAAGTCGCTTGCGCAACTCGTTTTCGATCTCGTACAGCCCGAACTCCGAGGAGTCGAGCAATACCAGGCGGGCAGGACCGGCATTGACGATCTGTCTGCAAAGTTCAGAGCCGATCGAGCCGCCGGCGCCGGTAACGAGGACGAATTTACCGGAGACGCATGCGCCTAGCAGGTGCTCGCTTGGCGGCACGATATCGCGCCCGAGCAGATCCTCGATATCGATTTCCCGCACTTCGTGCACTTCCACCTTGCCCGACACCATGTCGAACAGATCCGGCACGGTCTTGACGTGCACCGGCAAATGTTCGAGCCGGTTGATGATTTCCTTGCGCTCGGCATGAGTAGCGGAAGGAATCGCCAGCAGGATCTGGCGCACCGACCAGGATTCGATGAGTTCGTAAAGCGATTTCGGGCTGTAGACACGAATGCCGTGCACCGTGCTGCCGATCATGCGATGGCTGTCGTCGACGAAGGCCACCGGCAGATACTGGTCGCCGTTCTGCAGCGCGACGAGCAATTGCATGCCGGAAGAGCCCGCGCCATAGATGATTACCGGTTCCTTCGGCCGAAAGTTCTGGATCAGCGCCTGGGTCATTGTCTTGACCAGAAAACGGCTGCCACCGGTAAGCAGCAGGGCCAGCATCCAGAATATGGGGAACAGCGAATAGTCGAGCGCCTCGGGCGACAGCGACAGGAAACAAGCCGCGGCGATCAGGCAGGTCGCGAATGTCACCGCTTTCAGCAACTGGAAGACGAATTGCAGCCCCAGATAGAGAACCAGTGCGCGATACACGCCCATGCGCATGAAAACGAGCAGGCCGAACGCCACCGCCGCGGCAAGATAAATATAGAAGAGTTGGCTTTGCGCGCTGAAATCGCCGCCGAGCAAGCTGAAGGAAAACGACAGCGCCACAACCAGCATGACGGCGTCCGCCAGCAGCAGTCCGACCAGCTTCACGGTGCGGGAAAGAGGGAAATTGTACAAATGCATTCGTTTATCGACCCCGCTTTGCGGCAGGAACGCCGGCGGCCGGCACCCCGCTGCCGAGGCGCACGCAAAGTAACACGAGCGGCGCAAGCCCCGCCAATGCCAGCGGCATACCCCATTGTGGCCGTATCACCGTCAACCATGCAAGCGGCGCAAGCCAGAAACAGTTTAGCCCCAACACCGCCAGGGTGACCCGGCGGTGGCTGCCGAGTCGTTCGACCGCGTGCTGATAGGCATGCGAGCAATGTCCTTCGAACCATCTGTCGCCCCGGAACACCCGGCGCAACAGCGTTACCGTAGCGTCGCTGACAAAAACACCGAGCAGCAGCAGCCATGTCCAGACCGTCATGCTGCCGTGCAACATGCTCAGCAATGCCAGCACGCCAAGACTGAAGCCGATGAAGTTGCTGCCGGCGTCACCCATGAATATTCGCGCCGGCGGCCAGTTCCAGGCAAGAAAGCCCAATGCGGCGGCGCCGAGTCCCGCACTCAGCAATCCGAGCGCCGCGTCATCGGCGTAGACCGCGATCATGAAGCCCAACACGTTGACGAATACCAGTTCGCCGGCTGCGAGGCCATCGATGCCGTCCATGAAATTGTACAGATTCAACAGCCAGACCAGGGCCAGCACGGCCAGCACGTCGAGCAGCAGGGATTCGCCGAACGTAAAGAAAAGGAAATCAATCGGCGGAACGTTCCCTAGCCAGAAAACCGCCCAGACGGCAGCCGCGAACTGCGCCGGCAAGCGCCATGACAACGACAGTTTCCATAGATCGTCGAGCAGGCCGACCAGAGCGATCAGCGCACCGCCGGCCAGCGCCAGAAATACGTGCGATTCGATATCGCCCAGCAAACCGAGCGCACCGGCGTATGCGAGAAACAGCACTGCGATAACGATTCCGCCGCCGACCGGCGTCGCTTCCTCGTGCAAACTGCGGGAAACCGGAAAATCGAGCAGACCGCCGCGCAAGGCATAACGCCGGATGGCGCCGGTCAGCAGGAAAGACGTGATGAAAAGTCCGGTGAGAACTGCCGCTAGGGTCATGGCGCGGGTTTGGGAAAAACTGCAATTATACCCCGGACAGGGTGAATTCAGGCACTTCCGAGGCCCGGAAGCGCCTGAATTTGTTACCACTCTATTCGCTTTCCAGCGCGATCCGATCGCGATTCCGCTCCAGCGTGCCGGGTCCGATGCCTTTGACTTCCATCAGCTCGTCCACGGTCTTGAAGGCGCCGAACATCTCGCGATAGGCGACGATTTCCTGGGCCTTGATCAGGCCCACGCCGTCAAGCGCCGCGGCGATTGCCGCGGCATCGGCCGAGTTGATGTCGATCTGCACGGCCTCCTCTATGCCGGCCGCCGGATCTTCGGCAGCCGAACCCAGGGGAGCGGCGATCAATGAGAACAGAAAAATTGCAATGGTAAACCAGTTGGTCTTGGTCATGATGGTATCCTTATCCGTAGTTGAAAAGAGAAACAGCCTTGCGGCTGCCAAAAAGACTAGTACGGATTCGGCAAATTGCCTGAAACCTCGGACATAAAATCCGCAAGCGCCGCCTGGGGGTCCGTGGCGCCGGTAATCGGTCTGCCGACCACCAGATAATCGGCGCCCGCGGCGATGGCCTCGCCCGGCCCCATGACTCGCTTCTGGTCGCCGCTCGCATCGCCGGAGCGGCGGATTCCCGGCGTAACGAGCAGAAATCCCCGTGGCATATTCTCGCGCAGCAAGGCGACTTCCGCCGGCGAGCAGACCACTCCGCCGAGACCCGCGGCATCGCACAGGCGGGCGAGCCGCAAAACCTGGTCCCGGGCGGGGTCGCGTACTCCCAACTCCGCCAGATCGTCATCGCTCAGGCTGGTCAGGACCGTTACCCCGATCACATGCGGATGCCAGCAGACAATATCGGAGAGCGCGCCCGCTGCGGCTTCGAGCATCGCTCTGCCGCCGGATGCGTGTACATTCATCATCCACACGCCCAGCTCAAGCGCGGCGGCGCGTACGGCGCCGGCTACCGTGTTGGGAATATCGTGAAATTTCAGATCGAGAAATATATCGAAGCCGCGCTGTTGCACTTTCTTCACCAGCGCGGGACCACAGGCGGTGAAAAGTTCCTTGCCGATCTTGACGCGGCAGTTGTCGGGGTCGAGTCGGTCCAGAAAACCGAGCGTCTCCTTTTCACCGACAAAATCGAGAGCGACGATCAAGCGTTTTGGATCTTTGTCGGCTGGTTTCATATTGGCTGGATTCGGCTACAGGTTTACCCCCACCAAAACCGCTGCGCGGTTTTGACTCCCCCGGAGGGGGAGTGGGCTATTCGCGCGTTTTCAGTTGGTCGATTTCCTGTCGGGCGGCGGCAAGTTCTCTGGATAATTTCCTGACCCGGCTGTTCCTTCGGAATCCCTGAAACAGTCTCAGTCCAAGCAGGAGCCCGAGCGCGCCGCCGATGACGAACGCGCCGAGAATCCAGATCGAGACAGCTTGCGGCGGTAGCCGCCAGTCGCCTACTCCGACTGCCACCGGGGTGTCATTGTACAAGGCAAAAGCGACCGTGGCGGCGAATACGCAAACCACGAAGAATCCGGCCAACAATCGCTTCAATGTGCGCATAAGTGACGCGCGAATTTCCTGCCGGACGCTCCCGGCCCGGCAGTCAGGCGCCGGCGGCCTCTTCGGCCAGCATGCCGTCGTTCACCCGTTCGCGCAGTTCCTTGCCGGGTTTGAAATGCGGTACGTGCTTGCCGGGCAGCGATACCGGAATACCGGTTCGCGGATTTCTGCCCACGCGGGGCAGTCGGTAATGCAGGGAAAAACTGCCGAATCCCCGAATCTCGATTCGACGGCCTTGCGACAGCACCCACGCCATGTGTTCCACGGTCGCCTTGACCGCGAGTTCCACATCTTTTGACGAGAGCTGGTCCTGCTTTATGGTAATTCGATCGATCAATTCGGATTTCGTCATTACTCCTCGCTACCTTTTTCCATCTGCGCCTTGATCAGGCCACCGATGGTGCCCGGTGAAACGTCGGCCGCCTCCTGGCTCTTGTGCTGCTTAACCGCATCCCTTTCCTGATCGATCTCGATGGCCTTGATCGACAGGTTCATTGCCCGGTTCTTGCGATCCACTCCGACAATCTTGACCTCGACTTCATCACCTTCATTCAGCTCGGTGCGCGCGTCCTTGATTTTTTCGCGCTTGATTTCGGAGGCTTTCAGTATACCTTCCATTTCCTCGCCAAGCGCGATTATCGCCGCCTTTGCGTCTACCGAAGTCACGGTCCCCTTGACGATGCTGCCCACGGCATGCGCCGTGACAAAACTTGAGAATGGATCATCGCTGAGTTGCTTGATTCCCAGAGAGATGCGTTCGCGCTCTGGATCGATGGACAGGATGACGGTTTCGATTTCCTGGCCCTTGCTGAATCGGCGCACCGCTTCCTCTCCGGACTCGTCCCAGGAAATGTCCGAAAGGTGGACTAGGCCGTCGATACTGCCTTCCAGTCCGATGAAAATGCCGAAATCTGTAATTGACTTGATCGCGCCCGAGATGCTGTCACCCTTGCCGTGCTCCTCGGCAAACCTTTCCCAGGGGTTCTGGTGGCATTGCTTGATCCCGAGCGAGATGCGGCGGCGTTCTTCGTCGATGTCGAGCACCATGACTTCGACTTCGTCGCCGAGTTGCACGACCTTGGACGGGTGGATATTGCGATTGGTCCAGTCCATCTCGGAAACGTGCACCAGGCCCTCGACGCCCTCTTCGAGTTCGGCGAAACAGCCGTAATCGGTCACGTTCGTGACCACGGCATTGACCCTGGTATGCATGGGATAGCGCTTCTTGATGGCGACCCAGGGGTCTTCGCCCATCTGCTTCAGGCCGAGCGATACGCGGCTGCGCGTGCGGTCGTACTTGAGGATCTTGACCTCGAGTTCGTCGCCGACGTTGACGATTTCGGAAGGATTCTTGATACGCTTCCAGGACATGTCGGTGATATGCAGCAGGCCGTCGACGCCGCCGAGGTCGACGAACGCGCCGTATTCGGTAAGATTCTTGACCATGCCCTTGATGAACATGCCCTCTTCCAGCTTCTCCAGCAGGGCTTCGCGTTCTTCCGAACTGACCGATTCGAGCACCGCGCGGCGGGAAACCACCACGTTATTGCGCTTGCGGTCCAGCTTGATCAGTTTGAATTCGAGATTCTGGCCTTCCAGGTGCTGGGAATCGCGAATCGGCCGCACATCGAGCAGCGAACCGGGAAGAAAAGCGCGGATATTGTTCAGATCGACGGTGAAACCGCCCTTGACCTTGCCGTTGATGACGCCCTTGACGGGTTCGTCCTTCTCATAGGCGGCTTCCAGTGTCAGCCAGGACTCGGCCCGCTTGGCCTTTTCCCGGGAGAGACGGGTCTCGCCGAAACCGTCCTCGACGGTTTCCAGGGCGACCTTGACTTCATCGCCCACAGACAAACTGAAGGCGCCGTCTTCATCGAGGAATTGGCTGCGTGGAATCACGCCTTCGGACTTCAGCCCGGCATTGACTGTAACCCAATCGGTATCGATATCGATGACCGTACCGGTGACGATGGCCCCCGGGGTCATATCGATATTGTGCAAACTTGCTTCGAAAAGCTCCTTGAAACTCTCAACCATGAAATGTACCAACCCTTGACGCAGGCATTGGCCGAACGGCGCTGCTCTTGTCAAAGTCTTTGTCAATCCGCACGCCAGTGTGCGGGCCAGTTTTTGCCTTGTTCCACCGAATTCGCTGCTGGCCGTAATTCCGGAAGAACGCCTGTTTACCCTACCTTCAGCCGCCGCGTTTCGCGGCTATAGACCGCATGACCAGATCGACGACCTGTTCGATGCTCGACTGTGAGGTGTCGATCTCAATCGCGTCGGACGCCGACCGTAGCGGCGAAATGCTTCGCTGCTCGTCGCGCCGGTCCCGCGCCTGCAAGTCCCGCAAAAGGTCGGGCAGTCTAGCACCGAGACCCTTATCAATCAACTGCTTATGTCGCCTGTTCGCGCGAACTTCGACGCTGGCGGTTAGGAAGAACTTTACGGTCGCGTCGGAGAAAACCACGGCGCCCATATCGCGCCCTTCGGCGATGAGTCCGGGTTGGCGGCGAAAATCCCTTTGCCAGGGCAACAGGGCCTTGCGCACTTCGGGCAAGGCCGCGATGCGACTTGCCAATTCATCCACCAGCCCGGTGCGGATAGCGATGCTCACGTCCTCTTCCTGCAGCCGGATGCCGCCGTCGGGCAAGAATTCCACCGGAAGTTCCGGCGCCAGCGCCGCCATCGCGGCGCCGTTTCGCGGATCGATCTTGCGCCGATGGGAGGCGAGCGCGAGCACACGGTACAAGGCGCCGCTGTCGAGCAGGTGATAACCCAGATTTTCCGCCACGCGTCCCGCGATGGTTCCCTTGCCCGTGGCCGACGGCCCGTCGAAGGTAATGACAGGCGCCTCGCTCACGGATTCTCGTCCGCTTCGGAGATATCGAGTCCGGCTTCGCGCGCCAGTGCGGCGAAGCCCGGAAACGAGGTCGCGACATTTGCGCAATTGCGAATCGTCAGGGCTTCCCGGCAGCGCAGGCCCGCCACGGCGAAAGCCATGGCGATGCGATGATCGCCGCGGCTGTCGATCGTCCCGCCGGCGAGGTCGCCGCCGACCACGCGGATTCCGTCGGGCCAGGTCTCGTTTTCGATGCCCAGCACGCTGAGACCTTGCGCCATGGCGTCGATGCGGTCGCTTTCCTTGACCCGCAACTCCGCCGCTCCGCGGACGCGGGTTTCACCCCGGGCGCAGGCTGCCGCTATGAGTAGCGCGGGAAATTCGTCGATGGCCAGCGCGACCTGCTGTTCGCCTATGTCCACTCCCCGCAGCGGGCGATAGCGCACTTCGAGATCGGCCACGGGTTCGCCGCCGGATTCCCGCTCATTGCGCAAGCGGATGTCGGCGCCCATCTGCCGCAGGATATCGATTACGCCGGCGCGGGTCGGATTGACGCCGACGTGTTCCAGCACAAGCTTTGCACCGGGCGATATCGCCGCGGCAACCAGGAAGAACGCCGCCGAGGAGATATCGCCGGGGACTTCGATCGAAGCAGCCGACAGCGTCTGTCCGCCCCGGATGCTGATCCTGCCGCGTTCGGGGCCGGATTCCAGTTGCACGCCGAATCCGCGCAACATGCGTTCGGTGTGATCGCGGCACGGGCCCGGCTCGCGCACGCTCGTGACGCCTTCGGCGTACAGCCCGGCAAGCAGGAGACAAGATTTGACCTGAGCGCTCGCCACGGGCATGTCGTATTCGATGCCTTGCAACCCGCCGGGATCGATTGCGGAAGACTGCCCCGCGGCGCCGGCGGCATTGATTCGCAGTGGCGGACGCCCCTCCGGGCCGGAATCGATTTGCGCGCCCATTGCCGACAGGGGCTTGACGATGCGATTCATCGGGCGGCCCGTAAGAGATTCGTCGCCTTGCAGTTCGCTGGCGAAGTCCTGGCCGGCGAGCACCCCGGCAAGCAAGCGCATGCCGGTACCCGAATTACCCATGTATAGGGGTTTGCGCGGCGCCTGCAAACCCTTCGCGCCGGCGCCGTAAATTCTGAGCCGGCCGTTTTCCGGCCCGGCAATGGTAACGCCGAGTTCGCGGAAAGCCGCCAGCGTGTTGAGGGCGTCTTCGCCTTCCAGGAAACCGCTCACTGTGGTTACGCCTTCAGCCAGCGAACCGAGCATCACGGCGCGATGGGAAATCGATTTGTCGCCGGGTACACGGATGCGTCCCTTGACCGTTCCGCCCGGCTGCACCAGGAAGCTTTTTTGAAACCCGGGGCCGCGCTCCGATTGCGACTCCTGTCCGCTGCCGTAGGTCAGATCGAAGTTTTCCCGCGCCACTCGCGATCTGTACAGTCGATCGCGCAGCGCCTTGCGGTCATTCCCGGCCAGCGCCCGGCGAATTTGCGTCAGATCCTCCGTCATGGCGTCCAGCGCTTCCGTGGCGGCCGCGGAATTCGCACAGAAAATATCGCTCCACAAGTCCGGATCGCTAGCAGCCAGCCGGGTGAAATCGGCGAAACCGCTGGCGGCATAGCGATTCACGTCGGGGCCGGTCTCCCGCCGCGCCAGCAGATCCGTAGCGGCGAAAGCGAGCAGATGCGGCAGGTGACTGGTCAAGGCAAGGATGCGGTCGTGGCGGGCGGCGCTCATGGCGAGCACGTTGGCGCCGAGCGTGCGCCACATGTCGTGGACCGCGGCAATCGCCGCGGGATCGGTATCGTCGAGCGGAGTGAGCACGACGTTGCGATCTAGGAACAGATCCGCACTCGAAGCAGAAAATCCGCTTCGCTCCGAACCTGCCAGCGGATGTCCGGGAACGACTCTCGAACGGAAGCCGGGCGAAAGCTGCGCCAGCGTCCCGGCCATATGACCTTTCGCGCTGGCCACGTCGGTGACCACGACTTTCGATGATGTACAATTTTCAAGTTCCCGCAGAATTCCCGGCGCCACCAGCGGCGGTGCGGCAATGACTACGATATCCGCATTGCAACAAACTTCACTCAGACCACCGGCGTGATCGATCACCTGCTCTTCAAGCGCCGAAAGTACGGCTTTCTTGTCAAGGTCCTCGGCGCCGATCCACAGACCGGCGTCGGCGCGTTTCAGCGCCCTGGCCAGGGATCCCCCGATCAAGCCCAGCCCGACTATGGCGATTCTGCTCGGTTTCATGCCAGCGAATTCATAATGAGCGGCTTTGTGCGGCCTCAGGCGGCCGGATACGAGCCGAGTATTTTAACCTCGTCCGTGCAGGCGCTTAAGCGGCGAAACAATTCCTCGACTTTCTCGTCCTGGCAATGGCCCTCGAAATCCATGAAAAAGATGTATTCCCATTTTTCGCCTCGTAACGGCCGGGATTCGAGTCGGCTCAGACTGATCTGCAGATTCTCGAAAGGCTCAAGCGCCCGAAACAGCGCACCGGGACGATTTTGTGCGTAGACCAGGATGCTGGTCTTGTCGCGCCCGCTGGGAACGGTCTGCTCCCGGCCGAGGACGGCAAACCGCGTGCGATTGCCGAGTTGGTCCTGAATGGATTCGGCCAGCGCCCGCAATCCGTAGATCTTGCGCGCCATGTTGCCTGCGATCGCCGCGACGGCGGGGTTGTCCGCCGCCAATTGCGCCGCTTGACCGTTACTCGCGCATTCGCGCAACGGCAGATCGGGCATATTTGTCCGCAGCCATTTGCGGCATTGGGCCAGCGATTGCGGATGTGAGGCGATACTGGCGACCGCGGCTTTGTCGACGCCTTCACGGGCAAGCAGATGGTGTTCGATGGGCACTATCTGCTCGCCGATGATCTGCACCGGACTTTCGATCAGGCAATCCTGGGTATTGTTTACCGCGCCTTCCGTGGAGTTCTCGATGGGCGTTACGCCGTACACCGCCCCGCCCGACTCCACCGCCGCGAACACTTCATCGATGGCGCGGCATTCGAGCAGGTCGCATTCGCCGCCGAACTGCCGCAGCGCCGCTTCCTGGGAAAATGTTCCCGGCGGTCCCAGGTAGGCGATTTTGCCGGTCAATGGGTCTGATCCGGCTGACGCGGCTCGGGCGGTTCCTCGCCGCTGTCCATGACGTCTTCCGATTCGTCGATCTGTTCGAGCCCCACCAGTTTTTCCCCTTCCTTGAGGTTTATGAGCGTCACGCCCTGGGTCGATCTGCCCATGGTGCGAACTTCTACGGCCCTTGTGCGCACCAGCGTGCCCTTGTCGGAGATGAGCATGATCTCGTTGTTCTCGGTAACCTGCACAGCGCCGACCACGGGCCCGTTGCGCTCGCTCGTGAGCATACCGATCACGCCATTGATGCCACGGCCCTTCGCCTCAAACTGGCTGGTTTCCGTACGCTTGCCGTAACCGTTCTCGCTCACGGTCAGAATCTGCTTGTCGTCGTCCGGGATGATCAGAGAAATCATTTCCGCGCCTGCCTGCATGCGAATTCCGCGCACGCCTCTGGCCTGGCGACCCATGACTCTCACCCTGGATTCATTGAATCGCACGGTCTTGCCGCTGCTGCTCACGAGCATGATGTCCCGCTCGCCGTCGGTAATCGCGGTGCCGATCAGGGTGTCGTCATCGCGCAGCTCGATTGCGCGCAATCCTACGCTGCGCGGCCTGGCGAACTCGGACAAGGCGGTCTTTTTCACGATCCCCCTGCGGGTCGCCATGAAGACGAAATGGTTTTCGTCAAATTCCTTGACCGACAGCATCGCCGTGATGCGTTCGCCTTCGTCCAGGGACGGAATGATGTTGATGATGGGCTTGCCGCGGGAAGTGCGTGACGCGGGCGGAATCTGGTAAACCTTGAGCTGGTACACCTTGCCCGCGTTGCTGAAACACAGCAGCGTATCGTGGGTATTGGCAATCAGCATCCTGGTGACGAAGTCTTCGCCCTTGACGGTGGCCGCCGCCTTGCCCATGCCGCCCCGGCGCTGGGCGCTATAGTCCGCGACAGGCTGCGTCTTGGTATAGCCGAGATGGGAGATGGTGACCACGCGATCTTCGGGCGTGATCAGGTCTTCCATGGTCAGATCGAGCTGGCTGCCGACGATTTCCGTGCGGCGCGCGTCGCCGTAGTCCTGGCGAACCTGTTCGATTTCTTCGCGCACGACTTCGAGCAGGCGTTCGGGAGTGTCCAGGATTTCAATGTATTCCGAGATCTTGCCGAGCAGTTCCTTGTAGTCCTTCACCAGCTTCTCGTGTTCGAGACCGGTGAGCCGGTGCAGGCGCAGGTCGAGAATTGCCTGGGCCTGATCCGGTGATAGGCGGTATACCGGATTGTTTGCACTCTCCTGCAATCCGTACATAGGATCGAGGCCGTCGGGACGGCAGGCGTCGGCGTCGGCGCCGACTCCGCTGAGCATTTCCACGACCTCGGCGGAAACCCAGGTCTGCGCGAGCAGTTTTTCCTTCGCCTCGGCAGGCGTCGGCGAAGTCTTGATGAGTTCGATGACCGCGTCGATGTTGCCGAGCGCCACGGCCAGGCCTTCCAGCAGATGGCCGCGCTCCCGCGCCTTGCGCAGCAGATAGATGGTGCGGCGGGAGACGACCTCGCGCCGGTGGCGCAAGAAAGCCTCAAGCGTGCCTTTCAGATTTAGCAGCTTGGGCTGGCCGTCGACGAGGGCGACCATGTTGATGCCGAATCCCGACTGCAACTGGGTCTGGGAGTACAGATTGTTCAGTACGACTTCGCCCATTTCGTTCTTGCGCAATTCGATGACGATGCGCAGGCCGTCCTTGTCGGACTCGTCCCGCAATTCGGTAATGCCTTCGAGTTTCTTTTCCTTGACGAGTTCGGCGATGCGTTCGATCAGCCTTGCCTTGTTGACCTGGTAGGGGATTTCGGTGACGACAATGGTTTCCTTGCCGCTGTTGTCGTCCCGCAGTATTTCGGCGCGGGCGCGCACGTAGATAACGCCGCGGCCGGTGCGATAGGCCTGCACGATTCCGGCCCTGCCGTTGATTAGGCCCGCGGTGGGAAAATCCGGCCCGCTGATGTGTTCCATCAGACCGTCGACGTCGAGTTCCGGGTTTTCCAGCAGTGCGATAGCGCCATTGACGACTTCTTCCAGATTGTGCGGCGGAATATTGGTCGCCATGCCCACGGCGATGCCGGACGAGCCATTGACCAGCAGATTGGGAATGCGCGTCGGCAGAACATCGGGAACTTGTTCGGTATCGTCGTAGTTGGGCGAGAAATCGACGGTTTCCTTGTCGAGATCGGCGAGCAGTTCCTGGGTGATGCGCGCCATGCGGATCTCGGTGTAGCGCATGGCCGCAGCCAGATCGCCGTCGACCGAACCGAAATTGCCCTGGCCGTCGATCAGCGGATAACGCAGGGAAAAATCCTGGGCCATACGGACTACGGTGTCATAAACCGCGCTATCTCCGTGGGGGTGGTACTTGCCGATCACGTCGCCGACGACGCGGGCGGACTTCTTGTAAGGTTTATCGTGGTCGTTGGACAATACGCGCATCGCGAACAGGACGCGCCGATGCACCGGTTTCAGGCCGTCGCGCGCGTCGGGCAGCGCACGGCCCACGATCACGCTCATGGCGTATGCGAGATAGGACTCTCGCATTTCGGTTTCTAGCGCAACAGGAGAAACCTGCGGATCGGATTCCGGCATTGGATGGAGGTATCTTGAACTGCTTTATTTATAGACTAATCGGCGGATTTCGCGGCCGCTGAACGCGTCCGGGAAAGGCGCGCATTCTAGCATGCAACAGCCGCCGACTTCCAGCGGCTTTACAGGTTCCGCATGTAGGGGCGAGGCATGCCTTGCCCTTGGGTTTTGCGCGGAATCTGAGCCATCCGCGGGCGAGGCATGCCTAGCCCCTACGATCTCGAACATAGCTGGATTTGCACGACCTGGGTCGCGACCGCGGATACGCTATAATCGCGGCCCGCTTTGGAGATTTCCACCTTGAATTCGGCACGGCCTGAACAAGTCGATCTGCTGGTGCAGGCGCGATGGATCGTACCCGTAGTTCCCCGCGGCGAAGTGCTGCGCGAACACGCGCTGGCGGTGCGCGGGGGCCGGATCGCGGGGCTGGCGCCGGCGGCGGAGGCTGCCGCGGTCTGGCAGGCCGATGAAGTGCTCGATCTGGAAAATCATGTGTTGATCCCGGGCCTGATCAACAGTCATGGGCATTCGCCCATGAGCCTTTTGCGCGGCGTGGCCGACGACCTGCCCTTGCAGCAATGGCTGGAAGAGCATATCTGGCCGCTGGAGAATCGCCTGATCGGCCCGGAATTCGTCCGCTCGGGCGCAAAACTGGCCATGGCCGAAATGATCCGCGGCGGCACGACCGGTTTTGCCGACATGTATTTTTTCCCCGATGTGGTCGCCGAATGCGTGATCGACGCCGGCATGCGCGCCCAGCTTTGCGGCCCCATACTGGATTTTCCCTCGATCTGGGCCGACGGACCCGAAGAATATCTGGACAAGGCGCGGGAATTGTGCGAACGCTTCCGCGAACATCCGCGAATTCACATCGCTTACGGCCCCCATGCGCCATACACCGTGTCGGACGCGCAATTGCGCGCGGCCGCGGAACAGGCCGAAGTACTCGGCGCACCGGTTCACATACATGTCCATGAGACGGCGGCGGAAGTCGAAGATGCGGTGCGCGAGAACGGGCGGCGGCCGCTCGCCCGGCTCGAGGAACTCGGGCTGATCGGACCTCGCTTCCAATGCGTGCACGCCACGCAACTGGTCGATGAGGAAATTGCCATGCTCGCCGCGGCGGGCGCATCGGTTATTCACTGCCCGGAATCCAACATGAAACTCGCCAGCGGCGCCTGCCGCGTAGCCGATCTGCTCGACGCGGGCGTCAACGTGGCGCTTGGCGCCGACGGCGCGGCCAGCAACAACGATCTCGACATGATCGGCGAAATGCGCAGCGCCGCCCTGCTCGGCAAACTCGTGGCGAACGACGCCGCCGCCCTGCCGGCGCCGGCGGTGCTGGAAATGGCCACGATCAATGGCGCCCGGGCGCTGGGAATCGATCGTGACACCGGTAGCCTGGAAACGGGAAAATACGCCGACCTGGCCGCGGTCGATCTCGGACGGCTTAACACCAGCCCGCTGTACGACGTCTGCTCTCACCTGGTTTACGCGGCGCAATCGTCCCAGGTCAGCCATGCCTGGTGCGCCGGACGGCCCTTGCTGGCGGACGGCCGACTGCTCACTCTCGACGAGGGAGCGATATTGGAGTCCGCGGCGCATTGGCGGAAACAGGTGCGGAGCGAGGCCTGAATCCGATGGAAAACCTCGATCAACAGGAGATCCGCAAATTTGAGGCGCTGGCCAGCCGCTGGTGGGATCCGAACAGCGAATTCAGACCCTTGCACGAAATCAATCCCTTGCGTATGGGATATATCGCCCGCATGGTCAATCCGGCCGGGAAGAAAGTAGTCGATGTGGGCTGCGGCGGCGGCATTCTCACCGAAGCCATGCGCCGGCATGGCGCCGAGGTCACCGGCATCGACATGGCCGAAGCCGCGCTTGCCGTCGCCAGGCTGCACTTGCAGGAAAGCGGACTTGAGATCGATTACCGGAAATGCACCGCGGAAAGACTCGCCGCCGAAAAGCCGGGTGAATTCGACTTGCTGACCTGCCTGGAAATGCTCGAACACGTGCCCGATCCGGGCTCTGTGGTCGAGGCCTGCCGGCAGTTGCTCAAACCCGGCGGACTGGCGGTTTTCTCTACCATCAACCGCAACCCGAAATCATGGCTGTTCGCTATCGTCGGCGCAGAGTATATATTGCGCCTGTTGCCGCGAGGCACGCACGAATACGCAAAACTGATCAAGCCGTCGGAACTCGCCAACTGGTGCCGCACCGCGGGTCTCGAACTTCAAGCGCAGATCGGCATGGGCTACAACCCCCTTACCAGGCGGTATTTTCTGCAGAAGAATCTGGATGTGAACTACATCGCCTGCTACCGCAAGCCCGGGGAACCGGAAATCGAATGATGAAAACCGCAATCGCATGCGTGCTGTTCGATCTCGACGGCACCCTGATCGATACCGCGCCCGATTTCGTGGTCGTGATGGAAAATCTGTTACGGGAATACGGAGCGGCAGAGATATCCGAGTCCCGCGTGCGCCAGACAGTTTCAGACGGCGCCCGGGCACTGGTGAAAACGGGCTTTTCAATGGAAGAATCCGATCCCGGGTTCGGCGAGCGGCGGCAACGTCTGCTGGACCTCTACGGAGAACAACTCCAGACTACCCGGTCGGCCCTGTACCCCGGTATGGACGGCTTGCTCGCCGGGCTCGAAACGGCAGAAATTCCCTGGGGTATCGTTACTAACAAGCCCGAACAGTACGCCGTTCCCCTGCTGCGGAAGCTCAGGCTGCTTGAGCGCTGCGGCGCCTTGATCTGCCCGGACCATGTCAGTGCGGCCAAACCCGACCCTGAATCCATATTGCTGGCTTGCGGCAGGCTCGGCGCCGACCCGGAACGCACCGTTTACATCGGTGACCATTTGCGCGACATGCAGGCGGCAAAAAACGCCGATGTGATCGCGGTGGCAGCGGCCTGGGGTTACCTGTCCGCGGACTGTCGGGTCGAGGAATGGCCCGCCGATTTCATCCTGCGGGAAGCGCGGCAGACCGAAAGCCTGCTGAACACGCTCCAGTTCGCCTGATGTTTGAATATTCTCCACCGGCCGACCTGCTCGCGGACCGCACCTTCCTCGTGACCGGCGCCGGCGGTGGCATCGGCCGCGCCTGCTCGCTGAATCTGCTCGCCCATGGCGCGTCCGTCGTCATGTTGAGCCGCGACCAGGGCAAACTGGAAAGCCTGTACGATGAGGCCGAACAGTCCTGGCCGGGGCGCAGTTTCATTCAGCCGGTGGATCTCGGCCGCGCCGGCGCCGAAGATTTCGGCGTCATTGCCGCAAGCCTGGAAAAGCAATTTCCGGCGCTCGACGGACTGGTGCACAACGCAGCCGTGCTCGGACCGCGTTCGCCGATCGAATTTTATCCAGAACAGCAATGGCGGGAAGTGATGCAGGTCAACGTCAACGCGGCCTTTCTGCTCACACGCAGCCTGTTGCCCCTGCTGGCGAAGTCGGCGGATGCGCGCGTCCTGTTCACCGCTTCCTCGGTCGGCCGCGAGGGACGCGCCTGGTGGGGCGCTTACGCGGTGTCGAAGTTCGCCGTGGAAGGGTTGATGCAGACTTTGGCGGCGGAAGTCGGCACGACGACTTCCATCCGGGTCAACAGCCTCAATCCCGGCGGCACGCGAACCGCGATGCGCGCCGCGGCCTACCCCGGCGAAAACCCGGACACGATGCCGACGCCGGAATCGCTCATGCCGGTATATCTCTATCTGCTCGGACCGGAAGGACGAAACCTGCACGGCCAAGCGTTGAACGTGCGCGATTTCGATCCCGCGACTATCTAGAACCGCGTCCGTATTTTCTCAATTCGTCGATTTCCGCCGGCTTGAGTTCGTGAAACTTTCCGGCGGATATCGCGCTCGGAATAAATACGGGGCCGAAGCGTACCCGTTTCAGACGGCTGACCTGAACACCCTGGGACTGCCAGATTTTCCGCACTTCGCGATTGCGGCCGTCCATCAGCACCACGTGGTACCACTGGTTCGCGCCTTCGCCGCCGAAACGGCGGATATCGCTGAAGCGGCAGAGATTGCCGTCAATGAGAATCCCTTCGCGCATCTGCCGCAACATCGCGTCGGTCACGTTGCCAAGCACGCGCACGGCGTATTCCCGGTCTATGCCGCTCGCCGGATGCATGAGCCGGTTCGCCAGTTCGCCGTCGTTGGTGAACAACAACAATCCGCTCGTATTCAGGTCCAGTCTGCCTACCGCAACCCACCGACTGTTGCGCAAGGGAGGCAGGCGGTCGAACACCGTGGGCCGACCTTCGGGGTCGGAACGGGTGCAAACTTCATGGTCCGGTTTGTTGTACAGCAAGACGCGGCAACGCGGTTTTTTCTTTCGTTCGCCGCCGAATTTCTTGCCGTCAACGGTAATTCGGTCTTCCGGCTCGACCCGGTCGCCGATGACCGCGATACGGCCGTTGACATGCACCCGGCCGGCCTTGATCCATTCCTCAAGTTGTCGGCGCGAGCCGAGGCCGGAGCGGGCCAGAACTTTCTGCAATTTCTCGCTCATGATTATTGTTTATCCTGTCATTCTGCGCGGAGCGAAGCTGAGTCGCAGAATCTCGCTGGGGATTCTGGAAGTTTGTGCATGCCGTCCCTGGCGCAAGGTCACAGACTTCGACCACTCCCAGTCTCGCCATCCTTGGCGAGCCGTTCGGCCCTCAAAGAGCTTCGCTCTTTGTCGGCTGCGCCGACCGGGCCTCACCCGCAAACAGCTCAAGCACGGTTTCATTCAATCCGTCTTCAGGCAGGGCTTCCCGCAGATCCTTGACCTCGGACAGCGGCGGCAGGTCGGAAAGGCTTTTCAGATTGAAATGATCGAGAAACTGCCGCGTGGTTACGAACAGCTCCGGGCGGCCGGGCGTCTCGCGCTGGCCGGATATCCGGATCCATTCCCGGTCCAGCAAGGTGCGGATGATGCCGGTGCTGACCGAAACGCCCCTGACTTCTTCTATATCGCCTCGAGTAGCCGGCTGCCGGTAGGCGATGAGGACCAGGGTTTCCAGCAGGGCTCGCGTGTAACGCGGCGGCTTTTCCTCCCACAGCCGATTCACCCAGCCCGCCAGTTCCTGTCTGACCTGCAAACGAAATCCCGAAGCCACTTCTTTCAGTTCCACTCCGCGATGTTCGCAATCCTCGGCCAGGTCGGCGAGCGCCTGTCTCAATTCATCGCGCTCCGGACGGTCGGCTTCGTCGAACACCGACCTGATTTCATCGACCGACAGCGCCCTGTCCGCCGCCAGCAACAACGCTTCCACGATTGATTTCAGTTCAGCGTTCATGCGGATTTTCCAGCGCCGCCCGCAAGACGCAGATGAATCGGGCCGAAACCGTCGGACTGCACGATTTCCACCGCGGCGCCGCGCATCATCTCCATTATTGCGAGAAAAGTCACTACCACCCCGAGCCGGCCTTCACGGGGGTCGAGCAGGGTTACGAGCGGCACGAATCGATCCTTTTCCAGGCTGCGCAGCAAGTGGCTTATTTTCTCTTCGGTCGAAATGGATTCAAGACTGACGTGATGATGTTCGAACAGTTCGGCCTGGCGCAAGGCGCTGGCCATGGCAGCGAGCAGATCGGAAAGTTCCACCACCGGTTCGGGAATCGTCCGCTGAAATTCCGGCAATCCCGCCCGGGCCTGGCGCAATTCACGATTCAGTCGCGGCATCTCGTCCAGGTTTTCCGCCGCCGTCTTGTAACGTTCGTATTCGAGCAGGCGCCGAATGAGCTGCATGCGCGGGTCGGCTTCCTCTTCCTCGGCTGATTCAGGCCGCGGCAGCAGGATGCGTGACTTTATTTCAGCCAGCGTGGCGGCCATTACCATGTACTCGGCCGCGAGTTCGAACTGCCCCGCCTGCATCAGTTCGATGTAGGCCATGTACTGATCGGTGATTTCGGCAACGTCCACTTCGAGTATGTCGATGTTCTGGCGCTTGATCAGGTAGAGCAGCAGATCGAGCGGGCCTTCGAAGGCTTCGAGATAGACCTCGAGCGCATTGGGCGGAATATAGAGATCGCCTGGCAGCTCTTCGACCGCGGTACCGGCGATATAGGCGATGGCCAGTTGCTGCTGGCTATCTGGCGCAGCCGGTGGCGTCTCCCGCGAGGGCGCCGGCGCTTGGGGATCAGAGCCTGACATCGTGCTTGTTTTAACGGCAATTCCGCCGGAATGCTGAAAATTCTAACTTATCGGACGTTGGTATGACGACTACCAGCGATCGAGACCCATGGCGCTTCGCACCTGCTTCATGGTCGTGCTGGCGGATTCCCGCGCTCTTTCGCTGCCTGTAACGATGATGGTGCGAACTTCGTCCGGATTTTCTTCATAAGGCCCGGCGGCTTCGCGGATCGGTTCGAGTTCGGCGAGCACGGCATCGATTACCGGTTTCTTGCAGTCGACACAGCCGATTCCGGCGCTGGTGCAGCCTTCCCGCACCCATTGCCGGGTCTTCTCGTCCGAATAGACTTCGTGGAACTGCCAGACTGGGCATTTGTCCGGGTCGCCCGGGTCGGTGCGGCGAACTCTCGCCGGGTCGGTCGGCATGGTGCGGATTTTCTTCTCCACCGATTCGGGCGCTTCGCGCAAGGCGATCGAATTGTTGTAGGACTTGGACATTTTCTGACCGTCGATGCCGGGTAATTTTGTCACCCTGGTATGCAATGCCTGCGGCTCGACGAGAACAGCCGCGTTATAAAGGTGATTGAAGCGTCGGGCGACTTCGCGGGTCAATTCGACATGAGCGGCCTGGTCGCCGCCGACCGGAACGCATTCGGCGCCGTGAATGAGAATGTCGGCCGCCTGCAACAGCGGGTAGCCCAGAAATCCGTATGTATCGAGAGACTTGCCTTCAAGCCTGTTCTGTTGCTCCTTGTAGCTCGGCACGCGTTCGAGCCAGCTCAGCGGCGTCGTCATGGATAGCAGCAAATGCAACTCGGCGTGTTCGGGCACCGCCGACTGCAGGAAAATCGAAGAGGATGCCGGATCGATTCCAGTCGCGAGCCAGTCGATCGCCATGTCCACGACATTGTTGCCGAACAGTTCGGTGTCGCCGTAATCGGTTGTCAGCGCATGCCAGTCCACGATGCAATACAAGCACTCGTATTCGTTCTGCAGTCTCACCCAGTTCTTCAGCGCGCCATGATAATGCCCCAGATGCAACTTACCCGTGGGCCGCATCCCGGAAAGCACCTTTTTCGGACGTACCTGTTCAGTCATCGCGCACTCCCGCCCGGCGGCCCGGATTCAGGCCTGGACAAAGGGGCTGCTGTCGCCCTTGCCTTCCCGCAACACCGATGGGATGCCTTCGACAAGGTCGATCATGGTAGTCGGTTCGATGCCGCAGGCGCCACCGTCGATGATCAGATCGACCAGTTTGCCGACCCGGGCCCTGATCTCTTCCACATCGCTCAGGGGCCCGCCGTCGCCGGGAAGAATCAGACTCGTGCTCATGATCGGCTCACCGTGCTCGGCGAGCAAGGTCTGGGCGACGCCATGATCGGGCACGCGCAGGCCGATGGTCTTGCGTTTCGGGTGCATCAGGCGACGCGGCACTTCCGGGCTTGCCTTGAGGATGAACGTATACGGCGCGGGCGTATGGGCCTTGAGAATCCGGTAGGCGCTGTTGGGCACCTGGGCGTAGGTAGCCAGCGAGGACAGGTCACTGCACACCAGGGTGAAATTGTGCCGGTCGCCGAGTTGGCGGATGCGGCGGATGCGGTCAAGAGCGCTCTTGTTGCCGATATTGCAGCCGAGCGCATAGGTCGAGTCGGTCGGATAGACGATCACGTCGCCTTGCTGCAATTGCTTGACCGCCAGCTTGACGATACGGGCGGATGGATTGTCCGGGTGGACCTTGACCAACTGGTTCATGGCGCTGTCAGGAAGTAAAAAGGGGTCAAAAAAGCGCGCATGATGCCACATTCCGCGGGAGGTACCAAGAAGCGGTGGCGGCATGGGCAAATACGCGTTCGGCAGCTTGACAGCTACCCGGCTGCTCCCTAGCATGGCAGCCTGTTTGCGCGGCGGCGCCTCCGGCGCCCGCACCGCGTGCGAATTCACTGACTGCCTCTCGCCTTTATGTTTCCGAAGCTCCTGGCGGCGATCGAAGACGACTTCGCGGCCGTGAACCGCACGATCGTCGAACAATTGCATTCGCGCGTCGGGCTCGTGGAAAGCATCGGCCATTACATCGTCGACGCCGGCGGCAAGCGGATGCGACCGATCCTCGTGCTGCTGGCGGCGCGCAGTTGCGGCATCCGCGACCAGCGGCATATCGAGCTGGCGGCGGTGATCGAGTTCATTCATACCGCTACCCTGCTCCACGACGACGTGGTGGACATGTCGACCCTGCGCCGGGGGCGCCCTACCGTCAATGCCGAATGGAACAGTGAAACCAGCGTGCTCGTCGGCGATTTCATCTATTCCCGCGCGTTTCAGCTATTGGTCGCCATCGGCGACATGAGCATCATGGAAATCATGGCCAATACCACCAACCGGATCGCCGAGGGCGAAGTGCAGCAACTGGTCAACAAGAACAATCCGAACATCGACGAGGCAGGCTATCTGCGGGTCATCCACGACAAGACCGCGATCCTGTTCCAGTCCGCGGCCCAGTGCGGCGCGCGCTTGGCCGGCGCGCCGGCGGCGACCGAGCAGGCGTTCAAGGCTCTTGGCCTGCATCTCGGCGTGGCTTTCCAGTTGATCGACGACGTGCTCGACTATGCCGGCGACAGCAGCGCCATGGGCAAGAATATCGGCGACGACCTGCTGGAAGGAAAACCCACCTTGCCCCTGATCCATGTCATGCGCAACGGCGCCGGCGGCGAGGCGGAACTGATCCGCTCCTGCATCGCCGACGTGGAATATTGCAAGGCGCATCTGCACAGGGTGATTGAAGTCGTGCGCGCAAGCGACGCGCTCGAATACACCAGCAATCTGGCCAGGGAGGAAGCCGGCAAGGCGCTGGCGGCGCTGGCGGAGATTCCCCCGTCAATCCATCGGGATTCGCTCGAATCCATGATCCGGCTGTCGATCGACCGCAGCGCCTGAAAGATAAGATCTGTAGCTTCGAACAGCTCCGCGGGCGGAAGCGCCTTTTCGCTTAATCTCACCTCGTCATCCATGACGAGGTTCGAATCGGGTCGTCATTGCTTCTGGCCATCCATGGCACGCAAAGACTCCCACGACGCGAAAAGGCGCTTCCGCCCACGAAGCCTTACAACGTGCATAACACAATGGTTTGGGCTTCGATGCGAAAAAGCGGCTTCTATGCGATGATTAGCGCCATTCCAGCTATACCGTACCATACGCGTTAATAACTCCGGGAGAAGCAAGATGATCTTATCCAATTCCCTGCTCAAGGGCCTCATGGCGGCGCTCGTCCTGGCCCTGTTCAGCGCTTGCACCTCAACCGGCCTGACCGCCCGCGACCCGGAAGTGCGGCGGCAGGCGATTCTCGACATGCGCGATGAAGTGCTGACCGAACTCTACGCCATCCGGCCGGATACCGAAGCGCAGATCTTCAGTGCGGTCGGCTTCGCCGTTTTCTCCAGTGCCAATGTCGGCCTGATTGTGAACTTCGGCGGCGGAGTCGGCATCGTGCGTAACAACGGCACCGGCGAGGATGTTTATCTGCGCATGGGCGAAGTCGGCGTGGGCGTCGGCGCGGGAGTCACCGACATCCGGCTCGTGATCGTATTCCACAGCGAAGACGCATTGCGGCGATTCACCGAACAGGGCTTTACCGTAGGCGTGGACGCCGACGCCGCCGCGCGGGCGGGAGAACTCGGCGCCGCCATCGGCGCGGACGCGATCACTGATAACGTCACGGTCTACCAGATTACCGAGTCAGGGCTGGCCTTGCAGGCCTCGGTGCAGGCGGCGCGCTACTGGTCCGACCCGGACTTGAACTAGTGTGCAACTAATGGAATATTGGGGTTATGCCTTCCCCGGGAACATAGATCGTTCCCGGCGAGGAGGGACGAAAGATTGAGTCGCGATTAACGCGCCAGAAGTTGCGATCAAAGAAGCGTAATTTGTGCGCCCTGATCTGATCCGCATCCGCACTTGACGCCAGCAGCAATTCGGCGGATTCCCGCGCTTCTTCGGCAAGACCGGGTTGGCCGAGACGCTGGTGCGCCTCGGCCAGCGCGAAATGAAACTCCACATCGTAGCGATGCAGTTTGATGGCGCGCCGGAAATATGTTCTCGCGGTTTCATAGTCGCCTTCGATGTACGCGTCCATGCCCTGGTCATACACTAAGTAGGGATTGCGCTTATTGAGCCGTTCGGCAGCGCGCTCGAAGCGGTTTGCGCGCGCTTCATCGCCCTGCCGACGATAGTATTTGGTCAGATTGTTCATCGCGTTGACATTGGAGCTGTCGGTTTCGAGGGCGAAATGAAAGCTGAACTCGGCCATCAGATTATCGCCGAGCCGCAGGTAGACGGCTCCCAGGTTGTTCCATGCCTCGCTGTTTTCCGGATTGATGAACAGCGCGTTCTTGATATAGGCAAGCCCCTGTTCGGTATCGCCCGCAACTAACGCCTCGACGCCCAGGTTCTTGAAATACAGCGCCCGGGCGGCCGCGTCCGAAATCACGTCCTCGGTGTTGCGCTGCAAGGCAATCTGGGGCGTGAAATCCGCCACGTAATATTCCCGCGGGCCGATGCGGCCGGTGACGTTGATATGCTGGCTCAATACCAGTAGATCGCTGCGGCGATCCCAGGCCGGCACTTCCTTGATGGTCTGGAAACTGGCGTCGATTCCTACGTGCCGGGCCAGGGCGACGTACAGATTCATTACCGACAGGCAATTGCCCTTTCCGGCGTGGAATACTTCGACCGCGGTATAGGTTTTCTCGTCGGAATAGCGAATGTTCAGACGGTTTTCGTCGTAAAGCAGTTCCTGCAGGACGGTCGCCAGATACTTGTCGCTGCGCGGGTCGGCGCCGACGCGGTCTTCGACCCAGTGCTTGATCTCATCGCTCAGATAGAGCGGATCGATTTCGGGAAAGTGGTCGCTGGTCTGATCTATCGCCCGGGCGTACAGGGCCGGATCGAACACATAATCCCTTTCGATACCAGTTCCCGCGCATCCGGCGAGCAAGACCAGGCTGCCCGCGAGTAGCGCCGTTCCCAACTGAAGTTTCAACCTGTACTGCTCCTTCATTCCATCAATTTGGGGCGGGCTCTACCGGTGTTCCCCTGCGCAGTTGTATCGTCAATCCCGGAGAGGAACTGTTGAGAATAGAATTTCGATCGAAGATGCGCAACCGGCGATCGCTCGGCCGATAGATCTCCGAGTTCACGGCAAGAACGCTTTGCGCCTCTTCGCGAGCGTCCTGCGCCAGATTCAGTTCACCGAGTTGGACATAGGCCATTGCCAGACCGGTATGGAAGCTCGGCTCATACGGCTTGAGCCGGATGGCGCGCTGGAAATACAGGCGGGCGGTATTGAAATTCCCCTGCTCGTAGGCTCTTTTCCCCCGGGCGTACTGAAAATACGGGTTACGCCGATTGAATCGGTCGATGACGCTCTCGTAACGTCTCGCGCGCTCTTCGTCTCCCTGCGCCCGAAACAGTTTTACCAGATTGTTGACGGCGGTCGCGTTGGTATTGTCCAGATTGAAGGAAAAGTGGTAACTGAATTCTGCCAGCTCCTCGTTGCCCAGCCGTCTGTAGGCCGTTCCCAGGTTATTCCATGCAAAACTGTTGGAAGAGTCGATAAACAGCGCATTCTTGATATAGGCCAGCGCCTGTCCGGTATCGCCGGCAACCAGCGCTTCCACACCCAGGTTATTGAAGTAAAGCGATCTTGCCACGGCGTCCGAAACTATGGATTCGGTCATCGACTGCAAGGAAATTTCGGGCGTGAAGTCGACTACATAGTAATTACGCGCGCTAAGCCTGCCAGTGGCGTTTATGTGCTGGCTCACCACAAGCAGATCGCCGCGGCGGTCCCAGCTTGGCTGCACTTCAACGGTCTGGAAATTGGCGTCCACGCCCACATAGCGGGCCATTGCGATATAGAGATTCATCACCGACAGGCAATTGCCTTCCCTGGCGTGAAAGACCTCGGCCGCGGTGTGGGTTTTCGCGTCGGAATACTGGATGTTCAGGTACTCTTCGCCGTACAGCAGATCCTGCAGGGTGCTTACCAGATATTCATCGCCGCGTCCCCGTATTTCCATGCGCTCATGAAGCCACTGCTTGATTTCGTCATCGAGAAAAAGAGGGTCGATTTCCGGATAATTGTCGCTGGCCTGATCGATAACCTGGGCGTAGAGGGCGGGGTCTAACACGTAGTCCGGGTCCAGGTCGATAACCGTACAGCCAGCCAGCAGGAGCAGGCTGCTCACAATCATCGCTATGTCGGCACGTATACTCATAACACCGTTCCCCTTGACATATTCTACCGGAAACGGCGCGGCGTCTGCCTGCCCGCCTTGTCGATTTTCATGAATTGATAGCGTCCTTTCAGGAAAGGCACGGAATCCTGCTCCAGGCGGCGGAACAATGCGACCCAGCCGGCGTAACGGGCAAGTTCCGCCAGACCCGCGCCGAGGCCGTCCACGTCGGTGCTTTCACGCAGGCGCGAGCTGTCGCGGCCCCAGTTGCCGCCGTAGCGCACCGTAGCGCCGACCGAATCATATTCGTATTCGAGCGCGAGCCGGGTCTGGGCGATTCGCATCCTGTCCGCGGACAGGAATCGCACTTCGAAATCGGTCTCGTATTCCTGCAGCAGGCTGTTTTCGGCGCCGCTCCGGCGCCAGAATACATCGGTATCGATGATCACGCTTTTGGTCACCGGCAGATAATCGAGATGCTCGAACGGCAGGATGTCGGCAGCCAGGAACGCATAACCGGCATCTGTGTCGTTCAGGGCCGAAGACATGCTGACGCGCCGGTCGGCGTCCAGATCCACGACCGCGTCGGACCGTGTTCTAATTGAGCGGCCGGCAAGGTCGAACAGGCTTTTGAGCACTGCCGGGTCGTCTTCCGGTAATTGGCGAACCACGGCTTCCCCGGTATCCGGATCAAGCCCGTGCAAGCTGAAGAACGCAGCGTCAAGGTCGAAAACGAGCTCGACCGGCGAGAAATCGATCCCCGCGCTTTCGCCGAGGGCGATACCGCCTGGCACGACGATTTCCTCAATGGTGGGTTGGTTGAATTCATCGCCCAGGGTTAACTTACGGAAAATTCTGGGCTCATTGCGTGAAAGACTCCGGTCGTCCCTGTTCGGCGGGTCACGATAAACCGAATCCGAATCTCGCCGTATCCGCTCGCCGAGCAATTCCATTTCGGTCACATCGGTGCGCAGCCGGCGCGCGGCGCGCGAATCGATGGCGAGGCGGTACTGCGCAGTGGCGTAAAACTGCCCTGCGAAAATCGTTGCTAACGGGTTGTTGTCGGCATTTACGAAAAAAACCGTGTCGTAACCAGCAGAATTCGCAACCTGGCCGATGAGATTGACCAACGTCCCGTTCTGGGGGGAAAAAGTAATGAATATCCGGTCACGCAAGCGATGGCGCTCGGTAGTGTCGATCCATTCTCCGAAGTAGTGACGGACGAACCGGTGATCCAGGATGATCTCAACGATTTCCCCTTCCTCGTCCCTAATTTCGGGTGGATGGAATCTGGAATCGGAATGCAACACCAGGCCGCCGATTTCTCCGGCGCGGAACGCTGTCTCCCATGCTTCGATTTCGGCGCTGTCCGGGTAGAGCCCGGGAGGCAAGTCGGCGAAGCCTCCCAAGCGCGGCAAATCTGACGATCCGGACGCGAGTTTCCTGTCGTTCAGGTTTAACGCCAGTCTATCTTCGAGCGCGGGCCTTCCCTCCCCGATTGCGTGGAACAATTCCTCGACAGCGTCCTGGGCATTGACGGGAAAACAGAAAAAAAGCAAGCCCAGAGTGGCGCATCTCATTGTGGCCGGCGAATTGCATTGGCGGGCAGGAGATTCTGCGACTCCGCTTCGTCTCGCGCAGAATGACAGTGGGGCGGCGAATCGCTTAATTGTTCGCGCAAAGATCATAGTCGGTACCGCGCCGCTTGTTGAGCAGGCGCAGGCGCAGGTCGCTCACCCAGTCGGGTTCGCCCCACAAATGCAGCGGCTGTGCGAGTTCGGCGATCAACCGCTCGGCTTCATCGAATCGTTCGGATTCGATGGCGTATTTGACGGCCTGCTCCATGATGAAGGTATCGGCCGGCAGCAACTCGAAGGCCCGGCGCTGGTACTCGACTCCGTCCCTCCAGTCATGGCCTTCGAACAGGAAGATCTCTCCCATGGCAAGATTGGCTTCCGCGTTATCCGGCTGCATGGCAATCACCCGCTCGAATGCCCCCAAGGCCGCGGCAAGACGCTCTTGCGCCCGCGCCGGCGCCCACTCGTTCTCGCAATCCTCGAGTTCGGCTTCCCAATATTCACCATAGTCGAGCAGGATGTCGGGATTGTTTGGCTCCAGCACGGTGGCGTGTTCGAAGTAGGACGCGATCTGCTGGTCGCTTTCGCGCTCCGACTCGTCCTGGTAGCGGACCGAGTCTCCCAGTCCGGACCAGGCTCTCGCTATGGAGGTATCCCTTTCGGTCAGGCCGCGAAAGAAAGTCTCGGCGAATTCGAGTTGGCCTGCGTTGAGCGCGAGTTCACCCAACTGGATGGCGACATGATCCGGATCGGCCGCAATCGGCTCGAAGTCGAATTCGGTACGCAGGACCCCTGCCTCGATGCGCTTGTCTCTTGCGCGTGAATTGCTCAGATAGTCCAGCAATTCCTCTTCGAGGCGTTCCGGACGAATCCTGAAGGACTGATCGAAAGCGAAGCGCGGGCTGCGCCCGTCCAGCAGATGATCGAGATAGGTCCGCAGATGCTCGCGCCGGTCGCTAAAGCCTTCCTCATGACTATGGCGCATGTAGGTGAGCAGCGCTTCGGATTTCAGATTGGCGATTTGTATAAGCCGCGGCGAGGCGAGCGCGGAGTCCTGGTACAACAGGCGCTCCATCGCCAGTTCCTGCGACAGTTCCGCCATGCGCTCATTGATGGCCGGGTCGTAAGCGGGCAAACGCAATTCGTCATCATCGACCTCGATCCGCGAGTAATAACCGGCCAGACCCTCTTCGTACCAGCGCGGCATGCGCAGATCCGCAAAATTGCGCATCAGAAAATGCACGTAGTAATGCAGCCCCTGCTGCCAGGCCATGTCCTCATCCAGGGACATCGCCATGTAATTCGCCCGCGGTGTGGGTATATGGAAACCCGCGTCCCGCTGAAAACTGAATTGCCGGTAGTCCTCGATTTCTTCGAACAGATAGACCAGGTTCGGCACCACCGCCGCCGGCAGCCCTTCGGCATGGCCGAGCAGGCGCCCTACGGCCTGACGCCATATCTCAAGATCCGCCGCGACCTCGGCGGTGCGTCCGGGAGAATATTGACTGAGAATGCGGAAATGATCGGTTTCCAGCAGCCACCAGCGCTCTTGCGCCAAATCCTGCTGGGCAGCGCTGCCGGCGCCGTACAGGAAGGCGGCGACCGTAGCAATCAGGCAAAATATTCGGTTACGAATCTCACTCATGTCGCACCATGCAGGCGCAGGCACGTTTAACGATAAAATTTATCACGAAGATGAATAAATTTCAGAAGATTATCCAACGATTCAAGGAGCATTTTCGAACCCCGTGGGCGAGGCATGCCTCGCCCCTACAGACATTCGGCATCCGAGCTGTGCGCGTCATCCCTCCGTATTACCTGGATTCTGCACCGCAGGGGCGAGGCATGCCTCGCCCGGATTAGTCGCCGGACTTTACATCGCCGGATAATTCGGCCCGCCACCGCCTTCGGGCGCCACCCACAGGATGTTCTGGGCAGGGTCCTTGATGTCGCAGGTCTTGCA
The DNA here is from genome assembly GCA_951812965.1 of uncultured Pseudohongiella sp. Lineage (GTDB taxonomy): Bacteria > Pseudomonadota > Gammaproteobacteria > Pseudomonadales > Pseudohongiellaceae > UBA9145. The sequence continues at coordinate 2,909,786 of OX638341.1, forward strand.
ATGCACGCAGTTCTGCGCGTTTATCTGGAATCGTTTTGCGCCATCCTGTTCCACGACTTCGTACACCCCAGCCGGACAGTAACGCTGCGCGGGCTCGTCATACATGGGCAGATTGACGTCGATGGGAATCGAAGAATCCTTGAGTTGCAGATGGCAGGGCTGATCTTCCTCGTGGTTGGTATTGGACAGGTAAACCGAAGACAACTTGTCGAAACTGAGGACTCCGTCGGGCTTCGGATACTCGATGCGCTCGCTCTCCTCCGCCGGCTTCAACTGACAATGGTCCTTGCCGGTATCGCGCAAGTTGACCGGCAGCGCTCCGCCGAAAATGTTGTGTTCGATCCAGGTGAAGGCGCTGCCGAGCCAGAATCCGAACTTGTGGAATGCGCCGCCGAAATTGCGCGCGCGATGCAACTCGTCGTGCAGGGGCGAGTTGCGGAAGCGTTCGCTGAAATCGGTTTCGCTTGCGTCGTCGCCCAGGGCGGCAAACAGGGACTCGGCCGCCAGGATGCCGCCCTTGAGCGCGGTATGGCTGCCCTTGATCTTCGCGGCGTTGAGCGTGCCCGCGTCGCAGCCAATCAGCAGGCCGCCGGGGAAACTCATTTCGGGCAGTGAGTTGAGCCCTCCCTTGATGATCGCCCGGGCGCCATAGCCGATGCGCTTGCCGCCTTCGAGATAGCGCTTGATGACCGGGTGATGCTTGTAGCGCTGGAACTCATCGAACGGGCTGAGATGGGGGTTGCTGTAGCCGAGGTCGACGATCAGGCCCACATACACCTGGCGATTTTCGGCGTGGTAAAGAAAACCGCCGCTGGTTGCCGCGAAACTCGGCCCGACCATGGGCCAGCCGGCGGTATGCACCACCAGGCCTTCCTGGTGCCGGGCTTCGCTGATCTCCCAGACTTCCTTGATGCCTATGCCGTAGTGCTGGGGATCGCGATCCTTGTCGAGACCGTAGCGGGCGGTCACCTCCTTACCGAGGTGGCCGCGGCAGCCTTCGGCGAGAATCGTGAATTTTGCGTGGATTTCGATCCCCGGTTGCCAGGTCGATTTCTGCTCGCCTTTTGCGTCGATGCCCATATCGCCGGTGGCGACGCCTTTGACGCGGCCGTCATCGTCGTACAGCATTTCGGTAGCGGCGAATCCGGGAAAGATCTCCGCGCCGAGTTCGGCCGCCTGGTCCGCGAGCCAGCGGCACAGATTACCCAGTGAGATGATGTAGTTCCCGTGATTTCGCATGGGTCTGGGCACGAGAAATTCAGGGAACCGGTAGGCAGACCTGCCCGAGCCGAGGTAGTAGACCTGGTCGCCGGTAACGCGGGTATCGAGCGGCGCGCCCCTTCCTTCCCAGTCGGGGAACAGCATCTGCAGCGCCCCCGGCTCGAACACCGCGCCCGAGAGTATGTGCGCGCCCACTTCAGAGCCTTTTTCGAGCACGCAAACCGAAATCTCGCGATTGGCCTCCCGCGCCATCTGCAACAGGCGGCAGGCCGTAGCCAGACCTGCGGGCCCTGCGCCGACGATGACGACGTCGACCTCCATGGATTCCCGTGTCATTGGTTTCCCCTGTTCGATTCAGACAATCCACCGGACGCGCGCCACGAGACGAGGAGCTTTCAATCCTTCCGGCACCGAAATTATGCGGAATACGGCCGCTCGGCGCAAAAGGTCCCTAACATCGAATAAAATCATTCGGGTTCCAATCGCGGTTGCCACCGGAAAATGTCGCCCTGGCGATGCCGGTGTAACTATTTTTCCTGCTGTTCGTCAGTCAGTTAGTTGTGGAAATTCGCGAATTTCAGCAATGCCGCCCACAGGCGGTCAATCTGGTAACACATGAGGAATGAGTAATGATAAGGAATACTCTTGTGGCGGTTCTGGCCCTGGGTCTTACCGGCTGTCTGGTGACGATCGATTCGGATTCGCGCGCTCTGCGAACGGTCTGGAGCGAAGGCGACGTGTCGCGTCTGGAGGTGGGCCGGAGCGATGAGAATTTTGTGAGCACCACATTCGGTGAGCCGATAAGCAGGCAGACTTATGCCGATGGCACAGCAATCTGGAAGTATCGGAATAGATCCGAGAAAGACACCGAAGTGGGCGTGTTCCTGATATTTTCGGTTGATGTGGAAGAAGAGCGCACCGAGACGCTTTCGATCGAATTCGTCGATGGCATTGTCAGCAATTACTGGATCGACGAAGCACGTTTCTAGTGTGCCGCGGAAACCTCCTTCCGACCACTTGACTTGCCCGCGCGAAACGATGGGACACCCACCTGGAACGCCGCCGATATGGGTGTCCCGTGCCAGCGCCGTGCCAGCGCCTATATGGGTGTCCCGCTCCGGCGGCTCGGTAATGGGCCAGCCCGTGCGGGCCACAAAATGTCACAAAATGAAGTGGTCGGAAACTGCCGCCGTGGCCGTATAACCGGGATAATTGATTGTTTGCTGTTTCCCGGCAATCCGGGTGCTGCACCCGGCCGCTTCGGATAGCGGTCGCGACAGGCGGATTCTCATGATGTCCCACTTCAAAAGGAAGATTCTGAATCAGGCGCTGGTGTTCGGTCTTCTTGCCGGCGCGGCAGGCGCTGCGCAGGCCCAGGACGCGCCGGTTACCGACGATGATGCAACAGTGACTTACCCTGCATCGTTCTTCACTCAGTACGAACCCTTTTCGGTCAACGACATGCTCGACCGCATTCCCGGCATCAATGTCGCCCGCGGGGGCGGTGGTGGCGGCGGAGGCGGACCTGGCTTTTCGGGGGGCAATAACCGGCGCGGGCTGGGCATGGGCGGAGACCAGGTATTGATCAACGGGCGCCGCATTGCCGGCAAGGAAAACGAAGGCAGCAGCCAATTGGCGCGGATTTCTGCCAGCCAGGTGGACTACATTGAAATCATTCGCGGCACCTCGGGCGACCTCGACGTCAGAGGCGGCAATCAGGTCATCAATATCGTGCTGCTCGAGGCGGAATCACGTTCTTCCATTACCTACGAAGTCAATACGGATCATTATCACGACGATGCTCTCAAACCGGGAGGCAAGATTGCCTGGGCCGGTTCGCAAAGCGGATTCGACTATCTGATCAGCGCCGAGTCGGAGCCGCGATACGAGCATCGCATAGGGCACGAAACCAGTATTCTCGGGGACGGCAGCCCCAATGAGCGCATCAAGCGGGTAAGCACCCGCAAAGCGCAACCCCTCGTGGTCAGCTCGAACCTGGCCTGGCAGGTGGGAAACGCCGACCTATTCCACCTTAACCTGCAATACGAGAACGACAGCGCACCGGAAGAAGCGAGAAGGGACATTCTGAATACGCAATACGATCCGCCGCTGGTGGATCTCGAACTCGACTTGCTGGACGAAACCGAGGAATTCTGGGAAGTCGGGGGCGACTTCGAGCATATCTTCAGTGGCGGCCAGCGCTGGAAGACCCTGTTAATCGTCAACCGTGGCGACGACCACAGCTTGCGGGACAGATACCTGCTGGAAGTGAACGGCGATGACAGAACCCAGGATCTCCATATCAATTTCGCCAATACTTACCAGGAGCGCATTCTGCGCTCGGGTTATACCTTCGATTTCCCCGGTTCGGACAACCAAAGCCTGGAACTTGGCATTGAGCGCGCGCAGACCATCCTGGACTCGAATCTGCAACTCGATCTCTTGTCGAGCGATGGCGCCGGCCTGACGCCGGTGTCATTTTCCGACGCTACCGTCGAAGAGATTCGCTACGAATCCTTCGCGGTGCATAACTGGCAGATCAACGACCGCATGAGCCTGGAAAGCACGTTGATTTTCGAACAGTCGGAGATTTCCCAGAGCGGCGACGTAAGCAAGACTCGGGATTTCGAGTTCCTGCGGCCTAAAGTCGATTATCGCTTCGATATCACGCCCGCGCTGCAATTCCGGGCGACTATCGAAAAAGATGTCGCGCAGTTGAGCTTTTCCGACTTTACCGAAAACACCAGCGAAGCCGATGACGACCAGGACTCCATCGCCGGCAATCCCGACCTGCGGCAGGAGCAGTCATGGCGCTATGACCTCAATCTCGAGTATCGCTTCAATGACGACAATGGCGTGCTTAACACGAACGTCTTCTATCACGAAATAATCGACCTGATCGACAAACTGGATGTTTCCACGCCTGATCAGATTCAGTCCGCCAACGGCAATATCGGCGATGGCGAACGATATGGCGTCGCTCTCGACGGCAGCTACCGCTTTGCTTCGATCGCCGATTCCCAGATTTTGCTGACTTCCAGGCTGAGCGTGGAGGATTCAAGCGTTATAGACCCCTTTCTCGGGATCGACCGGCGTTTCAGCCGCCAGGGACGGGGCGAGGCGCGTATCGGCTTCAGGCATGATTTCCCGGCGCGCAATTTCAATTACGGCTTCAACTGGAGCCATAATCTGAGGGACGGCCGCATCGCCTACGATATCGATAAGATCGAGGACTACAACTCTGGAGATTTTGTCCGGTTGTTCGCCGAAACCCAGGGCTGGGGCGAGTTGATCTATCGATTTGAGGTTTTCAACCCGATGGAAAACAAACGCTGTCGCGTGCGCTCACGATACCTCGGCGGCACGATCGCCACCGGGTACCTGAGCGAAATCGAGGATTCCTGCAGTCATACCGGCCCTACGATTGCGATCAAGATTCGCGGGACCATCTGACCGGTCAATCGAGCGGCAGCACCCAGACGTTGCGGAAACGGATGGTTCCGCGTCCCCATTGCAAGGCGACCGGCCCTTCCGCAAACTGGCTGTCGCGTACGTCTGCGGTAGTTTCGTTGTTCAACTCCACCAGAAGGTGATCGCCTCGCAAGGTGATGTGATAGACGTTCCATTGGTCGCCTACGGTCGGCCGCGGCTCGTCTACGGAGGCGACGTGGACGATGGCGCCGGTACCGAACGAGGGATCGGGCCGCTGGTCGAAGATATTCGCTTCGTAGCAATTGCGGTCGGTAATATTGTCCCGGTCCTGGCAGCGCAGGTAGATTCCGCTGTTGGCGTCGTCGCTGACCCAGAATTCGACGTGCAGCACGAAATCGCCGTAGCTGTCCCGCGTCACCAGCCAGGAGGCGCCGCTGCCTTCGTCGGCACGGATCGAACTGGTATCGGTGGACCAGTCGGCGTCGCCGACAACGGTAAAGTTGTCCATTCCTTCAGTTCCGCTGATCAGGCTGATTCGTTCTTCCTGGGCTGCCGCCGGCAGCAGGAAGAGACATACCGTGGCGGCGGCGGTAAAGCGGAATAAATAACTATGTGTTTTCATTCGACTATCCTCTTGATTGGTGGGTCTGGGTGGATTTGAACCACCGACCTCACCCTTATCAGGGGTGCGCTCTAACCAACTGAGCTACAGACCCGTCATGTTAGACGGCGCCCGAACGGGCAGGCGACGCATTATAAGCAAATCGCTTGAATAGACAAAGTTTGGCGAAATGAAAAGGGGTTTGTGGCTTCGATCCGTCGCCGTCAGGTGGGAGCGTGTGCAGCGGACGCCTTCCCTTGTCATTCTGCGCGAAGCGAAGCGTAGACGCAGAATCTGTTTGAGGATTCTATAGGTTTGTATATGCCGTCCATGGCGCGAGTATGTCGGCTTCGATTGGCCCCAGTCTCGACATCCTGTCGAGCCGTTCGGTCCTCAAGAAGCTTTGCTTCTTGTCGGCTGCGCCGACCGGGCCTCACCCTCGCACGCCCGCTGCACACGCTCCCACCTGACGGCGACTGGCAATGTGCAACATTCCAGCAGCAATGGGATACCCATTGAAAGACCATTACCGTGAATGGGTGTCCCAAGAAGCCGGGTGTCCCAAGCCGCCTAGGCAAGCCGCCTAGGGACATCCACCTGAACTTTCAGGTGAGAAAATCCAGGAAGTGAGTTTTCTGGTTCGGGTATGCGACGTTTCCATAGCCACTGGAAAATTGTGCCCTGCTTTTGGGTGGCAATACTTTTTCGCAGGCACGGGCAATGCTGCCCATTCAGACACGTAATTGAGGCCGCCCCGGACTACGCGGCTTTTTTGGTCCGGCTCCTTTCTCTGGCCGCCAGTTTGTCCAGGCCGTTGAACATCGTGATCGATTCCTTTTGAATCTCCAGCGCCAGCGTGCACCATTGCGCCTGGTTCAGATTCAGGTCCGACAAGGCGGACGGAACCTCTTTCGGAATCAATCCCTTCTTGTCCGCTCGGGCAATCCGCCCCGTCCAATCCACCAGTGCAATGTAGTTGCGCACATCGATCGGCAAGAAGGCCGACTCCCCATCGCGCTCGATTCCGGACTGGAACGCCATCAGTCCAGGATACGGGCATTCCGTCAAATCGTTGTTTTCCGGCGCCACTCCGCGAATGCGCGCCTGGATGGAAGTAAATTCGGATTCGCCAAGCGTATTGCTGATCCCGGCCCGCACCGGATTCAAATCAACATAAGCCATGCATGACAGCAACGCCGCCTCATCCAGCAGCGCCTGGGACTTGAAGCGCCCTTCCCAGAACCTTCCCGTGCAGTCGTCTTCCTTGTTGGCCCTTCGAGCCATGTACTCATTCAGACAGCGCATGAACCAACTGATGCTGGTCAGCCGTTCGCGCCAGGTCTTGACAATACGGTCCAGTTGCCGGTATTCCGCCTCGGACCGCAACTCCCCGCGCAGATAGCAATGCACCAGCGGGTCGCCCTTGTACAAACGCAGCCAGCGGCGGATGACGTCATCGCGGTTCCAATGGCGGCTGCGAGCGGGATCCACGTGCAGGACCACGTGGTAGTGATTGCTCATGATCGCGTAGGCGGCTAAATCGATGGCAAAGACTTCGCCGAGCAATGCCAGACGGTCCACCAGCCAGGGCTTGCGGTGGTCGAAATTCTGGCCGGAATACCGGTCTTCGCCACTAAGGAAGGCCCGCCGCACGCAGCGGGAAACGCAATGGTAGAACGGTGTGTCCGCCAGCGAAATGATCTGTGAGCGGGGTCGGGTCATACTCTGCCTGCGGGTCAATGGATTTCTTGCAGATAGGTATAGTCAGGATTCGAAAAAATGCCAGATCTTGGCAATATTTTGGTGGGTGGCCATCGGTAGTGAAGGGGTGGGTGTCCCATGATTGAAGGGGTGGGTGTCCCATGATTGTGCCGTGGTGAAGGGGTGGGTGTCCCATGATTGTGATTGTGTTTAAGGGGTGGGTGTCCCATGATTGTGAAGGGGTGGGTGTCCCATGATTGTGCCCCAGGTGGGTGTCCCAGGTGGGTGCCACTAGCAATGTGCAAAATTTCACAACTGGGTGGAAGACAAAATACTCAAGAATGGCACTGAGGGCGCGCGGCGGTGGCTGAAAGGGGCCCAGCGCAAGCTGGGAAAGCATTCAGACGGCGACGAGAGAGCGCCCGGTGTTTGGCTACGCGGGTTCGTTTTCGAGGAGCAGATCCTTGGCGGCGTTTAGTTTTTTGGAGAAGTAGTCGGAGCCGCCGCGGTCGGGGTGGAATTTTTGCATCAACTTTCGGTGGGCCTTGATGATTTCTTCTCGGGCAGCGCCCTCTTCCAGGCCCAGGATTTCCAGCGCCAGTTGTCGGTTCATGGAAATTTCGGCCCCGTCATGCGCCGCGCCTTCGCCATGTTCAGCGCCGGTGCGCCAGTCGGCATGGCCGCGATCGAGATAGGCTTCGAGTACCTGGCAGGAATCGGCGTCGCCGCGGCATTCGCCGTGCAATTGCCGCAACTCGTCCAGCGTAAGGCTGCTCAGCCTGCGGCCGGCGAACGCGCCTTGCAGGATATTGCCGTCGAGGTCCCCCGAACCGTGGACCAGCTCCATCTCGAAGTATTCGGTGCGCAAGGTGGAAGTCTGCCGCTGACCGGTCATACCCGGCGACAGGCGGCTGCCGAGCATTTGCCATAACGGCAGTAGGCGGAAAGCCGCGGGCAACAGCCGTAACAGAAAGGCGCCGGCGGCGCCGAGCGGGGCGAGTATCCATTGCACCGGCAGGCGGCCGAGCATGATCAGCAACACCACCAGCAGGAGCGCCGCCGTAACTATGAACAGGTTACGATTCTGTTTCGCGTTGAGCGAATAGCGCTGGCTGATGGACTTGGCCGTGTACCAGGCCAGAATCGGCAGCGCGATCAGCAACAATAGTCGAACGATCATGCGGTTCCCTTTCCGCTATTCACCGGAGTTGTCGTTCCAGCAATTTCACTTGTTGCCCGGAACGCTTGCTGAAATCCTGCAAGGCGGCAAGTCCGCCGGCGGCGAAAACAGCCACGGCCTTCAACAGTTCGCGCAACTGGCTCGCGCTGCCTGCGTCGAACTGGCAGCAGGCTCCGCCGGACAGCCGGGCGATTTCTTCGAAAGCTTTCCTTGCATGGCCGTCAAATCCTTCGTGGAACATGAACAATGGCACTCGCAGCACTCCCAACTGGCCGGCCAGGTGCGCCAGCCGATCCAGACTTTCTTCCATGGCGTCGCCGACATAGACCACGGCCTTTACCCGCTTGACCTTGTTTTCGGCCTGTACATGCCGGAGCAGGCGGCCGATCTGGGTGGCGCCGGCCCGGCAGCGAATTTCCGTCATCTGGTCGAGCAATTGCCGGCTGTCGGTATGCCAGTCGCTGGTATGAAATTCACCGAATCCGCGGAACCAGCAGAGTTGTACGTTAAGACCTCCAAGATCATGGGTCGCCTGAAACATTTCGGCCTGTACCTTCGAGGCCATATCCCAGGTGAGTTCGCGGCTCGCCGTCGCATCAAGGGCAAAGACCAGCCGCGCATCGCCGGCGCTTTTCGGCGTCGCGGCGAGCCTGGCGAGAAATGCCTGCACATCCTTCTCGCCTGCTGCCGCGGGTTTGCCGCCGCCGGTGCGGGCCGGCTGCCGTTTGCGGTCGGACCGGAACAACTCTTTCATGCGGATCAGTATAGCGGGAACGGCGGCGCAACGCCGCTTTCGGCCGGGCCAAAACCCGGGCTCCGAGACTGTCTGGTGCGGACGGAGAGACTTGAACTCTCACATCTTTCGATACCAGAACCTAAATCTGGCGCGTCTGCCAATTCCGCCACGTCCGCGAATGCCGGCGCCGTACCGGTTGCGGAATCCCCCCGTCAAGTTATACTCCGCGCCGTTGCCAGCAGCCGGAGTTTACCATGTCTGACCTCACCCTTAGCGTCGAAAACGGCGTCGCCACCCTGACCATGAACCGCCCTGAAGCGCGCAATGCCTTGAGCGAAGGGATGCGCACGGATCTTGCGCAGGCCTTGCATGACGTCGAACAGGACCCGGCGGTCCGCTGCGTGGTTCTCACCGGAGCCGGCGAGCATTTCATGGCCGGCGGCGACGTCAAGAACATGGCGGATGGTCTCAAGGGGAAATCTCCGGAGGAGATTCGCAAGTCCTTTCTTTTTCGTATACACGATCTGCATCCGATCATGTTCACCATGCGCCGCATGCCGAAACCCGTCATCGCGAGTTGCCGCGGCGCGGCCGCCGGCGCCGGCGTCAGCATGGCGCTGGCCTGCGATCTGGTGATCGCCTCCGAAGACGCGTTCTTTACCTTGGCGTATTGCCATATCGGCACCAGCCCCGACGGCTCATCCTCCTTCCATCTGCCGCGCGCCGTCGGCATCAAGAAGGCCATGGAAATCGCCCTGCTCGGCGATCGATTCGACGCGCAGACGGCCAAGGACATCGGCATGATCAATTACGTCGTCAAGACCGAAGATCTCGCCGCGGAAACCGATAAGCTCGCGCGCCGTCTGGCAAACGGTCCGACTCACGTCTACGGCAATACCAAGGCCTTGTTCTATCGTTCGCTGGAAAGCGAATTCGAAGCGCAATTGCAGGCGGAGGCGGAGTACTTCGCGGACTGCGCCTCACGCGCGGATTTTCGGGAAGGCGTGACCGCGTTCAGCGAAAAGCGCAAGCCGAATTTCACCGGCGATTGACTCGGGCCTATGGAATGCTGCTTTGGCCGCTGAGCAGGGTATGGATGGATTCGATCTGTTCCTGCATGCTGAACAGCGACTGATTGATCTGCAGGCGGTGGGCGTTGACGGACTCCATGGATTGTTCGATGTATTCAAGTCGGCCGACCAGACCGAGCACGGTGCTGTCGCCGCTGTTCAGCGCCTGGCGGATCGATTCGAGGTCGTCTTCCATTCCCGCCAGGTTCTGCATGTCCCGGTCCAGCGCGGCAATTGAGTCATTCGTCGATTGCAGTTCGTTGTCGAGCCCGTTGAGGCGTCGCTGAACTTCCGATACGGCGTCGTTGGCGTCGGCAATCTGTCGGCTGTTGTTTGTGGTCGCTTCGTCCTGGCCCTCGTTAATCAGCCCAATTCGGGCGATTTCGCCCTCAATGTCCACGAATTTCTGAGTGAACGCGCGGTAGTTGGCCCAGAGCAGATCGTATTGCTCGATCGTTCGTTCGATGCCTTCGCGCAAGTTTGTTGCCTCGTCCGCCGCTTCCTGCCCGGTAACGTTCAGTTGCAGTTCGAGATCCCCCAGACGAAGGTCGGTCTGACGCAGGTCCGTCCGGTACATTTCATTATAGAAATACCAGCCCATGTAGCCGTTCGCGCCGACTGCCAGCGTCAGCAGCGCCAGCATGATCCGCACCGGCCAGGTGCTGGCGCGCTCGACACGCGCGCGGTAATAGCCCGGCGGGGCGATTTCCTGCTCTTTCGCGCGCCGGTTGCCGAGGTGCGTATCCATGTGGTCCCGGTCGGGAACCATGGACGGGATTTCATTCATATCGTCGTTTTCGCTCATAGCGGGCATTATCGTAGAAAGCAGGCTGATTCGACAAGCCGAACAAAGCCGATTCGGAATGACGAATTCTACGGCACGGTGTTACTATTTCTTCAGGGACGGACGCGCCGCGAAGACAACGCCGTGCGGACGGGCATGAAAATACCAACTGGAGCAACGCAACCATGGAACTTGCAAATCTCATCGACTTTCTCTTTCGCTGGATTCACTTCTTCGCGGGCGTAACCTGGATCGGACTGCTGTACTACTTCAACTTCGTACAGACCGAGTATTTCAAGGAAGCCGGCGACGCCAAGGCCAACGCCATCGACAAGCTCGTACCGAGAGCCCTGTGGTGGTTCCGCTGGGGCGCCATGTTCACTTTCCTTTCGGGTCTGGCGCTGGCGGGCTTCATCGAGATGCAAGGCATCGGACTCAACTACTACATTTTGTTGGGGATGACGCTGGGAACCCTGATGTTCCTGAATGTCTGGCTGATCATCTGGCCGAACCAGCAGATCGTGATCGCTTCCAACCGGCAGGTGCTCGACGGCGGCGAACCGCTGGCAGAAGCCGCCGCGGCTCAGGGCAAGGCCGGATTGGCGTCGCGCTCGAACACCCTGTTTTCCCTGCCGATGCTGTTTTTCATGGGCGCCTCCGCTCATCTCGGCGGCACCGGCCGCGTTCCGATCACTTTGGAAGGCAGCGCGAGCATGATCGCCATCATTCTTACCCTGCTGATCGTCGCCCTGCTCGAATACAACGCGATCAAGGGCAAAACCGGCCCCATCACAAGCGTCAGCGGAGTAATCCACTACGGCGTCTGGCTAACCGCGGCCCTCGTGCTTATCGTCGAGTTTCTGTAAGGGTTGCCGTAAGCCTGTGCCGGTTGGGCGTTTGCGGCGGCTTTGAAGACATGGATGTCTGAATAGAGTCGATCATCGAATTCCTGTAGGGATCGCCGTCAGCCGCTGCCGGTAGGGGGTATGCGGCGGGCGTGCGAGGCAGGACGCCGAGCCCGAAGCCTACAGGGACGTATTTACGGCGTCCGCCGCATACCCCCTACCGGCAGCGGCGAGATGTCCAATACACGCACATTACGGAAATAAAAAGCCCGGGACGACTGACGTCGACCCGGGCTTTTGTTTGCTCCGATTACGGACCGGCTTACATCATTCCGCCCATGCCTCCCATGCCACCCATTTCGGGTGCGCCGCCCGGTGCGGGCTTGGGTTCCGGCATTTCCGAAACCATCGCTTCGGTGGTAATCATCAATCCAGCGATCGAACCCGCCGCCTGCAAGGCCGTGCGAGTGACCTTGGTCGGATCGAGAATACCCATCTTGATCATATCGCCGAACTCGCTGGTGGCGGCATTGAAGCCATAGTTGCCCTTGCCCGCCTTGACCTTGTCAAGAATGACCGAGCCTTCTTCGCCGGAATTTTCGACGATCTGCCGCAACGGCGTAGATACTGCCTTGAGCAACAGTGTAATGCCGACGTTCTGGTCCTCGTTGGCGCCGGTCAGCCCTTCGACCGATTGCAGCGCCCGCACGAGCGCAACGCCGCCGCCGGCCACCACGCCTTCCTCAACAGCGGCACGAGTGGAATGCAAAGCGTCTTCGACGCGGGCCTTCTTCTCCTTCATCTCGATCTCGGTGCCTGCGCCGACCTTGATCACCGCGACGCCGCCGGCGAGCTTGGCTACCCGCTCCTGCAACTTCTCGCGGTCATAGTCGGAGGAAGTTTCCTCGATCTGCTGACGAATCTGGGCGACCCGGCCTTCGATGTTCTTCGGTTCGCCCGCGCCGTCGATGATCGTGGTGTTTTCCTTGCTCACCTGAACGCGCTTGGCAGAGCCGAGGCTGTCGACTTCCGCGCTTTCCAGGCTAAGGCCGACTTCTTCGGAGATCACCGTGCCGCCGGTGAGAATCGCGATGTCTTCCAGCATCGCCTTGCGACGGTCGCCGAATCCCGGCGCCTTGACCGCGGCCACCTTGACGATGCCGCGCATGTTGTTGACCACCAGTGTCGCCAGCGCCTCGCCTTCGACGTCTTCGGCGATCACGAGCAGCGAACGGCCCTGCTTGGCCACGCCTTCGAGCAGGCCGAGCATGTCGCGGATATTGGAGATCTTCTTGTCGACCAGGAGGATCAGCGGATTTTCAAGCTCGGCGCTCATCGTGTCCTGATCGTTGATGAAATACGCGGAGAGATAGCCGCGGTCGAACTGCATGCCTTCCACAACATCGAGTTCGTTTTCCAGCCCGGAACCGTCTTCCACGGTGATCACGCCTTCCTTGCCGACCTTTTCCATCGCCTCGGCGATGATTTCGCCTACCTGCTCGTCGGCGTTCGCGGAAATCGTGCCTACTTGGGCGATCGCGGTGGAGTCTTCACAAGGCTCCGAAAGCTTGCCGAGTTCGGCGACGATGGCGGTAACCGCCTTGTCGATGCCCCGCTTGAGATCCATCGGATTCATGCCGGCGGCAACCGACTTGAGACCTTCGTTGAGGATCGACTGGGCCAGCACGGTTGCGGTGGTGGTGCCGTCGCCGGCGACGTCGGAGGTCTGGGAGGCGACTTCCTTCACCATCTGGGCGCCCATGTTCTCGAACTTGTCAGGCAGTTCGATTTCCTTGGCGACGGAAACGCCGTCCTTGGTCACGGTCGGCGCGCCGAAGGACTTGTCCAGCACGACGTTGCGGCCTTTGGGACCCAGGGTCACCCTCACCGCGTCTGCAAGAACGTTCACACCGGCCAGCAAACTCTGCCGCGCCGTGTCTCCAAAATTCACTTCTTTAGCCATTTTCGGTTTTTCCTATGTCAGTAATTCTGCTTTGGCGTCCGGAACGCGGATCAGTCCTCGATGACGCCGTAAATTTCGCTTTCGGAAAGTATCAGCAACTCTTCGTCGCCGACCTTTATCGTATTGCTGGAGTATTTGCCGAAGACGACGGTATCGCCGACCTTGACGTCGACCGGCTGCGAGCTGCCGTCCTCTTGACGTCTGCCCGGGCCAACCGCTAGAACTTCGCCTTGCGCCGGCTTTTCCGCGGCTGAGCCGGGAAGCACGATGCCACCTGCGGTAGTGGTTTCCTCGTCGCTACGTTTAACGACGACTCGATCTTGAAGGGGGCGGATTTTCATTTTGTTTACTCCTGATCACGCGATAGTTTATCGGAACCGCAACCGGCCCCACCCGGTTCGATTCAGAAATTTCAGTCCAATAGCAGTTTCGGGCGGATGCTCCATTGGTCCGGGGCGAGCCGCTCCGATAGCCGGGAACGTTTATGGGGATATTGCCGGAAAATTCAATAGTGAATTTCAAGGCGTTTTTTCAGGAAGCGGAATATAGCACCTTTTCGCAAGCCCGACAGGCGCGAATCAGCGGATCTCATCGATCAGCGGAATCGTCGAGCCGTTCGGATTCAGGGGTCTTGTGCGAATACTCGCCTTCGTAGACGTTGCCCGCGTCGCCCCGGCCCTGCTTCGAATGAGTCTGAAACCCCTCCGGTCGCTTGACCTGTACGGCCCAGATTCCCCGCCCGATCAGCCAGACCGCGATGGGACCGCGCAAATGCGGGGTCAGAAAGACGAATCCCAGCGTGTCGGTGATGAATCCCGGCGTCAGCAGCAAGGCGCCGGCCGCGGCGATCAGCATGCCTTCGACAATTTCCCTGGCGGGCAATTCGCCGGTCTCCAGGCGCTTGCGGGCGCGCAACAAGGTCTGCAAACCCTGACGTTTCAAAATCTGGATGCCGACTACCGCGGTCAGGACTACCAGACCTACGGTCCACAGGCCGCCGATATACCCGGCGACTTCGAACAGGAGCAGCATCTCCAGCAAGGGTATTGCGATGAAAAACAGCAAAAATATTCGCAAGACGGTTATCCTTTAGCGGGCATGAGCGTCAACCAGGAAAAAATTTGGCATATCGTGTCCCAAATTCCGCGGGGCAAGGTCGCCACCTACGGCCAGGTAGCCGAACTTGCCGGCCTGCCCGGCCGCGCCCGGCTGGTGGGTCAAGTCCTGAGCAATCTTCCGGCCGGCTCCCTTCTGCCCTGGCATCGGGTCGTCAACAGCCGCGGACGGCTTTCCTTTCCCCAGGGGAGCGGCCGATACGCTTTCCAGCAGCAACGGCTTGAAGCCGAAGGAATCAGCTTCGAGAGCGGGCGTTTCCCGCTCCGGCGGTATCGATGGCGTATCTAGTCCGTTGGAGATTCGGCGGCCTCTGCTGCATTGTCCGCGCTTGCCGCGTGGATTTCGAGTAATTTCGATATCCAGATGAGAATGATCAGGGCCGGAATGACCATGAAAGTGGTGAGCACGAAAAACAGCGCCCAATTACCGCCGAAGCCGTCGACAATAGCTCCGCTGCCGGCCGCGAGCGAGGTGCGGCCGAAATTCGAGATCGAGGTCATCAAGGCGAATTGCGTGCCCGTATAAGTGCGGCTGGCGAAATAGGAGATGAAGGAAACCGCGCAAACCGCGGCAAATGCGGTGGTGAAATTGTCGACCAGCAGCGTGAGAACGAACAGCCAGGGTTCCGGACCGACTTCGGCCATCAGCGCATACAGCAGGTTGCTCGACGCCATGGCGATTCCGCCCACCAGCATGCCACGGACAATACCGAAACGGGTATTGATGAAGGCTCCTATCAGCGAGAATACGATTGTCATCGCACCGCCGAGAAAACTGCGATACAG
The DNA here is from genome assembly GCA_951812965.1 of uncultured Pseudohongiella sp. Taxonomy (GTDB): domain Bacteria; phylum Pseudomonadota; class Gammaproteobacteria; order Pseudomonadales; family Pseudohongiellaceae; genus UBA9145. Next base: position 2,925,220 of record OX638341.1, read on the forward strand.
GGCGATTTCGTCGTTGCTGAAGCCCAGTTCGACATAGAACACCAGCGACATCCTGCCCAGCATCGCCTCGCCCAGACGGAAACAGAACAGAAACAACAGAATTCCCGAGGCCAATTGCAACCCGCAACGCCGGAAGAACTCGCCGAACGGGTCAATCAACGTTTCGCGCAACCATGGCAATCGCCTGCTTGAGTCGCCGGCCGCCGCGGCGCCGTTTTTCGTGGAAAGCGTTTCGTCGTCATCGACAGGCGGCGGCGAAAAAACGACGATCAGCATCAGCGCCAGCATGAACAGGGTCAGCAACCGGTATACTTCAGGCCAACTGAAGCCGAGCGTCTCGCCGCCGAGCACCAGGGCCAGGGTGCCGCCGATAAAGGTGAAACCGGTTTGCCAGCCGGCGCCGGCCAGGGCCGAGGCGTATGGAATCTTTTCGTTCATTTCGCTACGCGAGAACAGTTTCACGCGATAGGCGTCGATGGCCACGTCCTGGGTCGCCGAGACCGAGGAAATGCCCAGGGCGTAGAGCCCGACCAGTAACAGGTTGTCCGCCGGATTCGCACTGCTGATGAACCACATCAGCAAGATGAGCAAAGCCTGGCAAAGCAGGATCCATGATCGATATTGCCCGAATAACCGGTACAGCAGGGGTATGCGAAACTTGTCTATCAGCGGCGCCCAGATCCAGTTGATCGCGTAAATCGTCGTCACAACGCCGATATAGCCGATGGCGCTCCGCGACAGACCTTGTTCCTGCATCCACAAAGTCAGCACCGAGCCGTGCAATACCCAGGGAAACCCGCTGGAAATGCCGATCAGGAAAGCCACCGCGAGGCGGCGGTCGGACATGGACTTGACGAAGTGAACGGCTTGGGGCTGCATGAAACTCCCTGGGAGGCCCCGCGACGGGGAATCAGTCTCTGAAATTGACGTATTGCAAGGGAAGTTCCGGCTTGGCTTCCTTGACCAGTGCGATCACGCTTTGCAGATCGTCGCGTTTCTTGCCGGCGACGCGCACCTGGCCGCCCTGGATCGAGGCTTGCACCTTGAGTTTGGCGCTCTTGACCATCTTCACCAATTCCCTGGCCAGGTCGGATTCGATGCCCTGTCGGACCGCCAGCGCCATGGTCGCGGTCTTGCCGGTTATTTCGACGCTGCCCTCCTCGAAACTCCGGGTATCCACGCTGCGCTTGACGAGTTTGCCGCGCAGCATGTCGAGCATCTGATGAATCTGGAACTCGGCCTCGGCCTTTACCTGGATGACGTTATCGCCCGCCATCTCGAAATTGGCGTCCACGCCCTTGAAGTCGAACCGGTTGCCGACTTCCCGATTCGCCTGGTCGAGCGCATTGGCGACTTCGTGCATGTCGACTTCGGAAACGATATCAAACGATGGCATGGCAGGTTCCCCCGGGCGGTAAAGAAGTGCAGCAGTCTATCAAAAGGTATCGCTACAACAACAGTCGGCGGATATCGCCGAGCAGGGCGGCGAGATGAGTGGCGAAGCGGCCGCCGTCGACGCCGTTCACGGCCTTGTGGTCGTAGGTCAGGGTCAGGGGCAGCATGGTCCTGGGGACGAATTCGCCGTCGCGCCAGACCGGCTTGACCGCGGTGCGGGCGACGCCGAGGATCGCGACTTCCGGGGCGTTCACGATAGGTACGAATCCCGTGCCGCCGATGGCGCCGAGGCTCGAGATCGTGAAACAGGCGCCTTGCATGTCTTCCGGCTTCAGTTTGCGTTCGCGCGCCTTGACCGAGGCTCCAGCCACCTCTTCCGCAAGTTGCCAGATGTTCTTTTGGTCGACATCGCGAATCACCGGCACGACGAGGCCGGCTTCGGTGGCGACGGCGACGCCGATGTGAACGTATTTCTTCCTGATGGCGTATTCGCCGGAGGAATGAATCGATACGTTGAACTGGGGAAATTCCCGCAGCGTATGCGCGCAGGCCTTGAGCAGAAAAGGTAGCGGGGTAAGTTTCACGCCGCGATTCTCGGCTTCGGCCTTCAGTCCGGCGCGGAACGCTTCGAGTTCGGTAACGTCGGCTTCCTCAAATTGCGCCACGTGGGGCACGGCGAGCCAACTGCGCTGCATGTTCGCGGCCGTCACTTTCGCCAGTTTCGAGCGCGGTTCCTGATCCACTTCACCGAATCGGGAGAAGTCGACATCGGGCACGGCTGCAGGAGCGCCCGCGGCCGAAAGAACTCCGGCAGCCGTCGGCCGGCCGAGGCTGGTCTTGACGTATTCGTGGACGTCTTCCTTGACGATGCGCCCACGTGCGCCGCTGCCATTGATCTCCGCGAGATTGACTCCGAGCTCGCGCGCCAGCTTGCGCACGGCGGGGCCGGCATACACGTTTTCGCCGGAGTCCTTGCTCGCGGCGCTTGCCGGCGGCTGCCCCGCGCCGGCCGCGACGGGGGCAGCGGGAGCCGGCGCCGCCGTTTTTTCCGCTTCGGGTTCGGGTCTGGATTCAATCGGCTTTTCCGACGGCTCGGCTGCGGTAACCGACTCTTCCTGCTCTGCGCGCAATCGCAAGACAGGCGTGCCGGTCTTCACTTGTGCGCCGATTTCGACGAGTACCGACTCGACCACGCCGGCATGAGGTGAGGGAACCTCCATCGCGGCCTTGTCGGATTCGAGCGTAAGCAGCGAATCTTCCGCGGCGATCGAGTCGCCGGCTTGCACGTGGATCTCGATTACATCGACCTCATCGTCGGTACCCAGATCGGGGATGGCGACATCGATTATTTTAGAGGCAGCCGCGGGACTCTCCGGCGGCGGCTCTACCGTGGACGAGTCCTCAGCCGGCGCCGTTTCAGGCTGTTCTTGCGCCTCCTCCCTTGCGGGCTGGGCGGATTCGGCCTCTTCCGCAGGCTCGGAAGCTGCCGTTTCGGTGATTTCCAGCGTCAGAATCTCCGCGCCCGTGGTCACCTGGTCGCCGAGATTGACAGCAATGCTCTTGACGACGCCCGCCATGGGCGCCGGAATTTCCATGGCGGCCTTTTCGCTTTCCAGCACAAGCAGGGAATCGTTTACCTCCACTACCTGGCCGACGGATACGGGAATCTCGATGACTTCCACATCGCCCGCATCGCCGAGATCCGGCACCTTGATGATTTCAGTTGCCAATTAAGTCCGCTCCCCTTGTATCGATTCGCCTGCCACAGCCACCTTCACTGATTCAGCGGATTCGGCTTGCCGGCGTCCAGCCCCTTGCTTTTCATCCATGCAGTAATTTCGGTATTGCCGACGACGCCTTTATCTCTCAATTCGGTCAGCGCCGCCAGTACAATGAAGCGGCTGTCCACTTCGAAAAACTGCCGCAGACTTTCGCGGCTGTCGCTGCGGCCAAAACCGTCGGTGCCCAATACCCGGTAGCTGTCCGGGACGAAATCGCGAATCTGGTCCGAATGCAGCTTCATATAGTCCGTGGCCGCGATGACCGGACCTTCACGGCCGGCAAGCTGGGCGGTTACCCAGGGCGCCTCCACTTCCGCATCCGGCGCAAGCAGCTTGCGACGGCTGACTTCCAGGGCGTTCCTGCGCAACTCGTTGAAACTGGTCACACTCCAGACATCGACCGGAATCTTGTAATCCTTGCGCAAGATCGCCGCCGCCCCACGCACTTCGCGCAAGATCGTGCCGCTGCCCAGCAGACGCAGATGAAAATCCGCCGCGGCCTTGCCGGTGACCTTGTACTCCTCCGATGCGCCGTCCTCGAGCAGATACATGCCCTTGATGATGCCTTCCTCGCTATCCTCGATCAGTTCGGGTTGCCGGTAGTTCTCGTTCATTGTCGTGATGTAGTAGAACACCGATTCGCGTTCCTGGTACATGCGCCGCAGGCCGTCCTGGATGATAACCGCCAGTTCGCAGGCATAGGCGGGATCGTAACTGACGCAATTGGGAATCGTCGAAGCGAGCAGATGACTGTGGCCGTCCTGGTGCTGCAGACCCTCGCCATTGAGCGTGGTGCGGCCGGCAGTTGCACCGATCAGGAAGCCGCGGGCCTGACTGTCGCCAGCCGCCCAGCACAGGTCGCCGACACGCTGGAAACCGAACATCGAGTAATAGATATAAAACGGAATCAGCGGAAAATCGTTGGTGCTGTAGGAAGTCGCGGCGGCCAGCCAGGCCGAGAAGGAACCGGCTTCGGTTATGCCCTCCTCCAGCATCTGACCTTTCTTGTCCTCGTGATAGAACATCACCTGGTGAGAATCCGCCGGATCGTAAAGCTGGCCGACCGAGGAATAGATGCCCAACTGGCGGAACATGCCTTCCATGCCGAAGGTGCGCGCCTCGTCCGGGATGATCGGCACCACGCGCTCGCCGATCTGCTTGTCCTTGCACAAATTGCTCAAGATGCGCACAAAGGCCATGGTGGTCGACAGTTCGCGTTTGCCGCTGCTTTTCAACTGGGCGTCGAATACTTTCAACCCGGGAATCTTGAGGGTTTGAGCGCTGGATCTGCGTTGCGGGACCGGACCGCCGAGGTTCTCACGCATCTTGCGGGCGTATGTCAATTCCTGGCTGTCCTCGGGTGGGCGATAGTAAGGGACGTCCTTCAATTCCTCGTCGCTGATGGGTATGCCGAAACGGTCGCGAAATTTCTTCAGGGATTCCAGATCGAGTTTCTTCACCGAATGCGTCGCATTCTGGGCTTCCGCCGCCGCGCCGAAGGCGTAGCCTTTAACCGTCTTGGCGAGAATCACCGTGGGCTTGCCGTTGGCGCGCACCGCCCGCGAATAGGCGGCATAAACCTTGAATGGATCGTGCCCGCCCCGGTTCAGGTTCATGATGTCGTCGTCAGACAGGTGATTCACCATTTCCAGCAATTGCGGACTCTTGCCGAAGAAATGTTCCCTGGTGTATTCGCCGCCCCGGCTGGCGTAGTTCTGAAACTCGCCGTCCACGACTTCATCCATGCGCTGTTGCAAGATGCCGTGATTGTCGGCTTGCAGAAGCGAGTCCCAGTGCCGGCCCCAGACTACCTTGATCACCTGCCAGCCCGCGCCCCGGAACACGGCCTCGAGTTCCTGAATGATCTTGCCGTTGCCGCGGACCGGACCGTCGAGCCGCTGCAGATTGCAGTTGATGACGAAAATCAGATTGTCGAGTTTTTCCCTGCCGGCCTTGCTGATGGCGCCAAGGGATTCGGGCTCGTCCATCTCGCCGTCACCGAGAAAGGCCCAGATCTTGCGATCGCTGGTATCGAGCAATCCCCGGCTGGTCAGGTACTTCATGATATGGGCCTGGTAGATTGCCTGAATCGGACCGAGACCCATGGATACGGTCGGGAACTGCCAGTAATCCGGCATCAGCCAGGGGTGGGGATAGGACGAAAGTCCGTTACCGTCGACTTCCCGCCTGAAGTTATCGAGCTGTTTCTCGGTGATCCGCCCTTCCAGAAAGGACCGCGCGTAAATGCCGGGCGAGGAATGACCCTGAAAGTAGATAAGGTCGCCCGGATGGTCTTCGGTGGGGCCGCGAAAAAAATAATTGAAACCGATTTCATTCAGGGTCGCGGCGCTGGCGAAGGTGGAAATATGGCCGCCGATGCTGCCGTCCCGCTGGTTTGCGCGCATGACCATAGCCAATGCGTTCCAGCGTATGATGCCGCGGATACGCCGTTCCATGAACAGGTCGCCCGGCAGGCGATCTTCTTCATGTGGAGGGATGGTATTGCGATAGGGCGTGGTGAGGGTGGCGGCATGGCCGTTGCCGTCGCGGATCGAAATCCAGTCGGAAAGTCGTTGAATCAGGTAGTTTGCCCGCTCCGTCCCCCACTCATCGGTAACGGCTCGCAGTGCGTCCAGCCATTCCCGCGTTTCCTCCGGATTCGCGTCATTCTCCTGAATCATAAAATTTCCTTGTATGGCCTCATTCGCTACTGGTTCGTGTAAGTAAATTACAAGAATGCCCGACTATAACCGAATGAAGTTGAGGAAAGAAACCCCGGACATACCTTCTTGTAGCAATACTACAATTTGCGTGGATGGTTCCTTCCTCACATGACGAGAATTAAATTATGGAATTACAATGAGTTGCGATATGCGCCCCGGAAAATGTGGCAATAATCCGGCAGAAAAGTGAGTTAAATCGGGCCAATACTACAAGAATTGCCGGAAATTACCTCGCTTCCGGCGAAACGACAAGTCGCCGGGGCCGTTCAAACAGCGATCGATCAGAAGACTGGCCCGAAAATCGTGAACAGGGCAAGCAGACTGAGCCAAAGCAGTTGGCAACGCTCGAGCAGGGCTTGCAGGGATTCGATTTCCCAGGCCTGGTAATTCCTGCCGCCGGCAGCCCCACCACCCTCTTCCGTGTCTGCTTCATCCCGCGCAATGCCGCCGAATAGAGCAAAGCCGGCGAAACTGTACAACAGGTCCGCGTTGTCTACCTTGAGACCGAATTCCCAGAAGGATTTTTTGAGTTGGTTGAAGCAATGCACGAAATTTCCAGCCAGGGAGAAACTCAGCGCAACCAGCCGCAGTGGAATCCATTCAAGCAAGTGGATGACGAATTCGACCATTTCCGCCGATTTGGGGTGAGTCTGTTCGTTATTGCTGTCCCGCAACTGGTAAGTGATATAGCTCGCGAGTACGCCGTAAGGACCCGTGGCCAGATACCAGAAAAATTGCACGAACATCTTCTCGAAAGAGCGATATACGAGATTCTTGCGAAAAAAGTAGGCTACTTCCTCTTCGTTGGCGAAATTCTGGTCCCGCGCGCCGCGAAATTCCCGGTGCAGGAAGTCTATCGCGGGCTTTTCGTCTTCCTCGGACCAGATGTCAAGAAAATCCCGCGCGAGCTTGCCGGGCTGGGTACGGTCGAAAGCCATCAACACAACCAGGATATGTATGAGCATGGTCGGCAGCCCGAGCCCCCGGTCCTGCGCCATCTGCAGCAACAGCGCCAGGAACAGCAGTGGCAAGGCGTAGGTCAGCGCCAGAGCCGGCCACCAGACGGCGGCATTGCGCACCACACGCCGGGCGGCGGCTTCCATGTTCTCGCGAAAATGAAAAAACCAGCGGTCGTCGAAGCGGTCGTAATTCCGCAGCCAGAAGTAATTGAGCGCAAGGCAGATCAGGATGACCAGAAATTTCATGGTTCGGTCTCGGCCGGCTCAGGCAGCCCGGATTGGTAACGCTCCCAGTCGAAACACGGTCCCGGGTCGGTCTTGCGGCCCGGAGATATGTCACTATGCCCGGCAATCCGGTCCACATTCAAGCCCGGATATGCTCTGAACAACGCCCTGGTCACTTGCGCCAGGGTTTCGTACTGGGCATCGGTGAACGGCTCGAAATCGGTTCCCTCGACCTCGATGCCGATGGAAAACTCGTTGCAGCGCTCCCTGCCGCGAAATCTCGACCGCCCCGCGTGCCAGGCCTGCATGGTAAAAGGCACGAACTGCGTCACTGCGCCGGCCCGGTCGATCAGCAGGTGACTCGACACCCGTAATTTCGAAATCTCGCCAAAGGAAGAATGCGCGTCGGGCGGCAGGCAGTTGGTGAACAATTGTTCGATACAGCCCGTGCCGAACTTGCCCGCCGGCAGACTGATGTTGTGGATCACCAGCAATTCGATCTCAACGCCCTCGCGAGAACCGCAATTGGGCGAAGCGATCTGTTTGCATCCGCTCAACTGGCCGTCATGTATTGTATACGACACTCGCGGGCACCCGGCTCAAACCGCTCGATTCATCGAATGCGAATTCTACAGATTGAAGTAGCGCTTGTATCCACCGGCGGCGAAATTGCAATCGCGCGGTTGCTTGTTCCCGATTCCCGCAAATTACTGTATTTTCGGAGTTCTCCATCCGTTATATCCGGGAGCCCGATATGACCGGGAGCAAGCGCGCAAAAGGCATTTCAAGGCGCGATTTCGTCAAATCCGGCGTAGCCGCGGGAATCGGCGCCCAGGCGCTGCCTGCCCTGGCGCAGTCCGGGCAGTCCACTGCCGCTATTCCCGACGAGTGGGATCTGAGCGCCGACGTCATTATCGCGGGCGCCGGAACCGCCGGCCTGTCGGCGGCGATCGAATCGCTGGACCATGGCGCTTCGGTCACGATCGTCGAGGAAAATTACGACTGCGGCGGCCACGGCATGGTCAGCGGCGGGCGGGTTAATCTCGGCGGCGGCACGAGCCGCCAGCGCGCCCACGGCATCGAGGACTCGGCCGACGCCATCTACCGGGACTGGCTGCGCCATGAACCGCTGGTAACCCGCTACGCCGACCGCGAACTCGCCCGGGTTTACGCCGACCTCAGCGCCGAAACCTTTGAATGGATGATCGAAAACGGCGTGCGATTCGAGGATGAAGTCGCCGGGGGCGATTCCAGAAACGGTCGCACCTTGCAGTGGCCGGTCTATGAAGAACTGATTACCTCGTATCCAACCCGGCGCGGTTCCGGCCTGCTGCGGGCGCTGGAGAAAAGCGCCCGGGCCAAGGGCGCGCAGATCCTGCTGCAGCACAAGATGCGGGATCTGATCCAGGATCCGGAATCCGGCCGCGTGCTCGGATTCACCGCGCTGCACGAAGGCAATACACTGCACATCCGCGGAACCCGGGGCGTGATCCTCGCCACCGGCGGCCACAGCAGCAACGTCAACTTCAGACGCATGTTCGACCCGCGACTAACCGAGGAATACCAGGTCGCCGGCGAGCCCTATTCGGCCCAGACCGCCGACGGCGAACTCGCCGCCATGGCCATCGGCGCCTCGCTCTGGGGCGCCGCGAGCCAGACCATGCACGCGGGCGCCTGGATTTCCAAGACCGCCCACATCGGCTGTCAATGGGGCTATTCGAGCCTGTGGTGGCAACCCGACAGTCCGATCTTCGACAAGGTCCGTGCTTCCGGGCTCACAGGCATTGACTGGCAGAACGTGATCATGGTCAAGCAGAACGGCCGCCGCTTTCACGATGAAATGGACGGCGGCCACGATTTCTTCGCCGCGGCGCTTTCCTTCAGCGGCGACCCGGACAAGAAGAACGGCGGCGGCCCGATCTGGGCGATTTTCGACGCTGAAGCGGTGGCGCGGCAGGAATGGGATCCGACGCCGCCCAATGTAGACCCGGCCGGATACTTCTTCAGCGCCGATACCGTCGCTGAACTTGCCGGCAGGATAGACAATCCTTATCAGACGATACCCATGCCCGCAGACACGCTCGAGGAAACCGTCGCCCGCTACAATTCATTTGTCGACTCCGGCACCGATGAAGACTTCGGCAAGCGTAATCCGCGCTACAGGATCGAAACACCGCCCTTCTACGCAGCCTGGTCGACACCGATCCTGCACGATACGCTCTGCGGATTGCGGGTCGATACCCGTTGCCGGGTCATGACGATGCAAGCCGAGCCAATCGAGGGACTTTACGCCGCGGGCGAATCCATGGGCGGCTTCCCCCAGCACGGTCTCGGCCGCTGCGCACTGTTCGGCCGCGTCGCCGGTAGAGATGCGGCTACCGGCGCTTGACCTGCCCGGTCAATTATGGAGCTGCCGGCATATACACAAATTTTCGTCGCGCTGGCCGCGTCGCAATTGCTGTTCCTGGTGCTGTACCTGGAACTTCGCCACCGCAAGTTCCTGGTGGCGAGGCTCATTTCCTGCTGGAGCCTGTGCGTCATCTGCTACCTGATAGTCTCCACCCCCGGCGTGCTGGAAGGCGGGAACTCATTCCTTGCGTTCGTTTTGCGGCGAGTCGCCACGCTGGCTACGCCGCTGCTCTGGTTCATTTCCTACTACCTGTTTGTTGACAGACACGATATCAGGCCTATCGTCTGGATCATCGCGGCGTATTACTTCCTGACCCGAACCATAGCGGGGGTCATGGGATACCTTGAGTATCCGTTTATTCCACAGACGTACGTATTCACGCATCTGATCAATGAAGCGATCAGATTCGGGTTTGTATCTCATGCCATGTACATGGCCACCAGGGGTTATGCGGGCGACTTGTCGCTGCATCGCCGAAACCTGCGCATCGGATTTGTGTTGATCATGAGTCTGGTGCTGGTGGCAACCGTGTTCAATCACAGCTACCTGATGCTGTTGAACTTCCTGGAGGCCCTGCGTTCTCCGGAAAACCCGGAAATACCGTTCCTCGCACTTTCCGAAGCTCCCATACCGATCCTGAGTTTTTCAGTTTATCTGTATCTGGCCTCGCTGCTGTTCATGCTCTGGCAGTTTTGGATTCCGGAAGATCAGACCCCGGCTTTGTTCGGCGCGGCGCATCAGTTTGATGTGGACCCGGCAGCCGAATCCGAATTGAACCAAGCGCAGTCGATACTGATCGACCAGATCAGGCGCGCCATGGAAGTCGACAAACTCTACCGCCGACACCGACTCGCCGTGCATGACCTTGCCGATCATGTCGCCAGCCGCGAATACAAGGTGCGCGAAGCGATCAACAATCATATGGGTTTCAGAAATTTCAGCGATTTCCTGAATAACTTTCGGGTGGCCGACGCGGCGGAACGCTTGCGCGACAGCGAGGAAAAAATTTCCTTCATCGGACTGGATGTCGGATACATCTCGCAGTCTTCCTTCCACAAGGCTTTCAAGGAAAAATTCAATGCCACCCCCAAGGAGTATCGAATGCAAAACCAGACTGGACATTGACCGGAATCCAAATCAGGCGGGTTTAACCAGTCCCGCGCGACAGGAATGAGTCGCGACGTAACAGTTTTTTCAATTTCAGCACTTTCTCTTCATTTTCAATACTTTATTCTCTGCGAATTTTCTTGGTGCAGGGTAATTCCGGGAGTTAGGATGATTTTCTAATAATCATACGTATCAGGAGAGGACCGATGCTTCGCAAGAATCCGTTCGTACATGGAACGTTGGCAGCGGCAGTCGCCCTGTCATTGCTCCCACTCTCGAATTCCTCTTTCGCTCAAGAAGAACAGATCGAAGAGGTAATCGTAACCGGCACCTACATCCGCCGCACCGAAGGCTTCACCCAGGCATCCCAGGTAACCCAGATTACCGCCGAGGACCTCGAAGCCGAAGGCACGCTGAACATGGCTGAAGTCGTGCAGAACCTGTCCTTCGTAAACGGTTCGAGTTCGGCCATCACCAACACGATTCAGGGAACCGATTCGCGTTCCTCGAATATCGACCTGCGCGGGCTCGGGGCCCGCTCCACCTTGACGCTGCTTGACGGCAAGCGCCTGGTGAACGAGAACGTCAACGCGCTGATTCCGACGATCGCCCTGCAACGAATCGATATCGTCGCCGATGGCGCCGCCGCGTTGTACGGCAACGAGGCCGTGGCCGGGGTGGTCAATTTCGTGCCCTATGGCTCCTACGACGGTTTCCGGATGGAAACCTACGCCGAAGGCGACAGCCGCGGCGACTTCGACGAGCATTCGGTGCAGGTCCTTTGGGGCGGTGACATCGGCGATCTCGACGTGGTGCTCGCGGCCCAGATGCGCGCCGCCACTCGACTGGGCTGGGACGAAAGGCCCCTGCTGGCTCAATCCGGCTTGAGCCAATCGTCCAACGCGCCCGGCAGATGGACGGTGCCGCCGCGAGGCCCCGACGGCGAATACACCGGCGGGAGCTATTCGGAAAGGCCCGACCCCAACTGTGGCCAGGTCCGCGAGGGCTACGAAGCGAACAAGGTGTCCAGCCCCTACGGCTTTCTCACCAACAACGGCGTACGCTGCCGTTTCGACTACGGCGATACCCGCAGCTACCGCGACCCATTCGAGAACACTTCCTACTTCGGCAACGCCACCTGGGATTACAGCGACGACCTGACCCTGTCGCTGCAAGGATTCTGGGCGCGGCTGGCGGAGCGTTCGTTCAATTCCACCGCGAGTTCCGGCGGCCAGGAAAAAATCGCTCTGCTCGATCCGATCCGCGGCGAACTCCCCGGAAATCCATTTCGCGCGGTGAACTCCATGGGCCAGCAGTTGTATGCGGTGGATTTCAACGGCGACGGCGTTCCGGACCGGGATCCGAACAAGGACCTGAACGGCGACGGCATGCCTGACGCCATTCTTACCGGCAACGGCGGCCTCGACCCCTGGCTTCCGCTGTTCGAGGACGTGATTCCGCGCACCATGCGGCCCATCAACAAGACCATGGGTCTGCCCGGGGCCGGCGTGCGGCAGAATTACCTGAGCGCGGACAGCGACAATTTGCGCGACAACCTCGACCATATCGGCCGCTACACCCTGCAGGCGGATTTCAACGTGCCCTTCATCGAAGGTTGGGAGGGACTCGCCGCCTACACCTACAACTACCGGCACTACGAGTACACCAATACCGCCGTGTACAACTTCGAGGCGATTCAGCAAGGACTGAATTGCGATGTCGTCAACGACCGCGGTTCCTGCTACAACCCCTTCTTCGTGGTCGATCCCGCGAACGCCACGCCTCCCCATGTTTTTGACGCCGTGTATGCGGTGGGTACCGAAAAGATCAAGGACACCCTGGACACTCTCGATATCGTGCTCAATGGCGAAATTCCTCTCGCCGGCTTCGAGTTACCGGGAGGCCCCATCGGCGCCGCGGTGGGCTACCAGCGCCGCAACGACGAGTTCACCAACACCCCGCACTATGTCTTGCAGGCCGGCACGCCCTGGATCGGCGCCTTCAACCCGGAGCGGGAGACTTCCGGCAGCCGTGAAATCGACGCCTGGTTCGCCGAATTCGCTGTGCCCGTGCTCGAAAACCTGGAAGTCGAACTGGCGGTGCGGCGCGAGGAGTTCAGCACCGGCCAGGTGTCCACCGACCCGAAATACGGCGTCACCTACTCGCCGGTGGATTGGCTGGTGCTGCGGGCCACCCAGGGCAACGCCTTCATCGCGCCGACGCTGGAGCAGTTGTACAACCCGGTAACTTGCGGACTGCGGTCGATTACAGACCGCTTCACCACATTCGACGCTTTCGGCACGACCTGCTCAGGCGGCAATCCCAATCTGAGCAACGAAACCTCGGAATCGTCCCAGTTGGGATTCGACCTGGTGTTCGACGATTTCGACCTGCATGTCACCTGGAACGAGACCGACTTCCAGAACCGGATCTTCTTCCTGGCGCCGCAGCAGATCGTCGACGTGGATTTCATCAACTTCAAGGCATGGTCGGGATTCACCGGCAGTGGCGAAGGGTCCGAAAAGCCCACCGAAGACCAGGTGCGCTCCTGGATTTCAAGCGGACTGGCGGATCCACGGATTCAGCGTGATCCCAATGACGTGGCCTCGATCCGCCGGGTGGACAGCGGCAGCAGCAACGCCGAGACAGTGAAGGTAACCGCCTGGGATATCCAGGGCAATTACAGCTTTGCCTTCGACAACATCGGCGAATTTCGGCTGAACCTGCAGGCAACGTACATCGACGAGTTCCTGTTCCAGGCGAACGCCACCGAACCCGTGCGGGACGGGGCCGGCAAACAAAACTACGGTACCGGCACCGCCCCTGCCCTTCCCAAACTCAAGGCCAACTTGCGTCTCGGCTGGGTAAATGGCGATCACAGTGTGGTATCCACGGTGCACTATGTCGACGACTTGACCTACGACGGTCCGGTGTTCACTTTCATGAACACCTGGGCAAACACCTACCACCCCGACGGCATTCGCGATACCGGCATTTACGCCTGGACCGACATGGACATCGCATACACCTACCGAGGCCTGGAGATGTTCGACGGCGAAATGGCGCTCACCGTAGGGTCGCGCAACGTGTTCGACCGCGAAGCCCAGCGCTCGCCGCTGTTCGCCGGTGCGATCGGGGAGTTGCAGGACCCGCTTGGCCGGATGTTGTACGCCCGGGTCGTGTACGACTTCTGATAGCATGAGGAACTGAATGGCAAACGGCTTCTCAAGTATCAGCGGGATCGCGGCGCCCTATCTGCGCAGCGATATAATGATCGACTACATCGCTGCGCCCGGCGTCGGCATGCACGATCACGGGCAGGCCGATGCCGAGCCGCACGATCATCCTCGCCCGGAGGACATGGATTCGTCCACCCGGCGGGTGTCCCATGCATTTGAATTTGAGCGTTATTTGCCGGACGGAAGCGAGAATCCCGAAAGCATCTTCAATCAGGCGCCTTATCGGAACGCTTCAATCCTGCTCGCGGGCAGGAATTTCGGCATCGGCGGCACCCACAGTCCCGCTGCCGCCCTTCTGCTCGGCTGCGGTTTCCGGGCGGTTATCGCAGCGGGTTTCGGCCCCGTTTTCTACGATGACTGTATACAGTCGGGCCTGTTCCCCGTTATCTTGGAAGGGAAGTACGTGCGGGCGCTCGCCGCATTGACAGTAGCGGCGCCCCGGCTGGAGATGACGGTCGACCTGGAGTTACAGACAATTACGAGGCCGGACAGCGGCCCCATACCATTTCAGATGAATCCCAGGCTGCTGGCGCGATTCATGCACGGGCTTGCCGACGAGGACGAGACGATGCCGTTTCGGGACGAGGCGGATGCGTTTCGGGAAGCCCAGCAATTGCGTCAGCCCTGGATTTATCGAACCCACGGAGACCCTCGATGAAACGACGAGAATTTATCAAGACCGGCATCGGCGCGGGCGTAGGCTGCGGCTTCGTGCCCGTGCAATCGCTGTTCGCCCAGCAGGCAGCCGGCAAAACGCTATTCGACAAGATCTGGGAAGCCCACGAGATCAGTTTTCTCGGCGGCGTCACTTCAGTGCTTCACGTGGACCGGATGATGCTTCCCGACAGTGGCCCGTCGTCGATCAGACGCCTGCTTCAGGCCGGCGAGGCGATCAGGAATCCTGAACTCGTCTGGGCGGTGGCCGACCATCAGGTTTCGACCTCGCCCGAGCGCTACACCAATCGCTCGCTGAATCTCGGCAGCGTCGCCGACGAATTCCCGGAAATGAAGGAACAACTCGCGGCGATGGGAATTCAGGCTTTCGGAATCGACGATCCCGAACAGGGTATCCAGCACGTGGTCGGCCCGGAAACCGGGCTCACCCTGCCCGGCATGCTGATGGTCGCCGGTGACAGCCACACTTGCACCCATGGCGCCCTCGGCTGCGTTTCCTGGGGCGGCGAAACCGCTCAGAACGTGCTGCTGACCGGCACCGTGATTCGCGAGCGGGCGCGCAATCTGCGGGTGAATTATGTCGGCGCGCTCGGTCCATGGGTCCGGGGCAAGGACATGATTCTGCACACGATCGGCACCCTGGGCGCCGACGCCGGCAATCGCTGCGCGGTCGAGTACGCCGGGCCGCTGGTGCGCTCGCTAAGCGTCGAAGGCCGCATGACGATCTGCAATCTGTCGATCGAGATGGGCGCGGCAACCGGCATGGTGGCGCCGGACGACACCACCTTCGAATATGTCGCCTCACGGGAGTTCGCGCCCAGGGGCGCGCTTTGGGACCAGGCGCTCGCTTACTGGCGCGGCCTGCCCACCGACGACGACGCCGCCTTGTACCGTGACGAAACCATCGACATGACTGATGTCGAACCCCAGGTCACCTGGGGCATCAGCCCGGAGCATGTCATCGGCGTCAGCGACCGCATCCCCTCCCCTGACGACGCCCCCTTCGAGAAGCGCGACGCCTGGCGCCGGGCGCTCGAATACACCAGGCTGACTCCCGGCGACACCATCGCCGATACGCCGGTGGACGAGGTCTTCATCGGCTCTTGCGCCGAAAGCCGCATCGAGGACCTGCGCGCCGCGGCAGAAGTCGTCCGCGGCCGCAGGGTGGCGCCGAACGTGCTCGCCTGGGCCATCGCCGGCTCCCAGCCGGTCAAGCGGCAGGCCGAAGCCGAAGGGCTCGACCGGATCTTCAGGGACGCGGGTTTCGACTGGCGCGAGCCGGGTTGCTCGAAGTGCTACGGCTCCAACGGCGAACTCGTCGCCCAGGGCAAGCGCAGCGTTTCCAACTCGAATCGCAACTACGTCGGCCGCCAGGGCATTGACGCGATCACGCATCTGGTCAGCACGCCGATGGCGGCTGCCGCCGCAATCGCCGGCCGCATCGTCGACGTACGCAAACTGATGGCAGGGGAGATCGCGTAATGGCTGAACAGGCAGCACTCGGCAACGGGCCGCAATTCCTGAGGCAAGAGGGAATTGCAGCGCCGCTGATGATGGACAATGTCGATACGGACATCATCTCGCCCATCGGCAAGCCGCCCAATCCGGGCGCCACGCCGGAAACCCGCGCCTTCGAGCCGATCCGCTTCTTCGCCGACGGCAGGGAAAAGCCCGATTTCATTCTCAACCAGGAAGGTTTCCGGCGGGCTTCGATTATTCTCGCGGGCAAGAATTTCGGCACCGGCAGCTCGCGCTCGGTGGCGGTGAGCCGGCCGCTCGACGGCGGCATCAACGTCGTTATCGCGGAAAGTTTCGGCCCGCTGTTTTACGACAACAGCGTGCGCCAGGGCCTGCTCGCGGTGCCGCTGGAAGGCGAAAAAATCGAACGGATCGCGGTATGGACCCGGGCCAATCGCGGCCAGACCATTCTCGTGGACCTGCAACGTCAGGTAATCGAGGTGCCGGGCCTGGATACATTCGAATTCCGGGTTGAGCCCCGGGTGCGGGAAAAGCTGCTCGGCGGCTATACCGTGCGCGAGGAACTCGGCAGGCTGGAAGCGGAAATCGATGTCTTCGAGCAAGACTACCGACAAGACTGGCCCTGGATCTACAAGTAGCAAGGCCGAAGCAGTACCGGCGATTGCTTCGCAGTCCCCTGTCGACGTGCTGGAACGTCACGCCGGTACGGCGATATTGCTGCGTTCGGATGCATTACCCCATTCCGCGGATGCCGAGGCGATATTTGCACAGCCCTGGGGCCATCTGCTCGCGGGCGCCGCCGGCAATCGCAAACAGACTCCCTCGATCCTGCTTGCGGAATTCAGTCTCGGATTGAGCGATGCGGGCGAATTTCATTTCGAGACTCTTTTTGAGACTCTTTTTGAGACCCTTTTTGAGACCCTTGCCGATGCAGGCATTCGAGTCGTCGCGGCCCCGTTTTTCGGCTCCAGCCTGGTCTCCGAAGCCGTTCGCCGGGGAATTCTGCTTGCGCCATTGCCGGCGGAGACGATTCAGCTTCTCGGCGAGCGTCTCGCGAAAGAGCCTGAAATGATGTTGACAGTCGATCTGCGCGAACAGCGAATCGAATTGCCCGGCGCCGAACCCATAGCCTTCGAAACCCACCCATGGCTCAGAAGCCGGTTGCTGTTCGGCATGGACGATCTCGACGAACAAATCCGGTATCGGGAAACCGCGGAGGAGTTTCGTGCGCGTGACCGGGTCCGGCGTCCCTGGTTGTACGGGAAGCCGGACGGGGCCGATTCGAAGTAACGGCTGCGGCGGCCGGGTGTTCGGTCAAGGCTGCCGAAAGGCGATGAGTTCTCCTGAATAGCCTCGGCCGCTGACCGCTATCACCAGATATTGTTCGCCGTCGAGCTCGTAAGTCATGGGCGATCCGGTCTGGGGCGCCGGCAATGGGAGGGCTGCGACTTCTTCACCGGTTGCCTTGTCGTAAGCGCGCAACATGGCGCGGGTGCTTCCGTCTTCGCCGGTGGTCATTTCGGCTTCGCCGGCAACCAGCAAAGTCCTTGTGACCAGCGTGCCCACCGAGGCGCTCTGCCCGGTACGCGGCAGATCGACCCCTTCCAGCGCGGGATTGGCGCGGATGCGGTCGGGAGTCTGGCCGTGAGGAATCTTCCAGGCGATCTCGCCGCGATTCATGTCAATGGCGGTGATGACGCCGTAGGGAGGCTTCAGCAATGGCAGGCCATTGACAAGCAAGCCGACCGGCGGCCGTCCGCGGCTCGATGTCGGAATCTCTCGCCGGGCGGCATTGGAATCGGTGCGGCCTCCGCCGGCCGAAGAGCCGGCGCCGCCGGTGGTTCTCGGCCCCGTGGCGGCATTGCCCTGGATGTAGGCCATGTCGGACTGGCCGGGATATGGCGGCACCACGGCGAGGCTGCCGACGGAACTGTTGGACGACACATACAACATGTTCGTTTCCGGATCGTAGGAGCCACCGGGCCAATTGGTGCCGCCGCCGGTGGAAGGCGCCATCAGCACGCCGAGCGGGCCGTCGATATCGCTCGCCACGGGCGGCGTAAACAATGGCCCCATCTGGTACCAGGAAGCGATTTCCAGCGCCCGTGTGCGCAGCTCCGGGGTATAGTCGATGAGGTCGTCCTCGGTAACGCCCTGGCGATCGTAGGCGGGCGGTCTGGTGGGAATGGGCTGGGTCGGCGAATACCATTCTCCCGGCACGTCGCCCGCCGGAACCGGCTGTTCCACGATCGGCCAGACCGGCTCACCGGTTTCCCGGTCGAATACATAAACGAATGCCTGTTTGGTGGGCTGGGCCACTGCCTTGATCAGACGGCCGTCGACATTGATGTCCAGCAGAATCGGCGCACAGGGAATATCCTGGTCCCAGATGCCATGGTGTACGAGCTGGAAATGCCATTGCCGCTCGCCGGTATGCAGATCCACCGCGAGCAGGGTTTCGGCGAACAGATTGTCTCCTGGGCGGTAGGCGCCGTAGTAATCGCCGGTGGCCGCCTCAACGGGCAGATAGACCATGTTGAGTTCGGGGTCGACGGAAATCTGCGCCCAGACGCCGGTATTGCCCGTGTACGATGCAGAATCGCCTTCCCAGGTCTCGTAGCCGTATTCTCCGGGCATCGGAATCGTGTGAAAAATCCACAAGCGCTCGCCGGTGCGCACATCGTAGCCGCGCACGAATCCCTTGATGTTTTCCCGGCTGCGCGGATTGCCGCCGGTGTGATGGGCGGCGCCGACGATCACTACGCCGTTGGCGATGATCGGGGTGGCGTGCAGCCCGATCTGGCCGAGCGCCATGTCCGGCGACTGATCGAGTTGCTGCATGAGATCGACTACGCCGTCGTCTCCGAAATCCGCTGCCGGCCGCCCCGTTGCCGCGTCAAGCGCCACCATCTGGTAACCGGGTGTGACGTAGACGACTCTGGCTTCGTCGCCTTCCTGCCAGAAAGCGAGCCCCCGGCCCGACAACTGCCGCGGCGCGACTTCACCGCGCTCGCCTTCACGCAGGCTGAAAGTCCAGAGCAGTTCACCGGTCCTGGCGTCGAGGGCGACCACCGCCCGCCGCGAACCGCCGGTGGAATAGAGTACGCCGTCGACCATCAGCGGCGTCGATTGCAGGCGATATTCCGGGCTCGGGCCGAGATTGTCTGTCTTGAAGCGCCAGGCGACTTCCAGCTCTGCGAAGTTCGTGGCGTCTATGCCGGAAAGCGCGGAATAGCGTGTGTGGCCGAGGTCGCCGCCGTAAGTCGGCCATTCACCGTCGGGGGCGCCGTATTGCGCCGATGCGAAACCGGAGGCGAGCCAGAGTACGGAGCAAATACAAGCCGGTAGGAATTTGTGAATGAAAGTCATATTATCTCCTGCGAAAGGAGGGTTGCCGGTCGATCCAGTCTAGCATAGCGAATTGCGCCATCGCAGACAGTCGATCAAACAAAATAAGAGTTTCTCGCATTTTCCGACCTGATCGGAGAAAGAGAACCGCGGAACTGTCGGCAGCATTTTATTTAACTCGTCACCGCACCGGGCCACGCCCGTAGTTTCGTTGCGCGCGCCCGGGGTACCGAATCGAATCGAATAAATCACTATCAAGGGAATCTTGAATTATGAACAAGTCCAGTAGAGCAAATCGATACATCCGCTCATTCACCCGCACCAGCCTCTGCGCCGCCGTTTCTCTGGCGTTACTGCCGCTGGCCCAGACTTCCCTCGCCCAGGAAGACACGGTCGAGGAGGTCATCGTCACCGGTTCCTACATCCGCCGCACCGAGGGCATCGCCGCGGCCTCGCCCGTGGTTCAACTGACGGCCGAGGATCTCGAAGCCGAGGGCACGATCAATCTGGCAAACGTGATCCAGAACCTGACCTTCAACAACGGCACCGGCGTCATCAACTCGATCCAGGGCTCGACCAATCAAATAACCAATTTCAACCTGCGCGGCCTCGGCTCCCGCGCCACGCTCGAATTGATCGATGGTTATCGGGTGCCTACGGGCAATGTACAACTGCTGCTTCCCGCCATGGCGCTCGAACGCATCGATATCGTCACCGACGGCGCCGCCGCGCTATACGGCACCGATGCCGTGGCCGGCGTGGTCAACATGGTCCCGTACACTTCCTACGATGGCTTCAAGGTCGAAGTCTACGAAGAGAACGACAGTCGCGGCGACTACTGGAAGCGCGAAACCTCCTTTCTCGGCGGCTGGGATTACGGCGATGTGGATCTTGTCGTCGCCGCCTCCTATATCGTCAACGACACGCTGGCCTGGCACGACCGGCCCGAATACGTGCGTTCCGGCCTGACCCATAACAGCGGCTCGAATCCGGGTAACTTCGAAGTTCCCATCCGCGACGCCGACGGCAACCTGACCGGCGCCTTCCGCAACCAGCCAGACCCGAATTGCGGCCTCGAAGAATCCGACGACCAGGCAGCCGAATGGAATTCGCCCTGGGGCACGCTGGCGCTCGGCCGCTGCTGGTTCAGCTTCGGCGACACCAGGGATTTCATGGAGGCGATCGATTCGACCAATCTTTACGGCAACATGAACTGGGACGTGAACGACGACCTGACTCTCAAGGCCCAGTACCTGTACAACCGCCAGGTCGTGCGGGGCCGCCAGAACCCCGGCAATCCCGGGGTCAGAATCGACGACCTGCCAACCGTCAAGGGCGAACTTCCCGGCAATACCTTCCGCGCGACGACTTCAGAAGGCGCGCCCCTGTTCGCGGAACCGCTGCGTGACGCCGACGGTAACATCGTCACCGACGCCTACGGCAACCACCAATGGCGGCGCGATGCCGACGGTCAGGCTATTCTCGCCCAAAACCGCTTCGCCTTTGTCGGTCACGACCCCATGGGCGGCGTACCCTTCGCGGAAGATGTCCGCATCGGCTCCTGGCTGCCTTTCCCCAAGCCGCCAGCCAATACACAGCCAGCGTCCTTCGCCGCCAACGACGGCCTGAACATGGAACTCGATGACAAGCGTACCTATCGGATCGCGCTCGGCGCCGACTTCACCGTGCCCATGATCGAAGGCTGGGAAGGCACCGCTTCCTACACTATCGGCGCCACTGAACAGATCGATATCGCCAACCAGGACTTCAGTTTCAGCGCCCTCGCCCAGGGATTGCAATGCGACCCGGTGAACGACGCCGACTCCTGCTTCAATCCCTTCGCCGCGGTCGATCCGCGCTATCGCACGCCGCAGCATGTCGCCGACGCGGTATTCACCCAGTGGACCGAAGGCAACCGTGACCAGTTGCAGACAGTCGACATCATTTTCAACGGCGACATTCCGCTGGGCAATTTCGAACTGCCCGGCGGCCCGATCGGCGCGGCGCTAGGCTATCAACGCCGAAACGAGACCGACGAGGACAACCCGCCGGCCGGCGACATCGCCAACGATCAACTGATCGGCAACCAGGAAACCCCGCAGACCATTAAACGGTACAGCGACTCCTGGTTTGCCGAATTCGCTTTCCCGATTCTGGATACCCTGGAATTTAGCGCAGCGGTGCGCGACGAGGCCTACAGCACCGGTCAAGGCAAAGTCGTCGACAAGTACGGCGTGATCTGGAATGCGACCGACTGGCTGAACTTGCGCGCCACTACCGGCGAGGCCTTTATCGTGCCGACGCTGTCGCAATTGAACCGGCCCGAGCAATGTGGCCTGAGTAACGTCGACGACCTTTTCTCGACGTTCCAGGGCTTCATCACGTCCTGCATAACGGGCAACCCGGAGCTGAAATCGGAAACCTCGGAAAGCCTGTCCGTAGGTTTCGACCTGACCCTGTTCGACAACCTGATCTGGTCGGTCACCTGGAGCGAGACTGACTTCAAGGACCGCATCGTCAGCACCACTACCCAGGACATCGTGCGCACGGATTTCCGTAACTTCCAGGCCGCCACCGGATTTACGCCGACCGACTCCCAGCCGCTGCCCAGCGAGGATCAGATCCGGTCCTGGGTCGCCGACCCCCGTTCGGACAGGCGAATCCTTCGCAGCGCCAACGACATCACGACGCCGGTAAGGGTCAACCAGAGCGACTCGAACGCGTCGACAATGTTTGTCAGGGCCTGGGATACCCAGTTGAGCTACGGCTTCGGCTTGTCCGATCTGGGTCTGCCCGATTGGGGCAATCTCGATCTGCGGCTGCAAGCCACCTACGTCGACTCCTACACTTTCCAGTTACAGGCCGACGAGCCGGTGCGGGAAGCCGTGGGCAACCAGAACAACGATTTCGGCGCCGTACCGCCCATCCCGCAGGTCCGGGCCAATATACGCATCGGCTGGAACATGGGGCCGCACAGCGTTTCCGCGACCGGCAGGTATATCGACGAATTGGTTTTCGACGCCAATGAGTTCAGCTTCCAGTCTTTCTTTCCGGGTGCGCAATGGTTGCATACGGATATCATCAGGGACTGGGCGCAACTCGACATGTTTTACACTTACCGTGACTTCGAGTACTGGGGCGGCAATTTCAACTTCACGGTCGGCGCGCGCAATCTGACGGATCGCATGCCTCAAAGAACCGGCATGATCGCAGGCGTTGTCGCGTCTTTGCAGGACCCTTTGGGTAGAGTAATCTATGCGCGGGTGAACTATAACTTCTGACCGGGCGAAGGGGCGCGCGAACTTTCACAAGAGGAAGTCGTA
Source organism: uncultured Pseudohongiella sp. (assembly GCA_951812965.1). Classification (GTDB taxonomy): domain Bacteria; phylum Pseudomonadota; class Gammaproteobacteria; order Pseudomonadales; family Pseudohongiellaceae; genus UBA9145. Next base: position 2,947,884 of record OX638341.1, read on the forward strand.
TGAGGATAACGCTGTCTGTGCTCGCATCGATCTGCTGCGTACTGGCCGTTCCGGCCCTTGCGCAGCAGATTCAGCTTTCCGAACAAATCTGGTCGGGAGAAGTGCTCAGGCCCGCCGGCCAGCCGCTCGTGCCCATCTATGACGGCTGGTTCACCAACCCCGACGGCACCCACACGCTCTGTTACAGCTACTACACGATGAATACCGAGCAGTTCCTCGATATTCCCGTCGGCGAAAACAACATGATTCTGGACGAGCGCTTCGCCGATGCGCTGATTCCCACCCATTTCGATCCGCTGCCGCCGGCGTACCGCCACGTATTCTGCGCCTTCACCGTCGATGTGCCGGCGGATTTCGGCGTCGATGAACGAATCGTCTGGCGGCTGACGAGCAATGGGCAGACGCTGGAAGTTCCGGGCAAGATCATCCCTCCCTACGTAATGGATGAGCCGGCCTCTGGCGGGCGCGGCGAAATCGCTCCCCTGGTCGCGCTCGAGGAAGGCGGCGAGGCCGTCCGCGGCCGCCGCGGAATTCATCGCCGCGATGTACAGGCCACCGTGGGCGAGCCGCTTGAACTGCGGGCCTGGATCGAACACGAGGAACCCGAAATCTGGGTGGGCTGGGCGCATCACAGCGGCGCCGGCAGCGTCGGCTTCGACCGCAAGGAATACGAGTTCGAACCGGCTTCCGGGCCTGCAACGGTGCAGGCCAGTTTCAGCGAGCCCGGAGAATACGTGATCCGAATGCAGACGATCCGCGATATCGCTTCATTCGAGTTCTATTGTTGTCATACTAACGCCTGGTTCCATGTTACAGTTGGCGATTAGGCGTTCCAAAGCATCCACTTACAGGACCAGACCATGACCAGATCCAGGACTACCGGAATACAGCTCGCGCTGCTGTTCGCCGCGGGAACTGCCTTCACCGGCATTACGTCTGCCCAGGATGGACTGACCTATTCGCGTGACATCGCGCCGATCCTGCAGGAGAAGTGCGTAACCTGTCACAACCGCGACGGTATCGGCCCGATGCCGCTGACGAACTATCAGGAAGTGCAACCGTTCGCTTACCTGATCAAGGATCGCACCAGCAAGGGCATCATGCCGCCGTGGCATGTCGACCCGGATGTCGGCATCCAGCAGTTCAAGAACGACGCTTCCCTGAATGACGAACAGATCAAGGCGATCTCGGCCTGGGTCGACACCGGCGCACCGGAAGGCGACCCGGCGGACATGCCGCCGCCGGTGGAACTCCCTTCTGGGGCGGACTGGCAGCTTGCGGAGCAACTGGGGCCGCCGGATTTTATCGTGCGGTCGCGTCCGTACGACGTCATCGCCAACGGCCAGGATCAATGGTGGGAGCCGAGAGTCGAGTTCAGCGGGCTGGAAAACGAACGCTGGCTGCGCGCGGCGGAATTCAAGCCTTCCTATCCGCTGGGCAAGAAAGTCGTGCATCACGGCCACGCGGTGCTGATCCCCGAAGGCGAGCAGCGCTCGGTGGCGCTGGCGCGTTACGGTGTCGGCAAGTCCTGGGAAATGTATCCCGAGGGCACTGGGATGCTGGTGCCCCCGAACGGCACGATCGCCTGGAACCTGCACTATTTCCCGATCGGCACGGAAGCTCCCGATGACGTGGTCGAGGTCGGCCTCTGGTTTTATCCGGAAGGCGAGAGCCCCGAACTGGTAACCGTCGGCGAGGCGATGTTCCGTGTCGACGGCCTCAAGGGCAGGGCCCGGGGCCAGGACATCATCATTCCTCCCCATGGCTACCAGGTGCTGCAAGGCACTCACGTGCTCCAGGAACCGGCGGTCATTCACAGTTACAGGCCGCATCTGCACATGCGCGGCAAGGTCATGACCATGGAAGCGATCTATCCCGACGGCAATCGGGAAGTGCTGAGCCAGGTCAACAAGTACGATCACAACTGGCAGATCGCCTATATCTACGAAGACCACGTCAAGCCCCTGTTGCCGAGTGGCACGGTGCTGCAATTCACCTCGGTCTTCGATAATTCGGCGCACAATCCGATCAATCCCGATCCGGAGCAGTGGGTGATTTTCGGCCGCCGCGGTGTGGATGAAATGAGCCATGCCTGGGTAGGCATAACCTATGTCAACGAGGAACAGTTCGCCGAGGCCGTCGCGGAACGGCGCGCGCAACAGGAAACTCTGAACCTGGAATAGTAAGAAGCGAATCAAAAGGGAATCCGCAACTTGCGACGTCTGATTTCGTATAGCGGCGCCCTCGCGCTATTGCTCGCGGCCAATCCTTCATCAGTTGCCCAGCAACTGAGTCAGGCCGAGTATCAGACCGCCCAGGCGGAACGCGGCGCCGCGCTGTATCAGCAGCAATGCGCCGCCTGCCATCTGCCGGACCTGCAAGGATTCTTCGAAGCGGTCGCCCTGCGCGACAGCGCTTTCGTCGACAACTGGCGCAATCGCGCACCGGCGGAAATGCTCGACTTGCTGCGGCGCACGATGCCGACCCAGGCGCCGGGTTCCCTGTCCGACGAAGAATATCTGGACCTCATCGCCTTTCTGTTGCAAGCCAATGGCGTCGCTTCCGGCGCTACGGCCCTGGCGGCGAATTCCGACACGGTACTGTTCATCGGCGAGGAAAGCGACTTGCAGGCGGCGCCTGCGCGCACGCCGGTTCCCGGCCTTGCCGGCACCGTGCCCACTCCGGGAACGCGCAACTCGATTCCCGAGATCGCAACGATATATCGCACCGACAGCGCCTTGACCCGCACCTGGCGGGAAGCGGAGGCGTTCCGCAATGTGAGTACGGCGGAACTGACCGACCCGGCCGCCGGGGACTGGGTCTGGTGGCGGCGCACGCCGCAAAGCCAGGGCTTCTCACCGCTCGATGAGATCAATACTGAAAACGTGCAGCGGCTCACGCTCGCCTGGGTGTGGGGCATGGAGCCGGGCCGCAGCCAGCCTTCCCCACTGGTGCGCGACGGCATCATCTACCTGCCCAACTTCGGCAATGTCGTGCAGGCGCTGGACGGCGCCGGCGGCAATCTGTTGTGGGAATACCGCCGTCAATTCCCGGAAGACGGCCGCCAGGGATACTTGCTGCGCACGCTGGCCATGTGGGAAGACATGATTTATGTGGCAACCTCGGACGCCCATATGGTGGCGCTCGACGCCCGCACCGGCGCCGAGCGCTGGGATGTGGAAATTGCCGATTCGGACCTGGGATATTCCAATACCAGCGGGCCCATCGTCGCTGACGGCGTGGTCGTCAACGGCATCACCGGCTGCGGCCGTTTCTTCGAGGATAGCTGTTTCATATCCGGCCACGACGCCGTGACCGGCGCCGAACTCTGGCGCACCTATACGATAGCCCGGCCGGGCGAGCCCGGCGGTGACAGTTGGGGCGACCTGCCGCTGGAGTTTCGCGGCGGCGGAGACGTCTGGATAACCGGTAGCTGGGACCCGGAACTCGGACTGGTATTTTTCGGCGTCGCCCAGGCCAAGCCCTGGATGGCGGTCAGCCGCGGGCTGACCACCGAAGATGCGGCGCTCTACACCAATTCCACCCTGGCGATCGATCCGGCTGACGGCCGGATTGTCTGGCACCGCCAGCACGTACCCGGCGAATCGCTGGACATGGACGAGTCTTTCGAGCAGGTGCTCGTGGACTTGTTCGACGAGCCATATCTGCTGACCATCGGCAAGAGCGGCATCCTCTGGAAACTCGACCGCCGCACCGGCGAATTCCTCGGTTTGCAGCAGACGGTTTTCCAGAACGTGTTTTCCGAGGTCAACCTGGAAACAGGCCAGGTGCGCTATCGCGATGACATACGCAACATGCAGGTGGGCGAATGGCTTTCGGTCTGCCCTTCCACCGCCGGCGGCCATAACTGGCAGGCGAGCGCATATCATCCGCCGACCCGGCAACTCGTGATTCCCCTGAGCCAGTCCTGCATGGAAATGTCGCCGCGGGAAATCACCTTCGAAATCGGTTCCGGCGGCACCCAGGGCGACCGCATGTGGATGGAAATGCCCGGCACCGACGGGCAGTTCGGCAAGCTCGCGGCCTATGACGTGGAGGCCATGCGCGAGCAATGGAGCATCGAGCAACGCGCACCGTTCCTGACCGCGGCGCTGGCTACCGCCGGCGACCTGCTGTTCATCGGTGATTTCGACCGCTACGTACACGCCATCGACGTGCGCAGCGGCGAGTCGCTCTGGCGCAGCCGGCTGGCCACGTCCGCCCAGGGATTTCCGATGACCTTTGCCGTCGACGGCAAACAATACGTGGCGATTCCCGCGGGCCGCGAGGGCGGCAGCCCCTGGCGCATCGGCAATTTCCTGGCGCCTGAGTTGCGCAGCCCCGACGGCCACAACGCCTTGTATGTATTTACCCTGTCAGAAGAATGAAATGCCATCCCTGTCAATTCCGGTTTGCCTGAATTGAAATTGTTCGAACACCAAGCGGATGCCGAAACGGCGCCGGCCGTCTATTCGGTTTCCGAAATCAACCGCTCCGCCCGCGAGATCGTGGAAGGCGGCTTTTCCGGCATTCGCGTGGAGGGAGAAATTTCCGGATTGAAGAAATCGGCCCCGGGGCACTGGTATTTCGTCCTTAAGGACCGCAAGGCCCAACTCGACTGTGTCATGTTTCGCAGCGCCAGCGGGCGAGTTCGCTTCAACCCCGTCGACGGGGATCTTGTTACCGCCGAGGGAGACCTGACGATTTACGAGGCCCGCGGCAGATTTCAACTGAACGTTTCGGCCATGGAAAGCGCCGGCGCCGGCGAACTGCGGCGGTCCTTTGAATTACTGAAATCGCGCCTGCAAGCCGAAGGGCTGTTCGCGGCGGAAGCCAAGAAAACCGTCGGCGGCCGGTTCCGCCACATCGGCGTGATCACCTCCCCTTCCGGCGCGGTGTTGCGCGACATCCTGAGCGTCTTCCGGCGCCGCTTTCCCGCGACCCGAATCACCCTGATTCCCACCGCCGTGCAAGGCGAACAGGCGCCCGCCGAAATTTGCCGCGCCATCGAAACCGCGAATGCCCTGCGCGGCAAGCTTGGCCTCGAAGCATTGATCGTCGGCCGCGGCGGCGGCTCGCCGGAAGACATCCAGGCTTTTAACGAGGAAAGCGTCGCCAGAGCCATATTCGCCAGCGAATTGCCGGTAACCAGCGCCGTCGGTCACGAAACCGACTTCAGCATCGCCGATTTCGTCGCCGACCTGCGTGCGCCGACACCATCGGCCGCAGCCGAATTGATGAGCCCGTCGCAGCAGGAGTACTTCGATATTCTTCGCTCTCAACTCGGCAAATTGCAGCACCGCATGTACCAGAATCAGCGCCGGGGCAGCGAACGCCTGCATCTGATTTCGAAACGCTTGCGCAGCCCGGTGAGGAGACTGGAAGATCACATCCAGACCCTGGATGATTTCAGCCAGCGCATGCTCCGCGCCAGGGCCGCCGTGATTACCGGAAAGCGACAGCGGCTCGGCTTGCTGCAGCAGCGGCTGAAGCACTGTTCGCCCGCCATGCGGATCGGCTCGTTACGCGCGGTACTGAACGAAACGCCGCGCCGCCTTCATCGCTCCATACGCTCGCGCCTGGAGCGGCAAGGCGCCTTGCTGGCGGAATTGCGGCGCACGCTGCATTCAACGAGCCCCTTGCATACGCTGGCGCGAGGCTACAGCATAAGCATGGACGAGTCGGCGAAAGTTATCCGCAGCGTGGACGATGTAAGTCAGGGAACCCGGATAATTACGCGCCTGGCTGATGGGACCCTGCGTTCGACGGTTACCGGGAGGAATCTCCAAAGAGATTCTGCGACTGCGCTTCGCTCCGCGCGGAATGACGAGGAAGAAATATGAGAGTCCCGATTCTTGCATTCATCGCAATCGCTATCGGCAATTTCGCCCTCGCCCAGGTCGACGTGGATTCGCTGCCCCGGTCCTCGATGGTTCCGGGCGGCATCGCGGTCACGCCCACCCGGGGCAATGCGGTCTCGGGCGAGTACCGCGACCAGCGAATCCTGCTGGCGCGATTCGAAGGCCGGCAATACGCCATCATCGGCATCCCCCTCGACGCCGAGCCCGGACCGCAGCAATTTTCGGTTACCGGTGCGGACGGCGCCGAAAGCCTGCTGCAATTCGAGGTCGTCCACAAGCAATATCGCGAGCGGCATCTGACGATTACCAATGAACGTCAGGTCAATCCCAATGCCGAAGACATGGAACGCATCAATCGCGAAAGTGTCGAAATGCGGCAAGCGTTCTCGACCTGGTCCGAATCGCTCGAGCCCGTTTTCGCGATGAACCTGCCTGTGGACGGCGTCCGCAGCAGCTCGTTCGGCTCGCGCAGCTTCTTTAACGGACAGCCGCGCAATCCCCATTCCGGCATGGATATCGCCGCGCCCGAAGGCACGCCGATTCTCGCCCCCGCGCCGGGAGTCATCCTCACCACAGGCAATTATTTCTTCAATGGCAATACCATCATCATGGATCACGGCCACGGCCTGATCAGCCTCTATTGCCATATGAACACGATCGACGTCGAACCGGGCACGGAAATCGCGGCCGGCGAACAGATCGGCCGAGTGGGAAGCACCGGCCGCGTCACCGGGCCGCATCTGCACTGGAGCGTCAATCTGAACAATGTAAGGGTAGACCCGGCATTGTTCCTGGGCGAAAATCCCGCCTCATGAACCGACGCGAAAAACAGCGGCAAATCCGCGAAGCAAAGCAGAAGGCCGCGAAGCATAAACAGCAACGCCTGCAGATTCTCGGCAGACTGGCGCTTTACGTGGCGCTGCCCGTACTGCTGATCTTCGTCGTTTACGTACTGGTCAGCCAGGGGCCCACCTATTCGCCGGTCGAAGTCGCTCCCAACGATCATGTTTTCGGCGATCCCGAGACGCCGGTAAGCATAGTCGTCTACGCCGATTTTCAGTGCCCGGCCTGCGCGACCGAATCCCAGCTCATGGCCCGAATATGGCCGCGCATCGAGAACAGGGCGCACATGATCTTTCGTCATTACCCCCTGACGGCCACCAATCCACATGCCTGGACAGCCGCGTTATATGCCGAAGCCGCCGGCCGGCAGAACCGATTCTGGGAAATGCACGATTTTCTGTTCGTGAACCAGCCGATCTGGTCATTCCTGCCGGATGTGGAAAGCGAGTTCGACTCCTACGCCGAAACGCTGGAACTCGATCTCGAACAATTGCAGACGGATCTGGAGAGCAATGAAGTGATCGAAAAGGTGCGTGACGATCAGCGCGGCGGCAATGCCGCGGGCGTGCGGTCCACCCCGGTCATGTTCATCAACGGCCGGCGCGTGGCGCAATTGACCGCTTCGAGAATCATGGAACTCGTGGACGAACAGTACCGGGAGGCTACCGCGGAACCGTCCGGTTAGCACTTCGCGCTTACCGGTCGGCGGCCGTGAGATAGCTGACCACGCCTTCCGCGGCTTTCGGTTCACCGTCGGTCAGGGCGGGCCTGAACCGCAGCCGGTTCAGATTGCGAATCAGCGGTTCCACTTCCCGATCGATCGGATAGTCTTCCAGTTGCATCAATTGCAGATCCTGGGCCACGCCAAGGGCGTTTTCGCGGCGCCAGCCCTGCCGGGTCTCAATATACTCCGCCGCCGGCAGATGGAAGGAAAACAGGGCCACGACCTGCCATTCGTTGCTTGCCGTCAAGCCCAGTCTTTGCGGCGAAAAGGACTCGTCAGCCAGTGGACTGTCGACATCGAAGAATACCTTTACCGGAACGCCTTCTTCGAAAGCCTCCGGCGCGTCATCGGGCGCCCTGGCGCGGGCGGCAAGCGCCTTTTCCACACTGTCGTAGAATGCCGGTTCCGGGATCAGGGCCGGCATTGCGAACAACTGCCTTACGTCCTCTTCCGGCACACCGGCCTGCAAAAGCATTTCCCATGCATCCCGATATCCCTGCAATGCCCGGAGTTTGCGGTCGAACAGGAGATACCAGTCGGCCTGATACAACTTGACCATGGCCAGGGCTTCGGATACTTCGAGTTCACTTTCGCCCGCGTAAATCTGCCGCATGCGATCCAGGAAACCCACGCCGCTGCTTCGCAGCATGTTGAGCGCCCTTTCAGGGCTCATTACACGTTCAGCGGCGTAAGCGTTTCCCGCGAGCGGAGAATTGCCGCCGGTGGTTCTCAGGCTCTGGCCGACGGTCCCGCCCTTGGCAATGGCGCTGGCCTGCAGATACATGATCCGCAATTGCTCGTATATCAGTACGGCCTTGCGCTGTTCCAGCCGCGGCCAGATCCGTTCGGCTACCAGAAGGGCGACCCGGCTGCTGAACGCAGCCCGCAGATAGTGGTAGCCCTGGTTTTCCGCCAGGTCCTCGGTGATGCCCCGCATATGAACGTAAGACAGGTCCATCAGCCCACGCATCATGCCCTGGTCCGAGTTGCCGTACTTGTTGAGGTAGAACCAGATCATGTGATCCTGCAACTTGCGCGCTTCGCGCCATTGACCGGCGTTCACGTAATTCTCGATTCGCTTGTGCAGAAACGGAAGCTGATTCCTGGTGTAGAGCCCTTCTTCGATGCGTACTATCTGTTGTGCACGATCGAGAATCGCATCGGCCTCGGCGAATCGGTTCAATTCCATGTAACTGTCGGCGATGCGCGACAAGGGCTCTACCAGTTGCGGGCTGTGGTAAACGCCGCCGGCTTCCATACGATGCAGATCGGCCTCGTACAATTCGAGGTCGCGCAAAGTCTCCGCGACGGCATCGTCCTGGGCGGCGCTGGGCGCCCAGGCGCAAACCATCAGGGGGACGAATACGATCGGAAGTCTGCTGGTCAACCTTCCCACTGCCGTCATTCCGCTGCCAACAGTGCTAATCTTGCATAGTTTGACGCGTCCGGTCCAGTCCCGTGATGCGCTCAGATCGGGAAGTCCCTGAGGTAGGTAGCCAGCAGAACGCCGTCGATATTGCCGCCGGAAGCCACGATGGCGACAGTCTTGCCCCGCACCGGCAGCTTCTCGTGCAACAGAGCCGCCAGCGCCACGGCTCCGCCCGGTTCGAGCACCAGTTTCAGGTGCCGGGAGGCGAAACTGATCGCCATACCGACTTCCTGCTCGCTGACCGAGAGGAAGTGGCGCACATTGTGCTGATTGATCGACCAGGTGATTTCTCCCGGGATGGTCGCGGTCAGGGCGTCGCAGCGCGTGAAGCGTTCGGGCTTGATGCGCACTCTGCGGCCGGCCTTCAGCGATCGTCGATGGTCGTCGTAATGCTCGGGCTCGACGCCGTAAATCCTGGTTTCGGGGCTAAGTTCGCCTATCGCCGTGGAAACGCCCGCGAGCAGGCCGCCTCCGCCGCAAGGGACCAGCAGTAGGTCCGCGCGCTGTTTGCGTTCGTTCAGTTGTTCCGCGAGTTCAAGGCCCACGGTGCCTTGCCCGGCTATGATGTCGGGATCGTCGAATGCCGGTACCAGCGTCGCGCCGGTCGAGACCGCCAGTTCTTCGGCGATCGCCTCGCGCGATTCGGTATGGCGATCGTATGTGCGCACGGTCGCGCCCCAGCCGCGAGTGCCTTCCAGTTTAATCCGCGGCGCATCCGCCGGCATGACGATGGTCGCGGGAACGCCGAACAGATGTGCGGCATAGGCCACGCCCTGGGCGTGATTTCCCGATGAATAGGCCACTACTCCGATCCCGCGCTGCCGCTCGTCGAGTTGCGCCAGACGGTTGTAGGCGCCGCGGAACTTGAACGCGCCGATTCTTTGCAGGTTCTCCGCCTTTACGAACACCCGCGCATCGAGCCATTTATCCAGCGCCGGGCTGTTCAGCAGCGGCGTGCGCACGGCCACTTCCCGAAGCCGCCCAGCGGCCTCCCGGATATGATCCAATGTCACGTCCATCAGCGGCGATTCCGGTCCAGGCGCCGCTTGCGGGCGATCTGCCGCGGACTCAAATTTTCCTCGCCCCTGGCGTAGGGATTGTCGTCGTTACGCAACTCAATCTTGACCGTTGTGCCAGTCAATTCGAGCATTTCCCGGAAACCGTTCTGCAGGTAGCGCCGGTAATGACCAGGCAATTTGTCCAGTTGCTTGCCGTGGATCACGATCAGCGGCGGATTGTGGCCGCCCGGATGCGCGTAACGCAGCTTGATTCTGCGGCCCTTGGCCAGCGGCGGCTCGTTTGCCTTGACCAGTTGTTCCAGCATGCGCGTGAGTACATTGGTCGAGACTGTCTTGCGGGAGGATTCCCAGGCTGCAAGTATGGATTCGTGCATTCCGCCGACTCCGGTTCCGTGCAAGGCGGAAATGAAATGCATGGGAGCGAAATCGACGAATCCGAGACGACGCTCGATCTCTCTTTTCAGCCATTGTCTGCGGTCGGGCTCCATGCCGTCCCATTTGTTGAAGGCGATTACCAGCGCCTTGCCGGCCTCCGCCACATAGCCGAGCAGATGCAGATCCTGCTCGACGACGCCTTCCCGGGCGTCGACGAGGAACACCACCACGTGCGACTCTTCAATAGCCTGCAGGGACTTGATGACCGAGAACTTTTCCACCACGCCCCGGGTCTTCCCGCGGCGGCGGATGCCGGCAGTGTCGATCAGGGTGTAGCGGCGGCCTTCGCGTTCAAAGGGAATCTCGATGCTATCCCTGGTTGTGCCGGGTTCATCGAAAACCAGCACGCGGTCCTCGCCGAGCAACCGGTTCACCAGGGTCGATTTGCCGACATTGGGCCTGCCGGCGAAAGTAATCCTGATGCTATTCTCGTCCTGCTCCGGTTCGGCCGGCGTTTCGCCCGTTTCGAGCCGGTCCAGCGCCAGACGGGCGAGTTGTTTCACACCGGCGCCCTGGGCCGCCGCAATAGCCAGAATCTCCGGCGCGCCCAGTTCATGGAATTCCGCTCTGGCCTGGTCCGGATCGAGCCCGTCGGTCTTGTTCACCACGAGAAATCCGGGCTTGCCCTGCTCGCGCAGGAATTGATGAATCCTGCTGTCCTCGGGCGTCAGACCGTCTCTGGCGTCGACCAGGAAAAAAATGCAATCCGCTTCGCCAATGGCCTGCATGGCCTGGGCCACCACTTCCCGCTCGAGTCCGTCGGGGCTCGGCGTGATGCCGCCCATGTCGATGACGAGGAATTTCCTGCCGTCGATCTCGCCTTCGCCGTATTGCCGGTCCCGGGTCAGGCCGGGCAGATTAACCGTCAAGGCATCGCGGCTGGCGGTAAGGCGATTGAACAGGGTGGATTTTCCCACGTTGGGCCGGCCAACTATGGCGAGGACGGGTTTCATTTGGCAGTACAATTAATGGGCACCGGTCGCTTTCCGTCGGTAACTGAACACTTTCCCGGCTTGCGCCGGGCCCCTTTCAGTCACCGCCGCGCTCCCTCTGTGGCAAGTCCAAGTACTTTTGGTGGCAAATGAGAGAGTTGGGAGGGATTACTGAATGGCCAGGGCCATTAGCGCACCGCTGTTACCGAATACGTACAAACGACCGCCGTCCGCCAGGATATTGGCTCGCACGCCATCGTTATCCACCCTCGAGCGGCCGACGATGCGGCCGTCGATCTGGGAAATGACATGCAAATAGCCTTCGAAGTCGGCTACGGCGATATAGTTGCCTACAGTCCTGGGTCCGGTGAGGGCGCGGTTTTCGAGATCTTCGTTGGTCCAGACGATATCGTTGCTGTTATCGCGCACCGCGACCACATGGCTGTCGTCGGAGCTGAAATAGATGTTGCCGAATCCCCGGTCTAGGGCCTGGTAGCTGGAAGCCTCCATGCCCCAGACGATCCGGCCGGTGGCGGTATCGAAGGCCATCACATTGCCCTGGTAACTCGAGGCCAGGACCCGGTTGCCGTCGAGTTGCAGGTCGCCGTCGGCATCGATCACGCGTTCGATGTCATAACGCCCTTCGGGAATCGCGATACGTTCCTCCCAGCGCCAGATACCGTCATCGGCCGCGACCGAAACCAGGGTGCCGTTGCTGAAACCGGCGATAACGAAACCCTGTGGCGTGATGACGGGCCGATTGGTGCCGCGCAAGGTCAACGCCGGTAAACTCGTTTCATAAATCCAGCGCCGCGAACCGTCGGCAGCGTCAAGAGCGATCAATTTGCCATCGACGGTCTGTGCGACTACCACGTCGCCATCGGTCTGGGGCGGTGAAAGCACTTCACTGGTCACTTCACCGCGCCAGAGTTCCTCGCCGGTGAACTGATTGAAAGCGATCACTTCCGCATCGGCGGTGCCCACCAGTACGAGGCCGCGTCCGGCGCCGACACCCCCGGTAACGACTTCATCGTCAAGCCGGGTGCGCCAGAGCGCATCGCCGGATTCAAGCTCGAATCCGTAGATATTGCCGTCCTGGCTGGCAGCGAATATGCGTTCGCCGTCAATGGCCGGAGTCAATTCGAAATAATCGCCCCCCTGACCGTTGCCGATATTGGCGCTCCAGATGCGGCGCAATTCGACTTCTTCGTCGATGGCCTGCAATTCCGCCGGCGGATCCACTTCGTCATCGTTGAACCAGGTGGACGGATTCAGATTGATGATCGAGCAGCCGGCGAACAACGGCAAGGCAAGCAAGGTGAGCGTCTTTTTCATGGCAATTCTCATTCCGGCGATCTCATATCACGCCGCCGAGGTTTTCGAGTTTCATGCGCAATCCGTCACTGATCGAACCCGCGTCCTGCGCCGCGAGCCAGGAATCCCGCGCATCTTCCGGCCGGCCGAGGGCAAGATAGATGTCTCCGCGCAATTCGTGAAACCCGGGCTCGAAATTGCGCGGGTCCACGCTGTTCACCAGCAACAAGGCGCGGTCGGGGTCGCCCCGGGCCAGGATTACGCGTCCAAGCCGTAAGGTCGCTATCAGTACAAGGCCTTCGTCCGCGCGCCTGATGATGCTGGTCGAGGCATTGTCGACCACCCATTGCAACACTTCCTCGGCAGCCGCCAGATCGCCTTGCTGAACCGATTGCCGGGCGCTGAACAATGCTCCGTAACGCGCATAGACGGTATTCGGGTATTCATCCATTAACCGGCCGGCGAGATCGATGATGGCCGCGGCATCGGGTTCCAGAGTAACGTCGACAGGCTGGACAACGGCCAGGATTTCCTCGTACAGGTCGGACGCGGCTTCGCGGCCGGAAGTGCTGGATAGCTGCCAGAAGCTCCAGCCGCCGTAGCCTGTCGCGGCGACGACCACGATCAAAAGCAGGAACTTGCCGTTTTCGTCCCACCACCGCCGCAGCGCTTCTATATTCTCTTCTTCAGCGGCACTGAAAGCCACGTTCTGCTCCTGTAGATCAAGCCCAACTGCGTATTATAGAACTAGTTCACGAATTTGGCGTCAGCAGTCTGCCGACTTCCGGGCCACAACGATCCAGAGGCACGACCAGGGGTTCGAAGCTGTTGTCCAGTGAACGCAATTTTACCTGTTGCGGAGCAGCTCCGTCCGACTGTTCCATGACGGCGACCAGACGGGCTTCGAGTTCGTAGGCCCGTTTGACCTGCTGGGAATATTTGCCTCCGCCGCATTGGCAAACTACTCGCAGGCCGGGATATCGCTCACGCAGGCCTCGGGCAAGAGTCTGGCTTGCGGCGACGATGTTTTCGCCTATGACGACTATGCAGACATCGGCGCGGAATTGCACGGCGGCGGGGATCTTGTCCAGGGTTTCCAATAGCAGAGCCAGGCGTTCGACGCCGATGGCAAAGCCTGCCGCCGGAGTCGGTCTGCCGCCGAGTTGGGCCACCAGTCCATCGTACCGGCCGCCGCCGCAGACCGCGCCCTGGGCGCCGAGCGCGTCCGTCGTCCATTCGTAAACGCAATAATTGTAATAATCCAGGCCGCGGACGAGCGAGGGAGTTTCGATGAAGCGGATCCTCGCCGCCGCCAGCAATTTCTTGAGCGCCTCATAGTGGACGACGCTTTCCGGGCTCAGATAGTCGGTCATGGCAGGCGCCTCCCGGACGACCGCCAGATTGCCCGGATGCTTGCTGTCGAGCACACGCAAGGGATTTGTTTCGATTCTGCTCCGTGCCGAGGGGTCGAGTTCCTCGGCCCGGCTTGCCAGGTATTCGGCAAGAATCGACCCGTAACGCCTGCGATCCTCGGCGCTGCCTATATTGTTCAGCTCCAGGGTAAGGTTGTCCGCCAACCCCAACCGCTTCCATAAAGCGTGCGAAAGTTCGATGATCTCGGCATCGATATCCGGGCCCGCCATGCCGAAGGCTTCAAGTCCGAATTGATGAAACTGGCGGTAGCGGCCTTTCTGGGGCCGCTCGCGCCGGAACATCGGGCCCTGATACCACAGCCGCTGCTGGCGGTTGTACAAAAGTCCATGCTGTTCCGCTGCGCGCACGCAACCGGCCGTGCCTTCGGGTCGCAGACTGATATGGTCGCCGCCGCCGTCCTTGAAACTGTACATCTCCTTTTCGACGATGTCGGTCACTTCGCCGATGGAACGTTTGAACAACTGGGTCTGTTCCAGCAAGGGAAACCTGATTTCACGGTAGCCACAGGCGCCGGTTATCTCGCGAAAGCTGTCTTCGAGGTATTGCCAGACGGCGGATTGCTCGGGGAGAATGTCATTCATTCCCCGGATTGCCTGAAGTCTCTTCATCAGTTACGGGCGAGGTTTTCAGGAACTGGCAATAATTTTTTCGGCGGCGGCCTGTTTTTCCGCAACCCGGCGCCGGACCATGGCTTCCAGTTCGTCGAGCAATTCCTCGTTGCTTACCTTGTGATGAGGGGCGCCGTCCAGATAGGCCATATTGGCCGGGCTGGCGCCGGTAAGCCCGACCTCCGCCTCCCTGGCCTCACCGGGTCCGTTGACAATGCAGCCGATGACGGCGACATCGACCGGCGTTACGATATCCTCCAGCCGCGCTTCGAGTTGAGTGACGATGCCGATGACGTCGAAATTCTGTCTTGAGCAGCTCGGACAGGCGACGAGATTGACGCCCTTGTGGCGCAAACCGAGGCTCTTGAGAATGTCGAAACCGACCTTGATTTCTTCCACTGGATCCGCCGCCAGCGATACGCGGATGGTGTCGCCGATGCCTTCGAGCAGCAAGGCGCCCATACCGATAGCGGATTTGACCGTGCCGCCGCGCAATCCGCCGGCTTCGGTAATGCCGAGATGGAACGGGTTGTCGATCTGGTTCGCCAATCCGCGATAGGCGGCCAGGGTCATGAAAACGTCCGAGGCCTTGAGACTGATCTTGAAATCCCGGAATTCGAGCTTGTCGAGGATCTCGATCTGCTGCAAGGCGGACTCGATCATCGCTTCCGAACTCGGCTCCTTGTATTTTCGCAGCAAGGCCTTGCTCAGCGAACCGGCATTGACTCCGATGCGCATGGGAATGCCCTTGTCCCGTGAACTGCTGACCACGGCCCGCACTCTTTCTTCCTTGCCGATATTTCCCGGGTTTATGCGCAGGCAATCGACGCCGTACTCGAGCACTTTCAGCGCGATGCGATAATCGAAATGAATATCAGCGACAAGCGGCAATGAAACCCTGGCGCGAATTTCGCGAAACGCTTCGGCGGCATCCATCGTGGGCACCGACACTCGAACGATGTCCGCGCCCACCGCTTCCAGCCGTTCTATCTGTGCGACGGTGTCCACAATGTCGCAGGTTTCCGTGTTGGTCATGCTCTGCACGGTGATCGGCGCTCCGCCTCCGACCGGCACCTTGCCGACCATGATCCGGCGCGTCTTGCGGCGTTGTATCGCTTGTTGCGCTTTCATGGTTTCAATTTTCCTTTCTTGTTGTAGCCGTAAGAACCGGCAGGAATCCGGCCGTGAAAGCCTGGATCGCCCACCATCCGACGGCGGCAGCACCGCCGGCCAGAGCGATCAGAATCAGCACGTACCAGAGGCGGCCGACTCGCTCCGGCGCGGTATGTTCGTGAATGATGTCGTAAACGGCAGGCGCGCCGGAATGCCGATAGGCAGACAGCACCTGATCCTCGTCCAGACCGAGCAAAAGCGCATAACTTTTCATATAACCTATTACATACACTTCGGCGGGCAATTTTTCGTAGTCGCCCGATTCCAGGGCGCGCACGTAATGCTCGGTCAGGAACAGCCTTTCGGATACTTCAAAAACGCTCAAATCCTGCCGTTCCCGCGCCGCGCGCAACATGGCGCCGGCGCTGACCGGGGGCATCCCGACCACGGCGGGACCGATCGGGTCCGGATCCTGCCCGGTTTCCCAGGCCGGAGGCTCCTGCTCCGGATCCTGCCCCAGGTCGCCTGAATGTTCGAGCGGAATTTCGTCCTCGTCTTCAATACCCATCCATCAATTCCACGTACCTGCGGTATTCCGCTGTTTCCGGGTACAGTTTACCTAGAATCGCCCCGAATTCCTCTACTTCATCTCGATTTCCGGATTGCCGGGCAAACTCGGCGCCGACGAGCAATGCTCTCGGGCTGTGAGGCAGGCCTTGTCTTTCCGCGATTTTCAGATAGTCACCGAAAAGGCGCCGGGCTTCGGCCTGATTGCCGCGCCGCCTGTGTATGAGGGACGACTCCAGCGCCGCCACAGCCAACTCCCCATTCAGGCTCAGGGCACCGGCAAAAGCCTCCAGCGCTTGCGCGGGACGTTGTCGGCGCAGAAGAGCCTTGCCGAGATTCTCAAGCGCATGGGCGCGGCCGGGGTAGCTTTCATCGGCCGCCGCCATGTGGAACTGCGTCAGCGCTTCCTCGTCGCGTTTGAGCGAATACAACAGCACACCGAAATTATTCCTGAGCGAGGAATTGTACCGCGCCAGCCGCAGTGCGCGTCGGAAATGTATTTCCGCCAGTTCGAAATCACCGTCGGCGGCAGCGAGCAAAGCGGCGATATGATCGATTTCCGCCTGTCCGGCGTCGTTGTCGCGGGCATTTTCCAGATGAAGCCGCGCGGCGGGGAGATCGCCGGCTTCGAAATAGCCCATGGCCAGCGCCAGGTAGTCCCTGGCCGCGGTATCCGACCCCGGGGATTCAAAGCCGCCACCGGGAGAACTTACGCAAGCGGCCAAAATTGCAGCGCAGCAAAGCGGCAGGCAACTTCGGCCTTCCTCGTACCGGAAGCGCAACGCCGCGGGTATCATCGAGCCGTTCCCCGCGGCCGAGCCGTCTGCCTCGAATCGCCTCTTTCGCTATGTATAAGCCCGCTGCTTGATGCGCCGCTTTCGCCGCGGCGCAGCATTCGCTCCCGCCGCCGGGTCTGATCACGCACGGCGCCCGTCAGTTGGCCACATGCCGCGGCAATCCCGTCGGCGCGGGTAGTTCGCACGGTTACGACAAGACCCGCGTCCTGAAGGATCTTGCGAAAATTTCCGATCGAACTCGCACTGGGGCGCCGGTAGCTGACTTCGTTGAACTCGTTGAACGGAATCAAATTGACCTTGCAGGGGAAATCCTCAAGCAACGCAGCGAGTTCCCGGGCATGTTTCCGATGGTCGTTGACACCGCGGATCAGCGTGTATTCGATCAGCGGATCGCGACTTTCCCCGAGGTCCGACATGTATTCGCCGGCAGCCTCAAGCAACTCTGCGATGGGGTATTTTTTATTCAGCGGCACAAGTTCATTGCGCAATTCGTCATTGGGTGCATGTAGCGAAACCGCCAGCGCGACGTCGGTCCGTCCGCGCATGCGTTCGAGACCTGGAAGCACCCCGGCGGTGCTGATCGTGACCCGTCGCTTGGACAGACCGTAGGCATAATCGCTGAGCATCAGGTCGACGGCATCCATGACATTGTCGAAATTCAGCAATGGCTCGCCCATTCCCATGAAAACCACATTGGTTACGGGAGGGCCGGCGCCGTCCTCGAAACTGTCGAGTTCACGCCGCGCATGCCAGATCTGGCCGATAATCTCCGCGGTTGTCAGGTTGCTGTCAAAGCCTTGCTTGCCGGTCGCGCAAAAGCTGCAATCCAGGATGCAGCCTGCCTGGGAGGAAACGCACAGGGTGCCGCGGCCGCCTTCGGGAATATAAACCGCTTCGACGGCGCTGCCGCTGGCCGTGCGGATGATCCATTTCACACAGCCGTCGTCCGCGTCGTGCCGGCTGACAATTTCCGGCGGCGCAAGCGCAGTCTCCCGCGCCAGCCGCTCGCGAAAGGATTTGCCGATATCGGTCATCGCGTCGAAATCGAGCACACCACGGCGGTGCACCCAGCGCATGAGTTGACGCGCCCGATACGGTTTCTCTCCCATGCTTTCCAGCAGGGCGGTCAATTTGACCGGATCGAGTCCGATAAGATTCGGTTTCGCGGCTGTCGACACGGACGAATCACCTCGCGATTTGCGCGCGGCTCAGGAAGCGATCTCCAGGGCCGCGAAAAAGTAAGCGACTTCACGTTCCGCCGAGGCCGGCGAATCGGAGCCATGTACCGCGTTCGCATCTATGGACCTGGCAAAATCGGCGCGTATCGTACCCGGCTCGGCTTCCGCCGGATTGGTCGGTCCCATCAACCTGCGGTTCAGTGCGATGGCGTCCTCGCCTTCGAGCACCTGCACCATGACCCGGCCCGAAGTCATGAAACGGATCAGATCGTCAAAGAACGGCTTTCCCTTGTGTTCGGCGTAAAATCCGCCGGCGGTACGCTCGTCCAGCCGCAGCATTTTCGCCGCCACGACACGCAGTCCGGCCTGTTCGAACCGGCTGTAGATTTCACCGATCGCATTCTTGCCAACGGCGTCTGGCTTAATGATAGACAAAGTGCGCTGAATCGCCATCACAACTCCTCAAAAATTTTCGGGCGCGCGCATTATACGGGCAATCGATTGTGGACGCTCCGCGCGGTCGCAGTGTCGATCAGTCGGCGGCTTCCTCGATCCAGGCCATCTGAATCGCTTCGAGAATTTTTTCGCCGCTGCGGGCGGGGTCGTCGTCGAATTCCTCGAATTCGCAGATCCAGCGATGCAAATCGACAAAATTCACATATTGCGGATCGATATCGGGATACCTGTCAGCCAACTCGATGGCGATATCGTGTACGTCGGTCCACTTCATTACTTACTCTCCCAAACTTTCATCATCGGTGCTTATGCTCAATCAGGCAATCACGCGGCACAAGGATGTGCCGCCGGATTCGGCGGCGCCAGCCGGTGAAGCCGGGAGCGAAACAAAACCACGCTTTTGTTTCGCGTCCAAGGGAAATTTCAGGAAGAAATTTCCCGAAAAACTAATGATTTTCGGAAACCATGTTTATTGTGTATTTGGGGATTTCCACTACAAGGTCTTCATCGGCGACGATGGCCTGGCAACTCAGGCGCGATTCGGGCTCAAGCCCCCATGCCTTGTCCAGGTAGTCCTCTTCGTTTTCTTCGGGCTCTTCCAGAGAATAATAGCCTTCACGCAGAACAACATGACAAGTGGTGCAGGCACAGGATTTTTCGCAGGCATGCTCGATATGGATTTTCTGACCGAGCGCCGCGTCGAGAACGCTGATACCAGGCTCCGATTCAAACTCCGCCCCGTCCGGGCAGATCGATTCATGTGGCAAAATCGTGATTTTAGGCATCTTGCTTCCCCAGGCCGGTCATTCGGTTCGCTCGTCGATGACATTGATGGACTCACCGCGCAAGGCGGCGCCAACAGTCATGTTCATTCGCCGCGCGGCAAAGTCTTCACTGGCGTGATTCAGTTGTTCGGTGCGTTCTTCAATCTGTGCGGCGTTTTCCTCGGCCATTGCCTGCCGCAACTTATCAAGCGCTTGATCGATGCCGGCTTTTTCACTTGCCGCAAGCAGTCTTTCGTCTTCCGCCAGCGCGGAATCGATCGCATCCATCAGCCGCGTCGCTTCCAGCCGGGCTTCCCGCAAGGCGCGCGCCGCCATGTCCGCCTTTGCGTGTTCATGGGAATCCTTGAGCATTTTCTCGACCTCGCCAAGGTCGAGCCCGAAACTCGGCTTGACCTGGACCTCGGCCTTGCAGCCGGTGCTTGCTTCTTCGGCGGAAACGCTCAGCAGTCCGTCGGCATCGACCTGGAAAGTCACTTTCACTTTCGCCGCCCCGGCCACCATCGGCGGTATGCCGCGCAAGCTGAATCGGGCGAGTGACCGGCATTCGCCGACGAGTTCTCGCTCGCCCTGCACGACATGCAGGGCCATTACGGTCTGGCCGTCCTTGAAAGTGGTGAATTCCTGGGACTTGGACACCGGGATGGAAGTATTGCGAGGGATTATCTTTTCCACGAGTTCACCCATGGTCTCGATTCCCAGCGACAAGGGATTTACATCGAGCAGCAGGAAATCGCCGGCCGGTTTGTTGCCTGCAAGCACTTCGGCCTGGATACCCGCACCGATGGCGACCACCCGGTCCGGATCGATGTCCTGCAAGGGTTCGCGGCCGAAATAGTCAGTCACCGCCTGTCGAACGATCGGCATTCGCGTGGCGCCGCCGACCAGCAGCACATTGTCGATGGCGCCGGCTTCCATGCGGGCGTCACGCAATACGCGGCGGCAGGCGACTATAGTGCGACGCAGCAGTGGCGCCGCCAGTTCGGAAAATTCCGCGGCGGTAAGCAGGTAACTTGCGCCGCCCCAGGCCAATTCGACCCGGTCGCCGTCGGACAAGGCTTCCCGCGCGCTGTTCGCCACCTGCATCATCGCCGGATAGTCCCGCGCTGCAATGCTTTCCATGCCGCACTGGTCGGCGAGCCAGTCGGCGACCACCTTATCGAAATCATCGCCGCCCAGCGCAGTATCGCCGCCGGTGGCGAGCACCTCGAACACGCCTTTTCGCAGGCTTAGCAAGGACACGTCGAAGGTGCCGCCGCCCAGATCGAATACGACGATGTCGCCTTCTTCTCGCGTATCCAGCCCGTAGGCGACCGCCGCCGCGGTCGGCTCGTTGAGCAGGCGCAAGACTTTGATACCGGCAAGGCTCGCCGCGTGCCGCGTTTGCTGGCGCTGGGAATCGTTGAAATAGGCCGGCACGGTGATTACGGCGCCGTCTACCGCCTCTCCGGTCCGTTCTTCCGCGCGCCGCACCAGGGTCCTGAGAATATCGGCGGACACTGCCACCGGATCCCGCACCCCCGCTGCAGTGACAAAGGCGGGCGAGGCCGCGTCGCGTTCGGCATCGAAGCGGTATTGGCGATAATCCCCGCCGGCGGTCAACTCGTCGCGGCTTCTGCCGAGCGCCCGCTTGACCGAAACGATGACATTGGCAGGGTCGGCGGCTGCCTGCGCTTTCGCTAGCGCGCCTACGACGATTGCGCCATCGGCGCCATAGTGCACGACCGAAGGCAGCAAATGCGCGCCGGTGGCATCGGCAAGCGTTCGCACCTCTCCGTTCACGTCGGTGGCGATCAGGGAATTGGTCGTGCCCAGATCGATGCCTGCCGCGCGTTTGCGGGTAACGTGCCGTGCGGGTCGCCCGCCTGGCTCTGAAATCTGTAACAAACTCATGGCCTCAGATGATGGCGTCTTCCGCTTTCTCGATTTCAGCTTGCAACTTGGTCAGGAACTGCAATTCGTGGAACAGCTTTTTCGCCTGGCCAAGATTGCTCCGGGCCAGGGAACCGGCGAATTCCTGTTGCCGCCGCGCAAGCTTCACGCTCGTTGCGCGATTCAATTCATCGATCCGGTCAAGCGCTGATTCGTCTTTCGGCAACTCGGCGAGTGATTCCCGCAAGCTTATCTGTTCAAACAGCAACTCCGGGTCGAGATCGGACTGTTCGACTTGCTCGACGTCCACCCCGCGCAACTGCAGCAGATAGCCGGCCCGCCGCAATGGCGATTTCAGGGTTTCGTAAGCTTCATTGAGGTAGCTGCTGAGCTTGATCGCCCGCAGCCGCTGATCGTCTCCGGCCGCGGCAAATCGATCCGGGTGAACAATGGTCTGCAATTCGCGAAATTGTGTGTTGAGCCGGTCGAGATCCATCTCGAATCCGACCGGTAACTCAAACTGTGAAAAATAGTTGTCGGCAATGGACAGCACAGCGCGATTTCGCTCTGTTCAGCGGCGAACTCAGATGCTGAAGCTTTCGCCGCAGCCGCACTCGCCTTTCACGTTCGGATTGCGAAACTCGAAGCCTTCGTTAACCCCCTGCTTTACAAAGTCCATTTCGGTGCCATCGATGTAAACCAGGCTCTTGGGATCGACTACGATCTTTACGCCGTGCTTTTCGAATACCCTGTCGCCGTCTTCGACCTGGTCGGCAAATTCGAGCACATAGGCCATGCCCGAACAACCGGTCGTGGTGACTCCAACGCGTATGCCGAGACCGCGGCCGCGGTCGGCCAACTGACGCGCGACGTGGCTGGCCGCGTTTTCGGTGATGGATATTCCCATGAATCTATTCTTCCGTCTGGTCTTCCGTCTGGTCTTCCGTCTGATCTTCCGTATTGCCCTGCTTTTTCCTCACGTCGGCGATCGCCGCCTTGATGGCGTCCTCCGCCAGTACCGAGCAATGAATCTTGACCGGCGGCAGCCCGAGTTCGTCGGCGATGTCCTTGTTGCGGATCTGCGTTGCGTCATCGAGCGACCTGCCCTTGACCCATTCGGTCAACAGGGAACTCGAAGCGATCGCCGAGCCGCAGCCATAGGTCTTGAATTTCGCGTCTTCGATGACGCCGTCGCCGTCGACCTTGATCTGCAGGCGCATTACATCGCCGCAGGCGGGCGCGCCGACCATCCCGGTGCCGACATTCGCGTCGTCGTCGTCGAGCCGACCTACATTGCGCGGGTTTTCGTAGTGGTCCAGTACCTTGTCTGAATATGCCATGATGCTTTTGCTCCAGCGTACGCTTTAATGCGCAGCCCATTGAACCTGATCGAGATCCACGCCTTCCTTGTACATGTCCCAGAGCGGGGAAAGTTCCCGCAATTTGGCGACAGCATAGTGAATTTTCTCGATCGCGTAGTCGATATCTTCCTCGGTGGTGAATCGGCCGATGGAAATTCGCAGTGAACTGTGGGCCAGTTCGTCGTTGCGGCCGATCGCCCGCAGCACGTAAGACGGCTCCAGGCTGGCCGATGTGCAAGCCGAACCCGATGACAGTGCGAGTTCGCGCAGCGCCATCATCAACGATTCGCCTTCCACGAAATTGAAACTGATGTTCAGATTGCCCGGCGACCGAAGCTTCAAGTCGCCGTTCACGTAGACTTCCTCGATGTCTTCCAGGCCGCGCAGCATTCTGTCGCGCAAGGCCAGGGTGCGGCGGGCTTCCTCGTGCATTTCTTCCCTGGCGATGCGATAGGCCTCGCCCATGCCGACGATCTGGTGAGTCGGCAAGGTGCCGGAGCGCATGCCGCGTTCGTGACCGCCGCCGTGAATCTGCGGTTCGATGCGCACCCGCGGCTTGCGCCGCACGTACAAGGCGCCGATGCCCTTGGGTCCATATAGTTTGTGCGCGGTCAGCGACAGCAGATCCACCTGCATTTTTTCCAGGTCGATGTCGAGTTTGCCGGCGCTCTGGGCAGCGTCGACGTGAAAGATTACCTTGTGTTTGCGCGTTACCTCGCCGATGGCCCCGATGTCGTTGACCACGCCGATTTCATTGTTGACGTGCATCAGGGAGACCAGGATGGTGTCCGGGCGCAGCGCCTGTTCGACGGTTTCCGGCGAGATAAGCCCTTCGCTGTCTGGGTCGAGATAGGTTACTTCAAAACCTTCCCGTTCCAGTTGCCGGCAACTGTCGAGCACGGCCTTGTGTTCAATCTTGGAAGTAATGATGTGCTTGCCTTTCTTGTGATAGAAATGCGCGGCGCCTTTAAGCGCCAGGTTGTCGGCCTCGGTGGCGCCCGAGGTCCAGACAATCTCGCGCGGGTCGCAATTGAGCAGATCGGCCACGTTACGGCGCGCGTTTTCCACCGCTTCCTCCGCTTTCCAGCCGAATTGATGCGAGCGCGACGCGGGATTGCCGAAATTCGATTCGATCGTGAGGCATTCCGACATTGCCCTGGCGACCCGGGGGTCTACCGGCGTCGTAGCCGCATAATCGAGATAAATAGGAAGTTGCATGTATTACTCCGCGATAAGGACAACTACACCGAGGTAGCCGATATGCGTATTTCGTTCATGTTGCCTGCTACCATTTTCCTGTCCTGATGGCCGGCGATGCGGCGTACATCTCTCCGCGAAACCAGGTCAGCCAGGCTGATGCGTTGCAGGAAACCGAGTATCTGGTCGCTCAAGTCCTCCCAGAGGAAATGCGTCAGACAGGTTTCGCCGCCCTGGCAATCTCCGGAACCCTGACAGCGGGTCGTATCGACGGACTCGTCGACGGCGCCGATGATCTCGGCGACGTATATCGCCTCGGAATCCCGATCCAGTTGATAGCCGCCACCGGGGCCGCGCACGCTATGGACGAGTTCGGCCCGGCGCAATTTGCCGAACAGTTGTTCCAGGTAGGCCAGGGAAATATCCTGGCGCCGCGATACATCGGCCAGACTCACCGGCCCTTCGCCGTCATGCAAGGCCAAATCCAGCATGGCGGTCACGGCATATCTGCCCTTGGTAGTCAGCTGCATTGCAAAATCCGCTGTCAACCGGATAACGAGGCAATTATCGAATAACCGACCAAATCAGTCAAGTATTATTCAGCGGCTATGGTGGAGGGGGCCTTGCCGAGGTTCGGGGGGACGGGGAAACTGCTGGAGCGGGCGATCATGGCGATGATGGCCAAGTGGTGGATGCTGTGGGTGATGAGGCCCATCAATTCGCGGTCCAGGGTGCTCGCCACGATGGCGGGCTCACCGTGGTAGTGGACGAGCTCGCGGACCGGGATTTCGGCGCCGAACGTGTCCGGGTCGAGGACTTCGAAGCGGCCGCGGGTTTCCGTCAGGGCGGCGGCGGCGACTTGCACATCGGTCTCGACGCTGGTGCCCCGCTTGCGGTCGTCGTAGTCGATGCAGCCCACTTCGAGGCCGCTCAAAAAGCACCTGTATCGATCCACGATATGGCGCACGTGGGCGCCGATGGAAGAATTGCCCACGCCCCTGCCGATGAATATCTCGCCCGGCATGCCATCGAGCAATTCGAAGCACTGGTCCACGCAGTCGATGCAGCCGTCTATCAAGCGTCCAGTGCGGCCGCGGAATTCGGCGCCGTCGCTCATGGATGCGAGCCCTTAGCTTCTCTTGGCCAGCGCCAGCAGGCCCCGGAAAATATCCAGCGGTGTCTCGTGTTTGTAATCGGTAAACTCGCCGGCGTCCATGAACATGCCATGGTCCTCGCAGACCTCGTAGCGCAGATGAGGCTGATTCGGGTCCGTCACATGTTTCATCGGCTTGCCGCAACGCGGACAGTTGATGTCCTTCACGACGTTGTAACTCTTGCCTACTGCCGGGTCTCCGGAATCGGCAAAATCCGCCATCCAGTTTCCTTTCAACGCCTCGGCTTCGCCGTGGTCGAACCATAGGCCCTGGCAGCTTTCGCATTTGTCGATGATGACCTTGCCATGGAGGATTTCAATCTTGATTTCCTTCATCGGCGAATTGCACTTGGGACATTCCATCCGGTTCTCCTCAGAATTCGATATGGCGCACGGCGCGGAGGGTCGGCGACATTCTAAAAGATATTCACGCGCATGACCACGTCAGCGAAAACGTGATTTTCCCGTGTGGGCAGGGTCAGTAACTATAGCGTCCGGAGCGGTCGCCAAGGGTTTCGGAATTAAGTTCGCCGACATCGCAAAGCAGCAGGTCCGCCTTGCTGAACGTATGCAAAAGGTCGGCGCGGCCGCCGGTGGACGATTCGTCTCCCAGACCGTTCAGGATCACGGTGACATTCTCGTCCGCGGGCAATTCCCGCAGGCTGGCGCCGTACTGGCACATCGCTCCGAGCAGTCTTTGCTCCAGGGCCGCCACGTCCTGCCGCCAGCGCGCCGCGCGTTCGGTCTGGGCGCTTTCGCTCCGCTCTCGCAAGTCTTCCGCCAATTCTTCCGCCCGCTCCCGCAACTGATCCATTTCCGCCGACATCTCGCCCAGCGCCTGTTCAAAGCGTTCGCCCTGTTCGGCGGCGGCGCCGACGCCAGCGCGCAATTCTTCGGTCAACTCGCGCAAACGTTCGACGTCGGCCCGGTTTTCCTGCCGCAGGCGTTCGATTTCCACGCGCAATTGCTCGAAAGCATCGTCATCCACGCCGTCGGCGTCGCGCAGAATCCGGGCATATTCGCCGGCCTGGGAAATCGCCGAATCGACGACTGCCGAGTAATCTATATCGCGAGCCCGCAACAGCAACTCGAATTGCGGGTGCCGCTCGTCTTCCTCGGTCAATACTTCCTCGGGCTCGGCTTCCGCCTGCACCCTCCGCGCCAGAGCCGCGAAAGGATTGTCGTCCTGGCGTAACGCCATCACGGAGTTGTTCAGCATTACCAGGTCGAGCCGGCTGCGCGTACTCGCCAAATTGCTGCGTACTTCGAGCACAAGACCGTGACCCGCCAGATACATGCTGTCGATGCGTTCGCCGCCGAGTCCGAACAGGCCGCGTTCCAGCTCGAGTTCAAGCGCCTGTTCGAGCATGCCGGTAAAGGCTTCGACATTGCGCTTGAGCGGATCGTAGGGATCGTCCTGGGCGGCGGCGGGATACGCCAGGAACGTGGTAAGCGCCGTTGCCAGCAATGTGTTTCTTACCATTCCGTCACTCCCGCCGAGCCGACCAGGCTGACCAGTTGCTGCAGCGAGCGCACGGTTTCGTAGTCGCGGTCCGCCAGCAATTCATAACCTGCCTGCATGGTTTCGAGATCCTGCATGCGCAATTGTTCGAAACGGGCCAGCATGCCGGCGAATTCTTCCCGTTCCTCGGCCTGAAGCCGATTGAATTCCGCAAGGCGCCGGTCGACCGCCGTCAGTTCCGGCGAACCGAAACTGATTTCCAGGGCGCCGCCCTGATAGACCACGGATGTGTTCAGCAACGTCAGCCCTAGCATGAGTGCGCAGGCTGCGGCGGGAATCCATTGCCACGCGAGTCTCCAGCGGCGGTCCTTTTCCACACCGCGTTCGCGCCGGAACAGCGCCATGTGACGGTCCCAGCGAGGGGCAGGAATTTCTTCCCAGCCGCGCAGTTCGCGCGCAGCGCC
The DNA here is from genome assembly GCA_951812965.1 of uncultured Pseudohongiella sp. GTDB lineage: Bacteria > Pseudomonadota > Gammaproteobacteria > Pseudomonadales > Pseudohongiellaceae > UBA9145. Next base: position 2,974,885 of record OX638341.1, read on the forward strand.
GGTCAACTCCTGCAATTGCGCGGCGCAATCCGCACAGGCGGTTACATGTTCTTCGATTTCAACCCTCAATACGGGGCTCAAATCATCGGAAAAATATTCCCGCAGCAAGTGATCAGTTCTCGAGCAGGGCATTTTCTTTCTCCGGTATCAAGCGCATTTTCTTCAATGCGGCATAAAATCTGGTTTTTGCGGTGTTCACGGAAATCTCCTGCATTTGCGCGATTTCCTCGAATGTCAGGGACTGGTAGATCTTCAACTCCACCACCAGCCGCTGTTCCAGTGGAATCCGGCCCAGCAATTCAAGCGCCAGCCGGTTCCTTTCGCGTTCGGCAAGACCGTGATCGGGTTCGGACTCCGGCCGCGCGCTCAGTTCGCCGCCGGCGAATTCTCCCGACTCATCCAATCCGCCGGTAAGTGACAGCAACTTCCTTCTGCGGTTCAGATCTACCGCCTTGTTATGCGCGATGCGAAACAGCCAGGTGCGAAAACTGGAGTCGCCGCGAAAGCGATGCAGATTGCGGTAGACGCCGAGGAACACCTCCTGCATGAGATCCATCGCGTCCTCACCGTTACCGGTAAGCCGGTATCCCAGGTTGTAGACGCGGCGTTCGTAGCGTTGCACGAGTTGCCGCCAGGCCCGGGTGGAGCCATTCAACGCGCCGGCTACCAGTTTTTCGTCGCTGTTGCTCACGCGCATATAGTCCTGTTGTCGGAACAGCAGCCGGAAAAGTTTGCGCCTTGCAGGGAAGAAGGTACCGGGTTCAGGCGGCCGCTTTTTGCTTTGTGAGCAATTGGCTGGCCGCCGACATCAGCGCGTTCAGTGACGAGCTGACGATATCTTCGCTTTTGGCGATGCCGGTGTATCTTTTCCCCTGGCCCCTGATCTGGATATAGGTGACGGCTTCGGCGTCGGCGCCCTGGCTAAGCGCGTGTTCGCCGTAATCCATGACTTCGAAATCGATCTGGATCACCTTCTGCAATCCATTAACCAGGGCGTCGAGTACGCCGTTGCCCTGCCCCCGGACCTGCATGCTCTTGCCGAAATAAGTGATTGTCCCACTGAATATCTCACCCGTTTCGTTTCTCTCGATGGAGTAATTCTGCAGGCAGATAACTTTTTCGTTGTCGAAGTAGTGGCGATTGAACAACTCCCAGATCCGGTCGGGCTGGATCTCTCCCCCGGTTTCCTCGGCGGCGTCCTGCACCACCCGGCTGAACTCGATCTGGAGCCAGCGCGGAAGCTGGAAACCGAACTTGTTCGCCAGCACGTAGGCCACGCCGCCCTTGCCGGACTGGCTGTTGACGCGGATCACGTCCTGATAGGTGCGGCTCAGGTCGCGCGGGTCGATGGGCAGATAGGCGATTTCCCAGGGCTCGCCTTCCCGGTACAGATCCAGGCATTTCTTGATGGCGTCCTGGTGCGAGCCGGAGAAGGCGGTGAAAACGAGGTCACCGGCATAGGGCTGGCGCGGATGCACGTCGATCTGGGTGCATTCGCGCACGACGGAGACGATGCGGTCCATGTCGGCCAGGTCGAGCCCGGGGTCGACGCCCTGGCTGTACAGGTTCATCGCCATGACCACGACATCCATGTTGCCGGTGCGCTCGCCGTTGCCGAGCAATGTGCCTTCCACGCGCTGGGCGCCGGCCATGACACCGAGTTCGGCAGCAGCCACGGCGCAGCCGCGGTCGTTATGCGTATGCAGGCTGACGATGACGGAATCGCGCCGGGAAACATGGCGGCAGAACCATTCGATCTGATCCGCGTAGATATTGGGCGTCGCCATTTCCACGGTGGAAGGCAGATTCATGATCGCGGGCCGTTCCGGAGTCGGCTCCCACACGTCGATCACCCGGTCGCAGACTTTCACCGCGAAATCGATTTCGGTGCCGGTGAAGCTCTCCGGCGAATACTGGTAAATCCATTTAGTCTCGGGAGCGGCTTCCGCGCAGCGCCGCACTTCCTCGGCGCCCGTCACGGCGATATCGATGATGCCGGCCTTGTCGGTCCTGAACACCTTTTGCCGCTGCACGATGGAAGTCGAGTTATAGACGTGCATGATCGCCTTGCGCGCCCCGCGCAGCGATTCGAAAGTGCGCCGGATCAACTCGGGCCGGGCCTGGGTCAGCACTTGCACTGTGACGTCTTCCGGGATCGCGTCCTGTTCGACCAGGCTGCGCACGAAATCGAAGTCCGGCTGGGAGGCAGCCGGAAAGCCGACTTCTATTTCCTTGAAGCCCACCTCGACGAGCAGATCGAACATCTTCCTTTTCTGGCTGACCGACATCGGTTCGATGAGGGCCTGATTACCGTCGCGCAAGTCTACGCTGCACCAGCGCGGCGCGCGGGTCAGCACCTGATCGGGCCAGGTTCTTTCCGGCAGCCCGATCGGTGGAAAGGGCTTGTATCGGGTATGGTCAAACATAAGGCGTGCAGCTTAGCCCAATCGTATTGGTTTTTCTATTTATATTTTCTACTGATTTTGCTAATTCTTGATACTTTTCACTAATTAATATAGCTTTACTGGTTAGTCCTGATATTTATTGGTCAACACGGAGCTTTGTTGCCCGGAGGCAGCCTCATGCAACTGGACAAACTCGACCGGCGCATACTTCGACATCTGCAACAGGACGGCAACATTACCAATCTTGAACTCGCCCAGCGCATAGGGCTGTCGGCAACGCCTTGCGCACGCCGGGTCAAGCAACTCGAGGACGCCGGCATCATCCTCCGCCAGGTGACCCTGCTCGATCCGAACAAGCTAGACCTGAAACTGACGGCGCTGATCCAGATCGCCATGGACCGGCACACGCCCGAGCGTTTCGAGGTGTTCGAGAAGGCGGTCAGCGCCTGTCCGGAAGTGATCGAATGCCTGCTGATTACCGGCCAGGCAGCGGACTATCTGCTCAAGGTCGTGATTCCGGATATGGAGTTCTACCAGGAGTTTCTGCTCAACAAGATCACCCGCATCCCCGGGGTGAGCGATGTGCATTCGAGTTTCGTGCTGCGCAAGGTCGTCAGCACCACGGAGTTGCCGCTGGAGCACATCCCGCAACCGGCTTGACGGGTTTCGGATTCAGTCGGGCAGGCTGAACGCCAACAGCGTATCGGTCGCGGCAATCGAAACGTATTGATTCCCGTCGGCGCCCAGGTAGGTCATGGGGTTGGCATTGCCCCGGCCGGGAAGCACCGCCTGCCAGAGTTCCGCACCGGTCTCGACATCCAGCGCCCGGAACCTGTTGTCGTCGGTCGCGGCAATGAACAACAGTCCGCCGGCGGTAACGACGGCCCCGGCGCGCCCCGGCCGGCCGGTGTTGCGCAAGGCTTCCGGCAAACCTTCGGTAACGCCCAGCGGCCGCTGCCAGACGATTTCTCCGGAAGTGAGATCCACCGCGCTGAGTTGACTCCAGGGTGGCTTCTGGCAGGGCCAGCGCGAATCGTCCATGGCGACGTCGAAGCCCGAGGGGCGTGGACCGGCCAGTGCCCAGGCGCCATCTTCAGTGGGTTCCATCCAGCCGAAAGTACCGAGATTCGCCGCCAGCACGAAGCCGGTATTGGTCGGACGGTCGATGGCCACACCGCCCCAATTGGGTCCGCCGGCAAGACCGGGGAACAGCAAGGTCGTGCGCGGCGGGGTATCGGGCATCCGATGCACCCAGGGCGTATAGGGCCCCTGATTCACGACCTCACCCAGGCTTTCCAGTAATTCGCCGCAGGCTGCGGAGTGCGCGGCATTCGTGTCCGCGGCGGAAACCAGGTCCTGCATGCTGAAGCCGGTGCGCGCGATATCGGCCGGCGCCGCGGGAACCGGCTGACTGGGAGATGTCGACTCGCCCGGGACCTCGCTTGCAGGCGCCGGCCTTTCGACGATTTCCACGATCGGCTCACCGGTTTCCCGGTTCAACACGAACAGATAGCCCGATTTGGTGGTGAAAGCCATGGCCGGCGTACCGTCTTCAAGCTCAAAAAGGCTCGGCGGCGCCGGCGGGTCGTGGTCCCACAAATCATGATGAATCGTCTGGAAATGCCAGATGTACTCGCCGCCATGAAGATTCACCGCAACGATGGCGTTGGCGTACAGATTGTCCCCTGCCCGGTCGCCGCCCCAGGCAAACGGGATCGGCGAGGCGAGCGGCAGATACACCATGTCGCGCTCAGGGTCGGCAGTGAAATAGAACGGCCAGGCGTTTGCGCCCAACCGCCCCCGCCAACTGTCGCCGGCCCAGGTTTCGTTGGCCGCATCGCCCGGCTGCGCGACCGAGACGAATTCCCACAGCAGGCTGCCGTCCCGCACGTCGAACGCGCGCGGATTGCCGATTCCTCCGGGTTGACCGGGAGGCGTGTTGGCGCCGACGATAACGACGCCTTCCAGGATCAACGGGACCGAGTTGTAGGGTACGCCGATGTCAACAACGCCGCCGTCGCCGAAGCCGGTGGAGTCGGTGCCTGAATTCGCGTCGATTGCATGGAGATTGCTGCCCGCCATGAACAGGATTCGGGCCGGATGTTCACCGTCGCCCGGCCACCAGGCGACGCCGCGCCGGGACGGCCGGCCGTCTTCCACGCTTCGCACCCAGATTTCCCGGCCCGAGACCGGGTCCAGTGCGACGATACGGTCCGCGGCGGAAAAATACATGACGTCGCCGGCAATTATGGGCGTTACCTGGGAATTTGCGCCGCCTCCGGCAGCGCGGGGGGAATTTGCGCCGCCATCGGCGCTGCGCAGGGAATATTCCCAGGCAATCTCAAGCGATTCGACATTTGCGCTGCTGACCTGGGCCAAAGTGGAATAGCCGGTTCCCGCCGGGTCGCCGCGATAGTGATTCCATTCAGGCCCGGATGCGGCCTCCTGTCCGCATCCCGCCAGCGCCAGCAGCGGTGCCAGGAACAGGTAAAATGTTTTTGCCTTGCCCATCGTTTCCGCCCTGTCTTTTCGTTTCGCTTTACAGCAGGTCGGCGATAGCGTCCCGCTCCTGCTGCAACTCACGTTCAGTGGCTGTCATCATCTTGCGGCTGAAATCGTCGATCTCCAGATCCTTGACGATCTGGTAACCGCCGTCTTCGCAGACTACCGGGAAGGAATATATCAACCCCTTCTCGATGCCGTAACTGCCATCGCTGCAAATGCCCATGCTGACCGTGCGCCCGCCGCTGCCGAGCGCCCAGTCGCGCATATGCTCGATGGCCGCATTTGCCGCCGAGGCCGCGCTGGAAAGGCCCCTGGCCTTGATGATCGCGGCGCCGCGCTGTTGCACCTGTGGAATGAACTTGTCTTCCACCCAGTCCTGATCCACCAGATCGGTCGCGGCCTTGCCGGCGACGCTGCAATGATGAATGTCCGGGTACTGCGTGGCCGAATGGTTGCCCCAGATGATCATGCCTTCGACATCGGTGCTGTCGCTGTGCGTGCGCTCAGCGAGTTGCGCGATGGCCCGGTTATGGTCGAGCCGGGTCATCGCGGTGAACTGGGAGGAGTCGAGATGGGTCGCATTGCGGGCGGCGATGAGGCAATTGGTATTAGCGGGGTTGCCCACCACCAGCACTCTTACGTCGCGGCTCGCCCAACGGTCGATCGATGCGCCCTGGCCGGTAAAGATCTTTGCATTGGCCTGCAACAGATCCTTGCGCTCCATGCCGGGACCGCGCGGCCGCGCGCCGACCAACAAACAATATTCAGCGTCGCGGAATGCAATATCGGGATCGTCGGTCTGGACGATGTCGGCGACCAGCGGGAACGCGCAATCCTCGATTTCCATGACCGTGCCAGCCAGGGCGTCCATTGCCGGTGTGATTTCGAGCAGTTGCAGGATTACCGGCTGATCCTTGCCGAGCATTTCGCCGGCGGCGATTCGAAACAGCAAGGCGTAACTAATCTGGCCCGCCGCGCCCGTGACCGTGACCCGAACTGGTTCTTTCATGTGTACTCCTTCTTATCAGCCCTGTACCGGGCAGGCGCATTGTTTCCGATTAATGCGGATAGTTCAACAACTGTCAGGATACCCACATAGCGTCGCCGTAGCTGTAGAAACGGTAGCCTTCGGCGATGGCTTCGCGGTAGGCGCCGAGCAGCGTTTCCCGGCTGCCGCAGAAGGCGCTGACGAGCATCAGCAGACTGGAACGCGGCAAATGGAAATTGGTGATCATGGCGTCCACCACGCGAAACTCGAAGCCGGGGAAGATGAAGATGTCGGTGTCGCCGCGGTATTTGGCGAAGCGACCTCCCCCGGCGGCGGATTCTAGCGCGCGCACGACCGTGGTGCCGACGGCGACGACGCGTCCGCCGCGCTGTCGGCAGGCGTCGATGGCGTCACATGCCGCTTGTGGGACATCCACATATTCACTATGCATGCGGTGCTTGCCGATTCGCTCTTCGCGCACCGGCTGGAAAGTGCCGGCGCCAATATGCAGGGTAATAAATGCCGATCGCACGCCTCCGGCGGCTATACGGTTAAGCAAAATGTCGTCGAAATGCAGGCCGGCGGTTGGCGCGGCGACCGCGCCGTCGCGGCTGGCGTAGACTGTCTGGTATCGTTCGGCGTCGGCGGCCGTGGCCTGCCTGCGGATGTAAGGCGGCAGAGGCACTTCGCCGATGCATTCGAGCACGCCCGCGACGTCTTCGTCGAAACGCAGGTCGAACAGATCGCTGTTTCTGCCCAGAACCTCTGCTTCCACTTCTTCATCGGCGTTTCCCGAGAGCAGCAGACGGCTGCCCGGCCTAGGCGACTTGCTGGCCCGCACTTGGGCCAGCGCCCGACGCGCCTCGGGAATCCGCTCGATCAGAACCTCGATCTTGCCGCCGCTGTCCTTGTGTCCGTACAGCCGCGCTCGGATAACCCGGGTGTCGTTGAAAACGAGCAGATCTTTAGGGTCCAGTAGTTCGGGCAAATCGGTGAAACACTGATGGCGAATGCTTCCCGAAGACCGGTCGAACCTCAACAGCCGGCTAGCCGAGCGGACCGGCGTGGGCTGCTCGGCGATCGCCTCCGGCGGCAATTCGTAATCGTAATCGGACAGCAATTCGCTCATGAATCATCCGGGCGGCGGCGGAATTCCCAGCAGGTAAGGCGCGGTCCGATTGAACCGCGAAGGGCGATTAATATACCATTCCCTTCGCCGGGGCATGGGTGTCCCATCCCGGCCTTGGCCCGATCTGCCCTGCCGGAGTGGTGGAATTGGTAGACACGATGGATTCAAAATCCATTGCTAGCGATAGCGTGCCGGTTCAAGTCCGGCCTCCGGTACCAGATCTCGTAGTCTCAGTCAGTTGTACTCGGGAAACAAGAAAAGCAAGGTCGGAGGAAAATTTTGCAAACTATGAAGCAAGGTAACGGATAGCAGCGGGAAACCGCCTCTTCGCGCGCGCTGAACGATGGCGAGCAGGGTGAGCGCGATTCCGCCCGGAATTCTTGTCGCCGCGTTAAGCAAACCGTAAATGGACCGGGCGTCTTCGGCGTTGGTGGCGTGTACGGCGGCAAAAGTCAGGCTGGTAATCAGAAACGCCGGAAGCCAGCTTTCCGATCTGCCGACCCATTCGGTCAGTTTTTTCGCGAGCAGCAACAGCGCACCCTGAAAAATCAGTGTCTCCAGTATAGGGGCTAATACCAGAGCAATCAGAGCAAGTTCGGCGAATGACAACGATGCAAGAAAATCGCCGCCCAGCCCATCCTCATCAAGCATCCCCAGGTCAATAGAGACAAACAGCAAGCCAAGCAGAACGACATCGCTGAGTGTTACCAGGGCCCACATTGCCAGGATCAGCTTAAGCGTGGGGATTTGAACCAATCTGGAAACAAGCGCAGCCAAGACCCTTCCTCTGCTTGCGAAGGCGCGATTGTGTATTCAGCCATCGCCGGACGCAAGTCGGTCAGCGGGCAGCGGCGGCCAAGGCGGCGGCCAAGGGACACCCATCAAAAGACTGCTTCAGGGGATGGGTGTCCCATGGCTGCTTTCAAAAATTGCAATTGGAATCAGACCCAAACTATAGCCCCCCCTTTGAGTATCAATATGATTGCTTGCGGCGCGTAACGCGATACGTTACAGTAAGGCATGAAGATCAGGCACAAGGGACTACGTGCGCTGCACGAGCGGGACAATCCCGCGCGAGTGCCTGCCGGACTGGCTCCACGAATCAAGCGCATTTTATTTCGTTTGCAGGAAGCAACGCATCCGCGAGACGCCGACGCACCAGGATTTCGACTACATCCCCTGAAGGGTGACCTCGCAGGCCAGTGGAGCGTCCGGGTATCGGGAAACTTGCGCGTGGTTTTCCGCTTCGAGAACGGAGAAGCTATTGATGTAGACTTGGTCGACTACCATTGACCAAAGGGGAGTGCTGACCATGAACGATATGACGGGCGACCGAGTCGGCCCGATGCTGAACCCGCCGCATCTGGGTGAACTGATCCGCGAAAGCATGGATGAGGAAGGTTGGAACGTGACCGAGACGGCGGCGCGCCTCAAGTGCGAACGCGGTACGTTGTCGCGGCTGTTGAACGGCAAAGCGGGTGTGTCCGCGAACATGGCGCTCGCACTGGAGGATATCGGATGGGGCGCGGCCGATCACTGGATGCGGATGCAGGCCAGTTACGCGCTTGCACAAGCGCGGCGCGACCGGACGACCGGAGAGTCGCACACTAGCGCACTGCATGCGTGACCGCGTAGCCCTCCCCATCAACGCGACAATTCAAAATTAGAATTGCCGGCAGTTTCGACATGCCGGAAAAAAGGGTAGTCCGGTACCTGGCATTTTCGTCCGCTGATTTTCGTTGTACAAAGCGTTGCCTGCTGCGCGAGGGGTATTCTATAAATCGAGCAGGAACAATAAGTTACAGAATTCTCCGCTTCCGGCCTCCGGTACCAGATCTCGTAGTCTCAGCAAGTTGTACTCGGGTCTAACCGGATTTTCGCCTGGACTCGAATTCCGAAAGGAAGCCGTCCATGTCTTTTGGGGAGATCAGAATCCATTTGTAATTTCCATAATGAATCCGGAGCCTGTCCACGGATAGTGCAGGGCCTGACGCAAGGCTGCGAGATTGTTCGATGCGTCTAACATCGGACAATGGAACCGTCCAGTTGAACGGGCCGGATCTGACGTACAGGTTGTCGTTCCCAAACCTGTAATCCGTAGCTGCCAGCATCCAGCAAGGCAGGATTATTATGGCGCCGAACACGGCAATCAAGATAATCAGCTCAAACAAACCGGATACTCCCTGAAATACGATCCAGCAAAACAGCCCTGCCGGCAGGCCCAGCAGTACCAGTAGCACCCAATTATCGATTTTGGATTTGTATGGCATCCTGGTCACCTGACATTACATAGTTCTCCTTGATGTCTTACTCGGGTGGCAAATAAAGCATGGTCAATGGAAGATTTATCAATCCATGCAGGACGGATACGGATAGCAGCGGGAAACCGCCTCTTCGCGCGCGCTGAACGATGGCGAGCAGGGTGAGCGCGATTCCGCCCGGAATTCTTGTCGCCGCGTTAAGCAAACCGTAAATGGACCGGGCGTCTTCGGCGTTGGTGGCGTGTACGGCGGCAAAAGTCAGACTGGTAATCAGAAACGCCGGAAGCCAGCTTTCCGATCTGCCGACCCATTCGGTCAGTTTTTTCGCGAGCAGCAACAGCGCACCCTGAAAAATCAGTGTCTCCAGTATAGGGGCTAATACCATAGCAATCAGAGCAAGTTCGGCGAATGACAACGATGCAAGAAAATCGCCGCCCAGCCCATCCTCATCAAGCATCCCCAGGTCAATAGAGACAAACAGCAAGCCAAGCAGAACGACATCGCTGAGTGTTACCAGGGCCCACATTGCCAGGATCAGCTTAAGCGTGGGGATTTGAACCAATCTGGAAACAAGCGCAGCCAAGACCCTTCCTCTGCTTGCGAAGGCGTGATTGTGTATTCAGCCATCGCCGGACGCAAGTCGGTCAGCGGGCAGCGGCGGCCAAGACGGCGGCCAAGGGACACCCATCAAAAGACTGCTTCAGGGGATGGGTGTCCTTGCGCCCTTTGCGCCCACTGTCGCTCCTAGCGCTCGAATCTTGTCGTCAGGACAATCGAGGAGACGGTTTTTTCGACACCGGGCACGTGACCGATTCGATCGAGCGTATCGTCGAGTTCGCGGGTCGAGCCGGTGCTGACCATGGCCACCATGTCGTATTCGCCGTTGACCGTGTGCAAGGCGCGCACCGTCGAAATCTGCCTCAGCGCGCGAAATATGCCGTCGGCCTGCTTGGGGTCCGAGCGAATCATGACGTGCGCCCGAATCTGCCCTTCGGCGAAATCTTCGCTGAAACGGATGGTATAACCGTTGATCACTCCCATCCGTTCAAGCCGCTCGATCCGGCTGGTTACGGTCGTGCGCGAAATGCCCATTTTTCGAGCCAGTTCCGCGGTGGATTCCCTGCTGTTGGCGCTGAGCAGGGCGAGTAGCGCCTTGTCCTTCGCGTCTATGATCATTTCGACATTTTTTTCGTCATATTGCTAATAATTTGTTGGCAAATTCATTATTTCAAACGTTAATTCTGTTCTATTTCGGGGCTACACTCAAGCCTGAAAGCAACAGTTGGGGGAACGACAATGCAGGTCCTGTTGCTGGGCGCCGGCAATATTGGTATAGGGATCGCCGAGTTTCTTGCGGCCACGGACGACTTTGAAGTCACGGTCGCCGACAGGGAGCCGGCCAGTCTGGAAAGGCTGCCGCCGATTCCCGGTATCAGGACACTGCTTCTGGACGCGGGCGACGCGCGTGCAATGGACGCCGCCGTCGCCGGCAAGTTCGCCGTCGTCAACGCCGGCCCCTTCAGCGTCAACGCCAGGGTCGCCAGAGTGGCCGCAGCCAAAGACGCGCACTACCTCGATCTCAGCGAAGACCTTGCCGGCGTGCGCGCCGTGCGCGAACTTGCCGCGAATTCCAATTGCGCGATGATCCCCCAGTGCGGGCTGGCGCCCGGGTTCGTCTCCATCGCCGCCTTCGAACTGGCGCGTAAATTCGACGAACTGCAGCATATCCGGCTCCGCGTTGGGGCATTGCCGCGCTACCCATCCAATTCGCTGAAATACAACCTGACCTGGTCTACCGACGGGCTGATCAACGAGTACTGTAATCCCTGCGAAGCCATCGCAAGAGGCGAGCCAGTAGAGATCCAGCCGCTCGAAGGGCTGGAATCCTTCTCGCTAGACGGCATCGACTACGAAGCCTTTAACACCTCCGGCGGTCTCGGCAGTCTGCGCGAGACCTTCGCCGGCAAGGTGGAAGAACTGAATTACCGCACCATCCGCTATCCCGGTCACCGCGACATCATGAAGGCGCTGCTCGAAGACCTGAAACTGCGGGATCGCCGCGAATTACTGAAAGACATCCTCGAGACCGCCCTGCCGCTTACCGGGCAGGACGTGGTGGTGATAATGGTTTCAGTCAGCGGCATGCGCGATGGCCGCCTCGAACAGGAAACCTGGGCCAACCGCATCCATCACCGTAATATCGATGGCACGCCATGGAGCGCCATCAGGCTGACCACCTCAGCCGGCGCCTGCGCCGCTCTGGATCTGCTCGCGCAGGGCAAATTGCCAGGGACTGGTTTCATTCGGCAGGAAGACATTCCATTCCGGGATTTCATCCGCAATCGATTCGGCCGCTATTTCGCCGCCGGGCCGGAATCCATCCAACCGGCGCCGTCCGCTACCACCAGAACTTCCTCTGCGGCATAATCAGCCACCCGAACAGCCCGGGCTCAACCGCCTGCATCAGGAAGTCACATGAGTTCATATACCATCGCCCTGCTGGACGGCGACGGCATCGGCCCTGAAATCATGGCCGAAGCCGTCAAGATTCTGCGTCTGGCGGAATCACGCAACTGCATTCGACTGGAACTGGAACATGGCGCCTTTGGCGCCGGCGCCTGGTTCTCTCACGGCGATTCCTTCCCGAAGGAAACCAGGGAGTTATGTGACCGGGCCGACGCGATCCTCAAAGGTCCAATCGGGCTAGACCACGAGCAAACCGAAAAAATTCCCGTCGACATGCGCCCGGAACGGGGCGCGCTGTTGCCCCTGCGCCGCCGTTTCGACACTTTTGCGAATTTCCGCCCGGTGCGGCTGGCCGGCAGCCTGACGCATTTCTCGCCGCTCAAACCCGAAATCATCGCCGGCGGCATCGATATCATGATCATCCGTGAACTCGTCGGCGGGCTTTATTTCGGCGCCAAGGAAAGCGGCCGCAACGCCGCCGGCAAGCGCTACGTCAACGAAAGTCTGGAATACGACGAGGATCAGATCGCGCGCATCGCCCGGGTCGCCTTCGATACGGCGCGGGGCCGCAAAAAACTGTTGCACAACATACACAAAAGCAATGTGCTCAAGTCGAGCGTGCTATGGAACGAAGTGCTCGGTGAAGTTCACCGGGAATACCCCGACGTCGAGGTGCGCCACATACTGGTAGATGCCGCCGCCACCTATCTGTGCCTGAATCCCGGACAGTTCGACGTCATGGTCATGGAGAACATGTTCGGCGATATTCTCAGCGACCAGGCCGGCGGCATTCTCGGCTCGCTGGGTTTGATGCCTTCGGCCTGCCTCGGGCCGGACAAGGCCTATTACGAACCGTCCCACGGCTCGGCGCCGGATATCGCCGGCAAGAATATTGCGAATCCCTATTCCATGATCGGTTCGGTCGCCATGCTGCTCGACATGAGCCTGGGATTGAAAGGAGAAGCCGGCCATGTCTGGAAAGCCATGCAATCGGTGTTCGACCAGGGTTGGACAACGCCCGACCTGGCCCGGCCGGGCGCCGGCAAGCGCACGATCAGTACGCCGTCTTTTGGTGATCTGGTAGCCGAGAACTACGCTGCTGCACCGGCATCTGCAGATTGATCATCCGCAAACTCGCCTTGACCGCCGCGAGCACCTGGTTGGAGTCCACGCCGCGCGTCTTGAGCGTGCGTTCCGGTAATTGCCAGGTGATAAAGCATTCGGTGAGCGCGTCGGTCTGGCCGCCGCGGGGAATGTGCACCTCGTAGTCGACGAGTACGGGAATTTCAAAATCCTGCCCTTGCATGATCTTGCCGAGCGCGTCCATGAAGGCGTCGAAACCGCCGTTGCCCGCGCCCGAAGCCTGAAATTCCTCACCGCCGATAGCCACGCGCACGCTGGCGGTGCTGTCGACGTTGAGGCCGGTATTGATGTAGCAGTTGAGCAGACTCACGTGCTGCTCTTCCCTGCCTTCGAGTACATCGGCGATGATGAACGGCAGATCGTCGGTGGTGATGACATGTTTGGAATCGCCCAGTTCGACGATGCTTTTCAGCACGGCGGCCTGCTCCTCTTCAGTCAGGCTGATGCCGAGTTCTTCGAGGTTGTTGATCAGTGAAGCCTTGCCGCTCATCTTGCCGAGGGCATAAGTGCGCTTGCGGTCGAAGCGTTCCGGGCTGAGCCGGGAAACGTAGAGATTGCCTTTCAGGTCGCCGTCGGCGTGGATGCCCGCGGTCTGGGTGAATACGTCCGCTCCGGTTACGGGAGTGTTCGCGGCGATCCATTTGCCCGAGAAATTTTCCACCATGCCGCTCAGGGCGGAAATGCGCGTCTCGTCGATGGAAAGTTCCACGCCTGCCTTGTCCCTGAGCACGACGGCGATTTCCGCCAGCGATACATTGCCCGCGCGCTCGCCCAGACAATTGACCGTGCAATGTATGCAGTCGACCCCCGCCTCCACCGCGGCCAGCACGTTGGCGGTGGCCAGGCCGTAGTCGTTGTGGGGGTGGAAATCGAATTGCAGTTCGGGAAATCGCTGCCGCATGCCGGTAATGTATTCCTTCACCTCCTGCGGCGACAAGGCGCCGAGGGTGTCGGGCAGCATGAAGTGTTCGATTCCGAGATTCAGCATGCCTTCGACCAGGCCAAAAACGTAATCCCGGCTGTCGCGGTAGCCGTTTGACCAGTCTTCGAGGTAGACGTTTACTTTCAGTTCCTGACTGCGCGCATACTCGACGGTGCGCTCAATGTCCGCCAGATGCTGCTCCAGCGTCTTGCCGAGTTGCTTGCTGCAATGTTTCTCGCTGCCCTTGGTGAGCAGATTCACCACCTTGCAGCCGGCGCCGACGATCCAGTCGACACTGCGCTTGTAATCGACGAATCCAAGCACTTCGACGCGGTCTCCGTAGCCTTGCTCGGCGGCCCAGGAGCAGATTCGCGCCACCGCCTCGCGTTCGCCTTCGGAAACGCAGGCCGAGGCTACTTCGATACGGTCGACGCCCAGCGTCTGCAGCAAGGCGCGCGCGATGTTGACCTTCTCGTTGACCGAAAAGGAAACGCCCTGGGTTTGCTCGCCGTCACGCAAGGTGGTGTCCATCAGGACGATGTGACGTTGGCTGGCTGATGTCGTCATGGCGGAACTCGCGTTGCGGCGCCTGCGGCCGGGCCTTGCCGAAAGGCGGGAATTCTAGCAAATCGGCGTCTTTTAAGCGCGTCGCTTGCAACAAAAACGCTTATGGCTATACTGCGTTGCCAACAAACAGGGTCCGGGTCGGGAATTGGTATGACAGTTCGAATCTGCGTTCCGAAAGAAGTACGCGAAGGAGAGCATCGCGTCGCTTTGGCGCCCGATGCGGTGAAACGGCTTACCGGCAACGGGATCGAGGTAAGCATCCAGGCGGGCGCGGGCGAGCTCACGGGTTTTGCGGACGACAGTTTCGACGGCGCCGAGATCGTCGCCGACGCGGGCGACCTGCTCGACAAAGCCGATATCAGCCTGGTCGTCAACCCCCCTACCGGCGAGCAGATCGCGCAATTGCGCGAAGGCTCGGTGCTGATCGGCTTCCTCGACCCGCACTCGGACGCGCAACGATTCGAACGACTCGCCGCGCGCAACATCAGCGCTTTCAGCATCGAACTGATTCCGCGCATTTCCCGCGCCCAGGCAATGGACGCGCTTTCCTCCCAGGCCAGTATCGCCGGCTACAAGGCGGTATTGCTCGCCGCCGGCCACCTCGGAAAGTTTTTCCCCATGCTCACCACCGCGGCAGGCACGATCCGCCCATCGAAGGTTCTCGTGATCGGCGCCGGTGTGGCGGGCCTGCAGGCCATCGCCACGGCCAGGCGGCTGGGGGCGGTGGTCGAAGGCTATGATGTGCGGGCGGCGGTCAAGGAACAGGTCGAATCACTCGGCGCGCGATTCGTCGACACCCAGGTACAGGCCGAAGGCAGCGGCGGTTATGCGCGCGAACTGACCGATGAAGAGAAGGCCCAACAACAGGAAATCCTCGGCCAGCACATCACCGGGGCCGATGTGATCATTACCACCGCGGCCATTCCCGGCCGGCCCTCGCCGCGCATAATCAGCCGTGAACTCGTGGAAAACATGCGCGGCGGCTCGGTGATCGTGGATCTGGCGGCGGAAGGCGGCGGCAACTGCGAACTGACCAGGGCCGGCGAAGTCGTCAATCACGCCGGCGTGACCATTGACGGGCCGGTGAACCTGCCCGGGCAAATGGGCGGTCACGGCAGCGAGTTGTACGCCAGGAACTTGCTCGCCTTTCTCGACCTGCTCATAAAAGACGGCGCGATCGACATCAACCTGGAAGACGAAATCATCAACGAGAGCCTGGTGACTCACGCCGGCGCCATACATAACGCGGCAATCAGGGAACGGCTCTAGCGCCCGCCCAACAACTTCGGAGCGAAATCATGATTGAAGGACTCGCGGCGATTTATATTTTTCTGCTGGCGGGATTTACCGGGTACGAGATCATCGCCCGCGTGCCGGTCATATTGCACACCCCGCTGATGTCGGGTTCGAATTTCGTCCATGGCATCGTGCTGGTCGGTGCGATGTACGCCCTGGGCATCTCCGAAACCACCACCGAGCAGGTCATCGGCTTTTTAGCCGTGCTGCTCGCGGCGGGCAACGCCGTCGGCGGCTATGTAGTTACCGAACGCATGCTGGAAATGTTCAAGTCCAGCAACAAGCCCGGCAAAGCTGCGGGAGACTGAGGCATGGACTTCATCATCGACGCCAGTTATCTCGCCGCCGCGATACTTTTCATCATCGGCCTGAAACAGATGAGTTCGCCGGTCACCGCCCGGCGCGGCATCGTCTGGGCAGGCCTCGGCATGCTGCTTGCCACGATCGTGACCTTCGGCACGCCGGAACTGCTCGAAAGCGAACACTTCACGGTTAACCTTTCGCTCATTATCGCGGGCATTGCCATCGGCGGCGGCTATGCCTGGGTCAGCGGCAAACGCGTCGCCATGACCGACATGCCGCAGATGATCGCCATGTACAACGGCATGGGCGGCGGCGCGGCGGCGACCATTGCCGCGGTGGAACTGCTCAAGGCGGGCGAAGCCAATCCCGGCGCGGGCGCAGCGGCCTATCTTGGGGTCGATGTGGCGATCCTGGCGATTCTCGGCGCTGTGATCGGCACGATTTCCTTCAGTGGCAGCATAATTGCCTGGGCCAAACTCGACGGCCGCCTGCACCTGAACAAGATCGTGCCGGGGCAACATTTCGTCAATGCCCTGTTGGCGATCGCCACGGTCGTGTTCGCGATTCTGGTGTATTTCTCCGTCGACGTGACGACCATCGCCATTTTCTTCGCATTGGCGCTGATTCTCGGCATCTTCATCACCGTACCCGTCGGCGGCGCCGACATGCCGGTGATCATTTCCCTATTTAATGCGCTTACCGGGCTCGCGGTCGGCTTCGAAGGCTATGTACTCGGCAATGCCGCCATGATCATCGCCGGCATCGTCGTCGGCTCGGCGGGCTCGCTGCTCACCCACTTGATGGCCGTGGCGATGAACCGCTCGGTAGCGAATGTGTTCTTCGCCGGCGTCGGCACCGGTCCAGCGGCGGCCGTCAGCGGCGAGCAGGAGATGAAGGAAATCCAGGCCCAGGACGCCGGCATTCTGATGGCTTTCGCCGATCAGGCGATCATCATTCCGGGCTATGGCATGGCCGTTGCCCAGGCCCAGCACAAGATCTGGGAACTCGTGCAATTGCTGAACGAGCGCGGCGTCAAGGTCAAGTTCGCGATACATCCCGTCGCCGGACGCATGCCTGGACACATGAACGTGCTGCTCGCCGAGGCCGGCGTGCCTTACGACATGATCTACGACATGGAAGACATCAACGCCGACTTCAAGAACACCACGGTAACGCTGATCATCGGCGCCAACGACGTGGTGAACCCTTCGGCCAAGATCGACACTTCGAGTCCGCTTTACGGCATGCCGATTCTCGACGCCATGGATACGGACAATGTAATCGTCGTCAAGCGCGGCCGCGGCGCGGGATTCTCGGGAGTCGAGAATCCGCTGTTCTTCGCCGACAATACGAAAATGCTGTTCGGCGACGGTCAGAAGGCCGCCAACGAATTGATTCAGGCAGTCAAGGAACTGTAAGGTTTCGACAAGCCCGTGGACGATCCAGCATCGCTACCGACCGCCGGATTGATCCGGCGGCTCGCCGCCCTGCTCTACGACGCCTTTCTCGTGCTGGCGATCTGGATGGCGCTGGGCTTCGCCGCGCAACTTATCGCCGGCGTTGAAACCAACCAGGTGATCGACGGCCGCGTACAGACCAATCCCGCATTCGGCCTGCTGCTGTTCGCGCTCATGTGCGCCAGCGCCGCGGCTTTCTATGTGTGGTTCTGGACCCGTGGAGGCCAGACCCTCGGCATGCTCGCCTGGCGCATCAGGGTGCAATCCCGCGAAGGCGGCCCGGTGTCGGTCCGTCAGTCCTTGCTTCGATTCCTGTGCGCTTGGCCGTCTTTCTTCCTGTTAGGTCTCGGCTACCTCTGGCTCTACTTCGACCCAAACGGCGACGCCGCCCACGACCGTTTGTCGGGAACCCGAGTCGTAGCTCTTCCAAGCCCTCAGCGCTGATCGAGTTGGGTGGCTTCCATCATGATGTGGAAGATCACGTTTTGCTCGATCACGCCGCGGACCAGGTCCGAGCCTGGACCTGCGGCATAGACCGGCACGTCCTCCCCGGCGTGGGTCTCCGAACCGAGCGGCACCAGGGTCTGGGACTGAAAGCTCTCGTCGGTGGTGTCGATGTCGCTCAGGTCCGCGCCCCGGCCTCGATTGGGTCCGTTGATATATCCCAGGGTCGTATAGGGCATGCCATCGTCGGCCAGAATTAGCCCGGCGCTGTCAGCCGCCTTGCCCAGGATCGGATTGCCGCGGCCCGGATAGCCGGCAATGGTGAACACATGGCTGTGGTCGGCGGTAACGATGATAAGCGTCTCGGACATATCCACCATTTCGTAGGCGGTTTGCACCGCGCGCGCGAATTCGATGGTGTCCACCAGTGCCCGCCGCGGACTGGTGTCATGGTGGGCGTGGTCGATGCGCCCGGCTTCCACGTTCAGATAGTAGCCGTTCGGATTTTTCGACAGGATTTCGATTGCCTTGGCGGTCATCTCGGACAGGCTGGGCTCGCCTCCCGTATCGTTTTCGCGGTCGAGTTCGTATTCCATGTGCGAGGATTCGAACAGGCCCAGCAGATGGGAAATTTCGCCGGCGTCCGTCGCGGCGAATTGCGCGGCGTTCCAGACATAGGCCGCATCATCATGGCGTTCGACCCATTCCCGAGTTAAATCCCTGCCGTCGAGGCGGTCGCCGGTCACGCCGTCCTCGAGGTCGGCGCCGTCGCGGGCGGGCAAAAACGCGGCGCGGCCGCCGCCCAGCGCGACTTCCAAACCATCGGATCCTGCCACATTACCGGCGAACTCGATCAGTTGCCGGGCGATATCCACGCAATCGCCGTTATTCAGCAGGTCCTCCGCATCGGCGTCTGACTCGAAATTGCGCTCCATGGAATGGGCGTAATTCGCCGCTGGCGTGGCATGGGTCAAGCGCGCCGTGCTGACTACGCCGGTCGCCAGCCCGCGCATTTCCGCGCGTTCCAGGAAAGTGAGCAATTCCGTTCCCTGCTGGGAGGCGCAATCGCCGCGGGTGGCCGCATCGCTGACGCTGATCACCCCCTGCAGGGTTTTCACGCCAGTGGCCATTGCGGTCATGGTTCCCGCCGAATCGGGCACCTGGGCGTCGGTAGTGTAAGTTTTGGCCAACGCCAAATTGGGGAAGGTCTCGAAGAACAGCTCGTTCTCCTCGCCGGTCTCGCCGCGCAATTGACCTTCGAGGATTCGCGCGGCGGTAACTGTAGACACGCCCATGCCGTCGCCGACGAAAAGAATCACGTTTTTCGCATTGGCCCCCGCTACCGCACGCTGGTCCAGATTGCGTTCGACCGCGGCGCGGCCTTCTTCAAACCAGTCCTCGGTGGATTGTTGGGAATACACCGAGAGCGGCGACAACACGAGGCTCAATACTGAAACCAGGTAAAAAAATCGATTCATGAGAATTATCCAGGGCAAGCCGGTACGCGGCTCAGCATAATGCCGGAAAATTACTACAGGATGAAGACGAGATTGCGACAGTCAGGCGACGCGCGACTCCGCGGGTTGCACGAGCTGTTTGAAATGCCGCGGCACGGCAACCATCTGGTGCTTGTCGAAATCGAACAGGACCACGCCCATCTTGGCGACGCACACCACTGAATCGAGCGCACTGTTGGTGACCCGCAGGCAGATGTCGACACCGTAACGGTTCACCTTGCCAATGCCGACATCGATGATCAGCACGTCGTTGGCGAAGGATTCGGAGCGAAAATCGATCGAAAGATCGGTCACCACCATACCGAGGCCGAAGATGTCTTCCTCGGTGAAACCGAGACTCGCCAGGTATTGCAGCCGCGCCTCATGGAGTATCTTGATCATCGACATGCTGTCGAGGTGCTTGGCGTAATTCAGGTCGCTGAGACCTACGCTTTTTTCCATTCTGAAGGTGAATTCTTCCGGAAGATTCAGCTTGATACGAGGCATGATGACGGCTCCAGGGCATTCGAGAATATTGTTCTTCCATGAACTGCTTTTCATGAGACAGCGAACAGCCGAATTGGTTCAATTCATTTCATTTCGGCTCTTCGGTTGCCTGGACCGTCCAATCTACTTAGCATTACGCCCTTGCGTCAATACTGAACCGAAATTTGGAGGAAATGGCTCATGCATTACTCGGTCATGCCGGATCCCATCGCGGAAAACGCGGTCGATTGTCTTGTGGTTCCGGTCTGGAAAGACGGCGGGCTCGGTGCGGAAGCGAGCGCGCTGGACGAGATGGTCTCCGGGGCATTGAGCCGAATCGCCGAAAGCGGCGATTATCTCTGGGACCTGGGCGATACGCATTTGCTGCATTGCCCGGAAGGCTGCGCCGCAGGCCGCATTCTGCTGTCCGGCGCCGGCGCCGCGGACGAATTAGGCGCCATGGAAGCCGCGAAGTTTCTCGCGGGCAGCGTCAAGCACGTGCTGGCCCGCAACATGCCGCACGTTCATTTCGCGCTGGGCGACCTGCGGCACAACGGGCCCGACGCGCAATGGCTCGCGGCCAGACTGGCCCAGGAGGCGGAAGTCGCGGCGTATCGCTACACGACGACCAGGGCAAGCACGAAACGGCAGCCCGCGCTCGAAGGCTTGCGGATTTCAGCGATGGACGACGGACTCGATGCGGCCCTAAATGAGGCCTTACACAAGGGCCGGGCCATAGGCAGGGGCATGAATCGCGCCCGCGAACTCGGCAATCTTCCCGGCAATATCTGTACGCCGAAGTACCTGGCTTCCCATGCCCGGGAACTGGCCGACTCATTCGAGTCCGTCAGTGTCGAAGTGCTCGACGAGGCGCAAATGCGGGATCTGAAAATGGGCAGCCTGCTTTCCGTCGCCGCCGGCTCGGTGGAAGAGGCGCGGCTGATCGTGTTGCATTACGAAGGCGCCGGCGACGACAGCAAGCCCGCGGTGCTGGTCGGCAAGGGCATTACCTTCGATACCGGCGGCATCAGCCTGAAAGGCGGGCTCGCCATGGACGAAATGAAATTCGACATGTGTGGGGCCGCGAGCGTGCTCGGCACATGCGCCGCAGCGGCCGAACTGGAATTGCCGATCAATCTGGTATGCATGGTGGCCGCCGCCGAAAACATGCCGAGCGGCAAGGCGATCAAGCCGGGCGACGTTGTCACCACCATGTCCGGCAAGACCGTGGAAATCCTCAATACCGACGCCGAAGGCCGGCTGGTGCTATGCGACGCTTTGACCTATGCCGAACGCTTCGACCCGGCTTGCGTGATCGACATCGCCACCTTGACCGGCGCTGCCGTCGCCACCTTCGACAGTCACGCCAACGTCGTGCTCGGCAACGACCAGGCGCTGATGGACCGCCTGCTGCAATGCGGCCTCGATTGTCTCGACCGGGCCTGGCAGCTACCGCTATGGGATGAGTACCAGAAGCAACTCGACAGCAATTTTGCCGATATCGCCAACATCGGCAGCAAGAAGGCGGGAACGATAACCGCCGCCTGTTTCCTGTCGCGATTCACCGACAAGTATTCCTGGGCCCATCTCGACATAGCAGGCAGCGCCTGGCATTCCGATGGCGCGAGAAAAGGCGCCACGGGCAGGCCAGTTCCCTTGCTGACGGAATTCCTGCTGCACCTCTCGAACAAGGATTGAAATGGACAAGACCTTCAAGCCGCGGGAGATCGAGGACCGCTGGGACCGCACCTGGGAAGACGCCGGCTATTACGCCCCGCGAGGCGGCGACGAAGCCTACAGTATCGCCATTCCACCCCCGAACGTGACCGGCAGGCTGCATATGGGCCACGGGTTCCAGTTGGCGATCATGGACGCCCTGATCCGCTACCACCGCATGCGCGGCCGCGACACGCTCTGGCAGGTCGGCGCCGACCATGCCGGCATCGCGACGCAGATGGTGGTGGAGCGGCAACTGAACGCCGAGGGGATCAGCCGGGAGGAGATCGGCCGGGAACGTTTCGTCGAGCGCGTCTGGGACTGGAAAGAAGAATACGGCGGCATCATTACCCGGCAGTTGCGGCGCATGGGTTCCTCGCTCGACTGGTCGCGCGAGCGGTTCACCATGGACCCCGAACTGTCGGCCCTGGTTGAGCACGTATTCATCGAATTGTATCGGGAAGGGTTGATCTATCGCGGCCGGCGCCTGGTCAACTGGGACCCGGATCTGCTGACGGCGATTTCAGACCTTGAAGTCATCGCCGAAGAGGAAACCGGCTCGCTCTGGCACCTGCGCTACCCGCTTGCGGACGGCGGCGCCGGTGGCATGACTCACGTGACTGTTGCCACCACGCGCCCGGAAACCATGCTCGGCGATACCGCGGTGGCGGTGCATCCGGAAGACTCACGTTACCAGGGACTGGTCGGCAAGACGCTTGAATTGCCGCTATGCGACCGGCGGATTCCGATCATCGCGGACGAATATGTCGACCCGGAATTCGGCAGCGGCTGCGTCAAGATCACTCCGGCGCACGACTTCAACGATTACGAGATCGGCCTGCGCCACGAACTGCCGATGATCAATGTCCTCACTCGCGATGCGCGGATAAGCGACGAGGCCCCCGAGCGCTATCGCGGCCTGGACCGTTTCGAAGCGCGCAAGCGGGTCGTCGCGGACCTCGAACAGGCAGGCCTGGTCGAGAAAATCGAAGCGCACAAGATGAAAGTACCGCGGGGCGACCGCAGTGGCGTCATCATCGAACCTTTCCTGACGCGGCAATGGTATGTGGCGATCGACGCCCTCGCCAAACCGGCGATCGCGGCGGTGGAAAACGGCGACATCGAATTCGTGCCGCGCAACTGGGAGAATACCTATTTCGCCTGGATGCGCAATATCCAGGACTGGTGCATCAGCCGCCAACTCTGGTGGGGCCACCGGATTCCCGCTTGGTACGACGAGCAGGACAATATCTACGTCGGCGCCAGCGAAGCCGAGGTCAGGCGCGAACATGCGCTTCCCGACGATGTTGTCCTGCGGCAGGACGAGGACGTGCTCGACACCTGGTTTTCTTCCGCACTCTGGACATTTTCCACCCTGGGCTGGCCCCCCGACGGCAATCCACAGCAGCGGGAGTATTTCGACCGCTTTCATCCTACCAGCGTGCTCGTGACCGGCTTCGACATCATATTTTTCTGGGTCGCGCGCATGATCATGATGACGCTGAAATTCACCGGCGAAATCCCGTTCCACAAGGTCTATATCACCGGCCTTGTTCGAGACGAACACGGTCAGAAAATGTCCAAGTCCAAGGGCAACATTCTCGACCCCATCGATCTCATCGACGGCATCTCCCTGCCCGACCTCGTCGCCAAGCGCACCGACGGCATGATGCAGCCGCATCTGCGCGAGACTATCGATAAATTCACCCGCGAATCCTTTCCGGAGGGCATTCCCGGATATGGCACGGATTCGCTGCGCTTCACCTTTTACTCACTCGCCTCGACCGGCCGCGACATCAAGTTCGACATCGGCCGCATGGAAGGCTTCCGCAATTTCTGCAACAAGATCTGGAACGCCGCCCGTTACGTGCTGATGCACACCGAAGGCAAGCCGGTGGCGCCGGCCATCGTTGCCGCCGAATGCACGGTTGCGGACCGTTGGATCATGGACCGTTTCGAGTCCGCCGCCGGGGACATTCGCCTGGCGATGGAGCAATACCGCTTCGACAACGCCTCGCGCACTCTCTACGAGTTCATCTGGAACGAGTTCTGCGACTGGTACCTGGAACTGTCCAAGCCGGTGCTGTGGAACGAGGAAGAAGACCCGGCCGCCGCGGCCGCGACCCGGCGCGTATTGCTGACCGTGCTCGAACGCTCGCTGCGCCTGCTGCATCCCTTCATGCCCTTCATCACCGAGGAAATCTGGCAGCGCATAGCGCCGTTACTCGAAATCGAGGGCGAAAGCATCATGTTGCAGCCCTACCCCGAGCCCACCGGCGCGGCGCCCGACGCGGCAGCGGCCGCGGATATCGAATGGATCAAACAGGTCGTCACCGCGGTGCGCAACATCCGCGGCGAGATGGATATTTCTCCCGCGCGTCAGGCGCCCGTGTTACTGCGTTGCCGTAAAAGAGCCGACGAAGCGGCCGGCAAGGCGAGGCTGGCGCAATATCGCCGTTATCTCACGCAATTGGCGAAACTCGAATCGATCGAATGGCTCGAAGGCGAAGCGCCGGCGGCAGCGACTTCGATTCAGTCGAGTACCGAAGTGCTCGTGCCGCTGGCCGGATTGATCGATGTCGACGCGGAAAAATCGCGGCTCGACCGGGAGATCGAAAAACTCGCGAAAGGACTGCGCTTGGTCCAGGCCAAGCTCGGCAATTCCGGCTTCGTCTCCAACGCCCCTGAAAAAGTAGTCACCGAAGTACGCGAACGCGAAGCGCAGATGTCGACTTCGAAAACCGCCTTGCAGGCGAAAAGATCGAGCCTGGAAGACTTGGCGGACTGAATCCGTCTTTAGTTGCGCAGGCCGACAGGCATGCTGAAGGTGATGTCTTCCGTGACGCCGTCGAGTTCCTGCACGCGGCATTCGGCGCGCTTGCGCAGATAGTCGATCACTTCCTGCACCAGGGATTCGGGCGCCGATGCGCCGGCGGTGACGCCGATGCGTGTCTTTCCTTTCAGCCAGACGGAATCGATGGCGTCGGCGCTGTCGATCAGATGCGCCTGGCAGCCCAGCCGTTCGCCAAGGTCGCGCAGGCGATTGGAGTTCGAGCTGTTGTGAGCGCCGACGACGAGCATGAGGTCGCATTCGAGCGCCATCTGCTTGACTGCGTCCTGCCGGTTCTGGGTTGCATAGCAGATATCGCTCTTGCGCGGCCCGGTTATTGCCGGAAACCGTTCGCGCAAGGCCTCGATGATCTGTCCGCAGTCGTCGACCGACAAAGTCGTCTGCGAGACATAAGACAGGCGCGCGGGATCTCTTACCTCGAGCAGGCGCGCATCTTCCACGGTTTCGATCAGATACACGCTGCCGCCGGCGCTGGTGTCGAAATTGCCGATCGTGCCTTGCACTTCCGGGTGGTTGGAATGGCCGATCAGGATACATTCGTCTCCCTTGCGGCCCGCCCTGGCCACTTCCATATGCACCTTGGTCACCAGGGGACAAGTGGCGTCGAAAACCTGGAACCCGCGTTCGGCCGCGTCCCGGCGAATCTGTTTGGCGACGCCATGGGCGCTGAACACGACGATGGGCGCGCGGCCGGAATCGTCCCGGTCGGGAATTTCGCGCAATTCCTCGACGAAGATCGCGCCCTGTTCCCTGAGTTCTTCCACGACATGACGGTTGTGCACGATCTCATGGCGCACGTAAATCGGCGCGCCGAACAACTCCAGCGCGCGTTTGACCACGTCTATGGCGCGGTCCACTCCCGCACAGAATCCGCGCGGATTGGCCAACTTGATTTCGATGGTGCTACTCCAGTTCCAGTTTGCTCGTGCCCGGCGCCAATACCGAGACGATCGAAGCGCGGAAAACGATCTCCCGGCCCGCGAGCGGATGATTGAAGTCTACCTCAACTTCGCCATCAGTGATGCTCAAGATCACTCCGGGCCGGTCGAATCCGGCCGGATCCTTGAACATGACCACGCTGCCCGGCTCAAGCGGCACAAGTTTATCTTGCAGCAGCGCGGCGAAATTCACCGCCGAAAATTTTTGCAGATTGGCGTGATTCACCGCGCCGAAAGCCTGCTCCGGCAGCATCGTGCGCTCTATAGCGTCGCCGGCCTCCAGGCCGAGCAATACCTTCTCGAAAGCCGGCGGCAGATCGCCTTCGCCGATGGTGCAAGTCGCCGGCTTGCCGGCAAAGTTGGAATCGACGATGGAGCCGTCGGTCAGCGCCAGCGAGAAATGCAAATTGACGGTGGCGCCGCTTTCGACCTTCATCGCGCTTATCCGCTCCCTGTCGTGCCGCTCAGGCGAACCGCCGCTGTTCGCCTTCGCCTTCTATATTGTCGATGCAGCGCATGCACAAATCCGGATACTTCGCCTCCGCGCCGACATCGGGACGATGGTGCCAGCAGCGCTCGCATTTCTCGTGGAAAGTCGCCGACACACGCACGCGCAAGCCCTCGATTTCGGTTGCTTCGCTGTCCTCGCCCGCAGCGGACAGCGGATGTGCGTCGGCGCGCGACACGATCAGGGCGAAGCGAAGTTCATCGCTCAATTCGCGCAACTGCGCCAGCGTTCCGTCGTCCGCGAACAAGTCGACTTCGGCGCTCAGGCTTGAACCGAGGGTCTTGTCTGCCCGTTTTGCTTCCAGTTCCCGGTTCAGCGCGGCCTTGACAGCCATGATCCGGTCCCAGAATGCATCTGAGAAACATCCTTCCGTTTCGAATTCCGGCCCTGCCCCGCCCATATCGGCCAACAGCACCGAGGCCGCCCGCTCGCCGGGGATATTTTCCCAGATTTCGTCGGCGGTGAAACTCAGGATGGGCGCGATCATCGGGCTCAGCATTTCGAGAATGTGGTACATGGCGGTCTGCGTCGATCTTCGCGCCAGGCTATGGGTACGGGTGGTGTATTGCCGATCCTTGATGA
The DNA here is from genome assembly GCA_951812965.1 of uncultured Pseudohongiella sp. Taxonomy (GTDB): domain Bacteria; phylum Pseudomonadota; class Gammaproteobacteria; order Pseudomonadales; family Pseudohongiellaceae; genus UBA9145. The sequence goes on from OX638341.1 coordinate 3,001,348, forward strand.
TGTCGAGATAGAATCCGCCCAACTCGATTACGCAAAAATGATGCACCTTCTGGTAGATCGCCAGAAAATTGTATTCGTGGTAATGCCCGACCACTTCCGCGCGCAGACGTCCGGTGCGGCGCACAATCCAGTGGTCGAGCGCGATCATTTGCGCCGGATCCACCAGATCGCCGCCGGGGTCGAAGCCGTTCAGATTGGAGAGCATGAAGCGCGCGGTATTGCGAATGCGCCGGTAAGCGTCGGCGACCTGGCCGAAAATCGCGTCGGAGACGTGCATTTCGCCGCGATAGTCGGTCGCCGCGACCCACAGGCGCAGGATGTCTGCGCCGTACTTATGGAAGATCTTTTCCGGCGCCACGGTATTACCGAGCGACTTGGACATCTTGCGCCCTTCGGCGTCGACGAAGAAGCCGTGGGTCAGCACTTCGCGGTAGGGAGCGCTGCCGTTCATGGCGATGGCGGTCTTGAGCGAGGACTGGAACCAGCCCCGATGCTGATCCGAGCCTTCCAGGTAGAGGTCCGCCGGATACTGCAATTGCTCGCGCCGGTCGAGCACCGAAAAGTGCGTGACGCCGGAATCGAACCAGACGTCGAGCGTATCGGTGACCTTGTTATAGAGCCCCGCATCGGCGCCGAGCAATTCTTCTGCGTCAAGTTCATACCAGGCGTCTATGCCTTTCTGCTCGATACGCTCTGCGATCTGTTCGAACAATTGCTGCGTGTCGGGATGCAATTCACCGGTTTCCCGGTGCATGAACATGGTGATCGGCACGCCCCAGGTGCGCTGGCGGGAGACGCACCAATCCGGGCTGCCGCGCAACATCAATTCCATACGCGCCCGGCCCCAGCCGGGAAACCACTTGATGCCTTCCACCGCCTTGAGCGCCGAGTCGAGCAGGCCGCCTTCGCTCATGCTGATGAACCATTGCGGTGTTGCGCGATAGATCAGCGGGGTCTTGGTGCGCCAGCAATGGGCGTAGCTATGGGTGATGCGATCCTCGTTTACGAGTCGCTCGTGCTGCTTCAGCGCTTCGACGATGTCGGCGTCGACCTTGTAGACATGGGCGCCGGCAAAGCGGCCCGCGGCTTCGCGGAATACGCCGTGATCGTCGATCAGGTTGAGCGTTTCCAGACCGTACTCGCGGCCGGTGTTGAAATCGTCCACGCCGTGATCGGGCGCGGTATGCACTGCCCCGGTGCCGCTTTCGGTGGTGACATGCGCGCCAAGAACGACGGGAACTTCGCGTTCGTACAGTGGATGGCGCAAGCGCTGTGACTCCAGTCGCGCACCCTTGCACGAAGCGAGCACTTCGAATCGTTCGCTGCCGAATCGCTGCATGACTTCCGCGGCCATTTCCTCGGCGATGACGAGCAATTCGGGCCCGGCGTCGAGTTCGCAACGAATCAGCGCGTAGTCGAGCCCGGCATTGAGACAGACCGCCTGATTCGCGGGCAGTGTCCAGGGCGTGGTAGTCCAGATCACGACGGAAACGGGCAATTCGGGATCCGGCGCCGCCGCAGCTTCGAAGCAGGCCAGCAAGGCGGCGCGGTCGGCCGCGGCGAATCGGACATCGATGGAATACGATATCTTGTCCTGGAATTCGACTTCGGCTTCGGCCAGGGCCGAAGCGCCAACTACGCTCCAGTAGACCGGCTTGTAGCCGCGCACCAGATGACCGTTGGCGACGATTCGGGCCAGAGCGCGAACGATGTCGGCTTCGGTCTTGAAATTCATGGTGAGATAGGGATTGTCCCAGTCCCCGAGCACTCCCATGCGGATGAAACCCGCCTTCTGCCTTTCGATCTGGCGGGCGGCGTATTCGCGGCAGGCCCGGCGGAACTCGGCATGGCTGATCTTCTGCCCCGCCTTGCCCTTTTTCTTTTCGACCTGGTGCTCGATCGGCAGGCCGTGGCAGTCCCAGCCGGGAACGTAAGGCGCATCGAATCCCGTCATCGCCCGTGACTTGACGACGATGTCCTTGAGCGTCTTGTTGATGGCGTGACCGAGATGCAGGTCGCCGTTGGCGTAAGGCGGCCCGTCGTGCAATACGAAATGCGGCCGGCCCGCGTTCTTTTCGCAGATGGCGCGATACAGATCGAGTTTCCGCCATTTGCGCAGGCGCTCGGGCTCGCGGTTGGCGAGATCGGCCCGCATGGGGAAATCCGTATGCGGGAGGTTCAATGTGTCCTTGTACTTGCTCATGACTCTAGTTTCGGCAGGTTTCCCGCGTTTGTCAGCACGCGGCTGATTTCCTCCACGTCGGCAGCGATCTGCTGCCGCAGTTCTTCCAGCGTGGCGTACTTTTCCTCTTCGCGGATCTTCTGCCGGAAAATGACTTCGATGTTCTCGCCGTACAGTTCGCCGTCGAAATTCAGCAGATGTGCTTCGAGCACCGGCTTGCCGGCGTCGCTTACCGTCGGCCGGTAGCCGATGCTCACCGCCGCCGGGTACTCTCCCGCGGCCGTTTTCACCACACAGGCATAAATTCCGTGCAAGGGAATCCGCCGGTGCGGCAATTCGATATTGCAGGTGGGGAAGCCCAGCTTCGCGCCGAGTTGCTCGCCCCTGGCAACCGCGCCGCGAATCGAATACGGGCGACCCAGCAGTTTCTCCGCCCCGGCGAAATCGCCCCGCGCCAGATGCTGCCGCACCAGAGTGCTGCTGACGCGCATGCCGTCGACTTCCCGCGCCAGGGTTCGATGTACGTCGAAATCGAACTCCCTGCCCTTGCTTTCGAGCATGGCGAAATCGCCTGCGCGCCGGTGTCCGAAGCGAAAGTCCTCGCCGGCGATCAGCGCCGCCACTCCCAGGCCGTCGACGAGTATGCGGCGAATATAGTCCTCCGCCGAAGTCCGGCTCATTTGCGCGTCGAAGCGCAGGACGAAACCGAAATCGATGCCGCAGGCTTCCAGCAGCCGCAACTTCTCCTGCCGGCCCGTCAGCCGCGCCGGACAATCCCCATCGGTACCGGCGAAGAATTCTTCCGGATGCGGCTCGATCACGATCACCAGCGCGGGCAAGCCCTTGTCCCTTGCCTGTTGCTTCAATTGATCGAGTATGAGCTGATGGCCGAGATGGACGCCGTCGAATTTCCCGATCGTGGCCACGCATCGGCCGTGGTTTCGCGAAAAACTGCTGGCGTCTTCAATAAGGATCACGGCGCGAGCCCGGCCTGCGCAAAAGGCGGGGATTATACTCTCTTTCCGGATGACCGGGCAGACAATGCGGGAGTCTCCCCAGAGAGATTCCGCGACTGCGCGCGGAATGACAGATTCAAGCAGCTATCCTTTCCTGTCCCGCAATCCAGCCAGGCCTCGGCGGATCAGATAGCGGGCGATGGCTAGCAGGCAGGCTATCAGTACGATCCGCCCAACGAGCAGATTCACGACGGATATCGTATCCGGCATGCTCGCGTTCAGCGCCATATCCACGACCACCAGCGCCGCCAGCACGGTCAGCGCCAGGGCGCCCAATATCTGCAACAGGGCGATGAGTTTATTCATCCGGCGGAAGCGAGTTCGGCCATTTTGTGGCGGGAGTTGAACTTGTGGTAGCCGTCGGCGCCCATGAAGCGCGTCACGGTCTTGGGATCGGTCTTGCGAACATCGACGATGATCAGCCCTTCGAGCGAATCGTTGAAATCCGAATGGATGTTGAAGCAGACCATGCGGCCCTTCAGCGACAGGTAATGCCGCAGCAGCACGGGCACGGCCTTGCCGGGGTCGCAGCGGCCGATGAGTTTGCCGAGCATCTTGATGTTGACCAGTTCCTTCAGTATGTCCTCGGACCAGACCCGATGAGCGATCCTGTGGGGGGTCAGCGGTTTCACCAGCGGGACAAACTCGCTGGCCTTGAAATTGGTGAGCAAGGCGTCGGCGATCAGCGCCCGGGCCAGGTCGCTGTATTCTCGGGAGATACTCACCGAGCCGAACAGGGTGTGATATTGCGGCCGGTCCACGAGCACCCGGCCGATGCCGCGCCAGAGCAGGGTTAGCGAATCGGGCCGGCGCTGATAGTCGGGATGGATGAATGAGCGGCCCATTTCGATCGCCGAACCGAGCCGATTGATAAAAGCCTTGTCATACCTGTACAGCGAACGGCTGTAGAGCCCTTTTACACCGTGCTCGCGGACGATTTCATCCACGAGCCCGACCCGGTAAGCGCCGGCGATGCGGCCGTTTTTCTTGTCCCATAGAAACAGGTGCAGGTAATGCGGGTCGAACTGATCGGAATCGCGGGTCAGGCCCGTACCTTCGCCGACCGCGCGGAAAGTGATTTCCCGCGCGACGGCGATCATTTCCATGATGACGCCGAGACGCTCGTGGGGAGCGCAATAGACATCGAACTCGTCGTGTTCGATGAGCCTGCAATCCTGGAGCCCCTCAAGTGCGGCGGCAATCTCTGCGCTGGAAGCTTTCGAACTGATATCTTCCACACGATGCTCGAAGTTGGCCGGCATTGCTTCGGGACGGTGCGCCAGGGCTTCAGTGCTGACGCGCATATACTCCGTAACGGCCCTGGGCGTTTTCAGCAGCCGCAATTCCTGGGCGAGCACTGGTTTGCCCAGGGTGACTTCCAGAGTGAATCCTTTTTTGTTCGCCAATTGCCGCGGCAAAAGCAAGGTCCGCAGGCGCGGATGGATAAGGCCGGCCAGATAAAAATACGCGCTGTTGTATCCATTTACGTGTACCGGGACACAGGCGCATTCGTACCGCTTGATCAATTGGCCCGCCAGCCGGTTCCATTTGCGGTCCTGAATGCGGCGCTCGCGCAATTCGATCGCCGAAACCATGCCCGCGGGAAAGATCAGCACCGCCCCGCCGCCGTGCAGATGCTTGTGAACTTGCTTGATGCCCTTGACGTTGGCGCCGGCGGCATCCGCCGACAATACGTCGACACCGATAAACAGGGAGGCGACTTCGGGAATGCGGCGCAGCAGTTCATTCGTCAGCACTTGCAGATCGGGCCTTATTCCGAGCAGCATCCGGGCAAGCGCGATTCCTTCCAGGCCCCCAAACGGATGGTTGGCGACAATAAGCAAGGGGCCTTCACGCGGAATCTGTTCCAGTTGCTGTTCGTTGTTGATCCTGAGGCTGACACCGAGCGAATCTAGCGCATATTGCAGGAAATCTTCCGGATTCAGCCCGTGAGGCCGAGCATCATAATAATCCGCCAACTGACTGAGCCCGAACAGCTTTTCGACAAGCGCCGCCAGCGCCCGCGGTCTGAAATTCAAACGGCAGGGATTAGTCATTGGCGGGGTACCGCTTCACCAGTTGCAACTCGTGTCGCCAGGCTTTGTAGAGCGGCCATATTCCAGGCGGCTTGCAGCCGCGTTTCCTTTGCGCGTATCCAAGTTTAAATAGCGTTCGATATTGCTGCAATAGTGTTTTGACGGCATCGGCAAGTCCGGTCTTCCGGTCCCAGATGTGGATCGATTCAGAACTCGCGCCGTTGATCTCGACGATCTGCAGGTTCTGTCCGGCGCGCAGGTTTTCCACGTCGCGGAACTTGACGTCGAGGCGGCCGTAATAGAAGCCGTGAATATCGTCGAAAATCCGGTCGAGCGCGCGAGTCAGTTCCGCGGTGACGAGATGGCCGCCGTCGCGAAAAACCGCGCCGCGGCAATGACTGGCCGAAAACACCAATCGGTAAGGGCTGCCTGCGGGAATCACTTCATGCCAACGGTCGGCATTGCGTTCCTGGTAGAGATGCGGCACGCCCCCTGCGCGCGGGTCGGCGGCCACGAGTTCGGCCAGCGTGCGCATGCCGTCACCGACGACATAAGGCGTGTATTTCAGCGTCAGCGAGGTGATGCGGCCCCGCTCGCTTTCCGGGTCGCGCACATAGAACACGCCGGCTTCGGCTTCCCAATCGCTCAATCGCTGCAACATCAGTGAACCGCCCACCGGAAACCGTTCCAGGCAGGCTTCCAGCGCCGCGCCGTCGCGCAGCAACTTGACCCCGGCGCCGCGGCAGCCGATGTCGGGCTTGCCGACCACGGGAAAGGATAATCCAGCAGCGGCCATGGCCGATTCCGCCCGTTCGCGCTGGGCGGCCGGCGATTCGCTGCCGGCCTCGTACACGATCCAGGGCAGGATCGAACGGTTTGCAGTCTCTCCGGCAAGTTTCAGAATCGCCGACTTCGGCACGCCAACCATCCCGGAAAGCGGCACCGCCGGATTCGCGATCAGGGGGAGGCTAATGCTGCGATAGCGCAGACCGAGCAACAGGCACAGTGCCGCCACCGGGATGTACATCAGCCAGGTCGGCCAGAACTCAAAGAAGGAATATGCGCGGCCGCCGAGATCAAGCGGCGGCATCCCTTCCGGCACATGGACGGTTTCTTGGGAAGATGGCTGTTTCTGAACCTGTGTCAAGACCAGTGCCCTTTGTCTTTCAATTTAAACCATGAATTGCGGTGCGCAGGTAATCCACCGCCTCGCGGACCGAGCGGCCTTCGACGTCGACAATGCGATTGGCTTCGCGCATGACTTCGTCGGAGATGCGGCCGGTCAGATCGGCCAGGGCTTTGATGAAATCGGGATTTCGCGCAGCTTCCGCGGAAGCGAGCAGAAAACCGTCGTAAGGCAACATTGCGTTGCGGGGGTCTTCGAGCACCAGCAGGTCGAAATGGGCGATTCTGCCGTCGCTGGTATAGGCGGTGATCAGGTCCACCTGGCGTTCGTCGACCGCGGTGTACATCAAGGTGGTGTCGAATGTGAGCTTGCGGTCGAAGTCGATGCCGTAGGTATCGCGCACCGAAATCCATTCGGGGCGGCCGAAGAACTCGAGGTCGCCGCCGGCCACGAGTCGCTCGGCGACGGGTATCAGGTCTTCGATGGAACGCACGCCGAGTTCGGCAGCCCGGTCCTTGCGCATGGCAAGGGCGTACAGGTTCTGGAAGCCGAATTCGCCGATCACGGTCATGCCGTCGGTCGCCTCGACGAAGTCGACGACTTCGGCCAGCACTTCGGCCCGGCCCGGATTGTCGTCGCGATCCATGATGTTCGCCCATACTGTGCCGCTGTATTCGAGATAGGCGTCGACCGCGTTATTGGCCGTGGCTTCGTAGATTACCTGGGTGCCGAGGCCCAGGCGCTGGTCAACGCGAAAGCCGGCGTCCTCGAGTTCACGGGCCAGCAGGCCGGCTATGATGTGCTGCTCGGTGAACCCCTTGCCGCCGACCGTGAAATCCGCGTCCGGCTCCGGCAGCAGGCTCCAGGCGGATACGCCGGCAGCCAGCAAAACCGCGCCGGTTACGGTGGCAAACACGCGCCGGTAGCGGCCGGCGAATTCCTCGTTGTTGCGATTTGCCGTAAGCCGGTTTTCCACCAACCAGAGTATGCCTCCTATTATAGCGTCGAGGACTACCGCCATGACCGCGGCGGCGATGCTGCCCACGGTTACCGCGACCAGGTTGCGCGTCTGCAGTCCGGTGAAAATGTAGTTGCCGAGACTGGTGGCGCCGACCAGGGTGGACAGCGTCGCCAGCCCTACCGTCCAGACGGCGGCGGTGCGAATGCCCGCGATAATGACCGGCAGGGCCAACGGCAATCTTACGCGCACGAGAATCTGCGTGCGGGACATGCCGATGCCGCGAGCGGCTTCGACCACGTCAGCGGCGACGGTTTCCAGTCCGGTAACCGTGTTGCGCACGATCGGCAACATGCTGTACAGCAGCAGGGCGATCAGCGCCGGCAGCAGGCCGATGCGGCCGCCGAGCGCGGCTACGGTCAAGGCCAGGATGGCAACGCTCGGAATCGTCTGCAACACGCTGACCGCAACGAGCAGCGGGCGTTTCAGCACAGGCTGTTGATTGGCGAGAATGCCGAGCGGCACGCTGACGGCGATTCCAAGGCTCAGGGCGATCAGGGTCAGCAACAGATGCCCTTCGAGATATGCGGGCAGCAACAGCAATTGTTCGCGCAGATTCTCGCTGATCATGCCCGGGCGCTCTCCTCGCGGATCAGCCGGTCGAGCCGTACGGCCTCCTGCCGGGGCATTTCCACCATTTCGCTGACGTAGCCGTGTTCCGGCGCCATGAGCAATTCGTGGGGCGTGCCGACCTGCAGTACTTCTCCCTCTCTCATTACCGCGATGCGGTCCGCGAGCAACAGGGCTTCCATCATGTCGTGGGTGACCAGGATTACCGTCAAGCCGAGTTTTTGCTGAATTGTCCTGAATTCGTCCCGCAATTGGCCCCTGGTGACCGGATCGAGGGCGCCGAACGGCTCGTCCATCAGGACTACCTCCGGAGAAGCAGCGAGGGCGCGCGCGACGCCGACGCGCTGCTGCTGGCCGCCGGAAAGTTGCATCGGATTACGCTCGCCGTATTCCTCCGCCGGCAAGCCGACGAGTGCGAGCGCTTCGCGGCAGCGGCTGCCGGTCTCCTGGCCGCTCCAGTGCAGCAGCCGCGGCACGGCTGCCACGTTTTCCATGACGGTATAGTGGGGAAACAGACCGATTCCCTGAAAGACATAGCCGATATTGCGCCGCAGGGCCTGAGGATTGCGATCCATGACATCGCGGCCGCCGACGAGAACCTGACCCGCGTCGGGTTCTTCGAGCCGGTTGATCATCTTGAGGGTAGTGGTCTTGCCGCAGCCCGACTCACCTATGAGTCCGAGCAGCTCGCCTTTTTCGACCTTGAGACTGACGTCGGCGACCGCGAAGGTCACACCGTTATCGTAGCTTTTGCTGACGTTCCGTAGCTCGATCATCGCTGAGCCGCGGCGGCGGCCGGCCCATTGCGGAAAGTGGTGATGCTAACAGAATGCCTCTGAAATTTGGGAAACCCGGTTGCGCCGCCAGACGGGAAAGCTAGCAATCCTCCTCTTCCGCCTGCGCCTGGTATTCGGAAAGCTCGTCGATGTCGAAGCGGCGGCCGAGGGCGCCGATGTCGTCGAAACTGATATCGCCGGCGATATTCGCCAGCACCATTTCGCCGTCTTCGGAAACGATCATTACCGCGATGCCATGGATCACTTCTTCGGTTTCCGAAAATCGCAGGTAAATGTCGACCTGGTCATCGTCTTCGCGGATGCGCACCACGCGCTCCCAGTTCTCACCGTCGAGGTCCGCGGCGATTTCGTCCAGATTCTCCGCGACCTGCTGCACGTTGTCGCCGATGTCTTCATAGACATGCAGGCGCACATTGAGCAGCCTGGAAACGAAGTTGGCCGCTTCCTCGTCCTCTTCGGGAATGGTTTCGGTAATGAGCCGGAGCAAGGGCTCCCGCAAAGTAACTTCAACCACGGGTTCGGAGTTGATCAGGCTGTGCAGAGCGGAAAAGTCCACATAGCCAGGATGGTTTTCCGCGGACACCGCGAATGCGCTCCATGCACTCAGGGCGAAAACGGTGATAACTTGCTGAATTGCTTTCATTGGTACTCTCCTTACTAAGACCTTACTGAGGCCTTGCTGAGATTGACGGCCGGTTCAGATCGGGTCGTCCGGGAAGGAGGCGGCCGCGCCGCCGTTCGTCCGGTCCACCGAAATCGCCGGCAAGCTGAGGACCGGCAGGCTGACCATCCTGTCGCCAAGCCGGACCCGCATGGATTCGGTAATTTCATTCAAGGTCTGGATGGTCGTGTTCAGATCCTGGATCGCTACCACCAGTTCCTCCTGTGTGTATTCCTCTTCGACGACTATCTGCGGCTCATCGGGGGCCGGCGCGCTGACCTGCAGCCAGACCGCCACCGCCGCGAGCGCGGCAAATGCGGGGACCGCCAGCCGCGGCCATGGCCCGCCGGCCAGCGCCCGCAATCGTTCGCTCAGGCTTGCGGGCCGGCTATCGGCCTGTTCGAACACTCCGACCAGCAGGCCCGGCGGCAATTCCGGCCGGGGCATGTCCAGCATGGCGTCCCGCAGAGATCGCGCCAGCAGAAACTCTCGCGCGCAATCCGGACACTGATGGATGTGTTCCAGCGCCGGTTGCTGCTGTTTCGGATCGAGTTCATTGTCGAGCAGATCGTCGATCTGCAATTGAACGATGCCGCATTCCGTATCGTTGTTTGTGTTCATATGTATCTACCTGCTGTTTTCGGCTCGCGCCGCGCGGAAGCTCTGAACCAGCTCAGACCTTCCGCAGTGAAATCAGATTTTCCTCCGCCGTTCCGTGCACGCCGGCGAATGCGCGGCGCAAGTCCTCGTCTTCGCGCAATTTTCTCCGGCCCCGGTGCAGATACACCTTTACCTGGCTCTCGCTCATTTCCAGCGCTCCCTGCATGTCCGCGTAACTCATGCCCTGGATATCGCGCATGATCAGCAGTGAACGGAACGGCTCATCGAGCGCCTGGATCGATTCGAGCAAGGCTTCGCGCAATCGTTCCCGATCCCGGGCCTCGCCCTGATCTTCCCCGCCGGACCGAAATTCGGGCTGGGTATCGGGTTCGATGCGGTCATCGCGCCTGGATTCCGCAAGTTGCCGCTTGCGGATATGGTCCACCACGGCGTTGCGGGTCACCCGCATCAGCCAGGCCATGACCTTGTCCGGGTCGACCTTCCGCCAGTTTTGCCAGAGCTTGACGAGCACCTCCTGGGTGACGTCGTCCGCGTCCTGTCTGCTGCGCAAGCTATAGCAGGCGAAGGCGTAAACCTTCTGTCCGTACTGCTCCACTGCTCGCCTGTATTCCGTGTTCATATGTGCTGCTAGACGGAAAAGTGCGGCAAAGGTTACCGCAGAGAGACCAAAAGCGCCCGATTTTGCCGAAAGCCGGCAGCGTGATAGAGTCGAGCGACGCACCAGCGTCTCGTTGCGCGGCTGTTCAGGAACAGGAGAAAACCCATGAAATTGATTGTTGCGATCATCAAGCCCTACAAGTCGGATGACGTCCGGGAGGTAGTGTCCGAACTCGGCGTCAGCGGCATGACGCTCACCGAAGTCAAGGGCTTCGGGCGCCAGAAGGGACATACCGAGCTCTATCGCGGCGCCGAGTATGTGATCGACTTTCTGCCCAAGGTAAAACTCGAAATCGCCGTCGAAGACGACCGGGCAGACCAGATCGTGGAAGCCATCTGCAAGGCAGCCAACACGGGCAAGATCGGCGATGGCAAGATTTTTGTCTGCAGCCTTGAACAAACCATTCGCATTCGCACCGGCGAAACCGGCAACGACGCACTGTAGGTGACCGCATCATGAAACCAAATTCGAAACTCATAACTGGCCTGGTCTCGACGGCGCTGATCCTGTTTCCCGGTCTCGCCCTGGCCCAGGACGGCCTGAACGGCGCCAACACTTCCTGGATTCTGACTTCGACCGCGCTGGTGCTGTTTATGACCTTGCCCGGCCTGTCGCTGTTTTACGCCGGCCTCGTCCGCACGAAGAACGTCCTTTCGGTGCTGATGCAGTGTTTCTCCATTGCCGTGGTGATCTCCATCGTCTGGCTGCTGGTGGGCTACAGCATCGCTTTCGGTCCCTCCGAATCCGCCTGGTGGGGAGGCCTCGGCAAGGCTTTCTTCAGCGGTGTGGACGCGGGCGCCATGTCCGGCGATATCCCCGAAACGGTCTTCGCCGCCTTCCAGATGACATTCGCCATTATTACCCCGGCGCTGATCGTCGGCGCCTTCGTCGAACGCATCAAATTTTGTTCCATGCTTGCCTTCACGGTGCTGTGGGCCTTGCTGGTCTACTTCCCGGTGGCCAACTGGGTCTGGGGCGGCGGCTGGCTGGGGCAGATGGGATTGATCGACTTCGCCGGCGGCACCGTGGTGCATCTCACGGCAGGTGTGGCGGCTCTGGTGCTGGCGCTGGAACTGGGCAAACGCGACGGCTTTCTGACTGCGTCCGTCGTGCCGCATAACCTGACCATGAGCTTTACCGGCGCCGCCATGCTGTGGGTCGGATGGTTCGGATTCAATGCCGGCAGTGCGCTGGCAGCGGACAACGCGGCCGGTATGGCGCTTTATGTCACGCATACTTCCGCCGCCGCGGGAGCGCTGACCTGGATGGTGCTCGACTGGTTCAAATTCGGCAAGGCCAGCGGTCTCGGCGCGATCACCGGCATGGTGGCGGGCCTGGCGACGATAACTCCCGCGGCCGGATCGGTAGGCCCGATGGGAGGTCTGTTGCTGGGACTGATCGGCGGCGTAATCTGCTATTTCGTCACGATTTACATGAAGCAGAGACTGAAAATCGATGATTCCCTCGACGTGTTCCCGGTGCATGGCATCGGCGGTCTGACCGGCACCTTGCTCGCCGCGATACTCGTGTCCGGCGGCCTGGGAGTATTCAGCGGCACCGGCATGCCCGATGGCATGACAGTGGGTTCCCAATTTGTCGTCCAGCTCATCGGCGTGGTTACCATCGGTCTGTATACAGGGGTGCTGACCTGGGTCATCGTCAAGATCGTCTCGGCGGTCATGGGACTGCGAATCGGCGCCGACGAGGAACAGGTCGGACTCGATATCACCGAGCACGACGAGAAAGGTTATTCGATGTAAGCAAAGGTGCGCCGATCATGGCTGACAAACTTCGATTTGCCGCGGCCGTTTTGCTCTGCGGCCTGACTTTTCCGGCCCTGGCAGCCGAACTGCCAATGGACTCAGCGGAAAACGTCGGCGTTTCCCCGGAACGCTTGCAACGCGTTTCCGACACGATGCAGCGATATATCGACAATGACCTGCTGGCGGGCACGATCACGCTGCTGGCGCGCGACGGCAAGGTCATCCACCTGGAGTCCCAGGGCTGGCGGCACAGGGAAGCCGGCGCCGAAATGACCGAAGACAGCATCTTCGTCATCATGTCGATGACCAAACCCATCGTCTCCACCGCCTTGATGATGCTGTACGAGGAAGGCCGCTTCCTGTTGACCGACCCGATCACCGATTGGGTTCCCGAACTGGCGGACAAGCAGGTCATAGTGCGCGACGAATACGGCACGCGGCGCGTGCCGCCCGCGCGGCCGGTGACGATTCGCGACGTGCTGGCGCACACCGCCGGAGTCGACCCGAACCGGTCCGATCTGAGCGACTCGGAGCAACAATTGCTGGGGCGCGCCGAAACGCTGGAACAGACCATCCTGCAACGTGCGCCGCTGCCGCTGGATTTTCATCCCGGCGACGAATGGCGCTATGGCAGTTCCACGGACTATGTGGCAATTCTGGTCGAACGGGTTTCAGGGCAGCCGCTGCGGGAATTTCTGCGTGAGCGAATTTTCGAGCCGCTGCAGATGAGCGACACGCATTACATCGTTCCCGCCGACAAGGTGAATCGCGTCGCCGCGGTATACAGCCCCAGCGGGCCCGAGCGAACCATCGAGTTAATGCGTGCGCCGGAATACCGTGAGACTACGTATTTCGGCGGCGTGGCGGGGTTGTCTTCGACGATCTCCGACTATTGGCGCTTCGGCCAGATGATCCTCAACGGCGGCGAGCTCGACGGCGTACGCTTGCTGAGCCCTAAAACCGTCAGCCTGATGATCAGCAACCATACCGGCGACAAGGACATTTACGTGCGCGGCCCGGGTTACCATTTCGGCCTCGGCTTCGGCGTGCTGGACGACGCCGGCGTAGCCCGCGACCCGATGACGCCCGGCACTTTCACCTGGGGCGGCGCCTGGGGAACGCTGTTCTGGGCCGACCCGGTGGAAAACATGGTCGGCATCCTGATGACCCAGATCAGTTCCTACGGCCACATCAACGTGCGCAACGACTTCGGCGTAACCGCCATGCAGTCGATCGTCGACAGCTACGCGGCGCGGCCGTTCACCGTGGCGCCGTATCCGAAGCTGGACTAGTCGGAAACTGCACTATCGGTGGCTATCGGTGGGTGAACGATGCGTTCTCAATAGGTATAGGTGAACTCCACACCGTAAAGACGCGGCACGGTGGTGCCTGCATTGTGGCGGAAGAATTCGGCTTCTCCCTGGCGCAGGATTTGCAGATTTGCTACATCGTTAAAGACATTGTTGACAAAACCGCTGACCACCCAGTTACTATTCAATGAACTCCAAGTGGCGCGCAGGTCCGTGCGACTGTAGGCTTCCGCCTTTTCCGCTTCGGACTGAAAGGGCGAAAAGTAAACCTCATCAGTCCAACTGAAGATGCCGAACAGTTCAACTTGAGAACCGCCTGAAAGCGGGAGCAGATAGCCGCCCCAGAGAGTCGCCTTCCCTTCCGGCACCTGCAAGAGTTGATTACCCTTAACGTCCTGAGTCAGGCTTTCAAACTCCGGGTACAGGGAACCCGGCGCATCGTATTTACTGGCGTCGCTGATCAGCAGGGTCTCTGTGTACTCACTGGGCGTGAAACTGAAATTGCCACCGAGAGTCAGATAATCGTTCACCAGCCAGGTAGCCTCGGCTTCGGCGCCCAATACTCTGGCTCCGGGAGCCTCAAGCACCGAAGTGGTGGTTCCGCCAATCGATGTTACTTCGGTTCCGACCGTATGAATGTTGTCGTAGTCATAGAGATAGAACGAACCGTTTAGCTGCATGGTATTGTTGAGCAACTGGGTCTTGTAGCCAATCTCGTAGGCGATCAATTCTTCGGGATCATAGGTTGGCGTGTTACTGAAGAACACCAGGTTATACCCACCGGAGCGGTAGCCCGAGGTCGCGGAAAAATAAACCAGCGCCGAATCGGTTACATTCCAATCGAGATTGACACGACCCGTGGTTTCTCTATCGGTTCTCATAAACGGCCGGTACACACTCAAAGCGAAGGGAATACCTCCGTTAGTTGCCTTTTCGGTCGGGACGATCAAGTTGCCATCGGCATCCGCCACCAAGCCGCCATTGATGCGATTGACCACGGCCAGACCACCGTACAGCGCAAGGAAGCCGTCGGCGCCGGTTTCCGAGTAGCGAAACAGATTTTCTTCCGCAGCTACCTGATCTTCGGCGTAACGCACTCCGAGAGTCAGAGCGAAGGTTTCGTTAATGTCCCACACCCCTTGCGTATATGCCGCGAAAGCTTCTCGTTTTGTCTGCGTAGCGTAGAGCAGATCCGTAGCGGAAGTTGACGGACCGTTTATCACGTTCAGGGCAGGATTTGAGCCGTCGTCGCCGTACCAGGCAGAGGTTTGCAAATTATTGCCGCCTCCATTGCGCTGGCAGGAGTCCGCCGGACTTGCCACGTTACAGGAATCCTTGGCGCTGAACAGGTTAACCATTGGCGCGCCCCCGAATGCC
Organism: uncultured Pseudohongiella sp.; assembly: GCA_951812965.1. GTDB lineage: Bacteria > Pseudomonadota > Gammaproteobacteria > Pseudomonadales > Pseudohongiellaceae > UBA9145. The sequence continues at coordinate 3,016,483 of OX638341.1, forward strand.
AGAGTGGATGCGCTGATACCGGCAAGGCCCGGAGCGCCGATGGCGGCCGCCGCCCCCGCGCTCAATGCAGTATTGTCTTCATAGGCGTTGAGCAATCGCGCTTCACCCACGGAAGAATAAAAATCGCCACGCTGATCGATGGTGGCATCGTAGACAAAGTAACCGGAGGTGATAGACACGGAATCGCCAACGTCATAGAAGGCCTGAATCTCGTGCGAGGTGTAATCGGCTTCGTGATTTACGTAAAACTGGCGGTCATGGAACATGCTCGCCGTGTTGTCGTCATCGGTGGTGCGTTTATAAGTGAGCTTGTTGAATCCGTACAGATACTTCAGCTCCAGTCGGTCACTGACATCCCAGGATGCGCTGAGCTGCGTACCCTGTTGCTCAAAGACTTCGCTGTTCAATCCATTGGTTGCCGCACACAGGGCATCCCCGTCTATTTCCCCAGGGAAAACGCATTCGTTATATCTTGCCGCAGTTGCGGGGGAGGTAAAGTTAAACCCATCAAGGGATGCCGCCGCGTTCTGAAAACCGTTAAAGTCTGCGAAGTCTATGCCGGGGCGGTTGGGCTGAGCCTGGTCGATACTACCGGTGATGGGGTTGACAAAAGTCATTATCGGCTTGCTCTGGTCGTACCAGTTGTTGCTATCGTAGTTTGCCATGTCGGTGTTATCGGGATCGATAAAGCGATATCCCGGCACCAGTGAATCAGTATTGCGATACGGATTCCCTTCTTCATTTAACACCACCAACCCACCGCCATTGGCGCCGCCGAATGAGCGATCTATTTCCATGAAATTCTGTCGTACATTAACCTCCACGGTATCGGTGGGCGTCCACTTGAACTGGCCGGCGACGTTTTCAGTGCCAAGGCTGTCTATGTCTTCGCCACCTCCAAGATCCTTCACTATGCCATCGCGGTCGCGGAGGCTGAAGTTAACTCGAGCAGACAGTGTGTCGTCAATCAGGGGAGTGTTTACCATTCCATACCATTCGTTGGTGCCGAAACTACCCAGAACGGACTTGAATGAATAATCCAGCTCATCTTCAGGCGGTTTGTAAAGCACATTGATGGCGCCGCCTACGGCGTTTCGGCCATATAGCGTGCCCTGAGGCCCGCGCAATATCTCGATTCTCTCTACATCCCAGAACGTGGCGGCAGTGGCCGTCAACAAGTCCTCTGAGTAAATGCCGTTCATATATGTGGCAACACCGGGATCACCCCCGAGGGCCCGAAAATTTCGGCCTACGCCTCGAATGGTTGAATCGTAAGGTTGAATGGTCGTTGCCGGTATGAAGTTCTGCAAATCTTCCTGATTTCGTATTCCAAAATCGTCAAGAGATTCAGCGGTAAGTGCGGTAATCGATATGGATGTGTCCTGAATCGAAGCTTCTCTGCGCTCCGCGGTCACCGTCACTTCTTCGATTTGCCTGACGTCATCGTCCTGAGCGAATACCGCCAGTGGTATGCAGGCCGCGTAAAATAGTGCCAATGCGCTCAAAAGCGCGCCAATTTTCCTAGCAAGAAATTTCATTTCCGTCCCCTCGTTCCCCAAAATATTGCTTCCGAATCGTCGACTGATTCGGAAGCAATCGAATGACCCAGCATAGTTGAGCCATGATCCACTGTCAAAAAGACTATACGGGCTCAGCGAAAATGAGACAGTGTAAGCGATTCCAGGCCGTTCCCGGCGGGAACATGGTCGGCATTCCGAAGACTCGGATCCACTCCCGCAGCCACATTAGCGTGTTCAACGACTTCGGCGTCACCACAATGCAGTCGGTTGTCGACATCTATGCGGAGTGGCGCAACCCTACATTGTGGCACCGTATCCAAAACTCGATAAACTGCTTTTGGAACGGCGTACGCTTCTAGCCAAGAAAAGTCTCCATGAATGACTGCAGTCCAAGTTCGATAAACCATGTCACAATGACAGCACTTACAAAAAGAATGACAGTCAATGCAATACGTGTTCGGCGGCGGCTACGGTCAAACTGGCGTATTGCATCCCGTGACGTAAGCTCTGAAAATTTGGTTGGAGATCTGACTTGAAGTGCTCGAGCTACTACCAGATTAATCGTGTCACAAACTGATTCAGATTTTTCACCTTTAGCTAACGCATTGACTAATCCTGCACAAGCGGCATCGCCGGCTCCTATTGTTGTTAGGGGAACTACACCAGCAGGAGTTGAATTGCGATTTACGGCAGAATCAATTAGATACCAGCCATACTCACCGTCAGTAACCAGTAGCGTTCTTGTATTGAGTTTACGCTGTAATTCCTTCAGACTTTCGTCCGAAACTCCTTCCGCAATACTGAGCGCTTTCTGTAATGCAGCAGCCTCATCACGATTCATACACAATGCGCGAGTTCCGATTGATTGCGTTGCCAGCAAGTTTAAGGCCTTCACAGCAGATGTTGCCGCTCCAACTATTGGAATATTTTGACTTTTGCTGATTTCAGAAATTTTTCTAATTACCTCTACAGATAAATTGCAATCAAAAATGATCCAGCTAAATTTCGCCGCTACTATTTCCAGCTTCGCGATAATACTGTCGGTTGATTGACCAATGCCCATACACGAAATAGCCGAATACAAGTCTTTGTTCTTAACAGTCGCAACGAATGCACTTTCACTCAATCTCTCATCATCAATTATGTACTTTCGAGACAGTCCACCTGCTCGCATAGCAGTCAAAACGGCACGTCCGGTAAATGACGACTTATTTAGTGCTGTTAACAAAGATGCCTTGTGTCCTAACTCTTGCATCCAGGCAGCAATATTGAGTGCAGTGCCGCCAACATCAAAATCGACCCGACTTCCTATTTTGTCCACAGATACTTCTTGGCCAACATCTTTAAATTCAGCGAAAATGTCGAGATGCGCTGAACCAATCACGAGTATATTGGCTGAAATCACTTGGTAGCAATCATCTTAATGTTGCCAAATTCAGATAACCAAAGTTGGAGGATATTCAGCTTGCAGTTGACTGCCAGTTGCCGAGCATCTTCCAGAGAGTAGAGGCACACTTTTCTATATATTCCGTGCTTTTCTTTCATGTTATCTGCAAGATGAAAATAACGTTTGGTTAATGTAGTACTTGGGTATCCTACAGCCAATTCACTTTCTGACCCAGACAAAGAAAGGAATAAACTGCATTTTTTGCTTCTATTCACTATAGTTTGGATGAGATCTACCGCCTCAAAAAATCGAAGGAAATGCAAAAAACGTTGCGAATATACAATGTCTGGCATCGGACACTCTTCCCAATTAACATGACGAGCATCAGATTCTACAATCTGAATCGAGTAGCCATTGCCTGAAATCTTCGCCAATTTGTTCATTGGTTCAATGTCACACGCTATCACAGCACAGCCAATTCTCAAGAACTTGATTGCCATAGCGCCTTGGCCGCAACCGATGTCGTAAACCACGGGCCTACGTTCTCGTTCGTTATCAATATGACCTTTTGCTTCCTTTAGCGCTTGGAAATCAAGATCGTCTTCTCTTTGGCTACTAATATCCGCGCCAAAACCCGACTCCCCCACCAACACACGAAGATCCCCATGCGTGTTTAGGGATTTGCCAGAGTTTGTGTTTCGACGGCTTGGGCTCATATGCAAAATTTCAATTGTTTGAATCGACAGCTTTCAAATTCTCAATCAATGAAGGCAAGTCTTCAATAACTGTCTTCCACACAATTTCATAGTCTACATCGAAATATCCATGAATCAGTCGGTGGCGCATATCAATAACGTCTTTCCACGGGATATTTGGATGTGCTTTTCTGGTTTCATCACCTACCTGATTGGCCGCCTCGCCAATAATTTCAATTAGCTTAAGCACGGACAATTGGCTTAGCCGATCTTCTTCAAATTCAATCCGAGATTTGTTACCAGCGATAGAAACCGCCTCTTGTGCCGAATCAAGCATGTCGAGAACAAGAGCTCCGTCGTCACGCTTCATATAGTACCCTCAGGGATTCGAGAATTGCTTTGCGCCTTATGTGGTTTCTGCTTTTTTCCACAGCGTTTCTAGTCACCAGGTCTACTTTACGTCCTAACATTTCTGCCATTTCCTGTTCCATTCGTACAATTCCCAATAGTCCAGGCGTATGATCGGGTTCGAACTTTACCAGCACGTCTATGTCGCTTTCGGGGCCGAAATCACTGCGCAGGATCGAACCGTACAGACACAATTCACCTACATTCCACTTGCGGCAGAATTCCCGAATTGCTTCGGACCGAGAGGCAATGCGTTCGATTTCCCGCTCCATATCGTCAGCAACTACTGCTCGTCAAGCAGCTGGTAGATTCGGTTTATGGCCCTGGGGTCGGCGCCTGGGCCCTGGATTTGGGGGAAATTGTCGGCGTGGGCGGTCATGTCGATAGTGGTCGCGGCCTCTTCCGCCGGGATTCCCTCTTCATACATCTCGACGACCGCGGGCCAAAAGTCGCGCAGATAGGCCTGGAAGTTATCGATAAACTCGCGGCTGCGCATCACCGGGCCGTGTCCCGGCAGCCAGATGTCGAAATCGAGGGCCTTCAGCCCTTCCAGCGCCGCCGGCCATTCGTCGACATGGCCGTCGCCCATGTAGGCGAGCCCCGGAAGCATCATGTCGCCGGTGAAAACAACGCGTTCTTCGGGCAGGAAAATCACAACATCGCCGCCGGTATGGGCGCGACCGAAATGATGTAGCTGGATCTCGCGGCTGCCTCCCGCAACGACCTGGAACAGGGTCATCTTGCGGTCGAGGGTGATGTTCGGCGGCGTGGGCACGACTTCCTGGATCGCATTCATGTAATCGCGTTGCACTCGATGCCGTTCTTCCAGTTCAGCCCGCAGGCGGGGGTCGTTTTCGTTGGCGGCCTGTTCCTCGAGTTGGGCTACCAGGGTCGGCACGGGGTCGGAAAAGCTGCGGAAGGTGTTTTCCTCCAGCACATTGCCGATATCGCCGTTCAGTTTGGCGCGGGTGAATTCATGACCGATAATTTCGACGCCTTCGGGAAAGGACTGGTTGCCGTGGGCGTGATCGAAGTGATAGTGGCTGTTGACGAGATAGCGCACGGGCTTGTCGGTGACGGCCGGGATCGAATCGATCAGCGCTCGCGCCGCAGCCGGCGTGACGTGGGAGTCTACTACAAGGGTGTCGAACTCTCCGACGAGCACCATGGCATTGCTCATGGTGTGAACGGCGCCGGTCCCGCTCACGTGCCAGACGCCTTCAGCGACTTCCTCGAAACGGTGCGTGTCGGTTTCCACTACCTGCTCCTGGGCGGCGACTTGTGCAGCCGCGAGTCCTACGGTAAGCAGGCCCAGGCAGCGTATTCCCGTCAACATCGTTTTCATCGGAATTCCTCGATCAGCAAAGATTGGATAATCAGCAAGGGACATTAGCCCAAGCACCCTTTGCTGTAAACCACCTATGCGCGCCCGCCTTCAGAATGTAGGGGCGAGGCATGCCTCGCCCCTACGGTCTCGCATGTATTTGAACCTGCACACCACCAGCAACTCTCATTCTGGCATCGAAGCCCGGTTCCATGAATCCCGCATGGTGCAAGGGACCGCGGGCGGGAGAGCCTTTTCGCGTCGTAGAGGCGGCGCGATTCAGGGACGTGTAAAACGACGCCGATTCGATTTTCGCCTCGCCATGGATGGCGAGGCGAAATTTAGCGAAAAGGCTCTCCCGCCCGCGGTCCCGATCGAAGCCTCGGCCCGCTGGTCTATTTCGCGATGTAGGCGGCCGTCGTGGCCTGTTCGCGGAGGAGGTATTTTTGGACCTTGCCGGTTGAGGTCTTCTTGATTGGGCCCCAGACTACTTTTTTCGGCATCTTGAAGCCGGCCAGTTCTCCTCGGCAGTAGGCGACGAATTCCTGGTCGGTCATTTGTTCGCCGTCTTTCAGGCAGACGAAGGCGCAGGGCACTTCGCCCCATTTTTCGTCGGGCGCGGCTACTACGGCGGCTTCGAGAATTTTGGGGTGGCGGAACATCAGGGATTCGAGTTCGAGCGAGGAGATGTTTTCGCCGCCGGAGATGATGATGTCCTTGGAGCGGTCCTTGATCTGGCAATAGCCGTCCTCGTCCCAGACCGCGAGATCGCCGGAGTGGAACCAGCCGCCCCGGAACGAAGCTTCGGTGGTGCGGGGATTCTTTAGATATCCCTTCATTACCAGGTTGCCGCGCATGAAAATCTCGCCCATGGTCTTGCCGTCTTTCGGCGCCGGTTCCATGGTTTCGGGGTCGGCGACCATAAGTTCATCCTGCAAGGGAGCGCGCACGCCCTGGCGCGCGAGCTTTTCCGCGCGGCCGTCAACGTCGAGTTTGGCCCACTCCTCCTGGGGCTCGCAGACCACGCAGGGGCCATAGGTCTCGGTAAGGCCGTAGGCGTGGACGACTTCGAATCCCATGTTTTCCATGCCGGCGATGACGGCTGCAGGCGGCGCGGCGCCGGCGGTCATTGCGCTGACCTTGTGTTCGATGCCCTGGCGCAATTCCGGACGGGCGTTGATCAGGGTATTGAGCACAACCGGGGCGCCGCAGAAATGCGTGACATTGTAGCGCTTGATGGCTTCGAACATAGCCTCGTCGCGCACGTGGCGCAGGCAGACGTTCACCCCGGCGACTACCGCAAGGCTCCAGGGAAAGCACCAGCCGTTGCAATGAAACATGGGCAGCGTCCACAGGTAGACTGGATGCGCCGTCATCTTCCAGCACAGCACGTTGGATACGGCGTTCAGGTAGGCGCCGCGATGGTGGAACACCACACCCTTTGGATCGCCGGTCGTGCCCGAGGTGTAATTGAGCGTGATCGCCTGCCATTCGTCGTCGATCTGGAAGCAGCGATAGTCTGGATCACCGGTCCGGATGAAGGCTTCATAGTCCTGCTCACCGAGCAACTCGCCGCCCTCGTAGTATGGATCGTCGATGTCGATCACGAGAATCTCATGTTCGACAAGTTGCAGCGCGGCCTTGATCGTGGCGCTATGTTCGCGATCGGTGAACAGCACCCTGGTCTCGGCGTGGCCGAGAATGAAGGCGATGGCCCTGGCGTCGAGCCGCGTGTTGAGCGCGTTCAATACAGCGCCGGTCATTGGTACGCCGAAATGTGCTTCAAAAGTCTCCGGGGTGTTGGCGCCCATGAAGGAAACCGTGTCGCCCTTGCCGATGCCGATGCGGGCCAGGGCCGAGGCAAGCAGACAACAGCGCGCGTATGTCTGCGACCAGGTGTATGTCGTGTCTCCTTGAATAATCGAAGTCCGCTCGGGGTATACGCTCGCGCTGCGCTCAATGAAACTCAGCGGCGTGAGATGCGCGAAATTGGCGGCATTCTTGTCAAGCGACTGTTCGTAAATATTCTCGCTGTTCATAGGTGCTCGTTTCCTTCGGACGATTGCTGGAGCAGGCGGTTTACGTGAAGTCCATGTCCCCCGCGGTCAACCACCATGCTCCGTAGGGAAGCGTGGAATCCGGGCCCGGATTCCAGGCGTTAAAGGGTATCTCAATCCCCAATTTCTTCTCAACGCGGCCCTGCCAGGCGAGGCGCTCGACCCAGGCATTGGTGAGCCACATTCGGAGCGCTCCCGATTCCCCGCGGGAATCGGTACGGGAATCAAGCCAGCGCCGCAATGCCGCGATGACGTCGTTCATGCGGTCGAGTGGCGCTACGGCATCCATCAGCAGCCATTTTTCCTCGTGACGCTTGAGCACGGCGATGGCGAAGGCATCGCTCTCTCGCGTCAATAGCAAGGGAAAATACGCGTCCGCGTTCGGATGTTGAAAATAGCGGTAATCCAGATATTCACCATGGCGCTTGCCGATCACGCCGTCGCCGAAATCCTTCCGCATGGCCCGCCATAGCTCGTCGACCGATTTCCTGTGCCGCGGATTTTGCAATTGCAGCGCCTCTGCCCGGATATCCGAGTCGGGTCCGGGAAAATCGCCGAACGCCAGTTCGACATAATCGTCGACCTTGCCGTACAACCCGAGCCTGACCGCGGTTTTCATGACGGGCTCGTTGGGAAAGCCGAAGCCGAGAACATGGTCGACGGTGTAGCCGATTTCGCGCTCGAACAAGGTCGCGGTCATATGAAAATACAGGCTGTTGCGACCGTATTGCCGACGCACTTCCGGCTTGACCATGACGTCGCAACCCTGGAAAGCGAGCCGGTCTTCGCCGAAATAATCGATCTCCCGCGCCACGCCGCCGTAATGCGCGACTACCGGTCCATTCGATTCGGTTCGGGCAACGATACAGGTTCCCTTTCCCGCCCCGTATTTCCAGCGCCACAAGGCCGGGTCGAATTTGACCTGGAAACTTTCCTCGAAGATCTCTGCGACTTCCTCGGGCTCGAAAGAATCGATATCGCCGAGTTCGAGTTCGCTCCAGGGGCCGCCTGCCTGCGCATCGAGTTCGAAAACGAAACACTCGAACCTGCGATGTCCGCTTTCGAATTCCGCGGCCAGCCCATCGAGTTCTCGCGCCAGTTCGCGTTTTTTTTCGCCGGAGTCCGTGCGGGAAGTCCCGCTGAAACCGCTCAGCAAAGACCGCATCCATGCCGCGGGAGGAAACCGTGAATTCGATCCCGAATCCGCGAGCAGCGCTTGTGCAGCGGCAACCGACTCGAGCGCCGTGTCCGTCCAGTCCATGGTTTCCAGCGGCCGAAAACCGAGCCGCTCGGACAATTGCAACAGCGAAAACTCGGTCGGAAGACTGGAAGGATGTATCGATTCGACGTCTCGAAGAAACTCTCCGGCGAAAATCAGTCTTCCCCCGCTTTTCAGCAGCTTGCGAGCCCGGCACAACAGATGCATCTGTTCCTTGTAGTGACAGGTTCTGCCAAACGCTACGCAATCCCAGGCAGCAATTGCCTGCGTGAGTTCCTTTTCCGTGGGGTCACGAAGAATCTTTGCGCCCGGTTTCGTCCAGCGTCCGATCAACTCCAGAAAAGCGGGATCGTCTTCTTCCTCCATCGCCGGCAGATAGAGGGGCGAGAGCGATCCTTCCGCTCGGTCTGAAGCCGAACCGCGCAACCGAACTATACGCTGCAGGTATTCCCGGGATTCCCCGGCCAGTCCAAAAGTCATCAGTCGCCAACAATGCAGAACAAGGCGGGGCAATATAGCTCGCAAGCCTCCTTTTTCAAAGCCGGAGTTGCACCCGCCCCGTTGTGGGCGAGGCCTTCCTCGCCCCTACATCCCAATCAGGCATCGCGGATTCCCAGTAGGGGCGACGCATGCGTCGCCCGGGTTCGAATCGGCCGCTACAGTCAAACCCGGTGTGACAAGACCATGTAAACTACGGCCATGCGGCAAATTCTCGTCCTCAACAGACTCGCTGCCTGGCTGATCCCCGTGCAATCAGGGGACACCAGCCTCACCCGTCAGGGTTTGCAACGGTTGCTCCTGTTGCGCGCTTTCGTCACCGGGGCGAGTTGCGCCGGACTGTTCGCGCTGATGTTGTTATTCGGGCTGCAAGTTCCCGGCGCCTATATCGCCGGCCTCGTCGCCGCCATCGTCGTTTCCATCCTGCTCGGATACTGGCGTCTGAACCTGAGCCGGCCCATCGGCAACACAGAATTGTTCCTGCACATTCTCGTAGACGTGGTCTTCCTGGTTTTGCTCCTGCTCAATACCGGCGGCGTCGGCAATCCGCTGATTTCCTATCTGCTCGTGCTGCTCGCCGTTACCGCCACTTTGTTGCCGCGCGGATTCGCGAATTCATTTGCCGTCGGCAGCATCCTTGTCTACACGTTCTTCCTGCTGCTCGATCTCTCGGCGGAACAGAACATGCCCGGCATGAGCGGAAACGCCCAGGACATGTTTGAGCTACACCTCGTCGGCATGTGGGTGATTTTCGTCGTCAGCGCGATCCTCATTACCGTTTTCATCAGCGCCATGGCTATCGCCGTGCGTGATCGCGAGCACCATCTCGCCGAAGCGCGCGAGAATGAATTGCGCAACGAACAGCTCGTCGCCATCGGCACGCTGGCGGCAGGCACCGCCCATGCGCTCGGCACGCCGCTTTCCACCATGTCTGTCATCCTGAACGATCTGGATGAAATCGATCAGGAAGAGCTGGAAGGAGAATCCGTCAAACAGGAAATCGGCCTGTTGCGCGAACAGGTCAGCCGCTGCAAGCATTCGATAAATCAGCTTATCCGCTACTACCACAAGGATGACCCCAGCGCCCGGGAACAGGTCACTCTCGCGAGGTTCGCGGCGGATATCCAGGACTACATCCTCAATGTGCATCCCGCGGCAAAAGTCGAATTCAGATTGACGGCGGAAGCGGAAACGCCCTTCGACGTCGAACCGAGCCTGCGTCATGCGGTGATCAATATCATCGAGAACGGCATCAAGGCGGCGCGGAAGGCCGTGAATGTCGAATATGCCGTGGACCCGGAAAACACGCGAATGTTGCTGATCAGCGTCGCCGACGACGGCCCGGGAATACCGGATGAAGTGCTTGAGCGGATAGGTGAGCCGTTCGTTTCCCGGCGCAAGGACAGCATGGGACTCGGCATTTTCCTCGCCAATGCAGCATTGCGCCGGGCGGGGGGCAGTATCGAGATGTTCAACCGGCAGGCAGGCGGCGCAAAGACAATGATTCGTTTGCCGTTGAAGAGCGAAGCGGATTCATGAACTTCAGCGAAGGCAAGTTGCTATTCGTGGAAGACGACGAAGCCTTTGCCTGGGCCGCGAGCCGGGCGCTGGAACGCCGGGGCTATGCCGTGCTTCACGCCGGAGAATTCGAACTGGCGCAAAAGCTCGTGGAGGGCGAGGAGTTCGAATATGCGGTGCTCGATCTGAATCTGGGCAATTGCACTTCGCTGGATCTCATATTGCCCCTGCGCGAACGCAATCCCGCAATGCGAATTCTCATGTTGACCGGTTACGCCAGCATCGCCACGGCGGTGCGGGCGATCAAGCTCGGCGCCGACAATTATCTGGCGAAACCGGCGGACACCGACGAGATCCTCACCGCCTTGCTGACCGATTCGGAGCCGGACGCGGACGCCGAATTGCATCCAATGTCGGTGCGCAGGCTCGAATGGGAACATATCCAGAAAGTACTCGAACAAAACAACGGCAACATCTCCGCCACCGCCAGGCAGCTCAACATGCATCGCCGCACCTTGCAGCGTAAACTCCAGAAGCGGCCGGTTCAGCGCTGAGTTGTTGCCTGAACCGCAACTTATAGTCACTGTCATTCTGCGCGAAGCGAAGCGTAGTCGCAGAATCTGGTTGGAGGAATGCCATGACTCACGAACAAATTCTCGCTGCCGCGGGCCTAGGAGCCGCTGAATTGACCGGCGGCGCGCTGGCCGTGCGATCGCCCATCGACGGCGCCGAGGTTGCCCGCGTACGGGAAACAGAACCTGCCAAAATTCCGGCGATCACTGCCAGCGCCCGAAGCGCTTTTCTGGCTTGGCGCGAGGTTCCCGCGCCCCGGCGCGGCGAACTCGTGCGCCTGCTCGGCGAGGAATTGCGCGTCGGCAAGGAACGGCTGGGCGCGGTAGTCACGCTTGAAGCCGGCAAGATCATTTCCGAGGGTCTTGGCGAAGTGCAGGAAATGATCGACATCTGCGACTTCGCCGTCGGCCTTTCCCGCCAGTTGTACGGCAAATCCATCGCTTCCGAACGCCCCGGCCACAGGATGACCGAAAGCTGGCATCCGCTCGGGCCCTGCGGCGTCATCACGGCATTCAATTTTCCGGTAGCGGTATGGTCCTGGAATGCCGCGCTGGCGCTGGTTTGCGGCAATCCCATAATCTGGAAACCATCGGAAAATGCGCCCTTGACCGCGATGGCGACGATGAAAATTCTGCGGCGTGCGATCGAGAGATTCGGCAGCGACGCCCCCGAGGGGCTGGCGCAACTTGTCATCGGCGATGCGAAAGTCGGCGACGCGCTGGTGGCGTCCCGGGACGTGCCGATCATTTCGGCAACCGGCTCGACCCGCATGGGCGCAGTGGTCGGGCGGAAAGTTCTGTCTCGATTCGGCCGGCCGATTCTCGAACTCGGCGGCAACAACGCAATGATCGTCGCCCCGTCCGCCGATCTCGCCCTGGCCGTGCGCGCGATCGTCTTTTCGGCCGTGGGAACCGCGGGGCAACGTTGCACTTCGCTGCGGCGGCTGATCGTACACCGATCGATCAAGGACGAACTTGTCGCTCAGGTCGCGAAGGCATATTCAGGGCTGAAGGTAGGCGACCCGCGAGATGCGGGCGTACTGGTCGGCCCGCTGATCGATGAGCGGGCCCGGGACAGCATGATGGCGGCCCTCGCCAGGGCCCGCGGCGAAGGCGGCAAGGTGATCGGCGGCGAGACGGTAAGCGCCGGCGTGCCTGCCGGCGGCGCCTATGTGAGCCCGGCCATTGTCGAAATGCCGGCGCAGACCGAAATAGTGCGAACCGAAACCTTTGCGCCGATCCTCTACGTCATGGAGTACGAGACCCTCGATGAGGCAATCGCCATACATAACGATGTGCCCCAGGGACTTTCCTCCTGCATTTTCACGCTCGACGTGCGCGAAGCCGAGACCTTCCTGTCCGCCACCGGCTCCGATTGCGGCATCGCCAATGTCAACATCGGCCCGTCCGGGGCGGAAATCGGCGGCGCTTTCGGCGGCGAGAAAGAAACCGGCGGCGGCCGCGAATCGGGCTCGGACGCATGGCAAGGATACATGCGCCGCCAGACCAGCACGGTGAACTACTCGACCGCGCTGCCGCTGGCCCAGGGCGTGAAATTCGACGTGTGAGGTTCAAACGACAGACGAGTCATACCCGTAAGATCAACGCCGGACCAGGCTTGCCCGGGTCAGATGAAGTCCGCCGTCCACGATCAGGGTCTGGCCGGTGATCGCCGGCGAGCCGGTAATGAATTGAAGAATTGCTTCTGCGACGGATTCCGCGGTCGCGGTTCGGTGGAGCGGTGTATTCTTCAGTTGCCGGTCGAGCGTTGCCTCATAAGCCTTGTCGCCTAATCCCTTGCGCAGCCATTCTCCCTGGATGAAGCCAGGACAAACCGTGTTGACGCGAATCTTCGGCCCAAGCGCACGGGCCAGCGACAGGCCCATGGTCACGAGTGCGCCCTTGGAAGCGGCGTAAGCGATGCTGCTGCCGATGCCGTCAATGCCGGCGGTCGAGGCCACATTGACGACGTTACCGCCCTCCTCCTGCGACTCCATCGCAGGTCTGGCTGCTCGGATCATCTGGTAAGGACCGATCAGATTGACACCATATATGTTCTGGAAATCCTCGCCGTCAAGGCCATCGAGATCGTCGTGGGCGACAAATTTGGTCGTGCCCGCATTGTTGACGAGTATATCGATCCGCCCCCAGCGCTCGCACGCCTCCTCGGCCATTGCCACGCAAACCGCGTCATCAGCCACCGAGCCACCGAAAACCAGAGCGTCCACTCCGGCGGCGCGGCATTCCCCCGCCACTGCCTCCCCGCCGTCCCGATTCGAGTTGTAGTTCACCAGCACATTGCAGCCTAGCGAGGCCAGCAGCTTCGCCGTAGCCGCCCCGACTCCGCTGCTCGACCCGGTCACGATGGCGGCTTTGTCTTGCAGGTTTTTCATAGTCCAGTCCCCTGCCCTCACTGACACCAGCGTTCACTCGCGCCGGATGATATACGGAATTCCACCGCTCGTCCTTGCCGCGACTTGCGCTATCGAGCCGTCATGCACTCCGGACGAGGAATTCCGGATACTTTTTGATTCGGGAAATGCATTTTTTACGCCCTGACGACAGAAAGCCTACCCACTAAATGCCCAGGTGAAAATGGCTTGTTTTACACTTTTATGGACATAAAAATGCGGTTTTTGCACACTTTTATGCGCATAAAAGTGTTCGGGCAGGCTTTTTGCAATTCTTCCGTGCCCGGCAAGAAACGAATTGGCATGTGATCCCACGATGGTTACAATACGTAACAACTCATATGCAATGGGTTTAGCTTGTCGCGGCGGGCAATAGGTTACACTTCCGCCTTGGGAAGATTCCAGTGGCGCCGACCGGCTGACGCGTAACTATTTTCCTGCCGGCAACGTCCCCATCAAGATCGGAAAAATACCGGCGCCAGGCGGCGCGGCCAGGATTCCGCGAGAGAGGCTTTAGTGAAGAAACAACAGATCGTGGCGGTCCTGTTACTGCTCGCCCTCTGTGTCTGGCTGTTCGTTCCGCGCCCGGCTGAAAGCGTCGACGAAGACGAACTGGCCGGCGCGGCGGCGGTTACGCCGATCGTGGCCCTGGCCGAAAACGCGCCGGCCGGAGACGCAACCGATGTCGCCTTCGTTCGCGCCAACCGCATTTCGTCCCAGGTATATACATCGACGGTACGCGTGCGCGGGCGTACCGAGGCCTATCGTATCGTCGAGGTTCGCGCCGAACAGGCCGGCCGCATCGTCAGCAATCCCGTTCCCCGCGGCGCGCGGGTCAACGAAGGCGATGTCTTGTGCGAAATCGCCGTCGACACGCGGCAAACCGACCTCGAAGAGGCGGTCGCCCGCCGCGAGCAGGCCGAGTTCGAATACGAGGCCGCGCTCGACCTGCAGCGCCGCGATCTGCAATCGGACGTCGCGGTAGCGCAATACCGGGCCGCGCTCGAGTCCGCCAAAGCCGCGGTCGCACGGGCGGAACTCGCGCTCGAAAAAATCAGGATCGTCGCGCCTTTCGACGGCATCGTCGAGACGCGCACGGTCGAGATCGGCGATCTGCTCAATGTCGGCACCGTTTGCGCCGCGGTGCTCGACGACGATCCCATGCTGCTCGTCGGACTCGTTCCGGAACAGGATGTGGGCCGCATCGAGATTGGCGCTGAAGTCAGCGGCGAACTCGTCAGCGGCGAAATCATCACCGGTCAGGTCATCTATCTGGCGCGCTCGGCGGACCCGTCCGCCCGCAGTTATCGCATCGAAGTGGAAGTCGATCCCGGCCAACTCGCGATACGTTCAGGAATTACCACCGAAATGCAGGTCAGCGCCTCGCGCATCAGCGCCCACATGATTCCCCCATCAGCCCTGACCCTTGACGATTCCGGCCTGCTCGGGGTCAAGATCATCAACGACCGCGATATCGTCGAATTCCGCGTTGTGGAAATCGTCGGCGATAACACCGACTTGCTCAATCCGGGCGTATGGGTGACCGGCCTTGACGGTGAAGCGAACCTGATCACCGTCGGCCAGGAGATCGTCTTTCCGGGCCAGACCGTCACCACCGCAGTCACCCGGCCCTGAGCGCAAGCGGAACGGAATCATGAAATACATCGATGCAGCCGTCGCCAGATCGCGCACCACGATGACCGCGTTCGCGGCGATCATGCTCACTGGCTTCGCCTGCTATCTGGCGATTCCCGTGGAATTGAACCCGGATGTACAGGTTCCGATCATCGTCACCACGGTCATACACGAAGGCATTTCGCCGGAAGACTCCGAACGTCTGATTGCAAAGCCGGTGGAAGTCGAACTCAAGGCGCTCGACGGCATCACCGAGTACACCACGTTCTCAAGCGAGAACGCGGCTACCGTCGTGGCCGAGTTCGACATCGACATGGATTCACAGGCCGCGCTCAACGAACTGCGCGAGGCCATCGACCGCGCCAAGGTCTGGTTTCCGCCGGATACCGAAGAACCGATCATCCAGGAAGTGTCCGCGGCCGGCGTGCCGGCGGTGAACATCGTCATTACCGGCGACGGCGTTCCCGAACGGACGCTGTTGCGCATCGCCGAGGAATTGCAGAGCCGCATCGAAATTCTGCCCGAAGTGCTGGAAGCCCAGATGGTCGGCAATCGGGAAGAATTGATGGAAGCCATCATCGACCCGAACAAGCTGGAGACCTACGGTTTTCCCAGCACGATCATCGGCCAGGCAGTACTCGGCAACAACCGCCTGATCCCGGCGGGGCAGGTCGATACCGGCAGTGGCAGTTTCTCGATCAAGGTGCCGGGCCTGATCGAGGACCCGAACGATCTGTTCGACCTGCCGCTGGTATCCAATGATCTCGGCGTGCTTACCGTGGGCGATGTTGCCAGCGTACGGCGTACATTCAAGGACGCCACCCGCTTCTCTTACGCCAACGGTTCGCAGTCGATTTCGCTCAACGTAATGAAACGCAAGGGGGCGAACCTGGTCGAGGCGATGGCAGCGATCGACGAGGTGGTCGAAGAAATCCGGCCCCAGTTGCCGCCGGCGGTTACGGTTGCCTATATCAACAATACCGCGCCGATGGTGATCGAGCAGAACATGGGTCTGCAAGGCAACATGGCAACGGCCATGGCGCTCGTTCTGATCGTCGTGATTGCCGCGGTAGGCGTCCGTTCCGGTCTGCTGGTGACCCTGGCGGTGCCGTTCTCGTTCTTTTTTGCGTTCATCATCATCACGTTGATGGGATTTACCTACAATTTCATGGTGATCTTCGGCCTGCTGCTCGGGCTCGGCATGCTGATTGACGGCGCAATCGTGCTCGTGGAGTTTGCCGACCGCAAGATGGCGGAAGGCCTGACCAGCAGGGAAGCCTACAAGGCCGCGGTGGAACGCATGTTCTGGCCGATTACGGCATCGACGGCAACGACGCTGGCGGCTTTTCTGCCGATCATGTTCTGGCCGGGCGTTTCAGGCCAGTTCATGAGTTATCTGCCGATCACCGTATTTGCCGTTCTGATCGGCTCGCTGTTTTACGCCTTGCTGTTCGCGCCGGCTATCGGCGCCCTGATAGGAAGATCGAGTGACGCCGACAAGAAGTACCTGCGCGCGCTGGAGTCGGGCGACCCGAGCGAGACCGGTGGCGTCACCGCCCTGTACGCGAAACTGCTCGGCTTGGCCGTACGCTTCCCGGCCACCGTATTCGTCATCAGCATCGTTACGCTGTTTACCATCGTGGGTTCCTACCTCAACTTCGGCCGGGGCGTGGAGTTTTTCACCGAGACCGAGCCAAACCAGACCACGGTACAGGTATTTGCCCGGGGCAATTACTCGCCGGCGGAATTACGCGACATCATGCTCGAAGTCGAAGACCGGCTTCGCGAGGTCGGGTATTTCAAGGGTATCGTCACCCAGTCCGGCGCCGGTATGCAATTGGGAGGCTCACAGCAGACCGCTTCCGATCTCATCGGCTCGATCTATATCGAGATGACCGACCGCAGGGACCGTGACGTTAACGGCATCGAGCTGGAAAGTCTCTATCGTGAGGCGATTACCAATTTGCCCGGCGCCCGCGCCGAAGTCGTGCCGATCGAAAATGGCCCACCTGTTGGCAAGGAAATCCAGCTCGAATTCTCCGGCGAAAACCTTGACCTGCTGTTCCTGGAAGCTCGGCGCGTTCGCACTTACATGGAAAATGTCATGACCGGCCTGATCGACATCGACGACACCGCGCCGGTGCCTGGAATCGAATGGGAAATTACCGTGGATCGCGCCCAGGCGGCCATCATGGGCGCCAGCATGGCGGAAATCGGTTCCGCCATCCAGATGATGACCAACGGCGTTTTCATGGGCGTGTATCGTCCTGACGATAGCGAAGAGGAAGTCGATATCCGTCTGCGTTATCCGCAGGAATACCGGGGGCTTGACCAGATTGACTCCATCCGTATCGCCACGGTAAACGGGCCGGTGCCCGTCAGCAGTTTCATTACTCGCGAACCCAAGCCAAAAGTCAGTTCGATCCAGCGAGTGAACGGCAATCGCGTGGTTTATGTGCGCGCCAATCCCGCTCCGGGGATCGTGGCGGACAACAAGGTGCAGGAACTCGAGGCCTGGCTTGCGGACAATCCGACCGTGGCGGGAGTGGACTACCAGTTCCGGGGCGCCAATGAAGAGCAGGCCGAATCTGCTGCCTTCCTGACCCAGGCCTTCTCCCTGGCGATGGCGTTGATGGCGATTCTGCTGATTACCCAGTTCAACAGTTTCTATCAGTCCCTGCTGATCCTTTCATCGATCCTGCTGTCTACTTCCGGGGTATTGCTCGGGCTGCTGATTACCGGCCAGACTTTCAGCGTGATTCTGACGGGCATCGGCATCGTCGCGCTGGCGGGCATCATCGTCAACAACAATATCGTGCTGATCGATACCTTCAACGTATTGCGCCGGGGCCATCCGGAATGGAGCCTGCGCGAGGTGATCGTGCATACCGGAGTGCAACGCCTGCGGCCCGTGTTCCTGACGACTTTCACCACCGGATTCGGCCTGCTGCCCCTGGCCATGCACGTTTCCGTTGATCTCATCGGCGCCGAGATCGAAGTCGGCGGTCCGATCACTTCGCAATGGGTCGCTCTGGCGTCCGCCATCGTGTTCGGACTTTCATTCGCGACCGTCCTGACCCTGATCGTCACTCCGGCCATGCTCGCCCTGCCCGAAAGTTTGCGCAACTCGTGGAATGGCCTGATGCGCCTGATCCTGCCGCGCAGACTCCGCTACAGCTCCTGAGCCGAAAGCCGATCGCCAACCCAACTGCTGTGCAGGTTCAAATACCGCATGCCTCGCCCGCGAACGGCCCCGAAACCGTGCAATACCCGCGGGCGAGGCATGCCTCGCCCCTACATGCTGAACCCGCACAACGGCTTGTAAGCCCTCGCGGGACTATGTGAGAATCATTACAGGGACATCGCGGTAGCATTCATGGGCCTCCTGCTCGCCTTCTTTTTCATCAGCCTCTGCTTCTCGTTTCTTTGCTCCATCCTGGAAGCGGTACTGCTCAGCGTCACGCCGACCTATGTCGGTATTCTCGAAAAGCAGGGCTCTCGCGCAGCCGGGGATCTGGCTGCGTTCAAGGAAGACATCGATCGTCCGCTGGCGGCGATCCTTACCTTGAACACCATCGCCCACACCGTTGGGGCGATAGGCGTCGGCGCCCAGGCGACCAAGCTTTTTCCCGCCTCGGAACTCGTATTGTTCGGCTTCGGCATCCCGACTAACTGGGAAGCCGTCGTCGCGGTAATCATGACTCTGGCGATACTGATCTTCTCGGAAGTCATTCCCAAAACTATCGGCGCGAACAACTGGGAAGCGCTCGCGCCCGTGGCGACGCGGACGCTCAAGGTCATGCTCATCGTGCTATGGCCCCTGGTCTGGCTGAGCCAGTTCATCACGAGCAAACTGAAGAATGACAAGGACCGGGCGGTGCTGAGCCGGACCGAACTGGCGGTTATGACCGACATCGGGACCGAATCCGGCGTGCTGGAAGAAAGCGAACGCACGATCATCCATAACCTGCTCGCCTTTCGCGGCATCCAGGCAGCCGACGTGATGACACCGCGCATCGTCGTGGTGGCGGCAGGCGAAGACATGAAACTGAGGGATTTCCACAAGAGTCACGAAGAGCTGCCCTTCTCGCGCATTCCGGTTTACCAGGGCAAGAACGATAACGTTACCGGCTATGTGCTCAAGGACGAAGTGCTGCTCAATCTCGTGGACGAGCATAACGACATGGTGCTCAAGGACCTGCGCAGGGACATCATAGCCGTACACAAGTCCGCCACCGTGCCTGATCTGCTCGACACGTTCATCGCCAAGAAAGAACACATGGCCGTCGTAGTGGACGAGTTCGGCGCCATGGAAGGTATTTTGACCATGGAGGACATCATCGAAACGCTGCTCGGGCTCGAGATCGTGGACGAATCCGACGATACCGAAGACATGCAGGCGCTGGCGCGCAGGAACTGGAAGCGGCGCGCGCGGAAACTCGGCATCATTCCCGTGCAGAGCCCCTGAGCGGGCGCCCGCGGCCGTTTCTGCCAGTCAACATTGCTTATTGTGATAAATTGTTACCGGGAGGGATTCCCGCCGACCTCGTGCTAAGATCATTTGTAGTTCGTGCGCTGTACGCCCCCCCGTATTCAGCGTATGGATAGCTGGAGGTGGGGCTCGCGAGTTTACTTTCTTTATCGTTCCCCCTAAACGAATGGAATTACTTGCGACGCTTCCCTTCAGCGCCCTTTAACTTTCCTCCGACTCAATCCAGACTTGAAAGCAGCCAGGCTCTGTGCAATGCCTGCTGCTTGCGC
This sequence comes from uncultured Pseudohongiella sp., assembly GCA_951812965.1. Taxonomy (GTDB): domain Bacteria; phylum Pseudomonadota; class Gammaproteobacteria; order Pseudomonadales; family Pseudohongiellaceae; genus UBA9145. The sequence continues at coordinate 3,036,488 of OX638341.1, forward strand.
AATTCGTCCATGTGGTCGTCGGACTGCATGATCAAGTGCGTTTCGGCAATGCGAATGCCTTCCTGCAATCGTTCGATCTTGCGGACATCCGGGACATCCGCCTGCCGGGCAAGTTGCAATCGCGTCTTGAACAATTTTCGGGCTTCACGCAAGTGGGGAACCGTGCGGTCGTCAAGGTTGTATCGCAAAGCGTCGACGTGCCACCTCGTGACCTTTTGCAGTCCCTGTTCCAGCTTTTCGGAATCGCCGGCATAAAGACTGCCGTACAGATGCGCCAGCAAAGCATTCAGATCGTCCACTCGATGCCAGTTCTCTCTTGCTACCTCGCTTGCGATCAGGCTGTCGAGTATTTCGAATTGGTTCTCGTGATACAGGCCCAGGGTCATGCGGGTGGTTTGCAACGCATCCTGCAATACGGAAATTGCCTCGTCATGGTACGACTGTTCCTGCAGAAAATGCGCACGCAACAACATGCCGTCCACATGGGCGGCATTATGAATATGGCTGCTACTCGACTGCGAAGTCTGGGCAAGACTTGCAGATGAGAAAAATGCTGTCGCGGCGATTGCCAGCCAACCTGCCGCAACAGTACTGGACGTGAATGTTTTCCAGTGGCGTGTGCGGAGCATGACAAGGACCTCCGATGGAAAAGGTCTTGCCCGGAATATTGCTCACTTGGTGGTCTAAATCAAGGAAATTCGGCGATATTTTTCAATTATATGACAAATATATGACAAAATTTTTCGTAACTTATTGTTTTAACGGGAATGGAATTAAATTGCACCATTTTGGTGCTATCGATAGGTTCGATTGGCCAAAGTCGATTCCGCCAACAAAAGCAGCATCACCAGCCCCAGAATCCACCACCAGATGCGCTGCGGCCGCTCCAGTTCCTCGACCAGTTCCGCCATCTGTACTTCTCTGGATCGCACGACATCGGTATCCGGGTTGATAATGGCGTCGGTCAAGGTCGAGGCCGCGATGCGCGCCAGCGCTGATTCACCGGCCGCGGTGTTTACCGCAAAGTTCTGTGCAACGCCATCGACCTGCGCCTGGATGATGCCCGGCGTATCGGCTTCGACGACGAAATTTCCATTGCCGAAATTCAGCGCTTCACCGTCGGGGCCCAGCACCGCGGTCACGGCGCCTGAGCCATTCAGATCAACGGAAAAGCGGTCACCGACCTGATAGGAGCGCTGCTTCGCCTCGGGCTGGACCAGGTGGCGCAGGGTTTCATGCACGAACGGCAGGAACAGGCCTTGCAGCGGCAGGTTGTTCCACTCGAGGTCCATGCTTGAGGCGAACAGCAATACCTTGCCTTCGCCGAATTCCTGCTCAACCAGCGCCGGCATGGCATTGTCGAATTGCATCAGCACGTCGGCATCGGCATTGGCCGCGAGCTGCCAGTGATCCTGGAATCGCGCCGACCAGTCGGTGTCGAGCGAACGGAATACGGGATGGCGCCTGTCGAAATCGGCGATGACCAGATAGTCCGAGGCTTCCGCCGGGTCGGGACGCGCCAGCGAGGCGGGGCTGATTTCCGCGAATTGCCGATTGAATGTCTCCGGGTCGATCTGATCCCCGGGGGCAATCAACAAGGCGCCGCCGCCGCGCACATAATCGGAAAGATCACCAGCCTGCCCGTCATCGAGCGCGCCGACGTTGAGCAAAACCGCCACATCGTTCTGCGCGAGCGCGGCGGCGCTCAATTCGGCCGGCTCGAGCGCCTGCACGCGGAAAGGCGACCCGGCTGAACCGCCGACCGCTAGAGCGAACCAGTGACCCTCGTCGTCGAACCATTGATTCGAAGCTTCACCGTTGACGAGCAGTATGCGGATGCCGGGCAGCACATCGACGGTGAAATACCAGGAATTGTCGGGATGGAAGTCGTCTCCGACGAGTTCGATGCGGCCGATATGGCTGCCCTGTTCGGGAAAGCTGGCGTTAAAACTCACCACGCGTTCGGAACGATCATCAAGGGCCACCGACTGACTGTCGACGACCTGCCCATCAATGAACAGGCTCAGGTCCGCGCGTTCACGGAACAGCGAGCCCGTGGAGCGAACCCGGGCAAGAATCTGCTGCTCCAGTTCGTCCTCGAGCAATTGCTCGGGAGAGCGTACGTCGGTAAGCGTCAGATTGACCGATTCGGACACTCCGACATCGATGCCGGAGAAGCGGATGCCGGGCGCCAGTTTCCAGTTTTCCTCGACGCCGGCCATTCCTGCTTCCTGGAAATCGGAAATCAGATACAGCGCGCGATTCTCGAAGCGCGAAGACTCCAGCAATTGATTGGCCAACCGCAACGCCGGCATGAAATCCGTCGCGCCATAGCCTGGTTCCACTTCCCGCAACAGCGCGCGCACGCTGTCGAGATCGGTATTGAATTCGCGCACCATGCCCACGCTCTCGTCGAAGGTGACAAGCGCCACTTCATCACCCGCATCGAAGTCATCGAGCAGGTCGAGCGCCTCCTCCTTGCCATCCTCGAAAACATCCTCGTAACGCATGCTCATGGATACGTCGAGCAGTAGCACCGCCGATTGCGGGTCGGAATCGAGCAGCCGGGCCACCGACTGATTGATAAGCGGGCGCGCAAAGGCAAACACGAGCAGCGCAATTAGGCCGGCGCGCAAGGCCAGCAGCAGCAATTGCTGCAAATGTTGAAACAACACGAGTTTACGCGAGGTCTTCTTGAGAAAACGCACCGTGCTGAACATCATCTTCGGCGGTTTTTCCCTGCGGATGAGATGGATCGCCACGGGCACCGCCACGGCGAACAATCCAAGCAGGAAAAGGGGCGTGAGGAAAACCATCAAAAGCTCCTCGATCGGCGCAGCATATAGGCCGACAAGGCTTGATCGAGCGGCTGGGCGGTATCCATCAGGCAATAGTCGACGCCGCTGCCCTGGCATTTCCTGCGGCAAAATTCCAGAAACTCGTTCACGTGCTGCAAATAGGATTTGCGGATCGCGACCGGCGAGGTAATGAAGCTTTCGCTGTTTTCCATGTCGATGAACTCGGTCGCCTCGGTAAAGGGAAACTCAAGTTCGGCATGATCCATGATCTGGAACGCGATCACGTCGTGGCCCATGGCGCGCAGATTTTGCAAGGTGCGGATCACGCGCTCCTCGTCATCGAGCATGTCGGTGATGAGAATCACGAAACTTTTCTTGTGCAGCGACATCGCCAGGTCGGTAAGCGGCTTGACGACATCGGTTCCGGCGCCGTTCTCCACCCTGGCCAGGGAGCGCAGGATGCGCATCAGGTGCATCTGCCGGCACTTAGGGGGGATGAATTCGCGGATTTCCTCGTCAAAGACGATCAGCCCCACGGCGTCGCGCTGGCGCATGATGAAATAGGACAGTGCCGAGGCCAGGGTGACGCCGTACTGCAACTTGGTGAACGAGCCCGTGCCGTACGCCATGGAAGCGCTCGAATCGAGCAGGATGACGCAGCGCACATTGGTCTCGTCCTCATATTGCTTGACGTAGAATTTGTCGCTGCGCGCGTAGAGCCGCCAGTCGACGTGGCGCATGTCGTCGCCGGGATAGTAATGGCGATAATCGTTGAACTCGACGCTGAAACCCCGGTCGGGGCTCTTGTGCAGACCGGACAGGAAGCCCTCCACGGCCACCCGGGCGCGCATTTCCAGGTTGGAAAGTCCCGCCAGAACGGACGGGTCAAGAAAGTTGAGGGATTCCGACATCGGATCTAGTCCTCGAGATCCGCGGCTGGGGCGGGCACGGCGTCCAGTAACATGGAAATGACCTTGTCGGTGGTCACTCGTTCCGCTTCGGCATGGAAGTTGAGCAGAATCCGGTGCCGCAATATCGAATGCGCCAATGCGCGTACATCGCCATAGGAGACGTTGAATCGACCAGAGAGCAGGGCCCGCACTTTGCCTGCCAGGATCAGGTTCTGCGAGGCGCGGATGCCTCCGCCCCAACTGACCCAGTCCCTGATGAATTGCGGCGAGGTCTCGGATTGCGGCCGCGAGGCATGCACCAGGCGCACGGCGTAGCGGATGACGGCCTCCGCCGCCGGAACCTGCCGCGCAATGCGCTGAAAATCCAGTATGTCCTGCCCGCCGAGCGGATGCGCCAGCGGATTGTCGTAGGTCTGGGTCGTCGTGGTGACTACCTCCACCTCGTCCGATTCCGACAGGTAATCGAGTTCGATCTTGAACATGAAACGGTCGAGCTGGGCTTCCGGCAGTGGATAAGTGCCTTCGAGTTCGATCGGATTCTGGGTCGCGAGCACGAAGAATGGCGCCTCCATGGGATGGGTCTTGCCGGCCGCGGTTACCTGCTTTTCCTCCATTGCTTCGAGCAGGGCCGATTGGGTCTTCGGCGGCGTCCGGTTGATCTCATCCGCTAGCAGGATGTTGGTGAAGATCGGCCCTGGAACGAATTTCAGGCTGCGATGACCGTCTGTTTCTTCCACGACTTCGGAACCGACCACGTCAGCCGGCATCAGGTCAGGAGTGAACTGAATGCGGCTGAACTTGACCTGCAGGATGTCGGCTACGGTCTTGATCAACAGTGTCTTGGCCAGACCCGGCACTCCGGTAACCAGACAATGTCCTCCGGCAAACAGGGCGATCAGCAACTCGTCGACAATCTCGTGCTGGCCGATGATGACCTTGCGGATTTCCTCGACAATTTGTTCCCTGCCTTCCTGCATGCGCTTGACCAGGCTCAGATCGTCCTGACTTTCCAATACCACCGCTTCTGCTTCTGACATGCCTTGATTCCCGTTTTTTGAAATTAAATTGAATGCAAAGTGATTGTTTTACTAATGACTGAACGCGTAGATCAGGAAGTTTATCCCTATCTTGTAGGCCTCATTCGTGTAGCGGGTCGGATAACCCGCATAAAATGTGTGTTCCCAGCCATCGCCGAGGTCTGTGTTGTAATTGGCCAGCATCATGACACGGCCATCGTCGTCGAGCACCGCGTAAACCTCCGGCGGGTAACTCGGATCATCGAGATTCATGTAGCCGCCGAAATCCCAGGTCACCATGCGCCCGGGCACCTGGGCCAACTCGTTGATATCGAAGAATGTATGGAAAATTTCGTGGCTTGTGTCCAGTTTGACGATTTCCCTGTCGGGGAAAATCTTGCCGATTTCCATGTACATATCATCCAGGTGCGGCTGGCCCCAGAAGTCGTCGACCATGACGAATCCGCCCCGGAACATGAATTCGCGCAAGGCCTCGATTTCCTCTGCGGTGAAATTCGGACCGCTGTAACTCGAACCGATCGGAACCCGCTTCCAGTTCATGTAGAGGAAGATATGTTCGAAGATTCGCGGGTCGGTCAATTGCAGATAGGTATGATTGCGGGGATTTGTGTCGATATTGGTATAGCGTTGCACACCGCGCAGGAAATTCTCGTCGGAATCGGGGTAGTCAGTATCCCACCAGCCACCGCGGCGGCGATAGGAGAAACCTGCTCCCCCATGATTGGTGTATTGTCCGCGCACCCAGGTGAACTCGGTAATGTCTTCGCCGTAGACCGAAAGATCCTCGAGATCCTCGAAACGCAATTGCTGGGAGTGGGCGTATGTCGATGCCAGCGTGAGCAGCACCGGCAGTACCAGAATTAGTAGTGATTCCCGAACCCCGGCGCGGGCGAGGCATGCCTCGCCCCTACAGGAAAATCTGCCTCTGCGTAGGGGCGAGGCATGCCTCGCCCTCAAACCGTCAAAAATACGCAAAGGGCCTCCCCTTAATTCTCGACACTGGCGGAGCTTCCTTCGAGCGATTGCAACAGGACCTGCTGCGCTCGCAAGAAACTCGGCGCGGTCTCCAGCGCCCGCAGAGTCTGCTGCTTTGCCGCGTCGGGCTGACCGTTGCGCATATAAGCTTCAGCCAGGCTGGTCCTGGCTTCCACGGGATCGGAAATCTCGATCTCCAGCAGAATCTCGTACTCGGTTACCGCCAGTGAGGAATCTCCGGTCATGTCCGCCAGGCGGGCGCGCAGGGCGTGCACATCGCTTTCGTACGGATCCACCTGGAGTGCCCGGTCGATATAATATTCAGCGCGTTCGAAATCCGCCGACTCCAGCGCGGCCTCGGCCAGGGTCAGTGCGGACTGGTCGTCGTGCTGGAGATTGTCGAGCAGAATCTCAAGCCATCTGTGCTGTTCCTGGCGATTACCTTCGCGCTCGTGAATCTGGGACATCACCAGCGCCGGACTCGGATAGCCTGAATATTTCGGCAACAGTTCGTGGGCGGCCGTGAGCGCCTCCCTGGCTTCAAGAAAACTTTCCTCCTTGAACAATACGATACCGAGTTGCAGGTGCGCCATGAAATCGCGCGGATTCTGCTCCAGCCGCGTGCGCATGTACTGTTTCAGCGAAGCATTGTTGTACAACTCGGACAGTATCGCGCTGGAATTTTCGCGGATACCGTGGCCATGACCCGCACCTTCGTCCGGCAAGTCTTCCTGGTGCACATAAACATCGATCTCGGACACGCGTCGTTCGATCCAGTTGCGAAAGCCTGCGTCGAACTGATTCATCGACATGTCGAACACTTCGCGGAAACGCACGCTGTCTTCCTTGATGAGACCGTATTGCAGTACCAGTTCGCGCAATTTTTCGAAACCGAAAGTCTGCTCGATGTAGTCAACAACGAGATAGGACTGGAAATAGGCGAAGCCGAGGTCGGCGCTGCTGTTCGCCCCGCTGAAGGCCGCGTTCAGCTCCGCGATCGGCACGTATTTGTTTTCCTGGGCCGCTCGCACGAGGTCGAGCCCCTGCCGGCGCCCCCAATAGGGTCGGCCTTCCTGTTCTTCCCATACCGAAATGCCTTCCGACAGCCATCGCGGGATGCGATTGCCGGTCATCTGCAAGGTGATGACATGGGAGAATTCGTGCCAGGCGATTTCCTGCCAGTTTGCGCTCAGCGTGTCGGGCGATATCAATGTCACCACCTTGCCGAAGCAGATGCCCACCAACGGCCCGATGTCGGGCAGTCCCACGGAACGCACGGCAAAATCCTGGGTATTTTCGAATACTTCGATCAGCACTGGATATTCGGGCTCGAAGTCCCACTTGGCCACCAGCTTGTCCCAGGCCTCTTCCAGCATGGGCTCGAGATACGGCCAGAGGATCTGCGCGTCGCGTGGCGACATATGCACGAGAAAATGTTCGCTTTCCAGCGTGGCGTATTCATCCAGCGTGTCGAACACGGTCAGGAGGTTCGACGACAGCACATTGAACGGGTCGTTCTCGAAACCGATTTCGAGGTTGGCCCGGCCCTCCGCTTCTTCGCCGAGGCGGATCAGGTTGCTGCCAAGTATGGTATAGCCGCGCCAGTATTGCGGATCGGCCTCGATCGAGGCCCGAGCGAACTCCACGGCTTCGCTAAATCGGTAGTTGCTGCCGAAATGCTCGGCCACATCCGCCGGAAAGACAGGATTGGCGGGACTGAATGCGTCTACTTGTGCGGCATGCAATTCGAAATCCGCCATGCGCTCTTCCATCGCTGCCTGCGAGGCCAGCGCGCTGAGTACGCCAAGCGCTTCCGGATTCAGATCGAGCGCGCGGGAAAAATGGCCGGCGGCTTCCTGCTCGCGGCCGTTGCGTTGCAGGATGCGGCCAAGAACTTCCATCGCCGGCGCTGAATTCGGATTGATGGCCAGGGCGCGCTGCACGCTTTGCACATTGCCGGTAATCCGCGCCAGACCGATCAGGGCCGGGGTGTAGCGGCTATTGATCTCCAGCGCGTCCTGGTAAGACTGTTCCGCTTCGCCCTCGTTGTATTTTTCCAGAAACAGATCGCCCCAGAGTACATGAGCTTCGAGATTGCGCGGGTCGGCCCGGGTCGCTTCCTGAAACAGGCTGTTGGCGTCGTGGAAACGATCGAGCATCCAACTCGCCAGCGCTGTCATGGCGACATCCTGCGAACTGAAAACCAGGCCGTCGTTGTAACGGTCGACCACTTCTTCGAGGACGGGATAGCTTTCCGCCTTGCGGCCGACGAATTGCAACAGGCCGGCGTATTGCACGAGGGCGCGCACCGGGGCGCCCTGGACGCCGAGACCATCGATGACCGATTCAAGGATCGTCAGCGCTTGCGCAGAAGCGCCGGTCATGCGCGTGACTTCCGCCAATTGTGTGCTGACCAGCGGAAACGAGGCGTAGTCGTCGTCGATCAGGTCCTCGCACACACGCATCGCCTCTTGATAATTGCCCATGCCGGCGAATGCCCGGCTGGCGCCGATCACGCCCGCGTTGCGGTCGAGACCGTCGGCTTGCATGAATATACCGGCGGCGGCCGCATACGAGCCGGTTTGCAACAACTGCTCGCCTCGATACAAGGGCGAGTCGTTGGCAGAATCCGGTTGGTCGAACTGGGCAAGCGCGGCGCCGGCCGGCAACATCAGCGCCGCTGTCAGCAACATGGTTCTCGTCAGGAAACTCATCATGGGATCAACTCGTTGAATCTGGCGGTTGCGCGCGCCAACTCCACCAGCAATTCCTCCATCCGGCGCCAGTAGTCCTGCTCCAGAAACTCGTTCTTGCGGCCGCGCAAGATGAAAACAGAGCGCTCGATTTGCTGCATTCGGGTCTTCAATTCCAGCGCTTCGCCACTCAGATTTTCCGTCTCGGCCGCGGCGGTATCGATATAGGCGATTTCCGCCAGGCGTCCATCGGGGTCGTCCACGCCGGGGCCGAGGCTGAACGTCGAATCGCCGTTGTCGTCGAGACCGGCGTGCTCCGAGGCGAGTCTTCCCTGCTCCTCATACCATTGCTCGACATTGGCCCTGGCGTAGTTGAAAGCTTCGAGCATGGATACCCGGTTGTTCTTGTCGAGGTCGCCGGCGCGGCCGTCGAGCGCCTCGATGAAATAGCGGGAAAACACCGGATCGAATCTTTCCGAGGGCGAACGCGTGGCGGAGATCACTACCCGCCCTTCCCCGGACAGAAAAGTCGAAAAGCCGTAACTGGCGCTGGTGGTATTGATGACGACCATGTCCTGGCGCTCGAACCGGTCGAGCGTTTCACGAAATTCGGCGCCGGTGATGTCAGGTCCGATGATATTGAATTTGGCTTCCTCGCCTTCACCCGAGCCGTGACCTATCAGGTACACGGTGACCTGGTCGCCGTCGCTCACGCGTGAGCGCAAGTCGGCAAACGCCGCTTCAATGCCATCGCGGTCGCTGGTTCCATCGAGGCGGTTGCCGGGGTTCGGGCCGGCTTCGTCGGGATCGTGCAGGAGCGTGATCGTATCGGCGGAATAGCCGTAGTCGCGGACCAGGATGTCGTGCAGGGAATAACCCCATTGCCGGAACCGGGAAATATTTTCCTCGCCTACCGAAGGACCAACCACGATCACCGCGTACTTGACCGAGTCCGGCGATTCGAGAAAGTAATCGCTCTCCAATGGAAGTTGCGCCCATGCAGGTCCGGTAGCGAGGACGACCATCGCAAGAGCCAGCGCAACGCCCGTCGACAGTGCCCGGCGAACGCTCACGACAGCCCCCGCAGGCGGCGCGTCATCCAGTCCAGACAAAGCAGGCCTATGATCAGGGCGAGCAACCAGGGCTCGTCCCAGAGATCTATCTGGACTTCCCTGGAATAGGCATTGGGCGTGAATTCGATCGATGCGGGCAGTCCGCCCACATCGTCGAGATCGAAATAGCTGCCGCCGCCCGCTGCCGCCATGCGCCCGAGCAGACCGCGGTCCATGCCGGCGTTGTTGAATTCGCGCAAGGAAGGCGTTACGACGATCGCCGCCTGCTTTTCGGCGCCCTCCTCGCCGGCCGCGCTGGTCACATCGACCAGCAGATTGAAAACGCCTTCCTGGTCGGCGACAAAGGAAGATCGATAGACGCCGTCTTCCTCGATGTTCCATTCCATCGGCGTATCGGTGACTTCATCGAGCGGATTGGTCGTCTGAATCCACAAGGTGGCGTCATTGTCGGGTTCGAATTGCTCGTCGAGCACGCGCGCGGTCACCTGCACATCGTCGCCGATGTTGTAGAACTCGCGGTCGAATTCGAGCGTTACCCGGTCCGGCGCCGAGACAGCAAGCCAGCGCAGCATCTGGCGCCAGAGCGTTTCATGGGACTGATCTTCCGAGTGCATCATCATCTGCCAGCGCCAGGTGCTCGCGGTGGTCAGCGAAATCACCCTGCCACTGCCGTAGCGCTGGGTCACGATCACCGGCAGAGCCTGGTTCTGGAATTGCAGCGCGGGATGCTCGAGAAGCACCTCGGCGCCCGGCTTGATGCGGCCGGTTGCATAGACTCCCTGCAAGTCGGGCAATTGCGACCAGGCGAACAGGTTGTCGGAATCCTCTCCGGCAAGGCGCAGTAGCGGCGAAAACTCTCCGTTCCGCGTTAGCCGGGGGCGGAAAAGATTGCCCGTGGGATGGTCGCCGCGGCGGATCCCGCCGCGCAATCGGGTCGGAAGGAAATCCTCCTCGACCAGGGTGACCGGCAGGATATCCACCAGCGGCGTGCCGATGAACTCTTCGTCGACCATACCGCTCTTGAGCAGGCCGCCGCCACGTTCGGCGACGAATCCCTCGATCATCTGCAACTGGTCGTCGTTGAAGAATTCCTGCTCGATATCGCCGAGAATGATTGCCTCGTATTCGTAAAGAATATCCTTGCCGCGTGGAAAGCCTTCGGCGAGTTCAGTGGGAGAATCGATGCCCTGACGATAGTATTTCTCGGGGCCCGTCTGCAGATAGGTCACCAGCCGCAGGGACTCGTCGTCTTCGAGAGCGCGGCGAATGAACTTGTATTCGTTGCGGGGGTGGCCTTCGATGTAGAGGACATCGAGCGGAGGCTTGTCCGTATTGTCCACCAGGAAACTGTAACTGTTGTTCTGCTCGATGATTTCTCCGGGCTGAACTTCGACTCTGAGGTCGTAAACGATGCGCTCGGCGCGCTCCGGCTCGACTTCCAGGCCGACGCGCTGGGAGACGCCTTCGGCGCCGAGAGTGATGACATCGCTGCTGACGGCGGCATCGCCGTCCATTACCGAGACTTCCACTTCCTGGCCGCTGAAACCCTGGTGGCGCAAGGCGGCGCTGACTGTAAACACCGAACCTTCCAATACGGTGCGGGCGGCGCTGACGTCGACAATGCCGATGTCGAGCGGAATGTCCTCCTGCCCCACTCCCACGGTAAACACCGGGATCTGCCGATTGCCGAATTCCTGGGCCGCGATCAACGGGTCCACATTGCTGTTGTCGGCGCCGTCGCCAACCAGCACCACCCCCCCGAGCGGGAGGCCGTCGAGTTGATCCGCGACCGCCTCCAGGGCCTGGCCGATAGCGGAACCGGTGCCGGATGCGTCCGGTTCGCCGGGGCTTTCGCCCGATCCGCCATCGGCGCCAATGCGCCGCGTGTTCTGGTCGAAAGCAAAAGTTCGCAGTTGGAAGGACTCGGAAAGTTCTTCCATTACCGAGCTTTCCAGCAATTCCAGGCTCGCCGCTTCAAGACGGGTACGGCCGCCGGCATCGGCGATGTTCATGCTCTGGGAAGTGTCCAGGAGCACGGCGAGGTAAGTGTCCTGGGGCGAGACCTGCTGAATATTCACCACCGGACGCAACAGGCAGAACAGGATCAGAATGAGTACTGCCGAGCGCAGGCTGATGAACCAGGCCTTCCAGCCCGGCGACAAGGGCCGCGTCGTGCGGAAATAACTCAGCCAGACTGCGGCGACGATCAACAGCGCGAACAGCCCGAAGATTTCAAGGCTGATGCCATAGGCAAAGCTCAGCGTGCCTTGCTGTAGCGCGGAAAACAGGGTGGGCTCGGATATCTGCATTCTCAGAGCGCCGGATCGTCCGTACCCTGCTGTTCCGACAGCACGCGATAGTATTCCTGCACCAGATCGCGATATTCGTCGGGGATGTCCTCCTCGATGGTCGCGTATATTCGCTCGTTGATTTGTTCAAGCTCGGCCTGGGCGCGCAATGCGCCTTCGAGCTCGATCACCGGTTGCAGCAGAGCCCTGAACAATTCCGGCTGATTGAGAAAGTCCTCGATGTCCTGGCGCGTAATCTGCTGGGTGACCGAGCGCGCATCGCCCCAGGGCAGATTGCCGCCGTCGGTGCGAATCTCTCCTCCGGGGCCGTAGCGGTCGGCGCCGAGCTGGCGCGCTCCGCCGCCTTGCCGGGCTCCACCCTGGGCATTACCGCCCTGCTGGGCCTGCTGCTGCATCTGCTGATTGATTTGCTGCGCCAATTGCCTCGATTGTTGTAATTGTTCGCGCAACTCTCCCACTGACGGCATTCCTTCGCCGGGCTGGTTGCCGTTCTCGTTGAGAGCAAGAATCTGTTGCTCGAGATCTTCCAGTTGTTCGCGCAACTCTTCGGCGTTCCTGGCGGCCTGCTGCAATGGATTGCCGCCGGTGCGTTCCGGGTCGAGGGAGGCCAGACTGCGGGCCAGCCCTTCCAACTGATCTTCGATGGTCTGTTCAATGTCGACCGCGAGATTGACCATGCCATTGCGCAGGATACGGTTACTGGTCTGCATTTCTTCCTGAATCGGGCGCAGCTCCCGGGTCGCCTCCTGGGCCTGGGACAGCAGACGCTGATCCTCGTTGCTGCCGCGGGCGATCACGGCGCGCAGCATTTCCTCGATTTCCTCCAGATCCTGTTGTTGACGTTGCTGGCCCTCGATCAGTTCCTGCAGGTCTTCGTCGTTACGCACCGACTGGCGGGTCTGGCCGAGCCCCATTTCGCGGCTCGCCTCTTCCATGGCCTCGCGCAATTCGCGTTGCCGGTCGAGCAATTGCTGGCCGCGCTGGCCGAGATTGCGCGCCAACTGGTTGACTGATCGATCGGCCTGCTCACCGAGTTGCTCCTGTTGCCGGCGCAGGTTTTCAAGCGCCTTCTGGCTGCGTGCGGCGGCCAGCGAGGGAGAATCGCTTTCGGCGGCCTCCTGCATCTGTCTCGCGGCCTGCTGCAAGGCCGCAGTTTCGGAAGAGCCGCCCTGGTTTTGCGAGTTCTGCCCTTGCTGGGCGCCGGCGCTCTGCTGGCCGCCGGACATCTGCTGGGCCAGTTGCTGCACTTCCTGGCTCAATTGTTCCTGTTGCCGCATCAGGCGTTCGAGTTCGCGCCGTTTCTGTTCTTCGGTCAACTGATCGGCGCGGCGGGCGAGGTTGCGCTGGGCGCGAGTCAGACCCTCCTGACGCCGGGCCAGTTCTTCGAGCTTGTTCGCTTCTTCCTGCTGCTGCGCACTCTGGCCGCGGCTGTTTGGATTTTCGTAACGGTTCTCGAGCTGTCCCAATTCCATTTCGAAGAGTTCGCGCAGGTCCTCGCGTTCCTGTCTTGCCGCCGAACCGCCTCCGCCGCCGCCTCCCTGCTGCATGCTGATTTCGGTGCGATTGATGTTCGCTTCGGCCTTAAGGATGTATTGCAGCGCCGCCTGCTCCGGCTGCAAGGCGCTGGTAATTTGCAGGAGATCGAGTTCCTGGGCGGCCTGATTCATCTGCTCGATCGCCAGCGACAGGTTTTGCACCGCCTGATCGTAGGAATCGTCCGAGAAATTGAGCCGCTCCGAGAGCCGGTCGATCGACATGCGCGCCCTGCTGGTAGCTTCTTTCTGCGATTCGGCGATGATCTCGGCGTCGGCGGCGAAATCCTCGGGAGACGCCTGGTTTTGGCGATTCTTCAATTTCCAGGTCGCGGCGATGATGTCTTTCTGAATCGTCACCAGCGCGCTGCTGTCGCCGCCCTGGCCTCCGCCGCCTCCACCCCCGCCGCCGCCCTGGCCGCGGCGAAATTCCTGGTCGGTGGGAATCACTTGCAGGAAATATATATCGGAAATGATCTCGCTGGGACCTTCGAGGCCGTTGTTGTCCGCCAGGGTCAGGTAATAGCTGACGAAGTCTCCGGGCTCGACTTCAAGATCCTCAAGGTAGATCAATTGTTCCCCGGAAACATCGCGTACGCGCTCCTCCGGCAGGAAATCGACGACGACCTCGTCCTGGCCGACGACGCTGTAGTTGAGATCGAATCGCGTCAGGCCGTAATCGTCGCTGGCGTCGACTTCGAGAATGACTTCCTCAAGCGGCATGACGTCCTGGTCGCGGCCGGGCCGCCGCAATGCGAGTTCCGGAGGCTGGTCGACGATGGCCCGAACGTAATAATCGAGCGGGTCGAGACTGGAAAGATCGGAATGATCGGTTGCCTGAACGCGATAGATGCCGTCCTGGCCGATCGTGAACCGGGCTGTCCCGGTATTTCCGTCGACCGCCAGCGGCAGATCGGGCATCGGCTCGCCTTCGCCCGCTTGCTCTTGGTTAACCCCCTGGTGGTTAACCCCGCGAAATTCAAGGCTTGCGGTCGCGACGGCCTTGTTGAAGGTTACGCTGACCTCGACTTCGGTGCCCACCGGCGCGATCAGGTCGCCGCCGTCTTCCTCGAACAGGTCTTCCATCCCGGTATATTCCGGATAATCGAAAGCGACATCGATCTGTTCGACCTGCGGCAGGTCATATACGCTGATACGGTATTGTTGGGAGTTGTGCGCGCGCGCTTGACTGCCTGGCTGGTTGAAAGTTACGTAATAAATCGTGTCTTCGCCCAGATTCGGGATGAAATAGCTGAAAGAGGCGCCGTCGCTGCCGCGGCCGTCCTGCCTCATGGGCAAGTCGCGCCAGTTCACGTTGTTGTCCTGCAAGCGCAAGGTGAGCGCTTCCGGAGTCGCGCCGGATATCCGCGCCGCCACGGTGAGACCATCACCGCGCTGCAATTCCACGTCTCCCGGCTCGATCAGCATCTCAATGTCGGGCGGCGGTTCGCCGATCACGATGAGTTCGGCCTCCTCGAACGGCCAAAGCAAACTGTTCAGGGAGTCCTTCAGGGATTGGGACGAAACAAGCACCACGGACACCGCAAGCACCGCGGCTGCGCCCGACGCCAGACCCAGCCACGAGCGTCCCGCCGGCGTAATCGCCTCCATTTCCTGCTGCTGGCGCACCATGTGCCGTTCCGCGTCCTGCCACAATTGCGCGATGAACTGTTGGGAGACTCCGCGGCGGCCGAAACGGAGTTCGTCCTCGGTGAATTCCAGCGAGGTGAGCAAGCGTTGCTCGAGATCCGGAATATGGTCTTCTACGTAATGCGCGAGACGCTGGAAGGTGGCGTGACGCCGGCGCAGCACGCCGAACAGTCGCCAGCCAAGCAGCCCGGCGCCGGCAATCAGGACCGCAAGCAGCAGCAGACTGGCCGCGGGACCTGGCTGCAGCCAGTTGTACAACAGGGCAATTCCCAGCAGCAGCAAGGCGCTCGCAGCGAAAAACAGGCTGAGCTGACGCAATACGTAGAATGTACTGCGACGTCGTCGAAGATCGTCGAGGCTGGCGTACAAGCTGGCAAAAGTGGGATGCGTCATAAAGACTCCACCATTTAAGTACACAGTTCCGCGGCGCCTGCGCATGCAGGCGTAGACCGGTTTCGGCCAAGCCCAAATATCCCACCATCACGCAAGTGAATGCAAGCGGGGGTCGGCTGATTCGGCGGCTTGTGGCGCAATCGGGACCAGCGGTCGTGACGGTGACGTTGCCCTTCGGGCCCGGGAATCCTCCCGGCGGGTCAGCCGTCGTCGGCCGGACAGCCCATTTCGATGGGGCGATAATGGTCGGAATCGGGAGGGAACACCCGAATCCGGCAATTTTTCATTCCTTTTTCAAGATCCGCCAGAGTCTCGTAGATACTGATATCGGACAGCGTAACCCGGGTCGGTCGGGGCAGAACCAGTTTTTCCTCGCGGGCGTCCTGCAGGGCCTTACGGGGCGAGAGCCAGCGAAAATCGGTGATTTCGTTCTGGTCTATCTTCACCTTTGCCTTGCGATAAACCGGACAGACGAAAAACCATGTGGAAAATCTGCGCGGCAAGCCCGGCGGCGTTGTCCAATGGCCCACATGTATCAATTGATCCGCGTCAATTTCCAGACCGGTTTCCTCGCGGGTCTCCCGCGACGCCGCCGCCATAGCCGCGGCGTAGAGTTGCCCTTCGCCCGCATGCTCATCGAAATCGTCCGAATCGATGCGGCCGCCGGGGAAAACCCAATGGCCGCCATGAAAAACCAGCCTGGCGTTGCGCCTGAGCAACAGTACTTCGATTCCCTTGCCGGAATCCGACTGCCGGGCCAGTACGACCGTGGCGGCCGGTACCGGCTCCCTTGCCGGAGCGTTGCGCTGTAATTCCATTCTCCGTTCCAGTTGCCGCGCCGGGCGCCCGTTTCTGCGATCAGGCGGCCTGATCCGCCATCACGCGCTGGACGGATTCGCGCTGATTGAGCCGCTCCATCAGCGGCCGCAGGTTCGGCACATCGTTGTAGGCGTCCCAATCCAGCGCCTTGCGGCAGACTACGGTCGCCAGGCTCACGGTAAAACGAAAATAGAAGTCGGCATAGGTAATCCGTTCGCCGGCGAGCCAGGGGTCGAAACTCGCCAAAGTTCCGAGGCTGGCAAACCCCCGCTCCAGCAATTTGCGCACGGCCTCTTTCTCCCCGGCCTGGGCGGGACGATCGAAAAACACCTCGCCGTACAGACGGCGGGCGGGCAACTCGATATACAACTCGATGTGGCGCATCAGTTCCTGCACCTTCGCCTTTGCAAAGGGATTCTCGGGATAAAAACCCGGTCCTTCGCCAAGCGCGTCGATATAGTCGATGATGACGCCGGTTTCGGTAAGAAAGCCCTGTTCCGTTTCGATGCATGGCACCTTGCCCATTGGGCTTTGGGTCAGATAGTCCTGATCCTGGTTCGGCTTGACTTCCACTTCCTCGAAGTCCATGCCCTTTTCCAGCATGATCGCTTTCAGAATGGCGTAATAGTTGCTCAGATTGATTCCGTAGAGTTTGATGGTCACTTCATTTTCCTTGCGTGAAAGAAACCGCGGCGGCGCATCCTGCCACCGGCCACGGGCCTGGGATGGATTATTGCACGGGCTGTAGCCGCGGAAAGATGATTTCCTGGCCAATTTGCAGCCGGTTCATGTCAAGTCCCGGATTATATTGCCGCAACAGCCAGATTGGCGTCAGATAGCGGTCGCTAGACAACGTGCTGATGTTTTCGTTGGCCGCGACCCGGTGATTGATCACACCCTGGATATGGAAATTACCGAAAAATTCCTGCTGCAGGCCGGCGTGGTACTCGCGCCGGACCATTTCGAATTCGGCGATGTTCACGCGCGAGAATTCGAGCCGCAGCCGCTCGCCGACGATCACCGGATCCCGGAACGCCATACTGTTGATGCGGCGGATGTCCTGGGCGCGGATTCCCAGCCATTCGGCGTAGTGACCGAGCGTCTCGGAAGCCTGCACTTCGATGGTATTGCGGCTGTCGACGCCGTAATCCGAAGGGTCGGCGGCCAGTTCGGCGCTTAGAATCCGGTTGTTTTCCGCCACGTCTACCGAGGGATCGATCGCTTCCGCCTGCTCTACATCGTCGGTAACCGGCGCGTCGAGTTCCTGGTCATCGGGCAACACGGCTGCCGGCGGCAAGATCGGCTCGTCCGGTAGAATCGGCTCGTTGCGCGCGAGTTGCACGGGTTCCGGCTCCGGTTCCTCGGGCGCCGGGGCGGAACCGGCGTCGGCGGAGGAAACCGGCGTCGAAGCCAGGGCCGCGACCTGACTGTCCTGGGGCAGCAACAGCCGCTGGCCGATCCGGATTCTGTGCCGATTGGGCAATTGATTCAACGCCACCAGCCTGGAAACGCTGGTGTCGAAGCGTTCCGCGATGAACGACAGGCTGTCTCCGCGCTCCACGACATAAGCCACATCGGGAATCTGGGCGGCGAATTTCAAATCGTTCGAAACCATCGCCAGCAGGTTGCCGGCGGGAACCTGGCCGGCCCGGACCTTGACCGGAAAACCGCTTGGAATGCGTTTGTTGCCTTCCCAGACCGCCGGCCGCAAGGCTTGATTATCCGAGCGCAACTGCTCCAGGCTGACGCCGACCGAATCGGCCAGCACCTGGGCGTCGACAAAGCCGTCGACCCGAACTTCGCGGAATTCCGGAGCGGGGTCCATGGTGAAATCGCCGTAATATCGTTCCAGGTCATTTTCGATCTGCAGCACCGCCAGGAACTGGGCGTAGAAGTTGCGCGAGGCAAAACCGAACAGCCGGCCCCGATATTCGGCGATGATGGTTTCGATGTCCGTGGTGCCCGTTTCGCGCACCGCCCGGCTCATGCCGCCCGCGCCATGATTGTAGGCAGTCAGCGCGAGCGGCCAGGTGCCGAGTACGCTGTAGTTGTATTCCAGCAGGCTCATGGCCGCATAGGTCGCGATATACGGGTCCATCCGTTCGTCGACGATATGATCGATACGCATGAAGCGCTGACCGGTAGCGCGGCCGAACTGCCACATGCCGGCCGCGGAAGCGCTGGAGACCGCTGCCGGATTGAACGATGACTCCACGTGCGGAAGAATGCCGAGTTCCTGCGGCAGTCCTTTTTCCGCGATGACCTGGCGGATATGCTCGCGATAAGCGCCGGAACGCCGCAGGCCTCCCAGAAACCGGTCGGACTGACCTAGTTGGAATCGAATATTCGACGCGGCGGTGCGCAAGGTCTGGTCGCTCACGCTTTCCGAAAACAGCGCTAGTATTTCCCGCTGGCTCGAAGTCAGTTCCGTGCGCTTGCCGCCGCCCAGCACGCGCAGATCGTCGCGAATCCGATCCCGGGCGTTGCTGATCGCACGCTGGTTGTAGGGCACGGTCTCGTAGATGACGGACAAATCCCTGGCGTCGTGAAGATATCCGTTCCTGGTATTGATTTCGGTGTAGACCTTGAGCCAGAAATTGACCGCCGGCTCGATTTCCGGCGGACGCGGAAACAGGTCCCGGGATTGGGCGTTGGCCGCGGCCGGCCAGATCAGAACGGCAATCAACAGGAGCGCGGTCAATACGAGGCCGCGGTGACTTCCCTGCGCCGAATCACTTGTCATCTCTGATTCCTGATTATCCGATTATCGCTGCGATTCCGTTTCCCGTCCTCATGGCGTGCTGTCCGCCTCCGCGTCTTCCTTGACCGCGACCAGCAAATCCTCGCGGGTTACGTTCATGAGGATAATAACGTTCGATGCGACATAAATTGAAGAGTAGGTGCCGACGATAACGCCGATGATCAGGGCGATGGCGAATCCCTGGGTGGATTCACCGCCGATCAGCAATATGGAGAACAGCACGAGCAAGGTCGTGAAAGAAGTTATGAGGGTTCGGCCCAGGGTCTGATTCAGTGAAATATTGACGGTGTCGATCGGCTCGGTCTTTCGCAGCATGCGGAAATTCTCGCGGATGCGGTCGGAGACGACGATGGTGTCGTTGAGCGAATATCCTATGATGGCCAACAGCGCGGCAAGCGTGTTGAGATTGAATTCCATGCCGGTGAGCGAAAAGATGCCGAGGGTGATGATGAGGTCATGGGCCAGCGCCGTTACCGCGCCAACGGAAAACTTGAACTGAAAGCGCACGGCGATATAGACCATGATGATGCCGAGCGCCACGAGCATGCCGAGTCCGCCCTGTTCGGCGAGTTCCTCGCCCACTTTCGCGCTTACGTAGTCCGAGCCCTGCAAGGTGATCGCGGAATCGTTGCGTTCCTGCAGGTACGCGGCAATGGCTTCGCCGGTGAGCGCCGCCTGCTCCGCCTCGGTGGCCACTTCGGCATTCGGGTCGAGGGGCAGCAATACGCGAATATCACGGTCGGAACCGAAATTGACGACTACGGCGTCTTCAAAGCCCGCCTCTTCGAGTTGAGCGCCGACCACATCGAGTGGCGCCGTCTCCGGGAAATTCAGCCTTACCGAAGTGCCGCTGGTGAAGTCGAGGCCGAATTCGAGTCCGCGCAAGGCGAGCGAAGCAAGCGAAGTCAGCACGACGATCACGGACAGTACCGCCGCTATCCGGCGGTAGCCCATGAAATCGACCTTGAATTGCTGTACGGCCATGTCCGGGTCCCTCCGCTCAGCTCTTGCCGTCGGCCGGCTTTATCGGAAGTATGCCGATCGACAAGCTGCGCAGGTCGCGGCGGCGGCCGTAAATCAGGTTCACCAGCGCCCTCGTACCAACGATGGCGGTGAACATCGACGTAATGATGCCGATCATTAGCGTCACCGAAAATCCCTTGACCGGGCCCGTACCGATGGTGAACAGCACCACGGCCACTAGGAAGGTCGTCAGGTTGGCGTCGAGAATCGTCGTGAAGGCCCGGTCGTAACCGGCATTGATCGCCTGCTGCGGCGGCAGCCCGTTACGCAGTTCTTCCTTGATCCGCGTGAAGATCAGCACGTTCGCATCCACCGCCATGCCGACGGTCAGCACGATGCCGACGATGCCGGGCAAGGTCAGCGTCGCCGGCAGCACCGAAGACAGCACGGCAAATATCAGCACGATGTTCATGATCAGGGCGACGTTGGCGGCGAGTCCGAATATCCGGTAGTACAGCAGCATGAAGGCCACGACGAGAATTGCGGCAACCTGCACGCCGCGAACGCCCTGCTCCAGGTTGTCCCGTCCCATGGTGGGCCCGATCACCGATTGTTCGACGATCGTCATCGGCGCCGCGAGCGAACCGGAACTGATCAGCAGCGACAGGTCCATGGCCTCGCGCTGGGTCAGGCCGGTGATCACGAACTGCCGTCCCAACGCGGAATTGATGCGGGCGTGGCTGATGAGACGACTTTCCTCGTAGAACTCGACTTCCTCAACCTCCTGACCGTCCTCGTCGATGACCAGATTGGTGCGCGAGCGCGTCTCGATAAGCAAAATGTCCATCATGCGGCCGACGTTATCGCGGGTGACCCGGTTGATCTGGTTGCCGCCCTGTGCGTCGAGGCTGATCTGCACTTGGGGCAATCCGTTCTGATCGAGCGAGGGACGCACATTGCTGATACGGTCGCCCTGCAGGATCACGTCGTTATCGACGTTGACCGGGAAAACGCCTTCCGTCGCCACGTAGTCATAGGTCTCGTAGCTGGAACGTGGCGCGCCGAGCGACGCTTCGAGATGGAATTCCAGGGTGGCAATGCGTTGCAGGATGCGGATCGCCTGGGCCGGATCCTGCACGCCGGGCAATTCGACGACGATGCGGTCCGAACCCTGCTGCTGCACGGTCGGCTCGGCCACGCCGAGAGCGTCGACCCGGTTCAGCAAGGTCGTGCGATTGGCCTGCAGGGTATCGCGCTGAATCTGCAGCATGGTGTCGTCGGTCATGCGAAGATCGAGGAAGAAAATACCGTCGGCTTCGCGATTCTGAAATTGCAGTTCAGGAAAATTGTCGATCAGTTCCGAGCGCGCCCGGGAGCGGTCATCGGCGCTCGCGAAGCGGACTTCGATGTGGGAAGAATCGATCATGTTCAGACCGCGCGTGCGAATGCGCAATTCGCGCAGGATGCTGCGCACGTTGCTCAGATTGTCTTCCATGCGGCCGAGCACCGCGGCTTCCATGTCGACTTCCATCAGAAAATGCACACCGCCTTGCAGGTCGAGCCCCAGATTCATCCTGCCGGCGCCGATGGCCTGCATCCAGTCGGGCGTGGTCGGCGCCAGGTTGAGCGCGACGATATAGTCGTCGGTCAGGGCTTCCTCGATAGCAGTCTTGGCGATCAGCTGCTCTTCCACTGAATCGAAACGCAACAGGATGCCGCTGTCATTGAGTTCCTGAGCGAGCGTTTGCTGTTGGGCAGCTTCCAGCGCGGTGGTGATGTTGTCGAGATCTGCCTGGACGAGTTCCTGGCTCTCGTGCGTGATCTGCAGCGCCTCGTCGTCGGGATACAGGTTCGGTACCGAGTAGAGAATGCCGAGCGACGCCACGAGCAGAATAAGCAGATTCTTCCAGGCCGGATAGTGATTCAGCATGATGCAGGGGCTCCAGGAACGTCCGGGACGGCGCCGAAAGTCATATCTGGTCCAACGTGCCTTTCGGCAGCGCCGCGGCCACCGATGACTTCTGCAACTTGATTTCCACGCCGTCGGCGATCTGAAGCGCCATGTATTCTCCGTCGATCTTGGTGACCTTGCCGAGCAGGCCGCCGGATGTCATCACCTCGTCTCCCTTGGAAATTCCGGCGATAAGTTCGCGATGCTCCTTGGCGCGCTTCGACTGCGGCCGGATCAGCAACAGCCAGAACAGCAGGATCATGCCGCCGAACAGGATCAGATTGAAGGAGAGCGAAGGTTGCTGCGCCGCTTCCTGGGCGTGGGCCGTGCTGAAAAGCAGGTTCATCGGATAGCCTCGGTCAATTTCCCGGTCAAGAGCGGAATGTTAAGTTTCACAGGTTTAATTCTCAAGTGCGGATATTGGATTTGTGGCTTCGATTCGTCGCCGCAGGGTCGGGGGAAACGTCATTCTGCGCGCAGCGAAGCGGAGTCGCAGAATCTGTTTGGGGATTCTGTAAGTTTGTATATGCCATCCATGGCGCGAGTTTGTCGGCTTCGATTGGCCCCAGTCTCGACATCCTGTCGAGCCGTTCGGTCCTCAAGAAGCTTTGCTTCTTGTCGGCTGCGCCGACCGGGCCTCACCCTCGCACGCCCGCTGCACTCACTGCCTCCCTGCGGCGACTGACATTGTGCAGATCTCACATCAGGTTTCTCGCCCTCGTAGTCCTTGGCAAAGCGAAAATTCCAACTATTCATTGCTCCTCATCCCTTCGACATAAAATGCATTGACTAATTCAACAATATTTTTCTGAACAATTAGCATGTGGGCAATTTGATTCTCGCCGGTCCGCAGGTGTTAGTCGTCGTCGGGCAGGGTATGTTTTGCGGGCGTGCGAGGCAGGAAGCCGAGCCCGAAGCCTACAGGGACGTATTTACGGCGTCCGCAAAACATACCCTGCCCGACGACGACGGATCGATGCCACCAAACTTCATGACGGAGAAAACCAGAAGAATCTACGCATTCCGGGTACTTCGAAAACTTTGAATATACGATTCCAGTTCGCCTTGTTCGATGGCTTGGCGTAATTGGGCCATCAGTTGTTGGTAGTAGTGGAGATTGTGCACTGTGTTTAGTTGGGAGCCGAGGATTTCTCCGCATTTGTCCAGATGATGCAGGTAGGCGCGGGTGAAATTGCGGCAGGTGTAGCAGCCGCAGGTTTCGTCTATGGGCGCGGTATCGTCGCGGTAGCGGCTGTTGCGGATGCGCAGTACGCCTGTGGCGGTGAATAGATGGCCGTTGCGGGCGTTGCGCGTGGGCATCACGCAATCGAACATGTCGATGCCCTCGTATACGGCCTCGACGATGTCCTCCGGCGTGCCGACGCCCATCAGGTATCGTGGACGGTCTGAGGGCATCAGCCCGGCGCAATGGTGCACCATGGCAGACATTTCTTCTTTAGGTTCGCCTACGGACAAGCCGCCGATGGCGTAACCAGGAAAATCGAGTTCGAGCAGGCCTTGCAGCGAGCGTTCGCGCAATTGCGGATACATGCCGCCCTGGATGATGCCGAATAGTGCGGCGTGGTGTTGGCCGTGAGCCGCGTGGCAGCGCGCCGCCCAGCGCAGGGAAAGCTCCATTGACTCCCGCGCCTGTTCTTCGGTGGCCGGATACGCCGTGCAATCGTCGAACACCATGATCACGTCGGCGCCGAGTTGCTGTTGCAGGGCGATAGCCGATTCGGGGCCGAGGAAGATCTTGTCGCCGTCGACGGGTGAGCGGAATTCGACGCCTTCTTCGCTGATCTTGCGCGAGGCGCCGAGGCTGAAGACCTGAAAGCCGCCGGAATCGGTCAGAACAGGCCGGCTCCAGCCCATGAATCCGTGCAGGCCGCCATGGGAGCGGACTACTTCCGCGCCGGGGCGCAACATCAGGTGAAAACTGTTGGCAAGGATCATGTCCGCGCCTATATCTTCGAGTTGGCGTGGATTCAGGCCTTTGACGGTGCCATAGGTGCCGACGGGCATGAAGGCGGGCGTGCGGACCTCGCCGCGGGTGAATTGCATCACCCCCGCTCGCGCCTTACCGTCGATATTGCGCAGTTCGAATTCCATGCCGGATTCTTTGTCTGGTTCAGTGTTCACGGGTTTCCCTGAAGTCGACGGAGGGCCATTTCTCCATCGCCAGTTTCAGGTTTACCTTGCTCGGCGCCAGATAGGTCAGGTAGCCGCCGGCGTCGAGCGCAAGGTTGTCATGGTACTTCTGGCGGAAAATTTCAAGCTCTTTCGCATCGCCGCAATCGACCCAGCGGGCGAGTTGCACCGTCACCGGCTCATAGCCGCAATCTACGCCGTACTCTTCCCTGAGCCGATGCGTAACGACTTCGAATTGCAGGGCGCCGATGGCGCCGATCAGCAGATCGTTGTTGCGCAGCGGCATGAAGACCTGCACCGAACCTTCCTCGGCCAGTTGCGTGACGCCTTTCTGCAATTGCTTCCATTTCAGCGGGTCGCGCAGTTGTATACGCCGAAACAGTTCCGGCGCGAAATTCGGAATGCCGCGGAATCTCAACTCCTCGCCGCTGCTGAAAGTATCCCCGACCTGGATCGTGCCATGATTGTGTAGCCCGATGATGTCTCCGGAAACCGCCGCTTCCGCCAGTTCCCGCTCACCGGCGAGAAAAGTGACGGCATCGCTTACCCGCGTAGTCTTGCCGGTGCGGCAGTGACGTATTTTCATGCCCTTGCTGAATTCTCCGGAGCAGATGCGCAGAAAGGCGATGCGGTCGCGATGTTTCGGGTCCATGTTGGCCTGGATCTTGAAAACGAAGCCGCAGAAATCTTCCTCCAGGGCTGATACTTCACGACTTTCCGCTGCGCGGCCACGGGGCTGGGGCGCCGCTTCGACAAAATCGTCGAGCAATTCGCGAACGCCGAAGTTCGCCAGCGCGGCGCCGAAATACACCGGGGTCAATGCGCCGGCGAGATAGGCTTCGCGATCGAACTTTTCACTGGCGCCGCGCACAAGTTCGATTTCCTCGCAGGCCTGCTCGTACCAGTTGCCCAGTAATTGCCGCGCCTGCTCGCCGTGCAGGCCATCGATGCATTCTCCACCCACCGCCTGCCCCTTCAGCGCGCCCGGATAGGGATGCAGCGTATCGGTCGCCAGATGGTACAGGCCCTTGAATTCCCTGCCCATGCCCAGCGGCCAGTTGATCGGCGCGCAGCGGATGCCGAGCACGCTTTCGATTTCGTCGAGAAGTTCCACCGGGTCACGGATGTCGCGGTCGAGTTTGTTGACGAAGGTGAACAGCGGGGTGTCGCGCATCCGGCAGACGTTCATCAGCTTGATGGTGCGTTCTTCCACGCCCTTGGCGCCGTCGACCACCATCAGCGCCGAATCCACGGCGGTCAGCACGCGATAGGTGTCTTCGGAAAAATCCTCATGGCCTGGTGTGTCGAGCAGATTGACGATGCGTTCTTTCCAGGGAAACTGCATGACCGAAGAGGTAACCGAGATTCCTCTTTCCTGCTCCATGCTCATCCAGTCGGAGGCGGCCATCCGGCCGGATTTGCGCCCCTTGACGGTCCCCGCGGTCTGGATGCGGCCGCCGAGCAGGAGAAGTTTTTCGGTCATGGTGGTCTTGCCGGCATCCGGATGCGAAATAATCGCCAGGACCCGCCGCCGCTCGATTTTGTCGCGCAAGGATTCCATAGGAGCGTCCGGAACTGGACTGGCAAAGCGCGCGATTATAGCAATGGTTGGTGGGGATAGTGGCTTCGATCCGTCGCCTTCGGGGGGAGGGGTGTGCAAGTTCAAATACATGTGAGGCCGTAGGGGCGAGGCATGCCTCGCCCGCGAACGGCCCCGAAACCGTGCAACTGACGGGCGAGGCATGCCTCGCCCCTACATGCTGAACCCGCATACGGGGTAGAATCGCGGAGCTTTTTGATGTTGCTGGAGGCGGTTTATGGATTTTCGGTTGAGTGAGGAACAGCGGGCTTTACAGGAGTCCGTGCGGCGGTTTGCGCGGCGGGAGCTGCCGGAGATTGCTGCGGAGATCGAGCGCAGTGATGAGCCGCCGGGGGTCGAATTACGCGAGCGCTTTGCTGAACTCGGTTATCTGGGCGTGAATCTCGACAAGCAATATGGAGGCGCCGGGCTCAGTCATCTCGATGCGGTGCTCGTGCTTGAGGAGATAGCGAGTATTTCGATCGCGGTGGCATTTCCGATATTTGAATCCTGTTTCGGGCCCACTCTGGCGATCGCGCATTTCGGCAGCGAGGAAATGCGGCGGCGGGTGCTGCCGCCGGTTTGTTCGGGCGAAATCGTCGTTGCAGTCTCCATGTCGGAGCCGGACGCCGGGTCCGCGCTTACCGATCTCGGTACGCGCCTGCGCGAGAAGAACGGCAAATTGCTGCTCAGCGGCACGAAGCGCTGGTGTTCGGGCGCCGGGCATGCGGATGTGTACCTGGTCTATTGCCGGATGTCGGACGAATCGGGCGCGTGCGGCATCGGGGCGATTCTCGTGCGCAAGGGCGCTCCCGGCTTCAGTTTCGGCAAACGTGACCGTCACCTCGGGTTCCGTGGCGTATGTAGCGCGGACATGCATTTCGACGAGGTAGAGATCGACCCGGCCGACGTACTCGTTTCAGCCGGCGGATTCCGGCAACTGATGGAAGCCTTCGACCTCGAACGTTGCGGCAATACCACGATGTCGCTGGCCGTGGCCCAGTCCGCATTCGATTACGTGCTTGAGTATGGTCAGCAGCGCGAACAGTTCGGCAAACCGCTGGTCGACTTCCAGGCGGTGCAGATCCATATCGCGGAAATGAAAATGAAACTCGATGCCGCGCGACTGCTGCTCTATCGCGCCGTTACCGGCGCCGAAAGCGGGTTGCCGTCGCTGGCCGACAGTTCCATCGCGAAGTGTTTCGCCAACGAGGCGGTGCGCGAAGTGACCGGCAAGGCGATGCAACTCATGGGTGGCTATGGCTACTCGCGAGAGTTTCCGATCGAACAGAAACTGCGCGATGGCTGGGGCTGGGGCATAGCCGGCGGCGCCATAGATATCCAGAAAATCAATATTGCTTCCGCCCTGGTGGGACGCCGTTTCAATCAGCGACGCTGAATCACCGCGCGGGCGAGCTAGTGAATCGTCGCGGTCCCGGGGCGGGCGCTGGTCTGGGCGAATGCGGGATGCAGCAAATCCATGCGTCCTACTACCAGCAGATCGTTCCGATAAAGGCTCTCGTCACCCTCTTCGCCTTCGACCGGCAGATCATCGAGCAGTACGCAGGCAACTTCTTCTTCGGCGACCTCCACGACAACGCAGGGCTTGAAACCGCTTACCGTGTTGAGCGAAGCAAGACTGCCGACCATGGCTTCGAATCGCGGGTACTCTCCCGCGGTGTCCTTCAGCACACCGATGGGCAGGTAAGGAAAACCGAAACCGGCGGCGGCAACGATGTGTATGATCTCGATAACTTCCGGATCGGTCAGATCCAGGCGCACGGTGTCGGCCTGGTCGGCGATACGGCCGATCTTGCGCTGATTGATCAGGCGCAGAAACAGATCGAGATCGCTCTGGTTCCATTCCAGAATCTCCTCGCCGGCGGAGACATCCGGGTCGGCGGTGAGCCTGAGGATGCCTGTTTCAATGGTGAGATCGAAAGTCTCGGAGTCATCGGGCCCCGGCACCACCATGGCTACAGAGTACGAGCCATTGTCTTCATTCGCGCACAGTCGCCACAGGAAAGGCACATCTCCCGTCAGTTCGATCATTGGCGGCTCGCAGAAGACATGGATGGAGGGGCGCCCGAGGTAAATTCACAAGGCCACAGGTGCTAAGATAGCATAAATGGTCCTCGGCTCGCTCGAATGCCCGAATCTTACTCACAGAAACTGTGGATAACTTGGTGAATAAGTTCGGGCGCCAGGCCTTGAAAGCTGTAGGAATGGGAGTTCGCTCGAAATTGCACAAATTTTGACCTACATTGTATTTCCCTATAAATCAATATGTTACACCTTATTAACCGATCAAGAAAAAAAATAAAACTACTATTGTTAGCGTTTTGTTACGGTTAGGACATTTTTGTGCATAAATTTCCGGCCTTGTGCCGACTTACCGAATATTGGCCATTGTTCCTTACTGTTTTTATTGACTTTTTCCTGTAATAAAAACCGTTCGTTCCAAACCGGAACGACAGGAATGAAAAATGAGCGCTACAATTCGGATCAGGATGGACAGTGCGATGTCATTCGAAAGACCCAATATCTCCCGCATGCAGGGTTACGCTCCCGGCGAACAGCCGAATTCGCCGGAGATCATAAAACTCAATACCAATGAAAATCCGTATCCGCCCCCGGCCGCTGTCAGTGAGGCTCTGCGTGCCATAGACAGCGCCGACCTGCGGCGCTACCCCCCTCCCCTGGCCAACGATTTCCGCACTTTCGCCGGACTGATCCACGGCCTGGCCCCGGATAGCATTCTGCCGGTTAACGGCGGCGATGAACTCCTGCGATTGCTGCTGACCACTTTCGTCGATTCGAACGAAACCCTGGCGGTAATGCAGCCGAGTTATTCGCTGTATCCAGTGCTTGCCGAAATCGCCGGTTGCAAGCTGCTGGAGGTACCCCTGGGTGACGACTGGACGATGCCGGACGATCTGCCGGCGCTGCTGGGCGAACAATCCGCCAAGATGTTAATGCTCGTCAATCCCCACGCGCCGACCGGCAGCTTGTTGCCGGCAGGCTACCTGCGCGATCTCGCACAGGAATTCGATGGCATCCTGGTGCTTGACGAAGCCTATGTCGACTTCATCGATCCCGCCCTTGCATACGACTCCATCCCGCTCGCGCGGGAACTCGACAACGTGCTGATATTGCGCACCTTGAGCAAAGGCTATTCTCTTGCCGGACTGCGCTTCGGCTATGGCGTCGGCCCTCCCGGCCTGATCGATCCCATGGCGGCGAAAACCAGGGACAGCTATAACACGGACCATATCTCCCAGAAACTGGCCAGAGCGGCGCTGGAAGCCCGCGACGAGGCCGCGCTGACCTGGGAGCGCGTGCGGCGTTCACGCGAATGGCTTCGCGCTGAACTTGCCTCCCTGAAGATCGAAACCCTGCCCAGTCAGAGTAATTTCCTGCTGGCAACGATTCCGTCCGACGTCGGCGCTGCCAATCTCCATGCGGCGTTGAAGGAGCGCGGAATCCTCGTGCGTCACTTCGACCAGCCCCGGCTGGACAACCGGCTGCGAATCACGGTCGGCAGCGAAACCGATAACGAAATTCTGATCGAAAAGCTGCGGGACATCCTGCGATGATTTTTTCGCTGCTGAAGATCAACAAGAAGATCTCCGCCACGCTGGCGGGCATAGCCATCGGCGCCGCGAGCCTGTGGGGACTGTCGATGTGGCAGGAAATTTCCAGCGCGGAATTGTTGCGCCTGCTGCTGGGAGTGCTGGTCATGCTAGGCGGACTCGCCCTGGTGGCTTTCTGCACCGTCGCCTTGTGCAAGTTATTGATTCCGGCAGTGATTCGCCTTTCCAGGCGTAAGCGGCCCTGACATTCAGCGCAGGCGAGCCCGCAATAGCTGCAAGTCCCGCCAGCAGAACTTTTTCAAGTCGGGAAAGGCGAGCATTTCCCGCAGGCCCCGAGTCACCGTAACTCGCACGGAAACCTCGCCGATCTTGCGGGCGAAATCCGCCGTGGACGAAGCAACCCGCGGGAACAACTCGCTGCCGTTAAACGCGAAAATCAGTAGATTCCGACAACGGTCGCGCCGGCACAGGTCTTCGAGCAACGCGCCCTGCCCTGCATCCGCTTCGGCGGAACGGCGATTCAGATATGCGATTTCGCCCATGGCTCCGCCGTCGACCGACTTGCCCAGCGCTTTCAGAATATTCGTCAGCAGGTCCAGGCATTCGGCGTTATCCGGGCCATCCCAGGCATCTTCAACGAGCAAGGCCAGGGTATCGTCCAGGCGCAAATAACGGAGCGGCTTGCGCACGATGTCTACGGGCTTGTGAACTGGTTCCCGGATCGGCTTCTCTACCGGAGCCGCGGCTTCTGCCGATTCCACCCTTTCCGACGTCGGCGGCCGCGCATTTTCCTGCCGGCGAGCAGCTTGCTCCCGCACCCCGGTTTCGAGCAACTCAGAAAAAACCGGCGAAGGCCGGGCGTTTTCGAATTTCACCTTTGCGTAACAGGGCTGTATTCCCATCAACGCCAGATATTCCCGCCGCCGTCGTTCGCCGGTGGATTTAGCGATTTCTTTCATGAGTCAGCTTCCGCAAGCGGCTGCGCGCGTTCAGCATGTAGGGGCGAGGCATGCCTCGCCCGCGAACGGCTCCGAAACCGTGCAACACCCGCGGGCGAGGCATGCCTCGCCCCTACAGCGCCTGATTGATGTTGCCATTCATTCATGTCCGAAACCGTGCAACACCCGCGAGCGAGGCATGCCTTGCCCCTACAGCGCCTGATTGATGTTGCCATACATTCATGCTTGAATCCGCACAAATTTGCCGGAGACCTGCCATGCTTGCCGTCCGCTGTCTTTCGCACGGGCCACCCGAAAATCTCAGTCTGGGCGATATAGACAAGCCTGCGGCACGCGACAATGAGGCTTTGGTCGAAGTATATGCCGCTTCGCTGAATTTTCCCGACGGATTGCAGATTCGCGGAAAATACCAGTTCCAGCCGGACATGCCATTCATTCCCGGATCCGAAGCCGCGGGCATCGTCCGTGAAACCGGCTCCGGTCTCGATGGCTTTGCGCCCGGCGACCGGGTCATGGCGACCCCGGGCCTCGGCGCCTTTGCCGAATTAGTCGCGGTTCCCGCGCAAGGCCTGCGCAGGATTCCGGACAATATGGACTTCCCGACCGCCGCGGCCTTCCCCATGGTGTATACGACTTCATATTACGCGCTGAAACAGCGCGCGCGGCTTGCAGCCGGCGAAACCCTGCTCGTGCTCGGCGCCGGCGGCGGCGTGGGCATGGCGGCGGTGGAACTCGGCAAGATCATGGGCGCCAGGGTGATCGCGGCAGCCGGCTCGCAGGAGAAACTCGCCTTCGCGCAAAAGCTGGGCGCCGATGAACTGGTCGATTACAGCGATGGCGAACTCAAGGAAAAGGTGAAGAATCTGACCGGGGGTGCGGGCGCGGACGTGATTTACGATCCGGTCGGCGGCGATCTGTTCGACCAGTGCTGCCGCTGTATCAACTGGAACGGCCGACTGCTCGTAATCGGCTTCACCAGCGGCCGGATACCCTCCTACAAGGCAAATCTCGCCTTGCTCAAGGGATCGTCCATGGTAGGGGTCTTTCTGGGCCGGTTCCGCAAGGAAGAACCCGCCGCCTATGAGCAAAACTTCGGGGAATTGCTCGAGATGTACGAGCAAGGAAAGATCAAGCCGCTGATCACCCAGAAATACCCGCTTCGGGACTATGTTTCGGCGTTCAACGTGTTTACCGAACGCCGCGCACTCGGCAAGGTGATTCTCGAAATGAAGAGCGAATAGTCCACCATGTTGACCGACCGGGAAATCGCCGCCGATCTCGAAAATCTGAAAAACATTGCCGCGGGCATGCTGAAGCCCGAGTCTCCTTTCGCCATCGAAACTTTGGTAATCGATGGCGTCGAACAACGTGTTTTCAGCAAGGCGCCGCGCAATCTCGGTGCAGTGTACGATCTTGGCCGCGAGGCCGACGACGAGACCTTTCTCGTCTACCTGGACGAACGCTATACCTTCGCCGAGACCCTCGACATGGCGCGCCGGCTGGCGCGGGCGCTGCACGAAGAATTCCAGGTACGCAAGGGAGAGCGGGTCGCGATCTGCGCCCGCAACTCCCCGGAATGGTGCCTGGCCTACATGGCGACGACCATGCTTGGAGCAATCACGGCGCCGCTCAATTCCTGGTCCACGGCGCGGGAGTTGGAGTATCTGATCGCGGACAGCGGCAGCAGGCTGATCTTTGTCGACCCGCCCCGGCTGAAACTACTCGGCGAGGCGGCTGAAAATCTCGATATCGTCATGATCAAGCCGGAAGACGGCGCTGACCTTCCTGAGACTTATGAATTGCTCAGGCGTCACGAACCAGTCAGCGACGAAGAGTTAAGTGACCTTGACGTACAACCCGAAGACTACGCCACACTCATGTACACCTCGGGTTCGACGGGCAACCCCAAGGGCGTACTTTCGAGTCATCGCGCGGTGATCAGCGCGCTATACACCTGGTTGTTCGTGCGCGGAGCCATCGATGCCATGTACCCCGAACTGGTGGAGGAAGATCCGCCCTGGCAACGCGCCATCCTTGCCAATGTGCCCCTGTTCCACGTCACCGGCAGTCACGCCCAGTTCCTGATCAGCTTCCTGGACCCGCGCAAATTCGTGATGATGTACAAGTGGGATCCGGAAATTGCCCTGCAATTGATAGAACAGGAGCGTATTTCGATCTTTCACGGCGTACCCACCATGACCTGGGAAGTCATGGTGTCGAAGAACTTCGAACAAACCGACCTGAGCAGTTTGCGCGGCGTGCAAAGCGGCGGCGCCCCGCGGCCGCCGGAGCATCTGGCGATGATGCTGGAGAAATTTCCCCCCAAGGCAATTGCCGGTCTCGGCTACGGCCTCACCGAAACCAACGCCATCGGCGCCATCATCAGCTACAAGTTTTATGCTTCACGACCGGACAGCACCGGCCGCCCGACGCCGCCGGTCACCGACCTGCGCATCGTCGACGAGAAAGGCCGGGAACTCGGCCCGAACGAGGTCGGCGAAATCTGCATCAAGGGCCCGTCGGTAATGAAGGGTTACTGGAATCAGCCCGAAGCCACCGCGGAAGTGCTGCAGGGCGGCTGGTTCCGCACCGGCGATATCGGCAAACTCGATCCCCTGGGATTTCTGATCATTCTGGACCGGGCCAAGGATATCGTCATACGAGGCGGCGAAAACATCGCCTGCATGGAAGTCGAATACGCCATCAGCGAACACCCGGCGGTAAACGAAGTTTCGGTCTACGGCATACCGGATGACCGTCTCGGCGAAGTGCCGGCGGCTACCGTCATGCTCAAGCCTGACTGGCAACTCGATGCGCGGGAATTGGGTGAATTTCTCTCCGAGCGACTGGCCGCGTTCAAGATTCCGCGCAAGGTCCGCTTCCAGCACGAGCAACTGCCGCGCACCGGCACCGGCAAGATCGCCAAACGCAAATTGCGCAGGCTCGCAATTTCTTCGCTGAATTAGTTGATTTTTCCGGCAAGGGCACGATATAGGGGAAAAGGAGGGCAAGTCCTGGAGAATTGGGGGACAGGTCATGCAATCACCGGAATGGGAAGACAGCGACAGTATCGAGATAGCAGAAATCGCGAGACAGCAGCCAATTTCGGCCTCGAAGTCTTCGACTCGCGACAAGGTGCGCATACTTGAACTGCGGCGGCGGCTGGAAGAAAGACTGGACAGCAAGCGCATCGAAATGGAGTACGGCTCCAGCTATCTGGACGACGACGAGTCGATTCAGTAAGTCCGCGCCGAGTCGAAAAACCGCGGGGCGATAATTCCCCGGGTCTTGCCGGGCACTGCTCCAGGCCCGCCGTTTTCTGATTTTTTGGCTTTCACGCCACCCGCTTCCCAAGTATGATTGTCCGACATGGACAGGCTTGAGGGTTTGCGGTCATGACCTATTGTGCAGCCGCCTCGCTGGACTCCGGCATGGCGTTCTGTTCGGATTCACTGACTCACGCGGGCATCGACCAGGTTTCCACCTACAGCAAGATGTTCCGCCACGGCGTCGATGGCGAGCGCCAGTTCGTGATTCTGTCCGCGGGCAATCTGGCAACGAGCCAGGGTGTCATGGCAAAGCTCAAGGCGGACATCCGCAAGGACGCCAAAGTCACGCTCAACAATGTCGGCAGTCTCACCGAAGCGGCTGACTATCTCGGCGACGTCAGCCTGGAACAACAGGAAAGACGCAAGACCGAAGGCGCCAATTTCGAATCGAGCTTCATTCTAGGCGGGCAGATCAAGGGCAGGAAACACCGGGTCATCCTGGTCTATCCGGAAGGCAATCACATTACCACTTCAAACGACACGCCGTATTTGCAGATCGGCGAAAGCAAGTACGGCAAACCGATTCTCGATCGTATTCTCAAGCCGGAACTCGATCTCGCCACGGCGGCCCAGTGCCTGCTGATTTCCATGGATTCGACGATGAAGAGCAATCGGGGCGTCGGGCCACCGATCGAATTGCTGCTTTACCGCAAGGACAGCCTGTCGCTCGACCATCACCACCGCTTCGAACCGGAAAGCGACTTTCTGCGGGATCTGCGCCAGGGCTGGGACGGCGCCCTCAAGAACGCGTTCCGGCAAATGCCGCCCCTGAGCTGGGCCTGGAACTGGGACAAACCAGATCATGGACGAAGTGGAGCTTTCTGACTGTCGCTCCTGTCAGCACGAATGGGTAGGCGTCTTCCAGTCCCATGCTGCGATTCAGCGAATTCAGCAGCATTGTCAGTTCCGACCATTTTTTCAGTAGATCGTCCAGCCTGTCGAATTGATCCGAGCCCTGGGGCAGTCCGTAATACCCGGCCGTCTCCAGAGTGTCGTTCATATGCAGGTAGTGCGCCCACATCTCGGCCCAGTCCTCGAGCGGATGCGACTGGGCGTAGGCGCTGATGAAATCCGGGTCACGAATCTGCGGCCCTGCGTAGTATCGGCTCAGCGCGGCGTCGTAATCCTGCCGTTCATCGCCAAACACCTCCCGGAACTGCTCCAGTCGCTGTTCGTTTTCGATCAGCAGGCGGAAATAGTAGTGCCCGCTTTCGTGCCGGAAATGTCCCAACAGCGTGCGATAAAACTCGCCGGAATACTGGCGCGCCATTTCTCTTCGCACATCATCGGCTTCCGCCACATTAATGGTCACTACACCTTCGCTATGGCCGGTATTGACATGCTCCTCGAAAACATTCGGATTCGAGCGCCTGTCTTCGATAAATCGGAAAGCAAGTCCGCCTTCCGATTCCTCTTTGCCGGTAACAGGCAAGTTCAGTTGCAACAGACCGAAGATCAACCGCCGCTTGGCGTGTTCAAGCTGCTTCCACCAATGCAGCCGGCTGCCGTCGATCAAACTCGGAATCGTCTGGTTCAGGCGGCAGGAAAGGCAAAATTTCTTGTCCTTTTCGCCCACGATCCAGTTACAAACGCCAAAGTCGACGCCATTGCGGCATAACGGCCCAGCCTCGCATTGCGGAACTTCACTACCTGCCGTGGACAAGCGCAGCATTCTGCGCGAATTCGGGTCATAGCCGATCAGGCTGCCGCATCGCAGGCAGCCGCTGTTCTCGAAAAACAGCGTCTGACCGCAATCGCAGTGAAAATTGATCATGGGCGGCCCCTGTGTCAGTTCCCCGGCAAGAACCAGGTTCTCGTCACGGCGTCATGGATCGCGGCGAACTTGATCTGTATTTCGTCGATATATTCCGTCAGCCCATCCTCGAGCAGATCGGCCACCTGGGACTGCATCACATGACGCTTCGCCTCATCGACCAGATCGTCGACCTCGGCATTGTTCGGCAATTTCGACAGGATTTTACTGATCGTCGTCAAGTTGTGGATCGCCGCGCGGGGAAATTCCTCGTCCTGAAGCAGAAAGCGCACCACGTCCTCGCCGTTGACGCGGCGGCGCACATGCTGGCGATACATCTGGTAGGCGCTTTGCGACCGTAGCACGTTCATCCAGAGAATGCCTTCATAGGGTTCGGGAAATCTGGGCGCGACCGCGCCCTTGCCGGGATGGGAAAACAACTTGCGGGCGCCGACGTCGACGATGCGGGTCACCATGTCGGCTCGCTCGAGCGCACGGCCCATGCGCACGAAAGTGTAGCTGGCGTCACGGCTCATGGTTCCCGCCAGCATGCCGAATATCTGCTGGCAGCTTTCGATGATGCGCTCAAGCATCTCGTTGCGCGCGCTGCGAACCACGGCGCCATCGGCGGCCGACTGGGTGTAGTAATAAAGATTGTTGATACGCTCGAAGGCTTCCGTGGGCATGACTTCCCGTGTCGTGCGCGCGTTCTCCCGCGCCATCGACAGCATACTGCAGATCGACGCGTCGCAATCGTCGGAAATCAAAAACTGCGCCAGGTTGATTTCCGTGGCGATGTTATAGCGGGTGGCGAACGATTCCGTCGTGCCGGTAATGCGCACCAGAGCCCGCCAGCCGAGTTTGGTCCGCCCGGGCAGGTCAAGCAACAGACTGGAGAACACACTGAGCAGGCGCGCGGTATTTTCCACCCGCTCCAGATAGCGCGCCTGCCAGTAGATTCGTTCCGCTACTCGGGAAAGCATGATCAGCCCATCACCACCCAGGTATCCTTGCTGCCGCCTCCCTGGGAGGAATTGACGATGTAGCTGCCTTCCACCAGCGCCACCCGGGTCAGGCCACCGGGAGTTACATAGCTGTCGGCGGCCTGCAAGATGAACGGCCGCAGATCGACGTGCCTCGGCTCGGCCGCGCGATTGCCGAGAATCGGCACCGTGGAAAGCGATATCAGCGGCTGACCGAGATAATTGCGCGGATTGTCCTTGATACGGCGGGCGAACTCCTCGCGTTCGGACGCGCTGGCCTGGGGGCCCATCAACATGCCATAGCCGCCCGATTCGTTCGCAGGCTTGACGACAAGCTTGTCGAGATTGGCAAGCACGTGCTGTCTTTCCTTGTCATTGAAACAGCGATAACTCGGCACATTGGGCAGAATCGGATCCTCATCGAGATAATACTTGATGAAATCCGGCACATAGGTATAGACGACCTTGTCGTCCGCCACGCCCGCCCCCGGCGCGTTGGCCAGCGATACATTGCCCTTGACCCAGGCCTGGAACAGGCCCGGCACGCCGAGCATCGATTCGGAGTTGAACACCGCAGGGTCGAGGAACATATCGTCGATACGCCGATAGATCACATCCACCTGGGACAGGCCGCCAATGTTGCGCATGTAGACGCGGTCGTTCTCTACCACGAGGTCACTGCCTTCGACGAGTTCGGCGCCCATGCGCTGGGCCAGATAGGAATGTTCAAAATAGGCGGAGTTGTAAATTCCGGGCGTCAGCACCACAACCTCGGGAAAGGCCTGGCGTCGCGGCGAAAGCGAGGCCAGCATGTCGAACAGTTCCTGCGGATACTCGGTCACCGGCTGAATATCGTAGTTTTCGAACAATTCGGGAAACACGCGCTTGATGACGCGGCGGTTCTCCAGCATGTAGGACACGCCCGACGGCACTCGCAAGTTGTCTTCGAGCACCATGAACCGGCCTTGTTCGTCGCGAATCAGGTCGGTGCCGCAGATATGCGCCCAGACGTTGTAGCGCGGCTTGATACCGAGGCACTGGGGCCGGAAATTGACCGAATCGAGGATCAGTTCCGGGTCGATGATCTTGTCCTTGAATACTTTCTGATCGTTGTAGACGTCGTGAATGAAACAGTTGAGCGCCCGCACGCGCTGATCGAGGCCGCGCCGGGTGACCTCCCATTCCGGGGCCGGAATAACCCGCGGAATCAGATCGAAGGGCCATTCCCGGTCGATATTCTCGCCGTCGCTGTAGACCGTAAAGGAAATCCCCATGGTCTTGATTGCGAGTTGAGCGGCAAGTTTCTTTTCGTCGAGATCTTTCCTGTCGAGGGACTCCAGATAGGCGGCAAGCCGCTGCGCCGTCGGCCGTGGCGCACCCGGCCGTTCGATCATTTCATCGTGAAAATCACCGGGGTTGTATGATTGCCAATCTATCTGCAAAGGAAGCTCCCTCAATTCGTACCAGCCGAAACGCTGGTGACTTCGATCCGTCGCCGTCTGGGGGCCAGTCTGCAGCGGACGCTGTGAATACATCCCTGTACGCTTCGAGCTCGGCATCCTGCCTCGCACGCCCGCTGCAGACTGGCCCCCAGACGGCGACTCGCGTTGTGCGGAACCCCTCCACCTCGTAGACTTCGGGCTCGCTGCACAACTCCCTGGCCGGCAGCGACTTACTCTGACTTCACCCCATAGGGTACAAAATTTGCCGGTGGACTTCGTCGCAGGCTTTCTTTACTTCGTCCGACAGTTCGATGTCGAGCGCGGCGAAGGATTCGTCTAGTTGGTCGGCGGTGCGTGCGCCGATGATCGTGGATGCGACGAAATCGAACTCCATGCTCCAGCGCGTCGCCAGCGTAACCGGGGACATTCCCGCCTCCCGGGCGATCTCGACGTATTTCGCGGTCGACGCCAGCGTGCCCTCGTTGACGAAGCGACTTGCCATTGCCTGTTGCCGGGGATTGCTCTTCGTGTAATCGCCGAAGCGGGTGTTCGGCGGCGACTTGCCGTCATTGTACTTGCCGCTGAGGACGCCGCCGCCGATGGGCGAATAAGGCAGCAGCGAGACCTTCTCGTTGCGGCAGACCTGGGCCAGTTCGTCGAGAAAGCGGCGGTGCAGCAGGGAAAAGTTGTTCTGAATCGATTCGAACCGGGCCATGCCTTCGTATTCGGCGATCATGTTGCTCTTGGTCAGGCCGTAGCTGGTTTCATTCGATGTTCCCAGGTAACGCACCTTGCCCGAATCGACGAGCCGGTCGAGAGCGGCCATGGTCTCTTCCATGGGTACGATCGGGTCGGGCCAGTGCACCTGGTAGAGATCGATGTAATCGACTCCCATGCGGCGCAAACTGCCTTCGACGGCGCTTTCGATATGATGGCGGTCGACGGCGGTCAGGCCATGGCGGATCGGCGGCACGAACCAGCCGCCGGCGGCGCCGGCGACCTTGGTGGCGACGATTACGGCGTCCCGCGGCCTGGTTTTCAGCCATTCGCCGAAAATCTCTTCGGTCAGGCCGGCGAGTTCCGCCGTCGGCGGCACCGGATAGGCCTCAGCCGTATCGAAAAAGTTGATGCCCCGATCAGCGGACTTGTCGAGTATCCGGAAGGATTCCTTCTTGTCGCTCCAGGTACCGAAACTCATTGTGCCCATGCAAATGGGCGTCACCCGCAGGCCGCTCCGGCCGACGTATCTGTATTCCATGTTGTTTCCCTGTGGTTATCTATTCAAAAATGAATGGCTGATCAGGCCAGTGGCGGACAATCTTCTCCGAGGTAACCGCCGCCGCCGCAGTAGGCCGGATCCTGCACTTGGATGGAAATACCGTCCGGGTCGGAAAAATACACTTCCGGCGTGCCGGTTTCAAAGCCTCCCCGATTGGGCATGCGCATGCTTACCCAGTGCATCAGCGGCTCCGTGGCTGCGCCGTCGGGACGCGGACGCAAACCGTACTCGGTCAGTTGCGCGAGAATATCGTCGACGTCGAATCCTCTCATGCTGAAACAGACGTGATGGATAAGCGCAGGATTTTCCGGCGGTCCTTCCTCGTTGGCGCCGGTATACATGAGGAACTGGAATCCGTCACCGACGCCGACCACCGGCGCGTTGGGGCCCTGGTAGGCCTGAAATTCCTTGCCGAAGACCCGCCGGTGAAAATCGTTGGCGCGGCCGCGGTTGGCGGTGAAATTCGTAAAATGGTTGTAGTCGACGAGTTGGAACATCCCCGCGGAGGGGGCAGGCTCGACTGCATTGCAAACATCGCCGAGAGCGCCGTCGCCGCCGCAGTCCATGGGCGAGGAAAGACGGTAGATCAGGCCTTCGACATCCGCGAAGTAGAGTTCCCGTGTGCCGCCCGCCCGCTCCCGCACCCAGGAAGTCATGCCCACCGACAGACGATCCGCCGGCGATTGCGGGCCGGGGCCGGATTCCACGCCGAAAGCGCGCAATTGCTCCTGTACCGAGTCCACATCGAAATCGGCCACGCTCAGACCCATATGCGCGATCGTCGGGGTCTCGCCGGGCGCGGCGGGGGCGATGGAAAAATAGTGTGGCCCGTCACCCACTCGCAATACGACCTCGTCACCCTGGCGCGCCTGGACCGGCGCCCCGAACACGTCCTGGTAGAAGGCAACCGAACGCGCCACATCGCTTGAACGGATGCGAAAGCTGTGCAATTTCCGCACGGCTACCGGTACTGGAGCGCTGTCGGTGGCGCAACTCATCGGCGCCAGCGCCAGTACGGGCATGGCGGCAAGCAGATTCCGCCGGCCGCGGGAAAACTCCATGGGTTTGGGGAAATTTCGTGTTCTGTTCATCAGCGTCGGGAATCTCGAGAATTCAGGTTTGACAGACTAATCCAATCGTCCCGGCCAATGCAATTCGGCGAAGTACCCCTTTCATAGCAGACTTGGACGTGTCCCGACCGGAATGTTACATAGCTACGGCTTTAGCAGGGTTCTGTGAACTACCAACTCAGAACTTACCGCCTCGCGCGAGATAATTGTCGCCTCTTCCTGCATCGACAGGTGGTGGTCCGCAGTGCGAACGCGTAACCAGCGTTATTACCAAACGCGCCCCGGCCAACCGGATTCGCCGCTGAGCGAATCGAATTCGGTGTCTTTCGAAACAAGCGGGCAGGGTAATTCGATCGCGGTGGCTGCGATAAAACGGTCGAATGGGTCGCGGTGCCGCCAATCGAGCTGCGCGGCGCGGGCCGCTGTATTGCGAGTGAATGGCGCCGTCAAGGTCTCGGTTTCGGCGACAAGTTCATCGAGACGCGGAATGATTTCCGGCCACCCGCCGAGTCTTGCTTTGCGCGTCACCTCGTACACGCTGATCGGACTGACGAATACCGAATCCGCCGCTGCAATCGCCGCCTCGGCCGCCTCGCCGAGGCGGGACGGAGCCATCAAGCTCCAGATCCACGCATGCGTATCAAGCAAAACCGGGCTCAAGAGTCACGTTCCCACATGCTCAGTTCGTCTTCGTCCAGCTTGTCCTCGAAGTCCGGAACAGCGTTCGCCAAATGAGCCAGGGCCCCAAAACGGAATCCGGATGATTTCAGCGGGACAAGCTTGACCGCCGGTTTGCCGTTTCTCGCGATGATCACGTCATCGCCGGCTTCCGCGGCGGCTATGAGCTTTGAAAGCTGTGATTTGGCCTGGTGCATATTGATCAACATGACGCCGCCCTGCATTAAAATAGCTAGCTTGGCTAGGCTACGCGAGAATCTCGCATTGGTCAACCAGCCACAGGAATTTACGGACAGAAACCAACTATGAGGACGATTATTCGGTCACGGTCACCGTCAGGTTACGGTAAGTGAACAGCGAGCCGTCGCTGGCCACGCCGCGCAATACGTATTCGCCGGGTTCCGAGAAGGTGGCCGTCGCCTGCCAGCGATTGTTTTCGGGCACCGGTGGAATGATGTACGGCGGCGACCAGGGGGAGTTCGCGTAGACGCGGCTGTCGGTATAGGTCTTGAACTGTACCGGGTCGAATGTGACGTTTGCCGCCTCACCGCGATAGACGATCCAGGAAAAGCGCAGGCCCGGCCCGGATGCGACCACGATGGAAGACGGCGTACGATAGATTTGTTCGGGAGTGCTGGGAATCGGGCGGTCGGCGCGGACGGGCAGATTGTCCGGGTCGTTGGCGTATACCGCCAGCGAAACCGGCTCTCCCACTACCGTGCGGCGAAAATTGTCGCCTTCGACTTCAAGCTCCGGCGGGATATTGGTGCGCAAGGCGTCGTTCAGACTGCCAAAGGCGCCGCCTACTTCGGTCGAGATCACTTGCGGGTCGATGCGGTAATCGGGCTTGAGCGAGCCGAAAGCGCGATTGGTCTGGCCCTGTGTGCGCAAGGTCCAGACGATTTCGTCGGTGTCGAAGTCCTCGGGCACGTCGATGGTGAAAAGAAATGGATTGCGCCGAGGGTAGAAATGTGTCGGTTGGCCCATATCGGCTTCGGCCATATCGAAGCTGTCGATCGTGAGATCGTCGAGTTCGGCTTCACCGACATGGCTGAAGTAATTATCGGGCCCGACGGGGATATCGAACTGTTGTTCCCAGTTCGTGTTCATGTAGCCAAAAAACAACGTGTAACCGCCCGCCTCCTCGTTGGGCCACCATCCCTCGAACGCCGGCGAGACGATCTCGCCGCTTTTGACCATGAAGCGCTGCTGGGCGAACGCAGTCTGTGCGACGGCAAACGCCAGCAAAACAAGCAAAGCAGTTCTCATGCGCGATTTCTCCGCAACCGACCCGATTTCGGGAGATGTTTCAATTCAGTTTGTATTTCAGGGAAGACGCAGTAGCGGCGCATGCGCCGCTACTGCTGTTCGTCAGTCATTCCCGGCGATGCTCGCATCGACCGGTTCCGGCGCCCAGCACATTGGACAGCCCACGTCGTACTCGTTGCGGTCCTTCATGGCCGCCCGGCGAATCGCCATTTCCTCCTGGAATTGTTCTTCCGTGAGCGTGACGGAGTAGCCCAGGTCGATGAACATATTGGATACTGAACGGCGTCCGCCTCCAGCCCAGTTGCGGGCGTCCGCCAGGTTGGGGTTGGCCGCGGTGGTGTCCAGGTAACCGATGGTATGCAGGATGGTGCCCTTCGGCAGCAGCGGCGCCTTGTCGTCTTCGTAGATGTACTGCT
Organism: uncultured Pseudohongiella sp.; assembly: GCA_951812965.1. Lineage (GTDB taxonomy): Bacteria > Pseudomonadota > Gammaproteobacteria > Pseudomonadales > Pseudohongiellaceae > UBA9145. The sequence goes on from OX638341.1 coordinate 3,078,854, forward strand.
TCACCCAGTTGTGGTCGTAGCCCACGCAATTGAGCGTGAACTGGTTATGGCCCCAGATCGCTTCCAGGCACATGCGCACGCCGGGAGCATGCAGGTGCGGCTCGAAAGCGATGATCTTGGTGTGCTCCTGCAACACGACGTAGTTATGCACTTCCTGGTTGGCGCGACTGGGCAGAATATCCATATCGACGCCATTGCCGGTGCGCGGTCCGCGATTGCTGTATTGCGGCTGATAACCCACGGGGAAGAAACTGATGCCGAACTCCAGGTGGCCGGTGGTTTCGCGGCCGTTGGAATGCAGATGCGCGGCATACAGATGTAATGCCGAGTTTGCCGGTAACAATCGGCCGGCCTTTTCGGGGAAAGTGTCGGCGTTACGTCCCACTTCGTGGATCGGCCAGCTTGTGAGGTCGCCGGAGACTTCGGTTCCTTCCTCGTTGAGGATACCGCTGCGATAAGTCATATGGTGGAAGATATAGCGACCGCCGACGGTGCTGGTGCCGATGTCCGCCGGGATATCGTTGATCTCGCGCACTTCGATCGACTTGACGTAACGGTCCTCGGTCAGACCCGTGGGCACCAGGCCGATATCGCCCCACCAATCGGGGCCAACCGCTGGCCGGGTAACATCCGGAGAGCGCAAAATCAGTTCAGGCTCGCCCAGGGTCCATTCGTTGCTGTCGGAGAAGACCAGCATCGGCGGTTCGTTGTCCGGGTTTCCGCGCGGCGCGCCGTTGTTGACCCAGTCCTGAATCAACGCCAGTTCGACATCCGACAGCGAATAGTCGTTCTTGAAGCCGTTGATGCCGATGTCCTTTTCCACAAACCAGGGCGGCATGGCGCCCATGCGGTCGCGGATGGAGGTGCGATACAAGATGACCGGCGCCCAGGGGCGAACCTGATCGTATGTCATCAGCACCATCGGCCCGCCGCCGCCGGGACGGTGGCATTGCTGACAGCTTCGTTGCAGGATCGGCGCGATATGGTCGGCGAAGGTCGCGGTGCCAGCCTCCATGCCGAATTCTTCGATGTCGTAGTAGTGCAATTGATGATTGGCAACACTGGCGTCGTGGGACTGCGCCCGCACGATGCCGGAAACCAGAACCATGCAGAGGCCCAGCATGGCTACCAACAGATGTCTGCTCATCATTGTCTTCTCCCATGGACCGGCAGGCCGAACTCCCGCCGGAAATCATCCAGCGAGAATAAAATCAATCCGGCCGAATGTCCATGCCCGCCTTTGTGACATCCTGTCATTCCGGCGAGGTGGATGTTACGGCTCGGCATGCGGGCGAACCCGGGCGCGAATGCGATCGCCGTTCAACAAAAGTTCCCGGCTTAACTCGTATACTTTCTGCGCATTGACCCAAAATTCCGGGGTTTGGCCGAAATACTCGCCCAGCGCGATGGCGGTTTCCGCGCTGATGCCACGTCGTTCGTGTACTACTTCATGCAAGCGGGTCGGGGGCAAGCCACAGTCGCGCGCGACTTCGTGAACGGAAAGCTTGAGTTCCCTGATTTGCTCCCGCAACAAGGCGCCAGGGTGTGTCGCAACCCGTAGTTCAGGTATCTGTGTCATCGACTTCCCTCAAATCAGTGATAGTGATTGTTCAGTTCAACATCGTAAGCGTCGCCATCGCGCCACCAGAAGCAGATTCGCCATCCAAGGGAAACGCGAATACTGTACTGTCCGGCTCTGTCTCCGACCAATTTCTCCAAACGATTGCCCGGCGGAACCCGAAGGTCCGAGACGCTGGCGGCATAGTGGATGCGGTCCAGTTTAGTCCTTGCGCGCCCGAGCAACTCCGGCGGCAGCGAACGGACGGATGCTCCGTGATAGACATCCTTCGTCCGTTTATCGGCGAATGAAACTATCATCCGCTGTCCGCCCTCCGTGTAACGGAAAGCGTAATGTGTGAAGCATATAACGCAAAGCATAGATTGTCCAAAGAATATACTCCCTTCAACCTCTTCCAAAAAACGATAGCGACATTGGCAAAGGCGTTCCGCTCGAACGCTTTCGCCACGCCTGTATTCGTCGGAAATCAGCTTAGTAGCAATTCTTCGAAATGCCCTGTTTCGTTGCAGGAAAGGTCAAAAATGCGAGGGAATTTCAAAAGCACTAACTTCTGAATACCCAACTCGTTTTTCTGCCCAAATATTGCATAAATTGTAAGTCAGAGTTACATTTCATGCATGAATTACAAGCCTCGCGTTCTGGAACCGCTCGTTCACCGCGCTGCCGGTGAATATCCCGTCGTGACCATTACCGGTCCACGGCAGTCGGGGAAAACCACATTGTGCCGCGCGCTGTTCCCAAACAAGCCGTACGCCAATCTCGAACCTCTGGACGAGCGGGAATTCGCCCGCAACGACCCGCGCGGCTTTCTCGCCCAATATCCGGACGGGGCGGTAATAGATGAAATTCAGCACGCGCCCGACCTCAGCAGCTACATCCAGGTAATGGTTGACGAGAAGCCGGAGCCGGGGCGTTTCATTGTCACTGGCTCGCAGCATTTCGGGCTGACCCAGACCGTCAACCAGTCCCTGGCCGGACGAACCGCAATAGTCCACCTGCTGCCCTTGAGCCTTGACGAATTGGCCTCATTCGATGCCGCACTCGACGATTTGTGGCGGGTGGTTCTCCAGGGAGGCTACCCCGCCATCCACAGGCGCAATCTGGGAGCGAAGCGCTGGCTCAATAATTATCTGCTTACGTATATCGAACGCGACGTGCGTCAATTGTCGGAGATAGGCAATCTGGAGGCGTTTGGCAGTTTCATGGCGCTGGCCGCGGGGCGCTGCGCCCAGGAAATCAATCTTTCGGCAATCGGAGGAGATACAGGCGTGTCTCACAACACTATCCGCGCCTGGATGTCGGTGCTGGAAGCAAGTTTTGTCATTTTTCGCCTGACCGCCTGGCATGGCAAGTTGCGCAAGCAACTCATGAAGGCACCGAAATTGCACTTTCTCGATAGCGGACTTGCCTGCCGGCTGCTGGGCATTCGCACCACGGATGAATTGCGGCGTCATCCCTTGCGCGGTGCGATATTCGAGAGTTGGGTCGCGTCGGAGATCTTCAAATATCGAACGCATCGCGGCGAATCCGGCGGCATGTATCATTTTCGTGCGGCGCGCGGGCCGGAGGTAGACCTCGTCATTCGCAGGGGACTTTCCACGATCGGCTGCGAATTTAAATCGGCAGCCACGATGGATGGGGATTTTCTTCGCCCCCTGCAGCGTTTCGAAGAATTGCTGAGTGATTCACCCGAAGCCGGCGATCTGACCAAACGGCTCGTATTCGGCGGCGACCAGGGACAAAAGCGCTCCCAGGCCGAATGCATCCCCTGGCATGAACTTCACCGGAATTCCTGGTTGTAGATTAAAGCCCGCCGGAATTCCCCTAATCCGGCAAGGCGAAAGCGGTCAGGGTGGTGCCGGAGGGGATCAGGACGTGTTGGCGGCCGTCGAGCATGAAGGTGGTCGCGGCGGCGCCCCAGATGCGCGAGCCGGTCTGGTAGTGCCAGAGGTTTTCGCCGGTGGCGGCGTCGAAGGCCATGAAATTGCCCTCGTGGTCGCCGGCGAAGACGAGTCCAGAGGCCGTGGTCATGACGCCGCCGAAGGTCGGTGAGGGATAGGTGAACTCCCAGCGCAACTCGCCGGTGTGGATGTCGAGCGCGCGCAAGGCGCCGGCGCCGTCAGGCTCGATGAAGACGACGCCGCCGAAACTCGCCTGGCCGGGAGTGTAATCCGGTTCCTCCGGCACATAAGTGGCGCAGGTTTCCCGTGCCGTGACATAGAACAATTCCAGCTTGGGATTGTATGAAGGCGGCATGAAATTGGTCGAACCCCAGGGATCGGGCAGGCAGCCCCGGCTGCCGTCGTTTAGGATGACAGGCCGGCCGTCGGGGCCGATTTCCCGCGCCCAGGTGGTGGCCGTGAACGGCTCGCCGAGCAGCAGTTCGCCGTCGGTGCGGTCGAGCACGTAGAAGAAACCGTTGCGATTCGCCATCATCACCAGTTTGCGCGGCTCGCCCTGCCATTCGGTGTCGACCAGCACGGGCATGTGGTTGGAATCCCAGTCGTTGATGTCATGGGGCGTGAACTGGTAATGCCAGCGCAAGTCGCCGCGGTCGGCGTCGAGCGCGACGATGGAATTCGAATACAGGTTGTCACCAGGGCGCAGGTCTCCGAAATAGTCTGGATTGGGATTGCCCACGCCCCAATAAATGAGATTCAGTTCGGGGTCGTAACTGCCATTCATCCAGGTGCCTCCGCCGCCGCGGGCGAGCACTTCGGGATCGTCGGGCCAGGTCTCGCTGCCCGGCTCGCCCGGGCCGGGAATCGTGTTGAAGCGCCAGAGCCGCTCGCCGGTAACCGGCGCATAGGCGTCGATGAAGCCGCGGGTGGCGTACTCTCCGCCGGAGATACCTACTATTACCTTGTTGTCGATTACCAGCGGCGCCAGGGTGGCGGCGTAACCGATGCGGTAATCGGCCAGTTGCACGTCCCAGAGAATGTCGCCGGTGCGTCGGTCCATGGAGAGCAGGTGGGCGTCGAGGGTCACCATAAACAACTGGTTGCCGAGCATGCCGAAACCGCGATTGACCGGTGCGCTCGCGCCATAAGTGAGGTCATCGGGCAGATTGCGGCGATAACTCCAGAACGCCCTGCCGCTGCGGGCGTCGATGGCCCAGGCATAGTTGTTCGAGCCGGTGACGTACAGTGCGCCGTCGTCCACCAGCGGCGTGGTTTCGAAGCCGCGGCCGCGCGTGGTGGTGCCGGTCTGAAAAGTCCAGATCGGCCGCAATCGGCCAACGTTCTCGGGATTGATCTGGGTGAGCGGACTATGCCGCCGGCCGCTATAATCACCGGAATAGGTCAGCCAGCGTTCGGGATCGTTGAAACCGTCCAGAATGTCTTCGTATGTGGGCCCGTCCTGCGCGAACGCGGTAATGGCAAGCAGCGGTACAAGGCTGAATAGCAGGCGGACGGCGAAGCGCATAAACATTCTCCCTTCTCGATTCATTGATTGCCGTGGAGAAAAGCGAGCAGGTCGGCGAGTTCGTCCGCGTCGAGATCCGCTTCGGAAAAGACCGGCATCAGCGATTCTCCCAGCCGCGTAATTTGCCGCACGCCAATGCGGTGGAAGGCGCGCAGGCTCTGGTCTTCGGTCACCAGTTGCAGCGAAAACGCGTCTTCATTCTTGAGCACGCCGGTTACCGATTCGCCGATGCCCGTTTCGACGGTAACCGGTCGAAAGCCGCGCTCGATTCTCCCGGAAGGCTCGCGTATCGATTGCACCAGCGCATCCGGCGCCCGGCGTAGCGTGATACCGGTCAGCGATGGCCCAAGCACCCCGCCCGCTTCTTCGCCGGCGCGATGACATTCAGCGCAATTTTCGGCAAACAGGCGACGGCCGTTGCCGGCATCTCCCATGAAATCCGCGTCGCCGCCGAATTCGACCAGGCTCGCCATGAACGCGACCAGCATCCAGATTTCCGTCTCGCCAAATCCATGAGGCGGCATGATGCTGCCGGGAATACCGTCGCGAACCACATTGAAGACATACTCGTCATTCACGCCGTCGCGCCCCCACATCAGCGTAAGGTCGGGCGCGTCAATCGACAGGATTCCCTTGCCGTCGGCTCCATGACAAGTTGCACACTGTGCCCGGAACAGCGCCCCGCCCGCCATAACTGCCCGCGGCTGGCCTGCATAAGGATTTACACTTTGCGCGGTCGCCGACTGCCAAGCCGAAGGCGAACTGGAAACCGCAAGCAAAAAGCCGATTCCAACGATTCGAAACAAGGCCAGACTTCCTCGGAACATAATAACAGCGGCCGAGCATACCACCCCAGGCCTCATGCATAAACGGCACGATCCCTGAACGGAAAACAAGTTGACAAGTTGCAGGGCTTGTTTAATTCTCCGCTTACTGAATCTTCCCGGTTGGAGAAAAACATGGCCAGATTTTCATTGGGAGCGTCGCGCAAGAAGCGGACGCTGGGATACCTCGCTTCCGCATCCGTGGCGCTTGCGCTGGCAATGGTCGTCATGGGCCTGCAAGGCGAACGAATCGTCGCCCAGTCCAGCAACTTCCAGGGCGGCGCGCCGGACGTGCGCCAGGCGCCGGACATGACTTCGATCCGAATCCTGTTTCCCGCCGGCGTGCGCTCTTCCTGGCACACCCATACCTGGGGCCAGTTGCTGATGATCGAGGAAGGCCGCGCGCTCACCCAGGTGCGGGGCGAACCCGTAATGGAGATGCATCCGGGCGAGCCCTGGTGGACCGGGCCCGATGTCGAACACTGGCATGGCGCGCACCCCGACGAGTCGGCGCTGCAAATCACCATCTATGAAGGCAGCGTCGTCTGGATGGACCCGACTACCGACGAAGAATATATGGCCGATTCGACCCGGCCCTGAAACCGCAAGAATCCGGCTGGTCCTGCGAGCTCCGCTCCCGCACTACGCGGCGGGAGCGGTTGTCGTTCGTCATTCAGTGTACACTTTACCTCGTCACGTCCCCCGCGACTTTCTTGAGACCCAGACTATGTCCACCGCCTTTCGCATTGCCCTTGCTGTCCCCGTTGCTATGACGCTGGCCGCCTGCGGCGAGCCGCTGCCGCAATTGAGTTTCGAGGAATCGCTGCAGCAGCAATTGATCGAAGCCGAGCCCGGCGACGTCATCAGCATCCCCGCCGGCACCCATGAACTGACCCGCAGCCTTTCGCTCAACGTGCCCGGAGTCACAATCCGCGGCGAAGGCATGGACAGCTCGATCCTGTCCTACCGCAACCAGTTGCAAGGCGCCGAAGGCCTGCTGGTGAGCGCGGACGATTTCCTGATCGAGGACCTGGCGATCGAGGACACAGTCGGCGACGCGCTGAAGATCAACGACAGCAATAACGTCACCGTGCGCCGGGTGCGCACCGAATGGACCGGCGGCCCGCTTGAGACGAATGGCGCATACGGCATCTATCCGGTACAGTCGAGCAATATTCTCATCGATGGCTCGGTCGCCATCGGCGCGTCCGACGCGGGCATTTACGTCGGCCAGTCGACGCAGATCATCGTGCGCAACTCCCGCGCCGAATCCAACGTGGCGGGAATCGAGATCGAGAACTCGACTTTCGCCGATGTACACGACAATATCGCCACCAACAATACCGGTGGAATTCTCGTCTTCGACCTGCCCAACCTGCCGGTGCAGGGCGGCCGCAATACGCGAGTGTTCAACAACAGAATCGTCGACAACAACACCGCCAATTTCGCGCCGGAAGGCAATATCGTCGCCACGGTGCCGGCCGGCACCGGGCTGATGGTGCTGGCGAACGACAATATCGAAGTCTTCGGCAACGAATTCGTCAATAACGACAGCGCCAACATGATGGTGGTCAGCTATCACATTACCGGCCTGCCGATCGATGACGAGAATTACGATCCGTTCCCGGAGTCAATTCACGTGCATGACAACAGTTTCAGCGGCGGCGGCGCAGCGCCCGACTCCGAGCCGCTGGCGCTGTTGCGGGAGGCCACCGGGCAGGCAGTGCCCGATATCGTCTGGGACGGCACCATGGTGCCGGGCAAGACAGCCCCTGACGTGCTTTGCATGCGCGGCAACGGCGATGCCGATTTCGTCAATCTCGATGCGCCCGGCGGCTTTGCCGCGCCGGTCTTTGAAATCGGTCCTCACGACTGCGCCGGAGCGGAATTGCCCGAGGTCTCGATCAGCACCGAGCCATGATCCGTCACCTGCTCCCGGTTCTGCTGCCGGCGTTACTGTTGAGCGCCTGTGCCGAACCGCGTTTTTTCGAGCAGGATAATCCACAACGCCTGTCGGACTGGAACCTGTTCCGGGACGACGGCGCCCGCCTGATTCCGCGCGAGCAGACCCTGGTGTTCACGCCGGCGAATCCCCTGTTCACCGACTACGCGGGCAAGTTGCGAACCATGTGGCTGCCGGCCGGCGAACAGGCCCGGATGCAGGACGGTGAACTGGAGTTTCCCGCCGGCTCGATTCTGAGCAAGACTTTCTATTACCCGACAGGGGCTGATGGCGTTCTGCTCGAAAGCGCGAACCACGAGAACGAACTCGACCGGCAGCAGCATCGCATGATCGAAACACGGCTGCTCGTGCGGCGCGAAGACGGCTGGCACGCCATGGCCTATGTCTGGAACGGAGAGCAATCCGAAGCTTTTCTGCGCGTGGCCGGGGCGAGTGCGTCGGTGAGCCTGCAACGCCCATCGGGAATAGAGGATTTCGTCTACTTCGTTCCCAACGAAAACCAGTGCGCCGGCTGCCATGTGACCGTGCATCCCGACGGCCCGCTGCATCCGCTGGGCGCGGTTCCCGAGCAACTTGCCGCCGCGGTCCTGAATCAAAATGAGAATCCAGACATGGGACACCCATCCCAATTGCGGGCAATGCAGGAGCGGGGCTGGCTCGAGGCTACGTCTCCCCAACCCGCGGCGGCTTCCTGGGAGGACACCCACGCCGAACTGGATACCCGGGCCCAGGCCTACCTGAACATCCACTGCGGCCATTGCCACAATCCCGACGGCGCCGCGGACACATCGGCGCTGGTGCTTGACGGAAATCACCGGAACCCGGTGGAATTCGGGGTCTGCAAGACGCCGGTGGCGGCCGGCGGCGGCGCCGGCGACCTCCTCTACAACATCTACCCGGGAGCGCCGGAACGCTCGATCCTGCTTTATCGCATGGAATCTTCCGAACCCGACGAAATGATGCCCGAACTTGGCCGCTCGCTGGTGCACGAGGACGGCGTCGCCCTGCTCCGCGAGTGGATTTCCGCAATGGATGGCGATTGTCCCGAGCCGGTGCGGGCATTCGGCAACAGGTGAATGCGATGTCCTCGCGGACGCTTGGGTCCTGCCTGCTGCTGATCTGCCTGATCGCGGTGGGCTGTTCCGACCGGCAGTTCGAACGCCGCACCTATGTGTTGACCACGGGAACGACCGGCGGGACTTTCTATCCCGTCGGCGTGGCGCTGTCGACAATCGTTTCAGCGCGCCAGGACGAGAGTTTCTCGCTGACGGCGATCAGTTCAGCGGGATCCATGGAAAACATCAAGCTGCTCCGCGACAACCAGGCGCAATTCGGCCTGATTCTCGGCGTCTTCGCCGCCTGGGCCTGGGAAGGCGCCGGACCGATCGGCACGCCGCAGTCGCATATGCGCGCGGTCGGCGCCACCTGGCCGAACGTCGAGCATTTCGTGCTGAGCACCGATCTCGTCAGTAGCGGCACCCTTGATGATCTCGCCGACATCGACGGTGAGCGATTCGTGCTCGGCATGCGCTATTCCGGCGCCGAGCAAACCGGCGCCTATATTCTTGACGCGCTCGGCATCGATTTCCGCAATCGGTTCAGCCTCGCCTACATGGGCTATGGCGCGGTCGCCGGCGCCATCCAGGACGGCAATATCAGCGGCATGAACGTTCCCGCCGGCGCGCCGGTTGCGGCGATTACCCAATCCTTCGCCCAGATGCGTGAAAGCATCACACTGCTGAATTTCACCCAACAACACCTCGATGCGATCAACCGGAATTTACCGCTCTGGAACTTCTACGATCTCCCGGCCGGCACTTACCCCTACCAGCCGGCGGACGTCACCACCGCCTTCAGTCCCAATGTGCTCGTGACCCGGGAGGATGTCCCCGAAGAAATCGTGTACCAGTTGACCCGGCTCATGTGGGAGAGCCTGCCGACCCTGCGGGAAATTCACGGCGCTACCAGGGAAATGATGCTTGATCGCGCACTCTCCGGCATCGTCATGCCTCTCCACCCCGGCGCCCTGCGCTACTACGAAGAAGCCGGCATGGAAATCGCTCCCGAACTGCGCGCTGCCATCACTCAATAACGAAATCGAAATAAGTGTCCGGATAGGGCTCGTCGCGCAAATTGAAATGCCACCACTCGGTATCGAGCGGCTCGAACCCGTGCTTGATCATCGTGATCTGCAACAACATGCGCCGCGCCTGATGCTGTGGTGAAACTTCCTGGTTCGACGGCGCCGAACGCGGATCGAAATAGTCCCAGCGCGTGCCCATGTCGAGTTCCTCGCCGGACTCCAGCGAAATCAGGGTGAGATCGACCGCCGAGCCCCGCGAATGTCCCGATTGCTCGGCGATATAACCCTGGTCGAACAGCTCGGATTTGTCGACGTGAGGATAATAGAGCGGCTTCATCGCATCGTCTTCCAGATCCTCGGCCCAGCGCACGAAATGATCCACCGCCCGTTGCGGACGATAGCCGTCGAACAGTTTCAGGCCGAGCCCTACCTGGTTCAATTCGATCTGCACCGCGAGCAGAGCGTCCGCGGTCTCCCGGGTGAGCAGCACTTTTTCCGTTTCGTAGCCGTCTATCGGAGCGCCGACAAAATTGCCGGACCCGGTATATCGCGCTTCGATCTGCACGTCGGCAATGTACTCCCCCATGTCGACGAATCCCTCCGGAATCTGCGCCGGAGCCGGCCAAGCGAAGCCGAGAAGCAGAATCAGTAATGGAATCCGGTTCATTCTGAATTTTATCCCGTAGCGTAGCGCCTTCTTTGATATTACTATGCGCCGTTGAATTGTTTATTCAAGGGCTGGGGTGCGAATGACCCGCATGCAAGTACATATCGCCAGGGATGAACCGGAACTGAAGCGAATCGCACCGGTGATGCTCGAATTGCGCGACCATTTCGACACCGACGGCCTCATCGCGCAGATTCGCCTGCAACAGCAGGACGGATATCAGATCGCATACGTTGAAGAAGATGGGGAAGTCCTGGCTGTCGCCGGTTTCGTCATCACCAGCAAGCTCGCCTGGCACAAGCATCTTTATGTAGACGACCTGGTAACCGCCGCCGCCCGGCGCTCACGCGGCGCGGGCCGCTGCCTGATGGACTGGCTCAAGCAATTCGCCATCGATAATGACTGCAGGCAACTGCATCTCGATTCAGGCGTACAAAGATTTCGCGCCCACAGATTTTATCTGCGGGAAGGATTCGATATTAACAGTCACCATTTCGCCATTTCCGAATTATAACGATTGTGCCGCCCTATGGCCGCATCTGACAGACGACAGGAGACAGATACATGATTTTCCAAAGCAAGCTACCGAACCTGGATATTCCCGACGGCAATCTGGTCGATGTGCTGTTGCGGCATTGTGACTCACTGGGCGACAAGCAGGCGCTTGTCGACGGGCCTTCCGGCCGCCAGATCACTTATGCCCAGCTACCTGTCATGGTGCGCCGATTCGCGACCGGGCTCGCCCAACGTGGTTTCGGCAAGGGCGACGTTCTCGCGATTTTCATGCCCAACGTGCCGGAATACGGCATTGCCTTTCTCGGCACGGCTTACCTCGGCGGCGTCAATACCACGGTCAACTCGCTCTATTCGACCGACGACCTTATCCATCAGTTCAAGGATTCCGGAGCGCGCTTTCTGCTGACGATCCCCGATTTTCTCGATCGCGCGTTGCCCGCCGCCGAAGCTACCGGCATCGAGGAAATTTTCGTCCTCGGCAGCGCCGAGGGCTGTACACCCTACGCGGAATTGCTCAATAACGCCGGCGACGCTCCACAGGCGGAAATCGATCCCGTAAAGGACATGGTAGCCATGCCCTATTCATCGGGCACCACCGGACTGGCCAAGGGGGTAATGCTCAGCCATCGCAACCTGATCGCCAATTTCGTGCTGTCCACCGAAGTGAATCCCACACAGGACGGCGACAAGATGTTCGCGGTGTTGCCCTTTTTCCACATCTACGGCATGACGCTGCTACTTTGCCTGGCCTTGTACACCGGCGTTACCCTGCTGTCCTCGCCGCGCTTCGAACTCGAACAGTTTCTCCAGATCGTCCAGGATCACCGGGTCACCTTGCTCAGCCTTGTGCCGCCGCTGGTACTGGCGCTGGCAAACCACCCGATTGTCGAAAACTACGATCTGAGTTGCGTGCGCCTGATAACTTGCGGCGCGGCGCCGCTCGGCGTGGATCTCGAGCAAGCCTGCGCCAAGCGGCTCGGTTGCGGCATCATCCAGGGCTACGGCCTGACCGAAGTCGCCGGCGCCTCCCATATCCGCGCCCTCGGCAGCGAACTGGACCTGCCCGGGTCGGTGGGGCCGGTATTGCAAAACACCGAAAGCAAGGTCATCGATGTCGAAACCGGCGCCGAACTCGGCGTCAACGAGACCGGCGAAGTATTGATTCGCGGCCCTCACGTAATGCTCGGCTACCTGAACAACCCCGAAGCAAACGCCCACTCACTCGACGACGAAGGCTGGTTCTACACCGGCGACATCGGCTACGCCGACGAAGGCGGCTGCTTCTACATCGTCGACCGGGTCAAGGAACTGATCAAATACAAGGCCTACCAGGTCGCTCCTGCCGAACTCGAAGCACTGTTGCTTACCCACGAAGCGGTCGCCGACGCGGCCGTGATCCCTTCGCCCGACCTGGAAGCTGGAGAAGTGCCGAAGGCTTTCGTCATGCGCAAGGGAGAACTCGGCGAGCAGGAACTGATGGACTGGGTCGCTCAACGCGTGGCGCCCCACAAGAAGATTCGCCGGCTCGAATTCGTCGACGAGATTCCCAAATCCGCTTCCGGCAAGATCCTGCGGCGCCTGCTCGTCGAAAAGGAACGTCAGCAGATTTCAGGGTAGCGCACAACTGAGTACGTTCGAACCCATGCAATCTGAAGCCGTTCCGCTAAATTTGGAAAACCTGTACGCGCCGCTGTGCAGGTTCAAATACATGTGAGACCGTATGGGCGAGGCATGCCTCGCCCTCGAACGGCCCCGAAGCCGTGCAACTGACGGGCGAGGCATGCCTCGCCCCTACATGCTGAAGGCGGGCGCGCAGCCGCTTGAAAACTTGGTGTTTTGATGACATGAACTGAAAATGCTTGCCCATGAATCCGGCAAATCTTTCAAGCAGGTGGTCAATGAAGCGCTGCGACTCGGACTGGAGCGAGGAGGAACTTCCCAACATCGGAAGCCGTACAGGCTTGAACCTGTCAATTTGGGCGAGCCCCGTGCGGGATGCGATCTGGACAAGGCGTTGGCTTTGGCTGGCGAACTCGAAGATGCGGAGATCGCCCGAAAACTCGCGGAGCGGAAATGATCCTTGTCGATGCCAACATCTTGATATATTCCGTCAATTCCGGCGCCAGGCAACATAAATCGGCGCGGCGCTGGCTTGAGAGGACACTTTCCGAGGGAGACGAACTTGGCTTTGCCTGGACAGTGCTCCTTTCACTGCACAACTGACGAGAGCCCGCGAAACTTTTGCGAGAGAGACAGAATTGATAATACTGTACACCTTCTCTGGGAATACGTTTGCCTCCCCAACTAACCATTCTTTCATTCGTCGGAGTCTGCTACGAGCATCAACCCTTCATTTTTTTAATGCGCTAGCGCAAATTAATTCCGTATTCGCCATTGTGCGAAGTGAAGAAGAGACCAACCCCATGAAACACACCATCCTGTACCTTACAAGCCTATTGCTGACTATCCTTTGCTCTCCCTACAGCTATTCTTACAACTTGCTTTCGTCCCACTCTGTTGTCAACAACCAACACATGTGGTACGTCTACTTGCCCGGAAACACCCAAGACGGCCATTCCTACATCGACCTATTCTCGAGAGCCACATCCCTTTGGACTACAACAGCGCCACAACTCGATCTAGCATTCGCAAACGACCAGCAAGAGGTATGTTACGGCGACACCAGCATCAATGGCATCAATACCGTGTCTTTTCGATCGTCCTACTGTGACGGAACCACACCCTCCTTAAGCGGTTTCGCCTCCCTAAATAGAACCGTCATTACCCACGATGACGGCTCCTATGAAATCCACATAGATGAAGGGGATGTATTCATCGTTCCACAGCCACAAACTTCTGAAAGGGCACTCCGAGTACTGACCCACGAGATCGGTCACAATCTCGGTCTCGACCACAGCACCGTATACGCCTCAATAATGCATCCAACGGGCCCCAATCCCGATCACAACCAAAAAAACTTAAGTCCTGATGACGCCTGCGCCATATCCCTTGTCACAGGATATCCCGAACATTGCCCAATTGCTTTAACACCCTCTTATTCAACCGATGCTTCTCATACATCCGCGCACTTCGCAGGCTATGCCTCAGAAACTAGCATGTACGCGAGCACCAACGGTGTTGCCACACACATCGCCGGCCTCACTGCTCGCGAAGTTTACCGCCCCAACGAAGAAATTGTCGTCTACGCGACCGTCCTTTACGACAATCAACACTGGCACAAACCAGGCGCCATTCACGTATTAGCCCAATTGTCCGACGGCCCGCTATACGCCAAGCAAACCGACGGTTCCTGGATCCCATATCTTGGTGGTGAGGTACCTATAACCATCAAGAAACCCATTCTCTATCTCGCTGACGATTTCATCGTGATAGGTCGCGATCCCAGCACCGCTTTCTATGGCGGCCAGCCTTTCCAGGGCGCCCAACTCGGCCTCGAAGGCCAGACCGTGCTATTCTGGGTCGCCTACTCCGTCGACGAACAACCGGGCGTATACATTCATGGCGGCAAACCCATACGCATTTCCTGGACACTTGATTGAACGTGAAGCTGTCTCCTTCTGCGGCATTGGTTTCCACGCACCACTCACCAGAGCCCAAGTACCTTTTGCACAAGAATTTTGTCAGAACCTATAGGCATTCTCGAGGAACACATTTGCGTCCCAAACTAGGCCTTTTTGATGCCCACCCACGTATACAAGCCCAATCCACTGATCCCTTTTATAGAGAGCCGTGAAAAATTAATTCCGTATTCGCTATGCTGCGAAGTGAAGAAGAGACCAACCCCATGAAACACATCATCCTGTACCTTTCGAGCATATTGCTTGCTTTGCTTTGCTCGGCCCACAGCTACTCTTATGAACTTCTTACGTCCCGCTCTGTGGTCAACAATCAGCACGTCTGGTACGTCCACCTTCCCGGAAACACCGAAGATGGTCATTCCTACATTGATCTCTTCTCAAGAGCCACATCCCTTTGGATGACAACAGCCCCTCAACTGGACCTATCCTTTATCCAGGACGAGCAAGAGGTCTGTAATGGCGACACCAGCATCAACGGCATCAATACCGTGTCTTTTCGATCTTCCTACTGTGATGAAACCCAACCCAGCTTTTCCGGTTATGCCCCCTACCATTCAACGGTCGTTTCCCACGATGACGGTTCCTATGACCGCTACATTGACGAAGGAGATATATTCCTTGTTCCGTGGCCCAACACTTATGTGCCGCGGCCCCGTACTTCTCCGGAAACCCTCGGAACACTAAACCACGAGATCGGACACAATCTCGGTCTCGCCCACAGCGTCGTATTCGCCTCGATAATGAATCCAGCCGGCGGCGGACGCCAAGGCATTAGCCCTGATGACGCCTGCGCCATAGCCATTGTCACTGGATATCCCGACCGATGCCCTATTGCGTTAACGCCCTCCTATGCAACCGACGCTTCTCATACTTCCGCTCACTTTGCAGGCTACGCTTCAGAAAGCCCTAAATACTCGATCATTAACGGTGTTGCCACGCCCATCCCCGGATTTACCCCTCGCGAGGTTTTCCGTCCCAATGAAGAACTCATTGTCTACGCTACCGTCCTGTACGACAAAAAACACTGGCGCAAACCGGGCGCCATTCACATCCTGGCCCAATTGTCTGACGGCCCCCTTTACGCCAAACAGGAAGACGGATCCTGGACACCATACCTGGGCGGCGAAGTGCCTGTCTCTATCAAGAGCCCCAACCTCTACCTCGCTGACGATTTCATCATCGTAGGTCGCGATCCCTCCACCGTTCTTTATGGCGGACAGCCTTTCCATGGCGCCCAACTCGGCCTCGAGGGCCAGACTCTGCTTTTCTGGATCGCCTACTCCGTCGACGACCAACCGGGCGTATACATTCATGGCGGCGAACCGATACGCATCTCCTGGACACTTGACTGAACGTCAATCTTTCGCCTTCAGCAGCATCGGTTCCCAACCCTTCGTTTTCATTGGGGATCATGGGACACCCATAGGCCACACAACCTCGATCATCAAACGGCAGTGGTCGCTTGTGCCCCATTTGTCGGTTTCATTTAGCGCGCGAACACTGACGCTCTCGTGGAATCCGCGAGATGCGAATGCGTAGTTGAGTTGGCGGTTGGCGTCTGCCGGAGATTGTTGGGTGGTGTGGAGGATCGGTACATTTTGAGTGGTGATGGTGACGCCGGGTTTTTTCGTTGCCGCGGGACGGCCGATGGGTAGCTGGGGGCCGAGGAATTCGAGGTCTAAGGCTGAGAAGCGGTTCCAGACGGTTTGTTCTCGCTCGGGGACTAACAGATCTTTGCCAGTCGCGCCGAAGAACATGTTCATGTCACCAGCGGCAAGAATCTTTTGTTTTTCGGGGTTTGCGTGGTCGATGAATGTCGAATTGTCCGAAAGAATTCGGTGCGCCGAGCCGTCCGAGTAGATCGATGTTTTTCCCGTAGTTGGATGCGCCCGCATCCACCGGGCATACATTGAAAAGGCGAGAAACGCATATTGCGGCTGATCGCGCGGGGTTATATTTGCCGCGGCTATGGTTCCAATTCCGCTGACACCTATCGACAGTCCATCCAGATCGGAGATGGGCGGTTCCTGCCGGAGCCACTCGACGTTTACCCGGTCGGACAAGCGCACTATCAAGGGCCAACGGTCGTAGAGGTTTCGATCCCGGAATGCATGGTCGTCGTATTCGATCTCGCCGAAAAGGTCTTCCGGGGGGCTACCGGCCTCCCGCAACTACGCGATGTCCGCCTCATTCCGCTCCGCCAATTCCACAAGCGCGCACCAAGGCTGCAGTTTCCTGTTTATGTTCCAGCTTACAATGCGAATCATTGCTTTGGCGCCCAGGCACTGAACCTAGTATTGGTCAATGGCGGCAATCCTGGTCGGCGTCGGGTTTGCCTTCCCGGTAACGCTCACCTTGGGTAGTCTGATACTCTGAACCCATTATGAACTCTCAAAACATTCTCGTAACCGGCGCGTCCGGGCTTATCGGCGGGGCAATCTGGCATCGGCTGGAGAGTCGGGGGCATCGGGTGTATTCGCTTAACCGGGATGATTCAGGGGCTCCCTTCTATTATTCAGCTGACAGTGGCGAGATGCGGCTCGACCCCCACATCGAACTCGACGCGGTTGTCAATCTCGCCGGGGCGAACATTTCCGCGCGCCGCTGGAGCGAAGAGTACAAGCGGCTCATCATGGACTCCCGGGTAGAACTCACCCGGGCGCTTGCCGTAGCGTTGGCGGATTCTGCGCACAAGCCGCGCGTATTACTTTCCGCCAGCGCCATCGGCTTCTACGGCGATACCGGTTCGGAAACCGTCGACGAATCTTCTCCTCGCGGCACGGACTTTCTCGCCGATGTCGCCGGAAGCTGGGAAGCGGCTTGCCAGCCGGCGATTGATGCGGGAATCCGCACGGTCAACATGCGCTTCGGCGTGGTGCTGAGCCGGGATGGCGGGGTACTGAAAGAAATGTTGCTGCCGTTCAAACTCGGAGGCGGCGGCAAGCTCGGCGACGGCAGACAATACATGAGCTGGATTGCCTTGAGCGACGTGATTTCGCTGATCGACCTCTGTCTTGGCGACAACGGCATCAGCGGACCAATAAACTTTGTCTCTGGACAGCCCGCCACCAATGCGGAATTCACCCGCGCCCTCGGCAAGGCCTTGAGAAGACCGGCATTCTCACCCTTCCTGCGAGCCTGGCTGATCCGCCTGCTGTTCGGCGAAATGGGTGAAACCCTGCTGCTGGGCAGCAACCGGGTCGTCTCCCGCCGCCACGAGGAAATCGGCTTCACACCATCGGCCCCGACTATTGCCGATGCGCTCAATCTGGAGCTTGAATAGTTTTATCGATCTGAAGTTCACCCGCCGGGATAGACAATGGGACACCCATGTTCTTCGTTGTGCATTCTGCTGATCCACATGTTGGCCTGCGCGGGTAAACATCGTAATCTTGGGTTTTTCCGCAAACTGCCAGAGAACAACGATGAGTAAATTCCGAACTCTCGCCATCGGCGCCCTGCTGTTGCCGGTTTCCCTCCACTTGCAAGCACAGGACGCGGGAGGCTTCACCGGCCTGAAGGCCGAAGCCGTGACTGCCGTCGAATCCATGTCCAAGCTGAACCAGGAAATCGTCGACAGCCTGTTTTCCTATTCGGAACTCGGTTTCCAGGAATTCGAGACCCAGCGTTATCTCACCGAGATCCTGGTGCAAAACGGATTTGAGGTGGAACTCGGCGTGGCGGGCATTCCCTCGGCCTGGTGGGCTACCTGGGGCGAAGGCGAACCGGTGATCGCGCTCGGTTCGGATGTCGACGGCATACCGCGGGCTTCGCAGATGCCCGGTGTGGCCTACCGGCAGCCCATGATCGATGGCGCGCCGGGCCATGGCGAAGGCCATAATTCGGGCCAGGCGGTCAACATCGTCGCCGCGCTGGCGGTGAAGGAAATCATGGAGCGCGAGAACATGCCGGGCACCATCGTGCTCTGGCCGGGAATCGCCGAGGAATTGCTCGGCACCAAGGCCTGGTACGCGCGCGACGGCATGTTCGACGGTGTCGACGCGGTGCTGTTCACTCATGTCTCCAGCAATATGAGCGTGAGTTGGGGTTCCGCCCGCGGTACCGGGCTGATTTCGGTCGAATACATGTTTGACGGCGTGGCCGCTCACGGCGCCGGCGACCCGTGGGACGGCCGCAGCGCACTCGACGCGGTAGAACTGGTGAACATCGGCTGGAATTACCGGCGTGAACATCTGCATCCGCTGCAACGCTCGCATTATGTGATCAATGCCGGCGGTGAACAGCCCAATGTCGTGCCCTCCTATGCCAGCGTCTGGTATTTCGTTCGCGAAGTGACTCCGGAAGGCATTCGTGAGAATTATGAAACCCTGAATCGCATCGCCCAGGGCGCGGCGATGATGACCGACACCGGCATGAGCAGCCGCGTCGTCGGCGCGGCCTATCCGCGGCATTTCAATCGGCCGATCGCGTTGGCGATGGACGAGAACATTCGCCAGGTCGGACTGCCGCAATGGTCCGAGGAAGACCAGATCTTCGCCCGCGCCTTGCAGGAACTGATGGGCAATGACGACCCGCAGGGTCTTCCACGGGAGCTTTCCGGCATCGGAGAGCCGCTGGAAAACCCGGTTTCTGGCGGTTCGGACGACATAGGCGACGTCTCCTGGACCTTGCCGACCGTGACCTTGCGCTTTCCCTCCAATGTCAGCGGCCTGCAAGGCCACCATTGGTCCAGCGCCATGGCCATGGCCACGCCGATCGCCCACAAGGGCACGGAGGCCGGCGCCAAGGTAATCGCTACGACGGTGCTCGACCTGTTGCAGGACGAGTCCCTGGTCGAGGAAGCCTGGAACTATTACGACGACGTGCAGACCGCGGAAGAGCAGTACAATTCATTCATCGGCCCGAACGATCCACCGGCCATAGAGAAAAACACCGGAATCATGGAAGAATTCCGGCCGCTGCTGGAAGAGTTGTATTACGATCCGGGCCGCTTCGACACCTACCTCGAACAGCTCGGCATCGAATATCCGCAACTGGAGCCGGGCACGATTCAATAATTTCGGACGGGAGACACGAATATGAAACGATTGCGATGGCTTGCCCTGGCGTTCGCGACCCTGCTGGCCGCGAGTGCGGCCGCTCAGCAAGTCACGATTACGCGGCTGCTCGACGAGCCGATCATCGGGCCCGAGTTGCATCCGAGTCTCGGCGTCAACATCCAGGGGCCTTCGCTGATCCAGACGCCCGAATGGCTACCGAACCGAATGGGCCGCTATTACCTCTATTTTGCCGACCACAAGGGGCTGTACATTCGTCTTGCCTACGCCGACGAGTTGACCGGGCCCTGGCAAGTTCATGCGCCCGGCAGTTTGCAGATCGGGGAATCTTATTTCGCGCCGGTACGGCCGGAAATCCCCCAGGCTGAACTCGACGCTCTCGTCGAACAGCGCCGCGCCAGCGGTGCGCGAGTCTCGCACGATCTCGCGCTGGAGCTGACCGAACCGCATATCGCCTCACCGGACGTGCATGTGGATGAGGAAAACCGGCGCATCATCATGTATTTTCATGGCCTTGAAGGGCCGGGATTCCAGCATTCCCGCGTCGCGCTGTCCGATGACGGCGTCAACTTTTCTACTCTGCCCGAAAACATCGGCCGCACTTACCTGCGTACGTTTAAACACGACGGCATGGCCTACGGCATGGCCATGCCCGGCCAGTTCTACCGATCCGCGGACGGATTGACTGATTTCCAGGAGGGACCGCGCCTGTTCGTGCCGAACATGCGTCATTCCGCGCTGATTGTGCGGGACGATACGCTGTACGTGTTCTGGACCCGGGTCGGCGACGCGCCGGAGACGATCCTGCTCAGCACTATAGATGTCAGCGGCGACTGGAGTACCTGGCGGGAATCGCCGGAGGTCGAAGTGCTGCGGCCCGAGTTCGATTGGGAAGGCGCGGACGCGCCGATTGAACCATCGGTGCGCAGTACGGCGTATGGACAGGTAAACCAGTTGCGCGATCCGGCCATTTACGTCGAAGGCGACGGGGTTTACCTGCTATACGCGGTCGCCGGTGAAAGCGGCATCGCCATTGCCAGAGTGGATTTCCAATGAGAGTCGAGTTTAATTGAATAAGTCCAAAGCGCTGATCTTCACCGTTATCGCCCTGCTGCTCGGCGCGGGCATAGGCTGGGCCGGCAGCCAGGGCAGCGCCGCGTTTGGCGCGGTTCCGCTGTTCGCAATTGCCGGCATTGCGATCTACCTGATCCACTGGCTGGCGTTCGTTCCGTCGTACATCTATCAGACCGAACACTATTTCGACCTGACCGGAAGCATTACCTATTTGTCCTCACTGGCAGTCGTCGCGGCCCTGCATCCGTCGCTCGACTCGCGCGGCCTGGTGCTATGCCTGCTGATCGCTATCTGGGCAATCCGCCTGGGCAGTTTCCTTTTCACACGGGTAAAGCGCGCCGGCGGCGACAGCCGATTTGATCCGATCAAGATCAATTTCTTTCGCTTCCTGCTCACCTGGACCTTGAGCGGCACCTGGGTCTACGTGACCATGGCCGCCGGCCTTGCGGCGGTGAGTTCGGCCGAATCCATCGGTCTCGACGCCTTTTTCGCGGTTGGGCTCGCCCTGTGGCTGGCGGGATTCGCCTTCGAAGTGACCGCCGATACGCAGAAGACCCGCTTTCGCGCCGACCCGGCCAACGAAGGCAAATTCATCGACAGCGGGCTATGGTCGATTTCCCGCCACCCGAACTATTTTGGCGAAATCGTACTCTGGGTAGGCATCACGGTGATCGCCTTCCCAGCGCTGTCCGGCTGGCAATACATCACCCTGATCTCGCCGGTGTTCGTGATTTTCCTGCTCACCAGGGTCAGCGGCATCAACATGCTCGAACGCGCCGGCAAACAACGCTGGGGCGAGGTCCCCGACTACCAGGCCTACCTCGATTCCACTCCCGCGCTTGTGCCATTCTTCGGCAAGAAAGGCGGTTGAGACCCCGCTGAATTCCAGGCGACCTCTCGTTCGCGACCATGCCCCCACCCGTCATTCTGCGCGAAAAGAAGCGGAGTCGCGGAACCTCCTTGGTTAATCTCAAGCGTCCGCAGCAGCTTGGCGCCGCTAACGTCGCGAGGCAGCTTCATGCCGCCATGATCTCATCACGCACGAAAAGAATCAGATGGAAAGAATCAGATGGGACACCCATCGGATGTGTTCTTCGGTGGGTGTCCCCTTTTTGCTCACTGCAACAAGACCGCGACCAGAAGCCACAACGTAAACCTTCCGGCGAAATCGATACGTGAAGCTCGGCGGCCAAATGTTGCATACTTGCGCAAGCAAGCCGTCACTGACTGTTGAAAATTCATGAGTGGAGCCTCTATGAAACTGTCACGAACCATTTTCGCCCTGTTGTTCCTGCTGGCCAGCTCCCATGTGCTGGCCGCGAGCGAAGCCGATTGCCGACGAATGTTCGAAGCTAACCTGCCCGGCACCAGCTTAAGCAGCGCTGAAATACAGGCCGAAAACACTTTTGCCGCACCGGGCGCGGGCAGCGCCATGGAGCATCCGGCATTCTGCCGGGTCGCGGGCGTTACCGAGCCGGCCATTCGTTTTGAAGTCTGGCTGCCGCTGGCGGACTGGAACGGCAAGTACCAGGGCGTCGGCAATGGCGGCATGGCGGGCACGATCAGTTATGCCGCGATGGCGGGCGCCTTGCGGCGCGGTTACGCCACGGCGAGCACCGACACCGGCCACGAGGCCGGGCCGATTCCTTTCGATGCATCCTGGGCTTCCGGCCGGCCTGATCTGATCGCCGATTTCGGCCATCGCTCGCTGCATCTGACTACGCGTAACGGCAAGGCGCTGACCGAGGCCTTCTATACAGAGCCGCCCGCCTACTCCTATTACGTCGGCTGCTCCAAGGGTGGCCAGCAAGGCCTGATGGAAGCGCAGCGCTATCCCGATGATTTCGACGGTCTGGTCGCGGGCAATCCGGCGAACGACTGGACGCGTTTTTACGCCGGCGCTCACTTGTGGTATTCGCAGGCCATGCTGGTCGACGAGGAAGCCTGGATTCCGCCGAGTAAGCTGCCCGCCTTCGGCGAAGCGGTGAACCGACATTGCGATGCGCGCGACGGCATCGAAGACGGCATACTCATGAATCCCCTGGCCTGCGATTTCGAGCCGCGGCAATTGCAGTGCCCGGCTGGCGTGGACAACGATTCCTGCCTTACGCCCAAGCAGGTCGGCGCGGTGGAGAAGATCTGGGCCGGCGTGCGCGATTCTTCGGGCGAACTCGTCTATCCGGGCCTGGTGCCCGGCGGCGAAGCGGCCCCCGGCGGCTGGGAGACCTGGGTTACTGGCTCCGAGCCTTTCCGATCCTTGCATTGGCTGGGCGGCGAAGGCTTCTTCCGCTGGTTCGTGTTCGATGATCCGGACTGGGATTTCACCAGCTTCGACTACGATGCCGACCTGCAATACGCGCTGGAAAAGGTCGGGCCCGATGTGGACTCAGATAATCCCGACCTGCGCCCGCTACGCGACAACGGCGCCAAGCTCATCGTTTACCACGGTTGGAGCGATCCGGACATCTCACCGGTGGCCAGCATCAACTATTACGACAGCGTGGTTGACGTGGTCGCGGGCGATATGCCGGACGCGAGCCGCGACGCGGCGCTTGCATCCACCAGGGGTTTCTATCGCCTGTTCATGGTTCCCGGCATGGCGCATTGCCGCGGCGGACCCGGCCCCGACCGGTTCGACGCATTGACCGCGCTGGAAAACTGGGTGGAACGGGGCATCGCGCCGGACAGCATCGTCGCGAGCAAGATCGAAGATGGTGAAGTGGTTCGTTCGCGTCCGCTTTGTCCGCATCCCGAGGTCGCCGTCTACGACGGCAGCGGCAGCACCGACGAGGCCGCGAATTTCTCCTGCCGCGCACCGGATTAACGAAAATGTCCTGGCAAAAGGAAATTGACGAGTTGCGCAAGCGGGAAGCCATCGCCCGGGAGATGGGCGGCGCCGAGCGCGTCAAGCGGCAGCGCGATAATAATCGCCTCACGGTGCGCGAGCGCATCGACGGTCTCGTGGACGAAGGCAGTTTCCACGAAATCGGCGCCATAGCCGGCCGCGCGGAATACGACGACGAGGGCGAACGCAAGTCCTTCGTGCCGACCAATTTCGTGCTTGGCACTGCGAACATCAATGGTCGGCGCGCAGTCGTCGGCGGCGACGACTTCACCGTACGCGGCGGTGCGGCCGACGCCAAGGTCGGCGACAAGTCCGGTTATGGCGAGAAATACGCGCTCGAGATGCGCCTGCCGCTGATTCGCCTGATCGACGGCAGCGGTGGCGGCGGCAGTGTGAAGACGCTGGAAATGGTCGGTCATTCCTACATCCCGGCACTGCACGGATTCGAGACGACGATGGAACTGATGGGCCATGTACCGGTGGTATGCGCCTGCATGGGTTCGGTGGCGGGACTCGGCGCGGTGCGCGCGACGATTTCCCATTTTTCGCTGATGGTGAAAGACAGTAGCCAGTTGTTCGTCGCCGGCCCGCCGGTGGTCGAGCGCGGCTTCGGCAAGCCGGTGGGAAAAAACGAACTCGGCGGTTCGCAGATTCACGCCCATTACAGCGGCGCCGTGGACAACGAAGTTGAAACCGAGCACGAGGCT
Source organism: uncultured Pseudohongiella sp. (assembly GCA_951812965.1). Lineage (GTDB taxonomy): Bacteria > Pseudomonadota > Gammaproteobacteria > Pseudomonadales > Pseudohongiellaceae > UBA9145. The sequence continues at coordinate 3,103,155 of OX638341.1, forward strand.
TTCGAACTCATCGCACGATTCCTTTCTTACCTGCCGCAGAACGTCTGGGAAACACCGCCGCGCGGCGCGACTAACGATCCGGTCGACCGTCGCGAGGATTCGCTGATCAGCGCAATCCCCAGGGACCGGCGGGAGATGTATGCGGTGCACGACATCATCGAATCCATCGTCGACCAGGGCTCCTGGTTCGAAATCAATCCGGGATACGGCCGCGCGCTTGCGGTGGGACTCGCGCGAATGCATGGCCGGCCTGTAGGCGTCATGGCCAACGACTGCCGCCATCATGGCGGCGCAGTAGATGCTGACGCTTCGGAAAAGATGATGCGATTTATCGACCTTTGCGACACCTTTCATCTGCCGGTAATCAATCTGGTCGACAATCCGGGTTTCCTGATCGGCGTCGAGGCCGAACGCGCCGGCACGGTGCGGCTCGGCAGCCGCGCCTTGCTGGCGATGTACCAGTCCACCGTGCCCTGGGTGTCGGTGATCATTCGCCGCTGTTACGGGGTGGCCGGCGCCGGCCACGGCAAATCGGGCGGGCTGAATCTGCGTTACGCCTGGCCTTCGGCGGATTGGGGTTCACTGCCGATCGAAGGCGGTGTGCAGGCGGCCTACAAGCGCGATATCGAGTCTGCTCCCGACCCGGATGCCCGGCGCCGGGAACTGGAAGACATGATGGAAGTCTATCGCTCGCCGCTGCGAACGGCGGAAGCTTTCGGCATCGAGGAAATCATCGATCCGCGGGATACGAGGCCCCTGCTATGCGATTGGGTCGAGTTGGCATACAAGATCACCGCGACCCAGACCGGCCCCAAGCAACGCATAATCCGAAATTGATATTCTAAGAACGGAGGCTTCGATCCGTCGTCGCTGGGTCAGAGGGGTTTGCAGCGGACGCCGTAAATACATCCCGCTGACTGCCTTCATTTGCATTTTTCTGGCCGTCCCTGGCGCGACAGATTCGACTTCGATATGCCCCAGCCTCGCCATCCATGGCGAGTCGTTCGGCCCTCAAAAAGTGTTGCTTTTTGTCGGCTTCGCCGACCGGGCCTCACCCTCGCACGCCCGCTGCAAACCCCTCTGACCCAGCGACGACTCATACCGTGCAGATGGTTGGGTTATTGAATTCTGACACGGCAACGACTCACACGTTGCGGAAAGCTGGGATTGGGGATTTGGTCAAGCGCGCCGGCGGCGGCTTCGAGCAGAAATCAGTGTAGGGGCGAGGCATGCCTCGCCCGCAGCGGAAATGCGCCCAAATGGGTGCATCAGGACCTTATTCGACAGCGCCGGCGGCTTCGAGCAGGGCTGCGACCGAGGCGTAACCTCGCTCGCGAACGAAAGCCAGGGCGGTTTGGCCGTTGGCGTCCGGCTGGTTGGGGTCTACACCGGCTTGGAGGGCGATGCTTACGGATTCGCGGATGAAGTCTTCCCGGCTGCGGTCGAGTTGGCCCGCGCGGCGCTCGGGGGTTCCCCAGCTCAGGCGCAGGCGGCGATGACCCATGCCGGTGGCTGCCATGACCAGGTTTATGTTGCCTTCTTCGGCCATGAAGTTTTCGCCGAAGCGCTGGGCGGGGTAGCTGACGTTGTTGACAGTGAAGGGGTCGGCGCCGGAGGCCAGCAATGCCTGCATGATTTCGGGTTCGGCGAAGCGGGCGGCCAGCCAGAGCGGCGTTGAACCGATCAGGGCGTCGTGGAAGTTGTAATCGGTGGTCTGGCGGCGGACCGGAGTCGGCTTTTGGATGAGGGTTTCGGTATCGGCGCCGTGGGCGAGCAAGACATCTACTGCGGCCAGGTTGCCACGCAGAACGGCGGCGTGCAAGGCGGTATGGCCTGGAGTGTTGCCGTTCACGTCGGCGCCGGCCTCCAGCAGCATTTCGAGTATGGCCGGATTTCCGCCATGGACGGCCATGATCAATGGGGTTGTGCCGAAAGCGTTGCCTTGGTTGACTTCGCTGCCGGCCGCGACGAGCAGTTGCGCCGAGCGCAGGTCTCCGGCGCGGGCGGCGAACATCAGGGCGGTGTTGCCGCCTTCCTCGACCCAGTACATGTAGACGGGATGGCTGTCCTGCTCTTTTTCGGACTTGACGAATTGTTCGCGCACGAGCGAGCGGGCGTGGATGTCCGCGCCGTATTCGATCAGGGCCGCCACGGCCTCGTGATGGCCGCGATTCGCCGCCCACATGAGCGCGGTCTGTTCGCGGGTGACTGCGGCATTGGGGTCGGCGCCGGCGGCGAGCAGCGCGCGCACGACTTCGCCATTGCCGCTCTGGGCGGCAGTCATGACGATGGTTTCACCGGAAAGCAGAGCAATATTCGGATCGGCGCCCGAGCGCAACAGCAGGTTCGCCATTTCCGAACTACCGTTTTCCGCCGCCAACCAAAGGGGCGTGACGCCGAGATCGGTGGCGGCATTGACATCGGCGCCGGATTCGATCAGGCCGCGGACGGCTTCGGGATTGTCGTGATAGCCGGCCCAATGCAGCGCTGATGTGCCATCGCCGTAAACGGCATTGGGGTTGACGCCGTCTTCAATAAGCGATTGCAGGCGGTCCCATTCCGCTTCCTTTGCCGCGCTGACAGCCGGGGGCATGACCTGGGCGAAAACCTGAACCGTCAGCAAACACGCAGCTACCAGCAACAGCAAGGGCGAGGCATGCCTCGCCCCTACAGGTGAAATCCCGTCTGTACCAACAACATCGTGGCTGGTCATGTGTGAATCCATAGGGGCGAGGCATGCCTCGCCCTTACAGGTGAAATCCTGTCTGTACCAACAGCATCGTGCCTGGTCATGTGTGAATCCGTAGGGGCGAGGCATGCCTCGCCCCTACAGGTGAAATCCCGTCTGTACCAACAACATCGTGGCTGGTCATGTGTGAATCCGTAGGGGCGAGGCATGCCTCGCCCCTACAGGTGAAATCCCGTCTGTACCAACAACATCGTGGCTGGTCATGTGTGAATCCGTAGGGGCGAGGCATGCCTCGCCCCTACAGGTGAAATCCCGTCTGTACCAACAACATCGTGGCTGGTCATGTGTGAATCCGTAGGGGCGAGGCATGCCTCGCCCCTACAGGTGAAATCCCGTCTGTACCAATAACATCGTGGCTGGTCATGTGTGAATCCGTAAGGGCGAGGCATGCCTCGCCCCTATAGGTGAAATCCCGTCTGTATCAACAACATCGTGGCTGGTCATGTGTGAATCCGTAGGGGCGAGGCATGCCTCGCCCGCTTGTCTCGCTGTTAGAAATTGTGACGGGCAACCCATCGGTCAGATGGTAATGGGCCCGGTGCTGCCGCCCAGTTGATCGATATGGACGCCGAATTTCGACAGCAGGGTCAGATGGAAATCCGCCATGGTCGGCTCTTCGGGATAATGCAGGTGTTCGCCGCCCCTGAGCCAGCCGGCGCCGCCGCCGAGCAGGAGTACGGGCAAATTATTGCCCGCGTGTAAGGTGCTGTTGGAAATCCCGCCGCCATAGAGAATCGTCATATTGTCCAGCAGGCTGCCGCCGACGTCGGGAATCGCCGCCAGCTTGTCGAGATAGTTGGTGAACAGGCCGACGTGATGGGTATTGATCTTCGACAAGCGCTCGATCAATTCCGGCGCGTTGTTATGGTGCGACAGCGGATGATGCGCATCGGGCACGCCGATCTGCGGATAAGGCCGCGCGCTTTGTTCCTTGCTCATCATGAAGGTGATGACCCGGGTCAGATCGGTTTGCAGGGCGAGCACCTGCAAGTCCTGCATAAGCTCCATGTGGTCCTCAAACACCGGTGGCACGCCCGCGGGCTGGGCGAGTTCCGGCAATTCCATGTCGATCTGTTCTTCGGCTTTCTGGATGCGCCGTTCGATATCACGCACCGAATCCGTATAGCCATTGACGAGATGCCGGTCGCTTGCGCCCAGTTTCGACTCCAGCGAATCCAGTTTGTCGAGCACGGCATCGAGAATGCTTGACTGTTGCTGCAACCGTGCCGAGCGCGCCTCCTTCGCCGTGCTGCCGCTGTCGCCGAACAGCCGCTCGAATACGGCGCGCGGATTGTGCTCGGTGGGCAGCGGTTCGGTCTTGCCGCGCCAGGACAGCGTGTGGGTATACACGCAACTGAGGTTGACGGTGCAGGCGCCGGCCAGGGCCGGAGCGTCCATGGACAATTCGAGCGAGGCGACCTGGGTTTCCCGACCGAATTTGTCGGCCAGCAACTGGTCCATGGAAACATCGGCCAGGATCTCAGTCTCATTGCGGCCGCCGCGAGTGATGCCGGTGAGGAAAGATCCGCCGGCGCCGGCGTGGGCGATATTCCAGTTGGCCTTCAGGCCCGAGAATACGAGCATTTTCTCCCGGTATTTCGCCAGCGGCTGGAGAACCGGGGTCAACTCGAAACTCCTGCCGAAGGTCGCCGGAGACCAGTATTCCATCGCCATGCCATTGGGAATGTAGACGGTCTGGAATCGGTGAACCGGGGCCGGCGCCTGGGCCAGCGCCGGGACCATGGCATCAAGCAGGGGCAGCGCGAGCGCCGCGCCCGCGCCTTTCAGCAAGGTTCGGCGCGACAGGGATTTGCCGGTCACGAAAGGAGTCGCGTTCTGCCTTAGCTTCATACTGTCAGCCTCTTTCACGACTGTTCGGGTCATTGTACTGCTAATTGAATAATCCGCCAGTTGGGCTTGTAACTTAGTTTGTCAATGCGGGCGAGGCATGCCTCGCCCCTACAGTCACGCGGAAGGGTTCGCTCTGCACGTTCGCCCCTACAGTCACGCGGAAGGGTTCGCTTTGCACGTTCGCCCCTACGGTCATGCGGAAGGGCTCGCTTTGCACGATGCCCAGCACGATTGCGGACCAGCGGTAATCCTGCCCGGCGGCCTCGCGCACGATGCGCCGGATCACCGGCTGGTCGTAATATTCGACCCTGCGCCCAAGGGCGTAGGTCATCAGTTTTTCCGTTACGGTATGGGCGAACTGGTCTGGCCGGTCAAGCATCCAGTCGCGCAAGTCGGCGAAACCACCGAACTCGACGCCGCCGGGATAATTGCCGTTCGGATCGACCGGATTGCCGGCTTCGTCAAAATCGCGCCAGGCGCCGATCACGTCGAAGTTCTCCAGCGCGAAACCGAGCGGGTCGATTACCACGTGGCAACTGGAACAGACCGGATCCTCTCGATGTTGCGCCAATCGTTCGCGAATCGACTCCGGCGCCACGCCCCCGGCTTCGGCAAGCACCGGCACATTCGGCGGCGGCGCTGGAGGCGGCGTGCCGAGCATGTTGTCGAGCAGCCATTTGCCGCGCAATACCGGCGAGGTGCGGCCCGGATAGGATGTCACCGTCAGCAAGGCGCCGTTGCCGAGCAGCCCGCCGCGCTTGCCCGTATCGGGAATCTCCGCCTTGCGGAAGCGGCTGCCGTACACGCCGCCGATGCCGTAATGTCGCGCCAGGCGTTCGTTGACAAAGGTGTAGTCGGCGCCGATCAGGTCGAGGATACTGGCGTCCTCGCGCAACGCATCGGCGATGAACATCCCGGTTTCTCGCTCGAAAGCCTCGATCAGGCTGACATCGTATTCGGGAAAGATGACGGTATTGATCACCACCTCGTCGAGCCGGCGCAGATTCAGCCATTGGGCGGCGAAATCCTCCACCAGCGTCTCGACACCGCGCCGGTCGGCCAGCAGCCGCCGGGCCTGCCCGGCGTATACGTTCGGGTCGGACAAACGCCCATCTTCAGCCAGACGCAGCAATTCCTCGTCGGGCGCGCTGCTCCAGAGAAAATAGGAGAGTCGCGAGGCCAGTTCGAGGGCGCTCAGTTCACGGACGCCACCGGTTTGAGAAGGAGCCTCGTAGCTGCGCACGAGAAATTCGGGGTCGGAAAGCAGATACTCCAGGGCGAATTGTATGCCGGTATCGAAACTGCCGCCCTGCTCCCTGCCCTCGTTGAAGAAGCCGAGCAGCAATTCGGTATCCTCCCCGGTGGCCGGCCGCCGATACGCGCGTCTGGCCATGCTCGTGAGGATCTCGCTCGCGCAGGCGGCTTCCTCGATCCGGCTGTCGGGATAGCACGAGAAGATATGCGCCCGGCTCGGCGAATCCGCATTCGCGGCGAGACCGCCGTGCGGACCGCCGATCTCGATAGCATGCACTTTCTGGTAGTCGAGATAGACTTCGTCGTTCGCCAGCAATCGGCCGCCCTGATTCGGCTGCGGGACGCCCTCCCTGTCGACTTGCTGCCGCACATAGGAAGCGGTTACCACATGGGGGCCGGCGGTAACGGGCGCGATTACTTCAAGTCCTTCGCCCGCGCCATACAACATGTATTGTTCCCAGTCTACGCTGCCGGATTCCCCGGTTCCCGTGAAACTGAGCGGAGCGGGAATTCCCGGCGCATCGCCGCCGACGCTGAAGCGTTCGAGCAGGCGCCCGTCGAGGCGAATTTCGAGCATCTGCTCCCAGCCCAGACCCTTGATGTAATCCTGGTAATTGGTTTCGAGTTGCGCGCTGATGCGGTAGACGCCGTCAACGGGAAAATAATGTTCCGCGGATACGCCGCCGCGGGAGCCGAAAGGCATGTCGTCGTTCTGGCGCCATTCCTGGCTCATGTAGAGGGGAATTTCGTAGGTCGTCGCGGTGGGACCCGCGGGCGGCAGGCCCACGGCCAGCCGGGTCACCTGCCGCGCCACCGACATGTAGCGTTCCATATGGGAAGTGGTGAAAGGCAGCGAGGCGGCGATGTTGTCGAAGCTGCCGTCGGCGGTCGGGTCGCCTGGCAAGAGTTCCATTACATCGACATCAATCCCAAGTAACTCGTTGATTGTGTTGTTGTATTCGTAGCGGTTCATCCGATGAAGCGGCGTCACCCGGCCCGGATTCGGTCTAGCGGCCCAGGCCGCGTCGAGTTCCGATTCAAGCCAGGACGTCATGACTTCGTACATTTCGAAAGGTGGCCGCGGCATGCCTTCCGGCGGCATCATGTGCGCCCGCAACTTCCTGACCATTCGCTCCAGTTCGTCGGCGTACTCGCCGGGGCGGCTGAAATCGACGCTTTGCAGGGAAAGATCGGCCTCCAGCAGAAAGTCGTTGTGGCAGGCAAGACAATAGGTGTTCACTGTCTGCCGCATCTCGGCAGCGGAAAACGCGGCCTCCTGGGCCTGTGAGGACGCCGCCGCGAACACGCCGAAAACCAGGCCGAACAAGCTGCGCCATGGCACCGCGCCGAAGCTGTTGGCCGTCTGCTCACGCATCGTTCGCTTCATGCCTTGCTGCCCTCGTTTTCGAATCAGCGGCTGCGCAAATACAACTCTTCCAGATATTCCAGTCTTTCCGATTTCGGATGCACCGTGGCGCGCACTTCGGTGTCGAGAATCTGCACTACATCCGCCTCCGGTTCGTACGCGGGCCATTCCGGCAGACCGGGCCCGTTGGGGTCGCCGGTTGCAGCGAAATTCACCCAGTAGTCGGCGACGATTTCCGCCAGTGCCCGGTCGCCGGCGTCCCAATCGAGGCCGACCAGGTCGAGATTGTCGAACACGTAAGCCAGTTCACCCGAATGATAGGCGCCGAACAGGCGCTGCCCGCCGTTGCCGGTCAGGTCGGGGTCTTCGTGCACATACAGTCTGAAGACCGGCGCCGGCCGGGTAAAGAAATAGACATAGGCGTTATTGCCCCGCTCGCTGACCAGCCTTCCCCACATGCGCGATGCCAGCAGAAAGGCGTTGTCGCCCATTATTTCCTTGCGCGCATCGAGCGGTGAAAGGTCCAGTGCTTCCGGGTACAGGGATTTCACTTGCGCGGCTTCGCCGCCGAAAGCATTTTCGAGATAGTTATCGAGATCGGCCTCGATGATCGGCCCGGCGGTATGCTGCAGGCCGTAATATTCCTCGGCCAGGCCGCCGACCATCACCGGAATCCGGTTCTGATCGCCGGACTCGAGCATGTCGTATGGACGACCGGGCACCACCCAGCCGTCGATCAGCGGGCCCGTCGTACCGCCGGGAGTCGCAATGAGGCGCTCGGCGGGAATGGCGCGCAGTTCCGACAGTGCCTCCGCCCCACCGCCGCTGACGCCGAGTCGCTCGGCATAGGCGCTGCCGGATGCGTGGCCTTGCTCCAGTTCGATATCGAGCTTGATGCAGCCCGGCGACTGGCCGATCACGCCGTCGATCAAGCCTTCGGCCAAGGGCGAGGACTGCAGCAGGCAGACATCGGTGCCGCCTGCGGACTGACCGAAAATCGTCACCCGGCCCGGGTCGCCGCCGAAGCCCGCGACATTGTCCCGGACCCATTCGAGCGCGGCGATCTGATCGAGCAGGCCGTAGTTGCCGGAAGCGCTTTCCGTCGATTCCCCGCTCAAGGCCGGATGCGAGAGGAATCCAAGCGGGCCGAGCCGGTAATTCGCGGTGACAATGACCGCGCCGCGCGCCGCCAGGTTCGCGCCGTCGAATATGCGCGCTCCGGCATGGCCGGTGGTATTGCCGCCGCCGTGGTACCAGACCATGACCGGCAGGCGCTCGTCGGCTTCCCGGGCGCCGGTAAAGACGTTGAGATAAAGACAATCCTCGGAGCGATACAGATTTCCGCGCGCATACAACGATGCATCGGAATTGCGCGCCTGCCAGCAGGCCGGGCCGATGCGATCCGCGTCTTTCACTCCGGCGAACGGAATCGGCGCGGCCGGCGGGCGCCAGCGCAACTCGCCGGTGGGCGGCGCGGCGAAGGCGATGCCTTCAAACACCGTTACTTCCGGCTGATGCTCCGAGGCGAAGCCACGCAACACGCCGCTTCGGGTTCCGACTTCGCTTACGTCGGCCAGGGCAGCGCCGGAGCAAACGGCCGCCGCCAGCAATACGGTAATCTTTCTGACTTTCATGACATCGTTATCCCTTTGATCCATCAGTGGTTATGCCCCTCGCCAAATGCCGCGGCCACGGCATCGTAATGCATCCGGATCAGGTCGCGGCCGAAATCGCCCTCGAAGTCGCGCCATACCAGGTGAATGTGATTGGCATTGTTCTGGGTGTTGTCGTATTCGATCAGAAACGTCGGCCCCTGCACGCGGTAGTAATGCGCGTCGCCGCGCTCGAGCCCGCCGATCCAGAGAAAGCGGATGCCCTCCTTGCCGGCCTGCTCGATGTTGTCGAGCCGCGCATGGGCCAACGGCAGCGCCTGCACGACGGCGACTTCGCGCACGAGTTCCATCAGTTTTTCCTGCTGCGCAACGGACAGATCGCCCCAGGCGACACCGGAGTCTTCCAGCGGCTCCACGAGTTGTTCGTTGCCGGTGAGAATGTCGCGCGGCACGCTGACTTCCATGATGGCGTCGGATTTCTGTTCATCGCTCAGTGAAGTGACGAGTTCACGCGCCAGGTCTTCCTCCCGATGCAATACGCGGGTTCCCATGCGCGGACCGCTGCGCACCTCGGCGGGATTGCTGCCGAGAAATTGCGGCGTGCTGGCAATTCCGGCCCCGCCGGCAAAGGTCCAGTTGAATGCGAGATGGTGGCCTTCGTAGCGCAAGGCCCAGGGGGCCTCCATATCGGGCTGACCGAAAATCGAGAAAAAGTACAGTTCCGGGTCGCGGTCGAAGCGTCCGTTGACCTCGATCTCGGCAAGTACGGATTCGAGACTGCGTACGTCTTCGGTCTTGGCGAAACCGTCGACGCTGAGGAAAACCTGCAACAGGCGCCGGGCGGCGGCGCGCTGTTCTTCATTCATGGCCTTGTAGGGTACGCCCTTGCGGTCTACCGGTGTGAAGAACCAATTGCTGCGCTCTTCGTCGTCGAATTGAAACAAAGCGCTCGCTCGCTGCGTTGTATCAAGTGAGGCAATGAATTCGCTGGCCGTGGAGATCATCTCCGCGGTAAGCTCAATTTGTTGCTGGGAATGGGCGAAAGTCGACATCAGGCACAGTATAAACGCTGATGCCGACCCGCCAAGAATCCTGCCGGTGGCGTTTTGCATGGTCTTGCCTCCCGAGGGCGGTAATCCGCAAAGCATAAACCCGCTGCCGGTTCCGGTCTAGCCGAATCCGGCGCGGCCAGAATTTACTCCAGTCATGGGCCGGATTGCAGATATACAAATGATTGGGGATCATTATCAACTTGGGGAGATAAGTTCATGACTTCCAGAAAATTCAGATTGACAGCACTATCCGCCGGCGTTGCCGCTGCCATCGGCTCGGCGCCCCCGGTCCTGGCGCAAGACGAGGAAACGCTCGAGGAAATCCTCGTTACCGGTTCCTATATTCGCCGCACGAGTTTCGACGGAACGAAGCCGGTACAGGTGATCGATCAGACGACGATCGAACGGATCGGCGCATCGCAGCCGGTCGACGTACTCAAGGAACTGACCGTCAACAGCGGTTCGCAGTTCTACAACGAGACCAACAACCGGGCCGGCACGGCGATGTTCAACGTGCGCAATCTGGGTCTCGGTTCGACCTTGACCCTGATTAACGGCAAGCGCGGAGGCATCGCGCCGGTTACCGACGACACCGGGACCGACTATCTGGATATCAACCAGTTTCCGATCACGATGATCGAGCGCATCGAAGTGCTGACCGACGGCGCTTCCGCTCTCTACGGCTCGCAGGCGGTGGCCGGCGTCGCAAACATCATCACGCGCAAGGGCTTTGAAGGCTTTGAACTCAGCGGCAGTTATTCACAGTCCGAAATCGAGCAGCAGGATATCGGATTCGCCGCGGGCGCACAGTTCGGCCAGGGCGGTTTCAATATCTATGCAAGCTGGTACGAGCAGGACGAAGCGTTTCGCTCCGACTTCGACTGGCTGAACGAGCGGCTCAATCCGAGCCCGCGCGAATCGCGTTTCCTGTCTTCCACCGGTTCGCCCGGCACCTATCGCGGCGCTACTCTGAACGCGGCCGGAAACGCGGTTCCCACCGGCGGCAACCGGGTGCCGGACCCCGATTGCGAAGCCGCGGGCGGTGTCCTGCGCAGCCCGAGCGATTCGCGCTGCCGTTACCTGTTCGTAGACCAGGTGGCCATCATCTCCGCCGAAGAGCGGGTGCAGGTCTTCAACGAATTCGATTGGGAGTTCAGCGACCGGCTGCGCTACTACGCGGAAGCGAGCTATTCAAACAATATCGTCAAACGACCGAGCGGCGGCGCCACCTTCAATACCGGCAACGCGGTCGGCGGCGGCTTCACCGTACCGGCATCGCATCCTTTCAACTTCTTTGTCGCCGACCCGGCCAATCCTGCCGACATTCTCTACGTCGGCCCGGATGCCTGGAACAACTCGATCCACACCGCAACCGACTTGCAAGTGACCGCAAGGCCACTGGGCCGGGAGGTGAACAATACGCCCCTGACCCAATACATCAAGCGGGAATTGAGCTACACGCGCATCCTCAACGGCGTCGAGTTCGATATCGGCGACACCTGGAGGATGGATCTGTCCTATGGCTGGGCAAACTCCACGCGCACCACGAACGCGCCGCACAACTATCGTTCCGACGTTTTCCAGGATCTGGTAAAAGCAGGCGAATGGAATCCCTTCGGCACGCGCCTCGCCAATCCGGCGCTGGTTTCACCCAAGGACGGCACGAGCACGGCCGGCAACAGCGACATCACGCTGGCCAAGTTCGATACGCCTTCGGCCAGCAATGCGCGCGTACTGGAACAAGTCACCGACCTGGTGTTTACCGGCGACCTTTTCGAGTTCAACGGCAATACCGTGCAGGCAGCCTTCGGCAGCCAGTTTCGTGACGTGTTCATTGAAATCTTCGGCGACTCGCTGGAATCCGCCGGCGAGGCCAACGAGCAAAGCCTCTCCGGCCCGGTGACCGGCAGCGAGGACGTGATCGCCGTATTCGGCGAGATCGTCGTGCCGGCGACCGACACGCTCGAATTGCAATTCGCCGTACGCAGGGAAGATTACGGCGGCCGGATCGGCGCCACTACGGACCCGAAGGTCGCGTTCGAATTCCGTCCGCTCGACTGGCTCGGCTTCCGCGGCTCCTGGGGCACGTCCTTCCAGGCGCCCACGGTACGCCAGACCGCCGAAGCGACTTCGTCGGCCTTCATCGACGACCCGGCTTCCCCGACCGGCCCCGGCGGCAGCACGGTGTGCGTTTCCACCGGCCTGAACAACAACATCACGGTAGCCGTGCAGGGCTCGCCCAATCTGGCGCCCCAGGAGTCGGAAAACTTCAACCTGGGCCTGGTGTTGCAATTGGAAAACGGCTTCAACGCGAGCGCGGATTACTTCAACTTCGAATACCAGGATCTGATCGCGCAATCGGAAGGCGCCCAGGCTATCGTGAACAACGACTGCCTGGACGACGGCGTACCCAACGATCCCAGGGTCATTCGCGACGCCGGCGGCCAGTTGCGCCAGGTCAACACCCAGTTCGTCAACATCGGCTCGGTCGAGACCAGCGGTCTTGACGTGAATCTGGCCTGGGACGTGGATGTCGGCGCGGGCGAGTTGTTCCTCAATGCCGCCGCCACTTACGTGACCGAGTTCGCGGTCAGCGACGGTGCGGTGAGCTTCGACGGCGCGGGCAGCAGGAACTTCCGCAACAACTTCTCGACCCTGCCGGAGTTGCGCGCGCATCTCGGCGCGACGTACTCCTTGGGGGACAGCAGTCTGACCGCCAAGTTCCGGCACATCGACGAATACCGCAACGACCAGAGCAACAACGGCATCGTCGAAGCCTGGAACGTGGTCGACGCCCAATTCAACCATGTGTTCGCCGGACTTTTGGGCGACGGCGACACATCGGTCACGGTGGGAATCAACAACGTGTTCGACGAGGATCCGCCCCGCCTGACGCGGCTGGACGCGAACGGCAATGAACTGCCGGTGTTCCGACCGAGTTCCGGCGGCGTGATCTATGACGGTCTGTCGGACCGTCCTGGCTATGACGACCGCGCCGGCCACGACTTGCGCGGCAGGCTGATCTATGTGAGGTTCTCGCACGACTTCTGAAGGAAGGGCCACGGTGCAGCAACTCGACATTGGTCGCAGCACTTCCTCGCTGTTCGGGACAATCCTGGTCGCTCATGACTGGCCCGACAGCGAGGGGCTCAACCGGCAACTCGCCGAATTGTTGCTGGCGAAAGAGCGCTCGCCCGGCGAAAAGGGGACAAATCGTTCCAACGCCGGCGGCTGGCAGTCACCGGGCAACCTGATCGGCTGGCCCGATGCCCCGGTCAAGGAATTGAAGCGGCGCATCGAGACCATCGTCTCCAGTCTCACCGACCGGATCATTCGCGACCGCGACCGGCAGCGGCAATTCCGCCTGCTCATCGACGCCTGGGGCAACATCAACCGCAACGGCGACTACAACGTCGTGCATACGCATCCGAATTGCATGTGGTCGGGCGTGTACTACGTGACGAGGGGCAATCCCGATCCGGCCATCCCCCAGAACGGCCTGCTCGAACTGCTGGATCCGCGCGAGGCCGCCAATTACCTCCAGATCAGCAACACGATCCTCGACGGCCGCGAATTCATCGAAAACGTGCCCGGCCGCATGTTGCTATGGCCAAGCTGGATGAAGCACATGGTGCATCCCTACACCGGCGCCGGCGAGCGAATCTCGATCGCCTACAACGTCAATGTAATTGAAGAAGCCCCCGACGCCTGAGCGAATCAGGCGTCTGCCAGCGCCCTGGCGTGATGGCGGATGTGGTCTACGATGAATGTGGCGATGAAAAAATAGCTGTGGTCGTAGCCGGGTTGCATGCGCAAGGTCAACGGGTGCTTGGCCGCGGCGCAGGCTTTTTCGAGCAGTTTCGGCTTGAGTTGTTCCTTGAGGAAGCTGTCGGCCTGGCCCTGGTCTACCAGAATAGGCAGGCGTTCGGGAGCTTCGGCAATCAGTTCGCAGGAGTCGTAGTCCCGCCATTGATCCCGGTCCTGCCCAAGATAGTTACCGAGAGCCTTTTCTCCCCAGGGGCATTGGGTCGGGGCGCAAATCGGGGCAAATGCCGAGACTGATCTGTACTTGCCGGGGTTTTTGAGCGCGATGGTGAGCGCGCCGTGGCCGCCCATGGAGTGGCCCATGATCGAACTGCGTTCGACATTGAGCGGCAAGTCGCTTGCCGCCAGAACGCGCGGCAGTTCATCGACCACGTAATCGTACATGCGGTAGTTCGCCGACCAGGGGGATTGGGTGGCATTGACGTAGAAACCCGCGCCGAGGCCGAAGTCCCAGGCGCCTTCGGGGTCGTCGGGAACCCCATCGCCCCGGGGACTGGTGTCGGGGCAGACGATGGCGACTCCGGCTTCAGCCGCATAGCGCTGGGCGCCGGCCTTCTGCACGAAATTGTCGTCGGTGCAGGTCAGCCCCGACAGCCACCAGATCATTGGCACGAGGCCCTTCGCCGCCTGGGGCGGCAGATAGACCGAAAACGCCATTTCGCATCCGAGAACCTCGGAGCGATGTTTCAGCTTGAACTGCCTGCCGCCGAAACAGGCAACGGAACTGACTATTTCAGTACTCACTGCACTTCCTGTCGCTAATACAACACCACCGAACGAATGCTCTCGCCTGCATGCATGAGGTCGAATGCGGAATTGATGTCATTCAGCGGCATGGTATGGGTGATCATGTCGTCGATATTGATTTTCTCGTCCATGTACCAGTCGACGATTCGCGGCACATCGGTGCGCCCGCGGGCGCCGCCAAAGGCCGTACCGCGCCAGACGCGGCCGGTGACGAGCTGGAACGGCCGGGTGGAGATCTCCTGTCCTGCCCCGGCGACGCCGATGATCCAGGATTCGCCCCAGCCCTTGTGGCAGCATTCGAGCGCCTGGCGCATGACTTCGACATTGCCGATACATTCGAAACTGTAATCGACGCCCCCGGTAAGCTGGACGATGTGGTCGACGGTATTCTCCACAACCTTCGGATTGACGAAATCGGTCATGCCGAACTTGCGACCAAGGGCTTCGCGTTTGGGATTGATGTCGATGCCGATAATGCGGCTGGCGCCCGCCAGCTTGCAGCCCTGGATCACATTCAGTCCGATGCCGCCGAGGCCAAACACCGCAACTGTGGAGCCCATTTCGACCTTGGCCTCGAAGATCACCGCGCCGACGCCGGTGGTGACGCCGCAGCCGATATAGCAGATCTTGTCGAAAGGTGCGTCTTCGCGCACCCTGGCCACGGAAATCTCCGGCATCACGGTGTAATTGGAAAAAGTCGAACAGCCCATGTAATGCAGCAAGGGCTTGCCGTCGAGCGAGAAGCGGCTGGTGCCGTCGGGCATCACGCCCTGGCCCTGGGTCGCACGCACGGCCTGGCAGAGATTGGTCTTGGGATGCAGGCAATACTCGCAGGTGCGGCATTCGGCGGTGTAAAGCGGAATCACGTGGTCGCCGGGTTTCACCGACGTGACGCCAGCCCCGACATCGACCACCACACCGGCGCCTTCATGGCCGAGAATGGCGGGAAAGGCGCCTTCCGGGTCTTCGCCGCTGAGCGTGAACGCGTCCGTATGGCAAACCCCGGTGGCCTTGAGTTCCACCATGACCTCTCCCGCCTTGGGGCCTTCGAGGTCGACTTCACAGATTTCCAGCGGCTCGCCCGCCGCGAAGGCTACTGCTGCTCTGGTTTTCATGGCTGATGCCCCTTCGAAACTTTCCGGGGCAATGTTGCACGCAAGCCCGGCAGACTGCAAGAATCTGTGCGGGTTCAGCATGTAGGGGCGAGGCATGCCTCGCCCGTCAGTTGCACGGTTTCGTGGCCGTTCGCGGGCGAGGCATGCCTCGCCCCTACAGTCTTGCATGTACCGAACACGCCAGGGCCATCTTAAAGTCGTCGTTAACCAACTGAAGCATTGCCGGAAATTTCCGGTCTGGACATTTGGCGCTGGAAGGGTTACGCTGGTTCCATGTCTGATCGCGCACATGAGCACAACGACGCTGCTGTGGAATTGGGTTTTTCCCTGTCCGCGGTCGAGGTGCGGCCTGTTTCCGACGCGGCCGAGCGGGCCCGGTGGGATCGTGTGATGGACGCGGAGCACTATCTGGGTTTCCGAGGCATGTTCGGTCACGGGATCCGGCATGTGGCGACGGGTCCGGACGGTGAATGGCTGGCGCTGCTCGGCTGGTGCGCCGGGGCGTTCAAGGTCAAGGCGCGGGACGCCTGGATCGGCTGGGCGCCGGAGCAGCAGTTTAGGCGTTTGCGGTTGATTGCGAACAACTGCCGTTTTCTGGTGCTGCCCCGCGGTCGGGCGCCGAACCTGGCCTCCCGCGTGCTGGCGCTTTCGGCGCGCCGTCTTTCCGCGGACATGGAGGCGCGGTTCGGCCATCCGGTGCTGCTGGCGGAGACTTTCGTCGACCCGTCCCGATTCCGGGGTGTGTGTTACCGCGCCGCCGGGTGGGAGCAAGTCGGCGTGACGCGTGGTTACGCCCGGTCCGGCGGCGGCTGGGTGGCGCACGGAGAGCCGAAGACGGTGTGGCTGCGGCCTTTGGCGCCGGGCGCGGGCACTGACTTGGCCGGGCTGGCCGAACCTGCGCATTGGGGTTGCGGACAAGAGGAGCCGGAGTTGCCGGAACCCGGCCGACTGCGCAGCCTGTTCGATCACCTGCGGCAGGTGCCGGAGTTTCGTTGCGCGCGCGGGGTGCGGCACTCGCTGGCGAGCGTGCTGGCCATTGCCGTGGCGGCGAAGCTGGCCGGCGCCCAGGGGCCGACCGCCATCGCCGAGTTCGGGGCGCGGCTGGACCAGCGGCAACTGGCGGCGGTGCGGGCTTTTCGCAGTCCGACCACCGGTCGGCTGACGCCGCCTTCGCGGGCGAGCATGCACCGCCTGCTGTCGGGTATCGATCCGGACGCGCTGGACCGGGCGGTACGGCGGTTCTCGGCCGCCCGGCGGCCCCCGGAGGGCGCTTTGGCCATTGACGGCAAGGCTGCCCCGCTCCATCGGCCGGCCGGGCCGGACGACGGGCGCATGTTGCTGGCCGCGGTCACGCACGGCGCCGGCATCGTCGCCGGCCAGACCGCCTCGGACAGCGCGGGCGGGGAGATCCGCGGCGCCCGGCGCCTGATCCGGGAACTGGACGTCGGCGGTCGCGTGTTGACGCTGGACGCCTTGCACAGTTGCCCGAAAACCGCGCGCTTGATCCTCGACGAAGGCGCGGACTATGTGATGCCCGTCAAGGGCAACCGCAAAACCCTGCGCGAAGACCTCGCGGCCTTCAATGCCGCCTTCGACGCCGCGCCCGCCGCCGAGACGCTCGACAAGGGCCACGGACGCCTGGAGGAACGCGCTTGCGCGCTGCTGTCGCTGGAGGAATGCCCGGACGATCTGGCCGCCCTGCCGGGACGCCGCCAGGCTTTCCGCATCCGCCGGCGGCGCACCGTCTTGAAGAAAAACACCACCACCGTCGAAACCGTGTACGGTCTCACTTCGCTCGGCGCCGACCGCGCCGGCCCCGCGGAAATACTCGCCCTGAACCGCGGAAACTGGGAAATCGAAAATCGACTTCACTATGTCCGCGATTGGTCCTGGGACGAGGATCGGTCCCGAGTACGCAACGGCAAACTGCCCCGCAATCTGGCCTGCCTGTCCAACGTCGCCATCTCCATCATCCGCCTGCGCGGCCGGTTCAAGCATCAACCCCAGGCACAGCGACATTACGCCGCCCGCCAGGGCGACGCCCTGCGCGAAGTCGTCAACGCCGCCTGACCCAGCCCCAAAACGCACCGGCCCACACCGTACCGAACAAGCTGGCAAGTGCCAATATCGATTCCCGCCCAACCGCTCCCGTCCACAGAACGAGCAAAACCGTCAAAACAACACCCCCCCAGCCCGACCGCAATCAAACCAAACAACTGAGAACCCCAACTACCTATGTGACTATAAGATGGCCCTGACCGAACACGCACAGGGAATGTTAAGAGCAAATAGAAATGTCCGGTTCTGTAGCAAATGATCTGTCCGGTTTGTTTTTGGCGTCTGGGGGGCCTTGGAGGGCGTAGCCCGGAAAGGCCCCCCAGACGCCGGCCGCCGCCGCGTTCCTACGCGGCGGTCCGTAAATTCTCCGTCAATAGTTTCCCCTGGGAGTCGTATCGCGCCAGTTCGCGCGGGCCGTGGCGGATCGCAACGCACCCATCCAGATACTGCAAGACCTTGACTGTCGCCTTCACATAGTGACAACGGTACCGATCCGGCGGAATCTGCAGCACCTTTCGACGAAAGCGTACGCAGTTGTCGTGCCCGACGACCCGCTCATGGTGCTCGCACAGGATCTCGTCCAGCCGATCGGCGTCGCCGCAGGCCACGAAGGCGGACCCTTCCTCCCGCGGCGGCCGCGCGAACTCCGCGTTGAAGGCCGGCAGGTACGTCTCCCGCAAGTACCGATTCGCCGCTTCCATCTCCGCAACCCCCGCCAGCGCCAACTCCTTCACCAGTCGGTCCTGGTGCGTCTTGAACGCTCGCTCCGAACGGCCCCGCGCCTCCGGCGAGTACGCCGGAATCATCTCGATGCCCAGCTGCCTCATCGCCCGTCCAAACTGCGTCGGATTGCCCTTGTCCACTTTGCCGCCCGCCGTCGGCGTGTGCCAGTAGTGACTGCCGCGGTCGGTATACAGCGAACAGAACAGACCGCGCGCATCAATCACCTCGCGGATGCCGCGAAAGCTGCTCCACGTACCTTCCTCCTCGCAAAAGAACATCGAGTAATGCGCGTTCGTGGCGTCGTCCATGGTCACGATCAGATCCCACATCCGACCCGGCGCCCATTCATGGCGACTGCCATCCTGGTGCAACAGCATGCCCGGCCACGGCGCCGGCTCCCGCCGCTTGCGATGCGCTCCGCGGCGTGACGCCCGCGCCACCAGGCCCGCTGCCTGCAAGGCGTTCTTCACCCAGGTGTAGCTGCGCTTCCCGCCATCGCGCCGGTACCAGGCATGAAAATGACGCACGTTCCAACCCCGGTGACGGTTCCGGTAGCGATCCACCAACGCCATCACTTCGTCGACCGGCGCGCGACGGTTCGATGCTTGCGACAAGCGCTTGTCGATCAATCCGTCCAGGCCCGCTTCCTCATACCGATCTATCCAGCGCCGAAACGTGCGCTCACACACCCCAAGCAGCCGCGCAGCTTCTTCCTGCGTCAGCCGACTCTCCGTCCACGCACCAAAGGCTTCCTCAAAACGTTCCATTCGCGTCTCCTGCAACCAAGCTGTTCGTCTCATCAGATGCTTCCTCCCGCATCCGATGAGAACCGGACAGACCTTGTGCTACAAGACCGGACAGATTATGTGCTCTCTACAGAACACGCACAGGGAATTGACGGGACACAACGCCCCATTTATGCTAGCCGGCACCCCAAATTCCTGAAACGAGGCATGTAGCAATGGCAAACAAGCTGCACAAGGCACTTCTCACATTCTTCTTTGCACTGGCGTCGACAAGCGCGCTGGCTCAGGACGAATCGCTGATGACCTATGACCTGGCTACTCAAGCCATGGCCGCGGCCGAGGCCTATGCCCGCGATCAAGGCTGGAACGTGACCATTCTCATTACCGACCAGAACAACAATCCGGCCATGCTGCACCGTATCGACGGCGCGGGCGGGCGCACCTTCGATTTCGCTACCGCCAAGGCGCTGGTAGTGAACGAAACCGGAATTGCCTCCGGTGTGTATGGTCAGCGAGTGCAAGCCGGCGAAATGGAAGAAGTCGAAGGCGGCGTCACTTTTGCCGGCGGCGTTCCGATCTTCGTGAACGGCGAGCGCATCGGCGCTATCGCGGTCAGTGGCGTTACAGCCGCACAGGACGAAGAAGTGGCTATCGCCGGCGCCGAAGCAATTGGCAGTGCATCCAATTAATTAACCAGTCGGAAAAACCATGATGAATACTCATCTCCCGAGAATACTCCTGATCGTTTCGGCCATCTTCGCGGCCGGCGCGGTGTCCGCACAATCCGGGCCTCCGAGTTCACCACCCGCGGACTGGGGACCTGTTTCCATCAATCTGGAGGAGTTCGAGTATCCCTACCCGGTAAGCTACATGGACTTTCGGGTGTATAACCAGGACGTTCGGCTAGCCTATATGGATGTTGCGCCTGCTGGACCCGCCAATGGCCGCACGGTGATTTTCCATCACGGCGGACTGTATTACGGCTGGTATTGGGAGAAACAGATTGCGGCGCTCAGCGAGGCAGGCTACCGGGTAATCGCCAAGGATCGTCTCGGCTGGGGGAAATCCTCCAAACCGGACATTCCGTACAGCATCAGCCTGTGGGCTTCCAACACCGCGCGCCTGATGGATCATCTGGGTATCGAACAGGCGGCGGTCGTGGGCCATTCCATTGGTGGACAAATGGTTACCCGATTCGCCTTCCTTTACCCGGAACGCGCCACGCACCTGGTAACCGTCAATCAGATAGGCCTCACCGACCGGCGCAAAGGCCGCGGCTTCCAACCGCTTTCCGGTGAAGTCGACACCAATCCGGATATGGACGAAGTCTATGCCGGCCTGGTGCGCTGGGCGGAAGAGAACTACGTCAACTGGCAGCCGGAGTTTGCCGAGCATATGCGCATCCGCTATGGACAGCGGCTGAGCGGCGACTGGCCGCGCGTGTCCTATATCAGCCGATTGACCGGTCAGATGCGCGGCATGGACACTGTAGTCAACGACTGGCAACACATCGAGACCAGGACCCTGATCCTGGGCGGTGCGGAAGACTACCCGACTTACGCGGAAGAGGCGCGACACGCCGCCGAGATTTTTCCCAACGGCGAGGTAGTCAACATTCCGGGTGTCGGTCACAACCCGCATGAGGAAGTACCCGAAATCGTGAACGCGGAATTGATTCGATTCCTCGGTTCCTGAACTCTCTGGTATCAAGGAGCGAAAACAACAACATGAAAGCAGTGCGAGTCAATGAATTCGGCGGCCCTGAAGTCCTTTCCGTCGAAGAGCTGGAAGTCCCCTCCCCGGCCGAACACGAAGTGCTGATCAAGATTGAGGCGGCCGGCCTGAATTACATCGACACCTACCAGCGCTCGGGCCTGTACCAGATCCAGTTACCCACCACGCTCGGCATGGAAGGCGCGGGCAGCGTGGTGGCGGCCGGCCCCGACGTGAAAGGCCTGAAACCGGGCGACCGGGTGGCGTTTACCAATGTGATGGGCGCCTATGCCGACTACATCAAGGCATCCGAAGACCGGCTCGTGCCGATTCCGGACGGGGTTTCCTTCGATGAGGGCGCGGCTGCGATGCTGCAGGGCTGCACGGCGCATTATCTGAGCCAGACGACTTACAATCTGGGCAAGCGCGACCGCTGCCTGATCCACGCCGCGGCAGGCGGCGTCGGCCTGCTGCTGATCCAGATGGCCAAGAACGCTGGCGCGTTCGTCATCGGCACCTGCTCCACCGAAGCCAAGGCCGAACTCGCATCGGCGGCCGGCGCCGACGAAGTGATCCTCTACAGCAAGCAGGATTTCAAGACCGAAGTGAAACGCATCACCGGCGGCGAAGGCGTTACCGTCGCCTATGACTCCGTCGGCAAGGCCACGTTCGAGGACAGCATCGACTGCCTCGGCAAACGCGGTTACATGGTGCTTTACGGCAACGCCAGCGGACCGGTCACGGAGTTCAATCCGGCCAGCCTCGCCGCCAAAGGCTCACTGTTCCTGACCCGCCCGGCACTGTTCGACTACATCGCAGACCGCGCGGAACTCATTCAGCGCAGCAGCGACGTCTTCAACTGGATCCGCGAAGGCCGGCTGCGCTTGCGTATGGAGCATTTCTTCCCGCTGACCGAGGCCCGCGCCTCCCACGAAGCGCTTGAGGGCCGGCGCACCACGGGCAAGGTGCTGCTCAAGCCGGAAGGGACGTGACCCTGCTCATCGCTCGACCGACTTGAAAACGGAAAGCAACCAGACTCAATCCATGAGGAATTCTCCATGAACACCAGCAAAATACTGCTCGCCGCCTGTGCCGCGCTATTCATCGGCAACCTGTCCGCCCAGTCCATCGACCTCGGCCGCGGCGAACTGCCGGTGACCGTGCCCGAAGGCTACGTTGACGATACTCCCGCGCCCCTCGTGGTGCTGCTGCACGGATACACCTCCAGCGGCGCCAACCAGGATACCTACATGGGCTTCAGCGAACTCGCCGACAGTTACGGCTTCCTGTTCGTGGCCCCGGACGGCACGCGCGAGTCCGGCGGCGACCAGAACCGTTTCTGGAACGCCAGCGACGCTTGCTGCAATTTTTTCGAATCCGAAGTGGACGACTCTGCTTACATCGCCTCAGTCATCGAAGAGATGAAATCCGAATTCAATGTCGATGAAAACCGGGTATACCTGATCGGGCATTCCAACGGCGGCTTCATGAGCTTCCGCATGGCCTACGAGCATTCGGACACGATCGCCGCGATCGTCAGCCTGGCCGGCGCCAACCACATGGAAATGCGTGAAGCGCCGCCCAATGGCGTACACATCCTGCAGATTCACGGCTCGGCTGATTCGGTGATCGTCTACGGCGGCGGCGACATCCAGGATGTCCGCTACCCTGGCGCACTCGGCACCGTGCGGCGCTGGGCGACATACAACGGCTGCTCGATGGAAGGCGCGGGGCGCGAGTTGCGCGACCTCGATGCAAGCCTGCCGGGGCATGAATCCGGCACTTATCTGTTCGAGGCGGGCTGCCGGCCCGGTGGTTCGGCCGAGTTGTGGACGATTCCCGCCGGCGCGCATTCGCCTGTGTTGTCAGATACTTTTGCCGAACAGGTGATCGAGTGGCTGCTGGCGCACCCGAAGACTCGGGGCGAAAGCGGGTAGGTCTTTCCGTGTGGGCCGGTTCTGAGCATTTCGAACCGGCCCGCGACCTCTTGGGAGTTGACCATGCGGGGTAGCCAAAGCCTGATTAGATCATTTGTGTCGGCCGTTGTTGTCGTTCTTGCTTCCTGCGGTAGCGAAGACAACGAAGGATATCGGCTGGAAGTTTCCCACCGGGTTGAATTTGAACCCATCGGCGAAATGAGCGGGATTGTGCAGAATCCGCTCGATGGTTCCTTTTGGGTGCATAACGACAGCGGAGACGAACCGCGGTTGTTTGCTCTGGATGCTGAGGGAAGAGTGCAAATTCCCGAAAGCCTCACCGACGACTTTCACGGCGAAGCGGTGGAAGCAGATAAGGAACCCTGGCCCGGGGTGCACATCGATAACGCGGTAAATCAAGACTGGGAAGACGTAACCACCGACGGCGTCAATTTGTACATCGCCGACATGGGCAACAACCGCAATACCCGTCGCAACCTGGGCATTTATGTCGTGCCCTGGGAGTCGCTAAGCGATACCCGGACGGCGACCGCGACTCGATTCATTCCAGTCCATTACCCCGAACAGACCGGATATCCCCCGCTTGAGCGACATTTCGACAGTGAGAGCCTGTTCTTCGCCGATGGCAGCTTGTATGCGATCACCAAGCACCGGCAGCCAGTTCCCATTCAGCAAGCGGAACCGGGAGCGAACCTCTACCGACTCGATTCGCAATCCGAATCAGCATCGAACGCGCTGACCTTGATCGACCATCACCCCGAACTCACTTCCGCAACAGCCGCCGAGTTGTCTCCAGATGGGAATACATTGGCCGTGCTCAGCTACACTGCAATCTGGCTGTTCGAGCGCCCCGAGACGGGCGATATGTGGCTATCGGCCCCGTCTCGCAAGTTGGCATTGGATATCGATACTGCCCGACAGGTCGAAGCCGTCGCCTGGTTTGACGCGGATACAATAATTGTAACCAACGAGCAAAGGGACTGGCTCAAGGCGCCAGTGGCGCTGTTTTCTCCTTCGGAGTAAGTGTTACGAAAGGATGCCCACTTGGGTGTCCCTTTGATCTGAAATGATTACTGAAGCTCTCGCGCGGAAACTGCATGAGGATGACCGACAAGGAGTTTGTCTGCGGTTAGCAGCTTGAGTCCTTCCTCTTGGGCTTGTACCAGTAACAACTCATCGAACGGATCCTTGTGACGGATTGGCGTATCGAGTTCCCGCACGGCATGGGCAATTGTCATCGGCAGAAACTTTAATTCCTGGTCGGCCAGTGCTGTGATCACGTCCTCGGGAGAGAAACGGCTCTTGCGGTCCCCGGAAGTATGACGGGCGCTATACTTCAATCGCAGTTCCCAGAGTGAAACCGAACTTACATGAAATTCAGCGTCACGAGCCGCAAGAATCCGGCGCTCCTGCTCCAGAAACGCTCCGGGTTTGTCCATAATGTCGTAGAGGTAAGACGTATCGAGCAACAAACGCATTAGGTAGCCTAAGAATCTTTGTCGAGGCCAAGAACCTCGCGACTAAAGGCTGGATCGTTGAATTCTTCAGGCCAACCTTCTCCATCTCCTTCAATTCCCAACCGGCGACGAGACGCTTCCAGTTTCTCGAAATCGATACCACCCCGCTGATCGCAGCGCACCAGTTCAACGACCGGGCGGCCATGCCTGGTGATGACGACCCGTTCACCGTTTCGCGCCGCGGCAATCAGTTCGGACAAGCGAGCTTTTGCTTCACGCAATGCAAGTTCCATAACGATTCGCTCCCGTGGCCAAATTCATGATCGAAAGTATGACGCACCGTTAAAATCGAATCAAGACTACAATGTGACCACAAGGAAACTTTCCGCATCGTCCGTATCGCGCGGACTGCCGAAATAGCCGCCAATCAGCAGCATCAATACTGAGTTAACAACGGTTAGCCTCATGGCCTGGTTCTATTATTTGTCTATAATTCTTGTTAACTGTTTTAGTAATTTGCCCCGCAGGGCGGCGCAATCGTCAACGCATTTCGTAAGTATACTCCGTCTGCTACGCCATATTCCGTTCAATCTGAAGCCGCAAGAATCGGCGGCTCGCCTTCGTCAGGAGGCTACCGAGTCTGACCCGCGCCACGGCTTCAGGATCGCTCGCGCGGTTGTGCCCTTCTCGAACATGCCACGATGCCCGGGGAGTCTCTGGACTTGCCGAGGGAATTGGACTAGCCTGCGTGGGTGATCTCCAGATATCCGGGTATAGAATTGCCTCCATCGGAAAGCGGGAATATGCAAAAGGGACATTGTCGGCATACGATCATTACGCTGCTGTTGCTGGCGGCTTTCAGCGGTCAGGCTTTGGCGGCGACCAGCCTATCCTGTGAAAATACATCTTCCCCCATCCACGTTCATGCGGATATCGAATTCGCGGAGATGGGGCACCCTCATCCCGTGAGTTCGGATGAATCATCGGCGCAAAGCCTCGATTGCTTTCTGGAATGCGCATGCACTCTGAATGGCTGCACCTTTTCTGTATTGCCTTCATCCAGTTTGGATTCTCCCTTCAGCCTCATACCGGCAAACGGTCACTTTGACGAGTCCGTCATAATCCGGATGTCGGCTCCCCTGTTTCGCCCGCCAATCCTCCATTGACAGCATAGCTGCGCCTGTAATTCGGGTACGCATGCCATGAAGTTCCAACCGGGGCTCCGCCCTGGAATGCCGCTGCAGCGTAACCCTCGGCGAGAGACATAAAGATCATTGCACTCCCAGGCTGGCGCAGCTATTCGACAAGAATGGCGGCGGCAAGGTATTCGCGAACGGCAACACGAAAGGAGCATTTGACGATGGTACGAATCTCACTACTGCAGAAAGCGGCTGCCATTGGGTTGATCGGACTGTCGTCTCTTGTCACGGCGCAGTCCGAATTGACCTTGGAACAGGCGGTTTCGCTTGCTCTGGGAAACGACCCCTGGCTGGATGGAAGCCACTATCGGGAGCGGGCCCTGACAGCGCAAAGCATAGCCGCCGAGAGCTTGCCCGACCCCATGGTATCGGTCGGATTCGAAAACTTGCCGGCGAACGGCTTCAACTTTCGCCAGGAACCGATGACGCAATTCAGAGTCGGCGTCAGCCAGGAATTTCCCCGGAGTGAAACGCGCGATTTGAAACGTCGGCAATTGAGTGAAGAGGGCGCACAGCAACCCTTGATGCGGCAGGACCGCCTGGCCAGAGTCACGGTCGCCGTTTCCCGTTTGTGGCTGGAGACCTATCGCAACCGCTGGGCCCGCGAGTTGATAGAAGAAGATCGCGCGCTGTTCGAATACCTCGTCGATGTAGCCGAATCAAGTTACACCAGCGCGGTCGGCGAAACCCGGAGGCAGGACCTGGTGCGCGCGCAGCTCGAACTCATTCGCCTGGAAGACCGGCTGATGGAGTTGCAGCAGCAACAGGAAATGAACCTTGCCGGGTTGCACGAGTGGCTGCCCGGAGCCAACATGAACGACATCGAACTCAGCCGTTCATTGCCGGAATTGACGGTCGGCCAATCACTGGCCGCCGGGCAAGACCCGGACCGCGCCGAACGACTCTTGCAGTTGCTGCTGGCGCATCCGCGAATCAGATCGATCGATCAGAAGATCGTCGCCACGGGCACCGGCATCCGGTTGGCGGAAAAGAAGTACAAACCCCAATGGAGCGTCAATGCCAGTTACGGCTATAGGGAAGACGATCCAATGGGAGTTTATCGAAGCGATTTCGTCTCCTTTGGAGTGAGCTTCGATTTGCCGATATTCACCACAAACCGGCAAGACAGGGAAGTGCAGGCGGCCCAAGACACCGAGGCGGCCGCCCGAACCGAGAAAACTCTCGAACTGCGGTCGATGCTCGCCGGCCTTGAAGCCGCATTGGCTAGTCTGGAACGTCTGAGCCAGCGCGAAACACTCTATGAAGAGCGGCTCTTGCAGGAAATCAGCGACCAGGCCGAGGCCTCGCTGACGGCATACACCAACGAAGCCGGCGACTTCGCCGAAGTCGTGAGAGCGCGTATCGCCGAACTCAACACCAACATCGAATTCCTGAACATTCAGATCGATCGGCTGCAAACCATAGCCGAACTGAACTACTACCTGGTCCCGGTCGAAGAGGACAACATCCGGAGCGTCTCACCATGAACAAATCAATCGTTTACACGATTTTTGCACTGGCGGCGACCGCCGCCGCGACTCATTTCCTGACGCGGTACGCCATGAACGCGTCCGCGGTCGACCGCGACGGACAGGCCGGTGACGCATCCCCGCTCTACTGGGTGGCGCCCATGGACCCGGATTTCCGCCGCGACGGACCCGGCAAGTCGCCCATGGGCATGGATCTGATACCGGTCTACGCGGACAACGGATTGGATCCGGACGACCCGGGCATGATTTTCATTTCACCGGATGTCGTCAACAACCTGGGGGTGCGCACGGCGCAGGTAGAACGCCGTTCGATGCACACCCGGATTACCACGGTCGGCTATGTGCAATACGACGAAGACCAGCTTGTGCATATCCATCCGCGAGTCGAAGGGTGGATCGAAATACTGTACGTACAGGCCGCCGGCGACCCGGTGGAAGCAGGCGAACCCTTGTATTCGCTGTATTCCCCGCAATTGGTGAACGCCCAGGAAGAATTGCTGCTGGCGCTCAATCGCGACAACGAGCGTTTCGTTCAGGCCGCCGAAGATCAATTGCGGGCGCTCCAGATCAGCGACGCGGAAATCAACGACCTGCGAGACACGCGCCAGGTGAAACAGACGTTGACCTTTTATGCGCCCCAGTCTGGCGTGGTGGACAACCTCAATATTCGCGAGGGTTTTTTCGTGGGGCCCGGAACGACGATTATGTCGATTGGCTCCCTGAATGACGTATGGGTCGAAGCGGAAGTCTTCGAACGTCAGGCCGCTCTGGTAGAAGCGGGATTGCCGGTCACGATGTCGCTGGATTACTTGCCCGGCAGGCTCTGGGAGGGAAGCGTCGACTACGTCTACCCTACCCTGAATGCCCAAACGCGCACCGCCCGGGTCCGGCTGCGATTCGAAAATCCCGATGGCCTTTTGAAACCCAACATGTTTGCGCAAGTGACCATTCTTGCCGACGCGGCGGACGACGTACTGGTGATTCCGCGCGAAGCCGTCATTCGCACGGCCAGACAGGACCGCGTCGTACTGGCCGCGGGCGACGGGCGCTTCAAGTCGGTCGCTGTCAGCCTGGGGCGACTGGACGACCAGTACGCGGAAATCTCCCATGGAGTGGAAGAAGGCGAACGGGTCGTCGTCTCCGCGCAATTCCTGCTGGATTCAGAGTCCAGCCAAACTTCGGATTTCATGCGCATGAACCACGATGAAGAAGCGATCGATCAATAAGTCAACGTTCGTCATCTGCGGTCCCCGAAATTCGGGCCTGCCGGGAGACAGTCATGATTGAAGCCCTCATTCGCTGGTCCATCAGGAACCGGCCCCTGGTGCTGCTGGCTACGGCAGTTGTCGCGGCCGCCGGGTTGTTCGCCCTGAGAAATACTCCGGTGGACGCGATTCCCGATCTATCGGACGTACAGGTGATCGTCAAGACCAGTTATCCGGGGCAGGCGCCACAGGTCGTGGAGGACCAGATCACCTATCCGCTCTCCTCGGCGATGTTGTCGGTGCCGGGCGCTGAAACAGTTCGCGGATATTCCTTTTTCGGCGATTCCTACGTCTACGTGATCTTCAACGAAGACACCGATCTGTATTGGGCTCGTTCACGCGTGCTCGAGTACCTGAGCCAGGTGGCGCCTTCATTGCCCGCGAGCGCCCGGCCGCAATTGGGACCGGATGCCACAGGCGTAGGCTGGGTTTACCTGTATGCGCTCGTCGACCGGACTGGCCGCCACGATATCAGCGAATTACGCTCCATCCAGGACTGGTTCCTCAAATACGAACTTCAAACCGTGCCTGGCGTATCGGAAGTCGCTTCGGTAGGCGGCATGGTCAAGCAGTACCAGGTGCTCGTCAATCCGGAAAAACTTCGCGCCTTCGACTTACCCCTGGAGCAAATCCGTACCGCGATTCAGCGCGCCAACCAGGAAGTGGGCGCTTCCGTCGTGGAAATGGCCGAAGCCGAATACATCGTGCGCGCTTCAGGGTACATCCAGAGCGAGGAAGACCTGGCCAACATCCCCTTGAGCGTGAACTTATACGGTGCGCCACTACGGTTGAAGGACGTCGCCGAGATCAATCTCGGCCCACAAATGCGAAGAGGAATCGCCGAACTCAACGGCGAAGGCGAAACAGTCGGCGGCCTGATCGTCATGCGCTACGGCGAGAACGCCCAACGAACCATTGACGGCGTCAAGGCAAAACTCCAGGAGTTGCGGCAGGGTTTGCCGGATGGTGTGGAGATCGTTCCCGTCTATGACCGATCTGGTCTTATCGCGCGGGCGATCGACAACCTATGGCAAAAACTGGCGCAGGAACTGCTGTTGGTGGGATTCATATGCATGATATTCCTGCTCCATCTGCGCTCGTCCCTGGTCGCCATCATAACTTTGCCGATCGGCATTCTCGCGGCTTTTCTGGTGATGTACATGCAAGGCCTGAACGCAAACATCATGTCTCTGGGCGGCATCGCAATCGCCATCGGGTCCATGGTCGACGGTGTGATCGTACTGATCGAGAATCTGCACAGGCACATGGAGCGCCAGCAAGTTACCCGCGAGAACCGTTGGCGGATCGTCGCGGATTCGGCTGCTGAAGTCGGGCCGGCGCTGTTTTTCAGCTTGCTGATCATCGCGGTGAGTTTCCTGCCGGTGTTTACCCTGGAGTCCCAGGAAGGACGCCTGTTCTCCCCGCTGGCCTATACCAAAACCTATGCCATGGCGGCCGCGGCAATATTGGCGGTGACGTTGATACCCGTGCTCATGGGCTATTTCATTCGGGGCAATATTCGCCCGCAACGGAAAAACCCGGTTAACAATATACTGATTCGAGCGTACATCCCGGTTCTCAGGACCGTGCTGAATCATCCGAAGACCACCTTGGCCGCGGCGGCATTGGTTGGAGCAAGCGTCTGGTGGCCATTGCAAAACATGGGCAGCGAATTTATCCCGCCGCTGGACGAAGGAGATCTGATGTACATGCCGACGACCTACCCGGGCATCTCCATCGGCAAGGCGCGCGAATTGCTGCAACAGACGGACAAGCTGATCCGCACTGTTCCAGAGGTGGAAACGGTATTCGGAAAAATCGGCCGAGCCGAAACCGCAACCGACCCGGCGCCGCTGACGATGATCGAAACTTTTGTCCAGTTGAAAGACAGGAATGAGTGGCGCCCGGGCCTAACTCCGGAATCGCTGAGAGCCGAACTCGACGGACTAGTCAATCTGCCCGGCCTCACCAACGCATGGGTGATGCCGATCAGAACCCGTATCGATATGCTGGCGACCGGCATCAAGACGCCTGTCGGCATCAAGATTGCCGGGAGTGACCTCGCACGGATTCAGGATATTGGTCAACAACTGGAATCGATCCTGTCCGGCGTGGAGGGCACGGCGTCCGTATATTCCGAGCGCGTGGCGGGAGGGCGTTACATCCAGATCGATATCGACCGGGAAAAGGCTTCGCGCTTTGGCCTGAATATAGCCGATGTCCAGGAGGTGATCGGCTCGGCCATAGGCGGCGTGAACGTCACTCAGACCGTCGAAGGCCAGGAACGCTATCCGGTTAACATCCGCTATCCGCAATCCTATCGCAATTCGCCTGAACAACTGTCTCTGCTGCCGGTCGTGACAGCGGCCGGCGAACGGATAGCCCTCGGCGACGTTGCCAGAGTGTATATCGAAGACGGCCCGCCCGGCATCAAGAGCGAAAATTCGCGCATCAACGGCTGGGTCTATATCGATATCGAAGGGGTCGATGTCGGCGGATACGTTGAGGAAGCCATGCGGGCCGTGAGCGAACAACTCGATCTGCCGGCCGGTTATTCGATCAATTGGTCAGGTCAATATGAATACATGCTCCGCGCCAAGGAAAGACTCACCTATATCGTGCCGCTGACGCTCGCCGCGATTATCGTATTGCTGTTTATCAATTTCCGGCAAATCGCGCCGGTTCTGATGCTGATGGCCACAATGCCACTGACGCTCGTTGGCAGTTTCTGGCTGATGTATGGAATGTCGTTCAATTTTTCGATCGCCGTCGGCGTGGGTTTGATTGCATTGGCTGGCGTGGCGGTTGAGCTCGGCGTCATCATGCTGGTCTACCTGAACCGCAGCAGCAGGGACGTCCTGCAGGAAAATACGGCAGACGATCGGCCTCCGACCCACGAAACGCTATACGACGCCATACTTCATGGCGCCAGTTTGCGGGTGCGCCCGATTTTTATGACGGCCGGTTCCACCATAATCGGATTGCTTCCGATCATGCTCGCCACGGGCACGGGCTCCGAAGTCCTGCGCCGCCTGGCCGCTCCCATGGTGGGGGGAATGATCAGCGCCGTACTGATAACCCTGCTGGTACTCCCGGCAATTTATTACCTGTGGAACAAGAATATGCCGCGAACGGCCACGTCGAGCCGACTCTCATGAAACGAGCGGGATGACGGGCGCGTGACGGGCAAGGAGCCGTGGCAGGGAGATTTTATCGAAAACGCGGTCAACCAGGACTGGGAAGACATCACCAGCTATGGCGTTAATCTATACATCGCCGACATGGGCAACAACCGCAATACCCGTCGCAACCTGGGCATTTATGTCGTGCCCTGGGAGTCGCTAAGCGATACCCGGACGGCGAGCGCGACTCGATTCATTCCAGTCCATTACCCCGAACAGACCGGATATCCCCCGCTTGATCGACATTTCGACAGCGAGAGTTTGTTCTTTGCGGATGGCAGCCTGTATGCGATCACCAAGCACCGTCAGCCGGTTCCGATTCAGCAAGCCGAACCGGGAGCAAACCTCTACCGACTCGATTCGCAATCTGAATCAGCATCGAACGCGCTGACCTTGATCGACCATCACCCCGAACTCACTTCCGCAACAGCCGCTGAGTTGTCGCCGGATGGGAATACATTGGCCGTGCTCAGCTACACTGCAATCTGGCTGTTCGAGCGACCAGCAGAGGGCGATGCCTGGCTGTCAGCTCCTTCAAGCGAGTTGCTGGTTAACGTAGATTCCGCCCGGCAGATCGAGGCCATTGCTTGGGTGGATGATGATACTCTCGTTATCACTAACGAACAGCGAGACTTATTCACAGCAAAGGCGCCGTATGGGAATTGATATTCCCACACAGATACCATAAGATTGCTTTTAATAGTCGATATCGGCCCTGTGGGAGGGTATTTGTGCAGTAAGAACTTGGGGGTCGCGCAATCGAATATATGATGCTGCACTTATTCAGCCGTTTTAGTAGCACTCAACTTGTCCGTTTCGGGAACTCTCTCGCACCCGCTAGTCTTGGTCTATTTTTGTGCATATCGTCGCTTTACAGTTCAAAGTACGCAGTTTTACTATTAATACTTCCGTTGCTTTGTGTGCAGAAGCGCAAGTTAGATGAACTACATACAGGGAGGGTATCGACAGCGCTGTTCGTCGCAATTTGCGCGATGCTCGTCCTGACTACCACGATAAAAGCCGATTGGAGTGGAATTTATCCAACTCTGATTATGACCATGTATGCCGCTCTGATATTTTTCCATTGCGCGTACTTCAAAGACTCTATCGGCTTAACCGCCAAGTTCATGCTGCTTGCGTTTTTTGTAGTTTCTCTCAGGATACTGATAGTAGGATTAACCGGGGAATCCGGTCCGCAAGAAATCGTCAATCAAATTCGTTCACCTCTACTCGTCGTTCCCAACGACTATGCAGCCATTCTGGTGATGGCGCCAATAATCAATTATGGTGTGCGGGAGTTCCCCAATGCCATGAGCAAATCCGTGACACTATGCATCTGGGTTACGGCGATACTCACCTCGGTCGTGCTTGAATCAAGGCTTTGCCTGCTGTTGCTCCTGATCTGGCTGATTCTGGAAGCGCCGTCTGTCCGGTATAAGCGACAATTTGTTCTAAGCTCGGGAATCGTTCTGGCAATCGCTGCGTCGATGATAGTTGCCCAAACAAACTTGCTTGCGAAGATTGGTCAATTCCCGACATCAAGAATCCCTGTGTGGGATGCGGCGCTGCACCAGATTGCAACTTCACCACTAATTGGCTCCGGAATCGACTCGTTCAGACAGTTCTATACGACCCATTTGGTTACGGCGAACTATAGTGACTTCATTATCGTGGACAGCCGCCAAATGCCATGGGCGCACAATCTGTTTCTTGATGTATCCATCGCGTTCGGCATCCCAGCGGCGATTTTGCTCATTGCGCTGTTATCTTACATCGCTCTTTCTGCATGGAACCAAAGAGGTGAGCTGGAAAAAATAATGTTTGTTTCCATCCTGATGTTTCTCGCGGCAGCGCTGATCGAATTTTCCCATCTACGAATTTACCCCCTTGCATTAATCGCAATTTATGCGGGCTATGCGGCCTGCGTACCTGTTAAAACCAGCACAGAGAGAGCTCCAGGATGAATAATTTGTCAATTTACTGTCGAACTACAGCACTGTTCGGACTGCTGTATGTTTTCGTACTTCCATCGTTGTCATCATTTGGTCAGTCTGAATATGACTATGATTATGGAAACGGCTATGGTTATAGCTCGCCCGTAGTAAGTGTGCTCGATTCAGCGACGTCCAATGAAGAAAATCGCCACTTGGGATTCGTTGTATTACTCAGCGAACCACAAAATCATCCCGTCTCTTGCGATACAGCGGCAGAAATAGCCTTTGGCGACAAAGTGCTGGAATATCCGAATGCGCCTCCGCACGTTACGTTCCAACCCGGAGTAATTGAACAAGTCGTTCAAGTCAACATCGAACTTGGCGCATACGACACCACAATCCTCGATACTCAATCGATTGCAATTGCTTTCGGCACTACTCAATGTGTTGGAGCATCTTTGAACACAGAATACCAATTCGGAGTGGGGATAGTTTCGTCACGTTAGACCAACGCCGCGCAGACGGGATTGGTCTAACGTGACCGCCAAGTCTAGACCCGCCGTCGTCAGAAAGTCTGCGAGTCTGATCCACGCCATGGCGTCAGGCGCGGCCACCAGCGACGCACATGTTGGCAATAGCTCTTATACGATCCTTCAAATCTTCGACGGAGTTGCGGCTCCTCATAAAACTGCACGAACAGGTGGAACGCGAGCAAAAGCAATCCGGCGTAGGCGAACAGGAGAGTCTGGCCGAAGAGTAGCGCCTGGCCCGCAATGATGGACAGCACGCAGACGTACATCGGGTTCCGCACGAACCGGTAGAGGCCAGATACAACCAGCACTTCGGTCTGCTCCACCGGCGCCGGCGTGCCACGCCCCTCAAGAGCGAATCGGCTAAAACAGTCCAACAGACAGGCCAGGCCCACAACGACCGCCGCCATGCCCACCACCCGCCCGACCGGCAGACCAAACAGCGGCGGCTGCATCGACCAACCGAAAAGTACAAACGGGACGAAACCGGCTATAACAGCGGGAGCGACCAGGAAGAAGGCGAATGACCCCAGAATCGCACGCGCAGTTGTACCCTTCTTGAACATTTCACGGTGCCCGAGGATCCCGGAAGTGATGTTACGGCAGCTTGGCGCGTGTTGTCGCGAACCGTTGAGTTGGAAATCTTCCGATGCATCGCTCCGGGATGGCGCCGGTTGATTTCTCGTGCGTCCCGGACCACGAATAAATACCATGAAAAAGTAATGTCAACCGTACTATTTTCATGGTATTTTTCTCAAATGCTAAATCGAAACACAGCACATGAGGCGATCCAGACTGCATTGAACCGCGCACCTGTTGTGGTGCTCGTGGGTCCGCGGCAATGCGGAAAAACCACGCTTGCGCGCCAGTTTCTCGACACCGGATCGGTCAACTATTTCGACCTGGAATCGCCGGAAAGCCTGGCTCGCCTGGATGCGCCGCAGACAGCGCTCGAGCCATTGCGCGGTCTTGTGGTCATAGATGAAGTGCAACTGCGTCCCGACCTGTTTCCAGTATTGCGGGTGTTGGCGGACCGACGTCCCTTGCCGGCAAGGTTTCTGATTCTGGGAAGCGCATCCGGCAGTTTGTTGCGGCAGACCTCCGAAAGTCTGGCAGGACGCCGGGAGCGCGTACTTCTCGGCGGCTTCAGCCTCGGCGAAGTGTCCACGCAATTCGACGACGAGGCGGACTCTCGAACAACGCTTTGGCGCCGGGGCGGTCTGCCGCCTTCGTTTCTGGCAACGCGCGAAGAAGACAGCGTGTCTTGGCGCCGGGAATTCATCCAGGCGCTGATCGAGCGTGACTTCCCGCAATGGGGCGTTCGCGTGCCCGCCACGACAATGGGCCGATTCTGGTCGATGCTCGCCCACTATCACGGCCAGACCTGGAACGCCGCCGAGCCCGCGCGCGCGATGGGCGCACGGCCGATGGCCGTTCGCCGCCATCTCGATGTGCTCACCGACGCCATGATGGTTCGGCAGTTGCAGCCCTGGTTCGCCAATATCCGCAAACGGCAGGTGAAAGCGCCCAAGATTTACATCCGCGACTCAGGCCTGTTGCATCAACTGCTCGGCATCCGGGACGAGAAAGATTTGCTGACTCACCCCAAGGTCGGTGAATCTTGGGAGGGATTCGTCATCGAGCAGGTTTTGCAAACTGAGCCGCACGATGAAGCATTTTTCTGGTCGACACACCAGGGAGCGGAAATCGACCTGATTTTGCGGCGCGGAGACACTCTTTACGGAATCGAATGCAAATTCGCCGACGCGCCTCGCATAAATCCGTCGATTCGCAACGCGCTTGCGGATGTAGGCCTTGCCCGGGTGGCCGTCATCTATCCGGGCAACCGCCGATACGAACTGTCCGATCAAGTGGAAGCCGTGCCCGCATCGACCCTGTCAACGCCTGAGCCGTTGTTCGCGGACGATTGATTTGCCGGCAAGTCGGGCACAGCTTGCTGCAATGTCAGCTCTTCCTCGGCGAACTTTCGCAATTCTCGCAAGAAATACCCGTATATCTCGCAATAGCAATGCGTATTTCTCGCAATAGAGCTTCGTAAATCTCGCAATAGAGGCTACAACTGAACGGGACGACGAACTGGTGACAGGGGTGGAAGTCAAGGCTTCGTCCAGCGTCTATCCGCACGATTTTCGCGGCTTGTCGGCCTTTTCCGAGTTTGCCGGAATAAAGTTTCAGCAAGGCATTTTGCTTTACACCGGATATCGGGTTCTGCCTTTTCGGATCAAGGACAAGACATTTCATGCGCTTCCGCTGAGCGCGTTGGTTTCGATTGCCGATAGAATGACAGCACTGAGCAGCTGAGAATAGATCTTCACGCAGCTATCACCGAAACGTCACTGAACAACTCGCTCGTTTCCTTGTTCACGCGATCAACCGCCATCTTGTGGTACTCAGGGTCAACTTCCACTCCTATGCTGTTACGTCCCCATCTCGCGGCCGCCACGCTGGTGGTGCCCGTGCCGAGGAACGGATCAAGCACGGTATCACCGACGAAACTGAACATGCGAATCAGTCGTTCCGCGACCTGCAATGGAAAAGGAGCGGGATGGTTTCGGGTCGAAGAGCCCGTAACGCCTTGCCAGATTTGCTGAAACCAGAGTTTGTGGTTCTGGTGCGAAATGACGCTCAGGACTCGCTTTTCGAAGCTCGGTTTTCGATAACCGCCGCCCTTGCGCTCCATGAGTATGTACTCGATATCGTTCTTGATGACCGAGTTCGGCTCATATGGTTTTCCAAGGAAGGCCGAACCACCCGCAACCTCGTAATTGGCGTTCGCAATCTTGTACCAGATGATTGGGGCCAGGTTCATATAGCCTATCTTGCGGCAGCGCTCTTGTATCGAAGCGTGCAATGGCATAACCGAGTGTTCACCATTGTTCTTTCTTCGAGACAGGCATACGTCGCCTACCACACAGATCAGCCGACCGCCGGGGACGAGAGCTTTATGGCAACGAATCCAGACCTTGTCTAGTTCGTCCAGGAACTGTTCGTAGCCGGCGATGTCTCCCATTTGCCCTTCGTGCTCGTTGTAGCGTTTGAGAGTCCAATACGGGGGTGACGTGACGATTAGGTGGACACTTTCCGGGCCAAGATCGAGCAGTCGCGAATCCTGCTGCAACAAGTTGTGAGTCGTTGGTATCTGATGGAGAGAGTGTTCGATGCGCGCAAGGAGATTCGCGTCCTTCGCAATTCTCGGCAGTTCGGTCTGCGGATTTTCAATCTCGCGCAGTTCCTCCGGAACGAACTGTTCTAGCGATTCCTTGCTCATCTATGAAAATCTCCTTGCCTCGAGCCCGTAACGAACACGCGAATTGCCTCATGCCAATTGTAAGGGGCGTTGCGGGTTTTCGGGCGCATTCACGAGCAACCTCAAAAGCGGCGCCGCCAGACTCGAAATATCTTCATCCGCGATGTCGCCAGGGTCAGATGCCAGCAACGTGATCAATGAAATCGGCGCTTCCACCGCCGAGGCAAGGCCACCCACGACTTTCAAGCTGGGCTGGCGCTTGCCCTTTTCAATGAGTGATAGTTGGCTTGCGCTGATTCCGATCTTCAAGGCGAGCTCCGCCTGCTGCATCCCGTACGCTGCGCGGATGACCCTGAAAGCCTTGGCGAAATCTGTATTCATACGATCATTAGAGTGTCTTCCAGATGAGCGAGATTGTCAACTGGATTTACAAATTACGCAATTAATTTGCTTTAAACGAAGATTCTTGCGATATATCACGCGCCACTCAAGGCTGAGTCTCTGGATACCACGGGATAGAAGGGCTTGCCCCAGTTTACGTCAGGGTGGCTCATCATCACATCTACAAACACTGGAATCAGGAAGGCGAGAATCGCAGTACCGTCATGAACCTGATTGCGGTTGACTTGGCTGTTCCACGTCGCCCCTCCGTGCACCAATTGATTTCTCAGGACATAGAGCCTGTCGAAAACCAGGGACAGCGCTTCCCTGGTGTCGTTGTCGGTCTGCCTCAATGCGATTCGATTGAAGTCTCTCAACTTGCGCTGAAACCAGTCTTTCCAGTCTTCGTATCCTTCTTCTCCGTTTTGATGTTTCCAGAACGGACCGAATACAAACTCGTTGTTCATCAGCAGCCGAACAGGCCCCGAAAAATTTTCCCAGATGGCGTTGTAGATTCTCTGATCTTCGTCCAGCGTTACCAATTTGTGAAAAAAGGACTTGAATGACTCCCTTTCCATAGGCGACTCGGCCTGGAACTCCCTTTCATCAGCATAGGCCGCATTAAACGCGATCCACAGAAAAATGAACTTCCCGTCGTCGTCATCCGCCTGCTCTGCGCGACCGATCCAACTGATGGCGCGTTGCACGCGAAGACCCAGGTTCTCAGGGAACCCATCCCTGATTTGCCTCTGTTTCTCTTTCAGGATGGCATACGTCAGCGATGGACTCATTCGTAGTCTGTGGACGGCATCAAAAGTGGGAACTGGGAAATACCAAAAATGTTGAGTCTGTTTACAACAACCCCTCAATCCGATCCATCAAATCCTCCATCCGCCTCAACACCGGCTCATAAGCCGCCGCCTGGGTCATATCCAGCCCGGCCTCGTTCAGCAGGATGTTGTGCGGATAATCCGAGCCGCCGGCGCTGAGTACGC
This sequence comes from uncultured Pseudohongiella sp., assembly GCA_951812965.1. Classification (GTDB taxonomy): domain Bacteria; phylum Pseudomonadota; class Gammaproteobacteria; order Pseudomonadales; family Pseudohongiellaceae; genus UBA9145. Next base: position 3,141,605 of record OX638341.1, read on the forward strand.
GGATGAATGCATCCCGCACGGCCTCGTCCCCAGCGAGGAACTGCTCGGCAAACCACGCCGCGCCGGTGATCGAAGTGGCGTATTGGAAGACGTAGAAGTCGTAGTAGAAATGCGGGATGAAAGCCCATTCGACGGTGTAGGCGTCGTCGATGGTGAGGACGCCGAGGTCATGGCCATGGTAGCGCTTTAGCAGGTCGCCGTAGATTTCGGTCAGGCGCGGGCCGGTGAGGGGTTCGCCGCGTTCGGCGGCGCGATGAATCGCGAGTTCGAATTCGGCGAACATGGTCTGGCGGAACAGGGTGCCGCGGATCTGTTCGAGCGCGCCGCCGAGGTAGAACAGCCGCTCGGTATCGGTGGTCGCGTTCGCGATCATGTATTCCTGCAGCAGGATTTCGTTGATGGTTGACGCCAATTCCGCGGTGAACGTGGAATAGCCCGCGGTTTCGTACGGATTGTTGGCGTTGGCCAGCAGGCTGTGGACGGCGTGGCCCCATTCGTGGGCGAAGGTCGACATCGATTCGTAGTCGTCGTTGTGGTTCAGCAGCACGTAGGGGTGTACGTCGTAGACCGAGCCGTTCATGTAGGCGCCCGAGCGCTTGCCCGGCTGCGGGTGGCTGTGCATCCATTGCTGGGAGAGGCCGTATTCGAGCAGTTCGAGGTATTGTTCGCCGAAGGGTTCGAGGGCGGCGAAAGTGATTTCCGATGAGCGTTCGAGGTCGAAGACGCCGGTCTCGGCCTGCACCAGGGGCGGGTAGATGTCGTAATAGCGCAGATCTTCGATGCCGAGCAGGCGGCCGCGCAATTCCAGATAACGATGGAACAGCGGCAGGGAGTCGTTCACCTGGGTGACAAGTTGGGTGTAAACCTCGGGCGGCAGGCCGTCGGCGAACAGGTTGGCTTCGAGTACGCCGGGGTGGTTGCGCACTCGGGCGCTGAAGACGTTGGACTGGACTTCAGCGGCGAGCGTCGCGCCCATGCCGTCGGCATATTGGTTCCAGGCGCCCCAGAAAGTGTCGAATACCAGCTTGCGGTCCTCGCGATTCGGCGCGGCGCGCCAGAACGAGTAACCTGCCTGGCTCAAGGTCGCATCGGTGCCGTCGCTCAAGGTCACCGTCGGCCAGGGGATGTCGGCATTGGCGTAGTTCTCGTAGATCTGCTGAGGGGCCGAGAGCACCAGACCGGCCTGGGCGAGTATCGCTTCGGTGCGCTGATCGAGGGTATGCGGTTCCTGGCGCTGGATGTCATCGAGCGTGAAGCCGAACTTCTCCAGCCGCGGTTCCTGTTGCCGAAATCCGCGCACATTGTCCGCGCCCAGGTCGAGAATTTCAGGGCGGACCCAGGATGTTGCCTGCCCCAGATTGGTCAGCATCTGCCGCGCTCGGGCAAAGCGCGCCTGGGCCTCGGGCTCGCGCTGGTCAACGTCGCGCATCAAGCTGGTATAAACGTAGACGCGAACCGCTTCCCTGGCTGTGCCGGACTGCGCTTCCAGAGCATCGGCCAATTCAGCGGCGCCGTTATCCAACGTGCCCCGGTATCTTGCCAAGGCATCGATACGGTTAGACACGGAATTGATGGCCTCTTCCCAGGCCTCTACCGTCGGGTAGATTTCAGTCAAATCCCATTCGTAGCGCACGGTGTCGGATTGGGCATGGGCAAGGCCGGTCAGCCCTGCAATCAACAATGAAAGTAAAAAGGCGGGAATCCTGTTAGCTAACATGGTGTTTCGGTCTCTTGAACAGCAACTTCGGGATTCTATCGGAAACCCGAACTGCGGGCATTAACTCAAGGCCGCCTCTGCGATATGCTTGGGCCACTTCGGGGATGGAAGGGGCCATGACTTCAAGACGACAACTGTTGCAGGCGCTGGGGGCGCTGCCCCTGCTTGGCGCCTGCGCCGCCGGAACGCCGACTTCACCCGCCAATTTCACTCCCTCGGGCGTACCCTTGCGCCGGGTGAAAGTGTCCGACGAACGCGTGATTCGCACTATCGCCGGGCTGCGGCCGTTTCGCCGCAACGGTTTCAACGTCTCGGCCGAGCAGCGCAGCGCCAAGACACTGATTCACAACTACGGTCATGGCGGTGGCGGCATTTCGCTTTCCTGGGGTTCTTCGAGTCTTGCGGTGGAATTCGCCGGTGTTGGCAGCGGTCGCAATTGCGCCGTGATCGGATCGGGAGTGATGGGCCTGACCACCGCGCGCCTGGCCCAGGACCGGGGCTGGAACGTCACGATCTATTCGAAAGACCTGCCGCCGGACACAACCTCCAACGTCGCTGGCGGCCAATGGTCCCCTACTTCGGTTTATGACCAAGAATTCATGACCCCGGCATTCCGGCGGCAGTTCGACCGGGCCATGGCGATTGCTTATCGATACTTCCAGAATCTGGCAGGCCCGCGTTATGGCGTGCGCTGGATCAGCAACTACAACCTTGCCGACGATTCGCCCGATGAAGGGGACTTCCAGAATCGCTACGCGCGTTTCTATCCGCAATTGCGCGATCTGGCGCCTGGCGAACATCCATTTCCTGTCTCCTTAGCGCGCCATTACGACACCATGCTGATCGAGCCCGCGGTGTTCCTGCCCGCGGTCATGGCCGATTTCTTCGGCGCCGGTGGCAAGATCAATATCCGCGAATTTGCAGACTCCGGGGAGATTCTAACGCTTGAGGAAGACGTGATCTTCAATTGCACCGGCCTCGGCTCCCACGCCCTGTTCGGCGACGAGATGCTGATGCCTATAAAGGGCCAGCTAACCTTCCTGCTGCCCCAGGAGGAAGTCGAGTTCAACATCATCGGCAACGGCGGCCTCTACATGTTCCCGCGCAGCGACGGCATCCTGCTCGGCGGCACTTACGAACGTAACGAATGGAGCCTCGAACCCGACCCGGAAGCAACCCGCCGCATCATCGACGGACATCGCGCCTTTTTCGAGGCCATGCACGACCCCTGGGCCACCTGAAAAGTCAGATTATCGGCTCTGTCTGGACGTGGCGCACCACATCCATCGAATCATGCAGGAACCGGAGTACATCGATTGTGGGAGGTTGAACGTTTCCGAGACTCCGGTAAATCACCATGTGCCTGGCCTTTCTGCCCTTGCGAGCGACATGCAAAGTCATCATGTCCTCGGCGATATCTTCGCGTCTTCGCGACCCCGCGACATTCGGCCCTTCCATGAGCGCTTCAAGCGCAAGAGTTAAAGTTTCCGCATAAATTCGTGCCTGGGCGGCCCCGAAATTGTCGGCCGACCAGATGAGTATGTTCTTGTAATCAGCCTCCGCCGCGGCGGAAAGCCGGACGCGCCAGCGCTGTCTTGTTGCCGTCACGTACCGCTGCCGTCCAGGACTTCACCGGATAAGGCGGACAGGCTTTCACGCAGGGATTCCCGCGAATCAAAGGTACGGTAATGTCCCGCTTCTATATCGGCGACGCCGATAATTGCGGCTTCGCGCATAGCCTTGAGACGGAGTTTCTCCTCGGTTTCTCTGCTTTCGACCAGTCTCAGGCCCTCGCGAACGACTTCACTGGCATTCTGATACCGACCGGACTCGACCAGCCTCGACACCAGATCAGCCAGATGGTCGGACAACACCACATTTCGCGTCGGCATAGTCTAAATCTCCTTACTTTCAATGATTGGCATTATATGCCAATAGTTCGTGATGGAAAACTACTTCCGCTTTTCGCTCGCCACCCCGGGCCGCAAGAGTTTCCACCTGGGCCGCCTGAAAAAGTTAGACTTTTCAGCCGCTTCCCATTACTCTTTTCCGTTGATCAAACAAGCCAGCGAGAAACGCCATGACACTCAAGATCGCCAGGTATTTCTGTCTCGCCGCCCTGCCGGCCTTCGCTTTCAGCGCCGCGGCACAGGACGCTCCCACTTTCTATCAGGACGCATTGCCCGTATTTCAGAAGAATTGCGTTGCCTGCCATCAGCCGGAAGGCCCAAGCGTAGGCGGAATTTATGCTCCGATGTCGCTGATGGACTACGAGGCGGCAAGGCTTTGGGCGCCGCTCATCAGGAACGCGCTGGAAACCGGCTATATGCCGCCCTGGGGCGCCCACGAGCGTCATCGCGGCGAGTTCAAGGGCGAACGATACATCGACAAGGGCGAGAAGGATCTGCTGATTTCCTGGGTTGACGGCGGCGCGCTCGAAGGCGACCCGAACAAGGCCGCCAACAGCGAAGGCCTGGTTGCTTCCAGCGCCGGCACGACCTTGCCGGAATCCGGCTGGTGGATCGGCGATCCTGATCTGGTCGTAGCTTTCGACGAACCCGTCTACGTGCCCGACGAGGTGGAAGACTGGCAACCCACCGTACAGATGAAGTACGAGGAAGGCGCGCATCAGGAGCCGCGCTGGGTGTCCATGGCCGAACTCAAGCCCGGCGGACCCTGGGTGCATCACATCGTGTCCAGCCATATGGGCGTGGGCGTTCCCGGCCGCGGGCCGTTCACCTATCCCGAGGGCTGGGGCGTTCTGCTTCCAGATGACCCGTTCATCACCGTGAACATGCACTACCACAAGGATCCCGTGGAAGGCTCGGCAGTCCATGACGATACCCAGGCGGCATTTAAATTCTACGAAGACGGCGCGGTGATCGACCATGTGGTAGAAACCAACCTGCTGCCGCACCGCGACTGGACCATTCCCGCCGGCGACCCCGATTTTGAGGTGAACAACACTTTTGAAGTCGAGGAAGACATCTATCTGCTCTCCATGGGCCCGCACATGCACTATCGCGGCAAAGCCATGCGCTATGAGCTGGAATATCCCGACGGCGAAATGGAAACCCTGCTCTGGGTGCCGAACTACGATTTCAATTGGCAGTTTCTATATGAGTACGAGGAGCCCCGGTTCATTCCGGCTGGCTCGACCTTGCACATGTCCTGGTGGTTCAACAACTCAGAAAGCAACCGTTTCAACCCCGACCCGAGAGCGGAAGTGGTTTACGGGCCGGCCACCACAGATGAAATGGCCAATGCGCGCATCTATTACGCGCCGGTCAAGCAGCGCGGCATCGTAGTCGGCCGCGACCTGCCCCAGGACGTACTTGAGACCGCGCAAGCAGCGGAGCAGTTGCGCCGCGAGCGAACCGAGTTGCTCGACCAGAGCGCGGACGACTTTTCCTGGTTGACAGAGGACAGTCAATAGGGAGTCTTTCGGCAACGGTCAATTCGCGGAGATTCTGCGCGAAGCGAAGCGGAGTCGCAGAATCTCGCCGAAAGGCGGAGGAGGCAGAAAATGAAGACTGATCTGTGGAAACTGACAGCGGCGGCCTGCCTTGTGAGCATCGCCAGCGGCGCCCTGTTTGCCCAATCGGACGACGGCTGGGTCATGGGCCGCACCCCCGACGGCCAGCCCGACCTGCAAGGCGTTTGGACCAATGACACGATAACGCCGATAGAGCGCCCGGCTTCATTGGCTGACCGCGATTTCCTCACTCCCGAAGAGATCGAGGCCATGGAGACCGGCATCGCCCAGCGCAGGACCGATGCAGACAATAACATCGTGGTACGGGCCGGCGGCAACGTCGGCGGCTACAACCAGATCTGGCTCGATTCCGGCGATACCGTGCTTTCCACAGGTCAGACCTCGATGATCGTCGACCCGCCCAACGGCCGTGCGCCGATCATCGAAAGCGCCCTGGCCGAGCGCGACTTCTATTTTGCCAACGTCGAGAACGATTACGTCTACCACACCGTCTGGGATCGCTGCATCACCCGCGGCGTTCCCGGCTCGATGCTCCCTGCGGGCTACAACAACGCCTATCGCATCATTCAGACGCCGGACACGATCACCATCGTCTACGAGATGATTCACGACGTGCGCGTCATTCCCCTGAGCAAGACCGAACACATCGACCCCAAGGTCCGGCTGTGGATGGGTGACTCGGTGGCGCACTGGGAAGGCGAAACCCTGGTGATCGAGACGAAAAACTTCAACGATCGCGGCATGATCGCCAACAGCAGCGCCGGCGGCCGCCTCAAGGGTGTGCCGGCATCGGAACATTTGCATGTGGTCGAGCGTTTCACCCGCGTCAGCGAAGGAACGATCATCTGGGAAGCAACCATGACCGACCCGGAAGCCTTTTCCTCGCCGGTAACGATCTCTATGCCGCTGACGCTGGAAAACGACTACCAGATGTACGAATACGCCTGCCACGAAGGCAATTACGCGATTCCCAACATCCTCAGCGCCGGCCGCGCCCGCGAGCGCATGCAGGCCAGCAATGATTGACCTAATCGGTCGCGATCAGTTCCGGATGCTTGATCCTTGAGCGGACTTCTTCCACCGGGTGCTTGCACACGCCGGCCTGGCGGATGAGTTTGCTTTCGCAGTCGTCGCAACGCACGCATTCCTTGAAATCGATCTTCGGACCGTGGATGGCGCCGGTCGGGCAGGAATGCTCGCAGACCTTGCAATAGACACATTGCCGCACGCGCTTGATGCGAAAGGGTGAGATCATCGAGACGACGCCGAGGGCGGCGCCCAGCGGACATGCGTAGCGGCAATAGAAGCGGCTGATGAAGACGGAAGCCGCCAGGAAAGCGATCAGGATCACCCAGAGCCAGACCGACTGGCTGAAATAGAAGATTGTGCCGAAAGGCTCGAAGTACTGGAACAGGCTCAGGTCGGCCCAGGCCACCGCCATCAGCAACAGAAAGCCCAATACACCGTACTTGATGTAAATCGCCGCATTGTGGATGGCGCGCGGCAGTTCCTTCTGGAAATGCCGGGGCAGGAAGCGGCTGATGAAATCCTGCAAGGCGCCGAAGGGGCAGAGCGAGGAACAGAACACTCGGCCCCAGAACAGCGTCGTCGCCACGGTGAAAACGACGATGATCAAGGTGGGCAGGTCGGTGAGGAACATCGACGGGCCCTGCTTGACGACATTGGTGATGTGGGAAACCGACAGAAAGCCGCCGTCGATCCAGCCAAGATAAACCAGCGTGAAGGCGAGCGTGGTCCAGCGCAGGGTCGAATTCTTGGTGGCGAAACTGATGCTGACCAGGGCGAGCAGGAAGAGCAAGGCGCCGGTCTGCATCGGCGGCGCGGTCTCTATCAGATAGGCAATCCGGCTCGTGTCCGTGGTCAGGGCGATGTTGTCTTCGTCGAAAACGCTGAACTCCGGCGGCAGTTCCGTGCCCTGTGCCAGCGCCAGCGGTAATGAAGGGACCTGGTATTCGAGGCTTGCAATGTAGCCGAATTGGGCCAACTGGTCGCTGAGATCGTAGTGCACGGAAAACGGCTGGGTAATGTCGATGCGGTCGTCAAGCACCATGGCGCCGGCAAAACGCACTCTGCCCGCGATCTTGCCGTTATCGGCGCTGCCGACGTAAACGAAGCGCCGCCGTTCGAGCCGAATGAACTCGCCGTTCTGTTCTACCGCTAGCCGCTCCTGCCGGAACGGCATGCTCGAATCTCCGTCGATGCCCACCAAAACGAGATTGCCGTCGTTCACCCGGGCACTGGCTTCACGTTCGGCGCGGGAGTAATCGTCGGCGCCGACGAGCAGTTCGCCGAGCCCGTCGTGAGCCATGAAGGCGACTTCGAGACGCAGTATCGTGCCATCGGCCATTTCCACGTCGAGTTCACGCACCAGGCCGTCGGCCTTGAAGTCATCCCAGGACTTGCCTTCAAGGAACTGCAACGCGCGGCCGTCGGCGTTCGTGGATCGCACGAAATCGGTATTGGGCAGATGTTCCAGGGCTACCCTGCGCGCGGCGTTGCGAATGCCACGGGCCACCGCCCAGGCGGTGATCGTGGCGCGGGATATGCCGTCGACGTCCCTGCCGACACGGAATCCTTCGCCGATGTCCTTGCCCGAGAATTGCCCGGGAAAGCCTTCGGTGTGGATGAAATCGCCGCGTATTGCCTTGTAGGACTCGGTGTAGTGGACGATTTCCAGGCCGGTGACCACGCCTTCCGCGTCCATGCCGACAAGCATGTCTATTGGTGCACTGTAGCCGATTTCCTCAGGCGGCAGATCCGGCGTGAAAAACACGTAACCGGCTGGTTCGGCCTCGGGCTCGGAACCCGCATAACCCGCATAGATAGGCAGGGAACTTTCCGCCGGCGCGAAAGTGTCCGCGGCCGGAAGCACCCGGCGCAGCAGTTCGTCATCGATCTCATCGATGCTGTTCGGCTGAGCCTGGGCGCCCGGTGCAAAAACCAGCAACATGGCGAAAATCGGCAGCACGGCGGCGCACAGGATTCGCCTGCGCCACACCGCGCTCATGCAGCAAGTCCCTCGCGGGTCTCCTCGATCAGCGCATCTACGACGGCAATCAATGACTCCTCTTCGCTGTCGCCTTCGAGCCGCCGCAACCTGTACAGATCGATCTGGCGGTCGGCGCTGGAGCCGCGACGGATGATTTCATGGACGTACTTCAGTTCGGCTTCGCAATCGAGCGCCGCGGCGTCTTCGGCGAGTTCTCCCGTCAGCCATTCGGCGATGTCGCCGATATCCTGGCGATCCTTGCCCAGCGGCGAGCCCAATACCGCGAACACGCCATAGCGCTGGGCCAACCAGCGGTTTTCGGCGATGATTTCGGTGGGCGGCTCCGGCGGAAGCAAGTCCTTGTTGCGCAGCAGCCAGCGCACCAGGCACGCGTACAGCGCGACCAGGGTCATGGTTTCCTCGATGCGGGTGCCCATATCGCATATGCGCATTTCGACCGTGGGATATTTCTGCGACGGACGGATGTCCCACCAGAGTTCGCTGCCGTCACGCACGAAATCCATTTTTCTGTAATCTTCAAGCAATTTGTCGTACTCGGCCTGTGAATAAAGCGGACCCGGCACGCTCGTGCGCGGCAAGGCGCCCAGCAGGTTCAGCCGGTAGGACTTGAAGCCCGTCATGCGCCCTTCGGTGAACGGCGACGATGTGGACAGCGCATGCAGCAGCGGCAGGTAGCGGCGCACTGCGGTCATCACGCGGATACGGTCGTCGGCGTCGCCGAATCCGGCGTGGACGTGCAAGCCGCCGTTCACGGAGCGACGCATGCTTTCCTGGAAGATCACCGCGAAATGCCGGTAGCGGTCCCCTTCCGTCGGCATCTGCTCGTCCCAACGCCCAAAAGGATGTGTGGATGCGGCAATCACTCTCGCGCCATACTGCGCGGCCGCTTCCGCCACCAGTCTGCGCGTCTCGTGCAGTGCCTGCCGAACTTCACCAACCGAGTTGCACACTCTCGTGTTGGCTTCGATCTGTGAGCGGAGGAATTCGTGAACCACAGAGTGCGGGCCCGCATTGCATGTGCAAAACTCGAAGATTTCCGGCGCCGGGTCCGCCAAAAGATCGCGGCTGTCGGCATCCACCAGAAAAAACTCTTCCTCGACGCCTAGCGTAATCGCCAGTTTATCCATGTCCATTCCTCAGTAATGCCGGATCAGGCCGGAGCCGGAGCTTGCAGTATTCCTGTTTCCTTTTCGGACTTGCCGATCACCACGGCGCCGCAGGAATCCGAGAAGATGTTGATCGAAGTCCTGAACATGTCGAGTACACGGTCCGTCACCAGCAACAGCCCGATCGCCTCGATAGGCAGGCCGATGGCGGTCAGAATTACGGCGATCGCCACCAGGCTGGCAGCGGGAATGCCGGCGACGCCGATCGAGGTCAGCAACGCAATCAGCACCACGGTGAACTGTGTGCCGAATGTCATGTCGAGCCCGTAGGCCTGGGCGATGAAGATCGCCGCGACGCATTCATACAGCGCCGTGCCGTCCATGTTGATGGTGGCGCCGAGTGGCAGACAAAAACTCGTCACACGATCTGAAACCCCCGCATTTTCCTTGGTGCACCGTATGGTCAGCGGCAGGGTAGCCGAAGACGAGGCCGAAGAGAATGCCGTCAGAATCGCCGGCGCCATCGCCTGGAAATGAAGAAAGGGATTCACCTTCGCCAGGTATTTCAGCATCAACGGTAAGGTAACGAAAACGTGGAAGGACAGCGCAGCCACTACGGTAATGAAGAACTTGAGCAGCGGCTCGAAGGCGCCGAAACCGGTCGAGGCCACGGTTTCCGCCACCAGGCCGAATACGCCGATGGGCGCAAAACTCATGATCCACATGGTGATCTTCATCATGGTTTCGAAAACGCCGGTCCAGAAGCTGAGCATGGTTTCCCTGGGGCCTTCCGGAATGCGCGACATGAAGAATCCGAACACCAGGCTGAAGAAAATCAGCCCGAGCATTTCGCCCTGCGCCGCCGCATTGACGATATTGGTCGGCACCATGCGCAGGAAGATGTTGACGATATCGCTGCCGCCGCGGCCTTCGACGGCGGCCACGGCCGAGGCCAGTTCGCCGCTGTCGACGGTCAGGTTGAGTGCGTCGCCGGCTGGCTCGCCGTTGAGAATTCCCGGCGACATCAGGTTGACGAAGAACAGTCCCACCAGGATCGCCAAAGTGCTCGTTGTGGCATAGTAAAGAACGGTCTTGCCGCCCAGCCGACCCAGGTCCGAACCGCTGCCCAGCTTGGCGATGCTGACGATGATCGACGACATGATCAGCGGCACGATGATCATGCGCAGGGCGTTGAGAAACAAGGTGCCGAGGAAGTCGTAAATTCCGTAGAACGAAATTCCGAACAGGGCCATGTCGGTGCCGGTTATTGAACCCAGCACCAACGCGGCCACAATGGCAATCAGGATCTGCCAGTGAAGTTGCAACTTGCCCATTCTTTTCTCCTTTCCGTGAACCGGCGGCGCATCCCGCCATTCGCCGCAACGTTGCTCGTCCCGGCAGACTCAGCCGATGATACTTGAGACCCGGAGTCATGCACACCCCCGGCCGGGCGAGGCATGCCTCGCCCCTACGCATGAACCGTCGCAGAGTGGGCCACCCGCATCAGCACGCAGGCATACCTCGCTCCTGCACATAAATCACTGCAAGAGCGAACCTGTAGGGGCGACGCATGCGTCGCCCGCCGGCGTGGCAATTGAACTGGTATATTTTGACTTGCTGCATCCGCGCTGTTTATGCTGCCGCCAAACTCGTTTGAGAATTGCGCCATGCACAGATTGTCCTTCCTGTCCCTGGCTTTGCTCGCTCCCCTGGCGATGGCCCAGACCGGCCCGCTCACGCCGGTTACCGATGCCATGCTGGCGGAGCCGCCGCCCGAATCCTGGCTCAATTGGCGCGGCAGCCAGGGAAGCTGGGGTTACAGCGAACTCGATCAGATAGACACCGGCAACGTGCATCGAATGCAGTTGGCCTGGTCCTGGTCCTTCGACGATACCGGTGCGGGTCAGGCAGCGCCGCTGGTGCACGACGGCGTCATGTTCGTGCCCGGGCCAAGGGGAGTGATTCAGGCACTCGACGCTGCCTCGGGAGACCTGCTCTGGGAATACCGGCCGGGCATCACGCCCGCGCTGGAAGGATCGGGCGCGGTTCCGCTCGGGCCCGACCAACTGGGCGATGCGGTATTGCCCGCGACAACCTGGGTCAGCGTCGGCCGCGGAGTGCAGAAGAACATCGCCATTTACGGCGACAGAATTTTCGCCGCGACAGAGAACGCCAGCGTACTCGCGGTGGACAGCCAAACCGGCCTGCTGGCATGGGAATCTCCCGTTGCCGACCCTGCTCTGGGGTATAACTACGTAGCCGGCCCGATCATCGCCGACGGCGTGGTCGTTACCGGCATCAGCGGCTGCGAGCGCTATAAGGAAGGCGCCTGCTACATTACCGGTCACGACCCCGACACCGGCGAAGAACTCTGGCGCATCAGCACGGTCGCCCAGCCGGGCGAACCGGGCGATGCCTCCTGGGGCGATCTGCCGCTGGAATTTCGCGCCGGCGGCGATAGCTGGATCTCCGGCAGTTACGACCCGGCGACCGGTCTGGTCTATATGGGAACGGCCCAGGCCAAGCCCTGGGCGCGCGTGGTGCGCGGCACCGACGGCGACGCGCTTTATACCAACAGCACCCTGGCGCTGGACCCGCACAGCGGCGAGATCGTCTGGTACTACCAGCATTTGCCCGGTGAAACCCATGACATGGACGAAGTGTTCGAATCGGTCCTGATCGATGTGGACGGCCGCCAGTCGCTGTTCAAGATGGGCAAGCTCGGCATTCTCTGGCAACTCGACCGGGCCACGGGCGAGTTCATCTCCGGCGCCGACATCGGTTACCAGACCATCGTCGACCTTGACCCGGTCACCGGCAGTGTGCGCTACCGCGACGGCATGATTCCGCGCATCGGCCAGGAACTCGACATGTGCCCGAGCACCTCGGGCTTCAAGAGCTGGCGCGCCATGTCATATTCGCCGCAGACCCGGGCTTTGTATATTCCCATCACCCTGAATTGCGAACTCGCGACGTTCGGCCCGGTCGAATTCGAACTCGGCGGCGGCGGCACCGGCCCCGTACGCCGGATCAATTACCCGCATCCGCAAGCGGGGGACAATCTCGGTGAATTGCTCGTGCTCGGGGTGCCCGATGGCGAAGTGCGCTGGCGCTATCGCTCGCGCGCGCCCGTGAATACCGCGGCGCTGGCAACGGCGGGCGGTCTTGTCTTCGTCGGCGACTGGGACCGGCGCATGTTCGCCTTTGACGCCGAAAACGGCGACATCCTCTGGCAGGCCAGAGTCAACACTTCGGCCCAGGGCTTTCCGATCAGTTACATGGTGGACGGCCGCCAGTACATCGCCCTGCCCGCCGGCGTCGGCGGCGCGAGCTGGTCGACCATGCTGCCGCGGGAGCTTGCGCCTGAATTGCGGCGCCCCGCCCGCGGCAATGCCATTCATGTTTTTGCTCTTCCAGAACAATGAGTTGTGACTATATGTCCATTCCCTGCCGATACGCGTTCGTTTGCCTCTCAATGGCTTTTCTGTTGCCAGCGAGCCTTGCCCAGGCCCAGGATGCAGATGAGCGGCCGCGGGCGCGGGAAGCCGGCGTCATCGTCGGCGTATTCGAACCCGGACCGCTGAACGCCATCACCGATGTCGAAGGCGTGCGCGTCGGTCATAGCACGGTGATCCGCGACGATGACATCCGCACCGGCGTGACGGCGATCATCCCGGCGCCGGGCAATCTCTACACGCACCCGGTTCCAGCCTGGATTCACGTCGGCAACGGCTACGGCAAGCTGATCGGCGAAACCCAGGTGCGTGAATTCGGCGAAATCGAGACTCCCGTGCTGCTGGTCTGCACCTTGTGCGTCTGGAGCGCCGCCAACGCGCTCAAGGAATGGATGTACGAACAGCCGGGCATGGGCGAACACACCTTGAATCCCGTCGTCGGCGAAACCAACGACAGCCGCGTGAACAATATGTGGGCCGACCCGGTCCAGCGCGACGAGGTATTCGAGGCGCTCGATAGCGCCGACACCGGTCCTGTCGCAGAAGGCTCGATCGGCGCCGGCGCCGGCACCCAGGCTTTCGGCTGGAAAGGCGGCATCGGCACGAGTTCGCGCGTATTGCCTGCCGACCTTGGCGGCTACACTATCGGCGTACTCGTGCAGACCAACTACGGCGGCGTGCTTGAGATCAACGGCGCGCCGGTGGGTCGGGAACTCGGCAATTATTCCTTCCGCGCATCGATCGAAGGCGAAGACCAGGATCGCGAAGACGGCTCGATCATGATGGTGGTGGCCACCGACGCCCCGCTCGACAGCCGCGGCCTGCAGCGGCTTTCCATGCGGGCGATGATGGGCCTGGCGCGCACCGGCTCGTTCGCGAGCAATGGTTCGGGCGATTATGTCATCGCATTCTCGGCCAATCCGAGCGTGCGCCGCCCGCGCAGCAGCGCCGCGCCGGTGCCAACCGAGGTATTGGTGAACGAGGCCATGTCGCCGTTGTTCGCGGCTACCGCCGAAGCCACCGAGGAAGCGATCTATAACGCCATCTTCAAGGCGACCACGGTGAGCAGCGCCCGCGGAGAATTACGCGCGATTCCCCTTGATGAAGTACTGGAGATCCTGCGCGAATACAATGCCATCATCGAACCTTTGTAGGGGCGACGCATGCGTTGCCCGTGTCGAAATCCGGCGCCGTTTCTGCCCACGGCAGAATCTGACGGCGTCCATGCCAAGGGCGAGGCATGCCTCGCCCCTACAGGCGAATTGCGCGGAGGTCCCATGCTCGACTACAGAATTCTAGTCACCGTTTTACTGATTTGCCCGCTTGTGGCTTGTCAGCCCGAATCCGGCGGCGAAGCGACGGCCAACTGGCCACATCACGGAGCCGATCATTCTTCGAGCAAATACGCACCGCACGGCGAGATCGACCGGAGCAATTTCTCCGAGCTTGAAATCGCCTGGACCTGGGATTCGGCCGATTCGCGCATTGACGAGGAACTGCGCTATTTCACGGGCGACTATCGCGCCACGCCGATTTTCGTCAATGGAGTGCTCTATACTGCCACCAATCATGGCCAGATCGTGGCGCTCGACCCGGCCAGCGGTGAGGAGTTGTGGCTGTTCGACCCGGAAAGCTATCGCGCCGGGCCGCCCAATTTCTCACCGGTGCAGACGCGAGGCATCGAATATTGGACCGACGGCGAAATCGAACGCATCTTCATCGCCACATTAGCAAAGCAATTGGTTTCCATAGACATCGCCACGGGAGAACCCGACCCGAATTTCGGCGATGACGGCTTCGTCGATCTGCGCGGCGATCTGGGCCGGCTCGAATTCGAGATGAACAACATCACCCATGGCGCGCCGCCGATCGCCGTCGGCAGCAGCGTGATCGTCGGCTCGAAGATTTTCGACTACATCATGTCCAATCGCAGCCCGCCGGGACATGTGCGCGCCTATGACGCATATACCGGAGAATTCAAATGGCGTTTCAACACCATTCCCCAGCCAGGCGAGCCGTTTAACGAAACCTGGGAGAACGGCTCCTGGGCAACTACCGGCAACACCAATGTCTGGTCCTTCATGGCCGCCGACGATGAAGCGGGAATCGTTTATCTGCCCGTTTCCACACCGACGAACGATTACTGGGGCGGCATGCGCCACGGCGAGAATGTCTTCGCCGAAAGCCTGGTCGCGCTGAACGCCGACACAGGCGAGCGAATCTGGCACTTCCAGACCGTGCATCACGGCATCTGGGACTACGACATCGCCTCGGCGCCCAATCTGGTCGATATCGTCGTCGACGGCAGGCCGATCAAGGCCGTGGCGCAAGTCTCAAAGACCGGCTTCACCTATGTGTTCGACCGCCTCACCGGAGAGCCGGTCTGGCCCATCGAGGAGCGGCCCGTGCCGCCAAGCACGGTCCCCGGCGAAAGATTGCACCCTACCCAGCCGTTTCCGACCTGGCCCCTTCCCTTCGAGCAGATCGGCATCACCGAAGACGACCTGATCGATTTCACGCCGGAACTGCGCGCCGAAGCAGAGCAAATCGCGAGCGAATACGTTATCGGGCCGATCTTCACGCCCACCATTGTCGCGGGCCAGGACGGCAAGCGCTCGACCATCGTCGTTCCCGGCGCCGGCGGCGGCGCCAATTTTCCCGGCGCATCGCTCGATCCGGAATCCGGCGTGCTCTACATCCCATCGGTAACCCGACCCACCGGCATGTCCCTGATCGAGCCCCCTGCAGCCGCTTCAGACTGGCCCTATGTCATTCGTTACGACAGCACCGCCGGACCGCAAGGTCTGCCCCTGCTAAAACCGCCCTATCGGCGCATTACCGCAATCGACCTCAACACTGGCGAACACGTCTGGCAAATTCCTTTCGGCAAGGGCCCCACGGATCATCCGGCCATCGCCCATCTGAATCTCGGCCCCCTGGGCAGCGTGTTCAACGACGTCGTCGCCGAAGGCGGCGTCATCATCACCGAGACCCTGCTCATCTCCTACCTGGCGCAGAAGGACGAAATAGACCCGGAAGCCACGGGCTCGATCCTGGTCGCGCACGACAAGGAAACCGGCGAATTGCTTGGTGAAATCATGGTCGATCAGCGCCTGCACGGCGCGCCGATGAGTTACCAACACGAGGGCCGGCAATACATCGCCGTAGCAGGCGGCGGCCGCGACGGAGACTTCGGCGAACTCGTGGTGTTTGCTTTGCCTGAGTGAATTTCGCAGAGTTGCTGCAGCGAAACTGTCAGGGTCGATTCAGATCTGGATATCACCAGTGTGTTGCGGCCCCACAAGTAATTCTTGAATTCTGCTGTGGTGGTCCAACCATTGGCTCAAAGCCGGCGATATCCATCCCGTCACTTCAAGTATGAGCTGGTAATCAGCTTTGTGCCGCCTTTTAAAAATTGGTTCATGGTGTGCAATTCGGTTTCGCAGGATGCGGAGATTCTCCAAAGCGGCATGGGCTTTCTTACGGTTCAGGGACCGAGCATGGGGAAATGCACGGCATAGAGCGGGTCGCCAAATGGTCATCTCATAATTTGCCTTTTTACTGGAGCCTGCGATCTGCCCCCCAGGTCCCAACAAGGAGACCCAGAAACCGAAGGACAGTCCGGCCACCACTCTAGACGGAGTTGGGTTGTTGAAGCCTCTATGACTCAATTCGGTTTTGGCATTTTGCACACGTCGGAGTCCTCCAGTGTCTAGACCGATGCCTTGACTGTCGTACCAGTTGGAGCCATACCACGCAGCAAGCTCCTTGTGCATGGCATTTCGAACAGTTACTTCCAAGCCCTGCAACAGTCCGTAGAATCCCGCGCTTAGCGCCACGTTCCAAAGGTATAGACGAATTGCCCCTTCCGGATCCTTACTCTGGGCAGCCTGGACATAGGTACTCAATCGCTCTGGGGAAATGGACGACTCCAGTTCCTGAAGCGATTCTTTAGAGTAGGAGAAGTGCTGTTAAGAGCAAATAGAAATGTCCGGTTCTGTAGCAAATGATCTGTCCGGTTTGTTTTTGGCGTCTGGGGGGCCTTGGAGGGCGTAGCCCGGAAAGGCCCCCCAGACGCCGGCCGCCGCCGCGTTCCTACGCGGCGGTCCGTAAATTCTCCGTCAATAGTTTCCCCTGGGAGTCGTATCGCGCCAGTTCGCGCGGGCCGTGGCGGATCGCAACGCACCCATCCAGATACTGCAAGACCTTGACTGTCGCCTTCACATAGTGACAACGGTACCGATCCGGCGGAATCTGCAGCACCTTTCGACGAAAGCGTACGCAGTTGTCGTGCCCGACGACCCGCTCATGGTGCTCGCACAGGATCTCGTCCAGCCGATCGGCGTCGCCGCAGGCCACGAAGGCGGACCCTTCCTCCCGCGGCGGCCGCGCGAACTCCGCGTTGAAGGCCGGCAGGTACGTCTCCCGCAAGTACCGATTCGCCGCTTCCATCTCCGCAACCCCCGCCAGCGCCAACTCCTTCACCAGTCGGTCCTGGTGCGTCTTGAACGCTCGCTCCGAACGGCCCCGCGCCTCCGGCGAGTACGCCGGAATCATCTCGATGCCCAGCTGCCTCATCGCCCGTCCAAACTGCGTCGGATTGCCCTTGTCCACTTTGCCGCCCGCCGTCGGCGTGTGCCAGTAGTGACTGCCGCGGTCGGTATACAGCGAACAGAACAGACCGCGCGCATCAATCACCTCGCGGATGCCGCGAAAGCTGCTCCACGTACCTTCCTCCTCGCAAAAGAACATCGAGTAATGCGCGTTCGTGGCGTCGTCCATGGTCACGATCAGATCCCACATCCGACCCGGCGCCCATTCATGGCGACTGCCATCCTGGTGCAACAGCATGCCCGGCCACGGCGCCGGCTCCCGCCGCTTGCGATGCGCTCCGCGGCGTGACGCCCGCGCCACCAGGCCCGCTGCCTGCAAGGCGTTCTTCACCCAGGTGTAGCTGCGCTTCCCGCCATCGCGCCGGTACCAGGCATGAAAATGACGCACGTTCCAACCCCGGTGACGGTTCCGGTAGCGATCCACCAACGCCATCACTTCGTCGACCGGCGCGCGACGGTTCGATGCTTGCGACAAGCGCTTGTCGATCAATCCGTCCAGGCCCGCTTCCTCATACCGATCTATCCAGCGCCGAAACGTGCGCTCACACACCCCAAGCAGCCGCGCAGCTTCTTCCTGCGTCAGCCGACTCTCCGTCCACGCACCAAAGGCTTCCTCAAAACGTTCCATTCGCGTCTCCTGCAACCAAGCTGTTCGTCTCATCAGATGCTTCCTCCCGCATCCGATGAGAACCGGACAGACCTTGTGCTACAAGACCGGACAGATTATGTGCTCTCTACAAGAGTAGGAGAAGTGCTTGACTAGTACCTGATCATTTGTCATATTCATTGCCGTAGACCCCGGACCCGCCTCTGCCGCCTTGTGCGGTATGCGCCCGGGGTTCAGTTTTTCTGGGTATGCGCTTCCAACTCTTTGCGTAACTTATGCCCGCGCTTTGAAACGTTTCGTCTTTGCGCTTTCGCGGACTCCACAGCTTCACGGAACTCCGGTTCAAGTTCCTTTAGCTTGCTCACAAGCCCATCAAGATCATAGTAGTTTGATAGTTTTCCGCCATGCCTGCCCCGTCGCTCTTCTCGACGGATGAGACCCGCTTGTTCCAATTCGGCCAAATAACGCTGAATCTGTCTTGGGCCGAGGCCAAGACGTTCACCCATAGCTTTTTTTGACGGAAACGGCTTGCGTTCCTTGTCCCACCAGTAGTCGCAGAGCTGCAAAATAACCGCGAGTTACGTGGGGTTGAGCCCAAGCCGACTCTGTGCTCTCAGCAGAAGCGATGGGACTACGCAGAATCCCAAGCCTATCACCTTCTTGCCCCACTTCGCTTCCGAATTTCTTTGCGATTGCGTGGGCTTGCGCAATTGAACGACATTGCCAGTTTTCTTAGATCTTTCGCTATCCATCGGAGACACTTCCTGAACAAAATGGGAACCCAAATTATGGTTCTTTGTCGGAAGGATGCAAGATTTCAGGGCAGTCAGGTACGAGTAGAGTAAGTCCTATGGGTATAGTCGGGAATGTCCTGTGTACTAGATAGAATAGACCACCGAAGAAGGATACAAGCATTCAGTACGCAGGCAACGGGGATCAAAGAGTATTTACTTGGATGCGGTCGGTCATGACCAGTGGGTAGATTAAATTTGGTTGGCAAGAGTCGCTCAATTCGTATTCGAGTGTCCCTCACACCACACCATACGCTACGTAACTCGCCAACTGCTCACACACTCGAATGCTGTACACACACCGAAACCACCTTCGCGCCAATTTCTTCCACCTCCTCCAACAGATCCACTTCCGAGTTGAGCCTGCCCAAGTCTCGCAGGCCATCGCTGTCGGTCACCACCAAGGCCCTACCATCCGATTCGACCAGCGCCGCTACCGCCTCGGCCAACCGCGTACCCAATCCCAGTTTGTTCTCTCGAATCCATTCCGTCAGGCTTTCCACACCAATAGTTGCCCGCTGCCCGTTGTCGACGAGAACCGCCGTCTTTGCCCCATTGCGCACCAGATTTCGTGCGAACTCAGCGAACCACACGCTTAGCAGCACGTCTGACATGGAGGCTGACGTGTCAACGATCACGGATTGGGGTAGCCCATTGCCGACTACACATCGCTCAAAGGTTCGCACAGGTTCTCCGATTAATTCCCTGACCACTTTACGGAACTCGTCCCTCGCAATCCCGTTACGCGGGTTAAGATGTTCTACCGTCCGGCACCTTTGCCCCAGCGCGCGGGGCAGTTCTGCCGAAATACCCACAGGACCGTAGTTCACCAGCATCGCCACCGCACTCGGATGTGCAGTTGCGTAGTCGACCAGCGCGTTCCGAAAGTTCCGCCCATCCGAACGCTTGTAGTGCTTCACTTCAACCACCAGCAAACACCGCTCGCCGTACGGTTCTTTCCGCCACAGGCCATAGTCCGGTTGCACGTTGTTTTTTCGGCTCTCGCCGACCGGTGACTGCAATGGGGTCTTGCGCTCGCTGTAGAGCGACACCGCCGGACGAGCCGACTCTATGTCAGCAACTCGGGCTTCTCGGAACGCAAATCGCAACTCGCCCTCTGCATGTTTGATATTAATGTCATGTCCTTCGGCCGCCGCAAGGATTTCGGTCGCGATCCAAACCGCGTAAAGCTCATGTCGCTTGCGCCAAACCGGTAGTGAAAGGAGCTGGACAAGATCCTGCACATCCATTCTGACGTTCAGCCGTCTGCGAGGAAGCTTTTTGTACCGCGCACACAGTTCTGCACTGAATTGCGCTTTCTCAGCTTCTGATCCCGCTACCAGATTCCCAAGGATTTCAACCGTCGACCGCAGCCAATAGTCTGTTTCATTCTGCGCGATCGTCCAAAGATCTAACCCGTCGTTCTTGCCCAGGGCGTCTATCAATTTTCGGTGCGCATGAAAAGATTCCAGCAATAGTAAGCGCTGGCCAAAGCCTGCGTTCTTGACCACATACAAGGCAGCCATCGCGATGCGCGCCGCGTCATCCAAGCCGGCTGGAAGCCTTGCCGGCAGCAGGCTTGCCGGAAAAGGGTCGTACTGATTGTTGTCGTACGCTTTGAGCCATAAGTCTACGTCCGGTAGCCCGGTCAAACCTGTATCCAGAAGGTATTCCCTCTCCAGGTCGTTTCGAACTGTATTCGGCAGAAACGCCTCGTGATTGCTCACCGCCGGCACATCGAACTCGCATTCCATGGACCGCCACTCGCGTTCAAACTCCCGGAAATGCTCTAACTCGAACACATCGTCGTCTACGACGAGCCGCCACTGCCGTTGGCCCTCATGAGCCCCGGCTGACTCGAAGAAGCGCAAAATGTCTCCGAACATCATTGGGAATGGCTCTATGGCTTTGAACAACGCTTCGAGAAACACCCCCATGGACACCTCTTGTAACGCCTCTTCGACAGTCCCAGCGTCACCGTCGAGCACCTTCCGAACACTATCCGCAAAATCCGAATCCCGCCCATTCGGCTCCAGACCACCCGCTTCCGCAAGTTCTTGCCACGCGCACAACGCGTTCCGATGCGCCTTGTTGTCACGTTTCACCGAGTTCAATCTCCTTTGTTCAGCATCAAATATTCGTGTGAGTTAAACAGTTTTATCTTCGCTGTGCTTGCTGGCAACGATCTAATGCGAAAATACGCACCTGCTTCGTGGATTTTTCACGAAAATCCACGAAACAATCGCCGATTTTCGGTAAATTTTGAATTGGCGGGTGTCAGTCGCCTAATACAATGACTGAATTCTGACAAGCAACGTTTCCAACAGTACTTGCCAGAGATATCCTTCTTCTTGAATGATGCCCGCACTTAAGGCGCGTTGTTACGAAAGGTCTTTACGCTATAGTAGTGGAACGTACATGTTTCTCGTGGCCAAGGTGTTTCGATCCAACCCCATCACATGGACCACGATCTCCTCACCTGCGGGAAGGTAAAGCACTATACGCTCTGCGTTAGTAACTTCAATTCGATCCAGGGGCACTTCATCGGCGAATCCGGCTCTTCGCGCTTCCACGATGCATGTCCGCGCTACGCACTCCGGCGTGTCGAAGGCGGTCTCCTGCCTGCGGCCGCTCATTTCCATCCATGTCGGTCTGCCATTGGCATATCTTGTGGAAATGCCTAGCACCGCGAGATCGACAGTCTCGGGAGGCGGAATTACCGACTCGCCTTCGGAATCGACAATTACGACCGCGTCTTCGCCTAACAAGCCGAGTTCTCTCGCATACATCCGCAGTGGATGCTCAAGTTCGGGTCTGGAGCGTTCGCTGTACGCCGTTTGGTCCACGGTCAGCGGATCAAGCCCGGTAAACTGACGTAGGAAGTGGGCCATGGGCGCCCAGGTTTCGGTCCTTGATTCGCGAATGTGATCATAGCCGGCATGCACGAGTAGCTTTGCGTCGCTGTCGATGTCGAACACCCTGCTGACGATATTCTTTGCCTGCCACCAATCCCGCCGCTCCTGTGGATTCATTGCGCTGGTTTCCGCGGAAGTTTCCTGACCGTCTTCTTCCTCGTAGGCAATGATCCGGTAGCCAAGCTCAATTGCCGATCGGACGAGTTGCGCAATGACAACGTCATTCACATAGTAGCCGGTCTGTGGAATCGGATAGCCGCGCGAATTGACGGGATCCCCGTTCCAGCCGGCCTCGATGGCGAGATAGCGGAATCCCTGCTCCGCAAGCGGCGCCAGCAGATCCATCGTCAACAGCCTGTCGGACGATGCATGGTGCCGTTCGTTCACCATGACGATGCGGTGACCTACCGCACTTTCAGTCACATATTCGACTGCCGAAACGCTCGTGACCGGCGATGGGAATTCCCCGGGCGAATCTTGACGGATTGCTGGATCAAAGTGCGACAGCGCTGCCACATGATTGCCAACGAACGATTCCAACTGTGCAAGGTAAGACCAGTATGAGAAGGAACCCGATCCTGATCCGCAGACATCTTCGAGTTCGCGGAACCGGCCAAGCGAATACCACACGCTCGTATCGTAATTTTCCGTAGCCAGTCTATTGAGTTCGGCGGGTTCGCACTGGGCATCAGCTTCGGCCTGTGCGAACGCGTTTGCTGCCATGACCGCGAATAATAAAACCACCCAGAGTCTCATTTTCGTCTCTCCGCCACGGAAAGGCTGGTCGGGACCAATTAAAAACCTCGCCGGCAATCCTTACCGGGCGTTAGTGGAGAGGAAGATCAGCAGGTTTTGTTCGATTGTTTCGGACAGGCCGGGGACGAAAAGGATCGAGCCGGCTACCAGGACGGTGACGGCTATGCAGACTGCGAGATAGGTCTTGTTGGACATGATTGACTCTCAGGCGTTCGGGCCGCGCGGGGCGAGTTCGAATACCCAGAGGTTGCCCGATTCCACGCTGGCGCGGCTGGAATTACCGCCGTACTTTTCACGCAGGGCGGCGGTGACGCCATCGAGCGCCTCGCCTTCGCGGATGCGGACGATTTGTCGCTCGTAGCGCACACCGTCGATTCGCACTACGGCTATACCGTCGCCCTCGTCCGCTTCCACCGCCCAGTGTTTCCAGATGCGCCCGAGCGTCGAGCCCATGTATCCGCTGACGACGTACAACCTGCCCTCGCTTTCGAGTATATAAATCAGCCGCGAAGTGGGCGGATTCATCAACTGCAATTCGACGGTGGGGATGTCGCGCGTGAAGCTCCAGTCCGGCTCCGGGCCGGAATAGAGATCCCCGGAGACAAGTTCGCCTCCGGGGAACAGGATCGACGGGCCGTCCGCGTTGCGATTGTCCAGCGCCAGGGTGGCATAGGCCACCACCGGAATCAGCACCGCGATGCCGATCAGTTGCAGTATCAATCGCAGCATCGTACGACCCTCTCTTTATCTTCCTGTCAGTAACCGGAAGATTGGGGCACCGCAGCCGGCAGCGCCATGGCGGTCAGTTTGGCGCCGGTCTGCAACATGATGTACTGATGACCGTCGTGCACCCAGGAACTCATGCCGTAGCTTGAGCGGGCCGGGACTTCGATCTCGGCCATGATTTCGCCGCTGTCCTTGTCGATCGAATACAGCATCGGCGTGCCGTCGCTGGCGACGTCGGAATAGACGAGCATATTGGGCGTGATCACCATCGGCACCAGATTGCCGGTGCCGGTATTGCCGACGTCGACGCCTTCGAGCGCCGGGCTGTTGGCGATGCGGCCCGGGGTCTCACCCGTGGGAATCTGCCACAGGTGCTCGCCGCTGTTCATGTCGATGGCGACGATGCGGCTGTACGGCGGCTTCCACACGGGAATGCCGGACTGCAATCGCGGCGGGCGGGCAGTGGCGCCGCGCACGCTGTTGGCGTATTCGGCCAGGTTCGTACCGGTCGGATTGGCGAACAGCAGGTCGGCTTCCTCACCGGGAATCAGGCGCAGCACAAAACAGGCCTTATGGGAGGATACGTACAACACGCCGGAGCTCGGATCGGCTACGGGCGGCGAGGTGATATTGGCGCCGCCGGCGCCGCCGGGACAGTTCATCGCGCCGTACTTGCCTTCGGGATTGTCGGCGTGAATGGGCGGATTGAATAGCCCGCCCATCACGTAGTCATCCATCACTTCCAGCGCTTCGGCGCGCAACTCCGGCGTGAAATCGACCAGGTCGTCCTCGGTGATGCCCTGCATGTCGAACGGTTCGGGCCAGGTCACGTGCGGCTGGGTCGGCGACAGCACTTCGCCCGGCACGATCGAAGGCGGCACAGGCCGGTCGACGATGGGCCAGACCGGTTCTCCCGTGAGGCGGTTGAAGGTATAGACCCAGGCTTGCTTGGTCACCTGGGCGACCGCTGGAATTGGCTGGCCGTCCACGTTGATATCGAGCAGCACGGGCGCCGTGGGCGTGTCGAAGTTCCAGATCTCGTGTTTGACAAACTGGAAATGCCAGGCGCGCTCGCCGCTGCGGGTATCGAGCGCGATGATGCTCGCGCCATAGAGATTGTCTCCCGGACGGAATCCGCCGTAGTAGTCGATGGTCGCGCTGTTGGTGGGGATGTATACCAGATTGTTGGCCGGGTCGGCGGACAGCGGCGCCCAGGAAGATACGTCGCCGGTCCATTGCCAGGCGTCGTTTTCCCAGGTCTCGTGGCCGTATTCGCCGGGCCGGGGAATGACGTTGAATTTCCACTTGAAATCGCCGGTGTTCTTGTCGTAGGCGAGAATGTCGCCCGGCACGTTCTCGACGCGGGCTTGCAAGTATCCCTGCTCGGCGGAGTTGCCGATGACGATGGTGTCGTTCACCACGATGGGCGGCGAGGAAGAAGTGATATAGCCAGTCTCCAGCGGAATGCCTTCATAAGGATCGTATGGATGGCCGAGGTCGGCGAGCAGGTCGACCACGCCGGTTTCGGGAAATCCTTCGATCGGCACGGGATTGCCGAACCCTTCCAGCGGAATGCCGGTCTTGGCGTCGAGCGCTGTCAGGAAGAACCCGGGGGAAACGATGTAGATCACGCCGCGGCCGTTAACTTCCGCATAGGCCACGCCTTTGCCGTAATCGGCGCGCATGGAATATTCGGCGCGAGGCGTGTCGGGCTCGCGATAGGTCCAGATTGTATCGCCGGTCTTCGGATCGATGGCGACGACGTAGCGCTTGTAGCCCACCACGGTGTACAGGATGCCGTCGATCAATGACGGTGTGGAGCGCCCGCTGACGGCGTTGAAACTGGCGCCGTCCCATTCCCAGACGACTTCCAGATCGCCGAAGTTTTCGGCGGTGATCTCGTCCGCGGGGGTGAAGCGGGTATGAGCAAAGTCGTTGCCCAGAGTGAACCATTCGGTGGCTTCGTCGGCGAACAATTCGCCTTCGGCGGCCTGAGCCGTAACGGCGACGCACAAGACTAGCGCCGGCAACCACTTCTTCAAGTCAACTAATTGCATGAGATGTCCTCCAGAATCCGCGTGATATTCCCATATTTTGCCGTGTTATTCACCCCGTAGAGCATAGGTGGCCAGTACGTGGCCGGAAATGAAACTGAGGTATTGTAAGCCGTCGATCATGTAGGTAATCGGTGGCATGACGATCTGGCCGCCGAGATTTCGTTTCCAGAGCAATTCTCCGCTGGCCGCGTCGAGGGCGTGGATATAGCCTTCGCGGCCGCCGGTGAAGAGCAGATCGGTGGCGGTGGTCAGCATGCCGCTGTCGCTGACGTCGAATTGCTCGAATTCCCATACTTCCTCGCCGGTGCGAGGGTCGAGCGCCTTTAGCGAGGCGTGCCCTACCTCGTCGGTCCAGTTGTTGATCGGGTTGGTGCGGCCGATGCCGACTCCGGGCGCCCCCGGCGCGGGAGTCAACACGTCGAAGCCGCCCCCGAGGAAGGCCCGTCCGGGTACGTACTCTGACTCTTCCGGCTGGTAGATCGTCGCGTAGTCCTCCCAGGCGCTGAAATAGAACAGCTCGGTGCGCGGGCTCCATGAAGGCGGATACCAGTTGGTGCCGCCCTGGTTGCCGGGCCAGGTCGGCATGCCTTCGGGCTGCGGGGTCGGAATGGGCCGGCCGTTTTCGTCGAGGCCGCTCGACCAGTTCACGCGCACGAAGGGGTTGCCGAGCAGGAATTCTCCGTCGGTGCGGTCGAGCACGTAGAAATAGCCGTTGCGGTTTGCCCAGAGCATCAACTTGCGTTGCGCGCCCTGCCATTCCATGTCCGCCAGCACCGGCACCTGCACGGCGTCGTAGTCGTAACCGTCGTTGGGCGTGAACTGGAAGTACCAGCGTAACTCGCCGGTGTCGGCATCGAGAGCGATGACCGAGTCCGAATAGAGATTGTCGCCGGGCCGCTGGGCCGCGTTCCAATCCGGTCCGGGATTGCCCACGCCCCAATAAGTCAGGTTTTCTTCCGGGTCGAACGAGCCGGTGATCCATACCGGGGCGCCGCCGTATTGCCAGTCGTCGTCTTCCCAGGTTTCATGGCCGGGCTCGCCGGGGCCGGGAATTGTGTAGGTCTTCCAGGCAAGTTCGCCGGTCTCGGCGTAGAACGCGGCGACATAGCCGCGAATGCCGAATTCACCGCCGCCGACGCCAACGATGATCTTGTCCTTCACCGCCAGCGGCGCCATGGTTACCGAATAAGCCAGGTTCACGTCGCCGACTTCCACATCCCAGAGTAATTCGCCGTTGACGCGGTCCACCGCCACGAGGCGCGCGTCGAGCGTACCCATGAAGACCCGGTCGTCGAGCACCGCCACGCCGCGGTTGTTGGCGCCGCAGCAGACCAGCGAGTTCTCCGCGGGCGTATGCACGTATTTCCAGAACACGCGGCCGGTAATCGGGTCCACCGCCATGATGCTGTTCGGGCGTTCGGTCAGATACATGACGCCGTCGGCGACGATGGGCGTGGATTGCCAGGCGCCGAAGACCTGATTCTGCAACAGCCAGCGCAATTCCAGGTCGCCGACATTTTGCTGGTCGATCTGCGTCAGCCGGCTGTAGCGCTGGCTCATGTAGCTGCCGTTGTAGGTCAGCCAGCTTTCCGGCTCGTCCTCGGCCTGGAGAATCCGCTCGTAGGGAATCTGGGCGTGAACCGGCGCCGTGAGCAGCGCCAGCAATATCGTCCATGCGTATCTTTTCATTGCGCACCTCGCAGGGTCAGCAGGAAAGCCACCAGATCGGCCACTTCCTCCTCGTTCATGTCCACCGGCGGCTTGCTGGGCTCGCGGCTGATTTCGAAGCTGCTCAGGTCGATTTTGGCGAAAGAGCGCAGGCGCTCGGAAGAATCGAGCACTTGCACCGTGTGGGTGTCCTCGTTGAGGCGCCGTCCGGTGACTACCTCCTCATCCAGAGTGACGAGCCGCACCGGCCGGTTGATCGGCATCAGGGCCGCGGTCGGGTCGAGCAGGTTGAGTTGCAGCACCGACGGCGTGCGAATGGCGCCGATATCGCTGAGATCCGGCGCCGTGCGCGGACCTTCGCCGTTCACGCGATGGCAGCCGGAACAGCCGCCGCGTCCGAAGAACAGTGCCTCGCCGCGAGACGGGTCGCCGATTCGCACGGCGACGCCTTCCGGGTCGAAACCTGCGCGGATGTAGGCAATAATGCCCTCCATCTCGCCGGCGCCAAAGTCAAAGGCCGGCATCTGCCCCTCGCCGGAGCCTTCGGCAATGACTCTGCGCAGATCCTCGTCCGAGGCTACGCCGCGAAATATGCCGAGCCGCAGGTCGATGCCGTCCACCAGTGCGCCCTGGGGCCCGTGACACAAGGCGCATTGACTGGTATAGGTTCGCGATCCGAGTTCAATGGCTTCTGAAGTGTATTGGTGATCGCCCGCAGCTTGGGGCCGGGCAAGCGGTGATAGCGCAAGTAGCGTCAACAGCAATATGCCGACGCTCGATGCCTTGAGATTCATGACTCCTTTTTCCTCGGTCCAGCCTGAAAAACCGGCAGCATAGCGACTTGTCCGCTTTCGGTCCATGCCTTCGCGGGAACAGTTCCCGCCAGAAAGTGCAACCGAGGCGTGGGGTCTGTTATATTCTGGCGTCGAATCACCCGAGAAGGCGGAGGTTATCGAAAATGCTTAGCACGAAACTCAATCGGATACTGACCCATGCCCTGCTCCTGCTGGCCGCGAGTCTGCTGTTGCTGCCGGCAGCTTACGCCCAGGACAACAGCCAGGGACGCTACCGGCCGGAAGGCCGCCAGATCGGCGTCGCGGCCGGCCGCGAGTTCGGCGAGCGAATCTACGAAGTTCGCACCTATGAGGCGAACCCGGGAGTCGCCGAATTTGCCGATGTGATGGTGTTCTATCCGCTGACCCTCAGCTTTGACCGGCCCAATGGCGCCATCGCCTTTTCACCCGGTTTTCGCGTCGGTGCGGAAAATTACGAATGGTGGGGGCCGACACTGGCCTCGCTGGGTTATAACGTATTCATTTTCAATACCAATGAGCCAACGGACGGTCTTGCCGCGCGCGCCGACGCGTTAACCGCGCTGGTGGATTTCATCAAGGCGGAAAATGCGAACCCCGACAGCCCCGTGACGAACAAGATCGATCTGGACAAGATCGTGCTGATGGGCCATTCCATGGGCGGCGGTGCAGTGCTGGCCGCGGCGGACAGCCTCGGTGACGCCGTAGACGCGGTCATTCCACTGTCTCTCTATTGCTGCGAACCCGGCGGATCCTTCGAAGGCGACTATGGTTCACTGACCGCGCCGGCCCTGATCATTGCCAGCGCGGAAGACGAAGTGGCGCCTCCGGAAGCTCATGCGCGGCTGCTGTACGACTCGCTGGGGAGCGAGAACAAGGTCTACATGGAATTTGCGGCCGGCGATCACATGATCGCGGCCAACGGCGGCCCTGACCACGACACCATGGGCAGGATCACGCTGGCCTTTCTAAAGGTCTATCTCGACGGAGTGGAAGGTCTGGCCGAGCAAGTCAGTTCTCCGGTCGACGCCGACAAGTTCTCCACTTATCTGGCGCCCTGACAGCCACTGCCCGGCCTCCCGCGGGAGGCCGGGCAGGTTCGGAAATCAGTTGACGCCGTTCGGCTCCATGATCGCCTGATAGGTGAATTGCCGGGACAGTGCCCGCACATTCGGCAGTCCCTGCCCCCATTGCTGGATCATTCCCACCACGATCACCTCTTCCACCGGATCGATCCAGAACCAGGTGCCGGCAGCGCCGCCCCAGTAGTACTCGCCGCGAGAATACGATTCGGCTTCGACCGGGTCGGTCACGATGGCGAAATCCAGCCCGAACACCGTTCCCGGCGCACCGAGAACATTGTCGGGCAAATTCCGCGGCAATTGATTGCGGTGCATCAGATCCACCGTCAGCGGCGCCAGTATGCGCACACCGTTCAACTCGCCGCCGTTGAGCATCATCTGGGTGAATTTCAGATAGTCTTCCGTAGACGCAACGAGGCCGCCGCCGCCGCTCTTGAACACCGGATCGACCATGTAGTCGTTGGCGGAGCCGAACATTTCCGAGGGCGCGAGATTGCCTTCTTCGTCATAAGTGTAGATCTGGGCGAAGCGTTCGGCTTTTTCGGCGGGCACGTAGAAATCCGTGTCGTCCATGCCGAGGGGCTCGAACAGCCGCTCATCGAGGAAGTCGTCGAAAGGCTGGCCCGAGAGTACTTCGACCAGGTATCCCTGCACATCCACGGCCACACTGTAATGCCACATGGAGCCGGGCTGCTGGCGCAGCGGAATCGCGCCGAGCCTTGTGACCATTTCCTTGAGTGTGATGCCGCTGTTGAGCAGGTCGGCTTCGACGTACATGCTGTCGACTTCGGAGCCGGAGAATATGCCGTAGGTAAGACCGCCGGTATGCGCCATCAGTTCGCGGACGGTCATCGGGTGATCGGCGGGTTCGGTCAGCAGTTTGCCGTTATCGTCCACGCCCGCGGCGACTTGCAGATCGCTCAGTTCGGGAATGTACATCTCGACCGGATCGGACAATCGGAACAGCCCCTCCTCGTAAAGCATCATCAGCGCCACGCCGGTAATCGGCTTGGTCATCGAATAGATGCGAAACAGGGCATCATTGGTCATCGGCGCGCCTGCTTCCATGTCGCGCCAGCCCGCCGATTCGAAATGCACGATCTTGCCGTGCCGCGCCACCGCGGTGACTACGCCCGCGAGCCGGCCTTCGTCGACGAGGCCCTGCATGGAGTCT
Organism: uncultured Pseudohongiella sp.; assembly: GCA_951812965.1. GTDB lineage: Bacteria > Pseudomonadota > Gammaproteobacteria > Pseudomonadales > Pseudohongiellaceae > UBA9145. The sequence goes on from OX638341.1 coordinate 3,171,611, forward strand.
GTCAGGCGAGATAGCCGGCCTGAGTCCATGCCCACTTCTTCGGGGGCCGCCATGCTCAGGTCAGGAGTCTCGGCGGCCGCCCCCTCTAATACATACGTAGTCGGGGATTCGACATTCGGATTACAGGCCGCAAGCAGACCGGCCAGGGAAAGCGTCAGTACGAGCGGCCGAGCCGCCCCATGCTGCATCGGGTTCATCGTTACAGGATTCCTGTGCACTAAAACCGGCTCACTCTACCCTATTCGCGGCGACGGCGCATCTCCCACAACTTGGCGTATTTCATGAAGGCGTACCAGGCGGCATTCATGCTGGTCAGCAATCCGTCGACGCCATCGAAGACATGCCCTTTCAAAAAATAGTGCTGAACGAAGCTCAAGGGAAAGATGAACAGCAAGGCCGGCAGCGATACCCTGTCGCCCTTGTCGAACTTGTCCCTAGCCCGCGCTTCGCTATAACGATTGGACTTGGCCACGCGTTCGGTATAGGTCAGGTTCTCGTTATGCAGGATGGTGGCCTCGGTGCGCGCGACTTTGCCGTCTATGCTGATGCTTTCGTGTACGCGCCGCTCAGGATAATGTCCCGCGCTCTTGCGGAATAGCCTGATGAGCCGGTCCGTGCCTCCCGGATGCCGCGGGCGTTTGCCCCAGCGGTACAAGGTGCGGGTCGACTCCAGCGCGTCGACTTCATTTGCGGCCACGACCCTGCGCACTTCCTCGATGAATGCGTCGGTGAGAATCTCGTCGGCGTCGATATTGAGCACCCACTCGTTGCGGCACAGCGACATCGCATGGGCTTTCTGGGCGGCGAAGCCTTCCCAATGATGAAACGAAGTTTTCACGTTGGGATAGCCGTCGGCAATCTCCACCGTGCGGTCGCGAGAGCCGCTGTCCACAATGATCACTTCGTCGAATTCGGTCATGCGTTCGAGCGCGGCGGCGATATTCGCTTCCTCGTTCAGGACGATCATGTAAATGCTGACGGGAATCTTTTCCGACATTCGGTATTTCCGATTAGCTGTGAGCCGCCCCCGCGTCGCTCAGCGCCGCGGCGCGCGCAAGCACTGTCTCCGGCGTCAGGGAGCGCAGACAATGGTAATCGTTCCGGCAATGCCACGCATCACAATCCTCGGCGCAGGGCAACTCACCGCGCAATACCACGCTATGCTCGCCGAGCGGCGCCCAGATCGCTTCCCGGCTCGGACCGAACAGCGCGAAAACCGGCAGGCCCGTCGCCGCGGCCAGATGCATGGGGCCACTGTCGCAGCCGATAAAGAACCGGCTTTGGCGGAACAGGGCAATGAGTTCCGGCAGGGACAACCGATTGCAGAGGTTAATCGCCGGCGACCCGGAAAGTTCCTGTTCGATGCCGGCAATGACATCGTCGTCGAATTGCCCGGCGCCGACCCAGACCACTTGCAACCCCGCCTCGCGCAGGCCCTGTACCAACCGCGTGAAATGCTCTTTCGGCCACAACTTGTAACGCACGCTGGCGCCGGCATGTACTACCGCCAGTGGCTTCTTAACAAGTTGGCCATCGAGCAGCGATCGAACACGGCCTGCAAGTTCCGGCGCTACCTGGAAATCGAGTACGCTCGGCGGCGCATCGCCGGCGCCGTAGGCGCCGATGATTTCGCCAAAGGCGTTGAAGCGATGCGCCAGATAATCAAGATCAAGCACCTCGCTGTAGAACCATCGCGCGCGTTTCGCCTCAGGCCCGATTCGCCGCCGGCAGCCGCTGAGTCTGGCGATCGCGCCCGAAAATCGCTCGCCCTCCATGTCGATCAGGCAATGCCCTTTGTATTTGCGCAATTCCCGGAGAAAACCCAGATAGTGACGCAAGCGATGAGTAAAGCCCTTATCGCCTGCCAGTTCCTTTCTCGGATAATACAAGGCTCGCGATTCCGCTTCCGGCAACATCGACAGCAACGGACGAAAACTCTCATCGAACACGGCGACCGCCTCGGCGCGCCTTTCCAGCACACGCAGCACCCAGGGCAATCCAAGCACGAGATTACCCAGGTAATGAGTCGGAAACAGCAGCAGGGGCGCTTGAGGCATAATGCGCAATAGCGTTGCAAGCGAAGATGGCAAGACTACCACCGAATTCGACTAAAGCCGGTAGGGGCGAGCGTTGCAGGCGAAGATGGCAAGACCACCACCGAATTCGACCGAAGCCGGTAGGGGCGAGGCATGCCTCGCCCGCGTTAGGGCGCAAACGGCAAGATCGCCAATACTGTTCAAACAGGGAATTCTGGATATGAGCAAACCAAAAACGAAACAGCACAGCGGGGATGTGAACGCCTTTCTCGACACCGTCGAAAACCCGCGCCGGAGAGAGGACGCCAGGCGTATACTCGAACTGATGCGGGAAGTGACCGGCGAGCCGCCGAAAATGTGGGGCGCCAGCATCGTCGGCTTCGGCAGCTACCATTACAAGTACGCGAGCGGCCGCGAAGGCAATTGGATGATTACCGGATTTTCCCCGCGCAAGCAGAATCTGACCGTCTACATCATGCCCGGATTTTCCGAATACGCTGACCTGCTCGCGCGACTCGGCAAGCACAAACACAGCAAGTCCTGCCTGTATCTGAACAAACTCGACGATGTCGATTTGGAAGTGCTGGCTGAACTCGTGCGCGAGTCGGTCGCGGTGATGAAAGCCCGTTACAAGTAGGAAAATGGCAGGGGAATCTGGCGCGCCTGGAGAGATTCGAACTCCCGATCAACCGGTTCGAAGCCAGTTACTCTATCCTGTTGGCCAGGCTGTTGAATGCGATGGTGTGATGCAAGCTTGTAACCGGTTATCCCCTATGGCCAAATAGATCGAAGCTTCCATGCCAACAAATAGCTACATCCCGTGATGCGCGGGCGAGGGTAAATTATTGCGTTGAGAAAAATGCATCGCCAGGCAACTGTTTCCGCGGCGTCGTGGGGAGCGGCCTGGGCGCTGGGGAGACTGAAAGAACAGGTAAATGATATCCCAATATTCGTAGTCAAAACGGAGAATGAACTGCATGACGGATAGCACTGGCGACAACGGCGAAAACACCCTCCATGGCACGTCCGGAGACGATTATCTCTCTGGATTGGGCGGCGACGACACACTGTACGGCTATGGCGGGAACGATACGCTCGACGGCGGCGCGGGAGAGGATACCCTGGATGGAGGCGCCGGAACCGATACGGCGGCTTACGATGACTCGACGGAAGGAGTCACGGTCAACCTGGCCACCGGCGCGGCCTCGGGCGGCGACGCCCAGGGCGATACCTTCGTAAGTATCGAAAACCTCAGGGGTTCGAACTACGCCGATATCCTAATCGGCGATGCGCTGGATAATGCGCTGCGCGGCCAAGGCGGGGACGATACCCTCACCGGCGGGGCGGGCGCGGATTCCTTATACGGGGGCGCCGGAGACGATACGCTGATCGGTGGCCCGGGCGCGGATATCCTGCGTGGGGGCGCTGATCGGGATACGCTGCGTTATGGCGCCTCCGCCGCCGGGGTTACGATCAATCTGGTCACCGGCGCGGCCTCGGGCGGTCATGCCGAGGGCGATACCTTCAGCAATATCGAAAACATCCTGGGTTCGGACCACGCCGATACATTGACCGGCGATGCGGGGGATAACGTTCTGTACGGCCGCGAAGGGGACGACATCGTGGCCGGCGGGGCGGGCGCGGATACCCTGTACGGCAACAAGGGGAACGACACGCTAAGCGGCGGCGCGGGCGCGGATACGCTGGACGGGGGCGATGACGAGGATACGCTAAGTTACGACGCTTCCTCCGCGGGGGTCACGGTCAACCTGGCCACCGGCGCGGCCTCCGGCGGCGACGCCCAGGGCGATACCTTCAGTAATTTCGAACGCCTCCGGGGTTCGGCCTACGCCGACGTCCTCACCGGCAATGCGCTGGATAATGCGCTGCGCGGCCAAGGCGGGGACGATACCCTGAGCGGCGGGGCGGGCGCGGATTCCCTATACGGGGGCGCCGGAGACGATACGCTGATCGGTGGCCCGGGCGCGGATATCCTGCGTGGGGGCGCTGATCGGGATACGCTGCGTTACGGCGCCTCCGCCGCCGGGGTTACGATCAATCTGGCCACCGGCGCGGCCTCGGGCGGTCATGCGGAGGGCGATACCTTCAGCAGTATCGAAAACATCCTGGGTTCAGACCACGCCGATACGTTGACCGGCGATGCGGGGGATAACGTTCTGTACGGCCGCGAAGGGGACGATGCCGTGGCCGGCGGGGCGGGCGCGGATACCCTGTACGGCAACAAGGGGAACGACACGCTAAGCGGCGGCGCGGGCGCGGATACGCTGGACGGGGGCGATGACGAGGATACGCTAAGTTACGATGCTTCCTCCGCGGGGGTCACGGTCAACCTGGCCACCGGCGCGGCCTCCGGCGGCGACGCCCAGGGCGATACCTTCAGTAATTTCGAACGCCTCCGGGGTTCGGCCTACGCCGACGTCCTCACCGGCGATTCGCAGAATAACCGCCTCTGGGGTCAGGACGGGGCCGACACGCTTTCCGGCGGCGGTGGACACGATGAACTCCATGGCGGCAGCGGCGCGGATACACTTTACGGAGGCAGCCACCAGGACTTGCTCTATGGCGGCGCCGGCGCGGATTCCCTGGATGGGGGCGCGGGCGAGGATATACTGGGATACAGCAACTCGTCCGCGGGGGTCACGATCAATCTGGCTACCGGCGCCGCCTCGGGCGGCGATGCCCAAGGCGATACCTTCAGCAATATCGAGCACCTCAGCGGCTCGGCCTACGCCGATACTCTCACCGGTGATTCACAGCATAACTACCTTTGGGGCCTGGGGGGAGACGACACGCTTTCCGGTGGCGGTGGGTATGACGATATCCATGGCGGCGCGGGGGCGGATACGTTGACCGGCGGTGAGGGGTGGGATTATCTCTTTGGCGGAAAAGGCGTGGATACCCTGTATGGGGGCAGCGAGACTGACCTGCTCCACGGCGACGAGGACGCGGATACCCTGTATGGGGGCAGCGCGTGGGACGTGCTCTATGGCCACATAGGCGCGGATACTCTGTATGGGGGCAGCGGAAACGATCGTCTCTATGGCGGCGGGAACGCAGATACCCTGCATGGGGACGCGAATGACGATTCACTCTATGGCGGCGACGGCGAGGATATCCTGAACGGGGGCAGCGGAAACGACTATCTCTCTGGCGGCTCGAGCGCGGATAACCTGGCCGGCGGCGCGGGCGCGGATACCCTGGATGGAGGCGATGACGAGGATACGCTGGATTACGACGCCTCCGCCGCGGGCGTCACGGTCAATCTCGCCACCGGCGCCGCCTCGGGCGGCGACGCCCAGGGCGATACCTTCAGCAATATCGAGAACATCCGGGGTTCGGCGCACTCCGACAAGTTGACCGGCGATGGGGGAGCCAATACGCTGCACGGCGGCGACGCGCATGACGAACTCTTTGGCGGCGCGGACGCGGATATCCTGCATGGGGGCAACGGAGTGGATATCCTCTATGGCGGCGCCGGCGCGGATACCCTGGATGGCGGCGGCCAGCGGGATTTGCTCTTTGGCGGCGCCGGCGCGGATGCCATGGACGGCGGCGCGGGCCGGGATACGCTGCGCTACGATGACTCCTCCGCCGGGGTCACGGTCAATCTGGCCACCGGCGCGGCCTCGGGCGGCGACGCCCAGGGCGATACCTTCAGCAATGTGGAAGATCTCAGCGGCTCGGCATACGCCGACGTTCTCACCGGCGATGCGCAGCATAACTACCTCTGGGGTCTGGGGGGAGACGATACGCTTTCCGGTGGCGATGACGACGATGAAATTCACGGCGGCTCGGGCGCGGACACCCTGGACGGAGGCGATGACGAGGATACGCTGGCTTACGACGGCTCCACCGCGGGCGTCACGGTCAATCTGGCCACCGGCGCGGCCTCGGGCGGCGACGCCCAGGGCGATACCTTCAGCAATTTCGAAAATCTCAGCGGTTCGCGCCATGACGACAATCTCACCGGCGATACGCAAAACAATTACCTCTGGGGCAATCGCGGGGACGACACGCTCTCCGGCGGCGGCGGAAACGATGAACTCCAGGGCGGCGCCGGCGCGGATACCCTCGATGGCGGCGCCGACCGGGATCGGCTGGAATACAGCCAATCCCACGCAGGGGTAACGGTAAACTTGGCCACCGGCGCGGCCTCGGGCGGTCATGCCCAAGGCGACACTATCAGCAATTTCGAAGACATCGGCGGCTCGTATCACGCCGATGCGCTCACCGGCGATGCGCAGGATAACGTTCTCTGGGGTCAGCACGGGGACGACACCCTAACCGGCGGCGCGGGCGCGGATACCCTGGACGGGGGCGATAACGAGGATACGCTGGCTTACGACGACTCCTCCGCCGGGGTCACGGTCAACCTGGCCACCGGCGCGGCATCGGGCGGCGACGCCCAGGGCGATACCATCAGTAATTTCGAACGCCTCAGGGGCTCGGCGTACGCTGACATCCTCACTGGCGATGCGCAGGATAATATTCTCTGGGGTCAGGATGGGGCCGACACGCTTTCCGGCGGCGGCGGGAACGATGAACTCCATGGCGGCGGCAATATTGACGAGCTTTATGGCGGCGCGGACGCCGATATCCTGTATGGAGGCGGCGGAAATGACATTCTTGACGGCGGTACGGGCGCGGATACCTTATATGGGGGAAATTTGCGCGATTGGCTCGAAGGCGGAGTCGGCGCGGATACCCTGTATGGGGGCAGCGAGGATGATGAACTTGATGGCGGCGCGGGCGCGGATATTTTGATTGGCGACAGCGGGTGGGATAATCTCATAGGCGGCAAGGGCGCGGATGCCCTGTATGGAGGCAGCGGGTTTGATTTGCTCAGGGGCGGTTCGGGTGCGGATACCCTGTATGGGGGTATCGAGAATGATACTCTCTATGGCGAATCGGACGCGGATGCCCTGTATGGAGGCAGCGGATTGGATAGGCTCAGGGGCGGCGCCGGCGCGGATACCCTGGATGGCGGCGATGACGCGGATACGCTGGTTTACGACAACTCCCCCGCGGGGGTCACGGTCAATCTGGCCACCGGCGCGGCCTCCGGCGGCGACGCCCAGGGCGATACCTTCAGTAATTTCGAACGCGTCAGGGGCTCGGCGCACGCTGACATTCTCACTGGCGATGCACAGAATAACACCCTGATCGGCCTGGACGGGGACGATACCCTGTCCGGCGGCGCGGGAGCGGATACCCTGTCCGGCAATGACGGGAACGACACCCTAGCCGGCGGCGCGGGCGCGGATACGCTGTATGGAGGCTCGGAACGGGATACGCTGGATTACGACGCCTCCGCCGCGGGCGTCACGGTCAATCTGGCCACCGGCGCCGCCTCGGGCGGCGACGCCCAGGGCGATACCTTCAGCAATATCGAGAACATCCGGGGTTCGGCGCACTCCGACAAGTTGACCGGCGATGGGGGAGCCAACACGCTGCACGGCGGCGACGCGCATGACGAACTCTTTGGCGGCGCGGACGCGGATATCCTGCATGGAGGCAACGGAGTGGATATCCTCTATGGCGGCGCCGGCGCGGATACCCTGGATGGCGGCGACCATCGGGATTTGCTCTTTGGCGGCGCCGGCGCGGATGCCATGGACGGCGGCGCGGGCCGGGATACGCTGCGCTACGATGACTCCTCCGCCGGGGTCACGGTCAATCTGGCCACCGGCGCGGCCTCGGGCGGCGACGCCCAGGGCGATACCTTCAGCAATGTGGAAGATCTCAGCGGCTCGGCATACGCCGACGTTCTCACCGGCGATGCGCAGCATAACTATCTCTGGGGCCTGGAGGGAGACGATACGCTTTCCGGTGGCGATGACGACGATGAAATTCACGGCGGCTCGGGCGCGGACACCCTGGACGGGGGCGATGACGAGGATACGCTGGCTTACGACGGCTCCACCGCGGGCGTCACGGTCAATCTGGCCACCGGCGCGGCCTCGGGCGGCGATGCCCAGGGCGATACCTTCAGCAATTTCGAAAATCTCAGCGGTTCGCGCCATGACGACAATCTCACCGGCGATACGCAAAACAATTACCTCTGGGGCAATCGCGGGGACGACACGCTCTCCGGCGGCGGCGGAAACGATGAACTCCAGGGCGGCGCCGGCGCGGATACCCTCGATGGCGGCGCCGACCGGGATCGGCTGGAATACAGCCAATCCCACGCAGGGGTAACGGTAAACCTGGCCACCGGCGCGGCCTCGGGCGGTCATGCCCAAGGCGACACAATCAGCAATTTCGAAGACATCGGCGGCTCGTATCACGCCGATGCGCTCACCGGCGATGCGCAGGATAACGTTCTCTGGGGTCGGCACGGGGACGACACCCTGGCCGGCGGCGCGGGCGCGGATACCCTGTATGGGGAAGCCGGCCAGGACACGCTGACCGGCGGCGCCGGCGCGGACACCTTTGTGTTCTCGGCGGCGACGGATTCCACCCAGGGCGACGAGGATGAAATTCAGGATTTCTCAACCAGCGACGGCGACCTGCTCGACGTATCCGCCCTGGGCTCCACTTTCATCGGCGAGGACGCCTTCTCCAGCGTAGCAGGGGAAGTACGCTTCGAGAAACGCGGGGACGACACATTAAATACCACGGACGATGACTTCACCGACGTTTTCGTCGATACGGACGGCGACGGCACGGCGGACTTTGCCCTGATCCTGGTGGGGCATTACGACCTGGTCGCGGGCGATTTCGTTCTGGGCTGAGCGATCCGGTTGCCCGCGGCAAGGACACTTGAGAATCTGGCGCGCCTGGAGAGATTCGAACTCCCGACCAACTGGTTCGAAGCCAGTTACTCTATCCGGCTGAGCTACAGGCGCACGGCTGGCGCTAATGTACCGCCTCGCACAGCCGCTGGCAATCAGATTCCCACCTGAACCGCCTCAATGTAAGTCGCTGTCGGGATGGGGGTGTGCCGTGGCGTGCGAGGCAGGAAGCCGAGCCCGAGCCTACAGGGACGTATTCACGGCGGACACGGCACACCCCCGTCCCGGCAGCGACGATTCGAAGCCACAAGAGTCCATTCGGAAGCTTTGGATCTAATTGAAAAAATCGAAGATGCGGCTGTACTTGAGAATGAACTGGCGGGCGTTCTCGGGCTCGTAGCCGGAATTGGGCATATTCAGGCCGCTGAATTCATCGACTTCGTTATAGACCAGGTATAGCCCCGCGTTGGCCGATTGCAGCCAGGCGAAACGCACATTGGCCGCCACAACGTCGTCGCGATCGTTGTATTGCACCAGTGTCTGTAGCGAGATGTTTGGCGTAAACGAGTAAGACACACGTACCCGCGCCAGATTCACGGTGAAATCGCCATTGGCGACCGGCAGCGAAATATCGCTGCGATTCCAGGAAACTTCGGTGCTGAACCGTTCGTCGAGTTGATATCGGACGGTAGTATCGGTAGTTGCCCGGTCGCCGCCGAAAAATCCGCCGATATTGCCGCGAACGTTGATGCTTAACGGCGCCGACTGATTTGTCCAGAACACCGGCTGAATTTCGCTGTGCTCGTAGGTACCCGCCGGCACCCAGACACCGTCGACGATCTCGAAGGGTTCGCGCACGCCTTCCAGGGTGAAATTCATCCCGGTGTGGATTTCCATTCCGCTTTCGAATTCCCAGTGATTGTCGACGTGCAGGTAGCCGGTTTCCTGAAATCCGTCGAATCCCCAGTAGCCGCGATAATTCATGTGCGGCCGCAATTCATGCAGGTTCCACCAGTCCTGCGGACGATAAGTGTAACGCCAGCCGGCATCCCACTTGCGAAATGCGCGGCGGGACAGGAAACCGACTTCCGGATTGAAATTCTCGCGCACTTCCGAGTAACCGCCGCTCAGATTCCAGGCTTCGTCCTGATATTGGGCACGAACGCCGCCCGCGGTGTCGCGGCCGCTCAGATGCGGTGAGTCGGTGCGCGCCGCCCAACTGGTGATCAGCGTCGTGTCGCCGATACCCCAGCGGCCGTCGACGGACATTGTGCGGTTATAGTCTTCTCCCGCATTACCCAGAGCCGTGCCGTCGCCGTCGCGCTCGATGTACATCATGCCGATCGTCGAGCGATTGCCGAGTTCCTGGTTGACCCGGGCAACGGAAAAGTCGTTCTGAGAAATACGGCCGTCGACGCTTTCGGTGCGCATTTGCAGCAGCCCGATATTGGTGTTGTTGCCGACCTTGCCGGTCAGCCGGGCGCCGCCTTCTATCGGCAACTGCGTGCCGCCCGCGCCGACGCCGATGCGGCGGCTGAAGAACAACTCCACTTCTCGCGGATTGCCGACCGAAAACTGACCGGCGTTTTCCAGGAAGAAAGGTCGTTTTTCCGGAAAGAACAGGCTGAACCGGTCTAGATTGACCTGCAGTTCGTCGGCTTCGACCTGGGCGAAATCGGTGTTGTAGGTGCCGTCGAGCACCAGGCTGGGGGTGATCGCGTACTTGAAGTCGAATCCCAGTTCCTGCTGGTCCACCGTGCCCGAAACGATACTGCCGCCGCGCTCGGCGGAACCGAGCACATAGGGCGTGAACTGCAAGGCTCGCTGACTGGGAACGCGGATGCCTTCGATGATGCCGGCTTCCGAAACCCGGTTAATGTCGAACTGGCGCTGAAGCGGCGCCCAGTAGGCAATCTCGTTGTTATGCCGGATATTGCGCTGGAAATTGATGCCCCAGGTCTGTTCGGCGCCGTTGCCGTAGCGCAGGGAAGTAAACGGAATCTCCATTTCCGCGCTCCAGCCGTAATCGTAGATTTGCGCTTCCACTTCCCAGGTCGTGTCCCAGTTCAGATTGAAGCCGCCTCCGGAGCCGCCTCCCCCGCCGAATCCGCCGCCCGATCCTTCGTTGGTAACCTGGGCGTCGAATTGCAGACCGGCCGGATTGGTGCCGAACACGAAACCGTTCTGGCGGTCGAGCATGCCGTCGATGATGACGCGAAAACTGTCGGTGTCGTCGAGCGGAGCATCGCGCCGGCTGTCGGTCACGATGATCTGGGAAGGGTCGGTCTCGTAGGCGATCAGCCCGATATAGAGAGCGTCTTCGGTGTATCCCACACGTACTTCGGTGCGCTGGGTCGCGGGCCGCCCCTCGTCCGGCCGCACCTGCCGGAAGCCGGTGGCCGGCATCACGCCTTGCCAGGCAGCGTCGTCCGCGACATCGCCGTCGATAACCGGGCGTCGCTCCAGCGGATAAGCCGTTGTCGAAGGAGGCGCCGAGCGGATGCCCGGTTCCTGCTCTTGCGCCAGCGCGCCGGAAGCCAACAGGTTGATTAACGGAAAAAGCAACGCGGAGACCAGCGTGGCTCCATAGTGGGCAAAGCTCATGTATACCTCGGATCAGAGCGATATCGATTCGAGTAATCAATTGATATATCGGGAAAAACCGCTAAGGAAGGTTAATTCAGGGCGGACCTCGTGGCAAGGCGGCAAAAGTTACAAATGTTGTCGCTTCGCAACCAGGCGTTGATGACATGACGCTGGCGTCGTACGCAATGGCATCGAACGATTTGACATATAGTTATAATTATAAATCTAATAGGGCTGGATCAATAGGATCAATAGTTCTTGATGGGTTTGCATCGAATGGTTGACGCGGCGCGCTTGAGCGGGCGAGCCAGGCCTCGCCCCGCTTTCCGCCAGATCAACCGCCGTCCCCTCAGTTTTTGGATATAACACCCGTTTTGATATAGCATCCGCGAGATAATATTGAATTAGAATTGCGTTGAGTTTCACTGCACCGGCGTGGCTTCGCTCAATGTTCAATAGGAGATTTGAAATTGAACGCAAGAACCTGTTTGCCTGAATTAGTATCCTCCGCCGCTCTCTTTCGATACGCCAATAGCTCTAAGAAGAACTCGTTTTCCAGTTCCGGGCGGACCGCCCGGCGACGCATGTGGCTGTCCTGGGCCTTCGCTGCCATGGGGCTGCTGTTTGCCGTGCCGGCGGCGGCGCAATCGATTGAATTCTCCTACTTTAATGAGAACGGTGTTCTGATTTCGCAACCCGTCATTATTATGGATGAAGAATCAACGGCCACCTACATGGTGGCGCTGGACACCCCGCCGAGCGATCCAGTGACGGTCACGATAACAACAAATGCTATCTCCCCTCAAATTAGTTGGGACACGGACCCGAACACGATGGGCGACCAGAACACACTCACCTTCGACAGCAGCGACTATAACATCAAGCAGACAGTGACGCTGACTAGCGTGCACGATGACAATGGCATACTTAACGAAACAGTACTTATACACAAAGCCAGTTCTAGCGATACCGCGTACAATGATGTTTCCAGAAACTTTTATGTCCGAGTGATCGACAACGACACCCCCGGAATCGACTTGCCGACAGGCAACGTGTCGGTGACCGAACAGTCTACGGCCACTTTCGACTACGACGTGAAGCTGGACACGCAGCCGAGCGACGACGTGACGATCACGATCGCAGCGAAATCCGGCAGCGACGGCAACATCACGTTTGACACGGACCCGAACACGACGGGCAATCAGAACACGCTCACCTTCACCATGAGCAGCTGGAACACCCCGCAGAAGGTGACGCTGTTTGCGTCCGACGACGCCGACGGCGACAACGGTCAGGCGACGCTGGAGCACACGGCCTCGGGCGGCGGCTACGCTGGCATCACCGGCGAAGTGACGGTGGTAGAGTCGGACAATGACACGAAGGGAATCGACTTGCCGACAGGCAACGTGTCGGTGACCGAACAGTCTACGGCCACTTTCGACTACGACGTGAAGCTGGACACGCAGCCGAGCGACGACGTGACGATCACGATCGCAGCGAAATCCGGCAGCGACGGCAACATCACGTTTGACACGGACCCGAACACGACGGGCAATCAGAACACGCTCACCTTCACCATGAGCAGCTGGAACACCCCGCAGAAGGTGACGCTGTTTGCGTCCGACGACGCCGACGGCGACAACGGTCAGGCGACGCTGGAGCACACGGCCTCGGGCGGCGGCTACGCTGGCATCACCGGCGAAGTGACGGTGGTAGAGTCGGACAATGACACGAAGGGAATCGACTTGCCGACAGGCAACGTGTCGGTGACCGAACAGTCTACGGCCACTTTCGACTACGACGTGAAGCTGGACACGCAGCCGAGCGACGACGTGACGATCACGATCGCAGCGAAATCCGGCAGCGACGGCAACATCACGTTTGACACGGACCCGAACACGACGGGCAATCAGAACACGCTCACCTTCACCATGAGCAGCTGGAACACCCCGCAGAAGGTGACGCTGTTTGCGTCCGACGACGCCGACGGCGACAACGGTCAGGCGACGCTGGAGCACACGGCCTCGGGCGGCGGCTACGCTGGCATCACCGGCGAAGTGACGGTGGTAGAGTCGGACAATGACACGAAGGGAATCGACTTGCCGACAGGCAACGTGTCGGTGACCGAACAGTCTACGGCCACTTTCGACTACGACGTGAAGCTGGACACGCAGCCGAGCGACGAAGTGACGATCACGATCGCAGCGAAATCCGGCAGCGACGGCAACATCACGTTTGACACGGACCCGAACACGACGGGCAATCAGAACACGCTCACCTTCACCATGAGCAGCTGGAACACCCCGCAGAAGGTGACGCTGTTTGCGTCCGACGACGCCGACGGCGACAACGGTCAGGCGACGCTGGAGCACACGGCCTCGGGCGGCGGCTACGCTGGCATCACCGGCGAAGTGACGGTGGTAGAGTCGGACAATGACACGAAGGGAATCGACTTGCCGACAGGCAACGTGTCGGTGACCGAACAGTCTACGGCCACTTTCGACTACGACGTGAAGCTGGACACGCAGCCGAGCGACGACGTGACGATCACGATCGCAGCGAAATCCGGCAGCGACGGCGACATCACGTTTGACACGGACCCGAACACGACGGGCAATCAGAACACGCTCACCTTCACCATGAGCAGCTGGAACACCCCGCAGAAGGTGACGCTGTTTGCGTCCGACGACGCCGACGGCGACAACGGTCAGGCGACGCTGGAGCACACGGCCTCGGGCGGCGGCTACGCTGGCATCACCGGCGAAGTGACGGTGGTAGAGTCGGACAATGACACGAAGGGAATCGACTTGCCGACAGGCAACGTGTCGGTGACCGAACAGTCTACGGCCACTTTCGACTACGACGTGAAGCTGGACACGCAGCCGAGCGACGACGTGACGATCACGATCGCAGCGAAATCCGGCAGCGACGGCAACATCACGTTTGACACGGACCCGAACACGACGGGCAATCAGAACACGCTCACCTTCACCATGAGCAGCTGGAACACCCCGCAGAAGGTGACGCTGTTTGCGTCCGACGACGCCGACGGCGACAACGGTCAGGCGACGCTGGAGCACACGGCCTCGGGCGGCGGCTACGCTGGCATCACCGGCGAAGTGACGGTGGTAGAGTCGGACAATGACCCCAAGGGAATCGACTTGCCGACAGGCAACGTGTCGGTGACCGAACAGTCTACGGCCACTTTCGACTACGACGTGAAGCTGGACACGCAGCCGAGCGACGACGTGACGATCACGATCGCAGCGAAATCCGGCAGCGACGGCAACATCACGTTTGACACGGACCCGAACACGACGGGCAATCAGAACACGCTCACCTTCACCATGAGCAGCTGGAACACCCCGCAGAAGGTGACGCTGTTTGCGTCCGACGACGCCGACGGCGACAACGGTCAGGCGACGCTGGAGCACACGGCCTCGGGCGGCGGCTACGCTGGCATCACCGGCGAAGTGACGGTGGTAGAGTCGGACAATGACACGAAGGGAATCGACTTGCCGACAGGCAACGTGTCGGTGACCGAACAGTCTACGGCCACTTTCGACTACGACGTGAAGCTGGACACGCAGCCGAGCGACGAAGTGACGATCACGATCGCAGCGAAATCCGGCAGCGACGGCAACATCACGTTTGACACGGACCCGAACACGACGGGCAATCAGAACACGCTCACCTTCACCATGAGCAGCTGGAACACCCCGCAGAAGGTGACGCTGTTTGCGTCCGACGACGCCGACGGCGACAACGGTCAGGCGACGCTGGAGCACACGGCCTCGGGCGGCGGCTACGCTGGCATCACCGGCGAAGTGACGGTGGTAGAGTCGGACAATGACACGAAGGGAATCGACTTGCCGACAGGCAACGTGTCGGTGACCGAACAGTCTACGGCCACTTTCGACTACGACGTGAAGCTGGACACGCAGCCGAGCGACGACGTGACGATCACGATCGCAGCGAAATCCGGCAGCGACGGCGACATCACGTTTGACACGGACCCGAACACGACGGGCAATCAGAACACGCTCACCTTCACCATGAGCAGCTGGAACACCCCGCAGAAGGTGACGCTGTTTGCGTCCGACGACGCCGACGGCGACAACGGTCAGGCGACGCTGGAGCACACGGCCTCGGGCGGCGGCTACGCTGGCATCACCGGCGAAGTGACGGTGGTAGAGTCGGACAATGACACGAAGGGAATCGACTTGCCGACAGGCAACGTGTCGGTGACCGAACAGTCTACGGCCACTTTCGACTACGACGTGAAGCTGGACACGCAGCCGAGCGACGACGTGACGATCACGATCGCAGCGAAATCCGGCAGCGACGGCAACATCACGTTTGACACGGACCCGAACACGACGGGCAATCAGAACACGCTCACCTTCACCATGAGCAGCTGGAACACCCCGCAGAAGGTGACGCTGTTTGCGTCCGACGACGCCGACGGCGACAACGGTCAGGCGACGCTGGAGCACACGGCCTCGGGCGGCGGCTACGCTGGCATCACCGGCGAAGTGACGGTGGTAGAGTCGGACAATGACCCCAAGGGAATCGACTTGCCGACAGTCAACGTGTCGGTGACCGAACAGTCTACGGCCACTTTCGACTACG
Source organism: uncultured Pseudohongiella sp. (assembly GCA_951812965.1). Taxonomy (GTDB): domain Bacteria; phylum Pseudomonadota; class Gammaproteobacteria; order Pseudomonadales; family Pseudohongiellaceae; genus UBA9145. Next base: position 3,187,620 of record OX638341.1, read on the forward strand.
ACGTGAAGCTGGACACGCAGCCGAGCGACGAAGTGACGATCACGATCGCAGCGAAATCCGGCAGCGACGGCGACATCACGTTTGACACGGACCCGAACACGACGGGCAATCAGAACACGCTCACCTTCACCATGAGCAGCTGGAACACCCCGCAGAAGGTGACGCTGTTTGCGTCCGACGACGCCGACGGCAACAACGGCCAGGCGACGCTGGAGCACACGGCCTCGGGCGGCGGCTACGCTGGCATCACCGGCGAAGTGACGGCGGTAGAGTCGGACAATGACCCCTTCGCCATCAACTTGTCTCCCACTTCCCTGACTCTAAACGAAGGCGGCACGGGCGCTTACGACGTGTGGCTAGCCACACAGCCGACAAACTCGGTAACAGTCACCATAACAACGGCCGGCGACACCCAAGCAATCGACATAGCGAGCCCGGAGGCCGACGGCGACGGAGTTCATAAACTCACCTTCACCACCGGCAACTGGTCTGTTCCGCAGACCGTGACGCTAGTGGCCAATGAAGATAACTACACCCGCGACAAAAGATTGACTATCACTCACACCTCCAGTTCTGTCGATGCCGGATACGTGGACCTCACCGGAGCCGTGAAGGTGCAGATCAATGACAACGATCCGGAAGGGATCGTCTTCTCGGCCGCGAACAATGAGGTGGAATTGGACGAAGGCGGCGCCGAGGTCGCCTATAAAGTGTCGCTGTCCTCGCAGCCCCTCGGTAACGTAACGGTTACGATAGAGAGCAGCGACGCCGGCGCGGTCAGCGTGAGCCCGGTCGAGCTTACTTTCACCTCGAATGACTACAACAAACCCCGGAACGTGACGCTGAGCGCCGTCCTCGATGACGACGGCGCCAACGAGGACGTGGACATCACGCATGCCGCCCGCGGCGGCGGATACTACGTTGACGCTGTCCTAACGGCCAAAGTGACCGACAAGGATAGGGGGATCACGTTATCGCCCGCTACCCTGGACCTCGTCAAGAACGGGGACGCCGTCAATTATGCGGTGAAGCTGAATGCGGCGCCGAACGGCGCCGTGACCATCGCCTTGTCGAGCAGCGACCCCGGCGCGGTCAGCGTGAATCCCACCGAGCTGGTATTCACCGAAGGCAACTACAAGGACAGCCAGAACGTGACGCTGAAGCCGGTGAGCGATTCTGATTCCGCCGCCGAGTCGGTGACCGTCTCGCATACCGCGAGTGGCGGTGGCTACAGCGGCGTCAGCGCGGACATGACCGCCAAAATAATCGTCGCCGACAAGCCGCCGACACCGACCAGTTTCCGCGTGAGCGTCGCCGCGGGCGCGGCCACCCTAACCTGGAGTTTGGGCGGCAACGGCGGTTCGCCCATCAAGCACTGGGAATATGTGAAGAAGGAAGGCGACGGCGAGTTCGAGACCGAGTGGACCAAAATACCCGAAAGCGGTCCAGACACCGTCAGTTACACTTTGACCGGGCTGACCAAAGGCGTTACCTACCAGTTCAAGCTGCGCGCGGTGAGCGCCGCGGGCGCCGGCGCCGAATCCGCCGAATCCGCTCTGGTGACGATTGGAACGCCGAGCTTCGGCGACGCCACGATCCCCGATCAGTCCTACACGCAAAACCTGGCGATCACGCAACTGATCTTGCCGCCGGCGAGCGGCGGCGACGGAACGCTGACCTACTCGCTAACGCCGGAACCACCGGCAGGCCTGACCTTCGATACGGCGACGCGCGCGCTGTCCGGCACGCCCGCGGAGCCGCAAGAGTCCGTGACCTACACCTGGACCGCGACCGATGCGGACGGCGACGAGGCCGCCTTGACCTTCTCCATAGCGATCGCGGCGGATCAAAAACCTTCGTTCGGCGATGCCGCGATCCCCGATCAGTCCTACGTGCAAGACTCGGCGATCACGCAACTGGTCCTGCCGCAAGCGACCGGCGGCGACGGAACGCTGGACTACTCGCTGTCGCCCGAAGCGCCGTCAGGATTGAGTTTTGACGCGGCGGCGCGCGCGCTGTCCGGTACGCCCGCGGAGCCGCGAGAGGTCATGACCTACACCTGGACCGCCACCGACAAGGATGGCGACCAGGCATCGCTCACGTTCACGATCGAGGTAGAGCGGGACCAGGCTCCCTCGTTCGGCGATGCCGTGATCCCCGACCAGTCCTACGTACAGAACTCGGTAATCGCGGATCTGACCCTGCCGGAGGCGACCGACGGCAACGGGACGCTAACCTACGCGCTGTCGCCCGAACCGCTGCCGGGATTGAGCTTTGACGCGGCGACGCGCACGCTTTCCGGCGCGCCTGCCGAGCTTGCGGAAGCAACAGCCTACACCTGGACCGCCACCGACGAGGACGGCGACGCGGCGTCGCTCACGTTCACGATCGAGGTAGAGCAGGATGACGCGCCCTCCTTCGATGACGCCGAGATCGCCGCACAGTCCTGGAAGCAGAACATCCCGATCGAGCCGCTGGCGCTGCCCGCGGCGAGCGGCGGCAATGGAGATCTGGCCTACGCGCTGACTCCCGAGCCACCGGCGGGACTGAGCTTGGACGCGGCGGCGCGCGCGCTGTCCGGCACGCCCGCGGAGCCTCTGGAGGAGACGGCCTACACCTGGACCGCCACCGATGCCGACGGCGATGCGGTCGCGCTGAACTTCACGCTGACGGTGGAAGCCGACCTGTCGCCGAGCTTTGACGGCGCCACCGTCACGGATCAACGCTACGAGTTGAGTATCGCGATCGAACCGCTGACGCTGCCCGCGGCGAGCGGCGGCGACGGCGACCTGACCTACGAGCTGTCTCCCGAGCCGCCGGCGGGGCTGACGCTGGATCCGGCGCGGCGAACCTTGAGCGGCACACCTGTGGCGGGCGTCGCCAAGCAGACCTATACCTGGACGGTGACGGACTCCGACTCGACCAACCCGGATAGCGCCAGCCTGACCTTCACCATCGAGGTGATGGCGTTCAAGGCGGCGGACAAGGCGGTGCTGAGCGATGCCCTGGCGGCTCAGGGACGCGCGCTGCTGACGGGAGCGACAACGGTTATCGGGGAGCGGTTCCGCGGCGGCGGCGCCACCATGGCTTCAGCCGGAGCCGGCGACGACGACAGCGCCGGGAACCAGGCGGTCGCCGCGTTCGACGCCGTGGCCGGATTGCTGATCTCGACCAACCCCGGCAACGGTCCGAACATGGTTTCCCCGTCGCAACCGGGATTCGGCGGCGCCATGGCACATACATCGGGGGCGGCGTTCCCGGCCACCGGATTCTCGCGCGATGCCGCCAATCAAACGTCGGGCGCGGCGGCGTTCCCGCAAGCGGGATTCGCCGGCGGCGCCATGGGTCAAATGCCGGGCGCGGCGTTTCCGCAATCGGGATTTTCCGGCAGCGACCCGACCGCGCCTGCGAGGGAGAATGATTCCACTACTTCGTATCTGGACCGGCTCCTTTGGGGCCGCTCGTTCGCGATGCCGCTGACCACCGGCGCCGAGGGCGAGGATCAGCGCGAGTGGACGCTGTGGGGCGCGGGCGATCTGCAAAATTTCCAGGGCACGCCCGACTCGGGCCGCTACGACGGGGAACTGCGCTCGGTTTATGTGGGCGCGGACACGCTGCTGGGCGAGCGCTGGCTCGCGGGCGCGGCGCTGTCGCTGAGCCAGAGCGAACTCAACTATGCGGCCAACGGCGGGAGTAGCGGCCAGGTGGATACCGACCTGACCAGCGTTTACCCCTATATCCGGGGCGAGTTGTCCAGCGGACTGGAAGTTTGGGCGCTGGGGGGCTTCGGTCGGGGCGAAGTGGTGAACGAGCTCGAAGAGAGCGGCCTGGAAATGGCCCTGGGCGCGGCCGGACTGCGCCGGAGCCTGGCCGAGTGGAGCGGCTTCAAACTCTCCGTTATCGGCGGGGCGGGCTATGCCTCGCTGTCCACCGATGCCGGAGACCGGCTCACGGACAGCCTGGACGCCAATGTGCAACGGGTGCGCCTGGCGCTGGAAGCGTCGGGTACCGGGGCGTTGGCGCCTTATCTGCAAGTGGGCGGCCTGTACGACGGCGGCGACGGCCAGACCGGCGCGGGAGTGGAAGCGGTGGCTGGATTGCGCTACCGGGGCGAGCGGCTTGATTTCGAGGCCCGGGGCCGGTGGCTGCTGTCCCATGCGGCGCAGGGATACGAGGAATACGGCGCGATGGCGCGGCTGACGCTCAAATCGCGCGCCGACGGCGCCGGCTTGCAACTGAGTCTGGCGCCGACCTGGGGCGCGGCGGGCGCCGGCGGTTCGCTGCTGGGCGGCGGCGAAGCCTTGCTGAGCGGCGACGCGGGCGCGATACCAGGGATGGGTTCGGGCTTGGCCGTACCCGGTTTGGGTCCGGATGGCCGGTCGCTGTCACTGACCAGCGAGATCGGATACGGCTTGCTGGTGTCGCGGCTGAACGGGCTGCTGAAGCCGATGATCGCGTATGACCGCGGCGCGAGCCAGAATCTGACGCGCTTTGGGTTCACCTACGAATACCTGCGGTCGGAAATTCGCGACGACATCGACCTGCGGTTCGGAGTCAGTTGGCAGCCGGCGCGCGCCGAAATGGAAGCGGATTACCGCCTGGAAGTGAAATTCCTGAAGACTTTCTGAGCGCGGACAAGACAGAACGGGGTCTTCTTGTTGTTCGGCTAATGTGACGCGAATCATTGCGTCACATTAGCCCGACAGGGAGATCCCGCGGCCGGGTCCATATCCTTTCGAACAGACCGGGCGCTGGTGTCAATTCAACCCACCGTCAGTTTCCTTGCACAACCTCGTTGCGCAATACGCCGATACCGGACAATTCCACTTCGTAGACATCGCCGGGAACCATGGCGCGAGTGCTGCCCATGGTGCCGGACCAGATCATGTCGCCCGGCTGCAAGGTGATGTACCGGGAGATATGACTGACCATTTCTTCCATGCCGAAGAGCAGGTCCGAGGAGTTTTCGCTTTGCACGACTTCACCGTTGTGGCGCCCGGTGATCTGGATGTTCTTGTAGTCGGCGTCCTTGTACAGCACCGGCCCGACGGCGTTGAAGCCGCGGCTGCCCTTGGCGCGCACCCATTGTATGTCGGTAGCCTGCCAGGCGCGTTCGCTGACGTCGTTGCCCGCGGTAACGCCGAAAATGTACTCATGGGCGTCTTCCACCGCCACGTTCTCGGCGCGCTTGCCGATCACGATCGCCATTTCGGCTTCGTAATGCAGATTCCGGGACTCGGCAGGACGCACAATCGGATCTTCCGGCCCTACCAGTGAACTCGGCGGCACGATGAACATGCCAGGCTCCTCGGCCGGGTCGCCCGAGATATGGCTGCGGAAGTTGAATGCGGTCATGAAGATCTGGGTCGGCTCGGCCGGCGCTTCGAGCTTGACCGCGCCGCGCTCGTGCCAGACTCCGGTGTGCTCCATGGTGTCATAGGGCGCTCCTTCGAGCTGCCACACCTGGTCGCCATGCAGCATGCCCCAGGAAATCTCGCCCCCATCCTGGGAATAGCGGACGAAAATCTCCGGCTCCGCCTCGTCTTGCGCGACAGCCGGCGCGCTGATCATTGCGGCGGCTAGAATGGACAGCAGTATTGGCAAGCGATTCATTTTCGTTCTCCTGTCAAGGACTGCCTAGTGGACATGAAATCAACACCGATGCTAAGCGCAAGCTCTGATGCGGTCAACCGCGGATCAGCGACCTTCTACGCGGACGGTGACGATGTCGATGTCGTGGTATTGCTGGTGATTTACCGACGAGGCGGCATGACGCAGCAGCCGTAGCGAAACTTCCCGGTCCGCCGAAGGTTCCGATGGCGCTTCCTTGATAACCGTGAGCAGATCCTCAATGTTTTCCCCACCCGACGAGGCGATAAATTCAAGCACGGCGTCGCCGCCATCCTGATAGACAACGATTCGCAAGTTGCGCGCGGGCTGCGAGTCCCCGTTTTCGCCGATCAGTGTTAACAGAGTTTCCTCGCTGGCCAGTTCCAGCCGGCTCGCAATCAGATTTCCCATTCCGGCGTGCGCCGCGAAGTGCGCCAGAAATTCGCGGATCTGCGGCAGGTTTGAAACAGCCAGCGGCAATTCGATTTTACGGCGCCGCGCCGCCGTTGCCATGATGAACAGGTTCATCAGAATGGCGCACAGTCCGCCCGCGGTCATTCCGTTCTGCAACAGGCCGGCGGCGAATCCGGAAACAATCTCGGGGAAAATGACGCCGCTCTGACAGCCGACTCCGATCCAGAAGGAAACGCCGACGATGACGCCGCCCCGATAGTCGATCCCGTGCTGGACGACGATCTTCATGCCAAGCACGAACAACATCGACAGCAGCACCGTGGTATAGGCCCCCACGACAGGGCCGGGTATGGCCAGGATCAGCGCCAGGAACTTCGGCGAAAATGCGGCGATGATGAACACCAGGCCAAGAGCGATACCGACCCGGCGCGAGGCGACGCCGGTCAATTCGGTAACGGCGACGCTGGAAGAATAGGTCGTGTTCGGCACCGTGCCTGCCAGCCCGGACAGCAGATTGCCGAGCCCGTCGGCGCCTACCGCGCCTTGCACCGCGCGAAAGTCCACCGCTCGCGGCCGGCGCCAGGAAATGCTCTGGATCGCAACCGAATCGCCAATGGTTTCGATCGCGCCAATCAACGTGACGAAGATGAATCCCGGCAACAGCGCCCAGAACACCGGGCTGAATTCAAGGCTGATACCGGGCCAGCCCGAGGCCGGCACGCCGATCCAGGCGGCGTCGGCTATACGTTGGACGTCATATAGCCCGAACAGGCTGGAGATCAGTGAACCGGCGATGACGCCGATCACCAGCGCCCACAGCCGCAGCACTCCGGTCGCTCTCAGGGCGATCGTCACGACGACAAGCAAAGTGCCCAGCGCGCTGATCGGCGCGGCAACCGGATTGGCGCCGACGGGCACATCGTCCAGCAGATCGAAGATGATCGGCATGACGGTAACGGCGATCAGCATGATTACTGTCCCGGAAACGACCGGGGTCAAAATTCTTCGCAACAATGAAAGCCGCGCCGACAAAAGGAACTGGAACAGGGACGAAGCGATCACCAGGGCCGCGAGCACCGCCGGGCCGCCTTGCGCCAGGGCGGTGACGCAGACCGCGATGAAGGCGCCCGAAGTGCCCATCGCCAGCACATAGCCGGCGCCGATGCGGCCCACGCGAACGGCCTGCATGACAGTGCTCGCGCCGCTGACCATGACCGCGGCGAAGACCGCCCAGTTGAGATAGATTTCGCTGCCTCCGGCGGCGCGGATGACAATGGCAGGCGTCAGCACGATCGCGGCCACGCAAAGCAGAGCCATTTGCAGTCCCAGGCCAAAAGCAAGCGGCCCGGGCGGACTCTCGTTGGGTTCGTAGCGTATGTTGGCGCGCTGCGCCTTGTTGTCTATTTCCATTGGCGTTCCCTTGTTGTTTCGCGGGGCCCGATCGGGCGCGCGGGAGAGGGACGGCAGGATTGGCGATACTCAGATAATGGACTGGCTCACGCTTTTGCCCTGATTGCCCACCGTTGATCCATTTGTGGTTCGTTCCACTCCTGCTGGCTTTTCCGGCGAACCCGGGAACTAAATTTCATTGCCTTGCGCGAACTGGTTGATATATTCCGCGGCGCGAAAGGCCAGCGCCATGATAGTCATGGTGGGCTGGCCGCGACTCGAGGTGACCAGGGAACTGCCGTCGCACATGAACAGATTGGGTACGTCATGGGAGCGATGGTAACGGTCAATGACTGAAGTCGCCGGGTCGTCGCCCATGCGGCATGTGCCGAGCATGTGCGCGCTGCCGTCCTGGCCGTTCTCCGGGTAACTCGCATCGATCTGAAGCGCCCCGGCAGCTTCCATCAGTTCCACGGATCGTTCCATGAAATAGCGCATGGTCGCGATATCGTCGGGATGGTCCATGTATGTGCATCGAATTGCCGGGCGGCCCCACTTGTCCCGCACCTCGGGATCGAGAGTGATGTTGTTCGAGTCGAGCGGTAATGATGTGGTGTGGCCATCGAAGGCCGCGGTGTGAGTGAATTCCTCGCGTAGCCGGGACTTGAATTCGGCGCCCCAGGCGGGGCCGCCGAACAGATTTCCGGCAAGAGCAGACTCCATCGGCGTGCCGCTGCGCGCTGGATGGCGTCCATCGATGCCGCCGCCGCCATAGAAGCCTTCGTTGGGATCGATTTCGTACCAATCGTGAACGACGCGGGTCGCGGGAATGCTCTTGTGAGCATTGACCGGCTCCGGGAACAGCCCGGACACCGCGCTACCGCCGTTGAACATGAGATTGCGGCCGACGAAACCGCTGCTGTTGGCCAATCCGTCCGGGAAACGGGACGAATCCGACAGCAGCAGCAAGCGCGGCGTTTCAGCTCCGTTGGCGCAGATCACCACGGCCCGCGCGCGTTGCGACTGTTCCGTACCGTCCTCTTCGAAGTATGCAACTTCGCTGGCGCGCCCTGCCTCGTCGGTTTCGACCCGTGCTACCGTGCAATTCGTGCGCAACTCGTAATTTCCCGAATCCAGCGCCGCGGGAATCATCGTGATCATCGAAGAAGACTTTGCATTCACCTCGCAGCCAAAGCCGAGGCAAAATCCGCAATGTATACAAGCCGGCCTGCCGTTATGGGGTTGAGAAAGGATCGCTACCGGCGCCGGATAGGCGGTATGGCCAAGCGCGTTGGCGCCGCGTTCGAGCAGCACGTCCGAGCCTTTCACCGGCATCGGAGCGCAAGGATAGTCGCGCGAACGCGGCGGATCCCAAGGGCCTTGCAAGCCGGATACGCCGACTTCCCAGTCGACCATTGTGTAATAGGGTTCAAGCTCTTCGTAACGGATCGGCCAGTCGGCGAAATTGGTGCCGGCGATCCCGCCGCGAACGCTGGCTTCCATGAAATCGATCGGTCGCAGCCGCCAGAAATTGCCGGAAAAATGCAGGCTGCTGCCGCCAACGTTATGTGCGTAGCTGCAAACGCTTTCGCGCACTGTGGCGGTCTCGTTCGCGGTTCGGCGGAAAGTCTGCGGATGGCCCTGGCGGTGGTTCCAGGTCATGTCGTGATCGTGGAATACACCCCATTCGTCGTGCCTGAAGTCGGCCGCCTGCAAATATGGCCCCTGCTCGAGTTGCACGACTGAATGCCCCGCCACGGCCAGTTCGCGGGCTATGATGCCTCCGGCCGCGCCGGAACCGACGATCACGAAATCGACTTCTTCCCGGGTCGGGAACGACGCGCCCGCCATGGCTATTGCCCTCCCCTGTTCATGTAATCCTCATCGTAGAAGCCGAATGGAGGCTGCATGGGGCCACGCCGATCGTAGCCGATCAATTGATAGCCGGCTTCATCGCGGTTACCCCCATATTCCGGCAAGGCGAACATGCCGGCAACGGTGAGATAGCGCACCGTGGCGAAGAATTCGGAGTCCTCGATTTCGCGCAGCAGTTGATCCTGCTGTTCGCCGCTCAACCCGGAGAAACTTGCAGTCTGAAATTCGGCGTTGGTCCGGTTTTGCAATTCCTGCAGGCCATCACGCAGAATTTGCAATTCCCTTTCGCGCCCGTCGCCAAGCACCGCGTCCATGAAATGCACGACGCCGGCTTCGCGGGCGCCGGGCGTGTCGTCGGGCGGGATGATGCGGTCGGCGATGGCGGCGAATTCTTCCGCTTCGTCACCGCCGAGCGTTTGCAGGTCGATGCCGTCAAGTTGATTTTGCGCGGAGCGGGAACAGGCGGCGAGTATCGCCGGCATACTGAGCACGATCGCTGATTGCGGTAACGCCGTGAGAGTCGATCTCAGCAACGCGCGGCGGGAAAGTGTCTGGCGCTCCATCTCGAAATTGCCCTGATCGCCAGAAGGCGAACTCGTGCCGACCCCCTGTTGAATTGCGCCAATATAGCACATCAGCATCCCGTATTGCCGATTCATTCCCCTTGTTGCCGTTTCGTCGCAAGGCCGTTGTCAAGCGTGATCCGGCAAGGCTAGATTCACTCGCAAATCAGTCAATTCCGCATGGGAGCACCATCATGAAAACAAACAAACTCATCAACGCAAGCCTGCTCATGGCGGCGCTCGGGGTCTATACCCAGGTCGCAGCCGAGACCTTGACCATCGTTATCGAAGACATCCGTGACGCCAGCGGCACCGTGCAGGTGCAGATACTCGCCGGGCAGGCGCAATTCGAAGGCGAAGGCGCGGAGGCGCAATTTCTGGAGCAGGCGGTCGAAGGCACGTTGACGATAACGGCCGAGGACCTTCCGCCCGGAGAATACGCCATCAGAATCATGCACGACGTGAACAGCAACGACGAACTCGACGCCAACTTCGTCGGCATGCCAACCGAGCCCTACGCCTTCTCCAACAATGCCAGAGGTATGTTCGGCCCGGCTACCTGGGAGGACGCACGCTTCGTGCTCGAAGGCGAAGTCACCCAGGTGATCAGCCTGGTTCATTAGACGGGGACTCCACAATGCAACGACGTGAATTCTCGAAACTGCTGGCGCTGTTGGCCTGTTCCTGGCCGGCCGGCGCCCTGGCCCAGGCAAGCGATGCGGACTGGTCGGAATTGTTTGCGCAAGCGCTGGAAGAATTTCCCTGGCTTGCCGCCTGGGGCAATATTGACCGCGACCATTATGTGAGCGATGCGGCAGTCTCCGGCCGCTGGCCGGAGGAGTTGAACGGCACGCTGTATCGCACCGGTCCGGCCCGGCACGAAGTTTACGGTTATCGCAACCATCATTGGTTCGACGGCGACGGCATGGTGCACGCTTGGCGAATCGGCGGCGATGGCGTTCGACACCAGGCGCGGCTGGTGGAAACCGCCAAGGTCAAGGCAGAGCGGGACGCCGGCCGCGCCTTGTATCCGGGCCTGGCGGCGGCGCCCCCCGGCGCCGTCGGACTGACCGGTCCCGACGATCTTAATCTGGCGAACACGAGCATACTCCATCATCACGGCCGCCTGTTGGCGCTATGGGAAGCCGGCAGTCCTTACGAAATAGACCCGGACAATCTGTCCACCGTGGGCCCCTATTCGTTCGCCGAGCCAGGCGGCGGATCGAGCATGCGCGGGGTTCCGTTTTCCGCTCATCCCCGAGTCGATGTCGACGGCAGCGTATGGAATTTCGGCTATGCCTCGGCCGCGGGCCTGCTGGTGTTCTGGCATATCGGCGCCGACGGCGAATTGCGCAATGCCGGAAGAATAGCCGTTGACCCGATGACCATGCCGCACGATTTCGTCGTAACGGAAAGACACCTGGTGCTGCTGCTGCCGCCCTTCCACTACCGGCCGCGGGCGAATGCAGACGGCTTCCTGAATATGCACGAATGGCGGCCGGAAGACCCTTGCCGGGTTCTGGTGGTGGACAAGAACGACCTGTCCAGCCATTACTTCCTGGAACTTCCCGCGCAATGGGTCTTCCATTTCGGCAATGCCTGGGAGGACCGCTCTGGCGTCATCCGCTTCGATGCCGCCAGGGCGCCGGACCCAAGCATCATGACGCAGACTTTCACGGAAATCATGCGCGGCAACCCGGATTACGGCAGAGCCGTGCGTCATTACGGCTACCGGCTCGATACCCGGGCGCGGACGATTTCCGAGGAATCCATGCTCGAGCCGGGTGTATTTACCGAGTTTCCGAGTATTGACCCGAGAGTGGGTTGCCGACAGTATCGCAAGCTCGTCTTCCTTTCCCAAAGCGAAGCCGATCTGGCGGAGCACGGGACTTTGAACGAGGTCAATCTGTTCGATATCGAGAGCGGGCGGCGCGACTGGTTCCGCTATCCGGATACCCAAATCCCGGAGGAGCACCTGTACGCGCCACGGCCCGGCAGCGAACCCGAATCCGCCGGCTGGATTCTCGGAACCGCTTTCGACTGGCGGCGCGGCAGGCACATAATCAATCTGTTTAATGCCGAAGGGATCGCCGATGGCCCGGTGGCCTCGGCTGAATTACCCTATGCAATCCCGCTCGGTCTGCATGGCAAGTTTGTCGCGGGATAGCGGAAATGAAAACTAGATCCGTCAAGCGGTTCCTCGTCAATTTTGCTCAAGTAGGGATTTTCTCCTGCGCGATTGCGACACTGGTCTGGTGGCTGACCGGAATCGGTAGCTTCACCGCGATTCTGGTCGTATCGCTGAGCATTGGCTGGTCCATATCCATTGCATTCCTGCTGTTGCAGGACTCGCTGAGCCGCATGCTGGGGCCCTGGCTGGCGCCAGCGCCGATTGTCGCCTGCGGACTAGGCGTGGGACTGATGATTGCGGGGGTATTCCTGTCGACCCATCCGCTAATCTTTTTCACGCAGGACTTCAGCGCGCTTGTAATAGGCCTGTTCTTCGGAATCACGGGCTCCTTGATCTTCAGCGCCCGGGAAAGGCTGCGCAAAACGAGGGAACAACTCGCCGAGGCCGAACTGAGGCAATCAAGACAGGAAAAAATGCTCGCCGAAACCGAACTCAAGCTGTTACAAGCCCAGATTGAACCGCACTTTCTGTTCAATACGCTTTCCAACATCACTCAACTCGTCCGCAGCGACCCGAAATTGGCGGTCGGCACGCTGGAGAATCTCACTACCCTTCTCCGTGCCTCGCTTGCGCGAACCCGCGACGGTGAAAACACCCTCGGACAGGAAATCGACTTCGCCGCAGCCTACCTGGCGATTCAGGCAACCCGTATGGGGAATCGCTTGCGCTACGAAATAGACCTGCCGGACGAATTGCGGGAAATTCCGCTGCCGCCGCTACTGATTCAGCCGCTGCTTGAAAATGCCGTGATCCATGGCATAGAAACGGAACCCGAGGGCGGAGAGATTACATTCACTGCCCGGCAAATCAACGGCGAACTGATCCTCGGAGTCAGCGACACCGGCGCCGGCATCAGTGAAACCGGCTCGACCAACGGTACCGGCTTGAGAAATATTCGCGATCGATTGCGTTTGCGTTATGGCTCCAAGGCCTCCCTCGAACTGTCGCCGGCAAATCCGCGCGGCGTCAATGCAATCATCAACATTCCTCTTTAGTGGGAACTGATTTTCCATGAAAACATCCGATTCGGTCTGGATCGCATTCGCGGAAATCAGGAAAGCGCCGAGTTCATATTCCTACGCTGTCCTGATCGTCGCGATTTCGATAGCGGCGGTAATTGTCGGACTATCGGCCGCGAGAGGTCTGGTCCGGCCCTTGCCGTTTCCCGATGGCAATGAAGTGCTCCGTGTGCGCGCGGTCGGCGCCGAAGGCGGGGCAACTAACGTTTCCTCCGAAGACTTTGCTCTCTTGCGAGCGAATCTTGGGTCTGCCGCTGAAATTGGCGCATTCGCCAACGCGTATTCACTGGTTGATCTCGATGGAGAAGTCTTCGATGCCCGAATCTCATTCGTAACTGAAAACGCCAGCGAAATTCTGAAAGTAGAACCGATCATCGGACGATGGCCCACCGCCGACGAGGCTGGATCGGTAGTACTCAGCTTCCACCTTTGGGATTCGATATTCGGCCGCGGTCCCGAGGTGCTGAACGAGCAAGTCAGATACCAGGACGAGACCTGGACGATTGCCGGGGTTATGCCGGATGGCTTTCGGTTTCCCTTTCTGGAAGACATGTGGAAAGTGGTGGCGCCTTCTTCCGAGAGCCTGCTGTTCCCGGAAGTTTTTCTGCGCTTGGGCGATGAGGCAAACGGAACCGATGTCGGCCGGGAAATGCAATCCATACTGGATTCGATGGACGGAGCAGAAAGAACAAGACAGATTCAACTTTTGGGGTTCACGGATGAGCGGGGCGATGTTGGGGAAACGCAATTGCTGGGCGCGGTGCTGCTGGTGTCCCTGGCAATGGCGATTGTCGCATGCACCAATGTCTGCAATCTGCTCGCGGAGCGCGCCATTGCCAGGATTCCGGATTTGGCCGTTCACCAGGCGGTAGGCGCGACTGATTTCAATGTCGTGGCGCAATTGTTAACGGAGTCGGCGCTTCTCGGCACCATCGGCGCTGCTTCCGGTGTGGGTCTGGCCTTTCTTGGGTCGAACTTTCTGACGACAACTTTCGGCGGGTACATGGGCTACTTCTGGGTCACTTTCAACGTGAATCCCGCTATCTGCATAGTGGTAGTGCTGGTTGGAATCGCTCTGACGACATTCTCGGGCTTGATACCGATTTACAGACTCTTCGGAAGCAGCATCGCCGACAACCTGAGTACCGGTTTGGGTTCAGTCAAGGGCAAACGAAGATCGACCGCTTCCTGGATAGTGATCAACGGTCAGTTGGCTTTGTCATTCGTCGCTGCGGCAGCGGCATTTGCAATCGCGCAAGCGGCTCTGGATCGCCAGGCGATTGACGGAGTACTGTCCGAGCAATTGTGGATGGCGCCCGTATCGTTTGAAGCTGAATTCTATGAAAATCCAGAGGAATTGATTGCCGCCCGCCGGGATTTGCTGGATTCTGCAAGGCGTCATCCGGAGGTTGTTTCAGCGGCCCTGGTCAAAGGAGATTTCCTGTTTCCAGATGGAGTTTTTGTCACGGCGATTGACCGACCCCGATCATCCGGCATCCTGGCGCCGACTTCATACATCAGTTCAGGATTTTTCGAAGTCCTGGAAATTGATGAGAACGAGACACAATCGGGCGAACAGTTTTTTGTTCAGGAAGGAGCGTGGGCCAATCAGGCCTTGGTCGACGAACTGATCGGCGATGCAATTGTAGTCGGCGAAATTCTCGGGCTGCGGAATTCAGGTCCGTCAATGGATGAGATTCCGCTCATCGGAACCGTGTCTAATCTTCAGTTGATTCGAAGGGACAGCACGTCCCCCGGTCGTCGCTTGTATTTGCCTTTGGAAAGCACTTTGAGCACGGACTACACACTCCTGGTTCGAACTGAAACGGCAGAACTGAGCGAAATCTCAGGAATTACGGCTGACCTTAACAAATCGGGCCCGGTCATTGGCTCATTGTCCAACCTGGAAGACCGTCTTGCCTACTACTCCCGAATATATGAGGCACTCGGACAAATCGTGGTGCTTGGAGCAATGACTAGCCTGGTCATTATGATCATCGGACTTTTTGCGCTGGTATCGCTTGAACTGGAATCCCAGAAAAAAGATTTCGCCATGCGCAAGGCGCTTGGAGCGACTGACTTTGATATCTGGTTGAAAATTGTACAGCAGGCTGTTGGCCTGACTGCCCCTGGGGTGCTGCTCGGGCTGGGAATTACCATCCCGTCCGCGAGCTATCTGGGTATTTATGCTGCTCAGAACTACGGGATTGGCAGTTCTCTAGCATTAGTCTTTACTGTCTATAGTCTGACCATATTGCTGGCCGTTGGCGTACCCGGCATCAAACAGGCGAGGTCCAATCCGGCTCAGGTGTTGAGTCAAGCGTGAATTTATGAAGTTTCCTGACGCCAGTTGGCAAAAAATGACCGCTCAATTCAGGGCGCTTTGGACGACATGAAATGGATGTAACCGTTTCCTCTGCCGAAAGGCGATGGAAGAGACTTGCCATCTACCTGCTTTCGGGTCTGGTGGTAGTCGGCGCCGGAGTATTCGGTCTGACCCGCATCGGACCGGCCGCACCGGAAATTTCCCGCGACACTATCTGGGTAGACCAGGTGCGTCAGGGTACGCTGAACCGGCGTATCTTGGCCAATGGTGTCCTCGTGCCCGCAACTCGAAGGCTGCTGGTCGCCGAAGTTGCCGGCAGGGTGGAAGAAGTGCTCTTGTTACCGGGTTCAAGCGTCGAGCCGGATAGCGCCATCGTTCAACTGAGAAATCCCGATGTCGAGATCGAAGTTTTGAACGCGCGCCAGCGATTGATCGACGCACAATCGAATCTCGTATTGTTGCGCGCCAATCTGGAAATGGACCGACTGAGTCAAGTCGCCCACATTTCCGAAGTCAGAACTCGTCATCTCGAAGCCCGTCATCGGAACGAGATGAATCGGGAACTGCTCGAACAGAATCCGGGAAGCATCTCTCGACTGGAAGAATTCAGATCCGAAGAGGCGGTCAGAGATCTTGAAAATCGACTTGAAATCGAGAAAGAACGGCTTGCCGCTCTCAAAGCATCGATCGCTGAACAGATTCGGGCTCAGGAACTCCAGATCGCAAATCTGGAAGACGTTTTGCGTTTTCACGAAAATCGCAATGAGGCATTGGCCTTAACTGCCGGCATCCATGGACAGTTGATCGAGCTTGAAGTCGACCCCGGAGAGTGGGTCGTCGCGGGTCAGGAATTGGGAAGCGTAATCGATCCGGAAATTCTGGGTGTGGAAGCGCGAGTCGCTGAAGAATACGCGGACGATCTGTCGGGCGGGCAAATCGCCGAGGTCAGAATCGGCGGGAGGAGTATTCAAGGTTCGGTATCGAGGGTGGACCCTGCAGTTGTGGATGGCGCCATCTCGCTGGAGGTCTCATTGCCACCTGAGTTGCCCGGATTGGCAAGGCCCAATTTGCGCACTGAAGTGACGATCGAAGTCGATCGCATCGAAAATACGGTTCATGTCGGGCGGCCGACACATTGGCGCAACCGGGACACAGTCTGGGTTTATCGCGCCAATGGCAACTCGGCGAGAAGAATCCAATTGGAATTGGGCCGCAGGTCTTATAACGAGGTCGAGATATTATCCGGGGCGACCGTGGGCGAGGAGTTGATTCTCACCGACCTTTCACAATATGGAGTGGAAGAACTGCTCCGAATTCGGGATTGAATGGAGTTGAAATAATCGTGACAGGAACAGCGTTCGCTATCGAGCTTGCCGGCATCAGCAAGATTTTCAAGACAAGTGATATTGAAACGCACGCCTTGTCTGATGTCAGCCTGGAAGTGAAGAAAGGTGAGTTCGTTTCCATCGCGGGCCCATCGGGCTGCGGAAAATCGACCCTGTTATCGATTCTCGGGCTGCTGCATATGCCGTCCAGCGGGAACTATAAGCTCGCGGGCCAGAAAGTAGATGGATTGTCTTCGAGAGCGCGAGCCAGGGCGAGAAACGAAAATCTGGGATTTGTATTCCAGACATTCAATCTGATCGGCAGCCTAACCGCTGCCCAGAATGTCGAGTTACCGCTCTTGTATAGGGGCCTCTCCAGGCGGGAACGAAAACGAAAAGCGGATGAAGCGCTCGAACAAGTCGATATGTCACATCGGGAAGGACACTATCCGATGCAACTATCGGGCGGACAACAGCAAAGAGTCGCGGTAGCCAGGGCAATCGTAGGTGCGCCCGAAGTCATTCTCGCGGACGAGCCGACGGGCAATCTGGACTCAAGCAATGGAGAGACGGTGATGAATCTGCTCACGCAGCTTCACGCCAGGGGCGCCACCGTCTGCATGGTTACCCACGATCCCAGGTACGCCAGTTTCAGCGAGAGAACCGTTCACTTGTTCGATGGCAAAGTCGTTGCCGATGAAGCCCAACCGACATGACTACCGCCCTGATTCTCGAAGACGAACCTTTGCTAGCCACGCAGTTGCGCGACAAGCTCGCGCTGCTGTGGCCTGAACTGGAAATCGTCGGCATGCCTGCCGAAGGCCGGGAAGCTCTTCGCCTGGCGCGGGAAGCAGAACCCGATATCGCCTTTCTCGATATACGGCTGCCCGGCTTGTCGGGGTTGGAAGTGGCCTCCGCGTTGCCTGCCCATACCAGGGTGGTATTCGTCACGGCCCATGACGAGTTCGCGGTGGAGGCCTTTCGCGCGGCGGCGGTGGATTATCTGCTCAAACCCGTCAGCGACAAACGTCTCTCCGCCACCATCGAGCGACTGCGCGGCGAAAAGACCCAGAACCGGGAAGAGTTGCTCGCGCTGCTACAGCAGATCGGCGCCGGCGCCGCGCCATCCTGGCTGCAATGGATTCGTGCCGGGCTCGGCGATACCACGGAACTCGTGCCGGTGGACGAGGTCATCTATTTCCGCGCCGACGCCAAATACACCAGCGTTATCACCCGCGAGCGCGAACATTTCGTTCGGCGCGCCATCAGCCAGTTGGAAACGCAACTCGACCCCGGCAAGTTCTGGCGCATCCATCGAGGTATCATCGTGCGCGTCGACCAGATCGCCTCCGCCAGCCGCGACCTGCGCGGCCGCTACGTACTCACCCTCCGGGACCGCCCCGAAAAGCTGCGCTCCAGCCAGGCCTACGGCCACCTCTTCAAGCACATGTAAAAACCGCGGGCGATGCAAACTGCTCCCCTGACCGTGCATGGCCGCGGAGTCTTCGCGCCGAGTTCGTCATTGGGCCCAGCCGGTCAAGGGACTTGAGCGATCGAGTAGCATCTTCCGGCGGGCCTGGTGGATATATGCCTGGTTAGCGTTCTTGCATTTCCCACTGCGAACGAGCTCATCGACCGTGGACTCCAGGTTCGGCAAATAGCCGAACTCGTAGTCTACATAATCCATCTCCTTGCGGCGCGCCCGTGTCTCGAGCAATTCCGCGATCTCGTCCACCCCCGCGTCACCCGCGAAATCGAAGTAGTGCTTTTCCGCCAGCGTTCGGAATCTGCCCAGCATCACGTAAGCGGCGAGTTCAAGCGCCGAGAGATTCCTGAACACCGAGGCGCGATGCCTGACCCACAATGCGCGTTGAGAGCGCTGGTGCGCCGTCAACCTGTCGTGCGAAATCCAGCCGAAGTCGTGGTGTGCCATGTGATCGTTTTCCCCGAACGTGTCGTCGGTCCCGTCGACGATAGCAGTCGAACAGATACAGGGGATGAGGCGGCCATTCCGATCAAATTCGATGAACCCGTGGAATCCGATGTTGAGGATCGTCATGAACGACGACATCGCGAACAGCGGCTGGAAGTAGACGAGCACCAAAAACAAGGCCGCGGATGCAAAGCTGCTGCCGGTTGCCAGAAGCAGCCCCAGGATCAGGGCGGGCGCAGCCAGCCAGTAGAGCGCCATCCCCCGGCGAAGCCGATGGCGCGCCTTGTCCATCGCCGGAATCTCCCGCTGCCGGCGAAACATCGCCACACTGCTCCAGCCCGTCATGTAGAGAAACACACGCCAGTGGTAGAGCATCAGGTCGCCGAACCTGGTCCGGTCGATGTCCCACATGTAGAACGAATCGCCCTTGCCGGCATTGAGCCGATGATGCAGCAGCACATGTGACGTCGAAAAATTGTGCGGCACGTTCCCGTAGAACAGGCCAACGCGGTTCTCGAAGAGGTTTCCGATGCGCCGGTGCATCCAGGGACGATACAGGCGCGCATGACCCTCGCGGTGCGCAAAAGTGTACGCGGCGCCCATGGCGCGCCCCCCGAATCCCACCCACAGGAAGTAATAGGCGGCCACGAGCCACCACGGCAGGTACCCATTCGCGATCTGCCACGCGAAAACCATCGTCAGCGAAACCGCGGTGCTCGCCAGCAAGAAGACCGCGGTTGCAAAATAGTCGACCTGCCAAGGCTCCCGGTAGATGTGCCTGGCGGCGAAGACGCGAAGAGGCGCGGACCGATCCACAGCGTCATAGACAGGCCTGATCCAACGCTTAAGGAACCGCCTGAAGAGCTGCCCCTGGACCATGATCGGGGTCAGCCAGAATACCATGAAGTTTATTGTCAGCAGGAAGCCGAATGTCCGCCGCGCGGCGATCGTCAGCCGCCGGCGCTTTGCGCCACCATGCGTGTCGCGCCGATCTCCGGTCGAGGCTAACTGTGACCCGGGGCGGTGCTTGCTCATCTGTCTTCACGCGCCACTCGACCCGCGGAACCGGTCGGGAACGAGGAGTTCCCCGGCCGGATGGGAAACCGCGCGCCGAATAGGTCGCGCAGCACATCCATGAACAGATATTTGTTTAGCCGCTCGCGAATCCTGGGCTTCCCACCGCCTTGCGCCACCGCCTCGACACACAACCGCCCGGATAGAATCGCATTGGAAATCCCGTTGTAGGCGTCGCACTGCAGCACGCCCGCCGAATCTCCAATCACGAAGCAACTGGCCCCGTTCGCGACCATCGGCCGATCGGCGAACATTCGAATCGATCCGCCGCTTGCGTGATGCTTGCCCGGATCGAATCGCGGGCTTAACTGTCCCGCAGCCTTGACGGCGCCCAGAAATTCTTCGAGCAGCAAGTCATTCTTCTTGATCTTCGGCCGGTTCGACATGTGAGCGACGCCGATGTGGAGCCAGCCGTCGCCCACGATGTAAGTCCACCCGAATACGCCGGCGTTCATGAAATTGAAATAGCTGACATAGGAGGACCCCCGGTACTCACTTTGCGGAACCTCGATTTCGTTGAGGTACATGGTGCGGCCGGGCCATCCGCCGCCGTCGTCGAA
Organism: uncultured Pseudohongiella sp.; assembly: GCA_951812965.1. Lineage (GTDB taxonomy): Bacteria > Pseudomonadota > Gammaproteobacteria > Pseudomonadales > Pseudohongiellaceae > UBA9145. The sequence continues at coordinate 3,207,899 of OX638341.1, forward strand.
AAAGCGCCGATAGACCGGACAAGCCGTTCCGGCCGCTCCGACCAGAATCGGTGCGGTGTGCACGCTCTTCCCGATCTTCACATGGTAGAGTTCTCCGTCGTATTCGATATGCCGCGGCCGCACCACACTGTCCCTGATTACAACGGCGCCGCTGACTTCGGCCAGAGACAGCAGCCAGCGATCGAACTCGTCGCGGTTGGGGAAATAGACGTGTCGATTGAGTTTTTCGACCACGACGTTAAAGACCGTGGTCAACTCCTTGCCGTCGTTCAGCGTCCTGAACTCGGCCGCGTTCGGAGACCGCATCGGATGCGGGTAGTCGCGGGGCGACAACTCAAGCGCGCGCCACGTGTGATCAAAAATGCCGGCGCTCGTGCGTTTAGGCGAGGACGTTCCAGTTCGCTCAATCACAGCCGCCGCCAGCCCGTGCATCGCCGCGAATCGAGCGCAGGTCGAGCCCGCGGGCCCGCCTCCCACGATCAGCATGTCATGGCGCGGTCCTGAATCAGTCATACGGATATCGGCCTTCCCGGGGTGTAAGGTCCGGCGCGAAGCCGCCAATCTTCTCGAATTCAAGTTTACACCACCCGCCATCATGGAACACCCATATCCAATTCAAGCGCTAATCGATTTGGGTCAAGTTCGCGGTCGGCGTCCCGGAAGAGTCCTCTTACCCTCCGGAACCGCTCCGAAAAACCCTGTTTCAGCCGAGCCAGCGGCCATTTGTTCAATCACATGTGAATCTTTCGGGAGATTCCGCGACTCCGCTTCGCAGCGCGCAGGACGGTGGGATGCCGCGGAAGCCGGCCTGAATGAGAATTGCGCCGACCGAACCATTGCGCTGGCAAAAATTCCCGCTCCGGGAGACAATCCGCGAAATCTGAATTGATCACCCCGAGGAGTCTGGCGCTAGTGAAGCTCATGCAAAGGTTGGTTTCCGTATTACTTCTGGTCTGGATGTCCTGCTCCGCCGCGGTGGCGCAATCTCCCGCCAGAGCCACCCCGTTCTACCCGCCCGGGATCGACTACGACCCGGACATCCCGCGGCCGGAATCCGTAATCGGTCACCCTCTAGGCCACCGCATTGCCCGTAACGATCTGCTGGTGCGATACCTGCGAACCCTGGCGGAGATGTCTCCAAGAATCACGGTAGAGGACATTGCCTATACCCATGAAGGACGGCCGATCCTCGGTCTGACAATTACCAGCCCCGAAAACCATCAGCGTCTGGATGCGATCAAGGCCGCCCATGTGGCGCTTAGCGATCCCGGCAGCACTCAGGAAGTGGACGCGGACATGCCGGTGGTCACCTGGCTCAATTACGGCGTGCATGGGGCCGAGGTGAGTTCCACCGATTCCTCGATGGCGGTGGCTTATCATCTGGCCGCGGCCCGGGGCGCGGAAATCGAAGCCACGCTGGAACAGAGCGTGATCGTTCTCATCGCCGTGTTCAATCCCGACGGCAACAGCCGCATGTCGGCATGGAACCATATGTACGGCGCCAACGTGCCGGTTTCGGACCCCCGGCACCAGTTGCACAACACGTTCTGGCCCGGAGGACGCACCAACCATTACTGGTTCGATCTCAATCGGCAGTGGCTGATCATTCAGCATCCCGAGCCGCGTGGATGGGTGGCGAAATTTCACGAGTGGAAGCCGAATATCACTGTCGATTATCACGAGATGGGGCAGAACAGCACCTACTACTTTCATCCGGGGGCGCCCGGCCGTACTTTCCCCTACATTCCCCGGAGATCCATGGAATTGCTCGATCAGGTGTCGGAGCGGCCTCGTTCGTGGCTGGACAGCGAGCAGCGTCTCTATTTCAACGAAGAGAATTACGACAACTTCTACATCGGCAAGGGATCGACCTACCCCCACATGCACGCCAGCATGGGCATGCTGTTTGAGCAAGCCAGTTCCGAAGGGTTGCTGGATACGCCTCACGGCGTCCTGTCGTTTCGGGACAACATTCGCACGCAATTTCGCACCTCTCTTGAAATGATCCGCGCCGGGGTGGAAATGCGCGGCGAATTGCTGCAATTCCAGCGCGATTTCTCTCGTGAAACTCCAGAGCTTGCGGCTGACGATGCAGTCAAAGCTTATGTTTTTTCCTCTCCCGGAGACCCTGCCAGGGCATACCACGCTATAGACCTGTTGAATCGGCATCAGATAAGCGTGCAGCGGTTGAACCAGGACCTCGAAGTAGCCGGAACCAGCTTCTCCTCTGAGGACTCTTTTGTAGTGCAAACCGATCAGGCGCAATACCGTATGGTCAAGGCCCTGTTCGAACTGATCACGGAGTTTGAAGACGAGACTTTCTACGATGTGTCCGCCTGGACGCTGCCGCTGGCTTTCGATTTCGAGTTTGCGCCGCTTGGCGAGCGGGATATCCGCGGGGATGTGATCGGCAGCGAAGTCCTTGCCGAATTTCCCAGCGCTCCCGAACCTCCCGAGGCCCGCTTCGCCTACCTGTTTTCCTGGTCGAACTACTATGCCCCAAGGGCGTTGTATCGATTACTCGATGCCGGGGTGCGGCCCAAGGTGGCGACCCGGCCGATTACGATCGACAGCGGCGGCGAAGCGGTCAGCCTGGAAGCGGGCGCGATAATGGTCCCCCTCGGCTGGCAGGGCGGCGACCTGGCGGATGAGGAAATACACAGCCTGGTGAGCCGGATTGCCGCGGAAGACGGAATCTCCGTACACGCGGTGGACAGCTCTCACACGCCAATCGCCGGCATGGACCTGGGCAGCCCCAACTTCGCCAATATCCCACTGCCGACCGTGCTGTTGCTGGTGGGCGAAGGCATTACCGCCTACGATGCCGGCGAAGTCTGGCATCAGCTCGACGCGCGCATGGAGATGCCTGTGCACATGGTGGACAAGCGGAATCTCGACACTCTCGATTTGAGCGACTACACCCATCTGGTGCTGGTCGGCGGCAACCACGGCGATTTGTCGGGGCAAACGAATAAAATTGATAGCTGGGTCAGACAGGGAGGCACCCTGGTGGGTATTCGCCAGGGCGCCCGCTGGGCCTATGACAATATTCTCTTTCCGGACGATTCACCGGACGACAATGGAGTTGAAGTCAACGTTGAAGTCGAAGTGGAAGCCGAAACAGCCATGGAAGCAGAGGCCGAGCGATTCGATTATGCCGACAAGGACGACATCGAAGCGCAGGACATCATCGGCGGCGCCATCATGCTAGGCGATCTGGACAACACCCATCCCATCGGATTCGGCATCGGTGACCGCAACATCGCGAGCCACCGTAATTCCCTGATCGCATTCGACCCGCCGGAAAATCCCTGGGCGAGTCTGATCCGGATTCCAGATAACGCTTTGTTATCCGGGTTCGCCTCGGCCGAAAATCAGGCGGCGCTGGCGGGGAAAGCGATGGCGGTAGCCGAGCGGCACGGCAGCGGCAGCGTCATCGTATTTGCCGACAACCCGAATTTCCGCGCCTACTTCTTCGGCACCAACAAACTGTTCATGAACAGCCTGTTCTTCTCCCTGGCGTTCGACCGACCGCGCTGAACGTGCGCCTACAGGTCATCCTGCGCGCAGTCGCAGGATCCATCCATAGTCGCCGTCGGGAAATCGGCGACCTGCTCGGATGCGCCGTACCAAGGAGCTTCTCGATTCCAGTGCGGCATCACTGCGTAAATGGACTATCATATGAATGTGTAGCAGGATGAACTCGCCATGAAGATCACTGTCAAGAATTTCGGTCCCATACGCGAGGCTAAAAACGTCGAGGTCGGCCCGATGACGATTTTCGTCGGGCCGAGCAATACCGGCAAATCTTATCTGGCGATGTTGATCTATTCGATTCACGAAGTGCTGGCGGACGATTTTTTCCACTGGGGACTTAATCACACTTTCAGGAATTCTGGGGAAGGGTATGATGAATGGCTTGACAAGCTGAGACGCTCAACTCTCCAATCCATGAATGATGAAATCAAGAAGATTTATCATGAATGGGCGCGAGCGGTTAGTGTCTCGTGGAAGAAGAAAATAGTTTATTGCTTTGGTGAAGAGGGTAAGAAACTAATTGAAGAGAAAAACAGTACTGAACGCTTCGTAGTTAAACTTTCCTGCAAGAAGGATCAAAATTTTGTTGATCTGTCCAATCCAGAGAATAGCACTATTACTTCAAAAATGTGCAGAGAAATTTCAAGCGCCATCAGAATTTATCTGCCTCAACTTGAACAATTTGAAGGATATGAATCCGGTCCGATTAGAGATGCGATGTACGCAAACCTTTACCAAGAGATCTTTCATCAAACAATCTTGATGCCATTTCAAGAATCCTTTTTGCCGTGGAAATCACCTGAAGTTCCTGTTGATTCATTCTACCTGCCCGCCATACGTGGCGGAATCATGCAAAGTCATCGAGCACTGGTGAGCATTCTGATTGAACAGGCGTCCGTAGCTGGACTAACCGACAGATTGCCCATTCCATTGTTTAATGGGGTGCTGTCCGACTTTATGATGAGCCTGATCAAGATTGGCAGCAAAGATTTAGAAACTTGGGGTCCGAAGGGCCGCAATAGGACGGGCGAGAGCAAGCGTCGCGTATTTTATTCGCACGAACAGGGGACAATGGAGGAAATCAGTGGCAACCTGGAACGGGACATAATCGCAGGTCAAATTGAGATAAAAAGATCAGAAGCGCAATATCCCGACTTTCGCTATAAATTTACCAAGGAAGGTAAGATGTACGATCTGCCTTTGATGAGCGCGTCTTCCTCGGTTTCCGAACTCGCTCCCATCTCTCTATTTATTCGCCACTACATATGTCCCAATGACCTTTTCATCGTCGAAGAGCCGGAAGCCCATCTGCATCCCGGCGCACAACGAGAGATTTCCGATGTGCTGGTGCGACTAGTCAATGCCGGCGTCAACGTACTGGTAACAACTCACAGCGATAACATACTCGAACAGATCAGCAACTTTATCTACGCGGATCACGTGACTGCCAGCGATAAAACAAAACTGTCCGAAGACAAATGTAAGACATATCGATTTAAAACCATGCGGAGTACGAAACGAACTACGGTTGAATCAGTGCCATTCAACTCGGAAACCGGTATCGTCACCGAGGACCACCTGAAAGTTTCCTCTGATTTGTACAACGAAACCATTCAGCTGACGGAGCAGTGCGATGATGCCGGAAATAAAACGGATATTTAACGACAAATATCGAAGTTGCGATGTTGAGAAAAATCTGGAATACACAGTAGGAAAATATCACTTGGGAAGCATATCCAATCCCATCATTTACTCAGTGGATTGCCTATTTGAAAAGCATCCAAAACTGAGTGGAAACCGCTGCGACGAATTTGTCTTTTTTGAACTAAATCATTTTACCTCCGGCATCTATCTGATCGAAAGGAAAACCAACAGCCAAAACGTCGCTAAAGTGAGTCAGCAACTGGATGGTGGAGCAAAATTCATCGAAAAATTCCTGAAAAACGATCCGGCAACCGAAGGCGAACCCCTTGATTTCATGCCAGTCTGGGTTTCAAAAGGATTGAAAAGCAGCACACGCAAAAAACTGAGAGAACTCAAGGTCTCCTTATGCAATCGATCAAAGCGCATTACACATGTCCAGAATAGCGGGACATTACCGAAATTGAAGTAGTCAATCCAAAAGGCGGTTGTATAGATATCGGATTCCTACATTGGGAACGGTCCTGATCGGATGTTACGTTCGAAGAACTTCTCACCCGTGAATTTCCAGTTATTTTTCTGCACAATAGGAGCTTGGCGTGGTCGCCAGCCTAGGAGGGACAGATGGCCGATATGTTGATCGACAAAAACCCTTACATCCTTGGTGGGTCACCCGTATTCGCGGGAACCAGGGTTCCAGTGCGAATCTTGATGGAGCACCTGAAAGCTGGCGACCGGCTCGACGATTTTCTGGCGGACTTCCCAACAGTGTCTCAAAGTCAGGCTGTTGCCCTGCTGGAAAAGGCGATTTCGATGATCGAATCGAGTGACGACGAAGTTTCTGTTTGACAAACCTATTCCGATAGTTCTTCAAACTCCTCGAAAACTGAGATGGCCCTTCTCGGAAATTCGATGAAATCGCCGCCGTCGTAGTCCACCCGATGTTTTTTCAGGTCGAACGTACCGTGCTCCTTCCTCATTCTGTGAAACTTTACCGGTCGCTCCCTGTCTTCAAAAGTCTTCAACAAGGCCAGTTCAAGCATCCCTTCGAATCGGCAGCCGAAGATGATCTCTTCCAACTCAAGAGAGGAGTCTTGGATTCCCCGATTTCCCATTAGACGCCATTCCCGCTCGTAGCGCCACCCCTCCCCTTTACGCAATAGCACGGCGGCGTTAACCCGTTTAAGGGCGGACTCATCACCCTGTAACATGGAAGCCACCTCACTCGCCTGGATCAACCTGTTGCCTCTATACTCCACTTTGGCTGGTTTCCTTGGCTCTTGTTCGCGTACGGAATATCCGATACATATCCCGCGATGCTGGTCTCCGTAGTGACTCCAAAGCAATGGGCAATCATCTCGCTCGGACAGTGAAACGATTCCACTGTCATATCGCCGAATCAACTCATCCTCAATCCCGGTTCGTAGCGCTCGTTTTGCATATTCAGGGTCGGCTTCAGGGTGAGTTGCATCGTACTCGATATTCTGAACGAGGCAACGTGCCTGATCGCTGCTGAGGCGCGCAATGCGATCCTGAGTCCTCGGTCCCTTAGCCTGGAGTTTCTTCGCCGCTGCTCTCATCTCTGCTCTAGTACGTCGTTCGTTGAGCTTCGACAAGATCTCCTTCAATGTGGATTCGTCAACGTCCACTTCTAGCGTGGGTCGGGTATCCAGTGGGTCATTGAATGAAATTGGGTCTGCGAAATAAAGTTGGTCGCTTACAAGCATGCTAAGCGTGCGAGAATTGAATGCGCGATACTTGTAGAATCTGCGAGGAGTTTGATTGTCCATTGAAATTTTCCTCAAACTATCGCCACCGAACAATATTGAATTTGGTTATAGAATCGGTATACATGGATTTCTTGAATTCTTAGTGTGGCTGCTCAAAATTGAACATCGGGCGCATTGCGCTTGTTGTCGTCGTGCGTCGAGCCTCTGCCGATATCGCTTACGGCTATTGGAACGTTTCCTTGATGGATGCGCGCTATAAGATCTATGCCCGCATCGACGCGCCATCCACCTGATTTGAGAACATATTTTGCAACTTTCACACAGCGAAAAACCTCCAACAGCCTCTCATCGGTCTTGGTCTTCCACTTAGCCGTTTGATTCGGATTGATGTTTTGGCGCACGGCCATCATTCTTATCGACTCACGTCTCCGCATCGCCCCTGAAATTACCTTGCGCATGAAGTCCGCGCTGAATCTTCGCTCTTCACCAGACTGTCTCCCAATGATTGAAAATCAATCTAATCGATTGCATTGGACATATCAAACACGATGTGTACCATGAATACCCACCGTATACTTTTCTCTGTACCTGGCTCCTCTCGTCCATCGTCTTCCGAATTTTCGAGTGTTTCCAGTATTTTTATTTTTCGCTGAAAATAGCAGAATCAGTGAAAAATGCAGTAATTCGCGGGCTACAAACGTATCTACACGGCCGCGCGCGCCTCGGACCACGGCAGCACCTTCCTCAGATATCTTCCGGTATGGGACGATGGCGCATCCGCCACCTGTTCCGGGGTGCCGCTGGTGACGATGCGGCCGCCTCCGCTGCCGCCTTCCGGGCCGAGATCGATGATCCAGTCGGCGGTCTTGATCACGTCGAGATTGTGCTCCACGACTATGATCGTGTTGCCATGGTCGCGCAGGCGATGCAGCACCTTCAGCAACTGGCGGATGTCGTGGAAATGCAGGCCCGTGGTCGGTTCGTCGAGGATATAAAGCGTGCTGCCGGTATCGCGCTTGGACAACTCCCGTGACAGCTTCACCCGTTGCGCTTCGCCGCCCGACAGGGTCGTCGCCGACTGGCCGAGGCGGATGTAGGAGAGGCCCACGTCCATCAGCGTCTGCAGCTTGTTGGCGATGACCGGGATGGCGTCAAAGAATTCGCGCGCCTCTTCCACGGTCATGTCGAGCACTTGGTGGATGTCCTTGCCCTTGAATTTGACCTCGAGCGTCTCACGGTTGTAGCGCTTGCCCTGACAGAGATCGCAGGTGACGTATACATCGGGAAGAAAGTGCATCTCGACCTTGATGAGCCCGTCGCCCTGGCAGGCTTCGCAACGACCGCCCTTTACGTTGAAGCTGAATCGGCCGGGCTTGTAACCCCGGCTGCGCGCTTCGGCGGTGGCGGCGAAGAGATCCCGCACCGGTGTGAACAGGCCCGTGTAGGTTGCCGGATTTGAACGCGGCGTGCGGCCGATCGGGCTTTGATCGATGTCGACGACCTTGTCGAGCAATTGCAGACCGGCGATCGACTCGTAAGGCGCGGGTGACAGCGACTGGGCCTTGTTCAGCCGGGTGGCGGCGATGGGATACAAGGTGTGGTTCACCAGGGTCGACTTGCCGGAACCGGAAACGCCGGTGACACAGGTGAAAAGCCCCAGCGGCAACGTGACGTCGATCTTTTGCAGATTGTTGCCGCGGGCGCCCTTGATCTGCAGCAGCCGGTCCTTGTCGTAAGGCGTTCTTCGCTCCGGTACGGCGATTATTTCCTGGCCTGAAAGAAACTTGCCGGTAACCGAGGCGGCGCAATTCTCGATTACGCTTACATGGCCCTGGGCCACTATTTCGCCGCCGTGGATACCTGCGCCCGGGCCAATATCGATGACGTGATCTGCGCTGCGGATCGCCTCCTCGTCATGCTCGACCACAAGCACGGTATTGCCGAGATCGCGCAAACGCAGCAAGGTATTGAGCAGGCGGCCATTATCGCGCTGATGCAGTCCGATCGAAGGCTCGTCGAGAATGTACATGACGCCGACGAGTCCGGCCCCGATCTGGCTCGCGAGGCGGATGCGCTGGGCTTCACCGCCCGAAAGCGTCTCGGCGCTGCGGCTCAATGTCAGATAGTTCAGGCCCACGTCCACGAGGAACTTCAGCCGCTGCTGCAATTCCTTGAGTACTTTTTCGGCGATGCGCGCCTGCTTTCCTTCGAGATTCAGCTCGTTGAAGTAACGCGCCGCGCGCGCAACGGTCATCTCGGTAATTTCGGGCAAGTTGCAGCCTTCGATAAAAACGTTGCGCGCATCCCGCTTCAGCCGTGCGCCATTGCAGTCGGGACAGACCCGGAAACTGAGATAACGGGCCAATTCCGCTCGCACGCGCTCGGAATCGGTTTCGTTGTAACGGCGCATGATGTGAGGCATGACGCCTTCGAACGGCTTCTTTCGATTGATGCTCATGCCGCTGCTGCCGACGTAACGGAAATTGATTTCCTCGCCCTCGCTGCCGTGCAGGATGATGTCCTGCCAGCGCCGGTCGAGACGCCGGAAAGGCGTGGTGAGATCGAATCCGTAGTGTCTTGCCAGGGCTTCAAGCTTGGAGAAATACCAGAGGTTTCTCGGCTCCCAGCCGCGAATCGCGCCTTCGGTCAAGCTGTGCTCGGGATCGATGACGACGCGCGATTCATCGAAGAACTCGCGCACGCCGAGGCCGTCGCAGGCGGAACAGGCGCCGGCCGGATTGTTGAAGGAAAACAGCCGCGGTTCCAGTTCGCGAATGCTGTGGCCGCAATGGGGACAGGCGAACAAGGCCGAGAACACCATGTCCTCACTGCCTTCTTCCGCATCCATGTGGGCGACCATGGCCAGACCTTCGGACAAATGCAGCGCGGTCTCGAAACTTTCCGCCAGACGCTGGGCCTGATCGGGGCGCACCCGCAGCCGGTCGACGACGACTTCGATCGAGTGCTTTTTGTTCTTGTCGAGTTCGGGCGGATAGTCAATTTCGCAGATCAGCCCGTCGACCCGTGCGCGAATGAAGCCTCCGGTGCGCAACTCGTTGAAAACGTGGACGTGTTCTCCCTTGCGTTCGCGCACCACGGGCGCCAGCAGCATCACTCTCGTGCCTTCCGGCAGGGCGAGCACCTGATCGACCATCTGGCTGACGGTCTGGGCTTCGAGCTTGACCTTGTGTTCCGGGCAGAAAGGTTCACCGGCGCGGGCAAACAGCAGTCGCAAATAATCGTAGATTTCGGTGATCGTGCCTACGGTGGAGCGCGGATTGTGGGAGGTTGATTTTTGTTCGATGGAAATCGCGGGGGAGAGCCCGTCGATATGATCGACGTCTGGCTTCTCCATCATCGACAGGAACTGCCTGGCGTAGGTCGACAGTGATTCGACGTAGCGCCGCTGCCCTTCGGCGTACAAGGTATCGAAGGCGAGCGAGGATTTGCCGGAACCGGAGAGCCCGGTGATCACCACCAGTTTGTCCCTGGGAATGGTGAGATCGATATTCTTCAGATTGTGGGTGCGGGCGCCCTTGACGAAAATGGAATCCATGGATTTTCCGGCTGCGGAATTAAACGGTCAATTATCCGCCAAGCTCCCTCATCGGGCAAATATAGATTACTTGACTTTGGTTGGCAGGAACGCAATCGATCCATACCCGGATATCGCTGTAAGGGCGAGGAATGCCTTGCCCATGAATGTCACGAAAATCGCACGACACCCGCGGGCGACGCATGCGTCGCCCCTACATAATACGTAAACGGGTGTGGCGCAATCGTTCCCGACCAGGTAGGGGCGAGGCATGCCTCGCCCATGAATGTCACGAAAATCGCACGACACCCGCGGGCGACGCATGCGTCGCCCCTACATAAAACCTAAACGGGTGTGGCGCAAACGTTCCCGACCAGGTAGGGGCGAGGCATGCGTCGCCCCTACATAATACGTAAACGGGTGTGGCGCAATCGTTCCCGACCAGGTAGGGGCGAGGCATGCCTCGCCCGCTCAAGAACGCGGTGTCAATGGATCTTTGTGAGTCCCCCAAAAAGATTGAACTGAAATTAAGCGGGGTTTCATTCAATGGTATAGACTTGAGACAGGACGAATTAACCCGGTAACTGAATGTAGGAGGTAGATGTGGCAGGTCGCGGAGTAAACAAGGTAATACTTATCGGAAATCTCGGAAGGGATCCCGAAATTCGCTACACACCCGATGGAGTTGCAATCGCCAATGTGACGATTGCAACCACGGATTACTGGAATGATCGCAATACCGGTGAACGGCAGGAACGCACCGAATGGCACCGTGTGGTGTTTTTTCGCAAGTTGGCCGAGATTGTCGAGCAATACCTGAAAAAAGGCTCAAAAGTTTACGTGGAGGGTCGTCTGCAGACCCGCTCTTATGAACAGGAAGGAATCAAACGCTACTCCACCGAGGTCGTAGCCAACGAAATGACGATGCTCGATTCGCGCGGTGACGCGGGCGGCGGCGGAGGCTCATTCGAACAGCGGCAGCCTCAGTCGAGCACCGGCGGAGACGGTGGCGGTCAGCAGGCCAAGGCCGCGGCAGCCCAGACCGAATCGTCCGGCTTCGACAACTTCGACGACGACGACATCCCGTTCTGATCAAAGATTCATCACTGGTACACGGATACGCCTTCGTCATTCCATGAAGTTATTCCTCGTTGGCGCCAGAAGCCCTACCGGAAAAGCCCTGACCGAAGTCTTGCGCAAACGCAAGATTTCGTTCCTGGCGCCGGCGGAGAAGCATTTCACTCCGGACAACGCGTCGACGATCGCCGCGATGATCGGTGAATACGAACCCACGCAACTGATCAACCTGGCGGATTTCATTTCCGGCAATCACAGCGCTCTGAAACGCGCCCAGTTCATGGAAGAGCGCTGTTGCGCGATTAATGCGGAATTGCCGGGAGTGCTGGCGGAAGTCTGCGGCCGTCTGAAAATTCCCATGATGCACCTGTCCAGCAGTTATGTTTTCGCCGGCGACAAGAAACTCGCATACAGCGAGCATGATGAGCCAGAGCCGGCAGGCGTCTACGGTCAATGTTCCCTGGAAGGCGAAAAGTATGTACAGGACTTGCCCGAGCATATTCTGTTGCGGCCCGGCTGGCTGTTCGGGCCACACAAGTGCGGGCTGATCAAGTCCTGGATTCGCTCCATCAAACGTCACGAAGGAGAAATCGACGTCTGGCGGCGGCGGCTGAGCCCGACAAGCACAGAGGATCTGGCCACTGCGATCCTGGCCGTATGCCAACAGGTGGACTGTGAGGCCAATGTCTGGGGCGCCTATCATTTCTGCGGCTTGACGCCGTCATGGGAGAAGGAAGTGGCTATGCTCACGCTTGAATGCGCGGCCGCTCATGACGCGGATATCTACGCTCTGCTGGACCGCGTAAATCTGACCGAAAAGCCGGTACGAGCGCCGGAAATCCTGAATTCGACAATGTCCGGCAAGAAGCTTTTTGACACTTTCGGAATCAAGGCAAAGAACTGGGAAGAACAACTGAAGAAAACCGTTCAGTCCCTGTACGATCCGGCGAAAAAGGCCGCAGCCTGAAGTGGCGCGGATGTGCAACCCATGAATGCAGTTCCCGGCGGCGCATTGACTCCGGTGGATACCGCTTGCGGGCTGATCTGGGGCGACGTGCCGCGAATCAGCGGCACTGAAACCGCAGATCTGCTTTCCGCCCGGGGCAGAATCCTGGCGCGGGACGTACAATCCGGCATGGATGTTCCGCCGTTCGCCAACAGCGCGATGGACGGATACGCCGTGCGCGCCAGCGATGTGCAAGCTGCGCCGGTATGCCTGCCGGTTAACTGCCGCATCACCGCAGGCCAGATCGGCGGTGTCTTGCCCACGGGAGAAGCGGCGCGCATCTTCACCGGCGCCGCGCTGCCGGAAGGCGCCGACGCAATTGCGATTCAGGAGAACTGCCGTGCCGGCGAGGGCCAGGTTACCGTACTCAAGCCGGTAGCGCCGGGAGAGCATGTGCGCGTGGCGGGAGACGCCGTGCGGGCCGGCGATTTGTTGTTTCGCGCCGGTCATCGCCTGCAACCCCAGGATATCGGCACACTCGCTTCGACCGGATTGTCTAGAGCGACAGTACGCCGGAAGCTGCGAGTCGCCCTGCTACCGACCGGCAATGAACTGGCGGCGCCCGGCAAGCCCCTGCTGCCGGGACAGATATACAACAGCAACTATTTCGCGCTGGCCAGCCTGCTGCAGAACATGCCGGTTACTGTAGAGAATCAGGGCATCGCCGACGACGATTTCGAGACCACGCGGCAGGTGCTGCTTGATGCCGCCGCCGGCGCGGATTGCATCATTACCACCGGGGGCGTGTCCGTCGGCGAAGAGGACCACGTGCGGGCGGCCGTGGAAAGCGCGGGAGAATTGCGTCTCTGGAAACTCGCCATCAAGCCCGGCAAGCCTCTCGCCTACGGCAAGGTCGGACAGACTGCGTTTTTTGGTCTGCCGGGAAATCCGGTATCCGCCTTCATCACTTGTTGCCTCATCGTACGGCCGGCGCTGTTTCGCATGATGGGAGCGGAAGCCGCCGCTCCCGCCGGTTACAGACTGCCGGCAGGGTTTTCCAGCCCGCGGAGTGGAGACCGTCAGGAATACCTGCGCGTGGCTATCGAAGTCGACGCCGAAGGAAAGGAAAAGGTGCGGCCCTTCGACAACCAGAGTTCGGGCGCCGGTTCCTCGTTGAGCCAATCGAGCGGACTGTTTGTGGTGCCCCCCCATACCACGGTCGAGCCGGGAGATCGTCTCGTTTTCATACCCTGGTCCGAGTTGCTGGCTTAAGATACCGACATGCGAATTTCATCAAAATTCTGCCTGCTGATCGTCGTTCTGCTCCCGGCTTGCCAGTTGCAAGCCCCGCCGCCCGAGCCGCCGGCCGCGGATTCTCCCGGACTGCCGGATATGCGCACGATTCCGAGAGAAGAACCCGCTGTCGAAGAAATTCCGTCGAATTTGCAACGGCTGATCGCCGACCTTCTTTTCTCCGGTCTGCAGGCTCTCGACGACGACCGGCTGCTTGAGCCGCGATTCGACAATGCCTACGAATATTTCTACGAAGTACTGCAATTGCAGCCAGACAACGAAATCGCCCTTGAAGGAATGCAAGGCATCGTCGAGCGCTATCTCGAACTGGCGCTGGATGCGGCCAATCGCGGAAATTTCATCAATGCCGACCGGCTGCTGGGGCGGGCGGAGACAATCGACGCCTCCCATCCGGGCATCGCGCCCGCCCGCGAGTCGCTCGACGCCGAGCGTAACTCGGGAGATTTGTTTTTCCCATTGGAGGAACGAGCCCTGCGCCGCCAGGACAGCGCGATCCGCGCAACCCTGGCCGGTATAGCCGAGCAGGCGAGAGAATCCGACGCATTCGTGCTCATCACAGCGCCTGATGACGAACTCGCGCGCTGGATATACTCGGCCATGCGCGAATCGGTGGCCGGCTATCGGCTGCGCGGCAATATCGAGATTTCGGGCGTTACCCTGATCAGGCTAAGAATGCCCGATTCCTGATCGTCGATGCGCAGGGCTCAGGCGCAAGCCTTTTGATGTACACTGCAATTCATGGGCGGCTGGTTCAAACAGAAATGGAGCGAGATTCGCGCCCGCGTCAGATGGCCTGGCGGAGGCGGACTCGCGCGATGGATCGTACTCTGGGGAGGCGCTGCGCTCGTCATTTTCGTTCTGACCCTCGGTATTCTCTGGAGCTGGGAGCCCGACCCCTTCTCGGTGCGCCTGAACACCGCTGAAAAGCTCGCGGCAAGCGGCAACGATTCCGTAACCGGCGCGGCTACTACAGCCGCGATGATTCGCGTCGCCGAGGCCTTGCTGGACAAGCCCGGCGGCTATCTCACCAACGACATCACGCCGCCGGGAATCTACCTGGACAATATTCCCAACTGGGAGTTCGGCGCCCTGGTCCAGGTTCGCGATCTGTCCCGGGCGATGCGCGAAAGTTTCAGCCGCTCCCAGTCCCAGTCGACGGAAGATCCCGACCTGATAATCGCCGAGCCGAATTTTCACTTCGACAACGATAGCTGGATCTTTCCCGCCACCGAGAACGTCTACCGGGAGGCCGTCGACAGCCTGTATTCCTACCTGGCCAGGATTTCCGATCCGAATAACGCCGATGCCCAGTTCTTCGCCCGCGCCGACAATCTCGCGACCTGGCTGGAAGACGTGGAGACCCGGCTCGGCAGTCTTTCCCAGCGACTGAGCGCAAGCGTCCGCCAGAACCGGGTCAATACCGACACCGCCGGGGAGCCTGCCGCGACCCAATCGACTCCCGCCGATTCCGAAATCCAGGTACAGACTCCCTGGCTCGAAATCGACGATATCTTCTATGAAGCCCGCGGCGCCACCTGGGCGCTGATGCACTTCCTGCGGGCAGTGGAGGTCGACTTCGAGTCGGTGATCGAAGACAAGAACGCGGGCGCAAGTCTGCGTCAGATCATTCGCGAACTCGAAGCCAGCCAGGGCGCCGTGTACTTTCCGGTAATCCTGAACGGCTCCGGATTCGGCACGTTCGCCAATCACTCGCTGACCATGGCGAACTATATTTCCCGCGCCAACGCGGCAATCATCGACCTGCGAAATTTGCTGGAACAAGGGTGAGCTGGCTTCCGGCCCTGGTCTGGGCGCGAGTCTATCGACTCAAGCACTTGCGCAATGACGCCATCGCGGCCGTCGTCGTCGCTGTCATGCTGATTCCACAGGCGCTTGGCCTGGCGCTGGTGGCGGGTGTGCCGGCTCATGCGGGGCTTTACGCCGCGATGTCCGGGCTCACGATCTATGCGCTGTTCGGTAGCAGCCGCACCCTTTCCGTCGGCCCAGTGGCGATACTGTCGCTGATGACCGCCGCCGCCCTATCGCGGCTGCCGCTGGATACGCCGGAAGAATACGCGGCGGCGGCGCTCACGCTTTCCTTCATGACCGGCGCCATCCTGCTGCTGGCCGGGATATTTCGGCTCGGTTTCGTATCCAACTTCATTCCGCGGCCGGTGCTCGTCGCTTTCGTTACCGCCTCGGCTCTCCTGATCGCCTTGAGCCAGACGGGATTGTTGTTCGCCGTACCGGTCTCCGGCAGCAATGCAATGGAACTGTTTGCCTCACTGATTGCCAATATTGCCGGTACGCATCTGCTCACATTGGCATTGGGACTGGGGGCAATTGCATTCCTGGTGATTTGCCGGGCCAAGCTCACCCGTTTGTTCATTCTGATGGGGATCCGCCGTGCAGTGGCCCGATCGCTCTCGCGAGCCGGACCGATAGCTCTGGCGGCGTTGGCAATCTTGCTGAGTTGGTTGTTCGATCTTGAACAGGCGGGGGTAGAAGTCCTGGGCGAGATACCATCCGGCCTGCCGGCATTCACCATACCGGATTTTTCGCTGTCGCTACTTGCAAGCCTTTTCCTTTCCGCCCTGCCGCTGGCCATTGTCTGCTATGTGGAATCGATTTCGGTCGCGCAGGCCCTGGCGGTTCGCAGACGCCAGACTATCGAACCGAATCAGGAATTGACCGGTCTCGGCGCCGCGAATCTGGTCACTTCTTTCAGCGGCGGCATGCCTGTGGCCGGCGGCTTCTCACGTTCCCTGGTCAACTTCGAGGCCGGCGCCGCCACTCCCGCCGCGGGTTTCTATGCCGCCGTTATTATCATGCTGGTGTTGCTGTTCCTGACGCCTGTGCTGTACTGGCTGCCCAAGGTCTGTCTGGCTGCGGTCATCGTGGTTGCCGTATACGCCCTGTTTGATTTATCGATTCTCAAAAAATCCTGGCGTCACTCACGTGGAGAGTTCTTTGCGGTCGCCGTCACCCTGATCGTCACCTTGACCCTGGGCGCCGAAGCCGGCATCGGCGCCGGCGTACTCACCGCCGTCCTGATGCATCTCTACAAGACCTCGCGCCCCCACGTCGCCGTGGTCGGCCGCGTACCGGGCACCGAGCATTTCCGCAATGTAAAGCACTACCAGGTGGAAACGAGCGAGAATCTGCTTACCTTGCGCATAGACGAAGCGCTGTATTTTCCCAACACCCGCTATCTCGAAAGCCTGGTGTTTCGCCTCGTCGCCGAGCGTCCCGGCCTCAAACACGTGGTGCTGATGTGCCCGGCGGTAAACGATATCGACTTGAGCGCCCTGGAAACCCTCGAGAACATCAACGACGTGCTGACCGATTCCGGCATCTCCCTGCACTTGTCAGAAGTCAAGGTGCCGATCATGAAGATCCTCGAAGGCACCCATTTCTTCACCCGCCTGAGCGGCGGCACCTACCTCTCCCAGAACCAGGCCTTCGAGGATCTGAGGGGCGACTAATAAAGAAATTATCTGTTTGCGGAGATCAACGTCAAAATTCGGATTGGAGTTGACAGAGTGGAGTTCATTGAACTACAGTGTGACTCATTGGGTCATAGCTGATGCAGGCGCTGGTTCCGATTGGCACATTCGAGACCAAGGCCCGCAAACTGCTGGGTGCTAGCGGCTTTGACAATATGCTTGATTTTTTGGCCAGGGCACCGAAGTCCGGCCGGATTATCAAGGGTACCGGTGGGCTTCGAAAAGTGCGTATCGCGCGCTCAGGTCAAGGCAAGAGCGGTGGAGCCCGAGTGATTTACTACTATCACAATCAGGATAAGCCGATTCTGCTGTTGCTGATTTATGTGAAGGCTAGCCAGGAAAACCTGACGGACATACAGAGGACGCAACTTAAAAGACACGTCGACGTAATCATCGACGAATTCGGGTAGGAGACATGTGATGGACGACAAATTGTTTACGGAATTGGATGCCAATCTGAGAGAAGCAGTTAAGGTGGCGAAGGGCACCTCAACACCGAAATCCGTTTACGTAGTGCTCACGCCAGCACAAATCAAGGCGATTCGAGCCAGTGTGAATATGTCCCAAGCCTCGTTTGCTCGTTCGTTTCAACTCAGCACCGACACGATCAAGGGGTGGGAACAGGGCAAACGCAAACCCGATGCAGCGGCAACCAACTATCTGCGTTTGATTCGGGCGAATCCAGAACTTGTCTTAAGAACGCTCGCGGCCTAGGCCGCTGTATCACCACTCCGTTCTGATCTGAGTGGTGCTCCTCTTACTTCGACACTTCATGTTTTCGAGTATCAGGCAAGCGGTAGCTCGTGCTGCGTCCGCCGCCGGGATTTTGAAGGAAAATTTCCCGGGCTTTCAGGCCCTGGATATCCCGGAGAGCCGTGTCCTTTGAGCATTTCGTCAGGCTGGCGTATTTCGAAGTGTTAATGTAACCGACGAAATCATCTTCCAGCATTTGGTTGATGACATGGCGCTGGCGACTATTGATGGGATTTTCGTTGATTGTTTCCCAAAGACGCGCTTTGTACAGCACTCTTGACAACGACTTTTCCGATGCCTCGACTGCGCGTCCGAGGCAGCCGAGGAACCATTCCAGCCAGCCGGAGAGATCAGGCGTTCCACGCTGTTGCTTCTCAAGCTAATCGAAATAGTCCTTGCGAATGGCGGGATGCGTTAGAGTTAAGACAGCCCGGCGATTTCTCCAAGCAACTGCTCAGGGCTGATTGCCTCGACACTCTTTGACACCTTGAATCGTTCGGAACCGGGATACACGATAAATCGGGCTTCCGGAGCTATATCCTCGCAAGCAGAATAGAAGCCCTTGGAGGGTTTCGGGTCCAATCGACGCTTGATTTCGATTGCCCACGGTCGGCGCCCTGGAAGCGTCAGCACAAGATCGATTTCAGCGCCTCCGGCGGCCCGGTAATAGCTTGCATCGCTTCGAGCAGGAGCGACGGCAAGCAGATTTTCAATTACAAAACCCTCCCAACCATGACCGGCAACCGGATGTCCGAGGACATCTTCCCTGGTGTTTAGATTCAGCAGGGCATGAAGCACACCGCTATCGCGAACGTAGACTTTGGGAGATTTTCTCAGGCGCTTGCCGGTGTTCGCATGCCAGGGCCGTAAGCGTCGCACCAGCAACAAATCAACCATGAGATCCAGATATCCGGCGACAGTCTTGCCATCGACACCGAGTGACCGCGCGATCATGGCGGCATTAAGTGGACTGCCTTGACAGTGGGCGAGCATTATCCAGAATCGGCGCAGGGTTTCTGCGGGGATGCGAGGTCCCAACTGGGGAACATCGCGCTCAAGATAAGTGCGAATGAAGTTTTCCCGCCACTCGAAACTGAGTTCTTCGCTCCTGGCCAGGTAACTATCTGGAAAGCCCCCGCGAATCCACAAGCGATCTTGTGAGGCGGATTCGACCTCCAGCAGGTCGAGTGGATTGAGCTCAAGATAGGCAATTCGCCCCGCCAACGACTCACCGCTCTGTCGCAACAGATCCATGGATGCCGAACCAAGCAGCAGAAACCTGCCGCTCCTCCGCCCCTCGCGCCGACCCTGATCGATATTCCCTCGCAAAATTTGAAACATTTCCGGCGCCCGGTGTACTTCGTCCAGAATGACCAATCGCGCCCGGTGATCCGCCAAGTACAATTCCGGGTCCGCAAGTTTCGCGAGTTGCGACGGAGTTTCCAGATCGAGGTAAACCGAATCCAGCCCAGCGGCAATCTGATGAGCCAAGGTAGTCTTGCCCACCTGACGCGGGCCGAGCAGAACCACCGCCGGAAACTCTCCCAGCAGATAGCGCAGCCGAGCGTACAATCGACGTTTAATCATCCTTGCAATTATGGACTATTACTCCAGATTTACAAGGTTAATAAGTTTTAACTCGACTAAGAGCACACTAGCGGCATTACAGTGCCGCAAAAAAATCCTCCGCCAATTTGGTGGCACATTACTATATATTGTGGTAAGAATCACATTTCTCCTACTATATATGGTATTTTTGTTGCCATGAACAGACATCGAATTGAAGAACAAGTCAGAAAGCTGCAAATTGAGATTTTTCGCTCCGCGGATTTTCTGCACCCAACATTTAGTGGTAACCCGCTTGAGTTGCTAGAGCCTCAATTTCTAGCACAAGTTCTTGGAGTTCACTATCCCTCGCTTTTGCAAACATTCCGAGTATCAAAAACTGCAATGTCGATCAGGCTAAAGGAACTAAAATTGATTGAATGGCCATAAGCTTACTAGCAAAAAAATGGCAGTATCCTCAAAGTTTATCGAGCATCAATTTGCAGAGAATAATCTGGCCTAATTGTCTAATCAAGAATACGAGGACGGAAGTTATTTCGCCTCTCTAGGCCAATAATAGTGTATTGGAGCAAGCCAATACTCCATTGGATTTTGTTCAGTTAAATAGCGATCTTGGGAAAGGTCGGTTTTCCATCTTTTTTGAAATCCTTCTCTGGCACAAATCGCGGCGAGTATGGCATCCCGTTCGTGTTCATTTCGCCAAGAACAAGAAGGAATCTTAAATTTGTTGGCGAAATTCTCCCATTCATCGTAGTAACAAGCCTTGAGCAATGCTTTCGGATGAGACTCAGTGATCTGAATTGCTGGGAAGTCCTTTCGTAATTGGAATGCTAAGCGCCCGAAGTTATTCTCAGCGAATACTGCAGCCCATTTTTTTCCCACTCTACGTAGCTTGGATATTGCCTAAGGGTTCCGTATTCAACTCGATTGGGCTGGCTTTCAAGCAATTGTCTTCCGTCTTGGCTAAGCCGATACACTCCCCGTCGAACTCGTTCCGCCAAGCCTGCCTTCTGGAAGTATACGGCGGCCCAATTTGCTCGATTGTTGAATGTCATATCGCCACCTGCCATCATTTCTTGCAAGTCACTACTGCTCCCTTTTGCGCGAGATAAATTTCATAACTTCACTACCATCTTGCCGAAGTTGTCGCCTGAGAAGAGGGCGAGGAAGGCGTCGACGGCGTTTTCGAGACCTTCAACTACGGTTTCGCGAGTGTGGATGCGGCCGGACTCGATCCATTCGGTCATGTCCTCGAGAAAAGCTTCGCGCATGTCATTGTGGTCGAAAACGATGAAGCCGTTGATGCGGACCTTCTTGCCGACGATCAGCATCAGGTTGTTGGGGCCGGGCACGGGCTCGGCGTTGTTGTAGGTCGAGATCATGCCGCAGGCGACAATGCGCCCGAAGGGGTTCATGGCGTTGAGCGCGGCCTGCAGATGTTCGCCGCCGACGTTTTCGAAGTAGACGTCGACGCCATCCGGGGCGGCAGCGCGCAAGGCATCCGTCAGATCGCCGCAGGTCCGGTAGTTGATGGTGCTGTCGACTCCGCATTCTTCCCTGAGGTATTCGGCCTTGGCGTCGCTGCCGACGCTGCCGATGACTCGACAGCCTTTCATTTTCGCGATCTGGCAGACATTGGCGCCGACCGCGCCCGAGGCAGCCGAGACGAATACGGTCTCGCCCTTTTTCGGCTCGCCGAATCGGTTCAGGCCAACGTAAGCGGTCATTCCTGGCATGCCCAATGTTCCCAGATAAAGAGACATGCGCTCGCGGTCGAAGGGCTCCAGTCGTAGCACGCGAGAGGCTTTGACAAGCAGGCGGTCCTGCCAGGCGCCCTGGCTGAGGACGATATCGCCGGGCTGCAGGTTCTCGTCTCCGGATTCGATCACTTCGCCTACGGCGCCGCCATACAGAGGAGCGTTCAGTTGATAAGACGCAGCGTATACGCCTTCGGCGCGCATGCGGCCGCGCATATAGGGGTCCACCGACATGTAGCGGTTTTCCACCAGCACTTCCCCCGCCGAAGGCGCCGGCAGTTCGACTTCCACCATATTGAAATGCTCGTGCCCAGGCATGCCTGCCGGGCGGCTGACCATTTGAATCTGCCTTGCTTTGCGAGAACTCATGGAGCCTCCTCAACTTCCGTTAATGTTTGGGGCGCGAACGAACGCTGCCAGACCACTATGCCGACAAGCAGGGCTGCGCCTGCCGCGTGAAAATAAATCGGCAATGGCATCCACAAAAGCAAGGCCGCGCTCACGGCAAGCAATATCGCGATTACCGCGTTGATCGGTTTTTCCAGATGCCATTGCAAGAGCCCGGCGAGAGAATAAAGTCCCGGAACGGCCCAGATGAAAACTTCGAAACGTTCCGCGAACGTCCCCGAGATCAGGGGCGAATACGCAAACAGCACCGGAATCAGATACAGCCCCTTGGCGATCTTCCAGCTCGTGAATCCGGTGGCCATCGGACGTGTGCCCGCGATTCCCGCGGCGGCAAACGAAACCAGGCAAACCGGCGGCGTTACGTTACTGTCCTGGGAAAGCCAGAAAATGATCAGGTGTGCGCTCAGCAACATGCCCATGAGCAGATCCGCCGGCAGCATTTCCGCGCGGATCAATTGCTTCATCTGCAAGGGCATTTCCTGCAGGGCAACCGCTGCATCGCCGCCGAACAGGCCGATTGTGGCGGCTACATTCGAAGGTAAATCAGGAGTTTGTAGCGCTTCCAGTAATTCCGCCTGGCTTACCAGGTCGAAAATCAGCGGCGCCGACAAGGTCGCGAGCACGATATAGGAAGCGGTTACGGGCAAGCCCATTCCGAGCACCAGGGAAGCCAGCGCGACCAGCACCAGGGTGATCAGCAGCGAACCGCCGGCCCAGTCGGCGATCATCAGCGAAAAGGCGTTACCTACACCCGTGGTCGTTACGACATTGATGATGATGCCGACCGCCACGAGCAGCAGCGCGGTTGAGACCATCGTCTTCACACCGTTGACCACGGCCTCGAAGATATCCGAAAGCAGCATTTTCCGGGGGGATATCCATGACGCCAGGATCACGCTGATCGTGGCGAACGCCGCCGAAGTCGTTGGCGTGCGGCCGCTGACCAGGAATCCCACCAGCGTCGCGATCGGGATCATGAAATGCCAGCCTTCCCTGAGCACGGTGGTTACTTTCTCTGCATCCCTGGCCAGCACCGGCGTAAGCCCCACGCGTTTCGCCTCGATCCGCACGAAAAAGGAAACCGTGAGGAAATACAGCAAGGCGGGCAGGATCGAAGCGCCAATCACGGTCAGATAGGGAATCTGGGTATAACTGGCGAGCACGAAGGCGCCGGCCCCCATGACCGGCGGCATCAGCGCTCCGCCGGTTGACGAGGCCGCTTCCACGCCTGCCGCGAAGCGGGGCTGGAAACCCGATTTGCGCATCATGGGAATGGTGATGACGCCCGTGGACACGGTATTCGCCACTGCCGAACCCGAAACCGAGCCCATCAGGCCCGAACCGATCACCGCGACCAGTCCCGCTCCGCCGGTAAAACGCCCCGCGAGGCATTGGGCCAGGCGCACAATGAAATCTCCCGCGCCGGACTTGAGCAGAAAGGAGCCGAAAATGATGAACATGAAGACGAAGGTCGACGAAATCTGGGCAGTGAGCCCGAACATGCCTTCGCTCGTGAAAAAGCTGCGATACAGCACCGTCTCCAGGTTGAGCCCCGGAAATGCGAAGACTCCGCCGATGTATCGCCCAAGAAACAGGATGTAGGACAGGCTGATGGCGATCAGCACCGGCATGAACCAGCCGGTTGTGCGGCGCGTGAACTCGATGGCCAGACCAATGGCGATGATCGAGAAAACGTAGTCGCTCACTATGTATTCGGTTTCCCTTGCGTACAGCGCATTCTCGAAAAGAATCAGGTAGCTCGCAGTCGTCACTGCCAGCAATGCCAGGCCGATGTTGAGCCAGTAAGCCGGCGATTTACGGGTCAGATGCGTGGCCTCGTTGGCCATTAATGCGCAGATCGCGACAAATCCACCGAAGTGGATGGCGGACAGCCATAGTTCGGAAATGCTGGCGAACACATTGCAGTAAATGTGGAAAAGAGCGAAAAAGAAGGCGGCCCAGCGCAACGGCGTTGAATTCATGGGTCGATGTCGGGCTCCGTTGCAGTGGTGGCGCTGATCGAAGGTTCTTCCAGCAACAGCCGGTCAGGTATTTCCAGTCCAACTTCCCGATAATAACGCAAAGCGCCCGCGTGCAGTGGCGCGCCCAGACCCGCGATCGCGATTTCGGGGCGCATGTCCCGAGTGGCGCCGTGTATTTCCTGCAAGGTGGCGAGATTCTCCCAGATCACGCGAGTGATCCGGTAGACCGCCTCTTCCGGAATGTCGACCCGGGTAACGAGCACATTGGGCGAGGCTACCGTGCGCACCGGTTCGGTCTGGTTCGGATAGGTCAGCGGCGGGAAATCGTACCAGTCCCAGAGGGGATAGCGGTCGTTGATCAGGTCCAGCGCTTGCTGGGACCAGTTCAATACCGTTATGCGCTCGCCCATGAGGGCGTAGGCCTGGGTGATTGAACTTACCGGTGCGCCGGCGGGAATGTTCATACCGACTATATTGCCGTCCTGAATGGCGCCTACGGTCGGCCCATAACCCATGTAAGCCAGATTGAACTTGTCTTCGTAGTCGACGCCCAGGGTTTCGAGGATGAAACGGCCGGTCTGTTCGGCGCCGGAGTTACGCGCCCCGAGCACATAGCGCTCGCCGTCGAGATTGTCGAGATCCATGATGCCGCCGGTAGTGACGAGTTCGGTCAACAGCACGAAATGCTCGACGTTTTTCCATAGAGCACTTACGGAGCGGATGTGGGACTGCGGCTCGCGCACCGGTCCCTCGCCGGTCCACGACCAGGCGCCGAACGGGCCTTGCAGGATCGCGAACTGGGCCTGGTTGTCACGCAGCAGTTTGAGATTTTCCATCGATCCGGCAGAACTGATCGCCGTCATCGAGATATTCTCGGTTTCGGATAATTCCGCGTGGGCGATGGTGGCGATGGCCACTCCCACGGGATAGAAAACCCCTCCCGTGGTGGCGGTGGTTAAAACGTAGGGCCGCGCCCGGCTCAACTCATCGCTGCAGCCGGCAAGCGCCGCCATCAAGGCTATGCATTGGAGAATACGGGCTGACAAGCGTCGGTCCTTTTCGATCCCGGCAGCCAGAGTTTACACCGATAAAAAACTTTTCGATGCAAACGATTCAGTTGCGACAGTCGTAAATGAACTGCTTCAGGTCTTCCGGGCTGTCGATTATCCTCTCGTTGCGAAACAGGTCGGGATGCAATTCATCCTGATTGAATCCCGTAGGCCGATGCGTCGATTTGGACACTACCCAGGAAGAGGCCGGGCGCTTCGGGCCCAGAATGCGCCCGAGATCCTGCGGCTGAATGCCAAGCAGACCGGCCACGGCGCCGTCAGTACATCGCACTTTCTTCATTTCCAGACAGGCAAGCACTTCCCTGGGTCTGAATTGGCCGGACAAGGGACGCTCCGCGCCGAGCTTGCTCACCAGCAGGGTCGTCCCGGCAAAAATGGCGGCGACCACGGTAATACTGAGAACAAACGTGAGGCGGTAGAACATGGCGACCTGGACGTCGGCGAAATAATTCATCGCCTCCGCCAGCACGTTGACCACGACCAGTGCAACGAAGAAGGAAATCCAGACGGCTTTTCTCACGATGCCCTCCCCGCGGGGGCCGGCTCCTGCCGGAACGGGCAGGATTTTCGGATCGGTCCCGCTCCTTGCCAGAGTAGCAACAATCCCTGACGGGCGGAACAGACCGTGTGCGATTTCGCACACGGTCTCGTAGGGGCGAGGCATGCCTCGCCCGTGGGCGGCCCCGAAACCGTGCAACGCCCGCGGGCGAGGCATGCCTCGCCCCTACACAACTGAACCTGCACTCAGTCAGTTCTCCGTTGCGAAACGCGAGAGCAACAACATGCCCTCAATGCCGCCTGCATCGTCGCGCGCGAGCACCAGGACATCCGCAATATCGTCGCCATCGAGGTTGGCCGTGAACACTTCGCCCTCATTGGCCGTCGCGCCGATATCGATGCTCAAGTCTGCAGCCCTGCCTTCCACTTCGCGCAGATGCCGGTTTTCGCCGATGGCGATGTCGGCGATGTCGTCGATCATCGCGCGCAGGTCGATGCGGTAATCGTCTCGTACCCGGCTGTAATCCAGCGCACCCAGAAACTCGGATTCGCGCGGTTCGGGCCGGATACTGTCGAAGAACACCTGCAACTGCCGGTCCATCAGCACCAGCAGGTCGAGATTGTCCAATTCGCCGTCGAGACGGGCTGTGGCCGTAGAAACGATATCCGCGCTGCGGGTCGCATCGGCGGCTTCGCTGAGATCGCGAAAGTCGCCGGCAAGTCCGACCAGGGAAGGAATCTGTAGCGAAACCGTAATCCTGCGGCTTGGACGCCGGGCGAACCCCTCACCGTCATTGGGATAGATCAAGGCTTCCACAGCAATATCGCTTGAAAGCACCAGCCAGAGAAAAACATCGCCCAGGGAAATCGATTCCACGCGCCAGAGCCACAAATCCTTCAGTCCGTCCTCGTTTTCGTCATGCAGGAAACTGCCGAGCACATTGCCGCCCGAACGCAGGACCTGACGCGGACTTGCCAGGTCCATGCCTTCGGCGGAACCGGTAAACAGGGAAATCTTGCCTCCTTCGCGTAATACGAGATCTTCGATGCCGTCAGCGTCGACATCTTCGAGTATTTCCTCGTGGGTCAGCGCGAGCACGCCGGTCAGGTTGGAAAAGTCGAGATTGTCGACATCGAACTCTCCCAGTCGCTCTTCGATTTCGGCAATGTCGACACTGTAGCTGGCGCTGGCCGGGAAATATCCCGGCGCTTGTGCGTCCGCCAGGTATACGGCCAGCATTTCATCGGTTTCCGAAATCAGATCGGGGAAGCCGTCCGAATTCAGGTCCCGCAGGCGCAAAGCGGGAATAGTCACCGCCTGACCCGAGCGCCAGAACAGGCCGCGGGAATTCAGGTTCGTGCGTACGCGCATGTCCGATTCCACGGGCAGCGCCGTCCCGAATCCGCCGTCTTCGACGCGCAGGTGAATGTTCAGGGCGCCGGGAGCGGGAGAGACCAGGTCCATCAGGCCGTCGGCGTTTACATCACGGGCGAAATGCAGGCGATTGACGCCGCGACTGAGAAATCCGCCCAGGCCCGTAAGCAAGGTTTCGGGCTCGCTCAGGACGCCGTCGCGCAGATGCCAGGCCCGGACGCGGTCACCGTCGAGCAAGGCGAGGATCGATGCGCGGCCATTGGAATCGAATCCGGCTGCAATGTCCCAGCCCACCGCGCGTGCTTCGAATTCCAGGCGCATGAATCCGTGTTCAAAATCGAATCCTTCCTGGCCTTGCGGGTAAATGCGTAGTTCGTCTTCGAAAACCGCGATTAGTTCGCGCCTTTCATCACCGTCCAGGTCGGCCAGCACCAGATTCTCGGTTTCGGCGGGCAGGCTTAGCGCCTGTGACCCGTAATTCCAGCCGTTCGCCCCTGCGGCCAGTGGCAATAAAACCAGCAAAACCAACCAGTAGGGGCGAGGCATGCCTCGCCCGCATCCAGCTACCAAACCCGGAAAAGCCAGCAGTCGGTGATTCATGGCGCTGACACCAGTACCGTGGTTGCCGCGCCGTGGCGCAGAATCAGATCCGGTATGGAGTCCCCGTTCAACCGTTCCACCTCAAGCCCGAATACCGAGCGCGGCGAAATGTATTCCCAGAAATCCTCGCTTTCGATCTGCAATCGGTCATTCACGCGCCTGGCGGCCAGCGTTCCCTGATCGGTAACATACAGAGCGTCGGAACGGCCGTCGCCATCGAGGTCGTGCCCGAGAGTGATCGGCTCGGCAAGTCCACGCACATTGTCGACCGAGAAAGTCTCCTCAAGCCGCATCGCCGGGCGGCGGGCAAACAACTGGCCCGCTCTAGCGCCGTCGGCGCCGTAAAGCATGGTTACCCGCTGAACTCCCGTATTGCGGATCGCTTCCAGTGCGGGCACCGCATAATACGTCACCGCAAGCGCAGGCTCGCCATGCAGGCGCACAGCCTCGACCCTCAGATCGTAGCCGCCGAAGCGCATGACCTGAACGGGGCGGCTCAGATCGAATTTTCCGTCCTCATTCAAATACAGTCGAGCGTTCCAGCCATCGCCCTGCTCCAGCAATTGCAGCAGATCGATGCGGCCGTCGCCATCGAGATGTGTCAATTGCCAGTCGCCGTTCGCGTCGAGAGGGCCGGTCCAGTCGGCCCGCTCATGAAACTTGTTGCCGGGCTGCTGGTAATGAATGTTGAGCTGGCCAAGGCCGTCGATGCTCTGGTTTACGTAGAGCAGATCCGGCAGCGAATCACCGTCAAGCGGAGCGACCAACACTCCCGGCATCCAGCGTTCCGCCTGGAACAGCGCCTGTCGCGGCAGCCCATCCCATTCCTCGATGAAGTCACCGAACCGGGTCGGAGTTTCGGCGCGAAACTCGAGCACAATGCCCTGTTCGGCATCGATGCTCACTTGCGCGGCAATATTGGTTTCGAAGTTGTCCCGTACAGCCGCCGGCACATCGGGATTATCGGTGCGGATTACGGCAGCCAATTCGAATCGCTCCTCGCCGAGTCCGCGAAAATAGCCGTAACCATCGGAGCCGGGCACCAGCAAATCAACGTTGTCGTCGCCATCGAGATCGGCAATATCGCGCACAAACTGCACATCTTCCCGGTCAGGCAAGGCGGCGATCAATTCCCAGGCGAACAATTGGCGGATATTTCCGGCATAGCCCGGCGTTCCGGACGCCAGACTATATACGCCGTCACCGGCGTAAAGCAGTAATTCCTTGCCGGGTTCCGGGCGCAGATCGGCGAAGCCGATGGCGATGATCTCGCTCTTGATTTCGACCCGTGCGGGTTCGGATTCGAAACCGCCATCCGGCAATTGATGATGAACAAGCAGTTCCCGGCCGATGCCCGGACGGAATTCCGCATGCAGCAGATCGGCCAGGCCGTCGCCATTGACGTCTTCGGTAATCAGGTCGTCCCAGTCTTCCTCGCGCTGCAATTCGAAAGCGGTATAGTTCTGTGCGACCGTCGCGCCGCAGATTCCTGCCGCCGTGGCGAACAGCACGGCCTGGAGCAAGCCTTTCCGCTTCATTGCGCTTCCTCCGTCAACTCGCCATAACCCGAGGTGAAGTTGAACAGTCCAAGTAACGAATGGGATCGCTCCCCATTGCTGCGGTCATACGAGTAAACCGAAAACAGCCAGAAATCCAGAAAATCCAGACTGGCGGCGTCAGGATTCAGGCTCGAACGGTATTGAAGAAGCGGACCAAGCGCAATGCGGCTGATGCGCCGGCCCGGATCCCATAGTTCCACTTCTGTTCGACGCAGGTCGCGGCCATCGTAGACGTCGAATGTGACTTCGCTGCCGAGATCGTATTCGCGATTGAGGCGGCCGACGAGTTCCTGGGCCGAACCGAACCCCGTTCCTTCAAGCGCAAGAATCCATTGCCCTTCGCGGATGCCCGCGGCCGGCAACGGACTGCCAGGGAACAGTTCGACAACCCGGGCGCCGGCACGGGACGGCTCCCCTGCCACCTCGATCATTTCGGTTCGATAACCGGCGCGGGTAGCGATCGGATCGACCCGGTACAACTCCCGGAGACCTGCATTTTCCGTGATTTCACGGCCATTGACGCTGGCTGACAGTACCGTGGTGTCGCGCCGCAGGCTGAACTCATACGGCGATTCTTGAGGCGGAATTCGCTGGATGGCGAGCATTGCGTCGGGACTGTTGGTTTCCATATCGTCGATGGCGAGAATGACGTCGCCCGCCTGAATCCCCGCTGAATCGGCCGGACCGTTTACGGCAACCTCCACCACGCGCACACCCGGCAAGACTTCGACCGCGGCAAGCGAATCGCTTTCGTTGACCGCGACCTCAAGACCGAAATCCACCAATAATCCGGCGCCACCCTGCCGGACCGCGAGTTGCTCCGGCGAGAGATTGATCGCGGGAACGAGCCGCGCCGGTTCGTAAACCGCACAAGCGCAAGTCAGACCCGCGAGAATGATTGGCAGTAAGCGCATGATTTCCCTACAAGCTGCGCCGCCGCGCTACAAACAGGGCGGCTAGCGCGAATACCAGCAGCGAGACCGCCGGCACCCACTCATTAAAAACGAAGAAACTGTCTTGCACCAGCACGTCGGAGAATCCCCGGACCAGTCTCGAAACTTCCCGTAAATACGACTGATCGAGCAAAGATGGATGAAAAGTCGCATACAGATACCAGGCGCGCTCGCCGAGCAAGGCCTTGAAGATATCCATGGCCAGGGTCGCTCCCAGCGCCAGGGTTACCGCCTGGGTCGCGGACTGGGCTGCCACCGACACCAGCATGCCGAAGGCGATTACCGCCGGCAACGGGATAACGGCCATGAGCAGGCCCAGGTGAATTTCGTAGAGAATCTCGTCCTCGCCGATCAACTCGAACCCGTCTTCGACCACCGGACCGAAATCCCAGAACAGGGCGCATCCGCCCCAGGCTGCCAGGCCAAGCAGGGACAGGGACAGCAGGCCCAGGATGTGCAATCGCAACAATTTCGCCAGCACGATGCTGCCGCGGCCGGCGCGGCGGATCAGCACATGACGGATCGAGCCGGTATCGCGCTCGCTGCTGAAGTCGAACGCCGCCAGCGCAACCAGCAACAGAGCCAGGATGGTAAGCCCGGTGTTCATGCCATCGACGAAATGTCCGTATGCGTTCTGCGTCTGTGCGAGTTCGAAAGAATCGGCGCCGATCAGGCCGGCGCGAGCCTGCTGGCCGGCCTGATTCAGCCAGACCAGCAGAAATCGCGCCAGACAGACGAGCGCCGGCGCCAGCAATACGATTTTCGCCGCCAGACTGTAGCGCGACAGGAACAACTCGAGCCGCAACGCGGCCAGCAGGTTGCTCATGCGTCGCCTCCAGCGGTCAACTCACGGAAGAGATTGTCCAGCGAAGCGCTTTGCTGCATCAGCTCGCGGACCGGCACCTTGTTTTCGACCAGAAACGCCACGAGTTGCTCGCTTTGCCATTCGCGCAGTCGCATTTTCAGATGGGTAGACGAAAGTTGTTCCAGATCGGTTACGCGGCTATCGTTTTCAAGTAGCTGTTGGGCAAGCCCGGACTGCGTGGTATGGAGGACTATGCGCGAACCGGAATCCGCCAGCAAGTCGCGCAATTCGCCCGCCGCGGTTATGCGGCCCTCCTGCAAGATTCCCACATGACTGCAAACGCGTTCAAGGTATGGCAACTGGTGACTTGACAGCAGGAAGCTCGCTCCGGTTTCCCGGTTCAGTTCGCCGATCAGTTCGAGCACCTGGTCGACCCCGCCGGCATCGAGACCGTTGAAAGGTTCGTCGAGGAGAATCAGCCGCGGTTCGCCGAGCAAGGCCTGGGCGATCGAGACCCGCCGACGATTGCCGAGCGATAATTGGCGGATTCGGAAACGCGTATAGCCTTCGATGCCGAGCAGGCGCTCGACTTCGGCGCAACTGCGCCGCGGCAAGGGACAAAGCATGCGCGCGTGTTCGAGACATTGCCGCACGGTCAGATGCGGCGGCACGCTCGGGCTGTCGAAGATTGCCACGACATCGCCCTGCAATCGAAAAAGTTCGGCGGGACCGTGCCCGAGTACCGACACTTCCCCGTCCTGAAAGCCTTGCAGACCGAGGACGCATTCGATGGTAGTTGTCTTGCCCGAACCGTTAAGCCCGACGAGGCCGAACACCGCCGCGGCGGGCAGTTCGAGGTCGACGCCGTGCAGGACGGCCACGTCGCCATAGCGCTTGCGCAGCCCGTGCACGCGCAATGCTGGATTTGCCGCATTCACATCAGCATCAGTCTACGAACAGATCGTCCACCTGGACCTCTTGGACCCGGCCGAACTGTTCAAGTTCCGCCAAGTCGATGACCGAAAGGTCGCCGACGACCGAAATCAGCTTGGCCCGATCCCTGACATGCTCCTGCTGGAATTCCAGCAGACCGTCCATGCCCACCTGCTGCAATTCGGCATAGCGCTGCCGGCGTGGGTCTCCTTCGAGACCGAGCCGCTCCCAGGAGCGTACTGCCCTAATCACTTCCCGAAAGCTGAGCTTGGACGTTCGATAGCGGTTGAGCGTCGAATTTACCGCCTCGTCGAGGCGTTCGCTGGAAACGGGCATGTTGTCGATCAGGTCGATAAAGGCGGTCAGAGCGTCAGCGGTCTTGTCGGTCTGGGTGCCGATGGCTCCGAGCATCAGATTCTGATCGCCCTGGCGTCCGCCCTGGGCGTAACGGGCGGAAGCCGAATACGCCAGCGCCCTCGCTTCGCGCAATTCCTGGAATACGACGCTTGACATGCCGCTGCCGAAATAGCTCGTGTACAAAGAAGACAGCACGCTGTCGCTCTCGTCGAACTCTCCATCGACAAACTCGATCCGCACCTGGGCCTGGGCGGTTTGCTGATCGACCACATAGAGCTCGGTCTCGTCGATCTCGCGCGCTTGCCGGAACCGGTACTCCGGCGGTTCCTGCAATTCAGCGTCGGGCTGCAAGTGGCGGCGAACGATTTCGGCAACGTCTTCCAGCGGCAGCGAACCGGTATAGGCAATCGTCTGCTCGTAACCTAGCAGACCAGCGGGCAAGGCCAGCAACTCATCGAGGCCCGATTGCATGATCTCCTCGCTGGTCAGCGATTCGAGCATGGGCGATTCCGCGCCATAGCGGTTGTACAGGTACAAGGCCCGGGCGATGGCCGGCGGAGACTGTTTCTGGTCTTCCCGGGATTTCAGGATGATGCCTTTCAATTGCGTCAGGGTGTTTTCGTCGGAAGCGGGAGTCCGGACGAGTTCCAGCATCAACGCCAGGCTGTCCTCGAACTGATCGTCGAGCCCGAACAGGTTGAAGCTGGAGGAATTCTCCCCCACCCGGAAGCCAAACTCGCTGCCCATGCGATACCATTCCTTTTGCAGATCCTCATTACTCATGGACTCGCTGCCGGCCACATCCATGAGCGCGGCCGCCAGGTTCAATCTGCCGTTTTCCTCCGAACCCGCATCGACGCTAATGGAAAAGGTGAACAGATCATTGAGCGGATTGGGCGCGTAATACAATTGCACGCCATCGGCGAGATCGAGTATGCGGTAGTCCTGGTCCTGCTCGACGAATACCGGCTCTATGGGAGTGGTTTCCATCGCCAGGATTCGGGCGGCGAATTCAGACTGGCGGGTAGGGTCGATCTCGACCGGATCGATAACGGGTTTTTCCACAGGCGGCACTTCGTGCTGCGCGTTGATTTGCTGCACGGCAACGTATTCGCCGCCGAAATAACGATTGGCGACTGCAACCACGTCCTCACGGGTCAGGCTGCTCATGCGCTCGAGTTCCGCTACCCGGTAGTCCCAGTCGACGCCGCGAATGAAGGAATCGCGCATGCGCACGACCCGGGCGTTATTGGATTCGAGGCCGGCTTTCTCGTTCTTGGCGAAATCGTTGATGATGGCGGGGATGATCCAGTCCTCGAACTCGCCGGCCTTGATGATCTCGATCTGCTCGAGCAGCAATTGCTCGACTTCCTCCAGAGTCTGATCCTGCTTGGGTACGCCATACAGCAATTGAGTACCGGCGTCGTTCAGGAATGCCGGGGATGAGCCCGCCTGGGCCACCCGCTGCTGCTGGTTGAGATTCAGATTGATGAGCCCGGCGGTGCTATTGTCAAGAATCATGTCGACCAGTATGAGAGCCTCCATGTCGGGGTGGCCGTACGGCGCCGTGGGGAAAGCGATCTGTATCTGTTCCTCGCCGGGATATTGCACGGTGCTACGGCGCACGCCGTCCAGCGGCGAGTCGTCCCAGGGCCCGGTCCCGGGCAACTCTCGCGGCTCCCAGTGGCCGAACTTCCCGGCAATCAGTTCGATGGTATCGGGAATGTCGATATCGCCGCTGATGAAGATGCCCATGTTGTTCGGCACGTACCAGGTGTCGAAATAATCCTGTATGTAGACCAGCGAAGGATTCTTCAGATGTTCGACGGTGCCGATCGTGGGCTGCTGACCGTAGGGATGAACCGGGAACAGCAAATCGTTCACAGCGGTGTAGATAATGAAACCGCGATTGTCGAGCGAGCGGTTCTTTTCCTCGTAGACCGTTTCGAGTTCGGTGTGGAACAGGCGGAAGACCGGATTGACGAATCGGTCCGATTCGATCTCCGCCCATTGCCGCAGGCGATTGGAAGGCAGGCCCACCCGATAGACGGTTTCCTCGTTGGAGGTATGCGCGTTGAGACCGGACGCGCCCATACTGTTATAGAGCTTGTCGATTTCATTCGGCGCCGCGTATTGCGCGGCCTCCTGCGCGGTGGCGTTGATTTCCGCATAAATGGCGGCGCGCTGCTCCGGGTCCTCGGTCGCGAAATGTTGTTCGTACAAATTGACAATGCGCTCGAGAAGCGGCGCTTCGGCCTCGTAATCCAGGGAACCGAAATTGCGATTGCCCTTGAACAGCAAGTGTTCTAGGTAGTGCGCCAGACCGGTGGCGTCGGCGGGGTCATGCTTGCTGCCCGCCCGCACGGCGATCTCCGCATAGAAGCGCGGCTCTTCGTGATTCTCGGTCAGATAGACCAGCAGTCCGTTGTCCAGGCGATAGATATGCGTATCCATCCGGTCAAGTGGATTGGGTTCGTTGATAAGGGTGTAACCCGGCGATGCGGCATCGGTTTCCACCGCTGCGGATCCGGATTCCGGCGCCGATGCCGGTTCGCCGCAGGCGGCAAGCGCCAGCAATCCAAGGCCAAGTGTGAAATTCCGCAATCCAGGGGATGAAACAGTCATTGAGCTACTCCGTTGACGCATTTGCGATTCGGGTCCGAATCTTATCAGTTTTGCAGGGAGCTTTGGCCCATTTGGAGGGTCGAGCTGAATTTGCCGTCAAAATTCGAACGAAAGCTCTTCAGTTCGGCAGATTCTCCGCCGCCACGCGTTCGTTGCGCAGACGCAGGCCGCCGGATTCGTCGACGCTGGCTTCGAGCACAAGGTCGACGCCATTGCGGCGGGAATCGATGAATCGGTCAAGCTGATTCAACTGCTCCGGGTCGAGTTCGCCCTGTAATTGTCGCCGGGCGCGGTCGTAGGCTTCGAGCTGGCTGTTGTATGCCGTCCGCATGCTGCCATCCGGGCCCACCAGCGCGCCGAAATTGTTGGCCTCCGAATAGAGTTCGTCGAGCACGGTCTGCAAGGCGAGTTGCTGCGCGTCGCCGCTTAGGGACGCGCCCATGCGCGACAGCGTTTCGTTGTAAATCAGGCGCGCCGCGTCGCGATTGAGAAAATTATCGTATTGCTGCAATTCCGCCAGTTGGTCGCCGCCGAGCAGATTGGCCAGATTTCTGCTCAGGGCGTCGGCGCCGAACAGATCGAGCGCCTGTTGTGGAGTCAGGTTGCCGGAGAGCAGATCGGCGCGCATCTGTGAGCGCATGGACGCGAACTCCACCAGCGCGGACATCACCCGCTCCTGCCCGTCGGGGTCGAGTTCGAGTTCAGATACGAAATCGCCGTACAATTCAGGCACCCTGGCGGCCGCGACCGCACGCGCAGTTTCAGGGTCCACCGACATCGCCCGCGCCGCGCCGGAGGATTGCACGGTCTGTTGTTCTCCGGCAACTTCTTCCCGCGCCTGCTGCAACAGCCGCTCGTAGTCGGGGCTGATCATTTCGCGAGTTTCCGACAGTTGATTGCTCAGATTGACCAACTGGTTTCTGGCTTCGGCGAGTTCCTGTTGCAGGTCGCCCGCGCGTTGCGCCATTTCCTGCCTGCGCTCGTCGGCAGTCTCGGTCTGCTCGCGCAATTGCCGCCGATAGTCGGCTATGTCCGCCTCCAGGCGGACGTTGTCGTCGCGCAACTCGATCAGCCCGTACCCCACCGAGCCGAAAATCGCCAGTAATGCGATAATGAGCAAGCCTTTTTTCATGAACTGCAATCAGGGCGAAAAACCAGCCGCAAAGGCTAGCACGAGGGGGCAGTGCTGTCAGTATCCGGGCAGCATTCAGGATAGTACCGGGAACGCGAATCATGGACTCCACAACCGACACAATCCGCCGGAAGATCACCGGCTGGAAATTCCGCGACGAAGGCAGGATAGTCGAGTACCTGCTGCGGCTTGCGCCTTATGCCGCCGAGGATGCGCAACTGATCGAGTCGCGTGCGGCGCAACTGGTGCGCGCGGCGCGGGCCGATACGGCCAATCATTCGTTACTCGATACCTTTCTCGTCGAATACGGCCTCAGTAACAAGGAAGGCATTGCCCTGATGTGCCTGGCCGAAAGCCTGCTGCGAATTCCGGATCACGCCACCGCCGAGCGGCTGATCGCGGATCGGATCGGACTGGCGGACTGGGCCGCCCATGCCGGCAATTCGGGTTCACTGCTGGTGAATGCATCCACCTGGGCGCTGATGCTCGGCAGCAAGCTGGTCGAACCGGAACGCGAGTTCAACCGCGATCCGAAATCCTGGCTCGGCGGTCTGAGTCATCGCCTGGGCGAACCCGTGGTGGAAACCGCCATGCGCGCTGCAATGGGCATTCTCGGCCGCGAATTCGTGGTCGGCTCCACCATCGAAAAGGCCTTGCAGCGGAGTCGTCCGGGGCAGCGCCATTCCTGGGACATGCTCGGAGAGGCGGCCCGGGACACCTCGACCGCGAATCGTTACCGGGGAGCATATCGTCACGCCATTCGCACGGTCGCCAGGCAGGGCAAGGACGCCGGCGTGGTCGACCCTTCCATATCAATCAAGCTGTCGGCTTTGCATCCTCGTTACGAATTCAGCCAGCGCGGGCGGGTCATCGATGAACTCGTTCCCATCGTCGCGGATCTGTGCCGGGAGGCGGCGGCAGGCGGAGTTTCCATCACCATCGACGCGGAAGAGGCCGACCGGCTGGAACTGTCGTTGGAAGTACTCGAACGCCTGCTTGAGAATGCAGGGTCCGCGGGGGCGCAATCCGAAGCGCAAATCGGCTTCGTGGTACAGGCCTACGGCAAACGCGCCTTGCCCGTGCTCGACTGGCTGTCGGCGCTAGCCCGCACACATGGCCGCCGCATCCCGGTACGCCTGGTGAAGGGCGCATATTGGGACGCGGAAATCAAACATGCCCAGGAGCATGGCTATCCGGGATTTCCGGTGTTTACGCGCAAGTGCGCAACCGATCTTTCCTGGCTGGTATGCGCGGCCGCGATACTGGAGCGATCCGATACGCTATACGGGCAGTTCGCCACCCATAACGCCCATAGCATAGCAGCGATCATGCATCTGGCCGGCGACAATCGCGATTTCGAGTTCCAGCGGTTGTATGGCATGGGCACGGCTCTATACGCAGCCGCCGAACGCGAATATGGAGACTTTCCCGCGCTTCGCACGTATGAGCCGGTAGGAAACTACGACGATCTGTTGCCCTATCTCGTGCGCAGGCTGCTCGAAAACGGCGCCAACAGCTCTTTCGTGCATCGTCTGCTCGATACCCGGCTCGAGGCCGGGCATCTGGTGCGCGACCCGATCGCCGCGTCGCGCAAGGCGAGTCCCGCTGCGCATGCACGCATTTCCCTGCCGGCAGACGTTTTCGCGCCCCGACTGAATTCAAGCGGCGCCGACCTGACCAGCAACGGCGTGCTGGCTGAATTGCGAAATGCTTGCGAGAAGTCACGGCGAAGGAGATATACCGCGACTGCCCTGCCCGTTTCGGAAGCTAACAAAGCGGGCGCCGGCGCCGTGGCAAGCCCCGCCGACCGCGGCGATGTTCTCGGCGAAGTCCGGCCATGCTCCGAAGCCGATATCGAGGCCGCCTTCCGGCGCGCGGCCGCGGCGCAGCCGAACTGGGACAAGTCCGGCGGCGAAACTCGCGCAAACCTGCTCGAACGATTTGCCGACAATCTGGAAGCGCTGCGGCCTGAACTGGTAGCGATACTTTGCCGCGAAGCGGGCAAGACGATTCCTGACGCCGTGGACGAAGTGCGCGAAGCCGTGGATTTTTGCCGTTATTACGCCGTCCAGGCCCGTGAAAGATTCGTGCTGGGCGTTTCCCTTCCCGGCCCCACCGGGGAAAGCAACGAACTGAAACTCGACGGGCGCGGCGTATTCGTATGTATCAGTCCGTGGAATTTTCCCCTGGCGATTTTCTGTGGCCAGATCTGCGCCGCCCTCGCCGCGGGCAATGCGGTGGTCGCCAAGCCCGCCGAGGAAACGCCCATCATCGCCTGCGAAGCCGTGCGGCTATTGCACGCGGCGGGTGTGCCGGACTCCGTCTGCAATCTGCTGATCGGCGATGGCGCTGTCGGCGAGCACATGGTGCGGCATCCGCTGAGCGCCGGGGTCGCTTTCACCGGCAGCACCGAGACCGCGCGCAGGATTAATCGGGCCCTGGCGGACAAGGAAGGTCCCATTGCGCCATTGATCGCGGAAACCGGGGGCCAGAACGCGATGATCGTCGATTCGACAGCCCTGCTCGAACAGGTAACGGACGATGTGATTCGCTCCGCTTTTCTCAGCGCCGGCCAGCGTTGCTCCGCCCTGCGCGCCCTGTACCTGCAGGAAGAGATCGCGGATCAGGCCCTTACCCTGGTCCGCGGCGCGATGGACGAATTGCGCGTCGGCGATCCCACGCGAATCGAAACCGACCTTGGGCCAATCATTTCGGAATCCGCCGCCGGCGACTTGCAAGCCCATATTTCCAGGCTGCGCAAGCGCGGGCGGCTATTGCACCAGGCGGCGCTTTCCCCGGAATGCGAAAACGGTTGTTTCGTTGCGCCCAGCCTCGCGCGTATCAACAACATCGGTGAACTGGAAAAGGAACATTTCGGTCCGATACTCCATGTCATTCGCTTCAAGGAGCGGGATTTCACGAGCGTTCTGCTTGAAATCGACCGTTCCGGTTATGGCCTGACCTTCGGCATTCACACTCGCATCCAGTCGCGTGTGGAGCAAGCCGCCGCCGCTGTGGGAGCGGGCAATGTGTACGCCAATCGCAACATGATCGGCGCCGTGGTGGGCTCACAGCCTTTCGGCGGCCGCGGACTATCCGGAACAGGGCCGAAAGCCGGCGGCCCGAACTACCTGCCCCGATTCGCTACCGAACGGGTCGTTACGGTGAATACGGTTGCAACCGGCGGTAACGCGGAATTGCTTTCGCTCGATGACGATGCCTGAATTTGGCAACGCGATGCGCACTAAGCAGGTTCAAATTCTTGTGAGACCGTAGTATCTATGTTTGCAAGTGTTCTGGTGTACGGATAGCAACAGGCTCCGACAGCTAGTTGATTAGGGGATGTGATCGCGGGCTGTTTGCATTGGTCAGGCGTTTGCATCATCCCGCGACATGGGCCGGTTTGGGCATGTGAGCTGCCTGCCAGGGTTTTCCTTCCCGTACGATGGCATTCGCGATCAGCACCATCTTTCGCATGGCTGCGGTGACCGCGACTTTGCCGGGTTTGCCCTGTTGTTTGAATCGCAGGTGTCGCTCCCGCATGACGGGATTCCAGCGGATTGCAGCCAGCGTTGGCATGTACAGCAGCGTGCGTGCGCGTTTGCGGCCGCCGCGGATGGACCGTTTCCCGTGCCTATTGCCGGAGTCGTCGGCCACGGGCGCCAAGCCCAACAGGCTTCCCGCCTCGCGGGTGCTGAGTCTACCCAATTCGGGCACCTGTACCAGCAGCCCGATAGCGGTAGGGCGGCCAATGCCCGGGATTGATTCCAGCAGCGCCATGTTTCGGGTCAACTCGGCGTCGGCCGTCACCAGCCGCTCCAGTTCTTTGTCCAAGCGTTCGGTCTGCTGCATGGCGCGGGTAATGTCCTTCTCGATCTCGCGACGAACCAGACGGTTCCGGGTGTGCTCCCGCCTGCCTTTCAGCACGGTGAGCGACTTCGTTACCGCCTCGCGCGCGCTACGCAACTCGTCCAGATCTTTCTCCTGTCGGGTACGCGCCGGCGTCCCTTTCAGGTCGTCCGCCAGCGCCCGGCCCATCTTCGCCAGCGTCAGCGCGTCCGCCCGGTCCGTCTTCGCAACCGAACCCAGCGCTTCGGCAAAGCGCTTGCCTCGCTGGGGGTTGATCCGCGACAACGGCAGCCGATCGACCAACATATCCTCCAACAGTACGTGGTAGGAGCCGGTGGACTCGTATACCACTCGCTCGACGCGGGGGCAGGCCCAGGTGCGAAACGCGCGAACGCCTTCCCTGGTATTCGGGAATCGGGCCTCGCGTCCGCTGGGGAGTTCACGCACGTCAAGATGACGCTTGGAAACGTCGATGCCGACCGTGCAAGGGCCGGGGTCGTCTTTTGGATATACACATCTTGCGCTATGCTTCTTCATGCTTTCCAGTCTCCTATCCTTGTTTGCGGTCTTGATCCGCGTATCTATTCAGGTTTGATTGGAAAGGCGGTGGTCCCACTCTACGATTCGCATTTCATGCGAGGGGCGATACGGGTTCGCCACCGCCTGCCGACGGCCCACCAGTGGGCCGTCGGCAGCACTATTTAAACAAACAAGGGGCGAGGCATGCC
The DNA here is from genome assembly GCA_951812965.1 of uncultured Pseudohongiella sp. Taxonomy (GTDB): domain Bacteria; phylum Pseudomonadota; class Gammaproteobacteria; order Pseudomonadales; family Pseudohongiellaceae; genus UBA9145. The sequence continues at coordinate 3,248,135 of OX638341.1, forward strand.
TCGCCCGCGAACGGCCCCAAACTGTGCAACTGACGGGCGAGGCATGCCTCGCCCCTACATGCTGAAGGCGGGCGCGCACTTGCGCGGCGACGGCAAATTGATACGATGGAACGCCTTGCGGGGAACTGATTCTTGCGGCTGCCGGTCCGAGGAGTGAGAGCCATGTACAACAAGAGATTCATCCACTGCGGAATTCGGCGCTCGGGCGTAGCGCTCTGTCTATTGGCCGCGGCTCTGGTAACGGCCTTGCCGGCATCCGCCCAGTTAACCGGCGTCGAACAGGGCGAATGGCGCTTTCTCGGCGGCGACGCCGGACATACCCGTTCTTCGCCTTACCTGACGCAGATCAACGCGGATAACTTCAGCGATCTGGAAGTCGCCTGGTCCTGGCGCGGCGACAACTTCGGCCCGCGGGTCGAATACACATTTCGCTCAACGCCTTTGTATGCCGATGGGATTCTTTACACCGTAGTCGGCCAGCGCCGGCAGGTGGCGGCCATCGACGCGGCCACCGGCGAAACTCTGTGGACATTCCGCGAGCCGGAAACCATGCGCTACCTGCGTTCGCCGCGCACAGACTTCGGCAAGGGCGTCGCCTATGCCGAACTCGACGGCCGCGGCGTAATTCTTTACACCTCCCCCGCCTTCTTCCTATGGGCGCTGGACGCCCGAACCGGCCGGCCGCTGGGAAACTGGGGTTCGCCGACCGGAATTGCGGAATTCTCCGAAACTGGCGTGGTTGATCTGATTCCGCCGCTGGTGGACGACTGGCAGCGCTGGATCGACTGGCGCCTCGAAGGCGGAGTCTACGATCCGGATCACGGCATTCCGCGTGAACTTGGCATGGTCACTGCGTCCTCACCGCCCATCGTCGTCAATGGCGTGGCCGTTGTACTGGTGGGGCACGAACCGAGTTACGACCAGACGCGCATCGAAAACGTGCCCGGCGACATCATGGGCTATGACCTGCGCACGGGCGAGCGCCTGTGGAAGTTTCACGTCATTCCGCGGCCCGGCGAGTACGGACACGAAACCTGGGAAAACGACGCCTGGCAATGGTCCGGCGACATGTCTTCCTGGGCGCCGGCTTCCGCCGACCCGGAACTGGGTCTGGTCTACATCGTCACCAATGCTTCCACCGTGCAGTCCTATGCCGGTCATCGGCCCGGCCATAACCTGTTCGGCGGCAGCGTGCTCGCGCTCGATGCCGCCACCGGAGAACGACGCTGGCATTTCCAGATCCATCGCAGCGACCAGTGGAATTACGATACTCCGACCGCGCCGATATTGCTGGATCTGACCGTTGACGGCGAGGCGGTGCCCGCGCTGATCCAGAACACCAAGCAGGGACTGATCTTCGCCTTCAACCGCGCCACCGGCGAGCCGATCTGGCCGATCGAGGACCGCCCGGTTTTTCAGACGCAGGTGCCCGGCAACTACACCGCCGCCACGCAACCTTATCCTACGCGTCCCGAGCCGCTTGACCGCATCGTGATCGACGGCATCACCGAAGAATTCATCATCGACTACACTCCGGAACTGAGGCGGCAAGCGCAGGAAATCCTGGCTGAATTTCGAGTCGGCGGACTTTACGTGCCGCCATTGCCATGGCCCCATGAGAATGACTACCGCAACAATGTGGGCTGTGTCGGCGGACTGAACATCTACCACCCGCCCGTGGCCGATCCGACCACGGGAATCATGTATGCCTCCCACCGGCGCGCCTGCAGCGCGCCGCGTTTCATGGAGCCGACCAATGGCGTCGACGAGGAACGCGGCCTGCCGGGCTACTCGGAGGAAGCCTGGCGCGGGCGCGAACGGCACACGCCGACCACGGGCACTACGGTCGCCGCCTGGGCGCCGGGCATGGGCCGGGAGTTCCTCCCCAACATCCAGGGTTTGCCGGTTTACAAACCTTTGCTGATGGGTCTGGCGGCCTACGACATGAATACCGGTGAAAAGCTCTGGGACATTCCGGTAGGCGAGACGCCGCCGAACATCGCCAACAATCCACTGCTCGAAGGTGTCGAGACTCCGCAGACTGGCGGCACCGGCCATTCGATCCAGATGGTGATGGGCGACTTGCTCGTGCAGACCACGGAAGACTTGCGCGGCCAGGCTGAGTCCGGCCCGAACGGCCTGCCGCTGTTGCATGCCAGAGACAAGCAAACCGGCGAAATCCTGGCGAGCCTTGAAGTCCCCATACCGGGCCAGTACGGCATGATGACCTATATGCACGACGGCGTTCAGTACCTGCTCATGCAAGCCGGCAGCGTCCGCCGCGGCCTGCCCGGCCAACTCGTGGCGCTGCGGTTGCCGTAAGGCTCCGGCAAGTACCTGGAGTCATTGTTTTACTTTTCTCCGTCTCTACTCGCGGAAAGCCAAACGCCAAATCGGCTCCTGTGTGAAATTTCTACCCAAATGCGGGGAATCACGAACACTAACAAGCAGCCAATCGCCAAAGTCAGAATGGTTTCTTTCCAGGACTCCCCGCGCTCCAGGGAAAACATGCCGCCCGCCACCAAAATCGCCAGCATGCCGCAAATCGTTCTTACCCTGAAGAAGCCGTGATATTCGCCAGTTTCGTAGTTCCAAATGCTCAATGGCATAAAGGAAATGCTAAAAATAATAAATAGGGACCAACGTTCAATAAATTCAATAATCAGCAAAATTTTCTCTCCAATGCACAATTTACGGTCAACAAATAGCAGTCATTCATAGAAAATTTGGGGCCCATCCGTGACAGGCCCCGAAATCAGGTAAAAGTACTCCTGAAGCTTTTAACTCACCAGAATTTCTGCCAGGTCGGTTGTTTTTACCTACGATCCGCCCGGCGCCTGATTTTTCTTGAGCTCTTCGATATGTTCCTGCGCTTGGTAAGTCGCGTACGCGATTCCGACTCCGACACCAATTAACGCCACAGCGCCCACCGGTCCAGACATGACTGCCAATGTGAAGGCTAGCCCCGATGCCGTTCCACCGGCACATCCCATAATTGTGCCAAGCGCACCGTTGTTTTGCGTGACGGCGCCTGCGGCGCATGAACCCGCAGCCTGTAGCAAAAATCCCCCGCTTACCTGTTCCATCTCTTGCATCGTAAGTTCTCTCATGTCGTACTCCTTTGAAAATCGAAAATGTTTCTTGCAGACAAACCATAGGACCAATGGGAGAGAAGTGCATAATTTCCGATGAAAACAATTTCGCGCCCGGAATCGCGGTGTGAATTCCGCCGCGCTCCGACAAGCAGAAACTGGACCTTATCGGGAAATAGACCTCAGGCGGTGCGAATTTCTTTCAGGCCGAGTTCGGCCACGCTGATTTCGCGCATGCGGAATTTCTGCACCTTGCCGGTGACGGTCATGGGGAAGTCGTCGCTGAAGCGGATATAGCGCGGCACCTTGTAATGGGCGATGCGGCCGCGGCAGAAATCGCGGATGTCCTCTTCCGTTGTGGTCTCGCCGTCCCTGAGTTGTACCCAGGCGATGATTTCCTCGCCGTATTTCAGGTCGGGAACGCCGGTCACCTGCACCGCCTCGATAGATTCTTGGGTCATCAGGTACTCCTCGATTTCCCGGGGATAGACGTTCTCGCCGCCGCGCACGATCATGTCCTTGATGCGGCCGACGATATTGACGTATCCCGCCTCGTCCATGACCCCGGTGTCGCCGGTGTGCATCCAGCCGTCACTGTCGATGGCGGCCCGGGTGGCCTCCTCGTTGTTCCAGTAGCCGAGCATCACCGAATAGCCGCGGGTGCATAACTCGCCCATGACGCCGGTGGGCTGAATGGCGCCCGTTGCAGGATCGATGATCTTGACCTCGAGATGCGGATGCACGAGGCCTACGGTACTGACGCGCTTGTCGAGGGGAGAATCGACCCTGGTCTGGAAACTGACCGGGCTCGTTTCTGTCATGCCGTAGGCAATCTCGACCTCGGTCATGTGCATCAGTTCGTTGACCTGTTTCATGGTCTCGACCGGACACGGCGAGCCGGCCATGATGCCGGTTCGCAAACTGCTCAGATCGTAATCGGCGAAATCCGGCAGCGCGAGCTCGGCGATGAACATGGTCGGCACGCCAAAAAGCGCCGTCGCCCGCTCCTCCTGCACTGTCCGCAGCACTGAAACCGGCTCGAAGCTCGCCTCGGGATAGATGGCGCAGGCGGCATGTGTAAGACAGCCGAGATTGCCCATCACCATACCGAAGCAATGGTAAAGCGGCACCGGAATCACCAGCCGGTCGTCCTCGCTGAAATTCATGATCGACGCCACGAACCGGGCGTTGTTGAGAATATTGTGATGCGAGAGCGTTGCACCTTTGGGAAAGCCGGTGGTGCCACTGGTGTACTGGATGTTGATCGGATCGTCCATGTCCTGATTCGCCTGCCGCGCCGCGAGTTCTTCCTCGCTACAGCCGTCCGCCAGAGCCAGGAATTCCCGCCAGCCGAAAATCCCCTTCGTTTCCGATTCAGTTGTCGAGATGACCGTGTTGAGTTGCGGAAATTTTTCCGAACGCAAGGCGCCCGGCGCCGCGGTTTCCAGTTCCGGGCAAACTTCGCCGAGCATGGCGACATAGTCCGAAGTCTTGAAACGATTCTGAAGCACCAGCCCCTTGCAGCCCGACTGTTCCAGCACATAGGCCAGTTCGTGCACGCGATAGGCGGGATTAATGTTGACAAGTATCAGCCCGGCCTTCGCCGTGGCGTACTGGACCAGCGTCCATTCGACATTGTTCGGCGACCAGATGCCAATCCGGTCGCCCTTGGCGAAGCCGGCGGCGATGAAGGCCCGGCCGAGTTCGTTAACGCGTTCGGCGAGTTGGGAATAGGTAAGACGAATGTTCTGGTGCACGCTGACCAGGGCTTCACGACGCCCATGTTCGGCGGCGATGCGGTCAAAGAACCGCGGGATCGTCGTACCGAGCAATGGCTGCTCGCTGGCGCCGCTGGCATAACTGATTGATTCCCTCATTGATCGCCCCATTTCGACGCCAATCCGGTATATTTCCCGCATCGGATTATGGCATGGGAACATCCGGTTGAAGGAATGCAAACATCGACTGATACAAAGATCTGGTGCGTATAACCGAGTAAATCACGAGAGCAAGCGAATCCATGCACAAACCGGGATTGACCTGTTTCGCGCTGTCGGCGGCGGGGCTGCTGCTCGCGGCATGTTCCGGTAACGCCTATCGAAACAGCGCCGATAGCGAGTCCTATGCCGCCATCGCCGGCAAGACCGATCTCGTGCCCGGCATGACCGAAGAGATCGCTGTGGACGAACAACCAGTCGCCAATCTCGATAGTCTACCGGTCAACTCCCTCAGTTTTGAATTTCTCGGTGACAGCGCCGAAAGCGAGATCAATTCGAGCGTCCTTAGCCTGAACGACGCGCTCGACCTCGCCTTCCGCCATAGCAAGGACTACCAGACGCGCAAGGAACGGCTCTATCTCGAAGCGCTGTCGCTCACCCTCGACCGGTATCGCTACGCACCGATCTTTTCCTTTAACAGCGGCGGCGAATACCAGTGGGACATGGACGATCAGTTCGTCACGGACATGGAAAACCTGACCGGAATCGATACCCCGACCCAGCGCGCCACGGTGTCGAGTTCGGAGATGTACCAGGCCGACACCAGCCTCGGTGTGCGCTATCTCTTGCGCGGAGGCGGCTCGGTGGCGCTGAATCTGACCAACAACCTGCGGCGCTTCCTCAGCGGCGATGTCAATGAATTGAGCACCGGCGCGCTGATCGGTTCGATAACCCAGCCGCTGTTGCGGGATTTCGGCTCGGCCATAGAAACCGAGGCGCTATTGCAGGCCGAACGCGACCTGCTCTACGAATTGCGCAATTTCACCCGCTTCCGCAAGTCCTTCGCCGTGCAGGTGGCTTCCAGTTATTACAACGTGCTGCTCAATCGCGAAGCCGCCAAGAACAACTTTGCCGGCCTGCTAGCGAACAACCTCTCGCTGGAGCGCGAACGCGCCTTCCAGGCCGAGGGTCTGCGCACCCTGCTGGACGTCGGTCGGCTGGAACAAGCCACCTTGCAGCAGGATCTGCGCTGGACGACTTCGATCGCACGATACCAGCGCAGCCTCGATGCATTGAAAATCCTGATCGGGCTGAATGCCGAAGACGCCATCATTCTCGACGACAACGAGATGACGCTGATCACCGAAACCGGTATGTCTGCCCCGGAACTCGATCTCGACCGGGCGCTCGACCTGTCGGTTCAGACCCGGCTCGACCTGTATATCGAACTCGACCGGGTGCAGGACGCCTCGCGCCGCATCGACGTGGCGGCCAACGCGCTCGAGCCCTCGCTTGGGGTTACCCTGAGCGCTTCCGTGCCGGCCTCCGGCAGCGGCGAGTTCGGCGACATTGATTTCGACAACGCCGTATACGGCGCCGGGCTCGACGTGGAAATGCCGCTCGACAGCAAGGCTGAACGCAATATCTATCGCCGCGCGCTGATCGACTACGAAGCGGCGACCCGCGCATATACTTTGGCGTTGGATAACGTTAAATTGGAGGTTATCGACGCTTGGCGGCGCATGGACGAGGCCGGCAAGGGCTACGACATCAATCTGGCGAGCGTGGAAATCAACGAACGCCGCGTCGAGGAAGCGGAGCTGCGGGCCGAACTCGGACTCGGCAATGTGCAGGACACGGTCGATTCCCAAAACGACCTGACCGCCGCGCGCACAGACCTCGTGCGAAGTATCGTGGACTACAATATTTCCAAGCTGGAGTTCTGGCGTGATGTAGGATTGCTTTACGTTGACGACTCCGGTCAATGGGAGGAAGGTATTGATGAACCCCGCTGAAGAAAGGCTGTCCGATAAGTTAAAGTCGCTGGCCGACCGCGCCAGGGCGTCCGCCCAGCCCTGGCTGGCGACGCTGCGCGACCGTTATCTGGCACTGGACCGGAAATTGCAGATCGGCATTGGCGCCGGCGCCGGTGTGCTGATCCTGACCCTGCTGCTCGCCGGTGGCGGTTCTGGAGATGAGAATAACGGCCTGACCTTTGCCGCGCGCCGGGGCAACCTCGATATCACGGTGCTCGAAGGCGGCGCTCTCGAAGCCCTGCAATCCCAGGAAATCCGCTCGCGGGTGCGCGACCGAAGCGGTGTGAAGATTCTCAGCATCATTGAGGAAGGCTACCGGGTGACCGAGGAAGACGTAGCCGCGGGCATGATTCTCGTGGAACTCGATACTTCTTCCCTGGTTGACAATCGACTTAGCCAGGAGATCGCGGTGGAAACCTCCGAGGCGAGTTTTATCGAACGCAGGGCGGCATACGAAATTCAACTAAACACCAACATGACCCAGTTGAACGACGCCCGTCAGCAAATGCGCTTCGCGCGGCTGGATTTCGAGAAATTCCTCGGCGCGGATATCGTCAACGACATCATTTCCAGGCTGGAGATCGAGGAGCGATTGGCGGCCTCGGAAGCGGCCGACCGCGCGGTACTTGAGAATCCGGAACCGGCTCTCGCCGAAGCGCAGGAGCCCGAAGCGGCGCCTTCGGGACTGCCGGAAGGCATTGAAATCGAATCCTTGCCTCCACAGATGCAGAACCGCATTCGCCAGATGATGGCGGAGAACGGCGGCCAACTGCCGCCGGAGATGGTCGAACGCATGCAGAGCTTTGCCTCGGGCGAGTTTCCGGGAGGCGGCCGGGGCCGACCGGGCAGCGGCTTTCAGGGTGGTCCGGGCGGTGGCGGATTCGCCGGAGGATTGGGTGACGGCGCGCCCGTGGAAGAATCCGCCCCGGCGCTCGAAATCGGGGAGCGAATCGAGGAAGTTGCCGTACTCGAACTGCCTCCTTCGGATTTCGATCCTGAGCCTCCCGAAGTGACCTTGCTCATGGATGAGTCCTACATGGTGACTCGCGACCGGATCGATTTCACGCAATACGCAGATTTCGACAAGCTCGCGGACGGCGAAGCCAAGCAACGTCTGCGCTTCCTGCTCGACGAGCTACAGGTGGCGCAGGAGGAATACCTGCTCGCCCAGGATCGCATTGAAGGCCAGCGCCGGCTGGAAGCACGCGGCTTCATCACGCCGACCGAACTGGAAGCCGAGGAATTGAACCTGAACAAGGCGGCCAACAAGCAGCAGGAAAAAGAAACCGCCTTGCGACTGTACATTCAGTACACCTTCCCTAAGGAAGCCGAGGAATTCCTTTCCAACTACGAAAACGCAGTCATGGCCTATCAGCGCCAGGTCAAGGAGAATATCGCCAAGGAGGCACTGGAGCTCGCCAACTACAGTTCCGCGCAACGCAAATTCAATCTCGAACAATACAAGCTCGCCGACATTGAAGCCCAGATCGACGCCGCCACCATCGAAGCGGAACTGCCTGGACTCGTGGTCTATGGCGGGTCCGATCAAGGCTCCAGCCGCTATCGCGGCAGCAGCGAGGAAGCGATCCAGGAAGGCGCCACGGTGCGCGAGCGCCAGCCGATCCTTACTATTCCCGACATGCGCGAGATGTCGGTCAGCGTCGACATCCATGAATCCGCGGTACAAAGAGTCGCAGTCGGCCAGCCGGCGGTCATTTTCATCGACGCCTATCCCGATGTGCGCCTCACCGGCGAAGTGATCAAGGTCGCGGTTGTGGCGGATTCCGCCAACTCCTTCATGAATCCCGACCTCAAGGTGTATCCGTCCCAGGTCCGCATCGACGGCACCCATGACTGGCTGCGGCCCGGCATGAGCGCGCAGGTCGAAATCCTCGTGGCAAGCCTTGAGGACGTGGTCTATGTGCCGGTGCAGGCGGTCAGCTATTTCGGCAGCGACCAGGTGGTATATGTCAGACGCGGCGGCTCGGTGGATAGAAGAATCGTCGAAGTGGGCGATTTCTCCGATTCCTTCATCGAGATTGTTAGCGGACTCGATGAAGGCGAAGAAGTGCTGCTGTTGCCCCCGCGCCAATCTCTCGAAAGCGCCGCGAGCTGAGCACTTCGGTCATGCCTGCCGCCCAGGCCAACTCAGCACACACGACCCGGCCGCCCGAGCAACAGCTCCGGGTGGCCTCGGTTGCCGATGTCTCCAAGACTTACTTCATGGGAACACTGGCAGTCGAGGTGCTGCACGGCATCTCACTCGACTTTTACGGCGGCGACTACATCAGCATCATGGGGCCGTCGGGTTGTGGCAAGTCGACCCTGATGAACATTCTCGGCTGCCTGGACCGGCCCACGACCGGCGCCTATTTTCTGGGCGGCGAGGACACCTCAAAGCTCAAGGACGACGAATTGTCGCTGATTCGCGGTGCGCGGCTCGGATTTGTCTTCCAGTCGTACAACCTGATCCAGCAACTCGACGTGCTGGAAAACATCGAGATGCCGCTGTTTTACCAGGGGTTTTCCCAGGCATACAGCCATCGCGCCGCGTTCCAGCTCGCCGAGCGGGTGGGTCTCGCCGACCGCATCCATCACAAGCCTTTCGAGCTTTCCGGCGGCCAGCAGCAGCGCGTGGCGATCGCCCGGGCGCTGGCGATGGACCCGTTGATCATTCTCGCGGACGAGCCCACGGGAAATCTCGATTCACGCTCGGGCCTGGAAATTCTGGATCTGTTCGACGAATTGCATGAGGCGGGCAAGACCCTGATTCTGGTGACCCATTCGGACGAACTCGCCGAGCGCACCAGCCGCCGCATCCGACTGCTCGACGGCAGGGTGGAGCAAGATGAACGAATGGGTGTTTGACTCTCTGCCGCCGGCGCCCGAAAGCCGGCAACGCGACCGGCGGTCCCGATTCGGCTGGCGCATTAGCCAGATCACCCGGCTGGGCGTCAAGAGTATTTTTTCCCACGGCCTGCGCTCCATGCTCACCGTGCTCGGCATCGTCATCGGCGTGGCGGCGGTGATCGCCATGCTCGCGGTTAGCGAGGGCGCCAGCTTCGAGGCGCAGCAGCAATTCCGCGACCTCGGCGCGAACAATATCCTGGTAAAAAGCGTCAAGCCGGTTGAAGTCGAGGAATCGTCCCGCCTGGGCTTCGGTCCGCCCCAGGCTATCGTCTACGGCCTCACCCATGCAGACATCCAGACGATCCGTGACACCATTCCCGGCGTCCGTAACGTGATTTCCTCGCGCATCGTCAAGAAAAACATCTGGCACCTCGGCAATAACATGAACGCAGACGTGGTCGGCACCGCGGTCGACTACCCTGTTTCGCGCAACTACAGTCTGCGTGACGGCCGCTTCTTCAGTGAATCGGAAATGCGCGATCACGGAAATGTCTTGGTATTGAGCCAGGAGGCGGCCGATGTGCTGTTTCCGATCGAGAATCCTCTCGGCCAATCGGTTCGTATCGACAGCGACTACTACGACGTGGTCGGAATCATGGAATCCGAAGGATTTTCCAACCTGGGGCAGAACCAGGCAGGCGCGTCCAACTCGGCTCCGGCGAGGGTGTTCATTCCACTCACCTCCTCCCGCAGCCGTTTCGGTGAAACCACGACCCGGCAGACCGCCGGCGGCATGGAGTCCGAAACCGTCGAATTGCACGAAGCGGTGATACAGGTCGAAGATCAGGAAACCGTGATCGGCATCGGTGAAGTGATCGAACAGATTCTCGCGCGCCGTCACAGGGACGTCGACTACACCATCGAGATTCCTCTCGCCCTGCTGCGTCAGGCCGAGGAGAGCGCCTTGCGCGACCAGATCGTCGCCGGCGCCATCGCCGGCATATCCCTGCTCGTCGGCGGCATAGGCATCATGAACATCATGCTGGCCAGCGTTACCGAGCGCACCCGGGAAATCGGTATCCGCCGCGCCCTCGGCGCGCGCAAATCGGACATCATCACCCAATTCCTGGTGGAGGCGGTGATTCTGTCCGCGGTAGGCGGGCTGATCGGCGTCGTACTCGGTATCACCATTCCCTTCTTCATTTCGACTTTCTGGGGCATGACCACGATCGTCACCCCGGTGGCGCCGATCCTGGCTTTCTCCATTTCCGCCATGATTGGTGTAATCTTCGGGATATATCCTGCGACGCGAGCGGCGGATATGGACCCAGTCGAGGCATTGCGGCACGAGTAAACTGGACAAATTTCATCATGAAGACACTGAATTTATCCTGTCTGCTGCTTTCGGCATGCGGTTTCGTTTCCTGCTTTGCACAGGACGGTTCCGACCCATGGTCGGCCTATGACGAGACCGCGGACCTTACCGTGCTGGCGCAACTCGAGAACGAGCGCATGCATTACCAATTGCTGCGCTCGCAGCACCAGCGCGGAGCGGCGCTCTGGGCCGAATTCGAGGCGGAACTCGTCGCCTTCGGCATGGAACAATACGAAGCGTTGAAGCCGCTGATCCTCGGCGCTTCAATCGATCAATTGCAACAGGCTGTGGACGACGGCGAACTGAGTTACGAGTCCTTGACCCGGTTCTATCTTTACCGAATCCGCGAGACTGAAAACGATCCGGCGCGATTTCTGAACGCGGTGATTTCGCTCAACCCTTCGGCTCTCGAACAGGCGCGGGAGCGAGACGGCGGGCATGACGAAAACCACGATCCGATTTTCGGCATGCCGGTTCTGCTCAAGGACAATGTCGGCATGGCTGGCCTGCCGACTACCGCCGGCGCATTTGCCCTGGCGAACAACGAGGCCGATGACGCTTTCGTAACCGAGCGAATGCTTGAGCGCGGCGTGATCGTTCTCGGCAAGGCCAATCTCAGCGAATGGGCCTATTTCTTTTGTGGCGATTGCCCATCCGGCTGGAGCGCCATGGGCGGCCAGACGCTCAATCCGTATGGCAGGCTGGTCTTCGGAACCGGCGGTTCGAGCGCAGGCAGCGGCGCCGCGATAGCTGCCGAATATGCCGTTGCGGCAGTGGGCTCGGAGACTTCCGGTTCGATTCTCTCGCCGGCGAGCGCCAATTCCCTGGTCGGATTAAAACCGACCACAGGCAGCCTGAGCCGATCGGGTGTCGTGCCGATCTCGGCCACCCTCGACACCACCGGCCCCATGGCCCGTTCGGTAGCGGATGTCGTGGCGCTGTTCAACGCCATGACGGGTTACGACGAAGACGATTTCGCCATGCCCAGGATGGCGGAAGATCTGGCTCTGGAATACCGCCTCGCGGGACTGGCCGGCAAGCGCCTGGGCGTATTCGAATCACTCACGGACGATACTTTATACAGCGAGGCCGCCGAGCGGCTGGTTGCCGAAGGCGCCGTCACCGAAGTCGTGTCCTTTGCCTGGGAAAGCCCGGAATTGTTCAGCGAATTCCTTGGCGCCGAAATGGTTCGCGATCTCGCGGCCTATCTGGCGACTCACGCAAGCGCCGGGGTCGAAATCTCCTCGGTGTCCGACTTGCGTGCATTCAACCTCGAAGACCGGACCAGAATGCCTTACGGGCAGCAAGAGGTCGACATGATGGCGGAACTTGAATATACCGCCGAAGAACTCGAAGCATTGCGCGCCGAATTGCAGTCCTATGCCCGCCTGCAAATGGAGAACCTGTTCAGCCAACATGATCTCGACGTGCTGCTGTCCTTGAACAACATGCACGCAGGAGTCGCTGCGCTGGCCAATTTTCCGGCGCTGACCATCCCCACGGGTTACAGGGAAAACGGCCGACCGGTGGGCCTGACCTTGATCGCGCCATCGTTCCAGGAACAGGAACTGATCGACATCGGCGCCGAATTCGAACGCCTGACCCAGGCGCGGATTACACCAACGGATTACCAGTAGTTCTCGATGGTGATATGACCCGGCGTGCGCCGCCGGTTCTTTGCGAAACCCCGCGCTTTCAGCGCTTCAGTGGTATCCCGGACCATGTCGGGATTGCCGCAAAGCATGAAATGCGATTTTTCCGCAGTAGCTTCGATTCCGGTGCGGCGCTCGAGTTCACCGTCGATAATCGACGCGGGAATCCTGCCGTAGATCGTCTCCGGTACCTGTTCTCGACTAATGAATGCCTGAAACACGAAGCGGTCGCCGTACTTCTGTTTCAGCGTATCGATAATCTCCCGATAGCGAAGATCCACCTCCCACCGCACCGCGTGCACAAGTACGATTCGCTTGAATCTCTCCCAGGGCTCATCGGTATTCAGAATCGAAAAGTACGGAGAAATCCCGGTGCCCGTTGCGAGCATCCACATGTCTTCGCAAGGCGGCACTTCCCGCAAGACGAAGAAGCCGTTGGCCGGATTCTTTACCCAGACATTCTCGCCCGGCTGCATATCGATCAGGGCGCTGGTGAGCGCTCCCCCGACAATCCGGTACATGAAGAACTCCAGCGGCCGCTCGCCCGGCGAGTTGAGATAGGAGTACGGCCGCGCCACGCGTTGACCGTCGATATCGAGCGCAAGACTGGTGAATTGCCCGGCAATGAACTGCTCGGCGTCGGCCTCCACCTTTATGGAAAACAGGTTTTCGGTCCAGCGCTGGTTTGAAACTATGGTGCCTTCAATCCATTGAGCCATGCTTTTCGCTGCGGAATTGCGTTTCGGAAAGTGGCGTCATGATAATTTAACTGGTCGCATCAATGCCATTGTTCAACACAAATGCGCAATATCTGCGGCAGAATTTCCGTGCAATTTCTTCGGAAATATCTCGTATTGTTATGCAGTTGTGGCATTTCTAGAATTTCCGGACATTGGCTTGTCCGGAGGAATTGCCGTGAAAGTTCCAGATAGTTTCCCTGCAACAGGAATAGCTGCCTTACTGGCCATTACCGCTTCCGGGCTGCCTGGCACCGTCGTATTGGCCCAGGCGCCGCCGGATGAACCGGCCATCGAAAGTATCATTGTGGAAGCCCGGCGTTTCGCCGAGCCCATCGGGGAAACTCCCCTGGCGGTAACCGCGGTCACCGGCGACGATCTCGAACGAATCGGGGCAGTCGACCTCGGATCACTCGAAATGCTGACTCCCAACCTGAGCCTGGATGTCGGCGATGCTTCCAACGCCGTGATCTATGTGCGTGGCATCGGCCAGCGCGATTCGCTTTCATTCGCCGACCCGGGCGTCGCGGTTTATCTCGACGACGTCTATCTCGGCCGAGCCCAGGGTTCCTTTCTTGAACTGTTCGACGTCAATCACATTGAAGTGTTGCGCGGCCCACAAGGCACCTTGTACGGGCGCAACACCATTGGCGGCGCAATCAAATACGTTTCGATTCGGCCCGAGGCGGAGTTTTCCGCCGACATTGAAGCCGGCATAGGCAACTACGGGCAGCGCGAGCTAAGCGCGGTGCTGAACCTGCCTCTGAGCGAAAACGTGTCCAGTCGGTTTAGTCTTGGACGCCTGAGTCGGGATGGCTGGTCGGAAAATCTCGCAGACGGCGCCGACGACGGCGGCAAGGCGCTTTCCGTGTTTCGCGGCCAGTTGTTGTTCGACGATGGCGGCGACTTCGACCTGCAACTGAGCGTCGACTACTCGGACAATGATCCGGATACTTCCGTGACACCATCGGTGGAAGCAGTATCGATAGTCGGGCAACTTCTCGGCCTTGAGGACGCCAATCGGGGACCCTTCAAGGTCAATGCCGATTTCAATCATGAAGAGCGGCTGACCACGCGTGGATTTTCCATCACACCAAGTTGGCGGATCAATGATGTTTTGAGCTTGAAATCAATCTCTTCCTGGCGGGAAATCGAACACGACTCATTTCTCGATCTCGACGGGGACGATGTGGCGGCCTTCGGTGTATTCGTACATCAGCAACAGGAACAATTCAGCCAGGAACTGCAGGCACTGTTCGAATACGACAATGGCGCCACCCTGGTCACCGGCTTGTACTACTTCGACGAGGCCGACATCACTCCTGACGGCGTTTTCGGACCGGAGGCGAACATCTCCTTTTTCGGCATTCCGGGGTTCGACTACGGTCTTTCCACGGCATCGACCAATGACCTGGAAACGAAAAGTCGGGCGGTGTTCGGTGAATTGACCTTGCCGATGGGGGAAAATCTCGAACTGACCGCCGGCGCCCGCTATACCAGCGATGACAAGCGCCTGAACCGGGTCTATAACGGCGCGATCGGCTTCGGCAACCCCGGAATTACGCTTGCCGATCTTGCCGACGCGGCCGCGCTGCCCTTCAGTTTCGCCACGGTCGGAGAAAATACCTTCAGCGCTTTTTCCCCCAAGCTCGGCATCAGCTATCAGCCAAACGATGAATTGCTGCTTTATCTGAATGCTACCCGAGGTTTCAAGAGCGGCGGTTTCAATGGCCGCTCGCGCGACAACAACGAGGCCGAACCCTACGATGAAGAATTTGTCACTTCCATCGAAGCGGGCCTGAAACGGAACTGGCGGAACGGCCGGGTCAGCCTGCACGCGGCGGCTTTCCGAAATGACTACGAAGACATGCAACTGTCGAGTTTCGGTTCGGCCAACGCCAGTTTCATCGCCATTTTTTCCAATGCCGGCGCAGCCGTGACCCAGGGCCTCGAATTCGAACTCAGCGCGGCGCCGAATTCCGAACTGCGGCTGAGCGCCTTTGCCGGCGTGCTCGACGCCGAGTACCAGGAGTACAACGCGCCCAATCTCGCTACCGGCGAAATCCAGGATCTCAGCCACTTCGATCTGATCCAGGCGCCAAATTTCACCTGGGGTGCCGGCGCGAGCTGGAATGCCTACGGTACGGCTGACTGGTCGTTGACCGTGAGCGGCCAGGTACGGGGCAGTTCAAGCTATTTCACCACGATCATGAATGAGCCCTCATTGATGCAGGACGACTACTACATCGCCAATTTCACCGCCTGGTGGGAGCATTTCGAGAGCGGATTCCACGCTCGCCTCGCTGTCACCAATATCACCGACGAGGCATATATCGTGCATGGCTTCGACCTGCTCTCGTATCCCGGTGTGGCGCTGTCCTATTACGGACCGCCACGGGGCGTGAGCTTCACCGTCGGCAAACGCTTCTGAGACCGGCCCCTTGTTCGAAATCATCGAGACTCGCAGGCTCCGGCAGAGCCTGCGCAGACTGGGAGATGAGAATCGGGAGCCTCTGGTCCTGGTTCATGGCAACGGTAGCGATTCCGCGGCCATGCTCGGGCTTGCGGCGCGCTTGCAAGATGATTTCCACTTGATTCTGCCGGACCTGCGCGGTTACGGACATACGGAACGCAAGCTGGTCGAGGCTCGTCGCGGCGCCCGCGACTGGGTCGACGATCTGTTTGCCTTGCTCGATGCTCTCGGAATCGAAAGCTGCCACCTGCTCGGTTGGTCGCTCGGCGGCGCGGTCGCCATGGCGGCTGCCTTGCAGGAGCCGCGCCGGCTTCTTTCGCTAGTGCTGCTGGCGCCGGTAAGCCCGTTCGGATACGGTGGAACCCTTGACATTGCCGGCAAACCCAATCACGCGGATTTCGCCGGTTCCGGTGGCGGCATAATCGGCGCCGACTATGCCGCCGCCGTGGCCGGGGGCCGCAAGGGCGGCAATATCGATCTCGTGCGCGGAATCATGCGTCATTCGATACTCGGCCGATTCGGAACAGGCGCACGGAAAGAAGACGAAGAGGAACTGCTTGACTCTCTATATCGGCAACATTGCGGAGATCAGGCCTGGCCGGGAGACTCACGGAAGTCCGAAAACTGGCCCGGCATTGCGCCCGGAGACTGGGGGCCGATGAACGCGATCAGCCCGAAGTACTTCAATGCCTGGCCACTGGCCGAACTGGAGCTAAAACCGCCGATCATGCGCATTCAGGGGGACAGCGATGTAATTATCAGCGACGCTTCCCAGTTCGATGCCGCCACTCTCGGAATGTTGGGCGTGATTCCCGGCTGGCCGGGATTGCGGCCGCAACCGATGGTCAGCCAGATGACGCACCTGCTGGAAACTTACCGGAGCAGGGGCGGCCTTGCAGAAGACAACAGGCTGCCGGGCTGCGGCCATGCTCCGCAT
Organism: uncultured Pseudohongiella sp.; assembly: GCA_951812965.1. Taxonomy (GTDB): domain Bacteria; phylum Pseudomonadota; class Gammaproteobacteria; order Pseudomonadales; family Pseudohongiellaceae; genus UBA9145. Next base: position 3,265,005 of record OX638341.1, read on the forward strand.
ATCCAGTTTCCGGAACAATGCGCGCGTCTCGTGCGCGACTTCATTCGTTCCCGGCGATGTTCCCGAGGCGTTTGAGCGTCATCTCCAGGGTGCGGTCCATATGGCCGAGAATCAGCTTGACCAGGCGATCCGTCGGCAGCAGACAGACATTGCGCATGTCTTCTTCGCTGCGTTGCTTGAGCAGGTAGCCGTCCGTTACCGCCTTTTGCAGGCGATTCTCCCGAGTCCGGTTCGAGCCTGATTTCATGCCCTGGGTGGCGCTGGTGACGGTGAGCGGGTGACCCTTCAGTGCGGCGAAAGTGACGCGCACGAGCAGATACCAGTATTCCTGGGTGAAATAGTGCGGCGCAAAACCAAAGGTTTCGTCCCAATCCAGGGCGTAAAGCTCAAGCACTTCCCCCCAGATCATGAGGCTTTCCAGGGAATGGACAGTTTCGGCCTCGGCGGCGGCTTTTGCGGGGATGACATCGCCCATTGGCAGGCTATACCGAATAACTGGCAAGTGCCTTGAACAATAGCCGCAATGACCGGTGGGAGTCCAGTTTCATGCCGGCTCGGAAACGCTGGCCCGGCTGCGGTAACTTCTATAGTCTTGCCTGAGGCCTGACAGGACATTGAAGGAGCGACTCATGGCAGATGCACTCGCCGGTTGGTTCAGGATCGCATTGTGGAAGAGAATCGTCGGGGCCATGGTGCTCGGCGTGATCGTCGGCTCGATTTGGGGTCCGGGAACCGAAAGCATCTTGTGGCTGGGCGATCTGTTCATACGCCTTATTCGCATGCTGATCGTTCCGATCGTGTTCCTGACCGTGATCAGCGGCGTGGCTTCGATGGGTGATCCTGCCAAACTGGGATCCCTCGGCATCAAGACCGTGTTGTTGTTTCTGGCGACCTCCATTGTCGCCATCAGCATCGGCGTGGTGCTGGCGATCATCATGCAACCGGGTGTGGGCGCCGACCTGTCGAATGCCGTTCCCGGCACGGTACAGGAAGCGGTGCCGATCGCCGAACGGCTGATGTCCATAATCCCGGCCAATCCCATCGCCGCCCTGGCGGAAGGCAACGTGCTGGCAACGATCTTTTTCGCCGTGCTGCTCGGCATCGGGCTGATTGCCGTCGGCGAGTCCGCAAGGCCCGTAACCGAGTTGCTCGACGTGGGCGTTTCTGTAGTCCTGCGCATTACCGGATGGGTTCTGGAAGTAGCGCCTTTCGGCGTGTTCGCGCTGATTGCGTGGGTCTCGGGAACGCTTGGTCTGACCGCCTTTCTGGACGTTTTCACGGTGGCCGCCGCCTTGCTCATCGGCAGCCTGATCCAGATGATCGTGGTTTATGGCGCACTGATACTGCGCTTCTCGCTGAAGCTGTCGCCAACGAAGTTCATCCTCGGCATTCGAGAAGCGCTGCTGGTGGCTTTCTCTACCTCCTCGAGCACCTCCACTTTGCCCGTCTCCCTGACTGTCGCCGAAAACAATCTCGGCGTTCGCCCGGTAGTGGCGTCGACCGTGCTGCCCGTCGGCGCGACCGTCAATATGGACGGCACCGCGATATACGTCGCCATCGTCTCGATTTTCGGCGCCCAGGTTTTCGGCTTCGATCTGACCGCGGCCGACTATATTGTGATCGTCCTCACCGGTGCGCTGGTTTCCATCGCAACGCCGACGGTGCCAAGCGGCTCGCTTTTCCTCATGGCCGTGGTCATGGAAACTTTCGGCATGACGCCGGAACAGATCGCCGTAGTCGTTGGTTTCATCCTGGCCTTTGACCGCCCGCTGGACATGTGGCGCACCCTGGTAAACGTCTGCGGCGACCTCGCGGTTGCCACCATGGTGGCGAAATGGGAAAACGAATTCGACGAGGAAGTCTACGAAAACTCGTAAAGCGACGTTCGAATCGGTTTTTTACATTGGAAAATGCGCATTTCGGGGATTCGCGACTATAAATTGTTCGGCCCGACTCAAATCAAGCCCAGCGCACCTGCGTTCCTGCGAATTGGGTCGGGCAATTAAATTTCCCATTTCTTTGACTGCCCACAAATCTGGTGGTAGCGTAATCTCCGACGGATGGAGAAAGGAATTCCAACCATGAATGAACTGATCTCTCTCGCTAAAGAAAATTCCTTTGTTGTCATAGGCTTGCTTTTTGTCGCCTTATTTCTGCAAGATCGAATCGACACCGAATCGACCGCCATTCGTCAGGAAATGTCCACATATCAGCTTGATACCAAGGAACAGTTTGCCCGCATTGAAATCCTGATCGAACGCCGGTTTGGCGAATTCGAAGCCACATTGGAACGTCGGTTTGGTGAATTTGATGCCTCAGTTGAACGTCGGTTTGGCGATTTCGATGCCTCAATCGAACGCCGGTTTGGTGAACTCGAAACTTCGGTCGAACGTCGATTCGGCGAAATGGGGAGTCGACTTACCCGCATCGAAACTTCCCTCGAGCAGATAGCGGAAGACACTCAGGACTAGACCGTCTCGATCGAGATTTTTCCTCGCACTACCACTGATGCGCCGATTGACTCCGCGCCGCAAGCCCGGCACACTGCCGGACAGATGGAGCCGCCGGCCTCGGCGGCATTGGGAACACGGTGAGAATCCGTGGCTGTGCCCGCAACTGTAAACCGGGAACTTCCGGCCTGAATGCCACTGGAGCGCGCTCCGGGAAGGCGGTCGAAAGTGCTGATCGGTAAGCCAGGAGACCTGCCATCGCGTCGTTCGCCCGAAGACCGGGAACAGTCTTCCGCGGGCGGAAAGAATGCGCTTCGCAGGTTTTTCCAGAAACGACACTCATGAGCCCAGGCCCGGGTACGGAACCCGGCTTGATGTAAATGTCGTTTATGCGCACCGTAATTGATTCGGGGCGCGAGGAGAACCGGAAGTGCGACCACTGAAATTTTCTACAATTGCAAAGGCGCTTTGGGCGATCGCCGCTCTTGCCTTTCCTTCATTCACCTTTGCCCAGGACGATTCCGGCGGCAATGCAGAAGTCATCGACGAGATTGTCGTCGATGGGACCCGTCTCGGCCAGCTTGCCACGGAGACCGGGTCAAGCATCAGCATCATCGACGCCGATGAACTGCAAGCGCTCGGATTCAGTTTTGTAGCCGACGCTCTCGCCGCGGCGCCGGGCGTCACCGTGACCCAGAACGGGGCTTTCGGCGGGCTGGCAAACGTGCGAATTCGCGGGGCCGCCAGCGAACAGACCCTGGTGCTGGTCGACGGCGTTCCGGTGAACGATCCTTCCCAGCCGGGCGGCGGTTACGACTTCGCCCGCATGGATGCCGGCATCATTGAACACATAGAGATTCTGAAAGGACCGCAATCCTCGCTGTGGGGTTCGGACGCCATTGGCGGCGTAGTCTCGATCACGACCCGCGAGCCCGAGCCCGGCAGCGGGGGCAGCGTATATGCCGATTTCGGTTCATTCGCGACGAGCCACGGCGGGGCTTCTTTCAGTCAGTCCGGTGATGAAGGAGATTTCCGGCTGGCCGCCACGGCTTTGTCCAGTGACGGAATTTCCAAGGCTGACGAAAAAAACGGCAACAGCGAAACCGACGGCTATGAATCCCGCACCCTTTCTGCGAAAGGCGGCTACAATCTTGCCAACCTTGCCGAAGGAGCCCGGCTACAGGCGGAATTGCTGACAACAACCGCGGAAGCGGATTTCGACAGTTACAGTTTCGGCGCGCAAGGCAGTGTTGCGGATGGCGATGAAAACAGTGAATCCGACGAAACCACCGCCAATGTCTCGCTTTCGCTGCCGACTTTCGATGGCAGGCTCGAACACCTGTTTCTCGCGGGGCATTCGGCGATCGACCGGCAGAATTTCAGCGGTGGCGCGAGTACTTTCAGCGCCGAGGGTCGCCGGGCCGTCTTTCGCTACCAGGGCACCCTGTCCATTAACCAAAGCAATACCCTGGCCTTCGGCGCCGAGCGCGAACAAACCGAAGCCTTCGAAGACGATATTGCTATCGACAGCCTGTTCGCGGTTCACGAAATCAAGCCGGCGGCGAACGTCACCCTGACCGGCGGCCTGCGTTCCGACCGGCATGAGCGATTCGGTTCGGAGCTGACTGCCAGGCTGGGGGCGGCGATCAGCCTGAACCCGAATCTCGTATTGCGCGCGAGTTGGGGCGACGGCTTCAAGGCGCCGACCCTGTTCCAGTCGACCTTTGTCTGCTGTGGCGCCAGCGAACCCAATTCCGGGCTCAAGCCGGAATCGTCTTCGGCTTTTGACGCCGGCTTCGAATGGAGCGCCGCCGACGGCCGCGCCACATTCGGCTTGACCGCATTCAGCCAGTCCACCGAGAACATGATCAATTTCGCGTTTGCACAGGGACGATACGAAAACATTGCCATCGTGGATTCAACCGGCGCCGAATTCCAAGGCAGCATCGCGATTACGCACTCGTTCAGGCTGAATGCGAATTATGCATTCATCGACGCGATTGACGATGCCGGCAATCCACTGATACAGGTGCCAAGGCACAGCGGAGACTTGAGCCTGGATTACGATGCCGGAAGTGACTTTTCCGGCCGGTTGCTGTTGCGCCACAACGGCTCCGAGCCGAGCTTCGGAGGCGGCGGCGTGGAAAACTGGACCCGCATCGACCTCACCGGCCGTTTTCGCATATCCGAACGGACGGAACTGTTCGCCCGCCTGGAAAACCTGCTCGACGAGCACTATCAGCAGATTCTCGGTTACGGCACTCCCGGACGCTCCGGCAGCATTGGCGTCCGTTTGAGTTTTTGAGAAAAGGATGGATTCTGCGACTGCGCGCAGAATGACACTCTTGATTCCGTCATTCTGCGCGAAGTGAAGCGAAGTCGCAGAATCTCGTATTCAGGCAGTTGATTAAAATGTGACACCCATGATCCGAATGATTCTGGCGGGTTTGCTGTTCTCGCTGGCGGCCTGTGACGCGGCGCTGGACTCGGCGCCGCGAGCGGGCGATTTTCGCCCTGAGCGAATCGTCAGCCTGGACTACTGCGCAGATCAGTATGTACTCCAACTCGTCGAACCCGAGCGCATTCTGGCGCTTTCCCGAGATGCGGAAAGGGAGTTCTCGCATTTGCGTGAGCTGGCCGCCGGGCTGCTGACGGTGCGCCCGGCAGCGGAAGATGTACTCGTACTTCGGCCGGACCTGGTGGTCCGTTCCTATGGCGGTGGCCCAAACGCGTCGGCGTTCTATGGCCGGGCCGGAGTGGAAGTGCTCGATATCGGCAATGCCGACACTATGGACGAAGTCATGTCGGTAATGGCGGATGTCGCCGCAGGACTTGGCGAACCCGAACGCGGCCGGGCCGTGATTGACGAAATGCGGCGGCGGCTGGCGTCCCTGCCCGCGACAGCAACGGAATTGCAGACTCTGTACATGACGCCCGCGGGAGTCACCACCGGGCCAGGCTCACTCGTACATGAAATGCTGCGCACCGCGGGACTCGAAAATTTCCAGCAGGAACCCGGCTGGCGTTCCATTCCGCTCGAACGGCTTGCCAGGGAACAACCTGACCTGGTCGCCTACGCATCGTTCGGCGCAGGCGCCGAGCACCCCGACGCCTGGAGCGCCATGCGCCATCCACTGGCGCAAGCGCAACTCGCCGACCGTGAAGTAGTGCCGCTCAACGGCGCCTGGACCGCGTGCGGCGCCTGGTTCCTGCTTGAGGCCGTCGAAGCTCTGGCCCGGAGCGCGTCGCAATGAGACTGCGCTCCCTGCTGATTCCCATCCTGGTTCTGTCTTGCCTGCTGGGCGTGTTTGGCGCCTTGATGCTGGGATCCACGCCCATGGAAACGCCACGGGTGCTGGCGGCGCTTGTGGGTGTGGCCGATGCAACGGACAACACCGTGGTCCGGCAAGTCCGGTTGCCTCGCGCGCTTGCGGCATTCATCGTGGGGCTCGCACTGGGCGGAAGCGGTGCGGCCCTGCAAGGCTTGTTGCGCAATCCGCTGGCGGAACCCGGCGTACTTGGCGTGTCCGCCTCAGCCTCGCTGGGCGCGACTTTTGCCCTGTACTACGGCTTTTTCACCGTCAGCGCCTGGCTCGTGCCCGTCGCCGCGGTAGCCGGAGCCTTGCTTGCCACCATGCTGATCGCGGCCGCGGCGATTCGCACTTCTTCCGTGGTAACGCTGATACTGATCGGGGTCGGGTTATCCAGTTTCGCAGGAGCTGCCATGAGCCTGTTGATGAATCTCGCGCCGAACCCCTTTTCCCTGTCCGACATGATCAACTGGATGCTCGGATCGGTAGCCAACCGCAGTTTTCCCGATATCGCATTCTCCGCGCCGTTTATCGCCGCCGGCCTGACGATTCTGTATGCAGGACGCAGGGGATTGGCGGCTTTGACACTCGGCGATGAAGCAGCCGCCGGAATCGGTCTCGATCTGCGGCGCCAGCGGCTGCTGGTTGTAGCGGGCGCGGGTCTGGCAACCGGAGGCGCTGTTGCCCTGGCCGGCGCCATCGGCTTCGTGGGCATTGTCGCACCACACATCGTAAGGCCACTCGTCGATCACGACCCTGCCCGCTCGCTGATTCCGTCTGCCTTGCTTGCCGGGCTCATTCTGGTGCTGGCGGATATCGGCGTGCGGATATTGCCGACCGAATTCGAACTAAAGCTCGGTGTGGTCGCGGCCCTGATCGGTGCGCCCGCGTTCGTGTGGATAGCCATGCAGCGCCGGACAATAAGCTCGGGTGAAGGTTAATGTGTTTAAATCCCGCGCACTCCGGTGTCATCCTGCGCGTAGTCGCAGGATCTATTCTTGTCGCGTGGCTCTCCAATGATCAGTAGTGAACAACCCATTGAACTGACTGTTGAAAACCTGTGTGTTCGCGCAGGCGACCTGTTCCTGGTGGAAAACGCCTCCTTCAACATGAGTTCCGGAGAACTTGCCGTGCTGCTCGGACCCAATGGCGCCGGCAAGACCAGCCTGTTACGGGGAATTCTGGGCCTCGCGCGGAAGGATTCGGGCGCCGTGCAACTGCAAGGGCGCACGCTCACGGAGTTCAATCCGCAGCAGCTGGCACGCCAGCTTTCCTACCTGCCGCAGCGGCGTCCGCTGGCCTGGCCGAGCCCGGTGCGCGACGTAGTCAGTCTGGGCCGTTATGCCTGGGGCTGCGCACCAGGGCGGCTCGGCGCCGAGGACGTCAGAGCCGTGAATTCGGCGCTTGCCGCCTGTGACCTGCTGGAAATGGCCGAGCGAAGCACTGACACCCTGTCCGGGGGTGAGTTGGCGCGAGTGCATTGCGCACGCGCTTTCGCCACCGAAGCGCCCCTGCTGTTCGCGGATGAGCCCGTTGCCTCCCTCGATCCCAGACACCGCTTCCGCATCATGCAATTAATCCGCAGCCATGTGCGCACCGGCGCCGGCGCCCTGGTCGTACTGCACGATGTCTCGCTGGCGGCCCGCTTCGCCGACCGCTTGATCTGGATGAAAGACGGGCAGATCGTCGCCGACGGCCCACTGACGGAAACACTGACAGAATCGCGAATGGCCGAGATCTACCAGGTCGAGGCGCGGGTTGATGGCGTCCGCGTGGAAATTGAACAGCCCTTGTGATGTTTACCTCGCGAAGCCGGCCTTATCCGTGTCAGGGTTTGTTCTTTCGGGTTCGATCCTCTTCAAGGAAAGGTGGCTGGTACCAACGCCTGTCGGAAGCTTCAGCTAGCCAAAAGAATTCCTTAAACAAGGACAGAAGACATCAAGTCATAATTTGTTGCAATTTTGGTATTGACTTGGGGGGGGGGGGTAATGTGCCAATACCTTGACCATTTGATGTGATGGTATGAAAATCCAACTCATGTTGACAATCATGCTGCATGGAATGGTTTAGGAAATGGTGGCTGCGGCCAAATACGAAACTTTAGGAGAACGAATATGGGTGATTTATCAATTGTGAATGCCGACCTCGATTGTGGCATTCAAGAACTGTCGAATGAGGAAATCGACCTCGTTAGCGGTGGATCCAGAATACGAGCGGTATACCGCGGAATTCGAGAAATTGTGACGTGGATAGGTGCTATCTCCCTACTCCCAGACTACCAAACTTGGCACGATGGGTTTACCGAGAGAGCCCATGCAAGAGGACGACGCATGATAAATCAAAGACGATGCGTCACCAGCCGGGCTGTTGATGGGTGCTAGACTTGAAGCATTCTTGACTGACAATTTTCATGAAGAAGAGGAAAGTGGAAGGCTAGTATCCTTCCACTTTCTCGTTGTGATCTAAAAAAGGAACTATGGAAAACTTGTACACATCCTTGGCCAAAATATCCAAAGTGAGGCTCTTTTTCTTGTTTTGGGCGATAGCTGAATTTTTCTCTATTGTTTCGGTTGTTATTGTTGTATTTCTAGGTGACTTTCTTGTGCCTGCTTCACATGAAAATGAAGAATTTTACTTGAATAATGATGCGTTTTTTAACAATCCATTGTTTGTGATATTTTTGGGTTTGGTAGTCATCGCACCGATTGTCGAAACAACCATATTCCAGGTAATATTATTGAACCTGACAAAAAGACTGACACTTGTAGTAATTAAGTCAGACAGTTGGTTGCCTGCATTTGTTATTACCAGCATCCTGTTTGCGTATTCCCATGCTTTAGTTAGCAATTCTTTTAGTGATATTTCTAATGTTTTGTTTAGGATTCCGGGCGGAGTTTTGCTTACATTGCTCGCAATAGTTGAAAGAGAGCGGAAGCAAGGAAGTGCGTTTATCCCCGTTGCCTGCTTGCATGGTTTACACAATCTTGTAACTTTTTTTACATTATTGGTGCTCGAAACGATGCTTGCTCTTGATAGCTAACCTATTGACAGTAATCAATTGAAACTTGTTCGTCAAAGCGAGGCCACAGAGTGTGGAATTGCATCCATTTCCATGGTTGCGCAGCACTACGGTCACAAGATTGATTTGAATGCGATGCGTCAGCGTTTCGGATCGTCGTTGAGTGGTGTGCGTCTTCGCGACCTGATGAAGATTGCCGAGCAGCTTTCGCTCGGCTCCCGGGCCTTGCGGCTCGAACCCGGACGACTCAAGGACATTACGCTTCCCGCGATCCTGCACTGGGACATGGACCACTTCGTGGTGTTGAAGGAAGTCAGACACAACCGATTTGTCGTATTCGATCCCGCCCTTGGCCGTGTAACCTACTCGCTCGCGGAAATTTCCAGTCACTTCACCGGCGTCGCGCTGGAACTGACTCCCGCCACCGACTTCCGGCCGGTCGTGGCCCGGACCAGAACCCGCCTGAACAGCTTGTGGTCCCGCCTTTCCGGCCTGAAACGATCCCTGGCGCAGATTCTCGTCCTGTCCGTCGTGATCCAGCTGTTCGCCCTAGTTTCGCCCTTCTATCTGCAACTGGTCATTGATGAGGCAGTTACGCGCTTCGATTCGGACTTTCTGGTATTGCTCGCGCTCGGATTCGGAATTCTTTATCTGATCCATGCCGTCACGGAAGCATTGCGATCCTGGGTGATCCTGTTGCTCGGGCAGTCCATTACGTTCCAGATGGCGGGGAATGTGTTGCGACATCTGATCCGTTTGCCAGCGGCATACTTCGAGAAACGGCATGCGGGAGACATCATTTCCCGCATCGGTTCGATACAACCGATACAAACCGCGCTCACACAAAACATGATTGCGGCCCTTGTCGACGGCGTCATGGTTGTAGCCACTATTTCCTTGATGCTTTTGTACAACTGGAAACTGGCGTTGATTGCCATTTTTCTCACGATCTTGTATCTGATCATCTCACTCATCCTTTTCCCCTTCATGCGTAGTCGACAAGAAGAACTGATCGCTAAAAGCGCGTTAGAACAGACGCACATGATTGAAACGATTCGCGCATCTCGCTCAATCAAGTTGGTAGGCAGGGAAGTCGAGCGCGAGAACGCATGGTGCAATCTGTACACGGATGTTATCAACGCCGGCATAACTTACGGACGGCTGGAGATCGGCAATCAATTCGGGTCTACCTTGTTGTTCGGACTGCAAACCGTGCTCATCGTCTACTTCGGGGCGCGATACATCCTGGCGGGCGAGATGAGCATCGGCATGTTGTTCGCCTTCATGTCGTACCGGCAGCATTTCGCGACCACTGCGGAGGGACTGGTCAACAAGGGCATCGAGTTCCGCATGCTCGGACTGCATCTGGAGCGACTCTCGGACATCGTACAATCTGCAAAGGAAGACGGTCTGGAAGTGCCGGTTTCCGAAATCAGGAAAGTAAACGGTCGGATTGAACTGGAAGAAGTCAGCTTTCGGTACGACCCGAACGAACCGTTCCTTTTTGAAGAAATTTCCCTTTCCATCCAGTCGGGAGAATACATCGCCATTACCGGCCCCTCGGGCGGCGGTAAGACGACTCTTTTGAAAGTAATGCTGGGTTTGCTGAAACCGGAGACGGGCGTCATGCGGATAGACGGATTGCCATTGCATTCCCTGGGCCTGCGCAACTGGCGCGCCGCGGCGGGCGTGGTCATGCAGGACGACCAGCTTTTGTCGGGATCCATTGCCGACAATATCGCCAGCTTCGATCCGCAAATCGACATGGAGCGGGTAGTCGAATGCGCCACGCTGGCGCGGGCGCACGACGACATCAGCCGGATGGCGATGCACTACCTGTCGATGATTGGGGACATGGGCGCGGCTCTTTCCGGCGGCCAGCGTCAACGACTGCTGTTGGCGCGGGCGCTTTACCATAAACCCCAAGTGCTTTTTCTGGACGAAGGCACGGCCAACCTCGATCTTCAGGCCGAACGGCAGATCGCGGAAGTCATTTCGGGCATGGAAATCACCCGAATCGTAGTAGCTCACCGGCCCGAACTGCTCAAACGGGCGGATCGAATCTTCATAATGGCCGGCGGCAAGCTGATCGAACAAAAGAAGCCGCAGCAACAGGAAAACTGAGCAACCTTGGCCGCCGGCCGAACCGGAACGATGATATGGAGATTTTTCGCAAAGAAGTAGTTGAGCGCCAGGGGAACCGGCTGTTCGGCGAAGTCGCGCTTACCACCCCGGTTTCGACCTGGGCCGTTACCGGGCTGATCGGCGCCATCGTCGCAGCTATAGCAATCGTCCTGTTTACAGGCAGCTACGCGCGCAAGGAAATCGTTTACGGCTGGCTGAAACCCGACAAGGGTCTGGTAAAAATCGTTTCCCCACAACTCGGCACGGTCGCGACCGTTCATGTGGGTGAGAATCAGGCAGTCCGCAAGAGTGATTCACTGGTCACGCTGAATCTGGATACGGCTTTTGCCGGAGGCGAAGGCGTATTCGGAGTCGCGTTGACGGAAATCGAAGCGCAGATTGCCGAAAGGGAAAAACTGTTGCCTCTGACCGAACAAAGCTTTGAACAGGAAACCAGGGAACTGCAAAACCGGACCGAGTCCATACAGGCAGAAATCGCGTCCCTAGAAGCCCAGCGGCAAGTGCTGGACGAACGAATCCATACCGCGAACGCATCACTGAAACGATTCGAGCTGTTGGCAAGCCGAAACGTGGCTTCCCAGCACGATGTGGAGCGGCAACAGGAAATTGTGCTCGCGCTACGGCAATCCGATCAACAGATCGCCCAGCAGATCCAAGTCAAGCAGGGAGAATCGGCAACCTACCGGTTGAGGCTTGAGGGCGCGCCGGTAAGGCGGCAGACCGCATTGGCTGAACTGAGAGCGGGACTGTCCAGCCTGCGGGCGCAAATGGCGCAAGTCGCGGGACAGGGAACCATCGTATTGAAGGCGCCGGTTGACGGCCGCATCGCCGCATTACCGGTTTCCAGTGGACAAAACATGCGCCCGCAGCAACTTGCCGTTTCTCTGTTGCCGCGAGGCGGACGGCTGGAAGCAGAGTTGTTCGCACCGACCAGAGCCGCCGGATTCATTCAAACCGGTCAGACCGTTCGGCTGCAATTCGATGCGTTTCCTTATCAGAGATTCGGGGTCGTTGAGGGGGTTATCGATTCGGTGTCCCGGACGATATTCGAACCGGCGGAGTTGCCCGTGTCGCTCAACGTCCAAGGTCCCGTCTACCGGATCGTGGCTGGCATCTCTGCACAGCATATCGATGCTTACGGCGAGCGCTTTCCGTTACAGGCAGGCATGACCTTGAACGCGTACATCATTCAGGAAGAAAGAAAGCTCTGGCAAGTGCTGCTGGAACCGTTGCTTGCCAGAATTCGAGTCAGCTAAAGTCTGGTCAAAACGAATAACTTATCGTGGCGCCGAGGCGCACGTCCTCGTCGAAGAACACCATCGGCGAGGGAATCTTTCCGCTGATGGCGACGATCTGGCTGCTGATCGACCAGTTGTCGTCGATCGTGTAGTCGGCGCTGAACTGCCCGAGCAGGGAATCCCCTTCCAGATCGCCGAAAACCGTGGAAGACAGCACCAGATCGCCGTCGAGCAGACTGTTGCTGTATCGCACCAGCCAATTGCCGAAAAAGTCATCGTTCAGCATTTGCTGACCCGGAGGCAAACCTTCGTTCAGGTCCAGCAACTTCTGCGCCGCGACACCGAAACTGACGTTTTGTTCGTTGTCGATGTTGTATTCAAGTCCGAAGGAAGCGCCGATCTGGTTCTTTTGCAGATCGACCGGTACCGAAAGACCCGTAGTGCCCGGCAGGCTGAAACTGTTGGCCAGGATGCCGTGGCTGTAAGCCAGGTCGAAATTCAGCAACATGTCGCCGAAGGCGCGGTTGGCGCTGAAACCGAGCAGCATGAAGTCATTTTTCTTCGCCAGCGAATCGAGACTGCCGCGGGGCGGCGGATCCCAGCGCAACTGATTTTCGATCAGATAAGCCGCCATCACCGCGAAATCGCTGCGCTCTATCGAATAGCGCCACTGACTGCCCACCTCGAACAGGATGTCTTCGTTGCGGTCGAAATCCGGCAGGTGATAACCGGGATCGAAAAACAGCGGACTGCCGCGCACCGGCGCCGGATTGAATTCGGGATAGAGAGTCACGAAAGTGGAAAAACTGCCGGAATTCTCGCTGAAATAGTCCCAAACCACCATGGGCTGATTCAGGCGGGCATCTTCGATATCGATAATCGTGAAGTCGCGAAATTCCGCGATATTGATCACATCGAGCACCGAATTGCCAACGGTTTCGCCCCATACAACCGTCTGGTTGCCGACTTTTACGCTGTGCGCGCCGAAACTGCGCTGGACGAAAAACTCGTTGACGCGCGATTCAGTCTCGATCTCATTGCCGTGGGCGATGTATTCGTAATCCTCGTTCCAGTAGACCCGAGTCTGCGCACTTGCCTGCAACAGCCAACCATTGGAAAAAAGATTCTGATAGCGGACATTCACTCCAAGCCGATTGTTTTCGATCGTCGGCTCCCTCGGAAAACTGAAGCCCGGCAAGAGCTCCAGCGTGTGCCGGTTGACCTGACCGAAAACCTGCTGGCTGATGCGAACCGTAAAATCGTCAAGCCAGGACGCTTCCCGCTCTTTCCCGTCTTCCTCGAAGGCATCCGCAAACAAGTTATCGTCGAATCCGAGTTCAAGCTCGAATTCGTCGCTCGGCGGCAAATCGTCAGCGGGCTGAGCCAAGGCCGTCAATGGCAGCAAGCAGAGCAATAGGGGCAGGACAGTCCACCGCCCTGGTCGCGGAGCAGCATTTCTCATTTCGAACTTAAACTCTCCTGGCCACGATCTGGTAGACGAACCGACACTGGACGAACTCTATGCAGCGAAAATGCGCTCGACTTTTATCTTTTGTTCCAGGTCGCGCGACTGCGCGAGATCAAAGGCCATCTGCATGCCAAGCCAAGTCTCGGGCGTAGAGCCGAATGCTTTCGACAGCCGGTAAGCCATTTCGATGGAAACGGACGCCTTTTCGTTGACCAGGTGGGAAAGCGTCTGACGTCCAACGCCGAGCCGCCTGGCGCCTTCCGAAACAGACAAGGCCAACGGCTTCAAACAGTCTTCTCGCACTATGGCGCCAGGATGTACCGGGTTCTTCATTGCCATGTCAGGATCTCCTAGTGGTAATTCAGATAGTCGACATCCACCGCGTGTCCGTCCTCGAATCGAAACGTCACCCGCCAATTGGCTGAGACGGAAACGGCATATCGCTCCTTCATCGGGCCTTTGAGTGGATGCAACTTAAAGCCGGGAATATCCATTCCTCTTGGGCTGCTGCTTCGATCCAGCGCGGAGAGGATGCGCAACAGTTTTGAAACATGATTCTGCGCCACCCGTGCCGAGCGTCCTGCCTCATACAATTCTTTCAGGCCGCTATGCCGGAACGATTTGATCACAGCTAAAGTGTACGGTGCCTATCGACAGCAGTCAATCGCCCTTGAACCTTTCCGCACCGATTCAATGGGCTACCATGGGGGCTACCATGGGGCTACCATGGTGGGCTACCATGGGACACCCACCCTTGGAAGTCATGGCGAAAGTCATGGAATACCCACCTCTTTGCGTTTCCAACCGCGGTTTTGTTCCGCTTCCACGCGAATAGCAATGGGTGTCCCAGCCCGCTCCTATAATGAAGTCTGGACGGAGTACGTCCCAGATCTAGACTGTCAAGCGGAGAAGTGAAAAAGAAGTTAAGGATATTTGGAGCTATGCCGATAAGGGTTTCTCCATACCTGGCCGGCAACAATGTGTCAGTCAACACAAGAGGAGTACCATAATGCGATTTTCAAATTGGTTGGCAAATTTGGAAAAGAAATCTGAGCCATATAAAACCTGGATTGCCCAGGTATTTCCCAAATTACTATGGACTATTTCATCTCGTATAATTACATTGATGGCTTGTATTGTAGCTATGAGAACAGTCAATTCGTATTTGCCTCAAAATACAATATCAGATATCGAATTACCCATGGATTTACTATTCTGGGCTTTGATGATCGGAGCGACCAGTTGTGCATTTAGTATTCTATTTCCAGTGACAGAATTTATAGAAAAATGGCTGTACTCCAGGTATTCCTATTTGAATGCCTACATGATTTCAGGTGCTGTTACAATTGCGTTATTCGGTGGATTCTTTTTTCTCGCACTTCTTCCAATAATGGAAACGATGCTCCAACTAATTATTCCCTGAGATTGGTTGCACAAAATCGAAAAAATCTATTTGTATTCTTGCGGCCATATCTTTCTGTAATTATTGCACTTGAACGTAGCCCTGTAGGGCTCCATGGAGGGCTCCATGGGGGGCTCCATGGGACACCCACCCAAGATTCTCCCAAGATATGGGGCTCCATGGGACACCCACCCAAGATTCTCCCAAGATATGGGGCTCCATGGGACACCCACCCAAGATTCTCCCAAGATATGGGGCTCCATGGGACACCCACCCAAGATTCTCCCAAGATATAGCTTTCCGGAGAATCTTGACTATACCTATCTGCAAGAACCTAATGACCTGCAGGCAAAGCATGACTCGGCCCCGCTCCCAAATCGTCTCGCTGGCGGACACACCCTACTACCATTGCGTTTCCCGGTGTGTCCGGCGGGCCTTTCTCTGTGGCGACGACTGGTATTCCGGCAAGAACTTCGACCACCGCAAGCCCTGGCTGGTGGCTCGCCTGATGCTGCTGGGTGAAGTCTTCGCCATCGACATCGCCGCGTACGCGGTCATGAGCAATCATTACCATGTCGTCCTACATGTGGATCAGGCCCAAAGCCGTGCCTGGGACCAGGATGAAGTCATCCAGCGCTGGCTGAGTCTGTACAAGGGCGATCCGTTAGTGCATTGCTACCTGCGAGGGGAGCTTTGCTCCGAGGCGGATTTCCGGCAACTGGGCCGAATCGTCGCAACCTGGCGCGAACGACTGGCCAGCATCAGCTGGTTCATGCGCTGTCTGAATGAATACATCGCCCGCAGGGCCAACAAGGAAGACGACTGCACGGGAAGGTTCTGGGAAGGGCGATTCAAGTCCCAGGCACTGCTGGATGAGGCAGCCTTGCTGTCGTGCATGGTCTATGTCGATCTGAATCCGGTGAGGGCCGGCATCAGCGAAACGCTCGACGAATCTGATTTTACTTCCATTCAGGCACGCGTTCGCGGAGCGGTTTCGGAAAGCAGCGATTCGAACAAATGCCCCTCTCGAAGACTGATGCCGTTCCGGACCGGTCTGGAGCACGATCAGGAGCCGGCTTCATTGCCGATTGGTCTGCGGGACTATATCGAACTGGTGGATTGGACTGGGCGCATCGTGCGCGCGGACAAGAAGGACTTTATACCGCAAGAGGCCCCGTCTGCTCTGTCGAACTTGAATCTGAACCAGGCGCAATGGCAGATGCTGGCGCTGGAGAGTCAAAAAGAATCGATCACGATTTTCAACGGCTTGGACAAGTTGGCGGCCAGGGAAAGGAGCCGGACCAAAAAAACCGCGTAGTCCGGGACGGCCTCATTCTAACGCCCTAACGGGTGGCATCGCCCGTGGCCGTGAGAAAGTACCCCAGAACACCGGTCTCGAATCAGCCCTTCATTTCTTCCATCAATCTTCAAGTTGAACTGAATTCATGTACACTGAGTTGGCTGATGAGTGTCCCACAGGCGTGGGGCGGCGGATCCCAGCGCAACTGGTTTTCGATCAGATAGGCCGCCATTACCGCGAAATCGCTGCGCTCTATCGAATAGCGCCATTGACTGCCCACCTCGAACAGGATGTCCTCGTTGCGGTCGAAATCCGGCAGGTGGTAACCGGGGTCGAAAAACAGCGGGCTGCCGCGCACCGGCGCCGGATTGAATTCGGGATAGAGAGTCACGAAAGTGGAAAAACTGCCGGAATTCTCGCTGAAATAGTCCCAAACCACCATGGGCTGATTCAGGCGGGCATCTTCGATATCGATAATCGTGAAGTCGCGAAATTCCGCGATATTGATCACATCGAGCACCGAATTGCCAACGGTTTCGCCCCATACAACCGTCTGGTTGCCGACTTTTACGCTGTGCGCGCCGAAACTGCGCTGGACGAAAAACTCGTTGACGCGCGATTCAGTCTCGATCTCATTGCCGTGGGCGATGTATTCGTAATCCTCGTTCCAGTAGACCCGAGTCTGCGCACTTGCCTGCAACAGCCAACCATTGGAAAAAAGATTCTGATAGCGGACATTCACTCCAAGCCGATTGTTTTCGATCGTCGGCTCTCTCGGAAAACTGAAGCCCGGCAAGAGCTCCAGCGTGTGCCGGTTAACCTGACCGAAAACCTGCTGGCTGATTCGAACCGTAAAATCGTCAAGCCAGGATTCTTCCCACTCTTCCTCGTCTTCCTCGAAGGCATCCGCAAACAAGTCATCGTCGAATCCGAGATCAAGCTCAAATTCGTCGCTCGGCGGCGAATCGTCCGCAGGCTGAGCCAAGGCCGTCAATGGCAGCAAGCAGAGCAATAGGGGTAGGACAATCCACCGCCTTGGTCGCGGAGCAGCATTTCTCATTTTGGCATCGAAGCCTGGATCAACGAGTCCTGCACACAGCGAGGAGCCGCGGGCGGGTGGGCCTTTTCGCGTCGTGTGAGTCATTACGCGCCATTTTCACATCAAAGCCCTGATCGGCGGAATCCGCATACTGCAAGGTGCCGTGGGCGGGAGCGCCTTTTCGCGTCGTGAGAGTCGTTGCGTGCCATGGATGGCTCAAAGCGACGACGACCCGATTCGAACCTCGTCATGGATGACGAGGTGAGATTAAGCGAAAAGGCGTTCCCGCCCACGGCCCCGCTCGAAGCCACACCGTCCGGTTTACTCAACCTGTTCGCGGATGGATTGCAACTGGGTCTCGCGAAACGCGGCATCGGTCAAAGTACGTTGCGTGAGAACTTCGTCTTCGACATCGATGCCCGTATAGATCTCGAGAACCGCCATATTCGACAGCCGGTTGGTGACCAGATTCATCATCGTCGCGGACCGCGCCATCCAGACACCATCAACCAACTCCACCCGGGAGGCCAGCATCCGCTTGATGGCATTGCCGTAGTGATCGTACAAGTCTGAGCGCAAGCCCACGTAGCGCTCCTTGTCGATGTAATTGACGATGCGGCCGTAGCGCGTTTCCCGGGCGCGTTCCTCATCGGGAATGAGTTCGATCACCCATACTTCCCTGCCGCCTTCGATTGACTCTTCCAGCACATTGATCTCGTATTGTTCTAGCTTGCCGGTGTCCATGTCTTCGGTAGTGAATTCGGAACCGAATACGGAAGCGGCCTCGGATTCTTCGTCCGAATTGCCGCTGGCAATGCGTTTTACCCGCCCGAGCGCGGATAGATAGATCCAGGACTCGTTCTGCCGCTCGGCATCGTCGTAGACATAACTGAGCAAGCCGATGCCGCGTTCGTCCGCGGGTTCGAGCACGATAGTGACGCTACGGCTGTCGAGACCTTCCGGGCCGTAGTTCTTGCCGACCGATTCCAGCGCTTTTACACGGGGCCGTTCCGCGCAGGTAATACGATTTTCGCTGACGCCGAAGCGGCAGGTCGACAATTGCATGCGGTTAAAGGCCGAATCCGAAGTCGCGCGTTGGAATTCCTCGACCTGGCGCATGATTTCCATTCCATCGGGCAATTGCACAGGTTCGGACGCCGGTTCCGATTCGGGCTGCGCCAAAGCGGGCAAGGCCACAGCAGCCAGGACGAATATCGCCAGTGCGCGTGCGTTCATGCGGTGCTCTCCATGAAAGTAATACGCTTGTCGGCGTTCTTGACACCGAAGGTCGGCTTGAAAATCATGATCAGGGCGGGGATCAGGAACAGATCGCAGGCCAGGGCCATGAAAATCGCCAGCGATCCGAAAAATCCCATTCTCGCCATGCCGAGGTATTCTGAAAAACTCAGCAGCATGAAACCGAGCCCCAGCACCATGGTGGTGAACATCACCGCCTGCCCTACATGGCTGATGGTCAGGCGCAGAGATTCGCTGATACTGCCGGTCTTGATCAACTGCACGCGGTAATGGGTCATGAAATGAATCGTGTCGTCCACCGCGATGCCAATGATCACTGGAGCAACCAGCAAGGTGTCCCCGTCGAGCGGAATGCCGGCGAGACCCATCAGTCCGAATCCGAGAAAAGCCGGTATCAGATTGGGAATCATCGCGATCAGACCGCCCCGCAGGGACCCGAGGGTGACGATCAGCATTACGCTGATGACCGCGAGAGCGATGGCGAAACTCTCGACCTGGGATCTGGATATTTCGTCCGACATGCGCCAGAGCAGCGCCATGCTGCCGGTCAGGTTGACTTCCATCTCCGGATAATCGTCGCGCAGAGGCGCGAAGCTGGCTTCGATCTCATCGCCGATCTCGTCGAAGAATCCCTGGTATTCGTTGGTGCTTGAGTTGCGGATGTTCAGAGTGACCTGGGCCTTGCTGTAATCGTCCGAAACGAGCGCGCGCCTGTCTTCGGGATTGGCGCTGTTGAACAGGTACAGCAACTGGGAAACCATCTGCCGCGTTTCCGGCACGCGATAAAAGGCGGATTCACCATCGTTCATGACCTCGTTGGTGTCCTTGACGACGTTCACCAGCGAATGCGTGCGCGTAAGATGTTCGCCCTGGGATACGAGAACGCGACTCTCCAGATCGTCCACCGCCTGCAGCACGCGAGGGTCGAGCATGCCTTCGTCCACCCTGGTATCGATCACGATGACCATGCTCTGGGAGCCCGCCATGTTCTGGTCCACGACTTCATAGGCCCGTCGCAGGGGATGATCTTCCTTCACCATCTCGGAAATGTTTGTGTCGATCTCGACCCGGGTCGCGCCATAGGCGCAAATTCCGAAAATTCCGGCGAATACCGCCACCACCAGAAAGGGATTGCGGGCCACGATATGGGGCATTGCGCGAAGAATCTGCTGATGCCAGTTCACTACGGCGTATGTAAGGAAACTGATGAACAGGATATAGCTGCCCACTCCGGGGCCGAGGCCGGCGTAAAGCAATACGGAATAAATCACGATCAGCGCGATTTTCCAGTTGCGCCCGAGTCCGTTCCAGATTCGTGCGAGCCGATCCGGAATCGAGAGTTTCTCGTGGCCGGGGAAACCCGGATGCCAGATGTCGAGCAGGATCGGCAGTAATATTATTGTGAAGAAAAAGGCCAGCATGACGCCGGCGGCGGACATGAAGCCGAAGACCTGCATCGGCAACAACTCAGAGGTAGTAAGCGCCAGCACCCCCGCCGAAGTAGTCAGGGTCGTGACCAACAGCGCCAGTCCAGTCCGTCCGAAGGAGCGGGAGATCGCCCGGTAATGCTCTTCCCCCTCCCGGCGGAAGGAGAAATACGCGTTCATAACGTGCACGCAATCGGCGATGCCAACCGCGAATATCAGCAGCACCGTAAGCGAGATGAATGTGGAAACCGTTATGCCCAGCCAGACCGTCACCCCCCAGGTCCAGGCCACGCTCAGCGCGATCGTGACCATGGGCCATAACACGGCGCTGAAAGACCGGAACAGGATCCAGAGCAGCATGACGAAAATCAGCACCATGAGGATGCCGAGCAGTTGCAGTTGATTGATCGTATCGAGCATGAAGGCCATAGTCGGCGGGGTGCCCACGGGGTAGTACTCGAGCCGATCCTCGTATTGCTGCCAAATTGCGGTGGTGGCAACGTGAAAGGCGGTATAGGAAAATACGTCTACAGGTTCGAAATCGACCTCGTTGATCTCCGCTTCCTCGTCGAAATCCAGTTCGAGGAAACCGTCCGCCGAAAAATCGAAACTCGCGTCCAGCGTGACATCGGGCGCATCCACTGCGGGCACGTAATCCGCCACCGGCTGCATGCCGAAATCGGTCTGTATCAGGATCATGCCGTACTCGGCGTTGGCCGAATACATCATGCCGACGAGATCTTCCTGGGCCAGGGCGCGCGCCTTGATCTGTGCAAGTTCCGCATCGGATTCGGGTAGTTCCGCCGGCACCAGGCGCAGTGACAGCAAGGTATCGCCTTCGTTGCGCTGAAAGCGGACATTGGCTACCGACTGTACCCTGCGGATATGGTTGAGTTCGTTGAAATCCACGGGGACGCGGCTGAGTACGGCGGGAAAGTCGGCCGGATCGAGATCCTGCCAGTTGCGCAGATCGTCGGTAAGTTGTTGAACCGCGGTCAGGGACTCGCGGGAAAACACATCGCCGTCGAGCGCCCGGTAGACCAGCAGGACCGAGTCGTCGCTGCCGAACTGGCGCCGGTACTCGTCGAGAGCCTGGATGGCGGGATCGGTGTCGTCGAGATACGCGTCTGTACTCAGGTCCATCTCGGTGCGGGTGAAAATTCCCCAGATCATCAATATGGAAATCACCACCACGCCGGTGAGAACGAAATTACGCGCGCCGAGCACCCGGTCGGGGAGGCGCTCGAAAAACTCGCTCAGGCCCAGCAACAAATTATCCAAAGGAGTTCCATGGTAAAGAATTCAAGGACTTGCCAGCCGACGCGAAGCCGGCAGCCAAGCCGACATTTATACCCAATGCGCCCGCCGAATTCCAGTTCGGGCAGGTGTGTGGCTTCGAACCGTCGCCGTCTGGCGGGCCGTGTTCAGCGGACGCCGTAAATACGGTCCAGACGCCAAGCACAGCCTGGCGTCGTTCCGGCTGCGCATGAAGCTACGCTTCATAACCGCTTGCCTCCACCCCTGTAGGCTTCGCGTTCGGCATCCATGCCTCACACGCCCGCTGAACACGGCCCGCCAGACGGCGACTCACGCGGTGCGGGTTCCGAAAGATTTCATTTTTCCGCAGCATGGGCCAGCCAGCGGCGCAAGTAGTCGGTGAAACTTCTGGCTGCGATAATGGTGTAGCTGTCCGGTTCGCCGTCGGCAGCGAGAAGGATTGTTGTTCTGGCAAGGCGCGTACGGGCGCAGCGTCCGGGGCGAAATTCCGGTGGGTGCAGGTCGAGGGTGCAGCCCTTGGCCAGTACGGTGCGGGCATCGGCGCCAACGATACGTAGCGCCACATATCCACCGCTGACATCGTTGATTGCAGCACTGGACCCTGCAAGCGCCATTGCGAGTTCGTTTTCCAGGGCGACAACATCCCCAGCGTCTGTCTCAATCAGCCACTCATCGGGGCCGAGCCAATAAACACGATGTTCGCCGCTGCCGTACGTATTCGAGACGAGCGGAACGGCCTGACCCAGAATCTGCTCCGCGGCCTTTACGGCCTTTTCCTTGTGCGGGTCGAGCCGCAAATTCAGAAACCCGCGGTTTTCCAGCACTCCGGTCTCCACATGACGGCGTGAAGTGGACTCAGACATTCTGGCGTTCTCCCTTCGGGTCGTAAAAGGCCGGCGAAACGACTTCCACCGGTAAAGGCTCACGCCCCGGCAGAGCCGCGAACACATTGTCACCCTTGCGCGCACGGCCGCCGGCCACGAGCGCCAGCGCGATCGGATGGCCCAGGCTCGGGCTGAAATAACTAGAGGTAACGTGACCGCACATGGGCACGGGCCTGGTCTCAAGAACACCGCAGGCGGTCTGCTCGATGAGTTGCGTTCCCTCCGGTAGTACGGTTCGCTGGTCGGAAGACAGCAACCCGACAAGTTGCTTGCGATCCTCCCGCAGGCAGTCCGGCCGCGCCAGGGAACGCTTGCCGAGGAAGTCTTTCTCCTTCGACAGCAGCCAGTTCATTCCCAGATCCACGGGAGTTACCGAGCCGTCGGTTTCCTGGCCGACGATGATGAAACCCTTTTCAGCGCGCAATACGTGCATGGTTTCGGTACCGTAGGCGATGATATCGAATTCCCGTCCGGCATCCATGACCTTGCGCCACATCTGCAGTGCGAGGTGGCTGCCGATGTTGATCTCGAACGCCAGTTCACCTGAAAAACTTACCCGGAACAGTTGTACGGGCATACCGGCCAGATTCGCCGCCCTGACTGTCAGGAACGGGAAGCTCTCCCGGTCGAGCGGAATATCGCAGCCGAGCTTTTCCAGCAAGTTGCGGCTGTTCGGTCCGGCCAATGCGATGGTGGAAAAGTGTTCGGTCAGCGAGGTCAGGTAGACCTCGAGTTCCGGCCATTCGGTCTGCAGCCATGACTCCAGCCAGTTCAGCACTCCGGCCGCGCCGCCGGTGGTCGTGGTCAGATAGAAATGGTTCTCGCCGAGCCGCGCCATGACGCCGTCGTCCATGACCATGCCGTCTTCGCCGAGCATGATGCCGTAGGCACAGCGCCCCACTTTCATCCGGCCGACATTGTGCGTGTAGATTCGCTCCAGAAATTTCACGACATCGGGGCCGCGGGCGTCGATCTTGCCGAGTGTCGAGGCGTCCATGGCGCCGACCGAGTTGCGCACGGCGAGACATTCGCGCGCCACCGCCGTGTGCAGGTCTTCGCCATCGCGTGGAAAGTACCAGGGCCGATGCCACTGGCCGACCACCTCCATGGGCGCGCCCACGGCTTCGTGCCACTCGTGTAATGCGGTCTGGCGCACCGGGTCGTAAAGCGCGCCGACGCTTTCGCCGGCGACGGTTCCGAAACGCACCGGCGTGTAAACCGGGCGAAACGTGGTGGTTCCTACCTCGGGAATGGTCTTGCCGAGCACATCGGCCAATACTGCCATTCCGTTGATGTTGCCGAGTTTTCCCTGGTCGGTGCCGAAGCCCAGCGCTGTATAGCGCTTGACGTGTTCCACATTGCGATAGCCTTCACGCACCGCCAGCCGAATGTCGGCAACGGTAGTGTCGTTCTGGAAGTCGATGAACTGCTTGAGACAGCGGTCCGCTTCTTTCTCGGCCGGTACGCGCCACAAGGCCTCGATGGGCGCTTCCCGGGCACTGCCTGCATCCGGCGCCTCGATGGCTATCGGCGTCAGGCCCAGCTTCGCCACCGCCTCGGTACCGGCGCGCAATCCATCGATCAGACAATCGCCGAGGGATTGCTTGCCATTGCCCGCGCCCGCCGAATCATGGCATTGGCGCGCCCGGGAGGGCAGAAAACACAATTGCGCCTCACTCCAGTCCAGTTGGCCGCCGGCCTGGGAGTGCAGATGGACAGCGGGACTCCAACCGCCCGATACCGCCAGCAGATCACAGTCGAAGTGCGCCGTTTTGCTTATGTTCTCCCAACTGTCGCCGCTCCACTCGGCGACGCTTACGCCCTTTACGCGGTGTCTGCCGGTCACGTCGCATACCACGCGCCCCTGTAACACGGGAATCCCCAGATCGCGCGCCCGTATGGCGAGTTCCCCGCCGCCACCGGGCCGGCTGTCAACAATTGCGGCCACCGCGGCGCCGGCGACCGCCAGATCCAGCGCCGTCCGGTAGGCCGAATCGTTGTTCGTGAAAACCACCGCGCGACGGCCCGGCAGGACGGCATACCGATGAATGTATGTAGAGACGGCGGACGCCAACATGACGCCGGGCCGGTCGTTGTTGCAGAATGCCAGTGGCCTCTCGAAGCCGCCCTGAGCCAGAATCACCCGTTTTGCCCGGATACGCCAGAGTCTTTCGCGAACAGGCGGGTGAAGCCCGCGCTCCACCGGTTCGCCGGAGTCGCAGCGCTCGGCAATCGTCAGGAAATCGTGGTCGTGATAGCCCAGCACGGCGCCGCGGGGCAACAGGACGCAGTCGGGTTGCTCTCCCAATTCAGCCACGATGCCGGCAATCCAGTCCGCGGCGGGCGCGCCGGCGACATCTTCTCCACAGGCCAGCAGGCTGCCGCCGAATTCGGTCCCGTCGTCGGCGAGAATCACGCGAGCGCCCGACTTTGCTGCCACCAGCGCCGCCATGAGGCCGGCGGGCCCACCTCCGGCCACCAGCACGTCGCAGTGTGCGTTCCTATGCTCGTAAGCGTCTGGATCGGACGCCGCGGGCGCTCGGCCGAAGCCTGTCGAACGGCGGATCGCGCTTTCGTAGTACTTCCACCACGAACGCGGATACATGAAAGTCTTGTAGTAGAAACCCGCACCGAGGATTCGCCCGAACAAGTCGTTGATTGCGCCGATATCGAAGCGTACGCTCGGCCAGCCCCTGGCTGTATGCGCAATCAGACCGTCCCGGAGTTCGACCCGGGTCGCCGGCAAACCGGGCTGCGCTTCGGCTCCCTCCCCCACCTGCACGATCACGTTGGGTTCTTCCGCTCCGCTGCCGAAGATTCCGCGCGGGCGGCGCAACTTGAAGCTGCGCTCCACCAGCCCGACGCCGTTGGCGATCAGCGCGGAGGCGAGCGTATCGCCGGCGAATCCCGTATATGCCTTGCCATTGAGCGAGAATTTCAGTGGACGAGACCGGTCTATGCGCCCGCCCTCACGCAAACGGTTTGCTTGCGCGGCTTGCATGATCAATCGCCCCCGTTCGAATTATCCGGGCCGGATTGGAGGGCGGCATCGGTTTCGGGTACGGCGGCGGGGTACAGTTCAAAACTGCGCGAAATGCGGTAGGTGACCGTATCCCGTTCCACACCGAACCAGCGCCGACAGCCGTGGGCGTGGTTCCAGAGTTCCCGATGGTTGCCGCGCGGATTGCTGCGACAGAAGAGGTAATCGGCCCATTCCGCATCGCTCAATGCATCGGGGTCCCGCGGCCGCGTGATACCGGCCTCGCCGCCGTAGCTGAACTCGGTCTCCGCCCGGGGGCCGCACCATGGACATTCGATCAGCAACAT
The DNA here is from genome assembly GCA_951812965.1 of uncultured Pseudohongiella sp. Taxonomy (GTDB): domain Bacteria; phylum Pseudomonadota; class Gammaproteobacteria; order Pseudomonadales; family Pseudohongiellaceae; genus UBA9145. The sequence continues at coordinate 3,290,550 of OX638341.1, forward strand.
CGTCAGTGCGCCACCGCCGCGGCGCCGTGCTCATCGACCAGGGCGCCGGTCGTAAAGCGTTCCAGGCTGAAGGGAGCGTTGAGTTCGTGGGCTTCGTCGCGGGCCATGGTATGTGCGAACACCCAGCCGGAACCCGGCGTAGCCTTGAACCCGCCTGTGCCCCAGCCGCAATTGAAGTACAGGCCCTCGACCGGCGTCTTCGACAGAATGGGACAGGCGTCCGGAGCGACATCGACGATACCGCCCCAGAGCCTGAGCATGCGTACGCGGCTGAATATCGGGAACAGCTCGATGATTGCCTGCATGGCGTGTTCGATGACGGGAAAGCTGCCCCGCTGGCCGTAGCCGTTGTAAGAATCGATACCGGCGCCAACAACCAGTTCGCCCTTGTCGGACTGACTGATGTAGCCGTGGACAGCGCCGGACATGACCACGGTATCCAGCACGGGCTTGATCGGCTCGGAAACGAAAGCCTGCAAGGGATGGCTTTCGATCGGCAGCCGCAGTCCCGCCATCTTTGCCAGTACGCTCGCATGACCGGCCACAACTACGCCGATACGATCCGAAGCGATCGAACCGCGCGTGGTCAGCACGCCCACGGCCTTGCCGTTCTTGACCTCGATGCCCGTGACTTCGCATTGCTCGATGATATCCACGCCGAGCGCGTCCGCCGCCCGCGCGAAACCCCAGGCGACGGCGTCGTGGCGCGCCACGCCCCCGCGCCGCTGCAGCGACGCGCCGAGGATGGGATAGCGTGCATCGGGAGAGACGTTGAGGTACGGAATCGCCTTGCCCAGTTCGGACGCGCTGACGACTTCGGCATCGATGCCGTTCAGCCGGTTGGCGTTGACGCGCCGCTCGATATCGCGCATGTCTTGCAGCGAATGAGCGAGGTTGTAGACGCCGCGCTGGCTGAACATCACATTGTAGTTAAGATCCTGGCTCAGCCCCTCCCAGAGTTTCATGGACTTCTCGTATAGCAGCGCCGCTTCCGTCCACAGGTAATTGGAGCGAACGATGGTGGTGTTGCGCCCGGTGTTGCCCCCGCCGATCCAGCCCTTTTCCAGCACCGCGACGTTGCTGATACCATGCTCTTTGGCCAGGTAGTAGGCGGTGGCGAGGCCATGACCGCCGCCGCCCACGACGATCGCATCGTAGCTCTTTTTCGGTGCCGGACTGCGCCAGGCCGGGCGCCAGTTTCTGTTATGGCTGAGGGCGTTGCGCAGCAGGCTGAATGCGGAGTATCGCTTCATGTCTCGGTTACGTCGCGAAGCCGTTCATTGTCTGGATCGAAGGGGCTGTCGGGGATTACCGTGGCGTGGAAAGTGCGGTCGAGAAGCTCGACTTCGACTTCCGTACCCGGCTTCGCCAGGTCGGGAGGCAGCATGCCCAGCGCCAGCGATTTGCCCGTGCGGAACCCGAAATTGCCGCTCGTGGCGCGGCCGATGGTTTCCCCGTCCATGAGCAGCGCATTATTGCCGAGCACGTCCGCGTCCTCAACATCGTGTACTTCCAGCGTCACCAGCAGGTTCCCGAGTCCGGCCTCCCTCGACGCGAGCAAGGCTTCGCGCCCGAGAAAGTCGCCCTTGTCGAGCTTGACGAAGCGATCCATGGCCGACTCGAAGGCCGAGTATTCGATGGACAGTTCCGTGCCAACCATGCGATAGGATTTCTCCATGCGCATGGAATCCATGGCGCGAATGCCGAATGGCGCCAGCCCCAGATCCTCGCCGGCCTCGAACAACGCATCGAATATATGATTCTGGTACTCCAGCGGGTGGTGCAATTCCCAGCCGAGTTCGCCGACGAAATTTACCCGCATGGCGTTGACCGGCGCCGAACCGACCACGATATCCCGTGCGGTCAGCCACCGGAACGCCTCGTTCGAAAGGTCCGCGCGGGAAACCCGTGACAACAGTTCCCTGGCCTTCGGCCCGGCCAGCACCAATACTCCCATCGCGCCGGTCAGCGGCGTAAACTGCACCGAGCCGTCGCGCGGCATGTACCTGCGCAAGTAGTCGTGGTCCAGCCGCTGCAACGCACCCGCCGAAACCAGGTAGAAGGAATCGTCCGACTCGCGCCGGATCGTGAACTCCGAATGCACCCCGCCGTTGTGGTTCAAGGCATGCGCCAGACACAGCCGACCGGCCCGCTGCGGCACGCTGTTGGCGACGAACCGGTTGAGGAAGTCTTCGGCGCCCGGCCCCGATAAGCGGCACTTGGCGAACGCGGTCATGTCCAGCAGGCCGACATTGAGGGTGACATTCTCGACCTCCCCGCGCACCGCCTCGAACCAGCGCGAGCGGCGGAACGACCAGTGGTCTTCCTGGGGCATGCCATCGGTGGCGAAGAAATTGGGCCGCTCCCAGCCGAACTTCTGTCCAAACACTGCGCCGAGCGCCTTCATGCGCTCGTAACAGGGCGCGGTGCGCAATGGACGCGCGGCCGGGCGCTCCTCGTCCGGGTAATGGATGACGAATACGTGGGCGTAGGCTTCCTCGTTCTTCTCGATCAGATAGTCTTTGGTGGCGTAGTCGCCGAAGCGGCGCGGCTCGACCCCGAGCATGTCGACCGTGGGCTCGCCCTCGACGATCCATTCGGCCAGTTGCCAGCCGGCGCCGCCCGCGGCCGTGATGCCGAAACTGTGCCCCTCGGATAGCCAGAAATTGTCGATGCCCCAGGCCGGACCGATGATCGGGTTGCCGTCCGGCGTGTAAGCGATGGCGCCGTTGTAAACCGATTTGATCCCCACTTCGGCGAAAGCGGGCACCCGCGCCATCGCGGCCTCGATGTGGGGCATCAGACGGTCGATGTCTTCCTGGAACAACTCGTACTCGGCTGCCGGGTCCGGGCCGTCGACATAACAGCAGGGCGCGCCCTTTTCGTAGGGGCCGAGAATGAAGCCGCTGCTTTCCTCGCGCAGGTACCAGGAACCGTCCGACTCGCGCAGTACGCCGAGTTCCGGCAGGCCCTTGCGCTTGCGCTCTTCCAGCGCGGGATGGGGTTCGGTGACGATGTACTGGTGCTCGACCGGCAGCACCGGAATGTCCAGCCCCACCATTGCCCCGGTTCGTCGGGCGTAATTGCCGGTCGCGGATACGACATGGTCGCAGGTGATGTCGCCCTTGTCGGTATGTACTATCCAGCCGCCCGATGTCGCCTGGGTAATGCCGACGACCGCGGTCTTGCGGTATATCTCGGCGCCGCGGGCGCGGGCGCCGATAGCCAGGGCCTGGGTCAGGTCGGCGGGCTGGATATAGCCGTCCTCTGGATGATAAATGCCCCCCACGAGACTGTCCGTATCGCATGGCGGCCAGAGCTTGCCGATCTCGGCCGGCGTCAGGAAACGCACGTCGACGCCAATGGTCTTCGCCGTTGCCGCGTATTGGTAATACTCATCCATGCGGTCGCTGTTCATGGCCAGCCGCAAATTGCCGACCTGGCTGAACCCGACCCGCTGTCCGGTTTCCTGTTCGAGTTCCCGGTAGAGCCTGACCGAGTACTTGTGGATCTGGCCCACCGAGTAACTCATATTGAACAAGGGCAGCAATCCCGCCGCGTGCCAAGTCGAGCCGGAGGTCAACTCACCTTTCTCGACCAGCACGGCCTCGTCTCCCCAGCCCTTCCTGGCCAGATGATACAGAGTACTGACGCCGACCACGCCGCCGCCGATGACTACAACTCTTGCTCGTGTCTTCATTGCCTGGGGTCCCGTATCAGAGGAATGGCCGCGGCTCGCGGGCGAACAGCTCGCGCACCAGCGGCTCATAGTGTTCCAGTGAATGGGATTTGTACGCGGGGTCAAATGACACCTGGTCCCAGCGGGCACAAAACTCCACACACGCCTGATAGTGCTCGTGGTCCCGATAGCGGTCGCGGACGTTGCGATCCTCGCCGTAATGATGCATCCAGTAATAGCCCTGAAACAGGCCGTGGTGCTTGACGATCCAGTGATTCTTCTCGCTCACGTATGGGGCCAGCAGCGCGGCGCTTGCCGCGGAATGATTGCGCGGCGAGATCACATCGCCGATATCGTGAAGCAACGCGCAGGCGATGGTTTCATCGTCCGCGCCATCGCGCTCCGCCCGCGTGGCGGTTTGCAATGCATGTTGAAGACGGCTGATTCGATAGGGAGAATCGCCGTCCATGGAGCGCAGCCAACCGAGAACCCGGTCGGCGAGTTCGGCCGCGTTGCGCTCGTCGTGCGCCTCCACCAGATCGTAATCCTCCCGCGTACCGTGATCCATGGCCGTGAAAGTCACCTTGCGATTCATGACTTGCCTCCGCCAGACACAGCCCGTCGGCGTCGGCGCCGGCCCGCATCGCCGGAATCCAGCCCCGCGGCCGGCCTGTCAATCACCGAGAACAGCTTGGGAAAGGCGTCTCGCTTGTGCGGGATCGCCATGGCCTCCACGAAGTATTGCTGGAACTTCGGCTCCACCGCCGTCTCGATTTTCTCGATGCCGCCAACCGCGGCTTCAATCTCCGCCCGGGCGGATACGTTAAGCAAGGCGATCAGCGCTCCCATGCCCGCGGCATTGCCCGCCGACTCCACCCGGTCGAGATCGCAATCGGGAATCAGCCCCAACACCATGGCGTATTTCGGATCGATGTGGGAACCGAACGCCCCGGCAAGGCGGATGCGGTCGATGGCGTCGATGCCGGCGCGATGCTGCAATAGCCGAACGCCCGCGTACAACGCGGCCTTGGCAAGTTGCACCTGGCGCACGTCGTTCTGCGTGACGAGGATTCGCTGCGGGCCGTCGTGCAGCAGATAGGAGAACGTGCGGCCGTCGGCGACGATGCGGTCGCTGCGGGCCGCCAGCGAGCCCTGGACGACGCCGTCCTCGTTGATGATTCCGGCCAGATACATCTCCGCGATGACTTCGATGATGCCGGACCCGCAGATACCCGTGACACCGAACGCCTGGGTCGCTGCATCGAATTCCGGGTCGTCGGACCACAATTCCGATCCGATGACGCTGTAGCGCGGCTCAAAGTTTCCCGAATCGATGCGTACCCGCTCGATGGCGCCGCTGGTGGCGCGCTGGCCGCCGGAAATCTGCGCGCCCTCGAACGCGGGACCAGTCGGGCTGGAGCAGGCCAGCAACCGATCGCGGCTGCCGAGCACGATCTCCGCGTTGGTGCCAACGTCCACGACCAGCGAGATTTCGTCCAGCAGATGCGGCTCCTCCGCGAGCACCACCCCTGCCGCGTCGGCGCCCACGTGCCCGGCGATGCACGGCAGCACATATACGCCGGCGCCCGGATTGATATCGATGCCAATATCGCGCGCCTTCAGATTGAGCGCGGTATCGACCGCCAGCGCAAAGGGAGCGCCGCCGAGTTCGCGCGGATCCAGACCCAGGAACAGGTGATGCATGATCGGATTGCCGACCATGGTCAGTTCGACGACATCCGCCGCTTCGATCCTGCCCAGTTGGCAGACGTCGCCGATAAGGTTATTGACGCCCCGGCGAACGGCGCTGGTCAGCTCGGCGGCGCCTTGCGCTTGCATCATTACATAGGACACCCGGCTCATCAGGTCCTCGCCGAACCGGATCTGCGGGTTCATGATGCCGTCGGTAGCCACCACCTTGCCTGCCGTCAGATCGACCAGGTGGGCGGCGATCGTCGTCGAACCGATGTCCAGCGCGACGCCGTGGGCGCTGGGTTTGAAGCCAGGCCAGACGGCGACGATGGTCGCTTGGGCATGTACGGCCACGGTAACGCGCCATTCGCCCTTGCGCAGCGCTGCCTGCAGACCCGGCAGGATAACCGGGTCACAGTCCAGTTCGGCCAGATGCCATTCCCGGGCCAGAGCGTCACGGAGTCGTTGCAGGTCGCCGGTTGCTTCGAGCAGGTCGGCGGGCTGCACTTCGACATGGTAAAGCCGCGTGGCCGGATTGAGTTCGATATCCCGAAGTTCGGCCTCCTTGCGCACCACTTGCCGGTGCATCTGGCTTTCGGGCGGCACATCGATGACGAGATCGCCGCGAACCGTAGCCTGACAGCTCAGGCGGTGATTTTTTTCAAGTTGCAGGCGGCGTTCGCTATAGCGCTCCTCGATTTCGTTGAGCGGGGACAGATTCCCCGGGCGGGAACGAATCGCGTGCTTGGCAAAGTCGCCTTCCATACAAACGATGCGGCAGCGTCCGCACAGTCCGCGGCCGCCGCACACCGAGTCCACATCGACTCCGATGCTGCGAGCGGCATCCAGCAGCCGGGCCCCGATGGGAAACGTGCCGCGGCGCCCGGAGGGGGTGAATACGATTCTGGCGTCGACTTCGGTCACATCGGTTACTCATTCAAGGAAGCAAAGGTCCCGTTTTCGAAGATTCTGCGCGCGGTCGCAGAATCCATCCTCAGTTTCTGCGGCGCCGGCCGCCGCGTTCGCGCTGCGGCCGGCCGGCCGGCGCCTGGCGATATTTTCGCAGCCAGTTTGCGCAGTCCGGGTCGTGACCCATCATCACATCCGCGCCGAGTGCGGCCTGCACTACATCGGGATGCAGGGGATTGGTGATCGCCGAGGTCATTCCCGCGCCGATGGCCATGGTGAGAAAAGCGGAATTGATGCCATTGCGATTGGGTAGTCCGAAACTGACATTGGATGCGCCGCAGGTAGTATTTACCCTGAGCTCTTCGCGCAAGCGCCGCACGATATGCATGACTTGCACGCCGGCCGAATTGATTGCGCCGATGGGCATCACCAGTGGATCCACGACGACGTCGTCGCGCGGTATACCGTAGTCGGCGGCGCGCTCGACGATCTTTCTCGCCACCTCGAAGCGCACGTCGGGATCCTCGGAAATACCGGTCTCGTCGTTGGATATGGCAACCACGGCCGCGCCATGCCGCTTGACCAGCGGCAGCACCGACTCCAGGCGCTCTTCCTCCCCGGTCACCGAGTTCACCAGCGCCTTGCCTTCATATACGGACAGACCGGCCTCCAGCGCCGCGACGATGGAAGAGTCGATGGACAGCGGAACCTCGGTGATCGACTGCACCAGCTTGACCATGTCCGCCAGCATCCGGGGTTCGTCGGCCAGCGGCACGCCGGCATTGACGTCGAGCATGTGCGCGCCCGCCTCCACCTGGGCAATGGCGTCTGCCTCGACCCGACTGTAGTCGCCTTGCGCCATTTCCTCGGAAAGAATCTTGCGTCCCGTGGGATTGATGCGCTCGCCGATGATGACGAACGGCCGGTCGAATCCGATACGCACTTCCCGGTTGGGCGAGGCAACGACAGTTTCCGTCATGAGACTTTCTCCAATTTCTGCGCGACCGGCTTATTTGACAGCGCGTCTTGCGCCGCAACAGCGCTGCCTTGATCCCACTCGCCGTCCTTCCAGTCCAGAGACGGCCGCCACAACTTGCGTCCGCCCAGCACGCCGGAACGCTCGATGATTTCCGCGACCCGATGCTCCTGGCGGTACGCCATGATGTGAATGCCGTGGACTCCTTCGATTTCCCTGATTTGATGGATCAGGTCGATACAAATCCTGATTCCTTCTTCCTGCTGATTTTCCGCGCCCTGCAGCCGACGGATGACCGCGTCGGGAATATGAATGCCGGGCACGTTGCCGCGAATCCACTCCGCCGAGCGAGCCGAGGCCAATGGACCGACGCCCGCCAGGATGAAGACCTTCTCGTGGGTTCCCGCGTCGCGCACCGCCGCCATGAAGCGCTGGAATGCGCCGATGTCGAAACAGTACTGGGTCTGCACGAACTGCGCGCCGGCGTCGACCTTTTTCGCCAGCCGGTGCGGACGATAGTCCACAGGCGGCGCAAACGGATTCGCTGCGGCGCCGAGAAATACGCGCGGAGGCTCGTCCAGCGCGCGGCCGCTGAGAAACCGCGACTCATCGCGCATGCCGCGAATCATGTTCAGCATGGACATGCAATCCAGGTCGAACACGGGCTTGGCCTGGGGGTGATCGCCCACGTCCACGCCATCGCCGGTCAGGCAAAGAATGCTCGCCACGCCCATGGCCGCCGCGCCGAGGACATCGCCCTGAATCGCTATCCGGTTTCGATCACGGGCGGAGACCTGCATGACCATGGCATAGCCGCGCCGCGTCAACAGCGAGCACATGCCGACGCTGGACATGTGGCAATTGGCCCCCGAACCGTCAGTGGCGTTCATCGCGTCCACATAGCCATCGAACAGCGCGGCCCGCTTGTAGACTTCCGCGGGATTGGCCGAATCCGGCGGCGCGATCTCGGCGGTTACCGCGAAACCACCGCTTCGCAGCACGCGCTCAAAGCGGCCGAAAGAAGAATGTCCGGGCCGGATCGGCAGCGGATCGCCGGGAGTTACCGGTTCGTCTTCAAACTGCATGTCCGGAATCCTCTACCTTGATTCGAACCTCGCGCAGCCATGCCGACCGTCCGATCAACTGGTGGTCCACCGGGGGCTGCACATCCTGCAGCGGAACCTGTGCGTCATTCAGACGCCGAGCGCCTTCCCAGGCAAGCACCCAGACGCATGGCATCCCCGGCACGACCTCGCATGTTCCGTCGGCAAGGACACCACCGCAGGGACCGTTGCGCATCTTTTTCGGGCAATTCATCGGGCAGGAAAGTCCCGTGAAGCCGACGATGCACTGTCCGCAGTTCTGCGAATCCAGCAGAAAGCCCTTGGTCAGCGACTCAACCTGGGCGAAAGGTTTATCGAGCCGCCCGTAGCCGATGCGCCGCAGCATCGGTTCGCACCGGACCAGCACCCGTTCGAGCGCCGAGTAAAGGAGTTTCAGGCCACGCGCGTGGCGCACGGAAAATTGCCGCATCCGGTACATGTCAATGTGTTCCATATATCGGGATAACTCAGTTCGTGCATGCCATCCCTGGCGCAGCGAATTCGACTTCGCTAACCCCCAGTCTCGACATCCCTGTCGAGCCGCTCGGCACTCGAAAAGCGTTGCTTTTCATCGGCTGCGCCGACCGTGCCTCGCCCATGATTCCGTATCAACTCTTCAAGGCGTTCCTCGCTGAACGCTTCCTCGAAGCGGCGCGCCTCGGCAAGCGCGATCTCGCGCAACTCGCCGGCTGCGTTCATCGTCGTTGACTCGCGACGCCACTCCGCGAGATAGGGTCCGCTGCTTCCTTTGCCCGCGCGCATCGCGGCGCGGTCGACCGCCTGCTGGAACCGGTCGCTCAACATGACTTTCTCGCGACGCCGACCCCGCTGCACGATGACCTGTGACGGTATGTCACGCCAATATATGAGAATCTTTTTGACCATGATTCGATCGTCCGAAATGCAACGCCAGACTCGTTTCCAATTCGCCGTAACCGCAATGCACGTGTTCAAATTCCAGTTTCAGCCGCGCGGCGGCCAAGGCGGCGGATTCGAGCAGGCTTTCGTCCCTGGTTTGCGAGAGATAAACGAGCTTGCGGTAGTTGCCGAAATAGGCATCGCGAAGTTCAGGATGCCGATCCAGTCCCAGCGGCTGGATTACGAATCGGTCGAAGTGGCGAGCCAGGAAATCGGTGAGATAGAACGTGCCGGGCTCAGCGCCGGCCAATTCGGCGAAACGCGTGCGGCCGGCGAAAAATTCGTAGCAATGCGCGCCTTCCAGCCGCTCTGCGCCTTCCTCCGCAAGCACCTGATCGATGCCGCCGGCGGTGCCGCAGTCGGCGTAGGCGACAAAAATCTTCCTGTACGAAGCCCGATGCCTGCGAATTTCCTTTCTCAGGCGTCCCGGAATCTCGGCCGGGCGGTTGTGCAGTTTCGCGTCGATACACTTCAGGTGCAAGTGCCGCCAGTCCCAGTTCCGCCTGAGCGCGTCGATCTCCAGCGCCAGGGCGCCGCAGGCTATGACCAGAATCGGCTCAGGCACTGACGACCCCTCCCCGGCGGCGCGAGCGCACCATTTCCGGAGCGACGTCCGCGGCCTGCGCCGCGTCGCGGCAATAGGCGTCGGCGCCGACCGCGCGGCCGAACTCCTCGTTCAGCGGCGCCCCGCCGACCAGCACGATATAGTCGTCGCGAATACCCTGCTTGACCATTTCATCGATGACCACCTTCATGTAAGGCATGGTGGTGGTGAGCAGGGCGGACATGCCGAGGATATCCGGCTGATACTTTTCGAGCGCTTCGAAATAGTCTTCGACCGAGTTGTTGATGCCAATGTCGTAAACCTCGAATCCGGCGCCTTCCAGCATCATTCCCACCAGGTTCTTGCCGATGTCGTGGATATCGCCTTTCACCGTGCCTATCACCATCTTGCCGATCGGTTCGATGCCGGTTTCCGAAAGCAGGGGCCGCAGAATTTCCATGCCGCCTTTCATCGCGTTGGCCGCGAGCAATACTTCGGGCACGAACAATATGCCGTCGCGGAAGTCGATGCCGACAATGCGCATGCCTTCGACCAGCGCCTCGTTGAGCACCTTGTCCGCCGACCATTTGCGCTCGAGCAGAATCGTGGTGCCCTCGACGATCTCCTCCTTCAGACCGTCGTAGAGATCCTCGTGCATCTGTTCTACCAGTTCGCCGTCGTCCAGATCCGCAAGGACAAAGTCTTCCTCTTCCGGGATTGCCTCTTTATTAGTCATCAGTAGTCTCGATCCTCAAATTCAGACTTGCGCCGCTTGATGAATTCGACCAGCGCTTCGTCGATCGTCGGGTCCAGCCGCGGCGCCTCGTACTCCTGCAACATTTGCTTCCAGATACCGTTGGCGCGCCGGGCGGCGTCAAGCGAACCGTCCTGCTGCCATTGCTCGAAACTGTTGTTGTCTGCGACCGGAGAGCGGTAAAAGGCAGACTCGAAATTGGCCAGCGTGTGCGCGGCGCCAAGAAAATGCGAGCCCGGACCGACTTCGCGCAAGGCATCCAGCGCCTGGCCGTTTTCCGACATGTCGACACCCTTCAGCAACAACGCGATCATGTTGGCCTGGTCGGCGTCCATGATGAATTTCTCGTAGCCCATGGCGAGCCCGCCCTCCAGCCAGCCGGCCGTGTGCAACATGAAGTTCACCCCCGCCAACGCGGACGTCTGCAAGGTGTTGGCTGATTCATACGCCGCCTGGGCGTCGGGAATCTTGGCCGCGCAAAGTCCTCCGCCGCTGCGGAAAGGCACCCCCAGGCGGCGCGCCAGTTGTCCCGCTCCGTAGAGGACAAGACTGGTCTCCGGAGTGCCGAAAGTCGGCGCTCCGGACTGCATGGATACGGCAGCGGCGAAGGAGCCGAATACAACCGGAGCCCCGGGCCGGACGAGTTGGATATAGGCCATGCCGGCCAGCGCCTCGGCGAGAATCTGGGTCAGCGTGCCGGCAACGGTCACCGGCGACATCGCGCCGGCGAGCAGAAACGGCGAAATGATGGTTGCCTGGTTGTTTTCTGCATAGATTGTCGCCGCCCCCAGCATCGTGGAGTCGAAAGTTAGCGGCGAGTTTGCGTTGATCAGGCTCATCACTACCGTTTTCTTCGCGATAAAGTCCTCGCCGAACAAGAGCCTGGCCATCGCCAGGGTGTCTTCGGCGCGGTCCGGGTGGGTGACCGAACCCATGAACGGCTTGTCGGTATACTTGATATGGCTGTAGACCATGTCCAGATGGCGCTTGTTGACGGGAACGTCGACCGGCTCGCAGACCGTGCCGCCCGAGTGGTGCAGACCAGGCGCCATGAAGGTGAGTTTCACGAAATTGCGAAAGTCCTCGAGGGTCGCATAGCGGCGTCCCTGATCGAGGTCATGCACGAAGGGCGGTCCGTAACCCGGCGCCAGTACGGTCCGCTCGCCGCCGATGATCGTGGAGCGCTGGGGATTGCGCGCGTGTTGCGTGAATTCCTTCGGCGCGCTGGCCTCGACGAGTGAACGGCACATTCCGCGCGGAAATCGCACGCGTTCGCCGTCCAACTCCGCGCCGGCGGATTTCCAATGCTCGAGCGCCGACGGAAAGTCACGAAATTCGATGCCGATTTCCTGCAACACGGTTTCGGCGTTGTATTCGATCAACTCAAGCGCTTCGGCATCGAGGACTTCGAAGTGCGGAATTCGGCGGTCGATCCAGGTCGCGAGGTCAACCGCGGCGCTTTGCTGGCGGGCGCGGGCGCGGCCGGCTCGTGCGGGACGGCCGGCGCGTCTTCCGCGGCCGGGGTCGCGCCCGGATTGCGGTACACTGGTCATGCGTAGCCTCCTGATGCAGAACGGGGCGGGCCGTGGTCAGGCCCGGCCATGGACACGCAAACCACTAGGTTCATTCACGCCAGTTTGGGGCAGAACCGCGGTACTTGCTTCACAGGATGCGACATCGAGCCAATCGCAAGCGACATCAGGACGCCGGACAATAATACCGGGCGCGCAAGCCGGTTTATGGAAGTATTGCTACCCGCTGATATAATCGAGAATCAGCAAAAGGGTTCCTTGTCCCTTTTTGGCACTCAGATGTCGCATACACAGCATTCAGTGACGCATTGCGGTGCTATTCTGGATTTGACAATTGCCCAAAAAAAGTAAATAGCGGAGAGCCAGTATGCATATCCCGTTGCAATCCAAACGAACCACTATCTCGGTTGCCGTCGCGGCAGCGCTGGCCGCCCCTCCCGTGCTGGCCCAACCACCGGAAGCCGGTCGGGGGCTGGAAGAGATCTTCGTTACCGCGACCCGCGTAGAGCGTGCAATGCAGGATGTTCCCGTCGCGGTGTCCGCCCTGAATCCGGAAGACATCGACGAACTCGGCATCTCTAATTTCTCGGACTACGTTTTGCAGTTGCCGAGCGTGACCGCCGGCGGAAGCGGGCCGGGACAGAACACCATCTATATTCGCGGGGTCGCGTCGACGACGCCGAACCTGACAGTCGCCGGAGTGGCCGGCCTTTCGCCCAACGTGGCCTTTTATCTGGATGAGCAGCCGCTGGCGCATCCGGGCCGCAATCTCGACGTGTACGCCGCCGACCTGGCGCGCATTGAAGTGCTCTCGGGGCCCCAGGGCACCCTGTTCGGCGCCAGTTCCCAGGCAGGCAACGTCCGCCTGATCACAAACAAGCCGGAACTGGACGAGTTTTACGGCACGGCGAAGCTCGGCGCGAATACGATCAGCGGCGGAGAAGGAGGGACGAACTTCGAATTCGTCGTCAATGCTCCGATCACCGACAACTTCGGATTGCGCGGCGTCGTCTACCGGGATAACAAGGGCGGCTGGATCGACAACGTTCCCGGCACCAGGGTCGCCAGTCAGGCTGCGCGATTCAGGCCCGAAGGAGCGGTGCGTAAAAACGGCGTGCCCGTCGCGTCTTATCGCGCAGGGTTCCAGGCCGGAGTGGATCTCTCCAACATCAACTTCCTCGAGGCCAACAATAGCTCGATCGCCCGCAGCGACATTAACGGGGTGATCTACACCGGCGGCCGGATCTCCGCCCAGTGGAACATCAACGACGATTGGGGATTGCTCGTGGCCCACACGACTCAGGAAACCGACGCGGACGGCGTATTCTTTGCCAATCCCGAGGTCGGTGACCTGGAAATCAACCGCTTCGTGGACGAGAATATCAAGGACTCCTTCGACAACACGGCCTGGACGCTCAGTGGCCGGGTCGGTGAACTTGAAGTCATCTACACCGGCGCATTCACGGATCGCCAGTCGGACCAAATCGTCGATTACTCCGACTATCTTTTCGTGGGCCAGTACCTGCCCTACTACATCTGCGACTACTACGCGACTTACACCTCGTACAATTCTCCTCCGGGAGTGCCGCGCGTAGGCACGACGTGCAACGCACCGCAAATGTACGTGGACAGCCTCAACATGCTGGAAATCCAGACCCACGAAATCCGTTTCACAACGGATCAGACAAACAGATGGAGAGTCCAGGGCGGCGTGTTCATGAGCAACCTTGAACTCATCGAGGTCAACGACTTTACCTACCCGGGGTCGGTTGATGCGATCAGTTGGAACGGTCATCCGGGATTCGCACCGAATTATCCATTGACCAACTCGCAGGCGGCTCCAGGCAACCCCGCCGGGTCCAGTTTCAATGGCGGCCCCGGTTATTACACCTTTCCCGGACCTTTCCCGTCGGGTGTCATTTTCCGTAACGATATCAGGCGCACGGACGAGCAGATTGGCGTATTCGGCGAAGTCGCCTTCGACCTGAACGACGAGGTTTCAGTGACGCTCGGCGCTCGCAACTACGAGATCGAGGTCGATCTCGAAGGCAGCGCCAATTCATCCTTCGGCAATTTCGGCGGGAATCGGGAAGATCAGCAAAGATTCGGCACCAACATTTCGCAGCAGTTCATGCCCGGCAACTCCATCGGCGCGCCCGACAAGGCGGTGGCGGACGGCACCATATTCAAGGCGACGCTGGATTGGCGGCCGCAGGATGACCGCCTTTACTACGTAACCCTGTCGGAAGGATTCCGGCCCGGCCTGCTCAACCGGCCAGGCGGCCGAACGAGCGCGGACGGCAGCGGGTTTGTCGTGCCCTATGAACTGGAAACCGACGAAGTCGTCAATCTTGAAGTGGGCATGAAAGCCGACTTCAATAACAACTTTCGGGTGAATGCCGCGCTGTTCAACATCGATATCCAGAATCTGCAGACCACGATCTTCGATACGAGCATCGTCAATCTGTTCTTCTCGGACAATGCGGCGGACGCCGAAGTGACCGGACTCGAGGCGGATTTCACCTGGCTGCCCGAATGGTCAGACAGGCTTACCTTTGCCGGCGCGGTGTCCTTCCTGAACTCCGAAATCACGCGAAAAATCACGCCTACCAACGACGTGCGGGTCGGGGACGATCTCGCATTCGCGCCGAGTTCACAGGGCAATCTGCGGGCGCGGTACGAATGGGAAGTGCCTGGAAACGGGTGGACGGCCCACGTCATGCCGATGCTCAACTGGACCTCGAAGTCGTTCAGCGACATCATCACCATCAACCGTGATCTGATCGAAGGCTGGGCAATGCTCGGCATGACGGCGGGCGTGGCCGGCGACGGCTGGTCGGTGACGGTCTACGCCAGCAACCTGACCGATGAACGCGCCGAGGTGTCGCGCTCCTTCGTCTTCGACACCCAGCATGTCACTTATGCGCAACCCAGAACATTCGGAATCCGTACGAGCTTCGACTTTTGACCGAACCTGGGAAGGTAACAAGAGCACAGGAAACCAGGTCGGAAGCGGCATTCTTGCAGAAGGATGCCGCTTCCGCTTCCCGACGCTCCGTTTCTGCCGAAGGTTCTGAACCTGCAAACCATCACCGCGAAAGCGATTCCCAGGCGAATTTCAAGACCGCCCGGCGCGAGCCTGCGTCGGACAGGCCCGTGCTGGCTTCGATCCAGGCCAGGATCGTGGCCAAACAGTACCAGGATGCGTTGACCGATCTCGAAGTCATCCTCCGCGACGAGCCTGAAAATACCGATGCGCTCTATATGAGCGCGGTCTGCCGGCGCTATCGGCGCGAATTCGATCAGGCGCTCGCGCAAATAAAGGTTTTGCAGGCCCTTGCCCCCGAAAACGGCCGGGCGCATCAGGAAGAAGGACATTCCTGGCGCGACATGGGCCGACCGGACGAAGCCTTGCGAGCATACGCACGGGCGTGCCGATTCAATCCGGCGCTGGTGGCCAGTTGGCGAAGCCAACTCGATATCCTGACCCGCCTCGGCCGCCAGGGTGAGGCGGCGCAGGTAAAGGCGCAACTGGAGTATCTTCAGCGACTGCCGCAACCCCTTGTCCTCGTTCTTGACCTGATCAGCCAGGGCAAGCTGCTCAAGGCGGAAGACCTGTGCCGCAAGTTTCTGCGCAAGGTTCCGCACCACGTCGAGGCGATGCGGCTGCTGGCGGACATCGGCATCCGCTTCGGCGTTCTGACGGACGCCGAATTCCTGCTTGAGTCGGCGCACGAATTCGAGCCGCGGAATGTGCGGGTGCACATGGATTACATCCAGGTACTGCGGAAACGGCAAAAATTCGTCCCGGCCCTGGAACAGGCCGGGCGGCTGCTGGAAACCGCACCCGATCATCCTCAATTCCAGTCGATTTACGCAATCGAGTGCATGCAGACCGGCGACTACGACACGGCGCTCGATCTGTTCGACAAGGTGTTGGAACAGATACCCGGCGATCCGGTCACACTCACCTCAAAAGGCCATGCGTACAAGACTCGCGGCCACTATGACGAGGCAGTCGAAGCGTACCATTCGGCGCTTGCCGGCCAGTCGCGGCACGGCGAAGCCTGGTACGCGCTGTCCAATCTGAAGGTCTACTCGTTCAGCGACGAAGAACTCGAAGCGATGAATGCTCAGGCGCGCAATGATGACCTGCCTCATGCCGACCGCGTACACCTGAACTTCGCCCTCGGCAAGGCCTATGAGGACCGCAACGACTTCGAGCCTTCATTCGCCCATTACGCCAGCGGCAACAGCCTGAAAAAGACTCTCAGCACCTACGATGCCGACAAGATGACGGACGAGTTGCGCGCTCAGCAGCGAGTGTGCACGGCGGAAATGCTGTCGCGCGGCGAACGGACGGGGCATCCGGCGGGCGACCCGATATTTGTGGTCGGCCTGCCGCGGGCCGGTTCGACATTGCTGGAACAGATCCTTTCGTCCCATTCCCGGGTCGACGGCACGCTGGAACTGCCGAACATTCCCTCGCTGTCACAGCAGTTGCGCAGACGCGGTCGCGGCGGAAGCGAGCCCGATTACCCCGATATACTGGCCACGCTGTCCGACGAAGAATTGCGCCGGTTCGGGGAGCAATACATCGACGACACGCGGATTCACCGCCAGGACGCACCGTTCTTCATCGACAAGATGCCGAACAATTTTCGCCACATTGGCCTCATCCACCTGATTCTGCCCAATGCGAAGATCATCGACGCCAGACGCCATCCCATGGCCTGCGGTTTCAGCGGCTTTAAGCAATTGTTCGCCGAAGGGCAGGAATTCACCTACGATCTGGCGGACCTGGGGCAGTACTACCGCGACTATGTCGAACTCATGGATTACTGGGACGAGGCGCTCCCCGGCAAGGTTTTGCGCGTTCAATACGAAGAAGTCGTGGATGACCTGGAATCCCAGGTGCGACGGATTCTCGACTATTGCGGTCTCGAATTCGAACCGGGCTGTCTGAGTTTTCACAATACGGAACGATCGGTTCGCACACCGAGTTCGGAACAGGTCCGGCAACCGATCTTCAAGTCCGGTCTCGACTACTGGCGCAACTACGAATCCTGGCTGGACCCGCTGCGGGACGCCCTGGGTGAGGACGTGCGAAATCGATATGAGTGACATTGGCGACTCGCAAACCGACACCGCTCCGGCCGAGATCGAGGCTCCCGACATAGGCCACGAAATCGGCGAACACAACATTCGGATATTCAATCTCGACATCCACAATCCGGTATTCTTGGTATCCGCCGCGCTGGTGGTTACGCTCGTGGCCGGCACCTTGCTTTTTCCGCAGCAGGCAGCGACGGTTTTCGCGGATCTGAGGCTCTGGACGACTGAATCGTTCGACTGGTTCTTTTTCGCCGTGGCAAACGTCTTTATCGTGTTTTGCCTCGGCATCGCGCTATCCCCGTTGGGCCGGATTCGCCTGGGAGGGCGCGACGCGGCTCCGGAATACGGCTATTCCGCTTGGCTGGCCATGCTGTTCGCCGCGGGCGTCGGCATTGGCCTGATGTTCTTCGGGGTCCACGAGCCCGTTACCCATACGCTGTCTCCCCCGCTTGGCATCGATCCCGCCGATACGGAGGCGGCGCGCGCCGCCGGCATGTCTGCCGCCATAATGCACTGGGGCCTGCACGCCTGGGCCATCTATGCCGTGGCCGGCCTGTCGCTGGCTTTCTTCTGTTTCAACCGCGGCATGCCGCTGACACTGCGGTCCGGTTTCTTTCCGCTGATCGGCAAGTCCGTCTGGGGGCCATTCGGCCATGCGGTGGATATCAGCGCCGTGCTGGCGACCCTGTTCGGACTTGCTGTATCGCTGGGTTTCGGCGCCGAACAGATAGCCGGCGGATTGAATTACCTGTTCGGAATCCCCACGACCAACACCACCAAGGCCATCCTGATCGTGATCATCATCGGCATCGCGCTTGCGTCTGTAGTTGCAGGTCTGGACAAGGGCGTCAAGCGCCTGAGCTGGATCAACATGACGCTGGCGGGAATGTTGTGGCTGTTCGTGCTTATCGCGGGGCCCACGCTTGCCATCCTTGCAACCATCGCCACGGCCGGGTTCGACTACCTCTATTACTTGCCGGCGCTGAGTAACTGGGTCGGCCGCGAAGACCTGGAATTCCTGTACGACTGGCCCGTTTTTTACTGGGCCTGGTGGATCGCCTGGGCGCCCTTCGTCGGCATGTTTATCGCGCGGATCAGTTTCGGCCGCACGATACGCGAGTTCATCACCTGGGTGCTGATCGTGCCGACGATAATCGGCATCCTGTGGATGGCGACATTCGGCGGGGCTGCCCTGGACCAGTACTTTTCAGACGGATACCGGGGCGTGTCGGAAGCCGTGCCCGAACTTGCGCTGTTCAGAATGCTGGAGTTGCTGCCGATGACGGGATTCGTTTCCGCCGTCAGCGTGTTTTTGATCACGATCTTTTTCGTCACTTCGGCGGATTCGGGATCGTTGGTGATGGACACCATCACCGCCGGCGGCAAGATGGATGCGCCGGTTCAGCAACGCGTATTCTGGTGCCTGCTCGCCGGCCTGGCCGCGATGGCCCTGATGCTGGGCGGCGGCATGGCGTCGCTGCAGGCACTGACAATCGCGGTGGGCCTGCCCTTTGCCGTCGTGCTGCTGTTCATGTGTGTGGGACTACTCAAGGGACTGCGGGAGGAACTGTCCATCCAGGAGGACTGAACGCGCGACGCGGAAACTCGGTTATAAACCCATGTCCTCGCGGGACAGGAAGATCGGAAACTCCGCCCGCAATTGCGCGTCGAGTTCGTCGCTGATGTGGCGAGGGGCGGGGCCGGCGAGAATTTCGCGTTTTTTGGCGATAGCCTGTTCAAGGTGGACCGGTTTGCCCGTTTCTTCCCAGACGTTGGGACTGTTGCGGTCACTCAAGGCCGGGTAGACGTATTCACTCTGCATCACCTGCAATGTGTTGCTGGAGCCAAGGTAATGCCCTTCCCCGCCTACGCAGACCTGATTGATCTCATCGAAGCTCAGGGTCCGGGGATTGACCTCGATTCCCCGAACCGCCCGGCCGATGCCGCTGAGCACGTCGTTATCCAGCAACAGGCTTTCCGGGCACACGCTCAGCAGGCTTGCGTACATGCCGGCGGATTCATAGACGATGTTCGCCCCGGACAGCGCCGCCGACAGTACGGTCGAAGCACGCTCGGCGCCGGCCTGGAAATCGGGAAACTTGGCGTCGGACATGCCGCAGGCGGTGCCGAAAGGCAGGTCGAGGTAATTGCCCACCTGCGCGCAGGCGGCGGACAGCAGGCCCTGCTCCGGCGAACCGCCGCTCATTGCGCCGGTGCGCAAATCCGAAACAAAGGGCCAGGCGCCGAGAATCGCAGGAGCGCCAGGTTCGATTACATTGACATAGACCAGCCCCCCCAGGCATTCGGCCCATGCCTGGGATACGGTTCCGGCGAGGAAGGCCGGACCGGTGGCGCCCGCCTGGCCTGCCGAAAGCAGCAACACCGGCATGCCGCCCTGCACTGCAACCCGCAAGCATTCCATGGCGTCGGTCGCGAATTTCATCGGCGGCACCACGAAGCAGTTGGACTGACTGACAAAAGGCCGCGCCCGCCAGGCGTCCTCACCGCCGGCGATCCTGTGCAGCATCTCGAAACTCATTTCCAGGTGCTCCGGCAGGGTCCAGCTAGAGCCGACATGCTTGCTCGTTCCCATAAGGCAGCAATACAGCGTATTGATGTCCAGTTCGCAGTTGTCGACTATGTCCCGGGGAACGCAGGTCCGCTGGAACATGTGAATGTGCTCGCAGGTATCGGCGATGCGCGCCATGTCGTAGAGATCTTGGGCGGTGGATTCCCGGTAGAGATTGTTTTCCGGGTCGGCGCATTGCACCGCTGCGCCGGCGGTGGAGAAATGCACCTTGGCGCCGCTGAGATCGATATCGTATCTGGTGTCCCTGGCGTATAGCGTCAGGTTGCGCCGGGCCTGTTGCAGCGTTTTTTCCACCAGGCCGCGGGGCATGCGCAGGCGGCCGTCGTCACCGAGCACTGCGCCGGCCGCGGTACAGGTCTCGATGCAATGTGGCGTGGCGTCGGCGAATCCGACCTGTTCGAGAATGCGAAAGGCGTTGTCGACTACTGCCGCGACGCCTTCATCGCTGAGCGGCCGGTACTGGCCGCCGCTATGCCCCGGCCGAACCGGCTTGGCGGCTTCGGCCAGCGGCGCGGCGCGAGCTGCCCGGCGCGCCTCCCTGCCTCCTGCTCTTCGTGCCATGGCAACGTTCTCCCGATGCGAAATTTTTCGTAAATGTCCTTGCCGCGAGTTTCGATCCACTGAAGATTTCTGTCAATCGAAATCCACGCAAAAAAATCGATATTTTTCTGACTCGCAAGCATTGCATAGCAGGACCGCGCAAGGCGAAAATCAGTCTAAAAGCGCCAGTCGCCGGAGAGCAGTATGGAAAGCCAGGCCCGCATTGTTATCGTCGGCGGCGGCATCATGGGTGTCGGACTGCTGTATCACCTCGCCGAAGAGGGGTGCAGCGATGTCCTGCTGATCGAAAAAGGCGAATTGACCTCGGGCTCGACCTGGCACGCGGCCGGTCAGTGTCCCAATCTGGTCGGCAACTACAATCTCGCCAAGATCCACGAATACAGCAACTCCCTGTACCGCGAATTGGAGCAATTGACCGGCCAGGCCGTTGGTTGGCACGGTTGCGGCAGCATTCGCTTCGCATTGACCGAGCGGGACCTGGACTGGTTCCGATACCTGCGGGGGATCGCGGCCGATGTCGGTTATCACATGGAGATTATCGATGTCGAGCAGATCGGCAAACTGAATCCTTTCGTCACCACCGAAGGCGTGCTCGCCGGCGCCTGGACCCGCAACGATGGCCATGCAGACCCGTCCGGACTCACCCAGGCGATGGCCAGGGGCGCGCGCGACAATGGCGCGCGAATCGTTCGCGGCAACCAGGTTACGGGCATCAACGCCCTGCCCGGCGGCGAATGGGAAGTGATTACCGATCAAGGGACGGTAGTTGCCGAAACCGTGGTTAACGCGGCAGGTTGTTTCGCCCGGCAAGTGTCGCGAATGGTGGGAGCGGACCTGCCAATCTGCAACCTCCAGCACCACTATCTTGTTTCGGACCAGTTGCCGGAACTGGCCGAGAGAAGCGACGAGTTACCCGTAACCCGCGACCCCTGGGCTTCGGCCTATATTCGCCAGGAACAGAAATCCGGCCTGATCGGAATCTACGAGGCCGAAGGTATCGCCGAAGCCTGGCAGCCTGACGGAATGCCGCCCTGGGAGTCCGATAGCGAACTGTTCGCCGACGACCTGGAGCGCCTGATGCCCTGGCTGGGCCGCGCCATGGAGCGCATGCCCATCATCGAGCCGGCGGGAATCAAACGTATCGTCAACGGCGCCATCTCCCACAGTCCCGACGGGCTGCCCTTGCTCGGGCCCGTGGCCGGACTGCGCAACTTCTGGCTGTGCTGCGGTTCGTCCTTCGGCATCGCCCAGGGCGCCGGCTGCGGCAAGTACCTGGCCCAGTGGATGTTGCACGGCGACTCCGAAATCAACATGACCGGATTCGACCCGCGGCGCTTCGGCGTGTTTGCCGATGCTGACTACATGCGGGCCAGGGGCCGTCAGGATTATGGCATGACCTACGCCACGGCCTTGCCGGGAGAAGAACTGCCGGCGGCCCGCGGGCTCCGAACGAGCCCCCTTTACGACAAGTTGCGCGCGCAGGGCTGCGTATACACGGAAACGTTCGGCTGGGAGCGGCCCAAGTGGTTTTCGACTGACGGACGCGAAGAAGAGTACGATTTCCGTCACAACAATGTCTTCGAACTTGTGCGCGAAGAGTGTCTGGCAGTGCGCGAACGGGTTGGAATCCTGGATCTTTCGGGCTTTGCCAAGTACGACGTAACGGGCCTGGACGCGGAAACGCTGCTAGACAGGCTTTGCGCCAATCGGCTGCCCAGGCGAGGCCGCATTGCATTGACGCATCTGTTGTCCGAAAACGGGCGCATCCAGGGTGAGGTAACGATCACCCGCCTCGACGACGATTCCTTTTATATTCTTTCCGCGGCCGGCGCCGAATTGCGCGATCTGGACCACCTCGAACAGGGTATGCGTCCCGGCGAGCAGGTGCGCATTGCCAACGTCACCGACCGACGCGGCGTGATTGTGCTGGCCGGGCCACATGCCCGGGACGTTTTGGCTCGGGTAACGGACGCGCCACTGGCGACCAGCGCCTTTCCCTGGCTCAGCGGCAGGGAGATCGATATTGCCGGCATGCCTGTACGGACGCTGCGGGTGAACTACGTGGGCGAATTGGGCTGGGAACTGCATCCGCCGATGGAACACATGGAAGCGCTGTACGATGCCTTGCTGGAGGCCGGCGCGGAGTACGGCATCCGCAATTTCGGTCTCTACGCGGTCAATAGCTTGAGGCTGGAAAAGGCGTATCGCGCATGGGGTTCGGAACTGACCAACGAAGTCACCCTGATCGACGCCGCCATGGAACGATTCATCAAGTTCGACAAGGGCGATTTCACCGGCCGGGAGGCGACGCTCGAACAGCGAGACCGCAAGCTGCAGCTCATTTACTTCAGCCTCGATTCCGGCGACGCGGACGTACAAGGCGGAGAGCCGATTTATTCGGGCGAAAGTTGCGTCGGCGTTACCACGTCCGGCGGCTATGGCCATTATGTGCGGCAATGTCTCGGTTTCGGTTACGTCCCGCCCGCGCTCGCCGCGCCAGGCGCCGCGTTGACGGTGGAAGTGCTGGGGCAAAGGCGGCAAGCGACCATACATACCGACCCGGTTCACGACCCGGCAAACGAGCGCTTGCGCGCCTGACGACCAGTGACGAGCCGGTCCATACCCAAAGCCGAACTGCCGCGCCGTGCGAGCGTCGTCGTCATCGGCGGCGGCGTGATCGGCTGTTCGGTCGCATATCACCTGGCAAGGGATGGCGTTGCGGACGTCGTACTGCTGGAGCGCAAGCAACTCACTTCCGGCACCACCTGGCACGCGGCAGGTTTGGTAGGCCAACTGCGCACCTCCGTCAACATGACCGAACTGGCGCGCTATACCAGCGAACTCTACCTGCGCCTGGAAGCGGAAACCGGCCAGGCGACCGGTTATCGGCGCTGCGGCTCCATTTCGCTCGCCACCAACGAAGAGCGCTTCGAGGAACTCAGGCGCAGCGCGTCCATGGCGAAAGTCTTCGGACTGGAAGTGCAGGTACTCGAACCCGCTGACATCGGCGCGAAGGTTCCCTTGCTCAATGTCGAAGACGTACTCGGAGGAATCCATATTCCCTCCGACGGCTACGCGAATGCGGTGGACGTCACCAACGCCCTGGCCAAAGGCGCCAGAGCCGCCGGTGCGCGCATCGTAGAAAACACCGCGGTCACGGCCATACACACCACGGGCGGCCGCGTGTCCGGAGTGGCCACGGACCGGGGTGAAATCGAAGCGGACTGTGTGGTCCTGTGTGCCGGTATGTGGACCCGGGAACTGGCGGCTTCGATCGGTGTGAACGTTCCGCTGCACGCCTGCGAGCACTATTACGCCCTGTTCGATTCGGTGTCGGGGTTGCACCCGGACCTGCCGGTCGTGCGGGATTACGACGCCTGTTCCTACTTCAAGTACGACGCCGGCAAGTTACTGGTCGGCGCCTTCGAACCTCACTCCCGCCCCTGGGCGAGCGACGGCATTCCCGAAGACTTCTGTTTCGACGAGATTCCGGGCAGCCTGGAGCATTTCGAGCCGATTCTCGAACAGGCCATGGTTCGAGTGCCGGCGCTGGAAACCGCCGGTCTCGCCAAATTCTTCTGTGGGCCGGAGAGCTTTACGCCGGATGTGCGCTATCACATCGGCCAGGCGCCGGAGCAGGACAACTGCTTCGTCGCGGCAGGGCTGAATTCCATCGGCCTGCAATCCGCCGGCGGCATCGGCAAGGTGCTTTCGGAATGGATTCGCTTGGGACACCCTCCTTCGGACCTCTGGGAAGTCGACCTGCGGCGCAATCAGCCATTCCAGCGCAACCGCAAGTACCTGCGCGAGCGGGTTTCCGAAAGTCTGGGTCTGCTATACGCGGCGCATTTCCCCTACCGCCAATACGAAACCGCCCGTGGCGTTCGAAAATCGCCTCTATATGATCGCCTGCAGGCCATTGGCGCCTGCCACGGCGAGCTTGCCGGCTGGGAACGACCCAACTGGTATGCCGCTCTTCCTGAACCCCGGCCCGACCTGGCGCATTACGAGTACAGTTGGGGGCGGCAGAACTGGTTCGAATATTCGGCGGCGGAGCACCGGGCGGTGCGCGAGCGCGTGGGACTCTTCGATCAATCCTCGTTCGCCAAGTTTCAAGTTCAGGGTCGTAACGCTGCACGGGTGCTGAATCGTATCTGCGCGAACGATATCGACGTGGCCCCGGGCCGTATTGTCTACACGCAGTGGCTCAACGAGCGGGGCGGTATCGAGGCTGACCTGACAGTCACCCGACTGCGCGAGGATTGCTATCTCGTCGTTACCGCAGCCGCCACGGAAATCCGGGACTTCAATTGGCTGCAACGGCACATTCCAGCCGATAGCCACTCTTCGCTGACCAATGTGACGTCGGCCTTAAGCGTGGTTTCGATTATGGGACCAAATTCCCGGGCGCTGCTGCAATCGCTGACCCCCGACGATCTGTCCCACGTGGCCTTCCCGTTCGCCCACAGTCGGGAAATCGAACTCGGTTATGCGCTGGTGCGCGCTTCCCGGATTACCTACGTCGGCGAACTCGGCTGGGAACTCTACATCCCCACCGAGTTCACGGCCGGTGTCTACGACGCCATTGTCGAGGCCGGCTCGGCGTTCGGACTGGCCCACGCCGGCTATCATGCGCTCGATTCGCTGCGCATCGAAAAGGCCTACCGGCATTGGGGCCACGATATCACCGACGAGGACACGCCGCTTGAGGCGGGCCTGGGCTTCGCCGTCAAGTTCGACAAGCCTGGCGGATTCATAGGCCGGGAGGCCTTGCTGGAACAGAAACGAACGGGGCCGGCGAAGCGCTTGTTGCAATTCCGGCTGCTGGACCCGAAGCCCCTGCTCTATCACGACGAACCCGTCTGGGCGGGTGATGCACTGGTCGGGCGCATTACCTCGGGCGCTTACGGCCACACGCTTGGCGGAGCGATCGGCCTGGGCTATGTCGATGCGGCGAAGGCGCCGGACCTGTCCGCGGGGGAATTCAGCATCGAGGTGGCCGGAGAAAGGATTCCGGCGGAAGCCTCAATCAGACCGATGTACGACCCGGACAATAGCCGAATCCGCTGCTGAGGTTTGGTTTTGCTCACTGGGGCGACTCTAGCCACCAAAACCGCTGCGCGGTTTTGACTCCCCCTGGAAGGGGGAGTGGGTCAGTCGAGGCCGGTAATTTTTCCTTCGGAATCCACCTGGATGTCATTGGCCGACGGCTTCCGCGGCAACCCGGGCATCGTCATGATGGCTCCACACACCGGTACGATGAAGCCGGCGCCCACCGACAGGCGGACTTCGCGTATTTCCACGATATGGTCTTTCGGGGCGCCGAGAAGTTGGGGGTCGGTCGAGAAGCTGTATTGCGTCTTGGCCATGCATACCGGAAACTTGCCGTAACCGCTTTCCTGCAGCCTGGCGAATTCATTACGTACATTCGACGGCGCGATGATGTCCCGGGCGCCGTAGATCGTCTGTGCTATGCGGCGGGTTTTCTCCCACAGATCAAGTTCGTCTTCATACAGCATGCGAAAATCGGCAGTTCCCGATTCGGCGACTTGCGCCACTACCCTGGCCAGGTCGGTCGCGCCGGCGCCTCCTTCGGCCCAGTGGCGGGACTCGATGGAAGCGATGCCCGCCAGGCGGCAGTAGTCCATGATTGCCCGAACTTCGGCATCGCTGTCGGTCGGATGGCGATTGATCGCCACTACCGCCGGCACGCCGAACCGGGCGAGGATGGCGAGATGTTGTCCCAGGTTGGCGCAGCCTTTCGACACGGCAGCGCTGTCCTCGTCCAGCAGGTCATTTCTTGCGACCCCGCCATGCATCTTGAGCGCCTTGACGGTCGCTACCAGAACCGCGGCGTCGGGCGCCAGGCCCGCGGTGCGGCACTTTATGTTGAAGAACTTTTCGGCGCCGAGATCGGAGCCGAAACCGGCCTCGGTCACGACGTAATCCGCCAACTTTAGCGCGGTGCGCGTCGCAATGACCGAATTGCAGCCGTGGGCGATGTTCGCGAACGGCCCTCCGTGTATGAACGCCGGATTGTTCTCCAGCGTCTGCGCGAGATTCGGAAGCAAGGCATCCTGAAGAAGGGCCGTCATCGCACCCTGCGCGGAAAGTTCACGCGCGGTGACAGGCTTTCCGTCACGGGCATAGCCGACCACGATGGCGCCAAGCCGATGCTGCAATTCGTCAAGGTTTTGCGCCAGACAGAAAATCGCCATGATCTCGGAGGTGCTGGTGATGTCAAAGCCGGACTCGCGGGGCACGCCGTGGGCGGACCCGCCCAAACCGATCATGACCTTGCGTAGTGCGCGATCGTTCATGTCGACCACGCGCCGCCATGTGACCCGGCGCGGGTCCAGATCCGGATTGGCATGCCAGTGGACATGGTTGTCGACCAGGGCCGCCAGCAAGTTGTGTGCGGCTGCGACGGCATGGAAATCACCGGTGAAATGCAGGTTGATGTCGGTCATTGGCGCAACCTGGGCGTAACCGCCGCCCGTCGCGCCGCCTTTCATGCCGAAACACGGGCCAAGACTGGGTTCGCGCAAGCAGATTATCGCCTTCTTGCCGATGCGGTTGAGCGCATCGCCGAGACCGATGGTCGTCGTCGTCTTGCCCTCCCCGGCCGGCGTCGGCGACACTGCCGTCACCAGAATCAGCTTGCCGGTCGCGTCCGGTCGCGACTCTGAAATGGCGGAAAAATCAATCTTGGCCTTGGCATTGCCGTAGGGAATCGTATGGTCGGCAAAACCGAAAATGCCGGCTACCTCCCGTATCGGTAGCAAATCGGCCTCGCGAGCAATTTCAATATCGGATTTTTGTGACATTTGATTTTGTTACCTGTCGGCGCGGTCGACGCTCGGCGTCTTGCCGTAGAGTTCTCTGTAGGTCGTACTGAAATGAGAGCTGGAAACAAAGCCTGACTGGGCCGAGATTTCGACAATGCTCAGGCTGGTCTGGAAAAGCAGTTCGCGCGCCCGCGCGAGCCGCAAGTACAAATAATAGCGTGACGGCGAAGTCAACAGGTATTTCTGGAACAGACGCTGGAGTTGCCGTCGGGACAACCCGACATACGAGGCAAGTTCAACCTGGCTGAGCGGCTCGCGGATGTTGCTTTCCATCAGTTCCACCGCCGCCACCAGCTTGGCCGAATGTCCGCCGACCTGGTGCCGTAGCGGCACATGTTGCCTGTCCCTGGTATCGCGTATTCGATCGTGTACGAACTGATCGGCTATTTCGGCGCTGATCCCGGCGCCCAATTGCCGGCGGACGAAGTACAGCATCATGTCCATCGGCGCGGTGCCGCCGGAACTGGTGAATCGGTCGCGGTCAATCGTGAAAATGCTCCTGTTTACCGTAACCTTCGGGAATTGCTCGGTCATGGCGGCATATTCCTCCCAGTGGACGCTGCACCGGTACCCGTCAAGCACTCCGGCTTTTGCCAAAGCGTAACTGCCGGTACAGGTCGAACCCAGCGCCACTCCACGGGCGTTGCAAGCGCGCAACCAGTGCATTGCCGTTTTCTCGCAATGACGCTCGACCCGTTCGCCGCCGCAAGCTATGACTGCGTCCAGATCACTGGATAGACCATCATCGCCGATGCTTGAATCAGCGCTGATGGAAAGCCCGTCACTGGCGGAAACAGGGCCGCCGCTTTCGGAAATCATCCGCCAGCTATAAAACTCGCTCCCGGCCACGCGATTGGCCATGCGCAAGGTCTCGATCGCCGACGAAACGGAAATGAGTGTGAAATTTTCCAGCAGCAGGAAACCGAAACTGGTCGGCAATGTCTGGACTTCAGCGTAGTTCATGTCGTGATCTTGCTAGTCTCGCGGGGCCAGCGGGATTTTGGCACGGCGCCAAGCCGGAATAAAGAACCTCTGCGCGTTCGGTAGGGGCGACGCATGCGTCGCCCGCGGGAGTTGCGCGGTTTCGGGGCAGTTCGCGGGCGAGGCATGCCTCGCCCCTACTGTCTCACATGTATTTGAACCTAAACAGAACCTCGCGGCGCCGAGAGGATGGATTCTGCGACTGCGCGCAGAATGACGGCTATTTATTATTGTCATTCTGCGCGAAGCGAAGCGGAGTCGCAGAATCTGCGGAGCGGCGAAACGCTTTGAGATCGGCCGGCGTATTGATGTTCACGAAGCTTGATGCAATTTCAGACAGGTCGGTCGAGGGAATCGCGTTGGCGTCGTGCCAGCGGAATACGGCCCGACCGCCGCCTGCATAGAATCGCGCCAGGGATTCGGCCTTTTCGCGACCGATGAGCAAGGTGAGATTTTGACGCCGTTTGCCGTCGTGCGCGACGGCGACGCCGCGCGCCCGCGCATCTTTCGATAGGGCTTCAACGAGGTTCAGCGCAGTCCACGGCGCATCGCCGGGACAGCTCAGTATCCACTCGGCCGAACTATCTGCAATGCAGGACACCAAGCCGCCCAGCGGGCCCTGATCCGGCTCGGCATCCACAATCAGATCGCAGCCGAAACTCCGCCAGACACTTTGGTTCTGGCCTGCGCCGAGGCTAAGAACAATTCGGGATGCCTGGGGGCGCAGCCGCTCGATAACGAATTCGACGAGCGCTCGACCGCCGGCGCGAACGAGCGGTTTCTCGATATCGCCCAAGCGCCGTCCCTGGCCGCCGCAAAGCACGACCGCAGTGACCTCTTCAGGCTTCAAGGATGCGCTGCCCGTGACAATAGAGGTTGAAACCGCTTGATTTCAGAAAGCCGATGAGCGTTATGCCTTCCTGCTCGGCCAGTTCGATGGCAAGGCTCGACGGTGCGCCGATGGCAGCCACCACACGCACACCGGCCATGGCCGCTTTTTGAATAAGTTCAAAACTGGCGCGTCCGCTAAGGAGAATGCCGCAATCGGAAAGTCCGCCCTCGCGGAAACAGGAGCCGACGAGTTTGTCGAGCGCATTATGCCGTCCGACGTCTTCGCGGATGCGCAGGATCCTGCCGCTCGCATCAAAACTTGCCGAAGCGTGCAAACCGCCGGTGCGGGTAAATTCATCCTGTTGCGTGATGAGTTTCGCCGGCAGTTCCCGCAACTTGTCCGCGCGGATTGAAAATCCGGAATCCTCGCGCTCCGGCGCCTGGAATGAAATGGCGTCGAGCGAGGCCTTGCCGCAGACGCCGCAACTCGAACTCGTATAAAAATGCCGTTTCAGCGCTTCGATATCCACGCGCACGCTATCTTCGAGTTCCACGCGCAGGATGTTCCGCAAGCCCTTGTCCGGGCTCGGGGGCCCGCAATGTCCTATGCTTCGCACATCGTCCGCATGACGGATTATGGCCTCGCCCGCCAGAAACCCGATCGCCAGCGCTTCGTCTTCGCCGGGCGTGCGCATGGTGATGGCGATACTCTGTTCGCTGCGCGCCTGTCCATCCATGTGCGAGAGGCGAATTTCCAGCGGTTCTTCGATGCTGACAGCATCGCCCACGCGTGTTTTACCCTTCGAGGACAGGCGGGTAATCTGGCGCTGCAGGCTTCCGGCCACCAGCGACCTGGCGGCAATCGCGTCACTCATGGCCTTGCTCATTCTTCCGGCAGGAGTTCGCGCTGCTTCCGGTTTCGATCCTGGTATACCTCCTGCCAGGCCGAAAAGTGATTGGCGGGCCGAATTTCGACCGCCGTCACCTTGTACTCGGGGCAGTTGGTTGCCCAGTCGCTCAGGTCAGTGGTAACCACATTGGTGCCGGTGGACGGGTGATGAAAGGTTGTGTAGACAACTCCCGGGGTGACGCGTGTGGTCACTTCCGCCCGCAAGACGATTTCCCCCATGCGGCTGGAGATGGACACCCGGTCATCTGTGCGCACGCCGCGCATTTCGGCATCGGCGGGGTGAATTTCGAGCCGATCTTCGTCCAGCCATTCGATATTGTGCGTGCGCCGAGTCTGGGTGCCGACGTTGTATTGGGTCAATATGCGTCCGGTGGTCAGCAACAGCGGATACTTGCGGCTGGTGCGCTCATCCGTCGGCTGGTAGTCCGTGAGCATGAAGCGGCCCTTGCCACGCACGAACTGCGCCTCGTGCATGATAGGCGTGCCTTCGGGCGCCCCGTCATTGCAGGGCCATTGCACACTCCCCAGACGGTCGAGCTTGTCGAAAGTGACGCCCGCGAAGTCCGGCGTGAGGCTCGCGACCTCGTTCATGATGTCTTCGGCGGACTGGTAATGCATGGGATAACCCATGGCCGCGGAGAGGTCCTGCACCACCTGCCACTCGGGCCTGCCCGACTTTGGCTGCATTACCTTGCGAACCCGGTTGATGCGCCTTTCGGCGTTGGTGAAAGTGCCGTCCTTCTCGAGAAAGGACGTGCCGGGCAGGAAGATGTGCGCGAACTTGGCAGTCTCGTTCAGGAACAGATCCTGCACGATTACGCAGTCCATATTGCCGAGCGCCGCCTCCACGCCTTGCGTGTTGGGGTCCGATTGCGCGAGGTCCTCGCCCTGGATGAAGATGCCCTTGAAGCTGCCGCCGCGCGCGGCGTCCAACATGTTGGGAATGCGCATGCCGGGCTCGGGCAGGAGTTCGACCTGCCAGGCGCTTTCGTACTTTTCGCGCACCGAGGCGTCTACAATCGGTTGATAGCCGGAAAGTTCATGGGGGAAGGACCCCATATCGCAGGAGCCCTGCACGTTGTTCTGACCGCGCAGCGGGCAGACGCCGACACCCTCGCGGCCGATGTTTCCGGTCGCCATGGCGAGATTGGCCATGGCCATGACCATGGTCGAGCCCTGGCTGTGTTCGGTGACGCCCAGGCCGTAGTAGATGGCGGCGTTCCTTGATGTTGCATAGAGCCGGGCGGAGTCGCGGATGTCGGCCGCGGAAACGCCGGTGATTTCCTGCACGGCTTCCGGCGCGTTTTCCGGGCGCGCCGCGAATTCGCGCCATTCCTCGAAGGATTCCGGGTCGCAACGTTCACGCACGAAGTCTTCGTCAACCAGCCCCTCGGTCACGACCACGTGCGCGAAAGCGTTCATCATCGGCACATTGGTGCCGGGCAGCAGCGGCAGGTGCGCATCGGCCTCGATATGCGGCGAACGCACAAGATCTATGCGTCTCGGGTCCATCACGACCAAATTGGCGCCCTGTCGAAGCCTTCGCTTGAGCAACGATGCGAACACCGGATGGCCGTCGGTGGGATTGGCGCCGATGACAATGATCGTGTCCGCCTTCAGTACCGAATCGAAATGCTGGGTTCCTGCCGAGGTTCCATAAGTCTGCTTGAGACCGTAACCGGTGGGGGAATGGCAAACGCGCGCGCAGGTGTCGACGTTATTGCTGCCGAAGGCGGTTCGGACCATCTTCTGGACGGTCCAGATTTCCTCGTTGGTGCAGCGCGCCGAAGTTACGGCTCCGATGGAGTGCAGGCCATGCTCGGCCTGGACGGCCTTGAGGCGAGAGGCAGCCTCGGATATGGCCTCTTCCCAGGAAACCTCGCGCCAGGGATCGGTGATCCGGTCGCGCACAAGGGGTTTGACAACGCGCTCCGGGTGGTTCGCATAGCCCCAGGCGAAACGCCCCTTGACGCAGGAATGACCGTGATTGGCCTTGCCCAGCTTGTCCGGCACCATGCGCACGACCTGGTCACCCTTGAGTTCCGCGCGGAACGAGCAGCCGACGCCGCAATATGCGCAGGTGGTCCGAACGCTGCGGTCCGGCACGCCTTCGTCGATCACCGATTTCTCCATCAGCGTCGCGGTCGGACAGGCCTGCACGCAGGCGCCGCAGGAAACGCATTCGGATTCGAAAAAGTTCTCGGCGCCTGTCTCCACGACCGAACCGAAGCCGCGCCCGTCTATGGTCAAGGCGTGTGTGCCCTGCACTTCGTTGCAGGCGCGCACGCAACGCGAGCAGACAATGCATTTCGAAGGGTCGAAGCTGAAATAGGGATTTGAATCGTCGACCGCGGCGCTAAGGTGATTTTCGCCGTCATCGTAGCGGACCTCGCGCAAGCCCACGGCGCCCGCCATGTCCTGCAGTTCGCAGTCCCCATTGGCGCTGCAGGTGAGGCAGTCGAGCGGATGGTCGGAGATATAGAGTTCCATGACGCCGCGGCGAAGCTTTGCGACCTTCTCGCTCTGCGTCCGCACCTGCATGCCTTCCCGTGCGGGTTCGGTGCAGGATGCGTGAACGCCGCGCCGCCCTTCGATTTCGACCAGGCACAGGCGGCAGGAGCCGAAAGCTTCCAGGCTATCAGTCGCACAGAGCTTCGGCACGGGAATGCCGGCTTCGATGGCGGCGCGCATGATGGAAGTGCCCGCGCGCACCTCGATCGGTGAGCCATCGATGGTGACAGTTACCTGCTCCTCTTTAGCCGAGGCAGGCGTACCGTAATCAAGATCGTCGAGTCTCATTGTCGAACTCTCATTTCGGGCCAATCCCGCTTCTATTTCCTCCTTGCGCGGAAAAAGCCCAGCCCAGCGCGCTTCGCACCGGAATCGGGGTCATGCCTCCCATCTGACACAAGCTGGTCTGTTCCATTACCTCACAAAGGTCTTCAATGACTTCCAGCCGACTTTCAGTGTACTCCCCTGAAGCCAGCGCCGCTACAGCTTCCTTGCCGCGAACCGACCCGATCCGGCAGGGCGTACACTTGCCGCAGGACTCGTGTTCGCAAAAGGCGAAAGCGAAATGGGCCTGTTGCACGAGGTCGACGGTATCGTCGAATACGACGAGTCCGCCGTGGCCGATGCCGGCGCCCAATTTGGCCATTTCCTCGTAGCTGAGCGGCGTGTCCAGATCGTTCTCGAACAGATAGGCGCCGAGCGGCCCTCCCACCTGGACCGCCCCGAACGGATTGCCGGTTCGCGTGCCTCCGCCCCAGTCTTCAATGAGTTCCCGAAGACTGAGGCCGAAGGGCAGTTCATAAAGCCCGCCGCGCTTGATGTTGCCCGCAAGCTGGAAGGTCATGCTTCCCGTTGATGCGCCGACGCCGATATCGGCATAGGCCTTGCCGCCAATCTGCAATATGCCCGGCACCGCGCAGAGCGTGATGACGTTATGCACCAGCGTCGGTTGTCCGAACAGGCCGGCAACCGCGGGTACGGGGGGCTTGACGCGAATCTCGCCGCGCTTGCCTTCAAGGCTTTCGAGCAGCGACGTCTCTTCGCCGCAGATGTAGGCGCCGGCGCCTATGAAAAGCTCGATATCGAATTTCTCCAGCAGTCCCAGCGTTCTGGCCAAGTCGATGGCGCGCGCGAAGATCTCGGCCGCGAGCGGGTACTCGGAGCGCAAATAGACGAGGCCCTTGTCCGCTCCAGTCGCATGACCCGAAAGCAGCATGCCTTCGATCAGGCGGAACGGGTCGCCTTCCATGATGAGCCGATCGGCGAAAGTGCCTGAATCGCCTTCGTCGGCGTTGACGACTATGTATTTTTGCGGGGCGCCGGTTTTACAAACGGCATCGTATACGGTTTGCCACTTGATATGCGCGGGGAACCCCGCGCCGCCGCGGCCCCGGAGCCCGCTGGCCTTGATTTCTTCAATGATCTGCCGTGGTTCGCGTTCGAGTTGTTCGAGCAGCCAGGAGGGGTCGTATTCGAAGGGATCGGTATGGCCGCACCGATCGAAGACGAGCCGCTGCTGACGCGCAAGCGCCGGCAGTTCATCAAGAGGGCCG
Source organism: uncultured Pseudohongiella sp. (assembly GCA_951812965.1). Taxonomy (GTDB): domain Bacteria; phylum Pseudomonadota; class Gammaproteobacteria; order Pseudomonadales; family Pseudohongiellaceae; genus UBA9145. The sequence goes on from OX638341.1 coordinate 3,324,557, forward strand.
AGTGCGACCGTATCCAGAGCGTCGAGGTCCTGCACGGGTCCAAAGGCTTCGCCGTCGATCACGATCATGGGTTCGAGCCAGGCAAGCCCGAAACCGCCGGTGCGGACGACTTCATGGCCTGCGGCCTGCAATTCTCGCGCAATACGGTCCGCGCCGAGCGCGTTGGCAAGGGATTCGTATGGCACCAATGCGCGTTTCGCTTCGGCGCGTTTCGCTTCGGCGCGGCTCACGTTAGCAGTTCCTCCCTGGTTGCATGTACGAGTATGCGCTCGTTGACCATGGCGCACGGGCCCGAGGCGCATAGCCCAAGGCAGTAGACGCCTTCCAGGCTGACGCCGAAATCGTCGCTGGTTTCTCCGAGTTCCAGGCCGAGCGCCTTGGTCATTTCTTTCGTGAGCGCTCGCGAACCGACGGATTGGCAGGCTTCGGCCTGGCAAATGCGAATGTGTTTGCGCCCACGCGGAGCAGTGCGAAAGTCAGCGTAAAAGGAGACGATGCCGCGAACGTCCGCGAGGCTCAGGTTGAAGACGTCGGCGACGATGCGAACGTGCTCGTCCTCGATATGTCCATGGGATTCCACGATCTTCCGCAGGGCGGTGACCGGGGCGCCCACTTGCCCAAGGCAGGCGGATGCAAGCTCGCGTATGGCATCGCTGTCTGGCATGGAACAGCACCTCTCAAAAGAGGAACGTCAAATTATAGCAAGCCGGGAACGCCCTTCATAAATCAGGAAAATGCGTTTTCGCGACTTATTCCAGCGTCCAGGCGACCCGAATAGGCTCGCTGCCGTAGACCAGCAAACCCGGCTCCGCGTCGCTGCTGTAAGCGACCCAGAACTTCAGACTGACTCCTTCCAGGCTCAGGCGTATTCCGGTCAGGGCATCGCGATAGAGATTGTAGCCATGGCGGGGGTCGTAGGTAGGCTGGCCGCGGGAGATGCCGTTTCTGCCGAGAATCACCAGTTCCTCGGCTTGTTCGAGATAGTCGGAGGCTGTTGCGGCCGGCAATTCGCCGCCGGAATACGGATGCCATTCTCCGTCTGTGTTGCGTGCGAAAAGCTTGCCGTCTTCGGTTTCGGCGACGACATGTAGCTGACCTGTGCGGTACCGGTGCGCCGGATCGATCAGCACAGTGGCATAGATATTGAATTCCTGCCAGGGACGCAGCACTTCCCGCGCGTTCAGACCGGCATCCGGGCTGGCATAGCCGGAAAAATGCGCTAGCGTTGCAGCGCCGTTGCTTGCGACCGCCTCGCCGAGGGCGACCGGGCAGAATTCCCGATTGCCCGATATCACCGCGACGCCGCAGATGTCGTCCGGAGACAGCCGCTTGCGCCACCTGCCCATGCTGTGCGTGGGGCCATAGGCCATGATCGCGGCATCGATGTAGCCGTGCCCGAGCCCGAGATTATGGCCGATTTCGTGCAAGGCTACGGAGTAGAAACTGGAGTCGTCGTACACCATCTGTTCGACGCCGCCGTCAGCGTGTTCGAACATCTCGTTGAAGAAGATATCGCCTTCTTCGATCTCCCTGACTAAGTACCCTCCGAGAGGAGTAAGTTTCGCGTTACCACTGATAAAAGTCATCGCCCAGCCGGCAGCATGTGCCATCGATTCGCCGCTGCAGTTCGTTTCGCGCCAAGTGACAGTATTGACCTGATTGCGCGAGGACGCAAAACCGGACGAATTTCGCCTGCAGTCTTCGGAGTTTCGGGTAACGGCGCTGAGATTGAAATAAGGAAGTTCGGCGTTCCAGTGACGCACCGATTCGTGAAACAAGGGGTCCCAGGCATCGCCGTCATCGGATTCTCCCGGCACCCAGACATGCCAGGTAAGCCGGTTATCCTCCAATGGCAGGTTATCGATATTCTCGTAAAGCGGCTTGTAGGAGAACGCAGGGATGCAGCATCCGGCAAGGGCGGCTGCCGCGATAACTCTGATTGCCGGATTGATCATGTTCATTTTTCGTTAAAACGCTGGAATCGTGAACTTGGCCAACGCGTCTTCATCGCCCGGCAATTCGGACGAGCCGGCGGGATAGTCGTTGGCGCGAAGAATGAACGCCAGAATGTCGGCATAGCTTGACGGCGGCAATCCGCCCGGCTGCTCGGGCGGCATATTCCGGCTGATAGCGCCGAACAGTTCCGACAGCGGCCGGCCGCCCCAGACAAACGCGAATCCAATTCCGGCCAGGCTCGGTGATTGGGCCTCCCCGCTCAGGTCCGCAAGGTGGCAGGATGCGCAGCGAGCGGCGTACATTTCCGCCCCGCGCTCGGCCTGGGCTTCGCTGAATACACCCCCGGAAAGATCACCGGGCGCTTGAGCGAACACCGCTGCCGCGAAGATGGAAAATGCCGCGATAGCTGTCCTTTTCATATCCCTATTCTACCTTCGACGAGCTATGTTCAGTCCATGATCCGGACCCAGCGCAATCGCGCCGTCGTCCTGCCTTCGCTGTTGCGCGTTTGGAGAGTCAGTGAATTGCCGTCCTCGGACAAAATCGAAATAGCGCGGCATCGCCTGGCCGAACATGTTGCGATTGTATGCGCCTTCCACGTGGTGAATGATCGCCTCCCGCCCAAGGTCGACGCTATAGCGGCCGTAGTAGGCAATGTATCCGGCGCTTTCGTCGCCCTCTCCCCAGCCTTCCGGCAAGACTTGCGCGGTCATCTGGCCGCCCGCGGCATAACTGATGCGCCCGCCCGAATAAGGCCGCCGCGTCGCCTGCCCGTTTTCATCGATCGAATCAAATCGGACCAGACTCCAACTCCCGATCAGCCGCTCCATGACGGCTTCTTCGGCGCCTGACTGCTGCGCACCGGCGAACGATACCGGCAACAGCGCTGCCGCCGCGACGATCAATGCGAATCCGACTCGTTGCATGGTGCATTCCTCATGAAATCGATTTGGGAAGCCGATCATCCGCATGATACTTCAGGATTCTCGACATTTGCCTGAGGTAAGGCCACTTTTTCCATAAGGATTAATCGCGGCCAATTCAACAGGGGCTGGAGGCTCGCACCTGACAGCATAACTACTCATCCAGCTCGGCGAGTACCTAATGGTCGAGTTCCTCAAGGAACTTCTTCAGGGGCAGGGTTTCCACTTTTCCCGCCTGGACGAAGCTGTGTTTGCCGGGGTGTACCACAAGGCGGCGTTTCGCGCCGATATCGTCGCAGCCGCGGTGGAATCCGGCGGATGGTCTTGGATTGGCTGTCGAACGTTTAATTTCGATTCCCCAGCGCTCTTCGGGACCGAACTCCAGTACGAGATCGACTTCCGCGCCGCGCTGGGTTCGATAGAAATGGGACTGTACCCAGTGGGGCGTCACGGCAAGGATGCTCTCGATCGCGAATCCTTCCCAGCTTATTCCAGCAACCGGGTGGCTAAGCGTGTCTTCCAGGGACGCGAGGTTCAGCAGACTGTGCAGGATTCCGGTATCCCGTAGATAGATTTTCGGGGATCTCACCAGACGCTTGCCGATGTTGGCGTGCCAGGGTTGGAGACGCCGCACCAGCAACAGGTCCACCAGCAGGTCCAGGTATCTGTTGAGTGTGCGGACATCTATCGCCAGGGCCGCAGCGAACTTCGCCGCATTCATTAAACCACCCTGGCTGTGGGCCAACATGGTCCAGAAGCGGCGCAGGGTTTCTTCCGGGACTCGGGAATCGAACTGCGGAATGTCGCGTTCCAAATAAGTGCGGACAAAGTCCCGCCTCCAATTCATGCTGGACCGATCGGACTTGGCGAGAAATGAATCGGGATAACCGCCGCGCAGCCAGAGTCGGTCCATCGCCCCGTCCGTAACGTCGGCGACTTCCAGCGGGTCGAACGGGCTCAGTTCGCGATACGCAATGCGTCCCGCGAGCGACTCGGATGTCTGCCGCAACAGGTCGATCGATGCCGAACCGAGAAACAGGAATTTTCCGGCGCCTTCGCCTTCTCTCCGATAACCGTCGATCAGGCCGCGAATCGGCTCGAACAGCCCCGGCATGCGCTGAATCTCGTCGATGATGACGAGCTGGTTTCCGAATCGGGGAAGCAGATCGCTCGAATTTTCCAGGGCCGACCGGTCTTCGGGTTTTTCGAGGTCGAAATACGTGGAATCGCGCGAACGTCCGATTTCGAGCGCAAGCGTGGTTTTTCCTACTTGCCGCGAACCCAGCAGCGCCACGGCCGCCTGTTCCGCCAGCAACTCTTCAATTAATCGTTTAATTCTACGCTGTATCATGTTGCAAAAATAGCATCATGATGCAATTTTTACAACATGATGTGCGGGTTCAGATACATGTGAGACTGAATCGACGAGGCGTCGTTTATCGCAATGACGCCCCCGCACTACTGGAATAGCGCGTCCAGCTCTTGCCGTCTGGCGCCGGCCAGAATATCCCGCACCGCCCGGTTGCCTTCGTGGCATTCCGATTCATAGAGAATCTGCCCCGGCGGCATCCTCTGGAAAGGTAATTCCGCTACCACGGGTTCCGTGTACGTTATTGGGTCTACAATGGTGTAGGAATAAAGCAGTTCGTTTTCTGAAACTGCGGTGATGCGTTCCGTTACTTCAAAGACTTCCGATGCGGCGATCTGGCTGAAGCTTTGTTCCAGGCGGAAGTTTTTGGTATGGACTACCAGTGTTTCTCCTTCCCAATGACCAACCGAGTCACCCATCCACCTGCGAATCGGCAAGTCCGGGTGTTCCTTGTTCAACTTGATGATCCGCAGTTGAATCGCTTCCTCGCTGAGTAACACTACATAATCTTCGGTCTGCACGATGTGAGCGGCAACGTGACCGTCAAAATGCTTCCATGACCTTCAGGTCTATTCTGCAAATCCAAATGTCCGTTATGTGATTCAACGATTTGTTTTGATATCGTTAATCCGACTCCTGAACCCTTTGTTTTTGTGGAATAAAAAGGGGTAAATATATTTTCAGAATTACCTACTCCATGCCCAATGTCAACAACTTTGACTATAAAAAGGTCTTTACTTATATTCCAAGAGATAGAGACGCAAGGTCTATGTTGAATCTCTTCTTCAAATTGTTTCCCCAATCTTTCTTGGGTTGATTCAATACCATTTTTGACAAAATTAATTAGAGCTTGCTCAAACAGTCCTGAGTCGAGTTTTACACTGACCGGATCACCACTAGTCTCTATATTGTAATCGGAGAACAGTTGAACGACCGATTTGACAAGCGCCTCAAAATCACAGTATGCAAGACAGGGCTCTGGAACTACAAAGATATCTTTATGGCGCGATACGAAATCAGCCATTGATTTAGCCCGGTTTCTAATTATTGACAGACCATCAGTCAATTCAGTCTTAAGACTAGACTCAATCCGTTTGCATTTAATCTGCTGCATCAATGTATCACTGAATGACACTAACGGTGTTACGGAATTATTTACTTCATGACTCAGCACCCTCATTAAATTTTTCCAGGCTTTTCTTTCCTCAAGTCGCAAAATGTTTGATACATCTGTAATAAATAGTAGATTATGGGCCGTTCCTTGCGAAATAAAGCTTTCCTTGTGCAATCTGTATTGGCCAGGTGTGTTGCCAAACTTTGCATTCACTACATGTGTTTCCCCAGCCTTTATATTACTAGCGAACGCGAGTTCTCCACTTATTCTATCTAATGCATCCTTTCCTTGTACACCTAATAGCTTAACCGCCTGTGGATTTGCCATATGAATTGAATTGGATTGATCAAAAGCGACAATTGCCACATCAATGTAATCTACCACCTTCCCTAATAGTCGCGCATTTTCTTCAGCAGTAACTCTTTGAATTTGCAAACTCGAAGCCATTTCGTTAATAGCTTTAACTAGATTGAAAAATTCACCATCCTTCTCTAGAGCCATACCTCTATAGGAACAATCGCCATTCGTGATTCCATCAATAAGAGTATAAATGACCTTAAACTGGTAATCTTTTCTTCTTCTGACATTAGTGACAATGAGAAGATTTATTCCACCAAGCACAAAAGTGACTATACCAATTAGATAGATTGACGCATTTATAGCAATTAGCACAATAATTAGTGTTGCAAGTGGTAAGATTCCTGCAATTATTGTGACGATAGTTAGGCTAAACTGAGAATATTGAGTTCTCCCGTATGGCCGAATATTTTCATTAACATGGGCCATTCCTGTTAATCCTGGGATTGCTGCTTAACCAATCGCCTATAGATCGCACTTTTACTCAGACCAAGAGACTTGGCTGCATTCGCGGCATTACCTGAATACTGATCCAATCTGTCCATAATGATTGCTTGTTCAATTACCTTCAAGGTTTCTTTTCGAAGTTGAACTTTATCTAAAGGCAATCTTACAGTATCACTATTTATTACCGGCCTACTATTTCTAGATTTAGCTTTCCCATTAAAAACACCTGTATCAGACAAAGTAATTTCATCTGTACGACAGAGAACGACTGCCCTCTCAATAACATGTGAAAGTTCCCTGACATTTCCTGGCCAATCATAATCAATTAGTGCGGAAAGCGCTTCCTTAGAGATAGTAATTTTCCTATTTTCATATTTGTTCCTAAAAACCTCTAAATATGAATTCACCAAAGGTTTGATGTCCTTTTTTCGTTCTCGCAATGCTGGTACTCTTAGCGTTATAGTATTTATCCTGTACAAAAGATCTCGCCTAAATGATCCTTCACTAACAGCCGCATCTAAATCACAATTTGTGGCTGAAATTACCCTACAATCACTTATTCTAGTTTCCGAAGAACCTGCTCTCTCAAATTTACTCGATTCCAAAACTCTAAGCAATTTGGCTTGATGTGTAAGAGGCGTGTTCCCAATCTCATCAAGAAAGAGAGTTCCATCGTTGGCTAACTCAAACCTGCCAACCCTATCTTCTCGAGCGTCTGTAAAGGCTCCCCTTATGTGTCCAAACATTTCACTTTCAAAAAGATACTCTGAAATGGAGCCCATATTTACACTTATCATATCGTTCTCTCTGCGCTTGGACAAAGCATGTATACGTTCTGCAATCAAGCTTTTGCCAGCACCATTTTCTCCGGTTAACAATATGGGAACATCACTTTGAGCTACTTTATCGACCTCAACGAGGAATTTCTTCATCTCAGTTGATTCTGCAACTATATGTGGTATGCCTATATTGAGTTGCTGCTTCAACAACCTGTTTTTTTCCTCCAGAACAAATGATTTCTGCCGCGCATCTCCAAGAAGCATTTGATTACGAATGATTGAGATCACTCTTTCATTGTCCCACGGCTTTTGGATGAAATCATGTGCACCTCGTCTCATAGCTTCTACAGCTAATTCAACGGAACCCCAAGCCGTCATTATTACAATCTGACCTTGATAACCCCGATCCTTTATCTTGGAAACAAGTTCCAGCCCCTCCCGACCTGACGTAGTGTCATTGGTATAATTGAGATCAAGCACTAGAAGGTCATACTTCCGTGTACTTAGTCTATCGAGCGCTTGTGCAGGACTGGTGGCAGATTGCGTCTTGTAACCCTTAATCCTTAATAGATACTGTAGCGCCAATACTACGTCTCTGTCATCGTCGACAATTAGAATATTTCCTTTCATATCATATTCTACATTTCTATTCGATTTGGTCTAAATCTAATTTGGCTTAACTCTGAATAGCTGTCCTTCTAGAATTTGCAGATTTTGTGCCCAGAAATCCATCATATTAGTTGTATTTCCAGAGCTTTCTGCAATTAATTTGGCGCTAACAAGCACTTTCTCTGCCTCTTCAAAACGCTTATCAGCAATCAGCAAAGTTGTCAAAAAGTACTGATTAGCCACACTCTCTGAATCAATGACCAAGGCTCGATTCATATATTCCCAACCCTTCTCATCATTACCGAAGCTGATCGGCCAACGCGGCATCGCAGCGTAAAGATAACCCAGGAAAGCTAAGCCGTAAGCTCGATCTGCGTTTGGGTTGAGAGATATCGACATTTCGATCTCATCCCGAGTTTCAGAAATAAGCTGCATACCTTTCACTGGTCCCTGAGTATTCGCATACCCGAATCGAACTCTCGCTGACGCAAGCCACGCCAGGGGATCTTCAGGGTTAGCATCTCTATAAGTCTCTACTTGGGACAATAAACTTCGCAGTGGCTCAGCAAGCTCATTGTCATTGGAATGCCTTAATCTAAGTTCTGCGTAACGGTCCAACAACACTCTTGCGTCTTCCGCTTGAGAATTACCAGTGTACAGAATTATAAAACTTGTCAAAACAAGCATTATCACTGAATGTACCAATTTTGCTAATACCCTAGTTTCAAAACATTCATTCATAAGTGATGCCCTACATCAGCCTACTGGTGTCGTAGTGCTTCAATTGGTTCTTGTTGCAAAATTCGCCTCACAGGATAATAGATAGAGACTAGTAGACATCCAAAGAGAATGGAGAATACTCCTGTGATCATTGGAATTGCCACTGCAAGATATTCTGCACTCGCAGATGAAAACACTAATAACGAAAGTGGTAGTGAAATAGTCGATGCAATAAGAACACCGAAACCAACTTGTTTAAATCCACTCAGTATAAATTCTCGACTAATTCTGCCTTCGGTTGCCCCTAAAGCCCTCTTCGTTCCGATTTCTTGAGTCCTCATGACGACCGAATTCATGGATAATCCATAGATACCCATCAATGCAACAAAGAAAGCAAATAACCCACAAAATATGATTAGAGTGATCCCGGAGTTCATCACTACAACGGAAGCTTCCTGATCATCTTTATAATCTGACACTTCTATTGGGGGCTGAATGCCACTAGAATGAATTACTTCACGAAAAGTAGAAAACGCTTCATTCTTACTTCCGGCATATTTTGCATAGATACTTACATTTCTATGCAAGGACTGGGATATCGGTAAATATACAGCATCTGACTGTGGAGAAAGTATAGTTTGTCCGGATATCAATGTATCTGAAACCATACCAATAACTCTATGGCGATTAGACTCCGTTGGGTCATACGATATCACTATCTCTTTTCCTATTGGAGATACGGAAGGCCAGATCCTTTTAGCCAACGATTGGCTGACAATGGCAACTGATTGACTCACTGAAGTTTCACTAGTATCAAAGTAACGCCCCTCCAGCAGACTTGCTCCTACAATCTCCAAGTCACCTAGCACACTCTGCACTCGGGCTACATATGGACTAACTCCACTGCCAATTGTTTCAGCAGGATTGATAATCAATCTGCCTTTGGAACCAAAAATTATTGAACCACCAAATGTACTAGTCTGATCTAGTTGTTGACCAACCGACCCCAATTTTTGTGATGCTTCATTATTGGTGTATCGATTAGCATCCAAACTAATCTCTGTTTTTACAAGGTTGGGAGGCCCCATGACCGAAAACGCACTTTTGTACATCAACGCGAAACTACCCGACAACACCCCAACATATAGCAGCAGAGTTATTAGAGAAACTGCCAGAGTTATAATATTTTTACTTGCTCTTCCAGCCTTAATCCCTACAGCCCCTCTGGTTCCATCACGCAAAATACTATTAAAATCTCCGTTAACAACTTTCCACCCTGGAATGATACACGTTACAACCACTGTTAACACAAGAAAGATTAATATCGCTATTAGTGTTGATGCATCAACTCGAAAATCTGCCCAGAAAGGGATTTCTTCTGCGACAGTTGATAACAGAAAGAGGTTCAATAGGTCCAAAAAAAATCCGGCAAATAGTATTGCTAGCAATCCACCCGTCATGGCAATAAACAAATTTTCACTCATCGTTTGTATAAGAAGCCTAATTTCTGATCCGCCCAATGCCGCTCGAATAGCAATGTCCTTAATCCGTTCGTTGATGCGAGCCAACAGTAATGTACCAACGTTTATACTAACAAGAAGAAAAACTAGTGCGGAGAGTAAATTCAGTGCAGCAAGCGCCATGATGCCAAGGCGGCCTCCAATCAGAGCCATTGGGAGCGTGGAAATATTTGCTGACATGGTCTGCACAAAATTCTGCAAACCATACTCTTCCGGCTCAAGTGGATTTTGTAATCTTATGCGCTTGTATAGACTGTCCAGTTCGGCGCTAGCTTTTTTCCGTGTATATCCATCTCTTAGCCGAGCATAACCCGTTACAAATGTTTCATCATTCACTAGAGGGTTAGATTTTGCAGTACCGAGCGGTATCCAAGCCTGTGAATTGGCGGGAAACTTATACTCCTCCGGCATCACCCCAACTATTCTTCTGAAAGAACCATTAACTCTAATCCTTTGATCCAATATGTTAGGGTCATTGTTAAAAATACTTTGCCAAGAATCGTACCCAATCACTATAACAGGCTCAGCCTCGGTATCTTGATCATACTCCCGTAACTCGCGTCCCATATAGGCGTTGACTCCTGCCAATGAGAACATTTCCCATTCCGTTGCTGTTGTAATGAGGTCAACTTGCAAGCTATTTGATTCAATATTCGCCATTGAGCCACTTGAAACTACGATTGAATCCAAGGAAGTAACGTCAAGTCCTATTTGTGAAAATTCATACGCTCGAAAGGGCCCACATGCGCTACTGCTCTCGCCAGTACAGAGACGGACTATGGAATCGCCGTCGGGAAGAGGAATATCTTTATACGCGAAAGTAGTTGCTGTTGTGACAGTAAATATACTTAACCCTAACCCGCAGGCAAGAACTAGAATAGATAGAATTGTTGAGGCTGGCCGGTTCGCCAAAAGCCTTAGTGTGTACCGAAAGTCAGACAACGTAAAAACCTTACCAGTGGACATACCTGTGCCTTCCAATTAGGTAGTGTCTCTTAGAACATCATCAGTTACTATCTGTCCGTCGAATAATTCCACATATCTTTTGGCCCGTTTTGCTGACTCGGGATCGTGCGTAACCATACAAATAGTTGTTCCATTCTCATTCAAGCTTTCCATTAAGGTCATAATTGACTCTGCGTTTTTTGAATCGAGATTTCCACAAGGCTCATCAGCAAGAATTATTGAAGGACTACCAGCGATGGCTCTTGCTACTGCAACACGCTGTTGCTGGCCACCAGAAAGTTGTGAGGGAAAATGATCAAGCCGATTACTTAACCCTACGACTTCGAGCGATGCTCTGACCATACAATCGGCTTCCGATTTTTTTAAATTATTACGATACGTCAATGGAAGCTCGACATTTTCGTATACGGTCAAATCGCTGATTAGATTAAACGATTGAAATACAAACCCAATCTCTTCATTTCTAAGACGTGCACGCTCTGACTTGTTCAGACTAGAGGCATTATGCCCTGCCAAGTAGTAAGAACCTGAAGAGCATACATCAAGCAGCCCAATAATTGATAGCAAGGTAGACTTACCACATCCAGACTGTCCTGCAATTGATACATACTCCCCCTCTTTTATTTTTAAGTTGATCTTGTGAAGAGCATGAGTCTCAAGATTTTCTCCAGAATAAACTTTTGACAATGAACCTAGTTCAATGATTTTCCCCGGCTCTGGCTTTGCATCTGCGCTAGCCGCACCTTCCATTAGTATTCCCCTTTTACCTGACTAGTATTTTTTCGTGGCTCAGCCAATCAGTAGGATCTGATGTAATAACTCTATCTCCAACTTCTAGGCCCTCTACGATTTCAATCAAACTACTTGATGCTTGTCCAAATTGAACCACCCTTCGATTAGCTATATCACCTTGATCATTTAGCACGTATAGCGGGCCACTGGTAAAGGATTCTGCAAAAACTGGCCGCCTAATGAACATAGTATCTGGCACATGGGCCACCTCGATAACCGCATCAATATTAAGATCTGGTCTAGCCTCACGCGGAAGCCGATCCAGTATTTCCAGTTCTACTAATACAGTTCCATCGATAACCGCAGGGTCAATTCTGGTAACGTGCCCTTTAGTTTGACTATTTCGCGTATTTATTATCGCTGGCATTCCAGGCCTAATATTATTAACCTGTAACTCTTGAATTTTGATTTCAGCAACTAGATCATCAGGCCTTGCGATTCGCGTAACAACATCTCCTTGCCTAATCTGTTGACCTGGACTAAAAGACATTTCCTGAGTAATCCCGCTTACTGAGGCCTTGATCGATAGATGTTTCACTTGTGTATTGACCCTTTCGAGGTTGCCGATAGCCTGTCCCAATCTAGCATTTTCGGCATTATCTGCAGCTTCCATGACTTCTCGATATTTGCTGATGCGATCTTGTTGCATTTCCCATCTCTGGTGGTATTTCTGCGCTGTAAGCATGGTTCTTTCGTATTCGATTCTCGATACGATAGGCTTTCCGGCGGAAAAAAGTTCTTCCTGTGCATCCAGGGTCAGCTTTACATCTCGGTAATCGATCTCGGCATTAGCTGCTTCAGTAGTCAAATCAAGTAACTCAGACTCACGGGTAATCTTATTTACACTGTGATCAGCAGTTAGTGCGGAGACCTCCAGTTTTAGTTCCTGCTGCTCTTGAACGAGTTGGTAATTTTCCATTGTAAGTAGCACATCACCTACTTGGACAGTGTCACCAGCCCTGACTCTCACTTCACGGACCAGACCGTCTGATGCAGCACCAATTACTGCGATATCGCCAGGAGTCAGCTTCCCATAACCATCTACTGTGACCTGCAGGTCTCCTCGCTGGACAGAATTGATTAAAATGCTGGATGCATTGGCAACATAGGTTACATTTTGGAAACGACTGGTGAAAACGATCACCAAAGCTACAATCAATCCCACGAGTCCCAAAAGCCAATACTTCTTTCGATCAGGTTTTTTGGTGGTATTTTTTACAATATCCATATAAAGACCTCATACACTTTACATGCCAAAATTTATTTGTCTTTATATTTCAATGAGATAAGAAATTTTGACGGCAAAATAAGTCTTTTCAACAGGTCCACAACACCGTTTTCGAGTCTTGATTCCCAGAATCGAAACTTTGTCACCGTGGATGCTGCGAGCAGACGATCGCCCCAGTGCTACCGAAATAGCGCGTCGAGTTCCTGCCGTCTGGCGCCGGCCAGAATATCCCGCACCGCCCGGTTGCCTTCGTGGCATTCCGATTCATAGAGAATCTGCCCCGGCGGCATCCTCTGGAAAGGTAATTCTGCTACCACGGGTTCCGTGTACGTTATCGGGTCTACGACGGTGTAGGAATAAAGCAGTTCGTTTTCTGAAACTGCGGTTATGCGTTCCGTTACTTCAAAGACTTCCGATGCGGCGATCTGGCTGAAGCTTTGTTCCAGGCGGAAGTTATTGGTATGGACTACCAGTGTTTCTCCTTCCCAATGACCAACCGAGTCTCCCATCCACCTGCGAATCGGCAAGTCCGGGTGTTCCTTGTTCAACTTGATGATCCGCAATTGAATCGCTTCCTCGCTCAGCAGCACCACATAGTGTTCGGTCTGCACGATCTGAATATGCGTGCCGTCGAAGTTGGTCATGGTCGGCAATGGCGGCCCGAGATGCAGGCAGCGCTCTCCCAGCGGGCGGGTTTCCGGTCCGTCGAAATTGTTGTTCATGATTTCCCGGTAGCGCCTGCCGAGTTCGGCGCTTTCGGGTTGTAACGGAAAGCGGCCGTTTTCGGGCTCGATGATCAGCGAAGTGCGCAACTCACCGTTTATCCTCGCTACAGAAACCGGCAGGTCAGGCAGAAAATTTAGATCCGTACGAAACTCGATGTCGCCGCCAACGGGAGGCGGACCCCGGTCCGGCGCGACCGGCGACTCGCGATTGGTCCGCACTTCCGTCCGTTCCCGCTCGAATTCCGCCGCTTCCGCCTCGGTATAGGCTCTCTGGTTTCCCAGCTCTATGGGGCGTTCGACCGGCGTGGCAAAGCGCTTGTGCCAATATCCCTGCAAGTCCGGCACGCCGTATTCAGTTCGCGGGGCGCGGTAAGCCGATGACTGCTGCGCCAAGCTGAGCACTGGGCAGGCAATGGCGATCAGGATTAGAAGAAGTGGCTTGGGCATCTTGGGATTCCGCGCTTCTTGTCGGCTTCGCCGACCGGATGCTTGCATTCTCGCATTTCATTCATGCCTTCCCTGGCGCGAAATTTTGGGCTTCGATCAGCTCTGGTCTCGACATCCTTGTCGAGCCGTTCGGACCTCAAGAAGCTGCGCTTCTTGTCGGTTTCGCCGACCGGTCCTCACTCAGCGCACCTTGAGGTATTTCCGCAAGCGCTGAGGGCGAGGCTCTCCCGCGAAAATATTGCCGTTGCGGTCGACCGTGATCGATTCTGCCCCGCTGCCGCCCTGGGTGATCGGCGGATTGTCGCCCATGTCGAGTATGAAGTGCTCGACCCAGCCGGTTTCCACGTCACCGACCCGGATGCCTTTCTCCCAGCCCGGATTCTGGGTCATGTCGGATTCGGAGTCGGCGACGTAAATCGTGCCGTCGGCGGAAATCCAGACGTCGCTCGGCATGCCGAACTGGGTCCAGACGGAAAGGAAATTGCCTTCCTGGTCGAAAATCGAGAGGCGCTTGTTGCCGCGGTCGGCGACGAATATGCGCCCGTCGGGAGCCATCGCCAGCGCGTGGGGGCCGAGCAACTGCCCGGGCCCATAGCCTGTTTCGGCGAAATCCATGATGAACTCGCCGTCGCTCGAATACTTCACTATGCGATTGTTTCCGTTGTTGTTGTGGCCGTCGGCGACGAAAATATCCCCATTCGGCGCGGTCACGATATCGCTGGGGTTGGTGAAATGGTACGGACCGTCTCCCGACACTCCGGCCTCGCCCAATGTCATGAGCAGCTCTCCGGCGGGCGAGAACTTGAATACCTGGTGGCCGTAAGGCTGCCCGGAAGACGATTCGCCGCTGCCCGCTTCGGTTACCCAGACGTTGCCGTCGGCGTCGATGTTCAATCCGTGGGGCCAGGCGAACAAGCGGCTGCCGAATTCAGCGACTACATTGCCGTCAGGGTTGAAACGCAGGATCGGGTCGAGGTCGGATTGGTCGCAATAGGTCTGGCTGCCGCGCGGAGTGCCGTCGTCGCCGCAACGCACGATCGCCCAGACATGTTCGCCGTCATTGTCGATATGAACGCCGCCTGGGGAACCCATGGCCCTTTCGCCTGGCAACTTCGCCCAGGGCTGGCCGATCAGTCCGGGACCGGTTCCCGCCTGCAAACCATCCGCCGGTCGCCAGGGATTACGCCCTGATTGTGCGTTTATTTCAGCAGCCGTAATAGACAAGATCAGCAATAGTCCGAAACCCTGGGTAATTATCATTCTCGCTCTTCTGGTCATGAGGCAAGCTCCGCAATAGTAAGACTACCGATCATTGAACGTATATCCATTGGGGGCAAATGTCGAGATGCCATGGCCGTGCGTATTTATAGGCAAAATAGCCGGAGAACCAGATTTGCCCCGTCGAAAATTCATTGCTTGGGCGAACCCCGATGAAGGAGCAGCAAAAATGAAGTTAACACCAGTTAATCTCTTGGCCGGCGCGATCCTGACCTGGACCCTGTCGGCCGGCTCGTTGGCGCAGGCGCCGATCCGGTTGCATGCGAGATCTGATTGGCGTTACGGCGGCGATTGATTAGGGCCGCGAAAAATGCAACCAATCGGCGAAGCTCGCTTTTTGGAGTCCGGTAGCGGCTGCGCAAATAGACCGTTCTGTTGTCGAGGAGTCTAGCGGGATTTGAAATTGACTTGGCAATTGCGTCCGGAATAGCATGCGCCATGGAAATTCGCATCACCCACGAAATGCCCGAATCCGGGCCCAAGTCTGGTCCGGTCAAGATCGGCTGGTTTCTGATCGAAGAGCGCGGCGGCGTAGTCTATCCCGCGCCAACCCGGGTTCGCTCAACTGAAACGCGACGGCGCCATGCCAAGTCGGCAGCGCGATGCCCGGCGATTCTCAATCTGGAAAGCCGGTATTTCGAGGTGAAATGCCCGTTCGACCTGCGTCTCGCCTTCACCCGGGGCAAGGATGGCAAGCCGGGTCTCCGCAACCTGTTGGGCGCCGATTCGCCAGTTCGTACAGCGAAGCTAGCCAAGCTGCTTCATGTCACGACCGAAGAGGAATGGCGCTACCCGGATCGACCTACCATCCAGTTGAACCTGCCTTACGTGTTCATCGCTGACGAACCGGTCTACATGAGCCAGATCGCGCCGTTCATGCATTATGGCGCGCAGCCCTGGCCCGGCACGATATTCGGCGGCCGCTTTCCGATCGACGTCTGGCCGCGGCCACTGATATGGGCGTTCGAATGGCACGACGTTGACAAGGAACTGCAGCTTTCTCGCGGTCAGCCACTGTACTACTGCCAGTTCGAGACCACGCCCCAGGACCGCGCCGTCCAGTTGGTCGAAGCCGAACGGACACCGGCGCTCGAAGCTTACCTGGAACACATTTCCGGCGCGGTAAACTTTGTCAACCAGAGCTTTTCACTGTTCAGAACCGCGCAAGAGCGCCGGCCGAAAACCCTCGTCGTGCAGAAGACGCGCTGACGGCGCGGGACGCCCCGCGACGAAGGACGACTTGCCTGAACCTCGCCGGCATGAGCTATTTCGGCGATGAAGTCGAACGGCGGCCGCGGTAGCCAAGACCCGATGCAGTTCTTCGCCTGTCACTTTTGGGGAAGCTTACGCCCTTTCCCCCATGCGCCTAATGTGGCATTTTCAAGTCCAGATATCTCAATGCACCTTTTGGGGAGCAGAGAATGAAAATCACAGAATTGATCTTGAAAACCGCCATAGCCGGATGCTTGCCGGCCCTGGCGGCCTGCGGGCAGCCGGAACAGGAAAGCGCTGCCGTCGTCGAACCGGAGGCCGAAACTTCCACTGCAGCGGGCGTCGCCATCGATCAGGACGACATCGGCGGCGTGGTGACCAGCGCCAATGGACCGGAAGCCGGGGTCTGGGTTATCGCGGAAACCGACGACTTGCCTACGCTTTTCTCCCGCAGCGTTGTCACCGACGACAACGGACAATATGTGATCCCTGACCTGCCCGAGGCGCAATACGACGTCTGGGTGCGCGGTTACGGACTCGTGGACTCGCCAAGGGTCAGCGCGTCTCCGGGTCAATCGCTCGATCTGAACGCCGTAATCGCGCCCGACGCAGCCGCGGCCGCGGTCTATTACCCCGCGGGCCACTGGTACTCGCTGCTTGAGATTCCCGACAGGAGCGAGTTCCCGGGCACCGGGCCCGAGGGCAACGGCATCTCGCCCGATATTCACAACCAGGCCGACTACATCCGGCGGGTGACCAATGGCGGCTGCCTGGCCTGCCACCAGATGGGCAATGCCGCGATTCGCAACTTGCCCGGCCTGTTCAGCGGCTACGATACCTCGATCGAAGCCTGGAACCGCCGCGTCATGTCGGGTCAGGCGGGCGGCTCGATGGTCAGGGGACTGGCCGCCATGGGCGAGCGCAGCGTGCAGATGTACGCCGATTGGACCGACCGTATCGCGTCGGGCGAATTGCCGCCGGCCCCGGAACGCCCTGCCGGTCTTGAACGCAATGTGGTTATCACGATTCGAGACTGGGCGGACCCAACCGCGTACCTTCACGACCTGGTCTCCACCGACCGGCGCGATCCCACCGTGAACGGCTATGGAAAACTTTATGGCGCGCTGGAAGAAAGCGCGAATTATCTGCCGGTGCTCGATCCCGTAACGAATTCGGTTTCGCAGGTGCCGGTGTTCCCGGAAGATCCGGATTACAACCCCGCGCCGCCCACGCCCCTGGCTGAATCTCCCTATTGGGGTGACGAGCCGATCTGGGACGCGTCGACTTCGGTACACAACCCGATGCTCGATCACGAAGGCAAAGTCTGGATCACCGCCCGGGTGCGCGCTCCGGACAACGTGCCTGAATTTTGCCGGGAAGGATCCGATCACCCTTCAGCCCGGGTTTTTCCAACCGGACGCGCCGGCCGCCACCTCGGCGTTTACGATCCCGAGACCGATGTCTATACCCCGATCAACACCTGCTTCAGCACGCACCACCTGATGTTCGCCGAAGACGAGGACCACACCTTGTGGACCAGCGGCGGCGGCAGCGTGATCGGCTGGCTCAATACGCGCCAGTTCCTGGAAACCGGCGATGCGGTGGCGGCTCAGGGATGGACACCCTTCATTCTCGATACCAACGGCAATGGCGTGCGGGATGCAGACTATGTCGGCCCCGACGACCCGGTGGACCCCACGCGGGACAAACGCATCGTAGGCCGTTACTACGGTGTAGCGCCGACGCCGGACGGCTCGATATGGGGTTCCTCCCTCGGCTATCCCGGCGCCGTCGTGCGCCTCGTACCGGGTGACGACCCCACGGTCACCGCATTGACGGAATACTACGAGTTGCCGCTGGACGCCAATGGCGATCCCGTCGAGGGCTTCTCGCCGCGCGGTATGGACATAGACCGCAATGGCGTGGTGTGGGCAGCCCTGGCCAGCGGCCACATGGCAAGTTTTGACCGATCGCTTTGCCGCGGCCCGCTGAACGGCCCGGAAGCGACAGGGCAGCATTGCCCGGAAGGCTGGACTTTCTACACCGAGCCTCTGCCGCAATTCAAGAATCTCGATCTGCCGGGCAGCGCCGAGGGCAGCTATTACACCTGGGTCGATCAGTTCGACACTTTCGGCCTCGGCGAGAACACGCCGATCAACACCGGAAATCAGTCCGGCGCGCTGCTCGTAATGAACGACGGCGAATGGGTTCGCCTGCGGGTGCCCTATCCACTAGGGTTTTACACCAAGTGGCTGGACGGCCGAATCGACGATCCCGACGCGGGATGGAAAGGTCGCGGGCTATGGGCGACTTACAGCAGCCGCGCGCCGTTTCACATGGAAACCGGCGCCGGCACGACGAGCAAGGTATATCATTTTCAAATGCGGCCCGATCCATTGGCGAATTGAAGAGAAAGCCCCCACCAAAGCCGCCTCGCGGCTTTGACTCCCCCAGAGGGGGAGTGGCGGAAGCTTCGTGCGGGCGAGTTTTCCGTTCCGGGATTCGCCAGCTCAGTCTTCGGCTTCCGCTTGCAGGTAGTGCTCGACTTCCTTGACCCGGGCGCCTTTGAGCGTCATTTCCATCGAGTAATTGCCCTCGTGACAGGCGTACTCGTATGGAATCTGATCCGTCTTCGGCCAGACCATTTCGCCGCTGTAGCTGTCCGTATAGTCGGCGTCTTCCACGGTAAACGCGTACACCAGGCCTCCCCCTTCCAGCGGACTGAAGCGTTCGATCACGCGGCGGTCGGCGGGCACATGGGGCCGATCGAGGAAATTGGCAGTCTCGACGACCAGCGTGTCGCCTTCCCACCGGCCGACTGATTCCCCGTCGAAAGTCGCCAACTCGGCGGGCCTGCGCTCCTGGAAATTAGTCTCGTCATCGATTCGGATGATGCGCGCCCAATGCATCCATTCGATGTAGAGCATCAGGTAATCGTCGGTCTGCACGATGGTTTTCAGGTTATTGTAGACCCGAGGCGTTACCGGGATCGTCGATGCCGGATGAAAGATGCAGCGCACCTGTATTTGCTGGTTTTCGGGCCCGTCAAAGGGCTGGTCTCCGGTCTCCAGCCACCAGGCGCCGCCGAGATCTTCCCATGCGAAACGCGGCGCCGCGTCGGCCTTGGCCTGGCCCTCGGGGGTGCGCGGCGGCAAACGCCCGTTCTCCGGATAAGTCAGAATCGACGTTCTGTATTGTCCGTTCAGAACAAAGGGTTCATCGCCCCGGTCGAACCAGAAATCGTTATAGGAACCGATCGAGCCTCCCTGCTCCGGCGGCTCGCGATTCGGGTCGCCCGGCTCGGAGTCCGCCTGGCGGATTCCCATTTCCCGATCCCGCAATGCCTGTACCTCTTCCTCATTGAGATACATACGCTCGCCGAAGCGGGTGGGCCGCTGATACGGCGTCAAGGTCGAGATATCGTAATTCCCGCTGAAATCCGGTTTGCCGGAGGGAGTTCGCGGATAGTCCTCCTGCGCTGTCGCGAGTCCTGCCGCGGCCACAAGAACAGAAAGGGAAAGTATCGTTGGCAGTTTCCTGAACATAATTTTCACCACGTTCGAGTCAGGTCGGCTTTGCTGATTGCTATCCCCTCATTTTATACGCTTGCGCCGTTCAATCCAGCGATGGATGCACATATCCGGTCGGCAGGACCTGTTCGTGATCGACGCGGATGCTGAGGTAAGTGATCTGTTCCTGGATATGGCGGAATCCGTGGGGCACGCCGGCGGGAATTACGACGATGTCCCCCGCGGCGACGGCCTGTACCTGGCCGTTGGTCACGGTGCGCCGGCCGCTCGGGCCGATCAGCTCCCTTACTGCCGTGACATCGGCGGGAAACTCGACGGGATCAGTTTCATCGCCGCCGGTAACCAGAATGCCGGAACCGGAAAGAATGTAGTACACCTCGGTTATCCTGTGATGCAGAATCGCTGTGACTTCCTCGCCCTCGGTGCGGGCGCCCACCCGGCGCAGAATGCCGACTCCCACGTTGAGGTCGTCGCCGATATCCACCACCCTGATCTGCTGATCGATCGTATCGCCCAGGTTTTCAAAGACAGTCATGATTTCCGCGTAAGGGATGTGGGTGGCGTTGTCCGATTGCTGAGCCTGGACGCCGGTAATGAAGGCAAACGGAATTGCCGCGATGATTGATTTCAGGGCATTGCTGTTCATTCTTTCTGCTCCAGTTGATCGTTTGTTTATGTGACTCGTGTCCGCGAAAGGAAGCGCTTGCATTACGGCGTCCGGGGACCTGGAATAACCGCGTTGTGCTACCATGCGCGTCCGCGTATTGAACCTGACCCGATCATGACTTCGCAAGCGGTTTCCGTCACCCCGGACCTGTTCGAGCGACTCAAGGAGATCGTCGGCCCCGCCGGATACCGGGACGGCGACGACATCGAACCGAAGAACTATCAGGATCTGATGGAGGACAGGGCCATCCGCCCGCCCCTGCTGCTGCGCCCCGCAAGCACCGGGGAAGTTTCCGCGATTCTTGCCCTGTGCCATGCCGCGGGCCAGCCGGTAGCGCCCCAGGGCGGCATGACCGGCCTCGTCTCCGGCGCCGCGCCGCTGGAAAACGAGATTTGCCTGAGCCTTGAACGTATGAACAAGGTGGTCGAACTCGACCCCTATACCAGCACGATGACCGTGGAAGCAGGCGTACCGCTGCAGATCATCCAGGAACAGGCAGACGCCGAAGGTCTGCTGTTTCCGCTGGACCTCGGCGCCCGCGGCAGTTGCACCATCGGCGGCAACCTGTCGACCAACGCCGGCGGCAACCGGGTGATCCGTTACGGCATGACCCGCGAATTGGTCGTAGGCCTTGAAGCGGTGCTTGCCGACGGCACCGTCATCGACAATCTGCACAAATTGCGCAAGAACAACACCGGTTACGACATCAAGCAATTGTTCATCGGCAGCGAAGGCACCCTGGGAATCATTACCCGCGCGGTGCTGAAACTTTTCCCCCGTCCCGCCAGCCAGGCGGTCGCAATGTGCGGTATGGGCACGTTCCGACAGGTCGCGGATCTGCTGGTGCACGCCCAGGCCAGGCTCGGCGCCAATCTCAGCGCCTTCGAGGTGCTCTGGCAGAATACTTATCAACTGGTGGACGCCCACGTGCCCCACGCCAGCGTGCCGCTACCGGATAGTCACGCCTTCTACGTGCTGGCCGAAAGCATGGGCTCCGACGAAGCCACCGATGGCGAGTTGTTCCTCGACATGCTCGACGAAGCCAGTCGCAAGGACCTGATCGAAGAAGTCGTGGTTGCCGACAGCCCCGGCAAGATCAAGAAGTTGTGGACCGTGCGCGACGCCGCCGCCGAGATTGCCCCCGGAGTCGGTTATCTGCATACCTATGACGTCAGTCTGAATGTGGCCGACATGGGCTATTTTGGCGAGGAAGTCGAACGCCGGCTACGGGAAAAGTGGCCCGAGGCCATCCTCGGCCTGTTCGGCCACATCGGTGACGGCAATCTGCATATCGTCATCAACGTCGGGCCGGATACCCGCTCCCTGCACCTGCAACTCGACGAAGTGATCTACGGCCTGATCCGAGAACTGCATGGTTCGGTCTCGGCCGAACATGGCATCGGCATCATGAAACGGCCCTTTCTTCCGTATAGCCGGAGCAGGAACGAGATCGAACTGATGCGCAATCTGAAACAGAGTCTGGACCCGCGCGGAATCCTCAATCCGGGCCGGATATTCACCTGAAACAGGAAACTCATCGGCAATGAACGAACTGAACGGAAAGACCGTGGTCGTCGTCGGCGGCACCGCCGGCATCGGCCTCGCGGCGGCGCAAGCCGCGGCGGCAGCGGGAGCGAAAGTCTGGGCCGCGGGCCGCAGCGAAGCCCATCGCAACAAGGCTATCGCGGCGGCAGACGGCGCCTTCGAAGTGCGCGAAGCGGACATCCACGACAAGGACGCGCTCGAAGCGCTGTTCGGTGAAGCCGGCCGTATCGATCATCTTGTCTGCTGCGCCATCGGGGGCGAGCGCACACTCAAGCCCTTCCTCGAACAGACCGGAGAACAGTTCAAGGCCGCTTACGGCAAGCTCTGGGGATACGCCAATGCGGTTCGGGTCGGAGCGGGCTTTCTGGCCGAAGACGGTTCGATCACCCTGGTCAGCGGCTCCCCTGCGCGCAAGATCAGGCCAGGGCAGTCGGCGCTCAGTTGCGTCGGCGGCGCGGTAGAGAATCTGGCGCGTTGCCTGGCGGTTGAAATGGCGCCGATTCGCGTCAATATCGTATCTCCCGGCACCATCGACACGGCGATGTTCGACTGGATGGGCGACGCCAGGGAAGAACGCCTCAAGGCGGTGACCGGCGCCCATTTGATCCAGCGCGCGGGCACACCTGCAGAAGTGGCCGAAGGAATTCTGTTCGTCATGAACAACCGTTTCGTCACCGGCACGACCGTCGATGTCGATGGCGGCCGCATACTCAGTTGAACGAGAAAGCCATGAACGAGATGATCAAGGAACTCAAGGAACTCGACGAAGCCGTACAGGCGCTCGACCCCGACATGAACCTGCTCGAGGCGATCGCCGCCAGGCGCTCGGTGCGCGGTTTTCTCGACCGCGAAGTGCCGCCTGAAACCATGCGGCGGATGTTCGACATCGCCCGGCAGGCGCCCTCCAATTGCAATGTGCAGCCCTGGAAAGTCTATGTCGCCTCGGGCGCTCTCAAAGACCGGCTGCGGCAGCAGATGTACGACAACACCGCCAACGGCGTGCCGCCGAATCCGGATTACGAGTACCGCGGGGATTTCCGCGATGAGCATCGCGTGCGCCAGGTGGAATGCGCCGTGGCGCTGTATTCGCAGATGGGTATCGGCCGGCACGACCGCGAAGGCCGCATGCGCGCGGTGCTGCGCAATTTTGAGTTCTTCGACGCGCCCCACATCGCCTTCATCGGCATGAATCCGGAATTCGGCACTACCGTGGCGGTAGATGTCGGCATGTTCGCCCAGACGCTGATGTTGACCATGGTTGCCTTCGGCCTCCACAGTTGCCCGATGGGGACCATGCGCAACTACCCGGACCTGGTCCGCGAAGCCTTCGATGTAACGGACGGCACGAAGATTCTTTTCGGTATCAGTTTCGGCTACGAGGATACCGCGGTGCCGGCCAATGCCACCCGGACCACGCGCGCGCCGCTGGACGAAAACTTCGAATTCCGCTCCGATTGAAAGCGGCAGGGAAAGTGACTTGGCTCTGAAACCCGTAATCCTGCTGCACGATCTCGATAACCGGATGGTGGATCACTGGGCGCGGCTGATCGGCGAGACCGGACGTTACGCGACCATCAACACCTATAACGAAACCCACGCCCGCGAGGCGATCCGCCAATACGACCGCTTCCTGGGTCTGCTCACCAATCGACTTGCCTGTCTGATCACGGGCTGGAACAGCCACCGCCGGCCGGCGGAGCAATTGCTGTTCGGCTTGCGGCGCGAAGAGCGGCGCAGCCCCCTGCGCCGACCAACACCCGTGATCGTCATCACCGAGGACCATCGTCTGGACCTGAAGGCCGAGGCGCTCGACCCGGAACGCGGCTGCGCCAGCGCGTACCTCGACGCCGACGATTTCGAGGACTCGCTGGTGGAACTGCTGGACCGTATCGTATTCAAGGAAAGCGCCGGCGAACTCAATTCCATTGCCTACGCAAGATTGCGCCGCGAATTGTAGGGGCGAGGCAAGCGGTTACGAAGCGACTGCTTCGTGCGCAGCCCGAGCGACGCCGAGTTGTGCTCGGCGGCTGGAACGACGCATGCGTCGCCCGCAGGCGTAACGTAACTTCCGGGCATTCGCGGGCGAGGCATGCCTCGCCCCTACGTCTCACATTGGGCTCAATCCTGAATTCATGGGCGTGACAATAAGTCGCATTTATCTGATTGCATTAACTCCAATCAATTGGCAGTCTTATCGGTTGAATTCGCCAAAAACCAGTTAGGGGACCGCTCATGCCAAGATCATTGCTTCTTCGAGTTTCCTTGGTTGCCGTGGCGCTTGCGCTGCCGGCAGCCCATGCCGCCGATCTCGACAGGATCGGCACATACGATTTCCCGAGTTCCGCTTCGCCCGAAGCCCAGGAATATTTCATCCAGGGCGTGGGATTCCTCCACAGCTTCGGGAGAACCCAGGCGCGCGAGGCCTTCCAGAAGGCACAGGAGATCGACCCTGATTTCGCACTGGCCTACTGGGGCGAAACCTTCACCTACCAGCATCCCTTTTTCGGCCCGGTGAACGAACGGCCCGGCCAGGCGCTGATGAAGCTGGGCGCGACCAGCGAAGAGCGGCTCGCCAAGGCGCCGACCGAACGCGAGAAGGGCTTCCTGAAAGCCGCGGAGGCCTACGCCCTGGCGCCCGGCGGCATGCCCGAACGCCGACTCGCCTGGATGCAGGCGATGGCCGACCTGTACGAAAAGTACCCCGACGATGACGAAGTGAAAGCCTTCTATACGGTTTCCATGTTGTCGGGCGCCACCGCTTCCGGAGACATGCGCGAGACCATCAACATGCGCGCGGGATCGCTGGCGCTGGAGTTGTTCAAGGCCAACGACAATCATCCCGGCGCGGCGCACTACGTGATCCATTCCTTCGATGACCCGCTGCACGCCCCGCTCGCGCTCGAAGCCGCGCTCAAGTATGCGGACATCGCCCCCGCAGTCTCCCATGCCCGTCACATGCCGACCCACATCTTCATCCAGCATGGCATGTGGGAACGCGTCGCGATGTGGAACGATTCGGCCTTCCAGGCCGCGCGCGACCTGTGGAAGCAGGGTGACGAAGTCGGTGACCAGAACCATTCCTCCGACTGGGGCCAATACGGCGACCTGCAACTCGGCGACTGGGACCGTTCGAAGCTATGGATCGAACGCGCCGAGCAGACTCTGAAGGAAAATCCCGAAGACTCGCGCTCAATCAGCACCCTGAAAACCATGCAGGCGCGCCACATCATCGAAACCGAGCAATGGGAACTGGGCGAACCGGGCGACGATCTTTCGGATTCCCAGTTGCTCGCCCTCGGTTTGAGCGCCGCTTACCTCGGCGAACTCGCACTGGCCGAACAAGTTGCGGAAATGCTCGGGAACAGAGCCTCGGATCAGCCCAATAACGCCAATCTGCAGGTCATGCATGCCGAAGTGGCGGCCCTGACCATGGCCAGGCACGCCCAGCAGCAACTCAACGAAGGTCTCACCACCGACGGTCTTCCGCAACAGGAAAAGGCAATCGAACTGCTGAATCAAGCGGTCGCGCTGAAGGAGGCCCAACTGCCGCCGAGGGGCGCCGCCGAGCCGCTCAAGCCGATCCACGAACTGACCGGTGAGGTACTGCTTGCCCTCGGCCAGCCGAAGGACGCCGCCGAGCGATTCGAGCAATCGTTGCAGCGCATGCCGAACCGGCCGTTGTCGCTGATCGGCGCCGCACGCGCCTACGCCGCCATGAATGAGAAAGACATGGCAAGCGAGAAGTTTCACGCCTACCTGGCGATTCGCACGGACGACTCTCATCCGGCAGTGCGCGAAGCGAAACAATATCTGAATTATTGATCGAGGCGCGGGCAATGAAGGAACTGCAATGGGAAAAGGCCGCCGGCAATGGCCTGCTTAATCGCCGGCATTTGCTGCAACTCGGACTGACCGGACTGGGCGCCGCCGGCGCCGGCGCGGTGTTCGGCCAGGACGCCGGTTCGATTTTGCAAGTGCCCGAGTGGTCGCGCATGCCCGGAGCGAGCGCCAGCGCATACGGAGAGCCCTCGCGGTTCGCCGGCAATTTTCAGCGTATGGCGGGCACTCCCGACCCGATCTATCCGGGCGGCGGCGCCTCGCGTTCCCCATTGCAATTCCTGCAAGGCACGATTACGCCGAACGCATTGCATTTCGAGCGTCATCACGCCGGAATCCCCGACATCGATCCCGCGGAACACATGCTCGTCATCAACGGCCTCGTGCGTCAGCCGCTGGTCTTCAGCTACGAAAACCTGCTCAAGTATCAGATGGTCAGCAGGATTAATTTCCTCGAATGTTCCGGCAACAGCGGCGCCCTGCTTCGAGGCGGAAGCGCCGACGGCACCGCCCAGAGCCTGCACGGACTGTTGTCCTGCGCCGAATGGACCGGAATCCCGCTTTCGGTGCTGCTTGATGAGGCCGGCGTATTGCCGGAAGCGCGCTGGGTTGCCGCCGTGGGCGCCGACGCCGCCAGCATGGGCCGCTCGGTTCCCATCGACAAGGCGCTCGACGACGTACTTGTGGCGCTGTATCAGAACGGCGAGCCGATTCAGCCGGGGCAGGGTTATCCCGTGCGCCTGTTCTGCCCGGGCTGGGAAGGCAATATCAGCGTCAAATGGCTCACGCAATTGAAGCTGATGCGCGAGCCGGCGCAGTTCCGGGACGAAACCAGCAAATATACCGACACCATGCCCGATCGCAGCAGCCTGCAATTCACGTTCCCGATGGGAGTGAAGTCGCTGATTACGTCGCCTTCGGGCCAGATGAGCCTGCCCCGGCCCGGAATTTACCAGGTCACCGGCGTGGCATGGTCCGGCCGCGGCGCCATCCGCAGGGTGGAAGTCAGCGCCGACGGCGGCGCCACCTGGGCGGACGCCATGATGCAATCGGAACCCATGGACAAGGCTCTGGCCCGCTTCACGATTCCCTGGGAATGGTCGGGCGGTCCGGCAGTGCTGCAAAGCCGCGCCACCGACAGCGCCGGCAATGTGCAGCCGATTCGCGACGAAGTGCTGGCTGCGCGAGGCACCATCAGCTTCTACCACAACAATTGCATCCAGAGTTGGGGCGTGGACGACGCCGGAGCGATCAGCAATGTCTACGTCTAGAACCGCCACGGCGACAAGCAGGATCCTGGCGCTGCTTCTGCTTGCAGCCTGGATGGCGCCGGCCGGCTCCCAGGAAGCGCAGATTCGGCTCGGAACGCCGATCAGCGAAGAGCAATTGAGCGCTTTGGATCTGATCGCCGCGCCCGACGGCAGCGGCATGCCGCCCGGAGCGGGCACTGCGCGCCAGGGCCGAGAGGTGTACGAGCTGAATTGCCTTCGCTGCCATAACGTCAACGGCGAAGGCGAATCCGGCAATACCGTCATAGCCGGCGGCGACATGCAGTCGGAAGAGTCGCCGCTGCGAACCGTGGGCAGCTACTGGCCCCACGCCAGCACCCTGTTCGACTTCATCCGCCGGGCAATGCCGGCTGACATACCCAAATCCCTTACCGACGAAGAGGTATACCAGGTAACCGCCTATGTGCTGTTTCTGAATGGCATCGTCGGCGAGGACCAATCCATAAACAGCGAAACGCTCACGGCAATCGTCATGCCCAATGGCAATGGCTTTGTCGATCAGAGCCACCTGCATTAGAAAATCGCCGCAATGCAAGCCCGGATTTAATCCGAGCTTGTGCGCGGCACATGGAAGTGCCGCCGAATTCGATGGCGCAAGCCATTGAATTCGGGAGCAAAACAAAACCACGCTTTTGTTTTGCGGCAATGAATGATTCCAGGGATGGAATTATTCAGCGAATTGGCAACGGAGTTTCGAGGATATGATTTTGACAAGAGAAATATGCCGCGTGATACAGCCTGTTTTTCTAACCGGCCTGCTGCAGTTCGGCGCCCAGGCCGCATTCGCGCAATACGATCTGATCGTCCCGGAAATCGGCGGCGTGCCGACGCTGGAAGATTTTTCCGGCATGGAACCCGCCACGCCGCTGGCCCGGTCCATGGCCAAAATCGAGGATTTCATCCAGCGAGAGCCGGACGACGGCGAACCGGCCAGCCAGCGCACTGAAGTCTACATCGGTTATGACCGCACCGAGTTGCACGTCATATTCCTGGCCTTCGACAGCGAGCCCGACGGTATCCGGGCAAACATGTCTTCCCGGGAAAACATCGACGGTGACGATTCGGTGGAAATTACCGTCGACACCTTCAACGACCAACGCGCCGCCTTCACCTTCCGTTCGACGCCGCTGGGCATTCAATGGGACGCGCGCTGGACCGAAGGCTCCTCGCGCAGGGGCGGTTTCGACACCACCCTGGAAGCCGTCTGGGACAGCGAAGGCCGGCTCACCGAAAACGGTTACATGGTCAAGATGGACATACCCTTGCGCAGTCTGCGCTTTCCCGACGCCGATGAACAGGTCTGGCGGGTGCAGTTCGCGCGCATCATTCCACGTTTGAGCGAGCAGTCTTTCTGGCCGGCGTATACCATCGATATCGAGGGCCGCCTGAACCAGACCGCCCTGCTCAACGGCATCCGCGACGTGTCGCCCGGCAACAACTACCAGATCATCCCCTTCCTGTTCGCACGGGAAGCAGACACTTTGAACATGAACCTTCCAGGGGGACCGGGATTCAGCGCCAGCAGCGAGCAGGATCTCGGCGTCGACGCCAAGTTCGTGTTCAACGACAGCATGGTGCTTGACTTTACCTTGAATCCCGATTTCAGCCAGGTCGAATCGGACGAACCCCAGGTCACGGTCAATGAGCGTTTCGAAGTGCAATTTCCCGAGCGGCGGCCGTTCTTCGTGGAAAACGCGGACTTCTTCGCCACCGACTCGACCCTGGTCTTCACCCGCCGCATCGTCGACCCCGAAGGCGGTCTGCGCTTTACCGGCCGTTCAGGGAATTTCGGTTTCGGCAGCATCGTCATCAATGACGCGGCGCCGGGCCAGAATCGCGCCGATACCGATCCGCTCAACGGCGAAAAAGCGAATATCGCGATACTGCGCGGATTTCTCGACGTAGGTGAACAGGACCGCTACGGCTTTCTCGTCAGCGACCGCGAACTGGCCGATGGCTACAATCGCGTCGCCAGTCTCGACGGCCGCGTCAAGTTGACCGAAAACTGGATCAGCCAGTTCCAGTTGGTCGGCTCCGACACCGACCCCTATGCCACCGACGGCGAGAGCTATACCGGCGTGCAGCGTAACATCCAGATCAATCACGTCGGCCGCAACTGGAACACGCATACACATTTCATCGAAGCCAGCCCGGGTTTCCGCACCGACCTCGGCTTCATGAACCGTTTTTTCAGGCCCGATATTTCGGGCATGCACCAGCGCGTCGCCTATACGCATTTTCCGGAAGACATTCCGCTTAACCGGATGGGTGTAGCCTGGTTCGGCGTCTATCTAGAAGACTGGGCAGGCACCAAGGTGTTCCACCAGAACGGACCCATGTTCAACTTTGCCACCGACGCGACCTCGCTGAACATGAGCTGGACCGGCTATAACGAAGTGCTGCGGCCCGGCGATTATCCCGGCGTAATGGTCGCGCAGAATCACGACTACGACGATTGGCAGGTGCAACTCCAGAACAACTCGCTGAACACGCTCCAATTCGGGTTCGGCTACCGCGCGGGCACGACGCTGAACCTGGTGCCGAACGTCGGCACATTGCCCTACGTGGCCGACCACGCCCGGGTGACGGCGGACGCGTTGTGGCGCCCTACGGACCGACTGCGGGTCAATAACACTTACCTTTACACTGAAGTGCAGAATTCCGCGGGGGCCCGCATCTTCAGCAACGAGATCGTCCGCAGCAACTGGAACTACCAGTTCACCCGCGAATGGTCGCTGCGTTTCATCACGCAATACGAGGAAACCACGGGCGGTCCCCTGACGAGGCTGGAAGACGAGCGCAATCTCAATTTCGATGTGCTGCTGCGTTACGTGATCAATCCCTGGTCGGCGTTTTATGTCGGCTACAACTCCAACAGCAGCAATTTCGAGATCGTGGATTTCGAAGGCGAACGGGAACTGGTGAACACAACCGATCTGCGCCGTGACGGCGACCAGTTCTTCGTCAAGTTTTCCTACCTGTTCCAGCGCTAGAACATGGCCTGGCTACCGGTATGCGTTTATAATCCTGGCGTTTACGCGCATGCGCTCACTGATCAAATCCATGAGGAATCAAGCATGAGCTTCAATAGAAATTCCTTGTTATCCACTACACGAAATCTGGGCCGGGCGATTGCCCTGGTCCTGTCGCTCGGAGCGGCCGGCGCCGTCTTGGCCCAGTCCGACGAAACCATCCGTGACGCCTATCCCGAACTGGCCGACCTGTTCAACGCTTTCGACGTGACCCAGGCCGCGGCGCTCGACGCCATTGTGGAAATCAATGCCGACCCGGAAACCATGGATGCACGCATGGAACTCGCTATGCACCTGGAAATGATGGCCAATATGACCATGCAGGAAATGATGGCCATGGGCGGTCACGACGCCGGAGAAGTGGCCATGTCGATGGATATGGAAAATCCTTTCGGTGAACTGGAAACCGAAGTCCGCGTCGCCCTGCTGGAGCAATTGCGGCAGGAACACGAGCCTTCCGAGGCCGCTGTTTCGTTCCAGAACAGCGCGTCTATCGGCCGTCATACGGCTGAAATCATCGAACGCGGCCGCCGTTTCGAGAGCGACCTGTTCGCCATTTACGTGGATGATTCGATCAGCGACAAGCGTACCGCGGTTCGGGATGCAGTCGCGGAATACATGACCGACGACATGCATTCGGTGTCGAGTACGCCAAAAAATGTGAGCCTCCTGCTTACGCATCCGCAGGCAGGCGCGTTACAGACTGGATTTCCCCTGTTGCGAGGATTTCTCTGGTCGAACCAGTGGCTGCAACTCGCCGCGCTTGAAGCCGTCGTACTAGAAACCGTCGACAGCAACGTCAGCGGCGGCGTCGACACGGTAACCGAACGTTACTGGAACAAGATGGGATCCGTCGGCGGCATGACCATGTTTCCGGCGCCGGTCGAATTGCCCATGGCGCCGGCCATCGCGCCCAATCTTTACAGTCAGTCCGCGGAAGCAGCGGTGATCCTCGACAATCTCAATGTACTCGAGACCATGGTTACAGACATCATGGCGTATCCCAATCTCGACAACCGGGCAGAATTGATCGAAGCTCTGGCCGCGGATTTCACCAACAAGTCGGAAAATCTGGCAGACAGCATGAATTACCTGCTGTTCGCCCTGCGCGGCGGCATCTACAACCAGGGAGGCCCGGCGGTCGGCGAATTGATGCAGTCCGAACGCAATCGCAGCCGTTCGGCAATGGACATGGAGCACAACATGATCATGTCCGCGCCCATGTAAACAGCTTGTTGCTGCCTGCCCCTCTGGTGCGATCAGAGCATGCGCGGCGCGTCATACTCCCCCTCCGGGGGAGTCAGATTCGCGAAGTGAATCTGGTGGGGGCTCGCTCGACGGGGCATAGACCAAAATGACAAAAGCCGGTAAACGGCTGCTCATCCTGCTGTTGCCGCTGTTGCTTCTGCTTGCGGCGGTCGCCTTGCTCCGGCTTTACGCCACACCCATTGCCCATAGGGCAGCCGCCAAATACCTCGAAGACTTCGATTTCGAATTGCGTCGGTTCGACCGACTCGAACTGCGCCTCGATGGGCTCGATATTGCGGGATTGACGCTGGCGCGCGAAGGGCTGACGCTGGACTTTTCCGGAATCAGCGCCGATTTCGCCTTGCCCCGGCTTGAAAAGATCGAAGTCGATCTTCTGCACCTGACGATTCCCAAGCGCGAGACGGGCGGCGGGGAGCCCGTGCCGGATGCCGCCATTGTATTGCAGACCTTGCATGAATTACCGGTGAGAGAGTTGGAGGTCGCCGAATTGCGCCTGGCTGCGGGCGGAAGCGAATTCCATGGCAGTTTGCGCGCATTTACAGCTCCATTGCGAGTCGAACTGGACATCGAATCTCCATGGCCACTTTCGCTGCAAATGGTCAGCACCGGAGCGGACAGCATCAATGCCGTGCTGGACGGACCCGGGGGCCTGCAAGCCGAATTTGAAGGAAGCGCATTCGACGACGGCACGGGTTTCGCCGCTATCGATGTGCCTGAATTCCGCTTGAGCGGCGAAAACCCCATGTCGTCATTGCTCCCGCTCGAACTGTTCTCAACTGAACCGCTCCGGGGCGATCTTGTGGCTGGCGCCATCTCCGGGGCAGGCAGCTTCGGGTTTAACGGCGAAGGATTCGAGGGTGGCATCCTGTTCCGGCTTGAAGACCTGAGCGGATATTTCGCGGAAACCGCCTTTTTCGATCTCGATACCGTTCTGGAAATCGAACTCACCCCGGATTTCGCCCTGCGCAATGCGGCGCCGCTCGAAGCGAGCCTGGCCCGGGTCGATTCGGGTCTGCCGCTGGAGGACCTGCGTTGGAATTACGAATTCGACAGCGCAAGCGGCGTGCTGGAGATCCACCGGCTACAGGCCGCCTTGCTCGGCGGAACGGTCAGCCTGCCTACCCTGCGCCTCGACCGCGGCCAGTTGGAGAATTTGCAGCCGCCGGTGGCGGTAAACCTGGTACTCAGCGATGTGGACCTCGCCCTGGTAACCGGTCTGGCCGATTACGACGAACTGGCCGTTACCGGCCGGGTCAGCGGCTATCTGCCGTTGCGCGTCGGGCCCGACGGCATACGCATCGAAGACGGTCTGATCGGAGCCTTGCAGCCCGGCGGAACGATTCGATATACGCCGCAACAGCCCGCCAGCGACCCGCGCATGCAGACCGTCAACGAACTGCTGTCCGACTACCGCTTCGAGACGTTGAACAGCTACGTACGGCTCGATGAATCCGGCGAATTGCTCCTGCAAACGGAAATCACCGGAACCAATCCCACAGTGAACCCGGGTCAGCCGATCAACCTGAACGTGAACATTTCCGATAATATTCCCGAACTGTTGCGCAGCCTGCGCGCGGGCCGGGAGATTTCCCGGATGCTCGAAGAACAATTGAACCGGCAATGAAAGAATTACCGACAATCCAACTTTGGGGCGCGGGGACGACGAGAACCTTCCGTCCGGTCTGGACCGCGGAAGAACTGGGTCTGGACTATCAACACATCCCTATTGGTCCAAGAACCGGCGAGACGCAAACCGAGGAATACATTCGGCTGAATCCCAAACAGAAAGTGCCTTGCCTGGTCGATGGCGACCTGGTGTATTCCGAAAGCGTCGCCATCTGTCGCTATCTGATCGCCCGTTACGGAGACGGATCGACGATCACGGCCCCGGAAAGTCTGGAGATGTGCGCCAGGG
This sequence comes from uncultured Pseudohongiella sp., assembly GCA_951812965.1. GTDB lineage: Bacteria > Pseudomonadota > Gammaproteobacteria > Pseudomonadales > Pseudohongiellaceae > UBA9145. The sequence continues at coordinate 3,358,083 of OX638341.1, forward strand.
AAGACGAATGGGTATGCTATGTCTATGGCGAACTCGATGAAACGAGTCTCTACGTCATGCGCCGCCACGACGCCCTCAGCCAGATATTCGGCGAGGCCCCGCAAGCGGTCGCATCCGCCAGAACATATGCCGCGAAGCACCTCGCCCTGATTGCGGCTCATCTGAAGAACCGGAACTTTGTTGTGGGCGACCGGCTCGGGCTGGCCGATATCATCCTGATGTCGTGCCTCGACTGGGCGGCGCGGTACGGCTTCGACCTGCAGGACTCGCTCCTGAAGTATAAAGACTCGATCGAACAACGTGAGGCCTACCGGAAGGCCTATGCCATCAACTACTCCAAATCCGCGGGAGGATGAATAATGGGACCGCTGGCAGGCATGCAAGTCCTCGATCTCACAAGCATGGTTTCCGGCCCCGTGGCGGCGGCCATGCTGGCCGACCAGGGTGCTGAAGTCATCAAGGTCGAGCCGCCGGGAGGCGAACAGTTGCGATACCTGGGGCCGCCGCTGAACGGACTTCCGCCTGCCTTTTTCTCGTGTAACCGCGGCAAGGAATCGATTGCAGTGGATCTCAAGAAAGAGGCCGGCAAGAAAGTACTCTGGCAACTCGTCGAGAAGGCCGACGTATTGCTGCAGAATTTTCGCCCCGGCGCCATGGAACGCATGGGATTCGGCGAAGCAGTGGTTCGCGCCCGCAACGAACGTATCATTTACGTCTCGATCAGCGGTTTCGGCGAAACCGGACCGTATAGCGATCAACGCGTCTATGATCCCGTGATACAAGCCCTTTCCGGCGCGACGGACATTCAGGCGAACCGCCTGACCCGGGAACCCGAGATGTTCCGAGTCATCATCGCGGACAAGGTTGCCTCGCTGACCGTGGCCCAGGCGGTCTCGAGCGCCCTGTTTCACAGGGAAAGATCCGGTGAAGGGCAGCACATCAAGCTGTCCATGCTGGACGCCATGCTCGCCTTCCTCTGGCCCGAGGGCATGGGCGGATTAACCTACGCGAATGCCGAGTACGATCCTGCGGAAAGGTCGGGTTCGATGGATCTGATATACGCGACCCGGGACGGATACATAACGGCAGGCGTGATATCCGACAAGGAATGGGTCGGCATGTGCCGGGCGATCGACCGGGAAGATCTCGTGGACGACGAACGATTCTCGACAGCTCGCGCCAGAGGGCGGAACACACAAATTCGTAAGGAGATAACTCGCGAGGAAATCTCCAAGTGGCCGAGCAAGGAGATTCTGGCGCGTCTGAACGAAAACGATGTACCCAATGCGCCTTTGCTCAGACGTACGGAATTGCTGGACAACGAGCAAATCGTCGCGAGCGATTCGATTGCCAGAACCGAGTATGAGGGGTACGGTGAAGTCCGTCAGGCGCGGCCGGCGGCGCGATTCAGCAGGACGCCGAGCGCGGGCCGCGGGCCGGCGCCGAAGCTCGGTGAACATTCGCTCGATATACTTGCGCGGCTTGGATATTCTGAACAGGAGCGGCGGCGACTTGTGGAGCAAGGCGTCGTTGTCAAAGGAGAAAACGAATGAAACCTGTATGTCTGGTAATGGGCGCCGGAGCGGGCATCGGCGGCAGCGTCGCGAAAAGGTTCGCCAGAGAAGGCTACCACGCGGTGTTGTGCCGGCGCACCGATGAAGAAGGGCTGCGGAAACTCGTCGCAGAGATTCGCGCGGACGGAGGCGATGCAACCGGCTTTCTGCTTAATGCTGTGCATGAAGATGCGGTCGAGGAGCGCATCGGCAAGGTCGAGAACGAGATTGGCCCGATCGAGGTAGTCCTGTTCAACCTTGGCGCCCAGATCGGCAATCGCTCACTGGAGGACACGAGCCACAAGGCATTCGAACTGGGCTGGCGAATGGCGACCTTCGCCCTGTTTCGCATGGCAAAAGTATTGCTTCCCCTGATGGAACAACGAGGCAGCGGCGCGTTTCTTGTCACCTCGGCGACGGCCGCGGTCCGTGGCAACGCCGGGCAGCATTCTCACGCTGCCGCAATGGGCGGACGCCGCATGCTTTGCCAGTCACTGAACGCCGAGTACGCCGCCAAGGGGATACACGTTGCGCACATTTTGGTCGACGGCGCGGTAGATGCGCCCGATACTCTCGGCAAAATGCTGGGCGAGGAGGCATTCCGGGAGCTCCGCGAAAAACGCGGCCTGGACAAGGACGGATTGCTGCTTCCGGAGAAAATGGCGGAAACCTACTTCCACATAGCCCACCAACACCGCTCCGCCTGGACCCACGAACTGGATCTGCGCTCCTTCTCCGACCTAGCCTGGTGGAACCACCGCTAAATTTCCAGCCCTCGGGCCTGCACGGTGTGAGTCGCCGTCTGCTGGGCGGGGTGCGGCAGGCGTGCGAGTCAGGACGCCGAGCCCGGAGCCTACAGGGACGTATTTACGGCGTCCGCCGCACCCCGCCCAGCAGATGGCGACGGTTCAAAGTCATTAACCGCTAAGTACTTTACGGAAAACCTCGGCATCGACATTGCCGCCGGTCAGGATAACCCCGATCTTGCCGCCCGCCTGCCTGCCCCGCTCCTGCATCAGCGCCGCGAAAGCGGCGGCGCCGGAGCCTTCGGCGACATTGTGGGTGCTGCGATACAACATGCGCATGGCCTCGGCGATCTCTTCATCGCTCACTTCAACCACCCGCGCCGCGCCCTTGCGCACGATTTCGAGCGGTTCCTCCATCGGAACCCGGCAGGCCATGCCGTCGGCCAGGGTATTGGCGGATTTGGTCGCCACCACCCTGCCCGCTTCCAGACTGCGCGCCATCGCCGCTGCGTTTTTAGCCACCACGCCGATGACTTCGGTTTTCAGTCCAAGCAGATCCCGCACGCGAATGACTCCGCAAACCCCGGAACCCATGCCGATGGGCACGTAAACCGCATCGAGCCCGGCAACCGCCTCGAAAAGCTCAAGAGCATAAGTCGCCACGCCGCGCACGAGCGCGTGATGAAACGGCGGCACGATCATCGCGCCTTCTTTTTCTGCGACGCGAACCGATTCGAGCCGAGATTCTTCGAAGTCGTCACCGAATTCGATCAATTCCGCGCCCCAACCGGTCATGGCCGCGTTTTTTTCAACGCTGTTTCCTTTCGGCGCGTAAACCGTGACCGGAACGCCGAGACGGCATGCAGCAAAAGGTATGCTCTGGCCGTGATTGCCCCTCGTCGCGGTGACGATCTTTTGCGGCAGACCGGGTCCGCGCTGTAATTCATCGAGCAGAACAAGTCCGCCGCGCACCTTGAATGCGCCGATCGGCGTGTGATTTTCGTGTTTTAGCCAGACTTCACAGCCGGCAAGGCCGCATAGTCCGGGCCAGCGGTACTGCGGCGTCTGCGGCATGTGCCGCACAACAACATCCTTCGCCTGGCGAAGTGCATCCAAGTCAAACATCGATCATTCCCCCCAATTCGAGGCGCGAAATTCTGTCACCATGTAGCGGCCGGGTCAATCGTGTTCAGCAGCGGTTAATGCAATCCTGCGACAATACACACCAGTACTGAACAGACCGATCCGAATTCTGCGGATCACAAGGAAAACATGACATGAACCTGATGCGGACATTACCGTTGCTGTTGGCCCTGGCAGGCTGCACGCCCACCGTGCAGGTCGCCGTGCCGACGGAACCGATCACGATCAATCTCAACGTGCGCATCGAACACGAGATCCGGGTGCAGGTGGAAGAGGAACTCGATGCCTTGTTCAGCGATGACAGCGGTCTGTTTTAGGAGACACTCATGAGAAAACTCACTACATGGACCACGATTGCATTGCTCGGACTGATACTGGCCGGACCGGCCTGGGCCTTAAGTTTGCGGGAGGCGAAGGATCAGGGTTTGGTGGGGGAACAGCGCGACGGCTATGTCGGTCTCGTGGCCGGCACTGCCGCCTCCGAAGTCCGCGACCTCTTGAGCGAAGTCAACGAAGAGCGGCAACGTCGCTACCAACAAATCGCCCGCGACAACGGCATCGAAGTCGAACAAGTCGCGGCCCTGGCCTGGGAACGGGCCGTGCAAGCGACACGCCCCGGACATTATGTGCAGGATGAAAACGGCAACTGGGTAAGAAAGTAGCCGTAGGGGCGAGGCATGCCTCGCCCGGGAATTTGCCCGGATACAGGCTGATTCGGGCGACGCATGCGTCGCCCCTGCAAGAAGCGCAAAGACCGTACTGTATTTCCAAGGTCAGTCGAAATGCAGTCGCGAGCGATTCAGCCGTTTGATGGAATTGCAGCCCATCAGGATCATGTCTCGCTCGATTTCTTCCCGCAGTTTGGTCAGGGCGCGGTCAACCGCGGGCTCGCCGCCCGCGGCGAGCGCGTACAAATATCCTCGACCAATCATGCAGGCCTTGGCGCCCATTGCCAGCGCCTTCAGAACGTGCGTGCCGCGACGCACTCCCCCGTCGAGAATGACTTCGATGCGATCGCCCACGGCGTCGACGATGGGTCCGAGTTGATCGAAAGGCGCCGTCGTTCCGTCGAGCTGGCGGCCGCCGTGATTGGAAATCATGATTGCGCTGGCGCCGATATCCACCGCGCGGCGAGCGTCGTCCACCGACATTACGCCCTTGATCGCGAACGGTCCGCCCCAGCGCCGAATGGCCTCTTCGGCGTCCTTCCAGGTGATAGAACGGTCGAACTGGCTGTTAATGTAGTCGACTACCGATATGAGCTTTTTCGTTCCTTCGTCGATATTGGATGAAACGTTGGCGAGCTCGAATTTCCTCGAAGTCAGATAGTTCAGGCTCCAATGAGGATGCATGAAAAAGCTGAGCATGCTTGCCAGGGTGAAACGCGGCGGGGTAGTCATTCCCGTATGCAGGTCGCGCTCCCTGTTGCCGGCCACGAGTGTGTCAACGGTGAGGCAGATGGCGGCGAAATTCGCCTCCTTGCAACGGTCGATGAATTCCCAGCTCATCCCCCGGTCCTTGTGAATGTATAACTGGAAACATTTGGGGCCGGGCGTTTGCGCGCCGATTTCCTCGATGCTCGTGGTGGAAATCGTCGACAGGCTGTACATGGTGCCATGGCGGTAGGCGGAGCGGCACACCGCGTTCTCGCCGTGATGATGAAACAGCCGCGACATCGCCGTGGGTGAACAGAATACCGGCCAGTCGATATCCTGCCCCAGCACGTTAACCGACAGATCGAGGTTCGAAAGGTCCGCCAGCGCGTCGGGAATCAGCCGGACCTTGTCGAAGGCGCTGGTATTGCGGTGTAAGGTGACTTCGTCATCGGCGCCGCCGTCGATGTAATGGAACAGGGGCGCCGGCAGCCGCTTCTGCGCCAGCTTGCGAAAGTCCGCCGGGTTGTTGCAATCGCTTATACGCAAGTTTTTCTCCTTTTTGTGCCAAAGTCCGGGCGAGGCATGCCTCGCCCCTACATCGCGTCCGGAGATCGTGGTTCACCTGTAGGGGCGAATGCCTCGCCCCTGCATCGCGTCCGGAGATCGTGGTTCACCTGTAGGGGCGAATGCCTCGCCCCTACATCGCGTCCGAACATCGCCGTTCACCTGTAGAGGCGCATGCCTCGCCCCTGCATCGCGTCCGAACATCGCCGTTCACCTGTAGAGGCGCATGCCTCGCCCCTGCATCGCGTCCGGAGATCGTGATTCACCTGCAGAGGCGCATGCCTCGCCCCTGCATCGCGTCCGGAGATCGTGATTCACCTGTAGGGGCGAATGCCTCGCCCCTGCATCGCGTCCGAACATCGCCGTTCACCTGTAGAGGCGCATGCCTCGCCCCTGCATGGAATCCGGAGAATGTGATTCACCTGTAGGGGCGACGCATGCGTCGCCCGCGATTTTGATCGCTTAAATTTCCTGGGTGTTATGGAAGGTGAAATAACCGATGAACATCTCTTCCCAGGTTTGCAGGCCGCCGAGCGCAGGCACGGTCGGATCGGCCGCACCGGGATTCATTTCGGAATTATCGAACGCGCCATCGATCACAACCCGCGAACCCGCCGGCAGCAACTTGGGCTCGACCAGCCGGTAGGTCGGCTGCCAGTTGAAATTGTAATTCGGCACGTTGAGCAATATTTCCGAACTCTGGTCGGGATAGATCACCTTGAAGCGCATGTTCTTGCCGCGCGTATGCATATGCGGGCGGAAGGCATGCATCATCACTTCCTTCTCGAAAACATGGCTGGCGTACATGCGGTGATCCCTGGCGCCCGCGGGAATGACGATATTCCGGCCGCCATGGGAGAGGGAATAAGTGCGAAATTCGTGATCCGGCGTTTCTTCCGCGAAATACAGGCCGATAGCGGTCTGGTCGGTGACCTCGCGGCCCATCGTCGTGTAATGCTCGGAGATCTCGATCTTGTAGCCCTTGGGAATATATACCCCGGTGCCTTCGGGAAAGACCGTGGCGTCGTCCTTGCCGGGCGCGAAGCCTTCGAGGAAACGCGTTTCGCCTTGCTGATCCGGGCCTGCGTTGCGGTCGTAATCGGGTTCGACCACGCGCGCGATCATATGATGCACAACCGACCGCTCACCGGGAATAAACTGCACCGCCTTCACCCATTTGTCTTCCTCGAACGGCAGGTCCACGACGGGGAAGCGGTAGTCCACCACTCCGGTCGCCGGCACGGTGAATCTCTCTGAATAGACGATGTAGTCAGGTTCGCCGAGCTGCCAGCCTTCGTGGAACTCGAGGCCGGTCAACGGGTCTTCCGGGCTGTCGCCGCGTGGCGCGCCGGCATCGATCCAATGCACCAGGGTCTGCAATTCTTCCGTCGAGACATAACGCGCATTGGAAAATTCATTGAAATGCGGATCGACCTGGGCCGGAGGCATGCGCTTGGTCATCAGGGTTTCGCGAATCATCGGCGACCAGCCGCGGACCATCTGATGGCTGTCCATGGCGAAAGGCGCGATTCCGCCCTGACGGTGGCAGTTGGCGCATCGTTCGCGCAGGATGGGAGCGACGTCGGCGGCATAGTCGGGAGCATTTTCGGCGAGATGATCCCTGGTCTCGAAATCAATCTCGCAGCCCGGCGCGTCAACGACTACCGTTTCCGCCGCGCGGGTCTCGCCGGTAGTGGCTTGCCAGAGCGCGTCCTTGATATGAGTGCTGGCTGGGGCGTCATCGGATTCCGGCCGATCCAGCGGCCCGCGATAGAGTATCTCCTGCCGGGACGGATCGAGCACGACGATTTCACCGGCCTTCCCGAGTCCGAGAGAACCGGCGACGAGTTGCGTGTCATCGATCATGACGGGCCACCGGTAGTCGAACAATTCGGCCTCGGCGGCGACTGCCACGCGGTCATCGGAAGCATTGAGCATGAGGAATTCCACGCCCTCGTCCTTCCAGGTGGTTTCCAGCAATCTGTACTTGTGATTCTGGTCGTAATTGATTTCGCAGCCATTGGCCTGGCTGACGATTACCAGCGCGTTCAGATACGCATATTTCGACAACTGGTGGAAATCGCCGTCTGCGTCGATGAGGCCGAAATTGCCGACCCGGTCGGCGGCGATAGCGTTGCCGACAACGGCGGCCAGCAACAATCCGGTCAGTAAAGAAAGGCGCATGATCAGTCTCCGCGATATGGTTTTGACCGATGGGTGTCCCATCCGTTAGCCGGTTAGCATAGTGCAGCAACTACCCTAATTCAACGATTGCGGGGCCGGTAGGGGCGACGCATGCCTCGCCCCTACAGTCTCGTGTGTATCCGAACCTTAACGATCGCGTTCAGCGATCCTGGCCGTGTACGTCGTGCAGGCTGTCGCCGGAAGTCTCGCTGAGCGTCCACACGCAAAGCAGGGCGATCACGGAAGCCAGGGCGATATAGACCGATACCCAGACTATGGCGTATTCCGTCCACAGGAAGGTGGCAATCATGGGCGCGAAGGCGCCGCCGATGATCGCGCCCAACTGATAGCCCAGCGAGGCGCCGGAATAGCGCACTTCGGTGCTGAACAATTCAGTATAGAAGGCCGCCTGGGGGCCGTACATCATCGACAGAAAACAGAGTCCGCCGGTAACGCCCAGCACGATCATCCAGAAATCGCCGGTATCGATCAACGGAAACAGCGCGAAGGCCCAGACTCCGGTAAGCACCGCACCGAGCATGTAGATGCCGCGCCGACCGTTGCGATCGGAGTAACCCGACGCCCAGAACTGGAATGGAATCATCAGGGCCGAAGCGACCAGCACCGCGGCGAGCATGGCGTCACGGCTCATGCCGGCAATGCCCTGACTGCCGTAGGCAAGAACAAAGGCAATCAGAATGTAGAATGAAACCTGGATCGAGAGAAAGGCTCCCGCCGCCAGCGATATGGTCTTCGGATAATTGATCAGGGCTTCGAGCACAGGTGAGCGGCGCACGGCCTCGGCCTCGGGATGTTCGTCCTTGTGCGCTTCGCGCACCAACTGCAATTCCCGGAAAGCCACGGTGTCTTCCAGTTTGAGCTGCACGAACATGCTGATGCCGATCAGCACCACGCTGGCCAGGAATGGTATGCGCCAGCCCCAGGTCTGGAAAAACTCATCGGACACAGCGGCGCTGATGCCGATCAGGGCCAGGTTGGCAAGGATCACTCCCACCGGGGCGCCGGCTTGGGCGTAGGCGCCGTACCAGCCGCGTTCATTGGAAGGCGCGCTTTCCGTCACGAGCAGCATTGCTCCGCCCCATTGACCGCCGATGGCAAGACCCTGACAGAAACGCAGCAGCGTCAGGATGATCGGGGCCGCGATGCCGATCGTGGCATAGGACGGCAGCAAACCGATCAGCGTGGACGCGACGCCCATCAGCATCAGCGCGATCACCAGGGTGCGCTTGCGGCCGATGCGGTCGCCGAAATGTCCGAACATGATGCCGCCGAGCGGCCGCGCGATGAAGCCGAAGGCAAAGGTGCCGAAGGAAAGGATCAGCGCGACGGTAGGCGTACTTTCAGGAAAGAAAACGGCCGGAAATACGAGTGCGGCGGCCGCCGCATACAGGAAAAAGTCGTACCATTCGATGCTTGTGCCCGCCAGCGCCGTAAGGGCGACGGTGCGCATGTTCTGTTCGAGATGAGATTCCGCTTCCTGTACAGTGGCGGTTTCGTCGGCAACCATGTCCCCCTCCTTTCCTACAGCTCTATTTGCTGAACCGTCGCCGCGAGCCGAAACCCGCGGCGACAAACGAGCATAGCAGGAACAATCCCTTGCTGTACAAGTAAAGACTATTACTGCGCCGAGTACTTCGTGAAGGCGCCGCCGGCCAGTGGCAGCGAAGCGGGACCTTCGGCGGCGAACACGTTTCCGTCGGCGTCCACGGCTACTCCTTCGCCCGCGGTGCCCTGTTCTCCGCGGCTCTCGGTCTGATACCCCGGAATGAAGCCGGTAATTCGATCTTCATTCAATGGGCCGATACGTACGCCGCAATGCCACGCCTCGTGACGCAGCGGGCCTGATTCGGAATCGATCGCATAGACCATGTCGTCATCGGTGATGAAGATTCCGCTGATGCGGCCGTAACTGTAGCGGGATTCGAGATAGTTTCCGTCCTGGTCGAAAATCTCGAGCCGGTGATTGCCGCGGTCGGCGACCCACAAGCGGCCCTGGGAATCGAACTCGAGTGCATGGGGCGTGCGGAAGTCGCCGTGAGCAGTGCCCAGGTTGCCCCATTCCATGAGGTAAGTGCCGTCCGACGCGTATTTCACGATGCGCGCGGTCAGACCCGCCTGGCGCCCTTCTTCCAGCGCCTGGGCGTCGAGCATGCCCTGGCCGCTATGACCGTCCGCCACGTAGATACTGCCATCCGGACCCACGATCACATCGTTGGGCTGATTGAGGTGCGCGCTGTCGTTGCCGGGCTGCCCCGCGGTGCCCAGGCTCATGAGCAGTTCGCCGTCCGGGCTGAATTTATGCACCTGATGACCCTTGGTGCCTTCCGCGTTGCCGGCGAAATCGGCCACCCAGATGTTGCCTTCGTCATCCGCATGTATGCCATGCGGGGTGACCATGATGCCGCCACCGAAATTGGCCAGGATTTCTCCGGTATGCCGATCGAACTTGAATATCGGATCCACCGGATTGCTGTCGCAGTTGATGCCCTGACCACCAAGCGCTCCCGCGCCGCAACGCTCGTATGCGACGATGTGGCCGTCCGTCGGGTCGACGTCTATCCCTGCGGTGGAGCCCCATTGGCGCCCCGCCGGCAGATCGCCCCATTCGTTTTCGACCATTGGATTGGGGTTGGGGAAGCCCTCGCCGGTGACTATGTTGCCTCCGTCCTGGGCGAAGGCATTGCCGGCAAGCAGCATTGCAACACCGAAGCCCGCGGGAAACAGATACTTGTTTGACATGACATTACCTCTCGCTTTCTGGTTTCCATTATCGCTTCGAGAATAGCAGGAATGCCGTACCCGCGCACAAGCGTAAATTTGCTGTATCATTCCGCGCCATTGCAAATTCTTGAAATCGAGGAGTTGACCAGTGGAACAGGAAACCATCGCCATTCACGGCGGATACGAAACGGATACGAACACGAAAGCGGTCGCCGTACCCATTTTCCAGACCGTCGCCTATGAGTTCGACGACGCGCAGCATGGCGCGGATCTGTTCGACCTCGCCGTTCCGGGCAATATCTACACACGCATCATGAATCCCACCAACGCCGTGCTGGAAGCGCGCATGGCGGCAATGGAAGGCGGTCTGGCGGGGCTTGCCGTGAGTTCAGGAATGGCTGCGATAAATTACGCGATCCTGACCCTGGCCAGCGCCGGCAACAACATCATCACCGTTCCTCAACTATATGGCGGAACCTACACGCTATTCGCCCACATGCTGCCCAGCCAGGGTATCGAAGTGCGCTTCGCGGAAGACGACACGGCCGCCGCGCTGGAAAAACTCATCGACGAAAATACCCGCGCCATCTATTGCGAAACCATCGGTAATCCGGCCGGGAACATCATCGATCTCGAACCGATTTGCGAAATGGCGCGCAAGCATGGCGTTGTGGTCATCGTCGACAATACCGTGCCGACCCCGGTGCTTTGCAGGCCTATCGAATACGGAGCGGACATCGTGATCCACTCGCTTACGAAATACGTGGGCGGCCACGGCACATCGATCGGCGGCGTGATTGTCGATTCCGGAAAGTTTCCCTGGACGCAACACGCCGAGCGCTATCCCGAACTGAACAACCCGGAGCCGTCGTATCACGGAATCGTTTACACCGAAGCGCTGGCTGAAGCCGCGTTCATAGGCAGGGCGCGAACCGTTCCGCTTCGAAATACCGGCTCCGCTCTCTCGCCCATGAACGCGTTTCTCATTCTGCAAGGGCTGGAAACGCTCAACTTGCGCATGGAGCGGCATTGCGAGAACGCCATGGCCGTCGCCGAATATCTTTCATCGCACGAAAAAGTGGAATGGGTCAGTTTCGCAGGACTTTCTTCCGACCCGGGCCACGCGCTTGCGCAAAAATACTGTGGCGGCGCCCCGGCCTCATTACTTACGTTCGGCGTACACGGCGGATTCGAGGCCGGCGTTCGATTTTACGACGCGCTGAAGATGATCAAGCGGCTGGTGAATATCGGCGACGCCAAGACGCTGGCCTGTCATCCGGCATCGACAACGCACCGCCAGTTGACCGAAGACGAGCAATCGTCGGCGGGCGTGCGTCCGGAAATGATTCGCCTGTGCATCGGCATCGAGCACATCAACGATATCAGGGCCGATATCGAACAGGCTCTCGCCGTGGCCTGAAGATCGATTCCCGTCGTAGTTTCAAAGGGCGCCGGCATCCTGCGCCGACGCCCGCCTCCTCTCTGTGCAGGTTCATAAGACCGTATGGGCGAGGCATGCCTCGCCCCTACAAACGCCGGTAGATTTGTAGCAGGGGTTAGGGACACTTGCGTAGTTTCCAACGCCGTAGGGGCGACGCATGCGTCGCCCGCGTGTGTTGCACGGTGCCGGGGCCGTGCGCGGGCGAGGCATGCCTCGCCCCTACAAACGCCGGTAGATTTGTAGCAGGGGTTAGGGACACTTGCGTAGTTCCCAACGCCGTAGGGGCGACGCATGCGTCGCCCGCGTGTGTTGCACGGTGCCGGGGCCGTTCGCGGGCGAGGCATGCCTCGCCCCTAAAATCGTCGGTAGATTTGTAGCAGGGGTCAGGGACACTTGCGTAGTTCCCAACGCCGTAGGGGCGACGCATGCGTGGTCCGTGTGTGTTGCACGGTGCCGGGGCCGTTCGCGAGCGAGGCATGCCTCGCCCCTACATGCTGAAGGCGGGCGCACTTTCTATACACCCTTGAAATTTAGGCATATAGTGTTGCTCTCAAGGGGTGTTACAGATAGTGCCGGGCTGCTCCCGGCAAGGAGACGGAAATGATCAACACGATCGGGGTCACGCTTTCACGCTATGCGGACGAACTGCTCAGTGTGCTGAGAATTACCGCCGCATTCATGTTCCTGCAACATGGCACACAGAAAATGTTCGGATTTCCCGTCGAGGCGCGCGCGCCTTTTGAATTGCTGACACTGGCGCCCGGACTGGCGGGACTGCTTGAAGTAGTCGGGGGGCTGCTCTTGCTGGTGGGCTTTTATACGCGGTCAACGGCATTCGTGCTTTCGGGAATGATGGCCGTCGCATTCTGGATGGCCCACGCTACCCAGGGATTCTTCCTCTGGACCATTGGCAACGGCGGAGAAGGCGCGGCGCTATATTGCTTCGTATTCCTCTATATCGCCGCGGTCGGCGGAGGCAAATGGAGTCTGGACAGCCTGCGAAGCTGAGCCCGGGAATCGACAGGGCCTAGCGTCCGATCCCAGAAGCATTCGCGTTCCGCACAGTGCGCTCCATTGCATGGGGCAGAATGTATCCATCCTCCAGGTTCTGCTCCGCGACTTCACGCACGGCGGCCACATAGCTGTCGTGGTCGGGATACAGTCGTTCCAGCAAATTCTCGTCGAAGGGATGGTGTGAGCCATACAGGATGCAAAACCTGTTGCCGCCGTAGTTCATCCCGGTATTGCGAGCGGTCGGCACCGCGTGGGCAGCAAGTCGAATTCCGCCGAAAACGTTGCCGTGTTCATCCCGCGCGAATTCCAGTTCCGGCATCATCCGCGACACTTGCAGACTTGGCGCGACCGGCGGCGGTTTGCCTTCCCGCACCCACAATACAAGATGTTCGAATGCCGCGTTCATGACATCGCGGAACGGCACCCGGCTATGGGGCGGAAGTTCGCAGCCGGGGTCGCGCGGTGCGGCATCGGACATTGGCAGGCCGTCCTGCTGCAGGCGCACCCGCGCCCATTCGACTTCGAAGGGATAATCCACGTGAGAACTGCCTGCCACTTCCCATTGCCGGAACCAGTCTGTATCCGGTTGCGGATTCGCCGCCCGGCGCAGCATGTCGGTTTCCGCCATCAGCTTGAAGATTCGAACCGGCTGATCGTCACGAATGCGCCCGCCGCCGCCATGCACCATGAAGCCATCGTAGACCGGATCCAGTGGATGCACCGAGTTCAGGTAGGTCGCCAGTCGCCCGGCTGATTGGGAGTGCCCGGTGGCGATAAGCATTTCTGGCTCGAGGCCTCCGAGAATATCCACCATACCGGAGCCGCCGTCGCGGGCAACGCGGCCGGCATCGGAAAAGATATCGAAGGACATGCCGTCGCCCGGCACCATGCCATCGTGGCTGACATCGAGAGTTCCATATCGCTCCGGACTCCACCCGGCCAGCGATTCGACGCCCACTTGCTGGGCGGAAACCGCCACGTAGGCGTAGCCGTTGCGCACCAGATGCGCGCCGGATTGCCACCAGTCGATGTCCTTGTCGGTGCCGCCGGTCACGTTCAGCCATTCCACCACGACCACCCCGTTGAAGCGGTCGGCATTTTCTGGGCGACGCACGATCAGGCGCGTACGATAGGGATGGCCGTCATCGAGCACCGCGCCGGTTTCCATCTCCGGCAAATCGTAACGGGCCGCGACTCCTTCCATGAAGTACTCCTCTTCCACATAACCCTGTTCGCGCAGAGGAACAGCCGATGAAAGGAAAATCATGTTGCGTGAAGGAAAGCCCGCGGGGTCCAGGGCGACGGGGCCGCTGACCGTGGCGTCCGCGGCCGAGGACAACATGGGCAGCAGCGTTAACGGGAGCGTCAGCAGGAGCGCGGAAAGATCGAAACGCATGGCGGCAATTCCGTGAAATGCGGGACAGGGCAGCTTAGCAAAGTTTTACTCAGGCCCCAATTGCCTCTATGCTCCGCTACGGAATGAGACAGACAGGAGCAACACCGGTGAAGCCCTACATTCTCGCTATCGATCAGGGCACATCTTCCAGCCGTGCGCTGGTGTTCGATTCGTCGGGAGCGCTGAGCGGCCTGGGCCAGCAGGAGTTTACCCAGTATTTTCCGCGCAACGGCTGGGTGGAACACGACGCGGACGAAATCTGGCGCACCACGCTGTCGAGTTGCCATGCGGCCTTGCGCGACGCCGGAATCGACAGCGGGCAACTCGCCTGCATCGGCATCACCAATCAGCGCGAAACGACGGTACTTTGGGATCGTGCGAGTGGCGAACCGGTGCACAAGGCGATCGTCTGGCAGGACCGGCGAACGGCCGAACATTGCCGCAAATTGAAGCAAGAGCGCGTCGATGAATCCGAATTGCAACGCAAGACCGGACTGCTGCTCGACCCGTATTTCTCCGCCACCAAATTGCAATGGCTGCTGAACGAGGTCCCCGGCCTGCGCGAACGCGCCGAACGGGGCGAACTCGCCGCCGGCACCGTAGACAGCTTCCTGCTGTGGAAATTGACCGGCGGACGCAGCCATTTTACCGATGCGAGCAATGCTTCGCGCACGATGTTGTTCAACCTGCAGTCCCAGGATTGGGACCCGGATTTGCTCGAGTTGTTCGAAATACCGCGGCAGGTGCTGCCCGAAGTGCTCGACAGCGCCGCCGATTACGGCGCTAGCGAGCCGGCGCTGCTCGGCAGCGCGGTGCCCGTGACCGGAGTGCTCGGGGACCAGCAGGCCGCGGCCTTCGGCCAATGTTGTTTCAGCGCGGGCGCGGCCAAGAGCACTTACGGCACCGGTTGTTTTTTGCTCATGCATACCGGGGACGCGCCGGTGTTTTCGCGCAATCGCCTGCTCACCACGGTGGCGTATCGCCTGGAAGGCAGAACGAGTTACGCCGTTGAAGGCAGTATCTTCATGGCCGGCGCCACCATGCAGTGGCTGCGGGACAAGTTGCGCCTGATTCAGGAATCATCCGAGTCAGAGCGATTGGCGCAGGCCTGCGCTGAAGATTCCGGGGTCTATCTCGTCCCCGCCTTTACCGGCCTCGGCGCACCCTACTGGGATCCGGACGCCCGCGGCGCAATCCATGGCCTGACCCGGGACAGCGGCATAGCCGAAATCGTCACTGCCGCCCTGCTTTCGGTGTGTTACCAGACGCGCGACCTGACCGGCGCCATCGCCGCCGATGGGGTCGACCTGAATCTCTTGCGCGTAGACGGCGGCATGGTCGCTAATGAATTCTTCCTGCAAAATCTCGCGGATATTCTCGCTTGCGAGGTACATCGCCCGGTAGTTACCGAAACCACGGCGCTCGGCGCCGCTTACGTGGCGGGACTGCAGGCCGGCGTGTTCTCCTCGCTTGACGCCATTACCAGGCTCTGGCGGCTCGACCGCGAGTTCAGCCCCCAACGGGACGCTGCCTGGCGCGAGGAGAAATATACCGGCTGGCGGGATGCCGTGCGACGTACCCTGAGGGAGCGCTGATCAGTCAGCGCTTCAGCAAAACCCAGATTGAGGCGATCACATGGAACTGCATCTGATCCGGCATGGCGAAACCCAGTGGAATCGCGACCAGCGTGTACAGGGGCAATGCAATGTCGGCCTGAACGAGACCGGCAACAAGCAATCGGTCGAACTCGGCGAGCGGTTGCGGGATACCCGTTTCGACGCCATTTACAGCAGCAGTTCATTGCGTACCCGGGAGACGGCGTGGCTGGCTTTCCCCGACCGTCACGAGGACATCGTGTTTCTCGACAGCCTGCGTGAAATTGATCTCGGCCCCTGGGAGGGCCGCCTGCACGCCGAAATCGCCGTCGACGATCCGGAATCACAACACCATTTCTGGCACATGCCGCATTTGTTCGATGTGGAAGGCGCAGAGACATTCTATGAGTTGCAGGAACGGGCGATGCAGGCGATCCGCGGAATATTGCGAAAGCACTTCGGGCAGCGCGTGGCCGTCGTCAGCCATGGCGCGCTGATCAAGTCGGTGCTGTGCCATATGGAAGAATTGCCGATGCGCGATCTGTGGTCCTGGCAGCCCTTGCACAATTGCGCTCATAACATCGTGCGTCTCGAACGGGACGGCGCCGCCGAGATCCTGCAATACGCCGACCAGCCTTTCGCCCATGTCAAAGGGGTGCGAGTTGTTTAGCGCCTGGCAGCGGAAAAGCATCAATTTTCTGTATTTCTGCGCGATTGCCGCCTTCGCGCTGGCGTGTTCGCAAATGGCCGGCTGGTGGGTCAACTTCAACATTCCCGTGAACACCACGATGGAATGGAACAGCTTCATCCACCTCACTCATATCCGCAATTACGGCGGCATCTTCGGCCTGCTACAGGGCCAGGGTTGGGTGTTCGCGGCGCTCAGCCTCGCACTGCTCGGCGGCATCATTGTCTGGCTGCTCCTGGGAACCGGCATATCACGATTCGAATTCTGCTGTTTCGGCTTCATCGCCGGCGGCGGCTTGAGCAATGTGGTTGATCGGCACCTCCACGGCAGCGTGATCGACTACATAAACGTGCAGCACATTCCCTGGTGGAACTACATTTTCAATCTCGCCGACGTCATGATCCACATCGGCATCTGGCCGATGATCCTCTACGGACTGCTGGCGCGAAAACCCGGGAGGTATCCCCACTCATGAGCCTGGAACGACTAGACGGCGTGCTGGCGCCGGTCGTCACGCCTTTCGACGAATATCTGACGCCAGACGCCGAACGATTTACCGGACTGTGTCACTGGCTGCTCGGCCAGGGCGTGAAACTGGCCGTCTTCGGCACTACCAGCGAAGCCAATTCGCTCTCGCTCAAGGAAAAGATCAGCCTGCTTGAGCGGCTGCTCGATTCCGGAGTGGAACCCGATAACATCATGCCAGGCGCCGGCTTGTGTTCATTAAGCGAAACCGTGGAGTTCACCGCCGCGGCGGCCGGCCTCGGCTGCCCTCGCGTGCTGATGCTGCCGCCTTTCTATTACAAGAAAGTGAGCGACGACGGCCTTTACGGCTACATGGCGGAAGTCATCGACAGGGTCGGCCGAGAAGACCTGCAAATCTATCTCTACCATTTCCCCGCCATGTCCCAAACGCCGTATTCGCTTGATCTCATCGACCGGCTGGTGAAGGAGTTTCCCGGCGCCATCGCCGGCATCAAGGACAGTTCGGGCAAATGGGAGGAAACTGCGGCCTTCAATGCGGCCGGCTGGCCGGATTTCCGGGTGTTTTCCGGCTCCGAACGATTCCTGCTGCAAAACATGGAAGCCGGCGGCGCCGGCTGCATTTCCGCCACGGCCAATGTCAATCCCGCGGCGATCGCGGCGCTTTGCTCCGGCTGGCGCGCGGCAGACGCCGCCGAACGGCAGCGGGATCTGACCGGCATCCGCGATCTGTTCGAGTCCGCCCCGATGGTTGCCGCGGTCAAGGCCGCCGTGGCCATCTGTAGCGGTGACGCCGCATGGTCGCGCCCACGTCCGCCGTTGATGCCGCTGTCCCGCGAGCAATACGAGGCGCTGCGCGCCGGACTGGCGGCGGCCGGTTTCGAAATGCCGGGAATCGGCGCCGTTTGTAGCGATTTGTAGCAACAGCCGCAGACCGGGGTCAGGCGCGTTCTTTTATCTCGACATCACAAAAGTGTTGGGGTAACTTCCGCTCTTGGTTTACCTGCCGAATCAATAAATTGCGAGGCTGATAATGATGAAATCTCTTGCAACCTACCGCTCCGGAATCAAGCCGCGAAGCGCCGCCCTGTTGGCAGCCGGGCTGGCATTCTGCGCGGGAACCCTGTTTGCCCAGGACACCGTGGCCCAGGATTCCATAGAGTGGCTCACTCTGGGCAATGATTTCGCCCAGACGAGATACTCCGAATCTACCCAGATCACCATGGACAACTTCGATCAGCTCGAAGTCGCCTGGGTCTGGGACGGCGCCAGCATGGGCGCGGTGAGCGGACGGGCGACGCCGAGCTATATCGACGGCAAGCTGTTCACGCTCGCCGGCTACCGCCGCCACATCGTTGCCCTCGATCCGGCCAGCGGCGAAACCCTGTGGAGCTACCGCCTGCCACACACACGCCGCTGGGAATATTCGATGCGCGCCGATTACGGCAAGGGCATCGCCTACGATGAAGTCGACGGCCGTGGCGTAGTTTATGTCGCTACCCCCGGCTTTTTCCTTGTTGCCCTCGACGCCGAAACCGGCGCACCGCTGGAAGGCTTCGGCGACCAGGTGCCGGTCGACGGCTTCCCCGAATCCGGCGTAGTCGACATGCTCGCCGATCTCGGCCACCCCTACGACCCCTACGAAGGCATCCCGCTGGAAACCGGCTATATCACCTCGTCCTCGCCGCCTATCGTGGTCAATGACACTGTCGTGGTAGGTAACTCGGCCGAACAGGGCTACAACCAGGCGCGCATCGAGAACGTGCCCGGCGACATCCTCGGCTACGACAAGACCACCGGCGCGTTCAAGTGGAAGTTCAACGTGATTCCGCGGCCCGGCGAGTACGGCCACGAGACCTGGGAAAACGACGCCTGGCAATGGACCGGCGACGTTTCTTCCTGGGCGCCGATTTCCGCCGACGTGGAAAACAACATCGTGTATATCCCGACCAACGGCGCCACCATCGACTATTACGGCGGCTTCCGTCCGGGCGACAATCTCTATGGCACCAGCCTGATCGCGCTCGATGCCGGCACCGGCGAGCGGGTCTGGCATTACCAGACCGTCAAGCACGACATCTGGAACTACGACAATCCCCAGGCGCCGATTCTGCTCGACCTGAACGTCGACGGGCAGCCGGTTCCGGCGGTCATGCAGGTTACCAAGCAGAGTTTCGTCTACGCTTTCAACCGCCTCACCGGCGAACCGCTGTGGCCGTTCGAGGAGCGCGAAGTGCCTCCGTCCATCGTTCCCGGCGAAGTGCTGTCTCCGACCCAGCCCTTCCCGACCCGGCCCGCGCCTTTCGACATGCAGGGCGTATCCATCGACGATCTGGTCGATTTCACTCCGGACCTGCGCCAGCAGGCGATCCAGGCCATGGCCGATTACCAGATGGGGCCGCTGTTCAATCCGCCGATCCATCGCGACAATCCGCTCGGCAAACGCGCCTCGCTGATCTGTCCGGGCGGTGGCGGCGGCGCGAATATCACCTCGCCTTCGGTAGCCGATCCGAATACCGGTTACCTTTACATTTCCTCGCAAAAGGCCTGCAGCCCGGTTCAGCTCGTACCGGGTGAAGAAGCGGATCTGCAATACGAGGAGCCGACCGGCACCACCTTCGCGCAATATGCCGACGGCCCCGGCGGCGGCGCTCCGCGCCATCCGGCGAATATCCCGCTGTACAAGCCGCCATACAGCCGCATCACCGCCATCGACATGAACACCGGCGAACATGCCTGGATGATCCCGGCCGGCGAAACGCCAAGCCGCGTGCTCAACAATCCGGCGATGGAAGGACTAGAAATCGGCAACACCGGCTCAGGCAATCTCGTGCCGATGACGATTACGCCCAACATGCTGGTGTATTCCGACGTCAACAGCGAGGACCAGGTCATGTTATACGCCGTCGACAAGGCATCCGGCGAAACCATGGCCGAAGCCGAAGTCCCCGAGCGCAGCCGCTACGGCATGAGCACCTGGACCCACGAGGGCCGCCAATACATCATCCTGCAAACCGGCGCCCGCCTGACCGCAATGGCGCTGCCTGAGTAAACCTCAACTTCCGGCGGAATTCCCGGCAATCGGGAATTTCGCCGGGGTATTCTCAAATCTTGAGCGATTTGCACTTCGTTTCAAACCGACTCCTCATCGGTTGCTCGCTTCCGCTAGCTGCGGCGTTTCGAGGGACTTGCGGAATTTGTTCGCCAATGTTCCCAGCAGTGCGCTGGATAGGCCGCAGGCCGCGAATATCACGCCCAGGGCCGCACCCAATTCCGCTTCGTTACCGGCACCTTGCATTGCCGCAAAGACAGCCCAAACGGTTCCAACGCAAATTCCAGCCGCACCGCTACACACTCCGATCCAGTATCCTTTCGGCAGCGGCTTGGGCGCCAACAGCCGTTTCGTCGGCACTTCCAACACGGAGGCGATTGATTTGAGTGTCTCTGCCGAGACAGGCATCCCCATTTCCGCCCTCTGTACGGTACGAACGCTCATCCCCGCGGCGATTGCGAATTCCTCCTGCGAATAAAGTCGATGCTCGCGCAATAATTTCAAAGTCTTCGGGTCGATTTTCAATTCCGGTAGCCCCTCTCGGTGTTCCATAATCACAATCCTCATCAATACTTGGATGAGAAAAATTCTCATACCACCGGCTGGTCGGGTCAACGACAAAAAACCGACAGTTGCACGAATCAAACTGCTTGGCTTGCCCAGGTGCTCTGTCAGTTCGAGAGAATCGCCCTCGTGACCGCTGTGTGTGTATGCCCGATTCATGCCGGGTCCGGCGGCCATCCAGGAAGCGGCTCGCTGGAATTGACTCCGTAAGCGACTGACCTGTTCGGGTATGTTTCGAAAATTAATAAAGTATTTGAATTAACATAATCGTCAATTCAAATTCATAATTAGAAGAGTTGCCGGGGGCTGGTTCGCGAACGAAGCAGGGTTTCCTCGCTGAACTTTCAAAGCTCGCCGTCGTCCATGAAGCGGTCTGACTGGTGCATTCGTTCATGCAGCACAGTGACGATGCCGATCGCTCCATCGTGCAGGTTTTTCCAGTAGATGAAATGACTGCGATAGCGGGAAACGTATCCGGTCACGCCGAACTCCGCGGGAACCGGGCGGGACGCAGCCATTCCGGCGGCAATGCCATCGAAAGTCTCGAACATCCCCTCGATATACGCATCGGCCTGAGCCTCGCCCCAACGATCTCTCGTGTAGCGGAAAATTTCGTCGATACGGATAGCGGCCGCTTCCTGGACGCGATACTGCGTCATGTGCTGGACCGTCTGTTTCTCTCGATTACCTGCGCTGCGGTCAACGGGCGGTACGTATCGTCGGGCGCCGCGAATGCCTGCTGCAATTCCGCTTTGAGGCGGTCAAAGGCTTCGGCCTCTGAACGCGCCATGTCGCGCCGGATCAGGTCGCGGATGTATTCGCTGACATTCTCGTAGTTTCCTTTCTCGCCGATATTAGCCGCAACGAATTCTCGTAACGAACCGCCCAGTCGTACCGTCATCGTTGTCGTCTCACGCCCCATGACCTCTCTCCATTCCAGAATCTGTATTAATATTATTTAATATTCAATACGCCGGCAAGTAAACTTCGGTAAAACTGTCCCGGGATCGACAATCCAGCCTTCTGTGGGATCGAAGTCTTCCGGGATGCCAAAGTTTCGGTGGCGGTTTTGCCAGGCCCAGGCGGCCTGGATGGCGCAGCAGAGGGCATCGAGGCTGTCGCCCGTGGCGTCTTCGGCAAAGATAGCCGAGTCCAGGTTTTTCAGTTGTATTTGCAGGTCGTAGGCGGCTTGCAGTTCCTTGCCCAGTATTCCAGCCAGTAACTCTTCTCTTGCCATGCGGCGTTGTCTGGTCTGTTCGCTTCTGGCGTCGTGTTTGTAGCTGCGGCGAGCGATGAAGCGGCGGGCAACTACACTGGGAAAGGCTTCGATAACCGTTCTGCCGGAATCTCCACGCTGCATGCCCGGAATTGTGACCGCGGCCCTGCGCAGGCGCGGCGCTCCCTCGAAAAACATCAGGCCGACCGGCGGCCGCTCGATTTTCTGGGCGCTGAAAGCACCGCCGACCTTCTCGGTAACGCGTTTGTGTTCCTTGTCGCCGGCAGGCCGATTGGCGCGGTATTCGATCATGATTTGCCGGAATTGCTCCCGGGTCATTTCGGCGACGAGATCGACATAGCCAGCCCAGGACTCGGGCCAGCCTATATTGCGGATGAACTTGCGCGACTGTCCGAAGGGAAAATCGATCCCGGCAATCCAGGGTCCGGGCTGGGTCAGCGCTGCTTCAAATTCCCCGAAACTCGTCCACTTCCACAGCGCTCGCGTCTCCAGCGTCCCATTGGCGAGTTCGCATTCAAGGCAAGCCAGCGGCTTGCCTCTGCCGGGGCGGCTGGTGAAGTCAATGCCAAGAATTTTCACCCGGGAATCATGACACGAAGCGCGATCGATTCGAACTCGTGGAGCAACTGACAATTTTAGAAACCAGCAGAATCCATCTGAATTTGCAGTATATTTACCTGTAAAGTGAAATTTCCCGCGTTTTTCATACTGCAGGTGAAAACATTCTTCGTTTTGGCTAGGCTCGGCTCTTTACTGGCGGCCTGAAATGGAGTTTTCCTCAGGGATCTGAAGCACTGAATGTTGCATTCATCACGAGATACCGAAGACAGTGCGCCATCCATTGACCGGTTCATCTTTGCCGGCGGTCTCCTGCTGCTGGTGGGCGTCGTGCTTGCGATTATTGTCGCGCCGCAATGGAGCGCCGCCGCGGTCGACAGCACCTATGTCGCGATCACGACCAGATTCGGCGTGTTATACGTGGCAGCGGCCGCAGCGACGCTTTGCTTTCTTCTGTACATCGCCGTCAGCCGGCATGGCGACCTGGTGCTCGGCTCGGCCGACGGCCCTGAATTCGGTCGGTTCAGTTGGGCTTCCATGCTGTTCTGCGCCGGCATCGGTGCCTCGCTGATCTATTGGGGCGCGACCGAGTGGGCGTTCTACTACGTCTCGCCGCCGTTCGGAATCGAACCGGAATCCGACGCTGCCCTGCTGATGGCCAACAGTTACGGGATGTTTCACTGGGGGCCCATTGGCTGGGCTTTCTATTGTCTGCCGGCTGTCGGCCTGAGCCTGTCGTTTCACGTGTTTCGGGTTCCCACCTTGCGTCTCAGTTCGGCTTGCAGTGAAGTGCTGGGCGGGCAGCAGGAACTTTGGCCGGGACGGCTGGTGGACCTGTTGTTTATCGTGGGAACGATCGGCACTTGCGCCACCGGGCTGGGATTCGGCACATCGGTAGTGTCGGCGGCAGTAAACAGGCTCACTGGAATCGAAGACGGCATCGGTCTGCAGATCGGCGTCATATCGGCGGCGACGGGCTTGATAGCATTCAGTGTCTACCGGGGATTGAACGAAGGCATCAGGCGCCTGAGCACAATCAATTCCGCATTGGCGCTGGTGCTGATCGCCTGGATATTCCTGTTCGGTCCGAGTTTGTTCATCGTCGAGGCAGGCATCGCGTCTCTTGGCACGGTGACCGGCAATTTCCTGCGCATGCTCACCTGGACCGATCCGCTCCAGCGCGCCGACTTCGTGGAAACCTGGACAGTCTTCTATTGGGCATGGTGGCTGGCGATGGGCCCGTTCATCGGCATGTTCATCTGCAGGATATCCCGCGGCCGCAGCCTTCGCGGACTGATATTCGGGGTACTTGGCTGGGGCAGTCTCGGATGCGCCTTGTTTTTCACGGTGCTGGGCGGATACGCCCAGCACCTGGAAATCGAGGGAATCTATCCCGTGGTGAGCGAGGCGACGGAATCCAGCCCTTCGACCGCGCTGGCCGGCATGATTTCGATCCTGCCGCTGGGTTCCGTGATGGTATTGCTACTGGCGGCGATCGGACTCGTCTTCGTCGCCACCACTTACGATTCGGCCGCCTATACGCTGGCGGCGGGCGCTACCCGCTATCTCAAAGCGGACCAGCATCCCGCGCGCCTGCATCGGGTATTCTGGGCCTTCGCCCTGGGCTCCCTTCCACTCAGCCTGCTGTTCCTGGGAGGGCTGCGGGAGCTGCAGACCGCCTCCTTGCTGGCTTCCTTGCCAATCCTGCTGGTCTACGGCATGCTCGCCATGTCCATTTCGCGCATGCTGAATCGGGCCCATGCCCCGAGGTGAGAATCCATTATGTCCAGCGAAACCGTCACTATACTCGATGCCGGAATGGGCAAAACCCTGTCCCAACGAGGCGTCGACATCCCACCTACGATCTGGTCCGCCAACGCCCTGCTCGAAGCGCCGGAAACCGTGGTCGAAATTCATCGCGAGAATATCGCCGCCGGCGCTCAGATCATCACTACCAACACTTATGGCGTGATTCGCGCGGATCTGGAAAAAATCGGGCTGGGCGCGCGCACTGTCGAACTGAACAGGCTCGCCGCCGACCTGGCCAGGCGAGCACGCGCGGAAACCGGCGCGAACGTGCGGATAGCCGGGTCACTGCCGCCCCTGAATGGAAGCTACCGGCCTGATCTGGTGCTTGAACGGGAAGTGCTTCTGCCCCTGTATCGGGAACAGGTGGCAGCGCTGGCGCCACTGGTTGACCTTTTCATTTGCGAGACCATGTCCCATTCCACGGAAGCGCTGGCTGCCGCCGAGGCTGCCGGCGAAAGCGGCAAGCCCGTGTTCGTGGCGTTCACGCTGGACGACGATCTCGATGGCTGTCTGAAAAGCGGCGAGTCACTCGCGTCCGTCTGCGAACTTCTGCGGGATTTCAGGCCCGAAGGACTTTTGGCGAATTGCTGTCTGCCGGAACAGATCAGCGCCGCCGTTCCCGCATTACGCAAGACCGGCGCACCCGTGATCGGAGGCTATGCGAATGCGTTTTCCCGTATTCCGAAGGACTGGCTGCTCGACGGACCCAAGCAGACCGACGGGCGTCTCGGGATGAGAGAGGATCTCACGCCCGGGCGCTACGCGGATTTCGTCGAGGAATGGCTGGACCTCGGAGCAAACCTGGCGGGCGGCTGCTGCGGCACCGCGGCCGAGCATATCGATGAAATTCGCCGGCGGGTGGCCCGGCGTGAGAATTCGTCCGACCCGAAACAGGTCGGCGCCGGCCTGAAAGTCTAGTCTTCGGCGTCGTCGAATTCGGACTCGGGACGGTCGACGAGTTCGACCCACGCCATCGGGGCGCTGTCGCCGTCGCGATAACCGCATTTGAGAATGCGGATATAGCCGCCGGGGCGTTCCTGGTAACGTGGACCGAGTTCGGTGAAGAGTTTGCCGACGGTGGCCTTGTTACGCACGCGGCGAAAAGCCAGGCGGCGGTTTGCAACGCTGTCTTCCTTGGCCAGGGTGATGAGAGGTTCGGCGATGGTGCGCAGTTCCTTGGCCTTGGCCAGGGTCGTCTTGATGATTTCGTGCTCCACCAGCGACGTCGTCATGTTGCGAAACATGGCGGTGCGATGTGCGCTGTCCCGGCTGAAACTGCGGCCGCTCTTTCGATGACGCATTTTGCTGAACCTCTACCTTTGCAATTGCCCGGGCGATCCCCGGTCAGGCGACCCGCTCGTCGATTTTCAGCCGCGCGGGCGGCCAGTTTTCCAGCCGCAAGCCGAGCGAAAGTCCGCGAGTGGCGAGCACGTCCTTGATCTCGGTAAGGGACTTCTTGCCGAGGTTGGGCGTGCGCAGCAGTTCCACTTCGGAGCGCTGGATCAGATCTCCAATGTAATAAATGTCTTCCGCTTTCAGACAGTTGGCCGATCGTACGGTCAATTCGAGATCGTCCACCGGCCGCAGCAGGATGGGATCGATTTCATCCTCTCGCTGGGATGGTTCGTTGACGATCTCGCTCTGGAAATCGACAAACACCGCCAACTGGTGTTGCAGGATGGTAGCTGCGTGACGAATGGCCTCTTCCGGGTCGATCGTGCCGTTTGTTTCCAGGTCGATGATAAGCTTGTCCAGATCGGTGCGCTGTTCGACGCGGGCGTTATCGACCGAATAGGAAATCCGCACGACCGGACTATAAGAAGCATCGAGTAGCAATTTGCCTACCGCGCGAGTCTCGTCGTCCTCGCCTATGCGCGAATCCGCGGGCGAATAGCCGCGACCCGAACGCACAGTCAGACGCATGTTCAATTCGCCTTCATCGTTCAGATGGGCAATCTCATGGGCGGGATTGACGATCTCCACACCATGGGTAGTCTCGATATCCGCAGCGGTGACCAGGCCTGGTCCCTTGCTCTTGAGATTGAGCACGGCTTCCTGGCGGTCGTTGAGCACAATGGCAATTCCTTTCAAATTGAGCAGAATTTCCACAACGTCTTCGCGTACGCCTTCGATCGTGCTGTACTCGTGTACGACTCCATCGATTTCCACTTCTTCGATAGCGCTGCCCGGCATCGACGAAAGAAGTATCCGTCGCAGGGCATTACCCAGGGTATGCCCGAACCCACGTTCCAGCGGTTCCAGCACCACCCGCGAGTGATATTTGTCGAAATCGTCTACCTGCACCACTCTCGGGGTGAGGAAATCTGATAAGGATATCTGCATGTAATCTACCTATGCCACGTAATTGGCTCTTTTGCCGCGTAATTGGCTGTTTTGCCGAGTGATTGGCTCGCGTGTTACTTGGAGTACAACTCCACGATCAGGTTCTCGTTGATGTCCGGGGACAGGTCGGCGCGCTCGGGCACTCGACTGAATTGCCCTTCCATCTTGCCGGCGTCAACCAGAACCCAATCCACTTCTGTCCTTTGTGAGGCCAGTTCAATTGCAGACTTGATACGCAATTGCTGTCTGGCCCGTTCCCGCACGGCGACCACATCGCCCTCGTTTATCTGGAAAGAAGGGATATTCACCAGTTCGCCGTTAACGCTGATTGACTTGTGCGACACGAGTTGCCGGGCTTCAGCGCGGGTAGAACCGAAACCCATGCGATAGACGACATTGTCGAGCCGGCATTCGAGCAGTTGCAGCAGATTCTCGCCGGTCGCGCCCTTGCGCCGAGCCGCTTCCTTGTAATAACCCCGGAACTGCTTTTCAAGAACGCCGTAGGTACGGCGCACTTTCTGCTTTTCGCGCAATTGCACGCCATAGTCCGAGAGCCGTCCGCGGCGCTGGCCGTGCTGACCGGGAATTGTCTCGGTCTTGCATTTGTTGTCGATAGGGCGCACGCCGCTCTTCAGAAACAGATCGGTGCCTTCCCTGCGGGACAACTTGCATTTGGGGCCCAGATATCTGGCCATATTTAGTCTCTCCTGTGCCTTTCCATACGGTCTCCGCTACGCGCTACACGCGCCGCTTCTTTGGCGGGCGGCAACCGTTGTGAGGAATGGGAGTCACGTCGGTAATATTGTTCACTCGCAGACCGCAAGCGTTCAGCGCACGCACCGCGGATTCGCGGCCCGGCCCGGGTCCGTTCACTTTTACGTCCACGTTCTTCATGCGGTACAACTCCATGGCGGTGCGGCCGGCCTTCTCCGCCGCCACCTGGGCCGCGAAGGGGGTACTCTTGCGCGAACCGCGAAAGCCCGAACCACCGGCGGTCGCCCAGGTCAGGGCGTTGCCCTGTCGGTCGGACACGGTAATGATCGTATTGTTGAAAGACGCGTGAACGTGGACAACGCCGTCGGAGACTTCGCTGCGCGCTTTTTTGCGTCCCGGTTTTGCTCCTTGTACAGCCATGGTTTATTTCCTGATCGGCTTGCGCGGGCCCTTGCGGGTACGGGCATTGGTCTTGGTGCGTTGACCGCGCACCGGCAGCGAGCGGCGATGCCGAATGCCGCGATTGCAGCCGAGATCCATTAACCGCTTGATGTTCATGGATGTTTCCCGGCGCAGGTCGCCTTCGGTCGGGACCTTGACGACTTCGGCCCGGATCGAATCGAGCTGTTCCGGACTCAGCTCGCTGGTTCGGGTCGATGGCTCGATGCCGGCGGCCTTGCAGATCGCGCCCGCCATGGTCGGCCCAATGCCATAGACATATCGCAGAGAAATCACGATATGTTTGTTATCCGGTATGTTTACGCCGGCAATACGTGCCATAAATTCACTCCACCTCTTGTGCCTTGCCTAGCCCTGCCGCTGCTTGTGGCGGGGCTCGGCGCTGCAGATCACGCGTATCACGCCGTTGCGCTTGATGATCTTGCAGTTCCGGCAAATCTTTTTTACGGATGCTCGCACTTTCATGAGTTCAACCCCTTGCTAGATTCCCGATCGGCCATAAGCGCCGAGCCTGGACTTCTTCATCAGCGAGTCATATTGATGGGACATCAGGTGAGATTGCACCTGAGACCAGAAATCCATGGTCACGACTACGGAGATCAACAGCGCCGTACCGCCGAGATTGAACGGCACATTGGCCAGCATCTGCATGAAATTCGGCAGCAGGCATACCAGCGTAATGTAGATCGCGCCAAACATGGTCAGGCGCGTGATCACGCCGTCGATGTATTTTGCAGTCTGTTCCCCGGGCCGAATTCCCGGTATGAACGCTCCCGAGCGGCGCAGATTGTCGGCCACGTCCCGGGGATTGAACACCAGCGCGGTATAGAAGAAACAGAAGAAAATGATCATCGCGCTGAAAATGATGATGTAAAGCGGCTGGCCGGGGCCGATCAACAGGGCCAGATCCTGTAGCCACTCGGCGCCTTCGGACTGACCGAACCATTGCCCGAGCGAGGCCGGGAACAACAGTATGCTGCTCGCGAAAATCGCCGGAATCACGCCCGCCATGTTGATCTTCAACGGCAGATGGCTGGCCTGGGCCTGATACATCTTGCGCCCCTGCTGGCGCTTGGCGTAGTTCACTGTGATGCGGCGCTGGGCCCTTTCCACATAAACGATGCAGCCGACGACGCCAACGGCGATGAGGCCGACCACGAGCAGCAGGACGCCGTTGATCTGACCCTCGTAGGCCTGGGTCAGCGAGGTGCCCACCGCCGCCGGAAAGCCCGCGACGATGCCGGCGAATATCAGCATGGAAATGCCGTTGCCGACGCCTTTCTCGGTAATCTGTTCGCCCAGCCACATCAGGAACATCGCGCCGGTGACCAGGGAGATGATCGCAGTCAGGGTGAATGCCAGGCCGGGGTTGTAGGCCAGCGGCGTGAGCAGGCCCATGGTCATGCCGGTGCCTTGCACCGTGGCCAGGCCCAATGCGCCCCAGCGCGTGTATTGCGTGATCTTGCGGCGCCCCGACTCGCCTTCCTTTTTCAACTGGTCGAGTTGGGGGCTGACGGCGGTCAGCAGTTGCATGATGATCGAGGCGGAAATGTACGGCATGATGCCGAGCGCGACGATGCTCATGCGCTCGAGAGCGCCGCCGGAAAACATGTTGAACAGGTCGGCGAACGTACCTTCGTTCTGGGAGAAAAACGCCTGCAATTGAATCGGGTCGATGCCGGGCACGGGTATATGGGTGCCCACGCGATAGACGAAAATCGCGAACAGCAGGAACAGCAGACGAGCTTTCAGCTCGCCAAGTCCGGCGCCGATGTTCTCGGGATTCATGTTCGGTTTCTTCGCCATTACCGTTTACTCGGTATTACCGTCCTTTACAGCTTCCGGATCCTTTTCAGTCGGCTCTTCGATCGCGTCCCAATCGCCGACGACCTTGCCGCCGGCCGCTTCTATCGCGGCCCTGGCGCCCTTGCTCACTCGCAGCCCCTGCACGGTCAGGGGCTTTGTCACTTCGCCGGAGAGCATGATCCGGGCGCGTTTGATATTGGCTTGCACTATGCCGGCCTTGCGCAAGGCGGCAAGATCGACGACTTCGGCATCCACCCCGTTCAACTCGCCCGTGCGCACTTCCGCGGTCACGCGGCCGATTCGGGAAGTGAATCCGAATTTCGGCAAGCGCATCTGCAAGGGCATCTGACCTCCTTCGAATCCGGGGCGCACGCCGCCTCCGGAACGGGAGTTTTGACCCTTGTGGCCCTTGCCGCAGGTCTTGCCGCTACCGCTGCCGATGCCGCGCCCGACGCGCTTTCTCGTCTTCGTGCTGCCGGGGGCCGGTTTCAATTCATTCAGTCGCATTTGCGCACTCCGGAATTCGATTTCCTGCCTGATTTCATTCTATTGCGCTTCCACTGCCAGCATATAACTGATCTTGTCGATCATGCCGCGCACGGCCGGCGTGTCTTCCACTTCGACCGTATGATGCATGCGGCGCAAGCCGAGCCCTTTCAGGCACAGCTTGTGTTTCGGCTGAATGCCGATGGGACTGCGGACAAGCGTCACCTTGACCGTGCCATTCGCTTTCGATTTCGCCATTGCCTCAGCCCAGAATCTCTTCAGGAGTCTTGCCGCGCCGCAACGCGACATCCTCCGGTGATCGCATGTCCCGCAAACCCTTGAACGTTGCCCGCACCACATTCACCGGATTGGTGGAGCCGTAGCACTTGGCGAGCACGTTCTGCACGCCGGCGAGTTCCAGAATCGCACGCATGGCGCCTCCGGCGATGACGCCGGTGCCTTCCGAGGCCGGCTGCATGTAAACTTTGGAAGCGCCATGCCGGGCCTTGATCGGATATTGCAACGTATGCCCGTCGAGATTGACGGTAATCATGTTGCGGCGCGCGGATTCCATCGCCTTCTGGATCGCCAGGGGCACTTCCCGCGCCTTGCCGCGGCCGAATCCAACCCGGCCGTTGCCGTCACCGACGGCTGTCAGCGCGGTGAAGCCGAAGATCCGGCCGCCTTTCACTACCTTGGCGACGCGATTGACCTGGATCAGCTTCTCCTGCAGACCCTCTTCGTTTTTTTCCGCCTGTTCTCTGAATGCCATGTCGTGTTCCTAGAATTTCAAGCCGCCTTCGCGCGCCGCCTCGGCCAGGGCCTTGACGCGGCCATGGTAAGCATATCCGGAGCGGTCGAAGGCCACGGTATCGATGCCGGCGGCCAGGGCGCGCTCGGCGATGAGCTTGCCCACCTTGCCGGCGGCCTCGACATTGCCGGTGGCGCCGGCGCGCTGTTCCTTTTCCACTGTCGAGGCGCTAACGAGCACCTCGGCGCCTCCCGGCGCGAAGATCTGGGCGTACATATGCCTGGGCGAGCGAAATACGCACAGGCGGCTTACTTCCTTTATCCGGATCCGCGCCCTGGCTTTTCGCGCCCGGCGCAGACGGGCATCTTTCTTAACACTCATCGATTTACGCCCTTACTTCTTCTTCGCTTCTTTCGAGAACACGCGTTCGCCCACATAACGTATGCCTTTGCCCTTGTAGGGTTCCGGCGGTCGAAATTTGCGAATCTCGGCCGCCACCTGGCCTACCTGCTGCTTGTCCGCGCCGCTGACCACGATTTCCGTTAGGGACGGAGTCTGCACGGTAACGCCCTGGGGAACGACGTAGTCGATGGGATGCGAAAAACCCACCGTCAGATTCAGATTCGAGCCCTGGGTCCTGGCGCGGTAACCGACTCCGCGCAATTCCAGCCGCTTTTCGAATCCTTCGGAAACGCCTGTCACCATATTGCGCAGCAGGGAATGTATGGTCCCGACCATGGCATTGGCACGCCGCGATTTTTCGCTTGTGCTCACACGCAGGCCGTCTTCTCCCTGTTCGACCTGTACTTCGCCCGGCAAGGCAAGTTGCAGGTTACCCTTGCTTCCCTTGACCGATACTTCCGCACCGCGCAAGGTCGCTTCCACTCCCTTGGGAACCTGGACCGGACTGTTTGCCATTCTCGACATTTTTCGTTCCTGTTTCGCTCAAGGTCCGCAGACTAGAAGACCGTGCAGATCACTTCGCCGCCGATACCGGCCGCGCGAGCTTTCTTGTCGGTCATGAGGCCTCGATCGGTCGACATGATGACCGTGCCGAGACCGGCGCGATTGCTGGGCAAATCGCCCTTGCCCCGATACGTGCGCAAGCCCGGTCGGCTGACGCGGCTGATTTCTTCGATCGCGGGTTTGCCGTTTACGTATTTCAGCGCCACTTCGAGTTCAGGCTTGCCGCCGCTGTCGCGAACTTCGTAGCCGCTGATATAGCCCTCTTCCAGCAACAGCTTCGAGATTGCCACCTTGATCTTCGATGAAGGGCAATGGATGGTTTCCTGTTTCACCATCTGCGCATTGCGGATGCGTGTCAGGTAATCGGAAATGGGGTCGGTCATAGTCATATCGTGTTTCCCGCCTACCAGCTCGCCTTCACCAGACCCGGAACATCGCCGCGCATGGCGACTTCGCGCAATTTGTTGCGGCACAGGCCGAACTTGCGGAAAACGCCGCGGGGCCGGCCTGTCAGCCGGCAACGACGCACCAGGCGCACCGGACTCGAATCGCGCGGCAATTTCTGCAATTTGAGCTGCGCTTCCCATTTCTCTTCGCTGCTGGCCTTGGAGTCGGCCAGTACCGCCTTCAACGCGGCGCGCCGGGCGGCGAACTGCTTCACCGTCCTGATGCGCTTGGCCTCTCTGGCGACCATCGAAGCTTTTGCCATTGTCTTCTCTCCCGCGGGGCCTGTTTCGGATCCGCCTCGTTTCGCGGCCTTCGGTCAGGCCGCCGCGCCCATCCCCCTGAAGGGAAAGCGCATGGCGGCGAGCAATGCCCGCCCTTCTTCATCGGTTCCGGCGCTCGTCGTAATGATGATGTCGAGCCCCCGAATCTTGTCGATCTTGTCGTAATCTATCTCCGGAAAGATGATTTGTTCGCTGACGCCCATGGCGAAATTTCCGTTGCCGTCGAACGACTTCGGATTCAATCCGCGAAAGTCCCTGACACGCGGAATGGCGATGCTCACGAGCCGTTCGAGAAACTCGTACATGCGCTCGCCCCGCAAGGTCACCTTGCAGCCGATGGGCCAGCCTTCGCGGATCTTGAATCCGGCGATGCTCTTGCGCGCCTTGGTGACGACCGGCTTCTGGCCGCTGATCGCCTGCATGTCGGCGCTGGCATGTTCGAGCACTTTCTTGTCCGCCACGGCGTCGCCAAGTCCCATGTTGAGCACGACCTTGGTGACTTTCGGCACTCGCATGGGGTTGTCGTAGCCGAACTGCTTTACCAGTTCGGGCGCCACTTCCTGCTTGTAAAACTCTTTGAATCGCGCCATTTCGAACCTAATCTATGTCTTCGCCGCTTGATTTGAAAAAGCGGGTCTTGCCGCCGTCTTCGCCGATCCGGATGCCGACCCTGTCGGCGGCTCCCGAATCCGGATTGAAGATCGCGACATTGGATATATGCAATGGAGCTTCTTTCTCCACGATTCCGCCCGGCTGGCCCAGGTTGGGGTTCGGCCGGGTGTGCCGCTTGATTATGTTCACCCCCGCGACGATGACCTTGTCACCGCCCACCATGCGGGTAATCGTGCCGCGGGTGCCCTTGTCCCGGCCGGCAATCACGATCACTTCGTCATCTCTTCTCAGTTTGCGCATAACTTTCAGTTCCAGACAGCCTCGACGAATTGCAGGCTGATCACAGCACCTCCGGGGCGAGTGAAATGATTCGCATGAATCGCTCGTCTCGCAGTTCCCTGGTAACCGGACCGAAAACCCGGGTGCCGATGGGCGCCTGCTGGTTATTCAGCAAAATGGCGGCGTTGTCGTCGAAACGGATCAGGGATCCGTCGCCGCGGCGCACGCCCTTGCGGGTGCGAACGACCAGGGCGTCGAGCACCTGGCCTTTCTTCACGCGTCCGCGCGGAATGGCCTCCTTCACGGCAACCTTGATGATGTCGCCGATATGGGCATAGCGCCGGTGAGAGCCGCCAAGCACCTTGATACACATGACCCGGCGCGCACCGCTGTTGTCGGCTACGTCCAGGTAGGATTGCACTTGAATCATCTGTCAAACTCTCGTGGCGCGTTTGTCGACCGAAACCAGCGCCCAGGACTTCGTCCGCGAAATCGGGCGCACTTCCCGGATCGTCACTTCGTCACCCGGCAGACATTCGTTGTTCGCGTCATGGGCGGCGATCCTGGTGGACCGCTTGACGATTTTCCCGTACACCGGGTGCTTCACACGACGCTCGACAAGCACCACGATGGACTTGTCCATCCCGTTGCTGACGACCTTGCCCGTTGCCGTGCGTCCCTTGCCCTGTTCTGCGTTGATTGCTGTCATTCGCTTTCTTCCGTCGCCGCCGGCGCCGATTCCTCGGCTTTCTCGGCGAGCAATGTCTTTACTCTGGCGATGTCCTTGCGCACCGCGGTCGCCAGGTGCGGCTGACCGAGTTGTCCGGTCGCCTTCTGCATGCGGTAGTTGAACTGCTCCTCGCGCAATTGCTCCAGCCGGCTTTGCAATTCTTCGGCTGTCAGTTCTCTCAGTTCGCTCGTCTTGTTCACGATCACATCACCGTCCGCTTGACGAAACTGGTACGGAACGGCAACTTGGCCGCGGCCAGCGAAAATGCGTCCCGCGCGAGTTCTTCGTCGACGCCTTCAATCTCGAACATGATGCGTCCAGGCTGAATCTGGGCGACCCAGTACTCGACGTTCCCCTTGCCCTTGCCCTGGCGCACTTCGAGCGGCTTCTGGGTGATCGGCTTGTCCGGGAATACCCGGATCCAGATCTTGCCGCCCCGGCGCACGCGGCGCGTCATCGCCCGCCGCGCCGCTTCGATCTGGCGCGCGGTCAGGCGTCCGCGAGTGACGGCCTTCAGACCGAATTGGCCGAAATCAACCGAACTGCCGCGGTGAGACAGACCCCGATTGCGGCCTTTCTGCATCTTTCGATATTTCGTTCGCTTGGGCTGTAACACGACTGCTTCCTGTTTCTATGCCTGACTGGCCCGGGGCGCCGCCATGGCCTCATCGAGATCCAGTACTTCGCCCTTGAAAATCCACACTTTCACTCCGATCACGCCATAGGTGGTGCTGGCTTCGGAGGTCGCGTAGTCGATATCCGCGCGAAAGGTATGCAAGGGCACGCGGCCTTCGCGGTACCATTCGGAACGGGCTATCTCGGCGCCGCCGAGACGGCCGCCCACTTGCACCTTGATGCCTTCGGCGCCCTGGCGCATCGCATTCTGCACCGCCCGCTTCATCGCCCGGCGGAACATCACCCGGCGTTGAAGTTGCTGGGCCACACCGTCCGCGACGAGTTGCGCGTCGAGATCGGGCTTGCGTATCTCCTCAATGTTGACCTGTACGAGTTTTTGGTCGAGTTCCATCAGTTTCGCCAGCGCCGAACGCAGTTTCTCCACATCCTCGCCTTTCTTGCCGATCACGATTCCGGGGCGCGCGGTATGGATCGTGATCTTCGCGGTTTCGGCCGGCCGTTCGATGTCCACCTGGGAAACCGAGGCATTGGCCAGTTTCTTGCGAATGTACTCGCGCACTTTCAGGTCGACGAGCAGGTTGTCCGCGTATTGTTCGCCTTCGGCGTACCACAACGAAGAGTGTCGCTTGACGATGCCGAGCCGGATCCCGGTGGGGTGTGCTTTCTGGCCCATTCAGTTCTCCTCGCCGTCGGCGATCCTGATGGTGATATGGCAGGATCGCTTTAAAATGCGGTCCGCTCGCCCTTTCGCCCGTGGCTTTATGCGCTTCAATGTACGCGCTTCGTCCACGCATATCGTCGCCACTTTCAACTCGTCTACATCGGCGCCTTCGTTGTGTTCGGCGTTGGCGATCGCCGAATTCAGCAACTTGCGGATAATGGCAGCGCCCTTCCTTGAGCTGAAGGTCAATAACTGCAGGGCTTCTTCCACCTGCTTGCCGCGGACCTGGTCCGCCACCAGCCGCGCTTTCTGCGCTGAAATCTGTGCACCTTTCAATCTTGCCGCAACAATCATCACAGTCTCTCCTAGCGCCGCTTCGCTTTCTTGTCGGCGACGTGGCTGCGATAGGTGCGGGTCAGGGCAAACTCGCCGAGCTTGTGACCCACCATGTCTTCGCTGACGAAAACCGGCACATGCTGGCGACCGTTATGCACGGCGATCGTCAGTCCGAGCATCTCGGGCGAAATCATGGAACGCCGCGACCAGGTCTTGATCGGCCGCTTATCGTTGTTTTCCACGGCCTTCTGCACCTTCTTCATCAGATGAAGATCGATAAACGGACCTTTTTTCAATGAGCGTGGCACTGTTCGCTTCCTCTACCTTTATACAGGAACTCTTGTTAAGCCCATGGGCCTAACGGCTCGAATTCCTGCGCCGCACGATCAGTTTGTCGGTGCGCTTGTTGGTTCTGGTCTTGTAGCCCTTGGTCGGCACGCCCGTCGGAGATACCGGATGGCGACCCCCGGACGACTTGCCCTCGCCGCCCCCATGGGGGTGGTCCACCGGATTCATGGCCACGCCGCGCACCGTGGGCCGCACACCGCGCCAGCGATTTGCGCCGGCCTTGCCGAGCGAACGCAGGTTATGCTCGGAATTGGATACCACGCCAATGGTTGCACGGCATTCCGCGAGCACCTTGCGCATTTCGCCGGAGCGCAGACGCAAGGTTGCGTATTTGCCTTCCCGCGCCACGAGTTGCACCGATGCGCCGGCGCTGCGGGCGATCTGGGCGCCCTTGCCGGGTTTCAATTCGACGCAATGCACGGTGCTGCCGAGCGGAATATTGCGCATGGGCAGGCAATTGCCGGGCTTGATCGGCGAATCTTCGCCAGAAATCACGATATCTCCCGCCTTGACCCGCGCCGGCGCCACGATGTATCGGCGTTCGCCGTCGGCGTACAGCAACAACGCTATGTTGGCCGAACGGTTGGGATCGTATTCCAGGCGCTCCACCTTCGCTTCGATGCCGTCCTTGTCACGGCGGAAGTCGATGATCCGGTATTTCTGTTTGTGGCCGCCGCCGGCATGACGGCGGGTGATGCGGCCCTGGTTGTTGCGGCCGCCGGTCTTGGGCTTGGGCGCCGTCAGCGGCGCGTAAGGCGCGCCCTTGTGCAATTCAGGGTGGCGCACCTTGACCACGAAACGGCGTCCGGGCGAGGTCGGTTTACATTTCACTACCGGCATGGCTGCAACTCCGCTCCTATCCCGTTCCCGCCAGATCGATTTCATCGCCTTCCTGCAGACGCACATAGGCCTTGCGCCAATCAGGGCGCTTGCGCGGGCGACCGCGGGCGGCCCCCTTGACCTTGCCTTTGACGTTGAGAACCTGCAGGTCGGTGACGACCACGTCGAATATGGTCTCCACCGCAGACTTGATTTCCGCCTTGGTAGCGTCCCGCGCGACCTTGAAGGCGTACTGGTTTTGTTCGTCGCTGGCTATGGTCGTTTTCTCGGACACATGTGGCGCCAGCAATACCTGATACATGCGTTCCCGGTTCATGACGAAAGCATCCCTTCGATCTGTTTCATCGCCGGCACCGTACAGAGCACTTTTTCGAATCCGATCAGGCTGACCGGATCGATGGCCTGGGCGTCGAGCACATCGACCTTGTGCAGATTGCGCGCGGCGAGATAGAGATTCTGTTCGACCTGGTCGGCGACGATGAGTACGCTGTCGAGCTCGAATTCATTGAGCCTGGCTACGAGGTCTTTTGTCTTGTGGGTTTCGAGGACAAAATCGTCCACCACGATCAGGCGTTCCTGCCGAATCAACTCGGACAGAATGCATTGCATGGCCCGGCGATACATTTTCTTGTTGAGTTTCTTGCTGTAATCCCGCGGACGGGCGGCGAAGGTAAGACCGCCGCTGCGCCAGATTGGAGACCGGTTTGTCCCGGCGCGAGCCCGTCCGGTGCCCTTTTGCCGCCAGGGCTTGCGGCCGCCGCCTCTGACTTCGGAACGATTCTTCTGTTTCACGCTGCCCTGACGGGCGCCGGCAAGGTAAGTGACTACCGTCTGATGCACCAGCGACTCATTGAATTCCCTGGCGAAGGCCTCGTCGGGAAGGGATATTTTTTTCCGGGTCTTTTTCCCCGGCTCCGTCAAGGCCAGTTCCATGATCAGCTCGCTTGCGTCGATTTTGCCGCGGGCCGCACGATCACCCGGGAACCTGTTGCGCCGGGCAGCGCGCCCTTGATGAGCAGGAGGCAGTTTTCAATGTCCACCTGCACTACTTCGAGGCTTTGCACGGTCTTGCGCACATTACCCATCTGGCCGGCCATCTTCTTGCCCTTGAATACCTTGCCCGGGGTCTGGCACTGGCCGATCGAGCCGGGGGCGCGGTGGGAAAGGGAATTGCCGTGTGTTGCGTCCTGCATGCTGAAATTGTGCCGTTTTACGGTGCCCTGAAAACCCTTGCCCTTGGATACGCCGGTCACGTCGACTTTCTGTCCCGCTTCGAACAGGTCGACCTTTATTTCGCTGCCCGCGCCGATTTCACCGAGGTCGACGCCTTCGGTGCGGAATTCCCACAGGCCTTCGCCGGATTCGACGCCGGCCTTGCGGTAGATCCCCGCCTGACTCTTGTTGACGCGCGACGGCTTCCGCGCGCCCATGGTCACCTGGACCGCGCTATAGCCGTCTGTCTCGGGCGTCTTGACCTGGGTCACCCGATTCGGCTGCACTTCCACCACGGTCACCGGCACGGAGTCACCGTCATCCGTGAAGACGCGGGTCATCCCGCTCTTGCGACCGACAAGTCCTAACGACATTTGCTATACGCCTCTTGAGTCTTCGTGCACGGGGCTGAAACCCTCTCCGGCCGCTGCTGCGTTACACCTGGCGCGATATCACTCGGATATTCGTGAATTCAGTGCGCCAATGACTTTTTGCCAAAAAAAGGGCAACGGGGACTGATTACCCGTTGCCTGGTTTTGTTCAGCCTGCCTATTGCAGGCTGATCTGTACTTCGACTCCCGCCGCCAGATCGAGTTTCATCAAGGCGTCGACAGTCTTTTCCGTGGGCTCAACGATATCCAGCAAGCGCTTGTGCGTGCGAATCTCGTACTGGTCCCGCGCGTCCTTGTTCACATGGGGCGAAATCAGCACGGTGAAGCGCTCCTTGTGGGTAGGCAGGGGGATCGGTCCCTTCACCTGCGCTCCGGTGCGTCTCGCCGTGTCCACGATCTCCCGCGTAGACTGGTCGATCAAACGATGATCGAAAGCCTTGAGCCGGATCCTGATTCGTTGATTCTGCATTTGCGTCCGTTAACGAATGCCGGGTCCGCCACTTGCGCCCGCATCGAATTCGGTAAATCTTGCCGCACCAAATTCGGTCGGCTGAGATTTACCTGCCCAAAAAAGGCGCATATTTTGATGGCTTGGGATGGGAGTGTCAAGGTAAAACGCATTCAAAACAGTAATTCTCATTCTGGTGCTGTGGCATCGATCGGGTCCGCGGGCGGGAGCGCCTTTTCGCTAAACCTCGCCGAGACATCCTGTCTCGACTCGGATCGAATCGGCTGCGCTTTACACGTCCATGTATCGCGCCGCCTCTACGACGCGAAAAGGCGCTCCCGCCCACGGACCCTTGTGCTGAACAGACCCTATTGATCCAAGCTTCGATGCCAGGGGAAGTGTCGGTATGTAAAGTATTGCCCTGTCGCTCAGCGGCGGTGGCGGGTGCGGGGGCGTGGGGGTTTTTCCTTTAGGCGGGAGGGGCGCTGGAAGGAGGGCGCGGGCAGTAGTTGGTCTTCTTGCGGATGGATGCATTCGAGCTTGAAACCGAGTTTTTCTTCTATTGGCGGCAAC
The DNA here is from genome assembly GCA_951812965.1 of uncultured Pseudohongiella sp. Taxonomy (GTDB): domain Bacteria; phylum Pseudomonadota; class Gammaproteobacteria; order Pseudomonadales; family Pseudohongiellaceae; genus UBA9145. The sequence goes on from OX638341.1 coordinate 3,397,548, forward strand.
AGGAAGGAATCTTCCTCGCAGGCGAAACTGATGGAAGTGCCGATGCTGCCTGCGCGGCCGGTGCGGCCGATGCGATGCACGTAATCGTCGGGTTCCTCGGGCAGGCTGTAATTGATAACGTGGGTGACGTCATCTATGTGCAGTCCGCGGCCGGCGACGTCGGTCGCCACCAGCACCTGGATTTCGCCGGACTTGAACTGGTTCAGGGTGCGGGTGCGCTTGTGCTGAGGTATCTCGCCGGAAAGCACGCCGCAATTGACGCCATTTCGAAACAGGTCGTCGGCCAGCCGGCGCACCTGGTCCCGGCGGTTGTTGAACACGAGCACCTTTTCGGCACCGGGTTCGCGGAGCAGGTTATATAAAAGGTGGTACTTGTCGGCGGTGGTGACGAGATAGACCTTCTGATCCACCGCTTCGGCGGCGACCTGCTCCGGGTCAACTTCGATCATGACCGGGTCCAGCGCCCAGCGGTTGGCGAGTTCGACGATTTCCGGCGGGAAAGTGGCGCTGTACAGCAAGGTCTGGCGGCAATCCTTGTGCGGTGTTCGCGCGACAATGCGGCGCACTTGGGGAATGAATCCCATGTCGAGCATGCGGTCGGCTTCGTCGAGCACGAGTAATTCGATCATGCCGAGATGGAGATTGTCGTTGCTGACGAAATCAATCAGCCGGCCCGGCGTGGCGACGACGATGTCCACCGGTTCGGCCTCGAGCGCCCGATGCTGTTTGCCGTAATCCTCGCCTCCGACAAGCGTTACCACGTGCAGGTCGCAGTAATGCGTCAGCTTTTCGGCGTCGGCGGCGATCTGACCGGCGAGTTCGCGGGTCGGCGCGACGATAAGTGCGCGGGGTTCGGCGAGATAGCGTTCGCCCTCGGGCGGATTGCCGAGCAGATCATTGATGATCGTTATGAGAAACGCGGCAGTCTTGCCGGTGCCGGTTTGGGCCTTGCCGGTGACGTCATGGCCTTGCAGGGTGTGCTGCAGGCTTTCGGCCTGGATCGGCGTGCAATGGGTGAAGCCGAGAGCGCGGATGGCTTCGCGCAGAGGCTGATGCAGATCGAAGGCGTCGAAGGTGGTCAGGGATTCATTAATTGCTTGCATGGGGGGCTATTATAGTCCGGCGCGACACATCTGGTCAGAACAGGCTTCGCAGACTGGATCCCTGGGGAGTTTCAGGTCGCGCCATTGCATGGTGGTCGCGTCAAGGAGCAGGAGTCGGCCGACCAGGGTTCGACCGATGTCGGTAATCATTTTGATCGCTTCCATGGCCTGTATGGAGCCGATGATTCCGACCAGAGGCGCCATGACGCCGTTGCGGGCGCAACTCGTGTCGATCTCACCGACCCGGGGATAAAGGCATTGATAGCAGGGGCTTGCAGGGTCGTTCGAATCGAAGGCGGCAATCTGGCCCTGCATGCGGATGGCGGCGGCCGAAATGAGCGGCTTGCCGGCAGCGATGCAGGCCTTGTTGATCTCGAAACGCGATTCGAAGTTGTCGCAGGCATCGAGCACGAGATCGGCCCCGGCGACGGCTTCTTCGAGCCGGGCGCCTTGAAGGCGCTCATGCATTGTCGTCACTTCCACGTCCGGATTCAAATTCAACAGGCGCTCGCGAGCGGATTCGACCTTGGCCTGGCCGAGAGATTGCTCTGCGTGGGCTATCTGGCGCTGCAGATTGGTCAACTCGACGACGTCGTCATCGGCGATCACGAGGCTTCCCACGCCAGCGGCGGCCAGATACATGGCCGCGGGACAACCGAGCCCGCCCATGCCGACGATCAGCACGCGCGCATCCACCAGTTTCTGCTGCCCGGCGATATCCATCTCCGGTAACATGATCTGGCGGCTGAATCGTAGTAGTTGATTTTCGTTCATGGGTGGTCCGGAATTATACACAGGGACGGACCCGTATCGTCTGACGAAGTGCGCACGGGCGAGGCATGCCTCGCCCGCGGGCATTGCGCGGTTTCGGGGCCGTTCGCGGGCGACGCATGCGTCGCCCCTACATGAAAATCGAACACATCCTTATGTTGCCCGCCGCGCCCGGGCCAGGCGGTCGTGGCCGGCGTGGTCCTTGAAGCAGCCGATCTCGAGATATTCGTTCGAGGCGAGTATCTGGTTGACGGCTTCGCGTTGATTGAAACCGTGTTCGAGCAGAAGCCGGCCGCCGGGTTTCAGGCAATGCCGCGCCTGTGCCGCGATTTCACGAATTGCCTCCAGGCCGTCCGCGCCGGCGAACAGGGCGACAGGCGGCTCGCTGGCGCAGTCGGGATGCAAGGCGGGGTCGCCGGGCGCGACATAAGGGGGGTTGGCGATGATCACGTCGAAACTTTCCGGGTTCAGGCCTTCGCACCAAGAGCCGTGCTGGAGAAGCAGATTGTTGGCGGCCAGCGCGGCTGCATTACGGCGCGCCACCGCGAGTGCCTCCTCGCTGACTTCAATTCCGAGCACCGACCAGGCCAGGTCGTGCCGGGATAGGGCGATGGCGATGGCGCCGCTGCCGGTACCCAGGTCGGCGATCTGTAATGTCTTGCCCCGTGACTCCGCCAGTGTTTCCAGCGCCAGTTCCACCAATTGCTCGGTTTCGGGCCGGGGAATCAGCACAGATTGATTTACTTCCAGCTCAAAATCCATGAAGCCGGCGCTACCCAGCAGGTAGGCCACGGGTTCGCGTCGCCGGCGGCGATCGAGCAGACGGCAGTACCTGCTCCGCTCGTCTGCGCCCAGCGCCCGTTCCGGCCGCGCGCGCAAGGCGCCGCGATCGATTTTCAGCGCGTGTGCAAGCAGCAATTCCGCATCGAGTTCCGGGCTGTCGCTGACCTGATCCAGTTCCCGCGCCAGATCCAGAGCCTGTGTGACAGTGGTCATATGGAGGAATCTGCGGCGAGCCCGGCCAGCAGATCAGTCTGGTATTCGTTTAACAGCGGCTGGATGACGGATTCCAGTCCGCCTCCCATTACTTCGGGCAGGTTGTACAGGGTCAACTTGATGCGATGGTCCGTCACGCGGCCCTGGGGAAAGTTGTAGGTGCGGATCTTTTCCGAGCGGTCGCCGCTGCCGACGAGCCGCCGACGCGTGTCGGATTCTTCCTGCTGCCGGTCTTCCCTGGCCGCATCGAGCAGCCGGGCCTGTAACAGCGACATCGCCCGCGCCTTGTTCTTGTGTTGGGAGCGCTCGTCCTGGCATTCCACCACGATCCCGGTCGGCAGATGGGTGAGACGTATGGCGGAATCGGTCTTGTTGACGTGCTGGCCGCCGGCGCCGCTGGCGCGAAAAGTGTCGATGCGAAGATCGTTCCGGTTCAGTTCGATGTCGTCGATCTCTTCCGCCTCGGCCAGCACGGCCACGGTGCAGGCGGAAGTGTGGATGCGGCCCTGGGCTTCGGTCTCGGGCACGCGCTGCACGCGATGCGCGCCCGATTCGAATTTCAGCTTTTCAAAAACGTTGCGGCCCTCGATCCGCAAGATGACTTCCTTGTAGCCGCCATGCTCGCCCGGCCGCTCACTGATGAGGGTCGCGCTCCATTGCTGCAATTCAGCATAGCGCTGATACATGCGGCACAGATCTCCGGCGAACAGGGCAGCCTCGTCGCCACCGGTACCGGCGCGGATTTCGAGAAAGACATTGCAGGCGTCTCTTTCGTCTCGCGGCAGCAAAAGGAATTGCAATTCCTTTTCGACAAGGCCCAGCGCCCCGGATGCGTCGGCAATCTCTTCCTCCGCCATGGCGCGGATATCGGGATCAGCGTCGCGCCGCATCTCCTCGGCCTCCTGCAAATCACCACCCACCGTCAGGTAACGGCCGTAAGTCTGCACCACGCCCTCGAGTTCGGCGTATTCCTTCGACAGTTCGCGGAATCGCGGCTGGTCGGCGATTACATCGGCATCGCTGAGCAGGCCTTCGAGTTCCTCGAAGCGTTCCCGCAAGCCGTCGAGTTTTTGGCGAATCGAATCTTTCATGGCTTCTTCGCCCGCGGCTCCGGTATCGGCTCCTGATCGTGACCCCGGACCCGCGGCGCGTCTTCATCGAGTTCGAACAGTTCCCGGGTTACGCGCAGCATTTCGTCCTTGCCTTCGGCACTGGCCTGTTTCATGCGAACGCTCGGGGAATGGATCAATTTGTTGGTGATGGCCCGCGCCAGGGATTCGAGCACAGCCCCGGCGTCACCGCCCTTCTTGAGTTCCCGCCGGGCCTGTTCCAGTTCGGTTTCGCGGATGGCGTCCGCCTTGCCGCGCAGGCGGCGCAGAGTAGCGACAGCATTGCGCGAACGCAACTGGCTGAGGAATTTTTCCATACCCAGGTCGATGAGACTGCCCGCCTGCACGGCGGCCTCGCGGCGGCTGTTGACGCTGTCCTCGATGACGCTGCCGATGTCATCGATGCCATACAGGTAGGCGTCGGGGATCTCGTTCACCTCCACCTCGATATCGCGCGGCACCGCCAGATCGACGAGTAGCATCGGACGGTGCTTTCTCCGGCGGATCGCCCGTTCCACCACACCCTTGCCGATCAACGGCAATTGACTGCTTGTGGATGAAATGACGATGTCTGCATCGATCAGCAATTCCGGCAAGTCCGCAAGTAACGCGCCTTCGCCGGAAAACTTTCCGGCGAGTTGCAGGGCGTTATCGAGGGTGCGATTGGCGACGACAATTCCGCTGACTCCTTTCTCGGCAAGATGCCGCGCGGCGAGTTCTATGGTCTTGCCGGCGCCGACGAGCAGCACCTGCAATCGCGAAAGATCCGAAAAAATGCGCCCCGCCAGGGTAACCGCGGCATAGGCTACGGATACCGGGCTGCCGCCGATCGCGGTCTCGGTGCGCACTTCCTTGGCGACCGAAAATGCCGCTTCGAAGGCTCGGGCGAGATTCCCTCCAATCAATTCCTGTTCCCGGGAGAGCGCGTAGGCCGACTTGATCTGGCCGAGGATCTGCGGCTCGCCGAGCACCATCGAGTCGAGCCCCGCGGCGACCCGCATCAGATGACGCACGGCTTCGCCGCCTTCGTGGAAGTAGCTGGCCGGGGCAAGTTCGTCGGCGCTCATGCCATGAAATTCCGCCAGCCATTCGAGCGTCAGACGATACCGCCCCGAGCCTGTGCCCGGTTCGGGCTCGGGCCTGGAGAATCCCAGATACACCTCGGTCCGATTGCAGGTCGAAACTATTACCGCCTCATTCACTTCGTGCAATTCGATCGCCTGCCGCAAGGCGCCGGTGACTATGGCCGGGGGAAAGGCTACCCGTTCACGCAGGTTTATGTTCGCGGTGCCGTGATTCAGGCCTGTTACTGCCAATTCCATCGGGATTCAAGACGTCTCCGGGATTGGTGCATGCCATCCATGGCGCAGAACTTGCGGTTTTTCCAACCCCCGGCCTCGCCGTTCCATGGCGAGTCGTTCGGCCGTCCGGGAAGGTGCCAGAAAACGCAAATATACCAGAGAAGCCTTTGCAGCCGGCAGGATCCTCGCACAGCCAGCCGAATCAGACATTGTTATACTGCGTCTTTTGGCTGGAATCTCCGATGAGAGTTTCGTTGCTGCGCGCCAGTCTGCCTGCCGGTTTGATCGTGCTGCTGGCGGCCTGCGCCTCGGAAACCGGGTTCCGCACAACGGAATCGCCGGCCGTCGCGCCTGCCGCGCAATCCTCGGCGGAAACGGCGGCGCCGACACCCATCGAATACGGGAATTTCGCCGCTGACCAGCTATATAAGGCGATTACCGGCGAACTGAGTGCGCAGCGGGGCGATCTCCAGCAAGCCGCTGAAATTTACTTCGAATTGGCGACCGAGACGAGCGATGTCGGCGTCATCGAACGCGCCGTGCAATTTGCTTCCGCAATCGGCGACGGCAGGAGCTTGCTGGAACTCGGCCTGCTCTGGGCGCAGGTCGCGCCGGATCTTCCTGAACCGCATTTGTTGCTCGCGTTTCAGTTGCTCGAAGCCGGACGGCCGAATCAGGCGCTGTCGCACATGGAGCAGGTGCTGGAAGCCGGGGGTAGTTTCGAATTCAGCATTCTCGCCCAAGCAACCGGCGGAATCGGCCGCGCTGAGCGCAATGAGCTGATCGCAGGACTACTTTCACTCAAGGATCGCTTTCCGGACAATCGTTCGATCCGCATCGCACTGGTGCAATTGCTCGCCCAAAACCAGGATTTCGAGGAGGCGCTGGCGGAATTCGAGCAAATGAGCGAGCGTGCGGAACTGACCCCCGACCTCGTCCGGCTTCATGCCCAGCTTCATACCAGCGTCGGGCGGAACGACGGCGCGCTCGAAGCGCTGCGGGAAGGACTTGCACAGTTCCCCGACCACCGCGAGTTGCGCCTCACCTATGCACGGTTGCTGCTGCAACAACGCCAACTGGAGGCGGCGCGGGAGCAATTCGGCATCTTGCTCGCCCAGGCGCCGGAAGATTGGGAAATACTGTTATCGACGGGTCTGCTCGACCTGGAAATGGAAGACTACGAGTCGGCGATCGACATTTTCCAGCGAACCCTTGCGGCGGGTCTGAACGAAGACGACAGTCACTTCTACCTGGGCTACGCCAATCAACAACTTGGCGAGCCATTGGCCGCCATCGAACACTTCCGACAGGTGCGCCAGGGTGTCGAGAACTTCCTGCCGGCCCAGCAACAGGCAACGCGGCTTTCGATCCAGCTCGGACAATTCGAGGAAGCGCATGACTGGCTGGCGCAACTCTCCCGCGGCAGCAGCAGGCTCGAAGTCCAGTTTATTTCCCTGGAATCGGCGATACTGCTGCAAGAAGGCTATCCCGAGCGAGCAGGGGAATTGCTCGACCTCTCGCTGAATAGGTATCCAAACCACGCCGATCTGCTTTTCGCGCGGGTATTCGTACATGACACGACCGGCGATATGGACAGTTCGGAGGCCGATCTGCAACAGATCATCCGCATGCAGCCGGACAATGCACGGGCGCTGAACCATCTCGGTTACATGTTGGCGGATCGTACCGAACGCTACCAGGAAGCACTCGAGCTGATCGAGCGCGCCATCGCGATCGAACCCGAGGATCCTGCCATAATTGACAGCCTGGGCTGGGCGCAATACAAACTGGGAATCCTCGACGAAGCGCTTGTAAACTTGCGCCGCGCCTATTCGGCCTTTCCGGATCACGAGGTCGCCGCCCATCTCGGCGAAGTGCTTTGGGCGCTGGAGCGGCGCGAGGAAGCTGAACAGGTGTGGGAAGAAGCGCTGGCCGAGAATCCCGAAAGCGAATTCGTCCTGCCGACCATGGAGCGGCTCAAGGGCCGTCCGTGATTTCCCCATGAGAATTGCCGCGCTTGCCGCCGTGCTCGCCGTCGCCCTGGCAGCCTGCGCAAGCGCCCCGCCTGCCGCGGAAAGGGGCGATTGGCCGGCGCAGCGCGAAAGTCTTGAAGCACTGGAAAACTGGCAGTTTCGCGGGCGCGTGAACGTGCGCTATGACAACGAATCCCATACGCCGCGCATCTTGTGGCAGCAACAGGATCGCAATTACAACATTCGCCTTTGGGGTTCGTTCAATGCCGGTAACACGCGCATCACCGGCGACCCCGCAGGCGTGACCCTGGAAGCGGACGGTGAAGTGCTCACCGCCGAAACGCCGGAAGACCTTATTCTAGAACAACTCGGCTACGAACTGCCGGTATCGCATCTCGAATACTGGATTCGCGGCCTGCCCGCCCCGGGCGGCGATGCCGACCTGCAATTCAACGAACGCGATCAATTGGCCGAAATCCGCCAGCAAGGCTGGTCGGTCAGCTATCCCGACCCGCGGCAATACGGTGAACTCAGTCTGCCCGGCGAGATGCAAGTGCTCCGCTCCGCCGACGATGTCAGGCTGCGTTTCGTGGGGCTGCGCTGGACCATCAACGAATAGTCATGCCTCCGCTCAGCCTGCTCGCGCCCGCCAAGCTCAACCTGTTTCTGCACGTAACCTGCCGCCGGGCGGACGGGTATCACGAATTACAGACCTTGTTCCAGTTGCTCGACTACGGCGACCGAATGCGGTTCGCGCCCCAGGAAGGCGGCGTAATTTCCCTGCACATCAGGGACACCCACTCAAAAACATGGGACACCCATGTCGGCGGCGCCTTGCCGCTTGAGACCAATCTGATCCTGCGAGCCGCTTACGAACTTGCCAGGCTCAGCGGCAGCAGGCGCGGCGCTTCAATTTCCCTGGAAAAAAAGTTGCCCGTCGGCGGCGGGCTCGGCGGCGGCAGCGCCGATGCCGCGGTCACTTTGCTGGCCTTGAACAAACTCTGGGGATTGGAATTATCCATGGAAGATTTGTGCCGAATCGGCCTCGGGCTCGGCGCCGACTTGCCGGTTTTCATTCGGGGCCGGAGCGCGTGGGCCGAAGGCGTCGGCGAGTTACTGGAGCCGGTGGACTTGCCCGAGCAATGGTATGCGGTCGTGACCCCGCCCTGCCAGGTTTCGACAGCGACGATCTTCAACGATGAAAATTTGACACGAAACTCCGCAAAGATCAGAATTGCCGACTTTCTCGCGGGTCGATGCCGCAATGATTGCGAACCGGTTACTCGACGGCTGTACCCTGCGGTGGAAGAGGCTTTTGCCTGGCTCGGACGATTTGGCAAGGTGCGCATGTCCGGCACGGGCGCCAGCGTCTTCATTGCACTGCCGGACGAGGCCGCGGGCAAGTCGATTCTTGCGGACCTGCCGGCCGGCTGGAACGGATTCGCCGCGAAAGGCATGGCGCGTATGCAACACGTGAGCGAGGATTAGCGGCGGCAGGCATGTTTCGCCGCGGAAACTGGTAAAATTCGATTGTTGGGGTGTCGCCAAGTGGTAAGGCACAAGGTTTTGATCCTTGCATTCGTTGGTTCGAATCCAGCCACCCCAGCCATTTTTGCAGGCGAAGCCTGAAAAAATGGCGAGCGCGACAGGCAACATTACAAGCGCAGCTTGAAATTTTGCCGAAAGCGCAGCCAACTGAGTTCTGAAAACAATAGAGAGCGAAGGGATCCCCCAAGCCCACACCTGGAAGCGAATCAGCAATCGTGGCTACAAATCTCATGGTATTCAGCGGCAATGCCAATCCGCAGTTGTCGGATCGCATTGCCCGATATATCGGCGTGCCGCTGGGCAATGCCAGTATCGACAAATTCAGCGACGGTGAAATTTCGGTGGAATTGAACGAGAACGTTCGCGGCAAGGACGTTTTCATCATCCAGCCCACCTGTTCTCCCACCAATGACCATATCCTGGAACTGCTGCTGATGGCCGACGCCCTGCATCGCGCTTCGGCCAATCGCATCACCGCGGTGATCCCCTATTTCGGTTATGCCCGACAGGACCGCCGGGTACGATCCGCGCGGGTCGCGATCAGCGCCAAGGTCGTCGCCGACATGATTAGCGCCGTGGGGGTGGACAGGGTGCTTACGGTGGACCTCCATGCCGAGCAGATCCAGGGTTTCTTCAGCATCCCGGTGGATAATGTCTACGGCTCGCCGGTCCTTACCGATGAAATAGAACGCCAGGAATACAAAAACCTGACGGTGGTGTCACCGGACATCGGCGGCGTGGTGCGAGCAAGGGCGGTAGCAAAACAACTCGATGTGGACCTTGCCATCATCGACAAGCGGCGGCCGTCCATGAACGAGGCCCAGGTCATGCACATCATCGGCGACGTCGACGGCCGGACCTGCCTGATCGTCGACGACCTGGTCGACACCGCCGGCACGATCTGCAAGGCCGCCGACGCCCTGAAGGAAGCCGGCGCCCAACTCGTCGTGGCTTATTGCACGCACCCGGTGCTGTCGGGGAACGCCCTGGAAAACGTGGAGAATTCCAGCCTCGACGCGCTGGTAGTAACCGACACCATTCCGTTGCGCGAAGACGCGAAGAAGTGCAAGCGCATCCGGCAGTTGTCCATGGCCAGATTGCTGGCCGAATCGATCCGCCGCGTAAGCAACGAAGAATCCATCAGCGCCATGTTCGACAATACCTGAACAGGCAAACTACGCTCCGGCCCGGCTGGTCGCAAACCGGGCCGGAATTACTTGAACCAGCAACAGGAGACCAAAATGTCCACGCCTGCATTTGAACTGGACGTAACAGTGCGAACCGACACGGGGAAAGGTGCGAGCCGCCGCCTGCGTCGATTGCACAATGCCATTCCCGCCGTGCTTTACGGCGCGCAAAAGGATCCCGTGGCCCTGACGATCGATCACGACGCCATCCTGCACGCCACCGACAACGAGGCTTTCTTCTCTCACATCATCACCTTGAACCTCGGGAAGAAAAAGGAACTTGCCGTGATCAAGGATTTGCAGCGCCATCCGGCGAGGCCGTTGATTCTGCATGCTGATTTCCTGCGGGTGAGCGAGGATCACGCGATTCACATCCGCGTGCCGCTACATTTCATCAACGAGGAAAAGTGCGTGGGAGTGAAAACCGGCGGCGGTCAGATTCTCAAGTCGATGACCGAAATCGACATTACCTGCCTGCCGAAAAACCTGCCGGAGTTCATTGAAGTCGACATGCTGGAAGTCGATATCGGCCAGTCCGTGCATCTTTCGGATATCAGCCTGCCTGAGGGCGTAACCAGTGTGGCGCTGTCGCACGGCGCGGAAAGCGACCACTCCGTCGCCACGGTACAGGCGCCGCGCGGAGGCGCCGAGCACGACATCGACGATATCGAAGCTGCGGAAGAAGCCGAAGCAAATGCTGCCGGCGAAGACGAGGCGGAAGAAGACTCCTGACCGCACCGGAACCCTTGAAACTGGTCGTGGGCCTCGGCAATCCGGGGCCCGCTTACGCCGGCAATCGGCACAATGCCGGGCTATGGTTCCTGCGCCGGCTATGCGCCGCTTATGGCGGGGAATTGCGCGCAAAGGACAAGTTTTTCGGCGAGACGGGCACGATCACGATCGCTGATACGGAAATTCGTCTGCTCTGGCCTTCCACATTCATGAATCTGAGCGGTCGCTCGGTGGCGGCCCTGTGCAATTTCTACCGGATAGAGCCGGAACGGATACTGATCGCATATGACGAGATTGATCTGGAAGTGGGCGACGCGCGTTTCAAGGCCGGCGGCGGCCACGGCGGCCATAACGGATTGCGCAGCATCATCGAGTCTCTGGGCGACCGGAAGGATTTCAAACGATTGCGGATCGGCGTCGGCCATCCCGGACACAAGTCACTGGTGACCGATTATGTGCTCGGCAATCCGCCCGCGCGGGAAGCGGAAATCATCGAAGTCAGAATCAATGACGCGATCGCGGTTCTGCCGAGAGCAATAACCGGCGACTGGGAAGAAGCCATGCGCATTCTGCATACAAGGGACTGATCGGCCATGGCGGTAACCTGCGGTATTGTCGGACTACCGAATGTCGGCAAGTCGACCTTGTTCAACGCCTTGACCAACGCGGGAATCGCGGCGGAGAATTATCCTTTCTGCACTATCGAGCCAAATTCCGGCGTCGTGCTCGTGCCGGATGCCAGACTCGACCGCATCGCGGAAATCGCGCAGCCGGCAAAGGTGATTCCAACTACGGTAGAGTTCACCGATATCGCCGGTCTGGTCGCCGGCGCCTCCCGGGGCGAGGGTCTCGGCAACCAGTTCCTGGCGAACATCCGCGAGACCGACGCCATCGCCCACGTGGTTCGCTGTTTCGAAGACAGCAATGTCACCCATGTCTCGCAGCGGATTCGGCCAGCCGAGGACATCGAGATCATCAACACCGAACTGGCGCTGGCCGATCTCGAAACGGTAAACCGCAACCTCGACAAGGTAATTCGCGTCGCAAAAAGCGGCGACAAGGACGCCCAGCGCCAGGCGGCGCTGCTGGAGAAGGTGCAGGCGGGCCTCGATGCGATGCGGCCGGTTCGGGCGCTCGATCTGTATCGCGAGGAACGCGAGAATCTGCGCGACCTGCATTTGTTGACCGCCAAGCCGGTGCTGTATATCGCCAATGTCGACGAGGACGGCTTCGAAGGCAATCCGCATGTAGCCGCGGTACGCGCTATAGCCGAATCTGAAGGCGCCGAAATCGTCGTGATCTGCAACAAGCTCGAAGCCGAGATCGCCGAACTCGCCGACGAGGAAAAACTCGATTTCCTGCAGGATCTCGGCATGGACGAGCCCGGCCTTGACAGGGTCATTCGCGCCGCCTACCGCCTGCTGAGCCTACAAACCTTCTTTACCGCCGGCCCGAAGGAAGCGCGCGCCTGGACCGTGCGCCGCGATACGTCCGCCTCGGCCGCGGCGGGCGTGATCCATACCGATTTCGAACGCGGCTTCATCCGCGCCGAAGTGGTTTCTTTCGACGATTTCGTGTTGCACAATGGCGAAGCCGGCGCGAGGGAAGCCGGCAAATGGCGGCTTGAAGGCAGGGATTATCAGGTCAGGGACGGCGATGTCATCTATTTCCGGTTCAACGTCTGATTTGGTCGGAACGAGGTCTGGAGCAAGGATGAACCTCCTCGTTGTCTTGCGCCAAAGCGCGTAGCTGCTCGATTATGCGTAGCCGCCGCGTGTTGGCGTCGACAATCGTCCCCGAACGATGCATCGGACACCCGTTTCACGGCCGCTTCGCGTTGCGATCGACCTGTCGCCTCCGTATTGCTTCGCATCGGACAAGACTCTTTGAAGCATACGCACATAGTATATTATATAATGTATTCTTGATTGAGTAGCCGTCACCAGCTAACTCGAAAAATCCTTCCAAATCATTATGTTAGATATACAAGCAGGGATCTGTCGACTATGAAGGTAAACGGATCCGGGGAAATGAGATGCGATTCGAGGGCATTTACACGCCGATAATTACGCCGTTCAGGGAAGATTTATCCATCGACTTCGATTCGTTTGGGAATGTTATCGATTGGCAGGCAGACAACGGTGTCCACGGCATCATTGTAGGCGGATCCACGGGCGAATTCTTCTCCCTTACACAGCAGGAACGAATCGAACAATTCAAGTTTGCCGTAGACCGCACGGCAGGCCGAATCCCCGTGATCGCCGGTGTCAATGACCTTCTGGTTGATCGCTGCCATGAACTGACGGCGGCGGCGCGTGAAGCGGGCGTCAATGCGCTGCTGGTGGCGGCGCCGCCTTATGCGTTACCGAGCCAGAAAGAACTCATCGCGCATTGCCTGAAGATAGATCGCATCGCCAACCTGCCGATCATCCTTTACAACTACCCCGGCCGAACCGGAGTATCCATGGAGGAAACTTTCCTTGAGCGCATTGCCCAGAGCAGCAATTTTCACGCGATCAAGGAATCGAGCGGCGAGATTGATCGCATACATATGCTGGCCCGCGAATATCCCCAACTCCAACTCAGCGCCGGTTCCGAAGATCAGGTGCTCGAATTCTTCGTCTGGGGCGCGCGCAGTTGGGTATCGGTGGCCGCCAATTTCTTTCCCCGCGAGGCGGTGCGCTTCTACGAGATATGCGTACTCGAAGGAGATTTTGCAACAGGCCGCAAGATAATGTCCGCTTTGCTGCCGCTTATGAACTGCCTGGAGAAGGGCGGCAAGTTCCTGCAAAGCGTCAAGTACGCCTGCGAGTTGCGCGGCCGTCCCGGCGGGCCGGTCAGACCGCCAATGCAGCCGATGAAGAAAGAACTTCGCCGGGAGGTGTTCCAAATCGTCAAGACTGCGGAAACCACGCTTCAGGCAATACTGGAAGAAAAGGAGTAAGTCATGCCAGATCTCCTGACATTTGAGGAATATCGCGCCATCGCCGCGGACATTTCGCTGCCCGTGAATGCCTACATAGACGGCAAGTTCATGCGCCCGAGATCGGGCCAGACCATGGACTCGATCAATCCGGCTACCGGCTCGGTACTTGGCAAAGTTGCCGCATGTGGCTCGGAGGATGTCGATTTCGCTGTCGTCAAGGCGCGCGAGGCGTTCGACCGCGGTGATTGGTCGCGCATGCATCCGAGCGATCGCAAGGAGGTGATGATCCGCCTCGCCAAGCTCATCAAGCGCCATCGCCACGAACTCGCCGTGCTGGAAAGTCTTGAGTCGGGCAAACCAATCCGTGAGTGCGCTGTAACCGATGTCCCGGAAACCTTGCACTGCCTCAAATGGCACGCGGAGGCGACCGACAAGCTTTACGGTCAGGTTTCGCCTTCCGGCGATGATGCGCTGGGACTCGTGGTTCGCGAACCCGCCGGCGTCGTGGGCTGCGTGCTGCCGTGGAATTTCCCGTTGATGATGCTTGCCTGGAAGATCGGCCCGGCCCTTTCCGCGGGCAATTCGGTGATCGTCAAGCCGGCGGAACAGACGAGCATGACCGCCCTGCGCGTCGCCGAGCTCGCCACCGAGGCGGGCCTGCCGAACGGCGTTTTGAACGTTTTGCCTGGCGAAGGCCCAGATGTCGGCGAGCCGATCGGCAGACACCACGGCATACAGGTCGTTTCGTTCACCGGTTCGACCGATGTCGGCCGGCGGTTCCTCGAATATTCGGCGCAAAGCAATCTCAAACGCATAGTGCTGGAGTGCGGCGGCAAGAATCCGGCCGTCGTGTTGTCCGATGCGGCGAATCTGGATCATGCCGCCCGGCAAATCGCCTACGCTGCCCTATGGAACATGGGCCAGAACTGCACCGCCAATTCGCGAGTGATTGTGCACAAGGACGTCAAGGACGGCCTCGTCGGCAGGATTCGCGAGCAGATGCGCTCATGGAGAACCGGCGACCCCCTGGATCCGGCAAATCGCCTGGGCGCGATCATCAGTGATGAGCATTACGACAAAATCCTGGCCTATATCGATGCTGGCAAAAATGAAGGAGCGCAGATTATCGAGGGCGGATCCGCGATCGAGGCAGGCGGCGGCCTGTTCATCGAGCCTACCTTGTTTGACTGCGTAAGACCGGATATGAAGATCGCGAAGGAAGAGATTTTCGGGCCGGTATTCGCAATTATCGAGGTCAACTCCGATAATCAGGCGCTCGCCGTGGCTAACGATACTTGCTACGGCCTGCAGGCTTCGCTTTTCACCTCCAACGTAACGACGGCGCACCACTTCGCCCGGGCGTTGCAGGCCGGCACGGTTTCGGTCAACTGCTACTCCGAGGGCGATGCCGCGACGCCCTTCGGCGGGTACAAGTTATCCGGCTTCGGCGGGCGAGACAATTCGCTGTTGGCTCATGACCAGTATTGCGAAACCAAAACCATCTGGTTCGATATTGGCGACGGTCCTATCGATGACGCCATCGCGGACGAAAAGGATAGTTCGGCCTGATGCAATACCGCCGCGGCACCGGCCTCCTGGCAATCATCGTAATCGCGATTATCGCGCTTGCGGCGTCGGGCGCTGTCGGCGTTGCGGCGGCGCAGCAGCCCATCGCGATTGTCGATGTCACGGTGATCGACGGCACCGGGCACTCGTTCAAGGCCTCCAGGGTCAGTTAACGGATCGACTTAAGGATCGAGAAATGACGGTATCGAACACGCAAACAGCGCCGGAAAACTGGTCTTCCCGGTTCACCTTTCTGATGGCTTCGGTCGGATTCGCGGTCGGCCTCGGCAACATCTGGCGCTTCCCCTATGTAGTGGGCGAGAACGGCGGCTCAGCTTTCGTGCTGATCTATCTTCTGTTCGCCTTCGGCATCGGCGTGCCGCTGGTCATGTCTGAGTGGGCGATCGGCCGGCGGGGACGCGTTACCGCTTCCGCCTCCGGCAGCGTAGCCGACGTGGCGGTTCAGGCCGGCGCCAGCGCGAACTGGGGAAGAGTCGGAGGAATAGCCGTGCTCGCGGTTTTCATGCTGATGCTCTTTTACACCACCGTTGCCGGCTGGACCATGGACTATTTCGTGCGGGGGGTAGCCGGCGATTTCAACCAGATTACGGCAGTGGAATCGAGGACCATGTTCGCGGAACTGATGGCGAATCCGTCGAGGCTGGTGTTCTGGCACACGGTGGTTTGCATCCTCACTGTCTATATCAACTCGCTCGGACTCAACGCCGGCATCGAACGCGCCGTGAAAGTGCTTATGCCAGCGTTGTTCGGCTGCATGATCGTCATGGTCATCTACGCGGCAACGGTCGGCGATCTCGGCGCCGCGGTCGAGTTCCTGCTCACGCCCGACTTCAGCCGCCTGACCGGCCGAACCGTGCTTTTGGCGCTGGGTCAGGCGTTCTTTTCCATCGGCATTGCCATGGCGGTCATGATCACTTACGGTTCATATCTCGACCAGCGGATATCGATCCCCCAGAATGCAGTCATCGTGGTAGGCGCCGATACCCTGGTTGCCCTGATGGCTGGCTTTGCCATATTTCCGATCGTTTTCGCCCATGGCTTGCCGCTGGATTCGGGCGAAGGACTCGTTTTCCAAACGCTTCCCATCGCCTTTGGCGATCTCCCAGGCGGCAGGATCTTTGGCAGTATCTTCTTTCTGCTGTTGATCGCTGCCGCGATCACTTCGTGCATCGGCAACTTTGCCCCCGTCGTCGCCTGGACCGAGGACAGGCTCGATGTCAGCCATGCCACGGCGGCGGCGATATCCGGCGCGGCAATGTGGGCGCTTGGCCTGGGCTCGGTCTTTTCGTTCAATCTCCTGGCCGGATTCCATCCGCTTTCGTTCGTCGGTGTCTTCGAGGGCAAGACTATCTACGACAGCTTCGATTTCATCATGTCCAATATGCTATTGCCAGCGGGCGCTTTCCTGATATCGATCTTTATCGGCTGGATCGCCGACCGCGAAGGCATCCGCGAGGAACTGGGGCTCTCGGACGGCCCCGCATACCGGATCTGGCGTATCCTGATTCGCTATGTCGTGCCAGTCGCTGTCGCGGTGATCTTCATCGGCGGCATCCTGGGGTAGCAAGCATGGGCCGCCGCCGCAAATGAAAATTCAGGCAATCAGGGTTTACCAGGTTGATTTGCCGCTGACCGAAGGTCGTTACACCTGGTCGGACGGACGCCATGTGCAAGTGTTCGACAGTACGGTTGTCGAGATCATCAGCGATACTGGAATACGGGGCTACGGCGAGGTGTGCCCGCTGGGTCCGTTCTACCTGCCGGCTTTCGCCGCCGGCGCCCGCGCCGGAATCGCCGAACTCGCGCCGCGCCTAATCGGCAGGGAGGCCACCGGCATCGGGCCGCTGAACGAGGTCATGGACGCCACCCTGCTGGGGCATCCCTATGTCAAGTCGGCTATCGACATGGCTTGCTGGGATTTGCTCGGCAAATCCTGCGGCCGGCCGCTATGTGATCTGCTCGGCGGTAGGCACGGGGAGTCGATAGAGCTGTATCGGGCGATCAGTCAGCGGTCCGCCGATGAAATGGCGGTGAACGTCGCGCAATATCGCGAACAGGGCTATCGCAAGTTTCAACTCAAGGTCGGCGGCGACCCGGCCGAGGATATCCGCCGGATCCGGGCGGCGGCCGAGGTACTGCGGTCAGGCGAAACGCTGATCGCCGACGCCAACACCGGCTGGCGGGTTGACGATGCGGCGTATGTGGCGAAGGCCATCGCGGATGTGGATGTAT
The DNA here is from genome assembly GCA_951812965.1 of uncultured Pseudohongiella sp. Classification (GTDB taxonomy): domain Bacteria; phylum Pseudomonadota; class Gammaproteobacteria; order Pseudomonadales; family Pseudohongiellaceae; genus UBA9145. The sequence continues at coordinate 3,415,013 of OX638341.1, forward strand.
ATCTCGAGCAACCTTGCCGCTCCTACGAGCATTGCCTGTCAATCCGCCGCCGCACCGCGCTACCATTCATACTCGATGAGAACATCGATGGCATCCAGGCGCTACTGCGCGCCTGCTCCGACGGGGCGATGGACGCGATCAACCTGAAGATTTCCAGAGTCGGCGGAATCAGCAAAGCGCGCCTGATCCGCGATCTGTGTGTTTCGCTCGACATCCCCATGACCATCGAAGATAGCTGGGGCGGCGACATCATTACCGCCGCCATCGCGCATCTCGCGCATTCGACTCCGGCGCGCTGCCGCTTCTCGGCGACGGATTTCAATAGTTATGTGACAGTCCGCAATGCCACCGGCGCGCCGATTCGCGATAACGGTTGCCTGGCCGCCGGCGCCTCGCCGGGACTTGGCATCGAACCTGATTTCGACGTGCTTGGCGAACCGGTGGCGGAATACCGGGCGTAATCCGGCTAACCGCCAGTGTCAATCAGTGCCGTCGCCGGCGCTGATGAAGTCAGCCAGATCCTGCTTGAATTTCATTAGTGACGGCGGATGGACATACATCATGTGACCCGCCTCGTACATCTCCACCGATATACGAGCGCGCTGATCCTGATCGAGATCCATGTGATTGAGAACATACTCAAGGACGAAATGCGGCGTCGCCAGGTCGAAGTAGCCTTGCTGGATCAGCACTTGCATGGGCGGGTACAGCGTCATTGTCGTGGCGAGATCGACCGCGGTATTGGTAATCAGCGTCTCCTGCCCGTTCGGCATGGTATGCAGCCAGTCCCAACTCTCGAAAATTCCGCCCGAGACCGCGTAATCGCGTTCCTTGCTGAAACCGAGATCGTTGCCGTAATAGTGCATGAATCCAGCCTTGAAAGCGGGACGCACGGCGGCGTCGAAAGGATCGTAGCGCATGCTTTCGGCGACCCGATCGACACTTCGACCCTTGAAGCGGGAGTCGACCCTGCCGACGGTTATATCTTCGTCGCGCAATAATTCCTGGGTAAAGCGCGCGTGGGGCACACGCAGGTTGGAATTCTCCCAATACTGTTCACTCAAGCCGGTATAGCGCGAGAGCCTGGTCTTCAGTGAGTTCCTTTCCGGCTCCGGCAATGTGGCGCCTTGCATCAGCGCGGGCGCGTATTCATTGATCGCGAAAGCTTCCACTTCAGCGATGAACGCCGCCAGATCGTCCGGCCGATCCTCGATGGCATGGTGGTACCAGGCCGTCGCCGCCAGGGTCGGCAAATAGAGCGCGTGCGGCAGGTCGATGGCGAATCGGTCCCGCGCGGCCGCCGCGTCCATGAACGGGGAGACCAGAATCACGCCATTCAGTCCCATGCCATACCTGGTTAGCAGTTCGTATGCGACCCCGCCGGTTCGAATGCCGCCATAGCTTTCTCCCAGCACGAATTTCGGCGATTTCCACCTGGCGTTCCGCGTTATGTAGTTGACGATGAACTGCGAAGCGACGGCGATATCGGCGTCTACTCCCCAGAAATCCTCGGGCCGCCCGTCGCCTTCGATGGTGGCATAACCTGTTCCCACCGGATCCATCATGACGAGGTCGGCGACATCAAGGATACTGAATTCGTTGTTTACGGCACCATACGGCGGCGGACCCGTGACTTCCAGGTCAACAACCGGAATTCGCCGCGGACCGAGCACTCCCATATGCAACCAGATCGACGCGGAGCCGGGGCCGCCGTTATAGGCAAACAGAATCGGACGATCTGTGAGGTCATCGCCGTCTTGCACATAGGCGGTATAACCAAACAAGCCGATGCCGGCGCCGTCATCATCGCGAATGACGTCAAGTCCCGCGGTGGCGGTATAGTCGATGGTCCGCCCGTCGATCTCCACGCTATGCCGGGACGATACCGACTCCGCCTGGAGTTGATTGTCATTTTCATGATCCGCCGGTGGAGTTGCCTCATCCGCGGCAAGCGCCATACCGTGGATCAGGACGAAAAACGGAACGAACAACATGTTCTTTTTCATTGGCTGGCATCCCCGTAAATTGATACTTGACCGGCGGTCATGAAATTCGATGACCGCCACGAATTGTGATTTTTACATGTTCCCCGCAAAAAAAATGCGCCGATCCGCAAAGAGGCAGGGAGGATCGGCGCTCGCTTATCCGGCAACGAAATTGTCAACCGGTTGTGCTACAACTGAAAACGTATGCCCGCGAAGTATCGCTGGCCCAGCACGTCGTAAAGTGAGATATCCACGTTGGCATCGCCGGCTAGCGAGAAACCAAGCACCGGCGGCTCCTCGTCGGTCAAGTTGTCGATGCCCGCGAAAATCGTAAGCTGATCGTTGACGGCGTAATCGGCGTTCAGGTCGAAATAGTTCCTGGCGGCGGCGGATTTAACCACATTGCCGGCGCCCGGGAACAACGTGAAGTCGCTGATGTTGCGATGCTGGAAGCGGGTTGTGAGTGGACCGCTGTCGTAGGTCGCGTTAAACACCAGTTTGGATTCCGGCTGCATGAAAACATTGAAACCCGAACAGGAACCGCCGAAGCGGCCAAGGCAATCGAGGCCTGGCTCGCCGGGTTCGGAAACACGCTCGTTCTTGAATGCCCAACTACCGATAAACTGCAGGCGCATGGCCGCGCCATTGCCAAGAAACGCCATCCCTCCGGGCAGGTCAAAGGAATAGTCCGCCTGGAAATCCAGGCCGCGCGCTTCCAGCGTTGCGATATTTTTCAGCGTGGCGGAAACGAAATCAATCTGGCCGTTCTGGAAGCGGTTGATGGACCGGCAAGTGTCGCTGTTATTGTCCAATGTGCGGAAGCAACTGTTGACAACCTGCTGCGCGCTGAGCTGATCGATGGCATCCTCGATCTCGATGGCGTAATAGTCCAGGGTCAGGTTCAGTCCTTCCAGAAAAGGCGGACTGATGACGGCGCCGATCGTCCAGGTGTCGGATTCCTCCTGGGTCAGATTCGGATTGCCTCCGGACTGTACGCCGAAACCCACGTTGATTTGGTCGAATGTGTCGATCTCGGACGCCAGCACGCCTTGCTCGACACAGAGTTGCCTCTGCGCGGCCGACGGACCGAGATCCTGATCGCAGGGATCGTCGCCGGCGGAAAAGCCGATCGTTACCGTGTCGAACAATTCATCGAGGTTTGGAGCGCGAATGGCCACGTTGTAGGCGCCACGCAGGCGAACCCAGTCATTCACCGCCCATTCGGCGCCGGCTTTCCAGGTCGTTACCCGGCCGCTGGTTGAATAGTCGGAACTGCGGATGGCGAGTTCCAGCCCCAGATACTCGGCGATGGCCATATCGCTGAGCAAGGGCACTCGCGCCTCGGCGTAAAACTCGTCGAGCTCGAGGGAAGATCTTCGCGGCAGCAGAATGTCACTGGTAAACTCAGCGCCCTGGCTCGCGGTATCGGGACGAAAGTCATGCTCGTCCTCGCGCCGTTCAAATCCGAAAGCGACCGCCAAGGGACCCGCTGGCAGTTCGAACAACTCACCGGTGACCGTGCCGCCGTAGATTTTGCGTTCCAGCACGTTGGTGTTGCCATGGGTCGGCGAAATGAACGCGGCCGCCTCGGGAGTTACCGAGTTCAGGCCGAGAAAATTCACCGGCACGCAGCCAACGAACTCATTGGTGCAGCGAGCGACGCCGTCCTCGACGGTGACGTCCGAACCTAGCGCAAGGCGCAGGCTCGAAAGCTGGCCGGAAATGGATTCATTGGATTTGGCGCGCTGGAACTGCAGGAACGTGTCCCAGTTCCAAACGCTGCCCAAGGCTTCGAAGTCGCCTCGCAACCCGGTCGTCATGTTGTAGGTAAGGCGCTCATACTTGTAATTGCGCGGTCCGGTTTCCACTGATCGGCGGCCGGTTTGGATGATCGCCGCGGTCCCATCGCCATCGGGATCGAAGGTTGCCGGATTGTCGATCAACAGGTTGCGCACCGGCGCGAACAGAACCGGGTTGCTGGCATAGTTGGGAATGAGGTAGGTTCCCCGGGGCGCGCCGCTGGTCTGCAAGCCGCCGGCATTCGGCGCCTGTTGCCACTCATTGCGGTTCTCCATGAAGAAGAGTTCAGAGTAAGCGGTCACGTTGTCGCGCAGATCGAAATGGCCAATAGCGCTGATCTGATTGCGTTCCAGCGGCCGCAGCAGATAGTTGAGCGGCGCGAAGTTAAAGCGGTCTTCGGGATCGCAAAACGGCAGAATCGCTCCAGCGTCGCCAAAGCGGAGGCCGCCGATCGTGCCGGGACAAGCCGTGGCCGGATCGAACGGCAGGTTGTTCAACCTCGCGAGCCCGGCGGAATTGAATGAAATGCGCGTGCCCGGAATGTTGCTCGACCCGCCGGGAACCAGTGTCCCGCCGCTTTCGAACAATGAGATCGCCGAGTAATCCCGATCGGCGAAGAAAACCTGGCTGCGGTCGGTGTACGAGGCGCTAAGGACGGCGTTGCCGCGGCCATTAGCGAAATTGCCGCCGATGGTGAGATCGTACTTCTCGGTTCCGGCGTCGCTCGCGGTCGTTCCCCCATAATAATAGCCGGCTTCGATTCCCTCGAAATCATCTCTCAGGACGAAGTTGATCGCGCCGGCGATGGCGTCCGAGCCATATACCGCCGACGCGCCGCCGGTCAAAACTTCGACGCGCTCGATCAGCGCATCGGGAATGCTGGTAAGATCCACCAGACCTCTCGAGTCGGATGGCGCGAATCGGCGGCTGTTCACCAGAACGAGCGTGCGAACCGCGTCAAGACCGCGAAGATCAGCGGTAAGAATGCCGGATCCTCCGCCCGAATTCACACTGGAAGTGTTATCCGAAGCCAATTGCGGGAATTCGTTCAGAGTCTCCTCAATGGTAACGTTGCCGGCGCTGCGGATTGATTCGTCGGTCACGACCAGGACCGGGCTGGGTGCGTCGAGATCTCGCCTGAGCAGGCGAGAGCCGGTAACGACAATCTCCTCGAGCGCGTCTTCTTGCGCCCAACCGACGGCTGGCGCGGCCAGTCCCACGCCGAGGGCGGCCGCGATCTGCAATGCGAGCGCGGTTCGAATCCGAAAATGTTTCAGTCGAGCATAAATGCCAGTCATTTTTGCTTTCCTTCCCATAATAGTGCCCCCATTAGTTCCCGTGGTTACAGGCGGCGCCGGATCGGGAACCCGAACCATTGCTCTTGCGATACGGAACCGCTATCTGAGCCGAGTAGAATATATAATATATAATCTAAAATAATGCAACAGCAATAGCGCAACAAAAAAAACACGACTGGTCGTTAGTCTGGATATTGCAATTGCAGCGGGACAATGCCAGTTGAGATTCTTGAGGGGAACGCATCCCCGGGCGGGATTCGCCCGAGAAGAAGATAGTTCCCGATCAGGACCCGACATCGGTCATTGAGAATAAGGCATACCGTTATACGGTGTCGTCTATGCAGCCGATCCCGGCCTTTTCATCAGAAGTGGCGTATGGGTGTCCCATGCGGGTTGCTTTTTGAAAAACTATTGCCAGCATAGCTAGATCATTCTCAGCAATTTTGCTTTGAAGTACAGATTCCACTTTTCTGACTTTCAAATATATTTCTTAATCCCGAAGAAAGATAGCAAGAAACCAAAATTAAATGAAAATATGAAAAAGGAAAAATACAACACTTCTTGACTAAATTCGATTGAAATTAGACTACCTATAATGTGAAAAATATATGTAAATCCATATCCAGTTAGAATGACAATCATATTACTTAATGCTGCAAAAATTTTGACAAAGGAGTTTGTTAACAGTAATGTCAACACTATATATGTGATTACGGATTTGGAATATTCATCATGGAAAAGCTTAATTATTGAGCTATTCAATTTAGTTCCAATAAGTTCCTTGTATGACATATTTCTTATGTTAGAAAGGCGATTTTCATCTGGATAAAACAAAAGAAAAATTAAGGAAGATACAAGCATGATAAAGAGATTTACAATTATTAGATTATAAATATCTTGAAAAAATGGATTCAGTTCATATCCAAAACCACCATAAGTAGCGATCACAGTTGTCAACATGTCCAAGAGTATTGAAGCATTTATGATCAAGAAAAATGACCATCTCTTAGATATGTAATATTTCTGATAATGCATCTGTAATCCGAATTATGAAGTACAAGGACAAAAATAATGATACAAAAGAATATGATGCAAGAACCTTAGTTTCATCTCGGAAAAGAAAGAACAAAAGCAAAAATAATATCAGTAAAGCTAGAACAGCATAAACACGGAGAAACCGGCGCTTCAGGGTTCCGGAACGGTCAGGTTTCTCGTCGCCAACATACTTCGATCCAATCCCATCACATCGACCACAATATCCTTACCCGCGGGGAGGTAAAGCGTCGTGCTTTCCGCGCTGGTGACTTCAACCCGGTCCAAGGGTACTTCGTCGGCGAAACCGGTCCTTCGCGCTTCTACTATGCATACCCGCGCCGCGCACTCCGGCGTGGCAAAGTTCGTCGCCTGCCTGCGGCCGCCCATGCTCATCCAGGTCGGTCTGCCATCGACATACCGGGTGGAACTGCCGAAAACAACGAGATCGACATAGTCAGTGGGTGGGCTCGGCTGACCTTCGGAATCGACAAGTACGACCGCTTCTTCGCCGAGCAGGCCGAGTTCCCTGGCCCTTGTCCGCAACTGATGCTCAAATTCGAGGCTCGATCGTTCGCTATATTCCGTTTGGCTTATGGTCAGAGGATCGAGTTCGGTAAACTGACTAAGGAAGTGGGCCATGCTCTCATAGTTGTAGGTTCCGGATTCGAAAATGTGAGAGTAGCTGGCATGCACGAGCAGCTTCGCGTCGCTGTCTACGTCAAACACTCTGGTGGTGATGTTCTTCGCCTGCCACCAGTCCCGCTCCTCCTGACCGTTCATTGTGCTGTCCTGGTCATCGGGAGTTTGCTGCTCGTCCTCAATCTCGTAGGCAATGATCTGGTAGCCGAGTTCGATTGCCAAGCGAACGACTTCCGCGAACACAACGTCGTTCACGTAGTATCCCGTCTGCGGAATCGGATAACCGCGGGTATTGACGGGATCCCCGTTCCAGCCAGCCTCAATGGCAAAATACCGGAATCCCTGCTCCGCGAGCGGCGCCAGCAGCTCCATCGTCAACAGTCTGTCGGTCGACGCATGGTGTCGCTCGTTCACCATGACGATTTGGTGATTCCGCGCCCTCTCGATCACATATTCTGCTGCCGGAATGCTCGTGGCCGACGACGGGAAATCCTGCAGCGAATCCTGGCGGGATTCTCGATACGCATCCATGTACGACAATGCAGCCGCATGATTACCGACCATCGACTCCAACTGTCCACGGTCATGCCAATAGGAGGAGGAACTCGATTCGAACCCACATGCATTTTCGAGCTCGCGGAATCGGCCAAGCGAAAACCACACGCTCGTTGCCCAGTTTTGTATAGCCAATCTATAGAGTGCGGCGGGCTCGCATTCGCCCTCAGCAGCTTCGGTCTGCGCGGGCGGGCAGGCCACCATGGCTACCGTTATCAATACTGGAACCGCCCAAGGCCTCACTAGCGACTCTCCGTTGCAGCAAGACGGCTGGCGAGGGCGCTTGCGAACGCCTTCGAGATTGCGCCGTCAACGACAGGATCCATCCACAACCATTGTCCGTCATGGTTGCACTCAAGGAACCAATAATGCCCGTCTTCATCGACAATCAAATCCAGACTCCCGGTGAACAGTCCCAAGGTATCTAGGAATCTCCTGACCATTTGAACGACTGCTTCGCGGAGTTCCCGGATCTTGGGAAATTCAATGTCGTGAAGGTTGAGGACATAAGGGTTGTTCGTTGGTTACTGTCATAGTGCGGCTCCCTTAGCATCTAACTCCCTGAGCAGTCTGCTATTTCAGGTAAAGTTTTTGGTCGAGGCCATTTCATGCTCTGAACCATTTTGCGCGCTGGATTTCCATACAAGTCGAAATTTCGAGCAATCTCAAAATGATCAAAACGCTTGCAACTTAGACTTCCTCCCGACAAATGTCAAGTAAAATATATTTTATATTATATAGAACAATCAGTCTTTCGGGTTCGAGCCGAAAGGCCCGCGGGGCAAGCATGAGTTGCCCGGAGATTTTCATCAGGTCGCGCAAGCGCGCCCCCTTGAGCGATGAGCCGAACTTCTGGCGCATCGCGTTCAGATCAATCTTGTGGCCGTGATGCTGGACGCGAGGCCGCACTCAGTTGCTTCACTTTGCAGGATAAGTTTCAAAATTGCGCAACCAAAATATTTTTACGATGAGAAAAGAGAAAATTTCAGGAAATCGAGAGATTCATATAACTCTTATCCATCAATATCCTTCACTAACAAGTGTTACAATCCCAATTGCAAGGATGTACAAAAAATGCAAGGTGGATACGGCAAGAATTGGATGTCCATCCCTTCTTTCGATCTCTACTATGGCCAAAAGAGTGAAGGAGAAACATGGGAAAAGTACAATTATTGCGTGCAATAATCCATAGTAGTAGTTTTGATCATAGTTCATCACATGATAAAAGGAAAATATCAAACTTGTGATAACAAAAGAATGTGCCCAATTGCTTGATTTCGTAATCCAATCTGAGAGCTTTTTTATTGTAAGCAAGAGGATGAATTGGAAGATCAGCGTTTCCAGAAAAGCAATCATCATAGAAAGAAGAGCAAAAACAATAAAAATAAGAGCAAAATCAATAAAAGGCGTTACTCCCACAATTTCAAGAGTTTCAATAGCTCCAAATGCATCCTCTACAGTCTCTACAGTTGTAGGTTCCGCTGTTTTGTACCCTGGCTCAATGAGATATATTAATTGACTTAAAATCTCTCCTACAATCAAGCTAATCGCTAATAAAGCAGGAATCAGTTTCGCCCTGGTTATCTGGGTCAGGAAAGAGTTAATGTGTTCCATTGGTAATGTATCTTTCACTTGGTGCAACTTTACTAAATTGGGTAGCATATTATCGAGCTGGCATTCGGAAAATTGCAACTGAATCTAGGGAACCGGACATTTCTATCTGCTCTTAACACCAGCTATGCGGGTTCCGCCCAGCCTTTTATGCAGGTTCGCCAAGTGAGTGTCCCATTGTTTGATTGCCTGAGTATCTGCAGTGGGATAATGCCAGTTGAGATTCTTGAGAGGAACGCATCCCCGGGCGGGATTCGCCCGAGAAGAAGATAGTTCCCGCGGCGCGTTTATCCCGACCGCCGCAGAACACATTCAAATGGAAAACGGATTGCAAAACATTTCCGATTTCTGACTATTCGAGCATAGTTCCCGATCAGGATCCGACATCGGTCATTAAAAATAAAGCATACCGTCATACGGTGTCGTCTATGCAGCCGATTCCGGCCATTTCATCAGAAGTGGCGAATGGGTGTCCCATGCGGGTTGGCGCTTCGCAATCTCTTGTCCAACTCAGCGGTCAGACTTTCCCGAGTGAAGATATCCACCACGATCAGTGCGCGAAATCGTCCTCCCCCGTGATTCATAGCGATTCATAGGATACCCACTCTTTTCCCTGGACCACCATGGCCAGCGATGCCAGGCCACATTCGGTTGCTTCATTTTGAAGTACGGGATTCAATGCCGGGCGCCGAATTCATCATCTACTGGGAAGAAGGATTGGGAGGTATCCATTATCAAGTGCGGAACAATCACCGAACGCTCCCGCGGAGAGACAGACAGGCGGGTTTTGTCCGATAGTATCGCGCTAAGCTGTACCGAAAAGGACGGTGTCCCATGAGGCGAGTCGCACGGAGAAACGGGCGCTTCAGGGTTCCGGAACGGTCAGGTTTCTCGTCGCCAACGTGCTTCGATCCAATCCCATCACATCGACCACGATATCCTTACCCGCGGGAAGGTAAAGCGTCGTGCTCTCCGCGCTGGTGACTTCAACCCGATCCAAGGGTACTTCGTCGGCGAAACCGGCCCTTCTCGCTTCCACAATGCAAACCCGCGCCGCGCACTCCGGCGTGGCAAAGTTCGTCGCCTGCCTGCGGCCGCCCATGCTCATCCAGGTCGGTCTGCCATCGACATACCGGGTGGAACTGCCGAAAACAACGAGATCGACATAGTCAGTGGGTGGGCTCGGCTGACCTTCGGAATCGACAAGTACGACCGCTTCTTCGCCGAGCAGGCCGAGTTCCCTGGCCCTTGTCCGCAACTGATGCT